>DS999531.1:1034683-1071808 GCA_000158135.1 Rhodobacteraceae bacterium KLH11
CCAACCAGAGGAGACGTCTCGTCAGAGACGTTGACGATGGGCGGGAGTCCCTGCTGCGCTGATATCAGTCACCCAGTTTGGCGTGAATCTCATCCAGATCGATTTCTTCTGTCGGCATCTTGTTGGCCGGATTTTCGAAATCATATTTGAACAGCTCGAAATCCTGTTTGTAGATTTCATAAACCAGATGCATGGACAGATCGTCAAAGTAATCCTCGACCGGATGCGCGCGTTTGGGTCCGTGGCCTTCGGATTCGTTGAAACGCGGGATCTGGGACAGGGCTACAGCGTGCGTGGTGTCGAGATGATCCAGCACGCCCTGCATGCCATCATTGAATTTCTCGGTCCAGAAAATCCGGTCATAGCGACCACCATTTGCAATCAGGGTCGAGACATGCCCTGACATAGCCGACCAATGAATATCCGGATCCATGGGACGCCGCCAACGGATCGTGTCACGCGCAAACAAAAGAAAACGACGAAAACTCGCGATCTGATCGAACTCTCCCTTGCCGTCCTCACCGCCAACTTCGATGCCATAATTGTAAATCAGCGTCGGAACCAGATTGCCGCGATAGCGTTTGCCGTTTCGTTGAATGCCGCAAATCTTGTCAAAGAACGAGCTGAGAATGCGAGTATAGGGGTTGCGCACGCAGGTGAACGTATAGGACCCGTGTGATTGCACATTTCTGGCAATCGGGTCCTGACTGGCACCAAAGGCCCATTTATGCATCCCGTCTTTGGCGTCGTGAATATCACCGTCAAAGAACTGGCCATGATCCGAATAATACATGATCTGCCCGATGGTCGAGCAGGCGCATTTCGGCACGACGCGGTAGACCATGCTCTGGCTTTCGGTCATCCATGTTCCGGGAAAACCCATCTGTTGCGCCTCCTTGGCCGGATATCAGCGTGATACTCGGATCGTATTGGCTCAAAGAACCAAAAATATTCTGTTTATTCAATCGCTCATCCTCAGTATCACGGTTGCGAACAGCAAAAACGGGGAATTCCGAAACGCAAATGGCAAAGATTGCCTATATCCTGCTATGTCACAAAGACCCTGACGCGATCATCGCGCAGGCCGAGCAGTTGACGACAACAGGCGATTGCATGGCGATTCATTTCGACGCCCGCGCTGATGAGGCCAATTATGCCCGGATACGCAACGCGCTGAAAAGCAACCCAAACGTCACATTTGCAAAGAAGCGAGTAAAATGCGGCTGGGGCGAATGGTCATTGGTTCAGGCTACGCTGCATGCGCTGCAAGCCGCTGCAGAAGCATTTCCAAGGGCCACGCATTTCTACATGCTCTCTGGTGATTGCATGGCGATCAAAACCGCCGAATATGCACATAATTTCCTTGATGAGCGTGATGCGGATTTCATCGAAAGCCATGATTTCTTTGAAAGCGACTGGATCAAGACCGGTATGAAAGAAGACCGGCTGATCTTTCGCCACTATTTCAACGAACGCAATCAGTCACGCCTGTTCTACGCCGCCTACGAGATGCAGAAACGGTTGCGCCTGACCCGCGATATTCCTGCCGATCTTCAGATCATGATCGGCAGCCAATGGTGGTGCCTGCGTCGCCGCACGGTTGAGATGATACTGGATTTCCTGCGCCAACGCCGCGATGTCATTCGGTTTTTCTCGACCACCTGGATACCGGACGAGACGTTCTTTCAGACCCTTGTGCGCCACCTGATCCCGAAACAGGAGATCGAAAACCGAACACTCACATTCCTGATGTTCTCTGACTACGGCATGCCGGTCACGTTCTACAATGATCACTATGACATGCTACTGGGGCAGGATTATCTGTTCGCCCGCAAAATCAGCCCCGAAGCGCATGAGTTGAAAGAGCGTCTGGGCCAGCTTTATGCCAGCGAAGGTGTTGCGTTCCCGATCTCGGACGAAGGGCGCAACCTGTACCATTTCCTCACCGGGCGCGGTCGGGTGGGGCGGCGTTTTGCCCGGCGCTTCTGGGAGGCCAGCAATACGCTTGGCCCTGAACGGCAGATTTTTCTGGTCGTTTGCAAGAAATGGCATGTCGCCAAGCGGCTGGTTGATCAGATCGCCTCGGAAACCAGCATTCCATGCGTTGAATACATCTATGACGAGCAGGACACACCGCTTCCTGATTTGGGAGGGATCGAGACCACGCTGACCAAACGATCCCGCCACCGGCGCGCGGTGGCGCGCATGCTGTTCGACCATTTTGACAATGACAAGCTGGTCTTGTGCCTTGATCCCGCCAATCTGGAGGTGATTCAGGATTTCTGTGCCGATCAGGCCCATACCCGCGTGCTGGAAATCGAATGTGAGTATTCCGACGATTATCTGACCGGTCATGCGCAGCGGGTTGGTCTGGCGGGTCAGAGCAGCCCGACCGAGGCAATTGCACGGCTGTTGCCAACGCTACGCAATGCGCTGGCTTACGAATCGGAACTGATCCGCGATACCAAAACCGATGGCTCGTTTTACCTGCGCCAGACGGCGGATCAGTCGGAAAATGAAACCGCAATTGCAGAGTTTCTCGGGATCAGCGCAGACAAGGCCAAAGCCGTGATGCAGCTGGATTATCTGTTCATTGACTGAGGCATCTTTGGTGGCGGGCAGCGCTGTAACAGGCCGCCCGCACCGTTTGATCAGATGTCGAACCTGACGCCCTGAGCCAAAGGCAGATCAGCCGAATAATTTACCGTATTGGTTTGGCGGCGCATATAGGATTTCCAGGCATCAGAGCCGCTTTCGCGCCCGCCACCGGTCTCCTTCTCGCCACCGAACGCGCCGCCAATCTCGGCACCAGATGGCCCAATATTGACATTGGCGATACCGCAATCGGATCCGGCTGCGGTCAGGAACTGTTCAGCCTCGCGCATGTTCAGCGTGAAGACGCAAGAAGACAGGCCCTGCGGGACATCGTTCTGAATAGCAATCGCATCGGCGAACTCATCATACCCCATGACATACAGGATCGGCGCGAAGGTCTCGGTTTTTACTGTCGCGGTCTGGCCGGGCATCTCGGCGATTGCGGGCTCCATATAAACGCCCCCCGGCACGCCCTCTGTCACGCGGTTGCCGCCAAACACTGTGCCGCCTTCGGCCCTCGCGGCGTCAAGCGCCGCGCTCATGGCTTTGCCTGAAGCCTCATCAACCAGAGGGCCGATCAGCGTACCTTCGGCCAGCGGATCGCCAATTGGCAGCCCGGCATAAGCTTTCTTCAGACGCCCCACCAGTTCTTCGCGGATCGAATTATGCACGATCAGACGGCGCAGCGTGGTGCAGCGCTGGCCTGCCGTTCCAACCGCCGAGAACACGATCGCCCGCACCGCCATTTCCAGGTCGGCCGAGGGGCCAACAATCATCGCGTTGTTGCCACCAAGTTCCAGAATGCATTTGCCGAAACGCTGCGCCACGATGGGTGCCACCGCGCGGCCCATGCGGGTTGACCCTGTGGCCGAGATCACCGGAACATGTTCGCTGGAAACCAGCGCCTCGCCCAGTGCTGCGCCGCCGATCAGGGTTTGCAGCAGATCGTCGGGCGCATCACCGAACCGGGCCAGGGCGCGCTCAAAAATCTTATGGCTGGCCATTGCTGTCAGGGGGGCTTTCTCGGACGGTTTCCAGATTACCGGATTCCCGCAAACCAAAGACAGCGCGGCATTCCACGACCAGACGGCTACCGGGAAGTTGAACGCCGAAATCACCCCGACCGGACCCGCCGGATGCCAGGTCTCCATCATCCGGTGGCCGGGACGTTCGCTGGCAATGGTCAGACCGTAAAGCTGCCGCGACAGGCCGACGGCAAAATCGCAGATATCGATCATCTCCTGCACTTCGCCCAGACCTTCCGAGGTGATCTTGCCCGCTTCCCAACTGACCAGCGCGCCCAGCTCATCCTTGGCCGCCCGCAGTTCTTCGCCCAGTAGGCGGATCAGCTCTCCCCGCCGTGGCGCTGGCACCACACGCCATGCCTTGAAGGCCGCCTGCGCCCGGGCAAACACGGCATCCATCTCTGACAACGCAGTCTCATGCACCTCAGCCAGCACGCTGCCATCAATCGGAGAGGTCACACGCAGCGTGCCTCCGGTCAGATCAGCCGCCGTCAGGTCCAGTTTCGCAAGAATGGTTTCTGCAGTCATCGCAACATCTTTCATCTCTCAGGCCGCCTTGTTCTGTTCAGTCACATCACCGGCGCGATAGAGCCGGCCAAATTCGGTGTTCAGGAAATCCGCCAGCTTCACCTGCTCTTGCCGGACAAAGCCTTTCGATGGCAAAACCCCCGTCCGCATCAGATCAACAACGCCCAGCACGCCCGCTGCGGTGGTGATCTGGATTGCGCTCCAGACCTGTCCGTCGATGGTGCGGGCGAAGGATTTATTGATCAGGGACTTTTCGCGCAGCGTGCCATCAACCATCCCTTTCGCCGTGCAATAGACCAGAACCACATCCTGATCGGTGCGCGGCAGGGCGGTTTCGAATATCTCTTTCAACAGATCGCGGCGGCGTTCCAGGCCCAGATCATGCAATAGCAGGCTCAGGATATCGCGATGCCCGGGATATCGGATCGACCGGTAAGACACCGCTCGCGCTTTGCCGTCCAGCGTTTCCGGCAAGGTGCCCAGACCGCCCGACGTATTGAAGCACTCGTATTCAACCCCGTCATGGCCGATCAGCTCGTAATCCTCCAGCGGCGCAGTCTTGACGCGCTCGCCATTCACGATGGCATCGCAGGGGTTGCAATACTCGTTGATCAATCCATCCGTTGACCAGGTAAGATTGTATTTCAACGCATTGGTCGGGTAGAGCGGCAAAGCCCCGACCCGCATATGCAGGCTGTCAATCTCATCAAATTCCGCTGCCAGCGCCGCACCTGCGATACCAACAAATCCGGGTGCCAGCCCGCATTGCGGCATGAAAGCCGTATTGCTGTTTTGCGCCAACTCGCGCACGGCATTGGTCGCTGCGACATCTTCGGTCAAGTCAAAGTAATGCGCGCCAGCCGCTTTGGCCGCGCTCGCAATCGCCGGAGTTAGAAAGAACGGAGCCGCCGAGATCACCGCATCAAAACCCGCCAGCCCCTGCGTCAGACTGGTGGCATCACGCGCATCAATCTGACGGGTTGCAACACCGCGCTTTTTAAAGCCGGATAAAGCCGCAAGATCATGATCAGCAACCGTCACCGCATAGTGGGTAGATGTCTTTAACAGGGCCGCAATCATCTGACCGATCTTGCCCGCCCCTACGACGCAAACATTCCAGCTCACAACATACCTCCATACTTTGTTTCTTATGAGTATGGTGTGCAATTTGTCCGGTATGCAGGGTAATTCTTGACAAAATCGCCTTATATTTCGTCATTACGTCGCATCATACCACCATAATGACGGAACCGGATAGATCACGTTGTACACGAGCGCACAGAGCATGCGGACGAAAACCCCTGCAAAGAAAGAACGGCTGTGAACGCGGCTATCGACCGAAGCGAAACCAGACAATGAACCTGTTACTCAGGGTGAGGCCCCATGAGATATGAGGTGTCGGTTTTACTGGATGCGAATACCGGAACCAGCCCAGTGTGCAGATTTTTGTTTCACATCAGATAGCCTGCCACTTTTTGTAGGTATCGACCGCCAGTGCAGTGTCGATCACGAACATCGCAACCGCAGCCACCATTGCGACCATCGACAACCAGAATGACCCGCTGGCCGAGGCCAGTGCCAGTGTCATGCCGCCCACGCAGGTAGCAATCGCGGCAGCCTTTTCCAGCCCGCTCATGTCGGTCAGAACGATCCCGGCAAGCTTGGTGAACCCAACCGATGCCTTGGCCACGCCCAGCATCGCCTTCATCTGGGCCAGATCACCGCCCGCCTTACCGGCCTTGGCAATGGCACCCGCATGGCGGGTGATCGGTCTGCTGCATTTGACGGCAATACCTGCCCCGGCCTTGGTCACCGTTTTGCTGCCCAGCGCCTGATAGACGCCCAGCGCGGCCATCGCCATGGTGATGATGTCGGCAAAAGCCTTGGCTGCAGCCCCGATAAAGGTATTCAGCGCAGCCTTTTTGTTCTTCTTTTTGCTGGACCCCAGCGGCGCGCCCAAAAGCGGCGTATCGCCCTGCATCAGGATCAGGCTGTCCGCCGTTTCTTCGATTGTAAAGGGCGCGTCATCGATTGGAACCGTTGCAGCGTCAGCTTCGGAAATCGGATCCGGCGACAGGAAACGCGCCTTGATCTGGGCTTGCTGATCGTCGGGAAGCGACCGGATCTCGGCCCCTTCGTCAGAGGCGTAAAGCTCTTCCCACGCGCTCTCCATGATGGCGGCAACCTCTGCCTCGCTCGGCTCGGCCGCGGGGGCAGCAGCCATCAGCGGCATATCAGGCGTTTCATCGATATCGACATCTTCAAGCGCATCGTCGGGAAGGTTGTCGAGCATCTCGACAAAAGACTCGTCAAACACATCAGGGTTGAATGAGATGCCGGAGGCGGAATGGAGCTTCATGGGAATACCTTCACTGAATTCTGAAACAATGGTTGGGCAGAATAGATAAGTTTTGAAAACTCTCTGTGGCGTACATCACATATGGAAACGCCCGCCTGAGGGCGGGCGTTTCAGGTTCAAGGGGCACGCCCTACATTTTGGCCTTCTCTGATTTCAGTGCCAGCCACAGGCAATAGCACATGATCAGAACCACCAGCGTGAACGGGATACCCGTTGACACCGCCGCACCCTGCAGGGCCGAAAGACCCCCGCCCAGCAACAAGGCAATCGCCACCAGACCTTCCAGTGTGCACCAGAACACCCGCTGTACCACCGGCGCGTCCATCTTGCCGCCTGCCGTAATCGTGTCGATCACCAACGAGCCTGAATCGGACGAGGTGACAAAGAACACCACGATCAGGACCAGCGCGATGGGTGCGATGATGCTGTAAAGCGGAAGCTCTTTGAGGAAGCCGAACAGCGCGCCCTCGGGGGCGTAGCTGTCGATCACTGTGGCGCGAACACCTTCTGCGCCGCCCGCGTTCAGCATATCGATGGCAGCACCGCCAAAGGTCGACATCCAGAGCGCACACACCGCCGTGGGGGCAAGCAGCGCGCAGATTACAAACTCACGCACTGTGCGGCCCTTGGAGATACGGGCAATGAACATGCCCACGAAAGGCGACCACGCGATCCACCAGGCCCAGTAGAAGGTTGTCCAGCCGTGGAAGTAACTGGTGTCTTCGCGTCCAAATGGATTTGACAACGCAGGCAGGTGGAGCACGTAATCTACCATCACGTTGAAGTACCGTGCGATGGCTGTGCCGACACCGGTGACGACGATCACAAAGATGAACAGGCCAACGGCCATGATCATGTTGATCTCGCTCAGCCGTTTGACGCCCGCATCCATACCCATCAGAACCGAGCCCAGCGCGATCAGGGTGATACCGATGATCAGCAGAACGGTAACGGTAGGGCTGGGTTCGATGCCAAAGACCTCATAGAGACCTGCCGCAACTTGTTGCGCGCCCAATCCCAGCGATGTGGTCAGGCCAAACAGCGTGGCGAAAACCGCCAGAGTGTCGATGATATGACCCCACCACCCCCAGACGCGTTCACCAAGGATCGGGTAGAACGCCGAACGCAGGGTCAATGGCAGGCCGAGGTTATAGCTGAAGATCGCAAGGCTGAGCCCCACAGCCGCATAGACCGCCCAGCCTTCAAGACCCCAGTGATGAATAGTGCCGACGATACCGGCATATTCATTGCCCGGCACCGCAATATCAATGCCCAGTGGCGCCGCGTTGCCGCCCTCGGCAAAGTTGTAGTAGACCGGCTCCATCACGCCAAAAAACAGCAGACCGATACCAATACCGGCGGCGAACATCATCGCGATCCAACCGGCGTAGGAATAGTCAGGCTTGGCATCCTTTCCGCCAATCCGAACCTTGCCGACGGGCAGGATAATCAGGACCAGACAGAACAGGGTGATGGCATCCACGGAAAGGACGAGGAACCAATCAAACGTGCTGGTGAGCCAGGGTCGTAGCCAGCCAAAAAGTGCGGCGGCTCCTTCCTGATTTGCAAGCGCGATCAGAACAAACGCAAAAATCAGGATGCTTGAGATCAAAAAGACCGGGTTGTGGATATCCAGACCGAAGGGCCGGACATTATCCTGCCCCAGCTCATATTCGGTCTCAAAATCATAGATCCGCGGATCGGGATCCAGCATTTTCTTGGTTTGCGCCATTCGTCCGCCCTTCTGTTCGCTACGTGCAAACGCCAAGGTATTCGACCAGCGGGCAGAGACGTATTTATTTCCCTTGGCGTATTTCCATCTTTCCGACCGCAGGTTTGGTGACGGCAGACTACATGCGAAAGATTATTTCACAAAGAATATTCGAATAAGTGTAATATTTCGTGCCCCGCAAAGGATCAGGGGGTCTGCCGGGTCTGATCACCCCGATCAGCTACAAATGCGCGACGGTTTCACTTTTCTTTGAGCCCAATCTGCTGTATGCGCGCGATATCTGAGACGTTGTGCCCTGACCCTGGCACTCGAACGGAAGATAAATGGGGTCGGCGGCAATGGGGCCGCCATGCAAACCGGAGACCCGCAGGGGCGGGAGTGCTCCGTTCTAGGATACGCATATGTTTGATGTAACTAAGAAATCGATTCAGTGGGGCGAAGAAACGCTGACACTGGAAACCGGCAAGGTTGCCCGTCAGGCTGACGGCAGCGTGATTGCCACGCTGGGCGAAACCAGCGTCATGGCAAACGTGACCTTTGCGCGGGCGCAAAAACCCGGTCAGGACTTTTTCCCGCTGACCGTGCACTATCAGGAAAAATACTATGCCGCCGGTAAGGTTCCGGGTGGCTTCTTCAAGCGCGAGGCGCGCCCAACCGAAAAAGAGACGCTGACCGCGCGTCTGATCGACCGTCCGATCCGCCCGCTGTTCGTTGACGGCTTCAAAAACGAAGTTCTGGTGATGTGCACCGTGCTGAGCCACGATCTGGTCAACGATCCCGACATCGTCGCGATGATCGCTGCTTCGGCTGCCCTGACCATTTCCGGCGCGCCGTTCCGCGGCCCGATCGCCGGTGCCCGCGTTGGGTTCGAAGACGGTGAATACGTCCTGAACCCGACCGTCGACGACATGCAGGACCTGCGCCTGAACCCCGAACAGCGTCTGGATCTGGTTGTGGCCGGCACCAAAGACGCCGTGATGATGGTGGAATCGGAAGCTTACGAACTATCCGAGGCGGAAATGCTGGGCGCGGTAACCTTTGCGCATGAGCAGATTCAGCCGGTGATCGACCTGATCATCAGCCTCGCCGAAGAAGCCGCGAAAGAGCCGTTTGACTTCCAGGCACCTGATTATTCGGAGCTGTCCGCTGCTGTTGCCGCCGCTGGTGAAGAGCAGATGCGCGCCGCCTTCGCGATCACCGACAAGCAAGAGCGCACCGCCGCGGTTGCCGCTGCGCGTGAAGCGATCAAAGAGGCGCTGACCGAGGAGCAGCTGGAAGACGGTAACCTCGGCTCTGCGATGAAAAAGCTGGAAGCTGGCATTCTGCGTGGCGATGTCGTCAAAGGCGGCAAGCGGATCGACGGTCGGTCGACCACCGATATCCGTTCGATCGTTGCAGAAACCTCGATGCTGCCCCGGACCCATGGGTCCGCCCTGTTCACACGTGGTGAAACACAGGCGCTGGCCGTGACCACACTGGGCACCGGCGACGATGAGCAATTCATCGACGCGCTGCATGGCAACTTCAAATCGAACTTCCTGCTGCACTACAACTTCCCTCCGTATTCGGTTGGTGAAGTTGGCCGCGTCGGTGGCCCCGGCCGTCGTGAGATCGGCCACGGCAAGCTGGCATGGCGCGCCCTGCAGGCGGTTCTGCCTGCGGCGACCGACTTCCCCTACACGATCCGCATCGTGTCGGAGATCACCGAATCCAATGGCTCCAGCTCGATGGCGTCGGTCTGCGGCGGTTCGCTGTCGATGATGGATGCGGGCGTTCCGCTGAAAGCACCGGTTGCCGGTGTGGCCATGGGTCTGATCCTGGAAGATGACGGCAACTATGCCATCCTGTCGGACATTCTGGGGGACGAAGACCATCTGGGCGACATGGATTTCAAAGTGGCGGGTACCGAAAACGGCATCACCTCGCTGCAGATGGACATCAAGGTCGCGGGCATCACGCCCGAGATCATGGAGAAAGCCCTGGCACAAGCCAAGGACGGCCGGATGCACATTCTGGGTGAGATGGGCAAAGCCCTGTCCGAGACCAACGAATTCTCGGTCCACGCCCCGCGCATCGAAACCATGAACATCCCCACCGACAAGATCCGCGAAGTGATCGGCTCGGGCGGTAAGGTCATCCGCGAGATCGTCGAGGTTTCGGGTGCCAAGGTCGACATCAATGACGACGGCGTGATTAAGATCGCCTCGCCTGACGGTGAATCGATCAAGAAGGCCTATGAGATGATCCACTCGATCGTGGCTGAGCCGGAAGAGGGTCAGATCTACACCGGTAAAGTGGTCAAGATCGTCGACTTCGGGGCCTTCGTGAACTTCTTTGGCAAGCGCGACGGTCTGGTGCACGTGTCCCAGATCGAAAACCGCCGCCTGAACCATCCCTCGGATGTTCTGAAAGAAGGTCAGGACGTGAAGGTCAAGCTGCTGGGCTTTGACGACCGCGGCAAGGTTCGCCTGTCGATGAAAGTTGTCGATCAGGAAACCGGCGAAGAGATCGTGCCCGAGAAAAAAGAAAAGAAAGAGGAAAGCGCAGAGTAATCTGCCCTATCCCTTGAATGCGAAAGACCCCGGTTCTGGCCGGGGTCTTTTTCTTTGCCTGACCCCGCATTTGCGTGCTTCAGGCCCTGTATCCTCGATATCAGTCTGATCTCGTCGCTGCCTGCCGACCCGAAATTCGGGATTGAAGGCCATTCGTCTCATGAAGCGCAAAAAGGAGTTTTGGGCGCTGCGCGGGTGCCATTGGGGTCAGCCGTCCCGAGGCAAGGGTATTTCTTAACCGCCAAGGGCGCGATAACTAAAGACACCGGGCAATACCTGTAAAACCACATCGCCGATCCGACGACGCCAGCCAGCAGCCGTTCGGCATTTATCTTTCATATCCGATATATGAATCGCAAACGCCCGCCAATTTGGCGGGCGTAGAATTCATGTGACCACACTGAAAGTGTTGGCCATGCTGTGCGAACTGCTTAGCGGCGGATGCCCAGCTTTTTGATCAGGTCCTGATAACGTGCCTCTTCTTTACCCTTCAGATAGTCCAGCAGCTTGCGGCGCTGGGCAACCATCTTCAGCAGACCACGACGACCGTGGTTGTCTTTTTTGTGGGTCTTGAAATGCTCGGTCAGGGTGGTGATGCGCGAGGTCAGGATTGCAACCTGTACTTCAGGCGAACCGGTGTCGCCGTCTTTGGTTGCGAATTCTTTCATGACGCGTGCTTTTTCAGCGGCAGTAATCGACATCGGGGTCTCCTTTAAAGGTTAGAGTTAATGGCGCAGGCCGGGATGTCGTCCAGCACAGGCCCATGGAGAAAACCGCACCGATTCCGATGCGGATGGGCGCGTATAGGCGCATTTGACGCAAATGGCAAAGGGATTCTGCGGGCTCACTCGCCAAGCGCATATTGCTCAAGATGTGCTTCGGCTATGAACTGAATATCCTCGGTCGTCAAACCCTCAGCACCGTAAAGCTGCGCGACTTCTTCATTGTTGACCAGAACCCGCGTCAAATCATTGTTTTCGCTGTCTTGTTCAATAGAAAGCTCTGGCTCCTCCGGGCTGTCCCAGGTGATCAAAAGCTTGTCATGGCCGACCTCGAAATCCATGATCGTGGTGCTTTCCTGTTCTGGCTCGGCCTGCACCACGATCTCATCCTCGCCCGCGCCTCCGGTCACCACATCGCCACTTTCGGCCAGAATGACATCATCCCCGGCCCCACCATTCAGGAAATCGGATGAGGTCTCATCCAAGCCATCCGCGCCGGTCAGAATATCATCGCCATCGCCGCCAAATAAGGCATCCTCACCGGCCCCGCCTGCCAGATGATCATTGCCATCACCCCCTTGCAGAGCGTCGCCTCCGTCGCCGCCCGTCAGAATATCGTTTCCTTGCCCGCCATAGAGCTGATCCGCACCATCGCCACCATCCAGATCATCCGCGCCGAAATGGCCATAAAGCGCATCGTCCCCCGCCATGCCGTCCAGATCATCGTCGCCGCCCTCACCGTGCAGCACATCTTGCCCCGCATCGCCAAGGATCACATCCTCACCGGCCCCGCCATAGAGTACATCATTCCCCGCGCCGCCCGATATAAGATCGTCACCGCCATAGCCGTTGATCTGATCGTTTCCGCCCTGTCCGGCCAGCGCATCCGTGCCTTCATCGCCAGCAATGACCAGATGGCCTTCATGCTCCGAGATGACCTCTCCGCTGCCGGGTTCCCCGGGCGCGTCAGGCTCTTCGATGTTTTCGTCCACGTCCAGAAAGTTGCCTTCGGGCACCTCGTCTTCTGCCGTTTCCTCAATCCGGTCATCCTCCCCCTCATCTTCGTTGTCCGAGATGAGGACATCGCCCATCGCGTAGGCTGCACCGCCCATGGCGGCCAGGCCAAACAATCCAATCAGAAACATGAGACCCCTCCGCAAGCAAATGTGCCCCGAGCATAAAATATCCCATGTCGTCAGGTGGTTGGTCAAAACCTAACAGGGTTTGTGGTTAACCCTTTGTCACCAAAGTTCAGGTTGTTGAGTGTAGGCGATATAAAGCGGATGTTTTGGATGCCCGTCCTTGGTCAGCCCCAGATGGAACAAGGGCCGCCCGGTACCGCGCAGCAGGGTTTCGACAGCCGGGCCGCGATCCAGATGCGTGCCATGGGTCCCCCAGGCGGCGATGACCTGATCGGCCCATTCCACCCCGTCCAGAATGGCGCTGTTGTTTTCCGGCCCCACCGGATCGACAGCGACGCGCATCTTGCGGGGGTCGGTGTCGCGCCAGGCGAAGATGTTGGTCACCTGAAACGCCCCGAACCCCAGCGCGCGAGCGCGCCGTTCACAGCGTTCGACGGTGGGGTCGTTCTGTACCTCGGTCGCGGTTGAGGGGTTGAGCATCACGAACAGCGCTTTACGCCCCGCCGGGTCCCAGACACGGGTCAGGCTATAGCGATATTTTTCGCAATCCGAATAAACAGCGGTCGAGGGCGCATCGCCCTTGGTATGGGATCGGGTGATCATGTCCTTCGCCTAACACGGTGTTCAGGTGACGAACACCCGGCTCGGGTGCAACTCACCGGATTTATAGATGCCCACAGCCACGGCCTTACCATCCAGCGAGGCCCAGGCCTCATCACCGTATTCCACGTCCGATGCCAGAACCATGCCCGGGTTGCCATTGCGCAACCGGGTGGCACCTTCGGGGGTGCATTTCAGTTCAGGCAAATCTGACAGGCCAATTTCCAGCGGATTCAGGTACTCGTCCAGCGCGGTGGTTTTGGCCATCTCGTCGATCTGTTCGATAGTCAGCCCATCTTCAGCTTCAAACGGGCCGGACCAGATGCGGCGCAGTTCTCTGACATGGCCGTAACAGCCCAGCGCGGCCCCCAGATCGCGCGCGATCGAGCGGACATATCCGCCTTTACCGCAGGTCATCTCAAGCACGGCATGGTCTTCGTCGGGACGGTCGACAAGGATCAGTTCCTCAACCCATAAAGGCCGGGCCGTCAGCTCAACATCCTCACCATCGCGGGCCAGCTTATAGGCCCGCTGGCCATCGATCTTCACGGCCGAGAACTTGGGGGGCACTTGCATGATATCCCCCAGAAACGGGGCCAGCGCCTGTTTGATATCCTCATCCGACGGGCGCGCGGCGCTTTGCGCAATCACCTCGCCCTCGGCGTCGTCGGTGTTGGTTGCTTGCCCCAGACGCACGGTGAACGTGTAGGCTTTCAAAGCATCGGTGATGTAGGGAACGGTTTTGGTCGCCTCACCCAGAGCCACGGCCAGAACGCCGGTTGCCTCAGGGTCCAGTGTACCCGCATGACCCGCTTTTCTGGCGTCCATCGCCCACCGCACCTTGTTGACCAGAGCGGTCGAGGTCATGCCCGCAGGCTTGTCCACCACCAGCCAACCAGAAATATCGCGACCCTTGCGTTTGCGTCCCATCCTGCACCTAAAATTCTGCTAAGGCGCGCGAGTTAGCGGATCGGTTTGCCGCTGTCAATTTGTCGGCGCGTCTTCGACCACTCCTACAATTGGTCCCAGCGAGAATCCGATGTCCGACCGGTTGCTGGCGCGCTCATACATCCGCGAGATGTTGCCATCAAGGAACAGCGCATTCGGCGTAGCCAGCACGTCGCGGAACAACCTGCCGAATTCGTGGAAAGTGACATAATCATCCGAGATCGCAAACACCGCGCGGGCGCCGTCGGCACTGGTGCCCACACCGTTGCGGATGTAGCGCGAGGTTGAATCGGGCAGGAAGCGCGGGTGCAGCGCGCCGTCGATCACCAGCATAGGCCCGGATTGAGTGGCGAAACGGCAATCGGGGGCCTGATCGACAAACTCCAGCGTCTCATACACATCGGCGCGGCCCTCACGAATGCAGAACACTCCGTTAGGCAGCAGCCCAAAATTGCCGGGGCCGGGATTTGCGATGACGCGCATCTGTTCCTGACTGTTCTCGACATAGTGGCCCACAGGCGAACGGTCGTCGTGATACATGCCGGCATTCATGGCAAAGGCCAGACGTTTACCATCGGGGGCAAGCGCCTCGTTCACCGACGAAAAATGCCCCAACAGGTCACCGTTCTCATCGTTCAGGAACAGGCGCAGGTCTTCGCTGGCTGTGTCGACTTCGCAGATTGTGTACCGCTTGTCTTCATGGGTCAGCTTTTCACAGGTAACCGCCCCGGCCTGCGCCGCCCAGAGAACCGCGCCCGAAATAGTCAGGCCTCGAATCACTCGTCCAGATCGCGGCGCACCGCGTCCTGTTGGAACATGCGGCGGGTATCGTCCAGACGATCGAATGTGTCATCCAGCCGGAACCGCAGATCGGGCGAGAATTTCAGGCCAACCTTCTTGCCAACCATACGGCGCAATTCGCCCTTGTTACGGGCCAGCAATTCGATCACGTCCTCCTGCCCTTTGCCACCCAGCGGCAGCACATAAGCGGTGGCGATTTTCAGATCCGGAGAGGTGCGGACTTCGCCGACGGTTATCGACATACGGTTCAGGTCAGGGTCGTGGACATCTCCGCGCGCCAGAACCTCGGACAGGGTGCGGCGGATCAGTTCGCCGACGCGCAGCTGTCGTTGGGACGGGCCGGGGCCATCGTGGAATTTGTTCTTTGCCATATCCCCGATCTAAGCCCAAAGCTGGCCTTTGCCAAGCAGGCGTGAACCGGGTAGGAGGCTTTGAGCAGATTGCAGCAAGGGAAAATCGTCATGACCCATATTCCGGGGATCGTCATCACAGGGGCTTCGGGCCGCATGGGTCAAATGCTGATCAAGACCGTGACTGACAGCGATCAGGCGCGTCTGGTTGGCGTGGTCGAGCGCACGGGCCATGATTGGATCGGTCGCGACGTGGGTGAAGCCATGGGCGGTGCTCCGCGGGGCGTGACCGTCACCGATGACCCGCTGGAGGCCTTTGCGCAAGCGCAGGCAGTGATCGACTTCACCGCGCCCGAGGCAACGCTGGAGTTCGCCGCGCTGGCCGCGCAGGCGCGCTGTGTTCACGTGATCGGCACCACCGGCATGACCGACGAACAGATCGCCGCGTTGGAGCCAGCCTCGCGCCACGCGGTGATCGTGCGGGCGGGAAATATGAGCCTTGGCGTCAACCTGCTGGTGCAGCTGACCAAAAAAGTTGCCGCCGCACTGGACGAAGACTTTGATATCGAGGTGATCGAAGGCCATCACCACCACAAGGTCGACGCACCCTCGGGCACTGCGCTGATGCTGGGCGAAGCCGCAGCCGAGGGGCGGGGCGTCAAGCTGGCAGATGTGTCCGATCGCGGCCGCGACGGCATCACCGGCGCCCGCAAACGCGGCGATATCGGCTTTCATGCCATCCGTGGCGGGGACATTGTTGGCGAACATGACGTGCTGTTCGCCGCCCCCGGAGAACGCATCGTGCTGCGCCACCTGGCCACTGACCGCGCCATCTTTGCCCGCGGTGCATTGAAAGCGGCGCTGTGGGGACAGGGAAAAGCGCCGGGTCAATATGACATGGTAGATGTGCTGGGGCTGTAAGCCTCGTATTTCTAAGCGCAACGCGTATTTACGCCAATACAGAGCCCTGCCGAATAATCAGGATTTGGTCGGCCGGATCATTCGGTCTGACCGACCTTTTCAAGAGGTTTGTCCTTCAGCTCCGGATCTAGCTCCACTTGGGGTTGGATAGCGACTGACGATCTGACTTCGATGATCAGCGCTGCGTTCGGGTGCAATGTCACGCTTTCATTTTCGACGGTGCCTCCTTCGTTCAGCAGCACATCGCCAATACCCTCAATCGCCAGCGATTGCGGATGGGGCGACAGGTTGAACAGACACAGGATTCTTTGGCCGCGCATAAAGGCCAGAACGGGTTCTTCGGTTTCAAGAAAGCGTGTCTTCCCATCGCGCAACTCCGGAATTTCCCGGCGTAAATGGAGCATTCTGCGATAATGGTTAAGAACACTGTCCGAGGCGTCTTCTTGCAGGCTTACAGCATTTGCCAGTTGCGGGCGTTTGATCGGCAGCCAAGGCTTTTCGGCAGAGGTAAAACCACCGTTTAGTACCGTATCATCCCACACCATCGGCGTTCTGCACCCGTCGCGCCCCTTGTCTGCAGGCCAGTAGTTAAGGCCCTGCGGGTCGGTGAGTTCATCATAGGCCAGCTCGGTTTCGCTTTGCCCAAGCTCTTCGCCCTGATAAATGCAAACGGATCCTTGCAGCGACAGCAGCAGCGTCGCCGATTGTTTGGCCAGCGCCTTGTGGGTGATCCCATGTTCCGCCCAACGGCTGGGATGGCGGGATACATCGTGGTTGGAAAACGCCCAGCAGGGCCAACCGTCCTGAGCTTTGTCAAAAAACGTCTCAATGTGATGGCGGAAATGGCTGGCCGAGAATTCATCGCTTAGCAGGTCGAACGAATAGGCCATATGCAGCCGGTTATCGCTGGTATAGGCCGCCATCAGCTCGGTGCCGTGATGGTGGTCACCAATCTCGCCGATCAGGGTACGCCCGGGATATTCATCCAGCACTGCGCGCAGCTTTTTAAGGAAATCCAGATTCTCGGGCTGGTTTTTTGAAAACAGCGGGTACTGCATGTCGTACAGCCGCCCGACCGGGCCGGTCTTTTCCACATAGTCGGCTGGGTTATTCCTGAGCTTCAGGTCGTGGAAATAGAAATTTACGGTATCCAGCCGGAAACCATCCACTCCGCGGTCCAGCCAGAACCGCAGAACACTCAGCAACCATTCCTGTACTTCCGGATTGTGGAAGTTGAAATCGGGCTGCTCCTTCAGAAAATTATGGAAGTAATATTGCTGCCGCCTTGGCTCCCATTCCCAGGCACCACCACCGTTGAAGATGGCCTGCCAGTTATTTGGCGGTGTCCCGTCCAGATTCGGATCGGCCCAGACATACCAATCAGCCTTGGGATTGTCGCGTGACTGACGGCTTTCCTGAAAGAACGGGTGTTCATGGCTGGAATGGGACAGAACCTGATCAATGATCACCTTCAGGCCAAGGCAATGCGCCACAGACATCATGGCGTCGAAATCTTCCAACGTACCAAACAAGGCGTCGATATCGGTATAATTCGATACATCGTAGCCCATATCGGCCATCGGTGACGTGAAGACCGGCGACAGCCAAACCGCATCGACCCCAAGCGATGCAATATATGGCAGACGCTGCGTTATACCGGTGATATCACCGATTCCGTCACCGTTACTGTCCTGAAAAGAGCGCGGATATACCTGATATGTAACGGAACCCCGCCACCAGTTTGCATCTGAAGTCATAAGAAACCACTTGTTCTTGGCAGGTTGAATTGCGGGATTGAGTATCCAAAACGTTTTGGAAACACAAGTGCGTTCCTCTCGCCGTTTTCTGAAATATCGGCTAGGAATGATAGAGAAGGCGGGGAACGTATGGCGACAATCAAAGATATCAGCAAACGTCTGGGTATTTCGGTGACAACGGTCAGCCGGGCCCTGAACGGGTATTCTGATGTGAACAAAGATACGCGCAAACGTGTTCAGGATACAGCTAAACTATTGAATTACAAGCCTAATCAGATTGCCCGCAAGCTCGTGACAGGGCAATCAGGGATTGTTGCAATGGTCCTTCCGGATGATTTCGGGATCACAACCAAAGCAATCTGGTTCGAGATTATCTCGGGATTGTCAGCCGCATTTTCCAAGCGCGAGATGGATTTTGTTCTCAATGTCAGTGCCAAAGAAAGCATTCTGGGCGTATACCAGCGTATGATCGACCGGGGCACCGCGGATGGTTTCATCCTGATCGCGCCGGTGAAAAATGACCCACGTGTCGCCATGCTGCAAGCGAACAAAGTACCTTTTGTGATCCATGGGCAGGCCGAGCAGAAATGCGACTACGCTTACTTCGATATCGACAATTACGGGCTGACACGCCGCTCGGTCGATCACCTTGTGGAATTGGGACATCAGCGAATAGCTTTCATCTCAGGCCCTAAAGAGCATGGGTTCGTCACGTGGCGAGTTAAGGGTTTTCGCGACGCTATGGCGGCGCATGGGCTCGAAGTTAAAACATCGTGGATACGTTATGCCGAACGAATGACCGAGAATTTTGGCCTTGTTTCCGCGATCCAGATTCTCGGTAGGGGCGAGTCTGCGCCGACGGCATTTATTTGCGGTAATACATTGATAGCAAAAGGTGTTTATAAAGCTGCGGCGTCATTGGAATTGTCCGTTCCGAACGATGTTTCTGTTGTCGCCCATGATGATGCGCTGCCCGAAAATCGTGCGGTCAATTTTGACCCGCCCTTGACGGTCACCCGGTCGCCGTTGCGCGACAGCTCAGAACCGCTGGCGGATCTTCTGGTGCGTCGTGTGCAGGGCGAGGCTTTGGAGACGCTGCAAATCACCGAGGCCGGAGAGTTCATTGCCAGACGCTCATCTGCGTCGCCGCCTGCTGATACCTGACCTGTAACCGGACCAGCTTGACAGACGTGGGATGGTATTCTAGCAATCCAAAACGTTTTGGATTTCTGGATTCACGTTCCGAAACTCATGGGCGGGTCGCCCGATATGTCAGTCAGGTCGTGGGAGGGCTCTATGACACAGTCTCGTAATTCAGATATTTTCTGTCGAACGGTCGCATTGGCTGCGTTGTCGGTTTCAACGCTTGCATCACCTGCGCTGGCGGATGTGGTGACCTATGTGTCCGGGGCTCCGGCCAAGGACATTCAGGTTCTGAAAGACATTGTGAAACCCTGGGAAGAAGCAACGGGGCATACGCTGGAATTCACCGCGATGCCTGCATCAACCACGGATTCCTTCGGCCAATACCGTTTGTGGCTTGCCGCCGGAAATTCGGATATCGACATCTACGAGACCGATGTGATCTGGGCCCCGCAACTGGCGGATCATTTCGTTGATCTCAGTGACGCAGCTGCGGATGTGGCCGGTACGCATTTCCCGTCGATCATCGAATCGCAAACCGTGGATGGCAAACTTGTGGCGCTGCCTTTGTTCACGGACGCACCGGCGCTGTATTATCGCAAGGACTTGCTGGAAAAACATGGCGCCGAAGTGCCCGCAACATGGGAGCAGCTGACCGCAACCGCGCAACAGATCCAGACCGCCGAGCGCGCTGCGGGTCATGAGGATCTGTGGGGCTTTGTATGGCAGGGCAACGCCTATGAAGGGCTGACCTGTGACGGGCTGGAATGGGTCAAATCCTTTGGCGGTGGTCAGATTGTCGAACCTGACGGGACGATTTCAGTGAACAATCCGCACGCTGTCGCGGCGCTGGAACTGGCCAAAACCTGGATTGGAACCATCTCGCCCGAGGGCGTTCTGGCCTATCAGGAAGAGGATTCGCGTGGCGTATGGCAGACCGGAAATGCGGTTTTCATGCGCAACTGGCCTTATGCCTATTCGCTGGGCGATTCTGATGATTCGGCTGTTAAGGGCAAGTTTGGCGTTGTGCCATTGCCATCCGGCGGGTCCAGCGACAGCTCGGCTGCCACGTTGGGCGGATGGAATCTGGCGGTATCAAAATATTCAAAGAATACCGAGGCCGCCGTTTCACTGGCTCTGTTCCTGACCTCGCCCGAGGCGCAAAAGCGGCGCGCGCTGGAACTTTCGCGCCTGCCAACCATCGTGTCGCTTTATGATGATGCCGATATCGATGCGCAGCAGCCGATCATCCCCAAGTGGAAAGATATCTTCCTGCAGGCTGTGCCGCGCCCATCTGCGCCAACAAAGAGCAAATACAACGAAGTTTCAGCCAAATTCTGGTCAGCGGTGCATGACACGCTGTCCGGCAACGGCTCTGCCGCAGAAAACCTTGAACTTCTTGAGATTGAACTGGAGGAGATCAAGGGCAACGGTTGGTAACCTCCTGTTACCCCACCTATGGGCCGGGTGATATTGCTCGGCCCACTTTTTCTGAGCTATAGCACGTCGCACACAAATGATCGCCAAGGAACAGCAACGACCCCTTGCTTCGCGCGAAACCGCCCGGGGCAAGGTCTTTGATTTCCGCCGTCAAAAGCTTCGCACGGCGCGTGTGTTTCTGGCTCCGATGATTCTGGTCTTACTGTGTGTGGCGGCCTGGCCGCTGGCGCGGACGATCTATTTCAGCTTTACCAATACCAGCCTGAACGATCTTTATGGCGGGCAGTGGGTTGGTTTCGACAATTATCTGAACTGGCGAACACTCTCCTCGGGTCGGGTGATTTATCGCGGCACACTTGTTGATCCGGATTGGTGGAACGCGGTTTGGAACACCTTCCGGTTTGCCATCATCTCGGTTGGTTTCGAAACGGTCCTGGGGTTGATGATTGCCCTGGTTCTGAATGCCGAGTTTCGCGGTCGGGGTCTTGTGCGGGCTGCCATTCTGGTGCCCTGGGCCATCCCGACGATCGTTTCGGCGCGGCTTTGGGGTTGGATGCTGCATGATCAGTTCGGCATCATCAACGACATGTTGCTCAAACTCGGGCTGATCTCGGAAAAGATCGCCTGGACCGCCAGTCCGGATACGGCGATGATCGCTGTCCTGATCGTGGATATCTGGAAGACCACCCCGTTCATGGCGTTGCTGTGCCTGGCCGGGCTGCAGATGATCCCCCGTGATATCTATGAGGCCGCCCGGGTCGACGGTGTGCATCCGATCAAGGTCTTTTTCTATATCACCCTGCCACTGATACGCCCTGCCCTGATGGTAGCGGTTATCTTTCGCCTCTTGGATGCGATGCGGATATTCGATCTGATCTATGTGCTGACTCCAAATTCGACCCAGACAAAGACGATGTCGGTCATCGCCCGGGAGAACCTGATCGACTTTGACAAATTCGCCTATGGCTCTGCCCAGTCAACCCTGCTGTTCGTGATCATCAGTCTGAGCGTGCTGCTCTATATCTGGTTGGGGCGGGTCGATCTGACCGGAGAGCGGGACAGATGATGCAGCCTCATACCGCCCGGAAAGTCCTGAAAACGACGCTGTTCTACGCATTGGTTGCAGTGATCGTGGTGGTGGCGATTTTCCCGTTTTACTATGCGATCATCACCAGTTTCAAAACCGGAACAGACCTGTTCCGTATCTCTTACTGGCCCGAACAGCTGGATCTGTCGAATTATCGCAATGTGCTGGAAAGCAGCACCTTTCCACGCAATCTTCTTAACTCGGTTTATGTATCCTCGCTGACGGTCCTGCTGTCTCTGGTGCTTGCGGTCACTGCGGCCTATGCCCTGTCTCGCATCCGGTTTCGCGGGCGGGGATTGCTGCTTTTGACGATATTGGGTGTCTCAATGTTCCCCCAGATCGCCATTCTGGCAGGGTTGTTCGAACTGGTCCGGGCGACGGGGCTCTACAATACGCCTTATGCTCTGGTTCTCAGTTACCTGATCTTTACCTTGCCGTTCACTGTCTGGGTGTTAACCGCGTTCATGCGTGATCTGCCGGTCGAGATCGAAGAGGCCGCCATAATGGATGGATTGAAGCCCTGGCAGACGGTGGTTTACGTGTTTTTGCCGCTGATGTGGCCTGCAACGGTTACTACGGGGCTGCTGGCTTTCATCGGAGCCTGGAACGAGTTCCTGTTCGCGCTGACCTTTACCTCATCCGCCAGCAGCAGAACAGTGCCTGTGGCCATCGCGCTGTTTTCAGGTTCGACCGAGTTTGAAACGCCCTGGGGTTTGATCATGGCGGCCTCGGTTCTGGTAACTGTTCCGCTGGTCGCGCTGGTGCTGATTTTCCAGCGCAAGATTGTAGCCGGTTTGACAGCCGGAGGGGTCAAGGGCTGAGCGGTTCCGCGGCAGGATGGGCTTCATTCCGTCACAAGGTGCCGGTCCACCATGCGCTGCACCATCGGGGCGAAATGGCTGAAATCCGGTGTTTCCATATCCGCGCGCTTTCCCGCCTCGTCCAGATAGCGGACCTGAATGATCTGGCTCAGGTTCGGGTTGCTCTCAAATGTAGCGACCTCATCGGTGCTCATCGGGCCGCCTTGCAGCTCCAGCGTATGAACAGAGGCTGCCGACAAGCGGTCGAAATATTCCGGTTTGGTCGCACAGAGGTATCGCTTGGCTGCCACGTGGTACCTGCAGCAATCGGTAATGACAGAAGGGAAGAACTGTTCCAACACCTCAGCACCGGCGTCCTCGTGGTGACGGTCCTCGGTATCGCCGGGGTGATAGGTGCCGAATTCCGATGTGAAATGACCGATGTCATGCAAAAGCGCACCTACAATGATTTCCTCGGGCATGCCATTTTGTTCGGCAATTGTTGCCCCCTGCAGCATGTGCTGGGCCATTGTGACGGGTTCGCCCAGATATTCCTCTCCGCCACGGCGATCGAAGATGTCAGCGATGAAGGCCACGATATTGTCACGGTTCAGGGTTGAGAAATCAGGTTTCATTCTGCCGCCTCCGGGACGGCCATCTCGATCGCGGCCAGTGTCGACAGCAACCCGTCCTTGTCGGCATAACATCCCTGCAGCCAGCGGGACCCCGCGCCGGAATAACCCAGCCGCGCGTGCAGTACGCGGGTATTGTCGACGATGAAGCTTTCACCGGGTTCCAGCTTGAAGGACACGCCCATCGCGGGGTCATCGATGATCTCGCCCAACTGGCGATAGGCCGCGTAATAGGCCTCCATCTTGTCGAAGGGCACATCTACGAACGGCGCCGAGGACCGGTTGTTGAAGCGGATGCCGATCATCTCGCCATCGGGGGACAGTTCGATCATCGGGCGGCGCGCGCGCAGGCAAACCCCATCCGAGCCCTTGTATTCAAACCGCGCCGGATAGCCCGCCAGCAGGGCAAATCCATCCGGGTTTTCAGCGCGCAGGCGCTCGGCCGCGCGGAAACCATCAACAACGATTGAATCGCCGCCCTCAGCCGAATTCTCCAGACAATACAAGATTTGCAGTGTGGGCACCGGATCACGATAGGGGTTGTCGGTATGGGCCTGCAGACCAAGGCCGGTATAGGCGAGGTTGGTGGGATTCACCTCGGTGCGCACCTCGAAATACGGGCCGTAATTGGTTTCGCGGACATAACCGAACAGATTGGCCACCTGCAGCAGAGATTCCGGTTCGGTCGGGCCACCTGTCAGCTTGGCAAAGCCGTATTCGGCAATGGCAGCCAGCCAGTCACGTTTGGCAGCTGCGTTTGAATGCACCTGACCCCAATCACCGCTGGGCGCATCGATCTCGTCAGCCCATGTGGTGATACCGGGACCCGTGCGCCCGAACGTAACGTTGTGATCCCGGTCATAGCTATGATCAGCAAGCCAGATGCCCGGAAAGGCTACGGTTTTGTTTTCAGGCAGAAAGGTCACTTGCAATGCGTCACCGGCTATCTCGGCAGCGCTGATCGTGATGTCTGCGGGGATGTCGCCGATCGTGATCAGGCGCTGGCCATTTCCCGACGCGCGGGTCTCGGGGTCCAGCGCGTTGTCGCGCAGCCAGATGGCGTGAAAGCGGGACCGAGTGCCATCGGTAAACTCAACAGTGACAACGGACGGATCGAACGTGGCATTGCGCAGCATGGGGTCTCTCCTGTCTGGCGCGGGCTTTGCTTGAGGAGATACGCGCATCATGGCATTACTACAATTAAACCTTATTGCTACTAAGGGCTTGAAAATCTAATGGCTAAGAAAAAGGTCGGCCTGCCACCGCTTGACTGGTTGCGCGTGTTCGAGGCTGCCGGGCGTCTGGGCGGTTTCTCGGCAGCGGCACGGGAATTTGGTTTGACGCAGGCGGCGGTCAGTCAGCGGATCGGGAACCTGGAGGCATGGCTGGGCCGGTCCTTGTTCATACGTGAGGCCCGGGGGGTGTCGCTGACCATTGAAGGAGAAAGCTATCTGCCGCTGGTACAGGACAGCTTGCAGGCATTGGAACGGAACACCGAGGATTTGTTCGGCAAGTCTCCGCGTGAATTGCGGGTGGCGGCGCTGTCGTCTCATATCGATGCGCTGGTTCTGCCTGCCCTGCCCACCTTTCTTGCGAAACGGCCCAAGGTGCGGGTGATGACAGATTCCATGGCGCGGCGCTCTTCGCTTGAGGAAGAACGCACATGGCTGCAGTTGCGGTATGGTCGTGGGCGCTGGTCCGGGCGCAAGGCCAAACTGGTCGCGCTCGAAGTGTTGGCACCGATGGCCGCCCCTGATGTGTGTTGGGGCGCGCCGTTGATCGCCTTACGCGGTGAACGTCCCGGCTGGCAGGATTGGGCGCGCGCCGCAGGGGTCAGAGATTTGCCGGTCGGGCAGCTGAGTTTCGATTCCATCGGCCATGCGATGATGGCAGCGCGGCAGGGGATGGGGATCGTCCTTGGCTCGATCCCGCTGGCGGCGGGCGCGCTGAAGGCCCGGGAATTGCTCAGGCTGGACCTGCCCGCGTTGCATACGAAAGACGGCTATTGGCTGACATGGCCCGAGGATCAGGCCCGTTCAAAAAAGCAACGGGCCCTGATCGATGATTTTCTGACAGCCTTGCGCGGTGCACCCTGATCAGAAATCAATAGCGATGCCTTTCTTTTCCCAATCGCCATAGCGGGCCGGGTCGGGGCCATCGCGCCCACCCAGTTCCTTGGGCATGGCTTTTGCGTCAGCGTCGGCCTTGCGTCGGCGTTCCTCGGCTTCGGCCAGTGCGCGCCGGGCAGCGGGGGGCAGGTCGTTGCGATCGTCGCTCATGACATCGGGTTCCTTTCCGTGCAGGGCCTTGATATACGCCCTCGTCCGCATAAGGCAATGCGGGCAAAGTCACGAAAGGCATCCGCTATCATGTCAAATTCCGCAACAGCGGCGCGGCGCAGCGCTATCTATCTGTTGGACCAGATACTGGGCGAGGGGCGGCTGTTGCCCGAGTGTCTGGCGGCAGGGGCGCTGGATCGACTGGCCCCCGAAGATCGCGCACGCGCGCAACGCCTGACGATCGAGACCCTGCGCGGATTGGAACGTGCCGACCGGTTGCTGGCTGACCACCTGCGGCAGACGCCTGCCTTGACGGTACACAACGCATTGCGGTTGGGCACGGTCGAGCTGTGTCAGGGTGAGGCCGCGCATGGCGTAGTGAACGCAATGGTCGAGATCGTGGGTCGCTCGCGCAAGCATGGGCGCTTGAAAGGGCTGGTGAATGCGGTTCTGCGCAAGATCGCGGCTGACGGGCCGGATGCGTGGCCCAAGATGCGTGTTCCGCGCCTTCCGGACTGGTTGCGTGACCCATTGATCATGGCGTGGGGGCAGGAAGCCGTAAAAAGCATGGAACAGGCGCATTTCCTTGGTGCGCCTTTGGACATCACCCTGAAACCCGGTGCCGAAAGCCCGGATGGTACCAACTTGCCAACGGGGTCGGTGCGTCTGCAAGAGGCCGGTCAGGTCTCGGCCCTTCCGGGTTACAAGGCAGGGGGCTGGTGGGTTCAGGACGCGGCGGCGGCTTTGCCCGTGCAGGTTCTGGCTCCGAAGCCCGGGGAAAAGGTGCTGGATCTTTGCGCCGCACCCGGGGGCAAGACGCTACAACTGGCGGCAGCCGGGGCGGACGTCACCGCGCTGGATATTTCCGAGGCCCGGCTTGCGCGGGTCCACGACAATCTGCAGCGCACCGGCCTGAAGGCCACGGTGATCGCGGCGGATGCGCTGGATCATCACGGCCAATATGATGCGATATTGCTGGACGCACCCTGTTCGGCCACCGGAACAATACGGCGACACCCGGACCTGCCATTCGCCAAGGATGGCTCGGAATTTGGTGGGTTGATCGCGTTGCAGGCGCAAATGCTGGCGCATGCATGGTCACTGCTCAAACCCGGCGGACGGCTGGTGTATTGCACCTGCTCGCTGTTGCCCGATGAAGGTGAGGTGCAGGTTGAAGAGGCGCTGGCGCAGCATCCTGACATGCAGATAAATCGCGCCGCATTGGATATCGCAGGTGTTGAACGCGACTGGGTCACTCAAGAGGGCGGCTTGCGGCTGCGCCCCGATTACTGGTCCGGGAAAGGCGGCATGGACGGGTTCTATATCGCCTGCCTGAACAAATCCGCCTGAGGCGACGCTTTTCGATGACTTGACGAACGGACCAGTCTATCGTGTGGTCAAGCGCCCACAGAGCGCAAGGGGCAGAGTCGCTAACGTCATGTCAAACTCGGACACCATGGCCAATCGCTGGATGCGGTTCCAGAACCGTCTTTACGCACGCCTGAGCCAAAGGCGCAAAGCGGTGGCCGGTTTTGTCGGCCAGCCCGAGCCTCGCACCGTAGGCTCCTTTGCACGCGGACGGCAATTGGTGGCCGGGAACCTTCTGTTTGCCGGCTATCTGGTCGAGGCCGACGATACCGATCTGTGGGACGTGACAGCCCCCAGCGTGGATTTCGACGATGAACGTCATGGCTTTGTCTGGCTGGATGATCTGGCCGCAGTCGGCGATATGCGTGCCCGGGAAAAAGCCCAGCGCTGGGTCTGGGGCTGGATCGCGGCACATGGGCGCGGAACCGGCCCGGGCTGGGCACCGGATCTGACCGGGCGGCGCGTGACCCGCTGGATCAACCACGCGCAGTTTCTGCTGCGCGGAATGGATGACGCGCAGCGCAAGGCGTTCTTTCGTTCGCTGGCGCAACAGGCATGGTTTCTGTCCAGACGCTGGGCTGCTGCCACACCCGGCTTGCCCCGGTTCGAGGCGCTCGCCGGTCTGGTGCAGGCCGGTCTGGCGCTGGACGGGCTGGAGCCGATGGCAGACCCTGCCTTGCGCGCGCTGGCCCGCGAATGTGATCGCCAGATCGATGCCGAGGGCGGCATCCCCACCCGCAACCCGGAAGAATTGCTTGAGGTCTTTACCCTGCTGGCCTGGACTTCGGCAGCGCTCAGCGAAGTTGGCCGGGGCACGCCCGCATCACAGACCGAAGCGATCAAGCGGATCGCGCCCACTTTGCGGAACCTGCGCCATGCAGATGGGGCGCTGGCCCGGTTTCATGGCGGTGGGCGCGGCTTGGAAGGGCGGCTGGATCAGGCACTGGCGCAAAGCGGGGTCAAGCCGCAGCAGCATTCGGACCTGTCGATGGGGTATGCACGTCTGGCGGCCTCACGGACCACGGTTCTGGTGGATGCCAGCGCCCCGCCAAAGGGGGCTGCGTCTTACAACGCACATGCCTCGACCCTTGCGTTCGAACTGACCTCGGGCCGCCGCCCGCTGATTGTGAATTGCGGCTCAGGCGGCAGCTTCGGGTTGGATTGGCGTCGGGCCGGCCGGGCCACGCCGTCGCATTCGACGCTGTGTGTTGATGGGTATTCCAGCGCCCGGCTGACCGACGCGGCGAAGGGCTCTGCTCATGAGGCGCTGGTGGATGGTCCGCAGGATGTACCGGTGGATTTCGAGGATGCGTTTGAGGGCACCCGCTTTATGGTCGGCCATGATGGCTATGCCAAAGTGTTCGGTTTGACTCATGCCCGGACGTTCGAGCTGCGCTTTGACGGGCGTGAACTGGCAGGCGAAGACATATTGCTGACCGCAACCGACAAGGCCAAGCGCCAATTTGACCGGGCGATGGACGGGGCGGGTCTCAAGGGTATTGCCTTCGACATCCGGTTTCACCTGCATCCTGACGTCGACGCGGCGCTGGATCTGGGGGGCGCGGCCGTGTCGATGGCGCTTAAAAGCGGTGAAATTTGGGTTCTGCGCCATGATAACATTGGAAAATTATCAGTTGAGCCAAGTGTTTACCTTGAGAAAGGGCGCCTGAAGCCGCGCGCGACAAAACAGATCGTTTTATCTGGTCGCGCAATAGAGTATGCGACGCGCATCCGGTGGACGCTCAGCAAGGCTCAGGACACAGCCTATGCAGTGCGCGATCTGCACCGGGACGAGCCCGACTTCGACTGACGCCAAAAGGACCTTTGGACCCATGACCGATCTTCACCCCGTGCGCCGTGCGTTGCTTTCCGTTTCCGACAAGACCGGGCTGATCGAATTGGGCAAGGCGCTGGCCGCACGCGGGGTCGAGCTGCTGTCGACCGGGGGTACCGCGAAAGCCCTGCGCGATGCGGGTCTGGATGTGAAGGATGTCAGCGAGGTCACCGGCTTTCCGGAAATGATGGATGGCCGGGTCAAAACCCTGCACCCGATGGTGCATGGCGG
Source organism: Rhodobacteraceae bacterium KLH11 (assembly GCA_000158135.1). Classification (GTDB taxonomy): domain Bacteria; phylum Pseudomonadota; class Alphaproteobacteria; order Rhodobacterales; family Rhodobacteraceae; genus Ruegeria. The sequence goes on from DS999531.1 coordinate 1,063,530, forward strand.
GTTGCTGGCATTGCGCGACAATGACAGCCACGTCGCTGCGATGACCGAGCATGGCATTGGCGCGATCGATCTGCTGGTGGTGAACCTCTATCCGTTTGAGGCGACCGTCGCCAAGGGCGCGGGCTACGACGAATGTGTCGAGAATATTGATATCGGCGGCCCGGCGATGATCCGTGCGGCTTCAAAGAACCATACGTTTGTGAACGTCGTGGTGGATGTGCAGGATTATGACGCGCTGCTGGCCGAGCTTGAGGCCAATGACGGCCAGACCTCTTACGCCTTCCGTCAGGCCTTGGCGCAGACGGCTTACGCCCGTACCGCCGCCTATGACACTGCAGTCTCGACCTGGATGGCTGATGCGCTGGCCGCCAAGGCCCCGCGCCGTCGTGCCTTTGCAGGCGCGTTGAAACAGACCTTGCGCTATGGTGAAAACAGCCACCAGCAAGCGGCCTTTTATACCGACGGCACAGACCGTCCCGGTGTTGCGACCGCCGTGCAACATCAGGGCAAGGAACTGAGCTACAACAACATCAACGACACCGACGCAGCCTTTGAACTGGTGGCCGAGTTTAACCCGCGTGACGGGGCGGCCTGCGCCATCATCAAGCACGCCAATCCTTGTGGCGTCGCCAAAGGCGCAACATTGCTGGAGGCCTACAAGGCTGCCTTTGATTGCGATCGCACTTCGGCCTTTGGCGGGATCGTGGCTTTGAACCAGCCGCTGGACGCGGACACCGCGCAAGAGATCACCGGAATCTTCACCGAGGTCGTGATTGCCCCCGGTGCCTCAGACGAGGCCAAGGCGATCTTTGCCGCCAAAAAGAACCTGCGCCTGCTGACCACTGATGCGCTGCCGGATGTGACCGCTGGCGGCAAAACCGTGCGTCAGGTGGCCGGAGGGCTTCTGGTGCAGGACAAAGACAACGGGTTTGTCGGAATGGATGACCTGAAAGTCGTCACCAAAAAAGCGCCGACAGATGCGCAGATGCAAGATTTGCTGTTTGCATGGAAAGTGGCCAAGCATGTCAAATCCAACGCCATCGTCTATGTCAAAGACGGTGCGACCGTAGGCGTCGGCGCAGGGCAGATGAGCCGCGTCGATTCCGCCCTGATCGCAGCCAGGAAAGCTGAACGCATGGCGGATACGCTGGGTCTGGCGCAGCCGCTGACCATCGGATCGGCGGTCGCATCCGATGCGTTCTTCCCCTTCCCCGATGGTCTGATGGAGGCTGCCGAGGCCGGTGCCACCTGTGTCATTCAGCCCGGCGGCTCGATGCGCGATGAAGAGGTGATTGCGGCGGCGGATGCGGCGGGCCTTGCCATGGTCTTTACCGGCATGCGCCATTTCCGGCACTGATGCACGCGCCGCTGCTTCTCTGGGCCGGTCTGGCCGCGTTTCTGATCGACCAGATCAGCAAGTATCTGGTGGTTCATATCCTGCGCGTGTCACAGGGTGATATCGCCGTGTTCCCGCCCTTTCTGGTGTTCAAATACGGAGAGAATCGCGGCATCAATTTCGGGCTGTTTCAGGGAAACTCGGATGCGGCGCGCTGGGTGTTGATCGCTGTTTCACTGGCGATCTGTCTGGGCGTTCTGATCTGGCTGGGCAAAAGAGCGCCCTCGAAACTCATGCAGGTCTGTGGCGGGTTGCTGATCGGCGGCGCGCTGGGAAATGTCGTGGATCGGGTGCTTTATGGCTATGTTCTGGATTTCCTCAACATGTCCTGCTGCGGCATCAACAACCCGTTTGTGTTCAATCTGGCTGACGTGTTCATTTTTGCGGGAGCTTTGGGCCTGATGTTGTTTGATGGCAAAAAGCCCTCGTGACCTGCGCGATGATATGCGATAAAAGCGCCTGAAACTGGCTGGAGACCCTGATGCGTATGCCACGCGCCATTCTTGCACTGACACTCGCGGCGTCTGTTGCGGGCTGTTCCGATATCGGTTTGCGTAATCTGCAGGCTCCGGGACAGGGGCCGGATGAATTTTCGGTTCTGCCGGTAAAGCCGCTGACCGAACCCAAGGACTATGCCTTCCTGCCTGCCCCGACACCGGGTGGCAGCAATCTGACAGATCCCAACCCCAAGGCGGATGCCGTTGTCGCGCTGGGCGGGAGTGAGGCTGCGTTGAACCCGAACACGGGCGTGCCCTCAGGCGATGCGGCCCTCGTGACGGCCTCAAGCCGGTATGGCGTTCCGGCCAACACCCGGCAGGTGGTTGCCGAAGAGGATGCCGAATTCCGCCGCAAAAAGCAGCGCTTTACACGTCTGCGCCTGTTCCCGGTGGATCGCTATGCGCAGGCTTACGAGCGTCAGGCCATCGACGCGAACGATGTGAACGAAGCAGCGCGCAGCCGCGGCCTTGAGACACCATCGGCGCCGCCACAGTGATGAATAATTCTTAACTTTCTGTCATTGGCCTTGAACCCCGGCAGCACCACCGTAGTTTGAATACCAGAAACGAAACGGAGGACGCCCCATGGTTCGGGCTCTGGTACTGTCGGCTGCCCTCATCGCCGCAACCCCTCTTTGGGCCAAAGAGGGGCAAGAGGCGGTTACCACTTTCTCGCTGGATAATGGCATGGATGTCGTGGTGATCGAAGATCATCGCGCACCGGTTGTGCAACATATGGTCTGGTACAGGGCCGGATCCGCGGATGAGCCAATCGGATCGTCCGGTGTGGCGCATTTCCTTGAACATCTGCTGTTCAAGGCCACCGACACCATGGCGGCGGGCGAGCTGTCAGCGACGGTTGCGGCCAATGGTGGCAATGACAATGCCTTCACCTCGTATGACTACACCGCTTATTTCCAGCGCGTCGCGGCCGACCGTCTGGAACTGATGATGCGAATGGAAGCGGACCGGATGCGCAACATCCGCCTGACCGAGCGTGACATCGCGACCGAGCGCGATGTGATTCTGGAAGAACGCAATCAGCGTACCGAAAACAGCCCTCGTGCCCTGTTTGGCGAGCAGATGAGCGCGGCGCAATACCTGAACCATCGCTATGGCGTTCCCATTATCGGTTGGCGGCATGAGATGGAGGAGCTGGACATGGAAGATGCCCTGTCCTTCTACCAGACCCACTACGCGCCCAATAACGCCATTCTGGTTGTCACCGGCGATGTTGATCCCGCCGAGGTGAAGGCGCTGGCAAATCAGTATTACGGCGTGATCCCCGCCAATCCGGATCTGCCCGAACGGGTCCGGTCGCAAGAGCCTCCGCAAACGGCTGAGCGTCGTCTGACGTTCAAGGATGCCCGCGTGGCCCAACCCTATGTGCAGCGCAGCTATCTGGCACCTGAACGGGATGCCGGGGCGCAGGAAAAGGCTGCAGCTCTGTTTCTGCTGGCGGAATTGCTGGGTGGAAGCACCACGTCTTATCTGAACGAAAAGCTGCAGTTTGATCAGCAGGTGGCCGTGTATGCCGGGGCGTTCTATCGCGGCGTGTCGCTTGATGACACCACCTTTGATCTGCTGGTGGTCCCGGCCGAAGGTGTTTCGCTGCAAGAGGCCGAAGATGCGATGGATGCCGCCGTTGCCGACTTCATTGCCGAGGGTGTGAACCAGGAAGATCTGGATCGCATCAAGATGCAGCTGCGCGCGGCGCAGACCTATGCGCGCGACAATGTGGACGGGATCGGCAATCGCTATGGCCGCGCCCTGACCAGCGGGCTGACGGTCGAGGATGTACAGGCCTGGCCAGATATCCTGCAGGCGGTGACAGGCGACGATATCATCGCAGCCGCCCGCGAGGTACTGCAACCGGAAACCTCCGTAACCGGCTGGTTGATGCGCGACGATGAGGTGACGCAATGAAACGGATTTTCGCGACCCTGATCGCTTTGATCATCGCCTTGCCCGCATGGGCCGAAATCGAGATCAAAGAGGTAACATCTCCGGGCGGTATCACGGCCTGGCTGGTCGAGGATCATTCCATCCCCTTCACCGCGCTTGAACTGCGCTTTCGCGGCGGCACCTCGCTGGATGATCCCGGCAAACGCGGGGCCGTCTACCTGATGAGCGGCCTGATCGAGGAAGGTGCAGGCGATATGGATGCCCGGGCCTACGCGCGCGAGCTTGAGTCGCTGGCGTCCTCGTTCAGCTACCGCGCCACAGATGATACGGTATCAATCTCGGCCCGCTTTCTGTCCGAGAACCGTGATGAGGTCATCGACCTGCTGCGCACCACCATTCACGAGCCCCGCTTTGATCAGGATGCCATTGATCGGGTCCGCGCGCAGGTGATCTCGGGCCTCAAGTCGGACCAGACCAATCCAAACGATATTGCAGGGCGCAGCTTTGCCGAAATGGCTTATGGGGATCATCCCTATGCCTCAGACGGGAAGGGCACGATCGAAAGCGTCTCGGCGCTGACCCGCGATGATATTGTCACGGCGTATGACAATGTCTTTGCCAAGGACCGGCTGTATGTCGGGGCCGTTGGCGATATCTCTGCCGAGGAATTGGGCACCCTGCTGGATACTTTGCTGGCGGATTTACCGGCGACAGGAAAACCGATCCCCGACAAGGCCGAGGTCACAATTGATGGCGGGGTCAGCGTGGTGGATTTCGACACGCCGCAATCTGTTGCCCTGTTTGGCCAGAAAGGGATCGACCGGGACGACCCTGATTTCTTTGCCGCCTTCATTCTGAACCACATTCTGGGCGGCGGCGGTTTCGAAAGCCGTCTGATGCAGGAAGTACGCGAAAAGCGCGGCCTGACCTATGGCGTTTCAACCTATCTGGTGCCCAAGGATCTGGCTTCGGTTTATCTGGGTTCGGTTTCCTCGGCCAATGACCGTATTGCCGAGGCCGTAAGTGTAATCCGGGACGAATGGGAACGCGCAGCTACCGAAGGGTTCACCCAGAAAGAGCTGGATGACGCCAAAACCTATCTGACAGGCGCTTATCCGCTGCGCTTTGATGGCAATGGCCAGATCGCCGGGATCATGGTCGGGATGCAGATGGAGGATCTGCCGATCGACTATATCGCCACCCGCAATGACAAGGTGAATGCGGTGACGCTGGACGATGTGAACCGTGTCGCACAAGAGCTGCTGGATCCTGACGGGCTGCATTTCACCGTGGTTGGCAAACCGGTTGATCTGGACGGGTGATGTTCAGGCCACTGCCGTGTTGCGCGCCTGAACCGTATGGTTGTTGCTGCTAAGCAGCTTCTGGCGTGCATGCCGGAAATGTGCAGCTTTCAGCGCATCGTCGATATGGCGGTTGCGGCGCAGCAGGCGGGCCAGCCGCTGACTGTCAAACACCAGACAGGTGGTTGGTTCGGCAGCGCACACGGTTGCTGTTGCGGGCAGGCCGATGCCGAAGGTCAGCTCTCCTAATATCTGATCCGGGCCGCATTGGTTGATCACCTGCCCGTTTTTCAGAATGGTCGTGCGGCCCGCCAGGACATAGGCAAGGTAATCACTGGTCATGCCTTCCTCGATCAGCGCGTCGCCGGGCTCGTAGCTGATCAGGTCTGCTGTATTGAGCAATTTGCGCGCGTGATGTGGTTTGAGCGTTTCGAGGTAGTTGGCCACAAACTGTTTCTCGGGATCTGAAAACCGTACCAGATGACGCGAGAGATATCCGCGCAGCAGGCCCAGAACCGAAATCAGGATATAGGCCAGTTGAATGATTGCGCCCGCCAGATTGAACTCTTCGGCCATGCTGATCAGCACGCAGCTGGCGGCGATGATCACCAGCCCGGGATACACAACCCCCGACCCGCGAACGATCCCCATTTGCAACAGGAAGTAATTGAGGATGTAGAGCCCTGCACCAAACACACCAACCATGACGATCAACTGCGCCATGTCGATGATCTCGGTTGGCGATGTCAGCATTGCCTGGGCCCATTCTACCGGTTTGATGGGCCGCAACCTGATCGGCTTGCCGTATCATGTATATGAACGGCTTCACATGTTATGACACTTTATGTTTGCGCCTTTGCCTGCGCGCGCAGCATCTGCCCCATCATCTGCCCGAACTTGCCCGAGCCGCGCTGATACAGCGCCCCGTCGACCGCCAGTACGGTGCCGCTGACATAACTCGCCATATCCGAGCTGAGGAACAGGCAGGCATTGGCCACATCCCGTGGCTGGCCCCAGCGACCCAGCGGAACATCGTGGCGCAAGGCCTCCGCTGCATCTGGCGTGGGGGCAAGGCGTTTCGCCCCTTCGGTACCTTCGATGAAACCCGGCACGACCGAATTCACCCGGATGCCCTCGATCCCCCACTCCATCGAAAGCGTCCGGGTGATCTGATCAACACCCGCCTTCGCAGCACAGACATGGGCCTGCCCCTCATACGGCAAATAGGATTGCGGGGCCGAGATGTTGATGATGCTGGCACCGGGGCGCCTGAGATAAGGATAGGCCCCTTTCATCACGTGAACGGTTCCCATCAGATCGATATCCACCACAGTCTTGAAGGCATTGACCGACATCTCGGCCGTCAGCGCCGGAAAGTTCCCTGCCGCGCCCGAAATCAGAACGTCAAAATCCCCGAACGCCGCGTGAAACTGTTTCAGCCCGTCGGCGACGGCCTCGGGGTCACGCACGTCAAAGGCGGCCCCGATGGCATCCTGCGCCCCCGTTTCTTTCAGTGCCGCAACCGTATCATCGACCTTATCCTGCGACCGGCTGGCAACGGCAAGCTTGGCACCCGAGGCCGCAAACGCCTCGGCAATGCCCCGGTTGATACCACTGGTGCCGCCGATGACGATGACGGTTTTTCCTGAAAAATCCCCTGTAAATCCCATGCAAGCCTCCCTGATGCGAGAGCCCTACTCGCCGTAAGGCACCCAGATGTTTTTCACCTCGGTCGCAGCCTGAAGGAAGCGGCGGGAATGGTCTATGCTCCAATCAAATGCCGTCGCGTTATTGACCCATGTGCGTTTCAGATTGCCTGCCGAGGCGGCCTCAATCTCTTTTGACAGATCGGTGGACGAGAACGACCAGACCGCATCCACATTCAGATGCGAGGCCAGCGGTTTCGCAAGCTCCGCATGGCTGCCGGTCAGGATGTTGACCACCCCAGCGGGCACGTCCGAGGTTTCGAGGATCTGATAGAAATCCGTCGCCGCCAGCGGATAAGGCTCAGAGGCGGCCAGAACCACCCGGTTCCCCAGCGCAATCGCAGGTGCCATGGCCGAAACGAGACCCAGCAAAGGCACCTCATCCGCGCAAAGCGCGCCGATCACGCCCACGGGCTCTTTCATCGCAATGGCCACGCCCCGGATTGGAACACCATGCACCTGACCATCATATTTGTCGGCCCAGGCCGCAGCGGTGAACAGGCGCTGGATCGAGGCCTCAACCTCTTTCGCACCGTCCTTCTTACCGGTCATCGCGTCAATACGGGCGGCGAATTCGTCGGCACGGGCCGAGAGGTTCTCGCCAATATAATACAGGATCTGCGCCCGCAGATGGCCAGTGGTCCTGGACCAGCCTTTCGCCCCTGCCGCAGCCTCAACCGCGTTACGCACATCTTTACGATTTCCAAGACCCACATGGCCCAGCAGCCCGGACTTGCCCCAAACGGGTTTCGAATACCCTCCATCGGGCCGCGCCTGTTTGCCGCCGACATACATCTTGGCGGTACGGTCGATGGGATCAACCGGAGCACCTTCGCCCGCAACGGCTTCGACCTTCGCCAGAGGCTTGGCCTTGCCCCTGGGCTTGGTATAGGCCGCCAGCCCTTCCCAGCCACCTTCACGGCCAAAGCCGCTCTCGCGCACGCCGCCGAACCCGGCAGCAGCGTCGAACAGGTTGGTCGCGTTCACCCAGACCACGCCCGCCACCAGCTTGGGCGCAATATCCAGCGCGAGGTTCACATTCTCGGTCCAGACCGTCGCGGCCAACCCGTAACGGGTGTTATTGGCCAGCTCGACCGCCTCGGCAGGCGTGCGGAAGGTGGACGAGACCAGAACCGGGCCAAAAATCTCTTCCTGCATCAGCGGATCGGATGTCTCCAGCCCCGATATCAGCGTTGGCGGATAATAGCAGCCGTTCTCGGGCAGCTCACACGCGGCCTGATGCACGTGACCGACAGTGTTGCTGTCAACCATACCCTTGATGGCCTGCAGCTGGATCGGGTCCACAACCGCGCCCACATCAATGCACTTGTCCAGCGGGTCCCCGATGCGCAGGTTATCCATGCGCGCGCGCAGCTTCTCGTGAAAGCGGTCCGCGATGCCTTCCTGCACCAACAACCGGGACCCCGCACAGCAAACCTGCCCCTGATTGAACCAGATCGCATCGACCAGTCCT
>DS999531.1:1071940-1167058 GCA_000158135.1 Rhodobacteraceae bacterium KLH11
GTCAGCTCTTTTCCAGACCCCGCCGTTGCTTCCCGAATCCGACGCCCGACTGTGGTCGAGCCGGTAAAGGCAATCTTGTCCACATCTGCGGCAACAATCATCTCCCCCACTGCCCCATCGCCAGTCACGATATTCACGACACCTTTTGGCAATCCGGCCTGCATGCAGATATCGGCAAACAGCAATGCGGTTAGCGAGGTATATTCAGCCGGCTTCAGAACCACCGTGTTGCCCATCGCCAGCGCCGGGGCAATCTTCCACGCCAGCATCAGCAGTGGGAAGTTCCACGGGATGATCTGCCCGCACACGCCCATGGCCTGCGCGTCCGGCAACTCACTTTCCATCAACTGCGCCATACCTGCGTGATAATAAAAATGCCGCTGCGCCAACGGGATGTCGATATCCCGCGATTCCCGGATTGGCTTGCCATTGTCCAAGCTCTCCAGCACTGCAAACAGGCGCGAATGCTTCTGCAGCAGTCGCGCAATGGCATAAAGGAATCGCGCACGCCCCGCGCCGCCCAGCTTCTCCCATTTCGGCTGAGCTTTTCGGGCGGCAGCAACGGCCGCATCCACCTCAGCCTGTTTCGCTTGCGTCAGCTTGGCCAGAACCTCTCCGGTTGCCGGATTGCGGCTGTCAAAGCCTTTTCCGGGCTTGGTGAACGCCCCGTCAATATAGTGGCCGAACGTATCCCCCTGATCGACCAGCCAGGCCAGTGCCTCGGCAGCACTTTCAGGGGCAGGGCCATAATCCATGGTCTCGAAGATTTCTTTAACGCTCATAGCTTCATCTTTTCCCAAATACTCACTGTCCCGCCCTCACGACAGGTTCAGCCCATCGAATGCCTGTACCCGGCCGAGTATGCTCCGGTCACAAAATGCTCCAGCTGCCGCTCAATATCACCCAGCAGAGATGACGCGCCAAAACGAAACAAGTCAGGCTCCAGCCATCGATCGCCCAACTCGTCCTTGATCAGCGACAGGTAAACCAATGTATCCTTCGCCTTCGAGATCCCCCCCGCCGGCTTATAACCCACGCGATACCCGGTTCGGTCATGATAATCCCGGATCGCCCGGATCATCACCAGGGATACGGGCAAGGTGGCGTTGACGCTTTCTTTCCCGGTCGAGGTCTTGATGAAATCCGCACCTGCCATCATGCAGACCAGCGAAGCGCGCGCGACGTTGCGCAGGCTGCCCAGCTCTCCGGTCGCCAGAATGGCCTTCACATGCGCATCGCCACAGGTGGCACGGAACGCTTTCATCTCATCATAAAGCGCCTGCCAATCCCCCGACAGAACATGACGGCGCGAGATCACGATATCGATCTCTTCGGCTCCGGCTTTGACGCTTTCTTCAATTTCCGCCACCCGCAGGTGAAATGGCGACAGGCCCGCAGGGAACCCGGTGGAAACAGCAGCAACCGGAATGCCTGTCCCTTTCAGGGCACCCACGGCCGTTTCGATCATGTCGTGATAGACGCAGACCGCCCCGGTTGTGATCGGATGCATGCCCATGGCCTGCAGCAATGTCGGTGAGACCGGCTGGCGCGCCTTGGCGCACAAGCGGCGCACGCGGCCAACCGTGTCATCCCCTGACAGGGTCGTCAGGTCGATCATCGTGATCGCCTTCAGCAGCCAGGCCGCCTGATAATCCTTTTTGACCGACCGGCGACCAGCCAGGGTGGCGGCGCGGCGCTCAATGGCCGAGGTGTTGGCCTGCACGGCGCGCACCCAGTCCAGATCCAGATCCATCCCCGGGTTTCGGGGTTCGGTCACTTGCGGCAGATGCGCCATGCGCACGGGGCTTTCTGAGCTCTGCGGTTCCATTGTTCCGTCCTTTGGGAGGTTTGCCCCAAACTCGCATGGGTGCCCGTGAAATGGAAGATGTGGCGGCACGGGAATGCGTTAATTTTTGACCAAATGGACAAATTATACACTCTCTTGCGAGTAATTCGCATTTGCATTGACTTAGTTGCGAATGATTCTCATATTAAAGGCAAGGCACCAGAATGAGGTCGGATATGATTCGTCGCAGCTTTCTTGCAGCATTGGCATTTGCAGTCGCATTGCCGGGCGCTGTTATGGCTCAGGCACCTCTGAAAGTGGTGGCAACAACCGGTATGATCGCGGATGCGGTGCGTCAGGTCGGCGGGGATCAGGTTGAGGTCAAGGGCCTGATGGGCCCCGGCGTTGATCCGCATGCCTATCGCCAGACCCGCACCGATATTGTCGCAATGACCCGCGCCGATCTGGTCTTGTGGCACGGGCTCTATCTGGAAGCACAGATGGAAGATTTCTTCCATGACCTCGCGCGCAAGCAGACGGTTGTGGCTGTTGCAGATGGTATCAACAAGGCCAGGCTGCGCGCCCATGACGATTATGCTGATAAATATGACCCCCATGTCTGGATGAGCCCGGTGCTGTGGCGCGATGTGGTGCTTGAGGTTCAGGATGCGCTGACCGAAGCCCGCCCCGAGGCTGCAGATATCTTCGCCGCCAATACTCAGGCATTTCTGGCCGAAATTGATGCCTTGGCTGCCTATGGCGCGCGGATACTGACCGCTGTTCCCGAAAACAACCGGATATTGGTGACGGCCCATGATGCCTTTGGCTATTTCGGAGCGGAATACGGATATGACGTGCTGGGCGTACAGGGTATCTCGACCCAGTCCGAGGCCGGCCTGAACCGAATCGGGGAACTGGTGGGCACGTTGGTGGATCAGCAGCTGAAAGCGGTTTTCGTGGAAAGCTCGGTCTCTGATCGCTCGATGCGCGCCCTGATCGAAGGTGCTGCTGCCGAGGGCCATGACGTGGGCGTCGGCGGTGAACTCTATTCGGACGCCATGGGAGAGCCCGGCACCTATGAAGGCACCTATATCGGCATGCTGGATCACAACATCACCGTGATTGCAGGGGCGCTGGGCGCGGACGTCCCCGCGCGCGGCATGAACGGCAAATTATCGGCGGGGTTCTGAAGGATGTTGGAGCTTGCCACGGTTCAGGGTGTCTCACTGGAAGCGCAAGGCGTCGATGACAGCCCGCTCGCCATTCGGGGGCTGACCGTTTCATACGGGCAAAAACCTGCGGTATTCTCGGTGGACATGACCGTACAGCGCGGTGGGATGACTGCGATTATCGGGCCGAACGGGGCCGGTAAGTCGACGCTGCTCAAGGCGGCGCTGGGGATCGTTTCCCCGCTCTCGGGTCAGGTGACCGTATTTGGCCAACCGCTTGAAGATCAGCGCGCGCGCATTGCTTATGTGCCACAACGCGCCAGTGTGGATTGGGATTTTCCGACCCGTGCCATTGATGTTGTGCTTATGGGGCTGTCACGCCAGCTGGGGCTGCTGGGCCGGGTGCGGGCGCGCCATCTGGACCGGGCAATCGAGTGCCTGAACCGTGTTGGCATGCGCGAGTTTGCCGACCGTCAGATCGGGCAATTATCTGGTGGTCAGCAGCAACGGGTCTTTCTGGCCCGCGCGCTGGCCCAGGATGCCGATCTGTATCTGCTGGATGAACCCTTTGCCGGCGTTGACGCCGCGACCGAAAAGGCAATCATCGCCGTGCTGAAATCGCTGAAAGAGGCGGGTAAAACCGTTGTTGTGGTCCATCACGATCTGGCCACTGTGGCGGATTATTTCGATCATGTGTTCCTGATCAACACCCGCAAGATAGCCGAAGGACCGGTGGCCGAGGCCTTTACAGCAGATACGCTGCAATCTGCCTATGGCGGTCGCCTGGCAACAGCCCAGATCGATCAGATTTCACGCGCGTTGGGATGACAGGCCATGCTTTGGGACGCTCTGAGCTTGCAGCTTGGCTATAACGCCACGCTGGTTGCGATTGGGGCGACCCTGCTGGGTGTCTCTGCCGGGGTGACAGGGACGTTCCTGTTTCTGCGCAAACGCGCGCTGGTCAGTGATGCGATCAGCCATGCGACCCTGCCCGGTGTCTGCCTTGCCTTCATGGTGCTGGTGGCCTTTGGCGGGGATGGGCGCAATCTGATCGGATTACTTCTGGGCTCAGCCATATCCGCCTGGGTCGGATTGCTCTGCATGAACTGGCTGACCCGCCACACGCGGCTGGCCGAAGACGCGGCAATCGGGGCTGTGCTGTCGGTTTTCTTCGGTTTCGGCATTGTCCTGTTGACCGTGATCCAGACCATGGGTGTGGGCCGTCAGGCTGGGCTGGAGGGGTTCTTGCTGGGCTCTACAGCCGGGATGCTGTGGGCGGACGCTCTGATCATCGCTGTTGGCGGGGCCGCGACATTGGGGCTTGTGATGATCATCCGCCGTCCGATGATGCTGGTGGCATTTGACCCCGAATATGCCGCGGCGCGCGGCTTGCCTGTTCACCGGATCGATCTGGCGATGATGGGGCTTGTGATGGCCGTCACCGTGGTTGGTCTGAAAATCGTTGGCCTGATCCTGATCGTTGCACTTTTGATCATCCCGCCCGTCACCGCGCGGTTCTGGACCAACAGATCCGATTATGTGGTGGTATTGTCGGGCCTCGCCGGAGGGCTGGCCGGTTATCTGGGCGCTGCCCTGTCCGCATCGGCGCCGAACCTTCCAACTGGACCGATCATCGTGCTTGTCAGCTTTGGTTTCTTTGTCCTGTCCCTGCTGTTGGCCCCGACCCGAGGTGTGCTGGCCGCCATTTTGCGCCACGTCCGGTTCCAGCGTCGGGTGCATATCCGGCAGGGTTTGCTGGCGCTGGCGCAAGGGCAGAAAATCTATGAACCGCTGACCATTCGCCTGTTGCGCCGTGCCGGTGTCGTGCGCGCTGATGGGGTTGCAACCGAAGCCGGGAAAGCCTGCGCAGCCAAGGCCCTGCGCGATGAAAAGCGGTGGGAGGTTGTTCGGGCGGATCAGGCACACGAGGCAACGGCTGCTCTCTATGACGGGTTGCGCGATATCGAAACGGTCCTGACCCGCGATCAGATTGCCGAGATCGACCGCCGCATTGGTGGGCCTCAGGGGGTCGCGACATGAGCGGCGAAGAATTTGTACCCCTGTCACTGACGCCGTTGTTGATCGGTACCTTCGCCGCTATCGCCTGCGCATTGCCGGGCAACTTTCTGCTGCTGCGCAAACAAGCTCTGATCGGCGACGCCATCAGCCATGTGGTGCTGCCCGGCATCGTGGTGGCCTTTCTGCTGACCGGAGCTATTTCGACCTGGCCGATGATGCTGGGCGCTGCCGGGGCTGCGATTGTCGCCGTGGTGATGATCGAAGCAATCCGACGCTTGGGTCAGATCGAACCTGGCGCTGCCATGGGTGTGGTTTTTACCACCATGTTTGCCGCAGGTGTCCTGTTGCTGGAACAGTCCGACACCTCGGCCGTGCATCTGGATGTGGAACATGCGCTCTATGGCAATCTGGAAAGTCTGATCTGGCTGGACGCAACAGGCTGGGCTTCGTTGCTGGATGTGCAGGCGCTGACCGGGCTGCCGCCCGAATTGCCCCGGATCGCGCTGACATTGATCGGGGTCAGCCTGTTTATCTGGCTGCTTTGGCGGCCGCTCAAAATCTCAACCTTTGACGAAGGGTTTGCACGCACCATCGGCATTCGAACCGGCGCGCTGGGTATGGGACTGGTGATCATGGCCGCTATTGCCGCTGTTGCAGCCTTTGATGCGGTCGGGTCCATCATTGTGATCGCCATGTTTATCTGCCCGCCTGCAGCCGCCCGGATGATGACCAACCGGCTTGAAACCCAGATCGCATGGAGTGTTCTGTTCGCCATCGTTTCAGCCGTTTCGGGATATGTACTGGCCGGCTATGGCCCCCTTTGGATAGGTGGAGCAGATGCCGTAAGTGCAGCAGGCATGATCGCAACCGTGTCGGGGGTGATTCTGGCGGTTGCGGCGGCGTTCGGGCCGTGCAGAACCCGAGCGGGCACGCCGGGCCCCGCTTGACTGGGCATATTCATGCCCATGGTTTTTACGCGGTTTCGGCCAAACTTCGCCAACGGAAACAATCACTCAGTCTTAACGGGATTAATTCTTGATTGCGTGATAGTGAAGCTTCAACTGTTAACCGCAGGACCACCACTCACTTCGGTATGTCCGGCCAGTTCTGACCATTGTCGCCAGCCCCCTCGACGACGCGATCTCACTGGCCGGGCACCTTGCCCCCAGCCTTCTCTTTCTCGTGCAAACCAGTGGTAGAATCGCGTGCATCTGTGCTAGGTCTAGCGGTATGGCGCATGTGAACCCCAATATCAGCGATGATCGGCCCGTTATCCGGCAGCTTGACGATGCCGCGATCAACCGGATTGCAGCCGGTGAAGTGGTCGAGCGACCGGCCTCTGCGGTCAAGGAACTGGTCGAAAATGCCATCGATGCCGGGGCGACGCGGATTGCTATCGATATCGCGGATGGGGGTAAAACCCTGATTCGTGTCACAGACGACGGCTGCGGTATCGCGGCAAGTGACCTGCCATTAGCGCTGTCGCGTCACGCCACGTCCAAGATCGATGGGTCAGACCTGCTGAACATTCACACCTTCGGGTTTCGCGGCGAAGCCCTGCCTTCTTTGGGGGCAGTGGGGCGCCTGAGTATCACCAGCCGTGTTCCGGGGGCCGAGGCGGCCTCGATCCGTGTATCAGGTGGTCAGATGCAGGCGGTAAGACCCGCCGCGCTGCGCGCGGGTACAGTGGTCGAGCTGCGCGACCTGTTCTATGCCACGCCGGCGCGGTTGAAATTCATGCGCACCGACCGGGCCGAGGCGCAGGCGATCTCGGATATCGTGAAACGTCTGGCGATGGCTGAACCTGCGGTCAGTTTCACACTGCGCGATGTGTCAGGCGGGGGCGAGGGGCGCGTGACCTTCCGCACAGACCGCGAGAATGGCGATCTGTTCGATGCGCTGCACGCCCGGTTAGCCCGCGTTCTGGGGCGTGAATTTGCCGAAAATGCCTTGCAGATTGACGCCACGCGTGAAGGGATCCGCCTGTATGGCTATGCCGCTTTACCGACCTATTCGCGAGGTGCTGCGGTGGCGCAATATCTGTTCGTCAATGGCCGCCCGGTGCGCGACAAGATGCTGACCGGGGCTTTGCGTGCCGCTTATTTCGATTTCCTCAGCCGTGACCGGCATCCGGCGGCGGCGTTGTTCATCGACTGTGATCCGACGCTGGTGGATGTAAACGTGCACCCGGCGAAATCCGAAGTGCGGTTTCGCGATCCGGGTCTGGCGCGCGGGTTGATTGTGTCCAGCCTGCGCCACGCGCTGGCCGAGGCCGGGCACCGCGCATCTTCGACCGTGGCCAATGCAACCTTGGGTGCCATGCGCCCCGAACCTGCGCCCTCGGCCCCGGCGCGGGTGTATCAGATGGATCGGCCGTCGCCCGCGGCGCGTCAGGCAGCCTACCGGGCGCAATCGCCGGGTTTTGCCGAGCTTTCGCAGGATTACAGCGGTCGCGTCGTCGACCCCGCGCCCGAGGTTGCTCCGGTGGAGGAGCCGCAGGACCTGCCCTTGGGGGCTGCACGCGGGCAAGTGCACGAGAACTACATTATCGCCCAGACGGCGGATGGCATGGTGATCGTGGATCAGCACGCCGCGCATGAGCGGCTGGTTTACGAGAAGCTGAAATCTCAGATGGCGGAAAACGGGGTGGCTGCGCAGGCATTGCTGATCCCGGAAATCGTTGAATTGTCAGATGGCGATTGTACCCGTCTGATGGCGGTTGCAGAGGATTTGTCACGTTTGGGTCTGACGATCGAGGCGTTCGGCGGCGGCGCGATAGCGATACGCGAAACGCCCGCCATTCTGGGAGAGGTCGATGCCCGCGCGATGATCTTGGACATCCTTGATGAGCTGGCCGATCAGGGCGAAAGCCAGATGGTGCAGGCCCGGATCGAGGCGATCCTCAGCCGGGTGGCCTGCCATGGCTCAATCCGGTCGGGCCGCCGGATGCGCGCCGAAGAGATGAACGCCCTGCTGCGCGAGATGGAGGCGACGCCCCATTCCGGCCAGTGCAACCATGGGCGACCAACTTACGTGGAACTGAAGCTCGGCGATATCGAACGCCTGTTCGGCCGCAGTTGATCTTGCGCCATGCGCGCGCTAAAAGAGAATAAAACAAGAACATTCTGAGGCGACATGATCGAGATTGCAGGTACTCAATACGCGTTGAACGACCCGGTGATACTGATTGCGGGCGGTGTGGTCGCGTTGATCCTGCTTTTGCTGTTCCTGTCGCTGCGGGCGGCGCAACGCTCGGCCCGGATGGCAGAGCCGCTGGCCCGGCAGATGGCGCATCTGGGGCAGCATGTACAGCAATTGGGGCAAGGACAGGAGCAGTTGCGCGGTGGGCTGCAACACGTCTCGGACACGCAGGCCAATGCGCAGGTGCAGGTGATCCAGACGGTTGAATCGCGCCTGTCCTCGGTCCAGCAGCAGATGAATGACCGGTTGGCAGACAATGCGATGAAATCCGCGCGCGCGCTGGCCGAGATGCAGGAGCGGATGAAGGAATCGCTGCATGGGTCCTCCAAGCAGACCGCGACCTCGCTGACACAGCTGCAGGAGCGGTTGGCCGCCATCGACAAGGCGCAGGACAACATCACCAAACTGTCCGGCGATGTGCTGAGCTTGCAGGACATCCTGTCAAACAAGCAGACGCGCGGGGCGTTCGGAGAGATTCAGCTGAATGATATTGTCTCTAAAGCGCTGCCTGCGGACAGTTTTCAATTGCAGGCAACCCTGTCAAACGGGCGGCGGGCCGATTGCCTGATCAATCTGCCAAACCCGCCGGGCCCCATCGTGATCGACAGCAAGTTCCCGCTTGAGGCTTATGAGGCCCTGATCGGGTCGACCAATGACATGGAGTTAAAAGCGGCCGTTCAGATGTTCCGCAGCACGGTGCGCAAACATATCAATGACATTGCCGAGAAATACATTCTGGACGGCGAAACCGCCGATGGCGCGCTGATGTTCCTGCCATCCGAGGCCGTCTATGCCGAGCTGCACGCCAAATTCCCCGAACTGGTGCAGGAAAGTTTCAGCAAACGCGTCTGGATCGTCTCGCCCACCACCTGCATGGCGACACTGAACACGATGCGGGCAATCCTGAAAGATGCACGCATGCGCGAACAGGCCGGGGCAATCCGCAAGGAATTGGGGATGCTGCACAAGGATGTCGAGCGGTTGGGGGACCGTGTATCCAACCTCGACCGTCATTTCGGGCAAGCGGCCAAGGATATCTCGGACATCAAGATCAGCGCCGAAAAAGCCGGGCGGCGGGCGCAACGGCTGGATAATTTTGATTTCGAAGAGCTTGCACCGGATGACCACAACAACGTTGTGCCACTGGGGAAGACCGAAGGCTAGGCGCCCCTGGGGTTCAGATGCGCAGGAAGGGCTGGAACAGGCGCGGCATAAGCTTGCCGAATTTCAACGGCGCGTCGGTGACTGCCAGACAGATGCAATCTTCCGAGATATCCGCCGTGGGTGTGTGGTGGAGATCTGCATCAGCGATCTCGACATCGCCGCGGGCGAAATGGTCGACCTCATCCGAAAAGGCCCCCTGTAGCACCATCGTAAGCTCGGTCCCGTGATGGCTGTGGTCCGGCACGGCTACTCCGGCGGGGATGAACAGCAAGCGGGCGGTGGCGTCACGCGTGGTTGGCAGGATCGCCTGTTTGACACCCATGCCGATCGGCCTCCACCTGATCGCGTTCACATCGCCCCCCACATAATCCTGCAATGGCACGGGCAAGACTGAGCAGGCAGGTTGCACAGGTTTGGATGTCGGAGCCCCTTGTGCGATCAGCGCCATGGTCGCGGCCAGTGAACCCTGATCCATCTGCGCGACCTCGGCCTGATCTTCCAGAACATGCCCGCCCACGGCGTCAAAGCTTTCAGCCCGCGCGCGGCAGTGATCGCACAGCGACAGGTGCGTTGCGACCATCAGGTCAAACGCTTCGGGCAGAGTGCCTGCTGCGTAAGCCATCAGCAGGTCATCTGTCAGGTGATGTTTGATATTGTTTTCCATCGTCTTCATCTCAATTCATCGCGTGGCGCAGGCGGTCCAGCGCCAAGCGTATTCTTGATTTGATCGTGCCCAGCGGCAATCCGGTCTGCGAGGCGATCTCGCGGTGGCTCAGATCACCGAAATATGCTTTCTCGATCAGCTGTCTCTGCGCTTCCGGCAACGCTTTCAAAGCGGTGCGCAGCTGCGCGGTTTCCTGTTGCAGGGCAATCACATCATCCTGCTCGGGTTCGGCCTCGGGCCCCCAGCCCAGATCCTCGGGTTCCGGGCGGCGTTGCTTGCGCAGAACGTCGATGCGCTTGTTCCTAGCGATCGTGAACACCCAAGTGGCCACAGTTGCCCGTGTCGGGTCGAACAGATGCGCCTTGTGCCACAGGGTCGCCATGACCTCTTGCGCGCATTCCTCGGCCATTGTGGCATCCGAACCCGACTTGATCAGGAATGCCTTGATCCGGGGCGCGAAATGCTGAAACAGCTCGGCAAACGCGGCCTGATCCTGCGTCTCGCGAATGCGGCGGACATGGCCCACCCATTCTTGCCGGATCTCGCAGGTTTTGTTCTGTCTGTTCACCGGTTTGCCCTTGATGCGCTTGGCTCCGTACCGGACTCGGTTTACCACAGTCTCAGTGGCGGGGTCGTCCAAAGTCACGGTGTCGATCTCGGTAAACATAATCACAATACGCGGCGCAGCCCAAGCTGGATCAGTTTACCTGCTTATTTTCATCCGGACCGCACTAGATATCGTAGTACATAGATGGGCAGCATGTGAAAAAGAATGCCGCCTGAGCAGTTTACGGGCAGAATGGAACAGCCGTGTCATGAACAGCGTTGATCACATCGCGGGCCATACCTATCACGGACGAAAGGGTGCGATTGAAAACGCGTTTCGCTACTCGGTCGATTATATCCTGTTTGATCCTGAGGGCAGTCTGAAGACGCCTGCGTTGTTTTCAATCAACAGTGCCAATGTGACGAGCTGGCGGGATCGGGATCACGGCGGCGAACCCGGGCGCGGGCGAGGCGCGATCTGGCTGCGTGAATGTTTTGAAGCCCAGGATGTGCCGCAGCCGGACCGGATCACCCTTCTGACCCAACCCCGCGTGCTGGGGCATGTGTTCAACCCGGTCAGCTTCTGGTTCTGCTTTGATGCTGCAGATCAGCTCTATGCCGTGGTGGCTGAGGTGACGAACACCTACGGCACCCGCCACAGCTATCTATGCCACAAGCCGGATTTGTCGGCGATATTGCCGAGCGACCGGATTCTGGCCGATAAGCTGATGCATGTCTCTCCGTTCCAGGAAATTGAAGGCACGTATACCTTCCGGTTCGATTATCAGGACACGCGGGTTGGTGTTTGGATCGACTATGCCCGGGCGCGTGGCGGTCTGATTGCGACGTTGACGGGGACGCGCCAACCGCTCAGCAACCGCGTTATCCTGCGCTCTCTGTGGCGGCGGCCATTCGGGCCCCGGCGAGCGGTCTTTCTGATCCTTTGGCAGGCATTTAAACTCTGGATCAAACGGGCACGCTTCAGCCCGTTTCGCAGAGCACCGGTACCGGATCAGCCTGTCTCCCGGTCACGCCAGTAAAAGCCCGCCGCTTTACACAGGATCAAAGACGGTCGCCTGTGTGGAGGTACAGACAGATCTGAGCTGCGAACATGTGAAAAACCATGGAAGCCTTACGTTTCACCAACGGCAACACAACCGGCTCAGCCGTTTGAGCGCCTTGGGCGCGATGAAGAGGGGCAGATTTCGAATGCGGCAACTGCCTCCATTCAGGAAGTATACCTGACGTCAAGCGCTGGTCTTAATCTCAACACCTGCAGTAAGTCTCATGAAATCTATGAAGGCGTTGGCAGCGTCTGTCCGTTCGGGTGTCGATGCCGGCCAGGCCAGCCCTACATCCATTGTCGGGATCGGATCAAGAACATCCACGATTTCGACCCGGCGGCCCTCCAGCGACCAGGGCCGATAGACCATGTCCGACAGCACCGACACACCCATGCCATTTGCCACCATACTGCGCACAGCCTCGACGGACGAAGTGCGGAAAACCGTGTTGGGCTGATACTGCGAATTGCTCCAATATTTCAGGGCTGTGTTGCTGGCTTCATCCACGGTCAGCATGATGTAGGGAGCTTCCGAGATCTCTTTCAACCCAACGGTCTTTTGCTGCAAAAACGGATGATGAGCACCGACCCAAAGGCGTCTGGGCGATCGCAACAGGACGGTATGTGAAATATCTTCGTGATTGACGATGTTCGAGGTCAGCATCACCGCCAGATCGCAGCCCTTTGTCACCAGGCTTTCCTCGATTGTCGCACGATCCGCTTCGAACAGGTTCAACGTGACCCCGGGAAAAGCGCGTTGAAATCCGGCTAGCGGTTTGGGCAGGAAATACCCCGCGACCGTATAGGTGACCGCCAGGTTTATGGTGCCGCTGATATTCTGCCGTGCCTTGCGGGGAATGCGCACCGCTTCTTCCACGGATTCGACGATGTGGCGGGCATGTCCCAGAAACTGATCGCCCTCGTAGGTCAGTGTCACCCCGTTTGCATGACGCTCGAACAGAGGGGTTCCGACAATCTCTTCCAGCGATTTGATCGCCGTTGTCACCACCGATTGCGAGACGTTCAAATCCATCGCCCCACGTGAAATCTGCCCGGCATTTGCGACAGCTATGAAATAGCGGATTTGCTTAAACGAGGGTTCCATCTTTTTTATCCATACAAGGTATCAGAAAAACCGAAACCATATGTGGTTTTCCTTATCGCCATCAGCACGTCGGCAAACAGTATATCTGATTTTCAAATATCAAATGACATAACCACGTATTTTACAATACCTCATCCACGACCCTACACTTGTGCCATTCGCTGCGCGTTTCGCAGCCATATTCGGGGGCATCATGACGGTCGATATCAATTGCGACATGGGCGAAAGCTTCGGTCTTTACAAATTCGGCGATGACGCGGCGATCATGCCCTACATAACCGAGGCCAACGTGGCTTGTGGATTTCATGGCTCGGACCCCAACCATATGCGCCGCACGGTGGAACTGGCCAAAGCGCATGATGTTCGCGTAGGCGCGCATTTTTCGCTTCCGGATCTGGCCGGTTTTGGGCGCCGCGAGATGAAGATCGAACGAGACGAAATGGCCAATATCGTCCTCTATCAGATCGGTGCACTGAACGAGTTTCTGAAAGTATGCGGCGTGAAGCTTGCACATCTTAAACCGCACGGCGCGCTGTATGGCATGGCTGCACGACAGGAACATATCGCGCAGGCGATCTGTGATGCGTCCGAACATCTGGATGTCCCGATTTTTGGTCTGGCCGGAACTTTGCACGAAGAAATCTATACCGCGCGCGGTATGGAGTTTCGGGCCGAGTTCTTTGCCGATCTTGACTATGACGATGACGGCAATCTGTTGATCACCCGCGAACACGGGCAGCCCGACCCCGATGCCGTTGCGCAAAAAGCGGTGCGCGCCGTTCGGGACGGTATTGTCGCCAGCCCTGCGGGGGTTGAGAACGCGGTGCGTGCCCAGACGATCTGTATCCATTCCGACACGCCGAATGTTCTGGATATCGCCCGTACAGTTCGATCCGCCCTGTCAGAAGCGGCCCTCTGCTGACACCAGAAATCCGCCAAGCCACCCCTTTATCGTCAGGAGCTTGTTATGTCCAAAGCTGAAATCCGAACCCCCCTGCCCGGGATCTTCTATCGCAAACCCGCACCGGATGAGCCGAGGTTCAAGAATCCGGGCGACAAGGTTGCGGTTGGTGACGTAATCGGTCTGGTCGAGGTTATGAAAACCTTTACCCAGATTACTTCGGATGTTGAGGGTACCGTGCTCTCTTTCCTCGTTGAAGATGAAGAGGCGGTTATGCCCGGTCAGGTTCTGGTCGAGATTGAGACCTGAGGGGCGCGTATCATGAAAATCCGCAAGATACTGATCGCCAATCGCGGTGAGATCGCCGTTCGGATTATCCGCGCGGCGCGGACGCTCGGTATGCACGCCGTTCAGGCGCATAGCAGCGCCGATGCGGATTCGCTGGCAGTGCGGTTGGCTGACGAAGCGGTCGAAATCGGGCCTCCGCCTGCCGGGAAATCCTATCTGAACGGGCAGGCGATTATAGAGGCAGCCCTGCAAAGTGGGGCTCAGGCCATCCATCCCGGCTATGGGTTTCTGGCCGAAAACGCGGATTTTGCCGATGCGGTTGTGGCTGCCGGGCTGATCTTCATCGGGCCTGACGGGAACACGATCCGGAAAATGGGCGACAAGGCCAGCGCCCGACAGGCGGCAGCAGACGCAGGTGTCCCGACAGTTCCGGGCAGCGATGGGGTTCTGACGGATTTGGGCCGGGCGGTTGATATTGCACATCAGATCGGGTTTCCGGTGATGATCAAGGCCACGGCAGGCGGCGGTGGTCGCGGTATTCGTATCGCCCACACGGCCGAAGAATTTGCTCAGTTGGCGCCACAAGCCGCAACCGAGGCGGAAGCGGCCTTTGGCGATGGCGGCCTCTATCTGGAAAAGCTGATCGCCCGGTCTCGGCATATTGAGGTTCAGATTCTTGGCGACGGGACCCGTTTCGTGCATTGCCATGAGCGCGAGTGCTCTCTGCAACGCAGGCGGCAGAAAGTCTGGGAAGAAGCGCCTGCAACATCACTCTCTGACGAAACGCGTGCCGAATTGTGCGATGCCGCTGTCGCCT
Source organism: Rhodobacteraceae bacterium KLH11 (assembly GCA_000158135.1). Classification (GTDB taxonomy): domain Bacteria; phylum Pseudomonadota; class Alphaproteobacteria; order Rhodobacterales; family Rhodobacteraceae; genus Ruegeria. Next base: position 1,086,664 of record DS999531.1, read on the forward strand.
TGGCTGCATCGGTTGGATATCGTGGGGCGGGCACGGTGGAGTTTCTTTACGATGAGGCCTCTGGTGAATTCTACTTCATCGAAATGAACACCCGCATTCAGGTGGAACACCCGGTGACCGAGGCCATTTTGGGCGTCGATCTTGTGGCCGAGATGATCCGGATTGCCGATGGTGAGCCCCTGTCACTGACGCAGAATGATCTGAAACCACAAGGCCATGCGATTGAAATCCGCCTCAATGCCGAGGACCCGGCGAATAATTTCATGCCGTTTCCCGGGCAGCTGGGCGAAATGAACATCCCAGCCGGGCCGGGAATACGGTTCGATCACATGCTGTATCCCGGCTATCTGGTGCCGCCCTTTTACGACTCTCTTCTGGGCAAGCTGATCGTTCATGCGCCGGATCGCTCGCAAGCTCTGGCCCGGCTCAAGGCTGCACTGGCCGAGCTGCAGCTGGAAGGTCTGAAAACCACCGCCCCCCTTGCAGCGGCGCTGGCCGATGACCCCGATGTCCGATCCGGCGCAGTACATACCAATTGGCTTGAGCCATGGTTGGACAGCCATGCCCATACCCTTTCCCAACAAAAGGATGACCTGCCATGACAGCACGTTTCAGCTTTGGGGCCGACGAGCATATCTTTGTCGAGGTAAGCGAGGACATGTCGCTTGAGGCGTTCTTCACTTCGCTGTCGATGACCAACGCGGTGCGCGACGCGAATATTCCGGGCATCACCGAGATTTGCCCCGCAAACGCCTCGTTCCAGATCAAGTTCAACCCCGACCAGATCCATCCCGACGACCTGATGACCGAGCTCAAGCGGCTGGAACAGACCGCACAGCAGGCCGAGCCTGTGCTGAACACCCGGATCATCGAAATCCCGGTTCTGTATCAGGACCCGTGGACGCATGAGACGCTGATGCGGTTTCGCGAACGTCATCAGGACCCGGACAGCACCGATATCGAATACGCGGCGCGGATCAACGGGTATGACACAGTGGCGGATTTCATCGAGGCCCATTCCGGCGCGCCGTGGTTTGTCTCGATGGTGGGCTTTGTCTCGGGCCTGCCGTTCCTCTATCAGATGGTGGACCGGGATCGACAGATTCAGGTGCCCAAATACCTGCGCCCCCGCACGGATACGCCGAAACTGACGGTGGGTTATGGCGGCTGTTTCTCGTGCATCTATTCAGTGCGCGGCGCGGGCGGGTATCAGATGTTCGGGATCACGCCGATGCCGATCTACGACCCGGAACAGAAAATCGGTTATCTTCAGGATTTCATGGTGTTTTTCCGGCCCGGAGACATCGTGAAATGGAAGCCGATTGACCGCGCCGAATATGATGACTGCGTGGCGCAGGTCGAGGCTGGAACCTATCAGCCCCGCATCCGCGAGGTGGTTTTCTCGCTGGATGAATTCAACAGCGATATCGATGCAACCAATGCCAGACTGATGGAGGCGCTCAATGCCGATTAACGTCAAATCCGCAGGTTTCGCCACATCGATACAGGATCTGGGACGGCCCGGATATTATCATCTGGGCATCCCCATAGGCGGCGCGATGGACCGCTTCGCTTTGCGCTGCGCCAACATTCTGGTGGGCAATGACGAAGGTGCCGCCGGGCTGGAATGCGCCTTCATGGGGCCTGAACTGGAGTTCGAAACCGATTGCGTGATCGCAGTGACCGGGGCCGAGTTGCCACCGAAACTCGATGGCGAGGTCCAGCCCACCTGGACCGCATTGCCGGTCAAGGCCGGGCAGGTCCTGACCTTTGATTACCTACGCGCCGGAGCCCGCGCCTATATCGCCATTTCCGGCGGGATCGATGTGCCTGAGGCGCTCGGCAGCCGGTCGACCTATGCCATTGGTGCGCTCGGCGGGATCGAAGGGCGGCCAGTGCAAAACGGTGACGCGTTGCCCATCGGCAAACCCGCCACCGCAACTGCGGGTCGCACGATACCGGATAGCCTGCGCCGCAGTATCGAGGCCCCGGCAGAACTGCGCGTCGTACCCGGCCTCTACTGGCATCGGATCACCGACACGTCGGGGGATCGGTTCTTTGACGAAACCTGGAAAGTCGCGCCCGAGGCCGACCGGATGGGGTACCGCTTTGCCGGAGGGTCGCCTTTGGATTTCGTCGAGCGCGAGGCACCTTTCGGCGCCGGATCCGATCCGTCGAACATCACTGACGCCTGCTATCCCTATGGCTCGATTCAGGTGCCCAGCGGGGCCGAACCGATCATCCTGCATCGCGATGCGGTATCGGGCGGCGGGTATTTCATGCTGGGCACCGTGATCTCGGCTGATATGGACCTGATCGGTCAGTTACCCCCCAATGCCGAAGCCCGGTTCGTGCGGGTAAACATGCAAACAGCGCTGGCCGCGCGGCAGCAGCGGGCGGACAGGTTGAACGCGGTGCGCGCGCTGTTCGCGTAACTTCACCCTCGGGCAACCTGTTCCAGCTGGAATCCATAGCCCAGCAGCGCATCGTCCCGCCCGGACACGGCTGAGAACAGGATGCTGGTTGGCATCCCGTTCTCATCTTGCCCATTTGGCAGGGCCAATCCGGGCAGGTCGAGGAAATTACCTAACGACGTATTGCGCAGCACCAGCATGTTGGTCTTGTGAAACAGCTCGTCGTCCGCTTCCAGCGGGGCGATCTCTGGTGCCGTGATGGCGGTTGTCGGCATTGCGATCAGGGCCTCTCCAACCGTGTCCCGAATCCAGCCTTGCAGCTTGCGCCGGGCCCGCTGAAGGGTCACAACATCTGCAGCAGACATGGATTTTCCCCCCAGAATCCGGGCCATGACCCGCCGGTCGACCTGCGCGCGATCCGCGCTTTCGACAATGCCACGGTGTTCGACATAGGCATCCGCTGCAACCAGCGACCCGTATTCCGCGGTCAGCCGGATCACCTCGGCGAACGGATGCAACGGCCGACGCTGCAATACCGCGCCTGCCTGCTCCAACCGGTTCAGGGTGGCTTCGTAATTCCGCGCTACTGCAGGTGCCAGATCATCCATCACAACTGTGTCGGGGACGATGATCGTCAGCCCCTTGATCCCTGCCCGTTGTACGGCAGGTCCGGCCTGACCCCGCATCGCGGCATCCAGCAGAACGCAGTCCTCAACCGACCGGGCCAGCGGGCCCATCGTGTCAAACATCCGCGACAGCGCAAAAACCCCTTGGGTCGAGATCCGCCCTTCGGAGGATTTATACCCCACAAGCCCGTTGAACGAGGCCGGTATCCGCACCGAGCCCCCGGTATCCGACCCGATTGAGCAGGGCACGATGCCCGAAGATATCGATACCGCCGTGCCCGAGGATGACCCGCCCGGCGCACGTGGCACATCCGGGCTGAGCGGGTTTATCGCTGTGCCGAAATGCGGGTTCAGGCCGATGCCGGAATAGGCAAACTCGGTCAGGTTGACCTTGCCGATACAAATCATGCCGGCCGCTGACAGGTTCTGCGCCACGATGGCATCACGTTTTGCGGCAGGCGCATCCCGGTACAAAGCCGACGCGGCGGTTGTGACCTCTCCTTCCAGATCGATCAGGTCCTTGAGAGAGATCGGAACGCCGTCCAGCGGTGACAAAGGCCGGTTCTGAGCCAAACGCCGGGCGCTGGCTTTGGCCTCGGACAGGGCACGTTCTGGTGTGGTGGACAGGAACACGCTGTCCGCCTTGCTGGCCTCGGCCCGTTGCAAGACATATCGCGTCAGCTCAACCGGATCGACCGACCCGGACGCCAAAACGCGCCCGATTGTGGCTGCCGATTTCTGAACAAGGGTTTGAAAATCTGTCATAGCATTCTCTGATCAAGGGGACGTAAGGGTCAAAGCAACAGGGCCAGCCCGGCAAGCGAGACCACCGAGGACAACAGGATCGCCTGCGCGATGTTGTCTTCACTCGTGCGGTAATGCAGCGCCAGAACAAAGGGCAGCGCACCGCATGGCCCGGCTGCGACCAGCAAGGCCAATTGAACATCCCGGGGTTGCAATGGCGCGACGAGTGGCAGAAGAGCGAAAAAAGTCACGGGATGCACCAGCGTTTTCAGCCCGGTTATGCAAACAGCAGGCGCCCATCCTGTGGAATGGTCCCGCAACCCGAGGATCAGCCCCAGTGAAAACAGGGCAGCGGGCGCGGCAGAGGCGCTGACAAATTCGGTGAACCGATCCAGCCCGTCGGGCATTGGCAGATCGGTAAAATTATATGCCAGACCCAGAAGAATGCCAGCAACATGCGGATTGCGGGCGGTGCGTAATGCGACAGCAGAAGGCGATGCCCACTGTGCCGTCAAGGCATCCAGCACCAGAACCGTCACGGCATAGATCGCAATCGAATCCACTGTCACGATGCTCATGATCGGGGCCAGCGCGGCGCTGCCGTGGGCCTCAAGCGCGACGGGCAGCACGAAGAACACGTGATTGACGAACCCAGCGGCCATGCCCAGCAACACGGATTCCACCAGCCCGCGCCGAAAGGCATAGCGGGCCAGCACAAAACCCGCACCATAGACCATCGCTTCGCTAAGCAGATAGGCCCCGTTGAGTGTCGCGCTGAACTGATCCCAGGGTGTTTGGGCCAGCAGCCGGAACATCAGAACGGGCAGCGCGATGTAGAACACATATTTGTTGATCGACTGCGCATCCTCACGCGTGAACCTGCCGGATTTTCCAAACCCCCAGCCGATGAATCCGATAAAAGCCACCGGCAGGATCTGCGAGAGCAGACTGTCAAACAACGGCCTGTACCTGCCCAGCCTCTCCGGTGGCGCGGGCCGCTGCCGACAGGAATACCTCAAGCGAGTGCCGGATCGCCTGTTCGGAAATCCCGCGTGTAATGAATATGACATGCGAGCCCCGGTCTTCTCCGGGCCACTTGTCCAGATGCAGTGGCGGGTGCATCACATGCTGCACACCGTGCAACACAACCGGCGTTTCGCTTTCGCGCACGTTCAGGATGCCTTTGACCCGCAAAATCCGGTCACCGTGACTGTGCAACAGCGCCGTCAGCCAGACCCCGAAGACCGTCCAGTCAATCGGCGTATCATAATCGACAACAAAAGAGTTCAGCCCGTCCACCTTGTCGTGGCTGTGGTCGTGGTGACCATGATGGCTATGATCGTGATGGTCATGGTGATCATGATCGGGTTTGAACCAGCGCTGGATCTCCTGCGCGCGGGTTTCGGGATCGTTCAGATCTTCTTCGATCAGCAGACCGGCATCGAACCACTGACCATCAGACAGCGCCAGTTGCGCCACCGGGTTGATCGACCGCGCGTGAATACGCAGGCGGTCAATCTGTGAGCCATCGGCGATATCGGCCTTGGTCAGCAAAATCCTGTCGGCAATCGCAAGCTGCTTTTCCGCTTCGGGGTGGTTGGCCAGGGTCGCAAGGCCAGACATCCCGTCCAGCGTGCAGATGATATTACCGATGCGGAAGTGATTGCGGATGATCGGATCGGCAGCCAGGGTCGAGGCGATGGGGGCCGGATCGGCCAGCCCTGTTGTTTCCACGACCAGACGGCTGAATTTGGGAATTGCACCCGATGCGGCACGGGCTTGCAGATCACGGATCGTATCACGCAGGTCAGACCGGATCGTGCAGCAAATACAGCCGCTTTCGAGCAGCAGAACGCCCTCTTCCACCTCTTCCAGCAGGATGTGATCCAGACCGACCTCTCCAAATTCATTGACGATCACGGCCGTGTCGGAAAACTCGGGCTTCCGCAGAACCTCGCGCAGCAAGGTGGTTTTCCCCGAGCCCAGAAACCCGGTTATGACATTGACCGGAATCATCAGACGCTACGCTCCAGTTGCAACAGATACTCAGGGTCGAGCGGATCGAGATTGCGGCCCATCACCTGCTCATAGGCCCCCCAGACGGCCTGAATATCATCAACAACGGCAGTTTTGCCCGTGGGGGTCGACAGCAGATAGCTGGTGGCCTGAAAATCGGACACCTTGGCGCGCACCGGTTGCAGAATGGTGTTCACGATCTTTGTCCGATGCGCCCGCTCGGCGCGCAAGGTGCGTTGACCGGCGCCCGTGAACGCATCCTTGTGGGCGTGGGTTTCCGTCCAGTGTGTCAGGCCCAGCAGGCCACATAAGCCGCACATTTCTTCAGTTCCTGAAAATTGAAGACCGGGGCATCCCGATGCCCCGGCCAGTAACATCAGACCTTCGGCGGGTTGCGCTTTTTGAAGTCGGTCGCAATCGTATCGAAAGTGGTGAACTCCACGCCCGGATGGCGGATGATGTGATTATACAGACGCTCCAGCATCATCAGCACATGTGGCTTGCCCGACACATCCGGGTGGATGGTAAAGGTGACCACCCCATAATCCATCTCGCGATAGACCCAGTCGAACTGATCGCGCCACATGCGCTCCACCACATGCGGATCAACGAAACCATGGCTGTTCGGGGCGGCCTTCATGAACATCATCGGGGGCAGATCGTCCAATGTCCATGATGCGGGGATCTCGATCAATTCACTTTCGGTGCCGCGCACCAGCGGCTTCATCCACTCGCTGGCTTTTTTCGAGTAATCGATCTTGGTCCATGTATCGCCGACGCGCACATAATAGGGCTCAAAATCGTTATGCATCAGCGAGTGATCGTACTTGATGCCCTTTTTCAGCAACAGCTCATTCGAGACCGGCGAAAACTCCCACCAGGGCGCGACATAACCCGTGGGGCGGCGACCACACAGGTTTTCGATCAGTTCGATGGACTTGTCCATCACCTCTTCTTCCTGCTCGGGCGTCATCGCAATCGGGTTTTCGTGGCTGTACCCATGCATCCCGATCTCGTGCCCGGCATCGGCAACGGCCTGCATCTGTTCGGGGAAGGTTTCGATCGAGTGACCGGGGATGAACCAGGTGGTCTTGATGCCAAACCGTTCGAACAGTTTCAGCAACCGCAGCGATCCAACCTCGCCCGAGAACAGGCCGCGTGAGATATCGCAGGGGCTGTCCTCACCACCGTAAGAGCCCAGCCAGCCCCCGACGGCGTCCACATCCACGCCAAAGGCGCAATAAATCTTTTTGGTCATTTACAGTCTCCCTGTTTGCATCAAAGAAATTGGTTGGCGAGGCAGGCCGCGTCAGGGCCTGTCGCAGACAACAGTTGCGCGTTCGGCATTCCAGCCCAGATCGACCTGCGCCCCGGGGCTGAGGTTCAGATTGGCGGTATTCTCGGCGTAGGATTCAACCTCGATTTCGGTCTCATCCGGCAAGCGCACCGAAATCCTGACAATCTGCCCGATCCGGTGCAGCGAGCCGACGGTACAGGTCAGGCCCTGATGATCAGCGCCCGACGGGTCGGCATTCAGCGTGATGAATTCAGATGGCAGAACAAAGGACACCCCGGTCTGCGCGCTGATATGTGCCGGATCGAAACTGGGGCGACCCGACAACAGCCCAAAGGGGGTTTCCACGCGCGCCAGACCGTTTTCACAGCCCTGATAGGCGCCTTCAATCAACGTATTTCGTCCGATGAACCGGGCCACAAAAGATGATTTGGGCCTTGTATAGAGTTCAAACGGATCGGAAATCTGCTCCACCCGCCCGGCGTTCATGACAACCACACGGTCGCCCATCGAAAGCGCCTCGGACTGGGCGTGGGTGACGAAGATGAAGGTGATGTTCAGCGACCGCTGCAGCACTTTCAGCTCTTCCTGAATGGATTTACGCAGGTTTGCATCCAGCGCGCCAAGCGGTTCGTCCAGCAGCAGAATCTCGGGCTCGGTCACCAGCCCGCGCGCCAGCGCGAGGCGCTGTTTCTGGCCGCCTGACAGAGAGGTCTCTTTGGCATCGGCCACATCGCCAAGCTGCAGTTTCTCGATAATCGCATCGACGCGTTTGGCGGCCTCGTTGGCAGGCACTTTGCGGACCTCAAGACCAAATCCGATATTCTCGCGCACGGTCATGTGCGGGAATATCGCGTAGTTCTGAAATATCGTGGATGTGGGCCGTTTTTCCGTGGGCACATGGGTAAAATCCTGCCCCCGGATCAGCAACGTGCCCGAGGTGATGGATTCCAGCCCTGCGATCATCCGCAACGTGGTGGTCTTACCACAGCCCGAAGGGCCGACGAACGAGATGAACTCACCCCGCTGCACCTGCAGGTCGAACCCCTCGACCGCAACCGTGTTGCCCGGATAGACCTTGCGGATATTTTGAAGTTCTAGGTCAAACTGGTCCATGATCTGCAGCTTTCATCCAGAGAATTCGGGTGTGGCAAGGGACGGCACGCGCCCCCTGCCGGTTGGCATCAGGCGCTCAGGAACTCGTCCCAGCGCTGGATCAGGTGGTCGTATTCGTCCGGCCACTGGTGCCAATAGGCGACCTGGCTGGCGCGTTCCTGCAGCGATCCACCATCGCGCAAGTCGCCTTCCTTGATGCCGCGCTCTTCGGGGCCGACCCAGGGCTTGCCCTCGTACCAGAACCCGTATTTCTCGGGCGACATCACCTCTTTGATGTTGGTTGTGGGCGAGTAGTAACCCTGTTCCGACACCAGCACGCCCGGAGGGCCCGACAGCCAGTAATCGGCATAGGCCTGAACCGCGTCGGCATTGGGCGACCCCGCAATCTGCGAGATACCGATCGACCAGCCGCGATAGCCTTCTTTCGGCACCGCATAGGAACATTCGATCCCCTGCGCCTTGACCGCCATCACCGCCGGCTGCCAGGCGTCGGCCAGGATCATCTCGCCCGAGGCCAGCAGGTTCACCAGCTCGCCAAAGTCGCCCCACAGCGCGCGGAACTGACCTTCTTTCTTCTTGGCGATCAGGAAGGCCGCGGCCTCGTCAATCTCTTCGACATTGGGGTTGCCGGGGTTCGGCACCTCAAGCAGACCCAGCGAATTCATCGCCAGAATGGCCTGACCGAAGGCGATCAGCGGGTCGACGTTCAGGCCGGTCTTACCCTTGAACTTGGGATCAAACAGCGCGGTCCAGGTGTTGGCCTCTTCGGCGCTGACCAGATCGGGGCGATACCCGATCGAGTCAAAGTTGAACACGCTGGGCACCATCCACAGCTCGGTCTTGGCGTCATTCGCCCAGATCTGACCCGAAATCTGTGCCCGCGGTTCCATCCGGGGATCGGTTTCCACAAAGATCGGCCGGATATTGCCCCAGTTCTTCAGATTGGCGGTATCGATGGGCGCAATCGTGTTGGTCTGCGTCATCGCAGGAAGACGTTCGCCGATGATTTCCCAACTGTCATAGGCTTTTGAGCCCGACAGAAGCTCAGTCTGGGTGTCGGGGAAAATCGCCGCTTTACCGTTGACGCCGCCGACCCCGGATTTCGACTGGAAATCGTTCAGGATACGCTCCTGCACGGTCACGGACAGACCGACGGTGCGCAGTTCCTGATCGGCCAGACCACCTGCGGCAAAGGCCATCGAGGAATTCATCATCAGGGGCGCGGCGGCCACTGTTGACCCGGCAGTTGCCAGAAACTTTCTTCGATTGAGTACAAAATCTTTCATTTTAGTCCTCCCTAAAGACCTGTTTTTCTTCTATTTTGCGGTCGGATCAGTAGCGTCCGACCAACAATCCCCCATCAACGGCCACGGTTTGGCCGGTCATGTACCGGGCGCCATCCGAGGCCAGGAACAGGATCACATCGGCGATATCCTCCGGCTCGCCCACCCGTCCCATCGGTATGAAATCTGCGGCTTTCTCCAGCCCTTCGGGCCCCAGCGAGTGCTGCCGTGACAGGGCCTGCGCCGTGCGGATGTAACCGGGTGCAACGCCATTGACGCGCAGCCCGTCACCTGCGAGTTCAACAGCCAGGCCGCGTACCAGCCCGACAACACCGGATTTCGCCGCCGAGTAATGAACGTGTTCGTCCCAGCCATAGGCAACGCCCATGATGGACGACAGGCAGATGACCGAGCCCTGCCCCGCCGCGCGCATGGCGGGCGACGCGGCACGAACCAGCCGCATCATCGCTTTGAGGTCGATGTCAAAGGTCTGATCCCATTTCTCATCGCTGAGATCAGTCAACGGAACCTTATGCGCGATACCCGCATTGGCGACCAGACAATCCAGCGCGCCATAGTCCGCTTCCAACTTCGCAACCAAAACATCGGTAGCCTCGGTCGAGGTCACATCGAGCGCGTGGAATTCCGCCTGACCGCCCGATGCGATGATCTGTTCCGCCACCGCTGCGCCTTCGTTTTCCAGAATATCGGTGACGATCACGCGGTATCCGGCTTTGCCGAAGGCCAGCGCTGTCGCCCGGCCAATGCCGATCCCTGCGCCCGTTATCAGAACCGTTTTCATGCGTCCGCCCCCCTCACAACATCACATCGCCGGAATTGGGGCCAAGCGTCTGACCCACATAAAGCCGCGCATCGTCCGAGGCCAGAAAGGCAACGGTAGCGGCCACATCCTCGGGCTCACCAAAGGTGCCCAAAGGCAGCTCGCCCGCCTTTTCCCGACGCCAGTCTTCCGACAGTTTCATCACCAGCTCGGTATTGATCGGCCCGGGAGCCACCGCGTTGACGCGCACACCGTGCTGGCTGACCTCGCGGGCCAGTGATTTGGTCAGGCCGATGATGCCCGCCTTGGCGGCGGCATAATGGCTCAGCTCCACGCCGCCGATCTGACCCAGCTGCGAGGCAATGTTGATGATCGAGCCGCTTCGGTGATCCACCATCGTCTCAAGCGCGCGGCGACAACCCAGAAAACACCCGCGCAGATGCACGTTGATCATCTTGTCCCAGTCATCGACATTCAGATCCTTGAACGGGGTTTGCTGGGCAATTCCGGCGTTATTCACAAGGATATGGCAGGTGCCGAACTCGCGTTCGCACTGATCAAAGATCGCGTTCATATCTTCTGGGTCAGATACATCGCCCGGTGCGGCGCTGCCGGTATAGCCCAGGGCCTTGATGGACCCGACAGTACATTTGGCGGCCTCGGCGTTCAGATCGTTGACCACCACCTGTGCGCCCTCAACAGCCAGCCGCAAAGCGATGGCACGGCCAATGCCCGAGCCCGCGCCGGTAACGATGGCGTTCTGACCCTGAAACCGGCTCATGCCACGTCCTCCTGAATGCCGGACGCGTCAGATGAGAACCGGCGTGCCGACAACGCCATCAGCACCGCGTAGACGGACAGCAAGGCAAATGAGAACAGCGTGGTCAGAACCCCGAAGGCGAACAGGTTCGGGTGGATCTCAACCGCAAATGTCCCGTAGATCGCGATTGGCATGGTTACGTCGGCACCGCCGGTGAACAGGGTGCGCGGAAACTCGTCATAGCTGAGCGTGAAGGCAAACAGCATCGACGACAGGATGCCGGGAAAGATGATCGGAAAGGTCACTTTGCGGAACGTCCGCGTGGGGGATACACCCAGCGCCCAGGCGGCCTCCTCAACCGAACTGTCAAAGCGGTTGAAGATCGCCAGCATCACCAGAAAGGCAAAGGGGAATGTGTAGACAACATGCAGAACAAACGCGGTGGACCACCAGTTGCGTTCGATCCCCATCTGGCTGGACACCAGCGCCATGCCCAGCCCCAGCAGCACGCCCGGCACCATCATGCCCAGCACGACAAGGTAGAAAACAAAGCCCGAGCCCTTGAATTTCCGCCGGAACGCCTGTGCCGTCAGGGTGCCCAGCAGGGTGGACACAACCATGGTTGCAAAGGCCAGTGTGAGTGACCGCACCAGCGCCTCACCCAAAGGAAGCGGCGCGATGCGTGAAACCGGGGCAACACCGATGACATGCTGATACCAGAAGGTCGACCATTCGATGATCGGGAATTGCGGGCCGCCCTCGGGACCCTGCTGAAAGCTGAGGATACCCATGACCACGAAAGGGCCATACAGGAAGGCGATGAACAGGAAGGCATAGAAGGCCAGAACCCAACGGAGAGATGTCAGTTGTTGCATCTTGCGGCCCTCACAATTCTTCGCGCAGGTTGACGAGGCGCAGCAGGAAGGTGATGACAGCGGCCATGACCACGGTCAGAACCACCCCGATCACCGCGGCAAAGGCCCATTTCAGCGATCCGACCTGTGTGACGATGATGTTGCCCAGCAGGTTCACCTTGCGACCCGACAGGGCGGATGCGGTTGCGAACTCGCCCAGTACCATGACCGAGACGAAGATCGCGCCCACAACCACACCCGGCAGGCTGAGTGGAAAGATGATCTTGCGGAAGATTGTCAGCGGCGATGCGCCCAGATCGCGCGCGGCCTCAAGCAGGCTGCCGTCGATCCGCGACAGCATAAAGGCAATCGGGCCAACCATGAACACCACATAGATCTGCACCATGCCGATCACGACCGACAGTTCGGTGAACAGCAGCACCTCGATAGGTTGCGAGATCACCCCTATCTTTTGCAGGATCAGGTTGATCGCACCTTCTTTGCCCAGCATCGGACGCCAGGCCAGAACCCGGATCAGGAACGAGGTCCAGAACGGGATGACACAGGCCACCAGCAGCAGGGTCTGAATGGTCTTGCTGCGCACGAACTGCCCGATGAACAGGGCAATCGGGTAGCCCAGAATAAAGGTCAGGATCAGTACCGTCAGCCATAGGCGAATGGTCCGCAGCAACGCTCCGAAATAGGTTTCCGAAGAAAAGAACGTGACCCAGGACTTTGTCGTCAGATCCGAGCTGATGGCAAATGTCGTCTGGGTCCAGAAACTGACATAGACCATCATGATCAGCGGAACGACAAGAAACAGCACCATCCAGACAACGCCGGGGGCCAGCAGGATATACTGCCCGAATTTCTGGAAGAAACCCGGCGAGGAGGAGTTGTTTTCTGCCGAACCGGTAGGCGTTATGGTTTCCGACTGGCTCATGCCGCCACCTCCTTCAGTTCCGGGGCGTGCAACAGCAGACCGTTACTGGCATAAGTCAGAACTTCCGCGGTTGGCCAGCTGAGCGTCACGACCTCATCCCGGCCATAATCCACCGGATTTTCACGGCTCAGGTGCCGTTCAACTTCAAAAACCGCGTCATCTGGCCCTTCAAACAGATAGAGAACACGCGACCCCATGAATTCGCTGGCGATGAACTTGGCCTGAATTGAAACATGGCCCGGCGCGTCCTGCGTCTCGGCGGCGTTGACCGATACCCGATCGACGCCAATCACGTAATTCACGGCACCATCCGATCCTTCCGGGAGACCCAAGCGGTGGCCGTTGCAAAGAAACTGATCCTGCTCAACCCGCCCAGACAGGATGTTGTAGTTGTTGACGTGCCGCGCCACCCGGACAGTACGGGGACGCCCAAACACAACATCGGGTCGGTCGATCTGAATCCCGCGCCCTTCATCCAGCACGATCACGCGATCCCCCATGCCGAGGGCCTCATCCTCATTGCCGGTGACATGCATGAAGCTGATGCCGAGAGCGGCGCGGATATCGCGCAGCTCAACCGTCATCCGCTCGCGCAGATTCGCATCCAGCGCGCCCAGCGGTTCATCCAGCAGGCAGATCTTGGGCTCGGTTACCAGCGTGCGCGCCAGCGAAACGCGTTGTTTTTGCCCACCCGAGATCTGACCGACCCCGCGATCCCCCAACCCGCGCAGGCCGACGATTTCGAGCATCGCATCGACACGCCGTTTGATCTCGGCATCATCCAAAACCGGGTTCAGATAGTGATTGCGCAAACCAAAGCTGACATTCTCGCGCACCGACAGATGCGGGAACAAAGCGTATTTCTGCTGTACAAACCCGATGGTCCGGGTATGCGTTGGCGTCGCCGTGATGTCGCGCCCGTTCAGCAATACGCGCCCGGTATCCGGCTGGTCCAACCCGGCGATCAGACGCAACAAGGTTGTCTTGCCAGAACCCGACGGCCCAAGAAGGGTCAGGTACTCATTATCCTGAACTGTGACTGAAAAGTCCGCGACAGCAGCGTTGCCATCAAATGACTTTCCTAAGTGTTCAATCTCCAGCATGTTGAGCGCCGCCCCTCCTAACGTCCTCAGGGAGTTGATAATGCACCATGTATTCAAAAGTCAATTAAAATACAAAAAAGATGCTTTTCTTGTTATATTATATCAAAATATTTGCCAAAATCACCCAAAAGAGATAGTTTCTTTACGAACTCGGCACACAAAGTGCGTTTTACGGGTGCGATAATGACAAAGGAAACAACACACGAAAGTGATAATCCGGCAGGCACAATCGACGGCACCAGGCCGCGCTACCAGATTATCGCTCAGCAGATCCAGAAGGCGATCGAATCCAGTTCGCTGCCGGTTGGAACCGTGTTGACCGAAGACCCTATCGCCCGCCTGTTCCGATCAAGCCGGACACCGGTGCGAACCGCGTTGAAGGATCTCAACGAACGCGGAATGCTTGACCGGTTTGACGGGCGTGGTTTTGTCGTTGCCGGGGCCGACAACCCCGGACCGCTCAGAATTAGCCTCACGCTCGAAATGTTGGGCCTGTCAGAAGGCAGTGCCGATGATTCAGCCCTGCTGACGTCAGAGCGGGTGGCACGTAACTTCGAAAACGACCTGATCCAGACCCTGCCCTTTGGCGAGTTTCGCATCAGCGAGCAGGCCGCCGCGGATCATTATCAGGTTAGCCGGACAGTCATTCGTGACATTCTGGCCCGGCTGAATGTGCGGGGCATCGTCAGCAAAGACCCCCGTTCGCATTGGGTGATTGGCCCGCTGACAGCGACCGAGGTTGCGCATTACTATTCCATTCGCGCCAAGCTTGAACCCCTGGCATTGATTGACAGTGCACCTCAGACCGACAACTCCGCGCTTCAGAGCATGGAGGAGAGGATCGCAAGCGCCGTAACCTCTCCGACAGATATTTCAGTGGAACGGCTGGACGAGCTGGAAGAAGATCTGCACGTGCGGCTACTGGCAAAATCCGAAAATTCGCACCTGCTGCGTATGGTTCATCAAAGCCAACTCGCATTGGTGGTGAACCACGTGTTCGCCACTTTTGTCGGTACCGTGCCTTTTCAGGATTCCTGGTCCGAACACGCTCTGATTTTGGATTTCGTCAAGCGTGGCCGTTATCGCATGGCCGCACAGGCGCTTGAGGAACACCTGATGATGGCCGAAGAAAGAACCGCCAAGCGCCTCATGGCGATCTCGGTGTTCCCGCAACCGGCGGCCAAGCCGTATCTCAAGCGGATAACACGGTGAGGCCACGCTCAGGCCAGGGCACTCTCCCAGCAGCGGACCAGATAATTATGCTCATCCATTACGGCGTCCCACACCGCGACACGTGACATACGTTCATGGTACGAGCCGCCGCCGCGCTGCTCTCCGGCTTTGTAGATGATCACCCCGTTGATGTCGCGAATATCAACGGCGGCAGGTTTCCCTTCGTACCAGAAATCCCATTCAGCCCCCGACAGATGTGGCTGAACCGCGTTGTGGTTTGTGATGTAAGAGCCATTTCGCGCCATAACCGCGCCAGGTGGGCCCGACAGCCACCAGTTCATATATTCATAGCCCAGATCCAGCGTGTAATCATCGGCGGATCGGGACAGGCCAATGCCACCAAACCAGCCCCGATATCCTTCTGCCGGAGTGGCCATCGTGACAGGAACGCCCAAGGCACGCAGTTTGACCGCGCCAGACCACCAGAGGCTGCCAACTGCCTTTGGCCCTGCGCTGAAACCCTCAATAGCCTCTGCCTCATCCGCCCAGACCGTTTTGAATTGGCCCTTTTTGTTGAGGTCCTTGAGATGACCGGTCAACTGATCAATCTCGGACAGGGTCAGGTTCCCAATATCATTGAACTTCATGTCACGCGTGGCCCGCAAGGCCATGACCATATCCAGACAGCCAATGGCGGCGTCACTTTGCAAGACAATCGTTCCGGCACGCTCGGGGTCCAAAAAGGCGGACCAGCTTGTCGGCAAGTCATCGCCTTGCCCGACCACACCGAAACTGTCCGCATTATGCACGGTTGGGACCATCGAAATCTGATCCGTCGGATCATTGCTGAGCGACCCGTCACGTTGTACGAAAAGCCGTTGACTGGGATCGCCACCGGGCTGCGCCGCCTGTCTGGCCGAGATCGACCCAATCCGCGACAGATCGCCGATGTCATCCCAGACAGAAATGCGCCCGGTGTCGATCGGCCGGATCGAGCCCGTGGGCCATATCAGGTCGATATCGTGAAACCACTGATCATACACGTCAAAAGAATCCGGAGCCAGCGCGCCCTGCCGCTGTGCCTCAGTGCCGTCTAAAATGGTGAAGTCTATTTTTAGCCCCAGATCAGCCTCGGCTGATCTGCGAAGCTGCTCGATCAAGGTGACAGAGGTCCCCAACACCCGCAATGCACGTTGGTTTGTATGGGTGGCAGGTGTCGCTATGTTGCCGTTCTCTTGATTCTTCCCTGCCATGATGGCTCCTCAACCGGAATAGACGGCGACGGGGCATGCCGTGATCTCTAACTCAAAACATGGGACGGCCAACCGTCCCAGCCTGCATCAGAATGCAGCCCATCCCGGCTACTTGCAAATCTTTGCAGCAATTTGTGCAATAAATCCTAACCAACCCCAAGAGGTCAGTCAGATATCTTGGTGAAACCGCATGATCTTAGCAGGCAGATAACCTGTCGGTTGGGTTCTGCCGCAAATTTCTTTTGGGGCTGCGTAAATTGAGCAGGCAGGTCGATTATCCTGCCAATTGCGCGAGCTGCTGAAACAGCAACTCATGCTAAAGATGCAAGAGCGCTGCGCCTTTAGCCTGCCCCCACATCACAGGCAGCGATGTCAAGCCAACTGCAGAGCAGATTGGACAAATACGTCATGCAGGGATTCGTATTGAAACAATCAGGTATCGGACAAATGCCAACCCGGATCGTCGAGCATGGCATCCGCATTCTTCGTTCTCTTCGCTGCTTGAATGTTACGAGGACAAACTCTCTTTTTAGATGGCCCAATATTGGGGCCACGTCATCTGAGCCGCCGCATCGATCACAAAGGTATTCCTCTCCTCCATCGCTCTATCCACTTGTGAGCCGGTGTAGGTTTTAGTCCTTTCAACTCATCAATGGACCACCCCATTTCAAAGGAGTGGTCCATTTTTGTGCAGAGTCAGACACTAGTCAGCATCGAGCCCGTATCTCATCAAGAGAAAAGCAGGTTCGAGTCGTCGATATCGTCAACCGAGGTATTGAGAACTGTTAGCTTGTCATCATTTCCAAAGTTGATCGTAACGTCAGCGCCGCTTTGAGCAATATCCAGATCCGAGGCCTGCAAGCCGTTGAATAGCAACACATCAAGCTCGCTTTCAAAGCCCGAGATCGCATTGCCACCATCGCCTGCCGAGAACACGAATGCGTCTGCGATATCAGGCAGTGAGACAAGCGTTGCCTCGGTCTGATCTGATTGCGCATCCGATACCGACAGTAGCACCGACAAATCTTCGGGCACCACGCTTGCGTCCGCAAATTCGAAGGTGCTGAAGTTACGGCCGACTATCGGACTGTTCTCTTCAAACCAGAAATCTTCAATTATGGCGATACGATTTCCGTCGACAAAGATATCAAGGTTCAGACCCTGCTGGATAAGGGTCGCCTGATCCTGCTCGATCCCGTCCAGAACCAGTGTGTTTTGGTCCTGAAAATCGCGCACAATTGTATCCCTGCTGTCGCGACCAATGACGATTGTATCATCCCCGCGCTCACCATCCACGATGTCGGTTCCTGCGGTCGCAATCAAGCGATCATCATCATCACCACCAAACAAGAGATCATCGCCTGCCCCACCGTCAAGAAGGTCGGCGCCGTTGTCCCCCTGCAGCTGGTCGTTACCGCCAAGTCCCAGGATTTCGTCATTACCACCCAGCCCATTGATGGTGTTATTACCATTGTCGGCCTGGATAAACTCGCCTGCATCGGAACCAAGACGCAAATCAACTGTACCACCGCGGCCTGACACCTCATCCAACAGGAATTGTTGCACATCCTGGCTGCCGGTGATGAAGGTGCCGTCAGCGAACTGGATCTCAGAGAACTGGTCCCGCAGTTCGGATGATGAGTCGAATATGCGGCTGATAAACGCAATCCTGCCCTCGGCTGTGAAGATTTCGATGTTCTCTGCGCTGCGCACGAAGCTAACCTCTTCGATACCCAGATCAGCAAATACCAGAATGTTATCGGAAGAAGGCGTTTCCGCGCTGATGAATTCCGAAATCTGAGTATCGCGGGACGCGCGGCTGATGACATAGGTATCTGCACCTCGACCACCAACCAGAACATCCGTACCGGCATCGGCGGTCAGGGTATCAGATCCATCACCACCTTCCAGAATATCATCGCCCAGGCCGCCTTCCAGAACATCATTGCCTTCGCGACCGCGCAGCAGATCGTCACCCTCTCCACCGGACAGCGCGTTGGCCAGATTGTTGCCGCTCAGCCGGTCAGCAAAGTCAGAGCCGATTACGTTTTCAATTCCGTTGATGGTGGCCCGTTCAAAACTGAAGTCACCTGACACATCATCCCGGAACCGCAGATCGCTTTGACCTGCGAAAGGATTGATACGTTCGATCTGGTTCCCCTCAAGATCGAAGATCAGCCCTTCCAGCAGTCCAAATGTCACCTGACCGGATTGCAACAGGCTATCAAATTCATCCTGCGTCACAAACCGTCTGCCGGTTTCGGCATCAACGCCCGGTTCGATCACGCGACCAAGTTCGATATTCAGGCTGAAATCATCAGACCGGCCTGCATATGCCGTTGGTTGCTCCAACTCGGCCAAACTGAGCGTGTCACTGCCAATACCCCCTTCGACGCGCTGAAAGTCCAGGGTGTTGAGCACGATCAGATCGTCCCCGTCTTCACCGAACAGCTCGTCTGCGCCATCGACAGAAAGGATAGAATCGTTGCCATCGCCGCCATAGACAGTATCGCGACCGGTTTCAGTCTGACCATCCTGAGCGTCAATGAACACATCTGCCCCGACCCCGAGTGTAACACTGTCGCTGCCTCCACCGCCAATGACGTTGTCGGATGCGTTTCCGGTGTCGATCGTGTCACTTCCATCGCCGCCGACGACGATATCGTTGCCATCCAGCGTGGTGATCCGGGAGCCAGACTCTGCCGCAAAAATCCGATCAGACTGATCAGTGCCCGAGATGGCTGACAGGCTTTGCCCAGACTGCCCGTTGATCTGTTGATTGACAAAGGATGCCGGGTCCTCGAACCGCGCGCCACCGGCAAACTGGAAGGCTGCAAACAGGCCGCTTGTTGGTTGCGCTGCGGCAAACCAGTTTTCTACACGTGCCAACACCGAACCGTCCAGTTCAAAGACAGCGTCATCACCATCCTGACGTACATCCACGTCGCGATGGTCAACGTCAGAGAAAATGATCTCGTTGGCGGCAGCTCCATTTTCGGCATCCGAAAACAGTTCGGAAATCAGAACGTTACCGGATGTTGACTGGACAATGAACGTATCATCACCTTCGCCACCGTGCAGTTCGTCATCACCGGATTCCGCGACCAGAGTGTCATCACCCAATCCGCCGTAGAGTACATCGTTACCCGAGTTACCCAGCAAAAGGTCGGCACCATCGCGACCTTCCAGAAGGTCATTGCCTGCACCGCCAGCAAATGTGTTGTTACCATCATCACCGCGCAGGGTATCGTCTCCATCGCCTGCGATGATTGCCTCGATATCGACCAGAGTATCGGTCTGCAGGACAACAGCTTCCGCATCAGCGCTTCCGTTGTTACCCTCACCAGCCGCAAGGGCAACTTCGTCCGCAAAACCGTTGCCTGGCTGAGCCTCGGTTGCGCCGATGTCAACGCCATCCACATTGCGATCAGCGCCCCGCGCGTCGACCTGAAGGTCATCGATACTGTCAATCGCGGTATCCAGCACATCCCCGTCGCCGTTGATGTCGATGCCAAGTGCCGTTTCATCCAGCGCCGCGAAGGCAGCTGTGGCATTACCGGCACCGTTCAGCGCGCTGTTGTCTGACACATCAACAGTTGGCGCAGTGCCGCCAGCATCTCCGAGGCCACCCAGCCCGGCGTCACCACCGATGATATTCCCGCCATTGTCGATGTCGAGGATCACGTCAGTGTTGCCAATGAAGCTGGAGGTCGCGGTGATGGTGTTGTTTACGGAAAGTTCACCGATATCGCGGCCAGCAAACAGCGTAGTGTTGCCTTCAAACACCGAGTTGACACTGGTCAGGCTGGTGTTGAGGAGCAATCCGACACCCCCGCCAAAAGAAACAGCAGAGCTGTTGCCCGTAACAGTTGACTGGATGAATGTCAGATCGGCAAACGGATCGGTTCCGACCCCACCACCCAGCACCAGGGTTGAGTTGTTGGCAATGGTACTGTTGACAAACGTCGCGTCGGTAAACGCACCCACATAGACACCACCACCATTGCTGGAGGATGTGTTCCCGGCCACGGTCGAGTTCGCCAGGGTCAGGGTTGCGGTTTCGCTGAAAATCCCGCCTCCGTTCCCCGTCGTGTTGCCGCCGGTGATGGTCAGGCCGTCAAAGGCAACGCTGGCTGCGGATGCGCCAAGATTGAATACAGTAGTATTGTCACCGACGGCGCCCCCGCTGGCAGTGATATCAGTGACAAAGGTGCCGTCGATCAACGCGTCATCGCCGTTGATATCGCCGGTTACAACCACATCAACCCCGGTTGAGCCATCGATTGCAATCGAGTCGGTGACAGACAACGCACCCTGCGCGCCCAGACGGATCACACTGTCCAGACCGCCGCTGAAGACAGTCGCGTCAAAGTTGACAGTGTTAAAGCCTTCATCCGCGTTCGCCAGCAGGATCGCTTCGCGCAGGCTGAGCCCGCCGCCATCCGCAATCTCCGCAAGGAGATCGCCCGTCACCGTAGCATCATCACCCGTGTCCAGATTGGTCGTGACGGTCAGAGTGTCCGGGTCTGACTGAATCACAGGGGTCGGTTCACTGGTTTCTGTCCGCTCGGTCACTTCAACACTGCCGGTTTCAAGATCTGCAACGATATTGTTCCGTTCTGACGCGTAGGAAGCGGTATCAAAGCCGTCGCCACCGTCCAGTGTGTCATCGCCGGTGCCGCCGATCAGGGTATCCGCACCCAGCCCACTTCGTATCGTGTCATTGCCGCCACCGCCGGACAATATGTCGTCGGTGTTGTTTCCCCGAACCAGGGTATCGTCACCATCGGTCCCCTGTATCGTTCCCAATGGGTTCGCGTAGAGTTCGAAACCTTGCAGACCATTGGTCACAAGTTCGACCAATGCGTCCCCCTCAACTTGCCCGTCGCTAAAGACAAAGCGATCAAACGAGTCTGCCAGTTGTTCGGCAATCTCGGTTTCGCTGAGCGCATCAAGATCAGTGCCATCGGCAAACAATTCCGCCAGATCAATTCGCGCCAGTTCAACCACTTGTGGCGAGGCCTCGCTGTCATCCTGATCTGCAACTTCGGTACTGAACGTCAGGAACCGGTTTTCTGCAGCAGAAAGCAATCCGAGGCTGAGCGAGGATGCCGCGAATTCCGAAAAGGCCAGCCGGTCAGTTCCATCACCCGCCCGGATCACCGTTTCCACGGAGTTCGATCCGATTACGTAGACGTCATCGCCCTGTCCGCCAACCAGAGTGTCCGTACCGCTATCCGCGCGCAACAGGTCACTTTCGCTGCCGCCTTCAAGCAGGTCGTCGCCTTCCCCCCCGATCAGAACGTCGGCACCTTGGCCCCCGCGCAGGGTATCGTCGCCCTCGTTTCCGCGCAGCACATCATCGCCACCACGACCATCGAGTACATCGTTACCGTCAAGGCCAGTCAGGACGTTATCGTCATTTGTGCCAGAGATCGTGTCGGAGAAGTTCGAACCAATGACATTTTCAATCGACGACAAGGTATCGCCATCAGACACAACACCGGTGTCCAGATCCGCGGTAATACCGGCCGAGTTCACCTCATAGGTAACCCCGTCAATACCTTCGCCGCCACGGATTACATCGGCATCCTCACCGCCGCTGATCAGATCATCCCCGTCACCCGCATCGATGAAGTCTTCTCCGTCGCCACCAAACAACCTGTCATTGCCTGTACGGCCAAACAGATTATCGTCGCCGTCCAGACCATACAGCGTATTGTTGCCGCCATCGCCACGAATATCGTCGGCCTCATTTGTGCCTTCAATATTTTCGATGCTGACAAGAATATCACCGGTCGAAGCTTCTTCCTGTGTCAGGTCGATCGTAACGGCTGTTGTTTCGCTGACAAACGAGGCCGTATCCGACCCTGCACCGCCGTCCAGCCGGTCAGCACCTTCGCCGCCGACCAGAAGATCGTCGCCTTCGCCGCCGCGCAAATCGTCTTCACCTGTACCACCCGAAAGAACGTCTGCCCCGGAAAGCCCGCGCAGCACATCAGCGCCCGCACCACCTGTCAGAGCGTTGTTTTCGTCGTCTCCGGTCAGAAGATCGTTTGCCGAACCACCCACCAGATTTTCAATCCCGATCAGATCATCGTTCTGATTGTTGGAGTTGGCCGCCAGATTAACGGATACCGATGCGGTCTCTTCGGCGTATGACACAGTGTCACTGCCCTCACCACCGTCAAAACGGTCAGCCCCGCCGCCGCCAATCAACAGGTTGTTGCCGTCGTCCCCTACGATCACGTCATCACCAAGAGACCCGAGAACATTTTCAAACCCGCTGATCTGGTCACCTTCGGAACTTGAACCATCAAGCAAGTCGATCCTCAGGCCAGTCTGGCGACCGTCGCTGAAGGACACCGTATCGATGCCATCGCCACCAACCAGTATATCCGCGCCCAAACCGCCATTGATCAGGTTGTTGTTTTCATCTCCAGTCAGCGTATCGTCTTGCTGAGAGCCGATGAGGTTTTCGATTTCGGACAGTGTTTCCTGATCCGGCCCGCGACCCGTGGCAAGGTTTACTTCGACACCCGTTTCAAGATCGGCATAAGATGCCGTGTCGATACCTTCGCCACCAATCAGGATGTCGTTCCCTTCACCCCCGACCAAAACGTCGTTGTCGTCACCGCCACGCAGGGTGTCGTCGCCGTCGCCGCCTGCCAGAACATCGTCACCTGCGTCACCTTGCAGAATGTCGTTGTCGTCGTCACCGATCAGAGAGTCGTCTCCCTCACCCCCAACAAGTTCATCAGCACCAGAGTTGCCGATCAGGATATCATTCCCATCGTTGCCGTGAATAACATCATTTCCGGCCAGACCTGTCAGAACGTTTGCCAGATTGTCGCCGTACAGCTCGTCCTGCGCGTTGCTGCCCACGACATTTTCAATCGATACCAATGTGTCGTTGTCTGTGTTCTCTCCGGTTCGAAGATCAACATTCACCCCGGTGCGACGCCCATCATTGTACGAGACCGTATCGGAATCTTCGCCGCCATCCAGAGTATCGACACCGGTGCCGCCGATCAGGAAGTCATTCCCGGCAAGGCCCTGAAGATCGTCGTTGCCCTCGCCACCGCTCAGGGCGTTTGCTTCGCCGTCTCCGGTCAGATCGTCCTCAAACGCGGTACCCGACAGGTTTTCGATATCTTCAAAGATATCACCTTCGGTGTTGAACCCTGTCGTCAGATTCGCCGTGACCCCTGAGGCACGGCTATCGTCAACAACATTCCCATCCGCGTCCAGAATTGCAACACGATCACCATAGCTTGCGGTATCGGATCCCAGGCCACCAGACAATCTGTCGGCACCGGCGCCGCCGATAAGAACGTCATCGCCGCCTTCCCCAAACAAGTCGTCATTGCCACCGGCACCTGCCAGTTGGTTAACCTCATTGTCACCGGTCAAACGGTCGATAAAGTCTGTGCCTTCCAGATTTTCGATGTTTTCAAATGTTGACAGACGGTCCCCGGTTTCAGGGTTCAGGTTGAAATCCCTGATGATGCCGGATGTCGACGCAAAGACGCCAACACGGCTTTCCTGAAGGAAAGATACGGTATCGACCCCTTCACCGCCATCAACCTGATCAAAACCACCAGCGCCAAGCGCAATCAGGTCTTCACCATCGCCCGCATCAATCGTGTCATCACCTTGACCACCGGAAATGAAATCCGCGCCGTCACGACCGTTGATGCGATCATCCCCGGCCTGACCAAACAAAGCATTGTTTTGATCATCGCCAGACAGGATATCGTCCCCGGACCCACCCGATACGTCTTCAATACCGGTGAAGGTTGCTTGGGCGTTCAGTACATCGATGGTCAGCAGATAGAAGTCATTGATTGTTATCTCGGCCTGACTGGCCTCGGAGGCGTCCTGCTGTTTGCGCAGCTCGTCCACATCAAACCGATAGAACTCGTTTCCATCCTCGGTCACCAGGATCAACGCGGTTCCATCCGTAAACGCGCGCGCGTTTATGGTGTCTCCAAGCACTGTATCTTCCGGGGTTTCCGGTCGTTGCAGAACCTCGCGGACGATCGGATTGCTGGGATCATCCGGATTTTCAAATTCGCGCAATACGCGCTGCAGCGACGGATCTGATGAAAACTGCCCGTCATTGGTGGAAATTGACCGCGCAATTTCGACATCTGACAGGAACACTACCGTGCGATCAGCAGCCTGAGCTTCTGCAAGGAAATCTTCATATGCAACCTGAGCCCGATCAGCGCCCACTTCACGATCCGAATACCCGATCCCCAGTCTTTCCCGGGTTTCTTCGACACCAGCCGTATAGGCCAGTGTGAACTGAGCCCGGGTATCTTCCTCGCTCAGCGCGGTGATGCCGCGTGACAAAGCATTTTGCGTTCGGGATTCGATTTCCGACAAAACCTCTGCTTCCAGCGTGATCGGCTCGTCCGGGTCATAGATGACAAAAGCCAACGGGCTGACCGAACTGATTGTCTCGGATGCAAGATTGGCACGCTCTCCGACGTCTTGACGCACAGCAACCTGAGGCGTTGCGCCAAACACCGAAATAGGTTCGTCATTGGCATCAAAAGCGCGATAGCTTCGATGCAACAACCCGTCATCATTGTCGATGGTGCTGGTCAAAGCATCCCCGAAAGCTGCGGGTGCGAACGATAGCGCGTCCAAGTTGTTCGAAAGTGCGCCGTCTTCGATATCAACGGTATAGCCCGGTGAGGACAGGGCCAACCCTGCGCCAACCCCTGGTACGAATGAAAGCTGAACGTTTTCGCGCAGATCCAACGTATCCCTGTCATTGGGATCGCTTGTACCTCCGTCATCGCCATCAATGACATTGATGCCGAGAATGGATTGCACCCGGTCACTGCCGGTACCACCTGTCGCGATGTCATTGCCGGTACCAAGTATCAGGAGATCGTCGCCAGTGCCGCCGTCCAGGATGTCATTGCCAATCCCGCCATCCAGGATGTCATTATCCGCGCCACCGCTCAGTTGGTCAGCACCACGTCCTCCGGAAAGCTGGTCATCGCCCAATCCACCGAACAATTCATCGTTGCCGATGTTGCCAAGGAGGATATCATCGCCGTTTCCACCATCAATAAAGTCATTCCCGGCACCGCCAATAAGCGTATCGTTATCGTCTCCACCCAGAATGTAGTCATCGCCGGTACCACCGTTGATGTAATCGTCGCCAGCACCGCCATCGATGGTGTCATCACCTTCACCACCAAGCAGGGTGTCGTCGCCGCCGAAGCCAAAGATCTCGTCGTCGCCAGCTCCGCCGTTGATATAATCATCAGCGTTGCGTCCTTCGAGGCGCTGACCGATCGAGGTACTGTCAATAATCGCCACACGCAGGTCATCCCCGTCCGGATTCGTGCCTGCCTGTTCCGAAAGGGCGCGTTCGATGGTTTCGCGCACCTCCAGAAGCCGCGATCTGGGACCATCGATTCCAGCGGATGCCGCATCAACCGAGTACTGAAGCAGATCAAACCCTTCTTCCGAGAAATCCCGTGCAATTGAATCGATCTGGTTCGCGAAACCGTCAGACCCCAGGAAATCCCGGAACTGAGCGGTCACACCTGGTTGCGGGATCGCAAAGCTGATCGCTGTGCTTACGACACCCAGCACCGCGCCGATCACATCCGCAACGGTCGAAATGACAGTACCAACCGGCGGAAGAAAATCGCCAACCAAACTGATAGATTCCAATACGAGGTCAATCGTATCCAAAGCCGCTGTAATACCCAGCAGAGTTGCACGAGTTACGTCACCATCCTGCCGCGCCTGATCGGCGGCACGTGCATTTTCCTGCAGCGAATATACACCCAGGCTGACCGACACAAGCGAGCCAACGATCGGGATTGTTCTGCCGACGGCTTTGGTCGATTCGCTGACAGCTCCGCCAGCGCCTTCCACCACGGACGTAAACGCGGTTGGGTTAACCACCGCCAGAGCTGGTGCGCGACCGATATTGGTGAAATTACTCGCAACATCAAAAGCTTGCGATGTCAGCGTATTATACAGCGCAAAGCTGGAGCTGCCGACGGTTATCGCACCGACACTACGGACACCACCCGCCTCGGGGTTCAGCAATGTGTTCAGACCGCCGTAAAGACCGAATGCCGCTGAAGCTGCTCCGAAGGCAGCAAAACCCGAGCTGAAAAGCTCACCGCCCAGAACCCGTCCGGCGGCAAATTCTTCGCCAACACCGCTGACCTGACCATTGGCGTCGATGAAAGTAGAACTACCGCCATTGCCCAAAACCCGGCCTGTTTCCGCGTCAACCAGTTCGGCACCGAAGAAACCGCTGCCATTTCCGTCGGCATCATTGCTGCCGAAACGGTTCGCCAATGACTGCTGCAGATCAGGGTTGTCTTCAACGGCGCGAATGACAGGGCTGTCGGGATCCAACGTCAGAGAAGATGGATCATCAAACCCATCGAAAATCTGTGCGATCGAGGCATCGTCACCGTTGATGAGCGTCCGGTATATATCTGCGACTTCGGTTGCACCTGCACGCTCGACACTGTCCAGAATAGAATTTGCAACATCGCGCGAACTCAACCCTTCTGAGTTCAGCGTCAGATCAGTGAATGTTTTGAAGAATTCCTGGGTGATCAATCGCCCTTGCAGGGATTCGACATCATCTATCGTTCCACTGGCCAGTGCGGCATCCGTCCCTTCAATCAGGGTGAGGTTACCTGCACGTTCGGAACTGTTCAGAACACGATCAGCCCCTCCTTGCCCATCCAGGCTGAAATCATCCGGCAATTGGCGGAAAACGGCATCATCCAGATTGCTGCGAATATAGGTCAGCGTGTCATCAACCTGAGCCAGCACATCGCCATCGGACAAGCCAATTGTCGTGGATTTGCTGACCCCGTCCAATTCGACCACCAACTGAATACCATTGGCCGATTGTTGCTCGATCGAGATGGTAGCGTCAGACGCAAAGGCAATGGTCCCGTCCGCGGACAGATCGTTGAACAAGCTGGCCCTTACGGCCAGATCCGGCTCGGACCCGATGTCTGCCAATGTGTCTGTCAGAGCCGAAGATGAGCCGCTAACTTCAAGATTGTCCAGGCTGCTGCCGATTTCGATCAGGCTCAGGCCCTGGCTGAATGCAGACAGACCATCTGCATCGAGACTATCGCCGGCAACAAGATCGGCAGTTGCAGTTTGCACCGCAGAAATCAGACCGGCACGATCGTCAATTGCAGTGGCATCAACGCCCTGCTCGGCCAGAAAGGCGCGGGCGGCTACATCGAATTCGTTGGAAACTTCGTTCAGTTGTGCTTCGTAGTTGGAAAGACGGCTTTGCGCCGCGTCCAGCACCGCTTCTGAGGAGAAAGCTGTTTCACCACGTATTTGTTCATCCAACGCGGCCTGGGCATAGGCCGTGCCGTCGATCTCGCCAAGCTGCTGGAACTCAAAGTTGACGGCCCGCAAAGTTTCCACATTTTCGGGGTCACTGATAACGCCGGTTTCAATGAAGAACTCGATTCGATCAGACAGGTTGGCACGTTCACTTACAGAGAGTTCGCCGCCAAGATCACCATCCAGACCTTCAGCTTCCAGAACGGATTGATACTGCCGATACAGTGCAAGGCCTTGTTCGGCAACGAATGCAGGGTCGTCAAGGTCTGGCAGATTAAGCAACGACCGGATCGAGTTTTCGATCTCAACCGCCTCTTCCCGGGGGAAGTTTCCGGCAATGCCCGAGACTTGCGCCGAACCAACCAGAACTTCCAGAAACAAGGTGGTCGCGTTGCTTGAAAACGGCCCGGAGTCATAATCGGCATCGACGCGGATCAATGACGTTGACCCGGTTCCGTCAACACTTGCATCCGGGTCCAATGTGATCGCCTCTGCAAATCCCCCGTCTGATGTCTGAAAGCCGTCTTCCAGGAAAAGGACAAGTTTTGCCTCTTCCGGCAGCAACCTTTCGGATGCGGAATCAATCTGGGCGAAAGCATCATAATCGCTGATGGCCGACGCGCTTGCATCTGGCGCACCCTCGGTCACCAGATTAAGTGTACGATCGTCCAGGTCAGCGTCGAAATAGTCGTTCAGGTCATTCTGCACTTTGCGCAGGATTGAATTGAGCTCTTCAGAGCTCCGTGTTGCGATCAGTTCTTCGGAAAGAACAATCTGAATGTCGCCAATAGTAACGACAGCTTCGTCAGTGACACGTTGAAACGCAGTCACGGCCTCGGGTTGGGCACGCAGGGCGTCCAAATTGTCAACGACGTCAGAATCGGCAATTGCCCCGCTTCTTTGAAGCTCGGCAACGTTGCCCTCTCCCTGGGCATCAATGAATTCCTGCGTTTCTTCCAGCGTCGCATAGGTGGCAATTGTATCAACCAGACCTTGGGCGAACTCGTTCACCTCATAATTGGTTTCTTCCAAAGTCGCGTAAGCGTTTTGCAAAGCATCTGACGCAGCCGGATCGCCGAAGTCCTGTTCGGACAATACTGCGACAAAGTCCTCCGCAGTTCCCAAACGGCCCCGAGTATCTTCGTCAACCAGACCCAGTTCACCAGTGATCTGCTCATAAATCACATAATCGCCCCGGGTCACGCCATCCCTTGCAGCCGCGGCAGCCTGATTGTCGCCGATGCCTGTCGCCTCGGCGCCCAGAGTTTGCTCGACCTCGCCAGTCGATGAGAACCGCGCGCGGTTGATTGCCAAGCCCAGTTCATCGTTGAAGGCGCTGAGCCCTTCGAATGTGACGGTACTTGTATCCAGCGCCTGCAGTCGCGCATTCAAATCCTGAATCTCTGCACGCAAAGTATCGGACAGGCCGCGTGGATCAGCCGCGGTGGCCGCTGCCAGATCGGCAGACGCAGCTACAAATACCTCTGCCTGACGTTGTATCAGAGTTTGACGGGCGGTTGCGAATTCAGCCGCATCTGCACCACTGAACAGATTATTGTCATCTATAAAGAAAAATTGTTGTTGCAGGCTGGCAATCTCACGCGGATTTTCGGTCTCGGTCAAGATTCTGTCAGCGCCTGGAAACGCCGAGGCAACCTCGCGCAGCACGGCCAAACGGTTGGAATTATCCGCATCCACAAAGGTTCCGGCAGGGCGGCTTTGCAGGTCCAGAAGGCTGCTGGGATCAACCACATTGTCCGTCAGAGTAATGGTGTTGGTGTCCACGGAAAAATCAAACGAGGATGCAGATGCCAATGTACCATCGGCGGCCCGGGTGGTGACAATTGTAACCGGGTCGGCTGTTCCGCCGTCCAGCAGATCCGAAATCGTCTGGCGCAGCCCCAAAAGTGCATCCGCCTGATCCGAGTCGGCAGGAGATCGCGCAATCCAATCACCCAATTCACTTTCCAGCGCCAAAAGCTGCAAACGCTGCGCCGGTGTCGCTAAACTTTCCTGCGCAAACGTGATCGTTTCATGATCAAAGCCGACAGGTTGTGAGATGGTCGAACGCACCCCATCTGCCCCGACCACCACGGTCGTTATCTGCGGATCAACTGCTACCTCTAGCGACAGCCCACGAAGAACCGCAGGGTTCACCTCCTGCAGCTCCAATATTGGAAAGTCGTCCGGATTGGCGGCCAGCGCGTTGCTGGCTTGTTGGAAAAGCGTGTTGACAACGATAGTGGCCTGATCGCTCAACCCGTCCCTTGAGTAAGCCTGCAACACATCCGCGCGGTTTTGATCCAGCACCCTGAGCAGGATCGGATCTTGGGTCGCATCATATTGCTCCAGCAAGGCCGAGGCGAATTCAGCTTTCTGATCAGATGTTGCCCGGAAAATCTGGGCGTTCAGACTGTCTTGCGCCAACAAAATCCCTGCGGCCGCATCCTGATCTGGCAAAGCCCTCAGCTCGGCAATCTCTGCTTCAAACTGAGCGACATAGGAATCAACAACATCGCGCCCCGCAGCCCGATCCAGGACTGGCGGCAGGGAAAGCTCTGCCCGAATAAGGTTTTCGGTCTGACGAAGATTGTCTGCCGTCACCAGCCCGGCCTGACCCGAAACTTGCGCCGCAGCCAGATCAACCTGCCGGAACAAAGCCGGTGTTTCTGCGCCACCGATCCCGCGGTCAAACCTGGGGTCCAACGCGATCAGACTGAAAGAACCTGCATTGTCGACCTCAGCGTTGTTGAAATTGAACGCACGGGCGGACCCAACCGCCGCTTCGGGCACATCGGTGATACGAGGCTCCAGCGCAATCAACAGATTTATGGAATCCGGCACCAAGAACTCAGCGGCATTGGTGGTTGCAAATGGAACGACCTCGGCCAAATCGGCAACTGTTGCTGGCCGTCCGGCAGCGGAAACCGTGGCATTCAGGTCGGTGAAAATTCCCTGACCGGATTGGGTGTCAAACAACCGGTTCAGGTCATCGCTCAGCCCCTGCAGGTCGTCATTGATCTGATCGTCATTGCGGACAGACTTGTAGCTTTCAGAGACATATACGCCGATTGAAATGGACACATCTTCGCCGTTAGGTCCCACCGGGCGTGTAAAGTCCAACGCAAAAAACGTATCTGTACGTAGCGCCTGATCCTGAACAAAGGTCTGATCGGCGAACACCGCTGCCGCAGCATCGCCGCTGGTTATGCCATCTCCTGACAGGTCCAGCACCGCATCAATCGGCCCAAGCGGTCCTTCGACAACGGCATAGACATTTTCGCCCAGCTCAGGCGCGACAACGACGTCAAAACGCTGCGCGTCTTCGCTCAGCGAGATTGTTACACTCTCGGCATCTGGGTCTGCATTTCGAAACGCCTGATTGGGGTCAGAATCGTCCCCGATTTCCTGCACAACCACCTGACCATCCGGCCGTTCTTCGAGAACAAAATAGATCCGGTCATCCTGCGACAGAATCGTCGCCGCATCATCAGAGTCGAGGGAATCCAAAACCGAGCCGAGTTCTGCCCCTTCATCTGGTGTCCTTTCGAGAACTTGATATATTGGCTCATTCGCACCAATCGAGACCTGCCGAGCTACACCGCTGTCTTCGTCACCCAGCGAAATACGCAGGGTACGTTCATCGGCCTCAAGCTCAAAGTAAATCGCCGTCCCCTCCGGGGCTGCAGCGTCTTCGTCAATGCGGACGCGAGCCGGCGTGTCAACTGAACGCTCAGGGCTCGGCAGCTCCAATTCAAGCGAACCCGGAGTGACTGCTAGAGCTTCGATTCCCGCCTGCTCCTGCAAAGCTGCAGAGAAGCTCTGCAAAGTCACTGTATCGGTGACCGCGCCACCGTCACGCAACTGTTCAAGTTGCTGTACATCCAGAGCAGTCGCCAGATCTGTTGCCGTGGCACCCGATGCACCTTCGGTCAGCTCGGGTGAGTTGAGCGCGCCCGCCAATGCTTCAGCCCAGTCACTGCCCGACAGTTGCCCCGCCTCGACCTGGGAAAACACCGGATCGGTAAAGCGACCCACACTGCTTTCACCGCTCTCAGTGCCGGTCTGTTGAAAGATTGCAATCAACGCTGCCGAGACATCCGAGATGGTTACGTTGTCCGAAACCAACGGCAGTTCACCAACAAAACCATTCGTCAAAACTCGGTACAAATTACTAGGCATCGCGTCCACCTTTGCTAAAGTCTCAGTGCAGTGGACTGAGGAATAATGACGCGCCGATCCGGTTTCGATCTAAGATTCTGAATAAAGGCTCAACACTGTTGAATGGAATAAGGCATAAGTAGAAAAAGTAATTTTTTTACAATTGCTTATATGGTTTCTTGCGGACCTAAAGTTTCAAGTTGGTATATTATTCAGTGAAATACCTATCACATCTGCGATACAACGAGAGGTAGATTTGAAACAAACCGACAGAACGCGGATAATGGCGCCCTACCTAGGTCGTGATCTGAGCCGGCATGTCGACAAAACGCCGACCTACCGCACGGTAATATGAGGTGAAGGCCGACGCTATGGCCCGCATTTCGGCAGCATTACGCGAATCGATAAAAGTGGAGGAACAATCTGATCGAAAATGGCCACGCCGCGTTGGAGCGGCTCCTGGGCTATCGGCAGAGCTTCCGGCCACTAAGCTGCAAAGGCGACGCTCTGCAGCGTAAAGGCCATCCGATCGGGTGCGATCGAACTCACCGGTCACGCGCAACCCTAGATACAAGGGTGGCTATGATGCCGTGCGACATACCGTTGAAATTGCTGATTTTTACGAGGTTCAAGAACGTTCGATACAGCCCCCAGAACGTTGTTCCCAGATGCAAGACTGATGATTCAAGCACGATCTTCTCCACGACGCCTCGGGAGTTAGCGCGATAGGATTTGTTAGAAAAGTATGCGTCACGTCGAGTTGAATAGCTCTATTGAAGCCTAGCATACCAAGCTTCGGTTGTATGATCACCGACCCTCGAACAACGTGGTTCAGGCGATTTTAGGTGCCAATCTGGCGTCAAGAATACTGATCCTGTGCTCTCACAAAAAATTCAAGCCGCGCGAGTGGCTCGGTGCGATTTCAATACATATGTATTGGTTCGTTCAAGACCGGTCAGGTTGCTTCGGTCGACCATAGGTTGAGGAAGTGTGAGTATGTCCGGTTCAAATACCAAATTGATCGATATAGGCCGTACAGAGCTGCGAAAAGCGCGCAAGCAAAGCCGAGGTCTTTTCTGGTTTGTGGGCCTATTCAGTTTTTTTGCCAACCTGTTGATGCTGACGGGTCCGCTCTACATGATGCAGGTATATGATCGCGTGCTAGGCAGCGGTTCGTTGGAAACCCTGACAGCACTATCGATCCTGGTGCTTTTCCTATACGCGATGATGGGCTTGCTGGAGTATTCACGTGGCCGCGTTCTGGGGCGGATTGGAGCCAGATTCCAGTCGTCTTTAGACAAGCGTGTTTTTGATGCAAGCCTGCGCAAGGCTGCGTTCCCCGATGTTGAGGGCCCGGTTGCCGGGCCTGGGGATCTGGTTTCGATTTCACGGCTGTTTTCGTCACCGGTTTTCGGCGCCATTTTCGATCTTCCCTGGACGCCAATTTTTCTGTTGGGAATTTGGATGTTTCACCCATGGCTGGGGGTTCTCGCACTCAGTGGAGGGGCCTTCCTGGTTGTGGTCACACTGGCCAACCAGATGACTACGCGCCGACCTGCAGCAGAGGGAGAGCAGGCGTCAGCACACGCCCAAAACATATCGGATCAAGTGATCAACGAACCCGAGGTGGTACAGGCGCTTGGAATGCGTGGCGCGGTTTACAACCGGTGGCACAAGGCAAGAGACAAAGCCCTGAACGCTCAGATACGTGCCGCAGATCTGGGCGGTACATTCACGACGACGACCAAAACGTTCCGCCTGTTGCTGCAATCTGCCATGCTGGGTCTGGCCGCGTTGCTGGTTCTAAGAGGTCAGATGACACCAGGTGCGATGATTGCCGGATCCATCCTGATGGGACGCGCGCTTGCGCCGGTTGAACAACTCATCGGTCAATGGCCCATGGTTCAGGCCGCAACACAGGGTTGGGGAAAACTCGCCGAACTGTTGGGAACTGTTCCAGCCGAAACCGAACGCACAGAATTGCCGGTCCCAGAAGCCAAGTTGGAAGTAAGTAACCTGGCAATTGCTCCTCCGGGTGAGAAGCAATTGATATTGAAAGCCGTTAGCTTCAACATAGAACCTGGGCAGGCTGTTGGGGTGATTGGCACCTCGGGCTCTGGCAAGTCGACTTTAGCACGCGCGTTAACAGGGACCTGGGCACCGACAGCCGGACAAATTCGCCTTGGTGGCGCGATGCTCAATCAATACGCGCCTGATGTTCTGGGGCAGCATATCGGATATCTGCCGCAGAAAGTTCAATTGTTCGATGGCACTATTGCCGAAAACATCTCGCGTTTGGTTGAAAACTCTGATCCGAAACTGATTGTCGAAGCCGCCCGCCGTGCAGATGCGCATGACATGATCCTGAAACTGCCAAATGGTTACGATACCCGTGTCACCGCGAATGGAAGCCGCCTTTCCGGAGGCCAGACTCAAAGAGTTGGGTTAGCGCGTGCAATGTATGGCGATCCGGTTTTCCTGGTCCTGGATGAACCAAACTCGAACCTCGACAATGAAGGCAGCGAAGCAGTCAACCGGGCGATCCGCAATTTCAAGAACGAAGGTAAATCCCTAATAATTATTGCGCATCGGCCTGCCGCGATTCTGGAATGCGATATGCTGCTGACCCTTGAGGGTGGCACTGTTCGTGCATTCGGTCCGCGGGAAAACGTTTTGCAGCAGGTGCTCAAGACCCGCAGCGATCCGACCAAGGCGCGTGCAGTCGGGGGTGTGAAATGACCGCGCGATCCAAACAATGGTCTGCTCGCATGCCGTTAACCATAGGGCTTTTGGCGCTGCTTCTGCTGGTCGGCGGATTTGGGACGTGGTCGGTTGTGGCAAACATCTCGGGCGCGATCATCGCATCCGGCAGGATCGAAGTTGACCAGAATCGTCAGGTCGTTCAGCATCCAGATGGCGGGGTTGTGGCCGCAATTCTGGTCAAAGAGGGTGATTTGGTTCGTGAAGGTCAAACCCTGATCCGGTTAGACCCATCCGAGCTTCAAACCGAATTGGCTATTACTGAAAGCCAATTGTTTGAGACCTTAGCGCGTCACGGGAGGCTGGAGGCCGAACGAGACGGTCAAAGCACGATTGAATTCGACCAGCTGCTTTTGGATCGGGCAGCACAAAACCCCGATGTGGCAGATTTAATCGCGGGGCAACAACGTTTGTTCATGGCACGCGGCGCTTCAACAAAAAATGAGATCGCACAGCTTGAGAAACGAAAAGGACAGATTGGAAATCAGGTTGAGGGTGTCGTAGCTCAGCAAGCCGCCATTCGTCGCCAACTAGAGTTGATTGTGCTTGAGCTTGGTGACCAGCAGCAGCTTTTGGACAAAGGGTTGGCACAGGTGTCGCGTGTGCTGGCGCTCCAACGTGAAGAGGCCGGGTTGTTGGGCCAAATGGGCAACCTGGACGGCATGAAAGCGCAGGCAGAAGGGCAAATCACAGAGATCGGTATCGAAATTCTGAAACTCGACACGACCCGACGGGAAAATGCAATTTCGGAATTGCGGGACCTGCGCGTACGCGAACTGGAGCTTCGTGAGCAACGTATTGCATTGATGAACCAGCTATCACGACTCGACATCAAATCCCCTGTCTCGGGTGTTGTGCATGGGTTGCAGGTATTCGCCCTGCAGTCTGTTATTCGCCCGGCGGACCCGGTTACATTTATCATTCCTCAGGACCGGCCTTTGGTCATCAATGCCCGGGTCGAGGCTGTCCACGTGGACAAGTTGAACCTGGATCAGGATGTAACTCTGAGGTTCTCCGCACTGGATCAACGCGAAACGCCTGAATTGTTGGGGAAAGTGGTAACAATTTCCGCTGATGCCTTTGATGATGAAAACACACAGCAGAGCTTCTACCGAGTGGATATTATCTTGAAAAACGGTGAGATAGATCGCTTGCCGGAAGGCACCGTTCTAATCCCGGGCATGCCGGTCGAAGCATTCATAAAGACCGCAGACAGAAGCCCGATCGTATTTCTGGTAAAACCTCTTGCAGACTACTTCACTAAGGCCTTCCGCGAATAGTCTGTTTCTAAAGGTGTAGTCGGCTCGCTCTACCTCCACGTCATTCAACATGTTTGATCATCATTCTTATTGGACCGTATCTGAACCACTTATTCGACATGTGTCACCTATCGGGGTATTCGGCCTTATAGAGAAGGTAGAACCCGACTCTGCCTGTTTCCGGGTCATTCGCTGCATCCGTGGTGTTTCGATATTCGGCCTTATACAGAAGGCAGCAACCGGACCTTCATTCGAAAACATCCCAAATCCCGTGAGCGTTATTCGGCCTTATAGAGAAGGCAGAAACCTCCGGCCCAATATTTTTTGGGTCTAATACACTTAAAAGGAAGCAACATTTTGAATTTAAACGATCCAATCATTGACCAAACCATAACCAAAAAGGCGTTGGCATCCTCAACGGCATTGTCAAACGTTAGACATGCAAGACTCAACGACAAACTAGAAGACTACTTGAATGTCGGACGGTACATGCACGCTGCTCGACCACACTTCAAATCCAAGAAGAAATACGGACAGTATATATCCAAAGAACTGCCAAGGACCAAAGAATGGGACGCGCCATTGCGTAGTAGCTGCTTATGGCTCTATAGAGCATTGAACGTCCCAGGCTCAGATGGCTATGGCGACCTCCTAGATGTGCTTGGTGTCAAAAGCCTTACCGAACTTAAAACGGCCAACCCGACCAAGATCAAAGCATACTACTGTCCGTCGTCAGAGTTTTTGGAACCAGGAGCAGCGTAAACTAAGAGAGTGTTTGGCTCATCTGGTCGGTTTGATTATGCTGCGCGTTGGCTGTGATGCAAGCGTCGCGCTTCGAACGTCTTCTGTTTGATCCTTTTTCGTTGTTCCAGAATGGCTTGGTCACGCCCAAAGTAGACGTCGGCGGGTGTGACGTTGCTCAGGCTCTCGTGGTAGCGCTGGTGATTGTAGTGATCGACGAAGGCTTCGATTTGGGCTTCGAGATCGCCTGGTAGGAAGTAGTTTTCCAGCAAGATCCGGTTCTTCAAGGTTTGATGCCATCGTTCGATTTTACCTTGTGTCTGAGGGTGATATGGCGCACCGCGTGAGTGCCTCATGCCTTTGTCTCGCAGCCATTCAGCGAGGTCACCAGAGACATAGCTGGACCCATTATCGCTCAGCAGGCGCGGTTTGTGGACGACATGGACCTGATCACAGCCAGATGCCTGCAAGGCCAAATTGAGGGTGTCTGTCACATCCTCAGCCCGCATGTTCGTGCAGAGCTTCCACGAGATGATGTAGCGGCTGTAATCGTCCAGGATCGTGCTGAGATAAAACCAGCCCCACCCCAGAACCTTGAGATAGGTAAAGTCGGTCTGCCAAAGCTGGTTGATGGCCGTTGTCTTATGCTCGAACTCATTTGCGGCTTTCAGCACGATGAACGCAGGGCTGGTGATCAGGTCATGTGCCTTGAGCGTGCGATACACTGTGGATTCCGATACAAAGTACCGTTCTTGGTCTGTGAACGTCACCGCCAACTCGCGGGGTGACAGCTCTGTTTCCTTCAAGGCGAAGCTGACGACCTTGCGCTTCACCTCGTCAGGAACGCGGTTCCAGACATGCTTTGGCTTGGGAGACCGATCCTCAAGGCCAGCCTCTCCGCGCTGCAGGTATCGGTCGTACCATCGGTAGAATGTGGTGCGAGGGATACCCAGTTTGGCCAATGTACGACGTGCTGACAGATGGCTTTCTTCAATCAACCGAATGATCTCCAACTTCTCAGATGCAGAGTATCTCATTCGTGGTCGTCCCCATTGCCGGTCATGCTTTTTTTGAGCAAGCGCAGTTCGAGAGTTTGTTCCGCAACAACCTCTTTCAGATCGCGAGCTTCGCGCCGCAGGTCCTTGACCTCGTCGGTTGTCGCTGCACGTGCTGTGTCACCGGCAAGCCGCTTCTTCCCGGCTTCCATGAAGTCCTTCGACCATTTGTAGTAAACACCTTGGGAAATCCCCTCACGGCGGCACAGCTCTGCAATGCTGTCTTCTCCGCGAAGGCCATCCAGAACGATCCGGATCTTCTCTTCGGCTGAGTACTGTTTGCGTGTCGCCCGCTTGATGTCTTTGACGATCTTCTCGCCGGGGCTCTTACTTGTCTTTCTCATCGTCCACTCCTCAGTGGTTACGATGAGCCAAGAACACTCTCTTATCAAATACCGCTATTTGGACCCAAAGGCGCTGACGTCAGACAATCTGAACCAATTCTTCGTCATGTGTCACCTAATGTGTCACCATTCGAAGCGCAAGAGCAATCTAAGGTATGGAAAATACATACTTTTTTAGAGAAGTCTGGCGACCCCGGCAGGATTCGAACCTGCAACCTGCCCCTTAGGAGGGGGCTGCTCTATCCAGTTGAGCCACGGGGCCATTTGATGTTTTCTGTAGCGGGCTTTTATCGGGTTGTCATGAGTTTTGCGGAACAGTTGAACAATTTGCCCGGTTCACGCTACCATCTGTGAAACAACAATGCAGGTACCTCCGGTGACAACAGAAACAAAACGCCCACTTACCCTTCGTGATGTCTCTGAAGCGTCCGGTGTATCGGAAATGACGGTCAGCCGGGTATTGCGCAATCGCGGTGACGTATCCGATGCAACCCGGACCCGCGTTCTGGCCGCCGCGAAAGAGCTGGGATATGTGCCCAACAAGATCGCGGGTGCTCTGGCGTCGAGCCGGGTCAATCTGGTGGCCGTGATTATCCCTTCGCTGTCGAACATGGTCTTCCCCGAGGTCATGACTGGCATCAATCAGGTGCTGGAAGACACGGAATTGCAGCCCGTTGTCGGTGTCACCGATTATCTGCCCGAGAAAGAAGAGAAGGTGCTGTACGAGATGCTCTCGTGGCGGCCTTCAGGGGTGATCATCGCCGGGTTGGAACATACCGACGCGGCCCGGGCCATGCTGGATTCAGCGGGTATCCCGGTGGTCGAAATCATGGATACCGACGGCAAGCCCGTGGATGCGATGGTGGGGATTTCTCATCGCCGGGCCGGGCGCGAGATGGCCCAGGCCATTCTGAAAGCGGGCTATGAACATATCGGGTTCATGGGCACCAAAATGCCACTGGATCACCGTGCGCGGAAGCGGTTCGAAGGTTTTACAGAGGTGCTGGGCAAACACGGGATCGAGATTGAGGATCGCGAGTTCTACTCGGGTGGTTCCGCACTCGCCAAAGGGCGCGAGATGACGCAGGCGATGCTGGAACGCTCGCCCGGGTTGGATTTTCTGTATTATTCCAACGACATGATTGGTGCCGGTGGGCTGCTCTACCTGCTGGATCAGGGCATTGATATCCCCGGTCAGATCGGGCTGGCGGGTTTTAACAATGTCGAGCTGTTGCAGGGCCTGCCACGCAAACTGGCAACGATGGATGCCTGCCGGACCGAGATCGGGCGTACTGCTGCCGAAATCATCGCCGCGCAGCTCGCCAATCCAGAGGCCGAGGTGGAAACCCGTGTCACGCTGACCCCCAAGATCAACTTTGGCGATACGCTAAAGCGGCGTTAGGGCCTCATGGCTCTGCAACGATTGGACAATCGCGCCGCGCGGGCCTTGTTCATGGATCACCACGCGTTGCTGGAACAACCCATGGGCGGCTCCAGGGGCTCTGACCTGCTGCAGTTGATTCACCGTCTGGGCTTTGTGCAACTCGACAGTATCAATACAGTCGCGCGGGCCCATGACATGATCCTCTATGCCCGCAGGCCCAGCTATCGTGCGCCTCATCTCAAGCGGTTATATGAGCGCGATCGGGCGCTCTTTGAGCATTGGACCCATGACGCGGCCGTGCTTCCGATGGATTTCTATCGCCACTGGCATCTGCGCTTCCTGCGCGATGCGGACATGCTGAAAGCCCGCTGGAAGAACTGGCGGCGCGACGGGTTCGAACAGAAATTCGACACCGTGCTGCAGCACATTCGCGACCACGGCCCGGTGGGCTCTTCCGATGTGGGCAAGGATGAGAAAAAGGGATCCGGCGGCTGGTGGGACTGGCATCCCTCAAAAACGGCGCTGGAATATCTCTGGCGATCCGGTGCGCTGACCGTTGTGGGGCGCGACGGGTTTCAAAAGCGCTATGACCTGACCGAGCGCGTGATCGAGGCACAGCTTTGCCCCGGAAACATGCAGTGCGACGCAGACGAAACTGTAGACTGGCTGTGCAACGCCGCGCTCGACCGGCTGGGGTTTGCCACCTCGGGAGAGTTGGCCGCCTTTTGGGATACGGTCACCACAACTGAGGCGAGAGCGTGGTGCGAACAGGCTCTGATACAAGGAAATATCGAAGAAATAGTCATCGAATACAGGAATGGGAAAGAACGTAAGGTCTTTGCCCGCCCCGGCATCGGTGACAAAGCGGCAGCGCTGCCTGCCGCCCCCGGTCGGATCAGGGTTCTCAGCCCCTTTGATCCGATGCTGCGCGACCGTAACCGGGCTGAGCGGCTGTTCGGTTTTCACTATCGTATCGAGGTTTTCGTCCCGGAGCCCAAACGCATCTACGGATATTACGTCTTCCCCCTGCTGGAAGGGGACCGGCTGATCGGGCGTATCGACATGAAGGCACAGCGTGACCGAGATCTGTTGCATATCCGGGCCGTCTGGCCTGAACGGGCGATCCGTTGGTCAGCTGCCCGCACACGACGCTTGCAGGCTGAGCTTGACCGGGTGCGACGGTTTGCCGGTCTTGCGGATATCGAGTTTTCGCAGAATTGGCTGAAAGACCCTAAATAGAGCCTTTTTGCGCTCTAAGCCTCCAGATCGTGAAGCTCACCCAAAAGATCCAACAGCATATCATGTTTGTCTGGGCCCAGCGCGGCGCGTGTGTTCTCGGACAACTGCATGATTTCCGTGAGATTGGCGTGGATGACCTGCAGGCCATCTTCACCGATCTCGACAATCTGGCGGCGCCTGTCATTCATGTCCCGCTGCCGGAAGATCAGCTTTTTGTCTTCCAGCTTTTTCAGGATCCGCGTCAGGCTGGGAAGCAGCAGACAAGCGCGCTCTGCAATCTGGGTGGGTTCTTGCGGGCCCTCTTCCTGAAGAACCCGCAGCACGCGCCATTGCTGTTCAGTCACACCTGCGTCAGCCAGAACACCGCGGATCGGGCCCATGACCCGTTCCCGCGCGCGCAACAAGGCAATCGGCAGCGAACGGGACGTCAGTGGCAGGTTTTTCGACATAGGGAATTTTCGCGCAATTCCAGTGATTTCGCAATAGAGCGTTGGTATTGGTTGTTTCTTCCGCCCCATCTCTTGCCTACGGTGAAGGTAGATTTGCACGTTCAGTCAGCCGCCATCTGATATCGGCGCCAGGTATGGCCACAAGGAGACAGGGATGAAATGGAACGAGTTCTCGGACTGGGGCAAAAAGGTCGCGGACTGGGCGCAGGATTATCATCTGACCGTCCGGGACAGGCCTGTTCGCGCCCAAACCGAACCCGGAGAAGTACTGAACGCCCTGCCCGCGCATCCTCCCGAACAGGGCGAAGCGCTTGAAGACGTTTTTCGCGACTTCGAACAGATCGTGATGCCCGGCATCACCCATTGGCAGCACCCCCGGTTCTTTGCCTATTTCAACGCAAACGCCTCGGCCCCGTCGGTTCTGGCCGAATTTCTGACCAGCGCCATCGCACCGCAATGCATGCTGTGGCAGACCTCTCCTGCCGCGACTGAAATGGAAACGCGGATGATGGGCTGGTTGCGCACAGCGCTGGACTTGCCCGAAAACTTCGCCGGGGTCATTCAGGATTCCGCCTCGTCCGCGACACTGGCTGCAGTGCTGACCATGCGCGAGAAAGCGATGAACTGGCAGGGCAACAGCCAGGGTTTGTTCGCGCAGAAACCCCTGCGCATCTATTGTTCGGCCGAGGTGCATACCTCGATCGATCGCGCCATCTGGGTTGCGGGTATCGGACAGGATAATCTGGTGCGCATCCCGGTGCACGGTGACTGGCGCGGGATGGATCCTGACGCGCTTGAAATCGCAATTCAGGCTGATTTAGAATCTGGTTTACAGCCAACCGGTGTTATTCTGTGCGTAGGTGGAACCAGCGTCGGGGCCACCGATCCGGTTGATCGCTGTTTGAAGGTCGCTCAAAAATATGGCCTTTATTCTCATGTAGATGCAGCCTGGGCGGGATCGGCGATGATCTGCCCCGAATACCGTCATTACTGGGCCGGGATAGAGCAGGCAGACAGCATCGTGTTCAACCCGCATAAATGGCTGGGCGTTCAGTTCGACTGCTGCGCACATTTCCTGAAAACCCCTGATGATCTGGTCCGCACGCTTGCGATCAGCCCCGAGTTTCTGAAAACCCACGGGAAAGACGGGATCATCAACTATTCTGAATGGTCGGTCCCGCTGGGCCGTCGGTTTCGGGCGTTGAAGCTGTGGTTTGTCATTCGCACCTACGGGCTGGAAGGATTACGCCAGCGGCTGCGCAATCACATCAACTGGTCTGTCGCTTTACATGACAGGTTGGCGGCCGAGCCGGATTTTCGGATCGTCACACCTCCGATGTGGTCCC
Organism: Rhodobacteraceae bacterium KLH11; assembly: GCA_000158135.1. Taxonomy (GTDB): domain Bacteria; phylum Pseudomonadota; class Alphaproteobacteria; order Rhodobacterales; family Rhodobacteraceae; genus Ruegeria. The sequence goes on from DS999531.1 coordinate 1,129,132, forward strand.
TGTGGTCGTTCCGCTATGAACCCGAAGGTGCGGATGATCTGGATGATCTGAACCTTCGGCTGGTCAATGCGATCAACGATGACGGGCGGATTTACCTGACCCAGACCCGGGTAGACGGCGATTTGGCAATTCGCTTTCAGGCCGGTCAATTCGAAACCACCGAAGCAGACGTGATGATGGCCTATGATGTCATCACCGAGGTTGCGCGCGGGCTTTAAGCCCTCATCGTGGCTGCCGCCTGCGCATAACCGCCCGAGGCACCGTCGACAAAATGCACATGGTCATCGCGTGTGGCCGAGGGGACAAAACAGGTCATCATCGCCTCTTGCTGAACATGCAAACCATATCGGATTTTACCCATTGCCCGGGCTTCATCCAGCAATTGGATGATCTGGTCCAACGTGGCCGTGTCACAATCCAGCGTCATTTTCAGCCCATCATCGAACTTGCGGAAATCCGCGTTGCGGCTGACCATCTGTTTGTAATGGGTTGGCTCGAATTGCCCCAGACGCATGCCGGTTTTGAACAGCACTGCGATCAACATATTTCCGATCATCAGGCGTATTTTCTGCGCCAGCAGATTGCGCCCGGCACGCGAGACATGGGCATCAATCTCGACCCCGGGCGGTGGAAAGCTCATCGGTGGCCCGTTGGGTGGAACCGGGTGCCCGGCGCGCTCCAACCCTTCGGCCGCTGACAGAACGGATTGGGCCAGTGCTGCAAAATCCGCCTCATCAGAGTCTGATTTGGGTTGAATCACCAATGATACAATCTGCCCGTGCCGAGCCTTGCTGTTGGACCAGCGACAGGACAAACCGGTCAGATCGGGCTGGGCGTCCGGCCCGGCCGGTTGAATGATGAGATGTCCGGATTTCATCTGCCCCTCGGCCCAGCCAGACCACCGCCCGAGAACATCGCGTAATCAACGCCCGTGGATGGTGCATAACGGGCAACACGCAGATCGCGGCCTGCGGCGCGAATGTCGGCCACTGAAACCAGCGCCGCACGCAAAGTCATGCGACTCAGCTCGGCCCAGCTTTGCAACGCGGCAAGCGTTTCCCGCGCGGTGCCAGCCTCTTCACCCGGCACAGCGAACGCAGCACCATCGCCGCCAAAGACATATGGAAATACCCGCCCGCCCAGCGCGTTGATCGCGCCGGAAATCACCGCAGCGCCAACCATGTTGACGGTCTTGTAGCGGCCGCGCGCAATCTCTCCGGTCGAGTCGACGATATCGGCGACCCCCAGAACCCATGTATCTGGCAAAGGTGTGAACTGCGCGGGATCGCTGAGGTTCAGGAAACTGTCTGAAATGGGAACCGAGTCATAAAACACAGAGTCTGAGGATGCCATGACGCTCTCTGAAAATCCTGAAGCTGCTATGATGATAGCCTGATTTTGAACGATGTCTGCCCTTGTCGATAGACCTCGTATGCTTGTGCAGGCCTGCGCGACGTGTCAAGCATCGCGCCAGGGCAGCCGGACAAAGGAACAACAGATGCAGGCAGGGTTGGTGGTATTGTGTCTGGCCTATGTCCTCAGCCAGTTTTTCCGCGCCTTTCTGGCCGTGTTGACCACCGATCTGGGCCGCGATATCGGGGCCACCCCCGAAGACCTCGCTTTTGCCTCGGGCCTTTGGTTTCTGGTTTTTGCGGCAATGCAGATCCCGGTCGGCTGGGCGCTGGACCGGGTTGGGCCACGGCGCAGCTCTGCCATATTGTTGCTGATAGGCGGGGCAGGCGGGGCGATCCTGTTCGCTGTCGCCACCACGCCATTTCACGTGGCGCTGGCCATGGCGCTGATCGGGGTTGGATGTTCGCCTGTCCTGATGGCGTCCTACTATATTTTCGCCCGGGAATTTCCACCGGCCAAATTTGCCACATTGGCAGCCGTAATGCTGGGTGTTGGCTCGGTCGGCAATCTTGTGGCCTCATACCCCACGGCGCTGGCGGTCGAGTGGATGGGCTGGCGGGCCACTTTGATCGGGCTTGCGATCATTTCGGGCGTCGTGTCTGGCGGTATCTGGCTGACGGTGCGGGACCCCAAGACAGTCGAGGCCGAGCACAAAGGGTCGGTTCTGGACCTTCTGAAAGAACCGGCGCTGTGGACCATTCTACCGCTGATGCTGGTGGCCTATGCGCCTTCTGCGGCCCTGCGCGGGCTCTGGGCCGGGCCCTACCTGCGCGATGTCTTTGACCTCAGCACCACGCAGATCGGTCAGGCAACTCTGATCATGGGCGCTGCGATGATTGCGGGTACATTTGCCTATGGGCCGCTGGATCGCATCCTCAAAACCCGGAAATGGGTGATCTTCGGTGGCAATGCCCTGGGTGCTGCAGCTTTGATGTTGCTCTGCCTGTGGATCGACGGGGGCGTCTGGCTGGCGGTGCTGCTGCTGGCGGTGATCGGGTTTCTGGGGGCCAGTTTTCCCGTCATCATGGCCCATGGGCGGGCGTTTATCCCGGCTCATCTGGTCGGGCGGGGCGTCACGTTGCTGAACCTGTTTGGCATTGGCGGTGTGGGCCTTGCGCAATTTGCCACCGGTCGCATCCATGCCGCCAGCGCCGGGATCAGCCCCACCGCGCCCTATACGGCGATCTTTGGCTTTTTCGCCGCTGCCCTTGCCATTGGCTGCGTGATCTATCTATTCAGTCGGGACAGCGTGGACTGAGACCGGAGGCCGCCCGTGCAGGATATTGAGGTGATTGCACCCAATCTGAAGCATTCCCTATCGGGCGTGACCACCACGGTGATCCGGCTGCTGCCGATCCAGAAGAAAATGATCGGCATCCGCGCCACCGGCCCCGGCCTGCCGGATGATTTGCCTCATATCAGACTCTGGAAACTGCTGTTTCTGCCCAATCGCAAGCGGGTCTGGCACGCACGCCGGAACACCGAGATGCTGATGGGTCTGATCCTGCGCACTGTGTTTCGGCGCAATTACAAACTGCTCTTCACATCTGCAGCGCAGCGGGATCATTCCGGTTTCACGAAACGACTGATCGGCAAAATGGACGCGCTGATTGCGACGACACCGCAGGCCGCCTCATTTCTGGAACATCCGGCAACCGTTATCATGCATGGCGTGAATACCGAACTGTTCCACCCCACCAAGGACAAGCACGCGCTGCGCCAGAAGCTTGGCCTGCCAGACGGGCTGCTGATCGGCTGTTTTGGCCGTATTCGCCCGCAGAAAGGCGTCGACCTGCTGGTGGATGCCGCCCTGCAGGTCCTGCCCAACCACCCGGACGCCCATGTGATCTTCACCGGGCGCGCCACCAAGGAGTTCGAGGTATTTCAGGCCGAGCAGGAACAGAAACTCAACGCCGCCGGGCTGGGCGCCCGGGTGCATTTTCTGGGCGAGCGCCCATGGGATGAGATTGTGGAAACCTACCGCGCGCTCGATCTGTTTGTCGCCCCCGCCCGGCACGAAGGGTTCGGCCTGACCCCGCTTGAGGCGATGGCCTCGGGTGTTCCGGCGATTGCCTGCCGCGGGGTTGGTGCATTCAGCGCGCAGATCAGGGATGGTGAAACCGGGCGTCTCGTTGAAAAGGACAACGCCACAGCGCTGGCCGACGCGTTGGAGGATATGCTGCAAGACCGCCCTGTACTTGCCAATGCGGGGCAGATCGCACGTGCCCATGTCGAACAGGATTTTCGAATCGAGGGTGAGGCGCAGGCGATTGTAAAGGTCTATCGGCACCTTCTGGACACGGACTGACCTCCGGCAATCGTGACAAATCGGTGTGACCGGCTGAAATATGCCCCGAAAGCCCTTTTTTCTTCGCAACAACGCAGCTATGAACGCGCGTCCTTAACTTTGGAGACATGCAATGGGCTATCGCGTCGTAGTCGTCGGCGCCACGGGCAACGTGGGCCGCGAAATGCTGAACATTCTGGCGGAACGCCAGTTCCCCGTCGATGAACTTGCTGTGTTGGCAAGCCGTCGGTCGCTGGGCACCGAGGTCAGCTTTGGCGAAACGACCCTTACGACCAAAGATCTGGACACGTTCGATTTCACCGGCTGGGACATGGCGCTGTTTGCCGTGGGATCCGAGGCGACCAAGGTCTACGCCCCCAAGGCGGCGGCGGCTGGCTGCGTGGTCATCGATAACTCGTCGCTCTACCGCTATGACCCGGACATCCCGCTGATCGTGCCCGAATGTAACCCCGAAGCGATTCATGGCTACAAGAACAAGAATATCATCGCGAACCCCAACTGCTCGACCGCGCAGATGGTGGTTGCGCTAAAGCCGCTGCATGACCGCGCAAAGATCAAGCGCGTTGTGGTGTCGACCTATCAGTCGGTTTCGGGCGCTGGTAAAGAGGGCATGGATGAACTTTGGGATCAGACCAAGGCCATCTATAACCCCACGACAGATGTTGAACCGAAGAAGTTCCAGAAACAGATCGCCTTCAACGTCATTCCGCAGATCGATGTCTTCATGGAAGACGGCTCGACCAAGGAAGAGTGGAAGATGGTGGTCGAGACCAAGAAGATCGTCGATCCGTCGATCAAGGTCACAGCCACCTGCGTGCGCGTTCCGGTCTTCGTCGGCCACTCCGAGGCCGTGAATATCGAGTTCGAGGAATTTCTGGACGAAGACGAGGCCCGCGACATCCTGCGCGAAGCACCGGGCATCATGGTGATCGACAAGCGCGAGGCCGGTGGCTACGTCTCGCCCATCGAATGCGCAGGCGATTTCGCCACCTTCATCAGCCGCATCCGTCAGGATTCGACCATCGAAAACGGCCTGAACCTGTGGTGCGTCAGCGACAACCTGCGTAAGGGAGCCGCCTTGAACGCAGTGCAGATCGCCGAGCTGCTGGGCCGCGAGGTTCTGAAGAAGGGTTAAGACCCAACCAAAACGACGAAACAATGAACCCCGCTGCGCTGCCAGCGGGGTTCATTGTTTTGACGACAGGTGGAGTTCTAATGGCCACCAAACCGCCGTTCGCAACGTTTGTCGCGTTAACGGCAGCTATAGGGTCAAAGAAGGGGCGTTCGCATATAACACTCCAAGGCCTGCCAACGACATCGAGCCTCAGATACAAAGCATTGGCGGTAGCCATGTTTCCCTTAGCGGGGACTGGTCCGGTTTCACAAAAGTCACACGGAAGCTCGTTACATTCTGTTGATACGCCAACAAAGCCGCGCCGTGCTCCGAATTGCATAATGGTCCTCGAAGCCAGTTTGCTGCTTTGCGAGCCGCCGTGTTGCCTGCCCAAGCCCGGAACTCGTTCGGTCTTTGAACTTCAATCGTCAGTACGATCATCTGATCTGAGATGATGCCTTCGACAAAGCTAAAATCGCGCGAAGGTCGCGTTTGTGAAACCGCAGTCAGGATGCCTGGACCAGATTCCTTTAATGCACGTTCTCGGCCACTATCGTTTTTGATCCAATCCTGAATCTGAAGATACGTTTGCAGGTTGGCCGAAGCGCGCCGCTTGGTCGGGTTGCGCCGCCACCGCGATGTCATCTCGGACTCATTTTGTGGCAAGGCAAATACGTAATCGGATGACAGCTCGTAGGCATAGCTATCAACGACGCCTTCTTTGGCATCCACAACCATGACACATAATATGAACCTGTCGTCGGGCTGCGCAATCGTGGTTGCCCAAATGCGTGCTTCAGCGGTACAGCGTTCTCGCGACAAAGAAACTGGTTGATGATTGGGTACGCTCCAGAGCAACCCAATCACCGCTTTTGGAAATGCGTCTTGATCATAGACGCCATCAAAACCATCAGGTTTCTCGGCCACAACACGACAAACCACATAGTTTGAATAAGCAAGTGCGAGGTTTTTGTCGTTCGTCAGCGCTTCGCCGCGATGCGGTTCTAAACACGAATTCCCTATGATGGGCGAAACATCAGGGTGCTGAGGCCAGTCAGGGCGCATTGTTTCGAGCCAGAGAGTCTGAGGGTTTTCACCTGCAAATTTGAAATCTTCAAGCATTCGTAACTGGTATGAAAACTCCTGGCTTTCGTTGTGACTCGTCTGAAAGCGTACATATGCGTTCAGATGTGGGTCAACTTTTCCAGTGACTGGTTGGGGGCCGATCTCGATAACAGTTCTCGCGGTTGTTGCAGAGCTGGAACTATCAGCATCCATCCATTTGGTACGAATTGGATCGAAGAGCAAAACCAACGCAAGAATCAGCCCAACCACACAAATCAAGGCTGAGATCGAAGCCGAAAATCTTACAAACATTATACATCACCGAAATGCACTTGTTTTCATGTCTAAGTAATATTGCCTTATAAAACAATCACCCCTTGGATGTGCGATTAAACGCACTCAGATTGAAGCTGGCGTCGGAGCTGCGTGCAGTTTCGGTTAGTATGGGCTTTGAGCAGCAATCAGAGATACCCCGGCCCCTCAACCAACATCTTCAAACCCAGACCAGAGTCGAAGCGCAGCTCAATGTGTTCCCCACACCTGCCGCGAGGCCGCTATAGCTCAGCTTGGTTTCAAGATCGCGAGACAGCCGGCGTGATCACCGGCAGAATGCGTTTGATCAACCTCCGGGGTCTGATCCGGTTCCATAGATACATCCGGACCATACCTAAAAATAGCGCGGCATCAGCGGCCTGACCCACGCTATGCAGAAATTGCTGAGTTTCGATTGTCAGACTACGACAAACTTCTTTTCAGCCGGATCATAGCATTGCAACCCGCCCTCGCCGATATCGGTCCAAAGACCATGCAGGCTGAGCGTGCCCTCTTCCACGGCAGAGGATACAAACGGGAAGGTCATCAGGTTTTCGAGCGAGGCAACAACGGCGAGGCGCTCGAACTGACGGGCCTGATCAACACCGTCTTCGATATCGGCAACCAGATCGTATTTTGGTTTCAATATCTCCATCCAGCGCCCCACAAAGCTGTCTTTGGCTTCCAGTTGCGGCGCCTGTCCCTTGCACATGTCGATACACCCCTGCACGCCACCGCATTGTGAATGGCCCAGTACGATCAGATGTGCCACTTTCAGTACGGTCACCGCATATTCTATGGTTGCGCTGGTGCCGTGGTGATCTCCGTCCGGCATATAGGGTGGCACCAGATTGGCAATGTTGCGGTGGATGAAGAAATCTCCCTGATCAGCCCCGAACATCGAGGTCACATGTACCCGGCTGTCACAGCACGATATCACCATCGCCCGCGGGCGCTGGCCCTCGGTCGCCAGTCGACGGTACCAGACCTGATTTTCAGAATAGGTGGTCGCTTTCCAGCCATGGTACCGCTTGACCAGATAATTCGGCAAAGGTTTGGCAAAGTTCATTCTTCTGTCCCCGTGTTCTGATCTGATCCGCTCTGTACCCCGAATTCTCACAAAATTCGAGACATTATCCCGATGCAGAGCAACGATTTGCAAAGGTACAGATGACAGGGTGACCCTATGCCGTGGGGGCATATCAATTGGGGTGAATGTGGTGGACAAGATTATCACACTTGAACAGACAGAATCCGTGCGGCTGGACCCGGACCGCCTGAACAGCCTGTATTGTCAGCTTGGCGACACAAGCGCGCTGGACGTGTTGTGCCGCACGGTCGAAGAACTGGCGCTGCGCCTGTCGAATTGTGAACGGTTCTGGCGGCAGCGTGACTGGGCGGACTTGCGCAAATGCGCCAGATCGCTGGTGGCGATATCCGATCAGGTCGGCATGACGGCGCTGGCCCGCGTCGCCGGTGACGTGGCGCATTCGGTCGATGCCGGGGATGCCGTCGCAACCGGTGCCACGGTCGGTCGCCTGATCCGGGTAGGAGAGCGGTCGCTGACCGCCGTTTGGGATCAGCAGGACCTGTCAGTCTGAAGGGGGTTGCGGGCGGGCCGCAGACGGCTAGTCTGGGCGCGATATGAACCAGCCGAGACCCTCATGACCCTGTCCTTTGCCTCACCCTCCGACCCGTCACTGCCGCTGCATGTACTGGCACAGGCTGATCTTGATGACTGGTTGGCAGAGCAACCCGATCATGTTCAGTCCTGGGTCGCGGCCAACGGCTTTACGGGCGCGCTGGGTCAGGCGCTTGTGGTGCCCGGCCCCGGGGGTGCACCCGACTGCGCGCTGGCAGGCTATGGCAGCACCGCAAAGCGGGCGCGTAAACGGTTTCCGTTGGCCGCAGCCGCCGAAGCCCTGCCCGAGGGCAGCTATCACATCGCCTCGGGCTTGCCTGACGACGTGCGAGAGGCCGAATGCCTCGGCTGGCTGATGACAGCCTATACCTATGACCGCTACGCCGCACAAAGCCTGTCCAAAGCCGCATTGGTTGCACCTGAAGGGATTGATGCCACCCGGATCGAGATCATGGCCAATGCCGAGGCGCTGATACGGGATCTGGTCAACACTCCGGCCTCGGATATGGGACCCCGGCAGTTGCAGCACGCGGTCGAGGCGCTGGCCAAAGAATATGGTGCTGATTGCGCGGTCATCAGTGGCAAGGCCTTGCTGGATCAGGATTTCCCATTGATCCACACGGTCGGGCGCGCCGCCGAACAGGCCCCCCGGCTGATTGAGATGAATTGGGGCGACCACGGTCCGAAACTGACTTTGGTCGGCAAAGGGGTTTGCTTTGACACTGGCGGGCTGAACCTGAAACCCGGTGCCTCGATGGGGTTGATGAAAAAGGACATGGGCGGGGCGGCCAATGTGCTGGGTCTCGCCCGCATGATCATGGCGCTGGGTCTGAAAATCCGTTTGCGCGTGCTGATTCCAGCGGTCGAGAATGCGGTGGCGGGCAACGCGTTTCGCCCCGGCGACATCCTGACCGCGCGCAACGGGCTGACGGTTGAAATCAACAACACCGATGCCGAAGGGCGGCTGGTACTGGCCGATGCGCTGGCGCTGGCGGATGAGGATGATCCCGACCTTCTGATCTCGATGGCCACGCTGACCGGCGCGGCGCGGGTGGCTGTCGGGCCTGATCTGGCTCCGTACTACACCGATGATGACAAGGCTGCTGCCGCGCTGTCACGGGCGGGGCAGACCGCAGCGGATCCGGTCTGGCGGATGCCGTTTCACGAACCCTATGAGGCGATGATCGAGCCCGGCATCGCCGATCTCGACAATGCGCCAGCGGGCGGGTTCGCCGGATCGATCACGGCCGCACTGTTTCTGCGCCGCTTTGCCGGTGACAGCCGGTATATGCATTTCGATATCTACGCGTGGCAACGCAGCAAGGAGCCCGGGCGCAGCAAGGGCGGTCTGGGACAAGGGCCGCGCGCCCTGCTGGCGGCCCTGCCGGAGATCCTGAGCCTATGAGTCAGGCCCGCGTTCTCAAGCCGGTCATCAACCTGTTACGCCGCCCCGACGGCCCGCGCGATCGGCAATTGCTGTTCGGCGACACTGTGATGGTCGAGGAAGAACACGACGGATGGAGCAGGATTACCGCAACCAAGGATGATTATCCCGGTTGGATAAAAACGGATGATCTGGGGCCGATTGAACCTCAGACCCATTGGATCGTGGCAGCGTCGACCCATGCCTATGCGCAACCGGATATGAAAAGCCTTGATCTGATCTCACTCAGTTTTGGCAGCAAGATTCGGGCCCTGTCGGAACAGGACGGGTTTCTGGAGACCTCGCTGGGGTTCATCCCTGCGGTCCACGCTGTACCCGCCTATTCCCGGCTGACCGATCCCGTCGCCGCGGCCGAGCTGTTTCTGGGCACGCCCTATCTGTGGGGTGGCAACAGCCGCTTTGGTCTGGATTGTTCAGGTCTGGTGCAGGCTGCGCTGCTGGCTTGCGGTGTTCCGTGCCCGGGCGACAGCGGAGATCAGGCACGTGAGGTCGGAACTCTTCTGACCCCGGGCGCGGCCGAACAACGCGGTGATCTTTTATTCTGGAAAGGTCACGTCGCCTGGGTTGCTGCCAAAAACCTGCTGCTGCACGCCAATGCCTATCACATGGCCGTCGCGTTAGAACCGATGGATCAGGCCATTGCCCGTATTGCCGCGCAAGGGGATGGGCCTGTTACGGCTCATAAAAGGCTCTAATCAAGGTCAACTGGTCGGATCAGCTTGCGTTCCAGCACCCGCAACACCGCCCGCAGATCCTGCCCACGCTTCAGGATACGCCCATCCATTCCAACCACGGAATACATCCCCTGCCGCAATCGCAGGCGGGGGTGTTTCTCAACCCGGTAGATCGGATGTTCGGCCGTGCGCCGAAAGATCGAAAACACTGCCATGTCCCGCAGGTTGGAAATACCATAGTCTCGCCACTCGCCAGCGGCGACCATTCGGCCATAGACAGACAGGATATGGGACATCTCGCGCCGATCAAACGCGACCGGCATCTGGGCAGAACCGGACCCGAACCGGCTGGGAGGCTGCATGTTCATGACACAAGCCTTGCCGGAAATCGCACCTGAATCAAGCCCGTCACCATCACGCTGTTGTATTTTTTTTGGGCGGTAAAGCCCTAGGACCGGCGCCCGACCTGGCGGCAGATCAGGATCACCGGCAGCAGCCCGACGGCCAGAATAACCAGCGACGGCACCGCCGCGCCTTCCAGCCGCTCGTCCGAGGCCAGCCGGTAGGCCTGCACCGCCAGCGTGTCGAAATTAAAGGGTCGCATGATCAGGGTTGCGGGCAATTCTTTCATCACGTCGACAAATACGATCAGCAATGCCGTCAGCAACGAAGGTGTCAGGATCGGCAGATGCACCCGGCGCAACGTGCCCAGCGGCGATTGCCCCAATGACCGCGCGGCGGCGTCCATATTCGCGTGTACGGTACTCTGCCCGCCCTCATAAGCGCTGAGCGCGGCAGCCAGAAACCGAACCATATAGGCCGCAACCAGCAACCAGATTGATCCGGTCACCAGCAAACCGGTTGAAATATCAAAGGTTTGGCGCATCCAGGCATCCAGCGCGTTGTCGAATCTGGCAAAAGGAACGATCAGCCCCACGGCAATCACGCCACCCGGCACCGCATACCCCAGCCGCGCCAGATAGGCGGCCGTAGCCGACCCCCGCCCCGGCCTGACCCGCTGATAGAACCCCACCGCAACGGCAGCGCAGACCGTGATCACCGCTGCAACGCCTGCCAGCGTAAGCGAGTTGCGGATAAACCCGACATAACGCCGCGACAGCAGGTTCTGCTCTGATTCCAGCCCCATCTGGACAAGGATTATAACCGGAAGCAGAAACCCCAACAGGACCGGTATGGCGCAGAGCAAGAACGCCGCAAGGGCCTTTAATCCTTTCAGGTCGACAGCCGGTTGCGCCACCTGTTGTTTGCCGGTCTGATAATATTTGGCCCGTCCGCGCTGTGTCCGTTCGGCCACGGCCATGACCAGCGCAAACCCCAGAAGACACAGGGCCAGCTGGGCCGCCGCTGCACGGTCAGCCATGGAAAACCAGCTGGTGTAGATACCGGTGGCAAAGGTCTGGACCCCGAAATAGGCCACCGTTCCGAAATCGGCAATCGTCTCCATCACCGCCAACAGGACACCACCCGCGATGGCCGGGCGGGCCATCGGCAGCGAGACACGCCAGAACGCGGACCAGGGGCCATTGCCCAGCGCCCGGGCGGCCAGAAAAGCTGTTGTGCTTTGCTGCAGAAACGCGGCGCGCGCCAACAGGTAAACATAGGGGTAAAGCACGAGGATCAGCATAAGCGCCGCCCCCTCGGTCGAGCGGATCTCGGGGAACCAATAGTCGCGCGGGCCCCAACCCATCACATCCCGTAATGTGCTTTGAACGATCCCCGGGTGGTCGAGGATGAAGGTATAGGCATAGGCCAGCACATAGGCCGGAAAGGCCAGCGGCAGGACCAATGCGATCTCCAGCAACCGTACACCGGGAAAGCGGGTCATCGTGACCAGCCATGCCGCCCCGACACCGATCGAGAATGTACCTGCCGCCACCAACACCACAAGAATGGCTGTGGTGAGCGCATAACCAGGCAAAACAGTCTCTAACAAATGTGAAATTGTATCGGTACCGCCGGTTACAGCGGCCAGAACAACCGCCGCCATCGGCAGCAGACACGCAGCTGCAACCGCATAGGCGACAACACCCACAAGACGCGTGCCCAATGCTCCGCGATTGTGTGTTCCGTGTTCTAAATATTCGACTTCGGCCATGGCGTCTGATTGTGAATCCCGCAAGGTCTGCCTTTAATCGACCAAAATGCTAAGAAACACCAGTGGGCGGGCCAACAAATCTGCGGCATATGCTGCCGCAGATCGTTATTCGTAGACGCGCTGATCCTCAATGACCAACCCGTCCTTGGGCAGAGAGCCCGGCGCAACCACCTCAATCGCGCCCTTGAGTTTCAGCACCTCTACCACCGATCTGGCATAGGTGCCGTCATTCTCGCAGGGGCTTTCGATCTGGACGGTCATCGTATCCATCTCACCCTGCCGCGCGGCGATCACGCGGGCCTTGACGATCTCGGCATGCTTGTCGACCAGTGCGGCCACCTGTTCGGGGCGGACAAACATGCCTTTGATCTTGGTCGTCTGATCGGCACGGCCCATCCAGCCCTTGATACGCAGATTGGTCCGGCCACAGGGCGAAGTGCCCAGCATGATCGCAGACAGATCACCGGTGGCAAAGCGGATCAGCGGATAGTCGGGGTTAAGCGTGGTGACCACGACCTCGCCCACCTCTCCGGGAGCGACCGGCGTGCCGGTGCCGGGGGTGACAATCTCGACGATCACGTGTTCATCGATGATCATCCCCTCGATCGCCGGGCTTTCATAGGCGATATTGCCCAGATCAGCTGTGGCATAACATTGCAGGCAAGCAATGCCGCGATCCGCGTATTCCTGCCGCAGCGACGGGAACAGCGCCCCGCCCCCCACAGCCGCTTTCGAGAAATTCAGCGCCACGCCCATCTCATCCGCTTTGTCGAGGATGATCTTCAGATAATCCGGCGTACCTGCATAAGCTGTGCAGCCCACGTCGCGCGCGGCGGTTACCTGCAGTTCTGTCTGACCGGTTCCCGCAGGCAGAACCGAGGCCCCAACAGCCTGCGCACCGCTTTCAAAGATCATACCCGCAGGGGTCAGGTGATAGCCGAAACAGTTCTGCACGATATCGCCGGGGCCAACCCCGGCAGCATTCAGAAAACGACCCATCCGCCACCAGTCATGATCTGTGCTGCCAGGTTCGTAGATCGGACCCGGAGACTGGAACACATGCTGGAAATGCCGCGCGGGTTTGACGGTGAAGCCCCCGAACGGCGGCCGTCCGGCCTGTGCCTTGGTCAGATCGGATTTCCGCAGCACCGGCAGCGTTGCCAACGCCTGTATATCCGTAACTGCGCTGGCCTGCACACCGGACAGGATATCAGCATAGCCGGGCGCGGATTGCGCCCGCGCAATCTGTTCTGGCAGCGCGCGCGCATGATCAGCCGCGCGTTCATCGGCAGATCGGGTTTCAAGCTTGTCGAAATAGGTCATCGCCATCTCCTCCACCCGCCTACAACCATCTCTTGCGGCGGCGGTATGAGCGCACATCGCGAAAGCTTTTGCGGCCTTCGTCCGACATGCCGAGGTAGAATTCCTTAACGTCCGGATTCTCGCGCAATTCAGCGGCGGGGCCATCCATCACCACACGACCGGATTCCAGAATATAGCCGTAATGGGCAAATCTTAGAGCCACATTTGTATTCTGCTCGGCCAGAAGGAAAGACACGCCCTCTTTCTCATTCAGGTCTTTTACGATGCCAAAAATCTCTTCGACCAGTTGCGGAGCCAGGCCCATCGAGGGTTCATCCAGCAGGATCGTCTCGGGGCGTGACATCAGGGCCCGGCCCATCGCCACCATCTGCTGTTCACCACCCGAGGTATAGCCCGCCTGGCTGCGCCGGCGTTCCTTCAGACGCGGGAAGTAATTATAGACCAGATCCAGATCCTGCTGGATCGCGGCATTCCCGTCCTTGCGGGTATAAGCGCCGGTCAACAGGTTTTCTTCGACCGTGAGGTGTTCGAAACAATGGCGGCCCTCCATCACCTGAATGACGCCCTTTTCCACCAGATCGGCGGGATCGCTTGCATGGATACTCTCGCCGCGATATCGGATCGAACCCTTCGTGACCTCACCCCGTTCCGAGTGCAGCAGGTTCGACACAGCCTTCAGCGTGGTCGTCTTGCCCGCACCGTTGCCCCCCAGCAAGGCTGTGATGCCGCCCTTGGGGACAGTCAGGCTGACGCCTTTCAGCACGAGGATCACGTGGTTGTAGATCACCTCGATATTATTGACCTCAAGCAGGGTTTCCGCCTGCACGTCAGTGGTTTGTGCCGCATCCAGCATCAGCGCGTATCCTCATACCCGTGTTGGGTCGGAGCGGCAGTTCCCCGCCGCCCCGGTGTTCGCAAACCGCCTTACTCGCAGCGCTCCGAGATATTGTTCTCGGCTGCGTAGGCTGCGGAATCTTCGTTGATCAGCGCACCGATCACTTCGCCATCGGTCGGCTTGAAGTCCTGAATGTTGTTCCAGGTACCGGTCGATGCATCCCATTGCACAACACCCACCAGACCGGGGCCGCCATGGTTTTCGCAGCTAACCGAGAACTCGGGCCCGAAACCGGCCATACCAAGCCCTTCCATCTTGGCATTGGTGATTTCCAGCGCCTCCATCCCGTCGCGCATCATCGCGGGCGTGATATCGGTTACGCCATGCATCTCTTGTGCTGTTTTGATGGCTTCCGCCGCCAGCATCGCTGCATAAAGACCACGGTTATACTGCACGGCACCCAGCTGATCACCTGCGCCAGCCGTTTTTCCGGCGTCAACGACGTATTTCTTCAAGTCGTCATAGACCGGATAGTCATCGCCCAAACCGGTGAAGGTCAGCGCCTTGTAACCCGTGGCTTTATCCCCTGCAGGTTCCACATCAAACTCGGCACCCGACCACCAGACGCCAATGAAGTTTTCCATCGGATAGCGGATGTTCGCAGCCTCTTGTACGGCAACCTGGTTCATAATGCCCCAGCCCCAAAGAACCACATAGTCCGGTTTTTCCCGGCGGATCTGCAGCCACTGGGATTTCTGCTCCTGACCCGGCGAATCCACGGGGAGCAGGGTCAGCTCAAAACCGTACTTTTCGGACAAGGCTTCCAATGTGCGGATCGGCTCTTTTCCATACGCCGAATTGTGATAGACCAACGCGATGGTTTTGCCCTTCAAGTCACCGTCATTGATATCAAGCAGGTGATTGACCGCGCCCGAAGCACCGTTCCAATAATTGGCAGGATAATTGAACACGTTGCTGAACACCTTGCCATTTGCAGCCGAGGTACGGCCATAGCCCATCGTGTGCAGCGGAATGCCGTCAGCCGTCACCTTGGGGATCAACTGATAGGTGATCCCGGTCGACAGCGGTTGATAGACCAGCGCACCTTCGCCCTTGGTGGATTCATAGCATTCCACACCTTTTTCGGTGTTATAGCCGGTCTCGCATTCAATCACCCGGATTGGTTCGCCACCAATGCCACCATCCCGTTCGTTCAGCAGGGTGAAATAGTCATTGTAACCGTCCGAGAATGGGATACCGCCCGCCGCAAAGGGGCCCGTGCGATAGCTGAGGTCAGGAATGACCAGATCCGCCATCGCAGGCCCTGCGGCCATCAGCGCGCTCAGCGCCATGGTTGCCAGTGTCTTGTTCATCGGGTGTTTCCTCCCTTGGTTTTTCCGATATGGGTTTCGGGCTTTCCGCCCATCTTTTCGTTGGGCCGATCCGCTAGTGCGGGAACGGCCAGAGCCTGAGCTTCTCTTTCGCCACGCGCCACAACTGCGCCAGCCCATGCGGTTCGAGGATCAGGAACATGATGATCAGCGCGCCCACGACCACCAGATTGAGATGCGCAACGATATCCGTGGGCCAGCCCAGCAGATCGACGCCGATCAGCTTCAGCACAACCGGCAACAGCACCAGAAAGGCAGCCCCGGCGAATGAGCCAAAAATCGACCCTAATCCGCCGATAATGACCATGAACAGCACCAGAAACGATTTCTGGATGCCGAACACTTCGCCAACTTCAACCGCGCCCAGATAGACCGCAAAGAACAGCGCACCTGCGACGCCGACAAAGAACGAACTGACGGCAAAGGCGGTCAGCTTCGCCTTGAGCGGGTTCACCCCGATGATCTCGGCCGCGATATCCATGTCGCGGATCGCCATCCACTTCCGGCCCGTGCTGCCGCGCGTCAGGTTCCGCGCGACGATGGCGCAGACAGTCACGAAGATCAGACAGAACAGATAGGTCGCCCATGCCGGCGCATTTGGCCCGGTGATGACGATGCCGAACACATCCCGCTCGGGCGCGTTGATCTGACCCGAGGCCGAGTAGTTGTAGAACCACGGCACCCGGTTAAACAGCCATACAAGAAAGAACTGCGCCGCCAGCGTGGCCACCGCAAGATAGAACCCCTTGATCCGAAGGGACGGCAAGCCAAACAACACGCCCACAATCGCGGTGATCCCGCCCGCAAGGATGACGTGAATGAACATGCTGATATCCGGAAAAGCCGTCATCAGCTTGTAACAGGCATAGGCCCCCACGGCCATGAAACCTCCGGTCCCGAGGCTGACCTGACCGCAATACCCAACCAGAATATTCAACCCGATCGCTGCGATGGCATAAATCAGGAAGGGCAGCAGCAGGGCATTGGCCCAATAATCGTTGATGATGAACGGAATGATCCCGAACGCCACCGCCAGCACAACATAATAGCGATACCGGTCAAACTTGATCGGGAAAGTCTGGCTGTCGGCAGTATACGAGGTTTTGAAATCCCCGGCCTCACGATAGAACATGTTTTACCTTCCCCATTCTTCCTGCGCCCGGTTGCGGGCTGCGGCGTCCAGTTGATTGGACCCTTTTGCATATCCGCTCGCCTCGGATGCGCGCACCAGTTTCAGATAGGCCAGAATACCCATGGCCAATCCGGCAAAAGCGAGGATCGCGGCACCAACAAGCTGACGATCTGTCAGATCAGGCGACGTCAGCGCGATATACCCAAACGACCAGAACCCCGCCCACGCGATCACGTTGATGATGGCGACAAGCTTGGTCATGCCCTACACCCTCTCGATGATCTTTTCGCCAAACAGCCCTTGCGGACGGAACACCAGAAAGATCAGCGCCAGCACATAGGCAAACCAGTTCTCGGTCGCGCCACCCAGGGCCGGACCGAGGGCAAACTCGAACAGCTTCTCACCCACACCGATGATCAGCCCGCCGACAATCGCACCGGGGATCGAGGTGAACCCACCCAACATCAGAACCGGCAACGCCTTAAGCGCGATCAGCGACAGCGAGAACTGCACACCCGATTTGGTGCCCCACATGATGCCCGCAACCAGAGCGACGAACCCGGCCACTGACCAGACCATGACCCAGATGAAGTTCAGCGAAATCCCCACCGACAGCGCCGCCTGATGATCATCTGCCACCGCACGCATCGCACGGCCTTGCTTGGTATACTGGCTGAACGCCACCAAAGCGATGACCAGCAAGGCCGCGATGAGTGTCGCCACGATATCCAGATTGTCGATGAAGAACCCGTAGTCAAAAATCTGAAAGGTGGTCTCATCGATCCACAGGTTGATACCCTGTGGCAAACCGACGTCCAGCGTCTTGATCTCTGACCCCCACATCAGATCGGCAACACCCTCCAGGAAGAAGGCCAGACCAATGGTCGCCATGAACAGGATGATCGGCTCTTGTCCCACCAGATGGCGCATGACGAACCGCTGCACCGCCCAGGCCAGTAAAACCATCACGGCCAGCGTTAACAGGATCGCGACAAAGCCCGGCACGCTCCATCCAAACTCATGAACATGGGTTCCAAAGATCGCATTGATCAAATGGGCAAAGGGCACCTGCCCGTTCATGATCCCGACCAGCGTCATGGCCGCGAACAGGGCCATAACCCCTTGTGCATAATTGAAGATCCCCGACGCTTTGTAGATCAACACAAAGCCCAGCGCGACCAGCGCATACAATACGCCAGCCATCAGACCGTTGAGGGTGACCTCCATCGCAAATACGAGTTGTTCAGGCATCAAAGGCTCCTTTGATCAGTGTTCCTCGGCCACGCACCCCAAGAAAATTCGACGAATTTTCTCAACAGCTCCTCTGTCTCAATCATGGCTGACCCCCAGATAGGCATCGATAACCTCCTGATTATTGCGCACCTCGTCAGGCGTGCCGTCACCGATCTTCTTGCCGTAATCCATCACGACAACCCGGTCGCTCAGATCCATCACCACGCCCATATCGTGTTCGATCAACGCAATGGTGGTGCCGAACTCATCATTCACGTCGAGGATAAAGCGGCTCATGTCCTCTTTCTCTTCAACATTCATCCCGGCCATCGGCTCGTCCAGCAACAACAGTTTGGGTTCCGCTGCCAAAGCCCGTGCCAGTTCAACGCGCTTTTTCAGGCCATAGGGCAACCGTGATACCGGAGTTTTCCGGATGTGCTGAATCTCAAGAAAATCAATGATTTTCTCAACAGCTGCGCGATTCTCGGTCTCTTCCGCCTCAGCTTTACCCTTCCACCAAACCTGCTGAAGGATGTTGGTCTTCATAAAGCTCAGCCGCCCGGTCATCACGTTGTCCAGAACACTCATACCTTCAAACAAAGCAATGTTCTGAAACGTTCGCGCAATGCCCTGCTGCGCAACTTCATACGGTCGCATCGGCGGGCGCTTGGACCCGTGGAACCAAACCTCACCCTCCTGCGGAACATAAAAGCCCGAGATCACGTTCAGCATCGAGGATTTGCCCGCGCCGTTCGGCCCGATGATCGCGCGAATTTCACCTTCGCGAATATCGAACGAGATATCCTTGATCGCCACCACACCGCCGAACCGTAAGGTGATGTTCTTCATCTCCATCACCACTCCGCCGATCTTACGGCCATCTTCGGTGACATATCCTTGGGAATTATCCAGCATCAAACCCTCCCTGACACAAAAACGGGATGGCGGGCGGGGCGATGACCGCAGGTCGAGCGGCGTCTGACATCCCACTCATTCCGCCGCGACCTTGTGCTGAGCGGTCGCCACAACCGGTGCGTCCATGATCTCCAGCGTCGCACTGATCGAACCCTTGCGGCCATCCTCATAGGTCACTTCGGTTGTGGTCGAGATACTCCCGGACCCGTCATAAAGCGCGGCAATAATGTCGCTGAACTTGTCTTCAACAAAGCCACGCCGCACCTTGCGGGTTCGGGTCATCTCACCATCATCTGCATCCAGTTCCTTATGCAGAACCACAAAGCGATGCACCTGACAACCCGAAAGCATTTCATCGGCAGCGACAGATTTATTCACCTCTTCCACATGATCGCGAATCGTCTCTAACACAAGCGGATGCCCAGCCAATTCCTGATAGGATGCATAGGCCACGTTGTTGCGCTCGGCCCAGTTTCCCACCGCTGTCAGGTCGATATTGATGAAAGCCACACAGCGATCCTTGCCGTTGCCAAACAGCACAACCTCAAGAATGTCTGGGTAGAACTTCAGCTTGTTCTCGACATATTTCGGCGCGAACATCGACCCGTCGGCCATCTTGCCCACATCCTTGGCGCGATCGATGATCCGCAGATGGCCTGAACCTTCCTCTATGAACCCGGCATCGCCAGTGGCCACCCACCCCTCTGCATCCTTGGTCGAGGCCGTCGAATCCGGGTTGTTGTAATACTCCACAAACACCCCGGGTGAGCGATAGTGTATCTCGCCGCTGTCATCGATCTTGAGCTCGACATCGGGCGCAGGCACGCCAACCGTATCAGCACGCACCTCGCCATCCGGCTGCACCGTGATGAAAACCGTAGCCTCGGTCTGCCCATAAAGCTGCTTCAGGTTGATACCCAAAGAGCGATAGAAATCAAAGATTTCCGGCCCAATCGCCTCACCCGCGGTATAGCCCACACGGAAGCGACCATAGCCCAGCGTGTCCTTGAGCGGCCCATAGACCAACAGATTGCCCAGCGCGTATTTCAACTTGTCGCCAAAACCCACCGGCTTGCCATCCAGTAACAAGCCTCCAACCCTCTTGGCATGGGCCATGAAGTGATGGAACATGCGCTGCTTCAACCTGCCCGCATCCTCCATCCGGATCATGACATTGGTCAGCTGCGTCTCGAATACACGTGGTGGCGCGAAGAAATAGGTCGGCCCGATCTCGCGCAGATCAGTCATCATCGTGTCGGCGCTTTCAGGGCAGTTCACGCAGAAGCCGCACCAATAGGCCTGACCAACGGAAAAAATGAAATCCCCGACCCAGGCCATCGGCAGATAAGACAGGATATCCTCATCCCGGGTCAGATGGTCAAACTCGGCCGAATTCTTCGCGCTTTCGATGACATTCCGGTTCGACAGCACCACGCCCTTGGGTTTACCCGTTGTTCCGCTTGTGTAGAGCATCACGCAGGTGTCGTCATAGGTAATCGCAGCAATGCGCTTGTCCAGTTCCGCGTCAAACCGCGCATGACCGGCGCTGCCTTCGGCCATAATGTCCTCAAGCGCGTTCATCTGCGAGTGGTCGTATTTCCGCATTCCGCGCTTGTCAGTATAGAGGATATGCTTGATCCGGTGCACTTTCTCCTGAATTTCTATGACCTTATCGACCTGCTCCTGATCAGCAGCGACAACATATTTCGCGCCGCAATGGTCCAGCACATAAGCCATCTCTTCGGCCACTGAATCCTGGTAAAGCGGGACCGGCACCGCCCCGACCATCTGCGCGGCCACCATCGACCAGTAATGCGCCGGACGGTTACGCCCGATCACGGCGATATGGTCGCCCTTCTCAACACCCAACTCCAGAAATCCCAACGCAATAGCGCGGATTTCTCTGGCGGCTTCGGCCCAGCTCCAGCATTGCCAGATCCCGAAGTCCTTTTCCCGATACGCCGGAGCATCCCCGAACTGCGTTGCATTGCGGTGTAGCAGCGCCGGAAGAGAGTGCATCCCTTCAGCGCCCGACTGCGTCTGAGCCAATCTTTTTCTCCTCCCCATCCGACCCCTCCCCGGGTCAGAAATGGCGGGTCCGGGATGGTGCCCGAACGCCAACGCCCCGATTAGGAGCACCAGCACGATCAGCGTCAAGTTTTGCCTGATGTTTTCTCAATTCTTACGAATTGTAACAGGCCTGGAGACAGTTCCATCAATGTCGATAGTAAGTTAGAACTCAGTACACAAACGCTAAAAAGCCCATTGGGGTCATCCGAAGCACGACGCTTCACACGTTTCTTGTTGTCACGTAGGGTGCTCAAATCATACTCGATGATTGGTAGACGAATGAAAACTAAAACAAAAGGCAGCACGTTGATAGCCTGGCTGGTGGGCTTACTGCTCTCCACTTTCGTAAGCAGTAGTGCTACGGCGAAGGTGTTCGTAGTGATCGACGACACATTTGAGGTAACTACTCATGGCACACAAGTAAAAGAGCTAGGAAACAACTGGCATCAACTTGTCACATTTCACAAAATAGTAAGGGTCAAAAATAGAGCTTATGCCTGCGTAGGTTATCTGGGTAACGTTCCAAGAAAAGAATTCTTGCAGAAAGCCAAACTTCTTTCAGGCAATACAGCGGTTAAAACACAACTCGGCGGTGCGACTTGGCTAGTAAACGAACCGAAAGTGATTGCCGAGAGAAAACGGTCTAATGTGAACCTTTTGGGTGCCATAGCCACACCAGCTGATATCAGTCTGGTTACTGGCTCAAAAGTTAAATGTCTCAAGGGAACGAAGTGGCAAGACAGTTTCACATCTGACCCGTCGAGACTTGAAATCCCAGAAAAAATGTGGGTCAGACAGTGACTGCCAGCGAGTCAAGTCAGCTAGGCTGAGAAATTACAGCCAATCCCTTAAAATCGGAATCAACGGCACATCCGCTGCAGGCATCGGATAGTTCCGCAAGTCAGTCGCACGCACCCATTTCAGCGTCTGGCCTTCGTTCGACTGTGGAATGCCGTCCCATTTGCGGCAGGCGAACAGCGGCATCAGCAGGTGGAAATCGTCATAACTGTGGCTGGCAAAGGTCAGCGGCGCGAGGCAGGAGGCCCAGGTGTCGATGCCCAGTTCCTCGTGCAATTCGCGGATCAGGGCGGCTTCGGGGGTTTCGCCGGGTTCGATTTTACCGCCGGGGAATTCCCAGAGACCAGCCATGGATTTGCCTTCGGGGCGTTGGGCCAGCAGGACGCGGCCCTCGATGTCGATCAAAGCCACAGCAGACACTAACACTGTCTTCATGAACGATAGTCCGCGTTGATCTCGATATAGCCATGGGTCAGGTCGCAGGTCCAAACGGTGGATGCGCCCTCGCCCAGCCCCAGATCGACGGCGATTACCAGATCCTGACCCTTCATATAAGCGGCGGCGTCTTCTTCGCGGTAGTCGGGGCTGACCCAGCCTTTTTCGGCGACGAGGATGTCTCCGAAGGAAATGCTTAGGCGATCGCGGTCGGCGGCGGCACCGGATTTGCCGATGGCCATGACCACGCGGCCCCAGTTCGGGTCTTCCCCGGCGATGGCGGTTTTGACTAGTGGCGAGTTTGCGATGGCAAGACCATGGGTTCTGGCGTCAGTGTCGGTCGCGGCTCCGGTCACACGAATTTCTACGAATTTCGTGGCCCCCTCACCGTCGCGTACCACTTGCTGGGCGAGGTCCAGCATCACCGTTTCCATAGCCTCGGCAAAGGCCGGGTTGCCAGTGGCATCAACGCCCGAGGCTCCGGTTGCGCAGAGAAGCAGGCTGTCCGAGGTCGAGGTGTCGCTATCCACCGTGATGCAATTGAATGTGCGGTCGGTTTGCGCACCCAGCATGGATTGCAGCGCCGATTGTTCGATTTGCGCATCGGTGAAGACGTAAACCAGCATCGTCGCCATATCCGGTGCGATCATGCCGGAACCCTTCGCAATCCCCGCAATAGAGACTGTTTTGCCATCAATCTCGACCTGTGCCGAGACGCCTTTCGGGAATGTATCGGTGGTCATAATCGCCCGCGCCGCGTCTTCGATGGCGTGGCGGCTGAGGCCGGATTTCAATGCCTCAAGCTGTGTGACGATGCGGTCATGGGGCAGCGGCTCTCCGATCACGCCGGTCGAAGATGTAAAGACACGTTCAACCGGAACACTGGTGGCTTTGGAAACGGCCTGCGTTACCTCGGCCACCGAGGTCTGACCGTAATGGCCGGTGAACGCATTGGCGTTGCCTGAGTTCACAAGGATCGCCGCCGGGCCATCGCTTGGCCCGCCGATCTTGCCCTGACAATCCAGCACCGGCGCGGCGCGGGTGGCCGAGCGGGTAAAGACGCCAGCCACCGAGGTGCCGGGGTCCAGCACGGCCAGCATGACATCGGTGCGGCCCTGATAGCGCACGCCCGCCTCAACCGTGGCAAAGCGCACGCCGTCAATGGCGGGCAAATCGGGGAAGGTGGCAGGGGCCAGCGGCGAAACCTTGGTGATTGTGGCCACGAACGGTTACTCCTGAATCAGCTCGATCTGGCGCATGATCTCGGGTCCCGCGCCTTCAAGTGCCGGGCGTTCGATCTGGGCCTGCTGCGTCAACTCATCGATCCTGGCCTGGATGGCCTCTTGCTGGATGCTTTGGGCCAGCTCTGTGCGCACGGCGTCCAGCTCGGGGGCCTGTGTTTTACGTTTGTCATTCAGCGTCACCAGATGCCAGCCAAACTGCGTCTGCACCGGGTCCGAGACCTGACCCTTTTCAAGACTGAGAACGGCGTTTTCAAACTCGGGCACCATCTGACCCGTGCCAAACCAGCCCAATGCGCCGCCGTTAGGGCCGGACGGACCGGTGGAGTTCTCTTTTGCCAGCTCGGCAAAATCAGCCCCCTCATCCAGCTGTGTCTTGAGCGCGTTGGCGTCCTCTTCGGTTTCAACCAAAATGTGGCTGGCGTTGAACTCATCCGCGCCTTCGAACTCGGCGAATTGCGCGTCATAGGCGGCTTGAATGGCCTCATCCGTTACGGCCGCGGCAGCGAGCGCCTCAACGGTCTGCACCGCGCGCAGCGATCTTGCTTCGTTTTCCAGCCGGAGTGCGCTGGCGGTATTCAGCTCTTCCTGTTCCAGACCCAGCAGATGCTGCTGCACCAGTTGTTCGAGGATGAAATCAAACAGAACATCATCTTCCAGCTGCTGATATTGCGCCGGCAGGGCCGAGGCGGTGGCGATGACGTGACCCAATGTGATCTCATCACCGTTCACGCGCGCCACAACGGTCGACGCATCAGGCTTGGTTTCAGCCGCCAGCGGCAGGGCCAACACGGCGGTCAGGGCCAGCGATGGCAGAAAAGTGAGGCCTTTGGGCATGGAATCATCCTATTTCTTTGCCGCGACAGGGCACGGCGTTGACACTTCAGAACCTGCCGCTTACATCGCTTTGAAGCCTTGGACAGGGCCGCCTTTCACCCCCCGTATCTATGGGTTGCGCGCAAGGTGGGCAAGCCTGTCGCAACCAAGACAAGAACAGATCCGCTGGAGTGAACATGCTGGGACTCGGAACGCTCGCCAAAAAGGTGTTCGGAACACCGAACGACCGCAAGATCAAGGCGACCCGCCCGCTGGTCGACAAGATCAATGCGCTGGAACCCGAGTTCGAGAAACTGTCCGACGACGGGCTCGTCCAAAAGACCGAAGAGCTGCGCAAACGTGCGCTGGATGGCGAAAGCTTGGATGATCTGCTGCCCGAAGCCTTTGCCAATGTGCGCGAAGGTGCCAGACGCGCTTTGGGTCTACGTGCGTTCGACGTGCAGCTGATGGGCGGCGCGTTCCTGCATCAGGGTAACATTTCCGAGATGAAGACGGGTGAGGGCAAGACCCTTGTCGCCACCTTCCCCGCCTATCTGAACGCGCTGACCGGCAAGGGCGTGCATGTGGTCACGGTGAACGAATACCTGGCCAAGCGCGACTCGGAATGGATGGGCAAGGTGTTTGCCGCCGTGGGGATGACCACCGGCGTGATCTGGTCGGGCCAGCCCGATGCCGAGAAGATGGCCGCCTATAACTGTGACATCACCTATGCCACCAATAACGAACTTGGCTTTGACTACCTGCGCGACAATATGAAGGCCGATCTTGAGGCAGTTTACCAAAAGCACCACAATTTCGCGATTGTGGACGAGGTGGATTCGATCCTGATTGATGAGGCGCGGACGCCGCTGATCATTTCCGGCCCCGCACAGGATCGCTCGGACCTGTATACCGCGATTGATGCGTTGATCCCGTCGCTGCAGGAAGACCATTTCTCGCTGGACGAAAAAACCCGCAATGTGACCTTCACCGATGAAGGCAACGAATTCCTGGAAGAGCGTTTGCTAGGCGCCGGTCTGATCCCTGAAGGGCATTCGCTGTATGATCCCGAAAGCACCACGGTCGTGCACCACGTCAATCAGGGCCTGCGCGCGCATAAGCTGTTCCAGCGTGACAAGGATTATATCGTGCGTGACGGCAACGTGGTGCTGATTGACGAATTCACCGGCCGCATGATGCCGGGCCGCCGCCTGTCCGAAGGTCTGCATCAGGCCATCGAGGCCAAGGAAGGCGTACAGATCCAGCCCGAGAACGTGACGCTGGCCAGCGTAACCTTCCAGAACTATTTCCGTCTCTATGACAAACTGTCGGGCATGACCGGGACCGCGTTGACCGAAGCCGAGGAATTTGCCGAGATCTACGGCCTTGGCGTGGTCGAGGTTCCGACCAACAAGCCGATTGCACGTGTGGACAAGGATGATCAGGTCTATCGCACGACAGCAGAAAAATATGACGCCATCATCAAGCAGGTGAAACGCGCAGGCGAGAAAGGTCAGCCCGTTCTGGTGGGGACCACCTCGATCGAAAAATCCGAGGTGATCAGCCAATTGCTGACCAAGGAAGGCATCGAGCACAATGTTCTGAACGCGCGCCAGCACGAACAAGAGGCGCAGATCGTCGCCGATGCCGGTCGGCTGGGTGCGGTGACCATCGCCACAAACATGGCCGGTCGCGGTACCGACATTCAGTTGGGTGGCAATGTCGAGATGATCGTCCTCAAGGCGCTGGCTGATAACCCCGAAGCCGACCCGACCGAGCTGCGCGCCGCCGAAGAAGCCAGGCATGCGGAAGAGAAAGACAAGGTTCTTGAGGCCGGTGGTCTTTATGTCATGGCCTCGGAACGGCACGAAAGCCGCCGCATCGACAACCAGCTGCGCGGCCGTTCCGGCCGTCAGGGTGATCCGGGCCGCACGGTGTTTTACCTCAGCCTTGAAGATGACCTGATGCGCATCTTCGGCTCAGAGCGTCTGGACAAGGTCCTGACCACGCTGGGCATGAAAGAAGGCGAGGCGATCATCCACCCCTGGGTGAACAAATCGCTGGAACGGGCGCAATCCAAGGTCGAAGGCCGTAACTTTGACATGCGCAAGAACGTGTTGAAATTCGACGATGTGATGAATGATCAGCGTAAGGTGATCTTTAGCCAGCGGCGCGAGATCATGTCGGCCGACGATCTGTCGGATGTTGTATCGGATATGCGCGAGCAGGTGATCGACGATCTGATTGATGAATATATGCCGCCGAAAACCTATGCAGATCAATGGAATACAGATGGCCTGCACGAGGCGATCAAGGACAAGCTGACCATTGATGCCCCGGTTCAGGACTGGGCCGCCGAAGAAGGCGTGGATGATGAACAGATTCGCGAACGTCTGGTCAAGGCCGCGGATGAGATGATGGCGCAGAAGGCGGTTGCCTTTGGTCCCGAGAACATGCGCAACATCGAAAAGCAGGTTCTGCTGCAAACCATCGACGGCAAGTGGCGCGAGCATCTGCTGACGCTGGAGCATCTGCGCTCGGTCGTGGGGTTCCGTGGATATGCCCAGCGCGATCCGTTGAATGAATACAAGAACGAAAGCTTCCAGCTGTTCGAGGGGATGCTTGATTCCCTGCGCGAAACGGTGACGCAGCAATTGTCGCGCGTCCGGCCGCTGAGCGAGGAAGAGCAAAAGGAAATGCTGGCGCAGATGGCCGCGCAGCAGGCGCAGGCGCAACAGGCGGTTGAGCAGGCCACCGATCGGGCCGAAGCGCAGGCCGAAGCCAAGGCTTCGGGCGACGCCCGTCCCGGCTTTGTCGAGGATGATCCCAGCACCTGGGGTAACCCATCCCGTAATGATCTCTGCCCTTGCGGCTCTGGCAAAAAATTCAAGCATTGCCATGGCAGGTTGACTTAACGTCACCCCCTTGCCGACACAATGAGTCCGCCTCGCGGCCACATATTGGCCTCGATTCAAGGGCAAGTTGCGACTCGCTCCTTCAACTGGGGAGGGTGTCTTGTTTGTAATAAAGAACTACGTGACCACGGGCGGAACCGTTGCCTGCGCCTTGGCCATTGGATATCTGATGCAGAACGGATCGGCGCTTCAATCCCGCGCTGAGCCGGGCGCAGAACGTGTCGCTTCGATCTCGGCACAAGAGTCGGACCTTGCGGGGCTCGAAAGCGTTGTGCTGACCTCATCCTCTCCGACTGATCCACGCCCCGGCGTGTTGCCCGATACCACGCTTCCATCTCCCAGCCAGAACCGCCCGACATCCGGTTGCGATCTGAGCGCGCGTGCGATGGCGGTGCCGGGCGCAAATGTACGCCTGCGGGTCAAGGCCCCCTGCCATTCCGGAGAATCGGTTGAAATTCACCACAACGGGCTGGTGTTCACCACCAAAACCGATGCGCTTGGCAGCTTGAACCTGACCGTTCCGGCGCTGTCGGAATACGCGATCTTCCTGATCTCACTCCCCGATCAGACCGGGACAGTTGCCACGACCCACGTGCCCGAGATCAACAGCTTTAACCGTATCGCGCTGCAATGGCAGGGCGAAACCGATCTGCAATTGCACGCGCTGGAATTCGGCGCAGGCTATGGCGAAGAAGGCCATGTCTGGTCCGGGTCCAAGGCCAGCGGCACGGGCACAGTCACCCATCTGGGTCAGGGTGGTTCATCCACCGCGCGCAATATCGAAGTATACTCTTTCCCGATCCGGTCGACGAATGAGACCGGAACAATCACCCTGTCGGTGGAAACCGAAGTGACCAGGGCCAATTGCGGCCAGAACCTGAATGTTCAATCGCTTGAGTGGCGCTCGGATCAGCGTCTGCGTTCGCGCGATCTGGCACTGGAAATGCCGGGCTGCGATGCGGCGGGTGATTTTCTGGTGTTGAATAATCTGTTCACAGACCTGACAATCGCTGCCAAATAAGCAACAGGCAGTTCGGCGGTCCCTTATGACAATTCTACGTGCGGCGAAGGCCGCGCTTTTTATCCTGTCGATCGCGACGGGTACCACCGCGCAGGACATCACCCTCACGTCCCATGATGGCAAGGTCGAGGTGGTGGGCACCCTGCTGGGCTATGATGGCGAATTCTACCGGGTCGATACCCGGTTTGGCGAGCTGACAGTTGATGGCTCGGGCGTCACCTGCGACGGACCTGCCTGCCCCAACCTCACCGATTTCGTGGCCGAGCTTCGGTTCTCGGGGTCATCGGTGATGGCTGAAACCCTGCTGCCCGCGCTGGCCCGGGGGTTTGCCGCGCAGGAAGGGCTGACTGTGTCGCAGTCCGAAGAGCCACATGTATATGCGCTGTATCGTCCTGATCGACAGGCTCCGCTGGCCCGGTTGGTCTTTCAGGCGACAGACACCGCCCGAGGCTTCTTGGACATGGCCGCAGACACAGCCGATATCGTATTGGCGCAGCGCGAGATTCGCCCGTCTGAACAGGAAATGGCCCGCGATGCCGGGCTGGGCGACCTGACACAGGCGCGCCGGTCGCGTGTGCTGGCGCTGGATGCGATGGTGCCGATTGTGTCTGACGACAATCCGGTACGGCAGATTTCGCTTGCCGATCTGACCCGGGTCTTTTCGACCCAGATCACCAATTGGGCCGAGCTGGGGGGGCCGGATGCGCCCATATCCCTGCACCTGCCATTGGCTGGGTCCGGGCTGACCCAGGCGGTCGAGGATCTGCTGCTGGCCCCGGCAGGCGCGGAAACGGCCGGGAATATCGCACGCCACATGCGTGGCAGTGATCTGGTTCGCGCCGTGGCAAACGATCCCTTTGCCATCGGCATCGCCAGCCATGCCGAAACGGGGCAGACACGCGCACTGCCCTTGGCGGGTGGTTGCGGCCATGCGCTAAGCGCCACGCGGCAATCGGTAAAGACCGAAGATTATCCTCTAACCGCACCCTTGTTCCTGTATCTGCCTCAACGGCGGCTGCCCCGGGCGGCGCGTCAATTCCTTGCCTATGCCCTCAGCGATGCGGCTCAGGTGGTTATCCGGCAGGCCGGGTTTGTCGATCAGTCGCCCGAGATGATCGGGATGGGCCTGCAGGGGGACCGGCTGGCCAATGCGATCTCGACCGGCGGCACCGAGGTCGGTCTGGAGGAACTGCAACGGATGATCGAAACACTGCGCCCGCTGTCGCGGCTGTCCCTGTCATTCCGGTTCGAGCCCGGCTCATCCCATCCTGACGCCCAGTCCCGGTCCAACATACTGCAACTGGCGCAGGCCTTGGAGAACGGAACGCTTGATGCCAGCCACCTTGCGTTTGTGGGGTTCAGTGATGGGGATGGGGCTGCTGCCAGCAACACGCGCATCGCCCTGCGGCGGGCCCGGACCGTGCGCAACGCCGTGTTGGGCGCGGTCGAGACCAGCATCCCCGACAGCATCGAGATTACGGTAGAAGGGTTTGGCGAAGCCATGCCCATGGCCTGCGATGACACTGAATGGGGACGCAAGGTGAACCGCCGGGTCGAGGTCTGGGTCAGATAGCGCCTATAGGTAACCATGCGAGCGAAAGCTCAGCTCGGCCGATTTGCCAATGATCAGATGGTCGTGCAAGGTCAGCCCCAGTGCTGAACAGGCATCCTGAATACGGTTGGTCATGTCAATGTCCGACTGCGAAGGCGTCGGATCACCGGACGGGTGATTATGCACCAGAATAAGCGCCGACGCGTTCAGTTCCAGCGCCCGCTTGGCCACCTCACGCGGATAGACGGGTACATGATCCACGGTCCCTTTTGCCTGTTCCTCATCCGCGATCAGCACATTCTTGCGGTCCAGATAGAACACGCGAAACTGCTCGATCTCGCGGTGGGCCATGGTTGTGTGGCAATAATCAAGCAATGCATCCCAGCCTGAAAGCACATGACGCTGCATCACCCTTGCCCGCGCCATCCGATGGGCGCAGGCCTCAAGGATTTTCAGATCGGTGATTACCGTATCTCCAACGCCCTTGATCTGGCGCAGCCGTTCCTCAGGCGCGGTCAGAACACGATTGAAGTCACCGAACGTATCCATCAGCGCACGCGCCAGCGGTTTCACATCCTGCCGGGGGATGGAACGGAACAGCGCCAGCTCCAACAGCTCATAATCCGGCATCGCGGTTGCGCCGCCCGACATGAACCGTTCGCGCAGCCGCTTGCGATGGTCTTTGATGTAGGAGGGTAACCGACCCGTTGGCAGCGGCTGCGCTGGCGCTTCGTCCGTATCGAACAGCATGGGGGCTTCGGCAAAGGCATCCTGTGTCATGAGACTCACCCTGACGCAGAATCGGTTTCCGATTGGTTAACGCACCTCACCCGCCATGCGCGCGGTGGCGCGGCGGACTGCCATATGCAGCAGGATCGAGAAGACACCCAATGTCAGCATTGCCGCAAACATAAGATCGGTCTTGGCCCGCCCATTGGCCAGCAGCATCAGATATCCCAACCCCTGCGACGACCCGACCCACTCGCCAATTACCGCCCCGATCGGCGCATAGACCGCCGCCAACCGCATCCCTGATGCCAGCGAGGGCAACGCTGCGGGAATACGGATATGCCAGAGGATCGAACGCTTGCTGACCTGCATCGTGCGGGCCAAATCCAGATAGCCCGGCGGGGTGCGCATCAGCCCATCAAAGAAGGACGAGGTGATCGGGAAATAGATGATCAGCACCGCCATCGCGACCTTGGACCAAAGACCATAGCCCAGCCACAGCGTCAGCAGCGGTGCCAGCGCAAAGACTGGCAGAGCCTGCGTGAACACCAACATCGGCTGAACCAGCACCCGCGCCGCCCGCGAACTGGCCAGTTGCAGCGCTGTGATCACGCCCAGAGCCGTCCCACAGGCAAGCCCGATCAGAACCTCGATGGCGGTTGTCCATGTATGCGTGGCAATCAGCCAACGGCTCTGCCACCAGGTCTCCGCCACGACGGCGGGTCCGGGCAGGATGAACTTCGGCAGCCCGGCCACCGAGACGATACCCTGCCAGATGGCAATGGCGAACACTGTCGCGGCAAGCGCCGAGAGATACCTCATGCCACCTCCTCGCGCAGAAGCCTGAGCAGAGCACCTTGTGTCTCAAGTGTCTCAAGGTCATCCACATGCCGCGGTGCAGGGGCCTTTGGCGGATCGCAGAGGGTCAGACCCTGCTGCGTCATCACGATGATCGAATGGCCCAGCCGCGCGGCCTCACCCGGATCATGGGTGACCAGCAGAACGGTGCGGCCCTGCAGCGCTTCGGCGGCGAGGTCCTGCATATCGGCGCGGGTACGGGCGTCGAGGGCCGAGAACGGCTCGTCCAGCAGCACAATGGGGCGGTCTTCCATCAACGTGCGGGCAAGCGCCACCCGCTGGCGTTGTCCGCCAGACAGCTCAGCGGGCTTTTTGGTCATATGATCCTGCAGCCGCATCCGCTCGATCAGGTGGTCGCGGCGCTCCTGGTTCACCGTTTCGCCGCGCAACCGCGCACCCAGAGAGACGTTCTGTGCCACCGTCGCCCACGGCAACAGCAAGTCATCCTGCGCCATATAAGCCACCCGATCCGGCACCGAGCGCCCGTCGCTGGCGGTGATCTGACCCAAAAATTCGGCCCCGGTTTCAAGCCCGGCAATCAAACGTAGAACGGTGGTTTTACCAACGCCCGATCCGCCCAGCAGACAGGTCCACGCCCCGGCCCCGAGGGTCAGGGTCAACGGTGCGAATAAAGTCGCGCCGTTGATGGTGGCCGTGCCGCTGATGGACAGATCGGGCGCGGGTGTCACGGGGTCAGGCCCATTTGCCAGAAATTGGCCTCCAGCTCGGTTGCTGTTTGGAACGTCCGGCACAAGCGATCCCAGCGCGGCGAGGTTTCGAAATCTGCACCAATTCGACGTGTTAGAGCCTGATCCAGCAGCTCTCCGACCGCCTTGCATGCACCCTGATACTCTGCACCGGCATAGGTGTTGATCCAGTCGCGATAGGTCTGCGAGGTTGCCTCAGATGCCAGCCGCGTGCCGATCTCGCCATAGCCCATCACACAAGGCGCAAGGGCCGCCAGCAGGTCGAGCAGATCGCCGCTATACCCGGCCTCCAGCACAAAGCGGGTATAGGCGAGGTTCTCGGCCCGCTCGGGGGTGGCGAAGAGCTCTTCCTGAGAAATCCCGGCGGCCTCGCAAATGCCGATATGCAGCTGCATTTCTTCGGCCACCAAGGCGTTCACTGTGCCCACAGCGGTCAGCATCTCGGAATGCGTCTCGGATTTCACCACCGCGAGCGCCCAGGCGCGGGAGAAGTGGATCAGGAACACGTAATCCTGCCGCAGATAATGCAGAAACGCCGCGCGCGGCAGTGTCCCGTCTTTCAGACCTTCGACAAAGGCGTGGCGGGTGTAATCCCGCCATGGGCCCTCGGCCGCATTCCGCATCAGGGTGAAAGCTTTGCCATATCTGTTCATTGCGCGGTCACGTCAATGGCGATGTCACTGACCGGGTTCAGGCTGTTGATCATGCCGCTGTCTTTCAGGAACCGCTCGAACCGCGCATAACGACCCGCATCAAAACCCGCTGGACGCAGGGCGAAACGCGGCAGAGTATCGACCCAGGCGCGTGCATTCAGCTCATCCTGCAATTCGGGCGAGGTCGCGGCAAAAATCTCCCAGCTTTTTTCCGGGTTATTGACGATATACTGGGTCGCCTTCTCGGTCGCAGCAAGGAAGCGGGCAACCTTGTCTGCATCCATCGTGTCAGGATTGGCAACATAGATCAGTTCGTCATACGAGGGGATGCCTTCCTCTTCGATATAGAAACAACGCCCCGCGACACCTTCGATATCCATCTGGTTCAGTTCGAAATTGCGAAACGCACCAATGACAGCGTCCACCTGACCGGTCATCAGCGATGGGGACAGCGAGAAATTGACGTTGATCATCTCAATCTCATCCAGACCGATGTCATGCTGACCCAGCAGAGTGGTCAGGATCGCCTCTTCCACACCGGCGACCGAGAAACCGATTTTCTTGCCACGCAGATCAGCCAGCGATTCGATCGGACCGTCTTCCAGCACCAGCAGGCAGTTCAGCGGCGTGGCAACCAGCGTACCAACCCGTTTCAGCGGCAGACCTTCGTGAATCTGCAGGTGCAGCTGCGGCTGGTAGGACACAGCCAGATCGGCCTGACCGGCAGCCACCAGACGCGGCGGGGCCGACGGGTCAGCGGGCGGGACGATTTCAACCTCAAGCCCCTCATCAGCGAAGTAACCGTTTTCCTGCGCCACAATGATCGGCCCATGGTCGGGGTTCACGAACCAGTCCAGCAGAACGGTCATCTTGTCCTCGGCCCAGGCCGGCGCGGCGGCCAGCAGGGCGATGGCTGTGATCAGTTTCTTCATGTCTCGCGT
The DNA here is from genome assembly GCA_000158135.1 of Rhodobacteraceae bacterium KLH11. GTDB lineage: Bacteria > Pseudomonadota > Alphaproteobacteria > Rhodobacterales > Rhodobacteraceae > Ruegeria. Next base: position 1,162,785 of record DS999531.1, read on the forward strand.
TTCCTTTACGTTCAGGAGGTTGAAGCCGCGACGAGGACAATCTCGCCCGGCCAATTCAGTTGGACTTGTTCGGCAGCACGCCAGGCACGCAGACCGGTGGCACAGCAAAGCGCCAGTCTTTTCCCGTTATTAGGGTCTATTTTATTCAGATCTTCGGGCGAGATCCGCTCTGCGCGTGGATGGGCTGGTGTTGGGGCCTCATCCACGTCGCGCAAGTCGATAATCTGGTCATCATCCATGAGCTGGTTGGCCGAAAGAAAGCGAAAACAGCGATTTGGTTCGGGCGCATCGTCAAACCTGAAACCACTGCTGTGCAATGTGCGCGCATCATATTGCACCATCTGACCTAAAGGAGAGGGCCCAAACCCCAAAAGCAGGTTCAACGCCATCTGCGCCTGCATCGCACCGATCGCCCCCACCACCGGTCCCAATACGCCCGCCGTGGCGCAACTGGCGCCGCTGTCGGGTGCATCAGGGAACAACGCGCGCAATGACGGCGCACCGCCACAAAAGCCCCCGACATATCCTGACAAGCCAAGCACCGACGCGCTGATCAGCGGTTTGTCCTGACCCAGGCAGGTGTCTGACAGGATATAGCTGGCTGCGTAGCTGTCTGCGCAATCCAGAATCACATCCGCTTGGGCGACCACAGAAGCCGCATTCTTGCTTGTTAGAGACTGTTTTCGAGCAATGATATCAGTTTCACTGTTCAATGCACGGCACCTGTCAGCCGCGACATCTGCTTTGGGTCGCCCGCAATCCGCCTCGGTAAACAAGGTCTGGCGATGCAGGTTTGACAGATCAACCGTATCGCCATCCATAATCGTGATCCGCCCGATGCCAGCCCCTGCCAATAACGGCAAAACCGGAGCAGCCAGCCCCCCAGCCCCAACAACGAGTACATGCGCCGACGCGAGACGCGCCTGCCCCTTTGCCCCAACCTCGGGCAGCAATATCTGGCGGGCATAACGGCTCATCTGGTGGCCTCGATCCATTCACGCACGCGCGCCTCGGGGTTGACGTTCAGCGTGATGTCCGTGACGGCTGAAACGATATCCGCCCCTGCATCCAATACACCCGCCGCGCGTTCGACGCTCATCCCGCCGATCCCGACCAGAGGAATATCGCCCAGACGCGCCTTCCATTCGGTTACACGCGGCAAACCCTGCTGATGCCATTTCATCTTTTTCAGGATAGTCGGATAGACCGGGCCCAGCGCGACATAGTCCGGACCCATGGTCAGAACACGCTCAAGCTCATCATCATCATGGGTTGAAACACCCAGTTTCAGACCCGCTTTTTGAATGACCTTCAGATCAGCATCATCCAAATCCTCTTGCCCCAGATGAATCCAGTCGCAGCCCAGATCAATCGCAATCTGCCAATGATCATTCACCACCAGAACAGCATCATGCGCCCGGCAGAGATCACGCGAGATCGCAATCTGCCGACGCATCACATCATCGGGCTGATCCTTGATGCGCAGCTGCACCAGTTTCACACCCAGCGGCAACATCCGTCGCAGCCAGTCCGAATGGTCAAATATCGGGTAAAACCGATCAAGCGTCATGACAGAAAGGCCTTTCCGATAACTGGGGTCGAGGGTTCAGCCATATCGCGCGCCTCGATCGGGTCGGCCTGATGGGCCAACCAACCGGCCTCAATGGCGCGTATCATGGCCCTGGCCATCAGAACCGGATCGCCCGCGCGGGCCACTGCGGTGTTCAGCAGCACCGCGTCATAGCCCAGTTCCATCGCATGGGCGGCGTGGCTGGGCAGGCCAATCCCGGCATCAATGACCAACGGCACGTCCGGGAACTCGGCCCGCATCGCACGTAGGGCATATTCATTGTTCAGCCCCCGCCCCGAACCAATAGGCGCACCCCAGGGCATCAACACTTCACACCCGGCCTCAAGCAGGCGTTCGCCCACGATCAGATCGTCGGTGGTATAGGGAAACACCTGAAACCCGTCTTCGGTCAGAATGCGGGCGGCTTCGACCAGTTGGAATACGTCCGGTTGCAGGCTGTCGGTATGGCCGATCAGCTCCAGCTTGATCCAGGGCGTATCGAACACTTCGCGGGCCATCTGCGCGGTGGTCACGGCCTCTTTCACCGTATGGCATCCGGCCGTATTGGGCAGGATCAGAACGCCCAGATCGCGGATCATCCGCCAAAAGGTCTGGCCCGCACCGGATTCACGCCGCAGCGATACCGTCGCCACCCCGGCACCGCTTTCGCGAAAGGCCTGTTCCAAAATGGCCGGGCTGGGATATTGCGCAGTGCCCAGCATCAACGGGTTGGGCAATTCGGTGCCATAAAACGTTTTCACCCTCAGCCCCCCTGCATCGGTGCAACGACCTCAACCCGGTCACCATCCGACAATCGGTGGGCGATACGCAGGCTTGAGGGTACAAACTCTTCATTCACAGCAGTGGCAACACGGCCCGAAAATTCGCGTTCCGCCAACAGCTCTGACAGGGTTTCAGCGCGCACATCCAAGGCTTCGCCGTTAAGCACAATCTTCATCAACCATCTCCGAATGTTTGTTTTCCAACGCCAGATCCGCCACCCCTTGGGCCAGCGCGGGCGCAAGCAGATACCCGTGGCGATAGAGGCCATTTGCGAAGATCACCCCGCCCAATCGCCGAACCCGAGGCAAGTTGTCCGGGAACGCCGGACGCAGATCGACACCGATCTCCAGCACCTCAGCCTCGCCAAAGGCGGGGTTCAGGGCATATGCCGCGCTGAGCAGCTCCAGCATCGAACGGGCGGTGATACGGCTGCTGTCTTCGGCTTCGATCATCGTCGCACCCAGCATGTAGATGCCATCGCCGCGCGGCACGATATAGAGAGGCATCCGGGGGTGCAGCAGGCGCACGGGTCGCGTCAGCGACACATCAGGGCAACGGATAACCAGCATCTCACCTTTCACGCCACGCAGATCATGCAGCATGTCACGGGCATGCAGACCCCGACAATCAATGGCATTCGCAAGATGCCCGGGTGCGGGTCCATGATGAAACGTAACGCCGTTGTCCCGCAGCTGGTGGTAAAGATCATGAAGCGCCTGACGAGGATCGATATGCGCCTCAGCCTCGAAATACAGGCCTTTCCCAAACGCGCCCAAATCCGGCTCTAATGCTCTAATTTCGTCGCGATTGATCTCGGAATACCCGTCAGTACGCCGCGCGAACCGGCGCAGATCAGGCAGGTCACGCGCATTGGCTACAACAAGTGTGCCACAGCGGTGCACCTGCGTTCGGGCAGCCCACCAGTCAATGGCCGCCTGACCCAATCGCAGCACCGGTTCCTCCGCATTTTCGTATTCACACCATGGCGCAAGCATGCCGCCCGCCCACCATGAGCACCCATGTGGCCCCGGCGGGCCAGCAGGATCGAACAACTGCACCTGCGCCCCCCGGGCCACCAATTCGCTGGCCACCGCCAGACCTGCAACACCGGCCCCTATGACGGACCAGACTGTCATGCTGACCAGACGCGATGGAAATGATGTACGGGGCCATGGCCCTGCCCAACATTCAGGCCATCCACCTGCGCGATGGCACCTTGCAGATAGTCATGCGCTTGCGCCACCGCTTCTTCCAGTCGCAACCCCTTCGCCAAACCCGCGGCAATTGAGGATGACAGGGTGCACCCGGTCCCATGCGTGTTCCTGGTATTCCGGCGCGGCGCTTTGAATTCAGCGACCAGACCAGAGGTATCAACCAACAGGTCATGGCATATGTCACCGGCACCATGCCCCCCCTTCATCAGCACCGATTGCGCACCATTCCCGGACAAAGCGATACCTTGCGCGATCATGTCATCCGGGGTGCCCGCAGCGGGCTGATCCAACAAAACAGCGGCCTCCGGCAGGTTGGGCGTCAGCACCATAGCACGCGGCAACAACACATCCCTGAGCGTCTGCACCGCGTCATCCGCCAGCAATGCATCGCCCGATTTGGCAACCATAACCGGGTCAAGCACAACCGGGCCGTCAAATTCGGCAATGGCTTCGGCCACCGTATGAATAATGTCTGGCGTGGCCAACATACCGATCTTTATCGCGCGCACGTCCAGATCGCTGAGCACCGCATCAATTTGCGCTGCGATCACGTCGGGTGGAATACCATGCACAGCTGTCACAGCCTGTGTGTTCTGGGCCGTCACCGCAGTTATGACGCTCGCGCCGTAAACACCTAATGCAGACATTGCTTTGAGATCGGCCTGAATTCCAGCGCCACCACCACTGTCCGACCCCGCAATTGTCAA
>DS999531.1:1167271-1265908 GCA_000158135.1 Rhodobacteraceae bacterium KLH11
TCCGGGATATTTTTGGCCAGATGAAGAACGGATCCCCTGCTTCATCTGGCTCTAAATATCCCGGGGGAGTCGCGGCCTGCCGCGGCGGGGGCAGAGCCCCCATACGAACGTGAGGGCTTGTTAGCCCTTCATGCCATCCCAGAAAGACTTCACAGATGAAAAGAAGCTCTTGGATTCCGGGTGGTTATCCTCACCCAGATCGTCAAACTCACGTAACAGTTCTTTCTGGCGGCTGGTCAGGTTGACGGGCGTTTCCACGGCAAGCTCGATAAACATGTCGCCGATGCCGCCGCCACGCAGCGCGGGCATACCTTTGCCGCGCAGCCGCATCTGGCGACCAGACTGGCTGCCGGAGGGAATCTGAACCCGGCCGCGACCGCCGTCGATTGTAGGAACCTCAATCGATCCACCGAGGGCAGCCTTGGCCATGCTGACCGGGACACGGCAATAGAGGTTCACACTGTCGCGTTCAAACAGCTTGTGCTCGGACACCTCGACAAAGATATAGAGATCGCCCGGAGGGCCGCCGCGCATCCCGGCCTCGCCTTCGCCAGCCAGACGGATGCGGGTTCCGGTTTCAACGCCTGCAGGGATGTTCACAGACAGGGCACGGTCTTTTTCGACGCGACCAGCCCCACCGCAGGACTTACAGGGGTTCTTGATAATCTGGCCCAGACCAGAGCAGGTCGGGCAGGTGCGTTCGACCGTGAAGAAACCCTGCTGTGCACGGACTTTGCCCATACCTGAACAAGTCGGGCAGGTGGTTGGTTCAACGCCACCTTCGGCACCGGTGCCGTCGCAGGCGGAACAGGCAACGGCAGTGGGCACATTGATGGTTTTCTGCAGGCCAGCATAGGCTTCTTCCAGCGAAACCCGCAGATTGTAACGCAGGTCTGAACCACGCGCCGCGCGGCGTCCGCCGCCGCCACCACGCTGGCCACCCATAAAATCGCCAAACAGGTCATCGAAAACATCTGAGAACGCGCTGGAGAAATCACCTTGGCCGAAGCCGCCACCGGGGCGCCCTCCGCCGCCGCCCATGCCGTTTTCAAAGGCGGCGTGGCCAAAGCGGTCATAGGCAGCTTTCTTTTCGGCATCACGCAGGACATCATAGGCCTCATTCGCCTCTTTGAACTGCGCTTCGGCGTCAGGGTTGTCCTTGTTGCGATCGGGATGCAGTTGTTTGGCTTTCGAGCGAAAGCCTTTCTTGATTTCATCCGCAGAAGCGCCCTTGGACACGCCGAGCACTTCGTAATAGTCGCGTTTGGACATCAGTTTTTCCTTCTGCCTCAACGTAATCGGGCCGGCCCGGCAACCGGACCGGCCCATATTGGCCCGGTTACCCGTTAGTTACGCTTGTCGTCATCCAGATCTTCGAACTCGGCATCGACAATGTCATCGTCACCCGGCGCGGCGTCAGCGGCGGCCGGTTCTTCTTCACCTTCTTCGGCTTGCGCCTTGTAGATGGCTTCGCCCAGCTTCATCGCAGCCTCGGTGACGTTCTGGATGCCTGACTTGATCTTGTCGGCATTTTCAGTTTCCAGCTCGTCCTTCAGCGCGGCAATCGCCAGCTCGATGGCTTCGATGGTGGTCGGATCGACCTTGTCGGCATGCTCTTCCATCGACTTTTCGGTCGAATGGATGAGGCTTTCCGCCTGGTTCTTGGCGTCGACCAGTTCGCGGCGTTCCTTGTCGGCTTCCGCGTTCTCTTCGGCGTCCTTGACCATCTTGTCGATGTCCTCATCGGACAGACCGCCCGAGGCCTGGATGGTGATCTTCTGCTCTTTGCCGGTGCCTTTGTCCTTGGCCGAAACCGAGACAATGCCGTTGGCGTCGATGTCAAAAGTAACCTCAATCTGAGGCATACCGCGCGGTGCGGGCGGGATGTCTTCGAGGTTGAACTGACCCAGGATCTTGTTGTCAGCAGCCATTTCACGCTCACCCTGGAACACGCGGATGGTTACGGCGTTCTGGTTGTCTTCGGCGGTCGAGAAGACCTGAGACTTTTTGGTCGGGATCGTGGTGTTGCGGTCGATCAGACGGGTGAACACGCCACCCAGCGTCTCGATGCCCAGCGACAGCGGGGTCACGTCCAGCAGAACCACGTCTTTGACGTCGCCCTGCAGAACACCGGCCTGAATGGCGGCGCCCATGGCAACCACTTCGTCCGGGTTCACACCCTTGTGCGGCTCTTTACCGAAGAACTTAGTGACCTCTTCGATCACTTTCGGCATCCGGGTCATACCACCGACCAGAACAACCTCGTCCACGTCAGCAGCCGACAGACCGGCGTCTTTCAGAGCAGCCTGGCACGGCTTCATCGACTTCTTGATCAGGTCCGCAACCAGCGATTCCAGCTTGGCACGGGTCAGTTTCATGACCATGTGCAGCGGCTGACCGTTCGAACCCATCGAGATGAACGGCTGGTTGATTTCGGTCTGCGAGGTCGAGCTGAGTTCGATCTTGGCTTTTTCAGCGGCTTCTTTCAGACGCTGCAGGGCCATCTTGTCAGCGGACAGATCGACACCGTGTTCCTTTTTGAACTCGTCTGCCAAGTAGTTGACGATGCGCATGTCAAAGTCTTCACCACCCAGGAAGGTGTCACCGTTGGTCGACTTCACTTCGAACAGGCCGTCGTCGATTTCCAGAATGGTCACGTCGAAGGTACCGCCACCAAGGTCATAAACCGCGATGGTTTGGGTTTCTTCTTTGTCCAGACCATAGGCCAGCGCAGCCGCTGTCGGTTCGTTGATGATCCGCAGCACTTCCAGACCGGCGATTTTACCGGCGTCTTTGGTGGCCTGACGCTGGGCGTCGTTGAAATATGCCGGAACGGTGATAACTGCCTGCGTGACTTCCTCACCCAGATAGCTCTCGGCGGTTTCCTTCATCTTACCCAGAGTGAAGGCCGAGATCTGGCTTGGGGAGTACTTTTCACCGCGGGCTTCAACCCACGCGTCGCCATTGCCGCCATCAACGATGGCGTACGGCACCATTTTCTTATCTTTTTCGACTTCGGCATCATCCACGCGACGACCGATCAGGCGCTTGACGCCAAAGATCGTGTTGTCGGGGTTGGTGACCGCCTGACGTTTTGCAGGCTGACCGACCAGGCGCTCATCTTCAGTGAAGGCGACGATCGAGGGCGTGGTCCGCGCCCCTTCGGCGTTTTCGATGACCTTCGGCTGCGAACCGTCCATGATGGCCACGCACGAGTTTGTGGTTCCGAGGTCAATCCCGATTACTTTACCCATATTTTCAATCCCTTTCTCTTCAAGGCGATGTCCCGAGGGCCGGACCCGTTATGGCATCCTGTCCCCGATCTGATGTGCGCGACAGCACTACACCATCGCGCGTCGAGGCGTATATAAGGACGAGATCAGGGGCCTGCAAGCGTTCAGAAACGCGGGTTTTCGGGAATCTGCGGCCTTTTTTGGCAAGGTTTTGGCAAGGATTGGAGAATCGTGAATGGCGCGGCTGCTTTTGCGCGGATTTGATATCCGGAAAGGCTATTTGGATGTGGCAGCGCAAACCAGCCTGATTGAGTTGCTGCGCCCGATTCTGAAAGCCGCGCCACTCTATCGGCCCGTCACACCCTCGGGCAAAGAGATGTCGGTGCGCATGACCTCGGCCGGGGCGTTGGGCTGGGTGACCGATCGGGCCGGGTATCGCTATCAGGACAAGCATCCGAAGGGCCTGAACTGGCCTGCGATCCCGGATGATATCCTTGCGATCTGGAAGGATTTGACCCGAGCAGAGCGGCAGCCCGATTGCTGCCTGATCAACTATTACGGTGAAGGCACAAAGATGGGCCTGCATCAGGACAAGGATGAGGCGGATTTCTCATGGCCAGTCCTGTCAATCTCGCTGGGTGATGATGCGCTGTTCCGGATTGGCAACACCACGCGGGGCGGCAAAACGGAATCGATCTGGCTGAGCTCGGGCGATGTGGTGATCATGGGCGGCCCCGCCCGGCTGGCCTATCACGGGGTGGATCGCATCCGCTTCGGGTCATCCCGTCTGCTGCCCAAAGGTGGGCGGATCAACCTGACGCTGCGGATCGCAACCTAACGGCGCGCATCCCAGCTTTTTGAGACCTGTTTGCGCGTGTAGAACTCGGCCAGCAAGCCAATCATGGTCAGGACAATCCCAACCCAAAGCGCATATTCCCAACTGGAGTTCCGTGGAAAGTAGTTGCGGAAGATAAAGCCCCGACATTGATCGATGATGTGAAACAGCGGGTTCCAGGCAAACATGGTCAGTGCGAAGCCGCCCAGCGCGTTTCCGACAAACATTTTTCCCGAGAACACCATGTTCATACGACGATATACATTCTTCAGGATTTCGACGGTCCTTGGAAACCAAGGTCTGAGCGCCAACAGCACCAACCCGATGGAGCAACCGGTAAACCAGGACAACACCAACATCGCAAATGCGCCACCGGGCTCCTGTATCTCAATCGGATTAACCGCCACATTATAAGCAAACAAGATCACCAGAATCGAAACCAATTGCGTATATAATATTCCGAACGCAGCCGCTGCCAGCATCACCATCATGGTCATTGGTGAATGTAATGTCATTGGGTTGTTGCCAGAGCCAACTCCGGCAATTGAGTTGACCGATTTGATATTGGTCAGGAACAGAAACACCCCGGAAAGAAGGAATAAAATCTGTTCTCCTCGGATTTTTGCCACACCAGTGAACCGGCCCAGTAGTGACATGATCAAATAAAATACTGAAACCAGCAAAACAACCTGAACAATATTGATCACGATGGCAAGCACAGCATTGGAATGCTGCGAGCGGATGTTGCGCACCACCGCGTGAAAAATCAGCTCAGCCGTGGTGAAGGCCCCGCCCAGCAGTGACTGATTTCGTTTGTACTTGAACACTCGATTGCTCTTTTCTGCTGTGTCACCGGTTATATGGCACGAAATTCTTGCTGTTCCGTATCCATCCCATCATAAGTCCGTCAGCAACCCGGATCAACAAACCACAGGAACGGAGCTTTTTTGTGACTTACGACGCCCTAATACCCGTCATCCGGCGGCTGGCCCTGGAGGCCGGAGACAAGATCATGCAGATCTATGAGGCGGATGATTTCGACGTCAAAGTCAAATCCGATGCCAGCCCCGTGACCGAGGCGGACGAGGCCGCAGATGCCCTGATTTCAGCCGGGCTGCGTGCAGCTTTCCCCGATATTCTGCTGGTGACCGAAGAGCAGGCAGCGACGCATTCTGAAAAAGGGGAAACCTTCCTCATCGTTGATCCGCTGGACGGCACCAAGGAATTCATCAACCGGCGCGGTGATTTCACCGTCAATATCGCACTGGTCGAAAACGGCGTGCCGACGCGCGGCGTGGTTTATGCCCCCGCCCGAGGCCGGATGTTCTATACGCAGGCCGATGGTCAGGCAGTCGAAGAAACCGGCGCGCTGGATAAACAGCAGCCGGGTGAGGTGACGCCAATATCAGTCTCTAAACCGGACAATTCGGCGCTTTTGATCGTGGCGTCTAAATCGCATCGGGATCAGGCAACCGAAGACTACATCAACAAATATCAGGTGCGTGACAGCAAAAGCGCGGGCTCATCGCTGAAGTTCTGTCTGGTCGCCACTGGCGAGGCTGATCTCTATCCCCGTGTCGGTCGCACCATGGAATGGGATACCGCTGCGGGCCATGCGGTTCTGGCCGGTGCCGGGGGGGATGTGGTGCGTTTTGACGACCATTCCCCGCTGACCTATGGCAAGGATGACTATGCCAATCCGTTTTTCATCGCCTATGCTCCGGGCGTAGACCTGAAGGAAGCCTGATGTCCGTTCTGATTGCCATCCCCGCCCGCTATGCCTCAAGCCGCTATCCCGGCAAACCTCTGGTGCCGCTGACCGGCGCCAACGGGACAAGCATGACGCTGATCGAGCGCTCGTGGCGGGCGGCAATCTCGGTCTCGGGCGTGGATCGCGTGGTTGTGGCCACCGATGACGACCGTATCCGTGAGGCGGCAGAGGGCTTCGGGGCCGAAGTGGTGATGACCTCGGACAGCTGCCGCAATGGCACCGAACGCTGTGCCGAAACACATGCAGCGCTGGGCGGCGGGTATGAGATCGTGGTTAATCTGCAGGGCGATGCGCCGCTGACACCGCATTGGTTTATCGAAGACCTGATCTCGGGCCTGCGCGACGCGCCGGATGCGGGTATTGCCACACCGGTTCTGCGTTGCGACGGTGCCGCGCTGAACGGGCTGCTGAATGACCGCAAACATGGCCGCGTGGGCGGCACAACGGCCGTGTTCGGCAACGATCACAGCGCGCTCTATTTCTCGAAAGAAGTGATCCCCTTTACGTCGGAAAATTACGCCGACGCTGATCCAACCCCGGTCTTTCACCATGTGGGTGTCTACGCCTATCGCCCCGATGCATTGGCAGCCTATCCCAATTGGCCAACGGGCCCGCTGGAAACTCTGGAAGGGCTGGAGCAGCTGCGATTCATGGAAAACGGTCGCAAGGTTCTGTGTGTCGAGGTCGAAGCCAAGGGCCGTCAGTTCTGGGAGCTGAACAACCCGCAGGATGTCGCCAAGATCGAAGAGATGATGGCCGCGATGGGGCTGGAATGACGCATATTCTGGTCACCGGCGGCGCGGGCTATATCGGCTCGCATGCCTGCAAGGCACTGGCGCAGGCGGGGTATACCCCGGTGACCTATGACAATCTTGTCACCGGTTGGCAGGATGCGGTGAAATTCGGCCCGTTTGAACGGGGCGATCTGTCAGACCGCGCACGGCTGGATGCGGTGTTTGCCAAATACCAGCCTGCCGCCGTGATGCATTTTGCAGCGCTCAGCCAGGTGGGCGAAGCGATGTCAGAACCCGGCAGGTACTGGTCGAATAATGTGACCGGCTCTTTGAACCTGATTCAAGCAGCCGTCGACGCAGGCTGTCTGAATTTCGTCTTCTCCTCGACCTGTGCCACCTATGGCGAACACGATAATGTAGTTTTGGATGAAACCACACCACAGCATCCGCTGAACGCCTACGGGGCCTCAAAACGCGCGATCGAGGATATCCTGCGCGACTATCAGGCCGCTTACGGGCTGAACCATGTGATCTTCCGCTATTTCAACGTCGCCGGAGCTGACCCGGACGCCGAAGTCGGAGAGTTCCACCAGCCCGAAACCCATCTGGTGCCGCTGATGCTGGATGCCATTGAGGGCAAGCGCGACGGGCTGACGGTGTTCGGCACCGACTATGATACGCCCGACGGCACCTGCATCCGCGACTATGTCCATGTCTGCGATCTGGTCGATGCGCATGTTCTGGGGCTGAACTGGCTGGAACAGGGAAAAGAAAGCCGCGTGTTCAATCTGGGCACCGGGTCCGGGTTTTCGGTAATGGAAGTGATCGAACACTCCAAAGCGGTCACCAATCGCGCCGTGCCATATACCATCGGCCCGCGCCGGGCCGGCGATTGCACGCGGCTGGTTTCAGGCTCGGTACGGGCTGAAGAAGAACTGGGCTGGCGGCCAAAAAGATCAACGTTAGAGACGATGATCACGGATGCCTGGCGCTGGCATCAGAATGGCAGCTACGACAAGTGAGCACAGACCAACAGCCGCTTGACTGGGTGCAACGCTACAAGCTGCGCCTGAAACGCAAGCGGTTGTTGTGGCGATCGTTTCGTAGCCGCCGTCAACTGAGCACGCTTTGCGACCGAACACAGCAGATCGGGCCCGGGGCGATCCTTGCCTTTACCACGCTGCGCAACGAGATCACCCGGCTGCCTTGGTTCATTCATCACTATCGCGCGCTCGGCGTGGATCACTTTCTGATGGTGGATAACAGCAGCGACGACGGCTCGGCAGCATACCTGCAGGATCAACCCGATGTATCGCTGTGGCAAACCGATGCGAGCTATCGCGCGTCCCGCTTCGGGTTGGACTGGCTGACATGGCTGCAGTGGCGATACGGGCACGGACACTGGACGCTGATGGTCGATGCCGATGAACTGCTGATCTACGCCCACCACGACACATATTCACTGCACGATCTGACTGGATGGTTAGAGAGGCGCGGGCAGGTGGCCTTTGGGGCCCTGATGCTGGACCTCTATCCCAAAGGCCCTTTGGGCACGCAACAGTATGATCCCGGAACCGATCCAACCCGGGTGCTGAACATGTTCGATCCCGGCCCCTACCGTGCCCGGCGCCAAAGCCCGATGGGCAATCTTTGGGTACAGGGCGGGGTACGGGAACGCGCGTTCTTTACGGACCAACCCGAACGATCGCCAACGTTGAACAAAATACCGCTGGTGCGCTGGTCGCGGTATATGGCCTATGTCAACTCGTGCCACTCGGCCCTGCCCCGGCCCCTGAACTTTGTCTATGACGGGCCGGGAGGGCAGGCCCCCTCGGGTGTTTTATTGCACACCAAGTTCCTGCCCGAAGTGGTCGAAAAATCGCGGATTGAAAAACAAAGACGCCAGCACTTCCACGACCCCGATCAGTTCAGCGCCTATTATGACGGGATCGCGCAGGGGCCCGATCTTTGGACAGCTGCATCTGCCGAACTGCGTGATTGGCGGCAATTGCAAGAGCTGGGCCTGATGCAGAGCAGGGGGTTTCCGACCGCTATGGGGAAGTAAACCGGATTTAAACCCGTTGCCTCGCAAGGTACGGAAGTGTCATAAAACGGTAATAGCCCAGCACCACTCAGGCCTGAAACGGCCACGGGCAGAGGCGCGTATCAAAAAAGGTTGGGCATCTGCGTGAGCCTTTTGGATTCCTATCGCATGAGATTGCGGCGCAAGCGTCGCCTGTTGCGATGCCTGCGCAGGCGGCGCGATCTGACGTCGGTTCGGGACAATACCGCCGGGATCAAACCCGATGATATCCTGCTGATCAGCGTGATGCGGAACGAGAAATTCCGCCTGCCCTATTTTCTGGACTATTATCGCAAGCTGGGCATCAACCACTTTCTGTTTGTCGACAACAACAGCGATGATGACACAAGCGCCTTTCTGGCCAGCCAGCCGGATGTTTCGCTCTGGTGGACCGATGTCAGTTATAAGAAATCGACCTTTGGTCTGGATTGGTCAAACTATCTGTTGCGTAAATATGCCCATAAACACTGGGTGCTGACAGTCGATCCCGATGAGTTCTTTATCTACCCGTTCTGTGACACCCGCCCGCTCCGGGCGTTGACCGACTGGCTGGATGACACGGGTGTGCGCAGCTTTGGCACCATGCTGATCGACATGTATCCCGAAGGCGCGATTGAAGATACGCCTTACCACGAAGGCCAGAACCCGTTTGAAATCGCACCATGGTTCGATGCAGGCAATTACATGATCACCCGCAATCCGACCTACGGAAACCTGTGGATTCAGGGCGGCCCCCGCGCGCGGGTGTTTTTCAGCGAGACCCCTGAAAAAGCGCCTGCATTGAACAAGATACCGCTGGTGAAATGGCATCGTCGCTATGCCTATGTCAGCTCGACCCATGCCTTGCTGCCACGTGGGCTCAATCAGGTTTACGAAGAGAAGGGCGGCGAAAAGACCAGTGGCGCATTGCTGCATGCGAAACTGATCAACTCGCTGGGTGACAAAACCCGGGAAGAGATACAGCGCGGCCAGCATTACCGCGCCTCAAGCGAATACAAGGCTTATGCAGACCAGTTGGAAGGCAAACCGGTTTTCTGGAACAAATGGTCCGAGAAATACATCAACTGGCGACAGCTTGAGATCCTCGGCCTGATGTCGAAAGGCAACTGGGCATGAGCGGTCTGGGCATCGTCATGCTGGTGCACACGGCGCTGGACCGGGTTGAGCAGGTGGCGCGGCACTGGACAGCCTCGGGCTGTCCGGTGGTGATCCATGTGGATCGCAAGGTGGGCAACCCGACCTATTCCGATTTTGTCGCCGCCTGTGCCGATGATCCGCTGATCCTGTTCTGTGACCGGCATGCCTGCGAATGGGGCAGTTGGGGCATCGTCGCGGCCTCGCAATCTGCCGCCGCCCTGATGCTTGAGAATTTTTCTGATGTCCGGCATGTCTACCTGTCGTCGGGCGCCTGCCTGCCGCTGCGCCCGGTGGGGGATCTGATCGATTATCTGGCCGACCGCCCTCGCGTCGATTTTATCGAAAGCGCTACCACAGCAGATGTAAACTGGACCATCGGCGGGCTGGATCTGGAACGTTTCACCCTGCGGTTCCCGTTCTCATGGCGCAAGCAACGCAAGCTGTTTGACGCTTATGTGCGCCTGCAGCGCAAGCTTGGAATACGCCGCACCATTCCCGATGGGCTGATACCGCATATGGGCAGCCAATGGTGGTGCCTGACGCGACAAACACTCTCGGCCATCCTGCAGGATCCGAAACGCAAGGAGTATGATCGTTATTTCCGCCATGTCTGGATTCCGGATGAAAGCTATTTCCAGACCCTTGCGCGGCTCTATTCCACCCATATCGAAAGCCGTTCGCTGACCTTGTCAAAGTTCGACTATCAAGGCCGGCCGCATATGTTCTATGACGATCACCTGCAGCTGCTGCGGCGGTCAGACTGTTTTGTTGCACGCAAGGTCTGGCACCGGGCCGACCGGCTGTATCAGGCCTTTCTTTCGGAAGAGAACAGCGTGATGGCCCCGGCCGAACCCAATCCCGGCAAGATTGATCGTATCTTCTCGAAAGCGGTCGAGCGGCGCATGTGCGGGCGGGACGGTCTGTATATGCAAAGCCGGTTCCCGCGACCCGGCACCAACCGGGGCCTGACCGCCTTTCCCTACACTTTGCTTCAGGGTTTCACAGAGCTGTTTGAAGATTTTGAAGCCTGGCTGGCCAACGCCACCGGCGCACGGGTGCACGGGCACCTGTTCCATCCGGGGCGCGCCCAGTTCGCCGGAGAAGCAGAGTTGATGAATGGCGCGCTCAGCGATTGTGCCACGCTGCGCGATTATAACCCCACCGCCTTCCTGTCGAACGTCATCTGGAACACGCGTGGCGAAACCCAGTGCTTTCAGTTCGGGCCGGGCGATAGTCAGGGTATCAACGATTTTCTGGCGCGTGATCAGAATGCCCGGATCGCGATTATCACGGGGGCCTGGGCGGTTCCTCTGTTTCGGTCAAACCAGGATTTCGGCGATATCCGATGCGAAGCGGCCCGTCTCCAGCAGATTGAGAGCAAACAGCTTGAGCTGCTGGATGCCGCGCGCTCCAAGGCCCGGATCCGGGTCTGGACGATGGCTGATTTCGTGGAATCCCCGATGGAGCCGCTGCAATCCCTTCTTGAAGATATGGGCACGCCGCATCCCCCGCATCTGACCGAGGCACCAACGATGGTTGATCTGACCGGGTTTGGGAAATTCCTGCAGAACCTCAAGAATCAGGGCATGCATCCCTATTTGATGGGGGATTTCCCGGTGAACGATGTGTTTGGCACTCAGGCCAAGTCATTCAAAAAACCTTATCTGGTGCAGTAACGCAAAATGACCCGCCGCTTCGATTACTTCATCGTTCTGGCCGATATGCGCACCGGGTCGAACCTGCTGGAATCGCAATTGAACGCGATGGATGGCGTCACCTGCCACGGCGAGGCCTTCAACCCCTATTTCGTCGGGCTACCAAAACTGGATGAGGTTCTGGGCTTTACGCTGGAAGATCGCGAAAAAAACCCGCAGGGCCTGATTGACGCAATCCGCAATGCCCCCGGCGAGATGAACGGGTTTCGCTTTTTCAGCGACCATGATGCGCGGGCGCTGGCACCGGTGCTGGACGACCCGCGCTGTGCCAAGATCATCCTGATGCGCAACCCGCTCGACAGTTATATCTCATGGAAAATCGCTCTGGAGACCAAGCAGTGGCGGCTTGTGAACATCAAACAGCGGCGCGAGGCGCAGATTGCTTTTGACGCCGGAGAGTTTGCGGATCAGATCGATCAGCGGCAGGCTTTTCAGCAGACCGTTCTCGCGCATCTGCAAAAAACCGGCCAGACACCGTTCTATCTGAATTATGAAGACCTGAACGATCTTGAGGTGCTGAACGGGCTTGCTGCGTGGCTGGGTGTCAGCACACGCCTAGATGCGCTGAACCAGCATCTGAAACGGCAAAACCCGGCACCTGCCCTCGCAAAAGTATCCAACCCCGACGAGATGGAGCAGGCGCTGTCAAGCTTTGATCGTTTCAACCTGCACCGCATCCCGAATTTTGAACCGCGCCGGGGTCCGGCTGTTTCACGCTATGTCGGCGCGGCGAAATCGCCGCTGATGTATCTTCCGGTGCGCGGCGGGCCCGAAGACGAGGTTGCCCGTTGGCTTGCCGATCTGGACACTGTTGCGACAGGCGATCTGATCACCGACTGCAACCAGAAACAAATGCGCCAATGGATGCAATCCCATCCCGGGCACCGCAAGTTCACCATCCTGCGCCACCCGCTGGCGCGCGCTCATGCGGTGTTTTGCAAACGTATCCTCAACACCGGCCCCGGCGCATATGTCACGATCCGCAACATGCTGAGCAGGCGATATAACGTGCCGCTTCCGCCCAAGGGCGATCTGGATGGCTACACGCTTGATCAGCATCACGCGGCGTTTCTGGCCTTCCTGGGCATGCTACGCAGCATTCTGGCTGGTCAGACGCCCATCCGCGTGGATGGGGAATGGTGCGGTCAAGCTCAAACACTTGAAGGTATGGCCAGTTTCGCCATACCCGATCTGATCCTGCGCGAGGATGAGATGGCAACCGCCCTGCCCCAGCTGGCGCGCAAGTTGGGCCATAACGCCCCGCCGATACCGGCCAAAGCGCAAGTGGATATACCGTTTTCACTGGCGCAGATTTACGACGCTCAGCTCGAAACCCGGGCGGTCGAAGTGTATCAACGCGACTATACGCTATTCGGATTCGGTGACTGGAAACCGCTATGACCTGCGATCAGGGGCGCAGCGTGATGATGGTTCCTTCGTTCACCATGGCATAGATTTCTTCCATCTCTTCATTCTTGACCGCGATGCAACCTGCAGTCCAGTCCGGCGTCTTCTTCGCGCGCTTGAGCTCGGATCGAAGGTTGGGCTGTCCATGAATGAAAATGTCACCACCGGGATCAACACCCGCTGCCTTGGCCTGCGCCCGGTCTGCAGAGTTTGGATATGAAATACCCAGCGACAGGTGATACCGGCTGCGCGGATTGCGACGGTCGATCAGATATGTGCCCTCGGGTGTGCGGCCATCACCTTTCCGGGTTTTTGTGCCCTTGGGGGCAAAACCCAGATCGACTTCATATTCCCGCAAAATCTGTTCGTTGTGCAGAAGGTACATTTTGCGCGCGCCCTTGTTGATAACCAATGAGGTCACTTCGGGCCCGCGATAAGAAAGAAATCTGGGTTTGGCTGAGGCACATGCCGAAAGGCCCAGCGTAGCCACCGCCCCCAATCCAAATGCTCGACGATCCATCGTTTCACTGCCTGCTTCTGTTTTTTAAGCTTTAATATGCCAGAATTACGAAAAACTTAAATCACTTTTTGATGTTCGTCTGCTCGATCAGGCGTTGTTCGATCGCCTCCAGACGCTCCAGCACTTCGTCCCGATAGGCGTCGGTCTTGACCTCATCCTCGGCATGGTGCGCGTCTTGCATGGAGTTTACGATAAGGCCGACCAGAAGGTTCACCACCGCAAACGTGGTCACCATGATGAAGGGCACGAAGAAGAGCCAGGCGTAGGGGTAAACCTCCATCACCGGGCGGACGATACCCATTGACCAGCTCTCTAACGTCATGATCTGGAACAGGGTATAGGCGGACAGGCCCAGATCACCAAACCAGTCAGGAAAGGTGACCGAGAACAGTTTGGTCGAGATTACGGCCCCGATATAAAACAGGATCGCCATCAGCAGGAACACACTGGCCATCCCCGGCAGGGCCGAGATGAACCCTTCGACCACCCGCCGCAGACGCGGGGCCACCGAGATGACGCGCAGCACCCGCAGGATCCGCAGCGCCCGCAGCACCGACAGACCGGCACCCCCCGGCACCAGCGCGATGCCGACGATGATGAAATCGAAGATATTCCAGCCGCTTGTGAAAAACCTGCGCCCGGTGGCAACAAGCTTTATCCCGATCTCGCCCACAAAAATCGCCAGACAAAGGCCATCGAGCGTTACGATCAAAGGACCCACCGCTTCCATCAGGGTGGGTGAGGTCTCCATCCCCAGCAGCACCGCGTTGAAAATGATGACCCCGGTGATGAAACGCCCGAACCATGGGGCATCGATGATGGTCAGCAGGCGTTGGGTGATCGCCATTCGGGCAGTCTCCTGTCAGGTTTTGCGGTTCAGGGTGAACCGGGCGGCAAGTTCGGTGTGTGACGACCATCGAAATTGGTCAACCACCTGTACCCATTCAAGGGTGTAGCCGGCATTAACCAGTGTTTTTGCATCTCGGGCGAATGTCACCGGGTTGCATGAGACATAGGCGATCACCGGGGGGTGCGCCTGCGCCAGCTCAGCCACCTGCGCCTCGGCCCCGGCGCGGGGCGGGTCAAGCACGACGGCATCGAATGCCTTCAATTCATCAGGCATCAACGGGCGGCGAAACAGATCGCGTGCCTCGGTTGTGATCTGTTTGAGGCCCTGCGCCTTACGCCAGCCCTGATCCAGCGCCTGTGTCATCTCGGCCTCACCTTCAACCGCGTGCACCTCGGCCGTTTCAGCCAGAGGGAGCGAGAATGTGCCACATCCCGCAAACAGATCGACCACATGTTTTGCGCCACGCACAGCTTCGAAAACAGCCTTTAACAGAGCCTGTTCTCCGTCTTTCGTTGCCTGCAGAAAAGCACCGGGCGGCGGTATGACACCTGCCGCGCCAAAGCGCTGGATCGGTGGCGCACGCATGGCAATCACCTCTCCTTCCCAGCTGAGCCGAGCCAATCCGTGCTGTTCGGTGGCCTGCGCCAGCGCCAGCTCAAGCGGGCCGTCCAACGGTTTACCACCTTTGACTGCGACGTCCAGACCAGCCTCGGACAAGGTCAGCGTCACCGCCAGAACACCCTTGCGACTGCCACCCAGCAGCGCCAGCGCCTCGGCCACCGGGATGGCGGCGATCAGGGACGGGTGCAGCAGATGGCAATCGCCAATCTCGGTAATCGTGTCAGAGGCCCGGCCGTGAAAGCCAGCCAGCGTCCCTTTCTTGGTCCGCCGCACCGCAATGGTGGCCCGACGACGGGATCGTTCAGGCGAGGTGTGAATGGGCCGCATCGGGGCATCGAGCCCCTGCGCGGCCAGCGCGTTGCGCACCACCGCCACTTTCCAATCGGCCACAAAACCATCCGCCGCATGCTGCAATTGGCATCCGCCGCAGGCTTTGTAGTGGCGACAGGGCGCTTTCACCCGATCCCCGGATGGGGTTTCGACCCGGATATCGGTCAGGAACTGGCCCAGCAGCGTACCACTGACCACCTCACCCGGCAGGGTACGCGGGGCGTAAACCGGGCCATCGGCGATTCCATCGCCCTGATGGCCAAGGCGGGTTATGCTGTAGTGCTGCGTCATATGCGGCGTGATACCGGGGCTTTGGGTGCAACAAAACCCCTTATTCTGCCGCTTCCGCCTGAATGAACCCGCCCGACTGGCGATGCCAGAACCGGGCATAGAGCCCACCCTGATCCAGCAACGCCTCATGCGTGCCGCTTTCCACGATATGACCCTGATCCAGAACGATGATCCGATCCATCTCGCTCAGCGTTGACAGCCGGTGCGCGATCGCCAGCACCGTCTTGCCCTGCATCACCCGGTGCAGCGCCGTCTGGATCGATGCCTCGACCTCGGAATCCAGCGCCGAGGTCGCCTCGTCCAGCACAAGGATCGGCGCGTCTTTCAGAATGGCACGGGCAAGCGCGATCCGCTGCCGCTGCCCACCGCTGAGTTTCACACCCCGTTCCCCCAGATGCGCATCATAGCCCGTGCGCCCCTGTGCATCCTCAAGACCAAGAATAAACTCATGCGCCTCGGCTTTGGTGGCGGCTGCGATCATATCGGCCTCGGACGCGTCCGGCCGGCCGTAAAGGATATTGTCGCGCGCCGAGCGGTTGAACATCGCGGTTTCCTGCGTCACCATCCCGATCTGACGTCGCAAACTGTCCTGCGCCACCTGCGCGATATCCTGCCCGTCGATCCGGATACTGCCTTTTTTCCCGTCATAGAGCCTGAGCATCAGAGAAACCAAGGTGGATTTACCTGCCCCAGAGGCGCCAACGATGCCCAGTTTCTCACCCGGGGCTGCGGTGAAATGCAGATCGGAAACGCCCCCGACATCACGCCCGTAAGCAAAGCTGACATGATCAAACGCGATCTCGCCCTGCGTGACCGCAAGCACCGCCGCATTTGGCACATCTTCGACCCGGTCGCGTTTGGTCAGCGTGTGCATCCCGTTTTCAATTTCGCCGACATTGGCATAAAGCCCCATCAGCGTGAAACTGACCCAGCCGGTCATCTGTGAGATACGAACCGCCACAGCCCCTGCCGCAACGATATCGCCGGTGGTGGCCGTACCCGCCTGCCACAGCCATAGGGTGATCCCCATGAGCAGGACGGGCAAAACCCCCGCCAGCGTCATCAGAACAAGCCGGAAACTGGCCGAGAGCCTGCCAAATTCAAGCGACCGTTCGCGCAGATCAACCATCGAGCTGCGCGCCGCCTGATCCTCGAACGCGGAATGGGCGAACAGTTTGACCGTTTTGATATTGGTGATCGTATCCACCACCTGCCCCGACACCATCGCCCGCGCCCCCGCCCGCGCCCCCGAGCGTTTGCGGATACGTGGCAGATACCAGCGGATCAGCAGGAAATAGATGGCCAACCAGGCCGCAAACGGGATCATCACCAGCGGATGAATAGAGCCTAACAAAAGCAAAGACCCTACAAGTGAGGCCAGCGCAAAGACAATCGCGCTGATCGTCTCAGACACCACCTGCGCCATTGCGTTCGAGGTCTGCATCTGTTTCTGCGCAATCCGGCCTGCGAAATCATCGTCGAAATAGGTGACCGATTGGCCCAGCGTCCAGCGGTTCAGCTTGGCCAGAACCAAAGGCGGTATATTGGGCATGACGATGTAGTTATTCGCCACCGAAGACAGGCCAAACAGGACCGGGCGCAACAGTACGAAAAACGCCACGGCACCCAGAATCATCCACATGTTTCCGGCGGTCATGAAGCCCGCTGGCCCGCTGGCCGTTGCCACATCAATGACACGGCCCAGAATCCATGCGGTTCCGGCCTCCATCGCGCCCGCCATTCCCGACAGAAAAGCCGCGACAAAAAGCATGGGCCAGGCGCCCGACAAGCTCCAGCGGATGAACGCCCCCAGCGTTTGCGGCGGAGGCGTTTCGATGTTTTTGAACGGTTGGATGAGGTCAGCGATCCTCATGCGGCGGCCTCCGGGTTCAGGAAGCCCCCAGATTGCCGCGCCCAGAACTGGGCGTAAAGCCCGCCATGCGCAAGCAGGTCGGAATGGCTGCCTTGTTCAACGATGCGGCCGCCATCCATCACCAGTATCCGGTCCATCTGCGCGATGGTGCTCAGCCGATGGGCGATGGCGATCACGGTCTTGCCTTGCATCATGCCGTAGAGGGTTTCCTGTATCGAAGCTTCCACCTCGGAATCTAGGGCGGATGTGGCCTCGTCCAACAGCAAAATCGGCGCGTCCTTCAGGATTACACGCGCCAGCGTCACCCGCTGGCGTTGACCGCCGGACAGTTTCACACCCCGCTCACCCACATGCGCATCATAACCGGTGCGGCCTTCAGGGTCCTGCAGATCAAGGATAAACTCATGCGCCTCAGCCTGTTTGGCGGCCGCAATCATCTGTTCCTCGGTTGCATCAGGGCGACCATAGAGGATGTTGGCCCGCACGGAACGGTGCAGCAGGGCGCTGTCCTGCTGGACCATCCCGATATGGCTGCGCAAGCTGTCCTGCGTGACCTTTGCGATGTCCTGATCATCAATCAGAATCGCACCCTGTTCCACGTCGTAAAACCGCAAAAGGAGCTTTACCAGAGTCGATTTTCCCGCACCCGAGCGTCCGATCAATCCGATCTTCTCACCCGGTTCGATCGTCAGGTTGACGTGATCCAAGCCACCGGTCTTGCGCCCATAATGGTGTGACAGATCGCGGATTTCGATCTGACCGTCGCCCAGTTGCAGAGGTCCCGCATCAGACGCATCCAGCAAATCAATGGGCTGAGCGATGGTCTGCATACCTTCGGCAACGATGCCCAGCTCGCGAAAGAAAGACGTCAGCGCCCACATGATCCATCCGGTCATGGCATTCAGCCGCAAGGTCAGCGCTGTGGCAGCTGCCACCACACCAACCGAGGCGCTGCCCTGTGCCCACAGCAGGATCGCCCAGCCGACGACGCCCACGATCAGCAGACCGTTCAGGGCAACCAGCGTGCCATCCATGATGGTAAAGATCCGCATCTCGATCTGGAACGTGCGGCGGGTTTCCGAGATCGCCTCGCGCGCGTAGTCCAGCTCCTGCGTGCCGTGGGCAAACATCTTGATCGAAGGGATGTTGGTGTAGCTGTCCACAATCCGGCCCGTCACCGTCGAACGCGCATCTGAAGCCGCCTGCGATGCGGGGCCAACCCGTTTGACAGTCCAGCGCACAAGCGCACCATAAAGCACCAGCCAGATCAGCAGCGGCAGCAACAAGCGTGGATCAGCCGCCATCAGCAAAATGGCCGCACCGATCATATAGGCGATCGAGAACGAGATCGCATCGAACACCTGAAACACGACCTCACCTGCAGCGGGCGGGGTTTGTACGACCCGGTTGGCGATGCGTCCGGCAAAATCATTCTCGAACCAGCCAACGGATTGACGCAGAACATGTTTATGGGCGCGCCAACGGATCAGCGTGCCGAAATTCGGCAAGATCGTGTTGTTGAGCAGAAAGACATCAACAAGCTGCAGAATCGGGCGGATGAACAGAATCAGCGCAGCGACCACGATCAGTTCGGTTCCATGAGCCTGCCAGAATTCGGCAGGTGAACCGCCCAACAGGTCCACAACGCGACCCATATAGAAGATCAGCCCGACCTCGACCGCCGCAACGATCACCGACATCAACGCGGCCAGAACAAAGACGCGTTTGAAGGGTTGCGAATAGCCCAGCATGAACGGCCACAGCCGCGTCGGTGGCGTGTCAACCTGTTCATAGGCAACAAAAGGATCAATGAGGTTTTCGAAATAGCGAAACATGGAGAGTGCTCCGATTGAGCAATAGACAAGTCATGCGAAGAAAGATGGCGCCAGAACACCACCCTTACGGGTCACGTGTTCCGGGCTTTAGCCGAACCAGATCCCGTAGTACATTCGCATTCCTCCCTCCGTGTGAGTCCCGCGCACCCTGCCAAAACTTGCAGGCTTTGTCATCCCTTTTTGAGACTTCGCACTAATCCGCCAGCAACTCTTCGCGGCCGAGCGCGAAATCCGAGGCGATCCAGCGCGCCTCAAGCTCGGCCAGTTTCGCGCCCAGCGCAGGGCCTGTGAAGGCCGGAATCAGATCCGTCGCCTTGATCGGGAAACTGGCCGCAGCCCCGTGTTCAAGGGCGTCGGCCAGATCATTCGACCAAGGTTGTTCCAGAAATGCACAGCGCAAAAGGGTTTCGTGCAAACCACCCTCGGCCCCATAACGATAGCCCAGTTCGGCCACGCTGGTGGTTGCCATCGCCTCATCCCGCATACGGGTCAGGCGTTGCAGTTGCGCCCGGCTGAGGCGCAGCGTTTTGGCGACCTCGACAGGTGCAACAGCCGCCAGCCGGCGAATCGGCTCCGGCGTGGCACCGGCGTCCTGTTCCAGCTTCACCAGAATCGCCAGTGCCGTATCATCAGCGCCCGGCAGCAGCTGCGCCAACACGCCCGCGCTGCGCATCGCAGCCACTGAGGGTGCCGGATCAGGCGCGGCAAGCAGTTTCAGCATTTCGGCCCCAACGCGTTCGCGGGACAGTGTTTCCAGACCGTCAAGATTGGCAGCAATCGCGCCCAGCGCATCGGCGTCAAACCCGGCATCGGCATCGCCATACCAGGCGTGAAAGCGGAAATACCGTAGTGACCGCAGATAATCTTCGCGGATACGTTTCTCTGCCTCACCAATGAATCGCACGCGCCGGGCTTGCAGATCGCGCAGGCCATCCAGCGGATCAAGGATGGTGCCATCGGGGCGGGCATAAAGGGCATTCATGGTGAAATCGCGGCGGGCGGCGTCCTCTTCAACCTTATCGGAAAAGGCCACAACCGCACGGCGACCATCGGTTTCCACGTCACGGCGGAAGGTGGTGACCTCGTGCGGGGTGCCACCGCTGACGATTGTCACGGTGCCATGATCAATCCCGGTAGGGATCGGTTTCAGCCCGGCCTTTTGCGCCAGTTCAATGACATGCCCGGGCCTCGCATCTGTTGCGATATCAATGTCGGAAACCGGGGCGCGCAGCAGTGCATTGCGCACGCAGCCACCGACAAATAGCGCCTGTGCCCCACCTGCAGTCAGGGCCGCGCATACATCCTGAGTGGCATTTGCTGTAATCCAGTCTTCCGTGATCCGCTTCATTCGCTCATCCGCGCCGCCAATCCCCGCAGCATCCGCGCCGTTGCGCCCCAGATGTAATAGGGGCCATAGGGCACAGCATAGTAATACCGTTTCTGACCACGCCAGCGGCGCGACTCAACGACATAATTCGCCGGGTTCAGAACATGCGCAAGCGGAACAGAAAAGACTTCGTCCACTTCTCCGGGTTCGGCAACCGTTTCAAAGCCGGATTCGAGGATCGCAACAACAGGCGTAACCGAAAAGGATGTCACGGTTTCATGGGTGGGCAGATGGCCCAGAATGCGGGGCATATCCGGGGGCAGGCCGATCTCTTCCCGCGCTTCGCGCAGGGCTGTGGCGGTAATATCGGCATCACCTTCATCCTGCTTACCACCTGGAAACGCAATCTGACCCGGGTGGTGTTTCAACGCAGAAGAGCGTTTGGTCAGGACCAACCGAGGCACATCCCTCGCCACCGAAACAGGCACTAACACAGCGGCAGGGCGCAATTTGCGCCCTTCAGGCAGCACTGTGTCCGGGTTCAGATCAAAGTCACTTGACCTGGAACCTTCACGGCTCAGCGCCTCGGTGAGCTCTGATATCAGATCACGCGCCATCCGGGCTTTCAGCCTCGAACCCGACCGTGGCGGGATCCAGAACATAATGGGCACCACAGAACTGACAGTCGGCAGTAACGGTACCTTCGTCAGTCGTCATCGTGGCGATATCCTGCGCCGAATAGATCGACAGGCTTTGGCGCACGCGTTCTTCGGAACAGGTGCAGCCGAACTGTACCTGCTGCGCGTCATACACGCGGGGCTGTTCTTCGTGAAACAGACGTACCAGCAGGTCCGTCGGCGCAACCGAAGGCCCGATCAGTTCCAGATCATCCACGGTGTCGAGCAGGATGTTGACACGGCCCCAGTTCTCACCCTCTTCACCATCGACGAGATCGGCGGCCGTCAGGATATCACCACTGCCTTCTCCGGAGGCAGCAAAAGGCGAAGCCTTGGGCATATGCTGCAGCATGATCCCACCCGCGCGCCAGTGTTCGCCAACACCGGGTTCGGTTGATTTGCCAAAACTCAGCGAGAAGCGGGTCGGCAGTTGTTCGGACTGTGCAAAATAAGCCTCGGCACAGGCGCTAAGCGATCCTCCGGCAAGCGGGGTGATCCCTTGATAGGGTTGTGTGCCCTCACCCTGATCGATCATGATGGCAAAATAGCCCTCGCCCACCTGATCGAAGGGCGCGGCATCGGTCAGCCGGTCACGGTCAAAACTGGCATAGGCGCGGATTTTCGCGGGCTGGCCTTCTTCCTGCGGCGCATAATAGTCGGTGGCGATCATCCGCACCGCGCCCTTGGACTGGACCTGCAGGGACAGCTTCCAGCGCAGAGATACCGTCTGGCCGATCAAGGCGGTCAGCAAGGCCATCTCGGCCACCAGCGCTTCGACAGCTTGCGGATAGTCATGCTGTTTCAGGATACCGCCCAATACGCCATCCAACCGGGCCACGCGGCCACGCATATCCGGTACATCAAGTTGAAAGGGCAGGACGGTGTCGTCCCACGCGATTTTCGTTCCAAGAGACATGAGGGTTTCCTTACACGCCGCAGGTTGGCATACCGCCACCATATAGGTCGAACAATTTGGGTTGAAAGGGGCCATACATGATCAGGCGGTTCGGTGAAACCCCCGAGGCCGGTCGCAGGTATACGCGGCGCCCGGGTGTCTATGCCCTGCTACCACAGGGCAGCCGGTTATTGCTGACCTGTCAGACAGAACCCGGCCCGGATTTGCAATTGCCCGGCGGCGGAATCGACCCCGGCGAATCCCCGATCACCGCGCTGCATCGCGAAATTTACGAGGAAACCGGCTGGCTGATCGCGGCACCCCGGCGTTTGGGCGCGTTTCGCCGTTTTACCTACATGCCCGAATATGACCTTTGGGCCGAAAAGGTCTGCCTGATCTACCGTGCGCGCCCGGTCCGCCGCCTCGGCCCGCCAACCGAAGCCTTTCACGAAGCTCTGTGGATGGAGACCGCCGACGCGGTGCATCTATTGGGCAATGACGGCGATGCCCATTTCGCACAGCGCTACCTGCAAACGCTTTGAAATCAGGGCCCGTTATATTCGAAAAATACCGCCGAGACGTCATCCTCCAACCCATGTTCCGGGGACATGACCTGCGTCAGACGCCAGAACATGTCATCCAGAAATTCTGACCCGGAATTCTCGGTCAGGCAATCTGTCGCCATTGCAAGCAACCCGTCATCATCCAGCAGGCGCCCGTCTTTCAGGCGGCATTCGGTAAAACCATCCGAATAAAGCAACAGCTTGTCGCCCGGCTGCATATGGGTTTCTGTCTGATGAAACGGAACATCTGGCAACAGGCCAATAGGCAACCCCCCTTCCCCCAACAACTCGGTCTCGCCATTGGCGCGCAGCAGCAGCGGATGCGGGTGCCCGGCCTGTACCATCTTCAAATGACCATTGCGCAAATCGATGATGGTATAGACCATGGTAAAATACTCTTCGACCCCGGTATCGGCAATCAGGCGCGCGTTCAGCAGGGCGGCAACCTCTTCCGGGGGCAGCAACGCATAGAATTTGTTGAACCGCCGCTCCATCGCGACATTCTGATCGAAATGCGTGCTGGACAGATACCCACCCAGCCGCGCCGTCATCATGGCCGAGGTTATCCCGTGACCCGACACATCAATGCTGTAAAACCCAAGCCTGTTGACGCCCGGTGAGAACATGCCCACCAGATCACCCCCGATATGGCCGCAGGGTTTCAACAACAGGCTGACCCGGGATTTGCCGAACTGACCCGTCAGTTCGGGCACCAGAGAATCCTGGATCTTGCGGGCCTGCATCAGATCCTTGTCAATCGCGTCATGGGCCAGTTTCAAATCGTTCAACGCGGTCTCAATCAGGCGATTTTTCTCAGACAATTCCCGCTGCATGTCCAGAATGCGGGCGCCAGCTGATATGCGCGCGCGCAGCTCATCCGCCTCAAGCGGTTTGATCAGAAAATCATCCGCCCCCGCATCCAGCCCTTTCGCCACCTCCTGCTTTTCACTTTTCGAGGTCAGAAGGATGAAATAGCTATATTGCTCGGTCGCGAGATTGCGAAAGGCATGGCAAAACTCCAGCCCGCTCATGCCCGGCATCACCCAATCGCTGAGAACCAGCTGGGGCGGATCGGACAAGCACAGATCAAGCGCGGCCTCGCCATTGTCGGCTTCCAGAACCTCAAACCCCCATTTCTTGAGCGAGGCCACCAGAATGCGCCGCTGCAGACGGCTGTCATCCACCACAAGAACCTTGCGGATCGCGCCAAAACCCAGCTCGCCCCGGGTCTCTGCTTGACTGGCTTGCGGCACCATGACGTCCCTGTTTTGATCAACGCTCCTGTTGCCGCAACGCTAGGGGCGTCAGCTTAATATCCGGTGAAAGACAACCCGGGCACAGTTTAACCCGATATTTACCCGCCGCAGGTTATCTGAATGCAACCGCATGAGGGTGGCATGATTCAATGGTCCAGGGTCAGACAGTTGCGTGACGAGGTCGGCGCAGAGGAATTCGACGAAGTGGTCGAAATTTTTCTGGACGAGGTGCAGGAAGTCATCGGCAAGCTGCAAAACGATACAGCGCGGGCAGAGATCGAACAGAACCTGCATTTCCTGAAGGGCAGCGCGCTGAGCCTTGGCTTCGACAGCTTCTCGAAACTCTGCCAGGATGGTGAACGCCGCGCCGCTGCCGGTGACAGTGCTGCGGTCGATTTGCCCGAAATCTTCTCGGTCTATGACGAATCGAAAATGCTGTTTCAGGCCGGTCTGGCGGAAAACCTGCGCTAGATCACAAACTGCGCCAGTGTTTCATCCTCGGTGATATCAGTATAGGTGAACCCGGCTTCATCCAGATGCGCAAAGAGACGCACAAAATTCTCGGGTTTGCGGGTTTCGAGCCCGATCAGGACCGACCCGAAATTGCGCGCTGATTTCTTCAGGTATTCGAACCGGGCAATATCATCCTCGGGGCCGAGGATATTCAGGAACTCTTTCAACGCACCGGGGCGTTGCGGCAGGCGCAGGATGAAGTATTTCTTGACGCCCGAATAACGCTGTGCCCGCTCCTTGACCTCGGGCAAGCGTTCAAAATCGAAGTTCCCACCCGAGGTGACGCAAACCACGGTTTTGCCACGGACAAAGCTTTGCACGTCGCCCACCGCCTCAACCGCCAGCGCACCGGCGGGTTCCAGAACGATGCCTTCAACATTCAGCATCTCGATCATCGTGGCGCAGATGCGATCCTCGGCCAATGTAAGCACATCCGACAAGTGACGGGATTTCAACAGCTTGAACGGTTTCTCGCCGATCCGGCCCACTGCCGCGCCGTCCACAAACGTATCCACATGATCCAGCGACACCGGATGCCCTGCTGCCAGAGCCGCGCGCAGGCAGGCTCCGCCCGCGGGCTCGACGAACAGACAATGCGCGCGATCCCCGAACCATGTCGCCACACCTGCCGACATGCCACCGCCACCGACCGGCAACACGATATGATCCGGCACGCGGCCCAATTGCTCTTCAATCTCGACCGCCAACGAGGCCTGCCCCTCGATCACATCCTCATCATCGAACGGAGACAGAAAATGCCCGCCCTGTTCAGCACACCAGCTTTGCGCAGCAGCCAGAGTATCGTCGAAATAGTCACCCATCAGATGAATCTCGACATTATCGCCCCCAAACATCCGGGTTTTCTGAATCTTCTGCTGCGGTGTCGTCACCGGCATGAAGATCACCCCCTTCACGCCCAGATGCCTGCACATATAGGCCACGCCCTGCGCGTGATTTCCCGCACTGGCGCAGACGAACAGTTCCTGCCCCTGCTGCTTGCGCATCGCATTGAATGCGCCGCGGATTTTATACGACCGCACCGGGCTGAGGTCTTCACGCTTGAGCCAGATATCAGCCCCGTAACGGTCAGACAGATGGGCGTTCCGCTGCAACGGGGTCGCCGGAAAAACAGAACGCATCGCCTGTTCGGCAGCGCGGGCGCGGGTCGTGAAATCAGTCATGTTGGCCTCACTGGCCTATCCTGACCATAAGGGCAAGGAATACATATGTGTACGGGTTCAGGACAGCTCGCGTTTTTCGATGAAGATGCCATAGATCGTTGTCAGAATGCTGACATTGATCAAAGGTACGATCAACATGGATGCAAACACGACGATCACGACACCGATGATCGGTATGAAAAGCAGCAGTGAAGCCAGTGACTGAAGCAGTAGTTGAAACAATACTGACAAAATAACCAATAGAATAATTGCACCACTTGCACCTGAGGTCGCCTGCCATGCCTCAGATAGTTTGATCGGCTTTCCGATAGCTGCGCTGGGAAGAATGGGTGAAGCCCGGTAAAACCCGATTGAAAGAAAGAGAACCAATCCAACCCAGAATAATATTCCCATCAGGTCAGAGCCTTGTGCCAGCAGACCCATGATCAGCGACGCCGGGATCATTATGATCATCCCGAAGAGGATCAGCATCAACAGGCGCCCGAAATAAGCCAACACCCGGTCAAATCTGAAAGGCGGCACCAAGCCGGTTGGATATTCTTCAAGCAATACAAAACGATGCCAGGACACGACAATCCAGAGCATCACGCCAAATACCACCACCATCACAGACAGCAGCAACCCGACAAGTGATCCGAGTGTTACACCCTCGGGGAAACCGGTCGTTTCACTATCGAATTCTTCAAACGGGATGCCAAACAGATAAAACAGCCCAATGACCAGCACACCACCAATAAGTGCCGGCACAACGGAAATTTGCAGTGCCTGCGTCAGGTTCCTCAGAACCATCTTCACCGAGTGCACAAAAATCTCTAGACCCAACATGAAAACCGCCCCTTCAACCAATCCTTGTTCTTTATCTGCCCGTTTCACCCCAATTCCCGGCCTGCGTCAATCCTCGCAACTTGCCCCCGCGTCCAAAACCCGTTAGGGGCCAATCGTCTTACGAATAAGGGGAAGTCAGATGTCCGCGCCCAAGAAAGTTGTTCTGGCCTATTCCGGTGGCCTTGATACCTCGATCATCCTGAAATGGCTGCAGACCGAATATGGTTGTGAGGTTGTGACCTTCACCGCCGATCTGGGTCAGGGTGAGGAACTGGAGCCCGCCCGCAAGAAGGCCGAGCTGCTGGGGATCAAGCCCGAGAACATCTATATTGAGGATATCCGCGAAGAGTTCGTGCGCGATTTCGTTTTCCCGATGTTCCGCGCCAATGCGGTGTATGAAGGCCTCTATCTGCTGGGTACCTCGATCGCGCGGCCATTGATCTCGAAACGGCTGGTCGAAATTGCCGAAGCCACGGGTGCTGATGCCGTCGCCCATGGCGCGACCGGCAAGGGCAACGATCAGGTGCGGTTCGAACTGGCGGCCTATGCGCTGAACCCCAATATCAAGGTGATCGCACCCTGGCGCGAGTGGGACCTGTCCAGCCGCACCAAACTGCTGGAATTTGCCGAAGCCAACCAGATTCCGATTGCCAAGGACAAACGCGGCGAAGCGCCGTTTTCGGTCGATGCCAACCTGCTGCACACTTCATCAGAAGGTAAAGTTCTGGAAGACCCGGCCGACATGGCACCCGATTACGTCTATCAACGCACCGTTCACCCCGAGGATGCGCCTGATCAGCCGGAATTCATCGAGATCGGCTTTGAAAAAGGTGACGCGGTCAGCATCAATGGCGAGGCGATGAGCCCGGCGACCATCCTGACCAAGCTGAACGAATATGGTGGCAAACACGGGATTGGCCGTCTCGATCTGGTCGAAGGCCGGTTTGTGGGTATGAAATCGCGCGGCATCTACGAAACGCCCGGTGGTACCATCCTGCTGGAAGCGCATCGCGGGATCGAATCCATCACCATGGACCGCGGCGCGATGCATCTGAAAGACCAGCTGATGCCGCAATATGCGGAAATCATCTATAATGGCTTCTGGTACAGCCCCGAGCGTGAGATGCTGCAAGCCGCCATCGACAAATCGCAGGAACATGTCACCGGCACGGTCCGCGTGAAGCTGTATAAAGGTCTGGCCTCAGTCGTGGGTCGCTGGTCGGATCATTCGCTCTATTCCGAAGCGCATGTGACCTTCGAGGAAGACGCCGGTGCTTATGACCAGAAAGACGCAGCAGGCTTTATTCAGCTGAACGCCCTGCGCCTGAAACTGCTGGCAGCGCGTGATAAACGCCTGAGCTAGTAAGCAAGCCCATCACCCTTCAACAAAGCCCGGCATCCCCCTGGATGTCGGGTTTTTTCACAGGTCACCTCCCGTTGGGTCAGCCTTGCCGGGTGCAGGAGTTTGTCTTTACGCATGCGTCAATCACGAAAGGATGACACATGCTGCAGGACATCGCCGACGGAATTCAGAAAGGTCTGAATGGCAAGGATTTCGACGGGTCACTCAAATTCGATTGTGGGGAAGATGGCGTGATCGTGTTGGCTGACAATACCGCCACCACCCATGACCGCGACACCGATTGCACCATCCGCATCTCGCGGGAAAACCTGACAAAACTGCTGACCGGGAAACTGAACCCGATGACGGGGGTGGCGCTGGGCAAGCTGAAAATCTCGGGCAACATGGGTGTGGCGATGAAGCTGGGGCAGTTACTGGGGTAACGTTGGGTCACGGATAAACTCGTCTCACCAGCACGTGACATTTAATGTCAGCGCATTGCAAGACGCGGAAACAAAAGGCAGCCTGCCCTTGGAAGGAGACTTGCCATGACCCGGACTGCCTATCTCGATTATGTAAAACCCTCGTTGCTGTTTGTGCTGATCCTGCTGGCCGCGATGTTGCGCGCACTGCCTTCATCAGCGGAAAGCCCTGAAACGCTGACGGTTGCCGGCGGCTGTTTCTGGTGCGTCGAATCCGATTTTGAATCTGTACCCGGCGTGATCGAAGCCGTGTCCGGCTATACCGGCGGCAAGGCTGACAATCCCACCTATAAACAGGTCTCAAAAGGCGGCACCGGCCATTATGAGGCGGTTCAGATCACATTTGATCCGGCTCAGGTTTCGCGTGAAACTTTGCTGAACATGTTCTTCCGTTCGGTTGATCCTACCGATGCAGGTGGTCAGTTCTGCGATCGCGGCGACAGTTATCGCACGGCGATTTTCGTCTCTAACGCGGATGAAAAGGCATTGGCGCAGCAGGCAAAGTCCAGCGCCCAACAAGAGCTGGGGCAAACGGTTGTCACCCCGATCCTGAATGCCGGAACCTTCTATCCGGCCGAGGCCTACCACCAGGATTACTACAAGGGGGACAAACTGATCTTCACGCGCTTTGGACCCAAACGCCAGAAAAGTGCCTATAAGGCCTATCGCGAGGCCTGCGGTCGTGACGCCCGGGTCAAGCAGCTTTGGGGAAGCGATGCGCCGTTTGCCGGATCCTAATCCAGCTGCGCCGCGCGCACCTCTTGCAAATCAGGAATAACATCCGCTGTGCCGTGCCGCGTGACCATCAGGGCCGCGGCACGCATTGCTTGTGCGATGGCCTGCTCCATCGGCATTCCCCGATCCATACCCGCCAACACATACCCGGTGAATGTGTCCCCCGCACCGGTGGTATCAACAGCGTTGACCTTATATGCTGAAAAGGCCAGAGGATCACTGCCCCGCCGGTAATATCGCGCACCTTTTGAACCGAAGGTGACGATCACATGCTCAACAGGCAGGTCAGACGGGGCAAGGCCCGAAGCCGCGTGCAATTGTTCAGCCTCAACCTCGTTCAGGATCAGAAAATCCAGATAGGGCAGCACGGCCTGAACTGCCTCGGCCTGAAACGGGGCAGCGGCATAACAGACAACCAGACCCAGATCGCGGCCCATCTGTGCGGCCTGAACCTGCGCATTTGTTTCGTTTTGCAGAACCAGAAGATCGCCGGACCCGGCTGAGGTCAGCGCCTGCCCAAGCTGATCACCGGTAATGGCATGGTTCGCGCCCGGAAACAGAATGATCAGGTTCTCTGCATCAGCATCAACCGCGATGATCGCATGACCTGTTGGTTGGTCCACCTCGGCAATCCACCGCGTATCAACTCCATATTCGGTCAGCCGATCCCGCGCCCAGCAACCATCCGAACCTACCGCTCCGATATGTGAGATTTGTCCTCCGGCCCGCGCCGCAGCCACTGACATATTGGCGCCCTTGCCCCCCAGAAACCTTTGCAACCCGTTGGCTGCCAGCGTTTCGCCCGCTACAGGCAGATGCGGCAAGGCATAGACCATATCCGCGTTGATTGAGCCAAGATTCCAGATCGTCATGTTGTGTCCAATATCGCAGCAAGCCAGAGTGGTCATGCCCAGAATGTCACCCGCGCCTCAGGGGCATCACAGGGTAACGACAAGCCGGAGCGAATGACAATACGTTTTCACCTTTCGCCGCCAGCAGCAGATTTGTAAGGTCGCGCCCGAAGACGCCAGAAGGGGGCCGCTTTTGTCCACAGTCACGCCGATGATGGCGCAATATCTTGAGATCAAAGAGGCCCATGCCGACGCCCTGCTCTTCTACCGAATGGGCGATTTCTATGAAATGTTTTTCGAAGACGCGGTGAACGCTGCCGAAGCGCTGGACATCGCCCTGACCAAACGCGGCAAGCATAACGGGACCGACATTCCCATGTGCGGCGTCCCGGTACATTCCGCCGAGGGCTACCTGCTGACACTGATCCGCAAAGGCTTTCGCGTCGCGGTCTGCGAACAGATGGAAAGCCCGGCCGAGGCGAAGAAAAGAGGCTCTAAATCGGTGGTAAAGCGCGATGTTGTGCGCTTGGTAACACCCGGAACACTGACCGAAGACGCCCTGCTGGAGGCCCGCCGCCACAATTTTCTGGCTGCTTATTCCGAGGTCCGGGATGAAGCTGCCCTGGCCTGGGCCGATATCTCAACCGGTGCATTTCACGTGATGCCGCTAACCTCCGTCCGGCTGAGCCCCGAGCTCGCGCGGCTGGCCCCGTCCGAGCTGATCGTGGCCGACGGGTCAGACCAGGCGTTGCAGGAACCGGTTCGTGATCTGGGTATCTCACTCAGCCCCATCGGGCGCGCCAGTTTCGACAGCACCGCCGCTGAAAAACGCATATGCGGGCTGTTCAACGTGGGTGCGCTGGATGCGTTCGGCAATTTCGCGCGCGCCGAAGTGTCAGCCATGGGCGCGCTGATCGACTATCTGGAAATTACCCAAAAGGGCAAATTGCCCCTGCTGCAAACCCCTTTGAAGGAATCCGAAGATCGCGTTGTCCAGATCGATGCCGCCACACGCCGAAATCTGGAACTGACCCGATCACTCTCGGGTGGCCGCGCTGGGTCGCTGCTCTCGGTTGTTGATCGCACCACCACCCCCGGCGGCGCGCGCCTGCTGGAACAGCGCCTCTCCAGCCCGTCGCGCAATCTGGACGTGATCCGCATGCGGCTGGACGCGGTGAGTTTTGCCACCGACGACAGCCTGACCACATCCGACCTGCGCGAAGCCCTGCGCAAAACCCCCGATCTAGACCGCGCCCTGTCCCGCTTGTCGCTGGATCGCGGCGGACCCCGTGATCTGGCCGCCATCCGCAACGGTCTTACGCAGGCATCTGCAATTGCCGCGCTGTGCGAAAACCATGACTTGCCCGAGGTGCTGGCCACCGCTGTCCGGAACCTGATCGGTTTCGACGATCTGCTGAACCTTCTTGATGACGCCCTGGTCGCCGAACCGCCGCTGCTGGCGCGCGACGGTGGCTTTATCGCCCCCGGATTTGACGGCGAACTGGACGAAGCCCGCACGCTGCGCGATGAAGGCCGATCGGTCATCGCCGGATTTCAGCAGAAATACGCAGAACACACCGGCATCACCTCGTTGAAGATCAAGCACAACAATGTGCTGGGTTACTTCATCGAAACCACGGCCACTCATGCCGAAAAGATGCTGAACCCACCATTTTCTGAAACCTATATCCACCGCCAGACCACCGCCAATCAGGTCCGGTTTACAACGGTCGAACTTTCGGAAATCGAAACCCGCATCCTGAACGCGGGAAATCTGGCGCTTGAGATCGAAAAACGGCTCTATCAAAGGCTATCTGACGAAATCCTCACCCTCGCCGCGCGCCTCAACCAAGCGGCGCGTGGGCTCGCCGAGCTGGATCTGACCACCGCGCTGGCCGATCTGGCACGCGGCGAAAACTGGTGCCGCCCACAGGTCGACACATCCCGCATGTTCGATATCCAGGGCGGTCGCCACCCGGTTGTCGAACACGCATTGCGCCAGCAAAACGGCGACGCATTTGTCGCCAATGATTGCGACCTGAGCGCGACCGACAATGCCGCCATCTGGTTGCTCACCGGGCCAAATATGGCCGGTAAATCAACCTTCCTGCGCCAGAACGCCCTGATTGCCCTATTGGCCCAAATGGGCAGCTTCGTCCCCGCCGAACAGGCTCATATCGGTGTCGTCAGCCAACTCTTCAGCCGCGTCGGAGCCTCCGATGATCTGGCCCGAGGCCGCTCTACCTTCATGGTCGAAATGGTGGAAACAGCAGCGATCCTCAATCAGGCCGATGACCGCGCGCTGGTCATCCTCGACGAGATCGGGCGCGGCACGGCCACATATGACGGCCTCTCCATCGCATGGGCCACGCTGGAACATCTCCATGCAACCAACAAATGCCGCGCCCTTTTTGCCACCCATTACCACGAACTCACCGCACTGGCCGGAAAACTGGAAGGCGTCGACAACGCCACCGTTGCGGTCAAGGAATGGGAGGGTGAGGTCATTTTCCTGCACGAAGTCCACAAAGGCGCCGCCGACCGATCTTACGGCGTCCAGGTCGCGCAACTGGCTGGCCTGCCGGCATCGGTTGTCGAACGCGCCCGCGTGGTTCTTGACCAGCTGGAAAAGACCGAACGTGAAGGCGGCAAGCAAAAGGCTTTGATCGACGATCTGCCCCTGTTCTCAGCCGCACCGCCATCACCGCCGCCCACACCCAAACCCTCACCGCTCACGGATATGCTCAACGACATCCTGCCGGATGAGCTTACGCCACGCGAAGCTCTCGACCTGATCTACAAACTCAAAGAGGCGGCCAACACCTGACCGCCTCTTCATCTTTTCAAAAATACTCTCGCCGAAGGCTTGGCCTTGCAAAGGCCAATCAGCTCGCAGGTGTCGATGACACCCCAACCTGCGCCGGGCGCAGCAAACGGTCATGCAGCATAAACCCTTCTGCAGATACCTGAATGATATCCCCCGCTCTGGTACCCGGCACCGGTGCCTCAAACATCGCCTCATGCACATTGGGATCGAATCGATCACCAACCTCGGGCGTAATCACCTCAATCCCGTGCTTCTGGAACACATCCTTCAGCGCCCGCATCGTCAGCTCAACACCTTCCAGCAAACCAGCAGCCACTTCTTTCTGCTCATCTGTTGCAGCCTCAAGCGCACGTTTCATGTTGTCGTAGACCGGCAGCATGTCACGGGCCAGCTTGGATCCACCGTATTGCTCTGCATCGCGCCGCGCCTTGTCGCCACGTTTCCGCGCGTTTTCAGCATCCGCCAGCGCACGCATGAACTTGTCTTTGAAATCATCGCGCTCCGCACGCAGTTGATCGACCTCAAGCGCCTCATCGCTGATCTCAGCGAATTCCTCGGCAAATTCTTCCGCCTCAGCGGACATGATATCGTCCAGAAAATCTTCGTTCTTGGGCTCTGCCATCTCTTACCCTCTAGCTCCGGTCGGAAATCAGCTTTCCGACCAGTTGCGCCGTATAATCCACGATCGGCACGATCCGTCCATAGTTCAGGCGTGTAGGCCCGATAACCCCAACCGCACCGATTATCTTACGATCAGCGTTCATATAAGGAGACACCACCAAAGAGGAACCCGAAAGTGAGAAAAGTTTGTTCTCAGACCCGATAAAAATGCGCACACCCTCGCCATCTTCGGTTAATTCCAGAAATTCGGCGATATCACGTTTGCGTTCCAGATCGTCAAACAGGGTGCGAATACGGTCCAGCTCTTCGGTCTGGCCAGGCTCATTCAGCAGATTCGCGCGCCCCCGCACAATCAACCGGGCCGAGTCGGTGCCTCCCCCGTCCCAGGCCGCCATGCCACTGTCCACCATCTCACGGGCAAGCACGTCGATCTCTTGCTTTCGGGCCGCGATCTGGCTTTGCATCTGACGACGCACCTCGCTGAGCGTGCGCCCTTCAATCAGCGCGTTCAGGAAATTCGCCGCCTCGCGCATTGAGCTGGGCGTCTGCCCGGGTGGCGGTGTAAACAAGCGGTTTTCAACATGTCCATCCGAGAATACCAGAACCACCAGCGCGCGATCATGACCAAGCGAGACAAACTCAATATGCTTGATCTCAGCCTCATGCTTGGGCGTCAGAACCAGCGACGCCCCATGTGTCACATGTGACAAGGCAGAGCCGACACGATCCAGCATTCCCCCCACATCGCCCGCGTTAGAGCCTAATGTATCGTCCAGCTTCTGCCGATCATCTGCCCCCAGATCACCCACTTCAAGCAACCCATCCACAAACATCCGCAGCCCCTGCTGCGTCGGAATCCGCCCTGCACTGACATGCGGGCTGTCGAGCAAACCCAGAAACTCCAGATCCTGCATCACATTACGCACCGTTGCGGCGCTGACCTTTTCTGAAAGGGTGCGGGTCAGCGTGCGGCTTCCAACAGGTTCGCCACTGTCCAGATAGCTTTCGACAATCAACCGGAACACCTCGCGCGAACGGTCGTTCATCTCGTCCAGAATTTTGCTTACTTCGCTCATCGGCAATCCCTTGCTGGACTGTCATTAAATAGCAGGTATCAGAAAGGTCAATCGGGGTTGCATCGTAACGCTGCGGGGCGGTATCCCCAACCCAGCAAACAAAGGAATTCCCATGCGACCCTCAGGACGTGATCTGAACGAAATGCGCGCCGTTTCCATTGAAACCGGCTTTACCAAACATGCCGAAGGTTCCTGCCTGATAAAAATGGGCGACACCCATGTGCTGTGCACCGCCACGATCGAGGATCGCGTGCCACCTTTCATCAAGGGTTCGGGTCTGGGTTGGGTGACCGCCGAATATGGAATGCTGCCCCGCGCGACCAATACGCGGATGCGGCGCGAGGCGGCCTCGGGCAAGCAAGGCGGCCGTACAGTAGAAATCCAGCGCCTGATCGGACGTGCCTTGCGCGCCGGTGTAGATCGGGTCGCTTTGGGTGAGCGTCAGATCACCGTCGACTGTGACGTGCTTCAGGCTGACGGCGGCACCCGCTGTGCCTCGATCACCGGGGGTTGGGTTGCACTGCGTCTGGCCGTCAACAAGCTGATGAAGGCAGGCGATGTGATCTCGGACCCGTTGGTAGACCCTGTTGCGGCTGTTTCTTGCGGAATCTACGCCGGCCAGCCAGTGCTTGATCTGGACTACCCCGAAGACAGCGAGGCCGGCGTCGACGGCAACTTTATCATGACGGGCACGGGCAAGCTGATCGAGGTTCAGATGTCGGCTGAAGGCTCGGTTTTCAGCCGCACGCAGATGGATCAGTTGATGGATCTGGCCGAGAAGGGCGTGGCCGAACTGGCCGCCGCGCAGAAAGCCGCCGCCACATGACCCGCAAGTTCGACAGTGATCGACTGCTGGTTGCCACCCACAACCAGGGCAAGCTTGAGGAGATGACGCATCTTCTTGAACCCTTTGGCGTGACGATTGTGGGCGCGGGTGAAATGAACCTGCCCGAACCGGACGAAACCGAAGATACCTTTGTCGGCAACGCCCGGATCAAGGCCCACGCCGCAGCAAAGGCCACTGGTCTTCCCGCGCTGTCAGATGATTCCGGCATCACCATCGACGCGCTGGATGGCGCACCCGGCGTTTATACCGCCGATTGGGCCGAAACCGGCAATGGCCGCGATTTCCTGATGGCGATGACCCGTGCTTATAACGCGCTGGAAGCAAAGAACGTACCCCACCCCCGTACCGCCCAGTTTCGCAGCACATTGGTTCTGGCCTGGCCCGACGGGCATGACGAAGTGTTCGAAGGCATCGCCCCCGGTCATCTGGTTTGGCCGATTCGTGGCCAAGGCGGGTTCGGCTATGACCCGATGTTTGTCCCCGATGGGTACGATATCACCTTTGCCGAAATGGATCGCTGGGAAAAGAACAAGATCAGCCATCGCGGCCGCGCGGTAGAGATGTTCGTGAAAGGCTGTTTTGGCGGATGATTGGCGCAACGGGGGCTTTGGCCTGTACGTGCATTGGCCCTTTTGCGAGGCCAAGTGTCCCTATTGTGATTTCAACAGCCATGTATCGAGGAATATAGACCAAAAACAATGGCTTGCCTGTTATCTTAGCGAATTGAAGCGCGCCGCTGCCGAGACACCAGACCGTGTATTGAACACGATCTTCTTCGGCGGTGGCACCCCGTCGCTCATGGCCCCCGAAACCGTCGCCGCCATCATTGATGAGGCCCGGGCGCTTTGGCATCCTGCCAATGATATGGAGATCACGCTTGAGGCCAATCCCGGCTCGGTCGAGGCCGGGCGGTTTGCAGCTTACGGTGACGCAGGCGTCAATCGCATTTCTATGGGTGTGCAAGCCCTCAACGACGATGACCTGCGCCGTCTTGGCCGCATCCATACAGTGGCCGAAGCCCGCGCCGCATTTGACATCGCCCATTCCTGCTTTGATCGCGTCAGCTTTGATCTGATCTATGCCCGCCAACATCAGACTCTCGATACCTGGCGTGCCGAATTGACCGAAGCGCTGGCGATGGCTGTCGACCACCTGTCACTTTATCAATTAACCATCGAAGACGGCACTGCGTTTGGCGACAGATACGCCCTGGGCAAGCTGCGCGGTCTGCCCGAAGATGACAGTGCCGCCGATATGTATCTGGCCACGCAAGAGATTTGCGATGCACATGGGTTACCCGCTTACGAGGTCTCAAACCACGCCCGCCCCGGAGCGGAATCGCAACATAACCTGATCTACTGGCGGTACGGAGATTACGTTGGAATCGGACCGGGTGCGCATGGGCGGCTAACTCTGAACGGGCACAAATACGCAACCGAAACCTATCTGTCCCCGAACACGTGGCTGACCGCTGTCGCACAAGGCCAGGGTGAAAGCAGCCGAACCCGGTTAAATAGGCAGGATCAGGGCGCGGAATACCTTATGATGTGTATGCGGCTAGATGAAGGCCTAGATATAGATAGATATATGATACTTTCAGGCCGCGAACTCCCTCAGAGGAATTTAAACTCACTGGTTGACCTTGGCATGATCACTCTGGATGAGAATCGATTGCGTGCTACGTCGAACGGACGGGCGGTGCTGAACGCCGTGATCCGCGAATTGTTGGAGTAACCCATGCAATATCTCTGGGCCGGATTGGGTTTGCTGAGCGTCGCC
The DNA here is from genome assembly GCA_000158135.1 of Rhodobacteraceae bacterium KLH11. GTDB lineage: Bacteria > Pseudomonadota > Alphaproteobacteria > Rhodobacterales > Rhodobacteraceae > Ruegeria. Next base: position 1,204,304 of record DS999531.1, read on the forward strand.
CTTGCCATGATCGGCGTCGTTCTGCCCTTGCTGCCCACCGTCCCGTTTCTGCTGCTGGCCGCGTTTTTTTTCGCCCGGTCCTCTTCGCGCCTGCATAACTGGCTGTTGAGCCATCGCACCTTTGGCCCAATGATCACCGATTGGCAAAGCTCTGGTGCAATCCGACCCGCTGCAAAAAAGGCGGCCACCGTTTCGGTCGCCGCCGTCTTTGGTTTATCAATACTGATCTCGGTACCTGAGCATGTTTTGATTATTCAGGCGATCGTGCTCAGCGGTGTGATGGTCTTTATCTGGACCCGTCCTAACGGCTAAGCTTGGCGCATAGATCATCCAGTTGATCCAGATTTTCATAAGCCAGAACCACCTGCCCTGATTCCGCACCGGCCTTGTGATTTATCGTAACCTTCATCGCAAGAATCGCCGACAAATCCTTTTCAAGCGCGCGCGTATCTGCATCTTTGCCAGCGTTCAGGTCCCGGGACTTTGGTGCTGCCTTTTCAGGTTGGCCCTGCTGCTTCTTCACCAATGCTTCGGTTGCACGCACCGAAAGCCCGTCACGAACAACCTGCTTCGCCAGCTCCGAAGGATCTTCTGCTGTAATCAATGCGCGCGCGTGTCCGGCTGACAGTTTCCCTTCGATCACCAGCGTCTGTACATCCATGGGCAATGACAAAAGACGCAGCAAATTCGCGATGTGGCTGCGGCTTTTACCCAAAGCTTCGGCCAGTTTCTCTTGCGTATGGCCAAAACGATCCATCAATTGCTTGAAGCCCGCCGCTTCTTCCACCGCATTCAGGTCGGCGCGCTGGATATTCTCGATAATCGCAACCTCAAGCACCTCGGTATCCGTGAAATCGCGAATAACAACAGGAATATCATGGAGTTGCGCCATCTGTGCGGCACGCCAACGGCGTTCACCTGCCACGATTTCATACTGACCATCAGCAATAGAACGCACGATCAAAGGCTGTATAATGCCCTTTTCCTTGACCGAGGCCGCAAGTTCATCCAATTGCTCTTGCGCAAACCTGCGCCGTGGCTGATCCGGGTTTGCCTGCAGTTTTTCGATTGGCACAGTAAGGTCCGGACGGCGGGGTTCAGATGCGATCCGGCCCTCGGCTTCGGGCGCTACGTCAGCCATCAAGGCGGATAGTCCGCGACCCAATCCACGGGATTTTCCTTTTCTGGCGTTCATTATGCCCTCCTCTCGGTCGCTTATGTGGCAACCTTGTTGTTCTTGAACATGACTTCCCGGGCCAAGTGCCGATATGCCATCGCCCCGAGCGACCCGGAATCATATTGCAGGACCGGAAGCGCATAAGATGGCGCCTCACTGACCCGAACATTTCTGGGTATTTTGGTTTTAAATACCATACCACCCAGATTGTCACGCGCATCTTTTTCCACCTGGCGAGACAAGTTGTTGCGGTTGTCATACATGGTCAACACAACACCTTCGATTCTGAGGTCAGGATTCGCTGTTTGTCGTACCTCGCGAATGGTCAGCATCAACTGTGACAATCCTTCAAGTGCAAAAAACTCACTCTGCAACGGAACAAGGACAGAATGAGCGGCAACCATGGCGTTTACGGTGAGCAAATTCAAAGATGGCGGGCAATCGATCAGCACAAAATCCAGATCAAACGTATCGATCGCCGTCTGACGCAGGGCATCATGCAATAAATAGCTGCGTTTCTCGTTCGATATCAGTTCGATATCAGCCGAGCTGAGATCAACTGTCGCTGGGACGACAAAAAGATTATCGATTTCAGTCTCTTGCACCACAGCTTCCAGCGGTGCTTCATCCAATATAAGATCGTATGTCGTCCAATCCCGATCTTCTACCCCCAGCCCGGTCGAAGCGTTCCCCTGTGGATCAAGATCAACCACCAGAACCTTGCACCCGGCCTCGGCCAATCCTGCAGCAAGGTTAATTGCCGTCGTGGTTTTTCCGACCCCACCCTTCTGATTGGCAACCGCGACAATCCGAGGTCCGGCAGGACGAGACAGATCAACCACGTGAGACTCCTTTGATCTTAAGGATAACAGACTGGGGTTCTGTTAAACTTGTAATTGGCTCAGCGTGGAATTTCCATTCCTTGCAAGCCTCGGCCAATTCTTTTTTCCAGCTCACACCTTTTGGCAACAAAGCTATGCCGTCAGCGTTTAAATGTCTGTCACAAAAGGACAATAAAGTCCCAAGGTCAGCCAGCGCGCGCGCTGACAGGATATCAGCCCGCAGTGGATCAATCATTTCGATTCGTCGCGAAACTACTCTGCAATCTACCCCACATTCTCTGGCTACATTGCGTAGAAAGGCTGACTTACGCTGATCGCTTTCGACCAACGTAAAGCGCGTGAATGGCGCTTCTTCTTTAGCCATAATCGCGCAAACCATGCCCGGAAAACCGCCTCCACTACCCAGATCTACCCAGTGAATCGCATCCTCAGCGCATTGATATATCTGGACCGAGTCTTGAATATGGCGAACCCAGATTTCTTTCAAACTGTTTCGAGAGACCAGATTGATCTTGGGGTTCCACCGTTCAAGTAAATCAACATATATGGTTAAACGCTCGAATGTTTCACGTGAAACATTCAAGGTATCCGCGGTTACCTTTTGTGAGTTGATCATGCCTTTCGCACTTTCAGATCTCGTCTGAGCTTTGCCAAGACCAATGTCAGCGCCGCCGGAGTCACGCCTTCGACGCGCCCTGCCTGCGCAATATTCTCTGGTTTGGCTTCGGACAGTTTCTGTTTCATTTCAGCAGAAAGACCATCGAGTGCAAAATAGTCGAAATCTCGTGGAATTTCATGTGCTTCATCTCGCTTCATCGCCTCAACATCCCGCTGTTGGCGCGCGATGTAATTGGCGTAAAGCGCGTCCCGCTCAATCTGCCGACGGATCTCAGCCTCGGTGTCCGCCAGATTGGGTTCAAGCGCCACCACATCTTCGAATGTCACATCCGGAAAAGCCAAAACAGCCATCCCATCACGCTTGTTCCCATCCTGATTCACAGTAATCCCGGCCGCGTTGATTTCTTTCGGTGTGTAGGTTCGCGCCGCAAGTTTCACTTTGGCAACTTCCAGTTTTTCCAGCTTTTTCGCAAAAATTACCTGCCGTTCTTCGCTGATGCACCCATGCTCTTCGCCTATTGGCGTAAGTCTTTGGTCTGCATTATCCGCTCTTAGTGAAAGCCGAAACTCTGCCCTTGACGTAAACATCCGGTAAGGTTCCGCCACACCGCGAGTGGTAAGATCGTCAACCATTACACCGATATAGCTATCGGATCGCGTGAAATGGATAGGTCCGCGTTCCTGACTTTCCAGCGCTGCGTTTAAACCAGCAACAAGGCCTTGGGCAGCGGCCTCCTCATATCCTGTAGTTCCGTTGATCTGGCCCGCAAGATATAGACCAGAAATATCAGGTAGAGACAAGGATGCTTTCAGAACACGTGGGTCAACATAGTCATATTCAATCGCATAACCCGGCTGAATAATGTTCGCCTGTTCCAACCCACGAATTGATCGGACATAGTCAATCTGTACTTCCTCGGGCAGCGATGTAGATATCCCATTTGGATAAACCGTATGATCGTGCACGCCTTCAGGTTCCAGAAATATCTGGTGCGACTCTTTATCCGCAAATCTTACGATCTTGTCTTCAATCGACGGGCAGTAACGCGGTCCAATACCGTCGATACGCCCACCATACATTGCGGATCGTGACAGGTTTCGCTCAATAATCTCATGCGTTTCAGCATTTGTATGTGTGATCCCGCAAGCTATCTGCGGTGCCGTTACCGTGTTGGACAGGAAAGAGAAAAGTGTAGGCTCCGCGTCGCCGTCTTGCCGTTCAAGGATATCCCAGTTGATAGTTCGCCCATCCAACCGCGGCGGTGTACCTGTTTTCAAGCGCGCCATGGGCAATGCAAATCCATCAAGCCGCTCTGCCAGTTTAACGGAAGGACGGTCCCCCATCCTCCCACCTGGTCGCGACACATCACCAATATGGATGACACCTCTCAGAAATGTTCCTGAGGTCAGGATGACGGTTCTGGCCGGAATCTCTGAGCCATCTGCCAGCTTGACGCCCGTTACGCGATTGCCATCCATGACAAAATCGACAACCTCGCCGGCGATAACCGAAAGATTCTCTCGCTGGCGCGTTTCCTTCACCATTGCAGCACGATAAAGGGCACGATCAGCCTGCGCGCGTGGGCCTTGCACAGCTGGCCCCTTGCGTCGATTCAACAGCCGAAACTGGATACCCGCTTGATCTGCTATGCGACCCATCACACCATCAAGGGCATCAATTTCTCGAACCAGGTGCCCTTTGCCCAACCCTCCGATAGCGGGGTTGCAGGACATAACGCCTATATCCCGTTCAGATAACGTAACCAATGCTGTAGCCGCACCCATGCGTGCAGCAGCATGCGCAGCTTCGGTTCCAGCGTGTCCGGCACCAATAACGATGACATCAAATGTTGAATGTTTCACGTGAAACACTCCTTACTTTCCTAAACAGAAACTGGCGAAAATCTCATCCAACAGAGTTTCGACATCAATACGGCCAACCAGAGACTCCAGAGCCCGAATAGCCGTCCGCATCTCTTCAGCAGCTATATCATACATATCTGGACCCGATTCCAGAACCGCCAGTGCAGCCGTAAGGGATTCGATCGCTTTGGTCATCGCGATACGATGTCGTTCCCGAGTTGCAATACCATGGCTAGTAGTACGATTACTCAATACACACGATATATTGTTGATCAGGCGATCAATTCCATAACCCGTTTTACCTGAAATCCCATCAGCGGTGTCCTCACGCAAGTCGGATTTCGGAAGCACATGGATATCATCAGGCTGTACCGCGATACCCAATACATCTGGTGTATCTGTTAGAAAGACACGCAGATCCGCAGATTCTGCGCGTTTACGAGCCAATTCGATTCCAAGGTTTTCAACATGATCTTCGGTATCGCGTAACCCGGCCGTATCCAGCAACGTAACGGGTAACCCTGCCAGATCCATCCGAACCTCGATCACATCGCGGGTTGTACCTGCATATTCGGATGTGATCGCAGCCTCGCGGCCAGCCAGCGCATTCAGAAGCGTTGATTTTCCTGCATTCGGCAGACCTACAATCGCAACCTCAAAACCAGCGCGGATTCGTTCGGCAATCTGGACACCATTGGCCTCCCGGGACAGATCGTCCTTCACGGACACGATCAAAGCACGTACCTCTGGTGTCACATCGGTGGGAACTTCTTCATCTGCAAAATCAATCACAGCTTCCAAAAGCGATGCCGCCCGAATCAAGTCACGTCGCCAACCTTCCGCCAACGTACCCAATGCACCGGCCAATATGGCCTGCGCCTGTTTCCGCTGCGCTTCGGTTTCCGCATCAATCAGGTCAGCAAGCCCTTCGACCTGCGCCAGATCCATCTTACCATTTTCCAGAGCCCGGCGGGTGAACTCTCCCGGGTCAGCCAATCGCAAATCATCCATACCGGAAAGGCAACGCAGCACGGCGTTGACCGAGGCTGAACTGCCGTGAATCTGCAACTCGGCCACATCCTCGCCCGTAAAACTGGATGGAGCCTGGAAGGTCAGCACCAGACCTTCATCCAATCGCGATCCATCCGGGGCAGCAAGTGTTCGAACACACATCCCTCGTGATGGCAGACCACCCCCGACCAAGGTATTGGCAGCTGAATGCGCCTGTGGGCCAGAAAGCCGAATCACTGCGACGCCTGCTTTGCCCTGGGCGCTGGCCAGGGCGAATATCGTATCCATTGATAACCCCCGCGTCAGTGCCGGACCGGCGTCAGGTATTCATCGAATCGAAGAATTCCGAGTTGGTCTTGGTCTGTTTCAGCTTCGACAACAAGAATTCAATCGCATCGGTCGTGCCCATCGGGTTGAGGATGCGGCGCAGAACAAAGGTTTTCGCCAGATCGCCCTTGTCGACCAGAAGATCCTCTTTCCGTGTACCGGACTTGAGAATATCGATCGCCGGGAACACCCGCTTGTCTGCGATCTTGCGATCCAGAACAATTTCCGAGTTACCGGTGCCCTTGAATTCTTCAAAGATCACCTCGTCCATCCGGCTGCCGGTATCGATCAGCGCGGTGGCGATGATGGTCAGCGAACCACCCTCTTCAATGTTTCGCGCCGCACCAAAGAACCGCTTGGGCCGTTGCAGAGCGTTCGCGTCCACACCACCGGTCAGAACTTTACCCGAGGATGGCACCACAGTGTTAAAGGCCCTACCAAGTCTTGTGATCGAGTCGAGAAGAATAACAACATCTCGTTTATGTTCGACCAAACGCTTGGCTTTTTCGATCACCATTTCCGACACGGCCACGTGGCGCGTTGCAGGCTCATCAAAGGTCGAAGACACAACTTCACCCTTTACCGAGCGCTGCATATCCGTCACTTCTTCCGGGCGTTCGTCAATCAGCAGAACGATCAGGTAGCATTCAGGGTGATTCTGTTCGATCGAATGCGCGATGTTCTGCAGGATCACCGTTTTACCGGTTCGCGGTGGCGCTACGATCAGCGACCGCTGGCCTTTACCGATCGGCGAAACCAGATCGATCACTCGGGCAGATTTGTCCTTGATGGTGGGATCTTCGATCTCCATCTTCAGACGCTCATCCGGGTACAGGGGCGTCAGGTTGTCGAACAGGATCTTGTGCTTGGCTTTGTCCGGGTTTTCAAAATTGATCTTGGTGACGTTGGTCAGCGCAAAGTAACGCTCGTTTTCATCGGGCGCTTTGATCTCACCTTCAACGGTATCCCCGGTCCGCAACGAGTGTTTGCGGATCATGTCAGGCGAAACATAAATGTCGTCAGGGCCCGGCAGATAGTTCGCCTCGGGCGAGCGCAGGAAACCAAACCCGTCCTGCAGCACTTCAAGCACGCCGTCCCCGCCGATGGTCCAGCCTTCATCTGCGCGTTCACGCAGAATCTGGAACATCATCTCGCCTTTGCGCATGGTCGAGGCGTTTTCAACCTCAAGCTCCTCGGCCATGGCCAGCAGGTCTTTGGGGCTTTTGGCCTTCAGATCGGCCAGATTCAGGGTTTCAGTTGTCATGATGATACGAACCTTGGCCGCAGCAATCGCGGCACCAGAGTGAAATTTCAGAACGGAAGATACGTCGCCCGGACGGGCGTGTTACGCGATAAATAGGCGCTTAGTCAAAAAGAGTCAAACAGACCCTCAGAACTTCAGAACAACGGCCAGAACGATGATTACCATTAGAATGGTCGGAACCTCATTCATCATACGGTATTGCCGCCCAGTGAGCTTATTTCGCCCCTCTGCGAGGTCCTTGCGTCGCGCTATCAGCCAATGGTGAAACCAGGTCATTCCGATCACGGCCGCGCCTTTGACCCAGGGCCAGCTCCAATCCCATCCCACGATACCTGGCGTGAAAACCATGATCAGTCCGCAAATCCATGCGACAATCATCGCAGGCCGCATGATCACACGCAGCAGTTTTTCTTCCATTTCAGAGAAAATCTGTTCTGCACCGTCAACGGATTGAGCCTTTTCCACGTGATAGACAAACAATCTGGGCAAATAGAACAACCCTGCCATCCATGAAATCACCGCCATGATATGCAGTGATTTCACCCATGGGTATATTGCCAAAAGAAGATCGGTCATCGGATTTTCCGGATTTGCCTGAAACCCTCCTAATAAAAAAATAAAGAAAGAAAAAGGATGATGGTTTTGTAGGGAGGTTAAAATCCGTGGATTACTTTTTTGTCCTGTCTTTTTCCCCAGGTGGATAGAACAGTCTAAGGTTTCTTTATTTTTGTTGATCTTTATTTAATCATAATAATAACAATAGGTTATGTTTGTTAAACATCGCTTGATCATGTGGATAATTCGTTGAATAACTCAGGATGGAAGGCTTATCCTGAAGGTCAGACTTATCCTTGTCCCGCCGGGACAGGATCGGGGCGACTCGGGGAAGTGTTGCGCCAAAATCCCGGGGTTGCGTGTCAACGGGAAAGTCATACAAACCGTTCAGGACCAATCAGGGATTTGCACACGGGGTTTTCCACATGACTGTCCCCATACTTCTTGCTTCGGGTTCAGCGATCCGGGCGCAGCTGCTGGAAAACGCGGGCGTGCCGTTTTCGGTTCAGGTCGCACGGGTGGATGAAGAAAGTGCCAAGCGCGCGTTGTTGGCCGAGGGCGCGATGCCCCGCGAGATCGCTGATGCGCTGGCCGAAATGAAGGCGCGTAAGGTCAGTGACAAGGTGCCCGGTGCCATGGTTCTGGGCTGCGATCAGGTTCTGGATTTCGAAGGGCAGTTGCTGTCGAAACCGGAAACGCCCGAGGATGCATTGGCGCACCTGAAAGCAATGCGCGGCAAGCGACACATGTTGCTGTCTGCCGCCGTGATCTATCAGGATGGAGAGCCGCTCTGGCGTCATGTCGGGCAGGTACGTCTGCGGATGCGGGCAAGCTCGGATGCCTATCTGCGTGATTATGTTGCCCGGAACTGGGACAGCATCCGCCACGCGGTGGGGGCGTATAAACTGGAAGAAGAAGGCGTGCGCCTGTTTGCCACCATTGACGGCGACTATTTTAATGTTTTGGGTATGCCTCTGTTAGAGCTGCTGAATTTCCTGGCCGTGAAGGGGGTAATCGATCAATGACAACGCATTCTATTCCGTTGGCCGGTGTGATCGGACACCCGATTGCGCATTCCCGCTCGCCCAAATTGCATGGTCATTGGCTGAAAAGCTATGCGTTGGACGGGCATTATGTCCCGATGGACGTGGCCCCTGCCGATCTGGAAACCGTATTGCGAACCCTGCCCAAGGCGGGGTTTGTCGGGGCCAACGTAACGGTCCCGCATAAAGAGGCAGCCCTGCGTCTGGCAGATCAAGTGTCCGACCGCGCCTCGGTTATCGGGGCGGCGAATACGCTTATGTTTCATGAGGATGGCTCGATCCTTGCGGATAACACGGATGGGTATGGGTTCATGGCCAACCTGCGCGATGGTGCGCCGGACTGGAATCCGCAGGATGGACCTGCTGTTGTGTTCGGTGCAGGTGGCGCGGCGCGGGCGGTGTTGCAGGCGCTGGCGCAGGCCGGTGTGCCGGAAATCCTGTTGACCAATCGTACCCGTGCCCGTGCCGATCATCTGAAAGAGGAATTCGGCCAGCGCATCACCGTCATTGACTGGGTGCAGGCAGGGAATGTGATCGAACAGGCTGAACTGGTGGTCAACACGACATCCCTGGGAATGCAGGGGCAACCTGAATTGCGCGTGCCGCTGGATGGGTTGCAGCCCGGTGCTGTTGTCACTGATCTGGTTTATGCGCCCCTTCAAACTCAGCTGCTGAAACAGGCGGAAGAGGCGGGATGTACCACGGTGGACGGTCTGGGTATGTTGTTGCATCAGGCTGTTCCCGGGTTCGAATGCTGGTTTGGTGTTCGCCCCGAGGTGGATGCAGAGACCCGCGCGGCGGCGCTGGCATGAGTTTTGCGCTGGGCCTGACCGGATCCATCGGCATGGGCAAAAGCACCACCGCGCAGATGTTCGCGGATGAAGGCTGCGCGCTTTGGGATGCAGATGCGGCGGTGCATCGGCTTTATGCGCGTGATGGGGCTGCCGTTGAACCGATCAGCGTGGCCTTTCCATCCGCGATCAAAGACGGGGTGGTCAGCCGGACAGTTTTGAAACAGATCATCGCCGAGACTCCGGGGGCCCTGAAAACCATCGAATCCATTGTGCATCCGCTGGTTGCGGCCGACCGTTCCGCGTTTCGGCAATCAGCAACGGCGGATATTCTGGTTTTTGATATCCCGTTGCTGTTTGAAACCGGCGGTGATGCGGCAATGGACGCCGTTGCCTGCGTCTCGATCCCTGCAGATGAACAAAAGCGTCGGGTGATGAAACGCGGCACGATGACGGAGGCGCAGTTTGAGCAGATTCGTACCAAACAAATGCCGAATGACGAGAAATGCGCGCGTTCGGATTTTGTGATTGTCACGGATACTCTGGACCACGCGCGTGCGCAGGTGCACGATATCGTCGGGCAAATACGGGCAGGGATGAAAGATGCGTGAGATTGTACTCGATACAGAAACCACAGGTTTTGATCCCGAAAGCGGCGACCGGATTGTCGAGATCGGGGCGGTCGAGCTGTGGAACCATGTGGCCACGGGCGAAACCTATCATGTCTACATTAACCCGGAACGCGGGATGCCTGATGAAGCATTCGGCGTACATGGTATCGGCCCTGACCTGCTTGAAAACCCGCGCCCGCCGGAAAAGGGCGAAGTCACGCTGAAGGACAAACCGGTCTTTGCAAAAGTGGGTCAGGGATTCCGGGATTTTGTTGGCGACGCGCAACTGGTGATCCACAATGCCTCGTTCGATATGAAATTCCTCAATGCCGAGCTTGGCTGGATGGGTGTCCCTTTGATCCCGATGGCTCAGGCGATTGATACGCTTGCCATTGCGCGCAAACGCTTTCCCGGATCGCCAGCCTCGTTGGATGCGTTGTGCCGGCGGTTTGGTATCGACAATTCGAACCGGGTGCTGCACGGCGCTTTGCTCGACTCGGAAATTCTGGCCGAGGTGTATCTGGAGCTGATCGGCGGACGCCAGCCTGACTTTGGATTGTCGACCTCGGCTTCAAATGCGGCGGGTGGTGGAGATGAATGGCGGCCCACGGCGCGGCCAACACCGCTGTCGTCCCGGATCACCGAAGACGAGCGTGCGGCACATCAGAAATTTGTTGAGGGATTGGGCGAAAGCGCCCTGTGGACCCGCGCCTGACCATAATCACGCGCGGGTCTGAAGAAGCGATCAGATCAGGCTTCAGCCTGTTGCGCCTGCGCGGCGGCCTGACGGCGCGCCAGTTCGTTGCGGTAAAGGGCCACGAAGTCGATATTGTCGAGGTTAACCGGCGGATAGCCACCGTCGCGGGTAACGTCGCTGACGATCCGGCGCAGGAAGGGGAACAGCATGCGTGGGCATTCGATCATCAGGAACGGGTGCAGCTGATCCTCGGGCACGCCTTCCACGTGGAACAGGCCGCAATAGTCGACCTCGCACACGAACAGAACGTCTTCCATACCCTTGGCTTTTGAGTTCACGTTCAGCTTGATCGAAACCTCGAACTGGTGATCTGCCGGGCGTTTTTTCGCATCCAGATTCACCTGAACCGAAATTTCGGGCTGTACATCACCCGAAACGCCCTTCTGGGCCATGACGTTTTCAAAGGACAAATCGCGAATGAACTGTCCCAGCACACGCATCTGGATTTGTGGGGCAGCAGCTTGTGCCGCGGTGTTTTCTGTGGCGTCTTCTTCGGCCATGGATCTACTCCGGAAATGAAATTCGCCACTGCTTAACAAGTTGGGCGGGCTATCTCAATGCTAGTGCGGGCCTTCTACCCATTTTGAGGGCTTGGCCGGGTCCTTGCGCGGCTGAACCTCGGTAAACTCTCCGTCAATAACTTCGTCCTGCTCAAACGGGTCTGGTCGCGATTGAAACTGTGCGCCGGCGCCCATCTGGAAATGGGTGATTGTGGCTTTGGACCTGAGATAGCGGAAGACCGCGACGCGAATGCCCGGGACAAGCAGGGCAAAGCCAACGGCATCGGTGAAAAACCCCGGCGTCAGAAGCAAAACGCCCGACAGCAGGATCATTGCCCCATGCGCCAGCGGCTCGGTCGGGTCGTCCAGCTGGGCGAAGGATCGCTGCAGATTGGCCAGTGCCATGCGGCCTTGTGTCCGGACCAGAACCGTGCCCAGAACTGCCGTCAGAACAACAATTGCAAGCGTTGGCCACAGGCCAATCAGACCGCCAACCTGAATGAACAGGGCGATCTCGATGATCGGAACCAATAAAAAAGCCAAGAACAGGTACATTTGCGGTATCCTTTAGCATGTGCCGGGCTGTGGACTTGCCCCCTTCTGTCACCTACATAGTGGCAGAGGGCAGCGTATACAAAGCCCGGGTTCTGAAAAGAGGACGAAATGAACTCACCCCTGATCCAGCTTCTGGTGCTGGCCGGAATTGCCATTTTCCTGATCCTGCGTTTGAAAAGCGTGCTGGGGACGCGGGAAGGTTTTGAGAAACCGCCCCTGCAGCAGCAGCGTGATACCAACGACGCGCGACGTGACTTCGAAGTGATCGAAGGCGGGCCGGATCATGACATCACAGACCATGTGGCCGAAGACAGCGAACAGGCTGAGACCCTGACCGCGATGAAACGGGTTGAGCCCAGCTTTTCTGTCAGCGAATTTGTTCAGGGCGCGCGCGGTGCCTATGAGATGATCGTGATGGGGTTCGAAAAGGGCAATCTGGATGAAATCCAGCCCTTCCTGTCCGAAGAAGTGTTCGACACATTTGTTTCTGTTGTTGCAGATCGCGAAGACAAGGGCCTGACCATCGAGGCCGAATTCATCGGTGTGCGTGAAACGACTCTGGCTGACGTGAAGTTCGACAAGGACACAAATCAGGCCGAGATCACCATGCGCTTTATTGGTGAACTGACCTCGGTTGTGCGCGATCGCGGTGGCGATATCATTGAAGGCAACCCCAATACCGTCAAACGCCAAAAGGACAGCTGGACCTTTGCCCGTGTCATGGGCCTGGATGATCCGAACTGGCTGCTTGTTGCCACGGACGCATGATTGCAGCGCTCCGGTCGCTACTTCTGGGGGTCGCCATGACCACTGCCAGCGCCGCCGGAGCCGAGGCGACGCGATCCATTCTGTCATTCGATGATCTCGATGGCTGGGCTGCTGACGATCACGCGGCGGCCCTTTCGGTTTTTCTGAACACGTGTGGTGATCTGGCTGATCCCGATTGGCAGGCATTGTGTCGGGTTGCCCGGACATATGAGCCTGAGGCCGCGCGGTCATTTTTTGAACTGTTCTTTCGCCCCGTGCTGGTTGAAGATGGCAAGGAGGCCCTGTTTACCGGATATTTTGAGCCCGAACTGGAGGGCTCAAAATCTCCGTCAGGCAAATATCGTTATCCGCTCTACCGGATGCCGCCCGAGGCGCGCGGTACCGGCCAATGGCTCAGCCGCCGCGAATTGCTGACTGGTGATGTGATGGCCGGTCGGGGCCTTGAGATCGCATGGGTTGATGACCCGGTAGAGTTGTTCTTTCTGCAAATTCAAGGCTCGGGCCGTATTCGTCTGCCCGATGGCAGCGCGCTGCGGGTCGGGTATGGCGGGGCCAACGGGCACCCGTATCGATCCATCGGGGCCGAGCTGGTGCGGCGTGGTGCGCTGGGCGCGCATGAGGTCAGCGCCCAGAGGATTCGCAGCTGGGTGCGCAAGAACCCCGAAGCCGGGGCCGAGTTGCTGTTTCACAACCCCTCTTATGTCTTCTTCCGCGAAGTGACGCGGGTCGCGCCCGAGTTCGGGCCGTTGGGTGCCATGAACCGATCGGTTACCACCATGCGCAGCATTGCTTCTGATCCGGCCTATACGCCCTTAGGTGCTCCGGTCTGGGTCGAGAAGGATGGCAAAAACCCGTTGCGGCGATTGATGATCGCGCAGGATACCGGATCGGCCATCAAGGGTGCCCAACGCGCGGATATCTTTTTTGGCACTGGCGACAAGGCCGGTCAGGCCGCCGGGCGTCTGAAAGATCCCGGTCGGATGGTGGTGCTGTTGCCGATCCAACGGGCCTATGCTCTGCTGCCGGATGAATTCTGATGACACGGCGGAAACTGACCGCGGATGAGATCGACCTGTGGCGCAAGGTTGCAAAACAGGCTGAACGGCTGCATCCCGAACTACCGCAGACGGTACACCCGACCACTCTGCCCAAACCCAAACCATCCAAGCCGCCCAAAGCGCGGATTGAGAGTTTTGAGCTGGGTCAGACTGCGCCCAGCAAGCCAGCGCGGCACAATCTGAAACCCTCGATGGCGGAAGGGTTGCGGGCAAATCCTGTTCAGATGGATATCAAGGCGTTTGGCCGCATGAAACGGGGCAAGCTGAAGCCCGAAGGCAAGATCGACTTGCATGGGATGCGGATGAATGCGGCGCATCCCGCACTGGTACGGTTCATTCTGACGGCGCAGGCGCAGGGCAAGCGATTGGTTCTGGTGATCACCGGCAAGGGTAAAGATCGGGATGAGCCCGGCCCCATCCCGACACCACGCGGCGTGCTGCGCAATCAGGTGCCGCAATGGCTGTCTTTGCCGCCCGTGGCACAGGCCGTGTTGCAGGTGACGCCAGCCCATATCAGCCATGGTGGCGATGGGGCCTACTACGTCTACCTCAGGCGGAACCGCTAGCGGCGCGTTGCGCGCGGGTGATGCCGATCTGAACCATGACGCAGACCCAGACAAAGAAGGCTGCGATCCAGAGAAATTGCCTATCCAGTGAGACACCCAGATCAATCAGCGCACCACTCAGGCCCGGCCCGATGGCGGACCCCAACACCATTACCGCAGCGGCCATGGCCTTGATGGCACCGATATGGCGCGTGCCGTAGAATTCGGCCCAGAACGCGCTGGGCAAGGGGTTATGTGCGCCAGCCGTCAGGGCAAGGAAAACCATCCCGACCAACGCGCCGATAATGGAGGTTGAGACCGACAGAACGGCAAATCCTGCCGCCATCGGCAGCTGATAATAGGGCATCATCCGGGCCGTGCCCCATTTGTCCAACGCCCAGCCTGCAGCAAACATCGACAGGATAGAAACCCCGGTGAACACGGGGAACAGGGCAACAAGCTGGATATGTGGCCAGCCTTTGACCTCGGCCAGATGCACCTGATGAAAGAAGAAGGTGGTGACGAAGGCTGAAGGTGCCAGAATGGCGGGGATCATATACCAGAACAGCGGGTTCAACAGGGCTTCGCGCCGGGTCCAGTGACGGTCTTGCATCCCGGTTGAAGAGGCCTCGGTTGACAGGCTTTGGGGGGTTCGCTCCTGTCGCAGCAGGCGGATCAGCACGGGTATACCCAGCAGGGTGACACAAACCGCAAGCCCCCATAGCCAACGCCAATCCAGAAGCGCCATTGCCGCAACGAAGATTACGGGTAGCAGAGCCTCGCCGATTGCGTAGCCCAGTGTTGCGATTGACAGGGCTTTGCCCCGCGTCGCCGTGAACCAGCGCGCCATGGCAACGGCGGCCAGATGGGTGCTCATCCCCTGCCCGAACAGACGCAGCAGGAAGATCACGGCCGGCAACAGGATCACCCAGGCGTTCAGCGCCATGGCCAGCGCCGCCAGTGCAAGGCCAATCAGTACGGCCGGGCCCAGCGCCCGCACCCGGAAGAGATCGGTCAGCCCTCCGGCCCAGATCATCACAAAGGCCGAGAGGGTTGTGCCAAGTGAATAAAGCCCGCCCCAGGCCCCGTGGCTCAGGCCAAATTCACTGCGGATTTCGCCTGCAAATACCGAGATGAAAAAGGTCTGCCCGAAGCTTGATAAAAACGTCAGCAGAATCCCCGCACCCAGCCAGTTCGCGTTCTGGGCCAGATAGCGCCGCAGATCGAATTGCGTCACGGGGTGCTGACCTGCGCCTGACCGGTTTCGGTCAGAACGATCTCGGTCGCGCCATCCGCGTTGCGTTCGCTGGGGGGCACAAGAACATCAATGCCGGGCCGGTCGGGCCCAAAGGTGCTGCTGACCCGGCGGACCGAGCTGAGAATGGCCAGCAACGCGGGCGAGGTCGCAGCCACAAAATGCGACGAGCCCGCATCGCTGTTGAACGCGGTCGTATCGATGACGCTTATGGGATATTCGGCCAATGCGTCGACCGAACTGATATTGCCCAGCCTCTCGCTGTCTGCGGTGCCACGCAAACGGGCCGAGATATTCAGGATCTTATCCTTCTTTGACACCATGACGACAAATGGATCCGGCGGATTTTTGATGGTGTTCATCTGCGAGCGGAAGAGATCCACGTCCAGATCAGGTGAAATCAGGATGACCCCTTCCAGATTGCGTTTTGACCAGCCGGGTTCGCGCAGTTCGGCTGTGCGCATCATCTCCATCGACAGGGCGCTGCCCATCGAATGAGCAAGCAGGATCACGCGTTTCACGCCAATTGACTTGAGGTACCGGACGGTCTGTTCCAGACCGTCGCGGGCAAACAGCATGCTATCGAGATCATAGGCATACCCGATCCCGCGCGCCTGGCTGGGCCAGGAATAGATCAGGGTTGTGCCCGGAATACCGATATCATGGCTGAGCTGCGCCGCCCGAAAAGCGGTTTCGGCCTGGGTGGCGTTATAGCCATGGACAAAGATCACCACATCATCCACGCCGCTCAGCCGGGATTCCAACGCTTGTGGTCCGGAATATTCGGTGACTTCGGCCAGAACGAACTGCTTGTCCGGATTTGGGTTGGCGTAAGAGAACTTGAGCTCTCCGGGCGTGTGTGAAGGCGGGATCGAGACGGTAAGCTCAAGATATCGCAGCGCATCAGCGCGCCTTGACCCGTAAGAGCCGTCGGGTTCGCGCGCGCGGGTGGTGGCGGCAAAGACCGTGGCAGGGGTGCCGACCTTCAGCGCATCGGGCGTGATCTCGGTTACCGAGCGGTCGACGCAAGCGCTGAGCAGGCACAGGTTCGCAATGATGATCAAATGGCGCAGCACAATCTGCCCCTCCACAATTATGTGGTCAGGCTACCTTATTCATGCGCTGCGTCCAGTCAGACAATGCGCCTGACCGGCAAGAAACGGCTAGCGCTGTTACAGAACGTAACGGCTGAGGTCGGTCGAGCTGGTGAGCTCACCCAGATTGTCATTTACAAATGCCGCATCGACGGTGACTTCGGTCCCAGCCTTGTCGGGTGCGGCAAAGGACAGATCCTCGAACACCCGTTCCATGACGGTATAGAGCCGCCGCGCGCCGATATTCTCGATACTCTGGTTTACATCCGCCGCGATGCGGGCCAGTGCGGCGATACCGTCCTCGGTGAAACTGACGGTGACCTCTTCGGTGCCCATCAAGGCTGTGTACTGGAGCGTCAGCGCATTATCCGTCTCGGTGAGAATACGCACAAAATCCTCTTCGGTCAGGGCGCGAAGCTCGACCCGGATTGGCAGACGGCCCTGCAATTCCGGCAGCAGGTCCGAAGGTTTGGCGATGTGAAATGCACCAGAAGCGATGAACAGGATGTGGTCGGTTTTCACCGGGCCATGTTTGGTGGATACAGTTGTGCCTTCGATCAGAGGCAACAGATCGCGCTGCACCCCTTCCCGGCTGACATCACCGCCCCGCGCGTCCGAGCGGGCGCAGACCTTGTCGATCTCGTCCAGAAATACAATGCCATTCTGTTCGACCGATTCCAGAGCAACGCGATTGACGGTTTCATCATCCAGCAGCTTGTCAGCCTCTTCCCCGATCAGCGCCTCATAGCTTTCGGCAACGGTCATCTTGCGCCGGACTGTGCGCCCGCCAAAGGCCTTGCCAAAGATGTCACCCAGATTCATCATCCCCATCTGACCACCGGGCTGGCCGGGAATGTCGAACATCGGCATCGGGTTTGACGTGTCGGACAATTCCAGCTCGATCTCGGTATCATCCAGCTCACCGGCCTTGAGCTTCTTGCGGAACATCTCGCGCGTGGCTTCGCGGGCGTCGGTGCCTGCGATGGCCTCGATCACGCGATCTTCGGCTGCCTGATGGGCGCGGGTCTTCACGTCTTCACGCATGTATTCGCGGGTCTGCAGGATTGCCGCATCGGCCAGATCGCGCACAATCTGTTCCACGTCGCGACCAACATACCCGACCTCGGTAAACTTGGTGGCTTCGACCTTGATGAAGGGCGCGCGGGCCAGTTTGGCCAGACGGCGGCTGATCTCGGTTTTGCCGACACCGGTGGGCCCGATCATCAGGATGTTCTTGGGATAGACCTCATCGCGGATATCGTCGGGCAGTTGCTTGCGCCGCCAGCGATTGCGCAGCGCCACCGCGACGGCACGCTTGGCGTCTTTCTGTCCGATGATAAAGCGGTCCAGTTCCGAGACAATCTCGCGCGGGGTCAGGTCGGTCATATCTGTTCTATCCGTCTGTTTCGCAGCGGAACCTAATCATGTGCTGCGAAAACACAAGCCGATCACGGAAAGATCACGGCAACTCACGAACAGCACACGTATTTTCGTGAGGATGTGAATCGCCATGCCCGCGCGGGTTGCGGCATAGTTTGCCGTGACGGGCAAACCTGCCTGCATCTATCAATGGAGATACCTCATCATGATGACTCGTCGTTCGCTTTTCGTGAAAGCAGCAGCCACCGGCGCCGCCCTGACCCTGGCCGGCACCAGCACTGCCTTTGCCGGTGGCGCCAAAAAGAAGGGCACTTTCGAGGGCCGTTCGAACCACATCACCACCGGTTCGGTGAAACTGGTCAAGGATGGCGAGCGTTACATCGTTGAACTGGGCCAAGATTTCTCGCTGGACGGTGGCCCCGATCCGCGCGTTGCGTTTGGCAAGGACGGCAAATACGCGCCCGACAGCAAACTGGGCGCGCTGCTGAACCTGACCGGCAAGCAAGCTTACGCGGTTCCGCCGACCATGGATGTATCGGCCTATAACGAGGTTTACATCTGGTGTGAGGTTGCTGGCGTACCGCTGGGCGTTGCAACCCTGAAGTAATACCTTTGGTCAGAGGCCGGGATGACCGGCCTCTGACTTGTCATTAGGTGGTAGGCCGAGTGTCTGCTACACTCGCCCCAAGGCATTGGAACCGGGGGCGAATTCATGACCAAGATTGCCAAGATTACCTTGCTGTTTGTGGTATTCGTGGACCTCATCGGGCAAGGGCTGGTCTTTCCCATCATCAATTCACTGATCATGGAAACCAAATCCGGTTTCCTGCCGCAAAACACGCCCGAAGGGCAGCGCCACTTTTATTATGGGCTGGTGATCGGGTGTTTCTTCCTGTCGTGGTTCCTTGGTGTGGTGTATGTCTCCAAGGTCTCGGATTCGATTGGCCGCAAAAACGCTTTGCTGATCTGTCTGGGCGGCGCTTTGGCCGGATATGCGATTACCATCGCGGCGCTTTACCTCAACAGTTTGTTGCTGTTGATCCTTGGCCGGTCGATCACCGGGTTCACGGCGGGCAATCAACCTATCGCACAGGCCGCGATGATCGATGGCAGCACCGATGCGGCAGACCGTGACCGCAACATGGGCTACATCATTACCGGTGTCAGTTTCGGCCTTGTCGGAGGACCCATTATTGGTGCCGTGTTGTCTGATGCGGCGCTGCTGGGCAGTTTCGCCACATTGAAAACCCCGTTTTACGGTGCTTTTGTGCTGGTTCTGATCGCCATTTTTCTGGTGACCTTCTTCTTTGCCGATACCCGAAGCGAAAGATCCGGCTTTGTATTCCGCCCCCGCGACATCACCGACAGCCTGATGGCGGTGCGTGAACATCCGATGGTTCTGAAAATCCTGCCAGTCTATGCTTTGTTCATGGTGGCCAACGTCACCTTCTATGTGTTTGTCGACAATTTCCTGACCAGCGCCTGGGGCTATGGTGTGATCGGCGGCAGTATGGCGATGGTGGTCATCGGCATCGCGCTGGCGTTCTCCAGCACCTTCCTTGTCAAACCCGCGCAAGAGCGATTCAGCAAACATGCCATCATCCGGACATCGCTGGTTGTTATGGTAATCTGCGGGCTTGCCTTTGCCTTCAGCCCCAGCGGAGGCCTGAGCTATATCCCGATTTTCTTCTTCTATTTCTTTTTCGGAGTGTCTTACCCCACCCTGTTGGGTTTGTTTTCCTCCAGCGTGAGTGAGGCGGATCAGGGCTGGGTCATGGGGGTGACAACAGCCGTCTTCTGCCTTGCTGGCGGGGTCATGTCCCTGATCGGCGGCGGATTGATGAGCATCGATATCCGCCTGCCCTACTACATCGTCATCCTGACCGCGGCGCTGGGCCTGATCGGGATGTATCGCCGCTGGAAAGGCAAAGAGATCTCGGCACTTTTGGCCTAGATCGCCTCAACCGTCAGGTTGCCATTGGTGTAGACACAGATATCAGCCGCAATCGCCATGGCCTCGCGGGCGACCTGCTCGGCCGGTTTGTCGCTGTCCATCAGCGCGCGCGCTGCGGCAAGGGCAAAATTGCCACCTGACCCGATGGCGGCCACGTTGTGCTCCGGCTCCAGCACATCCCCTGCCCCGGTGATCACCAAAAGGTCTTTACCGTCCGTGACGATCAGCATCGCCTCAAGCTTTTGCAGGTATTTGTCGGTGCGCCAGTCTTTCGCCAACTCGACCGAGGCACGGGCGAGCTGGCCGGGCGTTGCCTCCAGCTTGGCCTCCAGACGTTCAAGCAGGGTGAAGGCATCTGCTGTTGAACCGGCAAACCCGGCCACCACTTCGAACCCACCGGGCGACAGGCGGCGCACCTTGCGGGCGGTGCCCTTGATCACGGTCTGGCCGAGGCTGACCTGCCCGTCCCCGGCGATGACAACCTGCCCGCCCTTTTTGACGCCGATGATGGTCGTGCCGTGCCATCCGGGAAAATCGCTGTCTGCCATGAATGCCTCCGTTAGCTGTGGCGATATATAGGGTTGGGCAGGTGCTTGGTGCAACCGGTTCCGGAAGCGCCCAAAAGATATGCACAAATTGCAAAGCGGGGCTGTTGACTCAGCATTTGTGAGTCTCAGGTGCCAGAGTTACATGAGCTTCACAACCGACAACAGGTCGGCTGTTTCTGTTGAAAGGAATACGCACATGGCGAATGCAATCGCAAAATCCCATGCGCCGCTCGGAGCAGTCACCATTCTGCACGCAGTGGACGCAATCTTCCATGGCTTCGAAAATGTTGTCGAACGCTACCAGTCGTACAAGACCCGCAAAGAGTTGACGCACCTGAGTGACGAACAGCTGGATGATATCGGCCTGAACCGTGCTGACATCGCCGGGTTCTGATCCGGTATCAGACAAAGCCGTAAGATAAGCCGCTCGTCCGAGCGGCTTTTTCTTTTTCAGCGCAGGGCGAATTTACCTTTTTGATCAGGTAAATAAGCCTCAACAGCCGCGGTGGCGACGATATGGCAGGTGCCCGCCTCGGCATCTTCGACATCCAGCCCGCCCTTGACCGCCCGGACCGAGGCGCGTCCGCGCGGTAAATCCGCCGCGACAAGATCACAATCTACCGCTTCGGGTTGTTGCACACCGATCGTGACCTGAACACGCATCTCTTGATGGCTGATGCCCAGCTTGGAAAACAGTGTGATCGAGGAATGGTGCAGCGCGTCCTGCACAGCCCGGCGGGCGGCTTTGGTATAGTCCTGACCATAGAGGTCATTCCCGGTTCCCATTTCAAGGATGATGCGTTTTTCGGTCATTGGGCGGGCTCCATGTCAAAGGAAACAACAACGGCGGCATTGGCGATCACCGTTTGGCCATCATCATGGGGCTTGCCGATATCCAGCCCGCCTTGCTTGACCGTAATATTGGGCTGGCCATACGGAAAAACCGCTTTCAGCGCTTCGGTATCCACGCGATCCGGTTGTTGTACGCCGATCTCGGCATCAATGATCATGGCTTCTTTTGGAAACCCAAACAGCCCTGCCATGGTCACCGAATTATGCCAGAGCGCATCCTTGATCGCCCGCAGCGCCGCTTCGGTATAATCCTCGCGCCGAAGCGAGGTGCCCATCCCGAATTCCACCAATACCCGCGTTTTCGCCATCTTTCCTCCTAGCTGTCTTTCACTGGAATGCGTTCAAACAAAAAAGGCGCCCCGGATGAGGCGCCTTTGACTCATGCGAAATGCACGGGCTCAGATCGACTCGTCGATCCAGCTTTGCAGGGCTGCCTTGGGGGCCGCGCCCGCGCGGTTTGAAACCACTTGCCCGTCCTTGAAGATGAACAGCGCCGGAATGCCACGCACGCCCATCGCAGCGGCAGAGTTCGGGTTGCTGTCAACATCGACCTTGGCGATCTTTACCTTGTCGCCATATTCGTTGGCCAGCTCTTCCAGAGCGGGGCCGATCTGTTTACAGGGACCACACCATTCGGCCCAGAAATCCACCACAACGGGGATATCCGAATTCTTGACTTCGGCATCAAAGGTATCGTCGGTTACGGCAACGGTCGACATATTCTGTCTCCTGAATGGGGAATGCTTCGGCACAGAACGTAGGTGCGGTGTTGGAAGAGGTCAAGATACAGGCTTGATCGCCGCAGCTTCCGTCACGAGATCGTGCGGTAGCCACATCAACTGCGCGGTGCGGGTCCATAAGATTGCGGTGCGGATCTGATGATCGGGATAGATCTGCGCCATTGCATGGGCATAGGCCCCCATCTGGCGCAACAGCCCGTCAGGGCAGGTTTCCGGCCCGTCTGGAACAGTGGTATTTGATTTGAAATCAATTACCTGAACCTCATCACCTGAAATGATCAACCGATCGATGACACCGTGCAACCTGGTGCCGTGAAAATCAGCCGATACCGCAACTTCGGTCAGCGCAGCGGGTGTGAATATATGTTTCAGATGTCCGGCGGTCAGAACGGCGGTTGCCTCATCCAACAGCTCTGACCGTTCTGTATCCTGCATGTCTGCCAGCAGCCGGTCGCAAAGCTGCGGCCATTGGTCTTGTGTAACAGCGGGCAGATGCTCAAGCAAAAGATGCATTCGCGTGCCACGTTGCTTCACAGCCTCTTCATCTCGCCCCGCCTCTCCGGGCAAGGCTTTGGCGCCGCCCAGATCAGACGGGCTGAGCGTTTCCGCCTGAGCCGGAGCCTCGGGCGCGGGTTGGTGGAAATACGCGGGCAAGTCCTGTTTGGAATGCGCTGTTTGTTGTTGCGCCGCAAGTGGCAGCGCGTCCCAATTCCCGTGCGCCAGCCTGCGGATTTGTGGTCCCGGGATTGGCGCGGCTCCAGCGCGTTCCATCGCCGCCTCGACCAGCTGATACCAGCTGCTGCCGTCTTTCCCCACATCACCAGCTGCAGCTACAATCAGCCACTTTTCAGCCCGTGTTAGAGCCACATATAGCAGCCTTAAACGCTCATTCTCTTCGCGGGTCCGGGCCTCTTCGCGCGCGGATGAAACCAATGCGGGTGAAGCATCAGATGGCAGTTTCCACAGCGGGGTTTCCCCGGCCATCATGATTTCGGCATCGCGGGGGGGCTGCCGCTTGCCGGTGTCAGGCAGGATCACGATCGGAGCCTCAAGCCCTTTTGAACCATGAACGGTCATCACCCGGATCATGTTGCCAACACCGCTCATCTGGCGCTTGATTTCCAGATCGTCGGTCTGCATCCAGACCAGAAAACCGGTGAGGCTGGGAATATCCGTGCGTTCATAAGCCAGCGCCTGCGAGAGCAACGCGTTGATGCCGTCCTCTGCCTCGGCACCCAGACGACCCAACAGCTTTTGCCGCCCGCCATGGCGAGTCAGGATGCGTTCGATCAGGTCATAGGGGCGCAGAAAGTCGGTCTGGCCACGCAGATCGTTCAGCACCGCCAGTGTTTCAGGAAACTCTTCCCCCCTGCTGCGCAGCGCAGCCCAGAGAAATGCCTCTTTCCGGCGATGGGCCAGATCGAACAATTGTTGTTCCGACCAGCCGAATAATGAGGATTTCAGCACCGTAGCCAGCGACAAGCTGTCTTCGGGCGTGGCCAGAAAACTGAGCAATGCAGCCAGATCCTTGACCGCCAGCTCGGCCCCCACTTTCAGGCGGTCGGCCCCGGCGATGGGCAGGCCTTCGCTTTTGCAAGCGCGAATGATCTCGGCAAACAGGTCAGAGCGGCGCTGAACCAGAATCAGAAAATCTCCGGGCTGCACCTTGCGACGAACGAATGCGCCGGGGGCTTCGCCGTCGTCGGGGATGGTCGTTTCGCCGTCAATCATCGCGCGGATTGATTTCGCCACCTGTTCAGCCAGAATGACCGTATGATGGCGCGCGCCGGGGCGATCCACCGGGTCAGTCCAGTCGCCATCCACCTCATCTTCAACCTTTTCCACAACCGGCCAAAGGTCAACGCGACCGGGAAGATCAGCCTTGAAAGCCCGGTGCAGCGCATCCTTGTGAAATCCGGCCTCAATCCGGTTTTCGAAAAGAATATCAACCAAGCTGAGGATCGCGCTGGAGGATCGGAACGAGTATTCTAACGTGAAATCCCAAAGTTTAGAGCCTGATTCCTGCAGCTTCCGGCCAAACTCAGCCTGCATCTGGTCAAAGGCTTGCGGATCGGCACCCTGGAAGGAGTAGATCGACTGTTTCTTGTCGCCGACCACAAAGATTGTGCGCTCAACCCCGGATCGGGCGCCTTCGCCGCTGGTGAATTCCTGCGCCAGTTTTTCGATTACATCCCATTGGTCCGGGCTGGTGTCCTGCGCCTCGTCGACCAGAATATGGTCAATTCCGCCATCGAGGCGATAAAGCACCCATTCCGCCACCGCCGGATCGTTCAGCACTTGCCGCGCCCGCAGAATCAGGTCGTCGAAATCCAGCCAGCCACGCATTTGCTTGCGCCGTTCGTATTCAGGCAGAAAGGCGGCGGCAAAGCGGTGCAACACATGGGTTTTCTGTGCCGCGACCAGCGCCAGCCGTTGTTCCCGCGCCGCTTCCACACGCAGCATCAACGCCTCAAGCTGAGGCATCCGGTCGGCCAGCGCCCCTTCGCGCAACGCTTTGGTTGGAAAGCTGCCAATCTTGGCGGTGAAGGGCTCTTTCGCCGATTTTCCGGTTAACAGAACGCTTTCCAGCACGGGCAGGATGCGCAACCCGGCCTTGGTAAAGCTGCCAAGCTTTTGGGCTGCTTTGGCATTGTTACCGCCACTTTCGATCAGCGCAGGCAGCATGGAGTCTATCAGCTCGACCTCGCCGCCCGGGAATACGCTGTGCAGCAGGGCTTCTTCATCGAACCCTTCCGGCAGATCAAACCGTCGCAGCAGATCCGACCATTGCAATTCCTGTGCAAAGTGATTGCGTTTCTGGCTGATCGCAGCTGTCAGCTTGTCAAACCCGGTATCTGTGACAAAGCGCGCGGCCTCTTCGATCAGACCAGCCTGAGGGCCTTCGGCGAAATCCTCAATAATCTCGTCACGCAGTAATGCGGCGGCCCGGTCCTCCATTTCCGCGAACTGAGGGCTGACCCCGGCCTCAAGCGGAAACCGGCGCAGCAGCGCGGCGCAGAACGAATGGATGGTCTGGATTTTCAGCCCGCCGGGCGTTTCAATCGCACGTGCAAACAGGGTGCGTGCCTGCGCCAGCCTGTCAGGGTTGATCACGCCCTCAATGCCCAGATCGGTAAGCTGCGACAGCAGCGGTGCATCCGCCAGCATGGCCCATTCGCCCAGGCGCTTGAACAGACGGTTCTGCATCTCGCTGGCGGCAGCCTTGGTATAGGTCAGGCACAGGATATGTTGCGGCTGCACCCCGTCCAGCAACAGCCGCGCCACCCGGTCGGTCAGAACCCGCGTCTTGCCCGAACCCGCATTGGCCGCCAGCCAGGTGGAGGCATCGGGGCGTGCGGCCTGCACCTGACGTTCGGTTGCATCGTTGCGAAGGGTCATGTCAGATCCTCCGGGGTGGTCTCGGTTGAACGATCCCATTCGCCGAACCGGGCCAGATGATCATAATCGCCGATATCGGTGTCCTTATGCAGCATGCGGCGGGATGAGAAACCCTGATCAGGCTCTAAATATGCGGAAATCAGCTCTTTCAATTCCGACAGCACCTTGTCCGCAGGTTCCTTTTGCAGCGGTGCCGGGACCTCTTTGTAGGTTCCGCCCATGCCGATAAAGATCGCTTGTGCAACGGGCAGAGGGTCAAAACCGTCAACGCCGCCCTGCTCGGCAATGGCGGCCTCGATCAGCAGTTGTTTGTCGAATTTGGCCTGCTGGTTTTCGGTTGGCGGCGTGCCGGTTTTATAATCGATGATCCGCAACGCCCCGTGCCCGCTTCGGTCGATCCGGTCGGCGCGTCCTGCGATGGTGAAATCCAGCGGTGCAAGGGCCAGTTTCATCGCCACCTCGAAGGCAACAGGGCAGCCATCGTTGCGGCGCTGAAGTTCGGCAGACAGGAAACTGTCGGTGATCCGTTCCAGCCGGGCCAGCCATAGCTTCCGGGCCGTGGGCCAGGCGACATACTCGTTCAACAAGGTGCTGGCGCGTTTGAGGAAATTTTCGCGGGTCAGCAAGGCGGGGTCCAAAACGCTGTCGCGGATGAAATGTTCCAGAACCTCGTGAATGACGATCCCGCGCAGCAAGGCGTCGGGGGCCTGCACCAGCGGGTCCAGCGGTTTCAACCGCAACACGTGGCGGGCATAAATGTCATAGGGATCGCGGATGAGGCGCTTGACCTCGGTTACGGACAATCGTCTGGGCCGCGCCGCCACCGGAGGCCTCGGGGATGGGCGGATCGCAGCCGTGATCCGGGGGGCCTGTTCCAGCATCTCTGCCCGCCCCAGCCATAGCTGCCCGCGCGCCCGCATCGCCGTCAGCGCATCAGTTCCACCTTGCGCAGGCAGCCCTTGCAGCAGGTTCGTGATACGGTTCAGCCAGCGCGAGGGCACGGTTTCGGCATCATCCGAGCGGATGGCGCGTGTCACAAACACCTCGGGCGCGCCAATTGCTTGCTGGAAGTCGTGCGCAGACAGGCCGATCCGGCGTTCGGGCAGCAACAGCCCGGCGGCATCGCGCATCTGGCGGTTGAGCCAGGGGTCGGGCGCGGCGGCCTCGGGCCAGCTGCCTTCATTCAGGCCGCCAAGGATCAGCAGATCAGCGCCCTGCACCCGGGCCTCAAGCGTGCCCCAGATCATCAAATGCGGATGCGGCGCATCGCGATCGCGCACCTCTTCACCGGCCAGCAATGCGCCCAGAAGGTCTGCGAAATCATGAGCGGTCATCCCGCCGCCATATTTTGCTTCGGTCTGCAATGCGGTGATCACCGCCAGCGCCTTTTGACCCGCATTTTTGTCCCACAGCCTACCGGTATCACCGGATGCACCGGCCGAGATTGCCTCGGCCAGTGTGCAAAGCTGCTCAACCCAATCCGTCAGGGGCTGTTCCCCCGGTTTATGCTGATCGCAGAAGGTTCCAACCACCCAACGAACCCAGTCTTCGGGTGTCTCGGTGCGGATGGCAAAGGCGGTCAGGCTGGCGCTGTCGGGAAAAGGCGGGCCATGGCGGCGCAGGTCAAGCTCCAGATCGCGGGTGTGCAGGAGATGTGCACCCCGATCGCCACCATCATGACACAGTGGATGTTTGAGAAGGGTCAGCAGGGCTTCGCCATCCAGACGGCGGGCAAACAACCCGGCCACATGGCGCAGGAACCGGCCCGGAGGCGAGAGTTGCAGCGGCAGCCCCGCGCTATCGTCGGGCAGGATGTTCCACCGATCCAGCGCGGCACTGACCTGACGGGTCAGCATCCTGTCGGGTGTGATCAGAGCGGCTGTCTGGCCCGTCTCGGCTGCCTCGCGCAAGCGCAGCGCGATGGCGAGCGCTTCGGCGCGCGGCGAGGGGGCCTCAACCAGTGTGACATCTCTGGTTGCACCCTCCAGATCAGGCAGGTCCGGGCCTTCGGTCATCCACGCGTCGGTCACGGGGGCAGGGCGCAACGCAAGCGAAACCAATTTGTTTCGCGCGGGCGAAGGTGCCTGATCCGCACTCCATCGCTGGATATGATCCGGCGTCAGGCCGAGCCCGAGCATCAGTTTGCGAAAACGGTATTGCGGATGATCTTCAGAGGTCAGCGCCTCGTCCAGATTGCGCCAGACCGGGCCGGGCTGATCGAAATCATAGCCCGGCAGAACCAGTGCACCTTGCGGTAGGCGCGCGACGGCCTGCATCAACATCAGCGTTGTGCCACGGGACCCGGTTGATCCGGCGAGGATGACGGGATGGTGCGGCGGGTTGGCCTGCCAGCGTGCGATCAGGTTCTCGACCACCCTCCGTTGGCGGGCCTGCGCGTCCAGCGCATCCGCACCGGCGTTCATGAAGTGGTCGGCGATGCCGATAAAGGCCTGCGCCCGCGCCCAGTGGCCGGACATGTCGCTGACATCCAGTTGATGGATCGCATCAGGCGAAACGCCTTCGCCTTGCATCTCGTCAATCAACCCGGCAAGGCTGTCTGACAGATCAAACAGTGACGATCGTGCCGCCAGATCCGGCTGCTGATCCAACAGTTTCGAGATCAGCTGAGTCAACTCCAGCCTGCGTCTGAGCGGAGGGATCGCAGGCGGTACCTGTGCGAGATCCGCACTTTCCCCCAGATCGGTGAGCAGCGACAGACGCGGCAATAAACAGGGGGCCCCCTGATCAAACAGATCCCGGACCCGGCGGGCCATACGGCGGGTGTTAACCACCAGTTGTACCCGTGCCAAGGCATCGGGTGGTTGACCCGCAAAGCGTCGCCGCAGCCCGTTGACCAGCACCTTTGGGAAGTCCGCACCCGGTGGCACGGCAAACACCCGGGGCAGGGTGGTGGGCTCAAACATCGGCAATCAACCCTTCGGCCAGATCGATGCCCTCGGGCCGACCCACATCACACCAGCGCCCGGGATAGGTCAGCGCGAACAAACGCCCGCGCTTGTGCATTTGATCCCATAGAACGTTCAGCGAAAATACTTCGTCAGCAATGTCATGCAGGCCCTGAGTCTTCAGAATCTGTGCTCCGCCATAAACCAGATCGCCCCCCCGGCTGATCCGCCCGCTCTGATCCCGGGCAAAATCTCCGGTCCCGCTGTGACCAAGGGTTTGCCCCGCCGGTACACACATCAACAGCGCGTCCATCTGGTCGGGGTTCCAGTGATCGCGTAACAGGTGCAGCGGATTGGGGCCGGCCCAGATCGCATCGGGGTTCAGTGTAAAAACCGGCCCGGACCCAAGCAAAGGTAACGCAGCGCGCAGCCCGCCGCCGGTTTCCAGAATCCGCGGTTCCTCCCGTGATAGAGCCACATTCTTGCCTGCCAGATGATCGCTGAGCTGATCGGCACGATAATGCAGGTTGGCGACAATCTGCAACGGTTGCAACGGCTCCAGCAGGTCCAGCGCGTGATCAATCAGGGGTCGCCCGGCGACCTCGATCAATGGTTTGGGCCGGTCTTTGGTCAGCGCGCCCATACGGGTGCCAAAGCCAGCCGCGAACAGCATTGCGGCTTGGGGCGCGCCAGTCATTGTGGCCTCAGCTTCGCCAGGTTTTCGGGGTTGGGTGCGGGCAGGGCGTCGCGCAACAAACCGGCCACTGCCACCAGCGCGGGATGTTCCAGATCACGCATCAGATGGGCCCAGGTCTCGGGGATCAGGTCAACGTAATGCGGTTTGCCATAATCCGTGGCCAGCCGCGCAAACACGCCCAGAATGCGCAGGTTCCGCTGTACGCCCAACACGGCATAGGCCGTGCGGAAATCATGCCCATCGACGCCTGTCGCGTTGATATAGCGTTCGATCATCCGCATCTCGATTCCAACCGGAACCGAACGGCGCACATCCTGAAGCAGCGATACCAGATCATAAGCCGGATGGCACAGCATCGCGCATTGGAAATCCAGCAACCCAACCCGTTGAATGCCTTCACGTTCGGGCAGCCAGATCAGGTTTTCGGCGTGGTAATCGCGCTGAACGACAACGCGCGTGCCGCCGGTTTCGCGATGCAGGATATCGGCAAAGCGCTGTTCAAACCGGGTGCGGGCATCCTTGTCGTGGGTGCCCAGAATCCCTTCGGCATACTTGGTGAAAGACAGCGATGCGAGCTCAGTCATCAGGCTGGGGTCATAACTATCAAGCGATAGTGTCGGAGACGCATGCAGATGCACAAGCACATCGGTTGCCGCCTCATAAAGCGTGGGTTCCAATCCGGGATCATCCTGCAGTACACGGGCGAAAAGCGCATCCCCCAGATCTTCGAGCAGCAGAAAGCCGTATTCGGTATCTTCGGCATAGATTTCAGGGGCGCTTAGCCCGATTGAGCGCAGATATTGTGCCACGCGCACGAAAGGTTCGACATCTTCGCCTTTCTCGGGCGGGGCGTCCATCAACACGGCGGTCCGGCCGGTGGCGGGATCGGTCAGACGTTCGTACCGGCGGTTGGACGCATCACCGGCCAGCGGGGCATGCCGCGCTCCGTTCCATGGGGTTTGGGCAATCAGTGCTTCGGCCAGGATGGCCCGGTTGGTCATTGGATGATCTCCAGCTTGATGTTCCATTTCGGGTCCGACCAGGACAGTGTCAGATGCCGTGTATCGTGATCATCGGGGTCGGCAGTGAACCGGATGAGAAGGGCCGGTTGCGGTGTTAGCGAGCCCAGCTTGTCCGGCCATTCGATCAGGCAGATACTGGCCTCGAACGCGTCGATCAGCCCCAGCTCTTCTATTTCTTCGACCGAACCGAGTCGATAGAGATCAGAGTGCCAGACCTCGCCCAGTTCGGTGTCATAGACCTGTACAAGCGTAAAGGTCGGAGAGGGGATGTCTTCGGACACAGCCAAAACCGACTGGATCAGCGCGCGCGCAAAATGGGTCTTGCCACTGCCGATCGCACCTTCAAGCAAGATGGTGTCACCCGGCTGCAATCGGCTCCCCATCCGGGCGGCAATGGCAGCGGTTTCCTCGGGCGAGTGCAGAGTTAAATTCAGCGGCGCATTCATGGCGCCACAATGACCGCGCACCCGGTCGGCTGCAACCCGGTTCAGGCGCTGATCTTGTGCATCCGGGCAATTTCGGCGGCGGCGCTTTCGGTCGCAAAACGGACGATGGTCGCGCCGTTCTGCATGGGGCTGACCGTGCATGTCACGGTGCCCCCCGTTTTCAGGGCAAGTTCACCCGACCATTCGGCCCGGTTCTCACGCCCGGTTACGAAATCCCGGATCTCGCCCAGCAGCGGGGTGGCGGTGCAACGGTCCTGCCATTGACGGGTGATTTCAAGCACGGTCAGGGGTTCAAACCCGACCTCGTCACAGTCACCCCACATCATGTGGTAGGCGTAGTTGGTGAAGGCGAGGCTCCCGTCATCGGTAAACACCGCGATGGCGTCGGCCAGTTTGTCCAGAATGGATTGCATCAGGTCCATTTCCGAACGGAATCGCCGGGTCAGCGTGATCTCGGCAGTGATGTCTTCGAACAGAAAGGCCACGGCCCCGTCCGGATGCGGGCGTCCGCTGACGGAATAGACCGAACCCGATGGCAACGACCAAGTTTCCTGATAGTTTCCGTCTTGTGCGGCCTCCAGCAAGTCGTTCATCTGCCGCCGCCACGAGCGATAGTTCTTGGGCTCGGGCATCATGTGCTGATCGCGCAACCGGTCAAAGAAACTGGACAGGCTGGGACGAAGGCTCAGGAAATCCGGTGGCAGGGTCGTCAGGTCGATCAGGGCCGGGTTGAACAAGGCCAGCTGACGGTTTCGATCAAAGATCGCCAGGCCGATTGACAATTGCGCAAAGGTTTTGGTCATGGTCTGGACGAATTTGCGCTGCGCGGTTTCAGCCTCGACAATGGCGTTGATATCAACAGCGTAGCACAGCTGGTCCTGATCCCGGATCACACGGGTCAGATCGAACCACAGCTTGGCCGTGCTGTCCTTGACCGGGATCGAGACGCGGGTTTTGCGGCCCAGCGGCGGCTCGTCCCCGAACGCCGGAAAAATCGGGCTCGTCAGATCTGCATCCGGCCCGGCGACCTTGCGGGCCAGTGTGACATAGGCCGCATTGCACCAGCGCACCTTTTTGGCATTATCCACCAACCAAACCGGATAGGGGGCCTGTTCCATCGCCAGCCGGATCGGATCGCTTGGGTCGCGGTGCTTGACAGGTGTTGTTCCCGTCAGATCGCGCAGCTGAACCCGAATGATGCCGTCGATCCATTCGCACAGAACCTCTCGCTCAAGCGTGCAGTCGATGGCGGGTACGGCCAGATTGCCTTCGCTGCGCACAATGTCGGGCGCTTCCGGAAAGGTCGGGAAATCGCGCTGCAAGAGCCGCCTGAGATCGCCCCAGGTGCTGACGTGTTCATAACCTGCCAGCGCGATGTCAGAATGGCTGATCAGCCGATCACCATCGAACAGGAACACCACATCATAGAGGGGGCCCGGGCTCGACAACCCGTAATCGCTGGCCTTGGGTTGCTGCCGCGGCCACAGCCATCGCGTCGCAAAACTGGCCGACACCACGCTGATTGCGGCCAGAATGACCCAGTCGATCATTGATTCAACATCCCTGTCCAAATCCAGAGCCCTGTATGACCCGCAATGGTTAACGGGGTCTTAACTCAGATCTGGAAGGGTTGGTTGGCCCCTGACGGAACCGGCGTATCGCCCGTTTGCGCATCGATCAGCTTGCGCGGCCAGGTGACCGTGACGATCGCCCCCCGACGCTCGGGATGATCTGACAGGGTTTGATAGGGGTCTGTTCCGTTGGCAAAGTCCAGCTCGGCACCGCTGCGTTCCAGCAGGGTTTTGGCGATGAACAGACCCAGCCCCATACCTTCATATTCAGGTCGGCTGCTGCGGTCGGTACGACGCCTCCGCATGAATGGATCACCGATTCGTCCGATAATATGCGAAGGATATCCGCGCCCGTCATCCATGATCGAGACGGTGATCCGGTCCGATGTCCACTCGGCCTCGACCCAGACGGTTGAGCGGGCAAAATCCACCGCGTTCTGGATCAGGTTGCGCAGCCCGTGAATGATCTCGGGCTTACGCAGGATCGAGGGCTGCTGCACATCGCCATCAGCCACCGGCCTTTCATCAAAACACACCTCTTTGCCCCGGTTGATATGCGGCTCGGCCGATTCATGGATCACCGTGGACAGCGGTGCCTGGCGCAAGTGCAGGTCGTCTTTGCCTGCCCGGCCCATGTCACGCAGGATATCGCGACAGCGATCCGCCTGTTCCCGGATCAGGGCTGCGTCTTCTTTAAGCTCGGGCCGTTCATCAAGCTCTTCGATCAGTTCCGAGCTGGCCAGTTTGATCGTTGCCAGCGGTGTACCCAGCTCATGCGCGGCGGCGGCCACCACACCACCCAGATCGGTCAGTTTTTGTTCGCGTGCCAAAGCCATATGGGTGGCAGACAAGGCTTCGGACATTGATTGCACCTCAGAGCTGATGCGATGGGAATAGGCCCCGATAAACACGATGGCGATGATGATCGCTGCCCAGTTGCCGAACAGCAGGATGTTGGGGATATCCAGCACAAGGCCCAGATTGGTACGCAGCGGCAGATGGAATTGGGCCAGCAGAGTTGTCAGCACAACCGCGACGCTGCCGATGATCAGTGTCGATCGGGTGCTCATCACATTTGCAGAAATTGTTACCGGCCCGACCAGCAACAGGGCAAACGGGTTGTTCAGCCCGCCGGTCAGATACAGCAGGATCGACAGCTGCATCAGGTCAAACAGTACCATCAGGAAGTTTTCGAATTCCGACAGGCGCTTGTTTTCGGGAAACAGCAGGATAGCCGTCAGGTTGCCGGTTACCGAAACACCGATCGCGAAATAACACAGCGCCAGTTCCAGCTGCACATGGTAATATTTCTGTGCAACCGTGATCGCCGTGAACTGGCCGATAATGGCGACCCAGCGCAGCAGAATCAGCGTGCGCAGCCTGATCCATGTGCTGCGTTCCTGCCCGCGCCAAAGACTGGTGTTGGAATCCGTCATCTGTTGATTATGTCCTATTGCGTCGGCCCATCATGTTGATAGGTGTCCCGGCAGAAACGATCAATAACCCCTTCGCATCAGGATACCCGCCATGATCCGCCTTTACGCCATCCTTGCAACCGTTGTCCTGGCCGTCGGCCTTGGGGCCATGTGGCTGCTGACACGGGGTGGATCAGATGACAGGTTCGCGCAGTGCCGCTCCAGCCAGATCGCAGGTGGCGCGGCTGCTATTGGCGGGCCGTTCGAACTGATCAATGGCAAGGGGGAAACAGTGACTGACACGGATGTGATCACTGAACCAACGCTGATCTATTTCGGGTATACTTTCTGCCCTGACGTTTGCCCGTTTGACATGTCACGCAACGCAGAAGCGATCGACATTCTGGCCGAGCGCGGCCAGTCGGTCACCCCGCTGTTCATCTCGATTGATCCTGATCGCGACACGCCTGAAGTTGTGGATGACTATGCCTTCAATCTGCACGAAAGGCTGATTGCGCTGACCGGGTCGCCCGAGCAGGTCAAGGCAGCCAGCCAGGCGTACAAAACCTACTATAACGCGCATGACAAAAGTGATGAGTATTATCTGGTTGACCATTCCACGTTCACCTATCTGGTGACACCCGAAGACGGCTTTCTTGAATTCTTCAAGCGCGATGAAACAGCCCAACAGATGGCGGACAAGGTTGGCTGCTTCCTTGATCAGGTCTAGGGTCCTGACCCCGGGGTGCAACAGTCGGTTTGACCTTTGTCATCGCGCTGCTATTACTCATGTTTAAGCCAAAGGTATGAACTAGCGGAAAGACCCTCATATGGCAGACAGTTCTCAGCTTGATATCGGCCCTGACAAATCGCTGCTATTGGTGGATGATGATGAGCCGTTTCTGAGACGTCTGGCCAAGGCGATGGAAAAACGCGGCTTTGAAGTTGAAACCGCCGGTTCCGTTGCCGCAGGCCGCGCCGTTTCCATAGCCCGCCCGCCCGCCTATGCGGTGGTTGATCTGCGGCTTGAGGACGGCAACGGGCTCGACGTGGTCGAGGTTCTGCGAGACAAGCGCCCTGACAGCCGTGTGGTGGTCCTGACCGGGTACGGTGCGATTGCCACCGCGGTCGCCGCGGTCAAGATTGGCGCGACGGACTATCTGTCCAAACCCGCCGACGCCACTGATATCACCAATGCGCTGCTGACCAAGGATGACGAGCTGCCTCCGCCGCCGGAAAACCCCATGAGCGCCGACCGCGTGCGGTGGGAACATATCCAGCGGGTCTATGAGTTGTGCGACAGAAACGTTTCCGAGACCGCGCGGCGATTGAATATGCACCGCCGGACGTTGCAGCGGATATTGGCGAAGCGCAGCCCGCGTTGATAGGCCCGGAACTGGCCGGTTATCGTGGCCGTGCGGCCCAGGGGTCAAAGCTCTGGAGGGTTTGCCACCGCATGAAGGGCCTGTGCATATTTTCTGATGCAAGTCTCGTGGGCCCTCTGGACATCCGGCATCGCCAGTAGCTCATCCACTTTCGCTTGCAGCCGGTCACCCATAGCCAGCATCCGGTCATCCGCCACGCTGTTCTGGTTGTATTTGGTCCAGTATCTTTCGCGAAACCGGCTGGCTCGATTCGGCGCGTCAACGGGTTTGGTGCCTTGGCCCCGGCGGCGCTTTAGTTCAAAGCTGTCCCGGGTTTTTACCGGGTAATGGAATATTGCAGCCCAGTCATGAGAGACAAGGTGCCCGGGCGCTGCGCCAAGGGCATGACGTCTTCGTTGACCTGAACGATACATGTGTTCATGCATCGGCAGACCGGCTGCGTTTACAAATTGTGATCCATCATCCTGAAAATCTGGGTACAGATGAGGCCTGTGGAGACCGAGCCCGCGTATTTTATCCGATTTCCGAAAAAGTGTTTTGAAGTGTCGATGTAGGGCATGATCGTTCTCTGCGCGTTTTAGAAATCGCTGGGTGACGAGATCAGGTTCCCATTTCTCTTGGTTGCCATCACCGAAAATCAACCAGTTGACAGCCACACCCTCGGAATGTTGGGCGCACCGTTCAATCAGACCCGCAACCTGATTTCCATCACGAGGACAGTAGAGAAATTCATCACTGTCGAGCCACATCAACCAATCAGCATTTGCAAGCGAAGGATGCTGAAAAGCCTTACCTGCGGCCTCATGCTGAGGTGTCTGGCCCGGTTCTAGATCCTGAAGGACATGGGTCAGGATGCCATTTCGATCCAGCGCATCAAGAAGTTCGGTGGTTCCGTCGGTCGAGTCGTTGCTAAAAACCAGGATTGGGTCAAAACCTACAAGGATATGATAGGCGACCCACTCCAGAATGAATGGCCCCTCGTTTTTTGCGCTAGAGAAAAGCCCAACTTGCATATTGGTTCGATCCATTGATTTGAGCTTTCCAGTTCATCTTCAGATATCGTGGCGGAGCTCATCTGTTGAAGATAGTGTTGCGCCGGGTCTGAAAGACGTTTTCATACCCCCGATCAGATATCGCCGCCAGAAGGCTATCGGTCTCATCACCAAGATTCACGGTTTCCAGTTGCAGATACCGGGGCAGGGACTGGTCTTCGGCGATCTCAAGGAAGGGCAACAGAATGGCTGCCTCATGTCCTTCGACATCAAGTTTGGCGTAATCGGCCCCATGCAGATGCGGCAGCTCTACAAGCGTTTTGGTCTGGACCGGAATGGACGTGTATTTCGATTGGTCCAGATGTGTCGGATCATCCGTCAGCTGCGCCTCACCAAGATTGGTGGCAGTGTCGCCCCGAAGCTCGACGGAAAGTGAGGCCGCGCCGGATTTGTCTGAAATGGCAAACGGGCTCAGTTCTATGTTGTTGAAATCATTCAACCGGCAGTTCCGCTGGAAGCGCTCAAACATCGTCGGGTTGGGCTCAAACGCGTAGATTTGCGAATCCGGGCCGAGGATTGATGCAAAAAACAGCGAATACAGGCCGAAATTCGCGCCGATATCCACGACCTTGAGCGACTTTCCCGCGAAGTTTTCCTGCAGCCAGCTCAACTCAAGCTCTTCCGGGGACCGGCCCTTTCGCCAGATCGCGAACTCGGAGAAATTGTCATTCGGATGCAGATGAATTCTGACGTTCCGATAGGTGATCACCTGCGGCAGCAGCGATCTTCGGATCAGGTTGCGCACCCGGCCACGACCCGTCAGATTGAACGCTTCGCGCAGGCAGGAATTGGTGTATTCCATCTGTGCATTCGTTATCGATTGCTGACTTTCGCCGTTGCTCATTCGCCCTTTGCCCGAAATCATCTTGCCTCAGGTTGAACTAGCACAGGCAGATACGCTGATCTATCGCGAAGCTCTTCTTTGCCCGATGGCAGCTTGTCGGGGCCTGCGGGGCTACATGCAAGCCAGCAGCGCGTCGTGCCGGGCGGTATATGCCTGCCGGACTTCCAAAGGCGGGCGCAATGTGATCTGCAGCCCCTCGATAAGTGATTTGTCCGGGCGGCCAAAGAACCGGGTGGCTTCGGAGTCCGAGAAACCTGCGATTTGCGTGGCCTCCATCCATGCACTGATCTTGTCGGCTTTTTTGATCTGGCGTTTCACCGTTTTGGGCACCTCTGCAGGCAGACCGAACCGGATGTGGATCGCCGCCGCCAGACGATCATCCAATGCGCCATAATCCGGGCCGACGGCGGATTTCACCGGCGAGATCATGTCACCGATCACATATTCCGGCGCGTCATGTAACAGCGCCGCCAAACGCCATTTCGCAGGGGCCTTGGGTGCGATGCGGCCGAACAGCTCTTCAACCAGAAGCGAGTGTTCGGCCACGGAATAGGCAAAATTGCCATTGGTCTGGCCGTTCCAGCGCGCCACAAAAGCCAGACCATGGGCGATATCCTCAATCTCGATATCCACGGGCGTTGGGTCCAGCAGGTCCAGCCTGCGGCCCGATAACATCCTTTGCCATGCTCTGGGTTGTGTTGCCATTTTGCCATGCCTTGTGAACTGGGACACGTTGAATTCGCGTTTTTGTGTTATGATGTACCTGTCTGGATCACATGCTGCCAACAGTTTCTTGAGCATTCGTGCTTTGAACCGCTGTGACAGGATCCCGACATCAAGGACTGAGGGGGGTGCTGACTCCTCCCAGTTGCGCCCCTCTCGAAACGAAACTCGTATCGAAAGGAGCTTGCTATGTTCAAGCGTTTGTTTGCAATCGCCCTGACCTTTGGAATGGCTGCCACCGCGCCGCCCGCTTTTGCCCAGAATTGCGCAGAACGCGATCACGTGATTGCCAAGTTGCAGGATAGTTATGCCGAGGAATTGGCCTTTGGCGGCCTGCAGAAATCACGCGGCGCACAGTCGGTCATGGAGGTCTGGACCTCGAAGGAAACGGGAAGTTACACCGTTCTGGTGACCCAGCCAAACGGCATAAGTTGTATTGTCGCCGTTGGCACGGATTTTTTCGAAGCGATCCCGAAGATCAAGGTTGAGGGTACGCCCAGCTGATATTTGCAGCATCAGGGTTTCACCCCGGCCATCCACATTGCCACCTGCCCCAAGGAATGTTAGGGGCAGCCCGGATCAAGATTTACCGGAATGGAGCACCTGATGGCCGGGGACTATATCGTCAAAGACATTTCACTGGCCGGGTTTGGCCGCAAGGAACTGGATATCGCCGAAACCGAGATGCCGGGCCTGATGGCCCTGCGTGCGGAATATGGTGACAGCAAACCGCTGTCAGGTGCGCGTATTGTTGGCTCGTTGCACATGACCATCCAGACCGCGGTTCTGATTGAAACGCTGGTGGCGCTGGGCGCGGATGTGCGCTGGGCCTCGTGCAATATCTTCTCGACGCAGGACCACGCGGCAGCCGCAATTGCCGAGGCGGGCGTTCCCGTTTTCGCCATCAAGGGCCAGACGCTGGAAGAGCACTGGGATTATCTGGACAAATCCTTCCTGTTCGAAGACGGCCCCAACATGATTCTGGATGATGGCGGCGACGCCACGCTGTATATCCTGCTGGGCGCGCGCGCCGAAGCGGGTGAAGACATCATCCCCGTTCCGGGTTCGGAAGAGGAAGAGGTGATCAAGAAGCAGATCGCCAAGCGTATGGCAGCCTCACCGGGCTGGTTCACCAAGATGCGCGACCAGATCCAGGGCGTGTCCGAGGAAACCACCACCGGCGTCAACCGCCTGTATCAACTGGTGAAAGAGGGCCATCTGCCATTCCCGGCGATCAATGTGAACGACAGCGTCACCAAGTCGAAATTCGACAATAAATACGGCTGCAAGGAATCGCTGGTTGACGGTATCCGCCGCGCCACCGACACCATGATGGCCGGCAAGGTCGCCGTCGTCTGTGGCTATGGCGATGTGGGCAAAGGCTCGGCCGCCTCGCTGCGTGGCGCGGGTGCCCGGGTGAAAGTGACCGAGGTCGATCCGATCTGCGCCCTGCAGGCCGCAATGGACGGGTTCGAGGTTACCCTGCTGGAAGATGAGATCGACAGCGCAGATATCTTCATCACCACCACCGGTAATAAGGACGTGATCCGTATCGAGCATATGCGCGCGATGAAGGACATGGCCATCGTCGGCAATATCGGCCATTTCGACAATGAAATTCAGGTGGCCAGCCTGAAGAACCACAAATGGACCAACATCAAGGAACAGGTGGACATGATCGAACTGCCCTCGGGCAATCGGATCATCCTGCTGTCCGAAGGGCGATTGCTGAATCTCGGCAACGCCACCGGCCACCCCTCGTTCGTGATGTCGGCCTCGTTTACCAACCAGGTTCTGGCCCAGATCGAGCTGTTCACCAAGGGTGACCAGTACGAGAACAAGGTCTACATCTTGCCCAAGCATCTGGACGAAAAAGTCGCCCGGCTGCATCTGGACCGCATCGGCGTGAAACTGACCCAGATGGACAGCGATCAGGCGGCCTATATCGGCGTTAAGCCGGAAGGCCCCTACAAGCCCGAGCACTACCGCTACTGATCGCGGGTCCGGGTATGACCGAACCTTCTGGACGCCGCCGGGTTTTGCATCTGGCGGCGTCCTTTTTTTCGCTTCTCGTTTTCCTGTTTTTCGTTTGCGCCGGTGGGTACTGGCTGTTGGCGCATCCGCAATCTCCGGTACCCACCCACTGGAATCCACTGCGCGGGTTGAACGTGACCGCGCCGGTGACGCCGGTGACTGTATTCCAGATGAACAGGGCATTGGCGGATGAGACCCAGTGCCGCGCTGCGTTGTCTCAGGCAGGTGCCGCATTCACCGAGATGGAGGATCTGGTCGTCGATCAGAACTGCGGTATTGCCGGTCGGGGCCTGCTGTCGCGTCTGGTGACGGCCGATATCCGCGGGGTTGAGACCCGCTGCAGCACCACTCTGCGTCTGGCGATGTGGGAACATCATGTGGTGCAGCCCGCCGCCCGGGACATTCTGGGCACGGATGTGCGCGCGCTGCGTCATATCGGCAGCTATAATTGCCGTCGGATGCGCACCGCGCAAGGTACGAATAACGGCTGGAGCAGCCACGCGACCGCAGACTCGATTGACATTATCGGGGTCGATCTGGGCGACGGGCGAACCCTCAGCCTGATTGATGACTGGGCCACGCCCGGCCCCCAAGCAGATTTTCTGCACCGGATCGGGCGCGGTGCTTGTGATTGGTTCCGTGTGGTGTTGGGCCCCAACTTCAACCGCCTGCACGCGGATCATTTCCATTTGCAGGGGCCCGGCTGGGGCTATTGCCGATAACGGCCACCGGTTTTGACCACTTTCAACGCATTTTCGGGGTGATTCCGCTTACGGGGAATGTGCAGGATTTTTCCCTTTGTACGCACAGGTCATCTGGCTAGGCTGCCCGCACCTGTTTCAAGGATATGAATTTAACATTGCAACATCTGTTCTATGGGAGAGTGCTGAATGGGAAAACGCGACGAACTGATCGCCAAATATGCTGAAGATCTGAAATCGAAATGCGGGATGGACGCCGATATGGACCTGCTGACCAAGGTGACCATCGGTTGCGGTCCGGCGATCTATGATGCGGATGCGTCGACGGTTGCGGCCAGCCAGGAAGGTGAGCTTGAGACGGTCAAGAACAACTTTCTGATCAAAAAACTGGGCCTGTCCGATGGTCCCGAGTTGATGGAGGCGATTAACACGGCCATGGAAACCTATGGCATGTCCGAGCGCAACAAATACCGCGCCGTCGTCTATTACATGCTGACCAAGCATTTCGGCAAAGAATCCGTTTACGGCTGATGTGCCCTGGCACGTAAATACGCCCGTCGCCTGTCGGCGGGCGTTTTGCATTTGAGTTGTAATTTAAAGACTTGGTGTTTGAACCCGGCACCGGAAATCAGCTAGGGTTAGTTACGGCCAGGACGGCCAGAACCAGCATATTCTATACGCGTGTGGTGAGTTGGGAGCACGTGGGGTAGGGAAGGTTCTGCGCTGTCAGGACCTTCCCTTTTAATCTGCCTCTGTCTCGCCCAGTCCACATATTACGCGCCATTCCGCTTCCGTGACCGGTTGCACGGACAGGCGCGCGCTTTTGACCAGCACCATATCGGCCAGCCTCTCCTCCGTCTTGATCTGCTCTAACGTCACCGGCGTGGTGAACGGACGCACCGCCTTGATGTCCACGCACTCCCAGCGTTCATCATCGGTGGTGCTGTCAGGATGTGCCTCGGCGCAGATTTCAACAATGCCGACAATCGCCTTCTCTTTTTGCGAATGATAGAAGAAACCGCGATCTCCGACCTGCATCTGCCGCATGAAATTACGCGCCTGATAATTGCGCACGCCATCCCATTCCTCGCCCGCATCCCCTTTGGCAACCTGCTGGTCCCAGCTCCAGGTCGAGGGTTCGGATTTAAACAGCCAATACGCCATCAGCCGATCACCCGCTTCCATTGGATCAGTTCGACCGAGTCAAACAGCCCGGCGCGTGCATAGGGATCATTGCGCGCCCATTCCTGCGCCTGGGTCATATCCTCGACATCCAGCACGATCAGCGAACCGATCATGGCTTCACCGTCCAGCAGCGGGCCCGCTTGTGCCACAACACCGGTTTCCTCAAGATAGGCCAGATGGGCAGCGCGGTTGTCCAGCCGGGTTTGCAGGGCACCGGGTTTGTCGCGGGCGATCAGGGCGATCAGCATATTATTCCTCCTTGAGTGGGCGGCCCAGCAGGGCCTGAATCGCGTCGGTCACACTGTAGGTGCCGGTGCTGAGTTTCGCCACTGTTGAGCTGATCGGCATGTCCAGCCCTTCGGATGCGGCGATATCCGACATCGCTTGCGCAGTGGCAACGCCTTCGACAGTGGTATTGCTGTCAAAAGATTGATTCAGACCCAAAGACAGGCCAAAACGATAGTTTCGTGACAATTCGGATGAGCAGGTGAGCACCAGATCACCCAGTCCGGACAAGCCCATCAGCGTGTCGGGTTGTGCCCCGCGCAGGGCGGCAAAGCGCTGCATCTCGGCAAATCCGCGCGTGATCAGCGCTGCGCGGGCGCTGTCGCCCAGCCCGGCCCCAATCGCTGCGCCACAGCCGATGGCCATCACGTTTTTCAACGCACCACCCAGTTCGGCCCCAACTGTGTCAGTGGTACGATAGAGGCGCAGGTTGGCCGTGGTCAGCGCCTGCTGCAACACCTCACCCAGCGCGGCGTCGGCACAAGCAAGCGTCAGCGCTGTGGGCAGCCCGTGCGCGATATCGTCGGCGAAACTGGGCCCGGTTAACAGGGCCGGGCGCGCCTTGGGGATCACCTGTGAAATGATCGACACCGGCCCCAGACCCGACGACAGTTCGATCCCTTTGCAACAGGCAACCAGCATCTTGCCGCGCAGTGCCCCGGCATGATCCTGCAGCGCCGATCGCAGTTTTTGCATCGGTACGGCAAGCAACAGAATGTCATTCTGCGCCGCTGTTTCGATCTGTGATGTGATCCGGATGGAATCGGGCAGATGCACACCGGGCAAACGGCTGGCATTTTCCCGGCTTTTTGCCATCGTACTGGCCTGTTCGGCATCCCGCGCCCAGAGCGTGACCGGCCCGTTTCCAGCCAGCGAAAGCGCAAGCGCGGTGCCAAATGCGCCGGATCCCAGAACGGAAACACTCATGCCTTTGCCCCTTTTCTGCCGCCACCCAGCATTGCAGGGCTGGTTTGATCCAGTGGCCACCGGGGACGTGCTGTCAGGTCCAGACCATCCCGTGCGCCGGTACGGAACCGTTCAATCCCGGCATAGGCGATCATCGCAGCGTTGTCGGTGCACAAAGCCAGCGGTGGTGCAACAAAACGCAGGCCTGTTTCATCACAAACAGACTCTAATGCGGCGCGGATTGCAGTGTTTGCGGCCACGCCACCGGCGACTGCTATTACCGGATCATCCGGGGCTTCCTTCAGGTACAAAGCCACCGCGCGGTGAGTTTTCCTGGCAAGCGTATCCACAACGGATTGCTGAAACCCGGCGCATAGATCGGCCCGATCCTGCCGTGTCAGCCCGCCCTTTTCCGCAACGATCTGATCGCGCATTCGCATCAAAGCGGTTTTGAGCCCCGAGAAAGACAGATCACAACCCGGGCGATCCAGCAATGGCCGTGGGAAACGGAACCGCTGGGGATCGCCGCTGCGTGCTTCGGCTTCGACGGCCGGGCCTCCGGGCTGGGGTAAGCCCAGCAGGCGCGCGGTTTTGTCGAAGGCTTCACCGGGGGCATCATCAATGGTGCCACCAAGCCGCGTGAACGTCTCAGGCCCATGCGCGATCAGATATTGGCAATGGCCGCCCGAGACCAGCAACATGAGATAGGGAAAGGCGATGCCATCCGTCAGACGCGGGGTCAGCGCGTGCCCGGCCAGATGGTTCACCCCGATCAGGGGCAGGCCCGATGCTGCGCTCAGACCTTTGGCGCACATGACGCCCGACATGACTCCTCCGATCAGGCCCGGTCCGGCTGTGACGGCGATGGCATCCATATCACTCAGATCAGTATTCGCCTGTATCAGAGCCTGTTTGACGCAGGTATCCAGCTTTTCAGCATGCGCGCGCGCTGCGATTTCGGGAACCACGCCGCCATAGGCGCTGTGCAGGTCGGTCTGACCATGCACAACCGAAGACAGAATGCGGGCCTGCGCGCCTTCCTGCTGGCGCACCACGGCTGCGGCTGTATCATCACAGCTGCTTTCCAGCCCGAGGACTGTAAGTGTTTGCACCATCGGTCCGTTCCGTTGCATCATAATTGCCAAGCGGGGTATCACCCCGCGCGGACGCAAACAATCCCAAGGCCGAAGGCGCCGACCGTTGTATTTGTTGATGACCCGCCCTCGCGCCGCCTCGGACAGGTTTGTTGCGCAGCTACCGGCCCGTGTCAGGACAGCGGTCAAGATTATCCATTCGCCGCTGCTTGAGATCAGACCGTTGGCTGTTCCCGTTGAAACCGGTGATGTGGCCGGGGTGATCTTTTCCTCGGCCAACGGCGTGAACGCCGCAGCTTTGATGGATGTGGATCGGGATCTG
Source organism: Rhodobacteraceae bacterium KLH11 (assembly GCA_000158135.1). Lineage (GTDB taxonomy): Bacteria > Pseudomonadota > Alphaproteobacteria > Rhodobacterales > Rhodobacteraceae > Ruegeria. The sequence goes on from DS999531.1 coordinate 1,248,399, forward strand.
CCCGCTTATTGCGTTGGTCCTGCAACGACGGTGGCGGCGAAGGCTGCGGGCTGGGATGCACAGATGATGGGCGCGACAGCGCAGGAGCTGATGGCCGGCCTGCTGAGCCTCAGACCGCAAAGCCCCTTACTGCATTTGCGCGGTGAATACAGCCGCGGAAATGTTGCCGAACAGTTAACGTCATCGGGCCTCACGACACGGGAACAGGTGATTTATCAGCAGCACCTATTGCCACTGAGCGATGCGGCTTCATTGGCAGCCGAGGGTAAACAGCCCGTTATCGTTCCTCTTTTTTCACCACGCACAGCGCGACAATTTGCCGACGGCTGGGCCGGATCAGCCCCCTTATGGCTGGCCGCGATCAGCGAAACCGCTGCGGAACCCCTTAAAACCTTGGCTTTTGAGCGGTTGAGGATCGCGCGCGCGCCAAATCCTGACAAAATGCAGAAAGTTGTTAAAAAACTTGTGAAACATGCGATGCGGGTTGAGGGCGCGCCGGGTGCAGATTAACTTGGGCGGGTCTGTTGTTCATGTGTTGTTGGAATCGATAAGGGGAATAAGGCGGTGGCTGATAAGAAGAAACCCGATCAGGAGCCGGTCGAAGACCCCAAAACGGACGATCCCGTTGAGGCCTCTGCCATCGAAAACGATCCCGCGTCCGACGATAAATTCGTTGACGAAACAGGCCCTGCAGATGAGCTGACTTCCGAAGCCGAAGCCGAAGCCGAAGCCGAAGCCGAAGCCGAAGCCGAAGCCGAAGCCGAAGCCGAAGCCGAAGCCGAAGCCGAAGCCGAAGCCGAAGCCGAAGCCGAAGCCGAAGCCGAAGCCGAAGCCGAAGCCGAAGCCGAAGCCGAAGCCGAAGCCGAAGCCGAAGCCGAAGCCGAAGCCGAAGCCGAAGCCGAAGCCGAAGCCGAAGCCGAAGCCGAAGCCGAAGCCGAAGCCGAAGCCGAAGCCGAAGCCGAAGCCGAAGCCGAAGCCGAAGCCGAAGCCGAAGCCGAAGCCGAAGCCGAAGCCGCCCCAGCACCGGTCGAAGAGAAGGTCGTGGAACGCGTTGTGGAAAAACGCGGTGGATTTGTACCCGCATTGATTGGCGGCGTTATTGCTGCGGGAATTGGGTTTGTGGCGGGGAATGGCGGTCTGCTGTCGCAAAGCCCGGACAATACCGAGGTGATCGCCGGGCTCGAATCGAAGCTGGCCGCACAATCGGATCAGATCGACAAGCTGACGAAATCCCTGAGCGACGGCCCGGATGTTGCAGGCCTGTCCGATCAGATCAAGGCTTTGTCGGATAAGCTATCGCCGGTTGAAAGCGATCTGGGCACGGTGAAATCAACGCTGGATACATTGTCAGGTCAGGTCAAGCCGCTGGAAGACCGTCTGAGCACGCTTGAGAAAGCCCCGGTTGAGGCCAATGTTTCGGCCGAAGCCAACGCTGCTTTTGAGGCCGAGTTGAAAAAGCTGCAGGATTCGTTGGCTGCACAGCGCAGCGAAGTGGAAAAGATGGTGACCGACGCGCAGGCGCTTGAGGCGAAAGCCTCGGCTGAGGCGCGGGCGGCAACCAATTCCGCGATCCTGGCGCGGCTGCACGCCCAGCTGGATGCCGGTCAGCCTTATGAAGAGCTGGTCGGTGAGCTGAAATCCGGTGGCGTGGATGTGCCCGAGGCGCTGGCCAACTCGGCGGAAAAGGGGGTTGAGACACTTTCGGCCCTGCGCACCTCATTTGCGCCGGCAGCCCGGAGCGCGCTGGCAGATGCGCGTGATGCGGATAAAGGCACCGGATTGATGGCCTTCTTGCAACGGCAGACCGGTGCACGCTCGGTAACCCCGCAAGAGGGTGATGACCCTGATGCGGTCCTCTCGCGCGCTCAGGCGGATTTGGCCGATGGTGATCTGCCCAAGGCGCTGGATGAACTGAAAACCTTGCCCGAAGCGGCCCGCGCTGCCCTGGCCGATTGGGAGCAGGCGGCGCAAACCCGGGCTGCTGCTGTCGAGGCCGCAAATACGCTTGCTTCAAGCCTGAACTCGAACTGAAGGACCTGCCATGCTGTGGTCATTGTTAAAGATCCTTGTTTTTGTTGCGATTATCGGCCTGCTGGCCATGGGCGCAGGATTCCTGATGGAATCGTCAGGCGGTGTGCAGATCACTGTCGCGGGCACGGAATACACGCTGGGACCGTTGCAATCAGCGATCGCGCTGGGTGTGCTGGTTTTTGCGGTGTGGCTGTTCTTTAAGCTGCTGACGCTTCTGGTTGCGACGTTGAAATTCCTCAATGGGGATGAAACCGCGCTGTCGCGTTATTTTGACCGCAGCCGCGAAAAGCGCGGATATCAGGCGTTGGCGGATGGGCTGATGGCACTGGCCTCGGGTGAAGGGCGCGTGGCGATGACAAAGGCCAACAAGGCCGAGAAACTGCTGAACAAGCCCGAGCTTACAAACCTGCTGGTTGCGCAGGCCGCCGAGATGACGGGCGATACGAAAAAAGCATCCGAGACCTATAAGAAGCTGGTGGCCAACAATTCCACCCGCTTCGTGGGCGTGCGCGGGATCATGAAACAGAAGCTGTCTGAGGGGGACGATGAAACTGCCCTCAAACTGGCTGAGAAGGCGCTGGCCATCAAGCCCCGCCACGAAGAGACGCAGGATGTTCTGCTGAACCTGCAGACCAGGGCTCAGGATTGGGCCGGGGCGCGGTCGACGCTGAACTCCAAATTGAAAGCGGGCTATTTGCCGCGTGATGTGTTCAAGCGGCGCGATGCGGTGCTGGCCTTGTCTGAAGCCAAAGATATTCTGGACGAGACCGCCAGCGTGGAACAGCAGGAACACGCCATCGAGGCCAACCGCCTGTCCCCGGATCTGGTGCCCGCCGCCGCCATGGCGGCCCGCGCCTATATCGAAAAGGGCAAACCGCGCGCGGCGGCAAAGATACTGAAAAAAGCATGGGAGGCTCAGCCCCACCCTGATCTGGCCCATGCCTTTGCCGAGGCTGTGCCGGATGAAACGCCCGAACAGCGGATCAAACGGTTTACAGCCCTGACCCGGATTCACCCGGATAATATGGAAACCCGCCTGATTCTGGCCGAGCTGAATATCGTTGCAGAAGATTTCCCCGAAGCCCGGCGGGCGCTGGGCGATGTGGTTGAAAAGCAGGGGGATGCAAGGGCTTATACGTTGATGGCTGCGATCGAACGGGGCGAGGGGGCCTCGGATGCGGTGGTGCAGGGCTGGCTGGCCAAGGCATTGAATGCACCGCGCGGGCCGCAATGGGTTTGCGACAATTGCCATGATATTCAGGCTGAATGGGCCCCGATCTGCCAGAACTGCGGCAGCTTTGATACGCTCAGCTGGCAAACCCCGCAAACGCCCGAGATCGCCAGCGTGACGGGTGTGCATATGCTGCCTCTGATCGTCGGAGCGCTGGAAGACCAGTCCGAACCCGAAGCTGTTGAGGAAGCAGAAGAGCCCGAGGATACGGCCACAGAGGATGTGATCGAGGTGCACGCCGAACCGGCAACAACAGAAGAAGTTCGGCAGAACTAACACTCTGTTTCAGAATCGAGCGCGCTGTTCCACGGGTTGAACATTTTGGCCCGTGGTTTTCGGCCACGGGCTGTTTATCAGGCTGGGTACAGCTGTGTACCGGGACCTCAAACCCCGATTGTCCCGATCACTTCCGTTTGCTAACGTCGCTCTCGCGTCGGGGAGGGCGCGCAAACCCAAATGCTGGACTATTCGCATAACGCCTGGCTTGTGGCGGCGTCATTGGCTGTGGCGCTGATGGCAGGCTTTACCGGCCTCTACCTGACCCATGGAGCCTCCAAACTGGAGAGCCAGCGGCGCAAACTTGTGGTCGCACTGGCGGCTGTCGTTCTGGGCGGCGGTATCTGGTCGATGCATTTTGTGGCGATGCTGGGCCTGCAACTGCCGATCCTGTTCTACTATGACGCCCTGATCACGTTGATATCGGCGCTGGTGGCGATCCTGATGGTTGGGCTGGCGCTGCTGCTGCTTCATTTCCGGCCTCGCACCCATCAGACAATGACCGGCGCGGGCGTGATTGTAGGTCTGGGTATCGTGGTGATGCACTATATCGGCATGGCGGGCATGCAGCTGTGCCGCCCGGTTTACAGCGTGCTGGATGTGGTTCTGGCCACGCTGGCCTCGGTCGCGCTGTCGGTCGCGGCGATCTGGGTTGCTTATGGCAATCGCACCCAGCGCAGTATCCTGCTGGGAACAGTCTGTTTCGGGTTGGCGGTGTTCACCATGCATTTCGTGGCAACCGGGCTGACCGATTTTGTTGCCAGCGACAGCCCCGGCGGTGCAGGGCCCGCGCTGGACAATCAGGTTCTGGCGATGGGCGTGACCGTATCGGTTTTTCTGATCTGCGGCGCGTTCCTGTTGACGGGTATTTCGTTCATCGAACCTCAGGAAGAGCCCGCGCTGCCCGAGGTACCACCGGAACCTGTATCGCTGCGCGCGGGTGTTCCGTTCGAGCGTGAAGGTCAGACCTTTTTCGCTGAACCCACCAGCATCGCCGCTATCCGGGCCGAGGGCCATTATACTGTTCTTTATATGGGGGCAGAGAAATTGTTTTGCCCCTGGTCGATCACCGAAGCCGAGGCCCGTCTGCAACCTGACGGGTTTTTACGCGCGCATCGCAGCTATCTGGTGAACCCCAGACATGTATCCGGTTTTGAGCGGCATAAGGATAACGGCACCTGCTATTTCGACGGGACGGATGCCTTGACCAAAGTGCCCGTCAGCCGATCCCGCCTGACAGATATCCGCGAGGCGCTGGGCCTGTGATCGTAGCTCGTGCAGCTTATTCGCATTTCGTGAAACAAGCTGCGTACCCTGTTTCTGGTTGCTGGCACGCCTAGGCGCGCCGCTTTTTCCTGCCGGCAGGTCCCCCAAGGCATATTGCTCGGACCCAGGGAGGAAAACTATGATACCAGCCGGTTTTGAGTATCACCGGCCAGGCGATATCGCCTCGGCCATTGGAATTTTGCAGGAACACGGAGACGAGGCGCGCGTGATCGCGGGCGGGCACAGCCTGATCCCGATGATGAAGCTGCGCATGGCCGAGATGGGTCATCTGGTTGATCTGCAGGCGATTGAAGAACTCAAGGGCATTGAGATCGGGCCCGACACGGTGACCCTGGGTGCGATGGTCACCCAGCATGAGCTGATCACCCATGACGGTCTGTCTGCGGCCATTCCGCTGATGCGTGAGGCGGCGCTGCAAATCGCGGACCCTCAGGTGCGCTATGTCGGCACCGTTGGCGGCAACGTGGCCAATGGCGATCCCGGGAATGACATGCCGGGGCTGATGCAGTGCCTGAACGCAACATTCGAGCTGTCGGGCCCCGATGGCAACCGCAGCGTCGCAGCGCGCGATTTCTACGAGGCCGCCTATTTCACTGCCCGCGAGGACGAAGAAATACTGACCCGGATCTCGATACGGGTACCCGGTTCGGGCGTCGGTCAGGCCTATGAGAAACAAAAGCGCAAGATCGGGGATTACGCCACCGCTGCTGCCGCTGTGATGGTTGGCAATGGTACGGCCTCGGTCGCGATGACCAATCTGGCCGATACGCCGATCTGGTCCGGAGAAGCCAGCAACGCACTTGCCGGCGGAGATGTGGATGGCTGTGTGTCGGCGATGCTCGACGCCATCGAACCGGTCGAGGACAATCGCGGCCCCGTCGAATTCAAGAAACATGTGGCCAGCGTCATGTTGCGCCGCGCCATCACCCGCGCGCAAAGCCGCGCGGGCTGAGGGGAGGAACACTTAATGTCGAAAATGCACGTAAAACTCACCGTGAACGGCAAAGAGGTCGAAGGACTGGCCGAGCCGCGCACGCTGCTGATCCACTTCCTGCGGGAAGATCTGAAAATCACCGGCCCGCATATCGGTTGCGAAACCAGCCATTGCGGGGCCTGCACCGTGGATATTGACGGTAAGTCGGTCAAATCCTGCACCACCTTTGTGGCGCAGGTGAACGGCGCCGATATCACCACTGTCGAAGGGCTGGTCAATGACGATGGCAGCCTTGGTGTTTTGCAGGAAATGTTCCGCGAACATCACGGGTTGCAATGTGGTTTCTGCACACCGGGCATGATCACCCGTGCGCATCGCCTGTTGCAGGAAAATCCGAACCCGACCGAGGAAGAGATCCGTTTTGGCATGGCCGGGAACCTCTGCCGCTGCACCGGATACCAGAATATCGTCAAAGCAATCTCGGCCTCGGCTGACATGCTGAATGCGCAAGCGCCCTCAAGCAGCGAAGCGGTAGGGCAAACCGAAGTGGAGGCTGCGGAATGAACGATCAGACTCTGACCCCCGAAGAACGCGCCGCCAACCTCAAAGGCATGGGTTGCGCCCGCAAACGCGTCGAGGATGTGCGCTTTACCCAGGGCAAGGGCAATTATGTCGATGACATCAAGCTGGACGGGATGCTGTTCGGCGACTTTGTGCGTTCGCCCTATGCCCATGCCCGCGTTGTCAGCGTGAACAAAGAAGCCGCATTGGCACTGCCCGGTGTGATCGCGGTTCTGACGGCTGAGGACCTGTCGCCGCTGGGCCTGCACTGGATGCCGACACTGGCCGGTGACAAACAGATGGTTCTGGCCGACGGCAAAGTGCTGTTTCAGGGGCAGGAAGTGGCCTTTGTGGTTGCCGAAGATCGCTACATCGCTGCGGATGCGGTGGAGCTGGTTGAGGTTGAGTACGAGGAATTGCCTGTTCTCACAGACCCGTTTGAAGCGTTGAAATCGGATGTGGTTCTGCGTGAGGATCTGGAGGGCCAAACCGAAGGCGCGCATGGCCCGCGCAAGCATCACAACCATATCTTCACATGGGAACAGGGCGACAAGGACGCGACCGAGGCTGTTCTGGCCGAGGCCGATGTGGTCGCCGAAGAGATGGTGTATTACCACCGCACCCATCCCTGCCCACTTGAAACCTGCGGCTCTGTGGCCAGCATGGACAAGGTGACCGGAAAGCTGACGCTGTACGGCACCTTTCAGGCCCCGCATGCGATCCGTACTGTGGTATCGCTGATTTCGGGTCTGGCCGAGCATAACATCCGCGTCATCAGCCCTGATATCGGCGGCGGTTTCGGCAACAAAGTGGGGGCTTATGCGGGCTATGTCTGTTCGGTCGTGGCATCCATTGTCACCGGCAAGCCGGTGAAATGGGTCGAGGACCGGATGGAAAACCTGATGTCCACCGCCTTTGCCCGCGATTACTGGATGCAGGGCAAGATTGCGGCCACGAAGGAGGGCAAGATCACCGGCCTGTGGTGTCACACCACGGCGGATCACGGTGGCTTTGACGCTTGTGCTGACCCGACCAAATTTCCGGCGGGGTTCATGAATATCTGCACCGGGTCTTATGACATCCCGACCGCCTATCTGGCCGTGGATGGTGTCTATACCAACAAGGCGCCGGGCGGGGTGGCCTATCGCTGTTCCTTCCGTGTGACCGAGGCCGCATACTTCATCGAACGCATGATCGAGGTTTTGGCGATCAAGCTGAACATGGACGCGGCTGAGCTGCGCCGGATCAACTTCATCAAGGCCAACCAGTTCCCGTATCAATCTGCGCTGGGCTGGGAATATGATTCGGGCGATTATCACACCGCATGGGACAAGGCGCTGAAGGCGGTCGACTATGATGGTTTGCGCGCCGATCAAGCGCAGCGGATTGAGGAGTTCAAGGCTGGCAAGACCCGCAAGCTGTTGGGCATTGGCCTGACGCATTTCACCGAAATCGTCGGGGCCGGACCGGTCAAGAACTGCGATATCCTTGGGTTGGGCATGTTCGACAGCTGTGAAATCCGCATCCACCCAACAGGGTCTGCCATCGCGCGGCTGGGAACGATCTCTCAGGGTCAGGGCCATGCGACGACATTCGCGCAGATCATCGCCAGCGAGATTGGCCTGCCCGCCGATGACATCACGTTGGAGGAAGGCGACACGGATACCGCGCCGTATGGGCTGGGAACCTATGGATCCCGGTCGACGCCTGTGGCCGGTGCCGCAACCGCAATGGCGGCCCGCAAGATTCGCGCCAAGGCGCAGATGATCGCGGCCTATCTGCTAGAGGTGCATGACAATGATGTCGAATGGGATGTGGATCGGTTTGCGGTGAAAGGGGCTCCGGAACGGTTCAAGACCATGAAAGAGATCGCTTTTGCCGCTTACAATCAGGCGATTCCGGGGCTGGAGCCCGGTCTGGAGGCCGTCAGCTACTATGACCCGCCGAACATGACCTATCCGTTCGGGGCCTATATCTGTGTCATGGAGATTGACGTGGATACCGGCGAATGGGAGGTCCGGCAATTCTATGCGCTGGACGATTGCGGCACACGGATCAATCCGATGATCATCGACGGGCAGGTTCATGGCGGCGTGACCGAAGCGCTGGCCATCGCGATGGGTCAGGAGATTGCCTATGATGAGATGGGCAACGTGAAGACCGGCACGCTGATGGATTTCTTCCTGCCGACCGCATGGGAGACGCCGAACTACATCACCGACTACACGGTGACGCCGTCTCCGCATCATCCGATTGGTGCGAAGGGTGTGGGTGAAAGCCCGAATGTGGGTGGCGTGCCTGCGTTTTCAAATGCGGTGCATGATGCGTTCAGGCCCTTTGGGTTGGTGCAGAGTCATATGCCGCACGACCATTGGCGGATCTGGAAAATCGCCAATGGGCTGGGGATGCATGGGTGATTGGGTTCGGACCGGCTGACGCCGGTCCGACCGGGAGGAGGGGGCCAGCCCCCTCCTGACCTCCCCCGGGATATTTTTGGCCAGATGAAGATTGGATCCTGGTTTTGACTTTGAGTGATGTGCAGAACGGGTTGGCCGCGCAGGGCTATGTTGCCGATGACAGGTTGGCGATGGCGTTGCATCTGGCGCAGGCTTTGGGGCGCCCTTTATTGCTGGAAGGGCCTGCTGGCGTGGGTAAAACCGAGGTGGCCAAGGTCATGGCCGGGTGGCGCGATGCGCGTTTGATCCGGCTTCAGTGTTATGAGGGATTGGATGCCAGCCACGCCATCTATGAATGGAACTATCAGCGCCAGCTGCTGGCAATCCGGGCGAGCGAAGCGCGGGGTGGGGCCCGTGAAGCAGAGCTGTTTTCGGATGAGTACTTGCTGAAAAGGCCTTTGTTAGAGGCTATCTTGGAAGAAAGCCCTCCGGTTCTGTTGATTGATGAGATTGACCGGGCGGATGAGGAATTTGAAGCTTACCTGCTGGAAATCCTGTCGGATTTTCAGGTCACGATTCCCGAGTTGGGCACGATAAAGGCCAAGGTGCGGCCGGTTGTTATTCTGACCGCAAACGGCACGCGTGACTTATCGGACGCGTTGCGCAGGCGGTGTTTGTACAGTTTTCTTGACTACCCGTCTCGGGATAGGGAACTGGCGATATTGCGGGCGCGGATGCCCCAAATCGAAGGGCTTTTGGCGCGGCAGATCGTTGATGTCGTACAGGCGCTGCGGAAGGAAGATCTGGAAAAGACGCCGGGGATTGCCGAGATGCTGGATTGGGCTGCTGCCCTGTCCGGGCTGGGCGTGAATGATCTGGCGCAATCCAGGGGTGAGGTTCAGGCGACCCTTGTCTGCCTGCTGAAGACGGCGGCGGATTATGATGCTGCGCCGCCCGAGGTCATGGACCGCCTGATTGGAAAGGTGGCGTGATGCAGGTGACGCGATTTCCGGCTCGGGCGTCTGGTCTGGCAGATCGTATGTCCGGTTTCATCGCGCATCTGCGGGCGAACGGATTGCGCGTTGGGCCGCGCGAAACCGGGGATGCCTTGGCTGCTTTGACTGTGGTCGACGCCACGGATGCCCATCAGGCCCGTCAAGCCTTGTGCAGCGTGTTGGCCGGAGATGCCGAGGATTGGCGGCGTTTTGATGAGCTGTTCGATGCCTATTGGTTCAACGCGGGTAAACAGCGCGCGGGCATGACGCAGAATGCCCATGTCCGGGTGCAATCTGCCAAACCGGTGATCTGGCAACAACAGAATGCAGCATCAGACGAGATCTCAGGGGAGAACGACCAGATCGGCGCACCGGGGGCGGCTGACGGAGATGCCGATGGCATCGATGGGCATCTGATTGCGATCCGTACAACCAACCTGTCGCGCCGTGATCTGCGGGAATTGATGGATGAACAAGCTCTGAAACAGGCGGAAACGGCTGCTTTGAGGCTGGCTCGTGCCATTCGGGACCGCCGGTCGCGTCGGCGCAGGCGGTCGATGCGAGGGCGTTCTCTCGACATGCGGCGCATTCAGCGAGCCAGTCTTGCCCGAGGTGGGGAGCCCATGGATCTGTTTCGTCGGACGCGCCCGCCACGTCCGATGCGGATTGTTGCATTATGTGATGTCAGCGGGTCAATGACCGTGTATGCGCGGGTGTTTCTGGCCTTTCTCAAAGGGTTGATCGGCAGCGGGGCTGAGGCGGATGCCTATCTGTTCCACACCAGGTTGATGCGCGTTACCGATGCGTTGCGCGATCATGATACATTGCGTGCTGCGGGGCGTCTTTCGCTGATGGCTGAAGGGTTCGGCGGCGGGACCGACATCTCGGGCAGTCTCGAAGGATTTCTGAGCGGCTATGGTGCGCGGGCGCTGAACGGGCGGACGATCGTGCTGATCCTGTCGGACGGGTATTGCAGCTCGGACCCGCAGGCGCTGGGCGACGTGCTGGCGCGTATTCAGCGCAAGGCGCGGCGGATCGTCTGGCTGAACCCGTTGAAAGGTTGGGAAAGCTACGCGCCCGTCGCCGCCGCGATGCAGGCGGCGCTGCCGCATCTGGATGCGCATTTGCCAGCCAATACGCTTGAGGCACTGGCGGCGCTGGAACCCCAGTTTCGCAAATTGTGAAAGGAGCCACTCATGCCGGGTTTCGACATATTCGACACAATCGAAGAGCTGCGCCAGAATGGTCACAGCTTTTGCGTGGCGACCGTATTGCGCACTGCGGATGTGACCTCGGCCAAGGCGGGGGCCAAGGCGGCGATCACGCGGGATGGGCGGATTCTGGGCCATCTTGGAGGCGCTTGCGTGCAGCGCGCGGTGCGTGCTTCGGCGCAAGAGGCGCTGGCAAACGGCCAGCCAAGGATGATCCGCGTGAAACCTTCGGACAAGGTGGTGGCGATGACAGACCCGGATGGCGTGCAAACCTATAAAAGCGGGTGCCCTTCGGGGGGAACGGTTGATCTGTTGGTTGAACCCTATCAACACGCGCCGCGCCTTGTCATTTTTGGCGAAACGCCCATTGCGACAGCGCTGGCTGCGCATGCGGCGCTGGCGGGCCTGCGTGTGTATGTGCCACAGGGGTCCGAAGGGCCGGGTCAGGTCGGGTTTGACCCGGATGATTTGCCGGGGCTGGGCATTGAAGAGCGGGATTTTGTGCTGGTTGCCTCGCAGGGCAAAGGGGATGGTGCGGCGTTGCATGCAGCGCTGCGCTCACCCGCGCGCCGGGTATCGATGGTGGCCAGCCGCCGCAAGGCGCAGGTTTTGTGTGACACATTGGTTGAAGGCGGTCTGGCCCCCGATCGGGCGGCGCAGCTTAAGGCGCCCGCGGGGTTGGATATCCACGCTGTCGACCCGCATGAGATCGCCTTGTCGATCCTTGCCGAGATTGTGTTGTGGCGGAATACAGATGCTTCCAAGGAGAGCTCTCATGATGAGAAAATGGCGTAGCTGGGTGCGGGTTCTATGGCCCGCCCGCCCGGAACTGACTGCAAAAGAAGCCACGGAAGAGGCGCTGCGCGTCTATCCCAGATGTTGTTGATCAAAGGATAACAGGAATGGAACTAAGTGACGAAATCCGCATCGCCGCCCCGCGCGACGTTGTTTATCAGGCGCTGAACAACCCGGATGTGCTGCGTGAATGCATCCCCGGTTGTGAAGAGCTGACACAGGCCGAAGCCAATCAGCTGGATGCCAAGGTTGTGCTGAAGATCGGGCCGGTCAAGGCGCGGTTTGCGGGTGAGGTGACGCTGGATACTTCAAATGCCCCGAACGGGTTTTCATTGGTGGGCGAAGGCAAAGGCGGCGCTGCCGGGTTTGCGAAAGGCGGTGCTGATGTGACGCTGACCGAAGACGGGGATGAGACCGTTCTGGCCTATACGGCCAAGGTTGATGTCGGGGGCAAGATTGCGCAGCTCGGCAGCCGGTTGATTGCCGGAACCGCAAAGAAGCTGTCCGGCAAGTTTTTCACCCGGTTTGGCGAGGTTGTTTCGGAACAAACCGTGCCTTGAAAAACCGGCGCGGCGCCTGGGGATCAGCTCTTTCGTTCAAACCGATATGTGGTTTCGTGTTGGTAAACTGATCCCGGAGACAGGATCGCTGAGGGAAAGAGGGGTTGGTTCGGCGCATCGGGCCATCCCTGCGGCTCTAGCGCAAGACCGGCGAAGGGGCCGTATTGACGACCGTCAAGGCCGCTTTGGCCGGGATCATCAAGGGTTGCTGCTGAATAGACCTGAAGCCCCGGCTCGGTTGTTTCCAGAGACATCCGAAGGCCGGTATCCGGGGCGAACAGGGTTGCAACCGGGCTCAGGTTGCGCGGGGCCTGCGCCACGCAGAAATTGTGATCAATGGCCTGCGCGCCGATCTGGCGCGCGGCGCGAAAGTCAAGCGGGCTGTCATCTGTCGGCAGCAAGCGCCCTGTAGGGATCAGATCCTCATCCACCTCAAGATATGACGGGGCATTGATCTGCAATACCTGTGCCTTGATCGTGCCGCTGCCGTCGAGATTGAAATAGCTGTGTGGGGCGAAACTGCAGGGGGTAGGGCGGTCGCTGACCGCACAAATGGACAGGCTCAGCGTATCGTCAGGCGTGATCGTGTAGGTGGCGCGCACGGTCAGGTTGCCCGGGAACCCCATATGTTCATCAGGCAGTTCCAGCGAGAGTTCGGCGCTATCATCACTCAGGGTCTTGATCTGCCAGATTCGATGGGCGCTGCCATCGCTGCCGCCATGCAACGTATGCGTGCCGCGAAAATTTGGCTGGGTGTGAAATGTCTGCCCGTCGATCTGAAAGCGCGCGCCGCCGATACGGTTGGCAAACCGCCCGACGATGGCCCCGAAATAGGCAGAGCTGTTGCGATAGCCTTCAAGCGTTGGCCAACCCAGCACAAGCGGATGTGGCACCCCCTCAAGCCTGAGGTCCTGCAACACGGCGCCATAGGTCAGAATCCGGGCGACAAGCCCAGCGCGGCCAAGTTTGATCTGATGCACCTGACGGCCATCGGGCAGGTGGCCGAACGGCCTGAGGTTTGTGGTCATTGCATTTGCCCGAACAGCTCGTAAAGCTCGATGGTGGTTTTCACACCAACCTTGTGCTGGATGCGCCCGCGATGGATTTCCACCGTCCGGGGGCTGATCCCAAGTTCCGCAGCGATCTCTTTGCTTGAGGTGCGCGCGGGGTGGGTCAGGATATGCTGCAATACCTGTTCTTCGCGCTCGGTCAGAAGGCCGCGTTTCTGTGCAAGCAGTTGACGCCGCGCCTTGTCGGCCCGCAGCTTTGCGCCGACCTCGGATGCGGCCTGAATACGTTCGATCAGCACCTTCAGATCGAAGGGTTTTTCCAGAAAATCAACTGCGCCTGCCTTGGTGGCGCGTACTGATTCCGGAATACCCCCGTGCCCCGAGATGAAAATGACCGGAATGGTCGAGTTTTGCTGGTTCAGATGCTCCTGCAGCTCCAGCCCGTCCATGCCGGGCATGCCGTAGTCAAGGATCAGGCAGCCTTCTGCGTCTTCATCCACCTGATCCAGAAAGGATTGCGCATCGGAGAAATGAGTAACCTGCATCCCGCGCTTGCTCAGCGAACGTGACAGGGCGATACGCACATCGGCGTCGTCATCGACGATGAACACCTCCAACGGTTCAGAAGTCATGGCCGGTCGTCCTGAGGTTTGTCGCTGCGGCGCAGGGTGAAACAGAAACAGGCACCGGATGCCTCGGTCGGTTCGTACCAGATCGTACCGCCATTGGCTTTGACAATGGTTCTGCAGATGGACAGGCCCAGCCCCATCCCGTCGGTCTTTTGTGTATCAAAAGTGTTGAACAGGGTGACGTCATCACTGACGCCAGGCCCGTTATCCACGACATGCACCTCGACCAGTTCATCGGTGATCTGCGTGGTGATGGTGATCTGGCCCCTGTCGCGTGCATCGCGTGCCAGCGCGTCGATGGCATTGCGCAATAGGTTGACCAGCACCTGCGCGATCTGCGTCCGGTTTCCGGTGACAGGCGGCAGATCGGTCTGGTCATATTGCAGCTTGATCTCGTGTATTTTCGCCTCGGAGTCCATCAGTGTGACGGTCTGCCGGATCAGCCCGCCCAGTTCAAACGGCGTCTGACGCCCGCGATCCTTGCGCACCACCTCGCGCAGGGCGCGGATGATGTCGCCCGCGCGGCGCGACTGGCGGTCGATATCGGTGAGGATCTCGGTCAGTTCGGGATCGGGGTCACCGATTTCATCCAGCGTGATCTTGGCGGCATCCACGTTATAGGAAATCGCGCTGAGCGGCTGGTTCAGCTCATGCGCCAGCCCCGAGGCCATCTCGCCCATCAGATTCACCCGAGCGACATGAGACAGGTCGCGGCTGAGGCGACCCGCCTCATCCTCGGCCTGTTTGCGGTCACTGACATCATCGACAATGGCAACAGCGTGATCGGGTACACCGTTTTCATCACGGATCAGGATCGCGTTGACCCTGAGCCAGATCGGTGACCCGTCTTTCCGGATGAACTGGTTTTCCGTGATGAATTCGGAATCCTGCAGCAAGGTTTCGCGGAACTGAACGGCGATCTGCTGGCCGTCTTCCGGCAGAATATCGGCCAGTGTCATCGCTTCCAGCTCGTCGGGTTGATAGCCCATGATATCGCAAAGCTGTTCATTCACACGCTGGAAGCGCCCCGTTTCGGGCGCGATCTGCGCCATCCCGCGCGAGGCCAGATCGAAGGTGCGGCCATAGGCGGTCTCGAACCGTTGGCGTTGCCGCACCTCTTGCGCCAGCGCCGCACCGGTATCGTCCAATTCGCGATAGGGGCTGCGCAGGTCCTCGTCGGGTGTGATCTCGCCGCTGGAAAGGCGCTGCGTCTGGCTGGCAAAGGTGCGAACCGGGGCATAAATCCGGTCGGCCAGTGCCAGCCCGATGGCACCGGTCAGAATGGCGATGGCCAGCGCGATCCAGATGCCCTGCGCCCGGTTTTTCTTGATCTCACCGATAAAGTTATCCTCGGCCGCATAGAGGCCGATCAGCCATCGCAACCCCGGCTCTGTGACCTCGATCAGCATCGCCACATAATCCTGACCATTCAGTTCGAAATCCGTATGAACCGGACCCTGAGCGGTGCTCAGCCCGGTTTGCACCACATCTCCGAACGCCTTTTGCGCGATGGGATCCGCGATCTGGTCTACCCGGGTCAGTTCGGGTGCTTCCATATGGGCCTCTTGCCGGATCAGAACCAGCGTCGGATGTGCCAGAACCGCGCCATCTTCGTTCAGAACCAGCGCCGCCCCGCGCCGCTCGGACCAAATGTCCAGCAGGAACCCCGACAGGGCATCAATCTGGATATCGACGCCCAAAATGGCGCGGATCTCTCCATCCTCATCAAGGATCGGCACCCCGTAGGTCAGCCCGGGCTGGCGGGTGGTGAAAAAGATGTAAGGTTCTGTCCAGATCGGCGCTTTGGTCTCGGTCACCATTCTGAACCAGGGCCGGGTGCGGGCCTCAAAGGTGTCGGTCTGGGTAGATGCGGTTTCCAGCAATGTGAACCGATCATTGCGCCACTGGAAATCAGCAGGGTGTTCGGCGGTGCCCGGCGCAAAGGGCGGTACGAATTTGGTGCGATAGCGCCCGGGTTCTTCCGAGCGCATGACATAGACGAAACGCCCGCTTTCGTCCGCCAGATAAATCCCGGCCAGCTGCGGCGCCACCTGAAGCTGCTGGAAGAAATGGCTTTCCAGCGCGGCAGGGTCATCGATGTCGAGAACATCGTTTTCGGCCAGCCGCCTTGTTGCATCCAGTGCCTGCCGGGCGGGGCTTAGGAAACTGCTGACCTGACTGATGACATTGACGCTGACCTCGTTCAGCGAGTTCCGCGATTGCCGCAACAGCGCATTTTCCGAGCTGACAAAGGTTGAAAGGATCACAGAAAGGATGGCAAGAAACTGCAGCCCGCCCAGACACAGCGCAAGGGTGGCACGAAGCGATCTGCGCCTGCGGGCTGGCTCGGCCTGATCTTGGCGAAGTTCTTGTTGCCTTGCGTAGTTCAAACTCTGTCCAAACGACCTTCTTTCAGGGCCGATGTCACGGCCTTGTCCCGTG
Source organism: Rhodobacteraceae bacterium KLH11 (assembly GCA_000158135.1). Classification (GTDB taxonomy): domain Bacteria; phylum Pseudomonadota; class Alphaproteobacteria; order Rhodobacterales; family Rhodobacteraceae; genus Ruegeria. The sequence goes on from DS999531.1 coordinate 1,264,757, forward strand.
ATCGGCCCTCTTCATTCCCCTATATTCGAATGTAAGCCTATACGTAATCTACCGTATAGACACCTGTTGTCTGGTTTCGCTTTCCTCTTACCCATCGGGGGGCCTGATTCCAGTGCGATTTTTTCTGTTGTGTTCTGAACGGTTTCAGGCGCCCCAACAGATCAAAAAAGACTGACAACAGGAGTGTCAAAGTGTTCAGGAAATCTTCAATCACCGCATTTGCGGCGGCAGCGATGATGGCGCCAGCGGCATATGCAGAAGAGTTTATCACGATCGGAACCGGCGGCGTTACGGGTGTGTATTACCCGACGGGTGGCGCGATCTGCCGTTTGGTCAACAAGGGCCGGAAAGAGCACGGGGTCCGGTGTTCGGTGGAATCAACCGGGGGGTCGGTTTACAACATCAACACCATTCGCGAAGGCGAGCTTGAGTTTGGGGTGGCGCAGTCGGACTGGCAGTACCACGCTTTCAACGGCAGCTCGAAATTCGAAGAGGCCGGCCCGTTCGAGAACCTGCGTGCTGTGTTCTCGGTGCATCCTGAACCGTTCACCGTTGTGGCGCGCGCCGATTCCGGCATCACCAACTTCGAAGACCTGAAGGGCAAACGCGTCAATATCGGCAATCCCGGTTCCGGTCAGCGCGGCACGATGGAAGTTCTGCTGGGTGAAATGGGCTGGACCACCGATGATTTCGAACTGGCGACCGAGCTGAAAGCGGCCGAACAGTCGGCTGCTCTGTGCGACAACCAGATCGACGCGATGGTTTACACCGTGGGTCACCCTTCGGGTTCGATTCAGGAAGCAACCACCGCGTGCGACTCGGTTCTGGTGAATGTCAGCGGCGATGCCGTCAGCAAGCTGGTTGACGACAATTCGTTCTATCGCACCGCGACCATCCCCGGTGGCATGTACCGTGGTTCGGATGGCGACACTGACACCTTTGGTGTGGGCGCGACCTTCGTGACCTCGGCAGACGTGTCGGATGACGCGGTTTATGCGGTTGTCAGCTCGGTTTTTGAGAATTTCGATGACTTCAAAAAGCTGCACCCGGCCTTCGCCAACCTCAAGCCGGAAGAGATGATTGCGGATGGCCTGTCGGCACCGCTGCATCCGGGTGCCGAGAAATACTACAAAGAAAAAGGCTGGATTCAGT
>DS999531.1:1266012-1282522 GCA_000158135.1 Rhodobacteraceae bacterium KLH11
CGCGATTCATATCCGGGGTTAACCGGTGACAAGACGGCCGCAAAAAACCAGGTCGAAGGACAGGGAGTTTACACCATGAGTTCCGACGCACAGGGCAACCGCCCTCTCTCCGAGGAAGAGCTTCAGGATTTGGTCGCCTCATCCGATGCAGGCGCACGCAATCCGGCGGGGAATGTGGGGCTGTTTCTGGCGATCGTGGCTGTGTTGTGGTCGGTGTTTCAGGTGGTACTTGCATCGCCCTTGTCCAATTACCTGCTGCCGGGCAGTGTTGTGAACAACTCGCGCCAGATCCATCTGGCCTTTGCGATGTTTCTGGCCTTTTCGGCCTATCCGGCACTGAAATCCAGCCCGCGTGATTACATCCCGATTCAGGATTGGATCATGGGCATCGTCGGCGCGTTTCTGGCGCTGTATGGGTATTTCTTCTATCAGAAAATCGTTGATGCAGGCGGTCTGGCGGATCATACCGACAAGTGGTTTGCCCTTGTCGGCCTGCTGCTGTTGTTCGAGGCCGCGCGCCGTGCGCTTGGCCCCGCGATGGCCATCATCGCGACGATCTTTCTGGCCTATGTTTTCTTCGGCTCCTCAGAATGGGTGCCCGAGGTGATCCGCTGGAAAGGCGCCAGCCTGCAAAAAGCGATGAGCCATATGTGGATCACGTCCGAGGGCGTCTTTGGCATCGCGCTGGGCGTGTCGACCAAGTTTGTCTTCCTATTCGTGCTGTTCGGCGCGCTGCTGGATAAGGCGGGTGCGGGCAACTACTTTATCAAGATGGCCTTTGGCGCGCTGGGGCATCTGCGCGGTGGCCCGGCCAAGGCGGCGGTTGTCGGCTCGGCTGCAACCGGCCTGATCTCGGGCTCGTCCATCGCCAACGTTGTGACCACTGGCACCTTCACCATCCCGCTGATGAAGCGGGTGGGCTTTTCCAGCGAACAGGCGGGCTCGGTCGAGGTCGCCTCATCCGTGAACGGCCAAATCATGCCGCCGGTCATGGGGGCTGCGGCCTTCCTGATGGTGGAATATGTGGGCATCTCATACGTTGAGGTGATCACCCACGCCTTCCTGCCTGCCGCAATCTCTTACATCGCGCTGGTCTATATCGTGCACCTTGAAGCGGTGAAGCGGAACATGCCGACGCTGGGCGACCGAGTCGTTTCGATGGGTCGTACGATTGGCGGCATGGCGCTGTTCTTCGTGGGCTTCGCCGGGCTCTGCTATGGCATCCAATACCCGATCAAGGCCATTGTCGCGCTCATGCCCGACGCGTCCGGGCTGGTCCTGTCGGCGCTGATCGTGCTGGCCTACCTGTTCCTGCTGAAACTTGCCGCAGGGGTCGAGGATCTGGTGCCGGATGATCCCAACGCCAAAGAGGTCGAACTGCCGGTGATCGCCGAGATCTACAAGGCCGGTCTGCATTACCTGCTGCCAATCATCGTGCTGGTCTACTTCCTGATGATCGAACAGAAATCACCGGGCCTGTCGGCCTTCTGGGCAACCTCGCTGCTGTTCGTGATCCTGCTGACGCAAAAGCCGCTCAAATCGATCTTCCGGGGGGAGAGCGACACCGCGAATGCCTTTATGGCCGGTGTTGTCGACCTGTGGAACGGGTTGATCGATGGCGCGCGCAACATGATCGGTATCGCGCTGGCCACCGCCACCGCGGGCGTGATTGTGGGCACGGTGACGCTGACCGGTGTGGGTCAGGTGATGGCCGATCTGGTCGAGTTCCTGTCTGGCGGCAACCTGATCGCCATGCTGGCGCTGGTGGGTCTGCTGAGCCTGATCCTCGGGATGGGCCTGCCGACCACTGCGAACTACATCGTTGTCAGCTCGCTGATGGCGGGTGTGGTTGTGGAACTGGGCGCGCAGGACGGCCTGATCGTGCCGCTGATTGCGGTGCATCTGTTCGTGTTCTACTTCGGTATCATGGCTGATGTGACGCCACCCGTGGGTCTGGCAAGCTTTGCCGCCGCCGCCGTGTCGGGCGGGGATGCGATCAAGACAGGCTTCACCGCCTTCTTCTACAGCTTGCGCACCGTGGCACTGCCGTTTGTGTTCATCTTCAACACTGACCTGTTGCTGATCGATGTGGGCTGGATACAGGGCATTCTGGTGGCCGTCTCTGCAACTATCGCGATCCTGATTTTCACCGCGGGCACCATGGGATGGTTCCTGACCAAGAACCGCATCTATGAAAGCGTTGCGCTGATCCTGATCGCGTTTGCGCTGTTCCGTCCGGATTTCTTCATGAACCGGATCGCGCCGCCCTTTGCGCAGATCGAACCGGCACAGCTGACACAGGCCGTGGGTGAGGCCGCGCCGGGCAGCACCATGCGGATTGAGGTTGCGGGCCCGGACTTTGACACCGGTAACATGACCGAAACCACCGTTGTTCTGACCATTGGGGATGAGGCGGATGGCGCGGCGCGTGTTGACGCTTTGGGCCTGATCACGCTGGAAGAGGACGGGCTGGTCAAACTGGACGAGCCGCTCTTTGGTGCGCCGGTTGCGGATGAGTTGGACATGTTCGACTATTATGCCGATGACGCTGTTCGCATCACCGCCATTCAGGCACCGCAAAGCCAGCCCCCGAAAGAGCTGATCTTTATCCCGGCGCTGGTCCTGTTGGGTCTTGTCGCCTTCCTTCAGCGTGGCCGCGCTGCAAAACAGGGAGAACCCGCATGACCAAAGCTATTCTATGCGCAGTGGATATTAGCAATGGCGATCTTGATGTTGCCGTCCTTGAACGGGCCGCCGCACTGGCCGAACTGGACGGTGCGCGGCTGGATGTGGTGACCGTGACGCCGGATTATGGCGAGGGGTTCGTCAGCAGTTTTTTTGAGCCCCATCACCATGAACAGGCGATCGAAGAGGCCCATGAAAAGCTGGTCGCGCTCTGCGCCGAAACTTTGGGGGAAGAACGCAATGCCAAGGTGCGCCACGTCGTGGCCACCGGCAGCGCCTATCAGGAAATTCTGAAAACAGCCGAAAGTGCCGGCTCGGACCTGATTGTCATCGGGGCTCACAAGCCGGATCTGAAGGATTATCTGCTGGGCCCAAACGCGGCGCGGGTGGTTCGGCATTCTCAGACCTCGGTATATGTTGTGCGCTGAATCGAAGCGTCCTAAGGTGGGATTCTGCCATTTGAATTTTGGTGATCAGTAATTAATCACGCAGATCCTTACCCGGAGGTTTTTATGATGAAAACAATCATGAGAACCAGCGCCGCGTTGGCGCTGGCGGTTGCCGCATGCGCGGCCAATGCACAAGACCCTGCGCCAGAATATGGTTACGGCTGGGAGGATAAGAATTCGGTCACGGGCACCGAATTCATGGTGTCTGCTGCCAATCCGATTGCCGCGAAAGCCGGGTATGATGTGTTGGCCGCAGGTGGCACGGCGGCGGATGCGATGATTGCCGTGCAGTTGATGCTGAACCTCGTTGAGCCGCAATCCTCGGGCATCGGTGGCGGGGCGTTTTTGCTGTATTGGGATGCGTCCTCGAAAACACTGAACACGTTTGATGCGCGTGAAAAAGCGCCCTCCAAGGCGACGCCCGAACGCTTTTTGTTGCCGGATGGCGAAAAGATGCCATGGCCCGAAGCTGTGGTGGGGGGCCAATCTGTCGGTGTGCCGGGCATTCTGCGCCTGATGGAAGTGACCCATAACCTTTATGGCAGGAAAGACTGGGCCTCTTTGTTCCAGTCCACCATCGATCAGGCCGAGCAGGGCTTCGAGGTCTCGCCCCGCATGGCAAATTCGATCCAAAGCACCATCGAACGTGAGCGCTCTGTCGGGGTGTTCCCGGCGGGCAAAGCGTATTTCTTCAACGAAGATGGCACGCCGTTGCAGGCCGGAACCCTTCTGAGGAACCCGGACTTTGCGCAAACCCTGCGCATTCTGGCCGATCAGGGGGCGGGTGCCTTCTATAGTGGCCCGATTGCCGAAGATATCGTGGCGGCGGTTGATGCGACCTCGAAAGTGGAAAACAACATCACGCTTGAAGATATGGCCGCCTATCGCGTCAAGCTTCGCCCCGCCATCTGCGCCGATTATCGCGGCTATGATGTCTGCGGCATGGGTCCGCCAACGTCCGGTGGTCTGACGGTTGGCCAGATATTGGGCATTCTGAACAATTTTGATCTCAAAGCGATGGGCTGGAACGCCGAGACAGCGCACCTTTATGCCGAAGCTGCCAAGCTGGCCTATGCCGACCGCGCGCTTTATATGGCCGACAGCGATTTTGTCGATGTGCCGGTCAAGGGCCTGTTGGACAAGGACTACCTGAAACTGCGGTCCGAGATGATCGATCCGGAAACCGCCAGCGAAAAACGCGAGGCCGGAGAACCGCCCCGCGATCACACCGCGCTGTTCGCCCCGTCGCAAAACCCCGACCGCCCGGGCACCAGCCACATCGTGATCCGCGACCGATATGGCAACGCACTGTCGATGACAACGACCATCGAAACCGCTTTTGGCAGTCGGGTCTTTGTGCGGGGTTTTCTGCTGAACAATGAGCTGACCGATTTCGACCGCGCACCAACGGACGGAGATCGTCTGGTCGCCAATCGGGTCGAAGGTGGAAAACGCCCGCGCAGCTCAATGTCGCCCACTATCGTGATGAAGGATGGTGCGCCTTATCTGCTGATTGGCTCCCCCGGCGGCAGCCGCATTATCAACTATGTGGCCAAAACGATCATTGCCATCCTCGACTGGGATCTGGACCCTCAGGATGCCATCGAAACGGGTCATTTCGTGCATCGCAACGGATCATCAATGGATCTGGAGCAAGAGACAGCTGCGGCAGGTTTTGCGGATGCGCTGACTGGCAAAGGGCACGAGGTCAAGCTTGTCGACCTCAACAGCGGATTGCATGCAATTCTGATCAAAGATGGCCAGTTGATCGGTGCCGCAGATCCCCGCCGAGAAGGCGTTGCGCTGGGGCAGTGACCTAGGTGGCTAATTAAAAACCGCCCCGCAATTTCTTGCAGGGGCGGTTTTCTGAGGCGAAGCTTAGTTGATCTCACCCATGCAGAGATATTTGATCTCAAGGAAATCCTCGGTCCCGTATTTCGACCCTTCGCGGCCCAGACCGGATTGTTTGACGCCGCCAAACGGTGCGACCTCGGTCGAGATCAGGCCGGTATTGATGCCAACCATACCCGATTCCAGCCCTTCGGCCACACGCCAGACACGTGCCAGATCGCGGCTGTAGAAATACGAGGCCAGACCAAATTCGCTGTCATTGGCCATGGCGACCACGTCGTCTTCGTCTTCGAACCTGAACAGCGGTGCGACGGGGCCAAAGGTTTCATCCTTCGCCACCACCATGTCACGGGTCACGCCGGTCAGAACGGTGGGTTCAAAGAATGTCCCGCCCAGACCCGAGCGTTTGCCACCCAGCGTGACGGTTGCGCCTTTGGAGACCGCGTCCGAGATGTGTTCCTCGACCTTGGCGACCGCTGCGTCGTTGATCAGCGGGCCGGTGGTGACACCATCGCCAAACCCGTCACCCACATTCAGCGCCCTGGTCTTTTCGGCCAGTTTGGCGGCGAATTCGTCATAGACGCCCGCTTGTACGTAGATGCGGTTGGCGCAGACACAGGTCTGACCGTTATTGCGGAACTTGGCGATCATCGCGCCGTCGACGGCGGCATCCACATCGGCGTCGTCAAACACGATGAAGGGGGCGTTGCCGCCCAGCTCAAGCGACATCTTCTTGATCGTACCCGCCGCCTGCCGCATCAGGATCTGGCCCACACGGGTCGAGCCGGTAAAGGTGATCTTGGCAACCTTGTCATTGGTGCACAGCTCATTGCCCACGCCCGAGCTGTCGGTACCTGGGATTACGTTGAACACGCCCGCCGGAATGCCCGCCCGTTCGCCCAGCACGGCCATCGCCAGCGCCGAAAGCGGCGTCAGTGTTGCGGGGCGCGCCACAAAAGTGCAGCCCACCGCCAGCGCGGGGGCAACCTTGCGGGCGATCATTGCGTTGGGGAAGTTCCACGGCGTGATCGATCCCACCACGCCCACGGGCTGTTTCAGTACCACGATACGTTTGTCACGCTGATGGCCGGGGATCACGTCGCCATAGACGCGCTTGGCTTCTTCCGCGAACCATTCGATGAAGGAGGCGCCATACAGGATCTCTCCGCGCGCCTCAGGCCAGGGTTTGCCCATCTCGGCGGTCAGGATCGTGGCCAGATCATCGGCGTTTTCGACCATCAGATCGAACCATTTGCGCAGGATCGCGGCGCGCTCCTTGCCGGTTTGAGCGGCCCAGTCCTTTTTGGCGGCATAGGCCGCATCGATGGTCTGCGCGGTGCCCTCGATGCTGACATTGGTCACATTGGCAATCAGATCGCCGGTGGCCGGGTTGTTGACGGGGAAAGTTGCCTCACCCTCGACCCATTCACCATTGATATAGGCGCGGGTTTCCAGAAGGCCGGGATCTTTGAGTTCCAGCTTGGTCACTTTGGTATCCAGCATGTTCAGGCTCCTTTGGCAGCGTCGACCGAGGCTTCCAGAATATCCATAGCCTCGGCGAGTATCTCGTCCTGCACCGTCAGCGGCGCGAGGAAACGGATTACGTTTCCATATACGCCACATGTCAGCAGGATCAATCCACGTTTCAGAGCCTCGGCGCGCACGGCATTGGCCATGTCCGGGTTCGGTGCGCTGCCATCAGTGGTGTTGAACTCGGCAGCGACCATGAAACCGGGGCCGCGGATATCGACGATCTCGGGGGTGCGGGCGCGGATCGATTCCAGACGCTGTTTCAGGCGCGAACCCAGTTCGTTGGCGCGGGCGCACAGGTCTTCTTCTTCGATCACATCCATCACCGCATGAGCGGCGGCGATGCCCAGCGGGTTGCCACCATAGGTACCGCCCAGACCGCCCGGCTGCGCCGCGTCCATCAGCTCGGCCCGTCCGGTGACGGCAGCCAGCGGCAGGCCACCGGCCAGTCCTTTGGCCATGGTGGTGATGTCGGCGGACACATCATAGGCATCCATCGCAAACAGGTTGCCGGTGCGGGCGAAACCGGTCTGCACCTCGTCGGCGATCAGAACGATGCCGTGTTCGTCGCACAAGGCGCGCAGACCGCGCATCAGCTCGGCCGGGGCCGGATAAAAGCCACCTTCGCCCTGAACCGGCTCGATGATGATCGCGGCAACGCGACCCGGATCGAGATCAGCCGTGAACAGCTTGGTCAGCGCGCCCAGCGAATCCTCGGTCGAGGTGCCGTGCAGCTCAACCGGGAAGGGCACATGATAGGTGTCAGGCATCATCGCGCCAAAACCGGCCTTGTAGGGTTGTACCTTGCCGGTCAGCGACATGCCCATGAACGTCCGGCCATGGAAGCCGCCGCCAAAGGCGATCACAGCGGGGCGACCGGTGGCGGCGCGGGCGATCTTGACCGCGTTTTCAACCGCCTCGGCGCCGGTTGTGACAAAGACGGTCTTTTTGCTGAAATCACCGGGAACCTTTTCGTTCAGGCGCTCGGCGAGACGAATATAGTTTTCATAGGGCAGAACCTGATGGCAGGTATGGGTGAAGTTGGCGGCCTGCGTCGTGACCGCTTCCATCACCTTGGGGTGGCAATGCCCGGTATTCACAACGGCGATGCCTGCGGCGAAATCGATATAGCGCGTGCCCTCGACGTCCCAGACCTCGGAATTTGCGGCACGGTCCACATAGACCTGCGTTTGCATCCCCACGCCCTGCGCGATCGAGGTGTTGCGGCGTTCAGCAATCTGAGCGTTCAGCATCTTGCGTCCTTTCCGGTTACCGGGCCCTGTGCCCGTATATGTGACCGCGTGACTGTAGTGACTGGCGTGGCAGGCGAAAGCCTGTTTCTTGTGAATCATAACCCCTTGATTTACGGTCCCGGTACCTCTTGAGTGTTGCGGATACTGAACATGAAAAACACCAGCCAGGATGATCTGACCCTTGGATTGCGCCTGCGCACCCTGCGCGAGCGGGCGGGCCTGTCGCAGCGGGCGTTGGCCAAGAAGTCGGATGTGCCGAACTCGACCATATCGCTGATCGAGTCGGGCAAGATGAATCCCTCGGTCGGGGCGCTCAGGCGGATTTTGCAGGGTATTCCAATCGGTATGTCCGATTTCTTCTCATTCGAGATCGAACCGGAGCAGACCGTTTTCTACGCCGCCGAAGAGCTGACCGAGATTGGCAAGGGCGGGCTGTCTTTGCGGCAGGTGGGATCAAACCTGCATGGCCGTGCGATGATGATCCTGCAGGAAACCTATGATCCGGGGGCTGATACGGGCCGTGTGATGTACGGGCATGACGCGGAAGAGGGCGGCGTCGTGATCTCGGGCCGGGTCGAGGTGACTGTCGGGGATCAACGCAAGGTGCTGGGGCCGGGGGATGCCTATTACTTCGACAGCCGCACGCCGCACCGGTTCCGGCAGGTCGGCCCCGAGAAATGCCGGATCGTCAGCGCCTGCACCCCGCCGACATTCTGAACGTTTCTGACAGAAACGAGAGCACTATGCTCCATAGTGTTGCAATGTCAGGTGAGTTGATCCACAGTATGGTGCATAATGCGGGGTTTCCTGCATGTCTTACCGGGCGACCTCAGCCCAATTCGGAGATACCGGAATGAAAAAGAAGCCTGCCACTCTGCCCCGTGGTTACCGCACCTGTACGGCGTCGCTTGCTGTTGCTGACGTGCCCGCAGCGCTGCAATTCTACAAAAGCGCGTTTGACGCCAAAATTCAGGCCTGTGATGCGGAAGAGGCCCCCGATTTCGCAACCATCAAAATTGGCAATTCGATGCTGTTTGTCACCGCCGGATGGGGTGCGCATGGTCCGACTGTGCCGGGCACTGTCACACCTGTCGGGCATCATATGTATGTCGAAGATACCGATGCGACCCTGGCGGTGGCACTGGACAACGGTGCCAGCCTGATTGCTGAGGCAGCCGACACCTACTGGGGTGAGCGCTGTGCCACGATTGCCGATCCGTTTGGTCATGTCTGGACATTGGCGACGCGTATCGAAAACCTCAAGCCAGCGGATATCAGCGAGCGCCGTCAAGCGCTGCTGGATGCTGCACAAACCGAGGCTGCATGAGCGACGCCCCGCTTCCGACATTCACGATCCGTCAGAACGATCTGGCCATCCTTGCCGCCGAAAACCGCATCGGCGACTATCCGGTTGCTGTGCGTACCGCGCGCGAGGTGGTCAGTGGCGGCTTTGCCAATCAATCGGCGCATCCCAATACCTGGACGGTCTATTTTCTGGTCGATGGCCAATGGGCGCTGGTGGAATCCACACGTGGGTTGCGGCGGGAATGGTCCAGTCTGGACCGGCTTGAGAAATGGTTGCGCAGTTGCGGGTTCCGGTTCTTCTGGGTCCGCAATGACATCGATTTCGTGGAAGCACTGGCAGAAGATGCCACCGGGGAAGAGGTACAATGAAGGCCGTAACCCCGGAAATTCGTGACAATCAGAGAGCGGGCTTGCGCGCGCATATGATTTTATGCTCCGATGAAGAGCGCTGGATCACAACAGCGGTCGCAATCGGCAAGAAAAAGAGAAGAAACAGAAAATGACCCCCTTTGCGATAACCGGAATCCAGATGCATGTTGATGCGATGCACTCAAATGTCGAGGCGATGCTGCACCGGATCGACGTGATGATGGCGCGCTTCCCCTGGACCCAGATGGCCCTGTTCAGCGAACTGGCCCCTTACGGGCCGCTGGAGCAATTTGCCCAGCCCTTTCCCAATGATGACCTGTCGCGTTTTCAGGACGCCGCGCGGCGATACGGCATCTGGCTGATCCCCGGCTCCATGTTTGAACAGCGCGACGACGGGCGGATTTTCAATACATCGATTGTGATCAACCCCGAGGGTGAGATCGTCTCGAAATACTCCAAGATGTTCCCTTTCAAACCGTATGAGCAGGGCGTCGCCTCGGGCACCGAATTCTGCATCTTCGATGTGCCCGATGTGGGCCGGTTTGGTCTGTCGATCTGCTATGACATCTGGTTCCCCGAAACCACGCGGCATCTGACCTCTCAGGGTGTCGAAGTGTTGTTGCACCCGGTTCTGACCGGCACCACAGACCGCGAAGCCGAGCTGTCGATTGCCAAGGCCACTGCCGCACAGTTTCAGTGTTACGTGTTCGACGTGAACGGGCTGGCTGCCGGTGGCGTGGGCCGTTCGCTGGTGGTTGATCCTTCGGCCACCGTGCTGCATCAGTCTGCCGGGCAAGAAGATATCTTCCCCATCGAGATCGATCTGGATCAGGTCCGTCGTCAGCGCGAGGTCGGGATGAAAGGTCTGGGGCAGGTCCTCAAAAGCTTCCGCGATCGCGAAGCCGAGTTCCCGGTCTATGATCGCACCAGCGGGGCGGATACCTATCTGCACACGCTGGGTCCGTTGCGTATCCCGCAGAAAGGTGATGCGGCAGGTGTTGCGATATCCGACCCCAGAACGGCCCTGGGATATAGTGAAGACGCCGCGACCAAACCCGATAATTTTTATCACTACAAAGGGCGCTCAGGCACAGACTGATACCGGGGCTGTTCTTCGATATCGGCAGAAAGGACACAGATTTTATGCACGGCATTTCCGATAGCGAAAAGCTCCACACCATCTCGGATTACTACAGCGCCTCACAATTGAGGGCAGATAGATGGAGCGCGCTGCGGGAAACGGCCGAGTCACTTGATCAGGGTGGCTGCGACAAGGATCGGGACCGGGCACGGGAATTGCTTCAGGCCCTGGCCCCGATCGAGATGTATTTTGCCTTTCCCGGCGGGTCTGCCTTTGACTATCTGCGTCGGTTGCTGGATCACGGCAATTTCGCCGATTTCTCAACCGCCGTGCGCCGGGTGTCGCGGGCGCTGACCTCGGGTGCCTATCGCCGCCGTTCGATCCCGCTGATCGCGGATGAGGCCGAGGGTGAGGAATTCGAGGATGAAGCCGCCCAAAGCCACGAGGCCCGCGCGCTGGGGCGACCCTATTTCGAGGTCATGATCGTTGACAAGGTAAACGAGCATCAGGAGCGCTTTTTGCAATCCAGCCTGCAACGGATGCGGCGCAGCGAAGATCCCTTCATCTATGAAACCGTTGTGGTTCCCAGTGTCGAGGATGCGCTGATCGGCGTTCTGTTCAACCAGAATGTGCAGGCCGTGATTGTCCGCCCCGGCCTGAGCCTGAAATCCAAGAATGAAACCAATGTGCTGGGCCACTATATCAGCCTTTATGGCGAAGGGGCTGATCTGGATACCCTGTCTCCTTCGGAATATGGCCCCGAGACCTGTCGCCGGATCGGCATGTTGCGCCCGGAACTGGATGCATACCTGATCACGGACCGCTCTGCCGAAGACATTGCGGGCCTCGATCTGGGGCTGTGTCGCCGGGTGTTCTATAATCAGGAAGATTTTCTGGAACTGCACCTGAACATCCTGCGCGGTGTCCAGCGGCGCTATAAGACGCCATTTTTTACTGCGCTCAAGGAATATTCCAAACAACCCACCGGCGTGTTCCACGCGATGCCGATCAGCCGTGGTAAATCCATCAGTCGCAGCCACTGGATTCAGGACATGGGGGCGTTTTACGGATCAAACATCTTCATGGCCGAAACCTCGGCCACGTCTGGCGGTCTGGATTCACTGCTGGAGCCGCGTGGCCCCATCAAAGAAGCGCAAGAGGCCGCCGCCCGTGCCTTTGGCTCAAAGCAGACCTACTTTGCCACCAATGGCACCTCAACCTGCAACAAGATCGTGGTGCAGGCGCTGGTGCGACCCGGTGACATTGTTCTGATCGACCGCGACTGCCACAAATCACACCATTATGGCATGGTGCTGGCCGGGGCGAGCGTGGTCTACATGGACAGCTACCCGCTGCACGATTACTCGATGTACGGCGCGGTGCCGATCCGCGAAATCAAGCACAAGCTGCTGACTTTGAAGGCCGAAGGCAAGCTGGATCAGGTGCGGATGGTGCTGCTGACCAACTGCACCTTCGATGGCATCGTCTACAACGTGCAGCGCGTGATGCAGGAATGTCTGGCGATCAAGAAAGACCTTGTGTTCCTGTGGGATGAGGCGTGGTTCGGCTATGCCCGATTTGCTCCGAACTCACGCGTACGCACCGCGATGCGCTCCGCCAACATCCTGCGCGAACAGTTCCGTACCCCTGAACATGCCGAGGCTTATGCCGCCCAGCAGGCGGAACTGGAGGGTGCGGATGATGAGACCCTGCTGAACACCCGCCTGATCGCGCCGCCGGATGCGCGTGTGCGGGTCTATGCAACGCAATCGACGCATAAAACGCTGACCGCGCTGCGGCAGGGCTCGATGATCCATGTCAACGACCAGCAGTTCAAAGGTGCCGTCGAAGAGGCCTTTCACGAGGCTTATATGACCCACACCTCGACCTCGCCCAACTATCAGATCATCGCCTCATTGGATGTGGGGCGCAGGCAGGTTGAGATTGAAGGCTATGAATTCGTCCAGCGGCAAGTCGAAAGCGCGATGGCGATCCGCAGGGCGGTGTCGACCCATCCATTGCTGAAGAAATACTTCAGGCTGGTCACGGCAGGCGACATGATCCCTGAAGAATATCGCGAAAGCGGCATGACCAGCTATTTCGATCCCGATCAGGGCTGGGCTGATGTCTGGGATTGCTGGGCCAAGGATGAGTTTGTTCTGGATGCCACCCGGATCACCCTGCATGTGGGCGCGACCGGTTGGGATGGTGATACCTTCAAGACCAAGATCCTGATGGACAAATACGGCATCCAGATCAACAAGACTTCGCGCAATACCGTGCTGTTCATGACCAATATCGGCACCACGCGCAGTTCCGTCGCCTATCTGATCGAGGTGCTGGTCGAGATCGCCAAGGAACTGGACGATCTGATGGATGACGCCTCGAAGATGGAAAAACGGGCCTTTGACAAGCGCGTCAAAAACCTGAGCGAACACGTCCCGCCGCTTCCTGATTTCAGCCGGTTCCACGACGCCTTTCGCTGCGAGGCAGGGACCGAAGCCGGGGACATTCGCACCGCGTTCTTCCTGTCCTATGACGAAGACAATTGCGATTATGTCGAGCCTGACAAGGACATGCTGGAGCGGTTGGAGGCCGGTGAGGAAATGGTCTCGGCCACTTTTGTGATTCCCTATCCGCCGGGCTTTCCCATTCTGGTACCGGGGCAGGTGATCAGCCCTGAAATCCTGAGATTCATGCAGGAACTGGATGTGTCGGAAATCCATGGCTTCCGCGCCGATCTGGGGCTGCGCATATTCACTGACGACGCTTTGAAAACAGTCAAGAAAACATAAGGGACTGGGAGGAACACATGCCTAAGAAGGTGCTGAAAAACATCTCGGAAATCCGCCGGTATTTCCACACCAACAAGGATCCGATCTATTTCGTATCGGCGACCAATTTCAACCTGTTGGGGCTGGATGAATGGGTGATGAATTTCACCTATATCTGCTATATGGATTGCTTTGACGGGCGGCATCCAAACGTGTTCGTGCCTTCTGAAATGCCGCATGACGAGTTTCAGTCCATCGAAGACATCAACAACTATCTGTTGCAGCACAAAGAGGTCATCGATCTGGTCAAACGGCGCGGTGGCAAGCCCAAGTTTGTCTTCCTGATGTTTGATGAGACGACCGAAAAGCTGGTCAAGGAACTGGGCGGTCAGCTGTGGTTCCCCAAGGCCAAGCTGCGCACCAAATGCGACAACAAGATCGAAACGGTTCGCATCGGCAACAAGGCGGGTGTGCCATCGGTTCCCAACACGCTGAGCGTCGTCAAAAGCTATGATCACCTGAAAAAGATTTGCGACAAGGCCGGGCTGGGCCACGATCTGGTGCTGCAATCGGCCTTTGGCGACAGCGGCCATACGACGTTCTTCATCAAGTCCGAGGCCGATTTCAACAAGCACAAGGATGAGATCGTCGGTGAGGGCGAGATCAAGATCATGAAGCGGATCGACTGTCGCGGCGCCGCGATCGAGGCCTGTGCCACCTCGGAGGGCACGATTGTTGGCCCATTGATGACCGAGCTTGTGGGCTTCAACGAACTCACCCCCTATCGCGGCGGCTGGTGCGGGAATGAAATCTTCTCGACCGCCTTCCCGCCGAAAGCGCGCGAACAGGCGCGGCAGCTGACCTTCCAGTTTGGCGAGGAACTGCGCAAATCCGGCTATCGCGGCTATTTCGAGCTTGATTTCCTGATCGACAAGAAAACCGATGAGCTGTGGCTGGGTGAGCTGAACCCCCGCATCACCGGGGCCAGTTCGATGACCAATCACGCGGCCTTTGCCCATGCCGACGCGCCGCTATTTCTGTTCCACCTGCTGGAGTTCTCGAAAAAGCCGTTCGAGCTGGATGTCGAGGAACTGAACGCCCGCTGGGCCGACCCGGACATGATCGACAGCTGGTCGCAGATGGTGATCAAACACACCGATGACAGCGTTGATCGCATCACCCACGCCCCGCAATCGGGCATCTACAAGATGCTGGAAGATGGCCGCGTTGTGTTTGATCGCTTCGACTATCACCGCCGCGCGGTGGGTGAGAATGAGGCGTTTTTCCTGCGTATCTCGAACGTTGGCGATTATCGCTATGAAGGTGCCGATCTGGGTATTCTGGTCACGCGTGGCCGGTCGATGACCAAAGGCTTCAAGCTGACCGACAAATCGAAGAAGTGGATTCACGGCATCACTTCGGCCTACGCCGCTGAACCGCTGCCCGCCGCGCAACCGATGCAAGACCCCGCCTTCAAAATCATGTAGAAAGCCCCATGGCGCTTGTTTTTCGCTCAATCGACGAGGCGCAGCCCGGCCCCAAACTGGCCGGGCTGTTCGCCGAATACTGGCCCGCCTACCGCACATGGTGGGCGCAGGAAGGCTATTCGGCCCGCCCCACCTATCGCGAATGCCTGCGCGCGCTGGAACGACACATGCCGGAGATCGTGCCGCTATACGAAGAGGTGGTTGAGCTTGTGGGCGGCAGCGACAGCCAGGCGCGGTTTCTCAGCTTCTACTGCCCGCCGAAATACCTGTCAGGCTGCAGCCAGGCGATCTGGCGCGGCAAGACGCCGTTTCTGGTGCGCAACTATGACTACCACCCGAAAACGTTCGATGCGGCGCTGTTGAAAACCAACTGGGACGGACGCGGGGTCATCGGGATGAGCGACGGTGTTCTGGGCCTGCTTGACGGTATCAATGATGCCGGTCTGATCGTCTCGCTTACATTTGGTGGCCGTCGCGAAGTGGGTGATGGATTCGGCGTCCCACTGATCCTGCGCTATGTCCTGCAAACCTGCGAGACAACGGCCGAGGCGGTCGACTGCCTGTGCCGTATTCCCTGCCACATGAGTTACAACGTCACCGTTCTGGATGCGAAATACAACCACAGCACCGTTTACCTTGCCCCTGACCGACATCCGCAAATCTCGGATGTGCCTGTGGCGACGAACCATCAGGGCCAGGTAGAGTGGTCCAGGCACGCGCGTTTTACGGCGACGGTTGAACGGGAACGCTTCTTGCTGAATCGCCTGAACCAGCACCCGGAAAGCGCAAAACGCTTCGTTGACGCTTTCCTGCGCCCGCCGCTCTATTCCACCGCATTCAAATCCGGCTTTGGAACGCTTTATACAGCTGTTTACAGACCTGCCGGGAAGCAGTTGCAACTGCTCTGGCCGGGTTCGGACTGGACATTGTCTTTTGACAAGTTTGGTGAAGGCGAATTCAGCCTTTTGTTGCCTGAGTGTGCTGAGCTGGCGGTTTGAAGATGTTCAGGAGACCAACGGCCGGACATGCACGAACACTCAAACCGAACCACTCAGGTGGGGCCGATCAAGAGCGCGGGTAAAATTGCCAGATAACTTGGCGATACCCTTTATTTTATTCATAGCCCGAGGGCTTTCTCACTCAGAATTTATTGCATTTTACAGGATTCAGCCAACTGTTGTTCGCTGATGTTGAAGCGCTATTCGATATCTAAGATTTCTACACCACCAGCGGCATCATAAATTAGACCTCCATGACCCGGGCAAATGTATCGCTTTGATTTAGATCGAGCGCAATTGGCCTGAATGTGTGAACGAGCGCCAAAATGCGCGCAGCGTGGAGTTGAGTAAAATGGCAAGGTTTTTTTGGCCGAAGAAAGTTTTCATTCGCGATGGTGATGATCAGGCGCGCAGCAGCCGTTTCGATGGTCAGAAGTTTTTTCTGCGCAAAGGTGCGGAAACCACTGTAGACAATGAAACAGCTTTGGCGTTGGACAATAAGCGCGCGAGCTTTTTCAATTTTGGCGATATAGCCACCACAGGTGAAGCATCCACAGTTGCACTGGAAAGTAACAAGAATTTCCTTTTGAACTTTCACTCCGGAACGATCTCGGCTGATGACACGGCGGTCGAGGTTTCAGGCCGCAATGCCCGTATCGTAAACGCAGGGCAGATCGACGGCGGAGTTAACGGGGTAGATTTCGCTAACGGCGGGGAAAGCTCGGGCG
>DS999531.1:1282634-1327634 GCA_000158135.1 Rhodobacteraceae bacterium KLH11
TCGCTGCAGATCGGTGACGAAGACGGGGATGTGGTTCAGGCGTCGGTTATCAATGACGGCACGATCCGGGGTCGCAGTGATCAACAGAGCGGCGGCAATCTGGTCGGGGATGGCATTCGCGTATTTTCCGGGGTCAGCACCGGTGTGACCACGTTTGATGGTGATATTGTCAACACCGGAACCGTGATCGCCGAAGATGGCACCGCCCCTGGGGATGGCTCTGTCGCGGACGGCATCGAAATTCGCGATGTTGTGTTTAACGGGGATGTCATCAATGCAGGTGAAATCATTGCTGATGCCGATGGGATCGACAGCGAGAGTGCGGGATTCACGGGCAACATTATCAACAGCGGTACGATTGAAGTGCTTGTTGACGGTGATGGTATTGAATCAAGCGATGCAAGCTTTACCGGCAATATCGAAAACAGTGGTCGAATAATCGCCGTACAAGAGGGCATCGATATCGGGACGGATTCGATATTTACGGGCGATATTCGAAACTCCGGAGAGATTCAGGCCGGCGACATCGGTATCGAAATTAGCGGACAAGGTGAACTGACCGGTGATATCGAAAATAGCGGAAGAATTACTGCGGAAGATATCGGAATTGAAATTGGCGCTGACAATAGTGTCCAGGGCGATATTAACAATTCCGGCACAATTGATTCCAATGAAAATGGGATCGTCCTGGATTCCGGGGTTGGTTTCACCGGAAACATCACCAACAGTGGTGACATATCTGCTGCAGTAGACGGGTTGGTTTTTGCCCAAGGCTCTGCTTTCAACGGTTCGGTGAATAACTCAGGCGCGATCCAGGCTGGCAGCCGTGTCGTGAATATCGATGGCACCGGGGTAAACCTTGTAAACTCCGGGGATCTTCTGGGCACCGGCGATCAACGCAACGGCACCATCTATGCCAATGCAACAGCTGAAAACTTCAGCATCTCCAATCAATCCAACGGTACAGTTGACGCGGGCGAAGGCAACAATGGTGCCGGGATCTCGCTGCAGATCGGTGACGAAGACGGGGATGTGGTTCAGGCGTCGGTTATCAATGACGGCACGATCCGGGGTCGCAGTGATCAACAGAGCGGCGGCAATCTGGTCGGGGATGGCATCCGCGTAGTTTCCGGGGTCAGCACCGGTGTGACCACGTTTGATGGTGATATTATCAACACCGGTACCGTGATTGCCGAAGATGGCACCGGCCCTGAGGATGGCTCTGTCGCGGACGGTATCGATATTCGCGATGTTGCGTTTAACGGGGATGTCGTCAATGCAGGTGAAATCATTGCTGATGCCGATGGGATCGGCAGCGAGAGTGCGGGATTCACGGGCAACATTATCAACAGCGGTACGATTGAGGTGCTTGTTGACGGTGATGGTATTGAATCAAACGACGCAAGCTTTACCGGCAATATCGAAAACAGTGGTCGAATAATTGCCGTACAAGAGGGCATTGATCTGGGATCACAGTCTCTTTTCACCGGCGACATTCGTAATTCGGGGCTGATTCAGGTCGAAGACATCGGGATTGAAATCGGTAACGGAAGTGTCCTGACCGGGAACATCGAAAACAGTGGCCAAATCATCGCGGAAACCTTCGGGATCTCCGTCGAAGATGACGTTACAATCAATGGCAATGTCGTCAATTCAGGTCTGATCCAATCGGAAGACGAGGCTGTTGTATTCGAAAGTAACGTGACGGTTTCGGGTGATATCATCAACAGTGGTGTCATTGTTGCAGAGAGAGACGGGTTTAACGTCGCGGATGATTTTACCCTCGATGGCACACTGACAAACTCTGGCACGATCCTGGCCGGAACGCGCGCCGTGAACATCAATGGTACTGGTATTGATCTGATAAACTCGGGTTCGCTTCTGGGCTCTGGCAATCAGATCAACGGTACAGTGTTCGTCAGCAGAAACGCCGAAGACTTCAGCATCACCAACGCGGAAAACAGCCTGATCGATGCGGGCGAAGGGAATAACGGTGCTGCAATTTCGGTGCAGGTCGGTGACGAGGTAGGCGAACTTGTCGATGCATCCATCATCAACGACGGCGCATTGCGGGGGCGCGGCGACGCGACAGTTGGAAACGTTGTCGGGGATGGCATCCGCGTGGTTTCGGGCCTTACACCGGATGAGGGCTTTTTCCGAGGTGATATCATCAATCGCGGATCAATTGAGGCAGGCGAAAGCAATGCCGCTGACGGGATTGAACTTGTAAATGTGGTTATCGCCGGGGACCTGTTGAATTCGGGTGTAATCACTGCGAACGGGGATGGTATTCGGATCGAGCAAGCTGAAATCAGCAGGCAATTCTTGAACCAGGGTACGATCACCGGCGACGCTGACAATGATGGAATCGGGTCAGCGATTGATGCACAGCAGGCCGACATTGATCTGTTTTTCATCAACACGGGCACCTTGAACGGCGACGTTGTTCTTGGGCAGGGAGGCGATGACTTTATCAGTGTCGGTGGCAACGTGAACGGTGACATCTTTGGTCTTGGTGGTGATGACCGCATTCAAGGTGTCGCCAACGGCGCAAGGATCGACGGTGGCACTGGCGATGATGATCTGACCGGCGGTGCGGGTGATGATATCTTTGTATTCACGGAAAATGCCGGCAACGACCTCGTCCGCGACTTTATAGATGGCGAAGATCTGTTGGATGTATTTGCGTTCTTCGACAACGCGGATGATGCTTTGGCCGCCGCACGCGATGTTGACGGCGATACCGTGATCGATCTGGACGTTGGATCAAACGCATCGGTAACGCTTCAGAACTTTGACTTTGCGCTGCTTGATCAGACAGATTTCCTCTTCTGATCTAAATCTCTGCGCATATCCCAACCTCGGGCCCGGACTAACGTTCGGGCCCGATACACCGGTTTGTACCCGTTGTGTCACCGGCGGTGCGAATTCCGGCTATGTTCGAACAGGTTGGCAATTCCGCCCACAGTGGTCATTTTGTTCGGCTGAACAACTATCAAATGCATGTGATACAAGGGCTTACAGGAATGATGGCCTGAATAAAGATGAACAAGATGGTGTTCCACATTCAATGGCAACGCGGAACGAAGTCTGGAAACTGACGGACATAATGCAGCGCTATTTTTGGGAACGGAGGACCACATGTTCGAGCAATTAGAATCCCACCCGGGAACCACGTGCTGGGGTTTGTACAAGACCTTTTTATGTGTAGCACGAACAGGTAGTTTTAACGGAGCGGCGCAACTGCTCAACGTCAGCCAACCGACAGTGAGCCGCCAGATAAAGCAGCTTGAAGGTCTTGTTGGCGCGCGCATGCTGGATCGCGACCAATCCGGGTGCGCCCTGACAGATGTCGGCAAGACTGTACTTGAACACTGCGAACGTATTGAAACTCAGGTTATTGAGATTGAACGAAAGGTGTCTGGTAAAGACAACCAGTTATCTGGTCCGGTTAAAATTTCCACTGCCGAGGGGTTTGGCGCGTATTGGTTGGCCCCGAGGTTGAAATTTATACAGCAAGCATTTCCGGAAATTAAGCTGGAGCTGTCTGCAACGGCATCGGCCGTCAACTTACACAAAAGAGAAGCAGACATCGTCTTGCGGCTTGGTAATCCAATATCAGGCGATCTGGTCGGCAAGCGCGTTACCAAACTTGAAGTCGGATTATTTGCGGCCGAAAGTTATTTGGCAAACGCAAGGCCGCTCGAAACACTTGACGACTTGAGGCATCATCAGATCATAGAGTCCGGCGGTCAGGCAGAAGGTTTCCCGCAATCAAAATTGCTCCGCCAACATGCCGGGATGGATGTTGCCGTTGCCGCAAGATTTGACAATCTGTTCTGTCAGATCGGGGCCCTTCAATCCGGGATGGGGTTGCTTGCTTTACCGCTATATATCGCCAAAAATATTCCCGGCATTCGCCACTTACTACCGAAAGATTTCAATGATTTCATTGATTTGTGGATACTGACGCACCCGGATTTGCGCGAAATCCCACGAATTAACGCCGTAGTTGACAAACTTTATGATCTGGTAAGCGCTGAAAAAGAGAGTCTGTTTACAATCGGATCCTGACGGTCACATGGCAAACTGATGCAAAATGCGGAACTCATCAGGCCGGGTTTGGCGCGAGATCTGTCAGGCACTTTGCTCGGAACCCGGAGTTGAAGGCACTGCCGGTCGGTTTGCCGGGGCGCGAGAAATCGGGTGTGACACTGTTATGGTAGTTAAAGAATCCTAGTTTAAACACAGGCACCTTCTTGGTGTCAGCCGACTACTGCAAACAAGAACGGATGCGTGGTTTTGCATCAAGCAGCGGATGCGGAGCGTTTTTGCAGCGGAGCGAGAGCGGCCTCGATGGTGGCCGCCAGTGCCGATTGATCAAGAGCCGTTTTCGCAACCACGTTCAATCCCTGGGCAAAACATAGCAGATACTTGGCCTGGTCTCGGGCATTCTCGATGCCATCGCGCGACAACGCTTCATAAAAAGCAGCTTCCAGGGATGAGAGATGGTCCGTCATAATAGCGGAAAGCTCTGCATCTGATTCCTTGAGCTCGATAAACGCATTGGTGCCCAGACAGCCCCAAACCCGGTTTCCGTTTATGATTCCGTCGGCGATAAAGTCGAAATAATCACGAATGCCGTCCACGCCGTTGGGGTTGGTTCTGATCATCTCCATTCCGGGGTGGTTCATCTGTTCGATGTATCTTCTGACAACGGCCAGAAACAAACCATGTTTGTTGCCGAAAGCCGCGTAGACGCTGCCGGGTTTCAACTGCATCGCGTCACAGATTTCCTGAATGGGCGCACCTGCGTAACCGTAGCGCCAAAAGACGTCCATCGCGCGATCCAGCGCCTGATCAATGTCGAACTCTCTGTGCCGCGCCATTTCCGAACCCAAATCCTACAACTTGTACTATCGCTGATAGTTTGCGCTACCGTGCAGAAACCTCAATAGAATATTTACGATTAATCCAAATGCAACGCGATGAATACATGGGGTGAAGTAATAAATCCTCAGTGCTTTGGGCTATAAATGGCCATTGTGACGACATTCAATCAAGACAAAACCCCGTTATCTTCTAGCCGTCTGGCCGCGCGCAATGACGCACGGCCAGAACCGAGGAATACGTTGAGACCGAGTATGGCACGCAGAATGTCAGCAGAACCTTGAACACCAATCCCCATTCGGGCACGCCTTGCAGAAGACGGTCGCCGTGATTGATGACAGCCAGTACAACCCCGACAACCAATGCCACACGGGCCGCCCGTTTCACCACCGGGCCGCTGAATGCGATTTGCCAGAAGCCGGGCGGAGCCGAGGCCCCGGTCTCAGCGCGGGTCATGCATCAACCTGTTCCTGACCCAGCGTCGCCAGGTCGTTCAGCGAGGACAGGCGGTGATCCGGCTCCATCCCGAAATTCTCCATCTGCATCCTGAGCAGTTTGAACATCGTGGCTGGCCCGACGATGTCGGCCGCATTGATTTCTGCCGCCAATGCCTGCGGTGTCACCCGCTCAATCCACGCAACCTGAAAACCGTAATTCTTGGCGGCACAGGCATCAAACGCGTTTGAGGACACAAAGACCGTATTTTCCGGTTTTACCTGCAGTGTTTGTTCGACAAGGTCATAAGCCCGGTCATGTGGCTTGAAGATACCTGCTTTGTCGATGCTAAGGACCGCATTCAGCTTGTCGTCCAGACCTGTGTTTTTGACCAATGCATCCAATATCTCTTGATTGCCGTTCGACAGAATGGCCAGCGGTTTACCCGACAGGGCATTCAGGGCGGATATGCAATCGGAATGGGGATCGAGATGCAGGTATTTATCCATAAGACGGTCGCGGGCCGCCTTGTCGCTTTGCACACCGATGCTGTTCAGAGTGTAGACAAGGGATTCCTCGGTAATCTCCCAAAAGCTGCGATAACTGTTCATCATCGACCGCAGCCAGGTATATTCCAGCTGCTTCAGGCGCCAGACTTGGGTGATCAGTTCGCCATGTTCAGGAAATTCCTGATTCGTCGCCTGCGAAACCGATTGCACATCGTAAAGCGTGCCATAGGCATCAAAAACAAAAGCCTCGATTGACATTAAGTGTCTCCGTCGTGTGAATTTTTATAAGGACAGGAAGATGGAACTGGCCAGAAAAGCCAGTGTCGCGGAAACCGCAACAGCCGCGCGCGACAGGTTCCAGTTCAGTTCTGCTGACAGCAGCCGGGCCATGACAGTGGCAAACAGGCCCAAACTTGCCAGCGCGATCAGCATGGTCAGAGGGCCAAGACCGGCAGGACCGCTGAGCCAGAAGGCCAGCGCCGGGGCACCGATCCACAGCGGAAGTGCCGCGTTGGACACCAACGCCCCCAGGCGCAACAGGGACAGGCGTGCGCCCATGCCCCGGATCATGGCCCAGCTGACTGCGGTTAACCCAAGCCACAGGATCAGGAATTGCGTGACACCGCCCAGTGAAACAAGGAAAAACGCCTGCACCGGTGGCATGTCCAGTGCCACGAGCAATTCCTGGTCGGCCTGCAAGACCGCGAGGCTCCAGAGGAGCCCCGCAACTGGCATGCCCAGATAGGCGGGTGGATAGACCTGTGGAAGGCGCATATGGGTTACCACGGCATCATGCCCCACAGCATTACCGGCACCCACAGGGCGGCCAGAATTAGCAACCACTGGCTGCTGTCATAGCGCGCACGGGTCACGTCGACCCAGCCGTGCATCCGTTCCACCAACTCTTGCGCGCGACCGCGTTCCTGTGCCGCCGCCTCACCCTTGAGGTTTTCTGCCACAAGTGAGATCAGGATGGTCAGGATGAACCCAACGGGCACCGAGATCAGCGAGGTGGCAAAACCCAGCCGGGCCACAAGGCCGGTTCCCACCGAAAGGTCCGCGAAGACGTATGGCGACAACAGGATGTAGAGCGCTCCGGACAAGGCGCTGCCTGCAAAGGCACCCCAGACGTTGATCCGGGTCGACCAGACACCCAGCACCACCATCGGGGTGATCGCCGTGGCACACAGACCAAAGGCCCAGAAGATCGAGGTGATCAGGAAGGCCGGCGGGTTCAGCGACACCAGCAGCGAAACGATACCAGTTCCGGCCAGTGCGAAATAACCGTATCGCAGTTGCGTTTTTTCAGGCAGATGCGGGCGTAACACGCCAACGATGTCATGGCCCACGACGGTTGCGACGCCGATCATAAGCCCGGCAATCGTCGACACCCCGGCCGCCAGAACTCCGGCGATCACAAAGGCCGAGACCCAGTCCGGGTTATAGGCCAGATTGAGCAGCAGGGTGGTCTTGTCCGCAGCTTCGGGTGTCAGTTCTTCACCGATCAGGGCAAAGTGATACACACCGGCAAAGCCCATCGCGTAGGTGCCCAGGAACATCAGCCCAACCCAAAGGCAGAACCATGGTACCACCTTGCGCGCAGATCTGATGCTTTCGGATGTCAGCACGCGCTGCGCCAGTTGCGGCAGGCCGAGCGTGCCGATGGTCAGGGCGACAAACAGTGACAGATAGAACCGGGCCTCGAACTTAAGATCGAAGAATGTCGGAATACGGTCCAGCAGCGTGTCGGTCAGATCACCGTAGCCAAGCGGCGGGAACCAATACCCCGATACGCCCATCGCCTTCAGAATGGCCGCCAGCGGAACCAGCAAGGCGATCATCATGATGACCATCTGGATGGCATCATTATAGGTCGCACCTTTCATGCCGCCGATGGTGACATAGCCTGTGATAACCAGCGCGGACAGGACCAGCGATGGTGTATAAGGCAGGCCCAGCAGAACCTCGAACACCTTGGCGATGCCGATGAACTGACCGATCATGTACATCAACATGATCAACAGCATCCAACCCGCGGCCAGAAATGCCGTCTTTGGGCCATAACGCATCTGAACGAAGTGAACCGAGGTAAAGACCTCCATCCGATACAGAGACGCCCCGTAAAGCAGCACAAGAAGCGGCACGCTGAGGATCAACTGTACCCACATGTAGACGAATGGCAGGTGCAACTGTTGAATCAGCGCAACGACGCCCAGAAAGGTCGCAACACTCATCCAGGTTGACGATGCCGCCAATGAGTTCACCAACGGGCCGACCGATCGACCGGCCAGATAGAGGTCGGCCGAGTTTTCTGTCTTTTTGTTGTTAATCAGGGCGACAAAATAATAGAGGCTGAAAACGGCCAGTGTGATCCCCAGACCCAGCCAGATATTTTGAAGTTGCCAGTCTGCAGAAGTCATACCGATGCTCCTGCTGTCAGAGAATCCTGCGAAGATGCGGCAGCACCCTGGGCACCGTTTGTGGTGCCGCTTTCAACGGCGGCGTTTTCTGCTTCGATCTCATCTTCAAGCTGGTTTGCATAACGGCACCAGATGATTGACCAGATCAGAACGCCGAACGACCCCAATACGATTGCGATCAGATAGTGAAGCGGCAAGCCCAGCAATCTGACGCTGTTATCCATCCCAAACAGAATGACCCACAATCCGGTGTGTCCCAGCAGAATATAGACAATGCTGAACCCTAGCGTGGATCGGATTTCCTTACGGTAAGCACTCAAAACTTCTTCCTCCCTTTGCAGTGACTACCACCTCAGGATGTTCCCAAATGCATCAACGGGACATCATCGGATGTGGTGGAACCAGCTCTTTGCAGGGTGGAGGTTATATTTCTTGAATAATAATTCAAGAATATTTTGCAAAATGTATATAGCTCTATAATTCTGCCGCGCCTGTGAAGAGGGTGGCGTTCAAGCGCAGGTTCCGGCGCATCTGATCCGTGGCGGCATGCCGATCGAGGCGACCATCGCTTATGTGATTGTCTCGAAATATGCGGACTATCTTCCCCTATATCGTCAGGTTCAGATTTACTCTCGGCAAGGGATCAATCTGGATCGCTCCACCCGGTCGCCTTGGTCGGTCGGCCTCATTTGAGCTTAGCCCTGATAAGGCCACTGGGAGCCCGGCCATATGGCCTATTCAAGAAATACAGTTATCAAGTCAGCCCTACAGAGACTGCGCGGCGCGCGCCTATCAAGGTCAGCTGATATCCTTGTGAAAGGCCATGCTATGGGCACACTCGATATGCAGGTATTTGCTGCCCAGATCGTATTTCCTGTTCAGGTCGCGACAGCTTTCTTCAAGCGTTTCGATCGCCCGGTCGCGATTTTGCTCCAATACCAGCAGCTCAATCCGCAAGGTTGCTTCCGGCTGCAGGTCTTTGAGGTCGTAGGGGCCGTTCCTGTTGTTCCCATCAGGCGCCCAGTAGCCTTGAGCCTCTGACATGGACACACCTCCAAACGCACCTGTCAGGATTTTCGCAAGCTCTTGCCCCGCCGCCTCCAGATCGGGGGACGCGGTGCCCCAGAAGGCACAGATCTTGATGCGTTTTCCGGTCAGAATCATATGCGTATCATTCTCGGAATGCGGTCAGAAACATAGCCAGCGCCAGCACAATGATGGCAAGATAAAGTGCGAAGTCGGCCGGAACATTCCTTACCAGATCCAACAGGCCCGGCACCCCGTCATCCTTGTGGCGCGACGCTTCATTTACCAGAATCAACGCCAGATCCAAAAGCGATAACCCGCCGACAAAGGCAATCAAGGCCTTGATGATGCGGCCCTGTCGGATCTGGCGATTCTGCAGATCACGTTCCAGCCGCTTTTTCAGAACCGTCGCCCAGCCCATCGTGTTCTCAAGCTGGGCATTGGCACCCCAGGCGTTCAAAAGCGTACTGATCAGAGTGATGCGCCGCCCCTGAAAACCTGCCCGCGCCCGTTCATATTGCAGATTCACAAAGTCCAGATGATCCAGCCGCGCCTCGACATCGTCTTTCAACTGATGCGAAATCCCTCCGACCTTTTGTTCCTTGAGCGATCGGAAATCAGAGCGGAAAAGAAGCTGATAGCGTTCCACCAGAGAGGCGTAGAATTGGCAAAAGCTCATTGCGCGATAAAAATCGCTCAATAGTGTCGGGCGATCCTGTTCGGGGGATACGAGGAAGCTGTTGCCCGATCCGGCGAACAGGAAATCCTCGGGGTCCGGCTGCGTATTCGGGCTGCTGTAAACCCATTCCAGCATATCTCGTCCGAAGACCGATGCGGTGGGGGACAGGACGGCGCGGGCGACCCAATAGGGTTCCTTTGGCAATTCAGTCAATGCGGTGGACAGGATCAGGGCCGAGGGTTTCAGGAAAGTGCTGGCCCCGTTGTGCTGCGCTTCAATCACATCAATCGTTTCGTCAAAAACCGGTTTTACGATCTCGGCGAAAAAGCGTGTAGACAGCCTGGTCCACAATTCTTCACTGTCCACAAGTCGGGGGCAGATGTCGTTCGACCAGCGCAGGAACATTACACCGATCCCATCATCGTAGATGTGGATCTCGCACGCTTCGACCGCCGGATCGGGCGGGGTTTTCTTCGGGGTCAGTATGGCAAAGGGGCGAAAGAAATTGGGAACATGGTCATGCTGGGTCGTGCCATAGCCAAATACCCAGTCTACGTCATTTATTTCGAATGCCTCGTCGAGCGGAGCCAGCGCCTTCAACCCTTTCAGCAGATCTTGATTATCTGCTTCCCCTCGCAACTCACTATTTGAGCTGAAGGGTGTGCGAAAAGGGGCGATAGACACGAATGTATGCAAGGGCTGGTTCTTGGTCATAAAGTTGGATTGGTCATTGATATGATCGGACGTTACGGAACGCCCCGGCCCACTACAAGAACAAATACCGATTGCGGGCTACGGATCTGATGGACAGCCGCGCGTTTTGGTCAAAGCTCCCGCGACCGAGATGTTGTTCAGGTAGTGCATATTCTCACAGGACTGCCACAGTGTTTTCAATAACGTTGCCGCGCATTCTTACCAGGGCCTGTTAACACTATTAAGTGTCTGACTTCAGCACCTACTGGTTAGATTTAGGGGTTTGAGTAACGGAGGATTTCTGGTTCATCGAAGCCATTATGGAGCAAAGATGAACAAGAAATCCGGAACCAAGCAGAGCTACGGTGAGAAGGTCGTAAAAGACATTCGCCGTGCGACCCGCAAACAGTATTCCGCAGAAGAGAAGATCAGGATCGTGCTGGACAGCCTCAAAGGCGAAGAGAGCATTGCCGCACTATGCCGCCGTGAGGGTATAGCCGAGAGCCTGTATTATTCGTGGTCAAAGGAATTCCTCGAAGCTGGGAAGAACCGTCTGGCGGGAGACACAGCCCGCCAGGCGACAACCCCAGAAGTCAAGGAGTTGAAGTCAGAGGCGTTGGCCTTGAAAGAGGTTGTTGCCGAGCTGACGCTTGAGAACCGTCTGCTCAAAAAAAGCATGATCGGGGATGGGGACGACGGCGAATGAGATACCCAGCCTCAGAGAAGATTGAGATCATTCGCTCGGTGGAAGCGTCGCATCTGCCGGTGAAGCAGACACTTGCTATGCTCGGCATTCCCAGCAGTACCTATTATGATTGGTATGCCCGTTGGGTCGAAGGCGGCGTTGAGCGCCGTATCCTTGCAGCGATGTGTGTCGCGGGTTGAGTACGTGTCGGCGGTCGCGGCGGAGCGGCCTGTCTTTGACACGCTAATGCGAGACCTGCGCCCACGAGACACATTGGTGGTGCTGGATCTGGATCGGGCGTTTCGCTCATCTATCGATGCAATGCTGACAGCGGACGACTTGAGGGACCGAAAGATCTTCTTCCGCATTCTATCTCTGCCCATCGACACTACGACGGCCGAAGGTGAGCTGTTCTATACGCTTGTGGCAGCTTTTGCGAATTTCGAGCGACGGATCATATCCCGCCGAACCAAAGAAGGCATGCAGGCTGCCCGCCAACGGGGCGTGAGATTGGGGCGACCGGCACAGCTGAATGAAGAGATAATCCGGCAGGCCCATTTTTGGATGGGTGAAACCGGATATCCATGCGCCTATGTCGCAGCGTTGTTGAGTGTCTCACGGCAGACTTTGCAACGCGGTTTCCATCGCTTAGGTCTCTGTTATCCGATCCGGGTTATCGAGACGCAAAGAGGAAATGAGCGTGCCTAGACTGAGACTACCACTCCTATCACTGATGACCGTTGCGCTTCTGGCCTGCGCGCCGCCAGCGGACGTTCAGGTGCGTGTCATTGATGGAGACACAGTCGACGCGGGGCTTGAAAACAACGTTCGTCTCACCCTGAACGATGGCAGTGGGTTTGACACGCCGGAGACCTATCGTCCAGGCTGCGCCCGCGAGGCCCAATTCGGACGGGCGGCAAGCGAACGCCTGCGTGACATTCTGAGAAAGGCCGACAACATCGACCTGCAGCTCGGTGGAAAATCGTGCGGGTACGGACGTTACTGTGGTGTTCTACAGGCGGATGGCATCAATGTCGGTGATCAGTTGATCCAAGAAGGTCTGGCCAAACGTTCTAAGAACTACGACTGGTGTGGTTCGGCTTGGGCACTGATGTACCCTATGCGCCCGCACCCGGTCGGGATGACCGGACACCGGTTGCGTTTCTTTCGCATGTCTTTGGCCTCGACGATGGTGGGTTACCGGAGAAGCTCACCGGGATCGGGCCGGTCTTCTGGGATCACGCCGGACACGGCACGGGTGCGTTGATTGCGCCCGACATAGTTCTGACGACTGCCCATCTCTTTACTGAGCGCGGAAAGTGGGATGGGCCTTACGGTCCGACGAACAAGCCTCCGGCTCCGTCAGATGGGCGCATCTATCTGGAAGCCTGTGGACAGGCCTATGGTCCCGGTGCCAAAGAGCTCATTCTTTCCAGCAGCGCCGCAACCCTGATGTTTGCCTTGCGGGGTGATTGGGAAAGCTGTCTCGATTGCTCTCGTCGGCTTGGTATCCAGACGCTGGCCTATGACGACACATTGGCGCAGCAGCGTGCGGTGCATGCGCGCAATCAGGCGCTCCACTCTTTGATTGGAGGTGGCGACCCTATGCAGGCGGCGTTTGCTGTGTCTCAGCATAACTTCGAACAGACCCACCAGACCAAGCAGCGGCGCGACCTTCAGACACCCGACGAGATCATGAACATGCGCAATGATCGCGCCTACCTGTTCCACGAAGATGTGTCGTATCCGATTGAGATTGAGCGCCGCCCGTTTTGGCTTTCGCGCGAGTTAGCCGGTTTGTACCACCCGAACCCATATTTTCCGCCGCTGGATCGCGTGACTGTGCAAACCCGCTGGGGCCAGCGCACCCGCCGCGTCATCACGGAATCGGTTCCGGAGCGATTTGCCCATCTGCCGCAATACCGTCACGGAATGTGGTCTCGGGTGGAGATGTGATCCGTGAACAAGCGACAGCCCATCACATATGCGGACAGCGTCCCTGATCTACCCGTCAGCGATTTTGCCAAGCGCCTGCAGGAGGTGCGGATCGCGCGCGAGTTCGCCCAAAAAAGTGAGGCAAATGACAATCTGGACCACGCCTTCGCCCAACTGGCCGCCCACCTGGCCGAAAAGACGATGGTAGAAAAGGATCGGCCCCATCCCGCTCCGCGCCCTTCACCCGATATGGCCGCCGAAGTCGACGCCGCCGATTTCAATGCGCGTTGGGAAGCTGAACGTCAGCGACACACACAATCGTATTCCCCTCAATCTCAAACAGGAGACACCACCATGTCAGACGACACCCAACCCCGCCGCCCGGAGGAAACCCTGCGCGAAGGTTCTCTGAAAGCCGCCATTTGGCGCAACGAGGGCGAGAATGGCGCATATCATTCCGTCACTGTCTCCCGCACCTATAAGGACCGGGACGGAAAATTGCAGGACACCCAGAGCTTCCGTCCGAGGGACATGCTGGGGCTGTCCGAGCTTGCGCGCCGCGCGCATCACGACGCCCACGAACTGGATCGCGCGGCCTTCAAGGAGCATCGCCAGAGCCAGCAGGATCAGGGCCAATCGCGTGAAAAGGGGCATTCAAGGTAGTCACATCACCGCACCTTCCGATCTCTAACCTTATGGGAAGATAGGAAAATATTCCTTGCCCTCATACTTGGCCGCGTGTATTTTGTTCCCCTTATGTTCTCTCAGCAAAGGAGCAAGACACAACGAAAGGACGCCTATGAAAGACACGACCGACCCGCCAGCAACCAAACGCCCCAGCATCCGCCTGAACCTCGACGACTGGCTGCCGTACCTTGAAGACAGCGACGCCTCTGAGGCTGAAAAGATTGAGCTCATCGAAACCCTGTGGAACATCGCCATGGCATTTGTCGATCTTGGCTGGGACCTCGACTCTGGCGAAGAAACCAGTGGACAAAGTCTCGATCTCACCGCCGTACTCCGCGCCGCTGTGTTAAACTCAAAGGACAACGACAAGGAGGAGGTATGAGCCAGAAAGCCATCATCTACGCGCGTGTCAGCTCTCGTGCACAAGCAAGCGATGGGCACGGATTATCCAGTCAGGAAAAACGGTGTCGGGATCACGCAAACGCAAAGGGATATGAGGTTGTCGCCACCTTCCCGGATACGATCTCCGGCGGCGTCGACTTCATGCAGCGCCCCGGCATGGTGGCACTACTCAGCTTCCTCGACGCCCAGCCAGATGAAAACTTTGTCGTCATCTTTGATGACCCCAAGCGCTTCGCACGATCCACGCGGTTCCATATCGATCTGCGTGATGCACTTCGCCAGCGTGGTGCGCGGATTGAGTGTCTAAACTTCAAGTTTGATGACACGCCGGAAGGCGAATTTATTGAGACGATCATTGCCGCGCAGGGTGAGCTTGAGCGGAAGCAAAACGGTCGGCAGGTTGCCCAGAAAATGCGCGCTCGCATGGAGGCCGGATATTGGATTCATAACCCTCCCGTTGGCTACCGCTATGAAACCCAGAAAGGGCGTGGAAAGGTCCTTGTGCCTAATCCGCCCTTTGACGATCTCATTCGGGAAGCCTTCGAAGGCTTCGCTTCCGGTCGATTTGCGACACAAGCCGAAGTCAAACGCTTCTTTGAGTCGTTCCCAGATTTCCCATACCTCAAAAATGGCAAGCTCGTGCAGCAGCGTGTGACAGATATTCTGACGCATCCGATTTACACTGGGCACATCTGCTCTGAAAACTACGGAATCAATTGGCTCAAAGCCCAGCATGAACCGCTGATCTCGCTCGAAACCTTTGACAAGGTGCAGGGGCACCGTGCTGGCAAGGCCAAGGCCCCCAAACGCAAGAATATCGGTGATGCCTTCGCTCTGCGCGGAATCGCCGTCTGCGCCTGCTGTGAGGTGCCGCTGCGGTCATCCATCACAAAGGGCAATGGCGGGCATTATGCATATTACCTCTGCCAGACCAAAAAATGTGAAAATTACGGTAAATCTATCAAGCGCGATCAGCTCGAGAGCGATGTCGGTGACATCATCAGAACGCTGCAGCCTGATCCAACATCCGTTCGGCTGCTGACAGATATGTTCCGCCACATCTGGGACGCGCGACGCAACCAAGCAGCAGGCATCCTTCGCGCAGGCAAACGCCAGATCGCCAGCATGGACAAAGAGATCGAGAAGCTTCTTGACTTGATCATGGCCTCCAAAAACACGACCGTGATCCGGAAATACGAGGAGAAAATCGAACAGCACGAACATGATAAGGCGCGTTTGACCGAAAAACTGGCCAAACAGGCTGAGCCCAAAGGCACCTTCGAGGAAAAACTAGAACCTGCGATCACCTTCCTCACAAGCCCTTGGAAAATCTGGGAAACACCGGGAAACGCGCAGGTTCATATGCGCAGATTGATCCTGAAACTAGCCTTCAAAACCCCTATCAAATACTGCCGAAATCAGGGACCTAGAACCCCGGAAATAGCGTTACCATTCAAAACGTTAAGGGGGATTACAGACCCGAAAGTCTGTTTTGGTGCCCAGGAGAGGACTCGAACCTCCACGTCCATACGGACACTAGCACCTGAAGCTAGCGCGTCTACCAATTCCGCCACCTGGGCAGGTGTCGTGGAGGGGCGTTTAAGCTGACTGGCGGAGAGCGTCAACCGGATTCGCGGAGAATCTTGAAAGTTTTTTGATACTCCCGCTGGGACATCGATCAAAATGCCCGGCTTTCACGGAGACGTGGCGATATTGCGGCTTGTTCGCTGGCGGCGTGGGGGGTAGATCAGAACCAGACAGGAGGAGCGCCATCATGTCCAAACTGGTTACGATTTACGGTGGATCGGGCTTTGTCGGTCGCTATATCGCGCGTCGCATGGCGTCGGAAGGCTGGCGCGTGCGGGTTGCGGTTCGGCGGCCCAATGAGGCTATGTTTGTCAGGCCTTATGGCGTTGTGGGTCAGGTTGAGCCGATCTTGTGCAATATCCGCGATGATGCCTCGGTTGCTGCTGCGATGCAGGGCGCTGATGCTGTGGTGAACTGCGTCGGCGTTCTGAATGAGATTGGCAAGAATGAATTTGGTGCCGTGCAGGCCGAGGGGGCAGAGAGGATTGCCCGGTTGGCCGCCACGCAAGGGATTGCGCGCATGGTCCATATCTCGGCAATCGGGGCCGATCCGGGTTCCGACAGCGACTACGCGCGGACCAAGGCGCAGGGCGAAGCCGGTGTGCTACAGCATATGCCGGGTGCGGTCATTCTGCGCCCCTCCGTTATTTTTGGAACCGAAGATCAGTTCTTTAACCGCTTTGCGGGAATGGCGCGGATGAGCCCGTTTTTGCCGCTGGTCGGGGCCGATACGCGGTTTCAGCCCGTCCATGTTGACGATGTGGCGCAGGCCGCTGTTCAGGGCGTTCTGGGTCGGGCCGTGGCGGGTGTATATGAACTCGGCGGGCCCGAAGTTCAGACTTTCCGTGCCCTGATGCAGCAGATGCTGGGGGTTATCTATCGCCGTCGCATCATCATCGGGATACCCCTCTGGATGGCCCGGATTATGGCGGGTGTGCTGGATATCGCAAAATTCATCAGCTTCCAGCTGTTTCCCAACCCCATCCTCACCCGGGATCAGGTGAAGAATCTGCGGCGCGACAATGTGGTTGCAGAAGGGGCCAAAGGTTTTGCCGATCTGGGGATCGAGCCCGTGACGCTGGAAGCGGTGCTGCCCGAATACCTGTGGAAATTCCGCCCTTCTGGCCAGTATGACGACATTCAGAACTCGGCTGGAAATCTACGTATCTGATCAGCTATAGGCGATCACGAGTAGCGTGGCTCCGAAGAGGGCACGATAGATCACGTAGGGCGTAAAACTGACACTGCGCAGAAGCCGCATCATCAGGTTGAGCGCCAGCAGCGCGGCGACAAACGCAAATGCTGCAGCGATTGCCCCGTCTTTTGCCAGTTCCCAATCAGAGCCGCGGATCACGTCAACCGACAGCAACGTGCCCGAGGCCAGAATGGTGGGAATGGACATCAGCATGGCAATCCGGGCTCCGTCCTCTCTGGTATAGCCAAGCTGACGGGCGCCGGTGATGGTAATGCCCGACCGCGACGTTCCCGGGATCAGGGCCAGCACCTGCCACAGCCCCATGATGGCAGCGTCCTTCAAGCCCCATTCAGAGGCATGTTTGATTTGGGCGCCTTTCTGATCCATCCAGTACAGAAGCAAACCAAAGCCCAGCATTGTCCAGCCGATAACCGCGACTGAGCGCAGGGATTGCTGAAGCCCGGTCAGATACAGAATCGCACCAACAATGACGGTTGGTATTGTTGCCACGATCAGACCTAACGCCAGCCGTGCCTCTGGCGTATCGATGCGCCCGCGAAGGGCATCGGGCAGGCCCATCAGCGCTTGTTTCACATCGGTCCAGAAATACAGCACAACCGCGCCAAGCGTTCCTATATGCACGGCCACATCAATGGCCAGCCCATGATCATTTGCGACCGTCAGACCCGGTAACAGGATCAAATGGCCCGAGGAAGACACGGGCAGGAATTCAGTAATGCCCTGGATAACCGCCACAAGAATCAAGTGGAAAAGGCTCATCTGCTCTGCCGATGCTGTGGTCGTTTTGTTGTGACCAATGGGTATAAGCATGGGGCGGTGAAGGAAAGTACTCATATAGGTCCATATCGGACCTAAAATTAGGTGAATAACCTTAGGAATTTCCGGGTCACTTATGTTTTTCTCAAAGTAAGTCATAATTACTGACTTTTAATTCTCCTCAACTTCTTTTAAAGAGGCCCGAGCAAGCCAATTCATGGAGTCTGACCCGTGGCCAAGCAACCGATGCTGAAATTTGTGCAGATCGACCGTGTCATGCCGCAAAAGCGTGACGCCAATGAGCGCAAGGATGACTTTGATGAAATCTATGCCGAGTTCGCAGCGGAGAAAGCGGCCGAGCAGGCCAGCCGGTGCAGTCAATGCGGCGTTCCCTATTGTCAGTCGCATTGCCCGCTGCATAACAACATCCCCGACTGGCTGCACCTGACGGCCACCGGGCGGCTGGAAGAGGCCTATCAGACCAGTCAGGCCACGAATACTTTCCCCGAGATCTGTGGCCGCATCTGCCCGCAGGATCGTCTGTGCGAAGGTAATTGTGTGATTGAACAGTCGGGCCATGGCACAGTCACCATTGGCACGATCGAGAAATACATTACCGATACGGCCTGGGACAAAGGCTGGGTGAAACCCGCCACGCCGGGTGCGGAACGCAGCGAAAGCGTCGGCATCATCGGTGGTGGCCCCGGCGGTCTGGCCGCAGCGGATATGCTGCGCCGCGCTGGTATTCAGGTGACGGTTTATGACCGCCATGACCGCGCTGGTGGCTTGTTGATGTATGGTATCCCCGGTTTCAAGCTTGAGAAAGACATTGTGCAGCGCCGCAATGAGCTGCTGGCAGATGGCGGGGTGGCGTTTGAACTGAATTGCGACGTCGACCCCACGAAATTCGAAGAAATTCGTGACAAGCATGATGCGGTGATCATCGCGACCGGCGTCTATAAATCGCGCGACCTGTCCATGCCGGGCAGCGGTCTGGCCGGGATCGAGAAAGCCATCGATTTTCTGACCGCTTCGAACCGCAAGAGCTTTGGGGATACGGTTGAAGACTTTGACAATGGCCGCCTGAATGCCGATGGCAAAAAAGTTGTGGTCATTGGTGGTGGCGATACGGCGATGGATTGCGTGCGCACCTCGATCCGGCAGGGCGCGACCTCGGTCAAATGCCTCTACCGCCGCGACCGCGCCAATATGCCGGGCTCGCAGCGCGAAACCCAGAACGCCGAAGAAGAGGGCGTGATCTTTGAATGGCTCAGTGCGCCCAAAGGCTTTACCGGCGATGATGCTGTTGCGGGTGTGATGGTGCAAAAGATGCGCCTGGGTCAGCCCGATGCCTCGGGCCGTCAGGCCCCCGAGGTGATCGAGGGCGCGGACTACGTGGAAGAGGCTGATCTGGTCATCAAGGCGCTGGGTTTCGAGCCCGAAGATCTGCCCACATTGTTTGGTCAACCCGCGCTGCCGATTACCCGTTGGGGTACCGTCAAGGCGGCCTTCCAGACCGGCGAGACCGAGATGGATGGCGTCTATGCGATCGGTGACATCGTGCGCGGGGCCTCACTTGTCGTATGGGCGATCCGCGACGGCCGGGATTGCGCCGATGCGATCCTTGACCGGTTCAACGCCAAAGCCGCCATCGCCGCCGAGTAAACCCGGCAGTCAGGAGGGTCAGATATGTCTGAATTGCAAGGCCAGTGTATGTGCGGGGCGGTCACGGTAACCGCCACCCCCGCCCGTGACGCGCTGGGGGCGTGCCATTGCGATCAATGCCGTCGCTGGACCAGTTCGATGTTGGTGACCTTTCAGGCCGAATCCGGCTATGCCGCGCTGGGGCCGGTCAAAACCTTCACCTCTTCCGACTGGGCCGAGCGCGCTTTCTGCGCCGATTGCGGCTCGGCGCTGTGGTATCGGATCACTCTGCCGGGCGAGATGCACGGCCAGACCCAGATGGCCGCCGGTCTGTTCGAAGACACCGGAAATGATCTGAAACTTGAACTCTATATTGACAAAAAACCCCACGGTTACGCATTCGCAGGCCAGCGCCGGCAGATGTCCAAAGCCGAGGTCGAGGCGATGTATGCCTTACCCGAAGAAGGAGACCATCAATGACCAAATATGATGCAGAATGGGTACGGGCCGAGGAAACCAAGCGCAAATGGATGGCTGAAAATGGTCTCTATTCCGAGGAAGAAGAGCATTCTTCCTGCGGGGTTGGTCTGGTTGTATCTGTCGATGGCAAGAAAAGCCGCAAGGTGGTGGATGCGGGGATCGATGCGCTTAAGGCGATCTGGCACCGCGGCGCGGTGGATGCGGATGGGAAAACCGGTGACGGCGCGGGCATCCACGTACAAATCCCGGGCCCGTTCTTCTATGACCAGATACGTCGCACAGGGCACGAACCCAATCTGGATGAGTTGATCGCGGTTGGTCAGGTCTTTCTGCCGCGCACCGATTTTGGGGCGCAGGAGCAGTGCCGGACCATTGTCGAAACCGAAGTGCTGCGCATGGGCTACTATATCTATGGCTGGCGTCACGTGCCGGTCGATGTGACCTGTCTGGGGGAAAAAGCCAATGCGACCCGGCCCGAGATCGAACAGATTCTGATCTCGAACTCCAAGGGCGTTGATGAGGAGACATTTGAGCGTGAGCTCTATGTCATTCGTCGCCGTATCGAAAAGGCTGCGGCGGCTTCGGGCATTTCCGATCTGTATCTGGCCTCGCTCAGCTGCCGCTCGATCATCTACAAGGGCATGATGCTGGCCGAGCAGGTCGCCGTGTTCTACCCCGACCTGATGGATGAACGCTTTGAATCGGCGTTTGCGATCTATCACCAGCGGTATTCGACCAACACCTTCCCGCAATGGTGGCTGGCACAGCCGTTTCGCATGCTGGCCCATAATGGCGAGATCAATACGCTCAAAGGTAATATCAACTGGATGAAAAGCCATGAAATCCGCATGGCAAGCAATTCGTTTGGCGACCACGCCGAAGATATCAAGCCGATTATTGCAGGCGGGTCGTCGGATTCCGCCGCATTAGACTCGGTTTTTGAAGTTTTGGTGCGTGCGGGCCGCTCGGCGCCTATGGCGAAAACCATGCTGGTGCCGGAAAGCTGGTCCAAGCAGGCGGTGGAACTGCCGCAGGCCTGGCGCGATATGTATTCCTATTGCAACTCGGTGATGGAGCCATGGGATGGCCCCGCAGCGCTGGCGATGACAGATGGTCGCTGGGTGTGCGCCGGTCTTGACCGGAATGGTCTGCGCCCGATGCGGTATGTGGTAACAGGCGACGGCTTGGTTATCGCGGGTTCCGAGGCCGGGATGGTGCCAATTGATGAGGCCTCCGTGACCGAGAAGGGTGCGCTGGGCCCGGGTCAGATGCTGGCTGTCGACATGAAAAAGGGCAAACTGTTCCGCGACAAGCAGATCAAGGACAAACTGGCGCGGGCTCTGCCCTTCGGGGATTGGGTCAGCAAGATTCACGATCTGGACGGAACGCTTGCCGGTGTGACCGAGACCGCGATTTTCGCGGGTGAGGACCTGCGCAAACGCCAGATCGCAGCAGGGTATTCGATCGAAGAACTGGAACAGATTCTGGCCCCGATGGCCGAAGATGGCAAAGAATCACTCGCGTCGATGGGCGACGATACGCCTTCGGCGGTTCTGTCCAAGCAATACCGGCCGCTCAGCCATTTCTTCCGTCAGAACTTCAGCCAGGTCACCAATCCGCCGATCGACAGCTTGCGTGAATACCGCGTGATGTCGTTGAAAACGCGGTTCGGGAACCTCAAGAACGTGCTGGACGAAGACAGCAGCCAGACCGAGATTGTGGTGCTGGAAAGCCCCTTTGTTGGCAATGCGCAATGGGACAAGCTGGTTGAAAGCTTCGATGCGCCTCTGGTCGAAATCGATTGTAGTTTTGAATCCGGTCAGGGGGCGCTGGGCACCGCTTTGGCCCGTATCAGAGCCGAAGCGGAAGAGGCCGTTCGGTCTGGTGCCGGGCATCTGGTGCTGTCGGACATGGGCTCGGACGAGGGTCGTGTGGCGATGCCGATGATTCTGGCCACCAGTGCGGTGCATTCACACCTGACCCGTCAGGGGCTGCGTACTTTCTGTTCCTTGAATGTGCGGTCGGCAGAATGTGTGGACCCGCATTACTTTGCCGTTCTGATCGGGTGTGGTGCGACTGTTGTGAACGCCTATCTGGCTGAGGATTCGCTGGCTGACCGCATTGATCGCGGTCTGCTTGATGGGACCCTGACCGAAAATGTCGCGCGTTATCGTGAGGCGATTGATCAGGGGTTGCTGAAGATCATGGCCAAGATGGGTATCTCGGTGATCTCATCCTATCGCGGTGGTCTGAATTTTGAGGCGGTGGGCCTCAGCCGCGCTATGGTGGCCGAATATTTCCCCGGTATGACCAGCCGGATTTCCGGCATCGGGATCACCGGCATTCAGACCAAGCTGGAAGAGATACACGCCAAAGGCTGGGACAGCGGTCTGGACGTGCTGCCCATCGGTGGCTTCTACAAAGCGCGCAAATCGGGCGAGACCCACGCGTGGGAAGCGACCTCGATGCATATGATGCAAATGGCCTGTAACAGAGCCTCATATGAGCTGTGGAAGCAGTATTCAGCCAAGATGCAATCCAACCCGCCGATCCACCTGCGCGATCTGATGGATTTCAAGCCGCTGGGCAAGCCGGTGCCGATTGAAGAGGTTGAATCGATCACCTCGATCCGCAAACGCTTTGTCACGCCAGGCATGTCGCTGGGCGCGCTGAGCCCTGAGGCGCACAAAACGCTGAACGTGGCGATGAACCGGATCGGCGCGAAATCCGATAGTGGTGAGGGTGGCGAAGACCCGGCGCATTTCGTGCCCGAACCCAATGGTGATAACCCCTCGGCCAAGATCAAACAGGTGGCCTCGGGCCGGTTCGGGGTGACCGCCGAGTATCTGAACCAGTGTGAAGAGCTGGAGATCAAGGTCGCTCAGGGTGCGAAACCGGGTGAGGGTGGTCAGCTGCCTGGCATGAAGGTCACCGACCTGATTGCGCGCCTGCGCCACTCGACCAAAGGCGTGACGCTGATTTCGCCGCCGCCGCACCACGATATCTACTCGATCGAGGATCTGGCGCAGCTGATCTATGATCTGAAACAGATCAACCCGCGTTGCAAGGTGACGGTGAAGCTGGTGGCGTCTTCGGGCGTTGGCACGATTGCCGCCGGTGTGGCCAAGGCAAAAGCGGATATTAT
The DNA here is from genome assembly GCA_000158135.1 of Rhodobacteraceae bacterium KLH11. Classification (GTDB taxonomy): domain Bacteria; phylum Pseudomonadota; class Alphaproteobacteria; order Rhodobacterales; family Rhodobacteraceae; genus Ruegeria. Next base: position 1,305,824 of record DS999531.1, read on the forward strand.
CCTTATTTCGGGTCACAATGGCGGTACGGGTGCCTCGCCCGCGACCAGCATCAAATATGCCGGTCTGCCGTGGGAGATGGGCCTGACCGAGGCGCATCAGGTTCTGGCGATGAATAACCTGCGCGACCGGGTGACCCTGCGGACCGATGGCGGTTTGCGCACCGGGCGCGATATCGTGATGGCCGCAATGATGGGGGCCGAGGAATACGGCATCGGCACCGCCGCGCTGATTGCGATGGGCTGTATCATGGTGCGCCAGTGCCAGTCGAACACATGTCCGGTTGGCGTGTGTACGCAAGATGAAGACCTGCGGGCGAAATTCACTGGCAACGCGGATAAGGTCGTCAACCTGATCACCTTCTATGCGCAGGAAGTACGTGAGCTGCTGGCCAGTCTTGGTGCGCGCTCGATTGATGAGATCATCGGTCGTGCCGATCTGCTGGCGCAGGTCAGCCGGGGCTCGGCGCATCTGGACGATCTGGACCTTAACCCGCTGCTGATCACTGTCGATGGGGCGCATGATATCGTCTATGACCGGCGTCGTGATCGAAACGCGGTTCCGGATACGCTGGATGCCGAGATCGTGCGGGATGCCGCGCGGTTCCTCAAGGATGGCGAGAAGATGCAGCTGTCTTACGCGATCCAGAACACGCATCGGACCGTGGGCACACGGGTTTCCAGCCATATCGTGCAGAATTTTGGGATGCGGAACACGTTCCAGTCGGACCACCTGCACGTGAAGCTGCAAGGCTCGGCGGGTCAGTCGCTTGGGGCTTTTGCCGCGCCGGGGCTGAAACTGGAAGTGTCGGGGGATGCCAATGATTATGTCGGCAAGGGCCTGTCGGGCGGCACCATCGTTGTGCGCCCGCCGCAGGTCAGCCCGCTGCAGGCGGATGACAATACCATCATCGGTAATACGGTTCTGTACGGTGCAACTGACGGCCATCTGTTTGCGGCTGGCCGCGCCGGTGAGAGGTTTGCGGTGCGAAACTCGGGCGCCAGTGTGGTTGTTGAAGGATGCGGCTCGAACGGGTGCGAATACATGACCGGTGGCGTGGCCGTGATCCTCGGCGATATTGGTGCGAATTTCGGGGCCGGAATGACTGGCGGCATGGCCTATCTCTACGATCCTGAAGGCAAGGCCGAGCTGTTGATGAACATGGAAACGCTGGTGACTTGTCCGGTGGCTGTAGATCACTGGATGGATCAGTTGAAATCACTGATCGAACGGCATGTCGCGGAAACCGGCAGCCGCAAGGCGCTGGATATCCTGCAGCATTGGGATGTTGAAAAGCGCCATTTCCTTCAGGTGTGCCCGAAAGAAATGCTGAACAAGCTTAGCCATCCCCTGACCACCGAAGCGGCGGCTGTTCCTGCTGAATAGGCTCTGAATCAGCAGATATCGGCAACCCTGCGTGCTGTTTTCAACACGCGGGGTTTTCTTTTATGCATATATGCTAACCTGTGCTCTTGTGTGGTTTGGCCGAAAATGCCTAGCTTTGGTCACAGTTTGTTTGGGAATTACGGGCAATATGCCAGCCCAGCGGCGTGAGTGAAGCGGAGTTTGGTGTGCCCACAACCCATACAGACCAGTTTTTTGTGCTCGACCCGGCCAATCCCGGGGCGAATGGCACTGTTCCCGGTACAACGCTTACGGTTGAGAGTTTCGATATCGTCGACCAGAATGACGACGACCTGATCAACCGCCTGAATGGCGACTCGGTGGACGGATCGGATATCACCTCGTCTTTCTTTAACGATATGGTGACGATCGAGCTGCCGGATGGCTCGCAAGTTACCTATACCGGCGTCACCTTTTATCTTGCGGACGGGCGCGAGGTGTTTACCCCGACCGATGGATCAGTTCTGCAGCAGGGGACGTTTGTCTCTTCGTCCGTGACGGATTTCAGTGACACCGGGGGGTCGTTCGGCTCGGTTGATATCGACAACGGGGACCTCGGGCCGCCCTGTTTTACCCCGGGCACGTTGATCAGTACGCCTGATGGCCCGCGGCTGATCGAGGATCTCAAGCCTGGCGATCTGGTGGCAACCGCCGACAGCGGCGCGAAACCTTTGCTTTGGGTCGGGCGCAAAACGGTGGACGCGATTGGGAAATTTGCCCCGATCCGCTTTGAGGCCGGGATATTCGGCCTGACACAGCCGCTGCTTGTTTCCCCGCAACACCGGATGCTGATCGACGATTGGCGCGCGCCTTACCTGTACGGCCATAATGAGGTTCTGATTGCCGCGCATTGCCTTGTGAACGGAACAAACGTGACACGCGTCGAAGGCGGCGAGGTGGAATATATCCACCTGCTGTTCCAGCGGCATGAGATCGTATTTGCAAACGGTGCCAAAAGCGAAAGCTATTATCCCGGTCACGCCCTGTCACAATCTGAACGCCAGACTCAGGCAGAGGTTTATGCGCTGTTCCCGGAACTGAAGACGCGGGGGGGTGCGCTGATCCGAACAGCGCGTCCGGTTATTCGCCCGCGTGACGGGCGCCTGGTGGCGAAATAATCCGTTTCAAATACGCCCCGCGCGGCGTATAGCAAGGCATGGCAAAGAAAGCAGCGCGCAAACCTCGCGGTAAGAAAAACAAGGCGTCCAGATCAAAGAAATCCTTGGGGCTCATCGCGCAGATCCGGCGGTGGGCTCTGCGTTTTGTTCTGGGGGGTATTGCGCTGTTTCTGGCGCTGATCCTGCTCTACTCGGTCGTGAATCCGCCGGTGACGCATACGATCTGGTCGGAATGGCGGCGGTTGGGACGGGTTGATCGCGAATGGGTTCCGATGGAGCAGATTGCACCGGTTATGGCCCGGTCGGCTGTCGCGGCCGAGGATGCCAATTTCTGCCTGCATTGGGGGTTTGACGTCGAAGCCATTCGGGACGCGTTGGAAGATGGGGGCAGCCGCGGGGCTTCGACCATAACGCAGCAGGTGGTCAAGAATGTCTTCCTCTGGCAAGGGCGCAGCTGGGTGCGCAAGGCGCTTGAAACCTCGATCACGCCGGTGGTCGAGATGGTCTGGAGCAAACAGCGCATCCTTGAGGTTTATCTGAACGTGGCTGAAACCGGGCGGGGTATGTTCGGGGTTGAGGCTGCGGCGCAGAAATATTACGGGGTGAGCGCGGCCAAGATGTCGCCGGTACAGGCCGCACGCCTTGCAGCAATTCTGCCATCCCCGCGCAACCGGTCGGTTACTGATCCCTCGGCCCGAACCCGCAGACGAGCCGCATCGATCCTTGACGGGGCGGCCACCATCCGCGCAGATGGGCGCGATGATTGTTTCGAGGATTGAATCCCAAGCCCGTCCAAGGCTAAAGCTGAAAAGGTAATCTCTGGTTCGATTGGAAGCCCATGGCGCGTCTGTTTCACGTTCCCCTCTCACCCTATTGCCGCAAGGTGCGTCTGTCGCTGGCAGAAAAGAAGATTGAGGTTGAACTGGTCGAAGAGCGATATTGGGAACAGGACCCGGATTTTCTGCGCCGCAACCCGGCAGGCAAGGTTCCGGTGCTGCGGCTGGACGGTCAGATCATGGCCGAAAGTGCTGCGATCTGCGAATATATCGAAGAAACCCGGCCCGAACCGCCCCTGATGCCCAAAAAGCCGGAAGCACGATATGAAGTGCGGCGTCTGGTGGGATGGTTCGATGACAAGTTCCATCACGAGGTGACCTCGAAACTGCTGTATGAACGGGTGAACAAAAAGGTCACCGGGCAGGGCTATCCGGACAGCAAGAATGTCAAGGAAGGTGCGCGGGCGATCAAGTATCATCTGGACTATATGGCGTGGTTGCTGGACCATCGCCGTTGGCTGGCCGGGGATCAGATGACGCTGGCCGATTTCGCCGCCGCGGCGCATTTGTCTGCGCTGGATTATATCTCGGATGTGGATTGGAATCGCAGTTCAGCCGTGAAGGACTGGTACGCCAAGATCAAGTCTCGCCCGGCGTTTCGGTCGATTCTGGCGGATCAGGTTCCGGGGTTCCGGCCGCCCGCGCATTACGCTGATCTGGATTTCTGATATTCAGGGCAGAGCTGGGGGCCGTCTGCCCCCAGACCCCCGAGGATATTTAGGGCCAGATGAAGAACGGATCAGAGCTTAAAGAACGGTTGGTGGAGCAGGCGCTGGCTGAGGGGTTTGTATCGTGCCGGGTGTGTCGTCCGTGGGATGTGCCGTTGGTGCCCGAGCGGTTGGAAGTGTTTCTAAAGGCCGGCTATCACGGGCAGATGGGGTGGATGGCTGAACGGACACATTGGCGGGGTGATCCGTCGGTGCTGTGGCCCGAGGCGCGCTCGGTGATTATGCTGGCTGAAAGCTATACGCCCGGGCATGACCCGACCGAGATTCTGGGACATTCTGAATTGGGGGCAATTTCGGTCTATGCGCAGAACAAGGACTATCATGATTTGGTCAAAAAGCGCCTCAAACGTCTGGCGCGTTGGTTGATTGCCGAGGCGGGTGGCGAGGTGAAAGTGTTTGTTGACACCGCGCCGGTGCCCGAAAAGGCCTTGGGTCAGGCCGCAGGGTTGGGATGGCAGGGTAAACATACCAATCTGGTCAGTCAGGATTGGGGTAATTGGGCCTTTATAGGCTCTGTTTTCACCACATATGAGCTGCCTGTTGATGAGGCCGAGGTGGATCATTGCGGATCGTGCCGCGCCTGTCTGACGGCCTGCCCGACCGATGCCTTCCCCGCGCCGTATCAGCTGGATGCACGGCGCTGTATCTCGTATCTGACCATCGAGCATAAGGGGCCGGTGGATGAAGAGCTGCGCGCGCTTCTGGGTAATCGTATCTATGGTTGTGATGATTGTCTGGCGGCCTGTCCCTGGAACAAGTTTGCTGTTGCCGCCAGTGATCTGCGATACGCGGCGCGGGAGGAATTGAAAGCCCCTGCGCTTGCCGATCTGGCCATGCTGGATGATACGGCGTTTCGGGCCATGTTCTCTGGTTCGCCGATCAAGCGGATCGGTCGGGATCGGTTTGTCAGGAATGTGCTTTACGCAATTGGGAATTCTGCGGCGCCCTCTTTGCTGCCCGTTGCCCGAACCCTGACGGAGGATTCCGATCCTACCGTCGCCGATGCTGCGCGCTGGGCGGTCGGGCGCTTGTCGTAAACGGGCTGGACGCGCCCTGTGAAAACGCTACACCCGATTCGGTGAATTGATGGAGGACCCGATGGCGCTGGCTTTGGGGGTGGACACGGGCGGAACCTATACGGATGCAGTGCTGATCCGGGACGAGCGTGAGGTAATTGCCTGGGCCAAGTCACTGACGACCCGGGCCGATCTGGCGATTGGGGTAGGGCGCGCGATCTCGGCGGTGCTGCAGGATGCCCGGGTATCGCCGGACCAGATCGGACTGGCCTCATTATCGACGACGCTTGCGACCAATGCGCTGGTTGAAGGGCAGGGCGGGCGTGTTGCGTTGATCTATGTCGGGTTCCGCGACAGTGATCTGGAAAAGCATGGGTTGAAAGAGGCGTTGAAAGGCGACCCCGCGTTGGTGCTTGCAGGCGGGCACAATCACGCGGGTGGAGAAAAACAGCCGCTGGATCTGGCGGCACTTGAAGCCTTTTTAGACTCTAGTACCGGGATATCCGGCTATGCTGTTGCCGCGCAATTCGCCACACGCAACCCGGCGCATGAGCTTGAAGTGGCGCGTGTGATAACTGAGAAGACGGGGATTCCGGTCACCTGCTCTCATCATTTGTCGGCCAAGTTGAACGGGCCAAAACGGGCTGTCACAGCGGTGTTGAATGCTCGACTAATCGGCATGATCGACCGGCTGATCGGACGGGCACAGGATCAGCTGCGCGTTCAGGGCATTACCGCGCCGATGATGGTCGTGCGTGGAGATGGCGCGCTGATGAGCGCGGAACAGGCGCGCGAACGCCCGATTGAGACAATCCTCAGCGGTCCGGCGGCCTCTATCGTGGGGGCGCGATGGCTGACAGAGGTCGACGATGCGCTGGTCACGGATATTGGTGGGACAACCACCGATGTTGCCCTGATCCGGAACGGAAAACCCGCAATCGATCCCGCGGGCGCGCAGGTGGGTGGTTTCCGCACGATGGTCGAAGCCGTCGCGATGCGCACGCATGGGCTGGGCGGTGACAGTCAGGTCCACGTCATGACCGAAGGCTTGCGCGGGGGTATCTTCCTTGGCCCGCGTCGGGTGTTGCCGGTATCATTAATTGCTGCCGAGGCGCCGGAGGTTGTTCACGCCGCGCTGGATGAGCAGCTGCGGGCCACCACGGTTGGAGAACATGACACCCGGTTCGCCCGGCGGGTGCCGGGTGTACCTGCCGATGGTGTCGGCCCGCGCGAAGCTGCCTTGCTGGACAGGCTTGGCGATCAGGTGTTGCCGCTGAGCGCGCTGTTGCAAACCCGGATGGAGCATGGCGCGCTGAGCCGTTTGGTGGATCGCGGGGTTGTGCAGGTCTGCGGCGTGACGCCATCCGATGCCAGCCATGTGCTGGGGCGGCTGAACGATTGGGATGGACCTGCGGCGCACAAAGCGCTGGAGTTGTTTGCACGCAAACGGATTGGCTCGGGCGAGCAACTGGCGAAATCCGCCGAAGCGCTGGCGCAGATGATTGTCGATCAGCTGACCGAACAGACCTCTTTAACCTTATTAGAGACTGCTTTTGCGGAAGAAACAGGTCAGTTCGGATTGCCCGCGCCCGAGCTTGCGCGGCATATTCTGACCCAGCGGGGATTGAACAGACATCGCGGTCTGGTGGCATTGGATGCGGCGTTGAACGTGGATGTCGTTGGTCTTGGTGCCTCGGCACCCAGCTACTATCCGGCGGTCGGGGACCGGTTGCATTGCAATATGATCCTGCCGGAACATGCCGGTGTCGCCAACGCGATCGGCGCGGTTGTGGGGCGGCTGACGTTGCGCCGGTCCGGTACCGTGACCTCTCCGTCAGAGGGGCGATACCGGGTGCACCTGGGTGACGGCCCTCAGGATTTCTCGGAGTCAGAAACTGCGCTGAGCGTATTGGAAGCTGCGTTGAAGGGTGAAGCAGAAGCGGCCGTGCGCGATGCGGGTGCCGAAGATATTCGGGTGACCGTTGATCGCGACATTCGCATGGCCCGGGTCGAGGCGCAGGAGGTCTTTGTCGAAGCGCTGATCACTGTTGAGGCCAGTGGCAGACCTCGGGTGGCGATCGGGTAGCCCCGTCCCGGGGGGGCTACCGCTTTGTTCATTCCGCTGCGCTGGATCGCTTGGGCAGCACCCAGTTTGCGCGCGGGAAATGGCAGGTATAGCCGTTCGGGATGCGCTGCAGATAGTCCTGATGTTCGGGTTCGGCATCCCAGAAATCGCCAACCGGTTCCACCTCGGTCACGACCTTGCCGGGCCAGATGCCGCTTGCATTCACATCGGCAATGGTATCCTCAGCCACCTGTTTCTGAGCCTCATCAGCGTAGTAGATGGCTGACCGATAGCTCATCCCGCGGTCATTGCCCTGACGGTTCGGCGTGGTGGGATCGTGTATCTGAAAGAAGAACTCCAGCAGGTCACGGTAGGTGATCTGCGCGGGGTCAAAGAAAATCTCGATCCCTTCGGCATGGATGCCGTGGTTGCGATAGGTGGCGTTGGGCACGTCACCGCCGGTATATCCAACGCGGGTGCGTGAGACGCCCGGCAGTTTGCGGATCAGGTCCTGCATGCCCCAAAAGCAGCCTCCGGCCAGAACGGCGCGTTGTTCGGTCATCAGATATCCTCCACTTGGGTCAGGTATTCGCCATAGCCCTCGGCCTCCATCTCGTCGCGATGGATGAACCGCAGGGCGGCTGAGTTGATGCAGTAGCGCAGCCCGCCATGTTCGCGCGGGCCGTCAGGAAACACGTGGCCCAGATGGCTGTCACCATGTTTCGAGCGTACCTCGGTCCGGACCATCCCGTGGGTCGTATCCCGGAACTCTTCGACATGTTCATGCACAATCGGTTTGGTGAAGCTGGGCCAGCCACAGCCGGATTCGTATTTATGGGTCGAGGCAAACAACGGTTCACCCGATACGATATCCACATAGATACCGGGTTCCTTGTTGTTCAGATGTTTTCCGGTTCCCGGGCGCTCTGTTCCGCTGCGCTGCGTGACGTGGAATTCTTCGGGTGACAGGGCAGCAACGGCCTCGGGTGTTTTGGAATAGCGGGTCATGGCGCCTCCGATTCTTTTTGCTTTCGCCCAGTAGATGGGGTTCGGCGGGCAAAAGCAAAGGCTTGTTGCAGCTGCTCGCGCAGACGTGCATTGGTTCAAGCCGGTTTTACGGCCGGCTGACGCGAGAGCTGTACGGCCAGAATGCCAAGCGTGGTGATCAAAACACCGGCCACATCCAGCGGACCCAGTTTTTCACCCAGCAGGATGGCTGCGATGGCTACGCCAAAGACAGGGTTCAGAAAGTGAAAGGTCGCGGCCCTGATCGGCCCGATACGATCCAGCAGCAGAAACCAGATCAGCGTAGCCAAAAGGCCGGGGAACAGGGTTGTATAGGTGAAGGCCAGAACGAACGGCAGCGTTGGATGGATATGGATTGTTTCAAACACCGGGGCGGCCAGAAACAGCGCCGCCGAGCCGACCAGCATCTGTAGCCCCACGACCATCATGAAATTCCCGCCCGAGGTTGCGCCGCGTACCGCCAGGGTCGCAAAGGTCAACGCCAGCGCTCCGATCCCGCACAGGAGGACCCCGAACAGATCGACGCCAGCGCTGATCCGGCTGCTCATGATCAGGGCCACACCAGCAAAGCCTGCCAGCAGACCAAGGATGCCGAGGGACCGCAGCTGCTCATTCAGCAGCAGCCACCCGGCCAGCGCCACCAGCAACGGCATGGTCGAAGCGATGATCGCCGCAACCGAGGCCTCAATGGTTTGCATGGCGTAGAAATTCAGACCCAGATACAGGGCATTCTGGCAAATCCCGAACAGGATCGTCGCGCGCCATTGCGCCCGTGTCAGATGCCAGCTTTGCCCCATAACCCGCGCGATTGTCACGCCCAACAGCCCCGAGATCAGAAACCGCAGCGCCAGCGAAAACAGGGGCGAGGCATCGGCAACGATGATCCGGGCCGAGCTGAAGGCCGAGGACCAGATCAGGGCAAAGACAAGCCCCATCGCGATGGCACGCAGATCCATTTCGGCCTCCTGTTGAAATCGGGGGGACTGTCACCGGTTTTTGTGACAACCGCAAGGAAAAGGGGCCGTCCGCTGGCGACCCCTTCGAACTTGTGATCAGCCTGTCTGGATCAGCCGTTCACGCTGTCTTTCAGCGCCTTGGCGATGGTCATCTTGACCACCTTGTCAGCTTCTTTCTTGAACTGCTCGCCAGTGGCGGGGTTGCGCACCATACGCTCGGGGCGTTCACGGCAATAGATTTTGCCAACACCGGGCAGGGTGACGGCGCCACCGGCCGAAACTTCCCGGGTGATCAGGCCGGTCATGGCCTCCAGCGCGGCGTTGGCGGATTTCTTGTCAGTTCCCATTTCCTCAGCGAGAGCAGCCACCAGCTGAGTCTTTGTCATAGGCTTTGCCATTTCTTGGTCTCCTTAACGTGCCCGATAAATAGGGCCTCACCGCGTAACTGTAACGGGATATTGTGGTCGAACACAACGAATAGTAGCGCCGAAAACCCTAAAAATAGGGGGAAATCGTTGCTTTTTTGCTTCAGAGAAAGGCCGTTTCGTCGAACGAGCGCAATTTCCGGCTGTGCAAACGCTCCAACGGCATGCCGCGCAAATGCTCCATCGCGCGGATTCCGATGGCCAGATGGCGGCTGACCTGGGTGGTATAGAACGCCGAAGCCATGCCGGGAAGCTTTAATTCACCATGCAGCGGCTTGTCCGAGACGCAAAGCAAGGTGCCGTAAGGGACCCGGAACCGATAGCCGTTTGCAGCAATGGTTGCGCTTTCCATATCCAGTGCCACCGCGCGGGATTGGCTGAGCCGCTGCACCGGCCCGGATTGATCGCGCAGCTCCCAGTTGCGATTGTCGACCGAGGCCACGGTGCCCGTGCGCATGATCCGCTTCAGCTCGTACCCTTCCAGTTCGGTCACTTCGGCCACCGCTTGTTCCAACGCGACCTGAATCTCGGCCAGAGGCGGGATCGGGACCCAGACGGGCAGATCATCATCCAGCACCTTGTCTTCCCGCAGATAGGCATGGGCCAGTACGAAATCGCCAAGGGCCTGCGTATTGCGCAGCCCGGCACAGTGCCCGACCATCAACCACGCATGCGGACGCAGCACCGCGATATGATCGGTGGCGGTTTTTGCATTCGACGGCCCGACGCCGATATTGACCAGCGTGATCCCGGAACCGTCCGCTCGTTTCAGGTGATAGGTTGGCATCTGTGGCAGTTTCAAAGGCTGCTTGATGGCCGTTTCCGCATCAGTGATCTCGACATCGCCGGTTGAGACAAAGCTGGTATAGCCGCTGTCGGGATCGGCCAGTTGAGCGCGCGCATAGCTTTCGAACTCGGAGACGTAGAACTGGTAGTTGGTGAACAACACGTGGTTCTGGAAATGGCTGGGGTCGGTTGCGGTATAATGCGACAACCGCGCCAGCGAATAGTCGACGCGCTGCGCTGTGAACAACGCCAGAGGGCCCACATCGTCATCGGGTTCGTGGACCCCATTGACGATGTCATCGTTGGTGGTGCTGAGGTCCGGAACGTCAAATACATCGCGCAGGGTGAACCCGGCAGGCCCCTGCTGCAGCGTGGTCAGCTCAGAGTTACTGGCAACGGCAAAATGCAATGGAATCGGGGTATCGGATGCTCCGATCGTGACCGGTTGACCATGGTTCTTGATCAATAGCGCGATCTGCTGAATCAGGTAGGATCGGAACAGATCGGGCCGGGTTACAGTGATGGCATGGATGCCGGGTTGGGACACGTGGCCAAAGCTCAGGCGGCTGTCGACCTGCGCGTAAGAAGAGGTTCTGATGCGAATTTCCGGGTAATAGGCTCTGAATCGTTCAGATGGCGCGCCCTCCCGCATCGCTTTGGCGAAGTGATCGCACAGAAAGGTTGTGGCCTGTTCATACAGGTGCTCAAGGCGCGCGACAGCGGCTTTCGGTTCGGTAAACTGCTCGGCCAGGATGGCGTTTGGTGTGTTTATGATGGTCATGCAAGAGGTTCCAGAAGATCGATCTTTTCAAATGTGCGCACATCCACCAGCCCGAGGTCTGAGATCCGCAATTCCGGGATGACAACGAGAGCCAGAAGCGAGTGCTGCATATACGCATTGTTTAACTGGCAGCCGCAGGCTTGCATCGCCTCGACCATTCGCTGGGCTTTGGCGGCCACCTCTGTTGCCGGGCTATCGGACATCAGGCCTGCAATCGGCAGCTCTATCAGTGCCAGTTCTTCGCTATCGCGAAAGATCGTGATACCACCGCCCACATCGGCCAGCCGGTTTGCTGCCAGCGCCATCTGTTCGCGGTCGGTTCCGACCACGATCATGTGGTGGCTGTCATGTGCGACAGTCGATGCCATAGCCATCCTGCCCCGATACCCGAAGCCTGACACAAAGGCATTGGTTACCCCACCTGTGGCGCGATGCCGTTCGACCAGAGCGATCTGACAAACATCGCCTTCGCCTTCGACCAAACCTTCAATAATCGGAAGTTCGGTTTTCAATGCCTGTGTCGGGGCCTGATTTTCAACCACCCCGATCACATTGGCCCTGACGCGGTTCGCCCCGTCCGGGGCGGCGATCTCGAAATCGGTCGCGGTCAGCCTGTGCCCCAGATGAACGGTATTCCGTGCCTTTGCGGGCCAGTCGAGATGCGGACAATCGACACTAATACTGCCATTTTCAGCCACGATCTGCCCTCGGGCGATGACAGTTTCAATGGGCAGCTCTGTCAAATCCGAGCTCAGGATGACATCCGCGCGCCGTCCGGGGGTGATCGATCCAATCTCGCGTTCCAGCCCGAAATGGGTTGCCGTGTTCAGCGTTGCCATTTGCAACGCGATCAGGGGCGGGCAACTGCAGGCAATCGCATGGCGGACCACGCGGTTCATATGGCCGTCATTGACCAGCGTGCCGGAATGGCAGTCATCCGTGCACAGGACGAAATTCCGCGGGTCCAGCCCCTTTTCGGTCACGGCAGTGATCTGGCTTTCAACATCATACCAGGCAGAGCCCAGCCGCATCATCGATCGCATGCCCTGCCGGACGCGCGCGATGGCGTCTGCCTCGCATGTTCCCTCATGGTCATCAGCGGGGCCGCCAGCCACGTAAGCCGCAAAATCAGACCCTAAATCAGGCGAAGCATAGTGCCCACCCACTGTTTTACCCGCCCGCTGGGTGGCCGCGATTTCTGCCAGCATCTTCGGATCGCCATTGATGACGCCGGGAAAATTCATCATCTCACCCAGGCCGATAATGCCGGGCCATGACATCGCTTCGGCCACATCTTCGGCGGTGATCTCATAGCCCGTGGTCTCAAGCCCCGGTGCCGAGGGCGCACAGGATGGCATCTGGGTGAAGATGTTCACCGGCTGCATCAGCGCTTCATCATGCATGAGCCGCACGCCCTCCAGCCCCAGCACATTCGCGATCTCATGCGGGTCAGTGAACATCGAGGTCGTTCCGTGCGGGATCACAGCGCGTGCAAACTCGGCCGGGGTCAGCATGCCCGACTCGATATGCATATGCGCATCACACAGGCCGGGGATCATATAACGCCCCTGCGCCTCTACGATTTGCGTTTCAGGGCCGAGGCAATGCGTGGCATCGGGCCCAACAAAAGCCACACGCCCTGCGGCGATGGCGATGTCATGATCTGGCAAGGTCTCGCGGCTGTGTACATTCACCCAAATCCCGCCACGGATCACCATATCTGCGGCCTCGCGGCCTGCAGCAACAGCAATGAGACGGGGGGCGGTATCGGGCCAGCTTGGGAAGGCAGAGTATTCCATGGCCCAACTTTCCCGAATGCGGCGAAAGGTGCAACCCCCACGGGCATGCAGTCATCAAATCATCACAGTACCGCCCGCAGCGCGACAGCGCTGCCACGCCCAACCAGAGGAGATGCCCGCAGGGGCATTGACGATGGGCGGGAGCCTCCCTTGTCGCCTCTGGTCGTCAGCCTCAATCCCTGTGCGTCTCCAACCGGCGAACGCTACAGCATCGGTGCTTCTTCGGCCTGCGGTGACAGCTGCAGGCCCCCACGGAAGCGGCAAAGCAGGCATGTGAGCATGGAAAGCAGATGTGCATCTGGTTATTCCCGGAAGATCATGCAGCCCTGAACACCCTGATCAGAGTCTGTTTCGGCCGTTTTCGAACAAGGCGATCAGGGCGATATCATCTTTGTTCGGGCCAACCGCCAACTCGCCATAGATCTGGACCTGCGGCAGCGCGAGGTTGCTGATCTTACCGTCATTTTCGAGGTGTTGGAACGCTGCGGCGAACCCGAGCGCCTCAAAATGCCGGGCATTGATGGACAGGGCGAGCTGAGCACCGGGGCGAGCAACACGCAGCAGGGCGGGCAGAACCTCGGGGCCTAAATGACCATGGGTGAAGGTTCCGGATGATACGACACCTGCATAGCTGTCGCGCGGAACAGGCAGACCCTGATTCAGATCAGCCTCGATCGCGTCGCGGTAGATATCCTTGCGCATCGCCTGCTGCAGCATCTCGGCACTGATATCGGCCGCATCAATCGGGCCAACGCCCAGCCCGGCCAGAATGGCACCACACAAGCCCGTACCCGCGCCGACATCCAGCACCGGGCCCTGACCTTTCGCTCCGACAAAGGCGCGCGCGGTATGGATATGCAGCTGATAATCTTCAAGCGCTGCAAAACTGTCATCATAATCCCCGGCCCATTCGGCATAGAGGCGTTTGTTCTCCTCTGGTGATTTCAGAGAATAGGCGGCGTGCAGATCGGGTGTTTTTGCGCTCATACATCCATGAATGCGCATGAAAGGATTCGAATCAAGTGCGTCTATCCGGGGCTTGCATCCCTGCGCCGGGCGGATCATCAAAGGGCCATGATACAAAGTTTGTTCTCCTTTGGTCACGGCTATTCAGCGCGCGCAGTGTCGCGGCTGCTTGACCCTGCGCAGTGGCGGATCATCGGAACCACGCGTGATCCAAAGCAGCTTGAGGCGATCCGCGCCTCGGGGGCCGAGCCGCGGATCTGGCCGGGCGCGCAGCCTGATCTGGAAGGTGTCACGCATCTGTTGATCTCAACCGCGCCAACAGCAGACGGGGATCCGGTTCTGGCAGAATTGCGGGCCGGGATCGCCGCCCATGCGGGGCAATTCAAATGGGTGGGCTATCTTTCAACCACTGCTGTCTATGGTGACCATCAGGGCGGTTGGGTTGATGAAACCACACCAACTGCACCCACCGCCGAACGCGGCCGGTGGCGCGTGCGCGCTGAAACCCAATGGGCCGGGGTACCGAACCTGCCGCTGCATATCTTCCGTCTGGCTGGTATCTACGGGCCCGGGCGCGGGCCGTTTTCAAAACTCAGACGCGCGGGTCTGCGGCGGATTATCAAGCCGGGGCAGGTGTTTTCGCGGGTTCATGTAGAGGACATCGCGCAGGTTCTGATCGCGTCGATGGGACGGCCCAACCCGGGTGCAATCTATAACGTCTGTGATGACGAACCGGTGCCGCCGCAGGATGTGATCGGATACGCTGCCGAACTTCAGGGCCTGCCTTTGCCGCCCGCAGTCCCGTTTGATAAGGCTGACCTGACCCCAATGGCGCGCAGTTTCTACAACGAAAACAAGCGTGTTCGGAACAATCGGATCAAGGATGAATTGGGTGTATCGCTGTTATACCCAAACTATCGTCTTGGGCTGGAGGCGCTGATGCGCGATCAGGTCACGCCGCCCGAGGACCACGGCCAGTAAGTGCCGCGCCTTGTCAACAAAGTGGTGCGGGTTGTAAGGGGGTCTGATGAATGACCGCTCTGCCTTTCTGAAGATCACCGTTGCAACCCTGACCCGGCAACGCCCCGAGATGCTGGCCGCGTTGATCCAGAGCTGGGGCGAGATGCAATTGCCGCCTGATTGCGCGGTCCGGTGTCTGGTTGTTGAAAATGACAGCGAAGCTTTCAGCGAGGCAACCGTGCGGGCCGCGGGGGATGTTCTGCCCAATGGGGCTGGCTTGGAATATGTTCTTGAAACCGAACCGGGTATCCCTTTTGGCCGCAACCGTGCGGCGCAGGTGGCGTTGCAGGATGGCTCTGATCTGCTGTGCTTTGTTGATGATGATGAGGTGGTGGCGTCTGACTGGCTTGAACGGCTGGTTGCCGGGTACCGGGGCAGCTCGGCAGTGCTGTTGGGGGCGCCGTTGCGTGCAGCCGGGCCATCGGGTCAGGAGACCGCGCTGCAACGCCTGATGCTGCGCAACATCAGCAACCGCTACCTTGACAAGGAAAAGGTGGCTGCCCGCAAGGCGACGCTGAATGATACAGGTGGCGTGACGATTGTGACGAACAACTGGCTGGGTGAAACGCGGTTGTTCAGCGAAACGGGCCTTTGGTTTGATGAGGCCATGCGGATGACCGGCGGAACGGATGCCAAATTCTATGCTCAGGTGGTTGCCGCCGGGCTGCCTGTTGGTTGGGTGCCGGACGCTTTTGTGTACGAGACGATTCCGCCCGGGCGGCTGTCTTTCTGGTATCAGGCCGCACGCGGGCGGGATCAGGCCAACACTCATATGCGCCGTAAGCTTGAGCAAAAACCGGCGCGCGCGCTTGTTGGGTTTTTGAGCGCTCCGCTAAGAATACTTGCTCTGCTGGTGCTTGCACTCTTGTTCCCCTTCCAGCCGGACCGGCGATTGATCCAGATTGCGCGTACCGCAGGTTGGCTTGTGGGTGTTCTGGGCATTCCCCTTGGCTATAAATCGGCGCTTTATAAAAAGGTGAGCGGCCACTGACCTTAAGAGGCCAGCAATGCGCGGGTCTCGTCAGAGCTGCGGCGCATCGCATCTGCAAACACAAGCACATCAATTGCTGTGGCCATGAATGTGACCCCGGCCTCAGCGTAGCGTTTTTGCATCTGCGGATCGAGGGTCAGAATACCCGCGACCTTGCCGGCCTGAACGATGCGGCTGAGCGTATCCATGATGACGCCGTCCACCTCGGGGTGATCCAGCTGTCCCGGGTGGCCCAGATCGGCGGCCAGATCTGCCGGACCGATAAAGACACAGTCAATTCCATCGACGGCAAGAATATCGTCCAGCGCCTCAAGCCCGGCGCGGTTTTCCACCTGTGCCATCAGGCAAATCTGCTCATCCGCAGTTTGCATATAATCAGGGATGGCTGAAAAGCCTGAGGCGCGCGCCAGTGCTGCCCCGACACCGCGAACCCCGTGCGGAGGGTAGGTGACAGCGCGCACAAGTTCGCGTGCCTGTTCGCCGCTTTCGACCATCGGAATCAATATGGTCTGCGCACCGGCATCCAGCACCTGTTTGATCATCCAGGTCTCGCCCACCGGAAGGCGAACCGCTGCATGCGCGTCCGAGGCCTGTACGATCTGCAATTGCGCCAGGATCGAGCGCAGATCGTTGGGCGCATGCTCTCCGTCGATCAGCAGCCAGTCGAAACTGGCCGTGGATGCGATTTCAGCCGCGTAGGGGTCGGCCATGCCAAGCCAGCACCCCAGTTGCAACTGCCCTTCTTTAAGAGTGTGTTTTAGCGTATTCCTTGGCGCTGGCATCGATCTCTCCATGATTTGTTCCAGATGTAGAGTATCAACCGCTTCTCTCAACGTATTATTCTGTCAACGGGCCGACAGGATCATGTCGGCAGCTTTCTCGGCGATCATCATTGTCGGTGCGTTGGTATTGCCCGAAATCAGGGTTGGCATGATGGAGGCGTCCACCACCCGCAACCCGTCGATCCCAAGTACTCGCAAATCCGGGCTGACCACTGCCATATCGTCCAGACCCATCTTGCAGGTGCCGACGGGGTGGTAGATCGTGTCGGCCCGCGCCCGGATATGGCGTTCCCAATCCGCATCGCTGTGCGCGGATTCGGTGCCGTACATCTCTTTGTACCGATAGGGTGCCAGCGCCGGGGCCTGCATGATCCCGCGTGTGATCCGGGCGCCTTTGATCATCGTCTGCAAATCGCGCGGGTCCGACAGAAATCTGGGGTCGATCGCAGGCGGTGCTTCGGGGTCAGTGCTGTTTAGTGAAACTGTGCCCCGGCTCTCGGGTCGCAGCTTGCAGATATGGCAGCTGTAACCATAGCCCAGATGCAGTCTGCGCGCGTGATCATCGACCATAGCGATGGCGAAATGCAGCTGGATATCGGGGCGGTCCAGATCGGGCGTTGTTTTCAGAAACGCCGCCCCTTCTGCAAATGGCGTAGCTGCCATCGAGATGCCGTCTTTCCGCCAGCGCCAGAGATGGCCCAGCAGCTTCACCGCGCCGACCGGGCCGATGCCAAAATTGTCGGTGTCTTTGGTCCTGTAGGAGATGGTGAAATCCAGATGATCCTGCAGGTTTTGCCCCACACCCGGCAGGTGATGCACCACATCTATGCCATGTTGCCTGAGCGTGTCACCATCGCCGATTCCCGACAACATCAACAGTTGAGGAGACTTCAAAGCCCCGGCGCAAACCAGAACCTCTTGTGTGGCGGTCACCTGCAGATCGGGGCCTTTTCCACCTTTTCGATACAGCACTCCGGTCGCGCGTTTCCCATCCAGTGACAGCCGCTGCACATGTGCACCTGTGATTACGGTCAGATTGGGCCGCTCCATGACAGGGAACAGATAGGCCGCCGCGGCCGAGCATCGTTCACCATTGCGCCCGGGATCATGAAACTGGGTGACCTGATACAGACCTGCACCCTCATTATCACCCCGGTTGAAATCCTCGGTCCGGCGATGTTGCATCTGAGCGGCTGCATCGACAAAGGCGCGGGTGATCGGGCGCTCTTCTTTCTGGTCAGACACCTGCAGCGGCCCTGTATCTCCATGCAGATCATCCGCGCCGCGCTCATTGTTTTCCGAGCGCAGGAAATAGGGCAGCACACTGTCCCAATCCCATCCTGTGCAGCCCAGACTGGCCCAGCCATCATAGTCCTGACGCTGACCACGTATATAAAGCATTGCGTTGATCGCACTGGAGCCGCCCAAGGCACGCCCCCGCGGCTGATACCCCTTGCGCCCGTTCAGGCCGGGTTGCGGGAGGGTCTCAAAGGCCCAGTTGTTGATTCTGGGCCGCCCGGGAAGCATGGTAACCACCGCTGCCGGCATACGCACCAGCAGGCTGTCACCGCGACCACCTGCCTCCAGCAGGCAGACACGGGTTCGCGAATCCGTGCTCAGACGGTTGGCCAGAACCGCACCCGCTGAGCCGCCGCCCACGATCACATAGTCAAATTGCATGGCCCGACTCTCCTGCTGCCTGTGCTTGCTACTTTGAAGGCCGATGGCAAAAACGCAATCGTGACGCAGCGGTCTGAGAGATGTCATATACTGATAATTAAAAATTATCACTTTCATCGAAAAACAAAATTTTTTTGCATGGATCGGATTTGCTAGACCTGCGACCAGACAACAAGAACGAGTCGTTAATGCAATTTTCCAGGATACAGCCCGGGCATGGCCAGATATCGATACGCAATGCCCTTGTATCCGACGAGAACAAGGGCGATCTCAGGCTTTGTTCTCAGGATCACAGTTAACCGCGCGACATTTACACTATAGCCAGGAATGGAGACCGAAATGGACGGAAGCGACAACCCTAACATGGGCAAATGCCCGGTAATGCACGGATCAGCGGGTGGCCGGACCAACCGCGATTGGTGGCCGAACCAACTGAATATTTCCATCCTGCACCAGCACGGCGCTGCGTCGAACCCGATGGATGAGGCGTTTGATTATGCCGAAGAGTTCAAAAAGCTCGATCTGAAGGCGCTGAAAGATGACCTGTATGCGCTGATGACAGATTCGCAGGACTGGTGGCCCGCAGACTATGGCCATTATGGCGGCCTGTTCATCCGTATGGCGTGGCACGCGGCCGGTACCTATCGGACAGCGGATGGCCGTGGTGGTGCCTCGACCGGTAATCAGCGTTTTGCACCGCTGAACAGCTGGCCGGATAACGGCAACCTGGACAAGGCGCGCCGTCTGCTGTGGCCGATCAAGCAGAAATACGGCAACCAGATTTCCTGGGCTGACCTGTATATTCTGGCGGGTAACTGCGCCATTGAATCCATGGGTGGCAAGACCTTTGGGTTCTCTGGTGGCCGCGAAGACATCTGGGCACCTGAAGAAGATATCTATTGGGGCACCGAGACCGAGTGGCTGGCGCCGACTGAAAACCCGCACAGCCGGTATTCAGGTGAGCGCGATCTGGAAGATCCACTGGCCGCTGTTCAGATGGGTCTGATCTATGTGAACCCCGAAGGTCCTGATGGCCAGCCCGACATTCTGGCCTCGGGTCGCGATATTCGTGACACTTTCGGCCGGATGGCGATGAATGACGAGGAAACCGTTGCTCTGGTCGCCGGTGGTCACACCTTTGGTAAAGCGCACGGTGCCGGTGATCCCGATCTTGTCGGGCCCGAACCCGAAGCCGCCCCGCTGGAAGCGATGGGCTTTGGCTGGATCAACGATTTCGGCAGCGGCAAGGGTGACGATACCACCACCAGCGGCATCGAAGGCGCGTGGACTGCGAACCCCATCAAATGGGACAACGGCTTTTTCGACCTGCTGTTCGGTTATGACTGGAACCTGACCAAAAGCCCGTCGGGCGCATGGATCTGGGAGCCGGTCGGCGTGAAAGAAGAAGACATGGCCCCGGCGGCGCATGATCCGTCGAAAAAGGTCAAGACCATGATGACCACCGCCGACATGGCGATGCGCATGGATCCGATCTATGGCCCGATCTCGAAGCGTTTCCATGAAAACCCCGAAGAGTTCGCAGATGCCTTTGCCCGCGCCTGGTTCAAGCTGACACACCGCGACATGGGTCCGCGTTCGAATTACCTCGGCACGGAAGCCCCGACCGAAGAGCTGATCTGGCAGGACAACGTGCCCGCCGTAGATCACGATTTGATCGACGACGCGGATGCAGCGGATCTGAAGCAGAAGATTCTGGCAAGTGGCCTGTCGGTTTCCGATCTGGTTTCGACGGCCTGGGCCTCGGCCTCGACCTTCCGTGGGTCGGACAAGCGTGGCGGTGCCAATGGTGCGCGTCTCCGTCTGGCTCCGCAGAAAGACTGGGAAGTCAACGAGCCGCTGAAACTGTCCAAAGCTCTGGATGCGCTGGAAGGTGTTCAGAAAGCCTTTAACGATGCGCAGTCCGGTGGCAAAAAGGTTTCGCTGGCGGATGTCATTGTTCTGGGTGGCGCGGCAGCTGTCGAACAGGCAGCCAAAGCCGCAGGCCATGACGTTGAGGTGCCTTTTGCTCCGGGCCGTACCGACGCCACGCAGGAACAGACCGATGTCGAGTCCTTCGCTGTGATGGAGCCCATCGCCGATGGTTTCCGCAACTACGCGCATAAGGAATATTCGGTTCCGGCCGAGGCGCTGCTGGTCGATCGTGCACAGTTGCTGACATTGTCCGCACCTGAAATGACCGCGCTTGTGGGCGGTTTGCGTGTACTGGGCGCAAATGTTGGTGACACATCGCATGGCGTCTTCACCGACCGGGTTGGCACGCTCAGCACCGATTTCTTCGTGAACCTGCTGGATATGGGGACCGAATGGAAGCCGGCGGGTGACGGTGTCTATGAAGGCCGCGATCGCGCCAGCGGTGACGTCAAGTGGACAGGCACACGTGTGGATCTTGTCTTTGGCTCAAACTCGCAGCTGCGGGCTCTGGCCGAGGTCTATGGTCAGGATAGCGCAGGCGGAAAGTTTGTCAGCGACTTCGTGTCGGCCTGGAACAAGGTGATGAACGCAGATCGTTTTGATCTGAACTGATCCCCCTATCCATCAAAGAATGACGCCGCCCCGGGAAACCTGGGCGGCGTTTTCGTTCGCTCGCCTCCGGGGCGCCTACCAAGCATTGGGTATGATTCCGCTGAAAGGTTATCCATTTCCTTGCTTCGTATCGTATTTTGGTGGATTTGTGATGGAAATTCATCTTCTAATTCATTGTTATTATTTAATTATTTGAGTTTTTTGTGTATGTTTTGAAGTTTTTTGCGATTGGGGGTTGCGGGTTTTGGGAGTAATCCGTAAATACCCCTTCACCGGCGCAGCTGAGGTTGTTGTTGGGACGCTGGAGACTGCGGAGACGGGCCGGAGAGACGGTTGTGACGCTCGGGAGAGACCGGGGGCATCTGAGGTTAGGGTTTGGGCGGTTGCGCTAAGGGATTGGCGTTACGGTCTGGTTTTTGGCTCTGGGTGTTTTGTTCTTTGACATTGATGGATAACTGAAGAGATATGTGGGCGGTTTGGTTCGTTTTCGACGGATTGAATGTCTGTATATCGCGCTGGTAGGGGTTTTGCCCCGATGACCAGTGTCAGCTTCACTGTTTGTACGGCTTTCGGTTTCTGATGAAACCAGAAGCACAACAAACAGATGACTTTTAGTTGTATCCTCGGCTAGCCGGCTGGGGATGTATTGTCTGCTCGTGCTTGAGTAGCTGCAGCGTAGCGTAAGCTATTCTGTGCTCAAGTAGCCGAACAGGCGGTAGCACAACTAAAGATGTGCAGAGGTTCGAACGTCAAGGATATGATGGCAACATCATTTCAACTTGAGAGTTTGATCCTGGCTCAGAACGAACGCTGGCGGCAGGCCTAACACATGCAAGTCGAGCGCGCCTTTCGGGGCGAGCGGCGGACGGGTTAGTAACGCGTGGGAATAT
>DS999531.1:1330134-1379283 GCA_000158135.1 Rhodobacteraceae bacterium KLH11
AGCGCGAGAAGGGCGTTTGGTGAATGCCTTGGCAGCAAGAGGCGATGAAAGACGTGATACTCTGCGATAAGCCATGGGGAGCTGAGAATAAGCTTTGATCCATGGATTTCTGAATGGGGCAACCCACCTGACAATCTTCGATTGTCAGATGATTTATTGTTTTGCCACTCCGTGCCTGCGCAATGCAGGTACACCGATCCTTTGGATCGGCACTGGTCTTCGGATCAGGGGTGGGGAGCGAGATCATCTGAGGATCGCGGGTTGAAACAGGTACTTAAGACCTGAATACATAGGGTTTTAAGAGCAAACCCGGGGAACTGAAACATCTAAGTACCCGGAGGAAAGGAAATCAATTGATACTCCCCTAGTAGCGGCGAGCGAACGGGGACCAGCCGAGCCGTGAGTGTGAATAGAACCTGTTGGGAAGCAGGACCATAGGGGGTGATAGTCCCGTATATGAAGCATGATCGGACGTATTAAGTAGGGCGGAACACGTGAAATTCTGTCTGAAGATCGGAGGACCACCTTCGAAGGCTAAGTACTCCTTGCTGACCGATAGTGAACCAGTACCGTGAGGGAAAGGTGAAAAGCACCCCGACGAGGGGAGTGAAACAGTACCTGAAACCGAACGCCTACAATCAGTCGGAGGCTCCTTGCGAGCTGACGGCGTACCTTTTGTATAATGGGTCATCGACTTGGTCTCACGAGCAAGCTTAAGCCGTTAGGTGTAGGCGTAGCGAAAGCGAGTCTTAATAGGGCGTATGAGTTCGTGGGATCAGACCCGAAACCGAGTGATCTAGGCATGGCCAGGTTGAAGGTAAGGTAACACTTACTGGAGGACCGAACCCACATCCGTTGAAAAGGATCGGGATGAGCTGTGCCTAGGGGTGAAAGGCCAATCAAACTCGGAGATAGCTGGTTCTCTGCGAAATCTATTTAGGTAGAGCGTCATCCGAATACCCCGGGGGGTAGAGCACTGGATGGGTAATGGGGCCCCACAGGCTTACTGATCCTAACCAAACTCCGAATACCCGGGAGTACTAGATGGCAGACACACTGCGGATGCTAACGTCCGTAGTGGAGAGGGAAACAACCCTGACCTACGACTAAGGCCCCCAATTCATGGCTAAGTGGGAAAGCAGGTGGGACGACCAAAACAACCAGGAGGTTGGCTTAGAAGCAGCCATCCTTTAAAGATAGCGTAACAGCTCACTGGTCTAAATAAGTTGTCCTGCGGCGAAGATGTAACGGGGCTCAAGCCATGAGCCGAAGTCTAGGGATGCGTAAGCATCGGTAGCAGAGCGTAGTGTGACATAGAACCTTGTCTATATTGCCGCCGGTTATGCGGCGCGGGCAACCGCGCTCAAGTAGCCGAATAGGCGGTAGCGCAGACATAGGTTCTTTCGATGAAGCCGGGGCGTGAGTCATCCGGTGGAGAGATCACTAGTGAGAATGATGACATGAGTAGCGACAAAGAGTGTGAGAGACACTCTCGCCGAAAGTCCAAGGGTTCCTGCTTAAAGCTAATCTGAGCAGGGTAAGCCGGCCCCTAAGCCGAGGCCGAAAGGCGTAGGCGATGGGAACTAGGTTAATATTCCTAGGCCAGGAGGATGTGACGGATCACAGGTGTAGTTCAATCTTATCGGATTGATTGGGCTGCTGAGTGGTTCCTGGAAATAGCCCTCCATCAGACCGTACCCTAAACCGACACAGGTGGACTGGTAGAGCATACCAAGGCGCTTGAGAGAACGATGTTGAAGGAACTCGGCAAAATACCTCCGTAAGTTCGCGAGAAGGAGGCCCGGTTCCTAGGCAACTAGGGGCTGGGGGCACAAACCAGGGGGTGGCGACTGTTTATTAAAAACACAGGGCTCTGCGAAGTCGCAAGACGACGTATAGGGTCTGACGCCTGCCCGGTGCCTGAAGGTTAAAAGGAGAGGTGAGAGCCTTGAATTGAAGCCCAGGTAAACGGCGGCCGTAACTATAACGGTCCTAAGGTAGCGAAATTCCTTGTCGGGTAAGTTCCGACCTGCACGAATGGCGTAACGACTTCCCCGCTGTCTCCAACATCGACTCAGCGAAATTGAATTGCCTGTCAAGATGCAGGCTTCCCGCGGTTAGACGGAAAGACCCCGTGCACCTTTACTACAGCTTCGCACTGGCATCAGGATTGTGATGTGCAGGATAGGTGGTGGGCTTTGAAGCAGGAACGCAAGTCCCTGTGGAGCCACCCTTGAGATACCACCCTTCGCACTCTTGATGTCTAACCGCGGTCCGTTATCCGGATCCGGGACCCTGCGTGGCGGGTAGTTTGACTGGGGCGGTCGCCTCCTAAAGCGTAACGGAGGCGCGCGAAGGTTGGCTCAGAGCGGTCGGAAATCGCTCGTTGAGTGCAATGGCAGAAGCCAGCCTGACTGCAAGACTGACAAGTCGAGCAGAGTCGAAAGACGGCCATAGTGATCCGGTGGTCCCGAGTGGAAGGGCCATCGCTCAACGGATAAAAGGTACGCCGGGGATAACAGGCTGATACTGCCCAAGAGTCCATATCGACGGCAGTGTTTGGCACCTCGATGTCGGCTCATCTCATCCTGGGGCTGGAGCAGGTCCCAAGGGTACGGCTGTTCGCCGTTTAAAGAGGTACGTGAGCTGGGTTTAGAACGTCGTGAGACAGTTCGGTCCCTATCTGCCGTGGGTGTAGGAGACTTGAGAGGAGTTGCCCCTAGTACGAGAGGACCGGGGTGAACGATCCACTGGTGGACCAGTTGTCGTGCCAACGGCAGTGCTGGGTAGCTATGATCGGACAGGATAACCGCTGAAGGCATCTAAGCGGGAAGCCCCCCTCAAAACAAGGTCTCCCTGAGGGCCGTGGAAGACCACCACGTCAATAGGCCGGAGATGTAAGCGCAGTAATGCGTTCAGTTGACCGGTACTAATCGCCCGATAGGCTTGATTTGATCCAGTAATGGAAAGACACCCACCGCCTCAAGGAGAGACGGTAGGCGAACAAATAAGCCAAAAACATACACACCTTGAGTTGGACAGCTCAGATGCGGGAACGCGCATTCGTAAACGAATACGCTGCCTCCCGCGCGTCGCTTTTGCTGCGCAAACAGCGACGGTGTTGATTGACATAACAACCGAGTGGCAACGCGCATTTGCAAGCAAATACGCTGCCTGCCACCCGTCGCGTTTGCTCCGCAAAACGCGACGTGGGCTTTTCCTCGGTTTGGTGGTCATAGCGCAAGTGAAACACCCGGTCCCATCCCGAACCCGGAAGTTAAGCACTGCCGCGCCAATGGTACTTGGGCTTAAGCCCCGGGAGAGTAGGTCACCGCCAAACCTAGTAAAAGCCCACATCCTCTCTAACACGATGAAAAAACACCTGGCGCGGGGTGGAGCAGTCCGGTAGCTCGTCAGGCTCATAACCTGAAGGTCAGAGGTTCAAATCCTCTCCCCGCAACCAACTCCCAGCAGCCCGTTCGATCTACAAACAGTCCACTGGACTGTTTGCTTAACGATCAAACCTCGTCAGGCTCATAACCTGAAGGTCGCAGGTTCAAATCCTGCTCCCGCAACCAGTGTCGCAGAACCGCCCGTAGCGCCAACGCTGCGGGCGTTCTGCTTTGTACCGAGCGCCAAAAGACCCGCCAACTCCCCAACGAGTTCTAAGGTCAGCCGTCCGTCATTGGGCAGCAGTCGAATCTCGGACAACAAACTGCGAATGATGGATGTCGCGTCAGTCTTCGTTGCGGGGTTGTTCAACGCACCGCTCAAGTCCTCCACCTTTTCTTTGTAGATATCAGCGAGGCCGGGATGTAAAAGAACGGGTTGGGCTGCGAGCGGTCAATTATGACTACCGCAGAGAACAGCAGCTCGGAGCCCTTACCTACCGAATGCTGCGCTAAGCTCGAATGTCCGCATTCCCGTTGAACCACTAGACAAGTTTAACCCCATGGGCCTCCCACAACTGCGGGGGCTCCAGCTTCTTTGACAGATGGGTAATCACAGCATCGGGTACGGCATCGGGTCGATCCCAGTTCTGGCGACGCAGTTGATCCGGGTCGATTTCAAGGTAAACAATCTCTATCCGGGCACCATAGTCCCGCAGAAGCCGCAACACCCTTGATCGATTTTGCCGCGTCACATTTGTCGCGTTCCATACGAAGTCACGCCCCGCCCGCAGATGCTCTCTGGCCCGTTCATGTGCTGCTTGGATGACCTGGCCCTGGTTGTCGGTGGCAGAGACGCTCAGTTCGTCTCGTATCACATCAAGGCTGACAACGGGATGTTCCGGGCGATGCTTGCTGATCCAGGTGTCTTTCCCCGTACCGGGCAGGCCGGACATGACTGTGACCGTACATGGGAATGCCTCATGAGCCGCATAATGCGGATCACGATCCTCCAATTCGAAGAAGGCAACCCGGCTTTCATCATTGGCAAAACCGAACGGCTGGTCCCAACACCCGGCTTCTTGGAACGTGAGTTCAGCGAGGCTAACACTCTCTAGGATGGTTTGCTGGTCTTGGCATAACCGACCCAACGCATCAGCCTTGGCATGGAGGCACAGATGATCCGGTCTGCACCGCCATGATGTCTCGATGGCCATGCGTTGGGGACCAGGACGTTCGATCAACCAGAATGGAAGCTGGTGGTGCGCAATGATCCCGCACAGGGCTTCACGCCATGCAAACGGGGACCCCGCATGCCACAGCAATTCCCGTGCAATGGATGCACCGATCCGGGAATGACCACGGGACGATATACTTCCGTCGTCTTCATGCTTTGTGACAGCGGGCTTGCCGACATCATGCAGAACCGCAGCCCAGAATACGTTCGCCCGGTCCGTGTCGGGAAGGCCTTGCCAGTCTGGGTCAGCGACCAGTGCTTCGACCACCATCCGTGTATGCGTCCCGGCATCGCCTTCGGCATGGTGGATCAGGTCCTGCGGGCAGGTGTCGAGAACGGCAAGCTCCGGCATAGGGACCAGATCTTGGTCCAATCCACCTGCCAGGCTGGACCGGAGGGGACCAAGGCCAGCAGGTTTTCATGGGTGATGGCGCGTTTGATTGTTTTAGGCATCGTAGGCACCCTCCACACCCAGCGTGGGCGCGAAGATATCGATACCATCTGCCAAGCCGTTCGGCAGGATCGGACGGTCGTGCCAATGCCCGTCAGCGGCTTCAATCGCCTGCAAGAAGTCAGCGCGGACGAACTTGAACCGATCTGCCACGTGGTCTGCGCTTTCCTGCTTCAGATATAGCCCTTCGGCCAGATCGCTGTCCTCTGTCTGCTGATCAACCATGTCAGGACGGCTGCCAGACTGTTCCGCTGCCACCGACAGTGCATCACGCCATTCTTTCGACTTGTAAGGCGAAGGCCGGGTCAGGCTGACCAACTGGTCAACTGACCTGATCTCTCCAGTATGGACGACTGGCACCGGCATGATCGGTAACCCGGTGAGCAGAGACCGACGGGCAGCCGTGCTCAGGAATGAGTCCGTCTTCCGGTCCAGCACATCGAACTCCATGAAGTAGTGCGGCAGCCGGTCATAGAATACGGTGTGTTTGGCATACATCCATTCGCCGTACATGACGAAACGATGTCCCAGCACCGGGTGCAGGACATGCGCATGGGCCGCAGCCCAAGTCTTGAGCAGGGCAAAGTGCCGTTCCCGGCCGCCGCCGGTCAGATAGTGCCCACGGCTTTGCAGCAGCAGGTTGCCATCCACGTCGAAGGACACGGCGGTGTTGGACCCGTCGAGCTTTTCTTCGACAATCAGGGGCTGGCCTGAAAGCTCTTTGATTGGTTTGTCATCCGCCATATCGCCCACCTGAAGGCGCGAACCTTCGATGTGCCGCGTACGCGGGTATTTGTAGATTTCCATAACTGTCTCACGATGTATCGATTGGTCGCACAAAAACACCCGGCAGGATTTGCCAAGGTGTTGGTTTGATTATGTGCGCTGCGATTACATCGGACTTCCGTGGGGCTCGGGGTTGAGACGGAAGGTCTGGATAATGTCGCCAAGCAATAAAATCAATAGCGCGCATTCAAAGCGTTTTCCAAAACGTCCGTTTCGTCCCGCGCCTTTCCAGTTCACGGACGATGATGCGGATGGTAGCGGTTGCCGACAGCACACATTGGTGGATCGAGCGGCAAAGGTGTCTGGTGAGCCCAAACCTACTTGTGCTGCGCAGGGCACGAATGTTGGCTTTGAGGGGCCAGCAAGCATTATGCAATGTAGATGGTGAACTTTTGTGAGCAATTATTGCAGGGTCAGATAACATACTCTATCCGGTAGATGCCCGAGCGACGCGGCTTGAAGAAATGTCAACAGCACAGGTATTGATTGAAATGCAAATCTTGCATTTCTCGACAAACTTGTGCCCATCGGGAATAGTCATCTCGAAAAGGATGAGGCCGCAGTGCCTAATTGTCGGTTCATACAAGGTGATATTAAATGGCGTACCTCTTATTGTTTGATCCGGCGCGACGCCGCCCTGCACTTGACTTCAAAGGGCGACAGTTTCGCCAGTGCAAAGACCGGTCTACATACGCTCGCTTCAAAGGGACATCACCTACGGGCTGGCCGCTTGCCCGGACTTGTGATCCTTTTGATCCCACGATCCTGCCCGATCATGTCAATATCTCAACGCCAGACTACACCGACATCAGTCCTGCGGACTGCAATACTTTCTGTGGTCCCGGTTTCAATCTTGTAGTGAGTGCACGGGTGCTGGAGCGCATGGGTGCTGACCGGCTCCAGTTCCATCCAATCGATGTTGCCGATGAAATGGCCAATGGCGCACGGTTGCCGGGCGACTGGTTTTTTGTGGTTTTCGAGGAAGCCTTCAATCCGGTGGTCGAAGAGCGGTCTAACCTGTTAAAACTGTTTGCCAGCGGAGATGTCGCAAAGATCCCAGAAACTGCGTCCGAGGCGCGTTTGATCTGTCGAAGTACTGATGTCTCCGGGCGTGCTTTCTGGACCGGAGCGGCGACAGAGAACCGGCACCCCGGCGTTGGGCTGACACCGTTTCAAGCGGCATTGCCAATGTTCACCTACTGCTCGGACGCTGTCTATGATGAACTGGTTGCCGCTGGCGTGATGGATTTCGATTGGGTCACACGGATCGAAGAAGTAGATGACTCGGATACCGTACCTCTTACACCAGGGTTGGCGGGCGAGCCGGTAGGCCTAGTGCATCGTGTAAGTGTCCACTCGCTTGAGCGAATTCGGAACGAAGGCGATTATGTTCCGTTTATGAAGCACCTCGGAAGGGGTGATCCTTTGGTGCATCGTCCAACTCGGCTCGACGCCGGAGATGAACCCATACCTGATCTTTACTTTCACAATGCCCTTCTGGTTGCTTCCGCTGCGGCCAAGGCTGAGATTGAGGCATTGGAACCTGACTTGCACCGGTTTGAGCCGGTTGAGTTCTTTAAGTCATTCGATCCCTATGAACCATTGGATGCTAAAACAACGCATTACGTTGTGGTCCTCGGGGCTCCAATGAGCGATCCCACGATCGCAGAAATGTCGACTGGGGTCAGCACGTCTATGAGGTATGGATTCGCGCCGGTCTGTCGGGGCCTTGCTGATCGCAAAGCTGGTCTGAACGTGTTCGATGCCGACAAATGTGGCAATCGACATCTCTGGGCGCGATCGCGCCAACCAGATAGCTTTCCCAGCGACCTATGTTTTTCCGAAGCACTGTTGGCGCAACTGAGCACGTTGAACGTGCCCATGGGTATTCCAACCGACATTCCTATTTATATGCGCCCATCGCACTGAACACTGCTTTCAAATAGCTTGATTGGCCATTCGCTGAATCCTGGTGTTGCTTACCGGGCCTTTCGAGTTTTGAGCCGACATTGGGATGATCGCAGCGAAAGCGCGGTTTGTTGCGCCGTCTTTCCGGTTCACGGACGATGATGCGGATGGCAGCGGTTCTCGATAGTACGCATTGGTGCATCGAGCGGCGAAGGTGCCAGGAGAGCCCAGTGTCACCGATGCTGCGCTAGGCATGAATGGCCACTATAAGCGGTGGAGTATCCACCATCACCAAGCTCAGGCTGGAAATAGGGCAGCTCAATATGGATCATCCAAAAACAGAGAAATGGGGAATCGATGCAAAGCTATCCCCGCTCTTGGGAGGACATAGAAACACGATTTTCCGAACCAAAGACTTGGACCAGAACGTCGTCTTCAAATCAACACGGCGGTCACCGGCTGCAATCGACTGGTTGGAAGCTGTCCATACTCACGCTCGCCGAGCTGGTTTTGTGGTGCCGCACTACGTCAAAAGTCACGACGGCCAGTTTATCGAAGACGGGTGGACATGCGAGACCTTCTTGGAAGGTCAACATATCGAGCAAGCTGATTTGTCCGACATCAAATCAGAGCTCGTGAAATTTCACGATGCGACTTCAAATATGGTACAACGCCCCGGTTTTCTGTCATCTTCCAAGCTCCGTCACTTTTCGATGGGAGGCGACATAGATTTGAGCCTAATGCCAAAGCAGTTGGTGCGTAGATGCCGGGAGGCTTGGGAGACGGTGTCGGATAGGCGGGAAAGCATCGTCCATGGCGACCTTAACGTCAGAAATGTTCTGAGAACACCAGATGGTCGCCTCGCATTGGTGGATTGGGACGAAGCTCGTCGCGACCTCGTACTTTTTGACTGTGGACAACTAGAAGCTGATGACGATGCTGGAAAACGAGCTCGGCTTGCTTGGGAAGTTGCGTGTAGTTGGAAAATTGAACCCGAACATGCAAGGGTTTTGGCTGATCACCTTTAGCTTAACTGCAATTTCCCGATTACGTGCGCCAAGCACAAGCCGACCTTCGCGCAACCGAAGCGAAAGCTCAGTTTGTCCGCGCCTTTCCAGTTCTCGGACGATGATGCGGATGGTAGCGGTTGCCGACAGCACACATTGGTGGGTCGAGCGGCAAAGGTGTCTGGTGAGCCCAGAGTCGCAAATGCTGCACGATGAACGAATAACTGCTACTCCCCGTAGCCAAAGTTACCCGACTTCGGAATCTGGAACTTGACTAAGAACTCTGTTTATGCGCCAGCCCCTAGCTTTGGGTCACCATGCCGATAAGTTTTGACCTAATGATCGAACTTGATCATGCTGCTTCGATGAGCTCACTCTCTCAAATAGAATATCTAATGCCGGAACTACGGGCATATGCAACGACCATCTCCAAGTCACGCGACGATGCTGAGGATTTGGTGCAAGATGCGATCGAACGGGCGTTGCGTGCGAAGGCTCCGCCAAACAAATTGGAAGAGCTTCGTCCGTGGATGTTTCGCGTTATCAGAAACCTGCACTATGACGAGCTTCGAAAAAGGCGTGTGCGCAGGGAATATTTCGCTGCTGAGAAACGTCAGTCTAGTGAAGTCGATGTGGTATCGGATGTCGCCCGTGACGTCTTGATCCGAATGGCATTTGAAAAGCTAGCGCCAGAGACAAGAGAGATACTGTTTTTCGTGGATATTATGGGCCTGAAATACAAAGAGATCGCAGAAATATTGGATATGAAGCAAGGGACCGTTATGAGCCGGGTGAGCCGGGCACGGAGAGCGCTTTTAGACTTGGTTGAAGGGCCTGCTAAGGGCTTTGAAAAAGACGGAGAGCAACATGGCTGACCTGACTGATAGAGACTGGGACCTCATCAGCGCATACCATGATGGTGAACTGACGGGCGATGATCTGAGCTCATTTAAAAAGCGGTTGGAGGAGGATCCCAAAATTGCGGCTGCGTTGAAAGACATTTCTGAAGTGTCGTCTAGCCTGGCTGCTTTAAATCCACAGACCGAGAGCACGGCAGCCGCCGTACCATCCAATATAAATGCAGCGCCCCGAAAGTGGATTATTGGGGGGGCATTGGCCGCATCCATTGCGTTTCTGGCGACATTTATGCAAGTCAGTCAAGACCCGCGGGATTTATTGGCTCTCCATTCGGAATACATGGACACGACCTATGACTTGTCGTCATCCAACATCCAACTGATCGCGACAAACGCTGGCGCTTATCAACCTGATTTGACGCGTGCAAGCCTTACAGCCGTTGCCCGCAGCATAACTGAACACGAAACGGTCATTCACTATTCGGGGAAAAACGGGTGCAGGTTGACCTATCTGCGCGGAACAGTGACTTATCAACTCCCTTCCAAGTCGGATGTCCAAGTGATGTCCTGGACAAAACCCGATGGGCAGGTTCATGCAATCATTGCAACAGGCATGGACGCCGCCAGGTTTGACGCAATTGGTAACTATTTGCGTCATCTCAATGCGCAGCAGGAAGAACCCCAAGTGTACGCCGAATTGACACAAGCGACGAAAGCCGCCACCCCATGCGTAGGGTGACGGCATAAGGTCAGTTTGAGATGGCTTTGTTTGTAAGCTTGTCCAACGCCCCTGCCATTTTCACAAGAACGTTCGCATCTGTAGGCAGACCATGGGCTTCACTCAACGATATTGGGTCATGATAGCTAAGCAGAACGTCCCCATATTCGGTCTGGTAAACAACCACGCGCAACGGCAAATCCAGACCAGCGGATTGTGAAAGCTGCATAGCAGGTGTGCCAAGTTTTGGATTGCCAAACATCAACATTTGGGTGGGCCGCAACTCAGACTGCACACTTTGGGCTCCTGCCGCGTGATCAACACGGGCAAAAACTTTCGCGCCTGCACCTTCTACCGCCGTCGCCAGCCGATCAATAGTTGTCGGTACATCATGAGCACTTGTTTTTGTGATAAGATCAGCGGCCTGGGCCGCCAATGGTGCAACGGCAAGAACTAACCCGTATAGAAAATATCTCATTCGGTTTCCTTTGTTTGGTTCAGGTTATTGGGCTTTGGAAAGTTTGGACGGTCTTCGCCATAGTGGGTCGATAAATATTCAAGGATGACAGAATAGTCCGGTTCATCAATCTCGGACATACCTTGCTCATCTACCATCCATTCAAGCATTTCTTCCCAACCGTTCCGCGTAAGACCTTGTTGTGCGACAATCATCTCAGAATGGCAGGCCCCGCAGGCGTAGAAGGTTTCCTCCACACCTGGGGCATCAAATAAGACGCCGAATTCATAGTCTTCTTGGGCTGTTTCTGCCGAGCTTGCCTGTTCTGCGGGTGCATCAAATTTGATTGGTGTGTCGGATTTCGTATTTAGGTAGGCGATCAAATTTACCCTGTCAGCTTCCTTCTTCAACCCAGCGAACCCCATTTTGGTGCCCTTCACTTCTGATTTGGGCTTGGTAAAGAACGCGTCGAGCCGGTCCAGATCCCAATTGCCACCATATTCAATAAGTGCCTTTGAGTACTTGTAGTTCGGACTGGCAGCGACAGCGCCGCCGACGATACCAAACAGGTTCGGACCAGATTTGTTCTTCCGGCCCGCATCTGTCGTATGGCAAGACTTGCATTTCTTGAACACGCGCTCACCCTTTGCAAGGTCGGCCTTGATAAGTTTGCTCACCATATCAGCGGCAGCAGGCCCAGCAGACAAAGCCCCGATACAGGCAAACAAAAAGGGTCGCAGCAAAGCGATTTTCATAACGTTCTCCGTGTTGTTGGAAGAAAGTCAGGGCGGTCCAATGCGAACCGTCCTAAGTTTCACTTAGCTGACGCGCAGACCTACGCGGTGCATGGTGTTGTTCAGATACCCTTTCGGGTTCCAATCAATCGCAAAGGGCTGCATGTCGCCATTGCTGTCTGTTGCGCGCGCCCAGACCTCATAATACCCAGATTGTGGGAATACGACATTGGCCCTCCAATTTTGCCATGCGCCCGAATTGACCGGTGCGTCCAGCTCTGCCGTTTGCCAGGAGGTTCCGAAATCAATTGAAATCTCAACCTTTGAAACGTCCCGATCGCCAGACCAGGCGTGGCCACGGACCTCTGTTTCCATGCCGGAATCCGCACCGTTTGCCGGGAAGGTTACCAGTGATTTTACCGGCATCCGTTCGATAATGACAAAATCCTCTGTTTCCACTTTCTCGCCCGGTGCGACTTTACGGTTGGGTACGCGGTACGCCTTACCAGTCATTTTCGGGCCATCATGCACCTGATCGCGCAACTCGATACGCGTCAGCCATTTTTGCGCGGTGGAGGCGGGCCATCCCGGCACCACAAGACGCAAAGGCGCGCCGTTCATTGGATGCAGTGGCGCACCATTCATTTCGAACGCAATCAGGATGTTGTCTGTCATGGCCTTGCTGATTGGCACACCGCGCGAGATCGGCAGTTTGTCGGGATCGCCCGACAGATGCGTGTCTGCGCCGTAATGCGCGGTATAGATCACGTTGGATTGCACGCCCGCTTTTTCCAATACGTTCTTAAGTCGAACACCGGTCCATTCCGAACACGCAACCGCGCCATAGGTCCATTGGTTACCTTTGGCGGGCGGATCAAAATAACCGCGGCCGTTGCCGCCGCACTCCAATGTTAACGCCATGGTGACAACTTCGAACTGCGCGCGCAGATCAGCAATTGTCAGCTCCAATTGCGTGTCCACGAAGCCATCAATCGTCAAGGTCCATGTCGCGGGGTCTACATCTTCTGGTGGGATGCCATTGTTGCGAATGAAGTGGCGATTGGTCGGCGTGATTGCATCATCAAGGTTCTCGGGCGGCGTTTCCGCGTTTACCGGGCGATCATTGAGCAAAGTCAAACCATCTTTGCCTATCAGCACGTTTTCTTGTGCCATGGCGGCGGGTACGAACCCAATGGGCATGTTACGATGGAACGGAATGGACGTTCCCAACATCGCACCCATTGTAGCCAATCCGGTTTTCCTTAAGAAACCCCGGCGATCAGGGTTGGCAACACGACCAAAAAACTTCCGATCCGCCTCCTCTGGACTTGCCGCAAAGAATTCACGTAAATTCTGTTTCTTGTCATCATCCAATGCCATTATTTCCTCCCAAAAATTGGCAACGCGGTATGCAACTGCACGCCGTCACTGGACAAGAGACGTGTGATCCTCGCGTTTTATTCCCAACAGTGTAAGGTTAGTGATTTTTCGAGACGTACATCGCCGGTCGAAACAACATTCCGCAATGAAAGCACAGACCTCTAAATGATTGGTGTATTCAATAGCAGTCATTCGAGTGATCACTCCGAATGCCCGTTTTGTCCCGCGCCTTACCCGTTCGCTCAGGCTGGCGCGGACGGTAGCGATTTCTAGTAGCATACATTCGAGCATCAGGCGGCGGATTCAACGAAAGAGCCCGAATTGCCGAATGCTGCGCTAGACACCTACGACTGTATTGCGCGGCAAATGAGTTTTGCGAAAGCTCGTACTATCTATTGAAAGGGAAATTTCAATGACGACAATCGCATTTTAACTATAAGTTCTCGGCGTTGGAAAGCACATCAAGGCAAAACCTTAATGGGGTGCTTTTGGGAAGAGCGCAGTACCCATTTGATTGCAATATGTCCGAAGGCGCGCGTCCTCCTCCAATCAGTATGATAAGGAAGTCTTCGAAGGGCGGTAAAAGCTCCTCCGAGTCTTTGATTACTTCTTCTGCGGACAATGTTCCAAACGCCCCAAAAAGCGGAATGCTGATATCGCCTGTCACACCTTTGGGGTGCGCATGAATATACTGACGCACGGCCCAAACAGGATCATTGTAGAAGTTGTAGTGGTAAGCCCGATCCAATGAATCCAACTGGAATTCCAGGCTTTCTTGCTCAACATCTCCACTGCGCACACCCTGATAAATGTCTTTGATTTTGTCGTAGACCTCGGGCCATTCACGCGCCTCTACAGTCGCGCTGAGTGAAATCATCGCTTTTTTCTCGCCCATGACAACAAAGTCCGACCGTGGATCGTAAGCCGCACGCATTGTCTGGCGAACAATACGAAACATCTCAGACCCTTGGTTGGCACCGATATAGTCGGTCAAGAGATTTGCCCCAAGCTGGTCATTCACATTCCTGAACTCTTCAGCGGACACAAACAGGATCAGCATCTCGGTAGAATCTGGGTCGGCAAAATGCACAATACCCTTTGGCAGTGTAAACGTGTTCTTACCTCCGCCGGTCAGCGCTGCGACCCATTTGGCTATGGGAAGCTCCCATTTCGTTGCTGCGGTCGGCAGATTTTTTATCAGCCGATCAGTGCGACCTTTCACTACCTGGTCCTCCGATCTCAAAATCGCCTGAATTGGGCGGCCGAAACGAATGTCGCCGTCGTTTACTCCATTGGCTGCATCGCCGGGCTCGTGATCTAGGTAGTCAGCGACTTCGGTCAGTACATCTGAGGGTCTTCTTGTTATTGTCGAGTGGGTTTGACTTAGCCGTTCAAGCTCTCTTGCATACCAGTCGCTCGAATACTCCGGTTTGAGCAAGAGATTCCGAAGGTGAACGAGGGTTTCCGGAAAAACCTCGTTTGGCCCCGAGACGGTGAGTATCAGGTTTTGTCCGGTGACATCGACTTGTTGCTCAACCCCTTTCAAATTCAGAAATGAATTAATTTCATAGGAAGAGCGGCTTGATGTTCCGCCTGACACGATACTTGAGATGCCGGCCTTCAGAGCGGCCACACGGTCTTGCGTAGGATGATCAATGGGCCAAACTAAAGATAAAGCAGAAGTTCCGTTTTGAAGGGGGTTGAGTTCTAAAAATACCGTTTCACTAGATGTTGCGACAAGTTCTGCGCGTACGGCTTGTGGTGTCAGCAGGCAAAAAACCGCAAAAAATGTTGAAAAAAGGCGACCTGTGGGAACGTTCATCTTATTCTACTTTTTCGGCTAGAACGAAGGAGGTCGCTGACGGTTGCACAACGGTTTCCGCAAATTCGATGACTTCCTGATCTGTCGTGTTGCTCAAAATGTCGGCGAAGACCGACGGGGTTACAGGGGGAAAACCATCGGATGCCACATTTTGCAGAAACCACAACAATGCCGTGGGCCGACGCGCCGAATTCTGCGCCCAAACTACTTCTGCCTGACGCGCCTGACTTATCTCTTTTTTGCTGATTGGCTCGTTCAACAAATTGGCCAAGGTCTCTTTCAGCAGGTCATGTGCGTCGTCCAGGCTGAAACCGGGCATGAGTTGCAAATCGATTGTTAGTTCAAGATCGGCATTTTTTGCGAAGTACCAGTCGATGCTATAGTCAAGAACCCTTGCGTCTTCGTGGTACAAGGCCTTGGAAAGCCTTTCGTTTAAGACGCTCGTTCCAATAAAAAACGTTCCTTGCATATCGATACTGGTTGATCGATCTTTGAAGTCTATGAATTTGGCCAACTGCACCATGTCGCGCTCTAACCTGTCAGACTTCAAACGCTCAACGGATCGAAGTGCCGGATCTGGTTTGTGGTCCAGCCAAGGCTTTTGAGGAACCTCAGAGGGTTCTGTGTCACCAAAAATAAGCCCTACAAGTTCTTCGGCTTTTTCAGGTTCGATGTTACCTGATACGACTAACGTCACATTTGACGGAACATAGTGTTCCTTGTGAAACTGATAGGCTTTCTCAAGGCTTAGATTGGGCAAATCTTCGATGGTGTTGTCTGCTCTGCCACGCGTAGTGTCATAAAGGTTTTGAAGCGCAATCCGTGTCAGCCAGCGATACGGAGACTGCCTTTCCCGAAGCAGGGTTTCACGCTGAACAATATCAATTTCGCTTTCCGCAAATCCTTTTGGCAAAGACGGCGTATCAAGGACGGCCCGAGACAGCCGTAGCAATTTCTCTATTTCAGAAGGTACGCCGGAATTGATGTAAACCGTCGAGACATTGTACGTTGACGCATAAATATCGCGCTCTCGCGGTTTTCTAAGTATGGTCGCGTCCGCTGAAAACGCGGCCAGATGCTCGGTTAGATGAGCTGTTCCGGAAGGGGCAGGATCATCATACGCCCCGGAAAGGACGATCAACTGAACGTCCACGCGCTCGACGTCCAGCATCGGGACCACATAGGCTGCATGTAGTCCGCCTTTCTCAGAAAGAGGGATGACGCTCTGAGCTTGAGCAGGTCCCGAAAACACGAAGAAAAAAAGCGAAAGAAACAACGCAACTGTGCGCATCGATGCCCTTTGGTTTGTGTCACTTTAAGCCAAACGTCCAACATCAGCCGTGCAACGAAAGCGACAATGGTTTGCTAAACTCTTGTGCGAATAGAGTCGCTATTTCAAGCGGCCAATTGAAAACCTATCAAATTGTGTTCAGTTTGAGACCAAACATACCGGAACTAGTGCCTCGATCTTCTGTCGATAGATCAGCCGAAAGCAATACCTCATAAAGCAGCGGCGAGTGAGAGTTGTCCTATAAAGTTCAAGAAGGCAATTAAAGTTCAAGAAGGCAATGTCTGTTCTGTGACACCGAAGAAGTCGTTGGTTCGAAGAGGGCGAAGGTCGGGATTGTCCGCACAGCGGAAGTCAAATAGTAGCAACGATGACGTCCGCTTGGCGATTAAACCTGACATCTCAATTGCGTTCGGCAACGGTGGTTGCGCCCTCCCGCAACCAGCAGAGTCGAACAAGCCGTCCTTGGGCGGCTTTGTTCATTCTGGGATGCTCCCAACGCAAGCAAGGCGCTTAACAAATCTGCCTTTCGCGGCATTCGCGCCAATGGCCGCTTTCAGCGTTCCTTGAGAACCTGTAGGCTGACAACTCATTGAATCGAGTTTTGGTTAGACAATGAGTGATCCCACTAACGACATTTACGATCCAGCATTTGTAGCGGACCTCTTTGACCGTTGTTCATCGAGCTATAGAAGGTGGAGCGCAATTAGTTCGTTTGGTTTTATCGCGCTCTGGAGACGTCAATGTGTCGCTCGCCTAGACGCTCCACAAGACGCTCAACCCGTTGTAGTTGATTTGATGGCAGGAACAGGTGAGGTCTGGCCCTACTTGCTACGCCGCTTCCCTAAGTTGGATAGGGTCACAGCTTTAGACATTTCCCATCGTATGCATCTTGAAGCTGTTGATCGGCTGCACGGTCCTTACGCTACGAAGATCACCCATATTGAAGCGGATGCTTTAAAAACCGACCTCCCGGCTAACTACGCGGACCTTTTGGTATCTACATTCGGTCTCAAAACGTTCAACGCTGACCAGCAGGCTGTCCTCGCACGACAGATTGCTCGGATACTAAAGCCGGGAGGAAGTTTCGCGTTGATCGAAGCGTCAGATCCAAAAGGCTGGGCACTCCGTCCAATCTACCGGATTTACCTAGATAAGATGCTTCCGATGGTTGAGCGCTATTTCCTCAGAGGTGCAAACGACTTCAGCATGATTGGAACTTACACACGCAACTTCGGCAACAGTACCCAAACCTGCCAAACTAGACCAACAGATGCGCTCCTATAAACTTTCCATTTCCTAATTTTCGCGTTCTTATCCGTGATCCACAATTCAGCACCGAACAACCCGAACACCTTAAGAATGATGCTTTTTTTGGTGATGGTGTTTTCTCGACTGAGCAGCCAAGATTGATTTCATGCGAACGCTCATCAAACGAAATACCAAATTGCTCCTATAAGTTGTTGTTTCCGATCGTTCACAATGTCAGCCTTTACGTGAAAGGTATAGGGCGTGCCCCGGATCAGGAAATTCTTTGCGGGCTCACCCCAGGCACGGGTCAACCAATCGGTGTCAGCCTGAAACCCGCCCGAAGCGACGATGATCCCTTTAGGCGCGCAAGAAAATCAGGCGATAGGCACGGTCTTGAGATGCGCCTCAATGGCGGCTCGCATATCTTCTGACATGGGCAGGTTCGATTTTTCAGCGCGCCAGTGCTGATGAAATAGCGCTACGGTTTCGCGGGCTGTATCCAGAACAAACTTCTCGGGCAGCGCTGCTTTTGCTGCCACATGCGAGAGCTCGTCTTCGTTGAAATCTGCAAACGCTTTGGAACGTGAGATATTCAGCGCGTGCTGATCGCCAGGGATGTAAGAGATCGTGGAGACGAAATCATAGGCTGGTGCCAGCGATACATTGCGCCGGTCCGGATAGATCAGCGACCAGTTCTTAAGATGCATGTCGCCATTCCCGATCAACGCGTTAAATGTCAGGCGGCGAATAAACTCGATAATGTCGGCATCATTGCCCTCAGCAGCAAGGACTTGCGCAATGTTGCGCATGCTGGCGTTCTTGTATTTGTCTTCGGCATAAACACCATAGATTTGCGCGAAATCTTCGATGTGGACGCTGGTGCCGTCATCGAGCCGGTCGAAGCGTT
The DNA here is from genome assembly GCA_000158135.1 of Rhodobacteraceae bacterium KLH11. Taxonomy (GTDB): domain Bacteria; phylum Pseudomonadota; class Alphaproteobacteria; order Rhodobacterales; family Rhodobacteraceae; genus Ruegeria. The sequence goes on from DS999531.1 coordinate 1,348,327, forward strand.
TGATCACAAATGCCTTTTCGCCAATTTTGTCGACCCCATCGGGGATATTCCCGATGGAAGCAATATCGACCAGATCGATCGTCGGAACGTTCATGCCGATCAGGTCAGCAAGGCGCATCATCGAAAACTCGTTCTCGGGCACACCTGCGTATTCGCGTGACGGCAGTTTGACGATCCATGATCCACCAACGCCGGAGGCGGGAATGGTCAAACCGCCGCTGGCTTCTTGCACAGCGGAAAACTTGAGTTGCACACCGGCAAGCGAGAAGCGAAGGGCATTTTCGCGATGACCATAATTATCGTTGCGATCATCATCACCACCATCATCAAGATCGGGCGGCCAGGTTTCACCATCGGCGGGGCGTATGGTAATAGCTCCCGGCAAGTCATGACCCAGCGCCCAAAGCAGGTAGAATTCTCGCTCTTCGTTGATCTTGGCCTTTTGCGCGAGATAGCTGCGCAAATGCCCTTCTGGCAAAAGGTTCGAAAAGAACGGCATGACGCGCTTTTGATAGGGCCGGAAGTCGGTCAGCAGTGTGCCGAACTCGTCCTTGAAACCAAGTCCGAGCGTTGGACGGTCGGGGTTGTCGATGTAGGCATCGTTGAAGGCAAAGATTGTACGATCACCGCCGACATTGGTCAGGGTGCCAATTGGCTCGCCGTGAAGGAGCACGTCAAGAACAGCAACATCAGCCATCATCACCTCCATCCAGACGGTAAGCGGCGCGTGTGGGGCGAAGGTGTTCTGTGGCGCTTTGCGCATGAGCGAGAGTGTTCCGATATGCTCTGATGGCTTCGTTGGCAGGCTTGAAAGCATCTGTATCGGTTGTGGTTTTTACGCTTTCTACGATTTTCCGAATATTGCGAAGCTGTTCAGAGTCCTTCACTAAGTTCTGGAACTGGCTGAGATCCCTAAAGTTACGCTGAAGGTGATCAAGTCCCTCGACTTTCGCAGGATGAACACTGAGTGATTTCAGGGTCTTTTCTATCTTGCGAAACTCCTTGCCGATTGCTGAATCAACCATCGGAGACGTCCCTACGCTCCTTGTTACTGATTTGACCGCCGGAACAGCCTTGCGCGGGACAAGCACAAGCTCCAAATCAAGCGCGTGGGCAATGGCAGTAAGGCTGGAAGTGCGCAAATCGACCGTATTGTTCTCGATCTTGGAGATATGGGATTGCGGCACGCCCGCGCGGGCGCTAAGCGCGCGCTGGCTCAACCCCTTTTGTTCCCGCGCCTTGCGCAGGGTTTCTGCGACTTGTTCCGTTGCGTAGTTCATCTTGATCTATCTCTGCATATCAAGTTACTCTATAGATATAGCAAGACATATCATACGTCAATACTATGAAGAAAGTTTGATATATAATAATATATCAAATTATATCCATTGATCTATAGTATTGTATCAGAAGTAGAGAGCCATGCATAGCGAGCCAACCGTGCGCATCGTCGTCACCACCTCCTTGAGAGGACATGAGCCACCCGATCCATCCAAGAACGCAATTGAAATGCCAAGTTTAGAGCTTCGGGCTTAACGTTTCAGACATTCTGTCGCTGAGCACCAGCATTTAAGTCTTGGCCGTATCCAAACAGATATTTACTCAAACAAAAGCAAATTCGACGACAAAGTGACCTGCCCTCCGAAACTTCCCTCGTTCTGATGTAGAGTTCGCATACTGACAGTGAATGACGACTGCTGCCGCGAGAACCTGTGCCTGATGGCGGATACCAGCATCTCGGGTGCGCGGGTGAAGGCGCGAAGCGACTAGGGCGAGACGGTATCGTGGAGATGGCTTACTATGCGTTGCTAATGGCGGAAGAGATGTTTCATGCGCATTTCGAGATCGCTGGTCCACCAAGTACCGGTTCAAGGTGCTGACCGGTCAGGTGCGTCTGCGGGTGCGCGACATCTGCCGCCAGGTCTGCCGTGAGAACGAGGTCGACATCCTGCGCGGGGTACTGTCATCCGACCATGTCCACATGTTTGTGTCGGTGCCGCCGAAGCTCGCCATCTCGGATCTGGTGCGCACGATGAAGGGCCGTTCGTCTCACAAGGTGCAACGCGAATTCCCCGAGTTGCGCAGGCGCTATTGGGGACGTCGGTTTTGGGGACGTGTGTATTTTTCCACTACCAACGGGGCCATTACCGAAGACATCGTACTTCAGTACCTCGAACAGCACATCGCAAATCTCACCGGCGCAAGCCGGTCGGTGGTTTAGCTGTTTTCAAACCCAGTCCAGAACGACTTTGCCGGATTGGCCGGACTTCATCGCCGCAAATCCTCTGGTAAAATCGTCGATGTCAAAGCGGTGCGTGATGACACGTGTGACATCCAGACCGTTCTGCAACATGGCGATCATCTTGTACCAGGTCTCGAACATCTCGCGGCCATAAACACCTTTGATGGTGATGGCCTTGAACACGATCCGCGACCAGTCTACGGGCGATTTGCCGGGCGGGATGCCCAGCAAGGCGATCTTGCCGCCCATCACCAGCGCCTCGACCATCTGATCCAGCGCGACCTGCGCGCCTGACATCTCAAGCCCGACGTCGAACCCCTGTGTCATGCCCAGTTCCGTGATAACGTCCTGAAGATCCTCTTTGGACACATCGGCTGCGCGGACCGTTGGCACAACATGGGCGGCCAGTTTCAGGCGATCCGGGTTGATATCGGTGATCACCACGTGCCGGGCACCGGCATGACGGGCGACAGCCGCAGCCATAATGCCGATGGGCCCTGCGCCGGTGACAAGAACATCCTCGCCCAGCAGATCGAAACTCAGCGCGGTGTGCACCGCATTGCCCAAGGGGTCGAGGATGGCTCCGATCTCATCCGGGATGTCATCGGGCAGCGGGACCACGTTAAAGGCAGGCAGTTTCAGGTATTGCGCAAACGCCCCCTGTTCGTTCACGCCGATCCCGCGCGTGCCCGGATCAAGGTGGAATTTGCCGGCGCGGCTTTGACGGCTGTCGGGGGTGATCAGATGCCCCTCGCCCGAGCAGCGCTGGCCGACTTTCAGCCCGGTCACGTTGCGCCCGATCTCTACGATCTCACCGGCAAATTCATGGCCGGTGATCATGGGGACGGGCACCGTATGGGCGGCCCATTCATCCCAGTTCCAGATATGGATATCTGTGCCGCAGATGCCGGTTTTTTTGACGCGGATCAGAACATCGTCGGAGCCGATCTCGGGCACCGGTGCGCGGACCATCCACAGCCCTTCTTCTGGTCGGGATTTCTCTAGCGCTTTCATCGTGTTGGGCCGCATCAGATCACCTCCAGCTCTTTGCCGACCTTGCCAAAGGCCATCAGTGCGCGATCCAGTTCTTCGCGTGTCAGCGCCGCATTCATCTGCGTTCTGATCCGGGCCTGCCCGCGTGGGACGACCGGGAAGAAGAAGCCCGAGACATAAACGCCTTCATCAAACAGCCGCGCCGCCATGTCTTGTGCGCGTTGGGCTTCGCCCAGCATGACCGGAATGATCGGATGTTCGCCCGGCAGCAGGTCAAAGCCCAGGCCTTCCAGCCCCGCACGCCAATATCTGGCATTGTCGAACAATTGCGCACGCAGCGCATTGCCCTTTTCGACCAGGCGGATGGCCTCCAAACCGGCAGCAACGATAGAGGGCGGCAGGGAATTCGAGAACAGGTAGGGCCGCGCGCGCTGTCGCAGCAGGTCGATCACCGGCTGCGGCCCGGCGATATACCCGCCGATTGCTCCTCCAAGCGCTTTGCCGAGGGTTCCTGTTAGAATATCTACATCCACACCGAAATGATCCGGCGTGCCCGCACCGTTTGGCCCCATGAAACCGGTGGCGTGGCAATCGTCGACCATGACCATCGCATCGTATTTATCAGCCAAGTCCCGGATCTTCGGCAGGTTGGCCAGATAGCCATCCATCGAAAACACGCCATCGGTTGCAATCATGATATGGCGAACCCCGTCTGCGCGGGCCTGCTTTAGCCACGCTTCGAGGTCGTTCATGTCATTGTTCAGATAACGATAGCGTCTTGCCTTGCACAGCCGCACCCCGTCGATGATCGAGGCGTGATTCAGGCTGTCCGAGATAATTGCGTCTTCAGGCCCTAACAAGGGCTCAAACAGCCCGCCATTGGCATCAAAACAGGCGGCAAACAGGATTGCGTCATCCTTGTTCAGAAACCTGGCCAGCCGTTGCTCCAACTCTCGGTGGAGGTCCTGCGTGCCGCAGATGAACCGGACCGAGGCCATGCCGAACCCTTTGGGCTCCATCGCGCCTTTGGCGGCTGCGATCAGCGCCGGATGATCGGCCAGACCCAGATAATTGTTGGCGCACAGGTTGATGACGCGGCGATCCCCCACCGTGATCTCACCGCCCTGAGGCGAGGTGATCATGCGTTCGTGCTTGTAAAGCCCTTCGGCTTTGATCTGCGCAAGCGTGTCCGAGATGTGGGACAGGAATGCATCTGCCATGGCGACCTCCGTTCATCTGAGTCGCACATCTAACATAACGGACAAATATCCCAAATAGGGGAAATACAATATGAGGGAAAAATTTCCGTGAAGGTGGAAATTCGGATATCAGGCGTTCTTCACGATCAGAAAAACCCGGGCCGGTGCATCTGCCGAAATTGAATGGGCAATATCCGCCGCATAACGGGCGGTGTCACCCTGCCCGAGCTCGGATATCGCGCTGCCCGAGGTGACACGAACCACGCCTTCCAGCACCGTCAGCTGCTCATGCGCGCCACGGGCGTGGGGTTGACTGTTCAGCGCACCATTGGGGCCAAACTGGATGTCATACACTTCGTGCCCTCCGGCCTCTTCCGGCGGTGACAGGATGCGGATGCGGCAGTTCTGGCCCATATTGTCGATGCTGGGTACTTCGGATCTTCTGAGCACTTCGATCTGGTCATTGGTTTTTGCACCATCCAGAAGACCTGCAAAATCCACCTGCAAGGCGCGGGTCAGATTCCACAAGGTCGAGATTGTTGGGCTGCTTTCCCCGCGCTCGATCTGGCTGACCATGGATCGCGACACGCCGCTGAGATTGGCGACCGCTTCAAGAGAAAGCCCCTTGGCCCGGCGCGCCTCTTTCAGGCGGGCGGGCAAGAGGTTCAGGATATCGTCTGCACTTTCCGTCATGGCGGAATCCATGCGTGTTGCGTAACGTAATGTCAATTCCGGGCGTGACAGCGGGCCGGATATAAAGATCATGAAGCGCACAGGATTTGGAGGAGAAAACATGACCGACGTCGTGATTCTGGACGGTGCGCGCACTGCAATTGGAACCTTTGGCGGTGCGTTGGCCTCAACAGCGCCGATCGATCTGGCGACGGTGGCGACCGAGGCAGCCATGGAGCGCTCGGGCGTTGAGGGTGCACAGATCGGGCATGTTGTTTTTGGTCATGTGATCAATACCGAGCCGCGGGATATGTATCTGTCACGGGTTGCTGCAATGCAGGCGGGCATTCCGAATAGCACACCGGCGATGAATGTGAACCGTTTATGCGGCTCGGGCGCGCAGGCGATCGTGTCGGCGGTGCAGGCGCTGATGCTGGGGGATGCAGAGTTCGCTGTTGCAGGCGGTGCCGAGAGCATGTCGCGCAGCCCCTATATCGTTCCGCAGGCGCGTTGGGGGGCGAAGATGGGTGATGTGACCTCGCTGGATATGATGCTGGGCGCGCTGAACTGCCCATTTGGCACCGGGCATATGGGTGTGACGGCCGAGAATGTGGCGGATGAGCATCAGATCAGTCGTGAGCAGATGGATGATTTTGCCATGACCAGCCAGACGCGGGCTGCAGCTGCAATTGAAGCGGGGCATTTCGAAAGCCAGATCACGCCGGTTCAGGTTAAGGTCAGGCGGGATATGGTCGATTTCAAAGTGGACGAGCACCCAAAGGCGACAACATCTGACGCGCTGGCCGGGTTGCGGCCGGTGTTCAGGAAAGATGGGCGGGTGACGGCGGGCAATGCCTCGGGCATCAATGATGGTGCCGCGGCGATGGTGTTGGCGACGGCGGATGCGGCAGAGAAGGCGGGCTTGAAGCCAAGGGCGCGCGTGCTGGGCTACGCACACGCCGGTGTACGGCCCGAGGTTATGGGGATTGGCCCGGTTCCGGCTGTTCGCAACCTGATGGACAAAACCGGGCTGTCTTTGAGCGACTTTGATGTCATCGAAAGCAATGAAGCTTTTGCTGCACAGGCATTGGCCGTCAATCAGGAGCTTGGACTGGACGCAAGCAAGGTGAACCCCAATGGCGGGGCGATTGCGTTGGGTCATCCTGTCGGGGCAACTGGCGCAATTATCACGGTCAAGACGCTGTATGAACTGGAGCGGACGGGTGGATCCAAGGGTTTGATCACCATGTGCATTGGTGGCGGCCAGGGGATTGCGATCGCCATCGAGCGGCTCTGATTTGAGATCGTGGATGGGGGGCTGTCTGCCCCCCATCGCGCCGGGCGCGATTCCCCCCGAGGATATTTTCAGCCAGATGAAGCAGGCGGGGCGGCGTTAGCCGAGTGCGATCACCAGAAGTGTAGCAGCGATGCCCGCGACCACGCCAAGGGCGGCGGGAAGGAGTTTGGTCGAAAACTCGCTGGCGGGGTGATCGTCTTTCCGGGTTTGGGCGATCAGGGCGTTTTCGACCAGTGCAGGAAGGCGTGGGCCGAAACGGGCAAGGACCATTGCGGTTTTGCCGAAATCGCGCAGGGCGGCGCGTGGGCCGATAGATTGTTTGATATAGTCCTCGACGACGGGGCGGGCGACTTCCCAGATGTTCATGTGCGGGTCGAGCGAACGCGCAACGCCTTCAACGACGACCATGGTGCGTTGGAGCAGGATCAGTTCGGTGCGGGTTTCCATCCCGAAACGTTCAGTGACCTCGAACAGATAGTTCAGCAGACGGCCCATGGAGATGTGGGAGGCGTCCATGCCAAAGATGGGCTCTCCTACAGCGCGAAGAGCGCGGGCGAATTCATCGACGTCCTGATTGGGGGGGACGTAGCCGGCCTCAAAATGCACTTCGGCCACGCGCTTGTAATCGCGGCGGATGAAGCCAAAAAGGATCTCGGCATAGACCCGGCGGGTGTATTCGTCGATATGGCCCATGATGCCGTAGTCATAGGCGATGATATCCCCGTTCGCGGCGACCTTGAGGTTGCCCTGGTGCATATCGGCGTGAAAGTAACCGTCGCGCAGGGCGTGCAAAAGGAACAGGCGCAGCACCCGCTCGGCCAGATCGCTGCGGTTGTGACCGGCGGCGTCCAGCGCGTCATTGTCACCCAAAGCGATACCATCGGCCCAGCTGAGCGTCATGACGCGGCGGGCCGACAGGGACCAGACAACCGGGGGCAGCCAGAACCCGGAATCATCCTTGGTATTCGCGGCGTATTCCGAGGCGGCGGCGCTTTCCAGACGCAGGTCCAGCTCGCCGCGAACAACGCCGTCGAAATGTTCAATCACTTCCATCGGCCGCAGGCGACGTGCGCCGGGGGCGAACAGGTCGACGATGCGGGCGGCGAAATAGAAGGCGTCGACATCCTTGCGGAACGCCCGCTCGATTCCGGGGCGCAGGACTTTGACGGCCACATCCTCACCGGAGCTGGCGAGCTTGGCTTTGTGGACCTGCGCGATTGAGGCAGCCGCGATGGGTTCACTGAAATCGCTGAACATTTCTGCGACAGGCTGGCCCAGTTCCTTTTCAACTTCGGCCAGCGCCTCGGCCTTGGAGAAGGGTGGCAGCTTGTCCTGCAGCACGCGGAGTTGGGCGGCCAGTTCATCACCGACCACATCGGGGCGGGTCGAGAGAACCTGACCGAACTTGATGTAGGCCGGTCCAAGCGCTGTAAGGGCGCGCGTGGCGGGTGGCATTTCCGGATCGCCCTTGTAGCCCAGCCACTGGAATGGCTTGCCAAGGGTATGGGCGATGATCCGCAGGGCGCGTGGGGCTTCGAAAGCGTCCAGCACGACATTCATGGCGCCTGTGCGTTCCAACGTGGCGCCTGTGCGGATCAGGCGGATAATGTTGTGAGGGCCGCGCATCTAGATCTTCCAGCCGGAATGCAGCGCCGCGATACCCATGCTCAGGTTGCGGTATTTGGCGTTCCCAAAACCGGCAGCGCGGATCATGTTCAGGAAGGTGTCCTGATCGGGGAATTTGCGGATCGATTCGACCAGATACTGATAGCTGTCATAGTCATTGGCGATCAGCTTGCCCATTCGGGGGATGACGTTGAAGCTGTAGAGGTCATAGAGTTTCTGCAGCCCGTCATTGGGCAGTTGGCTGAACTCCAGCACCATCAGGCGGCCACCGGGTTTCAGCACGCGGTAGGCTTCGTTCAGCGCCTCTTGCGGGCGGGTGACGTTCCGGATGCCGAATGAGATCGTGTAAACATCAAACATGTTGTCGTCGAACGGCAGCGACATTGCATCGCCGACGACCCAGTTCAGGCTGTCGGCCATCTGGTCGGCCTCGGCGCGCTGGCGGCCTTCGACCAGCATCGGCTCGGTCAGGTCCAGAACAGTGGCGTGGCCTTGGCCCGCGCGTTTGAGGAAGCGGAACGAGATATCGCCCGTGCCGCCCGCCACATCCAGCAGCCGCTGACCGGGGCGCGGGGCCAGCCAATCCATCATCGCGTCTTTCCAGACCCGGTGGATGCCCATCGACATGACATCGTTCATCACGTCGTATTTTGAGGCGACCGAGTTGAACACGCCCTGCACGCGCCCGGCCTTTTCAGCCTCGCGGACGGTTTCGAACCCGAAATGAGTGGTCTTGTCGCTATTGTCGGACATTTGCCTTGCCGTTCGTCGAATTTCGTCTCTGTTATAGGGCCATCAGAGGCGGGCACAATGCGGCCCTTTGGAATAGGAGCCAAGTAATGCCCGAATTGCCTGAGGTCGAGACAGTAAGACGCGGCCTGAGCCCGGCCATGGAGGGTGTGGTGATTGATCGGGCGGATGTGAACCGGCCCGATCTGCGTTGGCCCTTTCCCGACCGGATGGCAGACCGCTTGACAGGTCAGCGGGTAGAGCGGTTGCGGCGACGGTCGAAATACATTCTGGCCGATCTCAGCAGCGGTGAGACATTGCTGATTCATCTGGGCATGTCAGGGCGGATGACGGTATCCGGCGATCCTTTGGGGCAGTTTGTGCATGATCATCCAGCTGTGCAAAAGCATGACCACGTGGTGTTTCACATGGCCAATGGCGCGCGCATTACGTTCAACGACCCGCGCCGGTTTGGCGCGATGGACCTTTTGCAGACGGCCACCGCCGAACAACACAAGCTGCTATCGGTTCTGGGGCCGGAACCTTTGGGTAACGATTTCCACGAACAGCACCTGATTGATGCCTTCAAAGGCAAGAACACTCCGGTCAAATCTGCACTGCTGGATCAGGGAATCGTTGCCGGATTGGGTAATATTTACGTCTGCGAGGTGCTTTATCGCGGCCGAGTGTCGCCACGTCGCAAAGCCGGACAGATTTCCGCGCCCCGTGTTGCGGCGCTTGTGCCGATCATCCGGCAGGTGTTGCAGGATGCGATCGAAGCAGGTGGATCATCTCTGCGCGACTTTCGGCAAGCCGATGGAGAGCTTGGATATTTTCAACACAGCTTTGATGTCTATGGCCGCGAGGGCGAACCGTGCCGCACCGAGAGTTGTGGCGCGACAATCAAGAGAATCACCCAGTCCGGTCGCTCATCTTTCTATTGCGCGCAATGCCAAAGATAACTTGATCCAGAGAAATCGCGTGATAATGAATCGTATCTGAACGGAACAACCGGAAGCTTACACCTCATGGCTTTTGAGACGATCATCGTCGAAATCGAAGACCACGTCGCCCTTATCAAGCTCAACAGACCGGATGCGATGAATGCGCTGAACACCCAGTTGCTGGGTGAGTTGTGTAACGCGCTGGAAGAGGCCGACAGCAACGACAAGGTGCGTTGCATCGTCATCACCGGCTCGGACAAGGCGTTTGCCGCGGGTGCGGACATCAAGGAAATGTCCGAGATGAGCTATGTTGATGTGTTCAACATCAACCTTTTTGCGGATGCGAATGATCGCGTCTCTGCGATCCGCAAACCAATTGTCGCGGCTGTTGCAGGCTATGCTTTGGGTGGCGGATGCGAGCTGGCGATGCTGTGTGATTTCATCATTGCCGCTGATACGGCCAAGTTCGGCCAGCCCGAGATCAATCTGGGTGTCATCGCCGGGCTGGGTGGCAGCCAGCGCCTGACCCGCTTTGTCGGCAAATCCAAATCGATGGACATGAACCTGACCGGGCGGTTTATGGATGCCGAAGAGGCTGAGCGCGCGGGGCTGGTCAGCCGTGTTGTCCCCGCCAAGAAGCTGATCGAAGAAGCAACCGGCGCGGCACAGAAGATCGCAGAGAAATCCCAGATCTCGGCAATCGCGGCCAAAGAGGCGGTGAATCGCAGCTATGAGTTGCCATTGAGTGAAGGCATGCTGTTTGAGCGCCGGGTGTTCCACTCGATGTTTGCAACGGAAGATCAGAAAGAAGGCATGGCGGCGTTTCTGGAAAAGCGCGCGGCGCAGTTCCGCGACAGGTAGGGTACGCTGACATCGGTATCGGAACAGGCGGGGTTGGCCCCGCCTTTTTCATGTTAAGGCCGTGGTGCAAGAATCAGCTTGGCAAAACCCGCAAACTTGGTTAGGAACCGCCGTCATACATGCGCGTGCGGCCCGCTCTGGCCCGACTCACACTCGTGATCTCGATCTGGTGCGGTTAATTCCGTGGCGCGCAACCCTAGATAACCGTACCGAACAAAGGTCACAGACACATGGCAAATTCGCCCCAGGCAAAGAAACGCGCGCGTCAGAACGAAAAGCGTTTCGCCGTAAACAAAGCGCGTCGTTCGCGCATCCGCACCTACCTGCGCAAAGTTGAAGAAGCAATTGCAACCGGCGACAAGGACGCGGCCACCGCAGCCTTGCGCGCAGCCCAGCCCGAACTGATGCGCGGCGTCACCAAAGGCGTTTTCCACAAGAACACCGCAGCCCGCAAAATGTCGCGCCTGTCGGCACGCGTCAAAGCGCTGGGCTGATTCTGCGACAGAACGCGTCAAGCGTTGATGTTCCGGAAAGGCGTCGCATAACGCGACGCCTTTTTCATTGTTGCCAGAAAGCCGCGTCTTCACGAAGCCGAGAGATTCTTTCTGCCTCAGACCCGAGTCAATATCAGAGTTTCATTGCCCGGACCCGTCCGCTCTTGCTACGACTTGATACAGCGATTCACTCGCTTGGGGGGACAGGCTGTTCCTGAAATCTGACTGACGGGCATCAGCGGGTTCGGGAACGAATGTTCGAAAAACTGGCTTCGGCCGGATGGACGATCTGCTCTGGGTCTCGGGTTTGCCGACGGCCTTAGCCCTGTCAAAAATTTGGATTGTGATGCGCCACCCGTTTTTCGGGGCTGTTCTGGCTGTGGGACAACACGGTTTGGAAGGCGCAGGCTTTCAAAAATACCCGCCAGATCATGCGATCTGGCGTAAGGGTATCCGTGTGTGTGAACGCCATAAAACCGGGAAACCGGGCTATCTTGATAAGGCCGACAGGCCAATAAAGAATGGGATGCGTGAGGCGCCGAATGACACAAGAGAAATGGGGACAACTGCGTAACAAATTGATGAAGGCGGTTGGGAAGAACAATTTTACCACCTGGATTGAACCTCTGAAGTTTCAGGAGTTGCAGGATGGTGTGGCTGTTTTTTCTGTACCGACCAACTTCATGGGCAACTATGTCAGTCAGAATTTCGCAGACCTTATTCTCTATGAGCTGAACACCTCGGGTGAGAGCGTACAGCGCCTGGCCTTTCGCACGGCGGCCAATTCCTCTGCCCGCCCCACGTTGACAGAAGAGACGAAACCTCTGAGCACGCCTGACGCCCGTCCTTCCGTTGCCGAGACACATAGTGATTCACTGGAGGCGTTGCAGGCCGCACCGCTGGATGCGCGTTTTACATTTGACAGCTTTGTTGTTGGCAAGCCCAACGAGCTGGCCCATGCTGCCGCACGCCGCGTTTCCGAGGGCGGCCCGGTCACGTTCAATCCGCTGGTTCTCTATGGTGGTGTGGGGCTGGGTAAAACCCACCTGATGCATGCCATCGCATGGGAGCTGAAGACCAAAAGCCCCGAGTTGAATGTGCTCTACCTGTCGGCGGAACAGTTCATGTATCGCTTTGTTCAGGCCCTGCGCGAACGCCGGATGATGGATTTCAAGCATCTGTTCCGTTCGGTTGATGTGCTGATGGTGGATGATGTGCAGTTCATCGCGGGCAAAGACTCGACCCAGGAAGAGTTCTTTCACACCTTCAATGCGCTGGTGGATCAGAACAAACAGATCATCATCTCAGCCGACCGTGCCCCGGGTGAGATCAAGGATCTGGAAGATCGGGTGAAATCGCGGCTGCAATGCGGTTTGGTCGTTGATCTGCACCCGACCGACTATGAATTGCGTCTGGGCATCCTGCAGAACAAGGTGCAGCAATACAGCAGCACCTATCCTGATCTGACGATCTCGGATGGGGTTCTGGAATTTCTCGCACAGCGTATCTCGACCAATGTGCGTGTGCTGGAAGGGGCCCTGACCCGGCTGTTCGCCTTTGCTTCGCTGGTGGGTCGCGAGATCGATATGGATCTGACGCAGGATTGTCTGGCCGACGTGCTGCGCATGTCCGAACGCAAGATCACCGTCGAAGAGATTCAGCGTAAGGTTTCAGAGTATTACAATATCCGTCTCAGTGATATCATCGGCCCCAAGCGCCTGCGGTCCTATGCCCGCCCGCGTCAGGTGGCGATGTATCTGTGCAAGCAGCTGACCAGCCGGTCGCTGCCCGAGATTGGCCGCCGCTTTGGCGGACGTGACCACACCACTGTCATGCATGGCGTCAAACGCATTGAAGAGCTGAAGCTGACCGATGGCCAGATCGCCGAGGATGTCGAGATGTTGCGCCGGGCGCTGGAAGCCTGATCATTTTTGCTCCGGGATTGCCCTGTGCCTGTCAGGTCAGGGCGGTTTCATGTGCGCAATAGTCCACGATTGGGTGCGAACTGACAGCAGAGTGGCCCGTGGGCCTTGACGCGTTGATCATTCCGACCCAGAAAATCATAAAAAATCCTTGTGCCTCAGGGCGGAACCGGTAACGTGCCAGTCCCGCCCATATACGCACTCAAGTCAGAGGAACTGAGGGTATGAAGATCAGCATCGAACGCGGCACCCTTCTCAAGGCCGTCTCGCAGGCCCAATCTGTTGTCGAACGCCGCAATACAATTCCGATCCTGGCCAATGTGCTGATCGAAGCGGAAGGCGATCAGGCGCTGTTCCGCGCCACCGACCTGGATATTGAAGTGGTCGATAAGGCCCCGGCGCAGGTGGAAAAGGCCGGCGCGACCACGGTTGCCGCCACAACCCTGCATGAGATCGTGCGCAAGCTGCCTGATGGGGCGCTGGTGACGCTGACAGCCGACAGCGCAGCCGGGCGGTTGACGGTTGAGGCCGGGCGGTCGAACTTTTCGCTGGCGACGTTGCCGAAAGAGGATTTTCCGGTGATGGCGTCCTCGGAATATCAGTCGAACTTCACCGCATCGGCAGCTCTGCTGCGGCGGTTGTTCGACAAATCGAAGTTCGCGATTTCGACGGAAGAGACGCGATATTACCTGAACGGTGTCTACATGCATGTGGCGGATGGCTCTGACGGGGGCAAGGTGTTGCGCTGTGTGGCCACCGACGGGCACCGTCTGGCGCGCATTGATGCCGACCTGCCTGATGGGGCGGCCGACCTGCCGGGCGTGATTGTGCCGCGCAAAACCGTGGGCGAGCTGCGCAAGCTGCTGGATGATGACGAAATGGATATTGCGGTTTCCGTCAGCGAAACCAAAATACGCTTTGCGACGCCTGATATCACACTGACCTCGAAAGTGATCGATGGGACCTTCCCGGATTACACGCGTGTTATTCCACAGGGCAATACCCGTAAGCTTGAGGTGGATGCGGCAGAATTTGCACAGGCGGTGGATCGGGTAGCGACGGTTTCGTCTGAGCGATCCCGGGCGGTAAAGCTGCAGCTTGATGCGGACAAGTTGGTTTTATCGGTGAATGCGCCAGATAGCGGTGCGGCTGAGGAAGAACTGGCCGTGGCCTATGGCGACGAACGGCTGGAGATCGGGTTCAACGCCAAGTATCTGCTGGAGATTGCGTCTCAGGTCGATCGTGAGAATGCGGTGTTCATGTTCAACTCGGCCGGTGATCCGACGCTGATGCGCGAGGGTAATGATCAAAGCGCGGTCTACGTGGTCATGCCGATGCGTGTCTGATCGCGCTGACGCGCGATGCCTCCGGCGGGAGTACTTTTGAAAAGATGAAGGGAGGGGTCATGGGTTTGGCCCTGACCGAGCTTACGGTCTCGCATTTTCGGTCTCATAAGCTGGCGCGCTTGTTCCTGGATGGGCGACCGGTAGCCCTTCACGGGCCAAACGGGGCGGGTAAGACCAATATTCTGGAAGCGGTGTCTTTGTTCTCGCCCGGGCGCGGGATACGGCGGGCGAGCGCGGCGGAGATGACGCGGCGGCCTGAGGCGCTGGGGTGGAAGCTGTCTGGCGTGCTGCGGGCACAGGGGCAGAGCTTTGAGGTTGAAACCTGGTCTGAAGGTGGCGCAGCGCGGCAGGTTCGGGTGGATGAGAAGGCTGCAAGTCAGATTGATCTGGGCAGGCTGACACGGGTGGTCTGGCTGATCCCGTCAATGGATCGGTTGTGGATCGAGGGCGCCGAGGGGCGGCGGCGGTTTTTGGATCGGATCGCGCTGAGTTTTGAGCCCAGTCATGCGCAGGCTTCACTGACATATGAAAAGGCAATGCGGGAGCGCAACCGGCTGCTGAAAGAACAGGTGCGCGATGCGCATTGGTATGCGGCTCTGGAGGGGCAGATGGCCGAGATGGGGCATCGTATTCATTCTACCCGGTTGACAGCTTTGGAGCATCTGCGTGCCGCGCAGGACCAAGCGGAGACGGCATTTCCGTCAGCGGATCTGGAATTGGTGCAGACAGAGGGCGCGATGCCGGAAACGGCAGAAGACCTGCACGAGGCGCTGAACGAAAGCCGGTTCCGCGATTTGGCTGCCGGGCGGACGCTGGTTGGCCCGCATCGGTCGGACCTGTATGGGGTATTCGCGGCCAAGGGTGTGCCTGCGAAAGATTGTTCGACGGGTGAACAGAAGGCCCTGTTGGTCTCGTTGATTCTGTCAAATGCACGGGCGCTTGCGGCGATGGTCGGTGCCCCGCCGATTGTTCTGCTGGACGAGGTGGCCGCGCATCTGGATGCGGGGCGGCGCGCGGCGCTTTATGATGAGATCTGCGCGCTGGGCGCTCAGGCCTGGATGACGGGCACCGGGCCTGAGCTGTTTGCGGAATTGGGCGACCGGGCCCAGACGTTGATCGTGAGTGATGGCCTTGAGGGCTCGGTCGTTTCCGCTTAGGCGGGTTCGTTGACTTTACGCTCCCACAGGAAGCCGCGCATGACTTCGTCGACCGGGGTTTTTGCCATGTGGTTGACGTAGTTCGACATGGTTTTCTGCGCCAGACCCAGAACCACATCCAGAACCGCGCGGTGCGAATAGCCCGCATCGAAGAAGGCTTGCAGCTGTTCTTCGGTCGGGTTGCCACGGCTTTGCATCATCTGCAGGGTGAAGGTGCGCAGCGCCTCAAGCTTGGCCGACGGCAGCGGGGTTTCATTGCGCAGGGCTTCGGTAATCTCGTCCGAGACCTTCATCATCTTGGCGATACCGGTGTGGGCAGGTACGCAGTAGTGGCATTCGTTCTCCACGTTGATGGTCTGCCAGACGACGGTTTTCTCGTCATTGTCGAAATCGGTTTGCAGGAACAGACCGTGCAGGACCTGATATCCTTCCAGATGCTGGGGGCTTTCCGCCATCACCTTGTGCAGACCGGGCAGGCGACCAAATGCGGCCTGAGACTTCTCCAGCAGTGGTTTGGAGCCTTCTGGGGCGGATTCGAGATCATGAGAGGGGAAGTTTGCCATATCAAAACTCCTGTTTCTGGCGCGGTGAGTCGTATTTAGGCTTTATTGAGTGGTCACTCAAGTATATATTTGAGTGAATGCTCAAGAATTGGTGTGTCCGATGCCCCGCAAACCTTCTTATGACCGAGACGCCCTGATTGCGCAGGCGCGCGATATCTTCTGGCGTCAGGGTTGGGCGGGAACATCGCTGAAAGATCTGGAGAGCGAGCTCAAGCTGAAACCCGGCAGTTTTTATGCGGCTTTCGGGTCCAAAGATGCGCTTTATGCTTTGGCGCTGCAGAAATACCTGCACGATAGTGTTGCGCGCATGCAGACCCTGGCCGAAGAGCTTGGGCCGCTGGGCGCGCTCAAGGCGCAGCCGTTGCTGGTGGTTGAGGCCGCGGACCCGCCGTCGCGGGTTTGTATGCTGGCCAAGACCTTTGCTGAGTTGCGGGCCCGGGATCATGAGCTTTCTGCCCAGGCCGGAGCGCATCTTGGTGAGATGCTGGAATGTTTTACCGCCTTGTTCCAACAGGCGCAGGCCCGCGGTGAGATTGGCGGGGATCATGATCCGGCACGGCTTGCGGCGCGGTATCAGTCTGACCTTATGGGGCTGCGTTTATCCGCCGACCGCGACGACGTGGATGCACGGGCGATCGCGTCCGATATCGCGTCCGATATCGAACGGCTTCGCGCTACGTGAAATCCCCTTTTCAGACACAAAATATTGGGGGATCGCGTGACATTCCCCACCAGAGAACGTATAAGTTACCAAAATAATATAGGTACTGACTGAATGTCCGAAGACGCACAGGCTCCTCAAGAATACGGCGCAGATTCTATCAAGGTTCTCAAGGGATTGGAGGCTGTCCGCAAGCGGCCCGGCATGTATATCGGGGACACCGATGATGGCTCGGGCCTGCACCATATGGTGTATGAGGTTGTCGATAACGGGATTGATGAGGCTCTGGCCGGTCACGCCGACCACGTGACCGTGAAAATTCATGCGGATTCCAGCGTTTCGGTCAGCGACAATGGGCGCGGAATCCCGGTGGATATCCACCCTGAAGAGGGGGTCTCTGCTGCCGAAGTCATCATGACCCAGCTGCACGCGGGCGGGAAGTTTGACAGCAACTCATACAAGGTGTCAGGCGGCCTGCACGGCGTGGGTGTCTCGGTCGTGAATGCGCTGTCGGACTGGCTGGAACTGCGCATCTGGCGCAACGGCAAGGAACACGTGGCGCGGTTCGAGGGCGGTGAGACGGCAGAGCATCTGAAAGTTGTAGGCGAATGTGGGGATCGCACCGGGACGGAGGTCCGCTTTCTGGCCTCGACCAACACGTTCTCGAACCTGGAATACGCCTTCGATACGCTGGAAAAGCGCCTGCGCGAACTGGCTTTCCTGAATTCCGGCGTGCGCATCATCCTGATCGACGAACGCCCTGCCGAGAGGCTTGAGACCGAGCTGTTTTATGAGGGCGGTGTCAAGGAATTCGTCAAATACCTCGACCGGTCAAAGACCCCGGCGATGTCTGACCCGATCTACATCAAGGGTGAGCGCGACGATATCGGTGTCGAAATCGCGATGTGGTGGAATGACAGTTATCATGAGACGGTGCTGCCCTTTACCAACAACATCCCGCAGCGGGACGGCGGGACCCATGTGGCCGGTTTCCGTGGCGCCCTGACCCGGACGATCAACAATTATGCGCAGTCCAGCGGCATCGCCAAGAAGGAAAAGGTCAGCTTTACCGGTGATGATGCGCGCGAGGGCCTGACTTGCGTGCTGTCCGTGAAAGTGCCCGATCCAAAATTCTCGTCCCAGACCAAAGACAAGTTGGTTAGCTCTGAGGTGCGCCCGGCAGTTGAGGGTCTGATGAACGAAAAGCTGGCCGAGTGGTTTGAGGAAAACCCAAATGAGGCCAAGGGCATCGTCGGCAAGATCATCGAGGCCGCTTTGGCCCGTGAGGCCGCGCGCAAGGCCCGCGAACTGACCCGCCGCAAGACAGCAATGGATGTGAACTATCTGGCTGGCAAACTGAAGGATTGCTCGGAAAAAGACCCATCGAAAACCGAAGTTTTTCTGGTTGAGGGGGACTCGGCCGGTGGGTCTGCCCAGACGGGCCGGGATCGTCTGACACAGGCCGTTCTGCCCCTGCGCGGTAAGATCCTGAACGTGGAGCGTGCGCGGTTTGATCGGATGCTCTCGTCGCAGGAAATCGGCAATCTGGTGATGGCGCTGGGCACCGGTATTGGCCGCGATGAGTTCAACATCGAGAAGCTGCGCTACCACAAGATCGTCATCATGACCGATGCGGATGTAGACGGCGCGCATATCCGGACCCTGCTGCTGACCTTCTTCTACCGCCAGATGCCGGAACTGATCGAAGGCGGGTATCTTTATATCGCACAACCTCCGCTTTATAAGGTTTCTCGTGGTAAATCAGAGGTTTACCTGAAGGACCAAGCCGCGCTGGACGACTATCTGATCAATCAGGGCGTCGAAGGAGCGGTGCTGAAACTGGGCTCTGGCGAGGAAATCATCGGCCAAGACCTGACCCGCGTGGTCGACGAAGCGCGCCAGTTGAAACGCGTTCTGGACGCCTTCCCAACCCACTACCCGCGCCACATTCTGGAACAGGCCGCCGTCGCCGGAGCTTTCGTGCCCGGCGCAGTCGATGCCGATCTGCAAGGCGTTGCCGACAAGGTGGCTGCCCGTCTTGACCTGATCGCGCTGGAATACGAACGCGGCTGGCAGGGTCGGATCACTCAGGATCACGGCATCCGTCTGGCCCGTATCCTGCGCGGCGTTGAAGAGGTGCGCACGCTCGACGGGCCCATGCTGCGTTCAGGCGAGGCCCGCAAAACCGGCAGCTTCACGCAGAGCCTGCAAGAGGTCTACAACACCCCCGCCACCCTGATCCGTCGCGACCGGATGCAAGCCATCCACGGCCCGCTGGATCTGTTGCGTGCCATTCTGGAAGAAGGCGAAAAAGGCCTGTCTTTGCAACGTTATAAGGGTTTGGGTGAGATGAATCCGGATCAGCTGTGGGAAACCACGCTCGACCCGGATGCGCGCACGCTCTTGCAGGTGCGGGTGGATGATATGGTTGAAGCCGATGATCTGTTCACCAAACTGATGGGCGACGTTGTCGAACCGCGCCGAGAGTTTATCCAAAAGAATGCACTAAGCGTCGAAAATCTGGATTTTTAGGCTCATGTAGGTGCGCGCATAACACTGCGCGCATCCCATAAGTTTGCGTAGTTTGTCCATAGTTTTTGCGCAGTGGATACTGATTTCTGATCGCACGATCCGCGAAACGTTGCATGATGCGGCTATGCTTTACGAGGTCTCAACTTTACGGCAATGAAATCGTTGCGGGTCTGCGCGAAACACTCCTTCGGTGAAGTGTGCCTCGCGCAGAGTATTTAGGTTGCGACGTGAGAAACGTCTTTGTCCGGCGAATAGATATCGAGGATGTTCCAATGTCCGGTCGTTGGTGTCGGGTTGTTGATCATTGGCACATCGAGCACGGTTGGCTTGCCACTCGCGATTGCCGCTTCCAATGCAGGCAACAACTCGTCAGCAGCGCTGAGCCTGTGCCCTTCTGCGCCATAAGCTCGTGCAATGTCTGCATAGCCCGGTCCGTTTGCGGGTGCGGCGGCTGATCCGGGGAACGTAGTCCCGTAGGTCAGACCGTAATGCGCCTTTTGCAGGCCCGCGATGGTGCCGAAGGCATTGTTGTTCATAACCAGCCAGATGATGCCCAGATCAAGCTCGACCGCCGTTGCCAGCATTGACGGGTTCTGACCGAAACCGCCATCGCCAACCAGACTGATCACCACTCGATCAGGTGCCGCCAGTTTCGCGCCGATCGCACCCGGAGGGCCAAAACCCATCGTTGCGAACCCGCCCGGGGTCAGGATAGAACCCGGTGTCAGGATATCGAACTGTTGCCCGACGCCGTTTTTGTTCCACCCAACATCCGTGGTGATGATGGCATCCTCGGGCAGTGCCTTGCGGGTATCTGCCAGAATACGCTCGGGCATCATTGGAAAGGCCGATGAGGTTGCCATTTCCACGTTGCGCGCTTTGAAGTCCGTCCGGAAGTCGGCAATCTTCTGTTCCAGCGCGGGGCGTTTGAAACCGTCCGGGTACATCTCGCGGGCAACGCGGTTGAGGACTCGCAAAGCGGCCTTGGCGTCAGCAACGACGCCGATCTCGGTGGGATAGTTCCGGCCGATCTCTTGCGGTTCGATGTCGATATGAATGACCTTGGAGCCGGGAATGTTGAATGTGTATCCGGGGTACCAGCTGGAGCAATCGGCCTCCTTAAACCGGGTTCCCACGGCAAAGATGTAATCCGCATTCAGGCAGGACTGGTTGACCAGTTCAGTTCCCCAGAACCCGGTCATTCCCAGCACAAGCGGATGATCGTCCCGCAAAGCGCCTTTGCCCATCAGGGAATGCGCGACTGGCAGGCCCATATGTTCAACGAATTCGCGCAACTCTTCGCTGGCTTGCGCCAGAAGGATACCGCCGCCGACATAAGCAACCGGGTTGTCGGCCTGCGCCAGAGCCTCAATGATTTCACGCGCTGTTTCATCGTCAATCGACGGTTTCTTGAGCGCGCGGGTGTTGTCGCGGATACGGTCGAAACTGTCCAACGGGATCACCTCCGAGAAGATATCCATCGGTACATTGACCAGCACCGGTCCGGGCTGGCCGCTTTCGGCGAGGTGAAACGCCTTTTCCAGAATCTCGGCCATCAGATCTGCGCGATCGACCCTCCAAGCGCGTTTGACAAAGGGGCGATAGATCTCCCACTGGGCGGCGTCCGCGTGCAGGTTCACTTCCTGATGCGGATGTTTGCCGTAGTAGTGCGTGGGAATGTCGCCCGCGATCACCACCATCGGGATACAGTCCAGTGCGGCGTTTGCGACCCCGGTGGCGCAATTGGTCAGTCCCGGGGAGAGGTGGGACAGCACCACCGAGGCCGTGCCCGTCACGCGGGCATATGCATCCGCCGCGTGGCTGGCGATCTGTTCGTGTCGCACGGTGACGAAGTCAATCGGGCTTTCGGCCAAAGCGGCCAGAACCGCGATATTCGTGTGCCCGCACAGGCCGAATACATGCTTGACTTCGCGACGTTCGAGAAAGTCGACGATATGTTCGGCAACGGTTTTGCCTTCCAGTTTCGCTCCGTCCATTACGCGACCTCCTGCCCGTAGAACTCACCAAACAGCTCCGGCTCCGAGGGGCGATCCTCAGGCGTAGGGCGGCTGACCCAGGTGTAGTTCATCATATGTTTCATGGTGACGTTTTCATTGGTGATGTTGCCGCCCCAGATGCCGCAGCCGAGGCTGCTGGTCATGGGCATGCCATTGGTCCAGGCACCCGCATTGGCCTTGGATTGCGGCTGCCGCACCATCATGCGGCTGACCGGAGCCAGACGCGCCAAGCGATCGATGTGATCGTCATTGTGGCTGTAGATGCCGCAGGAATGGCCCTTGCCCCCGGTGTTGTAAATTTGGCTGACCGTTTCCAGCGCATCATCGAACGTGTCGAAGTGATAAAGCGCCATCAGCGTGGTCAGTTTTTCCTTGGAGAACTTGTGCTGCGGGCCGATTTGCCCCTGATTTTCAACCATCAGGAATTTGCGATCTTCGGGGATCGAGAAACCGGCGACCTTGGCCGTTTGCTGCGGCGGACAGGCGATGGTCGGGAATGTACGGTTGCCCTTTTCATCCCACATGGCCGCTTCGAGCATGGCTTTCTCTTCTTCTGAGCACAGATACCCGCCTTCGGCCTCAAGCGCCTTGACCATATCGTCGTAAACCGAACGCTGGATAATGATGTTACCGTCGGCCGAGCAGCCTGACCCAAAGTCGGAGGTCTTTGAAATACGCGTGTTCCGCGCGGCGATGTCCAGATCAGCCGTATCGTCAATCACGATGGACGAATTGCCCGCGCCGACACCATACGCCGGACGCCCCGAACTGTAGGCCGCTTTGACCATGGGCTTGCCCCCTGTCGCCAAAGTCAGGTCACAAATCTCCATCAGATGTTGCGTCAATGGGATCGACGGCTTGCGGATCGACTGGAACAAGTCCTCGGGGGCACCGGCGGCACGGCAGGCTGCGCGCATGACCTCGACCATCTCAAAGGTGGTATGGGCGGTTCGTGGGTGCGGGCTGAAGATGACCGCATTTCGGGCGTTCGCGGCGGACACGCCGGTCACCGGTGGTGTCATCGCCGGGTTGGTCATGGGGATCAGAGACGCGATCACACCGGCAGGTTTGGCATATTTCACCAGACCCTTTTCCTCATCAACCTCGACGATACCGGTCGATGGCGTGCGCAGGACATCACGCAATACCATGTGGATTTTGAACCGCTTCGCCGGGCGTCCTTCACGATCTCCGATGCCACTTTCGTCTACGCCTTGTTGGGCCAGACGCGTGAATGTTTTCTCATTCCCCGCATACCACGCAATGGCCTGAGACAGGCGGTCCAGCCTGTCCTGATCCCAATCCTCGATCTCGGCCATGGCCGCGCGCGCGCGTGCCAGCATATCGGCCGCCATATTGCGGTCGTTTTCAGTGAGCTCTTTGCCCATGATGATCCTCTTGGTGTTTTAGAATTGCTGCATCGGGCATACGGCGCTGGGATCGCGCCGCGCCGAATGTTCGCTTGGCGTGGCTGAGACAGCGACGCGCGTGTTCTTCATATCCCAACTCGGCCACGCGGCTTTGGTTGGGCAGTTCAATGGAATAGTCGACGGGTGGCATCCGTTCGATGATGCCGGTGAAATCGATCCAGCCCTCGCCGGGATATAGCCGCGCATCGCGGGCCAGTTGGATCATGCCCTCGCGCGTATCGGCGATGCCGGGCAGGCAGTCAGAGATATGCAGGAAATGAAACAGGTCCGAGGGGACGTGCAACAGCTCTCCCAGATCGACACGGCTGAGGTGCAGGTACAGCGTATCGACCAGAATACCGCCATTGGGTTGGTCGGCTGCGCGGACAATATCCAGCGTCTCATCCAGCGTTCGCAGGCGGGAAAAGCTTGGAAACTCAAGGTCTACCGTCAGCCCATAAGGCGCTGCCAGTTCGCAGGTCTCAGAATAAACGTCGATCAGAAAGTCACGATCATCGCGGGTGTTGGTCCACGCGCTCATGATCATACGCTTGGCACCCAATTCTCCGCCGATCTCCAGCGACGGCTCAAAACTGCGCGGATCGACATCTTCGGTGATACGCGCAAGCTCGACATCCAGAACTTTCAGCCCGGTGGTAGAGAGCGCGGTTTTGGTGGCCTGCACCTGTGCCTTGTCGATCGGGGATTGGGTGAATTCGCCGGGCACATGCATCGGAATGAACCGGGGGCTGACGGCATCGTAACCGGCCCGCGCGGCGATATAGACCAGCTCGGGCGGCGTACAGCCAATCAGCGTCAGATGCGCCAAGGAATAGAGAGAGGGGCTTGCGCCAGCCTCTTCAGGTTTCACCATGAACGACAGCTCCATGTGTTTGCGAATCTCAAATTCATCACACGTAATAAAAAATATCTGATATTTTTAAAAATATCAACTTTTAATACTGAGCAGGAAATGAAAACGCCCGGGCAGGGACCCGGGCGTGCTTAACCTTCGTGTTGGCAAAGCTTTAGATAGCGACCCAGTCGCCTCCGGACTGGTGAGAGCGCACAGAGGCGTCAATGAATCGTACGCCATCTGCGCCTTGACTGACACTGGGATAGGTAAGCCAATCGGCTGGCACCGCGACGCCATCCCGGCGTGCGGCTACGGCCATGGCAAATTCCGTATAGAGATTGGCCCAGGCTTCGATAATCCCCTCGGGGAAGCCGCGCGCGGTCCGGATCAGACGTTCCGCACCGGGGCCGATGCCATGCCCGTGACCCCGGCTGATGATACGATCCGGCTCACCAAACCGATTGAACTTAAGCTGTTCCGAGTTCTCCAGGTCCCATTCGAGACCGCCTTCGCTGCCGAATACCCGCAGGCGCAATCCACCCCGATTTCCGGGGGCGAGGCGCGTTGCCATCAGGGTTCCCGGAACCTCGTTTTGATAGCGGGTGAACATGAATGCGGTGTCTTCCAAAGGCTTTGGCGCGCCGCAAACATGGAACTCGGCCCGCAGGTCGGTCATCGGCAGGCCCGAGACAAAACTGGCCAGATGCGCAGCATGGGTGCCGATATCGCCGACACAGCTGGTCGGGCCAGAAATCTTTGGGTCCAGCCGCCATTTGACATGGGGCGCATCGGCCACATTTTCGGGCGTCATCCAGTCCTGCATGAACTCGACGTGGATCTGGTTGATTTTGCCGATGCCGCCTTCTGCCACGATCTGTTTGGCCTGTCGGATCACCGGAAAACACGACATCGCATAGCCGACAGCAAAGATGTGTCCCGTGCGCGCGGCGATCTCCTCAAGCCCCTCTGCCTCGGCGACTTCGTTGGTCAGGGGTTTGTCGCACAGCACGTCTATGCCTGCGTCCAGAAATGCCTTGGCCGCGTCGAAATGAACGTGGTTCGGGGTGGTGATCATGACGGCATCCACGCCATCAGGTCGCGCCGCTTCCGCCTGCGCCATCTCGTCGAACGACGCATAGCACCTGTCTGCTGGCAGGAACCACTCGGCCCCCCGCGCCTTGCTGCGCGCGGCGTCAGAACTGAGCGCGCCTGCCGCGACCTCCCACCGGTCGGTCATCCGCGCGGCCGTTGCTTGCGTGACAGAGATACGTCCGCCGCCAACAACGCCCAGCCGTAAACGGCGAGACAAGCGGGGGAAAGGGCCGTCAAAACTCAGGTTTTCGGGTAAAAGTCTCTCAGCCATTCTGAACCTCCATGTCCGGGACCCGCGCGCCCTCGGGCAGTATTTCCACCGCCATGAAGATGCTGGGGGTAATCGTTTCGTATTGATGCCAGGGATAGTTGCCTTCGGCGTCATACATCGGCCTGTGCGTCGTGCCCGGGGCCATGAATTCTTCGAGGTAAAGGGTTTCAACATCCCGTTCGCGGCATTGCTGCATTTTGCCAAAGCCTACGATTTGCGTATGCACCTCGCGAAACCCCGGTACCGGGCAGAACGGATGATCCTTGTGCAATCCGACGTTCAGAGGAACCGAACCAGAATGGTACATGGTCAATCCGACATTCCCCACAAAGACCTTTGGCGACATGTAGTGGCTGACACCGCGCAGACGCTCCTCTTGGCGGACATCAAAAGCAGAGGGCCACGTGTCTTTCACCCATGCGAACAGCGCGTTGTCATCGGCATGGGCGTCGAAACCGTGGACAATGACCGCGTGTTCGACACTGTTAAGAGCGCTGTCTTGCACGATAACGGACGAAAGCGGTGCAACGGCCTGATCCTCGACCGAAAGGGCCCGTCGCCCAAGATTCAAAACAATTGCACGCCCCTCGACAGATATTCTGTCTTCATCGGTGATGTGCTGGACGCGAAAGAATGGCTGGGCAAAATCGAGTGTCTCAATCGGCATGCGCCAACTCCTTCCTCTCATTTTTCAGGAAATCGACCGGCAATGGCTCGGGTGCCTCACAACGGCTTTCTATTGTCTGGTAGGCTCCGAAATTCGGTGCCTGTTCAATTGCATCCATGACCTCGAAAACATGATAGGCAAGCGCTCCACTTGCGCGGGGCTGGCGTCCTTCTTGTGCCGCTTGGGCGAGGTCTAAAAGGCCGAGCCCGCGGCTGTCTTCATTGAACCCATGTTTGTTTTCGACCACCTGCCAGTTATCGCGGCCGGTTGGACGGGGTTGATGCGACCAGCGCGAGGTGTCCCGCGTTTTCAGCCAGACATCCCCCTGAAAGATATTGGCACCATGAACCGGGTCAGGGTCCGGGATGCTGATGGTGCCATCTTCACCATAGATTTCAAACCGTGGCGTTTCGCTGTCCCAGACATCGAAACTCATGGTCATGGACCCGATGGCACCGGACGAAAACTGCAGCAGGCTTAGCGAGTGCGTGTTGACCTCGACATCCATCCATTCGCCGTTGCGCGGGCCATTTTCGATCATCCGTTTGTCGAAGGTCCGCCGCGCCATTCCGGCGACACGGTCAACCGGACCAAGACAACAGATCATGGCGGTCAGATAGTATGGCCCAAGGTCCAGCAAGGGCCCACCACCGGCCTGATAGTAGAAATCCGGATTGGGATGATGGCGTTCGGTACCGTGGGTCCCGACATGGGCAAAAACCCCTGTGGGTTTGCCAATGGCACCCTCGTCGATCAAGCGCCGAACGGTCTGCCAACGACCGCCCAGAAATGTGTCGGGCGCGCAGCCAACCAGCAGCCCCTTTTCGGAAGCCATGTGCAGGATCGCCTTGCCATCCGTTCGGTTCATAACCAGCGGCTTTTCCGAATAGACGTGCTTGCCCGCCTCCAGCGCGCGCAGGCTGATTTCGGCATGCGCCGCAGGAATTGTCAGGTTCAGAACGCAATCAATCGTCGGATCAGCGAACACCTCATCTGGCGTGCAGGCCTTGGCGATGCCGTATTGTTCCGCCTTGGCGCGGCTTTCTGACGGATCGAGGCTCGCACAAGCCACAACCCCGACGGTTGAGAATTTGGATAGTGTTTTTAGATAGATATCGCTGATACGACCACAGCCGATAAGGCCGACCCGGAAGGATTTCGATGTCTCAATTGTCATCATTCCTGTCTTCGTAGAGGGGTAAGTAATTCGGGGGCATCGGCCCTTTGTTGCGACCGCCCTGATTCATCTGCTCCCAAGCATGGGCAAGTATTCCGACCGAACGGGACAGGCAGAACAGCCCCCGCGACAGAGGCGCAGGAAAGCCGAGTTCGCAGAAGATCACAGCGGTCGCGCCATCGATATTCATGGCAATTGGCCGACCGCCGCGTTGACGGCCGAGTTCGGCCTGAACCTCTTCTCCGATATCGGCAAACCGGCCAGAAACTGTGCCTTCCGCCGCCGCATCCCGAACAAGTTGCATCAATCGGGGTGCACGCGGATCGACGGGCTTGTGAAACCTGTGACCAAAGCCCGAGACGATCTTGCCATAGCTCTCGCGCCAGTTGTCCAAGCCATCCCGAACAGCGTCACTCAACGAAGCTCCCGCATCCATGCGGGCGGCGATATCATAGTACAGCTCGGCGCATTGCTCTCCTGCCCCGCCATGCACGTCGCCCAGCATGTTCACCGCAGTTGCCATTGCATTGTTCAGGCCTACCCCGCAGGTGGCAGCCATACGCGCAGCCGCGATCGAGGGGGCCTGCGGGCCGTGATCCACGCCTGCGACCAAAGCAGCCTCGAACAGGCGCGCTTGCGCGTCGCTGGGCAGATCGCCTCGCACCATCAGCCAGATCATCTGCGGGAAGGTTACATTCCCGATCAGGTCCTCAATGGCGTTGCCGCGAAAAGCAATCTGGCCGGGTTTCATGTCGATGATGGAGGTACGCCACCATTGGCGAATTGCTTTTTCGTCGTTTGTCATCTGTTCGTCTGGCGCGGTCATCAGGTTTGCGCCTCTTTCTCTGAATGTTGTTTGCTTTGTGCCGCAAGGCGAATGGGGGCATTGCGCGCACCATACCCGGCATATCCCGCGCGGCGTTCAACAATTTCAAAGAAAAAGCCGTTGAATATGGGGCGGCTGTAGATTTGAAAATACTCGGCCCCCGCCGCCCGATCGTAAAGAATGTTGCCCCGGTGCAGTTGGGCGACTAAATCGTCATCCAGTCCGAAAGCCGCTTGCAGATCGGCGTAGTAGTTTTCCGGGATCGTCAGACTGGGAAAGCCGGATTTGCGCAGTTGATCCGACGTTTCGAAAATATCGTCCGACCGGAAAGCAATGTGCTGAACTCCGGCCCCAAACCCATCTTCAAGGAATGACGCCGCCAGTGTTCGGCGCCCAACGGCCCCGTTCAGGTTCAGGCGCACTTCGCCCTCGGGGCTTTCGATCGCCTGACTTTGCACGACACCCGATGGGTCGGCGACGTTCACGATCGGGGAT
This sequence comes from Rhodobacteraceae bacterium KLH11, assembly GCA_000158135.1. Classification (GTDB taxonomy): domain Bacteria; phylum Pseudomonadota; class Alphaproteobacteria; order Rhodobacterales; family Rhodobacteraceae; genus Ruegeria. The sequence goes on from DS999531.1 coordinate 1,376,376, forward strand.
TTCGCCATCTCAAAGGTCGAAATGTAGTAAAGTAGCCAGCTTTGCATCTCATCGTGGCGCATTGTTTGTGCCAGATGGTCGATACGACGCAGACCAGCGGGCTGGGTCGCCTTGGTTTTCGCAACCGGCTCGAACTCGATATCCCATACGCGGTGCAGGTCGGATTTCTCATCGATGAAATGGACGACGTTGCCGCCGACACCGCGGATCGCCGGGATGTCCAGCTCTCCGGTTCCGACCGGCTGTGAAAAATCCGGCGCACCCAGCGCGGTGGCGCGCTGAACCGTCTGATCCGCATCTTTGACACGCAATCCCATATCACAAACCGAGGGGCCGTGGCCCAGGAACGCTGAATGAGCAAAGCCTTCTTTTTCAGTGTTCACAACGATGTTTATCGCACCCTGTCGCCACAGCGCGACCGACTTGCTGACGTGCTTTCGTTCCATTCGAAAACACATCGCCGAGAGCATGTCGGCGAGTTGCGCGCCGCTTACCTCATCAGCTGTAAATTCAACGAACTCAAAGCCTGACGCATAGACGCGTTCCGGCAAGTCCGGGATGCCGAAATCAGTTCCCGGCTCGGTCCGGGAAACCTCATCCAGCAGGTTCACCAGCGACCTGTAGCTGTCTCGGGCCAGTGTTCGGCCACCGGGCTGCGGTGCCGCTTCGTTGACGCGCGCAATGGACCAAGGCCCCTTGTACCCGGCGCGGGACAAGACCCGCACAAAGCCCGCAAGGTTCAGCGACCCAAGCCCCGGCAGAAGCCCAAAGTGCCGTTTGAGCCGACGTATATCCATCTCAAGCCGGGGGGCATCGGACAGTTGCACATGGAACAGCCGCTCTCCGGGAATGTCGCGAAGGCGGGCGGGTTTGGACCCGTCGGCAAGCGAGAAGAATGAGTTCAAAGCCAGCCCGAAATGTGGGCTGTCGATGGCTTCAACGACGCGTAACGCCTGCTCATCCGAGTGGACAAGATCCGACCACGGCAAGCCCATATAGGCCAGACGCAATCCCATCTCTTTCGCGATCTCGGCCGCTTCGCCAAGGTCTGCGATGACCTGTTCTTCGGTTGCAGCGGCATCAACCTCGAAAGCGGACCCGATCAGCAGCAAGTCTGTGCCCAGCTGGTTCATCAGGTCGAGTTTGCGCTTCAGCCGATCAAAGGCGCGCTCCCTTCCACTGCCGGACTGGCCTTCAAGGTTATGGAAGGGTTGCAGCAGGCAAATCTTCAGGCCGAGGTCCGATGCGATTTTGCGGACTTGCGATGGTGGCCCATCAAAGGCCGTCAAATCCGGTTCGTGTAATTCAACCCCGTCAAATCCAGCCCCGGCGATGGCATGCAGTTTCTCTGCCAAATCGCCGGGTATCGATGTTGTCGAAACCGACAGGCACATTATCCCTGATATCCAAACAGACGCGGCAACCACAGAACCAGATCCGGCATCAGCATCATGATCATCAGGGCAAAGATAAGAACCGCGAGGAAGGCCCAGATTTCCGAGATGATTTCGCGCAGCGGAATGTCCGTCACCGCGTTGATCACAAAGAGCAGAATGCCATAAGGCGGTGTGATCAGACCGATCATCGAGTTCACGACGACCAGCACTCCGAAATGCACAAGATCAATCCCAAGCGCTTCGCAGGTTGGAATGAACAGGGGCACGATCACCAGAATAATCGTTGTCGCGTCCAGAACACAGCCGAGCGCGAGGATCAGCAGGTTGACGAGGATCAGGAACACGATGGGGCTGACATCAGACCCTTCCAACAGGGCCGAGATCGACTGCGGGATTTGCTCTTGAATGACGATGAAGTTCAGAATGAATGCGCCACCGATAACCACGCCCACGGCGGCGGACGACCGGGCACTGTCAACAAAGACCTGATAGAGACCACGGAACGTCAGCGCGCGGTAGAACAATGCGGCCAGCAGCAGGGCATAGAATGCAGCAACGGCAGCGGCCTCGGTCGGTGTGGTGACACCGCCATAGATACCGTAGAGCAGGATGGCGGGCATCAGCAGCGCCGGGAACGCGTTGGCGGTTTTAGCCGGCAGTTCGCGCAGCGGTACAGGTTCTTCCAATGCAAAGTTCCGCTTGCCGGCCAGATAGTAGTTCATCGCCATGAGAACGACGCCCATGATCAGGCCCGGCAGAATGCCAGCAAGAAACAGAGACCCGATAGACGCCTTGGAGACCAGCGCGTACAGAACCATCGGGATTGAGGGCGGAATGATCGGGCCAATCGTCGCCGACGCCGCGGTGATCGCAGCGGCATAACCCCGGCTGTAGCGGCCATCCTTGGTCATCATCTCGATGATGATCTTGCCGATCCCCGCAGCATCCGCGACAGCCGAGCCGGACATGCCGGAAAAAATCAGCGATGCCACAACATTGACGTGCCCGAGGCCGCCCTTGAACCGCCCGACAGCCGCGACGCAGAAGTTCAGCAGGCGGTCGGTGATCGACCCGGCATTCATGATATTGGCGGCGACGATGAACAAAGGCACGGCAAGCAGAATCGTACTTTTATAGAAACCTTGCAGGATTTTTTCACCCGCCAGCGCAACGTCCAGACCGGCGACACCCAGATACATCAGTGAGGCCAGCAGGATGGAATAGCCGATAGGTGTCCCGATGCCTGCCAGAACAAAGAGTGTGAGCAGGCAGGAAAGAAGTTCAAAGCTCATTTGCTTGCGTCCTCGTCGTCTTTCACATCAACACGGGGGTTTTCGTCGACCACGTTGAATCCCACGACCATCTCAAGCTCGGTCTTTGGCGGGCCGTTGCGCATGATGTCAAAGAACAGCCAGCCATAGCGCGCGGCGACGACCAGCATGAACACCCCATAGATTGAGAACACGGTGCGCAGTGGTATCTTCTCGCCCGAGAACGGGTTGCGCACGGTC
>DS999531.1:1379303-1380819 GCA_000158135.1 Rhodobacteraceae bacterium KLH11
AACTGTAGAGCATCCCGACCACGATGGCGGCGGCGGCAACCATTGCAAATACTTGCCGTACACGTCGCGGCACCGACAGATAGATAATGTCGAATTTCACATGATCCCGTTCACGCACGATGAACGCGCAGCTGAAAAAGATCACCCAGACCCACAAGATACCGATCAGTTCCAGGGTCCATCCAGCGGGGGTAAAGAAATACCGCAGCAGGATTTGCAGAAGGAAGATCAGGAAGATTGCCGCCAGCATCCCGCCGGCAATCGCTTCGGTTATTCGGGAGAACCCCTTGATGAAGTCTTTCATTGCGGTTCTCCCTCCCTTTGATGAACAGGCTTAGTTGCCCAGAGCGTTGATCTGTTCCAGAACTCCGTCCGGCCACGACCCGGCAAACTCGCTTTCCAGATACATGGACTGTACCTGATCACGGAACGCAGCAAGATCGGGTTCATAGACCTCCATGCCCTGCTCTTTCAGGAAGCTGACCAGATCTTCTTCTTTCTGAAGTTGCTTCTGGCGGCCTGCTTCAGCCGCTGCATCCGCAGCTTCCTGAACCTTGGCCTGCTGTTCCGGTGTCAACCCGTCCCACACCTCTTTGCCGATGGCGATATAGTTCAGGTCAACCAGATGCGATGTCAGAACGATCTGATTGGTCACTTCGTAAAACTTGGCATCAACCACAGTCGGCAATGGGTTGTCCTGCCCGTCAACAGCGCCGGTCGACAGCGCGGTATAGACTTCCGAGAACGCCATTGGCGTCGGGGCGGCACCCAGCGCTTTGCCAAGGAACTGCCATGCATCTGTACCCGGCATCCGCAGGTTCACGCCTTCCAGGTCGGCTGGCGTCGAAACGGTCAGTTCATCCTTGGGCTGACGCAGGTTTACCTGACGACGACCCAGATACATGACCGACAGCAATTTGACGCCCAGCTCTTCTTCGGCCTTTTGCTTGAAGGCATCCATCAAGGGATCGTTGAAGACAGCCACCTGATGCGCGGCGTCCTGATGGACATAGCCTGCGGTAAAGATCGAAAACTCGGGGAAGAACTGCGCCAGCTCCTGCGCCGAGGTGATCGACATTTCCAGATTGCCCCGGCTGATCGCGTCCAACTCGGTGCCCTGCGCGAAGATGGTGCCATTATAGCTGGGCTCATAGCTTGCGAAATCGGCGACCATCGGCGCGAACACTTCGGCCATGGCGACCGAGCGCTGGTCAGTCTCCGATCCTGATGTTGCGAGGCGAAGTTGTACTTTGTCTTCCGCCAGCGCACCACTTGTCGCGCTAAACAGAACTCCGGTTGCGACCAGGGCTGATACAGCAGCCCGGCGTGTAAGTTTGAAAGTCACTTTTTTCCTCCCTGAGACATCATTGATGCTTTTGTTTTGACGATTCCAAGTTTTGACCTATTTTGGAGATTTTGCAAGATTTTTTGCAAAATATCAGATATTTTATATTGCCGATACATTTGCGATCGGTGTCTGCTGAAATCTGTCTATCCTGATCGTTTCGCCTGTTCT
>DS999531.1:1381306-1416579 GCA_000158135.1 Rhodobacteraceae bacterium KLH11
AGGTTGACCGAGATGGGCCCCGCACCGGATTTCTTGCGCCAGGGCGCGGCATCAAAATACTCGTCCGGCTTATAAAACCAGCAATTCGCATGAATTGCGCGAACATCACCGATCTGCCCGTCTAAGATTGCCTCCTTGGCCGATTTGATTAACGGGTTGTAGCGTCGATGGTGCCCAACCATGAGCGGCACGTCTGCCTTCCCTGCCGCTTGAACAAGCTCTAGTGCCGCAGCAGCTTCCACGGCGATCGGCTTTTCGACAAGTATGGGGCAACCGTGCCGAATACAGATGAGGCCCTGCTCGACATGCAGTGTTGTCGGGGTCGCCAGCACAGCACCGTCTGGGGTCTGATTGGCAAATAACTCCTCAAGTGTCTCGTAACACGCAACCCCATGCTCAACAGCATAGGTGCGGCCTTGGTCGCTGGGATCGACAATTGCGACAAGATCGACATGACGCAACGCTCGGATTGCGTCTGCGTGGCGGCGTCCAACAAGGCCAATGCCGACGATGGCAATGCGAAAGTTCTGAGACACTTTGCTTCCTTCCGGAGGATCCGAAAAGCTCTGGATCCGATGTTTGCGACTGGGCCGCATCGCCCAATTTGTTCACGACCGTATTGGGGTTTTTGCGATTCCGCAATAATGTATGATATTTTTATTTTTACCATACATCAGTTTGGATTGCTGATGACCTTGAAAAATGATAGATGAACGAGGAAACCAAGAATATCGGGTGAAATGCATGGCGAAGCAGCCGTCTACGATAGGTGCAAGCACCTATCAGCGCATCAAACGGGATATCATTTTCGGAGAGCTGCAGCCCGGCTCAAAACTGAAGCTGGACGCTTTGAAAGAGCGTTATTCGGCCAGCCTTTCGACGCTTCGTGAAACCCTCAACAGGCTTGCCAGCGACGGATTTGTCGAAGCTCCCGAGCAACGGGGTTTCCTGGTCACGCCGGTTTCCCGCGAAGACCTGACCGAAATATCCGAGCTGCGTGTCCTGTTGGAATGCCACGCGCTGGAGTTGTCCATTGCGAATGGCGACACGGACTGGGAAGGCAACCTTGTCGCCGCTCACCACAAGCTGCACCTGATGGAGCAGCAGCTTCTCAAAGGAGATGACTCCGAGAAAGAAACCTGGAAACGGTATGATTGGGAGTTTCACCAAGCGATGATCGCGGCTTGCAACTCCAAAAACCTTCTGTCCCTGCACTCGATCATTTACGACAAATATCTACGCTATCAAATGCTCGTCCTGACCTATCGCGGCGAAGAGGCCGTCAAAGAGCATAAAGGCATGTTCGATGCTGCGCTGGCCAGAGACGCGGGCACAGCCAAGAAACTGTTGGAAGATCACATCCGAAACGGCCTCACCCACACGTTGGAGGCCATGTAGGCTACTGACACTCAATTGCATTAAGTGGCCGCTTGTACTTACTCCAATCAAAGAGTCCCGACCCGTTCATTTTACCGCTCCAAAACCCGCTGAACGTGATTGCCTTTGTTCAAACCACCGCTTGCCGCGTTATCCGCTCCGGCTTTGGTTCAACGAGGCTAGAGGGACCATCTGATCGAATTTACATCCGACATTGGTTGCAAGCGGTCGCACCGGAGTTGGTGGAAGGCATTTCCCCACGACAGAACAACAGGTATCTGGTATCTTCATTTTCCTCATAATGAAAAAAATCAAAGAGGTAAGCAGGTTTTGAAACGTCATTGGAACCCAAAGGTTGTCGCCAAGAACAGAGAATTCCGCCAGAAATATGGCCTCATGCTTGATGGAAGGCTTATCAACAAAGTGGCCACATATATTTCCGTTTTTGCGGCGGCATCTGCGCTGTTCTTAGTCGGTGCCGTCGCCTACAAGTGTGGAAGTGATTGGATTGATAGTTTTTCAGGGCTTACATTTATCGTTTTGGGGGGAGTTCTATGGGTTTGGAACGGCGGTGTGGGGGCGTACATAGCGCTTAAGAATCTTGATCATTTTGCGTTAAAGCATAGGCACCGCCTTCCGGTTCTTAGAATTCTGGTGTTTAATGCGCTTCTTGGAATTGTGATTACGTCAGGACTTACGGTGTCCAACATTATTATAGAGCTGGAATTCCGCGGTTCCCCAGTCTGCTTGAAGTGACTTGAGGACGTGTCTTTAACATCGGTAAGAGGCCGAAAAACGGGACGTACGGTACAGAGATGCTGTGCGCCGCCTCTCCATCCCTATTTAAGGGGGCTTGCGGTGACGTGGACGTTGATAAGGCAACGGAATGGGGACGGGCTTGCCTTGATCTAGCTGAGGCTAGGTATCCCGGTGTGTGTGTGGCTGCTGCTCGGCTGGACATGGATGAGACCACACCGCACCTATCTGTCTTTAATCATACCAGTTTGGTTGGTGTATGTCAGTTACATCCATTTTTCCAATTTTGGGAAATGCATAGTCCCTCAGAGTGTTTATGAATTGACTTGCATGCTTCTTGTTCTTCCAAGTTGGAAGATTGTCTTGATGCACCTGGTGTGCCAGCTCTGAAAAAGTAAGGCTCGACGTACGGTGTTGGTTTCGTGGATCAATTCCCTTACGAGCCGACGCTCTATAACTGATGGCAGATTCTCTTGCTTCCTGAAGATCAACTAGATCAAGGCCACTTAGACCTAAGTCGGTTCTGTAAGGCCCACCCTTCGAGTTTTTGCGGCCACTGATAGTCAAACGCACTATCCAGCTTCGCGTACCGGATGGCTTTACAATTAAATACAAACCGTTGCCGTTTCCGTGCCTACCGGCAGGGAGCTTGCTCAGGGTTCGTTTGTTTAGCTTTCCAGAAATGGCCACGAAGACAATTACCACATTTGTTCCCACACACTGTTCATGATTGCAGAAAATCGAATGCAACTGAATAGTACGCAGAAACAGGCAATTCCTTTGTTTTTGGACGTTATTTTAAGCCCAGCGCCACCTTATGAAATCGCCCGCAATGTGAATGTGGCGGAGACGAAGGGATTCGAACCCTCGAGACGGTTTCCCGCCTACTCCCTTAGCAGGGGAGCGCCTTCGACCACTCGGCCACGTCTCCGTTGGCCGGTATATCCCCGCCTCTTGTCCGGATACAAGGCGATTTTCTGTGTCAGTGGAAAATTTCTGAAAACTGGGGATCAAAACCGATCTGCAGTCTGACTGATCACCTGAAACGGCCAGCATCAGAGTCCTGTTTCAACCAATGAAGCGCCGGAAGCTTGCCAAAACGGCTCGCTTTGGCGCATATTTGCTTAGATTTATCAGATTCCATGACTAAAAACATTTAGCTTTTCGAGGCAACAGATATCGGGCGCGGGGTGGTTTGGCACCTTGATGAGAACCTTTTGGGGGAAAGGGACTTGGTTTGGCCTGGTTAAAGTTATTTTGTATTTTCCTGTGTTTATCTGGATTTCCGGCGACTGCCATGGCGTCGATCGGAAAAGTTCTCAGTGTCAGACAAGGGGCGGATGTCATTCGGGGCGGGAAAAAGATCCGCCTGCGTGAAGGGATGGATGTGGCCTCGGGCGACACCATCGCGACCAACAAATCCGGGTTGGTTCAGTTGGTATTCGTCGATCAGACCAAGATCGCGGTCGGGCCGAATGCGCAGATGATTCTGGATGTCTCGATGCTGCGCGGAAACCGCAAGGCCAAGAGGTTCACTGTGCAAGCCTTGGGGGGCAGTTTCCGGTTCATTTCAGGCAAAAGCCGAAAGCGCGCCTATTCGATCAAAACGCCGAGTGCCACGATGGCAGTGCGAGGGACAACTTTTGATATGTGGATCACATCCGGCGATCAAAGCGCAATGCTGGTGATCGAAGGCACTGTTCAAATGTGTGGCCGCCGCGGTTCCTGCCGGTCGGCCAGCCGTCAGTGCAGCCTGTTTGCGACCAGCCCGGCGGGTCAGGTCGGACGTCCGGCGGATCAGGCGCAGTATGATCGGGCGTTGCAGGGTGGTTTTCCGTTCATCAAATCCCAGAAGGATCTTTTGCCCACGTTTCAGGTGCGGGCCGAGGGGTGTTCGGGCCGACTGGCCCGGGCGCCGAGGATTGAACCGGAACAAGCTGAACGCCCTGATCGACGCCGTGCCGAGGGGGCGCAGCCCGACGCGAGGCCCGAGGCATCGGAGCGCAATAGGAACGAGCGATCCGCATCGCAAGGGCGGGCCTCGGCCAGTGCCGAGTCGCGATCCGGGGCGTCGTCCCGATCCGGGGTAAGCGCCTCGGGAGGGGTGAGCGCATCCGCGAGCCCATCGGGCGGCAATAGCGGTGGTTCAGGCCCGCGGGCCAGTGCAACCGCGGGCAATGCTTCGGCGACGGCGGGGTGGTAGCCGCAGCGCAGGTGATTTCTCTTTTCCCCCTGCGCCAGGGAGGCGATTGTGGTGGGTAAGGCAACTGACAGATTTGGGCGACGACTGGTGTTCCGGCTGGTGGGGGTGGGGTTGATCCTCATGGGGTGCTTTGTTCGGGTTCTCGACCCGTATCCCCTGCAAATGTCGCGGCTGATCTATTTTGATATCCTGCAACGGATTTCTCCGCGCGCTTTTGATCCGGACCTGCCGGTGCGTGTCGTGGATATTGATGAGAAATCCCTGACCGAGTGGGGTCAATGGCCCTGGCCGCGCACGCATCTTGGGCAGATGGTCGATCGGCTGGGGGAATATGGCGCCGCCGCGATCGCGTTTGATATGCTGTTTGCCGAGCCGGATCGATACTCTCCGGCGCGGTTGCTGCAAGACCCTTCTTTGTCAGGGCTTCTGCAGGTGGATCAGGCTGCAGCGGAGTTGGATAATGATGTCAGATTTGGCGCTGCGCTTGCCCAATGGCCGGTTGTTCTGGGTGTGGCAGCGCGGCAATCCGACAGTGGCAGGGCAACAACGCCAAAGGCGGGGTTGATCGAGATCGGTGAAAACCCGGCGGCAGGTTTGGTCGACGTGGCCCATTGGACATCGCTTGCGCCACCTCTGGGAGAAGATGCAACAGGGATCGGCGGCGTCAATGTCTCGCCCATCGGGGCATTGGGCGTGGTGCGGCGTGTGCCGGTGCTCTGGTCCGGGCCAAACGGCGTGATGCCCGGCCTGGGTATCGAGGCTTTGCGGGTCGCCATCGGAGAGCCGGTCTATTTCGCCGAAGGATCGCAGGATGAGGTGGGCATCATGCTGGAGGTTGGTGTTGGCGACTTTCTTTTGCCAACCACCGAAAACGGCGAAATCTGGGTGCGCTACAGGCGTGACCACCCGGGCCTGTATCTGTCGGCTGACGATGTGATGCGTGGTGGGAATGATGCTGCACTGCGGGCCGAGATTGAGGGGCGGATCATTCTGGTAGGAACCTCGGCCGCGGGTCTTTTTGATATGCGCGAAACGGCGTTGGGCGAATCTGTGCCCGGCGTTTCAATCCATGCCCAGATCATCGAACAGGTCATCCTCGGGGATATGCTGAGCCGGTCTGACGTAACCGCCGCGCTTGAGCTTTTGGCCTTTGTGGTTCTTGGCGTGGTCGTCACCGTCGTGATGTCGAGCTTTGGTGCCGTCGCTTCGTTTATTGCGGGCGGGGTGGCCGCTGCGGTTGTGATCGCGATAAGCTGGCTGGCGTTTCAGAACCAGTCGATTCTGTTTGATGCGACCTTTCCACTGGCCGGGGGCATGGCGAATTTCGGCCTGCTGGCGGGCTATCTCTTTGTCTCGACCGAGCGGGAAAAGCGGGTGATCCGCCAGACGTTCTCGCATTATGTCGCGCCCGAGATTCTGGATGAGATGGAGGGGAATGGCCATCGGTTGCAATTGGGGGGTGAAACTCAGGACATCACGGTGATGTTTTCAGACATCAGAGGGTTCACCCCGCTTTCGGAATCGGTTTCGGCCACTGATCTGGTTGCATTGCTGAACGCGCTGTTCTCGGATATCGGGGATCAGATTTTGCTGGAGCGCGGCACCATCGACAAGTTCATCGGCGATGCGGTTATGGCGTTCTGGAATGCGCCGCTGCCGGTCGAAAACCACCCATATCGTGCTGCATTGGCTGCGTTGAAGATGCGGCGCGCTTTGGTGGATTTCAATGCGTCCCCCCTTATGCGGGGCCGTCCGCCGATTGCTTTGGCAACCGGATGTGCGACCGGCGCAGCCTGTGTCGGCAACATCGGGTCGCGGCGGCGGTTCAACTATACCGTGATCGGCGACGTGGTGAATGTTGCGGCCCGAATCGAGCAAAATTGCCGGCATGTGGATTATGATATTCTGGCCTCGCACGCGGTACAAAGCGCCACCCGGTCCAATCTTGCGCTGCTTGAGGCCGGTTTTGTCGACCTGAAAGGCAAAAGCGAGCCGGAGCCGGTTTATATACTGGTCGGCGATCGTTCTCTGACAGACGGGGCCGCGTTTCAGGCATTGGAGGATGCCCATATGCGATTGCTGGCCGCCATTCGTGACCGCAGTTCGCGTGCCGCTGTTTTGCAACAATGCGAGGTTTGTATCGATCTGGGGGCAGAGATCGAGCCGGGCTTGAAACATTTCTACCGGGCTTTGCCCGGTCGCACGGTGGATTTCCGGTCTGAGGCATTGGCCGGGCGGGCTGTTTTCAGCCACCACAACGGCCCGCGCGACGCGATCGTATAGAAGTATGTTCGTAAAGTGGAAAAACGACGGGGCGCAGTTGGAAATCAACTACGCCCCGCCAGAGAGATCAATCTCGCCCCCTCGAATACCATCTAAAACAAAACGGGCTAAAACTTTCGATATATTCGAGACTGATCTTCTGTCCTCTTTGGATATACTGATATTGCCGTGTTGCTGTGAAGGGCACAGTGAAGCAGTTCACATTAAACTGAATTTTATTAATTTTAGTGCCAATCAAAGAAATTCGGGCCCGCTTTCTTTAGCAGGGTGTCCGCCATTGCCTGGCCCATCTTGGCCCCGCTCTCAACAGGTCCGAAAGCCTCTTCATGAATGGATTCAGTCCCATCGGGCCGCAGAACTTCTCCGCGCAATCGCAGCTGACCGTCCCTGATTTCCGCCAGCCCGGCAATGGGTGTTTCACATGACCCGTCCAGCCCGGCCAGCAGGCTGCGTTCTGCTGCCAGGCGCTGGGCGGTTTCGGGATGATGAATGGCGGCAAGCATCCCGGCGGCGCGGCTGTCATCGTTGCGCCGCTCGATCCCGATCGCGCCTTGGGCGATGGCGGGCAGCATGTCATCAGGCGAGATCGCGGTTGCGGGCACATCCGCCATTTCTAGCCGGCGCAGGCCTGCCATGGCCAGAAAGGTGCAATCGGCCACGCCGTCGGCCAGTTTCTTCAGACGGGTCTGAACATTGCCGCGAAATTCGACAACTTTCAGGTCGGGGCGTCGGTTCAACAATTGCGCCCTCCGTCGCAGCGACGATGTGCCAACCACAGCGCCCCGGGGCAGATCATGGATCGAATTCAGGCCGGGTGAGATGAAGGCATCCCGCACATCTTCGCGCGGCAGGAACGTATCCAGCACCAACCCCTGAGGTTGTGCCACCGGCATGTCCTTGGTGGAATGCACCGCGATGTCGATTTCACCTTTCAGCATCGCCTCTTCGATTTCTTTGGTGAACAGCCCTTTGTTGCCGACCTCTTTCAGCGGGCGGTCGGCATCGATCATGGCGCGGTTGTCGCCGGTGGTCTTGATCACCACAATTTCGAACGCATCCTCGGGCAGATCGAACGCTGTGCTGAGCCTGCGGCGCGTTTCATAAGCCTGCGCCAGCGCCAGCGGAGAGCCACGGGTGCCGATTTTCAGAGGCGATGCGGGGGTGGGCAATGTGAGTGTCATGGGCACAGCTTTAGTCGCGTCACATTGCCCTGACAATGGGGGCAGAGCTTGACAAATTGCCACTCAGACCCGACCCGTTGCCCCAGACCGGACGATTGGAGGCATGATGGCCGAGACAAAGACATTGCTGCGGGCGCTGGCGGGCGAAGTTCAGGACGTGCCGCCGATCTGGATGATGCGTCAGGCCGGGCGCTACCTGCCTGAATACCGTGCAACGCGCGCGCAGGCCGGGGATTTTCTGTCACTGTGTTACAACCCCGAGCTTGCCGCCGAAGTCACTTTGCAGCCGATCCGCCGCTATGGGTTCGACGCGGCAATCCTGTTTGCCGATATCCTTCTGGTGCCGCAGGCTCTGGGTGCGGATCTATGGTTTGTGACGGGTGAAGGGCCGCGCCTGTCCACGATCACGCAGCAATCGGATTTTGATGCGCTGAAACCGGTTGAGGATATTCACGAAACCCTCGCACCCGTCTACGAGACAGTGCGCATTCTTTCGCGCGCGCTTCCGTCCGAGACGACTTTGATCGGTTTTGCAGGCGCGCCCTGGACCGTCGCGACTTATATGATCGCGGGACGGGGCACACCGGATCAGGGCCCGGCGCATGCGCTGCGGGAAGAGAATACCGCACTGTTTGAGGCTCTGCTGGATCGGATTACGGCAGCCACAATTGAATATCTGTCGGCCCAGATCGAGGCCGGGGCAGAGGTGGTCAAGATTTTCGACAGCTGGGCGGGGTCTCTGAAAGGCGAAGCGTTTCAGAAATACGCGGTTGAGCCGTGCCGGACTATCACGCAGGCGGTCAAAGCCCGCCACCCCGGCATTCCTGTCATCGGTTTCCCGCGGCAAGCGGGCGCGGGGTATGTCGGGTTCGCCAAAGCCACCGGCGTGGATTGTGTGGCGCTGGATAACTCGGTGTCACCTGACTGGGCGGCAGAGAATGTACAGACCGATGTCTGTGTGCAGGGAAATCTGGCCTCGTCACATATGGTGACAGGCGGGCAGGCGCTGGTGGATGAGACGCGCCAGATCATCAAGGCGTTCTCGAAGGGGCCGCATATCTTCAATCTGGGGCATGGGATCACGCCAGATGCAGATCCCGGGAATGTTCAGTTGATGATCGATACGGTGCGCGGAAAGTAAGCGGGGCAGGGGGCCAGCCCCCTCTTGGCCTGCGGCCAATCACCCCCGGGATATTTTTAGCCAGATGAAGCAGGCGGGAGATCATTGAGGATCTCCTGCGTGTGTTCACCCCGTTTCGGACTGGGTTTTGGGGCCCAATTGAAGGTTGAGAACCTTGGCGCCGCCGCCGCTTGCCGGGTTCCGTTGCGGTCTAGCCATGTTTGGCGTTCTGTATTCATGGGATGGTCCAGAGCTTCCTGCGGCGACAGGACTGGTGCGACACAGGCATCGCTGCCGTAAAACAGTTCCATCCATTGGTCGCGCGGTTTGGTGGCAAAGAGATGGGCGAAGCGTTCGGTAAGCCGGGGCCAGTTGGTTTTGTCATATTGCCGAGAGAAGGCGGGATCGTCAGACAGGCCGAGGATGTCCAGAAAGCGGGCGTAGAATTTCGGCTCCAGACACTGCACTGCGATATGGCCACCATCAGCACAAGTGTAAATACGGCTCCAATGTGGGCCGTCCAGCAGGCTTTGGCCCCGGGTGTCCGAGAGGTTTCCGGTCTGGCGCAGGCTCATCAGCAGGTTCATCATATGGGCAGAGCCATCATAGATGGCGGCGTCGACGATTGTGCCTTTTCCGGTTGCCTGCGCGTTCAGCAGCCCGGCCAGAAGCCCGGCAACCAGATACATCGCTCCGCCGCCGATATCGCCGACCAGTGTGGCGGGCGTTTGCGGTGGCTGATCGGGGGCCGAGGCGTACCACAAGGCTCCTGACAGCGCGATATAGTTCAGATCGTGCCCGGCTGTGTCGGACAGGGGGCTTTGCTGACCCCAACCGGTCATCCGGCCATAGACCAGTTTGGGGTTGAGCTTTTGGCAGGTTTCCGGCCCCAGCCCCAGATTTTCCATGACGCCGGGGCGAAAGCCTTCGATCAGGGCATCAGCGGTGGCGATCAGGCGTTTGGCATTGGCGAGGTCCTCTGGGTCTTTGAGATCCAGTGCGATGGACCGCTTGCCCCGATCCAGCAGGGATTGTTCGGGCATGCCGGGGGTGACAGGGGTGCCCTTGCGATGAATGGTGATGACATCTGCGCCCATGTCAGCCAGCCACATGGCGGCAAACGGCCCGGGGCCGAGCCCTTCGATTTCGATGATGCGCATTCCGTTCAGCATGGCGGCCCTCCTGCGGTCAGGGTTTCGCCAGGCTGTTGTGAATGCAAGCAGAGAATTGCGGGCCGTTGTGTCGGACCGGGCGCAATTGGGTTGCCTGCAGGCGGGGTTCGGCGCTAGGTCTTTTGAGAACCTGCCGCAGAACTGAAAAAGGGGTTGTTCAATGCAGTTACGCGATACGCGCGAGATTCAGGCCTCTCCAGTGGCAGTCTATGGTGCGTTGTTGGACCCCGAGGTGCTGAAGGCCTGCATCAGCGGCGCGCAGGAGATCACGGGCAACCCGGTCGACGGGTATCAGGCTACCGTGACGCAAAAGGTGGGCCCTGTGAAGGCAACTTTCAAAGGCACGGTCACCATGTCCGACATGGTCGAGGCAGAGCGTCTGACCATTGCGGGCGAAGGCAAGGGCGGCGCAGCGGGGTTTGCCAAGGGCAGCGCGCATGTGACGCTTGCGCCCAGCGACACCGGCGGCACGCAATTGACTTATGAGGTGGAGGCCAAGGTTGGTGGCAAGCTGGCGCAGCTGGGCAGTCGTTTGATTGATGGGTTTGCCAAGAAGATGGCTGATCAGTTCTTTACCAACCTGCAGGAGCATTTTGAAGGCCCGCCCTCGCAAGATGCTGATGCCGGAGAGGAAGGTAAAACAGGATGGTTGGGCCGTTTGACCGGCCGCGACTAGGCCCTGCGCCTATGCGCATCCTGCTGTGCGCAATAGGGGTGTTCCATGGTGGTGCGCCGCGATAGGGTGCAAGGCCAGAACGAGGGAATGCATGACGGCCATTTTGTCTATCCGGGATTTGCGCAAATCCTATGCCAATGGTTTTGAGGCGCTGAAAGGTGTCTCGCTGGACATTGAGGAAGGTGAGATTCTGGCGTTGCTGGGGCCCAATGGCGCTGGCAAGACCACTCTGATTTCCACCGTGTGCGGTATTACCACGCCGAGTTCGGGTTCCGTCACTGTTGGCGGCCATGACATCCAGACCGAATTTCGCGCCGCGCGCAGGATGATCGGTCTGGTGCCGCAGGAGATCGCATTGGAGCCGTTCGAGAAGGTCTGGAACACAGTGCGTTTCTCGCGCGGCCTGTTCGGACATGGGCGCGACAACGCGCGACTGGAGGAAATCCTGCGCAAGCTGTCGTTATGGGACAAGCGGCGGAACGCGATCAAAGAATTGTCGGGGGGTATGAAGCGCCGGGTGCTGATTGCCAAGGCCCTGGCACATGAACCACGGGTGCTGTTTCTGGATGAACCGACCGCCGGTGTGGATGTCGAACTGCGCAAGGACATGTGGGAGATCGTGGCCGAGCTGAAACAGGCTGGTGTCACCATCATCCTGACCACGCATTACATTGAAGAGGCCGAAGCAATCGCTGACCGTGTGGGCGTTATCGACAAGGGGGAACTTTTGCTGGTTCAGGACAAGGATACGCTGATGGCGCAGATGGGCAAAAAACAGATCGAGGTTATGTTGACCGAGCCGGTTGCGACCATTCCCGAAAACCTTGCCGAACATAGTCTGGTTTTGAACGATGCCGGGGACGCGCTGATCTATACCTATGACACCAATGCCGAACGCACCGGGATCACGACGTTGTTGAACGATGTGGCGCAGGCCGGGCTGGTGTTGCGTGACGTGCAGACAAGGCAGTCGAGCCTTGAAGAAATCTTTGTCAATCTCGTGTCCGGGGGGCCTGCATGAACTGGGCCGCCGTCGCAGCCATCTACCGGTTCGAAATGGCCCGGTTCTTTCGCACTCTGGCGCAGAGCTTTCTGTCGCCGGTTCTGTCGACCTCATTATATTTCGTGGTCTTCGGCACAGCCATTGGCAGCCGTATTCAGGAGATCGAGGGCGTCTCTTACGGGGCGTTCATCGTGCCGGGTCTGATCATGTTGTCGGTGGTGATGCTGTCGATCTCGAACGCGTCGTTCGGCATCTATTTCCCCAAGTTTCTGGGCACGATCTATGAACTGCTTTCAGCGCCGATCAATTTCATAGAAATTGTCATCGGCTATGTGGGGGCTGCGGCGACCAAGGCGCTGTTTGTGGGGTTGGTCATTCTGGTAACCGCCACCTTCTTTGTCGATATACGCATAGAGCATCCCTTTGCCATGGCGGCTTTCCTGATTCTGACCTGCCTCAGCTTTTCGCTGTTGGGTTTTATCGTGGGCATCTGGGCCGGGAATTTTGAGCAGATGTCGCTGGTTCCTCAACTTGTTGTGACACCGCTGATTTTCTTGGGCGGTACGTTCTATTCAATCTCGATGCTGCCGCCGCTTTGGCAGACGATCACGTTGTTCAACCCGGTGGTTTACCTGATTTCTGGCTTTCGCTGGTCGTTCTATGGCATTGCCGATGTCCCCATTTTCTGGAGCCTTCTGGCGATTCTGGCCTTCACCGGCCTGTGCCTTGCGATCATCGGCTGGATCTTCAAAACCGGCTGGCGTATCCGCAGCTAGAGCGTTGCATTTTTGCCCGGCAGGTGTGTGAAATTGGTCCACGTCACATTTATGCTTCTGAGTGTCCCTTGTTAACGGCACTGGCGCGCTCTACATCGGCTTCCATGAAACTCAGCCTGCCCTTCGTGAAAAAGCAGCCCCTGGTGGCCGTGGTGCGCCTGTCCGGTGCAATCGGGATGGCCGGGCGTGGATCGATGAATGCCAACGCCTTGGCACCGGTTCTGGAACGGGCCTTTCGCAAAGGCAAACCGGCGGCTGTCGCGCTTGAGGTCAACTCTCCGGGTGGTTCGCCGGTTCAAAGCTCTTTGATCGGTGCGCGCATCCGGCGGCTGGCGGATGAGCTGGATATCCCCGTCTATGCCTTTGTCGAGGACGTTGCCGCATCCGGTGGCTATTGGCTGGCGGCTTCGGCGGATGAGATATGGGCCGATGACAGCTCGGTTCTGGGGTCGATCGGAGTGATCTCATCAGGCTTTGGCGCGCATGTCTTTCTGGCGCGGCAAGGGGTTGAACGGCGCGTGCATACGGCGGGGCAGTCGAAATCGATGCTTGATCCGTTTGCGCCGGAGAAGAAAGAGGATGTCGCGCGGCTCAAGGTGCTGCTTGGGGATATCCACGAGAATTTCATTGATCATGTGAAAAGCCGCCGGGATGGCAAGCTTGATCCCGAGGCCGATCTGTTCAACGGCGAGGTCTGGCTGGCCCGACGCGCGCAGGAACTGGGCCTGATCGATGGCATCGCGCATCTGAAACCCAAAATGCAGGAAAGGTTCGGTGACAAGGTCAGGTTCCGCCGCTATGGCCTGCGTAAACCGATCTGGTCGCGCTTTGGGGCGACGGTGGCGCAGGATGCCATCGCCGGGCTTGAGGAGCGCGCCGCCTATGCGCGTTTCGGGTTGTGACGTGATTATCAAAGCAGTCACCCTGTTCCTGATCGCCATGGGCGCTCTGGCGATGTTCGGTAAGCTACGCTTTCCGGGTCAGAAACGTCTGAGCTCAGCCAAGTGCCCCCGCTGTGGGCGTTTTCGGATCGGCAAAGGTCCGTGCCCCTGCGAAAAAGGAGGCCGTGGATGACGGCATGGCTGTATTCCGGCCTTGGCTTGCTGATCCTGCTGCTGGCTGGCGACGCGCTGGTTCGCGGTGCGGTCAACCTCAGCCTGCGGCTGGGTGTTCCGGCGCTGATCGTCAGCCTGACCATCGTGGCCTTTGGCACCTCGGCCCCCGAGCTGCTGATTGCGATCAGCGCTATCATGGAAAACGCACCGGGTATCGCGCTGGGGAATGTAGTGGGCTCGAACACCGCGAATATCCTGCTGGTTCTGGGCCTGCCGGCGTTACTGGCAACATTGCACACGAGCGAATGCGACAGCCGCAAGAACTATATTTTCATGCTGCTCGCGTCGATTTTGTTTATTGGTCTGGCCTTCTGTGGCGTGTTCAATCTGATCAGCGGCGCCATCCTGCTGGCCGCTTTGGCATTGGTTCTGGCAAATGCCTTCCGCGAGGCGCGCGCGCATCGCAAAGCCTGTGGTGAGGCCTGTGCGGATGATGACGATCTGGATGGCCTTGAAGAAGCCGATCCTGACATGCCCTATTGGAAGGTTTCGGTCTACCTGATCCTCGGGTTGATTGGCCTGCCGATGGGGGCGCACCTGTTGGTCGAAAACGCCACGGTCATCGCGCGCGAATATGGTGTCAGCGAAACGGTCATCGGCCTGACGCTGATCGCCGTGGGCACGTCTCTGCCGGAACTTGCCACGACGGTTATGGCGGCTTTGCGTCGTCAGGCGGATGTGGCGCTGGGCAATGTGATCGGGTCGAACATGTTCAACCTGCTGGCCATTATCGGCATCGCGACGCTGTTCGGAAACATCCCCGTTGACCCCGAGTTTCTGCGGTTTGACCTGTGGGTGATGCTGGGTGCCTCGCTGCTGCTGATGCCGTTTGTGTTCTTCAAAAAGGATATCACGCGGGTCTGGGGCCTGATCCTGACGCTGCTTTACGTGATCTATGTGATCAGCCTTCTGGCCTGATCCGACAGAGGGGAGGAAAGCCTATGACCCGAGCATTGGTGACAGGCGCGGGGATACGCCTTGGCCGTGCCATGGCGCTTTATCTAGCGAAACGGGGAATGGATGTGGCTGTTCATTATGCCAGTTCGGAACAGCCCGCGCTTGAGACTGTGGCCGAGGTGCAAGCGCTGGGCCGAACCTCGGTGGCGCTGCAGGCCGATCTGCTGGACGAGGCGCAGGTCAGCGCGTTGTTGCCCCGCGCGGCCGAAGCGCTGGGCGGGCCGATTACCTGTTTGGTCAACAATGCCTCAATCTTTGAATATGACAATATCCATACGGCTACCCGCCTGAGCTGGGATCGGCATATCGAAAGCAACCTGCGCGCGCCATTTGTTCTGACGCAAGCCATGGCCGCGCAAGGGCTTCAGCCTGAACTGGACGATCAGGGCGAACCCCGCGCGGTTGGCCTGATCGTGAATATGGTGGATATGCGGGTGCGCAAACTGACGCCCGAGTTCATGTCGTACACGATCGCCAAGATGGGATTGTGGGCCCTGACCCGGACGGCTGCGCAATCGCTGACACCGGCGATCCGTGTGAACGCGATTGGCCCCGGCCCGACCATGCAGGGCCACCAGCAAAGCGCGGAACATTTCAAGGCGCAGCGCGAGAATACGATACTGAAACGTGGCTCAAACCCGTCCGATATCGCTGCTGCGCTCGGCTATTTTCTGGATGCAGATGCCGTCACCGGCCAGCTTTTATGCGTTGATGGCGGGCAGCATCTGGGGTGGCAGACGCCAGATGTTCTGGGTGTGGAATAGGCTTAACCGCCACAAGTTTTGCACCGCTCTCGTTTCCGTTACCTGGATGTTACAAAAATGTCTTTTTTTTCATACACTTGCGTTGTTTAATAAAAAATATCACATAAAAACAAGAGCTTAAAATAGTGCCTATTTTTTGTGCAGATCAACGAAAGGGTAAGGATTCAAGGGAAAATAACGATGCCCCTAAAGTTATCTGCATACTTATCCACAGAAGTCGTGGATTTGTTTCCTCTTGATTTGGCGCACTCAAGATTGCAGCCAGGGTCAGAGAATCATATTTCTGTCCCATGACCGCCAGCACTGACCCGAACCCACCAACCCAGTCCACAGGCTATGCTTGCATCCAGCGTTACGCGAAAACGCTGGATAACTCACCCGGTGTCTATCGGATGCTGGATGCCGATAGCCGGGTCCTGTATGTGGGTAAGGCGCGGAATTTAAAAGCGCGGGTCTCGAACTATACGCGCCCGGGACATTCGGGCCGGATCGAGAAGATGATCGCCGCGACGGCTTCGATGATGTTCCTGACGACGCGCACCGAGACCGAGGCGCTGTTGCTGGAACAGAACCTCATCAAGCAGCTCAAACCCAAATACAATGTGCTGCTGCGCGATGACAAAAGCTTTCCGAACATCCTGGTGGCCAAGGATCACGCCTTTCCGCAGATCAAGAAACATCGCGGTGCGAAGAAGGAAAAAGGTGCCTATTTCGGCCCATTTGCCAGCGCGGGTGCGGTGAACAGAACGCTGAACCAGCTGCAAAAGGCCTTTCTGTTGCGCAACTGTTCGGATTCCATGTTCGAAAGCCGCACAAGGCCCTGTCTGCTCTATCAGATCAAACGATGTTCGGGCCCCTGTGTTGGATTGATCCCGGAAGATGAATACCGGGAAAGCGTCAAGGATGCAGAACGGTTCCTGTCGGGCCGATCTACCAAGGTGCAGGAGGATCTGGCCACGCAGATGATGGCCGCCTCCGAGGCGATGGAGTTTGAGCGCGCAGCAGGTCTGCGCGACCGCATCCGGGCGCTGACGCAAGTGCAGACCTCTCAGGGTATCAACCCGCGGGGCGTGACCGAGGCGGATGTCATTGGCCTTTATATGGATAGCGGGCAGGCTTGCGTTCAGGTGTTTTTCATCCGTGCCAATCAGAACTGGGGCAATCGCGATTTCTATCCGCGCGTGGGCCCGGATGTTTCACCCGCTGAAGCGATGGAAGCGTTTCTGGGCCAGTTCTACGACAACAAGGAGCCGCCTCGCCAATTGATCCTGTCCGACGCGATTGAAAACGCCGATCTGATGCAGGCAGCATTGTCCGAGAAGGCCGGGCGCAAGGTGGAAATCCTTGTCCCCCAGCGCGGGGAAAAGCAGGAACTGATCGCGGGCGCCTTGCGCAATGCGCGTGAATCGCTGGCCCGGCGCATGTCGGAAAGCGCAACTCAGGCCAAACTGCTGCGTGGTGTGGCCGAAGCGTTTGATCTGGACACCCCGCCGGGCCGGATCGAGGTCTACGATAACTCACATATTCAGGGCACCAACGCGGTGGGCGGCATGATCGTCGCGGGCCCCGAAGGCTATATGAAAAACGCCTATCGCAAGTTTAACATTCGGGGCGATGATCTGACCCCCGGCGACGATTTTGGTATGATGAAAGAGGTTCTGACCCGCCGTTTCACGCGTTTGCAAAAGGAAGACCCGGATCGCGAAAAGGGTCTTTGGCCCGATCTGCTGCTGATCGATGGCGGGGCCGGACAAGTCAGCGCGGTGCATGAGATCATGGCCCAGTATGGGGTCGAGGACATTCCAATGGTGGGTGTGGCCAAGGGTGTTGACCGTGATCATGGCAAGGAAGAGTTTCACCGCATCGGCCAGCGCCCTTTTGCCCTGAAACGCAACGATCCGGTTCTGTATTTCATCCAGCGCCTGCGGGATGAGGCCCATCGCTTTGCCATTGGCACCCATCGCGCCAAACGCGCCAAGGCTGTGGGCGCAACGCCGCTGGATGAAATCCCGGGCGTGGGGGCGGCGCGTAAACGGGCCTTGCTGACGCATTTTGGCAGTGCCAAGGCGGTCAGCCGGGCCAATCTGGCAGATTTGAAAGCGGTTGAGGGGATCTCGGCCGGGTTGGCGCAAAAGGTGTATGACTTCTTTCACGACAAGGGGTAAGGGGGCCTGACGTCAGGCGCGCCGCCCGCGCCAGAGGATATAAAGCCCCGAGACAACGATCAGCGCGCTGCCGACCCACATGGTCCGGTCCAGCCGCTCGTCGAACAGAAACACGCCCAACCCGATCCCGAACAGCAATCGGGAATAGCGAAACGGAGTTACTGCAGAGACTTCGCCTGTCCGCATGGCTTTCATCAGCGATGCGTAGGCGATTGTGCCAAAGGCAACCGCTGCTGCGATCTGCCACCCGCTTTGTGCGGTCAACGCGACCAGGGGCTCACCTTCCCACGGGGAATAGGCGATCCCGGCTGCCACGACCGACAGAAAGCCATAGAACCCAAGCACATCTGCACCCAACGTCGCCGGCGCGGCGCGGCTGGCCAGATCGCGGCCCGCAAATCCCAGCATGCCCAGCACCGCCAGAAGCGACAGCGCCGAGAAGCTGTCGCCGGTAGGGCGGATGATGATCGCCACGCCCAACAGGCCGATCAGAATGGCGCTCCACCGTCGCCAGCCCACAGTTTCGCCGAAAAACAGTGCCGCCCCGGCGACCACGACCAGCGGGGTCGCCTGCAGGATCACCGTGGCTGACGACAGCGGTGTCAGGGCGATGGCCAGCAGGTAAAACATGCGCCCCAGTACTTCGAAGACCACCCGCACTTTCATCGGGCGCGACAGGACATCGGGATGGAACAATCGTCCGCCGCGCAAGGTTGCGACACCTGCGAATACCGCTGCCCCGCCTGCGCCAAACAGAACCAGCACCTGCCAGATGGGCAGCGCAGCTGATGCCGCCTTCAACAATGCGTCTTCCAGCGCGAACAGGGCCATGGCGGCGATCATCCACGCGCTGCCGATCAGGTTCGACCGGGGGTCGGTTTGAATATACGGTGTCATATCTGCTTTGGATGCTTTCCGGCGTGGCCGGTCGCCAATCTGACGTCAATGCCGCCCGATGCCAAGACGTATCTGGCGGATTGTTTGCTGCTGAGATGCTTTGACAGTGTGTGCCAAACGCTTGCCTGCGACCAGTTTTTTGCAACCCCGTCTTTTCTGTCGTGAACCAGCACTGTAGGGTCCGGGCCATGAAGTGGAACTTGCCGAATATTCTGACCGTTTTGCGCCTTGTCGCTGCACCCGGTCTTGCCGTGATGTTTCTGTATTTTACGCGCCCCTACGCGGATTGGTTTGCACTGATCCTGTTCCTGTCAGCGGCCATCACCGACTGGTTTGACGGATATCTGGCCCGCGCCTGGAAACAGGAAACCAAGATCGGGGCGATGCTTGACCCGATTGCCGACAAGGCAATGGTGGTGATCGCACTGATGATTCTCGTGGGATACTCGACCGAGCACTGGACGCCGTGGCTGGTGCTGCCCGCCACCGTGATCCTGTTTCGCGAGGTTTTCGTCTCGGGCCTGCGGGAATATCTGGGTGACACGGCGGGAACGCTGAAGGTGACGAAACTGGCCAAGTGGAAGACAACCGCGCAGATGGTTGCAATTGCAATCCTGTTCTCGCAGGGGATTTTCGAACACCATTTTGTGATGGCTACTTTTGGCATGGATGCCACAACTATTGATCAGGTGCTCACCGGGCAGGTGGAAGACCTGCATCATATAGGTTGGCACCTAGAGGCGATGTTCTGGGCAGGTCGTATCGGGCTGTGGCTGTTGTGGGTTGCTGCGGCGCTGACATTGATCACCGGCTATGACTACCTACGTAAAGCCATGCCTCATCTGAAGGAGAGCTAAGGGATGGATGTGCTGTATTTCGCCTGGGTGCGCGAACGTATCGGGCTGCCCAAGGAAAAGGTCGAAACCGACGCCGCAACCGTATCTGATCTGGTCGCCGAGCTCAGCGCGCGCGAAGATCGCTACGCTGCGGCCTTCGCCGACCTGTCCGCCCTGCGCGTGGCGCTGGATCAGGAGCTTTCGGATTTTGACGCGCCGTTGTCCGGTGTGCGTGAAGTTGCGTTTTTCCCACCCATGACCGGTGGCTGACCAGATGCGCATTGCGGTTCAGGAAGAAGAATTTGATCTGGGTGCCGAGGCCAATGCCTTTGCTGCAGGGGATGCCGCCAACGGTGCTATCGTGACTTTCACAGGCGTTGTGCGTGATCTGGCAACCGGCGATCTGGATGTGATGGAGATCGAGCATTATCCCGGCATGACCGAGCGCGCCCTGACCAAGATCGCGCAGGACGCGAAAGAGCGCTGGTCTCTGGGGGATGTTCTGGTGATCCATCGGCATGGACGGCTGGCGCCGGGGGATCGGATCATGATGGTGGCCACCGCGTCGCCGCATCGCAAGGATGCGTTTGAGGCGGCTGAATATCTGATGGATTACCTCAAATCCCGAGCCCCCTTCTGGAAGAAGGAAATCACCACATCCGGCGCGGATTGGGTGGCAGCCAAAGATGAAGACGAAGACGCGCTGACCCGCTGGTAGGCCGGTCAGTCCGCGTTGTTGATTCGCCCGCGCATCTCTTCGGCTTCCTGCCGGGCAGCGCGCAGGCCTTCCATGGCGGCGGCCAGTTCGGCTTCGGTCTGGGTAAGCTGATTGGTCAGCTCTGCTTCACGCTGCTGCAAATAGGTGATGGCCTGATCGCGGGTTTCTTCAGCCTCGTGCAGTTCCTGACTCATGCGGTCCAGATCGGCCACATCGCTTTGGCGCACGCGGGTCAGGCGATGGGCCAGCCAGTTGGCGAACCAGCCCATGCAGAAAGCGGCGAACAGGATGATGGCGGTGGCGATGATGAATTCTGTTCTGTTCAACTTACTGCTCCTCCGGGCCTGCATCCGTTGCATCGGTTTCAGGTGTCTCGATCTCGGCTTCCATCGTCTCAAGCCCGCTTTCGGTATCGCGCAGCGGTTCGGGCCGGATCAGCAGAAACTCGATACGGCGGTTCGCTTCGCGACCATCCTCGGTGTCATTGTCGGCGATGGGAAGCGTCTCGCCATATCCCACAGCCGAAAAGCTTGAGGTCGGCACGCGTCGCCCGCGCAATTCATTCAGGATCGATTGGGCTCGGGCCTGACTGAGCTGCTGGTTCATTTCCTCGCGGCCCTGACTATCGGTATGGCCCTGAATCTCCAGCCGGATCGGGCCGCATTCGCGCAGGATATCTGCGATCTGGTCCAGCGCAGCCCGCGAGTCGGCGACCACGGTGGCCGAGCCGGGCTCGAACGCGATCTTGCTGCCTTGCTGAACCTCGGCGATCTGCTCTTCGCAAATCTCCGGGTCAGGTGGGGCATCTGCGGGGGGCGGAGGTTCGTGATAGGTGATCGCAAGGGTGAAATCCTGCGCATCCCCCAGCTTGTCCGACAGCATTCCGGCAATCTGCGCCCGGGCCTCGGGGTCGTGGCTGACGCCCCTTAGCGAGACATTGTCAGATGTCACTGTCAGCGCCCCATTGTGCAGATGTGACAAAGCATCCAGCCCGGCCAGAACGCGCACGGGCCAATCGGCGGGCAGGTCAGATGCGATTCGCGTGGCGGTATATACCTGTTCGGAGCCAAAGGCGGCGCGTGCAAAGCTGTCGGCCATGTCGCGCAGGGTCTCGTCCCCCACGCGGCCCCGCAGTTGCACCAATCCTTCAGGGCTTCGGGTGGCGGTGAATTCAACGGGCCCGACCGGATTGTCAGGTTCCGGTTCAGGCAGGACAGCGTGCAGGACAAAAACATCAGGGAGGGCGTTTTCCAGCTCTCCTACAATGCGGTCAAACAGCAGTGGGTTGGTATCCTGTGCGGCGACCAATGTGATATCGGCATCCGACATGGTGACCGACCCCTGCCCGAGTTCGGCCAGTGCCCGAATGCTGAGCTGTGCGGCATTGGACCAGCGGGGCGATGGCACCCCCAGCCCGATCGTACAGGAATAGGGCCCTGTCAGCCCTGCTTGGCGCGCGGTGGCGATGATCAGATCGCGTGCCTCTTCGTTTTGGGCTGAACAGGCATCAAACTGGCCACCTTCATCGTTGATCAGATAGCGCAGGGTAAACGGCGTGATCACCGGGCGCGGGGCCGAGATCGCAAGGCCGATCCGCAGCCCCGGCGGTGCTGCGCGGCTCAGCTCTTGTTCCAGCCGTTCTTTTTCTTCCTGACTGTCGGTAATCGCGGTGATGCGGACCAGCCCGGGGCTGGCCGAAATCTTGGCGCGGGGCAGATCGGATAGCGCGTCAACGGCATAGGTCACCGCCTCATCCCAGCCTTTGGGTTTGGGGTAATCTGCCGTTTCCATCAGATCCGCGACGGTCACATCCGGATCCAGCCGCTGCAACCGGGCCATCAGGTCTTCGTTGTCCTGGCTGGCGGGGACCAGCCCGATGATGGAAATGCCCCGGTCATTGCGCAGAATCTCGGCCGAGAAGCGGGGCGGGATCAGGTTCTCGGTGGGGGCGACCTCCATCTCGTCGATCACGCGTGAGGTATCGACCTCGGTTCCGGCAGCGGTCAGGGCATTGAATCGCGTCGCTTCATCCGGGGCGGTTCCGGTCAGCACCACCCGCAGGCCGTCAGATTGAACCTCGGCCCAGTCGTGCCCTTTCAGATTCAGCGCCCGACGCACGGCCAGTTCTGATGCATCTTCGATCTTGCTGACCGCGAATCCTGCGGCCACCAATGACAGCATGGCAGAGACTGCGAAAATCAACGCGACGGCAATGGCGTAGGGCAGGCGCATGAATGGAACAGAGACTCCTCAGTCGGTTGGTTCCGGACTCATACAGAGGCAGGCCCCGGGGTGCAATCAGAGCACAAGCGCCACGCAGAGGAAGATCAGCGGAATCAAGCCGGTGTCGCGGTTGGCGCGGAACAGTTGCAGCAATTTGGCATTGTCTTCCGTATCAAGCCCGCGCAACTGCCACGCCATATGCCAGCCCATTGCCCAAGGCCCGCCAAGGGCGACCACCAGCGCCAGAACCGATACGCTGGCTTGCGCGGCGTCAATGATTGCCAGCCCCATCAGGCTGACGGTGCCAACCAGAAAATATTTGAGCCACCGGGCGGTATCTGTACCAAACAGCCGGGCCGTGGATTTGATGCCGATCAGCTCGTCATCCTCGGCGTCCTGATGGGCGTAGATCGTGTCGTAGAACAACGTCCATGCGATGCCCGACAGATAAAGCATGATGGCTGGCCAGCCGATTGTGCCGGTATGGGCCGCCCAGGCCAGTAGCGCACCCCAGTTGAAAGCCAGCCCCAGAAAGACCTGCGGCCACCAGGTGAAACGTTTTGCGAACGGATAGATTGTGACGGGCAGCAGCGACAGAACGCCCATGGCAATGGCTGCCCGATTGAAGGTCAGCAAAATCACCAGCGCCAGCAGGCATTGCAGACCCATCCAGATCACGGCCTGCCGCACGCTGACCTGACCCGAGGGGATCGGACGCGATCGCGTGCGCTCTACCTTCCCGTCAAATTCACGGTCGGTGATGTCGTTCCAGGTGCACCCTGCGCCGCGCATCAGGAAGGCACCGATGGCGCAGCCTGCAGCGATCCAAAGATCTCCCCAACGAGGTGTGCCGTCACTGAGGATCGCCAGAACCAGACCCCACCAGCAGGGAATCAGCAGCAGCCATGTTCCGATAGGCCGGTCTGCGCGGCTGAGGCGCAGATACGGGCGGGCAAAGGCGGGGGCGTGGGTATCGACCCAGTTGCCAGTGACCGCATCGGCGACCTGACCGTCTGGTGTTGGGGCATTGCCTTGCATATGTAGGGTCTCATGACTGCGAAGATCAGACTGTATGTAGAGCACCCCTTGGGTCCGGGGCAATCGGTTCCTTTGACGCGTGATCAGGCGCATTACCTGTTCGGCGTCATGCGCCTGTCGGTCGGTGCCCGGGTTGCGCTGTTCAACGGGCAGGATGGGGAATGGCTGTCCGAGGTGGCAGAGGCAGGCAAACGGGGTGGCGTTCTGGGCTGTATCGCGCAGACGAAACCGTTGCAATTGCCGCCTGATCTGTGGTTGCTGTTTGCTCCGATCAAAAAGGCCCGCACCGATTTTATCGTTGAAAAAGCGGCAGAGATGGGCGCGGCGCGGATATTGCCCGTGCAGACGGAATTCACCAATTCCGACCGCATCCGACAGGACCGCCTTCAGGCACATGCGGTTGAAGCGGCCGAGCAATGCGGCGGGACCTTTGTGCCGGAGGTCGCGGAGCTTCAACGCCTCGACCGGGTTCTGGACGCGTGGCCCGAAACGCGCCAGTTGATGTTCTGCGACGAGGCCGAGGTGGGTTCTGCCCTTCGGTTGGCCAAACAAGAACAGAACCAGCCCTGGGCCATCCTGATCGGCCCCGAAGGCGGGTTCTCTGACAAGGAACGAAAGCGGTTGGCCGCGTTGCCGTATTCCCACACCGTGAGCCTCGGCCCGCGCATCCTGCGCGCGGATACGGCGGTGGTTGCAGCCATGACCATGTGGCAGCAGGCGTTGGGAGATTGGGTATGACCTGGCGCATCGCACATGACAGCGATCTGCCTCAGATCGACCGGTTCCTGTCCCGACATATCCAGACCTCAATGTTCCCGCTGGCTAATCTGCGTGATTTTGGTCTGCACACCGCGCACCCCAGGGCGTTGAAAGCATGGGTTCTGGACGATGGGCCGCGCGCCGTTTTTGCGATCACGAATGAGGGTATGGTTCTGCCACAATGCCCCGATTGCACGGACGAGGAATTGGCCGGGGCAATCGACCAGATCCGCGGCCACGCCCTGTTTGGCATCGCGGGCGAAGCCGGTCAGGCGCGTCGGATCATGCGGCTGGCGGGGTGGGAGAACCGACCGGCAACCCTGAACGATGATGAGCCCGGATTTTCGCTGACCCTCGATCAGCTTGATCTGCCGGACGCAACTGGCGCAGATCTTGTGCCGTTCAGTGACCTCGACGGGGCAATCGCCCTGCGCTGGCGGCGGGACTATCTGGTAGAAGCCATGGATTTTGATCCCGCGCGCGCCCAGAAACAGGCGGGCGAAGATGTTGAGGCCTACATCAAACGTGGTTCTCACCGGGTTCTCATGATTGGTGGTCAGCCCACGGCCATGACCGGCTTTAACGCACGCCTACCGGAAATTGTACAAGTTGGTGGCGTTTATACTCCGCCCAACTTGCGTGGCCGGGGATATGCCCGACTTGCGGTTGCCCTGCATCTGGCCGAGGCACGCCGCGCCGGAGTTTCCCGTGCCGTATTGTTTGCCGCTTCCGAATCCGCAGTGCGTGCCTATATAGCAATTGGATTTCAACCCGCAGGTCAGTTCACGCTGGTCCTGTTCAAGAACCCAAAGGACCCGGCATGAGTTTCATCCGACCCGAAGCCAAGCTGGCGCTGTGGCGCTGGCGCGAAGCGCTGGTTGCGGGGTTTGTTCTGATCCTCGGCCTCAGTTGGATCAGTGGCCCCGGCGGCCTGCTGGGCTGGTTGGGCTGGGTTCTGGTTGCCGTGGCAGCAGCGCTGGCGGTCATCGGCGTGCAGCGTGCGCGGTTCCGCACCGGAGGGGGTGGCCCCGGGGTCGTAACGATCGACGAAGGGCAGATCACCTATCTTGGCCCGCTGGATGGCGGCATCATAGCGACGCGCGAAATTGAACGGCTGGCGCTGGATCCGACCTCGACCCCGGCGCAATGGGTGTTGTCACAACCCGGCCAACCGATACTTCACATTCCTGTGAACGCTGAAGGGGCTGAGGCGCTGTTTGATGTGTTTTCAAACCTGCCCGGCCTGAAAACCGAACAAATGCTGGCCGAACTGAACGGCGGCGCAGCGCTGCCGGTCGTGATCTGGGAACGCAACCCGATGCGACCAACCCATGTTCGGCTGCATTGACACTGGCGCGGTTTGCGCTCAGGACTGACGCCAAGACAGACCTATCAGGATCGGAGCACGGTTCATGTCCATCCCCCAGTCCGGCGGCGGACCGATTGAGCGCCGCGAACAACTTGCCGAATATCTGGAATCGGGCTGCAAGCCCAAGCAGGATTGGCGCATCGGCACCGAGCATGAGAAGTTCGGATATTGCCGCGATACCCTGAAACCCTTGCCCTACGAGGGCGAGCGTTCGATTCTGGCCGTTCTCAAAGGCCTGCGCGATTTGCACGGTTGGGAGCCGCTGGAAGAAAACGGCAAGCTGATCGGCCTGCAAAAAGACGGCGCAAATGTTTCGCTTGAGCCCGGGGGGCAGCTGGAACTTTCCGGTGCGCCGCTTGAGACGATTCACGAAACCTGCGACGAGGTGAACGCCCACCTGCGGGACGTAAAAGACATCTCCGACAAGATCGGCGTGGGTTTTATCGGTCTGGGTGCCGCTCCGATCTGGACCCATGACGAGATGCCGCTGATGCCCAAAGGGCGCTATCGGTTGATGAACGACTATATGGAGAAGGTCGGCACCATGGGGCGGTCCATGATGCGCCGTACCTGCACCGTTCAGGTCAATATCGACTTCGGGTCCGAGGCCGACATGGTGCAGAAACTGCGCGTGGCGCTGGCGCTTCAGCCGGTGGCGACGGCCCTGTTTGCCAACTCGCCGTTCTTTGAGGGCAAGCCAAATGGCCAGAAAAGCTGGCGCAGCTATATCTGGCGGCATCTTGACGATGCGCGCACCGGTATGTTGCCTTTTGCATTCGAAGACGGTTTCGGGTTCGAGCGCTGGGTCGAATACGCTTTGGATGTGCCGATGTATTTCGTCTATCGCGACGGTAAATACATTGATGCGCTGGGGCAGTCGTTCCGTGATTTCCTGCAAGGCAAACTGCCGGCACTGCCGGGCGAGACGCCAACGCTGTCTGACTGGGCTGACCACCTGACCACCGCATTCCCCGAAGCACGAATCAAGAAATTCATGGAAATGCGCGGCGCCGATGGTGGCCCTTGGCGGCGCTTGTGTGCATTGCCTGCCTTCTGGGTTGGTCTGACCTACGATCAGGGCGCGCTGGACGCTGCCTGGGACTTGGTCAAGGGCTGGGATACCGAGACGCGCGAGGCATTGCGGGTTGAAGCTGCCGCCAAGGGCCTGCAGGCACAGGTCGGTGATATCAACATGCATGATCTGGCGCGCGAGGTTGTCTCGATCGCCGAATCCGGTCTCAAATCCCGTGCGCGTCCCGGCGCGGGCGGTTTGGTGCCGGATGAGACCCATTTCCTCAATGCTCTGAAAGACAGTGTCGAGTCGGGTAAGGTTCCGGCTGATGAACTGCTGGATCATTATCACGGGGATTGGCAGGGCGATCTGACCCGCATTTATCCGGATTTCAGCTATTAGCGCCTGCGCCCGTTAAGTGAATATTTTCCGTTTTCCCAAGCGCGCCTTGGACACAACCTGGCTTTGTGGGTTAAGCTGGGCTGACCTCTTCTACGCGTAAAGAGTCCATGGCCCGCATCAGCGAACTTCATTATTCGAACGCCTATGCCGCGCAGTCGGGCGTAGCTGAATTTCTTGAGGTATCTCTGCGCGGGGATGAGAATCCGGCCGATTTCACCGTTTCCTTCTATGAGGCAAATGGACAGGTTGGTATCGAGATTCCCCTGACCGATGTCCCCGCCGCGCAAGTCTCGATTGACCCAAACAACAACGAGCAGGTTTTTGTCATTTCTGCAGATGACTTTCCCATCCTGCTGACAGACCCGAACGGTGGCGGTGCCAATAACTTCGAAGCCTATGCGCTGACGAATACGTCGACGGGGGAAGTCATTGATTTCTACGATATCGGCGGGGGAACACAGAACATTGTTGCGCAGAATGGGCTGGCGGCAGGCGAAACCTCGGTAAACCTGCCTGTTCTGGTGACGCCGGGCCAGACCACGACATCGTTGCAATTCAATCAACCCGATCCGGATACCCTGGTTTACGCGGGCGTAACGCCGGGCGACAGCGGAGCCCCCTGTTTTGTGGCAGGCACATTGGTTGATACCCCCGATGGTCCGCGCCGTGTCGAAACGCTGGCCCCCGGTGATCACGTGTTGACCGTTGATGACGGAGCCTGCCCCGTTCGATGGGTGGGGTCGCGTGAGATTGGGGGGCAAGGCAGGTTTGCTCCGGTGCAGATCGCTGCCGGGGTTCTGGGCGCGCAATGCGATATCGGCGTTTCCCCGCAGCACCGCGTTCTGGTGACCGGCTGGCAGGCGCAATTGTGGTTTGGCGAGGATGAAATCCTCGTCCCGGCCAAGGCGCTGATCAATGACACAACGATCAGGCAGGTCCCCTGCAAGTCCGTGCAGTATGTGCATTTGTTCTTTGATCGTCATCAGCTTGTCCGCACATCCGGCCTGATATCCGAAAGCTTTTTTCCCGGCCAGGAGGGCCTTCTAAGTCTGGACCCGGCCTCTATCGAGGAACTGTTTTCGCTGTTTCCCGAACTGCGCGACCGGCCCGGAGAATACGGCCAGACCATCCGCCCGGTTCGTTACGGTGCCCAGGCCAGCGTTCTGATGACAACCTGAACCCGCCCCCTTGCTTTCGCGAACTGCTGTGATAGCAGGTCCTGAAAAGCATTCAGGGGCCGGTTTCGGAAAACGTCATGGACGATCTTAAGGCAAAATATCTGGGGCAGATCGCCGAAGCAGGCGATGAAAACGCGCTTGAGGCGATCCGCCTTGCTGCCGTGGGCAAAAAGGGTGAGGTCGCCCTGAAGATGCGTGAGCTGGGTAAGATGACGCCCGAGGAGCGCCAGATCGCTGGCCCCGCGCTGAACGCCCTGAAGGACGAGATCAACTCGGCGCTTTCAGCCAAGAAAGCTGCGTTGGCCGATGCCGCTTTGGATGAGCGCCTGCGCACCGAATGGCTGGATGTTACTCTGCCGACGCGCCCGCGCCGTCAGGGCTCGATCCATCCGATCAGTCAGGCGACCGAGGAACTGACCGCGATTTTTGCTGAACTGGGTTTCTCGGTGGCCGAAGGGCCGCGGATCGAGGATGACTGGTATAATTTCGACGCCCTGAACATCCCCGGCCACCACCCCGCGCGGGCCGAGATGGACACGTTCTATATGCACCGCGCCGAGGGGGACGAGCGCCCGCCGCATGTGCTGCGCACCCATACCTCGCCGGTCCAGATCCGCTCGATGGAGAAACAGGGCGCGCCGATCCGCGTGATCTGCCCGGGCGGGGTCTACCGCGCCGACTATGACCAGACCCACACGCCGATGTTCCATCAGGTCGAGGGGCTGGCCATCGACAAGGACATCTCGATGGCGAACCTGAAATGGGTTCTGGAGGAGTTCGTAAAGGCGTTCTTCGAGGTCGACGATGTCGAACTGCGCTTCCGCGCCTCGCACTTTCCCTTCACCGAACCTTCGGCCGAGGTCGATATCCGCTGCTCATGGGCTGGTGGTCAGCTGAAGATCGGCGAGGGGGATGACTGGCTGGAGATTCTGGGGTCCGGCATGGTTCATCCCAAGGTGATCGCCGCCGGTGGCATCGACCCCGAGGTCTATCAGGGCTTTGCGTTCGGGATCGGTATCGACCGTCTGGCGATGCTGAAATACGGTATTCCTGATCTGCGGGCGTTCTTTGATTCCGACCTGCGCTGGCTGCGCCACTATGGGTTTGCAGCGTTGGACATGCCGAACCTGCATGGTGGGTTGAGTCGTTAAGTGTATCTTCTGGGAGTATATCTCTCGAAGTATTACGACTGGTGTTTTGCTTTCGCCAACCGGCATAGCCTTTGGTTCGGAGGCGCGATACTTTTCGCGTGGTTCTTTGTGTTTGTTGCAATCGTGTATATTGCTCCGGGTTCGGTATCGGGAATTGTCCTGATTATTTCGACACCGGTACACGGTATCTTTATGTTGGCTCATCTCCGAGTAGTGGAGCAAAGAAACAAAGCTATGAGCGAGCAGAGAGATCAACAATCACAGTTGTGGAAAACAAGGAAACTCATTGGTCGGTTCAAAAAGTAAGCGCGGAGCAAAGGCCGATAGGCCGCCGCGCTATCGCCAGACCGCCCGCACGGGCTGGCGATTTGTCTCCGCAAGCGCTCTGTTTGAACGACATACGGATTTGGCTGGCATAAAGTGCCCAACACAAACCTTGGATCGCCACCCCGCGGTCTGGCGATAGCGCGGCTTGTCACAATCTCCCACGCGGTTGTTAAGTGACTTCGGGCGCGGGCCGGGTAGTCTCCGCGCATGATCTATCGACTGCTTCTCCTCTTCCTGCTGACCGCCACCCAAGCCGCTGCGATTGAAACCTGTCATGGCGATGTTGCCTGCGAGGTGGGTGGTCGCTCGTACCATGTGCTGGAACCCGAGGGGTGGGATGGCGAAACACCACTGCCCGTGTTGCTGCATTTCCACGGTTGGGCGCGGCAGGGGACGGTGGTCGTGAACCATCAGCGCATCGCGGGCGCGACCAAGCTGCGGAATGTGTTGCTGGTGGCCCCGAACGGGCGCGGCAAAAGCTGGGATTTCTGGACATCCGATACCGATGATGTGGCTTTCGCCGACAGTGTTCTGGAAGATGTGGCCAGGCGTTACCCGATTGACCCCGAGCGTATTTACGTCTCGGGCTATTCGTTCGGTGGCGCGATGGCATGGCGCTATGTGTGCGAATCAGGGAATGATGTCGCGGCCCTGCTGGGCGTGGCAGGCACCATCCGCCAGACCGAAGATTGCCCCGAAGCCCCCCGCGAGGTACGCCATGTGCATGGCCTTGGCGATACGGTGATGGATTTCCCCTATGGCGCAGGGGGTGATACCACCTATCCGGTGGCGCTGTGGCGTGAAAAATTCGGCTGCCACGCGGCCACTCCGGGCGGGGAGTGGAACGTGGTGCCGATCCTGACGCTCAGCCGCACGGAATGGACCGATTGCGCGCAAGGGCAGGTGGTGCTGGATACCCATCCGGGCGGGCATTTTATCCCGCATGGCTGGATCGGGCGGCAGTTGGACGAACTTTTGGGCCGCACACCGACTTATCCATAGCGTGCGGCGCTTGCACCTTGGTCCATTCTTTGCCATTGCCTGTGCCAAACGGATGATTGCCGAAAAAGGCCTGCTGCAATGAAATTCACTCTGTCCTGGCTGAAAGACCATCTTGATACGGATGCGTCGATTGACGAAATCGCCGAGGCGCTGACCGATCTCGGGCTTGAGGTCGAAGAGATCGTGAACCCGGCGGATCGTCTGGCGGGCTTTACACTCGGCCACGTGACACATGCCGAGAAACACCCCGACGCTGATAAGCTGCGTGTGTGTACCGTCGCCACCGATGAGGGCGATTTGCAGATCATCTGCGGCGCGCCCAACGCGCGCGAGGGCATAACGGTGGTGGTCTGCAAGCCGGGCATGTACATCCCCGGTCTGGATATCACGATCAATGTCGGCAAGATTCGAGGCGTCGAAAGCTTTGGCATGATGGCGTCCGAGCGTGAGTTGGAGCTGTCGGATGAGCATGACGGCATCATCGAGCTGCCCTCGGGCGAGGTGGGCGATCAGTTTGTCGACTGGCTGGCCGAGAATGATCCATCAAAAGTTGACCCGGTGATTGAGATCGCGATCACGCCGAACCGCCCCGATGCGCTGGGCGTGGCGGGCATTGCACGCGATCTGGCGGCGCGTGGTCTGGGCAAGCTGAAAGAGCGTGATTATGCGCCGGTGCCGGGCGATTTCGACAGCCCGATCCGTGTGAGCATTGATAAGGACACTCTGGATGGCGCGCCGCATTTTACCGGCCGCGTGATCCGGGGCGTCAAGAATGGCCCCAGCCCGCAATGGCTGCAAGATCAACTGAAAGCGATTGGTCTGCGTCCGATCTCGGCGCTGGTGGATATCACCAACTACATGACCTTTGACCAGAACCGCCCGTTGCACGTGTTTGATGTGGACAAGGTACAGGGCAACCTGCGCGTTCACCGCGCCAGCGGGGGTGAGAAGCTGGTTGCGCTGGACGAAAAGGAATACACCCTGCAGCCCGGCATGATGGTGATCTCGGATGACAAAGGGCCGGAATCGATTGCCGGTATCATGGGCGGAGAAGAGACCGGCTGCACGGATGAGACAGTGAATGTCTTTCTTGAAAGCGCATTCTGGGATCATGTGCAGATTGCGCTGACGGGCCGCGCGCTCAAGATCAACTCGGACGCGCGCTATCGGTTCGAACGCGGTGTTGACCCGGAATACACCCGCGAAGGGCTGGAACAGGCGACGCAGATGATTCTGGACATCTGCGGTGGCGAGGTCTCGAAGGTGGTTGAGGCCGGCAAAGCCCCGAACCATGCGCGCGCCTACAAGCTGGATTCGGCGCGGGTGCAATCGCTGGTCGGGATGGATATTCCGGAAAGCGAACAGCGCCAGACCCTGACTCGTCTGGGGTTCCGTTTGGATGGTGACATGGCCCATGTGCCCAGCTGGCGCCCCGATGTCATGGGTGAGGCTGATCTGGTGGAAGAGGTCGCGCGGATCGCATCCCTGACCAAGTTGCAGGGCAAGCCACTGCCGCGTGTGACCGATGGTATTCCAAAAGCGGTGATGACCCCGGCGCAGCGCCGTCAGTCGATGGCACGCCGGACCTGTGCGGCGTTGGGTTACAATGAATGCGTGTCGTATACCTTCATCGATCAGGCCTCGGCTGCGTTGTTTGGTGGCGGAGATGCGGCCACTCAGCTGGAGAATCCGATCTCATCCGAGATGAGCCATATGCGCCCCGATCTGTTGCCGGGGCTGCTGCAGGCGGCTGCGCGCAATCAGGCGCGGGGGTATTCCGACGCTGCCCTGTTCGAGGTCGGTCCGGTGTTTCATGATGGCGAACCCGGTGACCAGCAAACCCAGATTACCGGCCTGCTGGTCGGGCGCAGCGGGCCCAAGGATGTGCACGGTGCATCCCGGCCTGTGGACGTGTTTGATGCAAAAGCGGATGCCGAGGCGGTTCTGGCCGCAATCGGGGCACCTGCGAAGGTTCAGATCCTGCGCGGGGCCGAGGCATGGTGGCATCCTGGTCGTCACGGCAAGATCTGTCTGGGGCCGAAGAAAGTGCTGGGCGTGTTTGGTGAATTGCACCCACGTGTGTTGCAGGCAATGGATATCAAGGGCCCCGCGATGGCCTTTACCATCTGGCCCGATCAGGTTCCGATGCCGCGTAAATCCGGCGCGACACGATCGGCGCTGGAATTGCGGGATCTGCAGGCGGTTGAACGTGATTTCGCCTTCGTCGTTGATGAGGCGGTTGAAGCCCTGACGCTGGTGAATGCGGCAGCAGGTGCGGACAAGGCGCTGATCGAAGACGTGCGTGTCTTTGACGAATTCATTGGTGGCAGCGTGGGCGAAGGCAAGAAATCCCTTGCGATCACGGTACGCCTGCAGCCCTCGGACGCGACCTTGAAAGAAAAAGATATCGAGGCGGTCAGCGCCAAGATTGTCGAGAAGGTTGCAAAAGCGACGGGCGGTACGCTGCGCGGTTAGCGCCGGGCCGCTTTCAGCGGGTGTAATTTTGGAAACAGGAAAGGGCCGTTGCGCCCTTTCGTGCTATGCAGAGGAGCAAGAGATGTTGAAGGTTTATCTGTCCGGGGAAATCCACACGGATTGGCGCGAGCAAATCATTGAAGGCGCTCAGGGCTTGGACGTGTCGTTTGACAGCCCGGTTACGGATCACGAGGCAAGTGATGATTGCGGCGTGAACATTCTGGGTGCTGAACCCAACAAATACTGGCATGACCACAAAGGCGCGATGGTAAACGCGATCCGTACACGAAAAGGGATTTCGGACGCGGATGTGGTCGTCGTGCGCTTTGGGGAAAAATACAAACAGTGGAACGCAGCTTTTGATGCAGGCTATGCAGCCGCTCTGGGCAAATCGATCATTGTTCTGCATGGGGCCGATCATCAGCACGCGCTGAAAGAGGTGGACGCTGCGGCCCTCGCCGTGGCGGAAGAGCCTGCTCAGGTTGTTGAAATCCTGCGCTATGTGCTGACCGGGGCACTGCCCGCGTGATCAAGGGATCGGCGGTGGCGCGATGCAGCGCCACCGTCTCGTCGGGCCGTCAGTCCCGCGCCGGCGTATTCAGGCCTTTTTGCACGGCGGGCCGCTCCAGAAAGCGGTCCAGATATGCTGTCACATTGGTATACCCGTCCCAGCCAATGGCCTCTTTGACGCCATAAAAATCCAGACCGCGCAGCCAGGGCGCGATTGCGATATCCGCGACCGAGAAATCTCCGGCGACCCAATCCTGCCCGTCCAGCTGTGTGTTCATGACATTCAGCAACCGCTTTGCTTCGGTCATGTAGCGCTCGCGCGGGCGGGGGTCTTCGATATCTTTCCCTGCGAATTTGTGGAAATAGCCCAACTGGCCGAACATTGGCCCGATACCGCCCATCTGGAACATGACCCATTGGGTGATCTGGTGTCTGTCAGCCACGCTCTGCCCTAACAGCTTGCCGCTTTTCTCGGCCAGATAGAGCAAAATCGCACCACTTTCGAACAGCGTCAGCGGTGCGCCATCAGGTCCGTCGGGATCAAGGATTGCCGGTATCTTGTTGTTGGGGTTCAGTGAGAGGAACTCGGGGCTTTTGACATCCGCATCAGCCAGCGTGACCCGGTGTGCCTCGTAGGGCAGGCCGGTCTCTTCCAGCATGATCGATGCTTTGACACCGTTGGGTGTGGGGAAGGAATAGAGCTGTATCCGGTCTGGATGTTGTGGTGGCCATTTGGCCATGATCGGGAATGAGGTTGTATCCAGCATAAGGGGCTCCTGTGATCGCATCTGTTGCGGTTAATGTGGCAACTTATGGTGCCTCTGTCAGGTGTTTGCCTGTGCGTGACCGGTCAGCAGATGTTCGCTGGGGAACAGCAGGGGGAAAACTCGGGGAACCTGCACCTAGACCTGAATGCCAAAGTGGCTAAGAGGTTTCGGTGACCCCGCGCCAAAGGCGCGGGTTTGCTATTGTTGCAAAGGAGAAGCGCGTGGAAGATGTCGTAACACAGGTGGGTGCATTTGGCCCGCTGATCATAAGTGCGGTCAAGGCGTTGATCGTTCTTGTTCTGGGTTGGATCGTGGCCGGGGCCATTGCGGGCCTCGTGCGTCGCCGTATCAATTCAACGCCGCATATTGACCCGACATTGGGGAATTTCGTTGCCAGCCTGATAAAGTGGGTCATTCTGGCGATGGTTGTTGTGGCCGTATTGGGCATCTTCGGCATCGAAGCAACCAGTATCGTCGCCATTCTGGGTGCGGCCTCGCTGGCCATTGGTCTGGCTTTGCAAGGCACGCTCAGCGATCTGGCGGCGGGTGTGATGCTGGTTGTCTTCCGGCCCTACAAGCTGGGCCAGTATGTCGATATCGGCGGCACATCGGGTACGGTGAAGGACCTGAACCTGTTCACCACAGAACTGGTGACACCCGACAATGTGCAGATCATCGTTCCGAACGGCCAGGCCTGGGGTTCGGTGATTACCAACTATTCTGCCCATGATACGCGTCGGGTCGATCTGGTGTTTGGCATCGACTATGGCGACAGCGCAGACGAAGCGATGGGCATCATTCTGGATATCGCCAAGGCTGACAGCTGCGTTATGGGTGATCCGGAACCTTGGGTCCGCGTCACCAATCTGGGTGATAGCTCGGTTGATCTGACGGCGCGCCTGTGGTGCGCGGCGGCTGACTACTGGGATGTGAAATTTGAACTCACCAAAGCGGTGAAAGAGGCCTTTGACGCCAAGGGTGTTTCTATTCCCTATCCGCATTCGGTGGAAATTCACAAAGAGGGCTGAATGCTCCCGCCCGTCGAGCGGGCATTGAAAATA
>DS999531.1:1416668-1529753 GCA_000158135.1 Rhodobacteraceae bacterium KLH11
AAGCGCTCTCGTCAGAGAGCGCTTTCAGGGGCGGGAGCGTTTATGATCTGACCACAACATCAGGGGCGACAACATCGATGCCCAGCGCTTTACCGACCGCGTCATAGGTCAGTTGACCGGCATGTACGTTCAGCCCCGCCAAAAGATGCGGGTCATCCTGACAAGCCTGTTTCCAGCCCTTGTCTGCCAGCGACAGCATGAACGGCATGGTGGCATTCCCCAGCGCGATGGTCGATGTCCGCGCAACCGCACCGGGCATGTTGGCCACGCAGTAGTGCATAACGCCATCAACTTCGTAGATCGGATCTGCGTGCGTGGTTGCTTTCGATGTCTCAAAACAGCCACCCTGATCAATGGCGACATCCACCAGTGCAGCACCGGGCTTCATGGTCGAAAGCTGCGCGCGGGTGATGAGCTTGGGGGCCGCCGCGCCGGGGATCAGAACTGCGCCGATGACCAAATCGGCGTCCTGAATCAGTTCGGCAGTTGCCCCTGCGGTCGAATACTGGTTCTTGAAGTGACCGCCAAACACGTCATCCAGATAGCGCAGGCGCGGCAATGAACGGTCCAGAACCGTAACATCAGCCCCCATCCCCGCTGCGATCTTGGCTGCGTGGGTGCCGACAACGCCGCCGCCGATGACGATCACCTTGGCCGGTCCGACACCCGGAACACCGCCCATCAGAACGCCGCGTCCGCCATTGGCTTTCTGCAGGGTCCACGATCCGACCTGAGGGGCCAGACGGCCTGCGACCTCGGACATCGGTGCCAGCAAAGGCAGCCCGCCACTGGCGTCTGTCACGGTTTCATATGCAATCGCGGTACAGCCCGACTCCAGCAGATCATGGGTCTGATCCGGATCGGGGGCCAGATGCAGATAAGTGAACAGCAGCTGCCCTTCGCGCAGCATCTTGCGTTCAC
This sequence comes from Rhodobacteraceae bacterium KLH11, assembly GCA_000158135.1. Lineage (GTDB taxonomy): Bacteria > Pseudomonadota > Alphaproteobacteria > Rhodobacterales > Rhodobacteraceae > Ruegeria. The sequence continues at coordinate 1,417,590 of DS999531.1, forward strand.
CAGCTTGTGGTTCCTTGACCTTGACGATCATGTCTGCGGTGGCAAAGACCTCTTCCGCCGTGTCGACGATGCGCGCACCCGCGGCGACATAGGCCTCATTGTCAAAGCCCGCGCCCAATCCGGCGCCGGATTCGATGATGACGTCGTGACCGCGGGCAACAGCCTCGCCAGCCGCATTCGGAGTCACGCCAACGCGAAACTCCTGGGGTTTGATTTCCTTGGGGCAGCCGATTTTCATGAGAGACTCCATTCATTCACTGCCTAAATTATGGGCATGTTGCAGCGCAATTTTTGTGAAACTCTGCTTGCCAAATAGAAAAATCACAGGAAAATATCCTGACAATATTCAATATCATGCAATAAAAGTGCGCCTATGACGATTGATGCAACCGATCGTAAGATTCTGGCCGCCTTGCAACGCAAGGGGCGGATGTCGAACGCAGACCTGTCGGATCAGGCGAATCTGTCGCCCTCGGCATGTCACCGGCGTGTGCAGCGGCTTGAGGCCGAAGGCTATATCAAGGATTATGTCGCGCTGCTGGATGCCCGGAAACTGAACGTGCCGACCACCGTGTTTGTCGAGATCACGTTACGCGGGCAGGCAGAAGAGGTGCTGGAAGCGTTTGAAAAGGCGGTGGCCCGGATACCCGATGTGCTGGAGTGTCACCTGATGGCAGGGACGGCCGATTATATCCTGAAGGTGGTTGCAGAAGATACCGAGGATTTCGCCCGTATTCACCGTCAGTACCTGTCGCGGCTGCCCGGCGTGGCGCAGATGCAAAGCTCATTTGCCCTGCGCACGGTTTTCAAAACCACCGCCTTGCCGGTCTGAACCCTGTGTTCAAGCGATTGGCCTTGCGGCAATTCCGCTGCTTGTATACGGCGCGGGGGCGCGTCAGACTCGCAGATGCCTGACCTTTTGCCACCCGGTGTCACCCACTGACATCCGACGGTTACACAGGCCCGATATGGTCCGAACCCGAAACGAATAAGGAGCAGACCTTGGCTTACGAAAATGACAGCGCCCCCAAAGACTGGCTGGAAGCCGAACTGGAAGACACGCTGGACGAAGATTTTGAGATTGAGTTCAGCGAACCCATGCTCTCGGTCGAGGTGCGCAAGATCTACAAGGATCAGCATCCCGACATGCTGGATCGCAAGGTCTATTTCCGCAATCTGCTGCGTCTGCAGGCCGAGTTGATCAAGGTTCAGGATTGGGTTGTCCATACCGGGGCAAAGGTCTGCATTCTGTTCGAAGGTCGCGACAGCGCCGGTAAGGGAGGTGTGATCAAGCGGATCACCCAGCGCCTGAATCCGCGCGTGGCACGTGTTGTCGCGCTGCCTGCACCCAGCCGTCGTGAGCAAAGCCAGTGGTATTTCCAGCGCTATGTGCCGCATCTGCCCGCAGCTGGCGAAATCGTGTTCTTTGACCGGTCATGGTATAACCGCGCCGGGGTCGAGCGGGTGATGGGGTTTGCCAACGAAGATCAGGTTGAGCAGTTTTTTCAGGACGTTCCGGAATTTGAACGGATGCTGGTACGTTCGGGGATCATTTTGCTGAAATACTGGTTCTCGATCACTGATGAAGAGCAGCAATTGCGATTCCTGATGCGTATTCACGACCCGATGAAGCAATGGAAGCTGTCACCGATGGATCTGGAATCCCGCGTCCGGTGGGAGGCTTACACCAAGGCCAAGGAAGATATGTTCTTTCGCACCAATATCTCGGAGGCACCGTGGTACATTGTTGAAGGCAACGACAAAAAGCGCGAGCGGCTCAATTGTATCGAGCATCTGCTGACCAAGATTCCGTATGAGGACGTGCCGCATGACAAGGTCAACCTGCCCGACCGGCGCTACAACCCGGAATATGAACGCCGGATTTTGCCGGATGAGCTTTATGTGCCAAAGATTTACTGATTTTGGGTTTGTGTGGTGCGGGGAAGCACGCCCCCGCACCTGGTTGGTTTGATTACCCGAAGTCAAACCCGCAATTCATTTCGAAGACAAACATGCCGCACATGTCGTCATTCATGTCCTCGACCATGGTTTCAGTTGTGTCGACCATATCGTCAGCCGCATCGCCACCCATCACCAGATCGATATCATCCATCTCGGGCGTTGTGTCGGCTTGCTGGACCGGCGCCCATTCGAACTCGTCAAAATGGGCCTGCAGAGCATTGACGAAAGCCTCGATCGCGGCAAGGAACGCCTGAACATCGAAACAATCCGCACCGGGGTCACCCGTCTCGACGATATCGACATCAGGTGTTTCGGGGTCGGGCTCTTCGACCTCGGTTACATCGGTGTCTGGTGTTTCCGGCTCCTCAACATCGGTCACGGGCTCTTCAACTTCCGTCACATCGGCGTCGGGCGTTTCTGGGTCTTCCGTTTCAGTGACATCGGTATCCGGAGTCTCGTCGGCTGGCTCCTCGGTCTCAGTGACGTCTGTATCCGGAGTCTCGTCGGTTGGCTCCTCGGTTTCAGTGACGTCTGTATCCGGAGTTTCGTCGGCTGGTTCCTCGGTTTCGGTGACGTCTGTGTCCGGGGTATCGTCAGTTGGTTCCTCGGTCTCAGTGACGTCTGTGTCCGGGGTATCGTCGGTCGGTTCCTCAGTCTCTGTGACATCGGTATCCGGGGTCTCATCCACAGGGTCTTCTGTTTCAGTGACATCCGTGTCCGGCACTTCGGGCTCAATGGGGGTGGTGACCTCTTCGTCTTCCGGTTCAGTTACCTCGTCAACTGGTGGGGTTACGGGCGGGGTGGTGCCGCCGTTGTCCAGAACGACATCGCCCTGGGTTGCTGCAAAGTTCTGAGTAACCATAACGGCGTCGTAGCCTTGCATATCGCCTTCTTCGATCCCGATGCCGATATATTTGAAATCGGGGTTCAGAATATTGGCGCGATGGCCGGGGCTGTTCATCAGGTTCTGGTGCAACTGGGCCACGTCATCGCTGATACCCGGCGCGCCGCGTTCCGACTGCCAGGCGATGTTTTCGCCGGTGCGCCAGCTGCCGGACAGGTCGAACCCGGCTGCCTGCATCCGCTGGGTCGCAGATGAGCCGCCCTGACCGGTGTGGCTGAAGCGGTCGGTATCCAGCATCCATTCGCTGTGATCCTCGGACGATTCGTTCAGTCGGGTTTCAAGTTGCAGGGGATCAAGACCGCGGGATGTGCGTTCCTGGTTGATCAGCGCCAGCATTTCGCGCTCGACCGTACTTGCTATCGACATCAGTGCCTCCGTTTTGTTTGTGTCTGAGTGGACGGGCTCACTTACAGACGATCAAAACGCGGTGAACAGAGGTGGGTTCAGTTCGGGTGTGTTTAGGCGGCGAAATGCAACTGTTCGGCGATTCGCTGCGCTGTAAAATGCCGACCAAGCCGCGCACCGCACACTCGGCAAGGAACCGCAGCCGATATCCCTGCGATCGGCAAAATAACTTGCCCTGAAAACGACAAACCCCCGGGCGAGGCCTCGGGGGTCGTCAAATAGTGTCATCCAAAGCTGGACGAGCACGGTACGCTCTTAGAGCAAACCTTCGCGCTGTGCTTTCTTGCGCGCCAGCTTACGGGCACGGCGGATCGCTTCAGCTTTCTCGCGCGCTTTTTTCTCGGACGGTTTCTCGAAATGTTGCTTCAGCTTCATTTCACGGAACACGCCTTCGCGCTGCAGCTTTTTCTTCAGGGCACGAAGCGCCTGATCGACATTGTTGTCGCGAACACTAACCTGCATGTGGTTGTCACCACCTTTCTAGATAGAGTTGCAAGGAAATTGCGGGAAGTGGCCGTATAGCAAAGCGATCCTAACTTGTCTAGTACTGGACCCGAGAACCGGAGGCCCGACATGACCGCGACCTATGAAGACACCAAGGAACAGCTCTTGAATGCGATTCTGAACCATGTGCCGTTTGACGGCTGGTCAGAAACAAGCTTTCGCGCCGCGATTGCTGATTGCGATCTGGATGCGGGGCTGGCTCAGGCCATCTGCCCGCGCGGTGCTGTCGATCTGGCGCTGGCCTTTCATGCGCGGGGCGATGCCGCGATGTTGGAACGGTTGCGCACTGAGGATCTGAGCGGGCTCAAATTCCGCGACAAAGTTGCTGCTGCGGTACGGTTTCGCCTGCAGGCTGTCGAAGACAAAGAGGCGGTGCGCCGGGGCGTTACCCTGTTTGCGTTGCCCATGCATGCAGCGGACGGGGCCAGGGCGGTCTGGGGGACCTGCGATCTTATCTGGGATGCTTTGGGTGACAGTTCGGAGGATGTGAACTGGTACACCAAACGTGCGACGCTTTCAGGGGTATACTCATCGACCTTGCTGTACTGGCTGGGCGATGACAGCCCGGGGCATCAGGCGACATGGGAATTCCTCGACCGCCGGATCGAGGGCGTGATGCAGTTCGAAAAGCTCAAGGCACAGGTGAATAGCAATCCTTTGCTGAAACCGTTTCTGGCGGTACCCAACTGGCTGGCGGGTCAGGTGAAAGCGCCGTTGAAAGCGCCCCGGGACCTGCCCGGTTCGCTATCCTCGGGAAAATAGATGCAGCAAGTTCACTTGCGGCTGGGCCTGTGTGACCCTGCCTGCTAGGCGTTGGGCAAAGGAGATATGCCGATGAGCCAGACAATGCGCGCTGTCGAGATCACCCAACCGGGCGGCCCGGATGTTTTGCACCTGACCGAGCGTCCGGTGCCGGAACCAGCCATGGGTCAGGTGGTTCTGAAGGTCGCCTATGCGGGCGTGAACCGCCCGGATGCGCTGCAGCGGGCGGGCGCTTATGATCCGCCTCCGGGTGCGAGTGATCTGCCGGGGCTGGAAGCCTCGGGCGAGGTGGTCGCTGTCGGGGCAGGCGTCGAAGGGCTTGCGATCGGCGATCAGGTCTGTGCGCTGTTGCCGGGCGGCGGTTATGCCGAATATGTCGCAACACCTGCTGCCCATTGCCTGCCGGTTCCGTCGGGTATGGGGTTGAAAGAAGCCGCCTGCCTGCCCGAAACCTTCTTTACCGTGTGGTCGAACGTTTTTACCCGCGGAGGCCTGAAAGCAGGGGAGCGGTTTCTGGTCCATGGTGGCTCCAGCGGTATCGGGACCACTGCGATCCAGCTGGCCAATGCTTTTGGTGCCCGCGTTTTTGCCACGGCCGGATCGGCTGAGAAATGTGAGGCCTGTATCCGGTTGGGGGCGGAAAAGGCAATCAACTATCGGGACGAGGATTTCGTGGCTGCGATGCGGGCCGAAGGTGGGGCGAACCTGATCCTCGACATGGTGGGCGGCGATTATATCCCTCGCAACGTGAAGGCGCTGGCCGAGGATGGGCGGCTGGTCCAGATCGCCTTTCTGCAAGGCCCGGTCAGCGAATTGAACTTTTCCCTGATGATGGTCAAGCGCCTGACCCTGACCGGCAGCACTCTGCGCCCGCAAAGCGATCTGGCCAAGGCGCGTATTGCGCAGGATCTGCAAGAGGCCGTGTGGCCCCTGCTGGCGGCGGGAAAGGTGGCGCCGGTGATGGATTCCGAGTTCGACCTGGCCGATGCGGCAGCGGCCCATGAACGGATGGAAAGTTCGGGCCATATCGGCAAGATCGTTCTGAAGGTTTCGGGCTAAACCGGCCCCGCGCGGTCAGGCGACCGCCCGGCGATACAGATGCCATGTGGCGTGGCCCAGAATGGGCAGTACCACAATCAGCCCCAGCAGCATCGGGATGGCCCCCAGAATCAGCAGCGTGGCCACGATTGCCCCCCAGGCCAGTATCACGCTGGGGTTATGGCGCAGCACCCGGACCGAGGTCACGACGGCCACCGGCAGCCCTACCTTTCGGTCCAGCAGCAGCGGAAAGCTGACCACGCTCAGCGCCAGCGCGACCAGAGCAAAGACAAAACCGGTTGCGGTGCCAATAATGACCATGATCCAGCCCGCGCCGGTGGTGAACATCTCGGTCACGAAGGCCATCGCCGAGGTCGGAGGTTCCGGCCCGAGTGTTTGGGCATAGATGCCCTGGGCGACCATCAGCCAGGCCAGCAGAAGCAGAACCAGATAGAAACCCAGTGCCAAAATGGCTCCGAAAGACGGGGATCGGAATACGCCGAACGCATCCAGCCAATGCGCTTCGCCACCGTGTTCCCGTTTGCGGCTGATCTCATACAGCCCCACCGCAGCAACCGGCCCGATCAGGGCAAAGCCTGCGATCAGCGGGGCCAGCAGGGGCACCATATCCATGTTCAGCCCCAACCCGAACATCAGCAGGCCCGCAATCGGATAGATCAATACGATAAAGACCGCATCCGCGCGGGTTTCAAGGAAATCGGCGTATCCCGCCTTAAGGCAGGCGCGCAGGTCCTGCATCGTCAATGTGTGTACAATTGGCAGGGCGCGAACATCTGCGCTGCCAATCTCGGCCACGGCTTCTGTGACATGATCACTGGTTGCCCCAAAAGTTCGGGCAGCCCAGCTGATTGGGTTACCGATTGTCTTTTCCATCTTCATCCCCTTTTCTGGCGTGCATGTGCCGCGGGATGTCTCCGGTGTGGCAGGTACTCGTGACCGGAGCATCCGGCAAGGTCCACGCTTACTATAGCACATTTTGCGGGCGTTTGCCTGTTCACCGTTGCGCGACCGCAAGGATTGCCTTGCTGCCAAGGCGTGTTAGCTTTGGTTCACAGCACAAGGAGGGTAGCATGCAGCAAACGGCGCGGACCGTTGTCATCCACGAAACCGGCGGGCCGGATGTTCTGAAAATCGAAGATCAATCCCTGGGTGATCCCGGGCCGGGCGAGGTGCGCATTCGTCATCATGCCTGTGGGTTGAACTTCATCGATGTGTATCAGCGCAGCGGGCTTTATCCTATGGAGTTGCCTCATGCGCTGGGTATGGAGGCTGCCGGTGTGATTGAGGCAGTGGGCGAGGGGGTCACACATCTGGTCCCGGGTCAGCGTGCCGCCTATGCCGCCGCACCGTCGGGTGCGTATTCAGCAGCGCGCGTGATGCCTGCGGCGCAGATCTGCCCGCTGCCCGAAAGTATCTCGTTCCGCACCGCAGCGGCGATGATGCTGAAGGGGATGACGGTCGAGTATCTGTTTCACCGCACCACCCCGCTGCGGCGCGGCGACACGGTGCTGTTCCATGCGGCTGCCGGGGGCGTTGGGCTGATCGCGTGCCAATGGGCCAAATCCGAGGGGATCACGCTGATCGGGACTGCGGGAACCGATGAGAAATGCAGCCTGGCGCAGTTCAACGGGGCGGCGCATTGCATCAATTACCGGACCGAGGATTTTGTTCAGCGCGTGGCCGAGATCACCGGCGGCAAAGGCGTTGATGCGGTGATGGATTCCATCGGGGCCGACACGTTTGAGGGATCACTGAACTGCCTGAAACCGCTGGGCATGATGATTTCCTTCGGCAATGCCTCGGGGCCGGTGCCACCTGTCGATCTGGGTATGCTGGCGCAGCGCGGGTCTTTGAAGGTGACACGACCGACGCTGTTTACGCATATCGCCGATCATGCGGTATGTCAGGCCATGGCACGGCGACTGTTTGGCAAGGTCGAAGGGCGTGAGGTCAAGATCCATGTGGATCAGGAGTTCCCGCTGGATCAGGTGGCCGAAGCGCACCGCGTGCTTGAGGCACGACAGACCACGGGCAGCACGGTTCTGGTGCCTTAGTGATCAAGGCCCGGCGTTTGTTTATCGCCGGGCCACATCTTTCGGTCAGAACCGGTAGGCGACGCGCACCTGCAGCGTCGTGGCATCGACATCGACGCCGGTTGAGTTGAAATCGTCGAACTCATGATACAGAAGTTCGCCGCCAACGCTTATGTTAGGGGCCACGATCTGTTCATAGCCTGCGCCAATGAACCAGCCATTGTCGCTGCCCAGATTGTCGGTATCTGCATCGGCATATCCTGCTGTCCCATATAGCAGGCCCTGGGGGTTCACCTTGTAGCCTGCGCGCGCCTTGATGCGCCAGACGCTCTCGACCGTGGCCGCACTGGACAGATCCACATCGCTCCAGTCATAGTCAAATCCGCCGCCAACAACCCAGTCGCCCAGATCGTAATCATAGCCGAGGATGATACCGCCGATCAGGCCATCTCCGTCCACGCCCGAAACGTTGGTGTCGATATCTGCATAGCCGATTTGGGCACCGCCATAAAAACCGGTCCAGTTCCCCGAGGATTGCGCCAGCGCGGGCCCAGCCGCCAATATCGCAATGGTGGTGAGCAGTGTAAATTTTCCTGTCATTTTTTTATTCCTTTCGTTCAAAATGGTCGCCGCGCTTACTTTGCACAGCCCTCTATCGACACCTACGTTTCGGCGCGGGTACCGGATCAGTAATCTTTGATCTATTCCGAACGTCATATTGCGCAGCAGGCAGGCCCGGCGGCGCTGGTCCATTGAATTTGGACGCTTGTCTGTCGTTACAGATAGGCGCGGATCGGGCACCTTCAAACGACAATCGGCGACGGATACGATCCGCCGCCGACGCAGATAGAACTTTCAGCGAATTATTGCTGTTGCAGTTCCGCGGGGGTCTTGTCTGCGATTTCTTCCCAGTTGACGTCTGCGCGCTCGTTAAAGCCCGGGATGTCGCCTTCCCAGCGTTCCTGAATGTCAGCCGACAGGTTCAGGTACAGTTTGTTGTCAACGATTTTCCAGTAGTTCGGATCGCCATCGAACTTGAAGCCCATGGCGGTGCCGAATGCGCAGTAGCCGCCATATGCGGGCAGGTATGCTTCCGGGTTTGCTTCAAATGCCGCTTTGTTTTCTTCGTTGGCAAAGCGGTACAGGGCGTCTTCGTGCAGGGTGGTGATGCGGTAGTCACCTTTGGTGGCTTCACCAACAGTGAAGTAAGCAACCGGGTCGTAACCCTGCAGCGCCAGACCGGTCGAGCTTGCGTTCAGCTCAACGCCAGCTGCCATGGCCGAACCTGCGATTGCGACGGAGAGCGCAACGCCACCGATGAGGGATTTGATCTTGTTCATGATTTCACCTTTCGTGAACGGGGCCGCTTTGTCAGCACCTGAATTTTGCTCGGGCGACCCGGATTTATTGTTCGCAACGCCATAATTGGCGGCACAACTTTCAAGTGGGCGATCAGGTGTTCACATTCAAAACAATGAATTGTGATGATGCGTGAATGAACAATTCCTGTTCATTCCTGCACATCAGGAACCAGCGAAGTGACAAACGCGATCACTTTGTCTGCAGGCATCTCGCAGGGCCGCAACAAAGCCCCGCCTTTGCGTGTCAGATAGAGATTGAGGCTGATATAATCCGGCCCGCCCAGTTCATGCGCGACCAGCTTGTGCGATCGGTTGTTCGCGAAACGGGATCGTGACACGCTGTATCGTCGCCCTGCGGCGCGGCCGGTAAACGTGCCCAGGGGCAACGCGAAGAAATCGGTCAGAAAGGTGCTGGGTGTGGTCACGATTTTCCGATTTTCGGCTCGGTTCCCGCCTTGATCCGGGCGAGATTTGCGCTGTGCCGCCAATAAACCAGCAGAGTCAGCACGATCCCCAGAATAAACGCGCGCCCATCCGTCAGAAGCATCACCCAGGTGGTCGATAGTGCTGCAGCCGCCAGCGCACCCACGGATGAGATCCGCCAGATCGCCGCCGCCACCAGCCAGGTCAGGCAGCAGGCGACGCCAACGCGCCAGTCCAATGCCAGCCACACACCCAGGAAGGTCGCAACGCCTTTGCCGCCCCTGAACCCCAGCCAAACGGGAAAGCAATGCCCGAGGAAAGCGGTCAACGCGGCGATCTGGGCGGCATCTTCACCGGCCAGTGCCCGCGCCAGCAGCACGGGTGCGGCCCCTTTGGCCGCATCAAACAGCAAGGTCAGCGCAGCGGCAGCCTTGTTTCCGGTGCGCAATACGTTGGTCGCGCCGATATTGCCCGACCCGATCTGACGCAGATTTCCCAGCCCCATCACCTTTGCGATGACCATGCCGAAGGGAATGGACCCCATCAGATATCCAAGCGCGGCCCAGAGGATCAGCTGGGTCATCGTACTGTCGATCAGGGGCATCAGGATCTCCGGTAAACTTCTTTGCCTGCCACGTAGGTCGCGGTGACCTTACCCTGCATCCGCTGTCCGTCAAACGGCGTATTCTGCGATTTTGATGCCAGCGTAAAGCGATCCAGAACAAAGGGAACATCGGGATCGAACAGGATCAGGTCCGCCGGGGCAGCTTCGGCCAGGCGGCCGCCCTCCAGCCCCAGCCGTTTGGCCGGATTCAACGCCATCGCACGGAACAGTACGGGCAGATCCAACTGCCCCGCGTGATAAAGGCGCAGTGCTGCTGGCAGCAGTGTTTCCAGTGCCACCGCGCCCGAGGCGGCCTCTTCAAACGGCAGGCGTTTGCTTTCCTCGTCCTGTGGGGTGTGCATGGAGCTGATCGTGTCGATCAATCCGGTCCGCACCGCCTCGATCACAGCCTGACGGTCGTCCTCGGACCGCAGCGGAGGCTTGACCTTGAAGAAGGTGCGATAGTCGGCCACGTCCAGTTCATTCAGTGTCAGATGGTGGATCGAGGTCCCGGCGGTGATATCCAAGCCGTTGCGCTTGGCGCGCTCCAGCGCGGGCAGGGCGCGGGCGGTGGTGATCTGATCGGCGTGATACGCTGCGCCTGTCATTTCAAGCAGCGCGATGTCGCGGTCCAGCCCCATGCGTTCAGCCATCGGCGACACGGCGGGCAGGCCCCGCAGGGCGGCGAACTTGCCACTGGTTGCGGCGGCACCTTGGCTGAGCCCCGGTTCCTGCGGGTGAGCGATCACCAGTGCGCCGCAGGATTTCGCATAGGTCAGAGCGCGGGAAAACACCTTGGTGTTGGTGATGATATGATCGCAATCGGTGAAGGCCACGGCCCCTGCATCCTGCAGGAAGCCGATCTCGGTCATCTCGCGCCCTGCACGGCCTTTGGTCAGAGCGGCCATCGGCAACACGTTCACCGGCGCATCCGCCTGCGCGCGGCGGGTGGCGAACTCCAGCGTCTCGGGCGTGTCGACAGCAGGCAGCGTATCGGGTCGCGTGACGATGGTGGTCACACCACCCGCCGCCGCCGCCAGCCCCGCTGACTTATAGCTTTCCTTATGCCGCTCACCGGGCTCACACACCTTGACGCCGATATCAACGATGCCGGGGGCCAGGCATTGCCCGCCGCAGTCGAGGACCGGCCCACCGCCCTTCGGGGCATCCCCTTCGCCGCGCGCCGCGATCTGTCCATCGGTGACTTGCAGCCAGCCAATCCTGTCAGTGCTGGCCTCGGGGTCAATCAGCCGAGCGTTGGTGAAGATCAGGTTGCTCATGCCATGGCCCTTTCAATTGCAGCTTTGGTAGCGGAGGGATCCGCCTGATATTTGATCAGATGCTTGTCGCCACCCTTGGTGACGATCTGGACAAAGCTGCCCATCGTGTTGATCGCTGTGATTTGGCCCAATGGCACTTTGCGCGGGCCGGGGCCGGTCAGGGTGGTGTCTGATATCGTCCATGCAGCGGTCAGTTCTTCGGATGCCAGATACCATGCGCGGATGCCGATGGCGGCAAGGCCAGCCGGGGCTCCGGTCCAGACATAAGCGTTGCCGATCAGCCATAGCACCCCCATCGCGCCCACCATCGCAAACGCGGCGAGCCACGTGTTGGTGCGGATATAGGCACCTTTGTCCGGGGTGAAGGTCACAGGATCAGCCAAAGCACCCCTCCGATCACGCTCAGAACCACAAGGACCAAGATAGCCGAGCCGATGCGTTGAGGGCGGTTGTTGCCTTCAATGGGGGCAGGTGCTGCTGAAAATGGCTTGGCGCTGTCGGTTTCGATTGTGCCCCCGGACCAGTTTGTCGTGTCCTCGGTATAAAGGCCGATCAGGTGCAGTCGCGGGTCGGGTTTCAGTTCAGCCGCGCGCCCTGCAAAAGCCGCGCTGCGCAGGGCCAGCACCCAGCCATCAATCGCGCCAAGCCCGTTTTGATCCAGTTGATCTTCGGAGACACCACCGCCTTCGCTGAGGTAGCCATAAAGCCCCAGATCTTCCAGATCGGAAACTGGAAAGATATCGACCTGTTCCGGGTCCAGCCCGTCGACCCCAAGCACCTGATCGGCGGCGCCGGGTTCGCGCAGGAATTTCGCCTCTTCCGGGCGCATGTCCAGCGCGAACAGGCGGATCACGCCGCGTTCATGGGGGGCGATGGTCAGATCGCTCATGCGGCGTCTCGCTGGTTGCGGGCCAAAAGCTCCATCGCGGCCATGCGCACGGCGACACCCATCTCGACCTGTTCCTGAATGACGGACCGGTTGATGTCATCGGCCAGCGTTCCGTCGATTTCCACCCCGCGATTCATCGGGCCGGGGTGCATGACGATGGCGTCCGGCTTGGCCAGCGCCAGCTTGGCGGCGTCCAGCCCGTAGCGGTGGTAATATTCGCGTTCCGAGGGGATAAATCCGCCATCCATCCGCTCTTTCTGAAGGCGCAGCATCATCACGACATCGACGTCCTTCAGGCCTTCGTTCATGTCGTCGTAAATCTCGGCTCCGAAGTCGGCGAACTGGCCGGGCACCAGTGTTGGCGGGCCGATCAGACGGATGCGGTTTTCCATCTTGCCCAGCAGGATCAGGTTCGACCGTGCGACGCGTGAATGCGCAACGTCGCCACAGATCGCAATGTTCAGCCGGTGCAGGCGACCCTTGGCGCGGCGGATGGTCAGCGCGTCCAGCAGCGCCTGCGTCGGGTGTTCATGCCGCCCGTCGCCTGCGTTCAGCACCGCGCAGTTCACCTTTTGCGCCAGCAGATCCACCGCGCCGGAATGCGGATGCCGTACCACCAGCAGGTCGGGATGCATGGCGTTCAGGGTCATGGCCGTATCAATCAGCGTCTCGCCCTTTTTGATCGAGCTGGCCTGCATTGCCATATTCATCACATCCGCGCCCAGCCGCTTGCCTGCAATCTCGAAACTGGCCTGTGTGCGGGTCGAATTCTCAAAGAACATGTTGATCTGCGTCAGCCCCGACAGCACATCGGAATGCTTGGCCGATTGCCGGTTCAGGGCGACGTATTTCTCGGCCAGATCAAGAATGGCGGTGATATCGGATTGCGACAGGTGTTCGATGCCAAGAAGGTGACGATGGGCGAAACGCATGGGCGGGCTCCTGTCTGACAATCGGCCTGCTTATAAGAAGCTGCGCGTGCCTTCGCAACCTAAGGATCAGAGCCTTCGGGCAATTTCTCGCATCCGCCCTCGGGCAGACATTGCTCGCCGGGTTTGCACCACTTGCCATAGCCGCAGTCGATGGCCTTGACCGGTACACAGCCCTGATGGGCCGAGCATTTGAAGCCGGGGCGGCATTGCGATCCGGTTTCTTCGCACAAAAACCAACCGGGTTGAGAACATCCGCCGCCCGGCAGGCAGGATGAACCCGGTGCACAGGTCAGGCCATCCTCGCATCTGGTCGCAGGGCGGGGGTCGAAATCCGGCGTTGTGCGCTCACACTCTCCGCGTGCGTTGCAGAAGCTGTTGCCGGGGCAATCAAGGCGTGAGGTACATTTGTTTGCCCCGGCGGGCGCGCATCGGGCCCCGCCAGCGACGCAGCGCTCGAACGGGCCGCAGGTGCGCCCGCCACCGCAATAGGTGTGGCCCGGCGGGATACAGTTGCCGTCAAAGCTGCATCGCTGGCCGGCGGGGCAACATCCCCGGCCGCATTGCAACTGACCTGCGCGGCATTGGCCGTGCCGGTCGTGGAAGGTTGCAAAGGCCGGGGCGCTGAGCAGCGTCAGCAACAGGCCGGTCAGAAAGAGGCGCAGGATCGTCAGCATGAACAGGGCCATGGTCGGCGCGTCATGGCGTCATGGCAAGGGTCAATTCGCTTTCCCTCGGTCAAAAGGTGGTTAGATTGTGGGTCATGGAATCGGCTTTGGACCCTCATACCGCGCGCGCGCTGCTGGAATGGCAGATCGAGTTGGGCGCAACCGACGCGATCGGGGATGCGCCGATTGATCGCTATGCTTTGCCTGATAAGGCACCCAAAGCACCCAAGGCCAAGACAGTCGCCACGGCCATCCCGTCAAAGACGCCAGAACCAGTTGACGCCGCTGCAATTGCGCAGCAGGTGGCAAAATCGGCGGGCTCTTTGCCCGCGCTGCAGGCTGCAATGGATGCGTTCGAACATTGTGACCTGAAGCGGGGTGCGCGGCAGCTTGTGTTTGCCGATGGCACGCCGGGCGCGCGGGTCATGATCATCGGCGAAGCACCGGGCCGGGATGAGGATCGTGAGGGCAAACCTTTTGTCGGGCGCGCCGGGCAGTTGCTGGACAGGATGCTGGCGGCGATTGATCTGGATCGGAAACAGAACGTCTATATCACCAATGTGCTGCCGTGGCGGCCGCCGCAGAACCGCGATCCGAAACCGGAAGAGATCGGAATGATGAAGCCGTTTCTGGAGCGGCACGTTGCACTGGCCCAGCCGGAGGTTCTGGTGGTGATGGGCAATATCAGCTGTCAGGCGGTGCTGGGCAAGCGCGGGATCACGCGGTTGCGCGGGCGATGGGATCAGGCGTTGAACCTGCCTGTGATCCCGATGTTCCACCCTGCCTATCTGCTACGCCAACCTCAGATGAAACGGCAGGCCTGGGCCGATCTGCTGGAGCTGAAATCAAGGCTGGAGGCCCGCAGATGAGAGCTTTGGCGTTCTCTGACCTGCACATGGCGCGCAATCGCGCGGCCGATCTGGTTGCCGCCAGTACCCGGGCCGATCTGGTGATCGGGGCCGGAGATTTCTGCAACATGCGGCAGGGTCTGGACGAGGCGATGCAGATGCTGTCGGGCATTGCGGTGCCGCTTGTGCTGGTGCCGGGCAATGCCGAAAGCATTGAGGAGCTAACCGCTGCCGCACCGGAAGGCGTGCATGTTCTGCACGGGACCGGCATGACCCTTGATGGCATACGATTGTTCGGGCTGGGCTACGGTGTCCCGCCGACACCGTTCGGTGGCTGGTCTTGTGACCTGACCGAGGCCGAGGCTGCCGAACTGCTGGATCGGTGTGAGGTCGCGGATATCCTGATCACCCATTCGCCGCCCAAAGGCCATGGTGATGTTACCTCGCAAGGCGTCTCGGTCGGCTCAGTTGCTATACGGGACGCGGTTGAGCGTATTCAGCCGGGCCGGGTCTTTTGCGGCCATATTCATGACAGCTGGGGCTATCGCGGGGCGTTGGGTCGCACGCAGGTTGCCAATCTGGGCCCCAAGGTGAACTGGTTCGAGATTGCGTTATGATCGAGACCGTCACATTGCTTGCCTTCATCCCTGCGGCACTGGTGCTGAATTTCACACCCGGGGCCGATATGATGTTCTGCTTTGGGCAGGGGCTGCGCGCCGGTACCCGGTCGGCCCTGTTTGCCAGCGCCGGGGTCTCTGCCGGGTTGATGGTTCAGGTTTTGCTGGCGGGGCTTGGGCTGGGGGCCGTGGTCTCAACCGTGCCATGGGTGTTTGATGCGATCAGATGGGCGGGCGTTGCCTATCTGCTTTTTCTCGCATGGGGGGCGATCCGGAATGGGGCGATTTCGGGTGATGCACCAGCCAAGCCCACCCATTTCGCCTTTCGCGAAGGGTTGCTGGTGAATCTGACCAACCCCAAAGTGATCCTGTTTGTGCTGGCCTTTATCCCGCAGTTTGTTGACCCGGCACGGGGCTCGGTTCTGCTGCAGTTTCTGACATTCGGGGCCATCATTACCGTGGGCAGCATTGTGGTGAACGGCATGGTTGGTATCTTTGCCGGTGGCGCGGGGCGGCTATTGGTGTCAAACCCGCGCGCCTCGCGTATCATGGGCTGGATCACGGGCGGTATTTTCGCCACGCTGGCCATCCGGCTTGCCATTCTGGAAAGGGCCTGACGCTATATGTCACGCATTGAAGAAACCCTGGAATTCATTCCTGTCCGTATCGCCGTCCTGACGGTTTCTGACACCCGGTCACTGGACGAGGACCGCTCGGGGCAGACACTTGTCGACCGGATCGAAAAGGCCGGGCACATGGTTGCGGACCGCATGATCATCAGGGATGAGCGGGCTGAAATCGCCAACCAGCTGCGCAGGTGGATTGCCGATCCCGATATCGATGTCGTGATCTCGACCGGAGGCACCGGCCTCACCGGGCGCGACGTGACGGTTGAGGCCCATCGCGACGTTTATGAAAAAGAGATCGAGGCCTTCGGGACCGTCTTCACAATTGTTTCAATGGAAAAGATCGGTACCTCGGCTGTTCAGTCGCGCGCGACAGGCGGTGTTGCGGGCGGCACCTATCTGTTTGCCCTGCCGGGCAGCCCGGGGGCCTGCAAGGATGCATGGGATGCAATCCTTGAGAAACAGCTCGATTACCGCCACCGGCCCTGTAATTTCGTGGAAATAATGCCCAGATTGGACGAACATCTGCGACGGAAGTAGACTGGTTCTGCGTTCAACGCATCATAACCGCTTTGTGGCTTGGCATTTTTTGCGACCCGGCTACCATTTGCGGATGGCAGCATTTATGCGACCGAGGTGAGTGACCGATGCGATTTCTGCGGCAAAGCCTTGTTGGGGTGTTCCTGGCGTTTCTGACGCTGGGCCTGTTGTTTGTTGCCGTTCAGATGATCACGGGTGCGGTGCAGGATGTCCTGACCCGCGACAACCAGCAACCTCAGGCGCGCGAGCGGATATTCGCGGTCAGCGTCAGAACCGCCGAGCCCGAGACGATCACACCCTATCTTGAAGCCTTTGGGCAGGTGCAAAGCCGCCGTCGGCTGGAGCTGCGGGCGGCCCTGGGGGGGCGCGTTGTCTCGTTGGCGGACGATTTTGAAGATGGCGGTACGGTGTCCGCGGGCGAATTGCTGGTCAGGCTTGATCCTGCCGATA
Source organism: Rhodobacteraceae bacterium KLH11 (assembly GCA_000158135.1). Classification (GTDB taxonomy): domain Bacteria; phylum Pseudomonadota; class Alphaproteobacteria; order Rhodobacterales; family Rhodobacteraceae; genus Ruegeria. The sequence continues at coordinate 1,434,454 of DS999531.1, forward strand.
TGCAATCCGCGCTGGATCGCGCAAAATCCGATCTGCTGGATGCGCAGTTCGAGGAACGGGATGCCGAACGCTCGCTTTTGCTGGCGCAGGATGAATTGAAATCAGCCGAGGCGCAGGCCGAGTTGCGCGACCGGGCGATGCAGCGCCAGAAGGACTTGCAGGCCCGCGGTGTCGGGGCAGCGGCCAGCGTGGAAGAGGCGGAACTGGCCGCGACCTCGGCCCAGCAGGCGGTTCTGGCGCGGCGGATTGCGCTGGCGCAGGCCGAATCCCGTGTGGATCAGGCGACAACCCTGCTGGCCCGGGCCCGCATTGCGCTGGAAGGGGCCGAACGCGATCTGGGTGATATGACAATTCATGCCGGGTTCGATGGCACCTTGACCGAGGTGACGCTGGTTGAAGGGCGCCTGGTCGCCGCCAATGAGAAACTGGCCGAGCTGGTGGACCCCAATTCGCTCGAAGTGGCCTTTCGCGTCTCGACCGCTCAATTCGTGCGCCTGTTGGATGTACAGGGTGATCTGATCGCCGCACCGGTCACGATCTCGCTTGAAGTAACGGGGGCTGATCTGACCGCAACGGGCCGTATCAGCCGCGACAGCGGTTCAGCCGGTGAGGGGCAGACGGGTCGGCTGGTCTATGCCCGTCTTGATGATGCACCGGGGTTCAAACCCGGGGATTTCGTCACCGTTTCGATTGAGGAACAGCCGCTGGACAATGTGGTGCGCCTGCCATCTTCGGCGCTGGATGCCTCGGGCAATGTTCTGGTGCTGGGCGCTGACGATCGGTTAGAGCCGCTTGCGGTTCAACTGGTGCGCCGTCAGGGCGATGAGGTTTTGCTGCGCGGTGCCGGGCTTGCGGGCCGCGAGGTCGTGATTGGCCGGACCCCGCTGCTGGGTTCAGGCGTGCGGGTGCGACCTTTGCGGGTTGAGGCCAGCGCTGCCGGTGATCCCGATATGGTCGAGCTGTCCGACGAAAAGCGCGCGCAACTTGTTGCACAGGTCGAGGCCAGCAATGGCATGTCACAGGAAGACAAGGCACAGGTGCTGGATCAGCTGAGCGCGGCGAAGGTGCCCACGTCTCTGGTGCGCAGCCTTGATGAAAACCGGGCCGGAGGCTAGACGCTATGATCCGCGATATCCCCAACGCGGCGGGTGGGATTCTAAGCTATTTCACCCGGCACCGGACGGCTGCAAACCTGTTGCTTCTGGTGATGCTGGTGCTGGGGGTGGCGGCAATTCCCAACATGCGGGCGCAGTTCTTTCCCGATGTGATCCTCGAACGCGTCGATGTGAGTGTCGATTGGGAAGGGGCAGGCCCCGAGGATGTCGATGACGGCATCGTGCAGCTTCTGGAACCGGCTTTGCTGGCGGTTGAAGGCGTGGCCAGCACCGAAGCGACCTCACGCGAGGGATCGGCCAATATCCGGTTGGAGTTTGAGCCCAATTGGGACATGTCCCGCGCTGTTGAGGAAGTACGGACCGCGGTCGATAGCGTAACCAACCTGCCCGATGAAGCCGAGGAACCCACGATCCGGCGCGGTGCATGGCGGGATCGCGTGACCGATGTGGTGATCACCGGGCCGATTGAGGCGGAACAGCTGGCCAAATTCACCGATGAGCTGATCAACCGCCTGTTTGCGGTGGGGGTTACGCGCACCACAATCCGGGGCCTTGCCGCGCCGCGCGTTGTGGTCGAGGTGCCAACCGCGCAGTTGATCGCCAATGACATCGCGCTGTCCGAGATCGCACAGGCCATTGCAGCAGAGGTGACCGCCAGCCCGGCAGGCGATGTGACCGGTGCCAATGCGCGTATTCGGACCGGGGCCGAGAAACGCACCCCCGAAGAGATCGAAGGCATAACCCTGCGCAGCTTTCCTGATGGATCAAAGCTGATTGTTGGTGACGTAGCGCAGATCCGTGTCGAGGGCGTGACCCGTAATCGCAGCTACTACGTGGACGATGATCCTGCCATGTCGGTGCGGGTCGACCGCTCTAATCTGGGCGATGCCATTGGCATCCAGCATTCCGTTGAGGACGTGGTGCAGGACATGCAGGCCAGCCTGCCCGAAGGGGTCACGGTTGAACTGATCCGTACCCGTGCGCAGGCCATCACCGACCGGCTGGATATTCTGGTGGATAACGGCCTTGTTGGTCTGGGGTTGGTGGTCTGCCTGCTGTTTTTGTTTCTCAACGCCCGGATCGCCTTTTGGGTGGCGGCGGGCATTCCGGTGGCGATGTCGGCCGCGATTGCGTTGATGTATCTGGGTGGCCTGTCGATCAACATGGTCTCGCTGTTTGGCCTGATCATCACGCTGGGCATTGTTGTGGATGACGCCATCGTCGTGGGCGAGCATGCCGATTTCCGCGCGCGCCGGCTGGGCGAAGCGCCAATGGTTGCTGCCGAACGCGCCGCACGGCGTATGGCGATGCCGGTCTTTGCCGCAACGATAACCACGGTGATAGCCTTCTTTGGTCTGACCGCGATCGGAGGTCGCTTTGGTGAGCTGATCCGCGATATCCCGCTGACCGTGATCGCGGTCCTGATCGCGTCGCTGATCGAATGTTTTCTGATCCTGCCGAACCACATGGCCCATGCGATTGCGCATTCAGCCAAAGAGCATTGGTATGACTGGCCCAACCGCGTGGTGAATCGCGGATTCCGCTGGGTCCGGGAAACTTTGTTCCGCCCGTTGGTGGCATGGGTTGTCTGGGCGCGATACGTGGTGGTTGCCTTGCTGGTGGTCGTTCTGGCCAGCCAGATCGCATTGTTTATCCGGGGCGATGTGAACTGGCGGTTCTTCAACGCGCCTGAACGCGGCTCTGTCACTGGTAATTTCATCATGGTCGAAGGCGCCACCCGTGCCGAGACACTGGAAATGATGCGCATGATGCAGCAGGCCACTGAAGAGCTGGGCCAGATTTACGAGGAACGCCACGGTCGCAATCCCATCGAATATGTGCTGGCCGAGGTCGGCGGTTCTGCCGGGTTTGGCTTACGGGCGGCAGACGGCAAGGATGCCGATCTGCTGGGTGGCATCTCCATTGAACTGATCGATGCCGACCTGCGGCCCTATTCCAGTTTTGAATTCGTCGGCGAGTTGCAGGATTTCGTGCCGCGCCATCCGAAGGTTGAACTGCTCAGTTTCCGGGGCTGGCGCTCTGGCCCCGGTGGGGACGCTATTGATGTGCAGTTCTCCGGGGCGGATGTGAACACGCTGAAACTGGCCTCGGAGGATTTGCAGACCGCGCTGTCGAAATACCCTGAAGTCTCGGCGCTTGAGGACAATCTGGCCTATGACAAGGAAGAGTTCATTCTGGATCTGACCGCACAGGGCCAGGCGCTGGGCTTCCGCATCGAAACGCTGGGTCGCGTGTTGCGTGACCGGCTGAACGGGATCGAGGCTGCAACCTTCCCCGACGGCCCGCGCAGCGCTGAAATACGCGTGGAATTGCCCGAGGGCGAACTGACCGCGGACTTCCTTGAACGCACGCTGATGCGCACCCCCGATGGTGTCTATGTGCCGCTGGCCGACATTGTCTCGGTCGAGCGTAAGTCGGGCTTCTCGACCGTCCGGCGCGAGAATGGCCTGCGGGTGATTTCGGTAAACGGCGACATCTCGGAAGATGATCCGGCACAGGCCGCCGAGATCGCGCGGGTCATGCAGGAAGAGATTTTGCCCAATATCGCCGCCGAACGTCAGGTGGAGTGGCGTATGGCCGGGTTGAGCGAGCAAGAGGATGAATTCCTGTCCGAGGCGCGAACGGGGCTGATCCTGTGTCTGACTGGCATCTATCTGGTGCTGGCCTGGGTCTTTGCCAGCTGGACGCGGCCACTGGTGGTGATGGCGATCATCCCCTTTGGCCTTGTTGGGGCGATCTGGGGGCACTACCTGTGGAATGTCCCACTCAGCATGTTCACTGTTGTCGGCCTGCTGGGCATGACCGGGATCATCATCAACGATTCGATCGTGTTGGTCACCACCATTGACGGGTACCAGCAAGAGCGTGGTCTTGTGCCGTCAATCGTCGAAGGCACTGCCGACCGGCTGCGACCGGTGATGTTGACAACGCTGACCACGGTGCTTGGCCTGACCCCATTGATGTATGAAAGCTCGCAACAGGCGCAGTTCCTGAAACCAACCGTGATCACGCTGGTCTATGGGTTGGGTTTCGGGATGGTTCTGATCCTGTTGCTGGTACCGGCATTGCTGGGCATTCTGAATGATGTCTCTCGTCCGATGACTGCCATGCGCCGCGCGTTTCGTGCGCCGGACCGGGCTGTGCGTATCGCCGTCCGCTCAACTGCCACAGCCTTGGCGATCTGGTTGGGTATCTCAATGATCTGGCCCGCGGTGACGGGGGCTCCGGCGGGTTTGCTGACCGGGCTCTACCCCGGTGCGGATGGCATTGGCATCCTGCAAATGGGTTTTGGCGTCTTTGCCGCAGGCGCGGTTGTGATCCTGCTGCTTGGCGTGGCGCTATCGGGCCTGCTTTATGCGCGCCTGTCGGGCCGGGCCGAGGCTTGATCGGCGTCCAGAGCGCGGCGCAACAGGTCGGGCACCCGTTTGCTCATCGGAAGGTCTCGGCTGATAATCTGCTCTACCGGGAACCATCGGGCATCTTGGGCGTCATCAGCCGCGACCGGCGTGCCCGAGACATAGCGGCAGGCAACGCCAACCAGCAGGTAGTGCGCCCGGATTTGCCCATCCGGGTCGCGCAGGATCAAGTCGAGATTGTCCAGATATCCTGTTGGTTCGGCTGCGACCCCGGTTTCTTCCAGTAACTCGCGTGCGGCGGCCTCCAGAACCGTTTCGCCCCATTCCACATGCCCACCGGGAAAGCCCCACAGGCCCAGATCAGGTTGCTTGCTGCGCTGAACCAGCAAGGTCTGCCCTTCGTGCAGAACCACCGCCAGCGCGCCGATTTTGGGGGTTTGGGTCATGCGGTCAACCCGCGCTGCACCCAAGGATATCCACTGCGTGATTGGCGCCCAGAACGGTGATCCGAACCTCGGACCGGTCCAGCGCAAAAGGCCCGCCCGAGGCGCTGATGACCTCGGATCGCGCAACCAATGTGTCGCCACGCCTGTCGGTATCGGATTGCGAGGCCCAGAGCGTCGGATTGCCGGGCTCGATCACGGCCACCTCATCTCCACCAGCCGAAGGCATCGTGATATGCGCCTCAATCTGCATGCCGTCTGCAGTTGGTTTCAGATGGCAGGTCGCACCAGCGACGCCCGCCTCACGCTCGGAAAAGGGTCGTTGGGCCAGTGCGGCGGCAATTGTTGGATTGCGCCCGGCATTGGCATCCAGCGTGTGATCGAAATCCAGCCGTCCCGGGACACAGACATCCTTGCAGACGCCCAGATCCATCTCGCCCCGCAACCGCACGGGTTTGGCAGGATTTCGGGGGGTGATCTCAACAGGCAGGACCAGCTGATCCTGATATCCGATGGATTGCAGCCCGTTCTGGTCGAACACCAGCGGTGCAGGCCATGTAATCGCGACGTCGCCAACATTGCTGGAGCCGCTCCAGTTGAACTGCGGCGGGATGCCCGCATCCCCCGGAGCCCGCCAATAGGTTTTCCACCCGTCTGCGAGCGTCAGGCGCAAGGCACCCTGATAGGTGCCATTGGTGGATTTGCCACCGTCAAGCACATCCAGCTGCACAAGCTGATCCACCCCTTGCGCATACGCGGGAAGGCCGGAGCAAAGCCCCGCAGTCAGGGCGACAGCAACAGATTTCCAGATCTTTGTCATATGCGGAAGATGCGCATTCCGCTGTTGAATGCCAAGTCACGTTCCGGTCACCCGGATGAAATACGCGGAAATCCCGGCTGATCCCTTGCTATTCCCCGGCTTGCAGGGTCATTCTAGGCTTAATTCAGAGCGCAAGAGATGTCTGCTGATGGATCTTACGGGAAAACTTTTGATCGCTATGCCCGGTATGGGTGATCCGCGATTCGAGCATTCGGTGGTGTATGTATGCAGCCATGGCGACGATGGCGCGATGGGTCTGATTGTCAACAAACCCTCGGACTTGCGGATCAAAACCTTGCTGGAGCAGCTCAACATCCCTTGCCGTATTCCGGTTGTGGGCGAGCGTCTGGTGCAGTTCGGCGGCCCGGTCGAGATGTCGCGGGGGTTCGTGCTGCACAGCGCGGATTATGAGGCGAATCTGCATTCGATGCAGATATCGGATGAGTTCAGCATGACTGCGACGCTGGATGTGCTTGAGGATCTGGCCTCGGGCAAGGGGCCGCTGAACTCGATGCTGGCGCTGGGCTATTCCGGCTGGGGCCCGGATCAGCTTGAGGATGAGATCGCGATGAATGGGTGGTTGACCACCGAGGCGTCCTCGAAACTGATTTTCGATGTACCTGATGACGAGAAATGGGGGGCCGCCCTGGCCACGCTTGGCGTTGATCCTCTGACCCTTTCGGCCAGCGCAGGACGTGCTTAGCCGCGCGGTGCCGCGGCGCGGCGCAAACGGTCATTGATTGCCGCGCCAAGCCCATGATCGGGGATCGGGGATACTGCGATAGGCCGTCCGGTGCTGTTCAGGTCATGTAGCGCGGCAAACAGGTTGCTGGCTGCTTCGGGCAGGTCACCGGATTCCGAAAGGTTCAGATCGCAGGCAACCGGGCCAAAGCCCAGCAAAACTTCGTCTCCCCGGCGTGACCGGGCGTTCAGGCGCACCGGTGCATCCGGGGCGTAGTGGGATTGCATCTGCCCCGGCGCGGTCAGCAGATCACCGGATTGATGGTGATGCAGCTTGGTTTGCAGAGTGTCCTCGATCTGCTCCAGCGCTACGCCGCCCGGGCGCAGCAGCGCAGGATCACCGGTCAGGCCAACAATTGTGGATTCCAATCCCACGCCACAGGGGCCATCATCCAGCACAGCCGCGATGCGCCCGCCCAGCCCGGCCCGCACATGGGCCGCCGTCGTCGGGCTGATCTGGCCCGACGGGTTCGCCGAGGGGGCCGCCACCGGGCCATCAAACGCTGCCAGCAGCGCACGCGCGGTTGGATGCGCCGGTACGCGGACGGCGAGTGTATCCAATCCGGCGGTAACCAGAGAGGACATTCCATGCCCCTCTCTCAACGGCAGAACCAGTGTCAGCGGGCCGGGCCAGAATGCTGTGGCCAATTGCTCGGCCTGATCGCTCCATTCCACAAATCGTTGTGCTGTCTGTGCTGAATCCACATGAGCGATCAGCGGGTTAAAGCTGGGGCGTCCCTTCGCCTGGTAGATCGCGGCCACGGCGTTGCCATTGCGGGCATCGCCGCCCAGCCCATAAACCGTTTCGGTCGGGAAGGCGACCAGCAGGCCCTGACGCAGCAGGTCTGCCGCCCGTGCGATCCCCGCCGGATCAGCGGACAGATCAAATGTGGGATCCGAGATCATATCTAATGACGCCGCGTTTTGGTTGCCTGTTGCGTATGGAAAGGTAGGTAAATGTTCCAAGGTCAGATACCTACCGGTGCAAGCGGGTGATTCCAAGCCCGGCTGTACCAGTCGCACAGACAATCCGAAGGATGCCATGCCCTATCGCGCCCCCATCTCTGATTATGAGTTCCTGTTCCGCAACGTGATCGGCTTTGACCGGATCGCCGCGACCCAGAGGTTTTCAGAGGCCAGCGAAGATGTGGTCAGCGCCATTCTGACCGAGGCCGGGAAGATGTGCGAAGAGGTCATGGCCCCGCTGCAGCGCCCCGGTGATCTGGAACCCGCCCGGCTTGAGAACGGCGTGTTGCGCACCTCGCCGGGCTATGCCGAGGGCTGGAAGGCAATTGCCGAAGGCGGCTGGATCGCCATGAGCGGCGATCCCGAATATGGCGGCATGGGCCTGCCCATGACCATGACCACCGCCGTGAACGAGATGATGAGCGCGGCCTGCCTGTCGCTGCAACTGGCACCGCTGATGACCCAAGGCCAGATCGAGGCGCTGGAGCATCACGCCAGTGATGAGCTCAAGGCGCTCTACCTGCCCAAGATGATGGCCGGGGAATGGTCGGGCACCATGAACCTGACCGAACCGCAGGCCGGATCGGATGTCGGTGCGCTGACCGCGAAGGCCGAGGATAACAGCGATGGCACCTATTCGGTGACCGGCCAGAAAATCTATATCTCGTGGGGTGATAACGACTTTTGCGAGAATGTCTGCCATCTGGTGCTGGCCCGTCTGCCCGATGGTGTGCCCGGGACCAAAGGGATCTCTCTGTTTCTGGTGCCCAAACATATCCCCGATGAAAACGGCAATCCCGGCGTGGCCAACGATCTGAAGGTCGTCTCGCTGGAGCATAAGATGGGCCTGCACGGATCGCCCACCTGTGTGATGCAGTATGACGGGGCCAGGGGCTGGCTGGTCGGGAAAGAGCATGGCGGCATGGCCGCGATGTTCACCATGATGAACAATGCGCGCTTAGGCGTCGGCGGGGAAGGCGTTGGCGTCGCTGAAGGGGCCTATCAGCATGCCTTGGCCTATGCGTTGGAGCGCAAGCAGGGCAAGACGCCCTCGGGTACAATCATCGATCATGCGGATGTGCGGCGGATGCTGATGAGCATGCGCGCGGATGTGTTTGCTGCGCGGGCGATCATGCTGGCCAATGCCGCCGCGATCGATATGGCGCAGGCCACCGGGGATGCGGATTGGGCGGCCCGGGCGGCTTTGCTGACGCCGATCTGCAAGGCGTTTGGCACTGAAACGGGCATGCGCGTCGCTGAGACCGGGGTGCAGGTCCATGGGGGCATGGGTTTCATCGAAGAAACCGGTGCCGCGCAATACTACCGGGATGTCCGTGTGACGGCGATTTATGAGGGTACCAACGGCATACAGGCGATGGACCTTGTGGCGCGCAAGATGATGGATGGGGGCGAAGCTGCCTCGCGCCTGCTTGATGAAATCGAAGATCAGGCCGAAAAGGCGCGCGCCACCATGCCCGAGCTTGCCGGTCCGGTCTGGGAGGCCACCGAATCCCTGCGAGAAACAACCGAGTGGCTGGTCGCGCAATCGGACATGAACAATCGGTTCGCCGGTGCAGCCGCCTATCTCAAGGCCTTTGCGCGGGTTCTGGGCGGGCATTATCACCTGTCTGCGGCTTTGGCCGATTCAAGTGGCCCGCGCGCCAAGTTGGCCCGGTATTATATCAACACGCTGTTGCCGGAACATACGGGTCTGCTGGCACAGGCGCAGAACGGGGCAGATGACCTTTACGCACTCAGCGCCGAAGAGTTGGCGGTCTGATGGATGGCGAGGCCCCACAGGTGATGCACTATCCCTGGCCAGAGCCCCCCGCCCCCGGGGCGTGGACCCGGATCGCAGAAGGGGTTCTGTGGATCAGGCTGCCCCTGCCCATGGCGCTGGATCATGTGAATGTCTACGCGCTGGATGACGGCGACGGCTGGACGGTGGTTGATACCGGGCTTTCCTCGAACAAGACCCGCCGCATATGGCAGACCCTGATCGACGGGCCTCTGGCGGGCAAACCCGTCCACCGGGTGGTGGTGACCCATCATCATCCCGATCACGTCGGCAATGCAGGCTGGTTTCAGTCTGAACACGGGGCTGAGCTGGTCACCAGCCGTACCGCCTGGTTGCTTGCCCGAATGCTGACGCTGGATGTGCAGGAAAACTGGCCGAAAGAGACACTTGACTATTATCGCAGCGCCGGCATGGATGCGGATGTACTGGCCAGCCGGATGGCCGAGCGTCCCTTCAATTTTGCCGATACCGTCTATCCCATGCCGCTGGGCTTTACCCGGATCAAGCAGGGCGATGTGATCCGTATGGGGGGGCGCGACTGGGATGTGCACATGGGCAATGGCCACGCGCCCGAACATGCAACCTTCTGGAGCCGTGATGACAATCTGGTGCTGACCGGCGATCAGATCCTCAGCTCGATCAGTTCCAATCTGGGCGTCTATGCGACCGAGCCGATGGCCGATCCGGTTGCCGACTGGCTGGAGGCCTGCGAGCGCCTGCAGCCGCTGGCCCGGCCCGATCATCTGGTGCTGGGTGGGCATAAGCTGCCTTTCACCGGGTTGCCCATTCGCATGCGCCAGTTGATCGACAATCACCATGGCGCGCTGGAGCGTCTGCTGGACGACCTTGATCAGCCCAAAACCGCAGCCGAGTGCTTTGCCCCCCTCTTCAAACGCCCCATCAAGGGCGGCGAGTATGGCCTCGCGCTGGTTGAGGCGGTTGCACATATGAATCATCTCTACCACACTGGAGCCGTCACCCGGACGCGCCGCGCGGACGGGGCGTGGGAGTATCAGCGCAAAGGGTAGAGCAATGGACAAGATCGAAACCTCGGCTGAGGCGGCAGAAACCGCAGCATTGCCCCGCTGTTACGAGGTACACGCCAATTCGGACGCCGCATCGGGCAGCAAGGACCTGCCCAAACCTCTGCAAAAGCCGGTCGAAAACAAAAGCCCGGCGCAATGGGCTTATGAGCGTCTGATCCTCTATATCCAGAACTTTGAAAAAACGCTGGATGGCGATCACGAGGTCGCCATGGGCTTTACCGGTGGCGATGCGGGCGTGATGCGGATCGAGGGGATGGGATACTTCGATCCCGATATCATCACCTTCTACGGCTCGGATGGCGGCGGGGCCAAAACCCAGCTTGTCCAGCATGTCAGCCAGCTGAACGTGATGCTGCGTGCTCTGCCCAAGACGGTCGAAGACAAACCGGCCAATCGCATCGGGTTCCGGCTGGCGGCCGATCTGGAAGACAGTTAACGCGCACCCTTGCAATTCACGTTTTCGCAGCCTTGAATGAGATCACCATTCAGGAGGCCGCCGCGTGACCAATTTCTCAGCCGTTACAAACGCCTATCAGGGTGCATGGGTTCGGCGCCGGTTGTTTGTACCGATCTATCTGGCAGTGCGGCTGCTGCTGCTGGCCCTGATCGCGCCGGGGGTTGCTGTCGCGGTCAATCTGGCTGTCTCGCTGTCGGATCAATCCGCACTGACCGATCAGGACATTGCCATGTTCCTGCTGTCCCCCGCGGGGTTTATCGCGGCAATCGTGGTGCTCAGCCTGTTTTTGCTTGCCGAGGTTTTTGTCTTCTCGGTCATGGCCGGATCGCTTCGGATGGGCGAACGTGATCCGTGGCGGGCGGGCAGTGCTTCGATCCGGCTCATTCTTTCGCGCGTGCCTGCGCTTTTCGGGTTTGCGGCGCGGTTCATCCTGCGCGTGCTGGTGCTGGCGCTGCCTTTCGTAGCGGTCGCGGGCGCGATCGCGTGGTGGATGCTGACGGAATATGACATCAACTATTACCTCACCTTCCATCCGCCCTCATTCTGGGTGGCTGTGGTACTGATCGGCTTCGTCGTGCTGTGCCTGGCCTGGGTTCTGATCCGCAGGCTTTCGGCCTGGGCGCTGGCGCTGCATCTGGTACTGTTTGAAAGCTGCAAGGCCTCCGAGGCTTTTGGCCGAAGCGCCGAGCGGATGGAGGGCAAACGCGGGCGGCTCAAGATCGAGCTTGCCCTGTGGCTGCTGCTGCGCATGGTGATTGCGTCGCTGATTGCGGTGATCGCCGGGGTACTCTTCGATCTGGTGCCGCTGCAGCAAAGCGCGAATCTGCGCCTTGCCTTGCTGTTCAGTTTTGCTGTTGCTGGTCTGTGGTCACTTGCCGGTCTTGTTCTGGCCGCCATCGCGCTGGGCGCGTTGGCGGTTTTGCTGGACGGTTTCTTCGATGCGCAGGGCCGAGAGGTGCCGCATCCCGAACCGGGCAATCTGCGCGTGCCACTTTATGGTGTCGTTGGTGGAGGGGTTGTTGCCTTGCTGATCGGCCTGTGGTCAGGGCAGGAGCTGCTGGAGCGCGTTCAGGCCCCCGATCATGCCGATGTCATTGGCCACCGTGGCGCAGCGGCGTTGCGACCCGAGAATACGATGGCAGCGGTGTTGAAAGCCATCGAGGACGGGGCTGACTGGGTTGAGATTGATGTTCAGGAAACCGCCGATGATGTGGTGATCGTCGCCCATGACAGCGATTTCATGAAACTGGCGGGTGTTCCGCTCAAGGTTTGGGACGCCACCATGGATGATGTTGCCCAGATCGATATCGGCAGTTGGTTTGGCCCGGAATACGCCGCCGAGCGTACCCCGACACTGCGGGACGTGCTTGCGGCTGCGAAGGGCAAGTCCAAGGTCATTATCGAGTTGAAATATTACGGCCATGACGTCGATCTGGAGAATCGTGTGGCCGTGATTGTCGAAGAGTTTGAGATGCAGGACGACATTGCCACGATGTCTTTGAAATATCCGACGGTGCAGAAGATGAAAACGCTGCGCCCGGACTGGCGTGCAGGTGTTTTGGCCGCCACCGCAATTGGTGATCTGGCAGGGCTTGACGGTGACTTTGTCGCGGTGAACGCCGCAACGGTTTCGCCGGGCCTGATCCGTTCGATCCATGAGGCAGGCAAAGACATATATGTCTGGACGGTGAACGACCCGCTGCAGATGTCGGCCATGGCTTCGATGGGGGTCGACGGGCTGATCACCGACCGCCCGGCAATGGCCCGCGAAGTGTTGCGTATCCGTGCCGAGATGGGCCCGGCCGAGCGGTTGCTGCTTTGGCTGGCGACAGCGTTTGGTCTGTCCGTGGATACTTCGGAGATGCGCGATGAAAGCCCTTGAGTTCGCGGTTTTTCTGGCCTGCTGCGCGCTGCCCGCCGCTGCGCAGGACCTGATGCGCGGCGTGGAAATGCCCGCACACCGCGCTTTGATGGCCGCTTCGAAGGATGCTGAACTGACGCCGTTTGAAACGGATGGCTGTTCCGGCGGTTTGTCGGCCAACTGGCGTCTGGTGGCCGAAACCTTTCCCGGCTTCAGTCAGCTTTATGAGGCGCATCCGCCATGGGAATATTGCTGCGTCACCCATGACCGTGCCTATCACGACGCTGGCGGGGCTGCGCAGGCGGAGGATAGTTTCGATGCCCGCCTTGCCGCCGACAACGATCTGCGGGCCTGTGTCAAAGCCCATGGCGAGACCCATGCCGAAGCGTATGCCGCCCGGTACGATATGACGCCCGATCAGATACGCTCGGTCCATGGGATCACGTCCGAGGCGATGTATATGGCTGTGCGCTTTGGCGGTGGCCCTTGCAGCGGTCTGCCGTGGCGCTGGGGTTTTGGCTATCCGGGGTGTTCGGTTTTTGCCGCACCTGCGCGCGAATGACGTGGTGACAGCCCTTGCGTTTTGCATTATCCAACATTTCAAACACGCGAATTGGGAGTCTTTGACACATGGCTGAACATAAGCACGGCGAGATGGACATCACCGTTCAAACCAAAACCTTTGACGGGTTCGTCAAATTTACCACCTGGTTTGTAGTGGCATGTATCTTCCTTTGCATTTTCCTGGCGGTGTTCGCGGCCTAAACCAGACCCAGAGGTGCGCGCCCCCGTGTTCAGGATATTGATAGCCTGCCTGCTGGCGGCCTTGGTTGCCGGTTGCGCGGGGTCGCAACGCCCTCAGGCTGACCAGTCCCAGATCGTCTCGCGTTCGTATCGTGATCCGGGGCCTGCGACCCTGACGCTTTATACGATGATCAACACGCGAACCGGATCCGGGGCACATACATCCTTGATGATCAGTGGCAGTGAACGGGTTATCTTTGATCCTGCGGGCTCATTCCGGGCCGATGTTGTTCCGATCAAAAATGACGTGCTGTATGGCATCACCCCCAATGCCGAGCGCGCGTATCGCAGCAGCCATGCCCGCGAGACGCATTATGCGCGTATCCAGACCGTCGAGGTTTCGCCGCAACAGGCCGAGATTGCTCTGCAACTGGCCAAGCAGATGGGGCCCGTAGCGGGCGTGTTTTGCGCCAACTCAACCTCGCAACTGCTGCAGCAGGTTCCGGGGTTCGAGCAGATCAAGACCACCTTCTACCCGGTGAAGCTGTCGGATCAGTTTGGCCAGATTCCGGGCGTTGTCACCACCGAATATCGCGAGAATGACTCGGCTGATCTGCAACAGGGTCTGGCTGAAAACAATGCACGTCTCAACCAGCTTGAAGCGGCCTCAGCCAACTAGATAGAGCAGGCCGTAGAGCGTGGCCGCCCCGGTAAAGATCGCGGCCAGAACATTCTTTGTGACGATCCCTATCGTCAGCGCCACCGCTGCCGCTGCCATACGCGGTAAATCCGGTTCGCCGTCCGTGGCTGAGGGCCACGCAACCAAAGGTGCGATCAAAGCCGGAATGATGGCGACCGCGGTATAGCGCAGATGGCGCAGCAGCCACGGCGGCATCGGGCGATCTCCGACCAGGCCGATAAAGGTGAACCGCAGCAGATAGCTGCCGATTGCCAGACCGATGATGATGATCCAGATGGTGACGGGATTGACCTGTGTCATGGCTGGTTCCGCTCCAGCATCAGTTCAGCCTGCGCCCCTGCGACCATACCCATCGTTCCTGCGATCAGCAGGCCCAGATTGAACGGCACACCAGCGGTCAGCAAGGCGACAACAATGGCGACAAGCGCCGCAACAACATGGGCCAGAGTGCGCATCATCGGGCCGATCATCGCCAGAAATGTAATCGGAAGGGCAAAATCCAACGCCCAGCTTTCGGGAATCTGCGCCCCCAGAACCGCGCCCAGATAGGTGCCCAGAATCCAGAGCGGTGTGATCGGTGTGACCGACCCAACGAAATAGACCATCCGTTGGGGGACGGACATATCAGGCTCTTTCTCGAACCGGACGATAGAGCAGGCGTAGGACTGATCCACAATCAGATAAGCCGCGCAGGCCCGTTGCCACAGCGGCGCCTTCCCCAGATAGGGCGTCAGAGAGGCGGAATACATCGCCACCCGCAGGTTCACCGCCAGAGCCGAGATCAGGATGATCGCCGTCGGGGTATTGTCCTGCAACAGTTGCAGCGCGGTAAACTGCGCCGCCCCGGCGAACACAGTGGCAGAAAACGCCATCGTCTGGGTAACATTCAGCCCGGCCTCGGTGGCGAAAACACCAAATAGCAGGCCAAAGGGCACAGCAACAAAGACGAAAGGCGCGCCATCGCGAAAACCTTTCCAGAAGTATGACTTGGATGTGGCGGAGGCCATGGCTAAATCCTATGGTAACGCCAGCAGCAGTAGCGGTGTTGGGAAAGGGTTGCAATTGGCCACGGAAATCGACCTTTCGGATTATCTTGTCGCGCCCGACCCCGGCGCGGCCCGCCTGACGCGCGCGGTTGAAGGCGTTGATCAGAATGGCGAGGTCAGCCAGATCTCGGTTGTGGAAGAACGCCCGCTGACGATCTTTCTGAATTCGCAAGAGATCGTGACGGCAATGACCATCGGAGATTACCCCGAGTATCTGGCGCTGGGCTTTCTGCGCAATCAGGGCATGTTGCTGAGCGATGATGAGATCACGCGCGTCGACTATGACGATGATCTCGAAACGGTTGTTGTCAGGACCGCGCGTGAAACCTCGTATGAGGATAAGCTGAAAAAGAAAACCCGCACCAGCGGCTGTGCTGTGGGCACCGTGTTCGGGGATATGATGGAGGGGCTGGAAGATGTGCGGCTGCCTCAGATGCAGGTTCGGACCTCGTGGCTTTATGAGCTTGCGGCCAAGATCAACCGCACCCCGTCGCTATATCTTGAGGCAGGCGCGATCCATGGGACGATCCTGTGCCATGAAAACCGTCCGCTGGTTTATATGGAAGATGTGGGCCGCCACAACGCGGTGGACAAGATCGCAGGTTGGATGCTGTCGGAGGGCTCAGTGCCCGAAGACAAGATCCTTTACACCACCGGTCGTCTGACTTCGGAAATGGTGATCAAAACAGCAATGATGGGCATCCCGGTTCTCGCCTCGCGTTCCGGCTTCACCGCCTGGGGTGTCGAGATCGCGCGCGAGGTTGGCCTGACCCTGATCGGCCGTATGCGCGGGCAACGGTTCGTGTGCCTGTCGGGCGAGGATCGCTTGTTGCGCGATGTCGACCCGGCCAGTGTGGCGGTCGAGGACAAGAAACATCGACGGAAGAGTGCCGATGCCTGATCAGATACAAAAACCGCTGGGCGTCATTCTGGCAGGGGGCCTTGCCACCCGGATGGGCGGGGGCGACAAGGGTCTGCTGCAGCTTGGCGGGCAGAGTTTGCTGGCCCATGTGATCAACCGGTTGCATCCTCAGGTTGGTGGTATGGCGTTGAATGCAAACGGAGATGCGGCCCGGTTTGCCGATCTGGGGCTGCCGGTTGTTGTGGATTCGATCGACGGGTTTGCCGGACCTCTGGCCGGGGTTCTGGCCGGGCTGGACTGGGCGGCAGAGCAGGGCGCTGACAGTATCGTGACCGCTGCCGCTGATACGCCGTTCTTTCCCCATGATCTGGTTGATCGGTTAGCGCAGGTGGCTGCAGGCCAGCGGTATCCGCTTGTGCTGGCAACAACCCCGCGCCTTGGGGATGAAGCGCTGAAATCCGGCGGCGGCAGGCGGGTCAACCGGCATCCGACTTTTGGCTTGTGGCCCGTTGCCTTGCGGGATGATCTGCGGGCGGCGTTGAACGATGGGTTGCGCAAGGTCGTGCTGTGGACCGACCGGCATGAGGGGCGCGAAGCCTTGTTCCCGGCCGAGCCTTTCGATCCGTTCTTCAACGTCAACACGCCCGACGACCTGACCCGCGCCAAATCCATGCTGGAGCGGGCATGAAGCTCTACGGTGTCACCGGTTGGAAAAATGCAGGCAAAACCGGCCTGATGGAGCGGTTGGTGGCCGAGATCACCGGGCGTGGATTTACCGTTTCAACGATCAAACACGCCCATCACGGTGTTGATGTGGACCAGCCCGGCACCGACAGTCATCGCCATAGGGTCGCTGGTGCGTCCGAGGTGGTTCTTGCCTCGGCCCAGAGGGTCGCTGTGATGCAGGAATTGCGCGGTGCCCCGGAACCAACGCTGCAGGCCCTGCTGGCCCGCCTGTCGCCGGTTGATCTGGTACTGATCGAAGGCTTCAAACGCGAAGCGCATCCCAAGGTCGAGGCCTTTCGGGCCGAACCCGGCAACCCGTTGATCGCTGCCCGGAATGACACGATCCGCGCCGTGGCCAGCGATACGCCGCTGGATTTGGACCGGCCGGTATTTGATTTGGACGATACCCGTGCGATCGCGGATTTTATCCTCGGAGAGGTCGGATTATGAGCAAGCCGGACATCGCACCACCGCCATTGCGCAATGATTGCTTTGCCCTGCCAGCCGGGGTGAACTGGACGCCGGTTGATGACGCGCTGGCCTTGTTGCAGGACAGGTTGAGTGTGGTGACGGATGCCGAAGACATTCCATTGATGCAGGCAGCGGGCCGCATTCTGGCAACTGACGTGCTGGCCAAACGGTCCAACCCGCCGCAGCCCAACACTGCGGTTGACGGCTATGGTTTCGCCGGTGGCGTGCCCGAGGGGCCACATGTGTTGCCTCTGATCGAAGGTCGCGCCGCAGCGGGTGTTCCTTTTGCGGGCACAGTGCCCGAAGGCCATGCGTTGCGCGTTCTGACCGGCGCGGCCCTGCCGCCGGGTGTTGAAACGGTGATTCTGGAAGAAGACGTGACCCTGCAGGATGGGCATATCGCCTATCGGGGGCCGCTGAAACAGGGCGCAAACACACGCAAGGCCGGGGAGGATGTCATCGAAGGTGCGATGGCATTGCCCGCCGGGCGGCGATTGACCCCGGCGGATCTGGCATTGCTCTCGGCGGTTGGGGTGGCTGAGCTGTCGGTGCGCAAAGCGTTACGTGTGGGGGTGCTGTCAACCGGCGATGAACTGGTCGAGCCGGGCGATCCCGCCGGCGCCGGGCAAATTTATGATGCCAACCGTCCGATGCTGTTGTCGCTGGTCCAGCGGATCGGGTTTGAAGCGGTTGATCTGGGGCGTGCAGCCGATGATCGTGCGGGGTTGAAACAACGCCTGGATCACGCGGCCCGGCAGGTGGATGTGATTTTGACCAGCGGTGGGGCCTCGGCCGGGGACGAAGACCACGTGTCGGCCCTGCTGCGTGAGGCAGGGGCGATGCAGGAATGGCGTATTGCCCTGAAACCGGGGCGTCCTCTGGCGCTGGGGATGTGGCAGGGAACGCCTGTCTTTGGCCTGCCGGGGAACCCGGTGGCGGCGCTGGTTTGCACCCTGATTTTCGCCCGTCCCGCGCTGAGCCTGATGGCCGGAGCGGGTTGGGCAGAGCCGCAGGGTTTTGATGTGCCTGCCGCATTTGAAAAACGCAAGAAACCGGGTCGCCGGGAATATTTGCGCGCCCGTATCCGGGAGGGCCGGGCCGAGGTGTTCCGGTCTGAAGGATCAGGCCGCATCAGCGGGCTGAGCTGGGCCGAAGGGCTGGTCGAAATCGAAGATGGCGCGCGCGATATCAAACCCGGTGATCCGGTGCGATTCATTCCCTATGGAAGCTTTGGATTGTAGGCGCGGGATACAGGCCTGAAACAGGTTGCCGCTACGCATCGCAGGCCATGTTGCAGGTTAGTCGAACGTTCCTGCCACCCGGCCCACAAGCATGAAGGCGCGCGCGGTGCGGGTTTCTCCCAGTGCTGTCAGCTCGGCATCGCTGGCTTCACCCTCGAATTCAACGATCATATGGTCGAAACGGCGCAGGAAGTGGTGGGCCGCATCACGAAAGATCGGATCCTGTTTCATACGCGCGGCCGTCAGCGCAAGCGACGACCGATCCCGAATACCACCCAGCGAGGCCACGGTGCGCCCGCGCGCGCCCTGCGCAAATTGCCGCCAGACCTCGGGTCGGGCCATGTCGGGGCGCAGGTCGTCCATATAGATGCCTTCCTGACTGAGCAGGGTCAGCACATCCTGTGAAGCCTGCACCAGTTGCGCCGCCTTCCGGTCTTTCAGGGCCAGGCGCAGCGCGTCGAACCCTTCGGCATCGTTCTGCGTTTCAGGGAAATTCAGCGCCCGGATAAAGGTATCCGTGGGCAGGGGCGGCGAAATCTCTTCTGCCGGGGTCCCCAGCGCCAACGAGGTCTGGTTGGTCGCCTCGGGCACATGGCTGGCCCCCCGCAACGGCTCGCTGCGGTTGGTCGAGAAGGTGGCCAGCGCGCTTTCGGTTTTCTTTGCGGTTTCGGCGATTTCGTCCAGCTTCTTGCCCACAGTCGGTTCATAGGTGCTGGCCGCCCGCTGTTGTTGGGTGACATAGCTGTGGCGGATCGCATCGATGGCGGTTTGCAGACGCGCGCTTTCCTCGCGCATGACCCGGCTGGCGCGCATGGCCAGCGCCGCAACCCAGATCATCGCCACCGGCATGAACACGGCCAGAAATGCGACAATGAAGCCACCCTGCTGTTGCCCCGGCAACACCAGAAACACAATCGAAACCACCAGCCAGATCAGGCTGAGTACTGCCGCCACGATCTCGATCTCGGTGACCGATGCACGCGCTGGGCGATCATAGATGCCCAGCGAGGTTGGCCTGTTGGTTTCCTGATCAGGTTCAGACCCTGACATGACAAACGCTCCGGGGTCAGGCGTATTGGATACTCAGAACTTCGTATGAGCGCACACCGCCGGGGGTGCGCACCTCGACACTGTCGCCTTCTTCCTTGCCGATCAGGGCGCGCGCAATCGGGGATTTGATGTTCAAAAGCCCGGCCTCGATATTGGCCTCATACTCGCCAACGATCTGCCAGGTCTTTTCTTCGTCCGTATCTTCATCGACCAGCGTGACCTTGGCACCGAACTTGATGGCACCCGCCAGTTTGCTGGGATCGATCACATCGGCCAGCGACAGAATGCCCTCAAGCTCTTTGATGCGGCCTTCGATGAAGCCCTGCTTTTCGCGGGCCGAGTGATATTCGGCATTCTCTTTCAGATCGCCAAGCTCACGCGCCGAGGCAATGGCCTCGATGATCGCAGGGCGCTCGACGGATTTGAGGTTTTTCAGTTCCGCTTCGAGCGCAGCATTGCCCGCAGGCGTCATTGGAATTTTTTCCATTCTCTTGTCGTCCACGCAGAAATTGAGTCGCCCCGCCGCACTAAAGCGTCGGGGCGACAGTTGGGTTGGCTAATACCTGACCCAAACGCGACGGCAATTGCAAGGGTTCAACAATGCTCTTGCGATCAATTCGCAGATTAGCGCCGTTTTCGGGGCGCTGCGGGCTGCCGGTAGCGCCGGTCAGGCTGTGCCCCCTTGCGCCAGCGCTGCGAGGGTGTGCAAAGCCAGAGCATCTCAATCATATTGGACGACTTCGAATTCGATGCCGTTCTCGTCGTCAAAATAGAACCGCCGTCCGGGTTCATAATCTGCGTGGCTGCGCGGTGTGAACCCGGCTTCGCGGACTTTGACCTCAGTGGCGTCAATGTCTTCGACCAGAACGCCCACATGGTTCAGGCCGCCGATGATATCATAGCTGCTTTCGCCTGACGGTCTTGGATCGCTGGGGGCATAAAGCGCCAGATAGGTATGCGGGCTGCCCACGTGCACAGTATACCCTCCGGCAATAGCGGGGCCTTCCCAGCGGGTTTTCCAGCCAAAGACCTTGTGCATCCATGCCGCCGAATCCTGTGGGTTGCGCACGGTGAAGTTGGTGTGTTCCAGACTTGCCATCATGATCTCTCCTTTCCGATCAGGGGTTGTTTCGACTCAGCGTAATTTCTAAACCTAACTTTAGGTCAAGAGATTTTTGTGAGGGTGCGATGCCTGCTTTTGAAGGTCTGTCCATAGGCGCACTGGCGCGGCGCACCGGGTTGGCAGTGTCCGCGATCCGGTATTACGAAACTCAGGGGCTGATTACGCCATGGCGCAATCCGGGCGGGCAGCGGCGCTATCAAAAGGCGGATATCCGGCGGCTGAGCTTTGTGATGATTGCACAGCAGTTCGGCCTGACCTTGCCGGAAATTCGCCAGGTGCTGTCTGGCCTGCCGGGAAACCGGACCCCCACACCGCAGGATTGGAAAAAGATCAGCAAAAGCCTGCGCAGTCATCTGGATCAGCGAATCGATACGCTGACACGGTTGCGTGACAATCTGGACGGGTGCATCGGCTGCGGGTGTTTAAGCCTGCCGAAATGCGCGCTTTACAATCCCGATGATCGGGCGAAATCCTATGGTAGCGGCCCCAGATACCTGATGGGTGACGCGCCAGATGCCGGAAGTGTCGAATAGCGTCGTTGTTACGCCGTGTTTCGATTGACCAAGGTCTTTCCGGCCATGTAATCAACCGTGAAACAAAATTGCGCAGACCATGCGGTGAAAGCGCCAATTCGGAAAGTTAGCTAAGGAGCCCGCGATGGCCGAAATTGAACGCGAAGCGATGGAATATGACGTGGTGATCGTGGGCGCAGGCCCGGCGGGCCTGTCAGCGGCCATCCGTCTGAAACAGCTGGATGCGGACCTGAACGTTGTGGTTCTGGAAAAGGGCTCGGAAGTGGGCGCGCATATCCTGTCAGGCGCGGTGCTTGATCCCTGTGGTCTGGATGCGCTGATCCCGGACTGGAAGGAAAAAGGTGCCCCGCTGAACGTTCCGGTCAAGGATGACAACTTCTATATGCTGGGTGAGGCAGGTCAGATTCGCATCCCCAACGCACCGATGCCACCGCTGATGAACAACCACGGCAACTACATCGTCTCGATGGGCAATGTCTGCCGCTGGATGGCGGAACAGGCCGAAGAGCTGGGCGTTGAAATCTTCCCCGGCATGGCGTGTTCCGAGCTGGTTTACGGCGACAATGGTGAGGTCAAAGGTGTGGTTGCAGGCGTGTTTGGCCTGGAAGCTGATGGCTCTTATGGCCCGAACACCGAGCCGGGGATGGAGCTACATGGCAAATATGTCTTCCTGTCGGAAGGTGTGCGCGGTTCGCTCTCTAAGGAGGTCATCGCCAAATACGACCTGTCTGCCGGGAAAGAGCCGCAGAAATACGGCGTCGGCATGAAAGAGATCTGGGAGATTGATCCGGCCAAGCATAGGGAAGGCTCGGTCACCCATACGATGGGCTGGCCGCTGGGCAGCAATGCCGGTGGCGGGTCGTTCATCTATCACCTTGAAAACAATCAGGTCTATGTCGGCTTTGTGGTCCACCTGAACTACAGGAACCCGCATCTGTACCCCTACATGGAATTCCAGCGTTTCAAGCATCACCCGATGGTGGCCGAGCTGCTGAAAGGCGGCAAGCGCGTGGCTTACGGTGCCCGTGCGATCACCGAGGGCGGGTATCAGTCGATGCCGAAACTGGTCGCGCCGGGCGTGGCGCTGCTGGGCTGTTCGGCGGGTATGGTTAACGTGCCGCGCATCAAGGGCAACCACAACGCCATGCTGTCAGGCAAGGCCGCTGCCGAGGCCGCCTTTGACGCCATCAAGGACGAGCGTTCGGGTGATGAACTGACTGCCTATGAAGCAGATGTGCGTGACGGTGCCATTGGCGCGGACCTGAAGAAGGTACGCAACGTCAAGCCGCTCTGGTCGAAATACGGCCTGACCGCCTCGCTGGTGCTGGGTGGTATGGATATGTGGACCAATACGCTGGGCTTTTCGCTACTGGGCACATTGGGTCACGGCAAGAACGACGCGGAAGCCACCGAGGATGCCAGCAAGCATCAGCCGATCGACTATCCCAAGCCGGATGGAACCCTGTCCTTTGATCGCCTGACCAACGTATCCTTTGCGGCGACCAATCACGAAGAAAGCCAGCCCTGCCACCTGCGGCTTGCCGATCCCGAGATTCCGGTCAAAGTCAACCTGCCCCGTTTTGATGAACCGGCGCAGCGCTATTGCCCGGCGGGCGTCTATGAGATGGTCGAGGATGACAACGGTCCGCGATTCGTCATCAACTTTCAGAACTGCGTTCACTGCAAGACCTGCGATATCAAGGATCCCAGCCAGAACATCACCTGGACCACACCGCAGGGCGGCGATGGGCCGAATTACCCCAACATGTAAGCAAAAACAGGGGCGCTGGCAGGGTCGTGAAGGCTCTGCCATTGCCTCTTGCCCGTCAAAGCCCTAGCTTGTCCTTCAGTCAACGACAGCAAGGCAGGATATCGGTGGTTTCCCTGGTTCGACGCGCGGCACTGGCCGTGATCCTCAGCTCATCTATGGCGCTTCCTGCGGTTTCAGAGACCGGATCGGGGTCATATCTGGCAGGCCGTCAGGCGATTTATCAAAGCGACTATCCGGCGGCCGAGCGCTATTATGCCCGGGCCTTGAAGGCTGATCCCGAGAATTCGAAGCTTCTGGAAAATGTTGTTGTCGCCCGGCTGGCCTTGGGTGAGGTCGCGCGCGCGCTGAATGTTGCCGAAGTTATCGAGGAAAACGAGCTGCCCAGCCAGGCCGCCCGGATGGTGATTGCGGCCAATCTTCTGGCCGCTGGTGAGCTTGACACGTTTCTGGCCCGCGATCCTGAAACTCAGGGGGTTGGCCCGCTGGTGGATGGATTGCTGATCGCCTGGACTCATATGGCGCAGGGTGCGGTGGCCAAAGCGATGGAGCAGTTCGATGCCGTCTCCACGCAGGAAGGCTTGAAGGAATTCGCGCTTTATCACAAGGCCATGGCCTTGGCCTCGATCGGCGATTTTGAGGGTGCCGAGGCGATTTTTGCCGCCGACAACGGTGCCGTCGCCCGCTTCTCGCGCCGTGCGGCGCTGGCCCGGGCCGAGGTCTTGTCGCAGCTGGATCGGAACGAGGATGCGCTGCAGTTTCTTGACAATGTGTTTGCCTCGGGCAGTGATCCAACCATCGAAAGCTATGTTGAGCGTCTGTCTGATGACGCAACATTGCCGTTTACCCATGTCGGCACGGCGCAGGATGGCATGGCCGAAGTGTTCTTTTCGGTTGGCGGCGCGCTGGTGTCCGAGGCGTCACCGGATTATGTTCTGCTCTATGCCCGCGTTGCGACGTTCCTGCGGCCAGACCATATCGATGCGATCCTGCTGAGCGCCGAATTGCTGGATGGGCTGGAACAATATGACCTTGCCGTTGACGCCTATCGTCAGGTTCCGCCCAGCAGCGGTGATTACCACGCGGCCGAGCTTGGCCGGGCCGAAGTTCTCAGCCGTTCGGATCGGAAAGATGCCGCGGCGGAAGTGTTGCAGAACCTTGCGGCACAAAGCCCTGAACTGCCCGGCGTGCATGTCGCACTGGCCGATCTGCGCCGTCAGCAGGAAGATTATGCTGCAGCCGTTGCGTCATATGACACTGCGATTGCGCTGACCGAAGATGGCGCAAACGGCAATTGGTTCCTGCATTATGCCCGGGGCATCTCACACGAACGGCTCAAGCATTGGGACAAGGCCGAGGCTGATTTCCGCCGCGCGCTTGAACTGAACCCGGATCAGCCGCAGGTGTTGAATTATCTTGGATACTCGTTGGTCGAGCGCAAGGAAAAGCTGGACGAGGCGCTGGGCATGATCGAACGTGCGGCCTCGGCGCGGCCTGACAGCGGCTATATCGTTGACAGTCTGGGCTGGGTTCTGTTCCGGCTGGGCCGCTATGATGAAGCGGTTGAGCACATGGAACGCGCGGTTGAGCTGATGCCCGTCGATCCGGTGGTGAATGATCATCTGGGTGATGTTTATTGGGCCGTAGGCCGTGCGCGCGAAGCCCTGTTTCAGTGGAAGCGCGCCCTGTCTTTCATAGACCCCGAAGAGACGGATGGCGAGGCCGATCCCGAACGCATCCGCCGCAAGATCGAGGTGGGTCTCGACGTGGTGCTGGACGAAGAAGGCGCTGAACCTCTGAAGGTCGCCAATGAAGGCTGAGGCATTCGCCCCGGCCAAGATCAACCTGACCCTGCATGTGACCGGCCAGCGCGACGATGGGTATCATCTGCTGGATTCACTGGTTGTATTTGCAGATGTGGGCGACCGTCTGACCCTGACATCTGGTTCTGGTCTATCCTTGTCGGTAAGCGGAGAGTTCGCGGGCGGTGTGCCCACGGATAATCGCAATCTGGTCTGGCAGGCGGTCGAGGCGCTGGGCTGGACGGGGCACGTTCAACTGGACAAGCAATTGCCCCATGGCGGTGGCATTGGCGGCGGGTCTTCAGACGCCGCCGCCGTTCTGCGGCTGCTGGCGCGCCAAACGGGTGACATTCCGGATCACGTTCCACTGTCTTTGGGCGCCGATGTTCCGGTTTGTATGCATGCCACATCTGCGCGGATGCGGGGGATCGGTGAACAGATCGAGGCTGTTGCGCTGCCGCCCCTGCCTGCCTTGCTGGTTAATCCGGGCATAGCAGTTCCGACGGGGTCCGTATTTGCGGCCCTGAACAGCCGGGAAAACCCGCCAATGCCTTCGCATATCCCTGCATTCGAAACCCCTGCGGGCTGTGCCGGCTGGCTCAAGGATCAGCGTAACGATCTGGAGCGTCCGGCCAGTACGGTTGCAAACGAAATCATCGGGGTCCTTGATGCACTCTCTCAGACAAGCCAGGTGCTTTTGGCCCGGATGTCCGGTTCAGGCTCGACCTGCTTTGCGCTTTATCCGACCATGAAAGCAGCCCATTTCGCCGCCTATGAGATCGGCGCGGCGCATCCCGGCTGGTGGTGCCGCGCGGTGCAGCTTAGTTGAGACGTGAGACCACGTAATCGGCCAAAGCACCCAGAAGGTTGCGGATCTCATGATCGGGTAGCAGCTGCAGCGCTGTTTTGGCCTTGGTCGCCCAGCCGAGGGCGTCAGCGCGCGTAGCCTCAAGCGTGCCGTATTTGCGCATGAGTGACAGGGCGTGGTCCAGATCACCCTCTTCCTGTCGCCCGCGACCAATCGTGCGTTCCCAGAATGCGTGTTCTTCAGCGGTGGCCTGTGCGACGGCTTTGATCACCGGCAGGGTCAACTTCCGCTCGCGGAAATCATCGCCTACGTTTTTACCGGTTGCGGCACTGTCGCCTTGATAATCCAGCAAATCATCAGCGATCTGAAACGCGATCCCCAAAGCATCGCCATAGTCGTAAAGCGCCCTGACCTGTTCATCCGACGCACCCGCGATTACCCCGCCCACTTCGGTAGCTGCCGAGAACAGCGCAGCGGTTTTGCCCCGCACAACCTGCAGATAGATGGCTTCGCTGGTATCCAGATCGGTGGCGGCTGTCATCTGCAGCACTTCACCTTCGGCAATGGTGGCCGAGGCATTGGCAAGAATATCCAGAACCCGCAGGGATCCGGTTTCCACCATCAATTGGAAGCTGCGTGAAAACAGATAATCGCCCACCAGAACGCTGGATTTATTGTCCCACAACAGGTTTGCTGTAGGTCGTCCACGCCGCTGGCCGCTTTCATCAACCACATCGTCATGCAGCAGGGTTGCAGTATGAATAAACTCAACTGTCGCAGCAAGCCGGATGTGATGATCGCCGGAGTAGTCAAACAGTTGCGCCGCGGCCAGGGTCAGCATAGGGCGCAGGCGCTTGCCGCCTGCTTCAACCAGATGTGCTGTCACCTCGGGGATGCGTGGGGCATGGTCTGATGCCATCCGCGTGCGGATCAGGCCATTGACCGCTTCCATTTCCGCGGCCAGCAACTCGGCCAGACGTTCATGCGGTTTCGAGATTGCACTGACGTTCATCACACTCCTGATACAAGGCTCGACTTCCGGCCTACCTTGCCCTTACATCCATCCCCATGAAAGAACTTTTACGCAGCACCGATCCGACAATTCTGGCCTTCGCAACCGCCCTTCTTGAAGGCGAGGATATAGACTGCTTTCAGATGGACGTAAATATGAGCATCCTCGAAGGCGGGATCGGAATCTTCCCGCGCCGCCTGATGGTGCGCGCCGATGATCTGACCCGCGCCGAACGCGTGATGCGGGATAATGAGATACCGCTGGGGCGATGAGCGCGTTTGCCGACACTGATCTGACGCTGAATGATTTTCTGGGGGGTCGTATACGTTTATGGCAACCCAGAACAGGTTATCGCGCGGGTGTTGATCCGGTTTTACTGGCGGCCGCAATCCCGGCCAATCCCGGCCAATCAGTGTTGGAACTGGGTTGCGGTGCAGGGGCCGCGATTTTGTGTCTTTTGGCGCGTGTTCCGGATTTGCAGGCCACCGGGGTCGAAATACAGCCTGCTTATGCCGCTTTGGCGCGTCGAAATGCCACCCGGAACGCTGCCCCTCTGACTGTGGTCGAAGCCGATTTGAAGGCGTTGCCGGATGATCTGCGTCAAAAGCAGTTTGACCACGTGATCGCCAACCCGCCCTATTACCGCCCCGGTGCCCATAGCCCGGCTGAAGACCCGGGTCGGCGCATGGCGCTGGGCGAAGAAACGCCGCTTGCCGACTGGATCAACGTCGCCGCCCGACGCCTTGCGCCACGAGGGTACCTGCACATGATCCAAAAGGCGGATCGCCTGCCCGATATGTTGGCAGCCTGCGCCGGGCGTCTGGGGTCGCTCGAAATCTTGCCCTTGTCAGCCCGCACCGGCCGATCTGCCGAGTTGGTGATTCTGCGCGCCCGCAAGGGGGGCCGCGCGGCGTTCCGTCTGCACGCGCCCCTTGTGCTGCACGAAGGGGACCGCCACCTGAGCGACGGTGAAAGCTACGCGACCGAGGTGGCGGCGGTATTGCGCGAAGGGGCAGCTTTGCCCGGGTTTTCCAGCTGATCGGCAATGACCAGCCGAATTTGTCGGATTTATTTTAGATTCTGTGCGCCTGCAGCGTGACAGGGTGGAAATGATGTGGTCAACTTCTTACGTAATACTTGCAAACCAGAGAAGGAGGACTGCCATGAGCGTGAGCGCGCATCTGACAGAGTTGAAGAAAAAACACGAAACTCTTGGTCTTGAAGTAGAAGAAGCTCAACGCTCACCTGGTATCGATGATCTCCATATTGCACAGCTCAAGAAACAGAAGCTTAAGCTGAAAGAAGAGATCGAGCGCCTGTCGGCCTAAGCCTTCAGGCTGGCGCGGGCCGCGATGGTTGCGCCACCGGTGACAAGCAAGGCCGCGATCGCCAGACCCCAGGACGGGGCGGCGATCCCGGCCAGCACCAACACAAGCGTAGATAACAAGGGGGCCGCGTAAGAGGCGGTGCCAAGGATTTGGATATCTCCGCGCTTGACCCCGATATCCCAGACATAAAAGGCCAGCCCGACCGGCCCCAGACCCAGCGCAAGCGTTGATGCCCAGCCGAATGTGCCTTGTGGCCAGACGGTCTCTTCAATGGCAAAATGCAGGGCCCATGATGCAATAGCCGTCACGCTGCAAAACACCGCGACCGAGCTTGTGGGCACGTCGCCCAGCCGTCGCGACAGTACCGAATAGCCAGACCATGTCAGCGCGCATAGCAGGGCCAGCCCATAGCCGGGCAGATGTTGTATTTGAAACCCTGCGCTGCCGCCGCCGGTGATGATGACGGCTGCGCCGGCAAAGCCAAGGCAGGCACCGATCAGGTGACCCAGCTTCAGATGTTCGCCGGGCAGCAGGCCGGACAGCAGCACAATCAGCAATGGCCAGAGATAGGCGATCAGACCGGCCTCTGCCGCCGGGGCCATGCGCAGGGCCGAGAAATAAAGCGCGTGATATCCAAAAAGCCCAACTGCACCAAACAGATAGGTCGTCCATGCAATCTGGCGCAACTGCCCCAGACCACCGCTGACCATGGTCCAGATCAGACCCAGAATGCCACCGATGGTAAAACAGATCGCGTTCAGCAGCAGCGGTGGCGTGGGGGCCGAGCCGACTGTGAAAAGGGCCAGCAAGGACCATAGCAATACAGCGACAAATCCGATGGCGGTCGCACTCATCTTGCTCATTCAGAAGCTACCTTTGCCGACAGAGAAAATTCAGAACTCATCCGACATATGCGCAGGCTTGCGAGGCAAAAGAAAGGCCGGTCCTGATGAGACCGGCCTGTAATTGCTCAGAGAATTGCAGCTTAAACGAAGAACTGTGCTCCGTTGGCCGAAATAGTCGAGCCGTTGATGAACTGCGAATCGTCGGAGGCCAGGAATGCGACGCAACGCGCGATCTCTTCGGGTTCGCCCAGACGACCGGCCGGGATCTGTCCAATGATCGCATCACGCACTTTTTCTGGTACGGCCATGACCATTTCGGTCGCGATATAGCCGGGGCAGATCGCGTTGGCAGTGATGCCCGCCCGTGCGCCTTCCTGCGCCAGAGATTTCACGATGCCCAGATCGCCCGCCTTGGTTGCCGCATAGTTCACCTGCGCAAACTGACCTTTCTGGCCGTTGATCGAGCTGATGACGATCACGCGGCCAAATTTACGCTCGCGCATGCCGGGCCAGACAGGGTGGACGGTGTTGAACACGCCGGTCAGGTTGGTGTCGATCACCTGATGCCATTGCTCAGGGGTCATCTTGTGGAACGGGGCGTCGCGGGTGATGCCTGCATTGGCGACCACGATGTCGATGGGGCCGACCTCGGCCTCGACCTTCTCGATGCCCGCTTTGGATTCGTCATAGTCGCCGACATTCCACTTATAGGTCGCGATTCCGGTTTCTTCGCTGAATTTCGCCGCGGCTTCGTCGTTCCCCGCATAGGTGGCTGCAACATTATACCCTTCGGCCTTGAGCGCCTTGGAAATTGCTGCGCCGATGCCGCGGGAACCGCCGGTGACGAGTGCTGTACGTGCCATTTAGAATCCTCCAAATTTAGTCGGCTTGGTAATCTTGTTACTGTGGGTGATCTGAATGCGCAACAATGTATCTTGACGGAAAATCCCGCCTAAATCCAAATCTGTTCGTGCAGGCAGAGCATGTCGTGAAGATGTTACAAAAAAGGGCACCGGAAGGGTGCCCTTGGTATTTGAATGGCGCGGGGCTTAGTCGCGCTCCACGCACAGGGCAACGCCCATGCCGCCACCGATGCAGAGCGTGGCCAGACCTTTCTTCGCATCGCGGCGCTTCATCTCGAACAGCAACGTGTTCAGGACGCGGCAGCCGGATGCACCGATCGGGTGACCGATGGCAATGGCGCCACCGTTGACATTCACGATCGAAGGGTCCCAACCCATGTCTTTGTTCACGGCGCAGGCCTGTGCGGCGAAGGCTTCGTTGGCTTCAACCAGATCCAGGTCATCAACAGACCAGCCTGCCTTTTCCAGTGCCTTGCGCGAGGCGTGGATCGGGCCGACGCCCATGATCGACGGGTCCAGCCCGGCGGTTGCATAGGATGCGATACGGGCCAGAGGCTCAATCCCGCGCTTTTCAGCATTCTCAGCCGACATCAACAGGGTGGCTGCGGCACCATCGTTCAGGCCCGAGGCATTGGCCGCTGTCACCGAACCATCTTTGGTGAAGGCCGGGCGCAGTTTGCCCATGGCTTCCATGGTCGCGCCGTGGCGGATGTATTCGTCCTTGTCCATCACGATGTCGCCCTTGCGGGTCTTGATGATGAAAGGCACGATCTCGTCTGCGAACTTGCCAGCTTTCTGGGCGGCTTCGGCCTTGTTCTGGCTGGCCACGGCAAACTCGTCCTGCATATCGCGGTTGATTTGCCATTTCTCGGCGACGTTCTCGGCGGTCTGCCCCATGTGGTAGCCATTGAACGCATCCCACAGGCCATCGCGGATCATGGTGTCGATATACTTCATGTCACCCATCTTGTGCCCGGCGCGCAAGGTCGCTGCATGGGGCGAGAGGGTCATGTTTTCCTGACCGCCAGCGGCGACGATGTCGGCATCTCCCAGCTGGATATGCTGAGCCCCCAGCGCAACCGCGCGCAGGCCCGAGCCGCATACCTGGTTGATGCCCCAGGCGGCGCTTTCCTGCGGCAGCCCGGCATTGATATGCGCCTGACGCGCAGGATTCTGGCCCTGGGCTGCGGTCAGAACCTGACCCATGATGGTTTCGCTGACCTCGCCTTTTTCGATTCCGGCCCGCTCTACCACGGCTTCCAGAACCGCAGCGCCCAGATCATGTGCGGGGGTGTTCGCGAACGAACCGCTAAAGCTGCCGACGCCTGTGCGTGCGGCGGATGCGATTACTACGTTGGTCATACAGTCAATCCTTTACCGTCATGGTCCTGTGGGAAATCTGACGGCGCAGGTCGCGGAGCGGCACTCTCCGGATGCAAGAACGCCTTGTGATCCCCCGCTCCAGCATCTTCTGCAATAGCGCAATGCTGCACGTGCAGCAACGGGCAGCTTGTCTCAGCGTAAGCGGTGGCGACCTTCCGCGTGTGGTGCTGGGGTCAACTGCCGGTTTTTGCGGGCTTTTCCTGATCCCACGGCGCTGTGACCGACGGCGCACCAAACAAAAAACCCTGCAGGCAATCCACGCCATTGGCGATCAGAAAGCGGGCATCCTCGGTTGTTTCGACCGATTCGGCGGTAACCAGGATCTCGAATTCCCGCGCGACGGCGATCAAAGCGCGCACCAGCGCCTGATTGTCGGGGTTGTCGCTGATGCCGCGTATGAACTGCCCGTCAATCTTGGCGGCGTCGAACAGAAACTCGCGAAAGTGGCGAAAGCTGAAATTGCTGGCACCGAAATCGTCCAGTGCAAAAGCAATGCCCCGGGTCTGCTGGCGATCCATGAAATCAACCACCAGTTCGGGCACCTGCATGGCAGAGCTTTCCGAGATTTCCAGAATCAACCGCTCACCCAGACTTGCGTCCTTTTTCAGAAACCGATCAAGAACGCGCGACCAGCGGGCGTAGCCGATGGACCGGGCCGACATGTTGATTGACAGACGGATACCGGGGTTTCGGATCAGGGTCCGCAGGCCCAGTTCCAACGCCACACAATCCAGATCGCGGCCAATCGGGGTATGTTCGACCTGTGGCATGAACTCACGCGCGGGGATGACGCGGCCGGTTTCGTCCAGAACGCGGATGAATCCTTCGTAGAAGGCGACACCCTGCGGGGCTTGCGCCTGCATGACGGGTTGAAAGGCCAGCCTG
This sequence comes from Rhodobacteraceae bacterium KLH11, assembly GCA_000158135.1. Taxonomy (GTDB): domain Bacteria; phylum Pseudomonadota; class Alphaproteobacteria; order Rhodobacterales; family Rhodobacteraceae; genus Ruegeria. The sequence goes on from DS999531.1 coordinate 1,466,268, forward strand.
CATTGTTTGTGCTTCACCGCCTCGGTCGCCATGTGCACGACCGAGCCATCCCGCGAGGTGACCGCAGCATTCAAGGGGTTGTCTGCACCTTCGGGCAGGTCCGCACGTTTCCTGTTTCGCATGATCCACCGTTTCCCGATTCTGACGAAAATGGGCCGGAGAACAGTTTCAGGGAAGACACGTAAAGCCGAGGTTAACGAAGCGCGGGTTTATTCAAAGGCTTCGGGCCTGCAGATCAGTGTGTCGACTGCCAGATATGGCTGAACGAGGCTGCCGCCCCAACCAGCGCCCCAACAAAGCCGAGCGCCGTCAAAGCGAAGCCAAGCGCAATGATCATCGGCACCGCTCCGCTCAGCGCAGCGACCATGGCCGTGATGAGACCCAATAGGCCCGTAGCGGTAGAAATTTTCAGCAGTTTTGACATCGGAAGCCTCGGAACAATGCGTACTCAACCCGTCCCGGATATGGAGAGGATGTGCCAAAATTCAAGCCTGTAAAAGGTCTTTTTGAGACTTGATGGCTGAGCCCTAAGCTTGCTTTGTCGATTGATCGGCGGGTTTGGGGCCAAATTGCTCAAAACCGGGGGTGCCGCGGTCTTCGGGGTTTCTGGCCAGATGGTTGGCTTTGATCTGGGCCGAACTGTTTCGGCTGCCGTCATGGCTGTAGCCGGGTGGGGCAAAACAATAAGCCAAACGATGGCGCAAGCTCAGCTTTGGTTGAGTTATATCGCGCCAGATACTGACCCATTCATGGAAGGCCACGCGCAACGGGTTGAACGTGCCGATATTGTGCACCAGCCCGTAATCGACCCTGTCATGCTCTTGTTCAGGCACGAATGTACCGAACAGCTTGTCCCAGATGATGAAAACACCCGCATAGTTGCAATCCAGATAGCGTGCGTTGCGTCCATGATGGGCACGGTGGTGGCTGGGTGTGTTCATCACCGCCTCGAACCAGCGGGGCATTTTGGTGATGGCCTCGGTATGAATCCAGAATTGGTAGATCAGGTTCAGCCCGCCAACGAAAAGCACCATTGCCGGATGAAAACCCAGCAGGATCAGTGGTGCACGCACAACCATCATGAAGGTGAACGTATAGGTCCAGGTCTGCCGCAGTGCGGTGGTCAGGTTGTAATGCTGCGAACTGTGGTGGTTCACATGGCTGGCCCAGACCCAGCGGACGCGATGCCCGAAGCGATGCACCCAGTAATAGCGCAGGTCATCCAGCACAAAGCACAGCATGATCACCGGGATCGATGTGCCCAGATCAAGCGGAGTGATCTGCCACAGCCACATGAAGAACCCATAGGCGATGAACCCCAGCAGAAAGCCCGACGCGATATTGCCCGCCCCCATGATCAACGAGGTCACCGCGTCGCGCGTTTCATACCGACCGCCGCGACCCTTCAGGGCGATCCACAGAAACTCGGCCAGAATGGCGGCGATGAAGAAAGGGACGGCCCATTGCACGGCGTCGGGGAAGGCAATGTGGTCGGTCATAGGGGGTCCATCAGATTGTGCCAGTGGCGACGCTCGGTCTCATCAAGATGGAGGATCACATACGGGGCGCTGAAATCGCGGAACCGGATCGCAAGCCCGTCGGGATGGGCGTGCTGAGTGCAATCCAGCAAGTACCGCGCCACGGTATCGGCCCCGAAGGACCACAGCAACCCGGGGCCAGCTTTGGTGCGCACCAGGGCCGCATGGCCGTCATGAGTGACGGTCACATCAATCACCGCATCATCAGGAAAATGCCGCAGCCACTGTGTTGACGCCGCTTCGGGTGTCAGGACATGCACGCGGGATTTGCCCGTTATATGCAGCAGCAGCGTGATCCCGGCGATACCGCCGACAACCAGTGCCAAGAGTATCCCCAGTGGCATTCCTTCCTCCTGAAGGCAGAGTGCAAAGCAGAAGGATGGCTGTCAAAGGTGGCGTTACGTCAGCCGAATTCCAGACCGTCGAGTATTTCATGTTGCACGATTCGTTCGACAAATGGCACGAGCCCGTCCGGGCCAGACGCACGATCTTTGAGGTGGATGCAAATGTCGGGTCTGCGAGCAGCGATTGTTCCGACCAACGCGCCGCGAACTGCATCGTCCAGACCTGCACCCATTATCACGCAGGCGATGTTTGGTTCGGCATCCAGTTGTCGCCGAACCTCATCCGGGTCATGCGCACCAAGCCATTGAATCGGTAGGTGATCCAGTTTCTGCGCCACATCTCCGATCACATTCGGCAAGCGCCCTATCAGCAATACTACCGGTTTCATCGCTATTCCCCTTTCTTTAGGTCACAAACGAAAACCGGCCCATCAGGACCGGTTTCATTCTAGCACAGAATCGCGATGTAAGCTTGTAAAGCCTTAGCTTTCCGCGCCAACCAGCGTCGCAATGATCGACTTGGCGCTGGCCGAGTTCCATTCGGCATCACCGATCAGGCGGGCGATCTCTTCGCCTTCGGGGTTCAGAATAACCGTGATCGGCAGCGCGATCACACCAAATTCCCGCGCCGCTTCGGAACTTGGGTCCTGATAGCGCGGCAGGTTGGTGATGCCGTTTTCCTCAAAGAATTTCTCAATTCCTGCAGGGGTGTTGCGTCCGGTGGCCAGTGTGAGAACCTGAAACTTGTCACCGCCGAATTCTTCCTGCAGTTCCGAAATCTGTGGCATCTCTTTGCGGCAGGGCGCACACCAGGTGGCCCAGAAATTTATCAGAACATATTTGCCTTTGTAATCTGCAAGCGTTCCGACGCTCCCGTCATCCAGCTGGTATTCGATCATTTTGGCGGGTTTGGGTTCCTTGTGCAGGATCAGACGCTTCAGCGTGCCTTCGCGCAGGGGCGCCAGAGTTTCGGCATCGCTGGCCAAAGCCGCGTTTGCACCCAGCGCAAGGGCCATATAAAGGGGGATCAGACGAAATAGGCGCATATCAACTCCGGGTTTTCTCTTATGACCGATCAATCCTCGAACCAGATGTGGGGCGGCCGCTTTGCCGCCGGTCCAGACGCGATCATGGAGGCAATCAATGCCTCGATCGGGTTCGATCAGCGGATGGCAGCCCAGGACATCGCAGGCTCGCGCGCCCATGCCGCGATGTTGGCGGCCACAGGCGTCATAAGTGATAGTGATGCGAAGGCTATTCGGGAAGGGCTGCTCACAGTCTTGTCAGAAATCCAGTCCGGTTCGTTTCAGTTTTCGACCGCGCTGGAAGATATCCACATGAATGTCGAAGCACGGCTGAAAGAGGTGATCGGAGAGCCTGCAGGCCGTTTGCACACAGGCCGCTCGCGCAATGATCAGGTGGCGACGGATTTCAAACTCTGGGTGCGCGATCAGCTGGATGCGGCGGAAACCGGACTGCTGGCCCTGATCCGTGCGCTTCTGGCGCAGGCCGAGGCCGGGGCAGATTGGGTCATGCCCGGATTTACCCATCTGCAAACCGCGCAACCCGTCACATGGGGCCACCACATGATGGCTTATGTCGAGATGTTCGGGCGCGATCTGTCCCGCGTGCGCGACGCCCGCATCCGGATGAACGAATCGCCTTTGGGTGCTGCCGCGCTGGCTGGTACCTCGTTCCCTATCGACCGTCAGATGACGGCCGAGGCGCTGGGCTTTGACCGCCCCGCCGCCAACTCGCTGGACGCCGTCAGCGACCGTGATTTCGCGTTGGAGTTCCTGTCTGCCGCCTCAATCTGCGCTGTCCACCTGTCGCGTTTTGCCGAAGAGCTGGTGATCTGGTCTTCGGCCCAGTTCCGGTTTGTGACGCTATCTGATCGGTTCTCGACCGGCTCGTCGATCATGCCGCAGAAAAAGAACCCTGACGCGGCAGAACTGATCCGCGCCAAGGTGGGCCGCATCTATGGTGCAAATACCGCGCTGATGATGGTGATGAAGGGCCTGCCACTGGCCTATTCCAAGGACATGCAGGAAGACAAGGAACAGGTCTTTGACGCCGCTGACAACTGGATGCTGGCGCTGGCGGCGATGGAAGGGATGGTCAAGGACATGACGGCCAACCGTGGCAGTCTTGCTGCCGCCGCCGGGTCGGGCTTTTCCACCGCAACTGATCTGGCTGACTGGCTGGTCCGCGTGCTGGGCCTGCCGTTCCGCGATGCGCATCACGTCACCGGATCACTGGTGGCGATGGCTGAAGACAAGGGCTGTGACCTGCCTGATCTGACGTTGGAAGACATGCAATCAGTCCATGCCGATATCACAGATGATGTCTATTCTGTCCTTACGGTCGAAAACTCGGTAAACTCGCGTCAATCCTACGGGGGCACGGCACCGGATCAGGTGCGGGCCCAGATCAAGCGATGGAAGGCGCTGGTGTGATGCGGATACGACACGTGCTGCTGCTGATAGCGGTCGGAGCAGCTCTGGCAGGGTGCGGCGCGGATGGAGAGCCCATCCAACCCACCATGAGCGCCAATATCGGCGTGGGCAGCAGCGGCACCTATGGCGGCGTTGGTGTTGGCCTCAGGCGCGGTGGGCTGGGCGTTTATCTGGGGCTCTGAAATCCGGATTTGCACATTCCGGATCGCCCACCCATCTGCATCAGACACTTCCTGAATGACAAAGAGAATATCCATGAGACCCGCCGGTCTGATCCTCTTCCTTGCCGTACTTGCAGCTTGCGAACCGTCGAGTACCCCCCGACCGGAACCATCGGCCGCGCTCAGCGGGTCCGGTATCTCGGTTTCAGGATACGCACGGGTCGGTGCGTCAAAGACTTTCTGAACCGTGACAGGCGGCCACGCCTTGCCGGAATCATTTGATCCACATGCCTCTTTTGGTCTAAGCGCGCGGTATGGATCATTTTCTCTACCGCGACGGCGCGCTTTTCGCCGAGGATGTCCCAATCTCCGAAATCGCTGCCGCGGTCGGAACCCCTTTCTATGTTTATTCGACGGCGACTTTGCAGCGGCATTTCAAACTGTTTGATGATGCGCTGGACGGTACTGACCACCTTGTCTGCTACGCCATGAAGGCGGCCAGCAATCAGGCGATCCTGAAGACGCTGGCACAGGCCGGTGCAGGGATGGATGTGGTCTCGGGCGGGGAATACCTGCGGGCCAAGGCCGCAGGCGTGCCCGGCGACAAGATCGTCTTTTCGGGCGTTGGCAAGACAGCGGATGAGATTCGCACCGCGCTGACAGGCGGTATCCGCCAGTTCAACGTGGAATCCGAGCCCGAGATGCAGGTGATCAACGCGGTTGCGCTGGACTTGGGCAAGGTTGCGCCGATCACCATTCGGGTGAACCCGGATGTGGACGCAAAGACCCATGCCAAGATCGCCACCGGCAAGTCCGAGAACAAGTTTGGTATCCCGATCTCGCGCGCCTCCGAGGTTTACGCGCTTGCGGCCAGCCTGCCGGGGCTTGAGGTGATCGGGATCGACGTCCATATCGGCTCGCAACTGACCGAGTTGGAGCCGTTTGAGCTGGCCTACACCAAGGTGGCAGAACTGACAGAGCGCCTGCGTTCTGAAGGCCACAACATCCGCCGCCTTGATTTGGGCGGTGGCTTGGGCATTCCCTATACCCGTTCCAACGACGCGCCTCCGCTGCCGGTCGAATATGGTGCGATGATCCAGAAAACACTGGGTCATCTGGGCTGTGAGATCGAGATTGAACCGGGCCGTCTGATCGCAGGCAATGCGGGGCTGATGGTGTCCAGCGTCATCTATGTCAAATCCGGCGAAGACCGCGATTTCCTGATCCTTGATGGTGCGATGAACGACCTGATCCGCCCTGCGATGTACGAGGCGCATCATGATATCGTTGCCGTCGAAGAGCCCGCCGCCGGGGTCGAACAACGCCCCTATGACATCGTCGGCCCGGTCTGTGAAACCGGTGATACCTTTGCCAGACAACGCAACATGCCCCCCTTGAAATCAGGCGATCTGATCGCCTTCCGCAGCGCGGGCGCCTATGGCGCGGTGATGTCCAGCGAATACAATACACGGCCCCTCATTCCCGAAGTTCTGGTGAACGGGGATCAATTTGCCGTAATTCGTGAACGGCCAAGCTTTGACGAAATCATAAACCGCGATACCATACCCGGGTGGCTCTGACGCGATAGGCGCGCGGGCCTGACCAGGAGGCCCGCCTTGCGCGACAACCAGACCCTGCCAATACCAAGACTGTCCCTGTGGCTGACACATGCGGGGATGCTGGCCGAGCAGGTGATGCGCGCCTTCTGGCCGTTCTTTTCAATTCTCATGGCGCTGCTGGCGGCCCTGATGCTTGGGCTGCACGATCTTGTGCGCATCGAAACCGTGTGGATTTCTGCGGTGGTCGGCTTGATCGCGTTGATCGCGACGGCGATCCTCGGGATCAGGCGATTCCATCTGCCGACCCGGGCCGAGGCGCTGGTGCGGCTGGATGAAACCCTGCCGGGGCGTCCGATTCAGGCGTTGATGGATGATCAGGCGATTGGCGCGATGGATGCGGATTCGGTTGCATTGTGGCAGGTGCATCAGTCGCGCATGGCAGCACGCGCTGCTCAGGCTGAACCGGTGAAACCTGACCTGCGGCTGGCCTCGCGCGATCCCTATGCGTTGCGCTATGCCGCGCTGCTGGCGCTGGTGGTGGCGGCGCTGTTCGGGTCGTTCTGGCGGATCGGGTCGGTGGCGGATATGACACCGGGCACGGCGCAGGCCGGGCAGGGGCCCAGTTGGGAAGGCTGGGTTGAACCGCCGCGCTATACCGGGTTGCCGACGCTCTATCTGGCGGATCAGACCGATCCTGTGCTGACAGTGCCGGAAGGCAGCCGGATCACGTTGCGGTTTTACGGTGAGGTCGGCGCGCACAGCCTGACGGAAACCTCGACCCCTTTGGGCACTGAGGCTGCGACTGATCCTGAACAGGAATTTGTGGCCGAACGCTCGGGCCAGTTGCGGATCGAAGGCCCGGCAGGGCGCGACTGGAGGTTGAATGTTCTTGCGGACACTGCTCCGAAGATCGCAGCCGCGGGCAGTGCAGAGGCAGAGGCCGGTGGCCAGATGAAGCTGCCCTTTGCCGCTGCGGATGACTACGGGATCGTATCAGGTATGGCCCGGATCGAACTGGACCTGCCCGCGGTCAGCCGTCAATACGGCCTGAAGACAGAACCGGAGCCGCGTGAAACCATCACGGTTGAACTTCCGATGCCAATCACCGGGGACCGGACCGATTTCACCGAAGACCTGATCGAAGATTTCTCGCAGCACCCATGGGCGCATTTGCCGGTGAAGATCACCCTCAGGGTCGTCGATGCGGCAGATCAGGAGACGGTGGCCGAACCGCATCTGACAGACCTGCCTGCGCGCCGTTTTTTTGACCCGCTGGCTGCGGCGGTGATCGAACAGCGGCGTGATCTGCTGTGGTCACGTGAAAACGCGCCGCGCGTGTCGCAATTGCTGCGTGCGGTCTCGCATCTGCCCGAAGATCTGTTTCGCTCGGACACGGCGTATCTGCGCCTGCGCGTGATCCTGCGCCGGTTAGAGACGTTCACCCGCCACAACGCTTTGAACGCCAAACAGCAGGAAGAGATTGCGCAGGCCCTGTGGGATCTGGCTGTTCTGATCGAGGACGGAACGCTGGCCGATGCGCTGGAACGCATGCGCCGCGCCCAAGAACGGTTGACCGAGGCGATGCAGAACGGTGCCAGCGACGAAGAGATTGCCGAATTGATGCAGGAACTGCGCGAGGCGACGCAGGATTATATGCGCCAGTTACAGCGTCTGGCGCAGGAGAACGGTGAAACCCAGAACGGTCAGCAAGGCCCCAACGGGGAAACCCTGCAAATGACCCAGGATGATCTGCAGCGGATGATGGACCGCATTCAGGAACTGATGGAACAGGGCCGCATGGCCGAAGCGCAGCAGGCGCTCGAAGAGTTTCAGCAGATGATGGAAAACATGCGCGTCACGCAAGGACAGGGCCAGGGTGGCCAGTCCGAGGGCCAGCAGGCCATGGAGGGTCTGGCTGAAACCCTGCGCGAACAGCAGGGTCTGAGCGATCAGGCCTTCCGCGATCTGCAGGAACAGTTCAATCCCGGCGCGCAATCGGGCGAAAGCCAGGGCAACGAAGGCCAAAGCGGCGGTCTGGGTCGTGGGCAAAACCACGAAGGTCAAGGCGGCCGCGGTCAGGATCAGGGTGGCGAAGGCCAGCAGGGTCAGGGGTCGCTGGCGGATCGTCAACAAGCATTGCGGGATGAGCTCAGCCGTCAGGAACAAGGCCTGCCGGGTGGCGGCACGCCCGAAGGTGAGGCCGCGCGCGAGGCGCTGGGCCGTGCTGGCCGGGCAATGGATGAGGCCGAAGATGCCCTGCGTGGCAACGATCTGGCCGAAGCGATTGACCGTCAGTCCGAAGCGATGGAAGCGTTGCGGGAAGGTTTGCGGTCATTGGGCGAGGCCATGGCCCAAAACCAGCAGAATCAATCGGGTCAGGGCTCTGAGGCGGGCGATGCGCAAGCCAACAACCGTGACCCGCTGGGGCGTTCGCCGGGCAGCGCCGGGTCGATCTCGACCGATGATAATCTGCTGCAGGGTGAAGATGTCTATCGCCGGGCACGTGAATTGCTGGATGAAATTCGCCGCCGCACGGGTGAACAGGACAGACCTCAGATCGAGCTCGAATATCTCAAACGGCTGCTTGAACGGTTCTGATCTCTGCCGAGGAACCGAAATACGCACTTGGTTGAAGCTTGTGCGTATTTCGATGGGTATACTTTGGGCGGACAGCCCATTGCTTTAATTTGGCGCTGCACTGCCAGTTTGCGCTTCAAGCCACAGGCGGGCCTGATCGACCAATGACACATAGGATTTCAGCATCGGGTCGGCCTGCGGCACCGCCTCGCTGATCTGGTTGGCATTGCCATAGATCAGGAACAGCGCAACGCCGATGATAATGATCAGCGCGAAACCACGCAGGAACCCGCCGGATTTGCGGGCGGGCGCGGTTACCTCGGTTTCATCCGATGTCAGATCGCCCCGTAAGCCCGAGTTGATCGCCTCAACATCCGGCAGCTCATCCTTTTGCCCCGCATCGGCCGCCGTTTCCGTTGTCGCGGGGCGCTTCGGTTTGACCTTGGGTTGCTCGGGCGGATCCAGCGCCAGATCGGGCTGGCTTTCCAGATTGCTGCCTTCGCGTTCACGCAGCTCGGCCTCGCGCGCGGCCTCTTGCTTGAGGATGCTGGATACCGCCGGATCGACATTGCTGCTGGCCGTGTCCTCGGCGGATTCAGGCTCTGTCTCGGCGACTTTGGGCTCTGGTGCATCCTCTGCCGGAGGGTCCTCGGCCTTGGCGAAGGCCTCTTCGATCGTTGAGGTCGGCGATAGTGCCGCTTCCGGTTTGGCTGCGCTGAGCTTGGGGTCTTTGCTTTGAAACCATGTCTCTTCGCAGTTAGAGCATTGCACATCGCGCCCGCCCTCGGGGATCACCTCATCCGGGACTTCATACTGGGCACCGCAATTCGGGCACGTTAAACGCATTCTGCCTCCTGGCCTTCAGGACCGGCCTGTTAATAGTTTTTTCAGGGATGATATTCCGTTAAGACCCAACAGCAAAGCGTGTTTTCGGTTTCACGGGCCAAGTGTCGCCAATTGGCCCCGCCCGGGGCATTGAATCCACCGGCGGGCTCGGGCAAGACAGGCAACATAACAATGGGGACAGGCGTGATCGAGCTGGAAAGCATCAGCTATAACTATGGCGGCGGCGAATTGCTGAGCGATGTTTCACTGCGCTTGCAGCCGGGGTCGTTCCATTTCCTGACCGGCCCTTCCGGCGCGGGCAAGACCACTTTGCTGAAACTCTGCTATGGCGCGTTGTTGCCCACTGCGGGCCGGTTGATGGCCTTTGGCGAGGATATCGCGCGACTGGACCGGGACCAGATGGCGTTGTTACGCCGCCGGATTGGCGTGGTGCATCAGGATTGCCGGTTTCTGGACCACATGACATTGGCAGAGAACGTCGCCCTGCCGCTGATGGTTTCGGGCCGCGCCGAGACCGGAGTGCAGGAAAACCTGACCGAGCTTCTGGGGTGGGTCGGCCTTGGCAGCAGGCTCGATTCGCTCCCGCCCGAGCTGTCGGGAGGTGAGCGCCAGCGCGCGGCATTGGCGCGTGCGGTTATCCTGTCGCCTGATGTTGTGCTGGCAGATGAACCCACTGGCAATGTCGATTGGGAGATGTCGCAACGGTTGCTGCATCTTCTGGTCGAATTGAACCGGATGGGTAAGACCGTTTTGATCGCCACGCATGACCTTAGCCTGATCCGGGCCGCGAAAAGCCAGGTGCAGGCCCGCGTGCTGCGCATCTCGCAGCGCCGGATACAATTGGCGGGGGCGGATTTATGAGCAAGGGGGACATTCGCAACCTGCTGCGGCGTGACCAGCGGGCAGACAGGGTGGTGCCACCCACCGGTTTTACCGCGCAACTGACGCTGTTTGTTTCTGGTGCCATGGCGTTTCTGGCGGTTTTTGCATTGGCCCTGTCGCTGGCATCGGGACGTTTGGCGGATCGCTGGGCCTCGGAACTGGCAGGCGCGGTGACCTTGCGGATCAACGCACCGTTGGATCAACGCGCCGCGCAGGTCGAGGCGGCGCTGACGGTCCTGCAGCAAACTCCGGGTGTGGCTTCTGCCCGTGCCCTGACGGATGAGGAACAGGCCGCTCTGCTGTCGCCGTGGTTTGGTTCTGATCTGTCGCTGGACACGCTGCCTATCCCGCAACTGATCGAAATCATCGAAGGCGAACCCGGTCTGGACGCGGCGGGTTTGCGCCTGCGATTGGGGGCCGAGGTGCCCGGCGCGGTGCTTGATGACCACACAAGGTGGCGCGAACCGCTGGTTGATGCGGCCACGTCGCTGCGTCGGTTGGGCCTGATCTCGATCCTGCTGATTGGCGGGGCGACGGCCGCCATGATTACCCTGGCTGCCAACGCCTCGCTGGCGGCCAATGCGCAGATCATCGAGGTTCTGCGTCTGGTCGGTGCCCGCGATCGGTTCATTGCTGGTGCGTTCGTGCGGCGTTTCACATACCGCGCTTTGTTCGGAGCGGCAATTGGCACGCTCATGGGGATGTCTGGCGTATTGCTGTTGCCCGAAGCCTCGGATGCCGGAGGCTTCCTGACAGGGCTGGGATTTCAGGGCGTCGGTTGGGTGCTGCCAGTGTTGATACCCGTGCTGGGCGCGGTGGTTGCGTTTCTGGCCACATGGTTCGCAGCGCGGCGCAAGTTGAAGGAGCTTTCGTGATGTTCATGGCCATTCAATGGGTCCGGTCCCTGATTTTCATGATTGTGATCTACGCCTGGATGCTGATCCTTGGCATCGTCTTCGCCCCCTATGCCCTCTTTGCCAAACGCGGAGCGCTTCGGGCGTGCAAAACCTATGCCCGCTCGACCATGTGGCTGGCGCGCTGGATGGTCGGTATTCGCTGTGAAGTGCGCGGAACGGTTCCATATGGAGAGGTTGTGGTTGGCGCCAAACACCAGTCATTCCTTGATATCATCATGATTTTTGCCGCTGTCCCGCATGGCAAGTTCATCATGAAACGAGAGCTTTTGTGGACACCGATCATCGGCCTCTACGCGCGCCGCCTTGGTTGTATCCCCGTAGATCGCGGCAAACGGGGGGCAGCGGTTGCCAAGATGGTCAAGGATGTTGCGCGTGAATTCAGCGAACCCGGCCAATTGGTGATCTACCCGCAGGGCACACGCGTCGCGCCGGGGGTTTTGAAACCCTACAAGATTGGCACAGCGGTTCTGTATGAAGGTCTGGGATTCCCCTGCATCCCGGTTGCGACCAATGCCGGTGTGTTCTGGCCCAGATCAGGTGTTCTGCGCAAACCCGGCACTGCGATCGTCGATTTTCTTGACCCCATTGAATCGGGCGTCGCGCGAAACGACTTTCTTGAGCGGCTGGAAGACATGATCGAGACGCGTTCGAATGCTCTGATGCGGGAAGCGGGGTTTGATCCGGATGGAACAAACTAAGGCCCTGAGAACATTTTAAGCGTTTTGTAGTGGCCACGCGTAAGTGATCGGACTGCCGAAACCTTTGCGTGCCAACCGCGATGTGGAAAGAGGGGGGCGCTGCCCCCGCCGCAGCAAGCTGCGACTCCCCCGGGATATTTTCGGCCAGATGAAGTAATGGATCCCCTGCTTCATCTGGCTCTAAATATCCCGGAGCGCGAGGCAGAGCCTCGCATCCGATGCTTACGATATCAGGCAGGCTCAGGAATGGATCGGGCCATCTCCGCAGGCGAGCGCCGCTTCACGTACAGCTTCGGAATAGGTCGGGTGCGCGTGGCAGGTTAATGCCAGATCTTCAGCTGAGGCGCCGAATTCCATCGCCACGCAGACCTCATGGATCAGGTCACCGGCGCCCGGGCCGATGATATGCGCGCCCAGGATACGGTCGGTATCCTTATCTGCCAGTATCTTGACGAACCCGTCAGCGGCCAAATTTGCCTTGGCGCGGCCATTGCCCATGAACATGAACTTGCCGACCTTGTAGGCACGGCCTTGTTCTTTCAGTGTTGCTTCGGTCTCGCCCACATTGGCTACTTCGGGCCAAGTATAGATGACACCGGGAATGACTTGGTAGTTCACATGGCCATGTTTACCGGCAACCTGTTCGGCGGCGGCCATGCCTTCGTCTTCAGCCTTATGGGCCAGCATCGGGCCTTCGGTCACGTCGCCGATCGCGTATATCCCCGGCACGTTGGTCTGCCAGTCAGAGCCCACTTTGATCTGCCCACGCGGTGTCATCTCAACCCCAAGTGTATCGAGCCCCAATCCGTCCGAGAACGGTTTGCGCCCGGTGGCCACCAGTACAGCATCGGCGTCGATTACATGTTCGCTGTCATCCTTGAGCAGTTTGTACGTGACCTTGGCCTTGGTCTTGGTGGCCTCGGTTTTTTGCACCGCTGCGCCCATGACGAATTTCAGGCCCTGTTTCTTGAGGATACGCTGAAAGGTTTTCTGTACTTCAGGATCCATACCCGGCGTGATTTCCTTGAGGAACTCGACCACCGTCACCTCGGCCCCCAAACGGCTGTAGACCGATCCGAGTTCAAGCCCGATGACACCGGCACCAATCACCACCATTTTCTTGGGGATTTTACCAAGCGACAGTGCCCCGGTTGAGGTCACGACGACCTTCTCATCGACGTCGACACCCGGCAGCGCGGATGGCTCAGACCCTGAGGCGATGATGATATTTTTTGTCTCATGGACCTCGTCACCCACCTTGACCTGACCTGCGGCGGGGATTGAGCCCCAACCTTTCAGCCAGTCGATCTTGTTCTTCTTGAACAGAAACTCGATGCCCTTGGTGTTTCCCTCAATCACCTCGTCCTTATAGGCCTGCATCTGCTTCCAATCGACCGAGGGGCTTTTGCCCTTCAGGCCCATCTTGGCAAAGTTATGCTCGGCTTCGTGCAACTGGTGGCTGGCATGCAGCAGCGCTTTGGAGGGGATGCAGCCCACGTTCAGGCAGGTTCCACCCAGCGTCTCGCGCCCTTCAACGACGGCGGTTTTCAACCCAAGCTGGGCGCAGCGGATGGCGCAGACATAGCCGCCGGGGCCGGCTCCGATTACGATGACGTCATAGCTGGACATTCGGGCACTCCTTGGTGTCTCTTGGCCGGCCCGGATCGGGGCGCGGTGATCAGGCTTTATAGAGCCATGAGATATAGATAAACGGTTGCAAGAAATCCTGCCAGCCAAACAAGGGTGCGCAGGAACGGGACGGGAATGGCGAAGGCGTAGATCGGGACAAAGGCGATACGCGCGATCAGGAAGATCTGAGCTGCGAACAAGGTTCCAGCGGTAAATGCGCCCTTTGCCGACAGGATCAGCACCGCAGGTGCAAACAGCGCCATCGCCACCACTGAATTGTCCAGAGTGCGGGCCACACGACCGGCAAGCCCTGTCAGCGGCGGCATGTCATCGCGTGGGCCACCCAGGGTCATCAACCCAACCTGTGGCAGCGCGGTCAGCACGTTCAGCAGAACGGTCAGAACCACCAGCAAACCATAAAGTGCAAGAATGGAAAGTTCGGAAGACATTTCGGTTATCCCTTTTCGATAAGTTTCCGCCTTGCCGTTATCATCTGGACGGTGCTTGGGCAGGTCGAGTTATGGGGCGCTCACGCGCAATTGCTGATCCGTGTTCGATGCTGCATCACAGCAAGGTGGCCAAAAGCATAAAAGTTGTGGCCAGAAACCCGATGAACCAGACGACGCTGCGCCATGGTTTCAGCCCGTAATAATAGGCCGGGATATAGACGACCCGTGCCAGCAGATAGGCCCAGGCGCAGAGCGCGGTGAAACCGTCCGCCTGACCGGACAGGGTCACAACGATGCAGGCGATCGCAAACAGGATCAGCCCTTCGAAATGGTTGTTCATGGCGCGGTACAGCCGTGCCGTCCCATCTGATAGCTGATCCTCCAGCGACCCGCCCAGACGGCTACGATCGCGCGCCGACATGGTTTTACCCGGCCCAAGTTCGATATTGGCCGGGATCGCCATCAGGGCGAACTGAATGACCTGCAGCAAAGCCGCCAGCGTCAAGGCGACGAGTTCCGGGGTCATACGGGTGACAGAACCTTGATCTGAATATGTGTTACACCACCGCGTTCGTGATGCACGGCCAGTTCTTCGGATTCAAGAAAGCTGAGGGCGCGGTCCAGATTGCGGATCTCGAACAAGGCGACCGCGTGGTCTTTCTGATCGGGGTCGCTCCAGATATGAAGGTCGTGGATACCCGCGGCTGCGCGCACCTTCTTGTCTTCGCGAAACACTTTCAGCCAGATGTCGAAATCGGCCACATCGGCCTGCCAAAGTACATGTGTTGCCATGATTACAAATCCATCAATAAACGGCGCGGATCTTCCAGCGCCTCTTTCACGCGAACAAGGAATGTCACGGCACCTTTGCCGTCAACAATCCGGTGATCATAGGACAATGCCAGATACATCATCGGGCGGATCTTGATCTCACCATTGATGACCATCGGGCGGTCCTGAATTTTGTGCATGCCCAGAATGCCGGATTGCGGCGGGTTCAGGATGGGCGAGGACATCAGCGAGCCATAGACACCACCGTTTGAGATGGTGAACGTACCGCCTTGCATTTCATCCATGCTCAGCTTGCCATCCCGGGCGCGCTTGCCCTTTTCAGCAATGGCTTTCTCGATTGCGGCGAAAGACATCGAATCCGCATCACGGATGACCGGCACCACAAGGCCCTGCGGTGTACCGGCAGCGACGCCCATGTGGACGAAGTTCTTGTACACGATATCGGTGCCGTCGATCTCGGCATTGACTTCGGGAACCTCTTTCAGCGCGTGACAGCAAGCCTTGGTGAAGAAGGACATGAAGCCCAGTTTCACGCCATGTTTTTTCTGAAACAGCTCTTTGTATTCATTGCGCAGGGCCATCACTTCGGTCATGTCCACCTCGTTATAGGTGGTCAGGATCGCAGCTGTGTTCTGCGCATCTTTCAGACGTTTGGCGATGGTTTGGCGCAGACGGGTCATGCGCACACGTTCCTCGCGGGCAGCATCACCGGCTGCAACAGGTGCGCGCGGGGTTTGGGCAGCAGGGGCGGGCACAGTCGCCGCAGGCGCTGGGGCCGTGGCTGCTGCAACAGCTTTCGCCACATCTTCTTTCATGATGCGGCCATCGCGGCCCGTTCCGGTGACCTGATCGGCAGACAGCCCGGCCTCGGCCATGGCTTTTTCGGCCGAAGGTGCGTTGGCAATGTCCTTGCCGCCGCCATCGCTGCCGCCTGCAGCCGCAGAGGCCGCAGGCGCTGCGGCAACTGTTCCCGCCGCGGCACCCGATATCACGGCCAGCTTGGCTGACGCATCAACCGTGCTGCCTTCGGGCGCCACGATCTCGGCCAGAACACCAGCAGCCGGAGCCGGGACCTCGACCGAGACCTTGTCGGTTTCCAGCTCACACAGCATCTCATCCTGCGCGACGCTGTCACCAACCTGCTTGAACCATGTCGAGACCGTGGCTTCACTGACCGACTCTCCAAGTGTCGGCACCATGACGTCCACATTGCCGGCCGGGGCTGTCGGGGCCGCGGGGGCGGGGGACGGGGCTGCCGCTGCCCGAGCAGGTGCCGCGCCTTCGCCTGCTGCAATGGTTGCCAGCAGGGCGTTAACCCCAACGGTTTCCCCTTCGGCAGCAACAATCTCGCCCATTGCGCCTGCGGCGGGCGAAGGCACCTCGACCGTGACCTTATCAGTCTCCAGTTCACATAGCATCTCGTCCACGGCAACCGGGTCACCGGGTTTCTTGAACCATGTCGCAACCGTGGCTTCGGTTACCGACTCGCCAAGCGTGGGAACACGAACTTCGATCGTCATCGCTTATTTTCCTTCAATGCTCAGCGCTTCGTTCACCAGCGCTTCTTGTTGGGCTTTGTGTTGGCTGGCCAGACCCGTCGCGGGCGAGGCCGATGTGGCGCGACCGGCATAAACCGGGCGCGTGTGTTTGGCTTTGATGCGGGTCAGGACCCATTCGATATTGGGCTCGATAAAGGACCAGGCCCCCTGATTTTTGGGTTCTTCCTGGCACCACACCATCTCGGCCCCCTTGAAGCGCTCAAGCTCGTTGATCAGCGAATGCGCCGGGAAGGGGTAATATTGCTCGATCCGCATCAGATAGACATTATTGATGCCACGCGCGTCGCGTTCTTCCAGAAGATCGTAATAGACCTTGCCCGAACACATGACGACACGCTTGATCTTGTCATCCGTCACCAGTTTGGTTTCCGAATTGCCTTGCTGCGCATCGTCCCACAATACCCGGTGGAAGCTGGACCCGGTGGTGAATTCTTCCGCCTTGCTGACTGCCAGTTTGTGGCGCAGCAGCGATTTCGGCGTGACCAGAATCAGCGGCTTGCGGAAGGTGCGATGCAACTGACGGCGCAGAATGTGGAAATAGTTCGCAGGCGTCGTACAATTCGCCACGATCCAGTTGTCCTGACCACACATCTGCAGGAACCGCTCCAGCCGCGCTGACGAGTGTTCCGGGCCTTGCCCCTCGAACCCGTGCGGCAACAGGCAGACCAATCCGGACATGCGCAGCCATTTGCTTTCGCCCGAGCTGATGAACTGGTCGAACATGATCTGCGCCCCGTTGGCGAAATCGCCAAACTGCGCTTCCCACAGAACCAGCGCGTTGGGTTCGGCCAGCGAATACCCGTACTCAAATCCCAGAACCGCATATTCGGACAGCATCGAGTCGATCACTTCGTAATGTGACTGCCCGGGGCGGATGTTGTTCAGCGGGTAATAGCGTTCTTCGGTCTCCTGATTGACAAAGCCTGAATGGCGCTGGCTGAAGGTGCCGCGCGTGGCATCCTGCCCGGCCAGACGCACCGGATACCCCTCGGTCAGCAGCGAGCCAAAGGCCAGCGCCTCGCCCGTGGCCCAGTCAAAGCCCGTGCCGGTTTCGAACATCTGTTTCTTGTGATCCAGCAAGCGCCCCACGGTCCTGTGAAGGGCAAACCCATCCGGGGCTTTGGTCAGAGACGCCCCGATTTCAGCCAGCGTTTCCGGCGCGATCGCAGTTTCGCCGCGCACATATTCCTCTTTGTTCTTGTCCAGATGCGACCAGCGCCCATCCAGCCAGTCGGCCTTGTTGGGCTTGTAATCCTTACCGGCATCGAATTCTTCATTCAGATGCGCCTGAAAGGCCGCCTTCATATCCTCGATCTCGCCCTCGGGGATCAGCCCATCCTTGACCAGACGCTCGGTATAAAGGCTCAGCGTGGTCTTATGTGTCTTGATCTTCTTGTACATGATCGGGTTGGTGAACATGGGCTCGTCGCCCTCGTTATGCCCAAACCGGCGGTAGCAGAAGATGTCGATCACCACGTCCTTGTGGAACTTCTGGCGGAACTCTGTTGCGACCTTGGCCGCGTGAACCACCGCCTCAGGATCATCACCATTCACGTGGAAGATCGGTGCCTCAACCATCAGCGCGATATCCGTGGGGTAGGGGCTGGACCGCGAGAAGTGCGGCGCAGTGGTAAAGCCGATCTGGTTATTCACCACGATATGCATGGTGCCGCCGGTTTTGTGCCCGCGCAGACCGGACAGGCCAAAGCCTTCGGCCACAACGCCCTGTCCGGCAAAGGCTGCATCCCCGTGCAGCAGAATACCCATCACCTTGGTGCGATCTTCGTCACCCAACTGATCCTGCTTGGCGCGCACCTTGCCCAGAACCACCGGGTTCACCGCTTCAAGGTGACTGGGATTGGCGGTGAGCGACAGATGAACGGAGTTGCCGTCAAACTCGCGGTCGCTGGACGCACCGAGGTGATACTTCACGTCGCCCGACCCATCCACATCTTCGGGCTTGAAGCTGCCGCCCTGAAATTCGTTGAAGATGGCGCGGTAGGGTTTGCTCATCACATTGGCCAGAATGTTCAGACGGCCCCGGTGCGGCATCCCGATGACGATATCGCTGATCCCCAGCGCACCGCCGCGTTTGATGATCTGCTCCATCGCCGGGATCAGCGCCTCGCCCCCGTCAAGGCCAAAGCGTTTGGTCCCCATATATTTGACATGCAGGAATTTCTCGAAACCCTCGGCCTCGACCATCTTGTTCAGGATCGCCTTGCGGCCTTCCTTGGTGAACGCGATTTCCTTGCCGTACCCCTCAATCCGTTCCTTCAGCCATGCGGCCTCTTCCGGGTTCGAGATATGCATGTATTGCAGCGCAAAGGTGCCGCAATAGGTGCGTTTCACGATCTCGACGATCTGCCGCATGCTGGCCATCTGCAGGCCCAGCACGTTGTCGATGAAGATCGGCCGGTCCATGTCTGCATCGGTAAAGCCGTAAGTCTTCGGGTCCAGTTCAGGATGATTGCTGGCCGAGCGCATGCCCAGCGGGTCCAGATTGGCGGCCAGATGGCCCCGGATGCGATAGGCCCGGATCAGCATCAGCGCCCGCAGGCTGTCCAGCACAGCGCGTTTGATCTGATCGTCGCTGACCGCGACGCCCGTCTCAGACGCCTTGTCTTTGATCTTGTTGCCCGCCGCCTTGGCGTCAATCTCGGCCCATTCGCCGGTCAGAGCGCCTGTCAGATCATCCGCTGGCATCGGCGGCCAGTCAGAGCGCGCCCACGAAGGCCCTTCGGCCTCGCGCTGAACATCCGGCGTGGCGTCGCCCATGGCCTTGAAGAACTCGGCCCAGGCGGCATCCACCGCGCCGGGGTTTCTGGTGTACTGGGCGTATAACTGCTCCAGATATTCGGCGTTATGCCCCTGCATGAAGCTTGAGGCATGAAACTGGTAGTTGGGCGAGTGTTCGGTCATTGGGCTACCTCATATGGGTTGGGACCGTATTGGTTTGGGCCGGGTTGGCTGGGGCGGGCCAGCCACCACAGCACCAGCAGGGGTGACACCACCAGCACGATGAGCGTCGGAAGCACGATCAGCAAGGTGGCGCGGGTAAACAATTTGTCGAGCATACCACCATGGAACTGGCTGGCGATACCGATGCCAAAGACCAGCACCGCAAACGCGCCAAGGATCAGCAGGATCGGCAGAAAGGCATAAAGCCCGCTGCGCCCGGTATCATGCATCCGGCGGAACGCAACGGCGAGATGGGGGAAGAACACGATCAGGCCAACAATGCTCTGCACCGGTTGCGAGGAGGTTGCGGTGACCGATTTGGACGTTTCCGTTTCAGATACTGCGACCTGCGTGAAGAACTGCAGATCAATGAAACCTGCGATCAAGCTCCAGATTACGATGAACAGGAAAAAGAACCAGTATTCAGGCCGCGAGGCTCTTCCTGAGAAGGTGAAGAACTTGGCGAAACAGGTGCGGATGGCGTCAGAGAAGGTCATTATTTGTCTAACCCCGTTCGCCGTCTTGTCTCCAAAGCAAAAGCGGCATTGGGCTCTCTCCCAAAATCGGCGTCAAACAGTGATACATCATAGCGAAAAAACTGAATTGTCGCCTCACCTGCGCCGAGTTGTGGTTCTAAAAGGGGTCGATCAACCAAAAGGCCAAATTTCACAAGTAACCCCGCCGCACCGGTAAGTGGACGGTGCGGCGGGTGACCTGAGGTATATTCGGTCACTATGCGGGCAGGGCCGTATTGAGATTCGTGAGTTTCTTCATCGAAATCCCAAATTATGTCTTTTATTTTGGTTGCGTCGTCTTTCGAAGAACTAAAATATCGACAACCGATTTCATGTTCGGGCGCGTCAGATGCGTCATAGAGCATCAAGAAAGCCTGAGGTTCTTCCTCCCGCCAAAATGCATCGTAGATTCCGCGCTGAGAGACTTCGAACATCTTATTTAGATGTTCGTTCATATTTGGAATTACACCGGTATCTGTATCCAATCCGAACGTGTTACGCCTTTCATCGAGCAACGCATGGAAAAGCGATCCGTCGGCCAAAAGCGCCGGGAGTGCTTCAGGGTAAGGCGCTTGGAACCTCGTCCATCCTCGTTCGAAGAATTCATGGGCAATCGAAGTACGATCTGCCGATGCCCAAGTACAGAGATCGATCACGTCTTGTGTAGGCTTCGAGAACTTTGGTGACGCGTCAGCGCCATCCGCAAATGCGGAAAACGGGATTCCCAATATGAGAACCAAGACATGCTGGAAGCGAGAGGCTCTTACCCCTCGCCCCGCAGAGCATTTATCTTGGCGGGCCACCACGCTTACCCAATCGCTTCCAACACAGCCTCACCCAGTTGCGCCGGGCTTTCGGCCACGACGATCCCGGCTGCGCGCATGGCTTCGATCTTGTCCTCGGCGCCGCCCTTGCCCCCGGCGACAATCGCGCCTGCGTGACCCATGCGGCGGCCCGGAGGGGCTGTGCGGCCTGCGATGAAACCGGCAACCGGTTTCTTACGGCCCTTCTTAGCCTCATCCGCCAGGAATTGCGCGGCCTCTTCCTCGGCCGAGCCACCGATCTCACCGATCATGATGATCGATGTGGTCTCGTCATCCGCCAGGAACCATTCCAGCACGTCAATATGCTCGGTCCCCTTGATCGGATCGCCACCGATGCCGACGCAGGTGGATTGGCCCAGCCCCACATCGGTGGTTTGCTTGACGGCCTCATAGGTCAGCGTGCCCGAACGCGACACAACACCGACCGAGCCGCGCTTGTGGATGTGGCCGGGCATGATGCCGATCTTGCAGGCGCCGGGCGTGATGACGCCAGGGCAGTTCGGGCCGACCAGGCGCGAATTTGAGCCTTCCAGCGCGCGCTTCACCTTCATCATATCCAGAACCGGGATGCCTTCGGTGATGCAGACGATCACCTCCATCCGGGCATCAATCGCCTCCAGAATCGAGTCGGCTGCAAAGGGTGGCGGCACATAGATCACGCTGGCATTGGCTTCGGTCACGGCCTTCGCCTCGTGGACCGAGTTGAACACGGGCAAGTCCAGATGTTCCATCCCGCCTTTGCCGGGGGTCACACCGCCGACCATATTGGTGCCATAAGCAATAGCCTGTTCGCTGTGAAATGTGCCCTGCGATCCGGTAAAGCCCTGACAGATCACTTTGGTATTTTCGTCGATGAGGACTGCCATTTTTAGGAGTCTCCTATTCTTTGTTCAGGATTTCTGAAATCTGATCTGAGTTCAGCGCGAAATAGCGAGAGAATGGAAGGCCAGTGGCCTCGTAGTCTTCGTCGCTTAACAAACTAAGCGCTTGCCTCGGTGTTTTTTGACGACTGTTGGGCAGACCATAATCTTCTGAAGCCGGCGTCTCGCGAAACTGTACGGTGATCCATACTGGTTCTGAAGCAGGCTTATTGAGAAAGCACTCCGCATGGGCCAGATGCTTGGACCCACTTTCCCCCAAAATGGCGATATCAGGAAAGACGTAGCGTCGTTTGCCATCAATTGAACCCGGAACCAAATTGGCTTTTCCTGGCCAATGCCCCATATCGACAGAACTCACCACGACTTTCTGCAAGATGCTATTGTGGATCGCTGTGGCGCATGCCAAGCAAGTTTTGTCATGGGACGCACATGCTGCGATTTCAGCATTTGCGAGACCAATTTGCGAAAGCGCCGCAAAGGTTATGGCTGCCAGTTTCAGCAAAGAGCTTAACCCTTAACCGCCTTCACGATCTTCTCGGCACCGTCTTTCAGGTTGTCCGCCGCGATCACGTCCAGGCCAGAGGTGTTGATGATCTCTTTGCCCTTCTCAACATTCGTGCCTTCCAGACGCACGACCAGCGGAACCTGCAGGCCGACCTCTTTCACCGCGGCGACAACGCCCTCGGCGATGACGTCACAGCGCATGATGCCGCCGAAGATATTGACCAGAATGCCTTTGACCTGCGGGTCCGAGGTGATGATCTTGAACGCCTCGGTCACCTTCTCTTTGGTCGCACCGCCGCCCACGTCGAGGAAGTTGGCAGGCTCGGCACCATAAAGCTTGATGATATCCATCGTCGCCATCGCCAGACCGGCACCGTTGACCATGCAGCCGATCTCACCATCCAGCGCGATGTAGTTCAGGTCGTATTTGCTGGCTTCCAGTTCCTTGGGGTCTTCTTCGGTTGTGTCGCGCAGTTCGGCAATATCCGGGTGGCGATAGACCGCGTTGCCGTCAAAGCCGATCTTGGCGTCCAGCACTTTGAGATCCCCCCGGTCGGAGACGACCAGCGGGTTGATCTCCAGCATTTCCATGTCTTTTTCGATGAAGGCTTTGTACAACTGACCCATCAGCTTGACGCATTGCTTGACCTGCGCGCCCTGAAGGCCCAGCGCAAAGGCAATGCGGCGGCCGTGATAGGCTTGGTATCCCGTCGCCGGATCAACCGAGAAAGACAGGATTTTCTCGGGCGTGGCCGCGGCCACCTCTTCGATATCCATGCCGCCCTCGGTCGAGCAAACGAACGAGATACGGCTGGTCTGGCGATCTACCAGCAAGGCCAGATACATCTCGGTCTCGATGCCCGAACCGGCCTCGATATAAATGCGGTTGACCTGCTTGCCTTCGGGGCCGGTCTGATGGGTGACCAGCGTGCGGCCCAGCATCTTCTTGGCTTCTTCAGCAGCTTCCTCAACCGATTTGGTCAGACGGACACCGCCCTTCTCGCCAGCGTCGATTTCTTTGAACGAGCCCTTGCCGCGGCCACCCGCATGAATCTGTGCCTTGACCACCCAGAGCGGGCCATCAAGTTCACCGGCTGCGGTTTTGGCTTCCTCGGCACGCAGAACCGCGCGACCGTCGGAGACCGGAGCCCCATAGCTGCGCAAAAGAGCCTTGGCCTGATATTCGTGAATGTTCATCAAAACTGTCCCGTCTGACTACGATTGAACCGTTATAGGGGTGTCTATCGGACAAGTTTAAAGGGTTTTTTGATGAGTTACAGGAAATTGCCAAAGATTTTCCATATTTGTGATCACAGGTTTTTAGGGTGTGATCACAAAATGAACCAGATGCCTCTGCCGTGATTCGAAGCCGGGTTGACCACCAGAAAAAACCTCTGCGAAACAGATTTTTGGGGCCAGTCGTGCCCCAATGAATGGGAGGGCAAAAGAAAACCGGCCCGGAAACGGGCCGGTATCGCGATTTTTAAGCGCGAACGGTTAAGCCAGCGAGCTGTCGATGCCCTTACACGCTTCAATCAGGCCTTTCACGGCGTTGACCGAATTGTCGAACCCGGCCTGCTCTTCTTCGTTGAGTTTGATATTGACGATACGCTCAACACCATTGGCGCCGATTACGGTTGGGACACCGACATACATGCCTTCAACACCCAGCTCGCCATCGCAATAGGCGGCGCAAGGCAGTACGCGCTTTTGGTCCTTCAGGTAGGCCTCGGCCATTTCGATCGCCGACGTGGCGGGTGCATAGAAAGCCGAGCCGGTTTTCAGCAGGCCAACGATTTCGGCACCGCCATCACGGGTGCGCTGAACGATGGCGTCCAGTTTTTCCTGCGTGGTCCAGCCCATCTCGACCAGATCGGGCAGCGGGATGCCAGCGACGGTCGAATACCGCACCGACGGCACCATCGTGTCGCCATGGCCGCCCAGAACGAAGGCTGTGACGTCGCGCATCGAGACGTTGAACTCTTCCGACAGGAAATGTGCAAAACGGCCCGAATCCAGAACGCCCGCCATACCGCAGACTTTGTTATGCGGCAGGCCCGAGAATTCGCGCAGGGCCCAGACCATCGCGTCCAGCGGGTTGGTGATGCAGATGACGAAGGCGTCAGGTGCGTTGGCGGCGATGCCTTCGCCAACCGACTTCATGACTTTCAGGTTGATCCCCAGCAGGTCATCACGGCTCATCCCCGGTTTGCGGGGTACACCGGCGGTCACGATGCAGACATCGGCACCGGCGATGTCCTCGTAGGACTGAGTGCCTTTCAGCTTGGCATCAAAGCCTTCCGAGGGGCCGGATTCAGCAATATCCAGTGCCTTGCCTTCCGGGGTGCCTTCGGCGATGTCGAACAGGACAACGTCACCCAGTTCTTTCATTGCAGCGAGGTGGGCGAGCGTACCGCCGATCTGACCTGCGCCGATCAGCGCGATCTTGGGTCTGGCCATTTGGAATATCTCCGATGGGGTTTGAAATCGCGGTTGTGCTAGTTGCAAAAGCGACAGCGCGCAAGGTCTTTGCGGCGCGGCATGCGACCGCATACCGTTTGCACCCCTTGGGTGGTTTGCGCTAAGTGGCCAGCAAAACAGGCCGTTTTGAGGCATCTGATGTTCGATTTGAATTTTTTGTTTTTTGTGGTCGCGATCCCGGCTGTGATCTTTGCGGGCATCTCGAAAGGCGGGTTCGGCTCGGGCGTGGCGTTCGCGTCGTCATCGATTCTGGCGCTTATTCTGGACCCCGGGCAAGCGCTTGCGCTGATGTTGCCGATCCTGATGATCATAGATGTTGCAACCCTTGGCCCCTATTGGAAACGCTGGAACTGGCCGGATTCCCGGCTGCTGATTCTGGGCGCGATTCCCGGCGTGGCATTGGGGACGTTGCTTTATAAAGCGACCGACGCTGATCTGTTACGGCTGCTGATCGGGGGGATATCGGTTGGTTTTGTGATCTGGCACGTCTCGCAGACCCGTGGATGGGTGCGAGGGTTTGCCAATCGCCTGCCACCGTCCGCAGGCCTGTTTGCCGGGCTGGTAGCCGGGTTTACCAGCTTCGTCAGCCACGCAGGCGGCCCGCCTGCCGCCGTCTACCTGCTGTCTCAACGTCTGTCGAAGACCGAATTTCAGGCCAGCACAGTTCTGGTGTTCTGGGTCATCAACATCAGCAAATTTATTCCTTACGCCTATCTGGGTCTGTTCACCTGGCATACCGCCTTGGCGGATTTGCTGCTGGCACCCTTTGCCGTATTGGGGGCGTGGCTGGGTGTTCGGGCACATTGGATGATGTCCGAACGCGTGTTTTTTGGCCTTGCTTATGTGCTGCTGACACTGACGGGCGGCAAGCTGATCTGGGACGCGCTGGCCTGAGCGTCAGGTGTTCGGAGGCAGCGCCTCGGTCAGTGCCTCAAACGTATGGCCTGACGCGACAAGGCAGGTCAGCCCTTCCGGCAAGGTTACCGTAATTGTCCAGCTGCCCGTGGCTTCAGAGGCGAACATCTCCATTACTGCCCCCTGACGGGCGATGCCGATGCTTCTGCGGGTTTCGCCGTATACCTCAGCCAACCTTTGTACGACATCTGCGCGTCGTGCGCATTGGCGGGGTTGCGCATCCAATTGCTGAGCCGCCAGTGCCACCAGGCCCAGCCCCATGGTCATCTTGATAAATGTGGTTCGCATTCTGATCCCCTTTTCCAGCTATGCATGTCAGCCTGCCGTGCCAACGCCGAAATCCGGTTAAGGCGCCGCACGTTGCGTCATCGGGATCGGCAATGCTGCGCTGCGGCGATTTTGTGCTTGAACTTTCCGCCTAAAAATGCCCCATTCCGCGTAATATTATTTCAAAGGGAGAGGCCAATGGACCCGCGTCAACGCCCCTATCGTTCTGTCTTGTACATCCCCGGCTCGCGGGATCGGGCCTTGGACAAAGCCCGGACTCTGCCTGTGGATGCGATCATCTTCGATCTGGAAGATGCGGTGGCCACCGATGAAAAGGCCAATGCCCGCGAAACGCTTAAGGCCGCTCTGGCGGCGGGGGGCTATGGTGCGCGAACCCGAATTGTGCGGATCAACGGGCTGGATACCGCGTGGGGTCGCGCCGATGCCGAGGCTCTGCGCGACATGGAGGCCGACGCAGTGCTGCTGCCCAAGGTGGGTTCCCCTGCCGATGTGGATGCGCTGGCGGCAATTACCGGCGATCTGCCGATCTGGGCCATGATGGAAACACCGCAGGGCATGTTGAATGCCGCAGCAATCGCGGCACATCCGTTGATGGCAGGGTTTGTGATGGGAACCAATGATCTTGCAAAGGAACTGCAAACCCGGTTCCGGCCCGATCGCTTACCGATGATGACGTCGCTGGGGCTGTGTCTGCTGGCTGCCAGAGCCGAGGGGCTGATCATTGTCGATGGGGTCTATAACGCTTTCAAGGATTCTGATGGTCTTGAGGCCGAATGCATTCAGGGCCGTGACATGGGCTTTGATGGCAAAACACTGATCCATCCCGCGCAGGTTGAAATCGCCAATGCGGCTTTTGCCCCGTCAGAGGATGAAGTTGATCTGGCCCGCCGTCAGATCACCGCCTTTGAAGAGGCCGAAGCGCAGGGGCAGGGCGTTGCTGTCGTGGATGGGAAGATAGTTGAAAACCTGCACATTGTAACTGCCCGTGAAACTCTGGCAAAAGCAGAGGCGATAGTAGCTTTGCAAGCGGGGTAAGCCAGCAATGGGCTTTGTTCTTCTGATCCTTGGTGTGGCGCTGTGGTGGGCCGCACATCTTTTCAAGCGCGTGATGCCGGAACGCCGGGCGGCAATGGGAAACGGGGGCAAGGGCGCGGTTGCGCTGGCGCTGGTTGCAGCCATTCTGCTGATGATCTTCGGGTATCGCATGACCGATTTCATCCATGTCTGGGCACCGCCATCCTTCCTGATCCACCTCAATAACCTGTTGGTGCTGATCGCGTTCTATCTGATGAGCCCTGCCGGGAAGAAAGGCCGTTTGCTCAACAAAGTCCGTCACCCGATGCTGGGCGGGTTCAAGCTGTGGGCGTTTGCGCATTTGCTGGTGAATGGAGATCTGGCCTCGATCATCCTGTTTGGCGGCCTGCTGGCCTGGGCCGTGGTCGAAGTGATCACCATCAACCGGGCCGAGCCGGACTGGACCCCGGGCGAGCCCGGCACCTATGGTAAGGATGCGATGTTCTTTGCGGCTTCGATCGTTCTGCTGGGCATTGTGGGCGCTGTACACGGGCTGGTTGGCCCATCCCCGTTTGGATCATAAAGGGTTGATACCATGGCAAAACTCTATCGTATCCTGACCGAAGAAGACACCTCGGCCTTTTGTCACAAGGTCTCGGACGCATTGGCAAAAGGGTGGGATCTTTATGGTGATCCCTCTTACGCTTTCGACGCAGCCAATAATGTGATGCGCTGCGCACAGGCCGTGACCAAAGAGGTCGAGACCGATTACGCTCCTGACATGAAACTGGGACAGCAATGATGGCAAAAACCAACCCGGGCCGCTTTTTCGAGGATTATGCTGTCGGGCAGGTTCTGCCCCACGCCGTGCCGCGCACCGTGGGTGAGGGGGAAAGGGCGCTGTATCATGCACTCTACCCTGCGCGCCATGCGCTTTATTCCTCGGATGAATTTGCGCGGGGCTGCGGATTGGAAGAAAGCCCCATTGATGATCTGGCGGCGTTTCATGTGGTGTTTGGCAAAACCGTGCCGGATGTCTCGCTGAATGCGGTGGCAAATCTGGGTTATGCGGAAGGGCGCTGGTTAAAGCCGGTTTACCCCGGCGACACGTTGCGCTCGGTGTCCGAGGTGATCGGGGTCAAACAGAACTCGAACGGTAAAACCGGGGTGGTTTGGGTTCGGACCCGGGGTCTGAACCAGTTGGATGACGTTGTTCTTGATTACGTGCGCTGGGTGATGGTTCGCAAATCGAACCTTGACGCACCAGCGCCGCAGACGGTGGTGCCTGAACTGAAACAGGTTCTGGACCCACAGGATCTGGTTGTGCCCGAAGGTCTCGATTTCTCGAACTATGATTTTGTGTTGGCAGGCGAGCCGCATCGCTGGGGCGACTATGAGGTTGGCGAGACCATTGATCACATCGATGGCGTCACCGTCGAAGAGGCCGAACATATGCTGGCCACCCGCCTGTGGCAGAACACCGCCAAAGTGCATTTCGATCTGACCTTCCGGCCCGAAGGTCGTCTGATTTATGGTGGCCACGTGATCTCGATGGCGCGTGCCCTGTCGTTCAACGGTCTGGCCAACGCGCAGATGATCGTTGGCCTCAATGGTGGTGCCCATGCGAACCCGTGCTTCGCGGGGGGCACGATCAAGGCATGGTCCGAGGTTCTGGACAAGGCGGAAACCGCCACACCCGGTGTCGGGGCCATACGTTTGCGGCTGGTGGCCACAAAAGGTGGTGCGCCGTTCGCGCTGCGCAATGATGAAGGGAAATACCGCCCTGACGTTCTGCTGGATCTGGATTATTGGGCTCTGATGCCGATGTGAGTGGTGTCGCAGCGTAACTGACATTGAAGTGATCGCGGCTTGTGAAATCCATGATAGGTTCGGGTCATGATGTTGTTGCGCTCGATTGTGGTGGGTCTCTGCCTGACCTCGCAAGCCCATGCTTGCGACCTTGCTTTGGCTCTGGCGGTCGATGTGTCGGGTTCGGTCGATTCAAAGGAATATCGCATCCAGATGGATGGTCTTGCCGCTGGCCTGCGCGACCCGATTGTCTCTGAGGCGCTGGTGCGCGGGCAGGCGCATCTGATGCTGGTGCAATGGACCGGCAGCTCGCGTCAGCAGGTCACAATTCCCTGGACCCGGATCGACAGCTTCGCCACAGTTGAGCACTTTGCGAGCCAGGTTGCCTCGGATCCCCGTATCTGGCGCAACTACTCAACCGCTATTGGCGAGGCGCTTGAGATGACGGTTGCCAGCTTTGATGACGTGTCCAATTGCAAGCGACACCTGATTGATCTGTCAGGCGATGGCGTCTCCAACGAAGGGATCGAGCCCGCAGCGCTCCACCGCACATTGCGTGAAAAGGGCATCACCGTGAATGCAATCGCGATCGAAGAGAGTGAGCCTGACCTGACAGCCTATTTCTTCGAGAATGTCATCGTTGGCGAGGGCGCTTTTGTCGTCTCTGCCGCAGGTTTCGCGGATTACCCTGATCGTATCCGAAAAAAGCTTCTGCGCGAGGTTACACAACAAACTGCCGGGCTGACGCAGGACCTGCCATAGATTCGTGATCACAATGGTTTTCCTTTGAAAACGCCAATGCTGACACAGCGCACCCCTTTTTGTGATCACGAGAATATTTTGCGTGATCACAAATATGTCTTATCCGTGATTTTAGATCAAATTTACTGGATTTTGCACCTGCAGCACGTGACAGCATCACAAAAACCATTAAAAAGCTCGGTAGCCAATCGTAAAGGAGCCAACATGGCCGATGTAAATCGGGGCAACCGCCCTCTTTCACCGCATTTGTCGATCTATCGACCACAGCTGACTTCGGTCACGTCCATTCTGACCCGTATCACAGGCAACGCCATGCTTCTGGCGGCCCTGTTGATCGTCTGGTGGTTCCTTGCGGCGGCAACCTCGCCCGAGGCATTCGCGCGCGCGAACTGGTGGCTGACCTCGATACTGGGGGATCTGGTTATGGCGCTGTCGCTTTGGGGTCTGTGGTATCACACACTGGCTGGCATCCGGCACCTGATCTGGGACAATGCATATGGCCTGGACATTCCCACTGCGACCAAGCTGGGATGGGCCGTTGTCATTGGTTCGGTTGTCCTGACCCTTCTGACCCTGTTGATTGTCTCGTAAAGGAAACCCCAGATGCGTTATCTGACAGACCGCAAACGCGCTGTTGGCCTTGGTTCGGCCAAATCGGGCACGGCCCATTTCTGGAGCATGAAAGTCAGCTCGGTGGCTCTGTTGATTCTCGTGCCCCTGTTCATCTTCACATTTGGCCCGATTCTGGGTCAGCCCTATGATGTGGTGCTGGACTATTATTCCCGCCCCTTCCCGGCGATCGTGGCTGCGCTGACATTGCTGGTTGGCTTCAAGCATTTTGCTGATGGCGCGCAGGTGATGATCGAGGATTACGTGCATGGCACGATGGAGAAGGTTCTGATCATTCTGACCATTTGCCTGTCTTATGGCGCGGCTGCGGCGGGTTTGTTCGCCATCGCGCGCATTGCCCTTTAAAATTCCCGGA
This sequence comes from Rhodobacteraceae bacterium KLH11, assembly GCA_000158135.1. Taxonomy (GTDB): domain Bacteria; phylum Pseudomonadota; class Alphaproteobacteria; order Rhodobacterales; family Rhodobacteraceae; genus Ruegeria. Next base: position 1,496,614 of record DS999531.1, read on the forward strand.
GCTGAAAGAAATGGCTGCATACGAATACGAAACGCATGAATATGACGTGGTCGTTGTCGGCGCCGGTGGGGCCGGTCTGCGGGCCACGCTGGGTATGGCGGAACAGGGCCTGCGCACGGCGTGTGTCACGAAGGTCTTTCCCACCCGTTCGCACACTGTGGCCGCGCAGGGTGGTATTGCAGCGTCGCTGTCGAACATGGGTCCTGACCACTGGCAATGGCATATGTATGACACCGTCAAGGGCTCGGACTGGCTGGGTGACACGGACGCGATGGAATATCTGGCGCGCGAAGCCCCCAAGGCGGTGTATGAGTTGGAACATTATGGTGTTCCGTTCAGCCGCACCGAAGAGGGCAAGATTTATCAGCGCCCCTTTGGCGGTCACACCACCGAATTCGGCGAAGGTCCGGCGGTGCAGCGTACCTGCGCTGCGGCTGACCGGACCGGCCACGCGATCCTGCACACGCTCTACGGTCAGTCGCTGAAGAACAATGCCGAGTTCTACATTGAATATTTCGCCATCGACCTGATCATGTCCGAAGACGGGCAATGTCAGGGTGTCGTCTGCTGGAAGCTGGACGATGGCACCATGCATGTCTTCAACGCCAAGATGGTGGTGCTGGCAACCGGCGGTTATGGCCGCGCCTATTTCAGCGCGACCTCGGCCCATACCTGCACCGGTGACGGCGGCGGCATGGTGGCCCGCGCGGGGCTTGCGCTGCAGGATATGGAGTTCGTTCAGTTCCACCCAACCGGCATCTACGGCTCGGGGTGTCTGATCACCGAAGGTGCGCGCGGCGAGGGCGGGTACCTGACCAATGCCGAAGGCGAACGCTTCATGGAGCGCTATGCGCCTCAATACAAAGACCTCGCACCTCGTGATTATGTCTCGCGGTCGATGACGATGGAGATCCGCGAAGGCCGGGGTGTTGGCGGCGAGGGGGATCACATTCACCTGAACCTCAGCCACCTGCCCGCCGAGGCGTTGCATGAACGGCTGCCCGGGATTTCAGAAAGCGCCAAAATCTTTGCCGGTGTGGACGTGACCAAAGAGCCGATCCCGGTTCTGCCAACCGTACATTACAATATGGGTGGTATTCCGACGAACTATTGGGGGCAGGTGCTTGACCCGACAGCCGAAGACCCTAACCGCGTCGTGCCGGGTTTGATGGCGGTGGGTGAGGCGGGCTGCGCCTCAGTTCATGGCGCGAACCGGCTGGGATCAAACTCGTTGATTGACCTCGTTGTGTTTGGCCGCGCCGCCGCCATCAAGGCAGGTAAGGTCGTGAACCCCGATGAGCCGAACCCCGTTTTGAATCAGGCGTCTGTGGATGCGGCGTTCGAAAGGTTCGACAGTTTGCGGTATGCGAAAGGCAATGTTGCAACGGCAGAACTGCGTCTTGAAATGCAAAAGACCATGCAACGAGACGCCGCCGTGTTCCGAACCGCCAAGACTCTGGCCGAGGGGGTCGAGGCGATGACCGAGATTGCCGGAAAACTGGATGATCTGCAGGTCACGGACCGGTCCCTGATCTGGAACAGCGATCTTATGGAAACGCTTGAGTTGACGAACCTGATGCCGAACGCGCTGGCAACAATTGTCGGGGCCGAAGCCCGCAAGGAAAGCCGCGGCGCCCACGCGCACGAGGATCACCCGACCCGGGATGACGAAAAATGGCGCGTCCACACGTTGGCGCGGGCGCATGGCAACACGGTTAACACGATCCATATCAATCTGTCCTATCGCCCTGTGATCGTTGATCCGCTGAGTACAGAAGACGAAGGCGGCATCAGCCTGAAGAAAATCGCGCCCAAGGCGCGGACGTTCTGAGATGAGAAATGCGTTTCTGTCACGAACTCAATTTTCAGTTGCGGCAGCGCAAGCTGATTGTTTTTTGGGTTGGTTGAGAGGTCTCGCATGAAAAGTTTTTCATCAACTCAGTATTGGACGGAAAGATACAAACGCGGAAAAACCTCGGGCGCGGGCTCATATGGCCGCCTTAGCGTCTACAAAGCGAATTTCATCAATGTATTCGTTGAATCCGAGGGCATCCAGTCAGTGGTGGAGCTTGGTTCCGGTGATGGGAACCAAGCCAGTTTGTTTGACATTCCCAAATACACCGGACTCGATATTTCGGAAGTTTGCATCGAAAGGTGCAATTCGGCATTCAAAGATCGAACGAATTGGAGCTTTTCTCTGCCAGATGCCCCGATCGAGGCTCATGATTTAGCCATTTCTTTGGATGTGATTTATCACTTGGTCGAAGAGGATGTTTTTGCCACCTATATAAACCGATTGTTTGATATCGCCAAAAAATACGTTCTTATATATTCGTCCGATTTTGATGAAGTTACCGGAAATCGCCACGTTCGGCACCGGAAGTATTCCCGATGGGTTGCTGAAAACAAAAAAGGCTGGCGTGTTTGCCTCAGCGAAGACAATCCATTCAGCTATGAGGGTCATGGAAACTCTCCCCGCAATAGCTTTGCCGCGTTCACTGTATTTGAGAAGGTAGACGCATGATCCGTGCCCATATGGCGTCGTACCCGCCGCGACAGAAGATGTTGTTCCAATCGGTTGCATCTATCATTGATCAGGTCGATATGTTGTTTCTGTGCCTGAATCAGTATTCGGAGGTGCCTGCTGCATTGTCGGCCAATCCCAAGATCAAGGCGTTCATTCCGGAAGAAGATCAGAAAGATGTGGGTAAGTTCATAACAACACCTGAACCCGATGATTTGGTTTTCTTGGTCGATGACGATCTGATCTTTCGAGAAGACTTTGCAAGCCATATGTTAACCCGCCTCGACGAATGTGGACCTGAGAAAGCGGTCATCGGTACGCTCGCTACGACCTACACAACGAAAGCGCCTGAAAGCATAAGCCAGCGCGAGGTTACTCGGGTTGGGCAAAAGGTACGCAGACCGAAGAGGGTCGATCAGCTTGCAACGTGCGGGATGGTTGCGTTGGGATGCAATGTTGCTCCTTACGAATACATGAAAGACAGCCAGAAGTTTGTTGATGTTCGATATGCAAGATGGCTTTTCGAACATGGAATCGAAAGCTGGGCAGTCGATCGTCGAAAGGGCTTCATAAGCGAGATCCCGGTGAGCCGTAGCCATGAGACAATATACCGGACGTTCACGCGGCAAACGCCAGATCGCGTTCTTGCGGAAATTGGCGTCTTTGCTGCGCGTATATCAGCGGGGACACCGCAACAATGATGTGTTCAAAGAAAACACTTAGCCGAGTTTCTAAGCCATTCGCCAAAGGATTCTGACCTATGGTACAACTGACCCTCCCCAAGAATTCCCGGATCACTACCGGTAAGACCTGGCCCAAGCCCGAAGGTGCGACCAATGTGCGTAAGTTCCAGATTTATCGCTGGAACCCGGATGACGGGCAGAACCCGCGTGTCGATACCTATTTTGTCGATATGGACACCTGCGGACCGATGGTTCTGGACGGGTTGATCAAGATCAAGAACGAGATTGACCCGACCCTGACGTTCCGCCGCTCGTGCCGCGAAGGCATCTGTGGGTCCTGTGCGATGAATATCGACGGGATCAACACACTGGCCTGTATTTACGGGATGGACGAGATCAAGGGCGATGTGAAAATCTATCCGCTGCCGCATATGCCGGTGGTCAAGGATTTGATCCCGGATCTGACCCATTTCTACGCCCAGCATGCCTCGATCATGCCGTGGCTTGAAACCAAGACCAACCGTCCGGCGAAAGAATGGAAGCAGTCGATCGAGGATCGTCGCAAGCTCGATGGCCTGTATGAATGTGTGATGTGCGCCAGCTGCTCGACCTCGTGCCCAAGCTATTGGTGGAATGGTGATCGGTATCTCGGCCCGGCAGCGCTGCTGCATGCCTATCGCTGGATCATTGACAGCCGGGACGAAGCCACGGGCGAGCGTCTAGATGAGCTGGAGGATCCCTTCAAGCTGTATCGCTGTCACACGATCATGAACTGCGCCAAGACCTGCCCCAAGGGTCTGAACCCGGCCAAGGCGATTGCTGAGATCAAGAAGATGATGGTCGAACGGGCGGTCTAGCGGTTTGATCCTGTGGTGATGTAAACCGTTCAACAGCGCTAATACGTCAGGATAATGCAACGAGCGCGCGGTCTGCCAAAAGATCTGGGCCGTGCGTCTGGTGTTCGATCCAACAGTTTTGAAAGTCATGCAATGCAAGACGGGGCCTTATCTTGGCCATTGCGTACAGGCTTGGCAGCATGGCGGTGAGGGTATCGTCAACCGCCTAAAAAAGGGCCATTTTGACCATTCGGGGTGCCCTGTTCCCAATGGCCTTGACGTTCTGTAAAAAACTCTCTACGCACCCCCATCCCCAAAGGGAATCAAGATCGCATGCGGGATTCGTCCTGATTGCCCCGACCACCTCGAATAATACTGGACCCTCTGGCGTCACTGCCACGGTCAGGTGTTGTGAAAAAAGGTTCCGGAGCTACGGAACCGCAACAAAAAGGAAAGTGACACGTGGCACGTATTGCCGGCGTAAACATCCCGACTGCAAAGCGGGTACCAATCGCCCTCACATATATCACCGGTATCGGAAACACCTCGGCCAAAGCGATCTGCGAAGCCGTGGGCATTGAAGCGCACCGTCGCGTCAACGAACTGTCCGACGCCGAAGTTCTGGCCATCCGCGAGCATATCGATGCAAACTTCACCGTTGAAGGTGACCTGCGTCGTGAAGTGCAGATGAACGTCAAGCGCCTGATGGACCTGGGCTGCTATCGCGGTCTGCGTCACCGCCGCAACCTGCCGGTTCGCGGTCAGCGTACCCACACCAATGCTCGTACCCGCAAAGGCCCCGCAAAGGCCATTGCCGGTAAGAAGAAATAAGGGAGGGTCTGACTGATGGCACGTGACAAGACTCGCGTTAAGCGCAAAGAGCGTAAGAACATCGCATCGGGCGTTGCCCATGTGAACTCGACCTTCAACAACACCAAGATCCTGATCTCGGACGTACAGGGCAACGCCATTTCGTGGTCGTCTGCCGGTACCATGGGCTTCAAGGGATCGCGGAAATCGACACCCTACGCCGCGCAGATGGCTGCAGAAGACGCAGGCAAAAAGGCGCAGGAACATGGCGTCAAGACGCTGGAAGTCGAAGTTCAGGGCCCCGGTTCGGGTCGTGAATCGGCACTGCGCGCGCTGGCTGCCGTGGGCTTCAACATCACGTCGATCCGCGACGTGACGCCGATTGCTCACAACGGCTGCCGCCCGCCGAAGCGCCGCCGCGTCTAAGCGATTTTGAATTGAGCTGGGGCCAGTGTTTTTGCACGGCCCCAGCACGTCATTTTGAACCTCGGGCGTCTGCACCTTGTTGGTCATGGGGCGCGGACAGGAATGGAGGGATTACATGATCCACAAGAATTGGGCAGAATTGATCAAGCCGACCCAGCTGGACGGCAAGCCGGGCAACGATCCCGCACGTCAGGCAACTCTGGTCGCTGAACCGCTGGAGCGTGGCTTTGGTCTGACCCTGGGCAACGCGCTGCGCCGCGTTCTGATGAGCAGCCTGCAAGGCGCGGCCATCACCAGCGTTCAGATTGACAACGTATTGCACGAGTTCTCGTCTGTCGCGGGTGTTCGCGAAGATGTGACTGACATCATCCTGAACCTCAAAGGCGTATCGCTGCGCATGGAAGTCGAAGGCCCCAAGCGCCTGTCGATCAATGCCAAAGGCCCCGCCGTTGTCACCGCAGGCGACATCAGCGAAAGCGCCGGTATCGAGGTTCTGAACCGCGATCACGTCATTTGCCACCTCGACGATGGTGCTGACCTGTTCATGGAACTGACCGTCAACACCGGCAAGGGTTACGTCTCGGCTGAGAAGAACAAGCCCGAAGATGCGCCCATCGGCCTGATCCCGATCGATGCGATTTATTCGCCGGTCAAAAAGGTTGCCTATGACGTTCAGCCGACCCGTGAAGGTCAGGTTCTGGACTATGACAAGCTGACCCTGAAGATCGACACCGACGGTTCGATCACGCCCGAAGACGCGCTGGCTTTCGCTGCTCGTATCCTGCAGGATCAGCTGTCGATCTTCGTCAACTTCGACGAGCCGGAATCGGCTGGCCGTCAGGACGAAGACGATGGTCTGGAGTTCAACCCGCTGCTGCTGAAGAAAGTGGACGAGCTGGAGCTGTCGGTCCGTTCGGCAAATTGCCTGAAGAACGACAACATCGTTTACATCGGCGACCTGATCCAGAAGACCGAAGCCGAGATGCTGCGCACTCCGAACTTTGGCCGCAAGTCGCTGAACGAGATCAAGGAAGTGCTGTCCGGCATGGGCCTGCACCTCGGCATGGATGTCGAGGACTGGCCGCCCGACAACATCGAAGATCTGGCGAAGAAATTCGAAGATGCGTTCTAAGCGCCTCACAAGATCGCAAGAAGAGCCGGGCATGTCCCGGCTCTTTTTTTGGCCAGAATAGTATTTCATGAAATCATGAAATAGACTTGCGCTTCCCCTTGGTGTTGGGCTAACCGCTACGCTAGTTTCCCTGGATCGGACAATTGAATTGATGACTGAATCTGAGAGCCTGCCAAACCTTGATGAATCCCGGTTCCGTTTGCCGGATTGTGAAGCCTTGTCATCACCATTGCGCTCGTCCCACGCGCCGCGAATCCTGTTGCTGCACGGTTCTCTGCGGAAACGCTCCTTCTCACGGCTCGCCAACGAGGAAGCTGCACGCATCTTGCGTCGTCTGGGATGTGAAACACGGGTGTTTGACCCGTCGGGTCTGCCCCTGCCGGATGACGCAGAGGCCGACCATCCCAAGGTGCAGGAATTGCGCGATCTGGTGACATGGTCCGAGGGCATGGTCTGGTGCTCGCCCGAGCGGCACGGATCGATGACCGGGATCATGAAGGCGCAGATTGACTGGATACCGTTGACCATCGGTGCAATCCGGCCCACGCAAGGCAAGACGCTGGCGCTGATGCAGGTCAGCGGCGGGTCGCAAAGCTTCAATGCTGTCAACCAGATGCGCGTACTCGGACGCTGGATGCGATGCCTGACGATTCCGAACCAAAGCTCGATCGCGCGGGCGTTTACCGAATTTGACGATAACGACCGGATGAAACCATCAGCCTTTTACAACCGGGTCGTGGATGTCATGGAAGAGCTGGTCAAATTCACGCTTTTGACCCGGGATCTGAAGGATCATATGACGGATCGCTATAGTGAAAGGACAGAAAGCCCCGAACAACAATCTGCACGGGTCAACCAGCGTTCCACCTGAAGAGGTGACAGTCGCGTATTTCAGGCTTGCCGAGCCGAAAAGATTCGAGTAAGGGACGGCATCCGGTCGCGGGCATCCGTGATCGACCCAGATGGGGCCTTCGGGCCCTTTCGCATTTCGGGCAAATCTGCCCCAAGGAGAGTCTCTGACGCGCATCGGAGGCCGGACAAAGCAAAACGTGAAAGAAGGAACTGAAATATGCGTCACGCACGTGGTTATCGCCGCCTGAACCGTACTCATGAGCACCGTAAGGCGCTGTTTGCGAACATGGCTGGCTCGCTCATCGAACATGAGCAGATCAAGACAACTCTGCCCAAGGCAAAAGAACTGCGCCCGATCATCGAAAAGCTGGTCACTCTGGGCAAGCGCGGTGACCTGCACGCCCGTCGTCAGGCCGCATCGCAGCTGAAAGAAGACAAAGACGTCGCCAAGCTGTTCGAAGTTCTGGGCCCCCGCTATGCTGAGCGTCAGGGCGGTTATGTCCGCATCCTGAAAGCAGGCTTCCGCTATGGAGACATGGCCCCGATGGCGATCATCGAATTCGTTGATCGTGATCTGGATGCCAAAGGCGCGGCCGACAAAGCCCGCGTTGCTGCCGAAGAGGCCGCAGACGAAGAATAAGAACTGGCCGCTGGCCATCCACGAACCTCCGCGCGGGAAACCGGGCGGAGGTTTTTTTGTTGGCGTTTTGTCCGCCGCGTCAGTCTCCGCCCTCGTTGATCATATACTCTTGCATTCATGGCGCTGGCTTCGCATATCTTCGACCTATCCCGATAGGAGGCCGCATGATCCGCTCTATTCTCTTCACATGCCTGTTGATGTTATCCGGGCAGAGTTGGGCTGAAACTCAGGTGCCCCAATCGCAGGCCGAGATCCGATTGGGGTTTGCTCCGGTCGTCAAAACAGCCTCGCCTGCGGTGGTGAATATCTACGCGAAAATCGTGCGGCAGGGGCGATCGAATTCGTTATTCTCGGACCCGTTTTTTCAGGATTTCTTTGGTCGGGGTTTTGGTGAAACCCGCCCGCGTGTGCAGAATTCGCTGGGTTCAGGGGTGATACTTTCGGGCGACGGGTTTGTTGTGTCCAACTACCACGTTGTGGGGTCGGCCACCGAGATTCGTGTCGTAACCACCGACCGGCGCGAATATTCTGCCGAGGTTGTGCTGGGCGATAAGGAAAGCGACATTGCCATCCTGCGTTTGAAAGAGGCTGAGGGCCTGCCGTTCCTGCAACTGCGCGATTCAGATCAGGTTGAGGTCGGAGAACTGGCGCTGGCCATTGGCAACCCGTTTGGGGTTGGGCAGACGGTGTCATCCGGCATCATCTCGGGGCTGGCGCGGACGGGGACCGCAACCGGCAATGCGCGGGGCTATTTCATCCAGACCGATGCGGCGATCAATCCGGGCAATTCGGGCGGCGCGCTGATTGACGTGAATGGTGATCTGATCGGGATCAACACCTCGATCCTGACGCGTTCGGGCGGGTCCAACGGCATCGGTTTTGCGATCCCGGCAAATCTGGTGGCTGAATTCCTGCGCCAGGCGCGGGCGGGGAATGACAGATTTATCAGCCCCTGGGCCGGGATGTCGGGCCAACACATGAGCGCGGATATTGCCGAGTCTCTCGGCATGGCTATTCCTTTGGGCGTTGTGGTCTCGAACCTGCACGCGCTGAGCCCGCTGGCCGATGCGGGGCTCAGGATCGGCGATGTGGTCACGCATGTCGACGGTGATGAGGTGAACTCTCCGGCGGAGATGAAATTCCGCATGTCGGTCGCCGGGGTGGGCGGAAAATCTGTCCTGACTCGTCTGCGGGGCGAGGATCGCGCGGATATCGAAGTTGCATTGATCAGCCCGCCGGACACCCCCGCAGCCAATGAAACCAAGCTGGATGAGGATACCGCGTTGCCCGGGTTGGTCGTGTCCGGCATCAACCCGGCAGTGATCGTCCGGCTTGGCTTGCCGTTGTCTCAGACCGGGGTGGTTGTTGTTGATCCGGGCAACTATGGCGGTCGCGGGGGATTGCGTGCCGGCGACGTGTTGGCAAAGATTAACGGCACCAGTACCGGCACGCCGGGTGACGTTGTACAGGCCCTTACTGATCCGGGGCGCCGGATTCAGATCGAAATTGAACGGGGCGGGCGCACGGTATCCCTGCGATTTCGGCTGTAACCTGTGAGCGATCTGTTTGATACCGACCCGGCCGAGCCTGCAGCAGCGCCGCACCGGCCTCTGGCTGACCGGCTCCGCCCGCAATCACTGGGCGATGTGATCGGGCAACAGCAGGTCCTGGGGCCCGATGCGCCGCTTGGTGTGATGCTGGCCTCGGGCAGCCTGTCCAGCCTGATTTTCTGGGGGCCGCCGGGCGTCGGCAAGACGACCATCGCCCGGTTGCTGGCGCAGGAAACCGATCTGCATTTTGTGCAGATCAGTGCGATCTTCACCGGTGTCCCGGATCTGAAGAAAGTGTTCGAGGCCGCAAAAATCCGCCGTCAGAACGGGCAGGGAACGTTGCTGTTTGTGGACGAAATCCACCGTTTCAACAAGGCGCAGCAGGATGGGTTCCTGCCGCATATGGAGGATGGCACGATCCTGCTGGTGGGCGCGACCACCGAAAACCCGTCATTCGAGTTGAACGCTGCGGTTCTCAGCCGGTCGCAGGTTCTGGTGTTGGAACGTCTCGGCCTTGCCGATCTGGAACGGCTGACCCAACGGGCCGAGAAAGAGTTGGACCGGGCGCTGCCTTTAACCGCACAGGCTCGTGACGCGTTGCAAGAGATGGCCGATGGCGACGGGCGCGCGCTTTTGAATCTGATCGAGCAGGTCGCCGCATGGACGGTTGATGCCCCGCTGGACCCCGACGCCCTGTCGACGCGGCTGATGCGGCGGGCGGCAAAGTATGACAAATCTGGGGATGAACATTACAATCTGATTTCGGCCCTGCATAAATCCGTCCGTGGTTCAGACCCGGATGCAGCACTATACTGGTTCGCCCGGATGCTGACAGGGGGTGAAGACCCGCGCTATCTGGCGCGCCGGATTACGCGGATGGCGGTCGAAGATATCGGTCTGGCCGATCCGCAGGCGCAGCCGATCTGTTTGCACAGCTGGGAAACCTATGAGCGGCTGGGCTCGCCCGAGGGCGAGTTGGCGCTGGCACAAGCGGTGGTCTATCTGGCGCTTGCGCCCAAATCGAACGGGGCTTATGTGGGTTACAAGGCGGCGATGCGATTGGCCAAGCAATCAGGCAGTGAGCCCCCGCCGAAACATATTCTGAATGCGCCTACCTCGTTAATGAAGGATCAGGGCTTTGGTGCTGGCTACGCCTATGACCACGACGCCGAGGATGGGTTTTCGGGTCAGAACTACTTTCCGGATGGTATGGAACGACCCGCGCTCTATCAGCCGGTCGAGCGTGGCTTTGAGCGTGAACTGAAGAAACGGCTGGAGTATTTTGCCAAATTGCGGGCGCAGCGAAACCCGAATTAGGGGTTGCTTGACTCTGTCCGCGATGCGGGCGACAGACGCGCATGATTTCTAAGGTACTGAGACAGGCGCAAACCGGGCGGGTCAGCCGTGCGGGGCAAGGGGCGATGGCATGAGCGGCGTACAGATGATCACCGTGGCAGAGGGTGATGGCGACCAGCGGCTGGATCGCTGGCTGCGACGTTTGTTCCCGCATGTCAGCCAGGGCCGGATCGAGAAGATGTGCCGCAAGGGCGAACTGCGCGTTGATGGCGGGCGGGTCAAGGCCTCGACCCGGCTTGAGGTCGGGCAGGTTGTGCGCGTGCCGCCTTTACCGGATGCGGATCACAAACCCGCCGTGGTCAGGCATCGCGTCTCAGATGCAGACGCAAAGATGATCCAGTCTTGTGTGATCTATAAAGACGATCAGGTGCTGGCGCTGAACAAACCGCATGGGCTGCCGGTTCAGGGCGGCAGCGGCCAGACCCGCCATGTTGACAGCCTGTCTGAAGCCTTGCGTTTTGGTTATGATGAGAACCCGCGCCTTGTGCACCGGCTTGATAAAGACACGTCCGGAGTTCTGCTGATGGCCCGCACGCGCGACGCGGCCAAGGCGCTGACTGCTGCATTCCGGCATCGCAATACCCGCAAGATTTATTGGGCGCTGGTGGCCGGTGTGCCCACACCTTATCTGGGTGAGATCAAGACCGGTCTGGTCAAGGCGTCGGGGCATGGCAAGCAGGGTGAAGGCGAGAAGATGATCGCTCTGCATCCAAGCGAGGTGAATGACACGCCGGGTGCCAAACGGGCGCATACGCTTTATGCCACGCTCTACCGCGTGGCGGGCCGCGCGGCCTGGGTGGCGATGGAGCCGGTTACAGGGCGCACCCATCAATTGCGCGCGCATATGGCCGCAATCGGTCATCCGATCATCGGAGATGGCAAATATGGCGGCTCGGGGCAGGAAAACCTCGGCGATGGATGGGGTGCGCAGTTGGGCGGGATCATCAGCAAGAAACTGCATCTGCACGCCCGCAGCCTGTCTTTTGAGCACCCGATCACCCGCAAGCCTGTCTCGCTTGCAGCGCCTCTGCCGGATCATATGAAGCACAGCTGGGATACGCTGGGCTGGACCGAGGATCTGGCTGCCGACGACCCGTTCGAGGATCTGCGATGAGCGCCCCCTTGCGGTTGGTTCTGTTCGATGTGGATGGCACTCTGGTCGACAGTCAGGGGGCCATTGTGTCGGCGATGACGGCCAGTTTTCAGGCGCTTTCTCTGCCGGTACCGGACCGGGCGGCCATTCTGTCCATTGTCGGGCTGTCGCTGCCGCAAGCCTTGAAACGCCTCGCACCCGATCAGGCAGAGAGCGTTCAGGCGCGTCTGGTCGACGGCTACAAACAGGCATATCACGCACAGCGTCTGGAACAGGGCGCGGCCAGTTCGCCCCTTTATCCCGGCGCGCGGGATGTGATTGAGGCGCTTCATGCGAAGCCCGAGGTGTTGTTGGGGGTGGCGACCGGAAAATCGCAGCGCGGGTTGGATGTATTGCTTGAGGCGCATGGGCTGGAGCAGTATTTTCTGACCCGGCAGGTGGCGGATCATCACCCCTCGAAACCGCACCCTTCGATGATCGAGGCGGCGTTGTCCGAGACAGGCGTGGAAGCAAGCCAAACTGTCATGATTGGTGATACCAGCTTTGACATGGAGATGGCCGCGGCAGCCCAGGTGGCCGGGATCGGGGTGAGTTGGGGGTATCACGACCGCTCTGCCCTGCGTGGCGCGCGGCACGTGATCGACAGTTTTGAACAATTGCCAGAGACTCTGGCCGATATCTGGAATTGAAGGCGATGAGTGACTGGAAACCCAAACGCTTCTGGACATCAAGCGCTGTGGTCGAAACCGACGGCGGGCATACGGTCGAACTGGATGGTCGACGGGTCAAAACACCGGCCAAGGCTGCGCTGGTCTTGCCCACACGCGCGATGGCCGAAGCTGTGGCTGCGGAATGGGAGGCGCAGGAGAAGGAAGTTGATCCGACCACAATGCCCTTCACCCGCTCGGCCAACGCGGCAATTGATAAGGTGCGGCACCAACACCGCGAAGTCGCCAATATGCTGGCAGATTATGGTGACTCCGATTTGCTGTGTTACCGGGCGACGCATCCGGAAGCCCTGCAGGCCCGGCAGGCCGAGGCCTGGGATCCGGCGCTGGATTGGGCTGATGAGGTCTTGGGTGCCCGGCTGATCCCGCTTGCCGGGGTGGTACATCAACCTCAGAATACCGAGGCGCTTAGGGTGCTGCGCCGTCAGGTCCAAGCCCTGACCGCGTTCCAACTGGCTGCCTTTCATGATCTGGTCAGCCTGTCCGGGTCACTGATTCTTGGCTTTGCCGCCGCCAAAGGGTGGCGCAATCCGGACGAGATATGGCGCATTTCGCGGCTGGATGAACTCTGGCAGATCGAGCAGTGGGGCGACGATGATGAAGCGCTGATCGTGGCTGAGGCGAAAGAGAGTGCCTTTTTACACGCCAAGCGCTTCTATGATATCTCTTCTTGAGACTAAATGGCTTCGAATCGTGATCTTTGTCCAGGCTTTGCCAAAAATCACCCATCGTTTTCCCTGATCCGACCCTTGACGTTTGTTTATGAATACGCCCAAACTCGGGCCACTAAAGGGGAGACACCTTTTGGGTAACCTTTCCGGTGTGCATGCACCGGATAGAACCGTTCCATTCAGGGATGGAAAATCAGGAAGAGGTAAAAATGAAAAAATCCGTAATCTTGGGCGTGGCAACAATTGCCGGTCTGGCTGCTGGCGCTGCCGCGGCAGGCACGGTTGATGACGTTAAGGCCCGCGGCAAGCTGAACTGCGGTGTCAGCACCGGTCTGGTCGGCTTTGCTGCGCCTGACGCAAATGGCGTATGGCAGGGTTTCGACGTCGCGCTTTGCCGTGCTGTTGCTGCGGCCGTTCTGGGTGATGCGAACGCTGTCGAATTTGTGCCGACCACCACCAAGACCCGTTTCACCGCGCTGGCATCCGGCGAGATCGACATGCTGTCCCGGAACACCACCTGGACCTATAGCCGTGACGCTGACCTCAAGTTCGAATTCACCGGCGTCAACTACTATGACGGTCAGGGCTTCATGGTTCCCAAAGCATTGGGAGTTGGATCGGCCAAAGAATTGGACGGTGCCCGTGTCTGCATCCAGACCGGTACCACGACCGAGCTGAATCTGGCGGATTTTTTCCGCTCGAACAACATCAGCTATGAGCCGGTTCCGATCGAAACCAACGCCGAAGCACAGCAGCAGTACCTTGCAGGTGCGTGCGATGTTTACACCACTGACGCATCGGCGCTGGCGTCGACACGTGCCACGTTTGAAAACCCTGACGAGCACATCCTGCTGCCCGAAATCATCTCGAAAGAGCCGCTGGGCCCGCTGGTCCGTCACGGTGAAAACGAGTGGGGCGATGTGGTTCGCTGGACTCTGAACGCACTGATCACCGCAGAAGAGCTGGGCGTGACATCGGCAAATATCGACGAAATGTCAGCCGGTTCGAACAACCCCGAAGTTGATCGTCTGCTGGGCACCGAAGGTAACCTGGGCGAAATGATGGGTCTTGATGCCGACTGGGCCGCACGCGCGATCAAGGCCGGTGGCAACTATGGTGAGCTGTTTGCCAAGAACATCGGTGAGGAAACACCGATTGGTCTGGCACGCGGTTTGAACGCACAGTGGACCGAAGGCGGCCTGCTGTACTCGCCGCCGTTCCGCTAAAGCGTAATCGGAAAAGGGCGTGAGGCAACTCACGCCCTTTTTTGTAATAAAAACTGCTGCGGGCAGATACAGAGCGGGGAGAACCTCGCCGGGAAAAGTAGCCTGCAAGCCACGGGGATCCCAAAATATGTCAACGATGACAGACCCGCCGAAAGCTGATTTTCGGCTGTCGATGCTCATAAACGATACCCGCTATCGCTCACTTACCTTTCAGGTGATCGCGGCCATCGCAATAGCACTAAGTATCTGGTATCTTGGAAATAACCTGATTCAGAACCTCCGGGCCGCCGGCCTGAACATCTCATACGCTTTCCTGGGTGAAACAGCCGGGTATGATGTCAATCAGCGTCTTGTTGAATATAACAGTCAGTCGTCGCACGGACGTGCGGCTCTGGTCGGCCTTCTCAACACGCTGCTTGTTGCGTTTCTGGCCTGTATCACGGCAACGGTTTTCGGCGTGATCGCAGGTGTTCTGCGGCTGTCCAACAATTGGCTCGTTTCAAAGCTGATGGCGGTCTATGTCGAGATTTTCCGGAATATTCCTGTTCTGATCTGGATCATCATCATCTTCACGATCATGACGGCAGTATTGCCTGCACCCAACGCGTTCCGCGGAGAGAACCCATCATCTTCCATGCTGTTTGATGCGTTTGCCTTTACCAACCGTGGGGTTTACCTTCCGAAGCCGGAATTTGCCAACGGGCTGTTTGGATCAACTGCTCTGAACTGGTTGCTGGTGATTGCGGCTTTGGTCGGCTCGTGGTTTGCGACACGTGAGATTGGCAAAAAGGCGACCAAGAAACAGGAAGAAACCGGGGATCGTCCCAACACGACACTGTTGACGCTGGCCGTTTGGATCGTGCCTTTTGTTCTGCTGATGATCATCATGGGCCTGACGTGGAACGTTCCCGAGCTGAAGCGCTTTAACTTCAGCGGTGGTCTGAACGTTGGTGGGCCGCTGATTGCCTTGTGGTTTGCCCTGTCGATCTACACAGGCGCATTCATTGCGGAAAACGTCCGCGCAGGCATTCAGGCGATATCGAAAGGCCAGACCGAGGCCGCTGGTGCGCTGGGTCTGCGGTCAGGCCGGATCATGAACCTTGTGGTTCTGCCACAGGCGCTCAGGGTTATCATCCCGCCGCTGATCTCGCAGTATCTGAACATCACCAAGAACTCTTCGCTGGCGATTGCCGTGGGGTACGCGGATATCACCGCGACCCTGGGCGGAACCACACTGAACCAGACAGGTCGTGCGATCGAATGTGTTCTGTTGCTGATGTTGTTCTATCTGACCGCCTCGCTGACGATCTCGATGGTGATGAACGTCTATAACGCGTCCGTCAAGTTGAAGGAGCGCTGAGTCATGACCGATCAAACAACAAATCCGATCGCTTTCGTGGCAGAGGGTACGATCCCTCCTGCTCCGCCACCGGCAAATGAGACGGGTATCGTCAAATGGCTTCGCGACAATCTGTTCTCGGGCGTGGCCAACACCGTCCTGACGCTGGCGTCGCTGACGTTGATCTATCTGCTTCTGAAAGGCGTTGTTCCTTGGGTCTTCAACGGCGTGTGGGATGCGAGCTCTCTGGCGGAATGTCGTGAGATTCTGGCAGGTAAATCAGGCGCGTGTTTCGCCGTTCTGAGCGAACGCTGGCCGCAGCTGATCTATGGCTTCAAATACCCCGCAGATGCCTATTGGCGCCCAAATCTGGCCTTTGTGCTGATGTTGGTTGCTGTTGCGCCCGTGTTGTTCTTCGACCTGCCGCGCAAGATGCTGATCTTCACAGCGCTTTACCCGTTCATTGCTTTCTGGCTGATCTGGGGGGGTACGATCCTTGCACCGCTGGTTGCGCTGGTGGGCTTTGTGGTGGCTGGTGCCGTGTTCCAGAAACTGGGCAAGAACAGCTTTGCCGCCGGGTTCTTCGGGGCCATCATCGTTGCGCTGGTCGTCTGGAAGATCGGCGGGGCATTGATCCCTGAAGGTGCGTCCGAGAACGCGTGGCTGCCAGCCGTACCCAGCCGTGATCTGGGTGGTTTCATGCTGAACATGATGCTTGGTGTGACCTGTGTATCGCTATCGGTACCGCTGGGCATTGCGCTGGCGCTGGGCCGTCAATCGGACATGCCGCTGATCAAGTGGATTTGCGTCATCTTCATCGAATTCATCCGTGGCGTGCCTTTGATCACGCTGCTGTTTGTGGCTTCGGTGATGCTGTCCTATTTCTTCCCTCCCGGCAGCTCGGTTGACCTGTTCCTGCGCGTCATGATCATGATCACCATGTTCTCGGCCGCCTATATCGCCGAGGTGATCCGCGGCGGTCTGGCAGCGCTTCCGCGTGGACAATACGAGGCGGCAGACAGTCTGGGGTTGGATTACCCGCAGGCAATGCGTCTGATCATCCTGCCACAGGCATTGAAGATCTCGATCCCTGGCATCGTGAATGTGGCCGTAGGCCTGTTCAAGGATACCACGCTGGTTTCGGTCATCTCGATGTTCGATTTGGTGGGTATGATCCGGGGTCCCATCCTGGCGTCGACCGAATGGAACGGCGTCTATTGGGAGCTTTTCGGCTTTGCCGCGCTTCTGTTCTTCGTCGTCTGTTACAGCATCTCTCAATATTCTCAGTGGCTTGAGCGTCGCCTTGCCACAGACCATCGTTAAGGAGTTCAACACATGTCTGAACTTGCAGTAGAACGCGAAATCGACCGCTCCAAAATGCAGGTGAGCGATGAGGTCGCCATCGAAATCAACAACATGAACAAGTGGTACGGCTCGTTCCACGTGCTGCGCGACATCAATCTGACCGTCAATCAGGGCGAGCGGATCGTGATCGCGGGGCCGTCGGGCTCGGGCAAATCCACCCTGATCCGCTGCCTGAACGCGCTGGAGGAGCACCAGCAGGGCAAGATCATGGTGGATGGGATCGAGCTGTCGAATGATCTGAAGAACATCGACAAGATCCGGTCTGAGGTTGGCATGGTGTTCCAGCACTTCAACCTGTTCCCGCACCTGACCATTCTGGAAAACTGCACGCTGGCGCCGATCTGGGTGCGCAAGACGCCCAAGAAAGAGGCCGAAGAGCGTGCGATGCATTTCCTTGAGAAGGTGAAGATCCCGGATCAGGCGCTGAAATACCCCGGCATGTTGTCGGGTGGTCAGCAGCAGCGTGTGGCAATTGCCCGCTCGCTTTGCATGATGCCGCGGATCATGTTGTTCGATGAACCAACCTCGGCGCTGGACCCCGAGATGATCAAAGAGGTGCTCGACACCATGATCGAGCTGGCCGAGGAAGGCATGACCATGCTCTGTGTGACGCATGAGATGGGTTTTGCCCGTCAGGTTGCCAACCGCGTGATCTTTATGGATGCCGGGCAGATTGTGGAGCAGAACGAACCGGAAGAGTTCTTCAACAACCCACAAAGCGAACGGACCAAGCTGTTCCTCAGCCAGATTCTGGGGCACTGACCCAAAGCCAAAAGACATGAGAAGGCGGGGCTGGGCCTCGCCTTTTTCTATTCCAGCAATGCGCGCGGGATCGTGAAACCCAACACCTCGCCGCTGTGCCAATCGATCTCGGCCCAATCCGTGATCCGGAACCGTATCACGGTCGTCGCGCAGGTTGGGTAGTCATGGAACCGCTGATAGTGCGGAGGGGTGCGCACGATGCGACTGGCGAACTCGGCAATACCCGGATTGTGGCCCAGCATCAGCACAGTTGGCTCTGTCGCGCTGGATAGAATGGTTAACATGTCTTCAGGGTCGGCCAGGTACAGGCTGCGGTGAAAGCCGATCTTGTCTGCCTGCAACCCCATCCGATCCCATGTTTCCCGCGTGCGCGCTGAAGAAGAGCTCAGCACTTCATCCGGCAGCCAATCATGCGCCCGCAACCAGTTCGCAATCGCGGGGGCCGATTTTCGACCACGCTTGTTCAATGGCCGATCGTGATCGGTTAACAACGGATCATCCCAGCCGGATTTTGCGTGACGGGTCAGGATCAGGGTCAAGCTCATGACGGGTGAAAGGCCTTCATGTGATGGGCGGATTGTTCGGGGTCCCGGGCGGCCCCGGCGCTCAGGGGGCATGACAGGCGTGCAAGGCATCCGCCCGTCAGGCAGGTCTGCCCGTCTTCGGTGTCCAGATAGTTGTGGCAGGCTGCGAGGTCATAAAAACTGTGCGTGTTCAGTGCTTCGACTGGGCAGGCTGCGGCGCACGGCGCCGGGCATTCAACGCAGGGTGATCGATCCGGCACGTCGGGGAATGCGAATTCCTCTGCGAAATGCAGCGCCCCGCGGAATGAGATCATCATTCCCACCGTGTCATGAACCAAAGCCCCGACAGGGCTGCTGAACGTGCGACCGGACTTCAGCGCCCAGTCGATGAATGGCGTGTAAGGCGGGCCACCGAATGGATAGTACGCTCTGGCCCCCATATCCTGCGCCATTTGCCCGATTACCCGTGATGACCATCGATCAACCGGGTGCGTATCCAGCCATTCCGGAGAAGATTTGAGCGTGCTCCAAAACAATGGCCCCGCGCCCAGCAGGATCAGCGTTCCCGCTTCAAGCTCTTTGGCTCCGCTCTGGCGTGGATGCGTTGCCCCCATTACGATCAGGCTGGCCGCGTGTGCGGCCTGTTCAACCTGGCTATAGGATGGGGGTGGCGTTGGCATATCCCCTCCGGTACGGGGTCAGTCGGGCCGGATCAGTGATCCGGCACCGTGTTCGGTGAACAGTTCCAGCAGAACTGCGTTTGGCGCGCGCCCATCCAGGATCACCACAGCGCGCACGCCGCTGTGTAACGCGTCCAGCGCGGTTTCGGTTTTTGGGATCATGCCGCCTGCAATGGTGCCGTCCATCGTCATCTCGCGAATTTGGCTGGCCTTGAGTTCGGTCACAACGTCGCCCGCTGCATTCTTGACGCCCGAGACATCGGTCAGCAGCAACAGCCGGTCAGCCTTGAGGGCGGAAGCAATCGCGCCAGCCGCCGTGTCCCCATTGACGTTGAAGGTCTCGCCTTCGCGCCCTGCGCCCAAGGGGGCGATCACGGGGATCACGTCATGCGAGAACAGGTCTTGCAGGACTTTGGGATTCATTGCCGAGGGCGATCCGACAAACCCCAGCGAAGCGTCGGCCTGATCGCAGATCATCAGGTTCGCATCCTTGCCCGACAGCCCCACGGCCGAGCCGCCCTGGCTGTTGATGGCCTGCACAATGCGTTTGTTCACGAGGCCAGACAAGACCATCTCGACCACTTCGACCGTGGCTTTGTCAGTGATGCGTTTGCCGTTCACGAATTCCGACTGGATATCCAGCTTGGCCAGCATCGCGTTGATCATCGGACCACCGCCATGCACGACCACCGGGTTCACGCCGACCTGCCGCATCAGAACCACGTCGCGGGCGAAGCTTTCCATCGCCTCATCGCTGCCCATGGCGTGACCACCCAGCTTGATAACAACAATCGCGCCGTCATAGCGTTGCAGATACGGCAAAGCGCTGTTCAATGTGGCAGCAGTGGCAATCCAGTCGCGGTTCATATCTCGTGTCTTCATGGCTTAAGTCCCTTTGACATTCCGTGTTAGGGCCTTTGCTGGGTGCTGCCAAGGGCGAAGCTATTCCAGATGCGCGATGATCGAGCGCAGGGTGGGGATACCGTCGCCTTTTTCAGAGGAGGTCAGCACAATTTCCGGGAAGGCTGCAGGGTGTTTGGCCAGAGACGCGCGTACCTGATCCAACACTTTTTCCTGATCCTTCGCCTTTACCTTATCAGCTTTGGTCAGCACGCATTGAAAGGTAACAGCACTGGTATCAAGCAGCTTCATGATCTCGGCATCGACCGGTTTCACCCCATGGCGCGAGTCGATCAGCACAAAAGCGCGGCGCAGGGTCTGGCGACCGCTCAGATACTGTTTCAACAGCCGTTGCCATTTTTCCACAACTTTGACAGGTGCATTGGCATAGCCATAGCCCGGCAGGTCAACCAGATAGAGTTCGGGGCCTTGTGTGAAAAAGTTGATCTCTTGCGTGCGGCCCGGCGTGTTGGACGCGCGTGCCAACCCCTTCGTGCCGGTCAGAGCATTGATCAGGCTGGATTTCCCGACATTCGAGCGCCCTGCAAAACAAACCTCTAACCGGTCAGGTACGGGCAACCCGTTCATGGCGACAACACCTTTGACGAATTCCGACGGCCCGGCAAACAGCTTACGCCCGGTTTCCGCTGCAAACGCGTCAGGCGTTTCGGCTAATGGAAAGGGCAGGGTGGTCATAGCACCTGTACCTTGTCACCGGTCCGGATGGTGCCGCCTTCAATCACTTCGGCATAGACACCGAAATCCTGATGTTCCCAGTTTTTGAGTGCGCCCAGGGTATCGGCGTCGCGCTCACCCGTGTCCGGGTTGGCCGTTGTCGCCAGGCAGCGTGTGATCCGCTCGCGGACGTGAAAGACGGCCTCACCGATGCGAATGTCGCGGCCGAGCCAGTCGAACTCTTCCCACAGGGGCAGACCATCGAACCAGATGTTGCCGCGCCAGCGCGCGATGGACAGGTCGCGCCCCAGCTTCTGTTCCACGGCCCGGTGTGTGGCCATGTTGCACAGGCTGACGGATGGGAAATCGCTATCGGTCATGCCCCGGCCCGGAACGCGGATGATCCGGGCGGATGCCGCGCGATCTGTGGGCATCAGGGGCCTGACCCAATCCAGAAACGCTTGTTGCTGGGTGTCAGGCTCAAAGCTCAGATCAGGGCGCTCGGGATGGCGCAGCGTGACGCTATTGCCCTGCAACTGCGCCGAGATCGCCATCAACTGCGGAGCCTTCGCGCCGCGGCTGAAATTGGCGCAGGGCACCCATTCCGATCCGTCCGCTTTCGAGGCTTCATGGGCTACAGCCCAAACGCGATCCCCGGGCATGGTCTGCCCGGGGGTCATGGTGATTTGATCAAGGCGTTCACGCCCGTGGCTTTTGATCGGATGCCGCCACAGGCTGGTGACCGCGCCGCTCATTTGTCATCCGTTTTAGGCGTGCGCTTGAAGCCGGATTTGATGTTGCCAAACACGTCGGGCTTATACCCCTGGCTGCGCATGATCAGATATTGCTGGGTGAACGTGATCGTGTTGTTTGCAATCCAGTAGACCACCAGACCGCTGGAGAAACTGCCCAGCATGAACATGAACACCCATGGCATCCAGGCAAAGATCATCGCTTGCGTCGGATCGGTTGGTGCCGGGTTCAATTTCTGCTGCAGCCACATCGAGATGCCCAACAGCAGCGGCAGGATGCCGATGAAGATCAGTGCCAGGAACGTATCCGGCTGCGGGCCAGCGAAAGGCAACAGGCCAAACAGGTTCATGATCGAGGTCGGATCCGGTGCGCTGAGGTCCTGGAACGGGCCAAACCACGGGGCCTGACGCAGTTCGATGGTGACAAAAATCACTTTGTACAGCGAGAAGAAGATCGGAATCTGCATCAGGATTGGTAAACAGCCTGCAGCGGGGTTCACTTTTTCCTTCTTGTACAGCTCCATCATGCCTTGCTGCATCTTCTGGCGGTCATCGCCTGCGGCCTCTTTCAGGGCCTCCATCTGCGGCTGCAACTCCTTCATCTTCGCCATCGAGACATAGGATTTATACGCCAGCGGGAACAGGATCGCCTTGATGATCAAGGTCAGGCCGATGATCGACCAGCCCATATTGCCGATCAGGGCGTTAATGTTGTGCAGCAGCCAGAAAATTGGCTTGGTCAGAAAGAAGAACCAGCCCCAATCGATGCTGTCGATGAATTTCTGCACGCCTTCGGCCTGATACTCGCGGATGGTTTCCCATTCCTTGGCTCCGGCAAACAGACGTGTTGTCACTTCGGTGGTTTCGCCGGGGGCAACCGTCACGGTCGGCAGCACGGTCTCGGTCTGATAGATTTTTCTGCGCGAGTCGTATTTGGCAGCGGCCTTGAAGGCCGAGCCGGGTTCGGGGATCAGCGTGGTCATCCAGTAATGGTCGGTGAAGCCGATCCAGCCATCCTGATTGACCTGATAAACCTCGGCCTGCGCGCGCTCAATCGGGTCGATGTCAAAATCGCGCACATCACCATAGTCAACCTCGGTCAAAGTGCCGTCCGACATGCCAATCACCCCTTCATGCAGGATGAAGAAGTTTTTCAGGCCGGGCAGATCACCATCTTCGCCAATTCCATGACGCGCAAGAATGCCATAGGGGGCCATGCCCACTTCGGATTGGGTGCCGTTTTCCACCGATTGGGTGACCGTGAACATGTAATCCTGATCAACCGAGATCATACGACGGAAGGTCAGCCCGTTTCCGTTTTCCCAAACCAGTGTGACCGGGGCGTCCACGCCCAGAACTTCACCTTGTTCCAGTGCCCACACTGTGTTCGGGCCAGGAACGTCCGCCCCTGCAAGCCCCGCAGCCGGAGCCCAGCCATACAAGGCATAATAGGCCGATTCAGTGCCGACGGGCGCCAGCAGCTCGACAATCGGTGCCCCTTCCTCGATCGAGACCTTGTAGTCTTTCAGGAACAGCTCGTCGATCCGGCCACCTGACAAGGACAGGCTGCCCTTGAGGCGGGGTGTATCGATCTGCACGCGGGGGGCCTGTTCTTCCGGCAGCGCTTCTTCGGTGGCGGCAGTCACTTCGCCGACAGTGCCAGAGGCACTGGGTGTCTGCACCTCATCGCCTTCCAACACAGCAATCTCGGCCTGCTCCTCACCGGGTGTCGGTTCCGGCGGCGGGAACAGCACGAACCAGACAATGATCACCAGAAAGCTGAGCACGGTTGCGAGGATTAGATTTTTGTTCTGATCGTCCATCGGGGACAGCCACCTTAAGCAGTGAAACACACCCGGTGGGTTCAACAGAGTGCAGCCCAAAAGGTCAAGCGGAATCGCCGTTCAAATCGTCGCGCCGCTGGATTTGGCGCAAGGAATTCATCGATTTCAACTCATTTTGCGGCTGATTTGGGGTGTGCCCTTGATCTTGGCCCGATGCGCTGCGATCCAATCCAGCGTTTGCTCGAATGGCATCGGCTTGGCAATCCCAAAGCCCTGAACGTGATCACTGCCCAACTGTGCCATCAGCGCATGCTCACCCGGGGTTTCGATCCCTTCCGCCAGAGTTTCAAGATTCAGCCGCTCGGCCATTGTCAAAATGGCGCTGACCAACTGCTGTTGATTGGGGTCCTGATCCGCCTTGGCCACAAACGTCCGGTCGATTTTAATGCGCGAGACATCAAATCGCTTGATCGAGGCGATCGAGGCGTGACCGGTTCCAAAGTCATCCAGATCAATGCAACAGCCAAGCGCCGCCATCCCGGTTACGTTCCGGGTGATCACATCATCAGGTCCGCGAGAGAACACGGTTTCCAGAACTTCGACCGCAAGCCTGTTCGGGGTCAGATCAAATTGGTCCAGCTCCCATTTCAGCCGATCAATCAGGCCCGGGTTGCGCAGTTCATCAGATGAGAAATTGATCCCGATCCGGGGAATGGCAAAGCCTGCATGGTCCCAGGCGCGCATGGCTTGGAAGGCGTGATGACGTATAACCTGACCCAGCCGCTCCATCAGTTCGGCCTGCTCGGCGAAAGGCAGGAATACCTGCGGGCTCAGCACGCCTTTGATCGGATGTTCCCACCGGGCCAAAGCCTCGAAACCGGTGATGTTGCCCGTATCCGTTGATTCCTGAGGCTGAAACCAGGGCTGTATTTCACCGCTGTCCAGCGCCGCTTCGAACTCTTTGTGCAAGTTGGCCCGGACCAGTGATCGCCGACGGGTTTCCGTCGAGTAGGCCCGTATGGTCGAGGGCCCGCTTCTTTGCGCTTCGGCAAGCGCTGCGGTCGCAGCACTAATCCAGTCCTTGGCTTCAACCTCATGCAGGTCGCTGTGCAGGCAGAACCCGATTGAGCAGGACAGATAAACGCTGGCGCCGTTCAGCAGAACGGGCTCTTCAACGGCGCTTTGCAGGCGGCCTGACATCTGGATGCAGGCCTCAAGGTCCAGGTGCGGTGACGGGTGCAACCCGACAAGGAAACGGTTCTGATCAATCTCGCAAAAGATATCACTGTTCCGGATGATAGCGAGAATACGATCGGTGAATTGCAGCCGGACGTGGTTGGCTGCAGCCTGTCCGTGCAGAGCCTGAAGATCGGCATAATCATCCAGCGCAACTGCGATACAGGCCGCGTTATCCCCGCCGTTTTCGGCCATCTGGTTCAGGCCCTGCATCTCGGACAGGAAAACATCATATGTCACTGCACCGCTCGGGCGCATCCCTGCACTGTTCGCGGTATAAGAGCGGCTGCCCCAGATGCCGGTCGCGGCAAAAGCAAGCGGCAGACCCAGCGCGGTAATGACAAGCGCGCGCTCACCCCCCAACCAAAATGCGGCCAGACAGGCAGCCGGTAGAAAGGCAAGGACCTGCGGCCCGGTAAGCAGCGTTCGCAGGGTATCGAGACATCGGTCAATAGACAGGAATTTCCGCATCGGTTCTGACGGCTTTCGGCTTGGACAAGGATTGCGCAGGCCAACCGTAGGAAACCAGTCTGAGTCAGTTATTAACGCAGCCGAGGAATTTCGTCCGGATTTTCGTCTTTTTGAATCTGTCCGGTCGTGAGCGCTGCAAAATCAAACAGTTTTGGATCCAGCAGATGCGAGGGGCGCGCGTTACTCAGCGCGCGGAACATCACTTGCCGTCGGCCGGGGCTGTTCTTTTCCCATTGGTCCAGGATTTGCTTGACCTGTTGGCGTTGCAAACCGTCCTGACTGCCACACAGGTCACAGGGAATGATGGGGTAGCGCATAGCGTTTGCGAATTTCTCACAATCCGCCTCGGCCACATGCGCGAGCGGGCGATAGACGAACAGATCCCCTTCTTCATTCACCAGTTTCGGCGGCATGGTCGCCAGCCTGCCACCGTGAAACAGGTTCATGAAAAACGTCTCAAGAATATCGTCTCGGTGATGGCCCAGCACAATCGCCGAGCACCCTTCTTCACGGGCGATCCGGTACAGATTGCCGCGGCGCAAACGCGAACACAGCGCACAATAGGTGCGGCCCTGAGGAACCTTATCCATCACAATCGAATACGTGTCCTGATACTCGATCCGATGGGGTACACCCATACGCTTCAGGAATTCGGGCAGGACGGTTGCCGGGAAGCCCGGCTGCCCCTGATCAAGATTGCAGGCCAGCAGATCGACGGGCAGCAGGCCACGCCATTTCAATTCATACAAAACGGCCAGCAAGGTATAGCTGTCCTTGCCGCCCGACAGGCAGACCAGCCACCGTGGTGATTTGGTGTCCTTGTCATGGGCACTGGCGTTGACCATGCCATATTGCTCGATGGCTTCGCGGGTCTGGCGCACGATGCGCTTGCGCAGCTTCTTGAACTCTGTGGTTGAGGGCGCGCCAGCAAAGAGCGGGTGGATATCATCAGCATCGTCGAACATGCGCAGGCCCTACAGCAGATGGATCAACCGGGCAAGGGGAGGTCCTGTGTCACTCATCCGGAACTGGGTCATAGCCGTCGCTGCCCCAGGGGTGGCACCTGCCGATCCGGCGCGCGGCCAGCCATGTGCCCTTGATCGGGCCATGCTTTTCCAGAGCCTCCAGAGCGTAAGCCGAACAGGTTGGTTGATACCGGCAATTAAATCCGACCCAGGGGCTGAAGATCAGCCTGTAGGCCCGGATGGGCAGAGCGAGGAGTTTGGCCAGAAGCTTCATTTCCGGTTGTCGTGAAGCTTGCGCAGAGCGTAGCGCAGATCATCAAGCAATGCGTCATAGGGCCGGGTGGCCGTGACCTCGGCGCGGCCGATTAGCACATAATCCCAACCGTCGCGCCCTTGAGTGGAAAGAACAGTGCGCGCAGCCTCGCGCAACCGGCGCTTGGCACGGTTGCGAGCGACGGCATTGCCGACTTTCTTGGAACAGGTAAACCCGACGCGTATGCCAACTATTTCGTCTGTGCCGCGTTTGCGGGCCTGCACCATCATTGACGCTGTGCCCTGCCGCTTTGCGCGTGCAGCCTTCAAAAAGTCTGAGCGGTTTTGCAAAACGCGCAAAGTTGCGGGCGCGCAAACGGACGCCGCCGGAGGCTTGACCCTCGGCTGGTTATTACCATCCTCAGGAGCCTCCGGCGGCGTCATATTCATAACCTGACAGGTCGAGCGGTTTACGCGCTCAGCGACTTGCGACCGCGTGCGCGGCGCGCGTTCAGGATTTTGCGGCCGGCTTTGGTAGCCATGCGCGCGCGGAAACCGTGGCGGCGTTTGCGAACCAGGTTCGAAGGCTGATAGGTGCGTTTCATCGCTCCGTCTCCAATCTATAGCGGTCGGGTGCGGCGCGGATTCGCCTGACCCTAATGTTCGAAGCCCGTCCTCTACTGGGTCATGGGGGCTAAGTCAAACCCCAAGGTGGGGGTTTCGGCACCTTTTGCAACAATTCTATAACCCGCGCCCGGCAAAAGGTTTCAAAAACGGGGGTCCGTGCGCAAATCCCTCACTTTCCTTGCCACAAACATCAAGGCAGCGTGAGGCCCCTGTTGCTGCGCGTGCAAGCAGCGCATGTTGTGGGCAGGATGAGTGAACAAGAGCCTGTGAATCAGATGAGTGAAACGACCAAGATCCCGCGCAGTGGGTTTGCGCGCCATATCCCGTTGGCGGTGATCCTTGCTGTTGCAGCATTCGGCTTCTTTGCGCTGGGCGACTATCTGTCCTTTGAGACCCTGCGGGACAATCGCGAGGCACTGCTGGCCTGGCGCGATTCAAACTACGGGGCGATGGCTTTGGCTTTTGTGGGCATCTACATCGTGATCGTAGCCTTTTCACTGCCCGGTGCTGCCGTTGCTTCGATGACCGGCGGATTCCTGTTTGGCCTGTTCGCGGGGACGGTTTTCAATGTGGTTGCTGCGACCATTGGGGCCTCGGCAATCTTTCTGGCCGCGCGCTGGGGGCTGGGCGAATCCCTGACCGCCAAGCTCGAATCCTCGGAAGGGACGGTCAAGAAGCTCAAGGAAGGTCTGCGCGAGAATGAGGTTTCGGTTCTGTTCCTGCTGCGCCTCGTGCCGGTTGTGCCATTCTTTGTCGCGAATCTGGTGCCAGCGCTGGTTGGCGTGAAATTTCGCAACTTCCTGATCACCACGGCGCTGGGCATCATTCCGGGCGGTATCGTCTACACCTGGATCGGAGTAGGGCTGGGCGGCGTGTTCGACCGGGGCGAGACGCCTGATGTTTCGCTTTTGTGGGAGCCGTTTGTCATTGGCCCCATCATCGGTCTGAGCGTTCTGGCCGCGCTGCCGATTGTCATCAAATCCATCCGTGGCCGAAAGGACACCTGATCCATGCAAGAGTTGAAAACCGATATCCTGGTCATTGGCGCCGGGTCGGGCGGGCTGTCTGTGGCGGCAGGTGCCAGCCAGATGGGAGCAGACGTTATCCTGTTGGAAGGCCACAAGATGGGGGGCGATTGCCTGAATTTCGGCTGCATCCCGTCCAAGGCCCTGATTGCCAGCGGCAAGACTGCCCATTCACAGGCGCATGCGTCCGCTTTTGGGGTCGCGGATGTGGCGCCACAGATCGACTATGCCGCGGCGAAGGATCACGTGCATGACGTGATTGCCCAGATCGAACCGATGGACAGTCAGGAGCGGTTCGAAGGTTTCGGCGTCAAGGTAATCCGCGAATATGGCAGCTTTGTCTCTCCGACGCAGGTGCAGGCGGGCGATCATCTGATCTCGGCCCGCCGCGTTGTTGTGGCCACCGGGTCCTCGCCCTTGGTGCCGCCTCTGCCCGGGCTGGATCAGGTGCCTTACTACACCAACGAAACCATCTTTGATCTGCGCGAAAAACCCGAGCATTTGCTGATCATTGGCGGAGGGCCGATCGGGATGGAGATGGCACAGGCCCATATTCGTCTGGGCTGCAAGGTCACCGTGATCGAAGGCATGAAAGCATTGGGTAAAGACGATCCCGAGGCCGCTTCGATCGTGTTGGACAGCCTGCGCGCTGAAGGGGTTGCCATTCAGGAAGACGCCATGGTGGCCCAGATCCGCGGCAAGGCAGGCGCGGTTGAGGTGGCGACCGAGAACGGAGAAATCTACGCGGGTTCTCATCTGTTGATGGCAGTAGGTCGCAAAGCCAATATTGATCAGTTGAAACTCGAAGCTGCCGGCATTGAGCGCACGCGAACCGGTATCAAGGTGGATGATTCGCTGCGCACAACAAACCGCAAGGTTTATGCCATCGGTGACGTTGCAGGCGGGCTGCAATTCACCCATGTTGCAGGGTATCATGCAGGTATCATTATAAGATCAGCGCTTTTTAGCCTACCGTCCAAGGCCAAAACTGCACACATCCCGTGGGCGACCTATACCGACCCGGAACTGGCGCAGGTTGGTCTGACCGAGGCACAGGCCCACGAGCAATTTGGCGATACGCTTGAGGTCGCTCGATTTGGCTATAACCACAATGATCGTGCGATTTCCGAGCGAAAAACCAAAGGTTTCATCAAGGTCATGGTCGTAAAAGGCCGTCCCGTCGGCGCGACGATTGTGGGCCATCAGGCCGGCGAGTTGATCAACTTATGGTCGCTGGCGCTGGCCAATAATCTCAAGATGGGTCAGATCGCCGCGATGGTTTCGCCCTATCCGACAATCGGAGAGCTTAACAAACGCGTGGCAGGGGCTTATTTCTCACCAAGGCTGTTTGAGAATCAAACGGTTAAACGTGTGGTCAGGTTCGTCCAGCGCTGGATTCCCTGACCGAAGGAGGAGCGCAAGTTGAACTCGCTGTCGGGCCGTTTCCTGATCTTGACGACAATCTTCGTCATGCTGGCCGAAGTGCTGATCTTTGTGCCCTCGATAGCGCGCTTTCGCGAAGATTTCCTGCTGAACCGGCTTGAACGCGCCCAGATCGCCTCATTGGCGTTGCTGGCCGATGACATGCTGGCCGATGATCTTGAGGCGGAACTGCTGGCCAATGCGGGCGTCTATAACGTCGTGCTGCGCCGCGACGAGGTGCGTCAGCTTATGCTGTCCTCGCCTATTCCGGATGAGATCGCCAAAACCTTTGATTTGCGCGACGCCAGCGCATGGGTGCTGATCCGCGACGCGACCCTGCGGCTGTTCACCGCTGAGAACGAAGTCATCCGTGTGATCGGAGCGCCCGTGAAAGAGGCAGGCCTGCTGATCGAAGTCACGATGGACAGCACCCCCCTGCGCATGGCGATGACGGATTATGGGCTGCGCATTCTGGGCCTGTCCTTTGTGATCTCGATCATCACCGCTTCATTCCTGTTTCTTGCTGTGCGCGTGGTGCTGGTGCGTCCGATCAAAAGTGTTGTGGGCTATATGCAGCGCTATGCAGGTGCCCCCGAAGACGCACGACGTATTATCTCGCCCAATTCCAAAGTGACCGAGCTGCGCGAGGCCGAAGAGGCCCTGCAGATGCTGCAAACCGATCTGACGCAGGCCCTGAAACAGCGAGAACGTCTGGCGCAGCTGGGCGGGGCAGTGGCCAAGGTCAGCCACGACCTGCGCAATATCCTGACCTCGGCACAGCTGTTCACCGACCGGATCGAATCCAGCAACGACCCGCTTGTCGCCCGCATGGCCCCGAAACTGGTGAACTCGATCACGCGGGCTGTTTCTCTGTGTGAAAGCACACTGGCCTTCGGCCGTGCTGAAGAGCCTGCGCCGACGCTTACAATGGTCCGGTTGCATGATATTGCTGCTGACGTCGCCGCCAGCGAACAGCTTGCTATTGCGGAGGCCTGTATCGAGATTGCCAATGACGTGCCGCAAGACCTCGTGGTCCGTGCTGATCCGGAACAGATTTTCCGAGTTATCATGAACCTCGTGCGCAATGCCCGGCAGGCACTGGTGGCTGCGGGCAAACCGGGCCGTGTAACCGTGGCGGCATGTGAACAGGATACCGACTGGTGCATCGAAATTCGCGATACCGGCCCGGGCTTGCCACCCAAGGCGCGTGAGAATTTGTTTACACCCTTTCAGGGTGGCGTGCGAAAGGGCGGGTCGGGTCTTGGCCTGGCAATTTCACAAGAGCTCGTGCGTGGCCATGGTGGAGACCTGTTTCTGAAAGAGACGGGCCCCGAGGGAACCATCTTTGAAATAAAGCTCCCGCGCGGGGATATGACTTTTTGAAGATTTTTCGAAGAATCGACTTGCGCGTCCTGACCCTCAGGTCTAAATACCGCCTCACCAACGCGGACCGATAGCTCAGCTGGATAGAGTACTTGACTACGAATCAAGGGGTCGGGGGTTCGAATCCTCCTCGGTCCGCCACTTAAATCATGTAAAACTCCAGAGATGTTTGACTTTTCCGTCACAACATTGACCCAACCGCCTGTTAAATCCGACAAGGCATGGGCCGGTCGCTTCATCTTGGTAGCAGATGCAGATACGGCGGAGAGATTGCTGCGACAGGGCGATCTAAATTAACTTCTACGAAGCAAGCACGGGCCTTGCTTTCATTTCTCATTATCCGATCAGTTCCAGTTACTCGTCGCGGCTAGGCGTCAGGTAAAACGATGAGTGGCACGAGAAAGTGCTTTTCCTCTCCGTTCTCGGTCACGGACTGGACGAAGCTACCTTTCTTTTCCACAAGGAAACTCACGTAGTTGTTCTCGCTTAACCACTGTTGGTACCCTTTTATGGCCGGGCCACCCAAATTAATCACGAACTCATGGCCATAGTACGAGAATACAAAATAGGTTTCAGGTATGCTGGTCAGCAGCAAATCGCAGCCAAATCCAAATTGCACCCATTCTCCCGTATCTGGATGTTCCATCAACGTCTCTTCGGGGAAGTAGGCTCGATAGTGGTAAGGCCATTCATCAAAATTGTGGCCATATCGAGCCCATTCACGAACCCGGTCGTAATGTTCGCCAGAAATGATTTTGTACGCTGCTTTCTCACCGACGGTGTTGCAAAAACGTTCAAATAAAGCTTCAAATGCCATTTTTGCCAAGAATCTAGACATCTCCTTTTGGGGAGGATCAACCTCCATTGGAAACACCAGAAGGTTTTGACGAACGAACATAGCATCCAGCCTTTTGAGGCGTTCGAATTCAGCAGCTTGGCTCTCTTTGATGGCAAAAAATTCAAGTCGATTGGTCTTTTTGTTGAGCCGCATTCCAACTTCGATGTCAGTATTGTGTGCGAACCCTTTCACAAACGGCGTTTTTCCTCGCTTTGTTGGCACCATGTATTTTGCACGCAAGTTTTGGAAGGAAATGTGACCTAAAACAGGTCCTTCGACTTTGCTTGCAAAGTAGTTGTTACAAGGATCGCAAACAGCGCCTTTGGGGAGGACGCGCCGACCCGAAATGTTACCCATGGACTCAGGCACGATGTGCTCAACACTGCGGAACGGTCCAGAAGTTTTCTGGCAAAAAATGCATCTCCCCAATTCGGAAGACCCTGGACTTGTCATTTTTTTCGGCTCCGCAGTGGTTTATTCCGCGACAAGCCTGCCGCACGGATAGTTGCTTCGTTACGCATCCATGCGTCATTAACCAAATCCTGCCACTGTATAACTTCTATAGTTGAACCCTTGAAATCGTTATCTAGGCTCCGAATTCGACCTTCACCGTTAGCAGTAGTTGTCCAACCACCAAGTTGGTCCTCAAGATCGCCAATAATGTCGGCGACAACGTAAACATAGAACAGGCAGTCGTTTGCAATTCGGACCTTTTGACGGTTGAAGGCTTCAATCTGGCCACTGTCCGTCGTCAGAGTTTTTGGAACCAGGAGCAGCGTAAACTAAGAGAGTGTTTGGCTCATCTGGTCGGTTTGATTATGCTGCGCGTTGGCTGTGATGCAAGCGTCGCGCTTCGAACGTCTTCTGTTTGATCCTTTTTCGTTGTTCCAGAATGGCTTGGTCACGCCCAAAGTAGACGTCGGCGGGTGTGACGTTGCTCAGGCTCTCGTGGTAGCGCTGGTGATTGTAGTGATCGACGAAGGCTTCGATTTGGGCTTCGAGATCGCCTGGTAGGAAGTAGTTTTCCAGCAAGATCCGGTTCTTCAAGGTTTGATGCCATCGTTCGATTTTACCTTGTGTCTGAGGGTGATATGGCGCACCGCGTGAGTGCCTCATGCCTTTGTCTCGCAGCCATTCAGCGAGGTCACCAGAGACATAGCTGGACCCATTATCGCTCAGCAGGCGCGGTTTGTGGACGACATGGACCTGATCACAGCCAGATGCCTGCAAGGCCAAATTGAGGGTGTCTGTCACATCCTCAGCCCGCATGTTCGTGCAGAGCTTCCACGAGATGATGTAGCGGCTGTAATCGTCCAGGATCGTGCTGAGATAAAACCAGCCCCACCCCAGAACCTTGAGATAGGTAAAGTCGGTCTGCCAAAGCTGGTTGATGGCCGTTGTCTTATGCTCGAACTCATTTGCGGCTTTCAGCACAATGAACGCAGGGCTGGTGATCAGGTCATGTGCCTTGAGCGTGCGATACACTGTGGATTCCGATACAAAGTACCGTTCTTGGTCTGTGAACGTCACCGCCAACTCGCGGGGTGACAGCTCTGTTTCCTTCAAGGCGAAGCTGACGACCTTGCGCTTCACCTCGTCAGGAACGCGGTTCC
>DS999531.1:1529773-1574773 GCA_000158135.1 Rhodobacteraceae bacterium KLH11
GTACGACGTGCTGACAGATGGCTTTCTTCAATCAACCGAATGATCTCCAACTTCTCAGATGCAGAGTATCTCATTCGTGGTCGTCCCCATTGCCGGTCATGCTTTTTTTGAGCAAGCGCAGTTCGAGAGTTTGTTCCGCAACAACCTCTTTCAGATCGCGAGCTTCGCGCCGCAGGTCCTTGACCTCGTCGGTTGTCGCTGCACGTGCTGTGTCACCGGCAAGCCGCTTCTTCCCGGCTTCCATGAAGTCCTTCGACCATTTGTAGTAAACACCTTGGGAAATCCCCTCACGGCGGCACAGCTCTGCAATGCTGTCTTCTCCGCGAAGGCCATCCAGAACGATCCGGATCTTCTCTTCGGCTGAGTACTGTTTGCGTGTCGCCCGCTTGATGTCTTTGACGATCTTCTCGCCGGGGCTCTTACTTGTCTTTCTCATCGTCCACTCCTCAGTGGTTACGATGAGCCAAGAACACTCTCTTATCAAATACCGCTATTTCGACCCAAAGGCGCTGACGTCAGACACGCGGGATACATACGACTGGATGGACCATCCTGGCGCTAGAACCCTAATCGGTATTCGAAACGCGCGACATCACAATCTTGGATCACGGATTCGCGGTTTCGTTTCCATGGCTTTCAGAGGGCAAATCAGCAGTACTCAAAGTTACTGGATCGTAGCTTATCAGCCGGAAAGCCAAAGCAGTCTGCCACACTATCTACCGGATCTTGTCGAGTTTTTGGAACACAAGGACAACCGACTTTCGAAGAAACGGGCTTCTGAAATTTTGGACTATTTACAGGTCCGCGAGACTGTCGATCACTTCAAGTCTCGGGGTATCGAACCAACAAATCTGTTCTTCAATTTAATGCCAATAATCAGCAATGGAGCCAAAATAGCCATCGATGAGATGCGATCTGACTTAGAGCTTCTATCTTACGATGGAGAGGTCTATCTGGATCATTTTCCCTCGATTGACTACATCGACATGGCTTCTGGATTGTATGGCTGTCTGCCCTCGACACTTGCAGGTAAGCCCTACGGAGATCCTTCGTGAAATGGTTCTCCACAAACGGACACACTGGCACTACATCTCACGGTTGCTGTGCCTGCTCTTGCAGGTGCCAATCGCTCGAAGTTGCTGCCTCTTGATCAGCATTTGGCATGCTGGTTGAAATGTATGTCAAACAGCAATTATCTAGGTTTGAGCAGAGGGAAATGTAAGTTGACCCTAGATAAACCCCTTAATTAATTGATTTAATTTTGACATTTCCTAAGCCGTGAATCTATGGCTAACTCAACTTTTGCAATTTGTCTGACGTCAGCGCCTTTGGGTCGAAATAGCGGTATTTGATAAGAGAGTGTTCTTGGCTCATCGTAACCACTGAGGAGTGGACGATGAGAAAGACAAATAGGAGCCCCGGCGAGAAGATCGTCAAAGACATCAAGCGGGCGACACGCAAACAGTACTCAGCCGAAGAGAAGATCCGGATCGTTCTGGATGGCCTTCGCGGAGAAGACAGCATTGCAGAGCTGTGCCGCCGTGAGGGGATTTCCCAAGGTGTTTACTACAAATGGTCGAAGGACTTCATGGAAGCCGGGAAGAAGCGGCTTGCCGGTGACACAGCACGTGCAGCGACAACCGACGAGGTCAAGGACCTGCGGCGCGAAGCTCGCGATCTGAAAGAGGTTGTTGCGGAACAAACTCTCGAACTGCGCTTGCTCAAAAAAAGCATGACCGGCAATGGGGACGACCACGAATGAGATACTCTGCATCTGAGAAGTTGGAGATCATTCGGTTGATTGAAGAAAGCCATCTGTCAGCACGTCGTACATTGGCCAAACTGGGTATCCCTCGCACCACATTCTACCGATGGTACGACCGATACCTGCAGCGCGGAGAGGCTGGCCTTGAGGATCGGTCTCCCAAGCCAAAGCATGTCTGGAACCGCGTTCCTGACGAGGTGAAGCGCAAGGTCGTCAGCTTCGCCTTGAAGGAAACAGAGCTGTCACCCCGCGAGTTGGCGGTGACGTTCACAGACCAAGAACGGTACTTTGTATCGGAATCCACAGTGTATCGCACGCTCAAGGCACATGACCTGATCACCAGCCCTGCGTTCATTGTGCTGAAAGCCGCAAATGAGTTCGAGCATAAGACAACGGCCATCAACCAGCTTTGGCAGACCGACTTTACCTATCTCAAGGTTCTGGGGTGGGGCTGGTTTTATCTCAGCACGATCCTGGACGATTACAGCCGCTACATCATCTCGTGGAAGCTCTGCACGAACATGCGGGCTGAGGATGTGACAGACACCCTCAATTTGGCCTTGCAGGCATCTGGCTGTGATCAGGTCCATGTCGTCCACAAACCGCGCCTGCTGAGCGATAATGGGTCCAGCTATGTCTCTGGTGACCTCGCTGAATGGCTGCGAGACAAAGGCATGAAGCACTCACGCGGTGCGCCATATCACCCTCAGACACAAGGTAAAATCGAACGATGGCATCAAACCTTGAAGAACCGGATCTTGCTGGAAAACTACTTCCTACCAGGCGATCTCGAAGCCCAAATCGAAGCCTTCGTCGATCACTACAATCACCAGCGCTACCACGAGAGCCTGAGCAACGTCACACCCGCCGACGTCTACTTTGGGCGTGACCAAGCCATTCTGGAACAACGAAAAAGGATCAAACAGAAGACGTTCGAAGCGCGACGCTTGCATCACAGCCAACGCGCAGCATAATCAAACCGACCAGATGAGCCAAACACTCTCTTAGTTTACGCTGCTCCTGGTTCCAAAAACTCTGACGACGGACACTATGCACATCGGCCAGACTGGTATCTGAGCATTGAGCCCGGTCGTGATGTAGTCGAACTGCCCATAGAGGGCGATTGGGACATCAACGGGTGGGATATTCGTAAAGCGCTTGGTTTGTTGATCAAACCTAACCCTGTGATGCTGGAATGGTTATCCAGTCCTATCAGGTACAGATGGAATGATGCGCTATGTGAAAAGCTGATTGCCTTCGCAGCCAAGACGACCTTCGGCGAAGCCTGTCTGCACCACTATCGCAACCTGGCACAGAAACAGTGGGACAGGCATGTTGGTGAGAGCCAGGAGGTAAGCTTCAAAACGTATTTCTACATACTGAGGCCCGCCTTGGCGATCTCGTGGATCAGACAGATACCCGACACGCCACCGCCGATGAACCTGCATGATCTCATTAAAGATCAGGACCTGGCACCCGACCTAGTGGGGCATATTGACAGACTTTTGGTGTTAAAAAGCAAAACCAAGGAAATGGGCCGTGGACAACGCATAGCGATCGTTGACGATTTCATACAAGATCAAATGGCATGGGCAGCTGTGGTGAAAAAGAACGAAGATCGCCACGACCTCATGGCCGAGGGGAATAATTTGCTGAGGCACATCGTTAAGAAATTTGCCGAGGTTTGAAATGCCAATATCGAAGGCATGTGACAGCAGATCGGGCGTTCAACGAGAGACCGGTGCATATAACACCCGAACTACGATGTGCAGGGGCTTTCTGCTATAATTTTTTTCAAGAAATCAAAACCGGACCCTAGTGCAGCGTGCGGTGAAGGTTCCAAAGGAGCCCATCCTGTGAATTCGAAATTCTCGCTGCGCGCTCGCAGTATAGATTTTGTCGCGTGTGCGTCATCATGAGCTCGGCAATGCGGCGTAACAAGCGGCCAAAGTCGATAGCACCGCGCTATCTTGGTGTCGAGTTGGAACATGCTCTGAACATTGCTGAACGGATCGACATCTGAGCCACTTTGGCGAACGGTGCGGCGGTTTGCCATACCAGAGAGGTCGTACCTGCTCAATGCGGCGTTGGACGGCAGTGAGCCCTGAGATCCAAAGGCTGTGGGCAGATCGAACGAGTGTGAAGCATGTCTATCCTAAATGAAAAAAACGGTCCATATGACCAAAGCAAACGATTGGGCCGAGATCAGTCGACTGTGCTCACCGCGTTGTAAAGTCGGCGAAACAGTTCCAATCTGTCGTGCAGTGCGTTGGGATCAACGGGTTCGAACCTGTCCGTTGTTTCGGGCTGAAACGCCAGATCGGCAAGCTCAAAAGCACCTACACCACAGGCTGCCAGCCGGGCCGCGCCATAGGCGGGGCCAGAATCCGATCCCTTTGAACGTATCACTGGCTTCCCTGTCACCGTTGCTATCAGGCCCAGCAAGAGGTTCGATTGACTGCCTCCTCCGATGGCCGCCAGTTCCGGTAAATCATCGATCGTGTCTCCGAAACTCTGCGTGGCATCGGCAAAGCAAAACGCGATTGCCTCCACTACGGAACGGCAGATGTCCGCGCGTGTTGTTGAATCCTCAAGACCAAAGAAACAGGCCCGAATATGTGGATCACCGAGGGGGCTGCGCTCACCAGTCAAATACGGCAGGAAAACCGGCACGCGATCACCATTGACCGTTTCCGCAAGCGCAACAACTTCGGCAGCCGACAGACCCAGTTGACCGCCAATCCATGAAATCGGCCTTGCACCGTTCAGCATCGCCGCCATTTGATACCAACGATCGGGAAGTGTGTGCGCAAAAGCATGCACATAGCGTTCAGGATTGGGCTTGTACCTGTGATCAGCCACGAACAGCTGGCCAGATGTCCCCAGAGAAATGAACCCGCGGCCCGGTTCGGTGGCACCCAGTGACACCGCCCCTGTTGCAGCATCTCCGCCACCGGCCACGACAGGAACGCCTGGTTTCAAACCGGTTTCTTTCGCGGCTTCCGCAGTCACAGTCCCAACGGGATCGTGGCCATCAAAAATCTGTGGCAACCAGTCAAGCACCACATCAGTGGCTTCGGCAATACCATCATGCCAGCTGCGTGAAGCCTGATCGAGCCACATTGTCCCGGCGGCATCGGACGTGTCGGTTGCCAACTCTCCGTGCAGACACAGGCCGATATAGTCTTTGGGCAGCAAAATATGAGCAAGTCGGGCGTAATCTGCCGGTTCATGTTTCTTGAGCCATGAAATCTTGGGCGCCGTAAATCCCGGCAAGGGAAGGACGCCAGAGATTTGACCGATCTGCGGCTGGGCGACGCGCAATTCATCGCACTCATGTACCGATCTGCTGTCATTCCACAGGATCGCCGGGCGGATCGGGCGCAGATCACGGTCCAGCAAAACAGCCCCATGCATTTGGCCTGACAAGCCGATGGCTTTCACCTCGGACAGTGTGATTTGCCGAGCAAGCCGGTTCAATGCATCGCAAGTCGCCTGCCACCAAATATCCGGGTGCTGCTCTGACCAACCCGGCTGCGGCGATGACGTTTCGATCCCTACTGAAGACGCTGCAAGAATTCCGTCAGTATCCGCACAGACAAGCTTGACCGCTGACGTACCGATATCGATCCCCAGATACATTGAAATCCCTTGCCTGAACAAGCGCCGGGAACTTATCCGGCTATTGATTTTTAGCGCGCGCAAAGAATATGTAAAAGTAAGACAAGATCAAGGCGGCTGAGATCCGCAGGCAGACTGGCATGACAAAAATCAAGAATATGGAAGAATTTGCAGCCCTCAGCGGGATCTCGCGGCCAACGGTGTCCAAGTACTTCCACGACCCCGACAGCGTTCGTCCGACGACAAGGGCTCGTATTGAAGAGGCGCTTGAGCGGTTTGATTATCGTCCGAATATCTATGCTGTGAACCAGAACCGGAAGTTGACCAAGAATATCGGTATCGTCGTGCCCTATCTGGCCGATCCGTTCTTTGCTGAAATCGCGCGGTATCTGGAACAAAGTTGTATCGCAGCGGGGTACCGGCCTTTTTTGTTCAGTTCGCATGGCGAGCAAAAGCTGGAAAATGACATATTGGATGGGTTGCAATCCATGAAGCCCGCCGGGGTTTTGTTGGCGCCGTTGGGACGGATTTCAGACCGTGCAGCGATCGAAAAATTCTGTGCTGATGTGCCGACTGTATTATTTGACAGTAACCTCGATGGCCTCGGAGCAGCGTTTGTTGGTTCGGACAATTTCAGCTTCGTTTCGCAGACCGTCGAGTACATGACCCGAACGGGCGAGCCTCCGTCCTTTTTCGAAATGCGCACGCCAGCAAACCCGAACGCAAATAGACGGAGAAAGGCCTATGTCGCTGTGATGGAACGCCTTGGTTTCGAGCCGCATATCATCAAAGTCGATGGCAAAGGATGGGCTTTTGAAGAAATCGGACACCGAGGCGCTATGAAGGTTCTGGAAGAACGTGGTTTGAAGACGGATTCCGTTCTGTGCAGCAATGATCGGTTGGCGATCGGCTTTCTTGCAGCCTGTTTCGAACTGGGGATTCGGGTCGGCCGGAC
Organism: Rhodobacteraceae bacterium KLH11; assembly: GCA_000158135.1. Classification (GTDB taxonomy): domain Bacteria; phylum Pseudomonadota; class Alphaproteobacteria; order Rhodobacterales; family Rhodobacteraceae; genus Ruegeria. The sequence continues at coordinate 1,536,115 of DS999531.1, forward strand.
AGACGAATGCACTCTGCGCGTCGCTTCAAATGATGATCATCCGTTCGCAAAATTCACATGCCCGTCTCTGACAACAGCTGCGCATGACTACGACAATGTCGCTGGGCGAAGTGTCGAAACTCTTTTTGAGCTCATTGAAAATGAAGGGAAATTAAACTCCCGAACCGAAACACTGTTTCCCGCGCGACTTGTTTTGAGAGACTCTGCGTAGTTCTATGTCTTAACGCGCGTAAAGTTTTTATTGACGGCGCGACAAGTTATACCCTACCTTCTCTGCACGACATCCAAGCTCAGGGAGGACAGGGATGTATTTGAGAAACGCACTTCGTGCGGCGACTGCTATGACTTTCGTCGCCACGGCAGCGGCCCATGCGCAATCCATTACAATCGCGACCGTGAACAACGGCGACATGATCCGGATGCAGGGCTATACCGACAAATTCACCGAAGCGACCGGCATCGATGTGGAATGGGTGACGCTGGAAGAAAATGTGCTGCGTCAGCGCGTGACCACCGACATCACCACCAAGGGCGGCCAGTTCGATATCATGACCATCGGCATGTATGAGACGCCGATCTGGGGTGCAAATGGTTGGCTGGTGCCGCTGGATGGTTTGTCGGCAGAGTACGACGTTGATGACATCCTGCCCGCAATGCGCAACGGCCTGAGCAATGACGGCACGCTATATGCGGCACCATTCTATGGCGAAAGCTCGATGGTGATGTACCGCACCGACCTGATGGAAAAGGCCGGTCTTGAAATGCCTGACGCACCGACCTGGCAATTTATCCGCGAAGCAGCGGCCGCAATGACGGATCGCGAAAACGACATCAATGGCATCTGCCTACGCGGCAAAGCTGGCTGGGGTGAAGGCGGCGCTTTCATCACCGTGACCGGAAACTCGTTTGGTGCACGCTGGTTCGACGAAGACTGGAAGCCCCAGTTCGATCAGCCCGAATGGAATGAAGCGCTGACCTTCTTCGTCGACATGATGAATGAATCCGGCCCGGCAGGTTATGCCACCAACGGATTCAACGAGAATCTGTCGCTGTTCCAACAAGGCAAATGCGGTATGTGGATCGATGCAACGGTTGCTGCATCGTTTGTGACCAATCCTGATGACTCGACCGTTGCGGACAAGGTTGGTTTTGCGCTAGCCCCGAACTCGGAAGGTGTCGACAAACGTTCCAACTGGCTTTGGGCTTGGGCGCTTGCCATTCCAGCGGGAACCGAGCAAGCGGACGCAGCCAAGCAGTTTATCGAATGGGCAACGTCCAAGGACTATATCGAATTGGTCGCCGAAAGTGAGGGCTGGGCCAATGTCCCACCGGGAGCACGCACTTCGCTGTATGAGAACCCCAACTACCAAGAGGTTCCGTTCGCCAAAATGACGCTGGAGTCGATCCTGTCGGCTGATCCGAACAATCCGACTGTGAAACCTGTGCCTTATGTTGGCATCCAGTTCGCAGCGATCCCGGAATTTGCAGGCATTGCCACACAGGTGAGCCAGGAGTTCTCGGCAGTTTACGCCGGACAGCAAACGGTAGAAGAAGCGCTTGAGAAAGCGCAAGCTTTCACCACAGAAGAAATGGAAGCCGCAGGCTACTGAGGTATCCCTCCCCGGCGGGTGGGTAAAGATTTGCCCCCCGCTCCACCCTTCCACAACTCGCGTTTTTCTCGCAGGCTGAGTTATGCCTGAACAGAGAGGGTTTGCGTAATGGCTACTCAACATTCCCGATCCGTTGCTCGCCTGATGATGGCACCTGCAGTGGTCCTGCTGCTTGGCTGGATGCTCGTGCCGCTGACGATGACGCTGTATTTTTCCTTCAAGAAATACCTGCCGCTGCGCGGAGGTGATCTGGGCTGGGTCGGGTTCGACAACTATGTCCGGTTCGTATCCTCCAGTTCATTCTGGCCAGCCGTCCAAGCAACACTGGTGATCGTAGGTGGTGTACTGGTGATCACGGTGGTGCTGGGTATTCTTCTGGCGATGCTGCTGGACCAGCCGATGTGGGGGCAAGGTGTTGTCCGCATTCTGGTGATCGCGCCGTTCTTCGTGATGCCAACCGTATCTGCGCTGGTCTGGAAGAACATGTTCATGGACCCGGTCAACGGCCTGCTGGCGCATCTATGGCGCTTTTTCGGGGCCGAGCCGATCTCATGGCTGTCCGAGGCGTCGATGACCTCGATCATCATGATTGTGTCATGGCAATGGCTGCCCTTTGCAACGCTGATCCTGCTGACCGCGATCCAATCGCTGGACAGCGAACAGCTGGAAGCGGCTGAGATGGATGGTGCACCACCGCTGAAACGCTTTTATCATATCATCCTGCCGCACTTGGGCCGCGCGATCACCATCGTGATCCTGATTCAGACGATCTTCCTTTTGTCGATCTTCGCCGAGATCTTCGTAACCACCGGAGGCGCATTCGGCACCCGCACACTCACCTACCTGATCTTCCAGCGCGTGCTGGAAAGCCAGAATGTTGGCCTTGGATCTGCCGGAGGTGTCTACGCCATCATCCTTGCCAATATCGTTGCGATCTTCCTGATGCGCATCGTCGGCAAGAACCTGGACGCGTGAGGAGATAACATCATGGCCCGCACCGTCACAACACGCCGCAAATCGTTGAACACTGTCCTTGCATGGGCTGTTGGTCTGCTGATCTTTTTCCCAATCCTCTGGACCATCCTGACCAGTTTCAAGACCGAGGCGCAGGCAATTGCCAGCCCCCCTTTGTTCCTGAACTTCGACTGGACGCTTGAGAACTATGCCATCGTGCAGGAACGCTCGGACTACATGCGATTCCTTTGGAACTCGGTGATTATTGCAGGCGGATCGACCGTTCTGGGCGTGATCATCGCGGTGCCTGCAGCATGGGCGATGGCCTTTGTGCCATCCAAGCGGACCAAGGATATCCTGCTGTGGATGTTGTCAACTAAGATGCTGCCGGCAGTCGGCGTGCTGTATCCGATCTATCTGCTGTTCATCCGTTTGGGTCTGCTGGACACACGCGGTGGGCTGGTCGTCGTGCTGATGCTGATCAACCTGCCGATCATTGTCTGGATGCTCTACACCTATTTCCGCGAGATTCCGGGGGAAATACTGGAAGCCGCTCGTATGGACGGCGCGACTCTGAAAGAGGAAATCCTATATGTTTTAACGCCAATGGCCATCCCCGGCATCGCGTCGACCGTGCTGCTGAATTTTATTTTGGCGTGGAATGAGGCGTTTTGGACTCTAAACCTGACCGCCGTTGACGCGGCTCCGTTAACCGCATTCATCGCCAGCTATTCCAGCCCCGAGGGCTTGTTCTTTGCCAAACTCAGTGCGGCTTCGACCATGGCGATTGCACCCATCCTGATCCTTGGCTGGTTCAGCCAGAAACAACTTGTCCGCGGCCTGACCTTCGGCGCTGTGAAATAAGGAGCACTCCTCATGGGACGTATTCAACTCAAGTCCGTGACCAAAAGCTTCGGCGACGTGCAGGTCATCCCCCCGCTGGACCTGACCATTCAAGATGGTGAATTCACCGTCTTTGTTGGCCCCTCGGGCTGTGGCAAGTCCACGCTGCTGCGCTTGATCGCGGGGTTGGAGGATATCACCAGCGGCCATATCGAAATCGACGGCTCGGTTGCCACCGATGTTCCGCCCGCCAAACGTGGGCTAGCGATGGTGTTCCAGTCTTACGCGCTGTACCCGCATATGTCGGTGCGCAAGAACATCGCCTTTCCTTTGCGTATGGCGAAACTGGATCAGGCCGAGATCGACCGGCGCGTTGAGGGCGCAGCCAGCGTTCTGAACCTTGCCGATTACCTTGACCGCCGACCCGGTCAGTTGTCCGGTGGTCAACGCCAAAGGGTCGCCATCGGGCGTGCCATCGTCCGGGAACCCGCTGCATTCCTGTTCGATGAACCTCTTTCGAACCTAGACGCCGCCCTGAGGGTCGGAATGCGGCTGGAGATCAGCGAACTGCATGAACGCCTGGCGACCACGATGATCTATGTGACTCACGATCAGGTCGAAGCCATGACCATGGCCGACAAGATCGTCGTGCTTCAGGCCGGAGTGATCGAACAGGTGGGCACCCCGCTGGAGTTGTATCGCACGCCACGCAACCAGTTTGTCGCGGGCTTCATCGGCTCACCCAAGATGAACTTCATCGAAGGGCCAGAGGCAGCCAAACACAGTGCCCACATCATCGGCATTCGCCCGGAACATATTGCCGTATCGGAAACCGACGGCGACTGGTCCGGGGTTGTAAGCGTCTCGGAACACCTCGGGTCCGATACGTTCTTTCATGTTCACGAGACGGGCCTGGCTGACACCATCACAGTGCGCGCCGATGGCGAAGTTAGTTTCCGGCATGGTGATCGCATCCATCTGACGCCGCGCAAAGACGTCATTCATCGGTTTGACGCGCAGGGACTGCGGATCGAATGAACCGGCTGGCAGGCAAGACCGCCCTGATCACGGGGGCCGCACGAGGCATTGGACTGGCCTTTGCAAAAGCCTATGTGGCCGAAGGCGCGCGGGTCGTGATTGCCGATATCGACTTCCCACGCGCCAAGGATGCAGCTTCCCAGTTCGGTGACGCTGCGCTGGCCGTCGAAATGGACGTGACCCGCCAACACAGCATTGATGAGGCGGTCGCACGCACGGTTGCACATTTCGGCCCCATCGACATTCTGATCAACAACGCGGCCATTTTCACCGCCGCTCCAATCGTTGAGATTGAGCGCGCAGATTATAATCGGGTGTTTGACATCAACGTTGCCGGCACTCTGTTCACATTGCAGGCCGTCGCCCGCCACATGATCGAACACGGGGTCAAAGGCAGGATCATCAACATGGCTTCGCAGGCCGGGCGTCGCGGTGAACCTCTGGTCGCGGTCTACTGCGCCAGTAAGGCAGCGATCATATCGTTGACCCAGTCGGCGGGGTTGAACCTGATCGCACATGGGATCAACGTAAACGCAATTGCTCCGGGTGTTGTCGACGGCGAGCATTGGGATGGTGTTGATGCGTTTTTCGCAAAGCACGAAGGCAAACCGTTGGGCCAGAAGAAACGCGAAGTGGCTGCGGCCGTCCCCTACGGCCGGATGGGCAGCGCCGAAGATTTGACCGGAATGGCAGTATTTCTCGCATCTGACGATGCCAGGTATATCCTCGCACAAACCTACAATGTCGACGGCGGAAACTGGATGAGCTGATGGACCCTGTGGCGAATGCAAAACTTCCGACACGGCTAAAGCAAGACAGCCTTTCAGAGCTGCCACCGGCCGTGAGTACCCCGGTGTATGAGCGTTCGCACCTGACACCAGGTATCGTCCATATTGGGCTAGGCAATTTCCATCGCGCGCATCAGGCTTGGTATATCCACCGACTAATGCAGCGGGGTCTGGCCAATGACTGGGCGATCATTGGGGCCGGTGTGCGACGCTATGACACCGAAATGCGAGAGCGACTGCTGGAGCAAGACTGCCTGACAACGCTGATAGAACTGGACCCAAAAGGAATGTCCGCCGAGGTAATCGGTCCGATGATCGACTACCTGCCGATCGAAGATGACAACGTCGCGCTTATCCGGGCAATGGCCGACCCTGCCATTCGAATTGTGTCGCTGACTGTAACCGAAGGCGGGTATTTTCTGGATGCTAACACCGGCTTGTTCAACGTGGATCACGCGGATATTCGGCACGACGCCGAGAACCCGGACCAGCCGCGTACAGCTTTCGGTGCGATGATCAAGGCATATAGGCAACGATATAAAAATGGATTGGAACCTTTTACCGCACTCAGCTGCGATAATCTTCAGGGCAACGGCGCAATACTAAGAACCTGCATTGTTGGTTTGGCGCGTTTGTCTGACCCGAAACTGGCCGACTGGATCGACCAAAATGGTGCATTTCCGAACTCGATGGTGGATTGCATCGTGCCCGCAACGACCGAGCAAGTCGTTTCGCAATGCCGCGCGCTTGGTGTCGACGATCGCGCTCCGGTTTCGCATGAGAATTTTCGTCAATGGGTAATCGAGGATGATTTCCGTGCGGGGCGACCGCCACTCGAACAGGTAGGGGTAACGCTGACCCACGATGTTCACAGCTATGAGACGATGAAACTGCGCATTCTGAACGGAGGCCACCAACTGCTGGCAAATGTCGGGGAAATTCTGAATGTCCCCACGATTTCAGACTGCATGCAAGACCCGGACATCGTAGCGTTTTTCAGAAAAGTTCAGACAGAAGAGATCTTGCCCTATGTCGAAGCTGTTCCAGGCACCACGGCAACTGAATATCTTGAGTTGGTTGAAAAGCGATTTGCGAACACCACCATCCACGACACAACGCGACGAGTGGCATTTGATGGCTCTTCACGACATCCAGGTTTCTTGTTGCCGTCGTTGCGCGATGCCCTTGCATCAGGCTGTTCGCTGAGCGGTTTGGCGCTGGCCCAAGCATTCTGGTGTCGGATGTGCGCAGGCGTCCGTGAAGACGGCTCGGAAATCGCCCCAAACGACCCCCATTGGGGACATCTGCAAAAAACAGCTCTGGCTTCCAGGGCCGATCCAATATTGTGGATCGAACAAAGTCAGTATTTTGGTGACTTAGGTTGCGATACGCAGTTTGCAGAAGCTTTTGTCGCTTGGCTAACCACAATTTGGCAACATGGGTGCCGGGTTGCGATAGCCGACTATATCGCCCTGTATGCAAAGCCACACTAATCTTGCTGCGCGATGCTAAATCGGTCGCGGATGGGATGGATTGAATCTGGGTGCTCAGACTGACTTTCAATGGCCGTTACGGCGATACATGCTGCTTCACGGCAAAAAACACGCTGCACCTGCGAGCAAATGCTGCGTTAGCAACATTCCAAAACATCAATGTCGGCAGAGTCCGCGAGGCTGCCTTTTGTACTCGTTCCACTGAAGGGCCATTACTCAACCAGAGATCGCTTCACATAAAACCGCTTCAACGACGTTCGCGGTTTGTTATGAAGATGCATCTCAGCCAAAAGTTGTCTGCGCGTGCCTCTGTATTGGGAAACACGCGCAGACCATCGAGAAACCTGCCGGACGTCTGGCCCGGCATGATGGGCTCCGACGGGGTCGCCGTCCTCCCCATCGCCGCGCTTGATCCGCCCCACCGTGCGGCGTCTCCTGCGGTCCCCGCGCTTGATGGGTCCGGGTCCCCAATAACCGTTTCAATCAGCCGCGAGAGATCATGAAGTGAAGGCCTCGTTCTCGGTGATCTTTTCAAACGCGGGTAAGAATGCGTCATGGTGCAGCGACAGGTAGCGTGTGATCTGCTCGCTGCGCATCAGTTTCGCGATGAACCCGCGTGTCAGGACCAGATCGAGATGATCCGCGCCATAGCTGTCTTCGACAAGGCGGACCTCGCGTTCCAGATTGGCAGACTCGCGCTCCATCAGCGCCAGCTGTTCGCGCGAAATGCCTTTGATCTTTTTCGGCGTTGCCGCTGACACCAACTGGCGCTCGGGTGTCGCGGCCAGAAGCGATCGGGCATAGTTGATCGTGAACTTGTTCATGGCGACCATCAGTTGCGCCGCTTCAATCTGGCGGATTGGCTTCATCTTTTTCAGAATCTGAAACCCGGTCAAAGTCACCTGTTTGTCTTTCAGCAGTTCCGCCGCCTCATCGCAGATACCATCCAGAAGCTGGCGTTTCTGTTTCAGGGTCTTGATGTTGACATTGAGCGCGCTCGCCAGACGGGCTTCCGGCACGCCAAGAGAGAGGGCTCTCAGGATCATCTTGTGCTCTTGAATGGTCGCGAGACGAGAGATGCGTTTGTTGTAGGTGAATGCTTCATCGTCCGTGGAAACAAGACATCGCGCATGTGTCTGACCCTGGTCTTTCAAAACCTCAAGGCGCAGATGCCCATCAAGCAGAGAGTATTGACCAGCGTTGTATGGGTCGCGGGACACAACAATAGGTTCAACAAGGCCAATTTCCTGAACTGATGCGGCGATCTGTTTGAATTTGATGCTGGCCTTCTTTTGCGGCGTGAGCACATAGAGCGGCGCGATGTTCTCGAATGAGAGTGTCACCAGCTCCTGTTCAAAAGCAGCTACAACCGTCCGTTCTTTCCTGGTTACCGTCATGCGGACACCTCCTCGGATTGCGCCAACCGGTCTGCAACCTGCTTTGGCAGATTGGTTAGCCCTTCGGCGCGAAGCAAAGTGACGAAGTTTTCGTCAGTCATCAGGGTCTTGAGCGCTTGTGTCAGAAAGAGCAGTTCGCTGCGCGTTGCGCTTGCTTTTCTCAGCAACACCTTCTTTTTCTCGACATCGTTTTCATAAGTCTTGAGCAGGCTTTCGACCGACAGGCTTTTACGCGGTCGTTCGCCAGTGGGCGCGCGGCCCTTGCCATGCTTCTGGCGCGCCTCAACAAGACGCTTGGCCGCCAGGAGTCTGCCGCCGCGCAGAAGCTTTTTCTCATAAGCTTGCCTCAGAACACGTTGCACGCCGACGTCATCCGCGTCCGCAATGTCAACGGCAACACTGACCGGAATCTTTCCGCTCTCCACTGCACGCAGAAGGCGGTGTTCGTGACTTTCCAGAAGTTTGATGACGCCGTGGACATACTTCTTGGACAGCTGAGTCTTGGCGGCGATTTCAGTTTCAGAGTAACCCCTTTCTTTGAGGCGACCAATGTCTCTGAGCAAGTCCAGCGAATGGTGGTGCCTGCGCGCCAGGTTTTCCACCAGGCTCATAACAAGGCAATCTTCGCTGCTGGCATCTATGACGATCGCCGGTATTTCAGATTGGCCAAGAACCTTGAATGCCTCAAGACGGCCCTGACCGCAGACCAATTCGTATGCTGGCTCACTTCCGTCCTCAGTCTCACGCGCAGCAACCGTTATGGGTCTTTTCAACCCAAGCTCCGCGATGTTCGCGGTAATCTCGTCGAAAACCTTTTTGTTCCTGAGCCTTGGGTTAACGACGGTAATAGCATCGACAGGAACAAGAACAGTGTGTCCGACCGGCGCATGGTCCATCACGCTGCCTCCAGTATTGGCGTACGTGCGGCCATGTCGAAGAAATGCGCCAGATTATCGAAGCGGAATGCATCAAGGGACAAACCGTTGTTTTCCGCCAAGCGCAGCTTTGATTTGGTCATGTCAAAGGTAGGCAGCAAATAGTAGTCGAGCGGCGTTCTGTTTGACTGCCCCATCCTGACGACGATGGACATGTCGGGGAGCTGACCGGTGTTCAAACGAATGTTCCAGCGATACGCACCTGCGCCTGTCTGAAGACAGCGCGCAATGACAATTGAAACGGTGAACTCGTCATTGATGATGAGGGTATCTGTATTGGGGTCACGGGCGGCATCTCCGCCAACGGCTTCGACTCCGGCGATGATGTCCCGGATGATGTCGAAATGCAGGCTGCGCAATCGTCTGTTGATCTCAATGTAACGGTAATCTCTGTCAGGCTTGAAGCCGACGAGGCTGTAAGCACGCAACAGGCTACCAAATCTGTTCTGGTAGGCACTGCTTGATGGAAGCTTTGGTGCTTCATTGATGACAAAGCCCGAGAGGTAGCCGTTTTCTTCCAGTACCTCCTTTAGCCGATCCAGCATTTCATCGTCGGACAATACATGTGAACGAGCTGCAATGATTGCTCCGGCAGCGTTGAACAGGTTGGCGTCAACAATTGCTTCAAAGGCACCAACAGCGCGGACCCAGTTTTCCGGATCGTTCTGGACATGGCGTTTCTTGAGTTTGAAAGAGTGGCGGTTCCAGAGATTGTTCCCGATGTATTTTTCGTTGGTCAGAATTTGACGCACAACCGCCGGTGACCAATCCCGATCCAGATCGGTTCGAATTCCGCGCTGGTTCAGGTCTGACGCAATCTCAGCTTCAGACCAACCATCATTCACAAACCTCAAGAAGATCTGGTTTAATATTGCGATTTCATCAGCGGGACCCGGAACAAGTGTTACCCGGTCGGTCTGAATACTCTTGTGTTCACCTCGTGAAAGAATGCCCTTGGTACGTCCGGCTTCATCAATCAGCATCCGCCGCAACCCGAACCCGGCTGCGCCGCCTTGTCGATAGCCCAACTCGATCAGCCGCTGCTGCCCCGCAAAGACCTTTTGCGAAAGCTCACGACTGTATTCGCCAGCCATTGCCCGCTTTAAACCTTTGACGACGGTGGACATTGGGCTGCCATCGTTTTCGAACTGTTCAGCGCAGTATTCGACCGAAATGCCAGCCCGTTTGCAGATATACTCGTAGTAGGCGCTTTCATCCGCGTCCTGGAAGCGCCCCCAACGGCTGACATCGTAAACGAGAACAGTTCCGAATTCGGTCTGACCAGTTTCGATGTCGTCGATCAATTGCGATAGACCCGCGCGGCCTTGAATTCTCAATCCGCTTTTGCCTGCATCAGAATAGGTTCGGATAATTTTGTAGCCGCGTTCATCGGCATAGCGCTGGATGGCATCGGCCTGGTTTTCGGTCGAGTAGCGCTGATGCTCTGTCGACATGCGAACGTACTGTGCGGCGTTCCGGCGGTTTTCCCTGTCTGTCTTGTTCTTCGGCCAACTCAATGCTGCGGCTCCCACCACTCAAATTTGCAAACCTGTACGGGAACTCTGCGATTCCTTTCTCAATCCTAAAGGGAGAGGGCCGGAAACATGTTTCATAAAAAGGGCAACAGGTTTTATCGAAAGTGCGACGAGCGCGTATCGGCGTCAGACTACAGGGAGGCGATCAGCGACGCTCTTTCTCAAGAACTGGGTGGGGCAGGGCGAGCTACAAAATCAACGATGCGGTGGACTGGGGCAAGTGAACGAACGGCTAAGAACTGGATATCTGGCTCATACGGACCAACAGGCGAAAACCTGATCGCATTGATGAAGCATTCAGACACAGTTTTCGCGGTTACGTCCGGTTCAGGCTGAGGCTGTGTGGAAACTCTTTTGGTTTCGTGGTTTTTACGGTTTTCTGCGGGGTTCTTTAGGGTTTTCGGTTTCTAGACCATTTTGGGGCTTATTGCGCCGGAGGGAGGGTGGAAACTGAGCTCTCACAGCGTTTCCCGCCGTACAATCTGAACGGTTCGCCCCAGTTTAGGTCGGAATGGCTGTCAGAAGCCCACGTACCCCGATCAGGGCGATCATCCGTTTGATGTTATAGGCGAGGACATGGAATGCCATCTCGGTGCGGACGTTCTTGAGCGTTCGCATCCGGAAGTGCGTCGCTCCCATCCAGGCTTTGATCGTGCCGAACGGGTGTTCGACGGTCGAGCGACGGAGACCCATCAAGGCCGGGTCGCGGCTCAATCGGTCGCACATCTGGTCCACCAGATGCTCGTGTTCCCACCTGGAGATCCGCCGTTCTCTGCCGGTTGTGCAGCGCGCTTTGGCCGGACAACTCAGACAGGCATTGGTCCAGTATCGCCGTACCGACAAGCCGCTTTCCTCGGTCGTGTAGCGGTATGTCAGCGTCTCACCTGCTGGGCAAAGATACACATCTTCGCCCGCGTCGTAGGCAAAGTTTGCCTTCACATACCGGCCCTTCTTGCGGTTGCCGGATGTCTCGGGCCGGGGGAGGGTTGTGGTGATCCCATCCTGGTGACAGGCCAGGATTTCCCGACCGCTGAAATAGCCCTTGTCAGCGACCGCGCTCATTTCGCCGCGTCCCAGAGCGGCCTTCGCCGATTTGGCCATCGGCGACAGCTGTTCACGGTCGTGCCCGACGTTGATGACGTCATGCGTGACGATCAGATGGGTCTCGGTATCCACTGCGGACTGGGCGTTGTAGCCCACAAATCCGCTGCCTTTGGCGCTGGTGGCCATGGAGCGGGCATCCGGATCAGTCAGGGAGATCTGACTGTCCGGGCTCGGCCTGAGCGCCTCACCCATGTCCACCAAGCGCGCGATCTCCTGCCGGATGCGCTCGCAGCGTTGCGCCAGGTTGGCGATCTTCTCGACTCGGGCCTCACCCTCTTCCTGACGGTCGATCCGGACCATTTCATCAAGGTAGCGCTGAATACTCGCGACCAGATGGGCCGTGCGGCTTTTGATCTTGCCTTTGGTGAAGTTCTTGTCTCGATTGTTGTCCGCCTTGAACTTGGAGCCGTCGATGGCGACACAATCCCCCTTTAACACCCCAATCCGGCGACAGAGTTCGACGAACTGCGCACAGGTTCGCCGAATAGCGGGGCCGTTATCGCGGCGAAAATCAGCGATTGTCTTATGGTCGGGCGCGAGCCGCCCGGTCAGCCACATCACCTCGACATTGCGACCAGCCTCCCGTTCAAGCGCGCGGCTGGAGGGCACGCGGTTCAGATAGCCGTAGATGAACAGCTTTAACAGGACCGATGGGTGATAGCCGGGCCGCCCTGTCCGCGCCGGCGCCGTCCGCTGGAAACCTGTCTCCTCAAGATCAATCTCCTCCACAAAGAGATCAACCACGCGAACCGGATTATCCTCGTCAACCCAATCTTCAAGCCGGTCTGGAAAAAGCGTCACCTGACCCCGCTCCGCGCCCTCGATATATCCTGACATACCCGCCTCCAGCCTTTGCTGAAAAGTATACAACATCCGGAGTTTTCACACAGCCTCGGCTCAATCCGACCTAGCGGTATGTGCTTTAGCTGTCGAAGGAACGAATACATCTCGCTGCATCTAACGTATTTCCCAGACGTCCTAAGCTCTTCGAAAAACAATTTTTCTTGCAAAAATTGAACTGTGATGTGCAATTACTTTCTGTTTGTGAAAGCGTGGTTTCAAGATATTTTGGAGAGGTCGAATGCTTCGTTTTTTCTTTTGTTTGAGCGCTTTGCTTTGGGCCGGTGCAGCACAGGCGTTTTGCGGCTTCTATGTGGCCAAGGCGGATGGGTCACTCTACAACCAATCCTCCAAAGTAGTGTTTGTGCGCGATCGCAATCGGTCCGTAATTACCATGTCCTCAGACTATCGCGGCGAACCGCGCGATTTCGCGATGATCGTGCCTACTCCGAAAGTGCTTGACCGTGATGATATCCGCACTGTGAAATCAGAAACCGTCGATCATCTGGATGCCTATACCGCGCCACGCCTGGTGGAGTATTTTGATCGTGACCCTTGTTCAGAACTTGTGGTCGAAGCTCCTGTGGTCGTTGAAGAAGCCGCCGGTTTTTTTGGTCGCAAACGCAAGCAGGAACCTGTTTATCAACGCGCTGACGCCTTGGGTGTCCGGATCAAAGGAAAATACGCGGTCGGCACTTATGATATCCTAATCCTTGACGCCGAACAGTCCGACGGTTTGGCCACCTTCCTGACCAATGAGGGCTACAAGCTCCCCAAAGGAGCGGAAAAAGTGCTGGGAGATTACATTCAGGCTGGGATGAAGTTCTTCGTGGCGAAGGTCAATCTCGAGCGTCACCGGTCGAGCGAGACGCAGGAACTCCCCCCGCTGCAAATAGCCTTTAAATCCCGGAACTTCATGTTGCCTATCCAACTTGGCAAACTGAACGCAGAAGCGCAGCAGGATGCACTGTTTTTCATGTTGTCTCGAAAAGGTCGGGTCGAGGTTGAGAACTATCGCGCCAAGTCGTTACCAACCGATACCCGAATTCCAGTTTTCGTCGAACAAATGTTCCCGCATTTCTACAAATCGACCTTCGCGCGCACGGTCGGTAGTTATGGCGGTATTGTCATGGAATATGCTTGGGATATGCAATGGTGCGACCCATGCGCCGCCGATCCATTGTCGAGTGAGGAGTTGCAGGAACTCGGCGTCTCTTGGCTAAAACCCGGCGATAGCGCCGCGCAGGATGTCTATGTGACGCGTCTGCATGCTCAGTATAGCAAAAATCAGATGCGACAGGATCTGATGTTCCGCGAAACAGACAATCGTGAGAATTTTCAGGGTCGTTATGTGATGAACAAGCCCTTCGAGGGCAATGTCAGATGCGAAGCAGGGCAAGAGTATGTCGCCAAGGTCCGGCAGAGGCTACGGCGTGAGGTCGTTGATCTTTCCGAGTTAACAGGGTGGGACATTCGAACTATCGAACGCAACATTCAGAAAACGGTGCCAAAGGGTTACTGGTGAACTGATCGCTAGAGATCTGCTATTCGCGAAGCGGTTTAGCAAGTTTGTGTTCAAGCCTCCGACCTGAGTACGACGGAGGCCACAATCTTTACCTGACGTTGTTTTACAAGTGCGCTAGCCGATTGCGCTGAAACCTAAATGAGGGTTTATAAAAGCAACCCTGTTGCGCTTTGTTGTCGTACACAGCTCGCGCCTACTAAGTCCGGTATGTGCGAATTGTGAACTGCTGCATGTGCAAAAGACTGAAGTGTGTTCAACGGCAGGTTGGGGCTCAATCTGCTTAGATCTCTTGCCTTTTGCCATACGCCAAGATCAAGCAAACTTGGGCAACCGGAGTGGCTGAACAAACCCTTGAATATGCTTTGGGCGAGAATAGTGCTCTGCAAGGTACGACAGCACACGCCAGTTTAAATCGACGGCCCATCTTGTCTTGGCATTTGTGAACACACGATCCTCGTCGCGGTGAACGTTCGGAATGTTCACGTGCAACTGGATATGGATTTTGTTCCGGTATTTTCGGAGCGTGTGTAGGTCGTCATAAATGTCCGCCCCCATCCCATCTAAGATGTGATATTTTCGCAGGTTGTCGATGACCACGGCAAATTTGTCGATTTGCTTTTCTTCAATCTCTTGCCGATCTTCTTCCGACACATTCGGGACGCCTTCGAGATTATAGTTTTGAGCCCGGTAGAAGATTTGAATGACCGCGACCTCAATCAATGAGGCCGCTTGAAGAAGAGTAGGCTTGTTGAACTTACTGTCTTCGTTCGCTTCTACCAAGTCACACAGAAGCTGAGAGTTGTAACCAGCATTGTCGCCAGTTTTGAAATCCCCGAAGATGCTGCATCCGAGTTCGTCTAATTCAAAAGTCATCAATTCAATCCATTTTCAAAGGGCCAAACATTCCGCTTTCGACCATCGCCATGTAGGCTTTTTTCATGGCCAACGCCGTTTCTTGATCGACAAAGAGCGAGGACCGACTTCCATGTGGTTCTCCCAGCAAGTATGGGCGCATAACCTCCCACCGTTCTGCACGCTCAGCCCAACGCCAACACGGTAGCTCCTGCTCAAGCATCAATGGAACGGCGAGCTTCTTTGGTATTTGCTTGCCGGGATTCAGCGGTTCGGGCCATTCACATTTGACGAGGACGGGCTTTGCCCCGTTCGCGTAGAACGCCACGTCCAATTCCTCTGCAGTAATGCTTGCGCAGTGGTGGTTAATCTCGAACGCAGAGTCGATTATCTGTTCCGCCCCGCCGTATGGGCACGTGACAAACCCGTGTGCAAAGTACCGGGTATGATCGAGCCCCCTATATCCAGTCCTTTCATTTGGTTCGGTTTCTGGATTGCGACTATTGTGTTTAGATACAAGAGGGTGCCAGGTGGGGTAACCCTCGACGGCTGGACCTATTTCATCGACAATATCCAGCAATGCCTCCTCACTCTCGGCTCTTACTTCTGGTGAAAACGTCACCGGAACCAAGTATTTCTTTGTTCTTTCGTATGCGTTCGCCGCCGCCTCATCCGCTCTAAATGCCATAGTCACGATCCTATTCTTGTGCCCGAGCACTTAAATAACTATTCACGCATGAAAATACAA
This sequence comes from Rhodobacteraceae bacterium KLH11, assembly GCA_000158135.1. GTDB lineage: Bacteria > Pseudomonadota > Alphaproteobacteria > Rhodobacterales > Rhodobacteraceae > Ruegeria. Next base: position 1,551,777 of record DS999531.1, read on the forward strand.
TATCATGCGTAGTATTATTCTTTAACGCGTAAAAATGAGAATTAACGAGAAGAGCGCTGATGACGGTTCGAAGTGAAAATATCAATCATTTTCAGTGCCTTCCATCTTTATCTCCGGTTGCAGCGCCAACCGAGCAGCTCCGAAAATCAATTCGAGCGCAACCGACGGGCTGACCCAGCGTTCGAAATTGGAGATCGGCTTCCTGCACGCTCAAAATTCACTGTGCGCGGTTTTACGTTGGCCATGACGCCTGCCGAAATGTACTGGCGGCAGATTATTTCTGCCAGCCAACATGAGCGGTCAACCGGTCTGCAACCTGCTTTGGCAGATTGGTTAGCCCTTCGGCGCGAAGCAAAGTGACGAAGTTTTCGTCAGCCATCAGGGTCTTGAGCGCTTGTGCCAGAAAGAGCAGTTCGCTGCGCGTTGCGCTTGCTTTTCTCAGCAACACCTTCTTTTTCTCGACATCGTTTTCATAAGTCTTGAGCAGGCTTTCGACCGACAGGCTTTTACGCGGTCGTTCGCCAGTGGGCGCGCGGCCCTTGCCATGCTTCTGGCGCGCCTCAACCAGACGCTTGGCTGAAAGGAGTCTGCCGCCGCGCAAGAGCTTTTTCTCATAAGCCTGCCGGAGAACACGTTGCACGCCGACGTCATCCGCGTCCGCAATGTCAACGGCAACACTGACCGGAATCTTACCGCTCTCCACTGCACGCAGGAGGCGATGTTCATGACTTCCCAAAAGCTTAATAACGCCGTGGACATACTTCTTGGACAGCTGGGTCTTGGTGGCGATTTCAGCTTCAGAGTAATCCTTTTCTTTGAGGTGCTCATAATCTGTATTGGGGTCACGAACGACGTCTCCGCCAACGGCTTCGATTCCGGCGATGATGTCCCGGACGATGTCGGAATGCAGCGTCTGTTGATTTGAATGAAGCTCTGTGGTCCATTCAGGTCGAGATAATGCGCGTACTGTATATTCACCTAAAACATTTGGAACTACATTTGCTTGATGACCTTGTGGCATATTGGAAAGAAACAGCTGAAAATGGTGGTGCTTATCATCGAGATGATGCGGCTTTAATCGAAAAGTACAAACCCGATCTTCCGAGGGGAAGGGTTCCTGAGCCTTGGTTTGGCGTGCCGACAAAGGCCAAAGTTTTCTACCTGAGTCTAAACCCCGGACACAAACCAGATGATGGAAGCGCAAGGGAACCATGGCGCTCATTTTGCCGCGATATGATGCTGGAGCACATTTCCTATGAGCGCTACTTGTCGGAAGCTCCACCGGAAGCAATTACATGGTTCAAGAGAAATCACGGTGGGTTTGCAGATCATACTTTTCCTAAGATATGCAACTTACGGCTTATCGCCTATCCGTCATCTGAAAAATCGGACTTAAAAACCTTAGGTCAAGCGCCGGAGCTGCTACCATCTTCACGTCTGATGCTGCGAGTCGTACATGACTATCTGGTTCCCCACGCTCGGCGAGGTCATATTCTTCTGTTAGTTATGCGATCGCCAGAATTTGGGGGTTTGAAAAGAGCAATGCCGACTACTGGGATGGCGGTTTATTTGTTTCGCGACCATTGAGAACCAATTCCATTTCACCTAGTTCAAGAGTGGGCCCGCATATAGCAAAGATACTCGACCTAAATTGAGCGATGGAGTCCCGCAAAGACCTTTTGCGAAAGCTCGCGACTGTATTCGCCTGCCATTGCCCGCTTTAAACCTTTGACGACGGTGGACATTGGGCTGCCATCATTCTCGAACTGTTCAGCGCAGTATTCGACCGAAATGCCCGCCCGTTTGCAGATATACTCGTAGTAGGCGCTTTCATCCGCGTCCTGGAAGCGCCCCCAACGGCTGACATCGTAAACGAGAACAGTTCCGAATTCGGTCTGGCCAGTTTCGATGTCGTCGATTAATTGCGATAGGCCTGCGCGGCCTTGAATTCTCAATCCGCTTTTGCCTGCATCAGAATAGGTTCGGATGATTCTGTAGCCGCGTTCATCGGCATAGCGCTGGATGGCGTCGGCCTGGTTTTCGGTCGAGTAGCGCTGATGCTCTGTCGACATGCGAACGTACTGTGCGGCGTTCCGGCGGTTTTCCCTGTCAGTCTTGTTCTTCGGCCAACTCAATGCTGCGACTCCCACCACTCAAATTTGCAAACCTGTACGGGAACTCTGCGATTCCTTTCTCAATCCTAAAGGGAGAGGTCCGGAAACATGTTTCATAAAAAGGGCAACACGTTTCATCGAAAGTGCGACGAGCGCGTATCGGCGTCAGACTACAGGGAGGCGATCAGCGACGCTCTCTCTCAAGAACTGGGTGGGGCAGGGCGAGCTACAAAATCAACGATGCGGTGGACTGGAGCAAGTGAACGAACGGCTAAGAACTGGATATCTGGCTCATACGGACCAACAGGCGAGAACCTGATCACACTGATGAAGCATTCAGACACAGTTTTCGCTGTTGTACTCGAATTGGCGGGACGGAGCGAAGCGATATCGATAGCACGGCTAAAGCTTGTCAGAGAAGAACTGGCCGAAATCTTGAGTGACTTAGATACGATCTGTGCCGATGAGGGCGATCAAAAACCAGAATAGACTTTTTCGGTTGCTCCAACGCGATGGAAAGCCTTTGAGTCGTAAATGGCAAAACCCGTCCGCCCATGAAAAATCGAATGACTCAAAATCAATGGCTTAGCTGTCGTTGAATGGTAAAACTATGTGTCGCCAGACAGTACTGAAAACATTGAATAAATTCCCGTCAACGTTTTCCTGTCCCTGATCTGCCACTAAAATCAAATCGCTTGCCGATTTGCCACAGGCCAAGACCTGTCCGCCAAGGAAATCGTGACCGAAGCTCTCGCGGAGGGCGTCGCCGCCCTGGTCGAAGTCGGCGCGACCGTCTATCAATCCCGCAAGAACGCGAAAGCAGCGGATCAGCCGCCCGCGCCCCCTTCTGGTCATCCCTTTAGCGGTGAACGTGCCGGGCAACTGCGGACGTCTGACGTGCAGCCTCTTGAAGCGTCAACGAAAGTTCCTGACACCACCCAGCTTGGACTAAATACGTCCGAGGCGGACGTACCGCAAGCAGTGACCGCACGCTTAGGACGTGAAGGCCGTTTGCCTTTGCGTGAAGCGTCTACACGGTAATCGCCGATCATTTTCGCAAAAAAGTTAATTATATCAAAGAGTTGATCCAAAACGAAAATCACTAACTTAGACAATCAGAAAGCTGTGTACACAGGCATCCGAAGGGTGCCGTTGTCCCGCCTACATATTCGCTGTGTGAGGAAAAAAAAGAAACCCGCCAGATTTTGGCGGGTTTCCTGAAAGTTGGATTTTATGAGGTTCGATTATCCGAAGACCCGGCCCAGAGCGCCGTCCACAGCGTCGGTGATCTGGTCGATATCATCGGCTGTCGCGATCAATGCGGGCGAGAAGCACAGCGTGTTGTTGCGGCCGGGAACCGAGCGGTTGGTGACGCCGATGATCACGCCCTGCGCCATGCAATCGGCCACCACCGCCTGCGCCAGTTTCTCATCCACAGGCTCTTTACTGCTGCGATCTGCGACCAGTTCGGCCCCCAGGAACAGGCCCTTGCCGCGCACGTCGCCGATAACTTTATGCTTCTCCATCAGCGCCTGCAGGTTGCCCATCATCCGGTCACCCATATCGCCACAGTTCTGCAGCAGGTTTTCGTCCTGAATGATCCGCATGTTTTCAATCGCCGCTGCGGGACCTGCGGTGCAGCCGCCAAAGGTCGAGATATCGCGGAAATAGTTCATCGGATCGTCTGCATCGTCTTTGAACATGTCAAAGATCTCTTCGGTGGTGACCATGCAGGCGATAGCTGCATAGCCCGAGGCAACACCCTTGGCCATGGTCACAAAATCAGGTTTCACCCCGTATTGCTGATAGCCGAACCAGGTACCGGTGCGGCCAATACCACAGACAACTTCGTCAATATGCAGCAGCACGTCGTATTTCTTGCAGATCTCCTGCACGCGCTGCCAATAGCCCTCGGGCGCTTCGATCACGCCGCCGCCTGCGGTTACAGGTTCAAGACACAGGGCACCAACCGTATCAGGACCTTCGCGCAGGATCACCGCTTCGATCTGGTCTGCAGCCCATTCGCCAAAGTTGTCTTCGGGCGCGCCGTCCAGCTCGTGCTTGCGGTATTCCATGCAATGCGGCACACGCACGAAATCCGGCGCGAAGGGGCCGTATTGTGCGTTGCGCTCGTCCTGCCCGCCTGCCGACATCGCCGCCAGGGTCGAGCCGTGATAGTCGCGGTCGCGATACAGGATCTTGGTCTTCTTGCCACCATATTTCTTGTGGGCGATCTGGCGGACCATCTTGAAGGCCTTCTCATTCGCCTCCGAGCCCGAGTTCATGTAGTAGACGCGGCTCATGCCCGGCATCTTGTCGATCAGCATCTCGGCAAAGATCGACCCGGGGATCGAGCCCGCGGTATTGGCGAAATAGCACAGTTTCATCAGCTGGTCATAAACTGCCTTGCAGATGGATTCGCGGCCATAGCCTACGTTCACCGTCCAGACCCCGCCCGAAACAGCATCCAGATGCTCTTTGCCCTTCTGATCCCAGACGCGCATCCCCTTGCCTTCGACGATGATCCGGGGATCGTTGGTCTCGAACGGCTTATGCTGGATCAGGTGATGCCAGATATGGGCGCGGTCGGCCTCGACCACGCGGGAAAGATCGTTTTCATTGAACGTGCCGTCCATGACATGTCCTTTCAAAGTAAGGCGCGCGGGAATCACACTATTCCGGCGGGCGCAGAGTGACGTGATGCAGCAGATCAACGCGAATGAGGCGCGCGAAGTAGGGCCAGATTAGCGCTTAGGATATCTCCAGTGTAGCACAATCGCGTATTAATACGGGTTTGTGTTGATGTAACCTTTGTGCTCAATACCCCAATCTGTCGTGTTTGAGAGGATCGCTGGATGACAACCGCCACCATGTATCAGCAGCATCTGGACAAAACCCCTGCGAATTTCACGCCCCTGTCCCCGCTCAGCTATATCGAGCGGACGGCGGCGATCTATCCGGATTATCCATCAGTGGTTTACGGCGAGCGCCGTTATACCTGGGCAGACACTTATGCGCGCTGCCGCCGTCTGGCCAGTGCATTGGTCCGGCGCGGTGTGGGCGCGGGCGATACCGTGTCGATCATCGCCGCCAATATCCCCGCGCTTTATGAGGCGCATTTCGGCGTGCCCATGGCAGGCGCTGTTCTCAATGCAATCAACACACGGCTGGATGCGCCGATCATCACCTTCATCCTTAACCATGCCGAGGCGAAGGTGCTGCTGGTCGACCCCGAGTTCTCGGGCGTGGTGAAACAGGCGCTGGCTCAGGTGGACCACGATGTACTGGTGATCGATATCGAAGATCCCGATTTTGACGGCGGTGAGCGGTTGGCGGACCTGACATATGAGGCCCTGCTGGCCGAGGGCGATCCCGAATTCAACTGGTCTCTGCCCGGTGATGAATGGGATGCGATCACGCTGAATTACACATCGGGCACGACCGGCAATCCCAAAGGGGTGGTCTATCACCATCGGGGGGCTGCGCTGAACGCAACCTCGAACATCCTCACATGGGGCATGCCGCAGCATTCGATCTATCTGTGGACGCTGCCGATGTTCCACTGCAACGGCTGGTGCTTTCCCTGGACCATGGCGGCCAATGCGGGCACATCCGTGTGCCTGCGGGCGGTGCGGGATGTGCCGATCTATCGCGCGTTCCGCGACGAGGGCGTGACCCATTTCTGCGGTGCTCCCATCGTGCTGAACATGCTGGCCAACGCGCCGGATCACCTCAGGGATTTCAGCCAGCAGATCAAGGTAATGACCGCCGGTGCCCCGCCCCCTGCCAAAGTGATCGAAGCGATGGAGGGGATGGGGATCGAGGTCACCCATGTCTACGGCCTGACCGAGACCTATGGCCCGTCCGTCGTCTGCGCGTGGAAAGACGAATGGAACGAACAAGACCCCGAAGACCGCGCCGCGCTGAAGATACGCCAGGGGGTGAAATATGTGGCCCTGTCCGGCCTGATGGTGGCCGACCCCAAGACATTGCAGCCTGTGCCAGCAGATGGCGAAACCATGGGCGAGATCTTCATGCAGGGCAACATCGTCATGAAAGGTTATCTGAAAAACCCCGACGCGACGGACAAGGCCTTCAATGGCGGTTGGTTCGCCTCGGGCGATCTGGGTGTCATGCACCCCGATGGCTATATCGCGCTGAAAGACCGATCCAAGGACATCATCATTTCCGGCGGCGAAAACATATCATCGGTCGAGGTTGAGGATATCCTCTATAAACACCCCGCCGTGATGGAGGCCGCGGTGGTCGCCCGTCCCGACGAAAAATGGGGCGAAACCCCATGCGCCTTTGTTGAACTGAAACCGCAGGCCGAAGCCAGCGCAGATGAGATCATCGCGTTTTGTCGCGATAACATGGCCCATTTCAAAGCCCCCAAGACGGTTGTCTTCGGTGCGTTGCCCAAAACCTCAACCGGCAAAATCCAGAAGTTCAAACTCCGCGATCAGGCCCGCGATCTGACATAAGACCACCCCTCAGGCGTACTCTGCCCCTGCTTCTTCTGTTTAAAAATACCTCGGGGGAGGCGCAGCCTGCTGCGACGGGGGCAGAGCCCCCTCTGACCCGTCAAAATACCAATACCAAAGACTTGAATCGCATCAGTCAAAAATCGACAGATCAAGCTCCAGCATCTCGCCCATCCAGATCGCGCGATCCCGGTGGTCTGCCAGATGGTCGCCGGTTTCGGGATGGGTGAACACCGTCAGTTCCTGCCGGTTCAGCATCAGCCACGGGATGACCTGATCGAAAGCGTCTGCGGGAAAGCCCAATTGGCAACTCCAGCGCGGGTGCGGGCCGACATTGCGGGCATGCAGCCGCCCCATCACGATCGCGGGAAACCGTCGCGCGGCCTCTTCACAAACCTGTTGGGCCGTATCTTGCGTGTCAGCATCGAAATAGACATGGGCGTGATAGCCGGTGATCTCTGACATGGAAACCTCGTTCATCAAACGTGCCGATCCTAGCGCGGGTGTCTTTGCTTTCCTACGCGCACCTCCACACAGGCCCTGTGCGATCTCAGGTCGGCGCGTGCAAATCCGGATGGGCTGCGACAAAGGCAGGATGCCGGGCGCAAGCAGTCTCGACCGATTGCAAACGCGGCAGATCCGACAGGTCAACCTGCCAGCGCCGCGCATTGTAAAGCTGCGGGATCAGGCAGATATCTGCCAGCGCCGGGGTTTCACCGGTGCAGAACGGGCGCTGGTCGAAACCGGCCAGCAGAGCCTCAAACGCCAGCAGGCCGGGCCGGATGAAATGGCGCATCCAGTCACCAGGCATATCGCTTGCGCCGTCACTCAGGGCCGTCGTATGGCGGGCGACCGACAGATTGCAGACCGGATGTACATCCACCGCGATACTATGGGCCAGAGCCCGCGCCGCTGCCCGTGCAGCAGGGTTCGGCGGCAGCAGGCCAAGCTCGCGGGTTTCGTCCAGATATTCAAGTATGGCCAGCGATTGCGTCAGCCGCACCCCGTCGATGTCCAGCACCGGCACAAGGCCTTGCGGATTGCGCGCCAGATGCTCCGGCGCGCGATGCGCCCCGTTCACCAGATCGATCACGATGGGCTGATAACGAATCCCGGCCAGGTTCAGCGCGATCCGTACCCGGTAACTGGCCGAGGATCGCCAATAGTCGAACAGGATGGCGTCGGACATATGCAGGCCGAACTCTATTCGGGTTTCAACGCTGCCGCATCCAGCGCCTGTTTCAGGATGGCGTTGTCACCGATGTGGTTGGCCAGCACCAGCACCAGCCGCGCGTTCAGCGCATCGCTGTCGGATTTCTCCAACCCTTCATGTGCTGCCAGCAGGTCGGCATAGAAATCATCGGCATGGGTCAGATTGGGTGACAGGATCAGATCGCTCATATCGCTTACTCCTTGCCCGTGGCACGACGCATCGCGTGCCGGAATGCATTTTCCTCATAAGTGTCACGCCGCGCGGCCACGTGCTGATCCGGTCGGATCAGATAAACCGCGCCGGGCGCATCGCCCAGATAGCGGCGTTTCAATGTCAGTGACGGATCATCCCTGACCGACAGCGCAAGGCGTTTGACTCTGATGCCGTCGACCTCGATCTCGTCCGGTGCATCCGTATCGATGGTCAGCAAAGTGAAGTGGCCCGCCAGTTTCGGCAACAGGAAGGCATCGCCCAAAGGCGCATCCGGGCAGGACGCCCCCGGCCGGGTCTGCGCGGGACCATCCAGCGCATCTGCTGAGTTCAGGGGCGAGGCATCATAGACGCAAGGCACGCTCAACCGGCCGGAATTCACCATCGGGCGGGCAAAATCGTAATGCTCGCTCAGGTCCAGCACCGCATCCCTCAAGATACGCGACATCGGCGATTTCGGCGTGATGAAATCAGTCGAGCGGGTGGAGTTCAGAATGTTCTCATCCGCGCCGTGGATACGTTCGGCATCATAGCTGTCGAGCAACGCCTCGGGCACCTTACCCTCAATCACCAGCTTCAGCTTCCAGCACAGGTTATCGGTATCCTGCAGGCCCGAATTGGCCCCGCGGGCACCAAACGGGCTGACCTGATGGGCGCTGTCTCCGGCAAAGATCACACGGCCATGGCGGAACTGCTCCATGCGGCGGCACTGGAAGGTATAGATGCTGACCCATTCCAGTTCGAACTGCACATCCTCGCCCAGCATCGCCCTGAGGCGCGGGATGACGTTCTCGGGGCGCTTTTCACGCTCTTTGTCGATATCCCAGCCCAGTTGCAGATCGATGCGCCAGACGCCATCGGGCTGTTTGTGCAGCAGTGCTGACTGCCCCCTGTTGAAAGGTGGATCGAACCAGAACCAGCGCTCCGAGGGGAAATCGGCCTCCATCACCACATCGGCGATCAGGAAGTTATCCTCAAACACGCGGCCCACGAAATCCTTGCCCAGCATCGACCGCACAGGCGAGCCCGCGCCATCGCAGGCGATGACCCAATCTGCCTCGATCGTATAGGAGCCCTCGGGCGTCTCGACCTCAAGCCTGACGTGATCGGGGTGCGTGCCGACGGCCTCGACCTTGTTGCGGCCCCGGATTTCGATGGGCGCGCCCTGTTCCTGCAGATCGCGGACCCGTTCGACAAGATTTTGTTCGAAGTAATATTGTTGCAGGTTGATGAAGGCCGGGCGCTGGTCGCCGTTGCCCGGTTGCAGGTCGAACTCATAGACCTGACGGTCATCGAAGAACACTTTCCCCTTGTTCCACAGAACACCCTTATCCACCATCGGCTGGCCGCATCCCAGCCGGTCGAGGATTTCCAGCGGGCGTTTGGCGAAACAGATCGCCCGGCTGCCAAAGCTGACCTTGTCATTGTCGTCGAGCACCAGAACCTCGACGCCTTGCTGGGCAAGATCGATGGCTGCCGCCAGCCCGACCGGTCCCGCACCCACTATGATCACCTTGTGGCGCACGGGAACCGGCGCCTCCTGATCCGGGCTGCGTTTGTAGCCATAGAGTGGAACTTCGAAAATCTTGTTCATGGGTTCTCTCCTCAATGTCTGTGGGCAGATCGCGCGCAGCCCCGGTGCCGCTGGCAGATACGAGCGGCGCTGTGGGATCATCCCATTGCTTCCGGTCTGGCGACACGATCTGGATCAAAACCAGCTATATTTTCCTAACCCTGCAGCTGCGCCCACATCTCAAGGTCGCGCTTGTCGGTCCAGATGCGGGGGTGCCAGATACCGCGCGCCTCATCATAGGCGCGGCTGACATTGAAGGGCAGGCAGTGTTCGTAGATTGCGTAATCCCTGAACTTGGGATCACAGGCGTCGCGAACAGCATCCCACGCCTGTTTCAGGCTGCCGCCTTTCATGGCCACCTTCTTGGCAGGCTCATAGGTTGAAGTGACAAAGTCGCGTGTGCTTTCGATGGCCCGTTCAACGGCCTCTTTGCCGATCAGTGCGCTGCCCCGGCCCGGTGCGATCGCATCAACATCATAGGCCTTGATATTGTCCAGCGTCTGGCCCCAATCGGCAAAATAGCCGTCGCCGCAATAGCAGGCCGAGTGATCCTCGACGATATCGCCGGTGAACATCACGTTCTGGTCGGGCACATGGATCACTGCGTCGCCTGCCGTATGGGCGCGGCCGATCTGTTTGATATCGACCCGGCGATTGCCCAGATAGACCGTCATGCTGTCGCTGAAGGTTGTCGTGGGATAGGTCAGGCCCGGAATGCTTTCATGCCCTTCGAAGAGGCGCGGGAAGCGCTGGAATTCGCTGTCCCAGTCTTCCTGACCGCGCTCGACCACCATGGCGCGGGCGGTGTCGGACATGATGATCTGGTCGGCGTCATACGCCGACGCCCCCAGAACCCGCACCGCGTGGTAATGGGTCAGCACAACATGACTGATCGGTTTGTCGGTAACTTCGCGCACCTTTTCGATGACCTTGCCGGCCAGACGTGGGGTTGCCTGTGCCTCGACGATCATCACGCTGTCATCTCCGATGATAACACCCGAGTTCGGATCGCCCTCGGCGGTGAAGGCCCAGAGCCCTTCGCCAATTTCATCAAAGGTGATCGTCTTCTCTGTCAAGTCGCCTTGGGATGCGAATGCCTTGGCCATGTGTTGTCTCCTTTATGCGGTGCGCAGGAGGTGGGGTAGGGTGCCTCCGGCGGGAGTATTTGGGAAAAGATGAAGATCGGGGCTTCATGTTTCGTATGGGTTTGCAAGAGCAGGGAGCACGGTGCCCACGCAATCACCGAAGCCGATCGTGTAGCCATCGCCTCTGGCCGTGCCTTTCAGGGTCAGCGTGTCGCCATCTTCGATGAAGCTGCGGGTTTCGCCCGTGTCCAGCGTCAGCGGTTCTTTTCCGCCCCAGCTGAGTTCCAGCAGCGATCCGCGTTCCGGTTTGGTCGGGCCCGAGATCGTGCCGGATCCCAGCAGATCGCCGGTGTTCATGGGGCAGCCCGAGGTGGAGTGATGCGCCAGTTGTTGCGCCGCCGAGTAGTACATCTGGTTGTAGTTGGTGTTGGCGATGGTCGTTGCCGTCTGGCTTTCGGGGGCCATCGTGACTGACAGGTCGATGTCATAGAGCATCGGGCCGCAATCTTTCAGATGGTCCAGCAGTTCGACCACGCGCGCGGGCGTGTCGCAGCGGAAGGGTTCCAGCGCTGCCTTTGTCACGATCCACGGACTGACCGAGGTCGCGGTGGCCTTGGCCTGAAACGGCCCGAGCGGCTGGTATTCCCATGCCTGAATATCGCGCGCGGACCAGTCGTTCAGCAGGACATAGCCAAAGATATGGTCATCCGCCTGCTGTACCGAAATTGGCCCGTCTGACGGCGTACCAACGATCGCACCCATTTCCAGCTCAATGTCGAACCGGAGTGACGGAGCAAAGCGCGGGGCATCATCGTTCGGGCCTTTCAGCTGCCCCCATGGGCGGCGGATATCGGTGCCTGAAACCACCACAGATGAAGCCCGCCCGTTATATCCGATGGGGATGTGAAGCCAGTTGGGGGGCAATGCGTTCTCTGCCCCCCGGAACATGGTGCCGACGTTCTGGGCGTGGTGCCGGCCTGCATAAAAGTCAGTGTATTCACTGACGGCAAAGGGCATATGCATCTGGGCCTCGCTCTGCGGGACCAGCAGGTTTTCGACCTTGTGCCGCGCGTCTGTGCCTTCGGCCAGAAGCGTGGTCAGGCGGTTGCGCAGGGCGGCCCAGACGGCCGGGCCCTCCTCCATCAACGGGTTCCAGAAGGGCAGATCAAACAGTGGCTCATCCGATAGCGCGACCAGACCGTCGGCCTCGGCGGCGGTAATGTCGAAAATCATGTCACCGATGGCCACGCCGCAGCGGGGCTCGGTGTTTTTGGTCGAGAAGACGCCGTAGGGCAGGTTGTTCAGCGGAAAGGGGTGATCGGCGGAATTGGCCGACGCCACCCAGGATTTCTTCAAAGGCATTCCGTGTCCTTATCGTATGCGTTCGATCAAGAGGCATTGCGGAGCGATTTCAGCCCCAGCAACACCGCTGCCAAAATCATAAAGCTGCCCCCGATCCGGTCGAGCCACAGCCTGGCTGGACCCTGAAGGCGCCGGGCCAACCAGCTTGCGCTGGCGCCATAGGCGGTCAGGAACAGCCCGTCGATGGTCAGGTAGGTGGCTGACAGAATGGCAAATTGTGGCCAGAAGAGCAGCGCACCGTCGATAAATAGCGGGAAAAGCGCGGCAAAGAAAACCACCGCTTTGGGGTTCGCTGCGGAGGTGATGAAGCCCTGCATCCAGAGCGTCTTGCGACTGGCGCGGGGTGCGTCACCCGGTGCGGCGATGCGTGCTTTCAGGATTTGTTTCACGCCCAGAAAGACCAGATAGGCCACGCCCAGCCATTTGATCACGGCCAAAGTGGTCGCCGATGTTGCGATCAGCGCCGCGAGGCCAAGACCGGCCGCCAGCATCTGCAGCAGGTTGGCTGTCAGATCTCCGGCCGCGGTGAACAGCCCGCGCCGCAGCCCGTTGGTGGCCGCGTTCGACAGCATAAGCAGTTGGCTGGGTCCCGGCGTGCTCATCAGCAGCAGGACTGTCGCCACATAGGTGATCCAGATTTCAAAGTTCATTTTTTCCCCGGGCTCCCGTCGAATTTCTTTTCAATATCGCTCCAGCAGTCGATGTAGTCGTCCTGCAGCGGTGCCTCGGTCGCGGCAAAAGCAGTCAGGTGCTGCGGGAAGCGGGTTTCGAACATGAAGGACATGGTGTTTTCCAGCTTGTCCGGGCCGAGGTTGGAGTTTGAGGCTTTCTCAAACGCCTCTTTGTCGGGGCCGTGCGGGATCATCATGTTGTGCAGGCTCATGCCGCCGGGGATGAAACCCTGCGGTTTGGCGTCGTACTGGCCATAGATGTTGCCCATCAGCTCGGACATGATGTTCTTGTGGTACCAGGGCGGGCGGAACGTATCCTCAGCGACCATCCAGCGGTCGCGGAACAGGACAAAGTCGATATTGGCTGTGCCCGGCTGACCCGACGGCGCGGTCAGCACGGTAAAGATCGACGGGTCAGGGTGATCAAACAGGATCGCGCCGACCGGGCAATAGGTGCGCAGGTCGTACTTGTAGGGCGTGTAATTGCCATGCCAGGCCACCACGTCCAGCGGGCTGTGGCCGATCCTCGTTCTATGGAACTGGCCGCACCATTTGATCGTCACGGTCGAGGGCACCTCACGATCCTCAAACGCCGCTACCGGGGCCTTGAAATCACGCGGGTTGGCCATGCAATTCGCGCCGATCGGCCCGCGCCCCGGCAGTTCGAACTTCTGCCCGTAATTCTCGCAGACGAAACCCCTTGCAGGGCCTTCCAGCACCTCCACCCGGTAGAGCAGCCCACGCGGGAGGATGGCGATCTCTTTTGGTTCCAGATCGATAATGCCCATTTCGGTGGCAAAGCGCAGGCGGCCTTCCTGTGGTACCACCAGCAGCTCGGAATCAGCCGAATAGAAATAATCATCCACCATCGACTCGGTGACCAGATAGATATGACTGGCCATGCCGGTCTGCGTGTTCACGTCTCCGGCGGTGGTCATGGTGCGCATACCGGTCAGCCAGGTCAGGCCCTCATCCGAATGCGGCACCGGGTTCCAGCGGTACTGACCCAGCGAAATCACGTCAGGATCAACGCAAGGGGCCGATTTCCAATAGGGCAGGTCGATCTTTTCATACCGATGCGAATGCTTCACCGAAGGCCGGATGCGATAGCACCAGGTGCGCTCGGGCGGGTTGGCGGTGAAGGCGGTGCCGCTCAGCTGTTCGCCATAAAGGCCATAGTTACATCTTTGCGGGCTGTTCATGCCTTGCGGCAGCGCACCCGGCAGGGCCTCGGTTTCAAAGTCGTTGCCGAAGCCGGGCATATAGCCGGGATGGGTGCCAACAGGGGTGCTGGCCTGTGTCATCTTATGCGGATCGGTGGGGCGATTCATCGGGCGCTCCTTCAGCTTTGTACTTGTCGGATAATAGTTGATTTTGTAACTAACAAGAATGACCAAACAGAATACCGACGAAAAAGATGAATTTGACCTGCAAAATTTCCTGCCATTCCTGTTGAATCAGGCGGCCGAGGAAAGCTCGCTTGAATTTCAGCGGGTCTACAAGGATCGTTATGGGATGCTGCGCACCGAATGGCGGGTGCTGTTTCACCTTGGCAATTACGGCGAGATGACAGCCCGCGATATCGGGCTGCGAGCCCGGATTCACAAGACCAAGATCAGCCGGGCCGTGCGCAAGTTGGAACAGCGCCGTTATCTGCGGCGGGTACGGGATGAAAAGGATCGGCGGGTTGAACAGCTGACCCTTACCGCCTCTGGTCAGGCGGTCTATGGCGAGTTGCGCGGGATCGCCCGTGATTACGATGCGAAACTGGCTGCACGTTTTACCCGCGATGAGGTTACCTTGCTGCGGATGATGTTGCGCCGCCTTGCGGGGATGGGCTAGCAATCCGGTACGCTCATCCCCAGATCAACGGCATAACGGACACAGGATTGTGATATGGCAAAGCCGGGCTCATCTACGGCAAAATCCAGGGATTTGATTGATTGGCTGGTTGCCCGGGGTCTGGAAGGGGCCGAGAAGCAGGAACTGCTGAATGGGTATTGCCACCGGCTGATCGAACTTGATGTGCCCTTGATGCGGTTTCATGCGGCGCAACCGGCGCTGCACCCGGTCTATGGCGGCACGGGTTACAGCTGGTATCGGGGGCAGGGGGGTGACCTGCAGACCTTCGAATATTCCGAGGAGCCCAGCGAGGTTTGGACGCAAAGCCCGCTCTATGTCATTCTGAACGAGGATGCGGAGGCCATTCGCGAACGGCTGGTCGACCGGAATGAGCCCAGCCGCTTTCCTTTGCTCAACGACCTGCGCGAACAGGGTGCGACCGATTACTACGCGACCGGAGTCAGCTTTGATGTCCCGACCCACAGCAGCCCGCGCGATGCGAAAAAGGCCATTGACGGCGTACTGATGTCCTGGGCAAGTGATGCGCCCGACGGGTTCTGCGATGAGGATCTGGACGTGATCAACACCGCGCTGCCGCATTTGGGGCTGGCGTTGAAGTCAGCCTCGAATGCGCGGGTCTCGCAGGATCTGATGCGCGTCTATCTGGGGCGTGATGCGGGGCGGCGTGTGCTGTCAGGTGAAATCCGTCGCGGGTCTTTGCAGCAGATCGACGCGGTCATCTGGAACTTTGACCTGGAAGGGTTCACCAGCCTGTCCGAGGACTTGCCCGGGACGGAAGTGATCGACATGCTGAATGATTACCTCGCCGTTGTGGTCGAGGTTGTGCATCAATGTGATGGCAACATCCTGAAATTCATGGGGGATGGGGTGATGGCCATGTTCGATGTCGGCGAGATTGACGCCGACGCCCGCGCAGCGCTGGGCGCGGTGGCCTTGTTACAAAAGCGGATGGCCGAGTTGAATGGGCAGCGCGCCGCCCGTGATCTGCCGGTTTCGAATTACACGCTGGCTTTGCATTCGGGCGAGATTCTCTATGGCAATATCGGCTCTGATGCCCGGCTGGATTTCACCGTGATCGGCCCGGCCGTCAACCAGACCGCACGGATTGCAGGCATGCACCGATCGTTGGGCCAACGCATCCTGATCTCGGACGACGTCGCCCGCGCCGCGCATCCCTGTGCGCAGGAATTGGTCTCGGTCGGTCGCTACATGCTGCGGGGCGTGGCAGAGCCGAAGGAGCTGTTTA
Organism: Rhodobacteraceae bacterium KLH11; assembly: GCA_000158135.1. Classification (GTDB taxonomy): domain Bacteria; phylum Pseudomonadota; class Alphaproteobacteria; order Rhodobacterales; family Rhodobacteraceae; genus Ruegeria. The sequence continues at coordinate 1,567,598 of DS999531.1, forward strand.
CGGTTTATCAGCCGCCAGGGTAGACGTAAGGTCAAGCACCAGTTCTGAGCCCTGCGCCGACCTTGCCACGCGCGCTGGATTAAGCACCCAGAGCAGCACCGAAAGAACTTGGGTCAAAAGGGCCAAATGTCCATTTTCAAACAGGTATCTGGTTGTTTCTAGTTCGTTTGTGGTGCGGTGACCGGGGCGTGCGCTGCAACTTACGGATCCCGAACCGAGCGCCCAGCGGTGGGCCGTTTCTCGATGGTGTCCTTCAGTTTGGACATTCTTCGCCGCAATATTCGGGCGATGTCCCGAAATGGTCGTAGATAGATATCCAGCAGGCGGGACGGATGCGCCTCGGATGGTTGCAGGCCGAATTTCAGATCTGCGTCCGGCTCTGACAGGTGAAGCGATCCGAATAACCAGTCCCAAACGGCAAAGGCCACGCCAAAGTTCTTGTCATGGTGCTTTCGCGCAATGGAATGATGCACCTGATGCTGTGCCGGTGAAATCAATATGTGTTCAAGCCAGCGCCAGTACCGGATCGAGATATGCGAATGCCGCAGGTTCGACCCGGTGACATGGAACACAAAGGATAGAGCATTGACGCCCAGAACCGTGTACAGGTCCACCGCGTTGCCGAAGAAGAACAGGAACACCGCCATCGTCGTGCCCTGCGCCACAGCACCGCGCAGCCCGTACAGGACCCCCTCTAACGGGTGCGTGCGATACACGGTAATCGGCGTCATGGTCTCAGCCGAATGATGGGTTTTATGGATGGCCCACAGCATGGGCCAACGATGCATCCAGCGATGGACCAGATACTTGGTAAAATCATCCACAAGGAAGATGGTCGCCGTAAACAGGGCGACGATCACACCTGTAGATACATCCGAAAATACCCCTCGCTGCAGATAGGGGATGTCATGCAGCGCATAATACAGGGCGGTTGCGATGGCCAACTGCGAGACAAGCAGCGGAGAGATGAACAGCGTGAACACACGATTGACCACGAAGATTTTGTAATCCGCCTTCGCCGATGGCGAAAACAGAATCTTGCGGTCGAACACCTGCTGAAAGGCGCGTTTGACGGGCGATCTGCGCACTGTGACCAGCCAGATCAGCGCGATCAGGATGGTCAAAATCAAATACCCGAAGAAGATACGCTTCTTCGGGTTGGAAAAATCCGCAAAGACCGAGCTTATGTACTCAAAAAATTCCAAATCCTGCCCTTTGGCCAGATACCCAGCGGCGTTTCATCCGCCGCCGGGTATGGGTCATGCGGCCCTTAGTCGTTTTCGGCCGAGGCGTTTTCACCCAGCTTTTCCGCCAGCGCCGCCAGATCGGCCGTCGCATCATTGGCGCGGGATTCGATGCCGAAGGTGTCGATCAGCAGTTTCTGAACTTTCAGCATGTTGACCTGATAGTCGTCCAACGTCATCTCACGGCCCCGGACAAAGTTGCCGTCTGCGTCAATGTCCGAAACCATCTTGCCATCCGGCATGGCGGGGCCGAAGCCGATGAGCCAGTTCAGGTCAATCGCGGTTGCGCCCAGATTGTTCTTGCCCGATTGCAGCGCCATCGAGAAGCCCTTGAGCTCACCCCAATGCTTGGCGTAATCGCGCAGCGCTTTGTCTGTGTCTTCGCCCGATTTGATCTTGTCGATATCGTTGTAAACCGACCCGGCATATTTGAACGTGGCTTCGGCCAGCGTCTTTTCCCAGTTGGTTTCGATGATATCGGCATAGTTCTTCAACTGCGCGCGCTGCGCGTCCGTCAGCGCCTCACCGTTGGCAGACGCGATCAGCGCACGACCGTCGCGGAAGGCGTTGAAGATGGTGGTCATGTACTGGGTGTTCTTGTTGCCACCTTTGTCAGCGCCAGCGGCATAGTAGGCCGGGCCGAAAACAAACTCGGTCTTCAGGTCGATCACACCGTCGCCATTCGCATCGGCTGCTGCCAGATCCTTCTGCTTGGAGACAGCATAGTTCTGATCCGGAGACAGGCTGACCGAATGCGCAGCGGCACCGAAGTAACCAAACGCCTCGTCCCAGCTGTGTTCCTTGCCTGTGTAATGCGCGCCCTCGGAATAAGGCTGATCGTTGGGCTTGTTATCGGCTTCCAGTTTCTCGTCGAGATAGTTATCGACCGCCTGATTATACGCCATCGCGCCCAGCGTGAATTTCGAGATCAGCTGGCCCCAGTCCATGCCGTTCACAGGGTCATAGCCCTGCTCGGACACGGCGGCCAGTTTGATCATCTGCAGGGCGACATCCACACCGGACTGATTGCCGGGCCACGCAGGCATCGCGCCTTTGTAGAACTTGCCCGAGATATTCTTGCCTTTGGAAATTTCATTTACGGTCGACTGCTTGACCGGAAAACCATCTTTCGAGACCGGCGCGATGATCGCCAGATCTTCTTCTGATCCGTTGAAATACGCCAGCATAAGCGCCTCAACCTCAGCCGCGTTGTTGCCGCCATCGCCTTTTCCGGCAGCCTTTTTCAGGCTGTCATGCAGGACGTGGCGGGCGATCTGACCCGAGTAGGAGACGGAATCGGTTTTATCACCGGTGTAACCCTTCACGGTTACGGGAAACGGGCCATAGGCCTGATCGGCAAGGGCCGCCCCGCCCATCAAAGTGGCGGCGACAAGCGCCGAGGTGAGTTTCAGGTTGAGTAGTGTCATAGCGATCCTCGCTGCTATCTGACTAAATGAGTCGGAAATGGAAGTTGATTGTTTTAGTCAATTATTGGGGCCGATTGTCAAGGTTCTTCTGCAGTGCCGCTGCACAAATTTACCATTTGGAGATTATTGGAGGTTGGAAGTGGGCATCCAAATACCTCAAAATGATCCCTCATCCTTGCTGAATGTGATGATCTGCCGGCATGTCTGACAATGGACACACCACATCGACAAGTTGATTGAATCAGGCGGAAAGGCGGATGGCGAAGTGGATCGGACAACAATCCAGCGCGGCGCGCAGCGATGGAGGCTGAACTGAAGGCTAACATGGCAGCCTTCGCTGATATCCATAGCAAAAAACCAGGCTCCACTAATGGGTCACATCCGCCGGAAAGCCCTTTCTTCTGCCAGACACAATATTGAGGAGTTTGGGTTTAGGTGGCAATAAAGCCCGGTCATATCTCCTGATCCAGTATGAAAAGTCGGGAATTGGCTATCGGAAAACAAAACGCCCGAAGTTTATCAATTCAGAAATGCCTGGCACTGGGCTAGGGTTGCGGTATGAAGATTGGCTTAATTGGAAAAGGCGCGATTACGCGGCACGTTGCGAAGGCGATTGAGGCGCGTGGTCATCAGGTAAATGCCGTTCTGGTGCGACCGGGCTGTGTTTCTCAGAATCCGGGCTTGTTCGTGGAAACGGTGCATGACCTTGTAACGGGCGCGGATGTGGTGATTGACTGCGCGGGCCATCGGGCTTTGGCGGAGTTTGGACCTCAGGTCCTGACCCGAGGCACGGATGTGATCACCGTTTCTATCGGCGCGTTGGCGGATCGGCAGGTCGCAGATGCGTTGGAAGCGGCCGCCCGAAAAGGCAGCGCCAAGCTGTATTTGGCCAGCGGTGCGATAGGGGCTCTTGATTGTCTTGCCGCTGCGGCAACCGGCAAACTGGACAAGGTCACCTATGTCGGGCGGAAGCCGCCACGGGGCTGGGTGGGGTCGGCGGCGGAGGATGCTTTGAACCTCGAAACGCTCAGCGTGGCCGCGACACATTTCAGAGGGACAGCCCGTGAGGCCGCCTTGACCTATCCCAAGAATGCAAACGTGGCGGCGGCCGTAGCGCTGGCGGGGGTCGGGTTCGACGAGACGCAGGTTCAACTGGTCGCCGATCCATCGGTCACCAGCAATATCCACGAGATTGAGGCCGAGGGCGATTTTGGGCAATTCCATTTCCGGATCAGCGGGAATTCTCTGCCTGACAATCCGCGCAGTTCGGCCCTGGCAGCGATGAGTGTGGTGGCCAAGATCGACCAACTCGCTGAGCCGATTGTGCTGTGAGCATGGCGGGGCACGAGGGGCGAAGCTGAGGGGGGAGGAACGAAACAGGCTAAAAACACTCGGTATTCCAGTGATCCGACGCCGAAGCTCGCTATGTGTGGAGTGTGAGTGAAGCCCAAACAAAAAAACCGCGCCCTGAGGCGCGGCTTTTTAATGAGTTTGTGTAGTTCTTAGCCCTGACGTGCTTTGAACTTGCGCTGCGTCTTGTTGATCACGTAGACGCGGCCTTTGCGACGCACAATCCGGCAATCACGGTGCCGGTTCTTGAGCGAGCGGAGCGAGTTCTTGACCTTCATGGGTCTGTCTCCAATCTGCGGCGCCTTCATCAAAGACGTGGCCAGCGCCTGGGTTAATCGGGTGCTCCGGAAGCCCGGAACAGTGAATTCATGGTGGGCGGTACAAGGATCGAACTTGTGACCCCTTCGATGTCAACGAAGTGCTCTACCGCTGAGCTAACCGCCCATGAAACCGTCGCTTGGCCTACCCCATAACGAAATGGGGCGCGGAACCCCGCGCCGGTAGCGGGGTCTATAAAAGGAGTCGTTGGGGGGATCAAGGGGTTTGGCAGAACTATTTTCCGGTCTATGTTCAGGGCGAACGACGGAGAACTCATGCCCAACGCTGCACCCAACACAGCCTATGTTCTGGATATGCCCACAGATCGCACGTCTTGTGTGGTTTTTGCCTCGCCGCATAGTGGTCGGACCTATCCGGCGGCACTGTTGAAGCGGTCTGTGTTGAATCGCAATATGATTCGGTCTTCCGAGGATGCTTACGTTGATCAGCTTTTCGACTCGGTCTCTGATTTCGGGGCACCCTTGCTGGCGGCAGCCATGCCGCGCGCCTATCTGGATCTCAACCGCAGCGCGGATGAGCTGGATCCGGCCTTGATTCAGGGCGCACGCCGCCATGGTCACAACCCACGCGTCGCCTCGGGGCTGGGGGTGATTCCCCGCGTGGTCGCCAATGGTCGTGCGATCTACAGCGGCAAGCTGACGATGGACGAGGCGCGCCTGAGGATCGATACCTATTGGCGGCCCTATCATGCCCGCCTGAAATCCCTTCTGGCCGAATCGCACGAGATGTTCGGGCAGGCGATCCTGATCGATTGCCACTCGATGCCGCATGAGGCGGTCTCGATGAGCGGCGGGCGCGGCGGTGTTCGTCCGGAGATCGTTCTTGGTGACCGTTTTGGCGCTGCGGCCTCCGGCGTGATCGTCGACCAGATCGAGGCCGCTTTTGCTGAGGCTGGTCTGAATGTGGCGCGCAACGCACCTTTTGCCGGAGCCTATGTGGCGCAGACCTATGGCCGCCCCAACCGGCACCAACATGCAATCCAGATCGAGATTGACCGGTCCCTTTATATGGATGAGGACGCGATCCAGCCGAACGGGAACTTTCAGGCCTTCCGGAATCTGCTGCGGGAGGTCACGGCCAAGATCGCCGGTATCGGGTCTGACCCGGTGTCGCTGGCGGCTGAATAGGGTTAGCGCAGCGCACGTCCTTTTACGATTGCATCTGTGCCAAAACGGCGGCGGATCTTATCCGTTGCGCGTTCGGCCTGTGACCGGCGCGCGGCACCGGGGTCCAGCAGGTCTCCGGAAATATCCGCCTGATCGTCCGGGCACAGATCGGACAACCCGCAGCCCAACAGGCGATAGGGCCCCTGATCCCCGACCTGATCGAACAACCCGCGCGCCGTGCGATAGATACGGTCGGCGATCTGGGTTGCGTCGCGCAGCGATACCCGTCGCGTGATGATCTTGTGATTGGCCCGCTTCAGTTTCAGCGTCACCACCCGGCCCGCCAACCCCTTGGCCTTGGCTCGATCTGCCACCTTTTCCGACATACGCCATATATGCCCGTCAAGAATGTCGGTGCTGGACGTGTCTTCGAAAAATGTGGTTTCATTGCTGATCGATTTCATCGGCTCATGTGCCGATACACGTCGCTTGTCCTGCCCGCGGGCCAGATGCCATAACCGGTATCCCATCGCGCCAAACCGTGCCGTCAGCGCCTCTTGATCCCAGCGCAGCAGGTCCGAGAAGGTGCGAATACCCGCGCGCTCCAATGTCTCTTGCGCAGCCGGGCCGATGCCCCAGATCAGGCGCACCGGTTTGTCATGCAGAAACTCGGCAGTCTCGGCCTTTCCGATCACCGAAAACCCGCGCGGTTTGTCGAGGTCAGAGGCGACCTTGGCCAGAAATTTGTTGTGGCTCAGCCCGATCGAACCCGTCAGGCCCAGCTCGTCTTTCATCCGCTTGACCAGACGCGCCAGCATTACGGCAGGTGGGGCACCATGCAGGCGTGCAGTGCCTGACAGATCCAGAAAGGCCTCATCCAGCGATAGCGGCTCTATATCGGGTGTCAGCTCATCCATCATCGCCCGGATTTCACGCGACACGCTTGCATAAAGCGACATGCGCGGCCGGATCACGACCGCATCCGGGCATAAGGTCAGCGCCTTGAACATGGGCATGGCCGAGTGCACGCCCCGAACACGGGCCACGTAGCAAGCGGTTGAGACCACGCCGCGCTTGCCGCCTCCGATAATCACGGGCTTGTCCGCCAGATCGGGATTTTCCCGCTTTTCGACCGAAGCGTAAAATGCGTCACAATCCATATGAGCGATGTTCAGATCAAACAGCTCGGGGTGCGATTTCACGCGCGGACTGCCGCAGGAGGGGCAACGGGGGCCGTGCTCCGGCAAGGTCAGGCAGTCGCGGCAGAGGGCAGGCATCACAGAGTCTTTCCGGCCAGATGCGATTTGGCTCAGTTTTGCTATCGATTGGAATCTATCCTGAAAGGGCCGCTATGATAAAGAGGAGCTGACCGGATACCGCAAAACCCGCCCTTGCGGTCTTTGCGGGCTTTACAGGCGACAAAACCAATGCGTGTAAACCCAACGTTACAATCCGTTCGCTCAATCGTGACGCTTGTTTCCTTGGTGCTGTGATATCAGGCCTTATCTCACTTCCGAGGTTAATGAGTAACGGAGAAGCAAATGGCGCACCGCTGGACCAATAAACTGACGCATGCTGACGTCACCCCAAAAGCAGCGTTCTTGAACCGGCGGCAGGTGATGGCCGGGTTGGCGGGTGTTGGTTTGGCCGGGTTGGCCAGACCTGCGGATGCGCAGGAAGGTCTTGAGCCGAACTCGTGGGAAGAAATCA
>DS999531.1:1579773-1740754 GCA_000158135.1 Rhodobacteraceae bacterium KLH11
GAAACATCTAAGTACCCGGAGGAAAGGAAATCAATTGATACTCCCCTAGTAGCGGCGAGCGAACGGGGACCAGCCGAGCCGTGAGTGTGAATAGAACCTGTTGGGAAGCAGGACCATAGGGGGTGATAGTCCCGTATATGAAGCATGATCGGACGTATTAAGTAGGGCGGAACACGTGAAATTCTGTCTGAAGATCGGAGGACCACCTTCGAAGGCTAAGTACTCCTTGCTGACCGATAGTGAACCAGTACCGTGAGGGAAAGGTGAAAAGCACCCCGACGAGGGGAGTGAAACAGTACCTGAAACCGAACGCCTACAATCAGTCGGAGGCTCCTTGCGAGCTGACGGCGTACCTTTTGTATAATGGGTCATCGACTTGGTCTCACGAGCAAGCTTAAGCCGTTAGGTGTAGGCGTAGCGAAAGCGAGTCTTAATAGGGCGTATGAGTTCGTGGGATCAGACCCGAAACCGAGTGATCTAGGCATGGCCAGGTTGAAGGTAAGGTAACACTTACTGGAGGACCGAACCCACATCCGTTGAAAAGGATCGGGATGAGCTGTGCCTAGGGGTGAAAGGCCAATCAAACTCGGAGATAGCTGGTTCTCTGCGAAATCTATTTAGGTAGAGCGTCATCCGAATACCCCGGGGGGTAGAGCACTGGATGGGTAATGGGGCCCCACAGGCTTACTGATCCTAACCAAACTCCGAATACCCGGGAGTACTAGATGGCAGACACACTGCGGATGCTAACGTCCGTAGTGGAGAGGGAAACAACCCTGACCTACGACTAAGGCCCCCAATTCATGGCTAAGTGGGAAAGCAGGTGGGACGACCAAAACAACCAGGAGGTTGGCTTAGAAGCAGCCATCCTTTAAAGATAGCGTAACAGCTCACTGGTCTAAATAAGTTGTCCTGCGGCGAAGATGTAACGGGGCTCAAGCCATGAGCCGAAGTCTAGGGATGCGTAAGCATCGGTAGCAGAGCGTAGTGTGACATAGAACCTTGTCTATATTGCCGCCGGTTATGCGGCGCGGGCAACCGCGCTCAAGTAGCCGAATAGGCGGTAGCGCAGACATAGGTTCTTTCGATGAAGCCGGGGCGTGAGTCATCCGGTGGAGAGATCACTAGTGAGAATGATGACATGAGTAGCGACAAAGAGTGTGAGAGACACTCTCGCCGAAAGTCCAAGGGTTCCTGCTTAAAGCTAATCTGAGCAGGGTAAGCCGGCCCCTAAGCCGAGGCCGAAAGGCGTAGGCGATGGGAACTAGGTTAATATTCCTAGGCCAGGAGGATGTGACGGATCACAGGTGTAGTTCAATCTTATCGGATTGATTGGGCTGCTGAGTGGTTCCTGGAAATAGCCCTCCATCAGACCGTACCCTAAACCGACACAGGTGGACTGGTAGAGCATACCAAGGCGCTTGAGAGAACGATGTTGAAGGAACTCGGCAAAATACCTCCGTAAGTTCGCGAGAAGGAGGCCCGGTTCCTAGGCAACTAGGGGCTGGGGGCACAAACCAGGGGGTGGCGACTGTTTATTAAAAACACAGGGCTCTGCGAAGTCGCAAGACGACGTATAGGGTCTGACGCCTGCCCGGTGCCTGAAGGTTAAAAGGAGAGGTGAGAGCCTTGAATTGAAGCCCAGGTAAACGGCGGCCGTAACTATAACGGTCCTAAGGTAGCGAAATTCCTTGTCGGGTAAGTTCCGACCTGCACGAATGGCGTAACGACTTCCCCGCTGTCTCCAACATCGACTCAGCGAAATTGAATTGCCTGTCAAGATGCAGGCTTCCCGCGGTTAGACGGAAAGACCCCGTGCACCTTTACTACAGCTTCGCACTGGCATCAGGATTGTGATGTGCAGGATAGGTGGTGGGCTTTGAAGCAGGAACGCAAGTCCCTGTGGAGCCACCCTTGAGATACCACCCTTCGCACTCTTGATGTCTAACCGCGGTCCGTTATCCGGATCCGGGACCCTGCGTGGCGGGTAGTTTGACTGGGGCGGTCGCCTCCTAAAGCGTAACGGAGGCGCGCGAAGGTTGGCTCAGAGCGGTCGGAAATCGCTCGTTGAGTGCAATGGCAGAAGCCAGCCTGACTGCAAGACTGACAAGTCGAGCAGAGTCGAAAGACGGCCATAGTGATCCGGTGGTCCCGAGTGGAAGGGCCATCGCTCAACGGATAAAAGGTACGCCGGGGATAACAGGCTGATACTGCCCAAGAGTCCATATCGACGGCAGTGTTTGGCACCTCGATGTCGGCTCATCTCATCCTGGGGCTGGAGCAGGTCCCAAGGGTACGGCTGTTCGCCGTTTAAAGAGGTACGTGAGCTGGGTTTAGAACGTCGTGAGACAGTTCGGTCCCTATCTGCCGTGGGTGTAGGAGACTTGAGAGGAGTTGCCCCTAGTACGAGAGGACCGGGGTGAACGATCCACTGGTGGACCAGTTGTCGTGCCAACGGCAGTGCTGGGTAGCTATGATCGGACAGGATAACCGCTGAAGGCATCTAAGCGGGAAGCCCCCCTCAAAACAAGGTCTCCCTGAGGGCCGTGGAAGACCACCACGTCAATAGGCCGGAGATGTAAGCGCAGTAATGCGTTCAGTTGACCGGTACTAATCGCCCGATAGGCTTGATTTGATCCAGTAATGGAAAGACACCCACCGCCTCAAGGAGAGACGGTAGGCGAACAAATAAGCCAAAAACATACACACCTTGAGTTGGACAGCTCAGATGCGGGAACGCGCATTCGTAAACGAATACGCTGCCTCCCGCGCGTCGCTTTTGCTGCGCAAACAGCGACGGTGTTGATTGACATAACAACCGAGTGGCAACGCGCATTTGCAAGCAAATACGCTGCCTGCCACCCGTCGCGTTTGCTCCGCAAAACGCGACGTGGGCTTTTCCTCGGTTTGGTGGTCATAGCGCAAGTGAAACACCCGGTCCCATCCCGAACCCGGAAGTTAAGCACTGCCGCGCCAATGGTACTTGGGCTTAAGCCCCGGGAGAGTAGGTCACCGCCAAACCTAGTAAAAGCCCACATCCTCTCTAACACGATGAAAAAACACCTGGCGCGGGGTGGAGCAGTCCGGTAGCTCGTCAGGCTCATAACCTGAAGGTCAGAGGTTCAAATCCTCTCCCCGCAACCAACTCCCAGCAGCCCGTTCGATCTACAAACAGTCCACTGGACTGTTTGCTTAACGATCAAACCTCGTCAGGCTCATAACCTGAAGGTCGCAGGTTCAAATCCTGCTCCCGCAACCAAAATAAACTACACAATATCAAAGACTTAGCCTCGCAACTCGCGAGGCTTTTTGCGTTTGCACCATCGCTGCTGGAAGCACTGTGGAAGCAAGTGGAGCGATTTGGGCCTGTGGCTGCACGGCAACATGTGCAATCCGCACAAATTGCCGTAATAGGTAAGCGCTGCATGCAGCCCCATTTTCCCCGCGAACCGGATCGTCGGCTGGAAAGCATCGACAACACAGGACACCCAATTTGTTCTGGATGCTCTTGAACAAGCAATCCATGCACGCAGGCCTGCCGAGAAACTGATCCATCATTCCGGCCGCGGCAGCCAATATGTATCGATCAAGTACACAGAGCGGTTGGTTGATGCCGGGCTGGAACCGTCCGTCGGCAGCGTCGGAGACAGTTATGACAACGCCCTGGCCGAGACGATCATCGGCCTGTTCAAAACCGAAGTCATCAATCGGCTGGGGCCTTGGAAATCCAAAGATCAGGTCGAATGGGAAACCTTGCAATGGGTCGATTGGTTCAACAAAGAGCGCCTGCTTGAGCCACTCGGATACATCACGCCAATCGAAGCAGAGGAGAAATACGAACAAGCCTTGAAGTTAGATAAAATCGCAGCTTGAAATACGAACTCAATAGTCTCCGGCAAAACCGGGGCGGTTCAGCTGTCGGTTGTCACCTTGTATTTCTTCGATCTCTCGACCCGTATGTCGTTGTCGCGCATCAGCCTACCAACGCGGCGGTGGCCGATGTTCAGACCCAGCTCCTTCAACTCTACAGTCTTCCGTGGACGACCATAGCTGCCCAGGCTGAGACGAGACTGTTCCTTGATATGCGCCAGAACGATCATGTCCGTTCGCTGCCTTTGACTGGCGGGGCGGTTGCGATAGGCGCGCAGGCCACGTTCACTGACATCCAGAACCTTGCAAAGGCGGTTGGTCGGCAAGACGGGCTCTCATCAAAGATCAGACCGCTGCACGCACACGACTGGCGACTGCAGCTGTCGGCTCTGTTCAGACGATTCTAAGACGCCGATTGAGACAGATAGTCAAAGACATTGACCAGATTGATGACGCTCTGCGAAACTTGTCCAGCTTAGATGTAACATTCGCTCGGAAGGTCGCAATTCTTGCCAGTATACCGGGTATCGGCCAGCTTACAGCTATAACGCTTTTGATCGACATGCCTGAGATCGGAGGCATAGACAACAAGCAGGCCGCGAGCCTGGCTGGACTCGCCCCGGTCTCTCAAAGTTTGGGGAAATGGCAGGGAAAAGAAAGGATCCAAGGCGGTCGGGCACAACTGCGCAAAGCTCTGTATATGCCAGCCCTTGTCGCCACTCGCGTGAACCCCGATATGGCAAGAAAGTACAATCAGCTCATCAACGCAGGCAAAGAGAAAAAGGTCGCACTGACCGCTATCATGCGGAAGTTGCTGGTCATGACAAACGCCTTGCTACGCGGCAATCGCATGTGGACCGAAACTCGGCCTTGACCAAGACGGATACTCCTCCTTGCGAATACGGTTTTCGCGTCGAAATCGCTCGTTCTCCCGGGCGAGATCCAGGTCCTTGTCTGACACAATCTCGGTGTCACGGTGTGCTATCACCCACTTATTTAGCGTCGAAAGCCCAACACCCAAATCCGAGGCCACTTGTTTGCGTGTCAGCCCGCTCGTCAGCGCGATCCGCACCGCATCAGCACGGAATTCGTCCGTTCGTTTCTGTCTCAGAATGCGTCTCCTTCGTTGCAATAAATGCTATCAAAGGAGCGGCATCAAACCGCGGCAGGTCCAGATGCCTTGTTGATCAAGTTCGGGCGCTGCCGATTCAAACGAACACTGGCTTTGTCAAAAAAGAATTGCAAGATGGGTTTGAATTGCCAGCCGTAGCAAGTGACGCGGACACAGAGAAACCATTGTTGACAGTCGTCCACATAAGAAACGACCCGCGTCGTTGCCTCGGGCATTCGCGCGGCGGGCTAAGCACGAAAATTCATGCACTTACCAATCAGGAGGGCTTGCCTATCCGGTTTGAGCTGACCCCCGGCCAGACCCATGACGCGCGCCCATGCAAGCGCCTGCTGGACGCTCTGCAGCCGGGTCAATATGTGCTTGCGGACAAGGCCTACGACGCAGACTGGATCAGGGAAATGATTTGGGAACAGGGCGCAATCGATGTGATCCCATCAAAAGCCAACCGCAAGCTGCCCAAGGATTTCGATGCGGAAATCTACAAACAGCGCAACAAAGTCGAGCGTTTCTTTGGCCGCCTCAAAGCCTCTTTCCGCCGCATCTCAATCCGCTACGAAAAAAACGTCACAAAACTTCATGGCCATGATCAAACTGGCGTCGGTGAGGCTTTGGATCGAGCTTTACCAGTTCGCTGCCTAGTTTACACCCTGCTTTAGCAGAAACTGGTTCTTAAAATTCTTCAGACCGGGCATAACATCGGCCTTAGCGATATCGTCGCTCGCGTGGATTTCATGCTCTAAGAATTCCTTCAATGCGTCACCGTCGTCGCTGACCAACTCGATGATCAGGTCATATCGGCCTGCGACCCACAGGATGAAAACAACCCGTGGGTTCTTTTCAAGCCGCTCCGCCACTTGGCGTGGCGTCACGCCGACCGCCACGTTCAACCCAATCATCGCGTCGGTTGTGTATTCTGTGGCCACCGGATCTGACATCGCAACGATCCGCAACATGTTGTTGTCTCGCAGCCCGCTTACCCGGTTTCGAATGGTACCTTCTGATACATCCAGCTGCTGCGCAATTTCAGAAAAGGCCATCCGACCGTCTTGCTGCAAAAGCCGGATGATCTGCTGGTTCAAGTCATCTCTTGGGGATCGAATGCTCTGAGTGGTACGCTCGTTGGGTTGCTTTTTGACTGCCATGTATCTGATGCTCGAATGCTGTATTCGCAATCAAGACTAAGCAAGAGCAACGTAATTCGCAATTATCCCTTGACCATTTGCTGGAAAGAAGTGCGGAAAACGACATCCTTCGACTTCAACACCGCAGATTCCTGATGCCATATTGCGGAGTTATTGCCGAACATTCTGCACTACCACGCTGAAATTATGGATTTCGCTGCCAGCACGAGAAAATTATTCGAAATTCGTACCACAGTGCCGTTTTTTGACCAGATTATTTCTGATTCTTGGCTGAGGATCACCATCAACAGCGAATAACGAAAAATATCCGACCAAAATGTACGATATTCGTAGATGGATATTCCAAGCCCGGCGCGGCGGGACAAGGTCTGCAAACAGACCATCCGCGACAAACGATGAAACCCATGCGCAGGCCGTTGAACCGACGGGGCCGGGCGGCAGCGACGAAGGGAGGGGAAATGACAATTGTCGATGAAAGCGCGCGGGCAGTTGCCGGGCCTCAGCATGGGCTGATCGCCGAGGCGTATCGCAGTGAAGAGTTCTGGCAACGGGAGTGCCAGACCGTCCTGTCCAAGAATTGGGTGTTCATCGGGTTTGCCCATCAGATGGCCGATCCCGGCGACACACATCCTGTCACTTGCGCCGATTTGCCATTGTTGGCGGTGCGCGGTCGTGATGGTGCCATACAAGTATTTCACAATGTTTGTCTGCACCGCTGCATGACGCTGGTCGACAAGCCCAAGAATGTCGGCAAGCTGATCCGCTGTCCCTATCATGCCTGGGCCTATGATCTGGATGGCCACCTGCGGGCTGCACCGCATTTTGCCGGAACCGGAAAGCAAGAGTTCGAGGGTTTTGATATCAAAAACCATCGACTGAAACCGGTACGCACCCATGTCTGGCATGACTGGATCTTCGTCAATCTGGACGGGAATGCACCGGATTTCGAAGACTATGCCGCGCCTTTGATCAGTCGGCTGGAGGGGATGGATTTCACCAGAGTGGAGCCAATTGGATTGCTCGACTTTGGTGAGATTGACACCAACTGGAAACTGATCATGGAGAACTTTATCGAGCCCTACCATGTCCAGTTTGTACATGCCTCGACCACCGATCAGCCGTTGGAGAACCATTATACTATCATCGATGGCACCTGTATTGGCAGCGCCGTGGACCTGAACGAAGAGCTGGGCACATCCGGCAGTTTGGGTGTCAGTTCTCGTTATCTGACGCTGTATCCCAATTTCATTCTTGGTCGTTACTTCCCTGATCAGTTGGGCGTCTATTTGAACGTGCCTATCGGTCCCGGAAGGATGCGCCAATACCGAGCACTTTATACCACTGAAGGCCAAAATCTGAGCGCCGAGGAAGTACAAGCCCTCAGAGCCCTTTGGTGGGATGTCCACAAGGAAGATCACGAAATGGTTGAGCGCATGTTCGAGGGTCGCAAATCCCCGGTCGCCCAGGAGGGAGGGCTGTTGTCGCCTGCCTGGGAAGACAGCGTACGCGCCTTTCAGGATCTGATCGAGCGCGACGTGGCCGGTGCCTAAGCAGGAAGGAACAAGACCAATGAGTAACTCCATATCCAAAGGGTTTCGTCTGGCCCATACGATGATGCGGGTCACAGACATGGAGAAGTCACTGGACTTCTATTGCGGAATTCTGGGTATGGAGGTGCTGCGGCGCACGGATTATCCCGAAGGCAAATTCACCAACACATTTATCGGTTATGGCCCCGAGGCCGAGTTTCCAACACTGGAACTGACCGCCAATTGGGAGCAGGACGCACCTTATGACAAAGGCGACGGTTGGGGTCATATCTGCATTGAAACTCCGGATGTCTATGCCGCGTGCGAACAGCTGGCTGCGGCAGGCGTAAACATCACCCGCCCGCCGGGGCCGATGAAAAACGGCACAAGGGTCATCGCCTTTTGCGAAGATCCTGACGGTTACAAGGTCGAGCTGAACGAATCCATACTGAAACATCTGGCACAGGAAGGCTGACCAAATGGGTGATACACCTCAACTTTTTAGATTCGACCTGGTTCAAAACCGCTACGATACGATGGGTGACAGCGACACCTACATCAAACCGATGGTGACCAGCGAATTCAGCAAATCGATGTGCGGTGGCATCAATGTTCTGAACAACATCAAAGTGCCGTGGGATCTGACCTGCGACGAGATCATTTATTGCCTTGAGGGTACGTTCCGGCTGGTTTGCGATGGCAAAAGCTATGTTTGCAATCGTGGTGATGTGCTGTTTGTCCCCAAGGACAACCACATCTCTTATGAGTCGGACGGCAAATGCGTGATTTTCTATGCCGCCTACCCTCACAACTGGAAACAGCTTGCCGGGATTACGCAGGTTCCGGGCATCGACCCTGACGACTTTGTCCCCGGCTGAACATCTTAGCCGCTGAGCGACAGAACAACCGAAACCAGCACCAACACTGAGGGGTCACCCTCAGTGAACCAAATCTGATTGCCATTCGATGGGAGGACGCCGAATGCCCAAGGATAATGCCAGCACCCGCATCTACTACGAAACGTTCCACGACGCTGTCGAGCGTAACCGCCCACGTATCGCAGAGGTACGGCAACGTCTGGAAGAGGCCGGGGTCAAATATGTGATGGCCGCCTGGATTGACCTGCACGGCATTCCAAAAACCAAACCCGTTCCGATGAGCGATTTTGAACCGCTGTGCCTTGGGAAAGGCCCGCAGTTCGCGGTGCATTCGATTTCTTACGTGCCCGAGCTCAGCCCCGCCGACAGCGATCAGGTGGTGGTGCCGGATCTCGATGCCGTCTACGTCTGCCCTTGGGACACATCGATGGCGATCATCTTTTCTGACCTTTACTGGGAAGATGCGCCATATAATGTCTGCCCTCGTCAGGCCCTGAAACGCGCCATGCACGAAGCTGCACTGGAGGGGTACACTGGTTATGCCGGAGTTGAACCCGAGTTTATCGTGATGAAATACGACGACGCCGGGCTGCCGGTTAAGGCATTTGACGATGACCCTGCAGATGGGCTTCGCCCTCGCCGTCAGGCTTTTGGCTATGACGTTGAATACTCGATCGACTCGATGGCGTTTCTGAAAGACATGATCGACATCATCGAAGGTCTGGGCTGGAACCTGCACGACGTGGTCGCAGAAGGCGCGTATTCACAGTTCGAACTGGATTTTCACTATACCAACATGCTGGAGATGTCCGACCGTCTGGCGTTTCTGCGGATCACCTTGAAAGAGGTGGCAAAAAAGCACGGGATGTTTGTGACCTTTATGCCAAAACCGACGGTGGGCGACTGGCGATCGGGTGCGCATATCAACATGTCGATGCAACATGAAAGCCGTCCCGGTGAAAATATCTTTGAAACCCCAGACGGGGAATGGAGCGACGAAAGTCGCTGGGCTGTCGGCGGATTGATGCAGCATGCCGAAGCGATCACCGCGATCACTTGTCCGACCGTGAACTCCTATAACGGGTTGGTACCTCGTGTCGGTGGGTTTGAGGGTGGCACTGTCACCTGGGCCCCGACCAATATCACATATGGGTTCAACAATCGCTCGGCCCAGTTTCGCCTGCCGCAGAGCCGCCATTGCATCGAAAACCGCGCATGCGACATGACCATGAATGTTTATCTCGCGATGGCGATGCATCTGAGCTGTAGTGTGAAGGGGATCAAAGAAAAGATCGATCCGGGTAAACCAACGGATTTTGATCTTTATTCAAAAACCGAGGCTGAACTTGCCGGTTTGGGAATCCGCCGACTACCCCGCACTCTGTTCAATGCGATTGAGGCCTTGCGCAACGACACCATGGCAGAACATGTGATGGGTCCCGTGATGCGTAAATCCTACCTCGAATACAAGAATGACGAGTGGGAGCGTTATCATCAATCGGTCACCGATTGGGAAGTGCAGGAATACCTTCGGCTCTACTGAAACCAGGAAGGACCAGATGATGCCGGATTTTGAGACATTCGATTTAGGGGACCTTCCGCTCTTGTCGGGTGGGGTATTGAAGGACGCCAAGCTTGCTTATCAGACCTATGGCAAATTGTCGGTGACAGGTGACAATGTCATCGTCCTGCCGACTTTTTACACCGGTACAAATTCCCGAAACGAAGGCTTCTTTGGTCCGGGTCGCGCGATTGATCCGGCGCGGCATTTCATCGTCAGCCCCAACCTGTTTGGCAATGGTCGTTCGTCATCACCATCGAATACACCTGCACCGCAGGACGGGCCGCGGTTCCCGCTGGTACAGATGTGGGACAACATTGCCGCTCAGCACCGATTGATCCACGATCATCTGGGGATCGAAAAAATCGCTCTTGTCGCCGGCTGGTCAATGGCGGGCTGTCAATCCTACCAATGGGCGGCGCAATACCCGGATATGGTAAAGGCGATCCTGCCCTTCTGTGCCTCGGCTAAAACCTCACCGCACAATTTCGTTTTCCTCGAAGGGGTCAAGGCCGCTCTTTGCGCGGATCAAAATTGGAATGGCGGTGATTATGTCAGCCCACCCGAAGCGGGGCTGAAGGCCTTTGGTCGCGTTTATGCGGGCTGGGCTTTTTCTCAGACCTTTTACCGCGAGGGGCTTTATCGGCAGCTCGGGTTCCAATCCATCGAAGAGCTGATGCAGGATTGGGAACAGGATCATGTGCAGGGCTGGGACGCCAACAACCTGCTGGCCAAGCTTGCCACCTGGCAGGCCGGCGACATCTCTGCCGGACCGCTTTACAATGGAGATTACAAGCAAGCACTGGGTGCAATCAAAGCTCGTGCCATCCTGATGCCCTGTACTCAGGATCTCTATTTTCCACCCGAAGATAATGAAATCGAAGCCCACCACATGCCGAACGCTATCTTCCGCCCTTACGACTCACCATGGGGCCATTGCGCCGCCAACCCTGGCAATGACACAGGCTTTACGGCACAGTTGGATGTCAATATCCACGAACTTCTGCAGGAGTAAGACTCAGTAAAAAAATAAGAAATTGTACTCGGTCATTAGTGACCGGTGCTTTCTTCAAGTGAACAGTGGCAATGCGGTATACAAAAGCAGCATGCGTGTTGTGAATACGATGACGCTGCCAACGTTGAACCAGGCCATGAGCCAG
This sequence comes from Rhodobacteraceae bacterium KLH11, assembly GCA_000158135.1. Taxonomy (GTDB): domain Bacteria; phylum Pseudomonadota; class Alphaproteobacteria; order Rhodobacterales; family Rhodobacteraceae; genus Ruegeria. The sequence continues at coordinate 1,591,046 of DS999531.1, forward strand.
ACTTCCCAGTCCGGGAAAAACAGTATCAACAGGCCGTGGGTGACACCCGCAAGGAAGTAGAAAATACGCCAGCAAACGAAGTATCTGGCGACCTTTTTGGAAACCCAGGTAGGAGCAGTGGTTACAGCGCTAAGCCCGCGCTGAATATTGGAAGTACCCCAATCAACAAAGCTAGGGCACTCATTTTTATTAGGTTCGATTGACCGTTTTTCTTCACAATCCCATCTGCTCTTTGATGCCACCGATGAAGGTCGCGTCGTCAGCAGCCTTCCGATTGGTCAACAGGTAATCGGCATCCTGCCCCGCGCGATAACGCAGAGTATTGCTGCCATCGGTTACAGCCGTCCAGATCACTTCTGCAACGACTTCGGGGGGTGACGGCGGGAACGCCTGATTTGCAAAAGACCCCATAACAGCGGATACCACACCCTGATACTCGCCAATGGCTGGATCATTGGCAAAATCGAAACTGCGCCCAGAGAAGTCCGTTGCAATCATGCCCGGTTCCACGATTCTCACTTTTACTCCGATGGTCTCCAACTCGTAGTGCAAAGCTTCAGAGATGCCTTCGACTGCAAACTTGGTGCCGTGGTAGAGAGTGCCTAACGGGAAGGTTATTTGCCCACCAATGGAGCTGATGTTGACGATAGTGCCGGCTTTCCGGGCGCGCATCTGAGGCAGAACCGCTTTAGTCACTTCCAACAGGCCGATGACGTTTGTGTCGAACTGGCGGCGGATGCGGTCCATGTCGAAGTTTTCCAACGGGCCATAAGCTCCGTAGCCTGCATTGTTCAGAAGAACATCAACTTGACCAAACTTGTCGAGCGTGACTGCGACCGCAGCTTCGATGGACGCCGGTTCGGTTACGTCAAGACGTGTGACCAGCACATTATCGAAAGCGGCCAGTTCTGCGCCATCTTCGGGTTTTCGCATGGTGGCTACGACGTTCCAGCCTTGGGCTTGGAAGTATTTAGCCGTCGCCTTGCCAATGCCGGTCGAGGCACCGGTGATCAAAATTGTCTGTGCCATTTTCATGTCCATTAGTTCACGTGGGTAGTGGTGCTTGGATTGGGCTGTGAAGTGTGTGATTGCGCCTACCACGATGCCAGTTGTTTGTTTGGCAGGATTTGAGCTGGTCGGCTGACGGGCTACGGACGCCCGCCAGCTTAGGGGAGACAAAATCAGACGAAAGATACTCCATTATCCGACATGGGAAGGTGGGTTACGTGCGGTCCCGTAGCCGCCGCAATCGCATTGGCAAGCGCAGGCGCAGCAGGTGGAGTGCCGGGTTCACCAATCCCTGAGGGTGCTTCGGCGGATGCAACGATATGCACCTCGATTGCTCCGATATCACTGATGCGAAGAGGCTCATAATCCGGGAAGTTGGACTGATCCACCGCACCACCCGTCAGGGTGATCTTGTCGCGCATTACGTGACCGATACCGTAACCGGCACCGCCCTGAACCTGCGCTTTGACAACATCCGGGTTGACGGCGATGCCGCAGTCCACGGCACAGGTGACCTTTTCGATCTTGATGCCATTTTCCGCATTACCAGATACTTCGACCACCTCAGCTACGTATGAGCCAAAGGATTTGTGAACTGCGATGCCCTGAGCGCGACCAGCAGGCGCATTGCCCCAGTCGGCCTTCTCCATCGCAAGTTTCAGAACGCCTGCTTTACGCTTCTGATCCGCGTTGCTGTCATCGGCCAGATGGGCCAGGCGGAACTCGACCGGATCGCGGCCAGCAGCTTTGGCGATTTTATCCATCATGGTTTCCATCACATAGGCCGTGTGAGTGTGACCCACCGAGCGCCACCACAGAACCGTGGTTGCCTTGGGCGTATCCGTCAGACCCAGCGCCATGCCGGGGATCGCGTATGGGCTGTCTGCGATTCCCTCGACTGAACTGTGATCGATGCCATCGTGTACAGCGAACGATTCGAATGCGGTGCCCTTCATGATCGACTGGCCGGCGACCTGATGCTGCCACCCAACGATGTTGCCCTGACCGTCCAGACCCACACGGACCTTGTGGCCAAAGGCCGGGCGATAGTATCCGCTGCGGATATCGTCTTCGCGCGTCCATACCAGTTTCACCGGGCGGCTGCGGTCGGTGACAACAAAGGCTAGCGCCGCCTCGACCTGATAGTCGGCTTCCGGAGTCGCACGGCGACCAAACGAGCCACCGGCTAGCAACGTGTTGATCTCGATCTGCTCGGCTGGCATTTCAAAGATCTGTTGCAGGGCGTAATGAACGCCAGTTGGAATCTGACAGGCATCGTGCATTACGATCTTGCCGTCTGCCGTCTGCTCGATGGTGCAGTTCATCGGTTCCATCGGGGCATGGGCCAACAGCGGGAAGTAGAAGGTCTCTTCCAGAACAGTGTCCGCGCCGTCAATTGCCGCCGCGACCGTTGCCGCATCCGCTTTGTTCACATTGTACTGAGGCTCGGCGTCCAGAGCGGCGCGTATTTCAGCTTCGATCTGATCCGAGTCTCTTGTCTCGGCCACAGACACATCCCATTCGACGTCCAGTGCTTCACGCGCCTGAATGGCTGCCCAAGTGTCTTCGGCATAGACCGCCACACCCGCCTGATTAGGCAGAGTGGCCGCGTTGATGAAACCTTTGATCTCTTTCGAAGCGCTGTCATCGAATCCGACGACTACGCCGCCACGCGATTCCGGGCGTTTAATCATGACGACCATTTGGTTCGGCAGGTGCATGTCCATACCGTATTTCGCCTGACCATTACCTTTGATCGGAGAATCCTTGCGGCGCACGGATTCGTTGCCGATCAGGCGGAACTCCGACGGGTCTTTCAGATGCGGCTCGACAGGGGCATCAAGTTGGGCAGCCGCTGTAACGAACTCTGCTATAGGAGCCGACTGTTCACCTGCTTTGACGATCCCTTCCTCAATGGTGATACCCGACGCGTCTACATCCCAGGTCTGGGCGGCAGCAGCAATCAGCATCTCGCGCGCAGCAGCGCCAGCCTGACGGTATTGCTGCCACGAGTTTGCCATGGCGGTCGATCCGCCAGAGCCCTGAATCTGCCCGAAGAACAAGTTGTTGTAGACCTGTGGGTTCGACGGCGCGAACTCATAGTCGATTTGATCCATGGACGCGCCGATTTCTTCAGCGACCAGAGTTGGCAGGCCGGTTGCGGGGCCTTGCCCCATCTCAAAGTGCTTGACGACCACGATCACGATGCCGTCGGCATCGATCTTCACGAACGGGTTGAATTGAGTGCTTTCCGAAGACGCGGCAGCGAGAATGCCATCAGGGCGTGCGCCGACAAGAAGGACGGCACCAGTGGCGGCAGCGCCTTTCAGAAAACCACGGCGAGAAGTGTTGACGGTCATGGATCAGCCCTCCAGAATTTCAGAAGCGCGCTGAATACCAGCGCGGATGCGTTGATAGGTGGCGCAGCGGCAGGTATTGCCCCACATGTATTCATCGATCTCTTCGACACTCGGCTTGGGATTTTCCGACAACAAGCCAACAGCAGACATGACCTGCCCGGACTGACAATAGCCGCACTGGACCACGTCCAGTTCAACCCATGCCTGTTGAATGGCAGCGCCGATTTTGTCTTCGCTCATCGCTTCGATTGTGGTGATCTCGGCACCTTCCACGTCTTCTACATAGGTCTGGCAGGAGCGCACGGGCTGACCATCCACGTGCACGGTGCAAGCACCGCAGGATGCAACACCACACCCAAATTTGGTTCCGGTCATTTTGAGCTCGTCCCGGATCACCCACAAAAGCGGTGTGCCCTCGGACGCTTGGACGTCGCGCATCTGGCCATTGATCTTCAAGCTGGTCGGCATGTCGGCAGTTTCCCTATTTGATTTGAAAAACACCGGAATTTCCCGGCTTGAATGGACAAGTAGACTCAGATATCCAATTTGTCAACTTGTGCTTTACAAGTGGACGACTCGGGTCTAGATCGGATGCATGATCGTGAATGAAAAAAACCTGAAAATTGTAGAGACTGCGTTTGGTCTATTCGCCCACTATGGTGTGGCGAAAACCTCCATGACTGAAATCGCGGCGGCATCGAAAGTGTCGCGCCAAACGCTGTATAAAGCCTATGAAAGTAAAGAAGATTTGATCTTCGCGGCCCTTCTTCAATACGCTGAGAAAACCAAGGCTGAGATTGAAAGCGCCTGCGCAACAGCAACCGATCTTGAGGATAGGCTGGAGATACTGTTCAGGCATATGTGCGCCGCCCCTTTTGACGCCATGCAGCGGTTTCCGCATCTCGATGAGATAATGGAAATTGGCGACAACCTCTCACCCGAGCGTGTGAAACAGATCAGGGGCAATTACCTTGGAGGAATTGGTGTCGTGCTGGCTCCTTTCGAAGAGAGCTTGAAGAAGGCCGGAATTGACTCGTTGCAGCTTCAGAGCACGATCAAGAGTACATTCACACAAATCAAACGTGACGCGAGTGACGTTGAACACCTCAAAGATCTGTTTGAGCCAATTCGAGCGATGATAGTGTTTTGTGTTCGGGGCAAGACTTAAGGGCACACTTGGGATTGCTGGCGAGCCCAGCTTCAAAAAAGCGGACATAAGCCTTAGTTCGACGATTGCTCGCGCTTTGTCCCGACCCTGTAAATTACCTTCGTCAGCTTTGCTGCGGCACGCACGAACGGCGGTTCTACCCGCCGCGCTGCAACACCAAAAATTGCACACGTGCAGAGAAATCTGTGCGGCGAGCGCGCGCAGTAAGATTTTGACACATCCGCTCAGGGCTCACTGCAGCCTATCGCCGCAACCTTCATGAGCGACTGCTTTCAAGCGCCTCGATTTCAACGCTTTGAAATTCCTTGACTTGCGAAACTGCCTACCGCTAAACGCTAGGTCAGGAGAAGCCGAGATGACGTTTGTGAACTCATATCTTTCGAAGCAGCTATGCGCGGATGAACGCGGCGCAGTGCTTTGTGGCGGCTTCTCTTCGACAGATGGATTAAGACCCAAGTGATCTAACCCCATCCTTATTGTCCGAACCAAGCCGTCTCATCCCGAGGCGGCTTTTTCTTTTTCAGGAGCATAGACATAGACCATATCATCGAAACGCTGGCGGACGTCCTCCCGCATATTGTCCCCGACACCGGGATCTTTCATTTCGAACATGAGGGATACTCCGTGATCAACTACCTCTACACGCTGGATAACACGTTCGACAGCGCCGTGGCGCGGGAATGCCGGGGGTTGAAATTCGACCCCGACGGCAAGCTGATCGCACGGCCTTTCCACAAGTTCTTCAACCTGGCGAAAAGCGCCCGGTGCAGGAAGAACCGTGGGATGCGTCTCATGCGGTTCTGGATAAGCTGGACGGCTCGATGATCCACCCGGCGATTGTCGGGGGTGAGATGGTGTTCATGACCCGGATGGGCATTTCCACCCAGTCCCGGGCAGCCTGGTCTGTTGCGGGGCCTGAGGTCAAAGCACTCTGCGCCGATATGATCGCGACAGGGTTTACGCCGGTCTTCGAGTTCACCTCGCCTGAGAACCGAGTGGTGCTGGCCTATGAGGTTTCGCAGCTGACCTTGCTAGCGATCCGGCATTTGCGGACCGGGGCGTACATGCCGCACGCGGAACTGGAGGCCGTTGCCATTCGGCATGGTGTGCCGATCGTCGCACAGTTTGACAGCGTCGAGGACGTTCATCGGTTCTGGACGGATGCTCAGGCATTGGAGGGTGTCGAAGGTTACGTCATCGCGTTCGAGGACGGCCACAGGCTGAAGATCTGTCCGTCGTCAGAGTTTTTGGAACCAGGAGCAGCGTAAACTAAGAGAGTGTTTGGCTCATCTGGTCGGTTTGATTATGCTGCGCGTTGGCTGTGATGCAAGCGTCGCGCTTCGAACGTCTTCTGTTTGATCCTTTTTCGTTGTTCCAGAATGGCTTGGTCACGCCCAAAGTAGACGTCGGCGGGTGTGACGTTGCTCATAGGATACCGTTGACATCCTCTCTCTTGGATGCGGGGAGCAGGACCTGCGCATGTCGGGCGGGCAAATCAAGTGGGGAGGGATGTTTCACTGGCGCACAATCATTGAGACGGCTATGCATTTCCAAAGCCAAAACGCACTGGGTCAGGCTGGTCTGCTAATCGGTCGGAACAGATTACTGCGGGTAACAACTGCGCCTTCATTGGCTCCGATTGCGATGGACGATTTCGAAAGAGCACGTGATGAGCTTCCTGCCCAAGCCCGACGGCTTATCGAAGAAAATGCCGAGCGTCTTGAGATGTTTTTTGATGCCGAAAGGGCACCAGTGACCTTTTATCATGGAGAGCAAGTTGCCTATCGTTAATCGCAAAGAGCCCAATTCACTTGGGCAACGAGCTCGAAACGTTCTCTAATGTCTACTTTGGGAAAGCTGCGCCGTAGCAGTGCTCAGCCCGACCAGTGGCAGGTATGGACCGGAAGCGATAATTTTTTGCCATTCTGTATATTGGCCATAAGGCCAATATACTGCAGTGGTTGTGTCATAAAAAGACCCTGACCCGGGGCTACATGCAACGCTTACGGTTGACGAGGATAATCCGGTTCGCGTGGTTGATCTCTTTGTGGAGGAGATTGATCTTGAGGAGACAGGTTTCCAGCGGACGGCGCCGGCGCGGACAGGGCGGCCCGGCTATCACCCATCGGTCCTGTTAAAGCTGTTCATCTACGGCTATCTGAACCGCGTGCCCTCCAGCCGCGCGCTTGAACGGGAGGCTGGTCGCAATGTCGAGGTGATGTGGCTGACCGGGCGGCTCGCGCCCGACCATAAGACAATCGCTGATTTTCGCCGCGATAACGGCCCCGCTATTCGGCGAACCTGTGCGCAGTTCGTCGAACTCTGTCGCCGGATTGGGGTGTTAAAGGGGGATTGTGTCGCCATCGACGGCTCCAAGTTCAAGGCGGACAACAATCGAGACAAGAACTTCACCAAAGGCAAGATCAAAAGCCGCACGGCCCATCTGGTCGCGAGTATTCAGCGCTACCTTGATGAAATGGTCCGGATCGACCGTCAGGAAGAGGGTGAGGCCCGAGTCGAGAAGATCGCCAACCTGGCGCAACGCTGCGAGCGCATCCGGCAGGAGATCGCGCGCTTGGTGGACATGGGTGAGGCGCTCAGGCCGAGCCCGGACAGTCAGATCTCCCTGACTGATCCGGATGCCCGCTCCATGGCCACCAGCGCCAAAGGCAGCGGATTTGTGGGCTACAACGCCCAGTCCGCAGTGGATACCGAGACCCATCTGATCGTCACGCATGACGTCATCAACGTCGGGCACGACCGTGAACAGCTGTCGCCGATGGCCAAATCGGCGAAGGCCGCTCTGGGACGCGGCGAAATGAGCGCGGTCGCTGACAAGGGCTATTTCAGCGGTCGGGAAATCCTGGCCTGTCACCAGGATGGGATCACCACAACCCTCCCCCGGCCCGAGACATCCGGCAACCGCAAGAAGGGCCGGTATGTGAAGGCAAACTTTGCCTACGACGCGGGCGAAGATGTGTATCTTTGCCCAGCAGGTGAGACGCTGACATACCGCTACACGACCGAGGAAAGCGGCTTGTCGGTACGGCGATACTGGACCAATGCCTGTCTGAGTTGTCCGGCCAAAGCGCGCTGCACAACCGGCAGAGAACGGCGGATCTCCAGGTGGGAACACGAGCATCTGGTGGACCAGATGTGCGACCGATTGAGCCGCGACCCGGCCTTGATGGGTCTCCGTCGCTCGACCGTCGAACACCCGTTCGGCACGATCAAAGCCTGGATGGGAGCGACGCACTTCCGGATGCGAACGCTCAAGAACGTCCGCACCGAGATGGCATTCCATGTCCTCGCCTATAACATCAAACGGATGATCGCCCTGATCGGGGTACGTGGGCTTCTGACAGCCATTCCGACCTAAACTGGGGCGAACCGTTCAGATTGTACGGCGGGAAACGCTGTGAGAGCTCAGTTTCCACCCTCCCTCCGGCGCAATAAGCCCCAAAATGGTCTAGAAACCGAAAACCCTAAAGAACCCCGCAGAAAACCGTAAAAACCACGAAACCAAAAGAGTTTCCACACAGCCTCAGCCCAAAGCAGTTATGCTCACCCCCAGCGCTGCCAGTGCATCTTCCAAGTCGACCTGCACGCCATCCCGTCCATGTTGGACTGAGACTTGCTCGATTGGACTCTGTATAATTTCCAAAGCTCCGGTGCGGATCGATTGGTCAGATAATCTGACGTTGCAAAGCGTGTGTGAAACCTGCTATGAAAGCGTGTTTTACCTTTTGCGGGTCAAACCGAGTTGACCCCAAAAAATAAAAAATCGACTGAAGGCCCAATTTCACGAAAGTAAAACCGCCCCGATCACCTGATGGTCTGATAGAGAGCAACCTTGATTTGCGCCTTGCTCAAAGCCTTGGTCCTGCATTAATCTAGTCTCGAAAATATCCATCTCGATGGTGGTTAAGCAACGGCGGTCAAATTTGGGAGATCGAAAACCTTGCTTCAAACCATGTTTCGCCGCAGCTCGGTCATAACACGCAAGCTGACCGAAGCGTTGCTGGATACCGGTGTGGTCAATTTATTCAACCCATCCATTCAAGCGACTGCCGAGGGTTATTCTGCGGCATTTCGCGGACTGGCCAAAGGTGCACAAAAGCCCTTTGACTCATTTTTGGTGCATTTTGACTCAGATTGCGCCCCGCTCGGCCGGGCGATCAGTCTGGGCGAGCTGTTCAGATCCCAAATCGGAACGCATGTTTGCGACCCAAAGCTGTTTCGTATCGGCGGGCGGTGCTGGGTGACCTTCAATACCGGGCATTTCGAGCGACCAAATCGGATTTTTGTCGCAGTGATTGGCCCTGAGCTTGGGCCACTTCTTGAGGTCGACTACCCTGACCGGACAGAGGTGGAGAAGAACTGGGCATTTTTTGAACAAGAAGGAAAAATCCATGCCCTCTATGATGCCTGTCCGACCGTCATTCTGCGTGAAAAGTCGCGGCTGGACGGCAAAATCATATTCGAGCGTGTAACTGACTGGGATAGCAAGCAAGATGCTTCAAACCAGAAGGCCACCAAACAGCCCAAAGTGACGATCGGCACTCCGCTTGAGTTGCTAGACCCCATGCGCAATCTGTATGGCTTTATCGGGCACCGACGCTGGTATTGGCGCGGAAAACGATTGTATCTGGGCAGTCCAATGACGTTGAAACTGGATGCCGAAGGTGCACACATTCACACAACGAGCCACATCTGGACGCATTCTTTGCGATCAATGCTTGGTGATCAGACCAAACACAACCCCAACTTGATCAGTTGCACTTACTTTTCCGGGTTAAGCGTGACGGCGGACAAGGTACTCGTGTCTTATGGCATAAATGACGTTGACTTTTCGCTGGCTGAGATGCCTTTGACATGGTGGAGCAAGCAAACAGCTAAGAACAGCAACAGAGGCATGTGATGGTGGCAAATGTAAGGGTCTTTTTCTGGCACGACAGAGTGCGCAGCCGCATGCGACTGAATTTCGACCGCTACACCAAACTCAGAAAATCGACTTGGCGAGAGTTTGGGGTGGGCAATGCTGGCGACATCTTTGCACGCAACCTTGTTTCGCACCACTATCATGGAAGTAAGGCGCTTAATGTCACGGAAGGGCCCCGGCTTTTGTGCGTGGGCTCCATCGCGCACAAACTTGCCCCTGGTGATATATTGTGTGGAATCGGGTGCAAGGATGTCGCTTTTCCGGCTGTCGATCCAGAAACAGTAAAGGTGCAAGGGGTGCGGGGCCCGATTACCGCCACAGCCCTTCACAAAGCTGGTTATGACGTGTCGCAGATTAAGTGGCATGGCGACCCCGGCCTTAAGATTTCACAAATGTTGAATCCAGAATCAGCGAAACCGGGCCGAGCGATTTTCATTCCGCACTATCGCGAGCGGGGTATGGTTCGGAAAGTAATTCCCAAATGGATAAATATGGTAGACATTGATGACGACCCACTTCGCATTGGGCGTGAAATTATGCGGGCAGAATTGGTCTACTCATCGTCCCTTCATGGCATTATCTTCGCACACGCTTTGGGGCGCCCGGTTGTCATGGTCAAACCCGCGACGGAAGAGCCGTTGCTCAAGTTCGACGACTATTTCTTTGGCGTCGGGCTTGCGCGCCCGCGCTATCTCTCGTCGATTACCGAAGCCGATATTCATACTAAGCCAAATTCGCCCGCATCCTTGTCGGTTTCGGCCGAGGACCTTATTTTCCCGACAGCGCAAGAACTGGAAAGCCGTGGGATCATGACAACGGAACCCGAATGATGGCCGAGACTTTCGACGATCCCTCAAAGGTCTGCATTCTTTCAGGCCGGTTTCCCCGGAGCGAGTTTTTGCATCCATGGAACCACTACGCCTATGCCAGACGGCATGGCTATACCTACATCAGTTGCGATTGGCCTACCGCTGCTACCAATCGATACATGACAAAATTCATGTACCTCAAACACTATATCAATCATTTCGACTATGTGTTCTGGATCGATGATGATGCGTTTTTTATTGATCACAGCAAATCGCTGGACGCGTTTATTCCCAAGGGAGACCGTCTTGCCTCTTTCTGCAAGAGCCCTGCAAACAAGAAAATTTTCACCTACCTCAGTTCAGGCCAGTTTTTGATCCGAGGTGGCAAGCGCAGCGAAGATTTTATCGATGCCATTTTGGAAACTTCGCTTGATCAGGTGAAAACCTGGTGGTCTGAAGATCTGGGCATGTTCACCGGCGGCGATCAGGACGCAATAGTCTATTTGGTGCACGAAAACGACAAGTACTACGACTGCATCGAGCTGTTTAATTACATGCAGTTCAACAGTCGTCTGGCAGATTTGAACGAAACCCCCAACGACGTATTCTTGCTGCATTTCACAGGACCGCGAGAGACCAAAATTGCACATGCGAAAACAGCCGCGAAGATTCTGAAATCTGGCCCTTCACTGGTTCCCGAGCACCTTGAGAAAGAGCTGCTGGGTGGGCGCGGAATGCGATCCATCCTAAACGCCATGCGAACAGAACTTTGGCTGCCGGAGCCAAAGAAACGAAAGAGCAAACCGTTCAAACGTTTGAAAAACCTTCTTGGCCGTGCATCCTAAAGTGCGGGAATCTGGACAATCTGGCAACATTGCACAACAGAATGGATCTAGCAGCGATGAATCTGCGTCGACACCTCGGTGGTTGGTACAAATGCAAAGAAAGTGGAAAAAAATGGGCGATACATCGAACCAATATTCCCTAGAGTCGAGTAGCGGCCGAAACTTCCTTTCTTCTGCGGCCACCGAACGGCTTGGAACGGGACACACTTCAATTGCGTCGAAAGCCACAAAGAACCCTGTGAAGGTTCTTTATTGGCCTCGGTATTCAAACCCGTATCAGGATCTTTTCTACGGCGAAGACTCACCGGCGTTCAGCTCAGAAGCCAAAACAATTTTTGACGCGATTGAGGTGCTCGTAAAAAATCCCTCGGAAACAGTGGTTTTTCATCTTCATTGGCTGAATTTTTTGTTCAATGGTAAAACGCCAGAAAAACGGGAACGCACCGTAAACACCTTTATCGGCGCGTGTCGAAAATTTTGCGAGGCCGGGGGAACGCTCGTCTGGACGGTTCATAATTTGGCCGAGCATGACAAGCTTGAAACCGATTTGGAAATGAGTCTGCGCAAAGAACTATGCAGGCTCGCGTCTGCCTTGTTTGTACATGGATATGCCGCCAAAACCGCTGTGATCGAAAGCCTTCCGGAGGCGGAAGGCAAAATACATAACGTTGTTCATGGACACTATATTGATTGTTATCCGAACACGGTACCCAACAAAACAGCGCGCGCAATCGTCGGCCTTTTCAAACCCGCAACCGTTTTTCTAAGCCTTGGATGGATCCGGCCCTATAAGGGGCTGAATGACCTATGCAGCGCGATGAAGTCCCTAGGGGATGGTTCCAATAAAGCAGAACTCGTTATTGCAGGTAAAATGCGCCCTATAGATGAGTCTTACTTTGATGACCTCTTCGCAAATGCGCGCAATTTCCGTATCCATGAAGGCTGGGTGTCGGATGAAAATGTTCAAACTTACATGAACGCATCCGACTTTATGGTCTTGCCCTACAGAGCGTCGCTTACGTCTGGCGCAGCGTTGCTTTCTTTTTCGTTTTCACTGCCGATCATCGCACCCAATATTGGGAGTTTTCCAGAGTTGATCCAAGATGGGCAGAACGGGTTTCTGTATGACCCGGACGAAGAAGGTGGACTACAAAAGGTGATGGAACGCGCGATTGCGACTGAGCCCGAAGCTCGATCTCAGATGAAACGGGTATCACTGGACACCGCGCTCATCCACGATTGGGACGACGCACGTAAAGCGTTCATCAATGTGATCGACATTGCCATTCAATGATAAATCTTTGGCAACCCTCAGTTTGGAACCGGTTTTTGAACAAACATTCGGTGGATGAATGGAAAGGGTCGAAATTGTAGTGGTAAGACGAGCTCGAAAGTTGAGCAAGCGGTTTGTTATGGATTAGATGACTTCAGAGCTGCTGTTCGCTGCAGGAGCAGAGTTTATGCAATTTTTGGTGCAAATTGGAATTTCCAACTTTGACTCTATGAGGTTACGAAAATTCTGCATTGAGTCGGCGAAAGCGGACTTGAATTTACTTCCCAGGATGGCGGGTGATTGGCCCCGGAGGGCATCACGCGGACACCAAACCCAGCAATCTGGCTGTCCCATACGAAGTAGTCTTTCGCCTCAACCGGTAAGGCTTCTACGGCGCGTTTCCGCGTGTCGAACCCTTCAGGATCATCGTTGTACCATCAGTGCGTAGAGCAGGTCGCGTCGCATCTCCTGAATAGCCACACATGCCTCGACCAAATCTTGCTCGGTCTCAGGAGTAACGGGAAGTGAGCCCGTGTTGAGAACGGTGACAGTCGAGGTGACCCTGCCAACCAACAGAAACGGATTCTCCACCTCAAGGGCCTGGATCAGGGAGCTGGGTCACAAGGTATGCTGTATTAAAGACCAGCGGCGACTTCTTTGATCGCGTCGCGCAAGATGTCTTCAATCCGGTCAATCATGACTTCGTCCATGATCAGGGTCGGGGACAGGATCAGCACGTTGCCCAAGGGTCGCGCGATCAGGCCGCGTTTTTGACAGGCACGGGCCACTTTCAACCCGACTTGCGCGTCATCCGGATAGCTTTCCTTGGTGGCGCGGTCTTTGACGAACTCGATCCCCATCATGAAATGGCTGCCGCGCACTTCGCCGACCAGTTCGATATCGGTCAGGCTGCGCAGGTTGTTCTCAAATTGCTTGCCGGTCGTGCGCACACGCTGGGGGATGCCCTCGCGTTCCATAATGGCGATGTTGGTCAGGCCTGCCGCGGCAGCCGCAGGGTGGCCCGAATAAGTCATGCCATGCAGGAACATGCCATCCGGCCCTGAGATCACCTCGTGAATATCGTCAGAGACGATCGTGGCCGACAGAGGTTGATAGCCCGAGGTCAGACCCTTGGCGGTCGTGATGATGTCGGGCACCATGTCGAACACATCCTCGGACGCAAAGAAATGACCAAGACGGCCGAAGGCGGTAACCACCTCGTCGGCGACATATTTGATGTCATTGGCTTGGCAGACCTCCCACGCGCGTTTGTGATAGCCGTTGGGTGCTGTCACAACACCGCCCGCACCCTGAATGGGTTCGGCGATGAAGGCACAGATGTTCTCGGCACCGATCCGCTCGATGCTTTGTTTCAGGTCGTCGATCAGGGCATCGAGGAACTCACCCTCGGTCATCTCACCACCTTCACGCCAGAAATGCGGTGAGCGCAGGTGATGCACCAGGTCATTGGCCGTATGCCAGCCTTCGGAATAACCAGGCGTGGTCATCGCCATCGCCAGATGGGTCGAGCCGTGATAGGCCCCGTGCCGCGACAGGACCAGCTTCTTTTCCGGCTTGCCCTTGCGGATGTTATAATGATGCAGCATCCGAATGGCGCTGTCATTGGCGACCGAACCGGAATTGCCGAAATACACTGCGTTCAGATGACCCGGGGCAAGGCTTGTGATCTTTTCGGCCAGTGCCGCCGCCGCAGGATGGGTGAAGTTGTAGAAGGTCGAATAATAATCCAGCGTTTGAAGCTGCTCGGTGATCGCCGAAATCATTTCTTCATTGCCGTGGCCGATATTGACGCACCACAAACCGCCGATCCCGTCGATCAGCTCGGTTCCGTCGCTGTCATATACATAAGCGCCTTTTGCCCGCGAGATCACGGTGCGCGCGCCTTGCTGTTTCAGCGCGTTCAGGTCTGCGAAGGACTGAATCAGGTGATCGTCCTGAGTAAGAATGTCGAGCGTATCTTTGATCATCATCAACCCTCTTGTTTTTTCTATGTTACTTCGTGGATGTAGCGAGGCCCGCAGGCCCGCAGTTGCACAGGCATACCACCCACTTTCAGGAAAAAGGTTACTTTGACATATTTAGGGGGTATATACCCCCAAAGGGGTACCTGAGAATGTCACCAATCCCAGCACCAGAGGTTTTATCGGCTGCAATACTGGCAATCGGATCAGAGCGTTTCGGCGACAGGCTGTCTCATTGGCTGGATGCGACATGCTCATTCGACAACTTCGCGATTATCGCCTTTTTTCGAAACAGCAACCCGCAGGTCCTGATGACCCGGGCCCGGGACACCCGGGTTTTTGAACGTATCGGCAGCCATTATGTCAAAGGGTCCTATCTGCTGGACCCGTTCTTCGGCCTGCATCAACGAGGCGCGGCGGATGGGCTTTATCGTTTGACGGATATTGCCCCCGATCAGTTTCAGCGTAACGAGTATTTCAAGTCTTACTACAGGAACACCACACTGACGGATGAGCTTGCATTTTTCGCAAGTCTCACCCCCTCCAGTTCGATTACGGTTTGTATTGGCCGGGATGCAACCACCGCTTCGCGATTCTCGTCCAGGGATTACAATACAGCCAAACAGGTTGCACCGGTGGTCAACGCGCTCGTCCGGATGAACTGGTCCGATATCAAGTGCCCGAACGAGGACGAGCCCGGGGATATCGCTGACCAGCTACGCCGCCGCTTGTCCGCCGAGAAAGACATCAGCCTGAGCCCAAGACAGGCCCAGGTGGCGCTTTTGATTCTGCAGGGGCATTCGTCGATTTCCATCGGGCTGACGCTGGGGATCAGCCCGCAGACCGTCAAGGTATTGCGCAAGCAGCTTTACCGGAAATGCCAGATTTCATCGCAGGGTGAGCTGTATTACCTGATAGCGCGTTACCTGTCAGAAAGCGGGCAACTGGCGGGGAAATCAACGTAACACCCGGAAGGTTAGCCAAAGCCTAATTAAGAATAAGTTAGACAGTAATTTCGCTGGTTCCGAACTTGTGAAACCTTGTCCCGGAAACGTGCAAAACGTGCTCTGGCGGCACAGAAGGCGGGGCCTTTATCCCGGTATTGGTCAACCCAATGGGTCCGCGCTGACGCTCAGGTCTTGAATATAAAACGTTTGGCCCCTTGTGGCCGCGCGTTCCCCAGGACCGGCACAATATGCGCGATGGCAATGACCTCTCGGGGTCAATTCGAGACGCAGATATAGGGAACCGAGACATGTCCATTGAAAAAACCGATACGCTGGTTGTTGGCGGCGGGCAGGCTGGTATCGCGCTGAGCGAGCATCTGGGAAACAACAATGTCCCCCACATCATACTGGAAAAGAACCGCACCGCCGAGGCGTGGCGTACCGGGCGCTGGGATGCGCTGGTTGCCAATGGCCCGGCATGGCATGACCGGTTTCCCAGCCTGTTGTTCAAGGGTGACGACCCCGACGCGTTTGTGTCCAAGGATCGGGTCGCCGAATATCTGGTTGACTATGCCGAGATGGTCAAAGCGCCCATCCGAGAAGGCGTTGAGGCCTTGAAAGCCGAACGTCTGCCGGGGCAAGGGGGGTTTCGTGTTGAAACCTCTGCCGGTGAAATTCATGCCAAACGCATCGTGGCTGCCACGGGCGCGTTTCAACAGCCGGTCATCCCGCCGATCGTGCCGGAAACGGCGGGCGTCGAACAGTTGCATTCCTTTTATTACAAAAACCCCGGTCAGTTGTCTGACGGTGCTGTACTGGTTGTGGGCGCCGGGTCTTCTGGCGCGCAGATCGCAGATGAGTTGAACCGCGCGGGCCGCAAGGTCTTTCTGTCGGTTGGCCCGCACGACCGCCCGCCGCGTCGTTATCGTGGTCGCGATTTTGTCTGGTGGCTGGGCGTTCTGGGCCTGTGGGATGTGGCCGCGATGAAGCCGGGCACCGAGCATGTCACGATCTCGGTCAGTGGTGCCTATGGCGGCCACACAATGGATTTCCGTCGTCTGGGCAATGAGGGTGTCACCCTCGTTGGAATGACCAAGAGTTTTGAAGATGGCACCCTCAGTTTCTCAGATGATTTGCAGCGGAACGTGGCCGCTGGCGATGCCAATTATCTTGAGATGCTTGATCTTGCGGATGCCTATGTTGAACGCACCGGTATCGAGCTGCCAGAAGAGCCCGAGGCACGCAAAGCGTTTGCTGATCCCGATTGTCTGACCAACCCCTTGGCGTCGATTGATTTTTCCAGGGAAGGCATCACCACGATTGTCTGGGCTACGGGCTTCCGGCAGGATTTCAGCTGGATCAAGGCCAACGCCTTTGATGACAAGGGCGCACCGGTTCATCAGCGTGGCGTTTCAATCGAACCGGACGTGTACTTTCTTGGCCTGCCCTGGCAATCGCGCCGTGGCTCGACCTTTATCTGGGGTGTGTGGCACGACGCCAAATACATTGCCGACCAGATCGCGATCCAGCGCGCTTATGCCGATTACGATGGTCAGGCGGCCATCATCGCCCCCGCTGCTGCTGAATAAGATTACAGGACACACCAAATGGCGCATACTCGCATTCGCAAATTCAACACTAAAGAAACCTATCCCGAGCAGAACCTCGACAACGATCTGTGTCAGGCCGTTGTCACGCAGGGCGGCAAGACTGTCTATCTGCGCGGTCAGTGCCCGCAAAATCTGGACGATGCGGTCAATATCGACAGCCATGACCCGGTCGAACAGACCCACAAGGTGATGCAGAACATCCGCCAACTGATCGAAGAGGCCGGTGGCACGATGGAACATCTGGTCAAGGTCGTCGTTTACATCACCGATGTCCGCCACCGCGAGGCCGTCTATCGCACCATGGGCGAGTATATCAAAGGGGTTTATCCCTGCTCGACCGGGCTGGTGGTTCAGGCGCTGGCGCGGCCTGAATGGCTGGTTGAGATCGACGGCACCGCTGTCATCCCCGACTGATCTTACCGCTCATTTGAGGAAACCGGGCTGTGCTTGCACACTCACGCGCCGCACACCCCGGTCTTTGTCGTTAAGGAGGTTTGCATGACTTTTTCACTGGTCGCCCGTTGCGCTGACACCGGTATGTTCGGTTTGGCGATTTCGTCGTCATCGCCCGCCGTTGCCGCCCGCTGTTCCTTTGCGCGTGCAGGCGTCGGGGCAGTTGCGTCGCAAAACGTGACCGACCCCAGCCTCGGCCCGCTGACGCTGGACCTGATGGAGCAGGGCAAGACTGCGCCGGATGCGATTGCTGAGGTGACCGCCCGCGCGAAGTTCATGGAATACCGTCAGGTTCTGGCCGTGGATAATTCGGGGCGGACGGCGATCCATTCCGGCCCCAACAGCCTTGGCATCTGGACGCAGGCGCAGGCTGAAAACGTGGCATCGGGCGGTAACCTTCTTGCCAATGACGGTGTTCCACAAGCTATCGTTGACGGCTTTCTGGCCGCCTCCGGGCATATCGGAGACCGCCTGATTGCCGCGATGCGGGCCGGTTTGGCCGCAGGTGGTGAGGCCGGTCCAGTGCATTCCGCAGGTTTGAAGATCGTTGACAAGGTCAGTTGGCCAGTGGCCGACCTGCGCTGCGACTGGACCGAGGATTGCCCGATCGAGGCTGTTGCGACAGCCTGGGATGTCTACCAACCACAGCTTGACGCCTATATCCAGCGCGCGCTCGACCCGCGCGAGGCACCGTCCTACGGCGTGCCGGGCGACGAATAATCAGGGAGATACACGGATGTTGGACTATTCACACGAAGACTGGAAAAGCCGCGCTGCCGGATTGTCGTTTCGCGGGCAGGCCTTCATTGACGGCAAATTCGTCGATGCCGCATCAGGCAAAACCTTTGACAGCATCAACCCGGCCACCGGCGCAGTGCTGACCCAGGTCGCGGAATGCGACGAGGAAGATGTGAACCACGCAGTTGCGGCGGCCCGCGCGGCGTTCGAAGATGGCAGATGGTCGCGCATGGCCCCCGGTGACCGCAAAGCGGTGATGCTGAAACTTGTCGATCTGATCCGCGCCAATCTGGAAGAGATGGCCCTGCTCGACAGTCTCGATATGGGCAAACTGGTAACGGATGCCGTCACCGTAGATGCCCCGGGTTCCGCACATTTCTTCCAGTGGTATGCCGAAGCCATCGACAAGGTCTATGACGAGGTTGCGCCCACCGGTCCCGGTGATCTGGCGCTGGTCAGCCGTGTCCCTCTGGGGGTTGTTGGTGCGGTGACACCGTGGAACTTCCCGCTGGACATGGCCACCTGGAAAGCGGCGGCTGCGCTGGCCGCTGGCAACTCGGTTGTGCTGAAACCGGCGGAACAATCGCCACTGTCAGCGCTGCGTCTGGCAGAGCTGGCGGCTGAGGCTGGCATTCCTGATGGTGTTTTCAATGTGGTTCCCGGTTTTGGCACGACTGCGGGTCGAGCATTGGGCTTGCATATGGATGTGGATTGTCTGGCCTTCACCGGCTCGACCGCCATCGGCAAGATGTTCATGCAATATTCGGGCCAGTCGAACCTGAAACAGGTCTGGCCGGAAACCGGCGGCAAAAGCCCTAATCTGGTCTTTGCCGATTGCGAGGATCTGGATGCCGCTGCCGATATGGCCGCCTTTGGCATCTTCTTCAATCAGGGCGAAGTTTGCTCGGCCAATTCGCGGCTTTACGTTGAACGTTCGATCAAGGATGCGTTTGTCGAAAAGATGATCGCGCGTGCACAGGCGATGCAACCGGGCGATCCGCTGGATCCGATGTCCAAAATGGGGGCCATTGTTGACGAAAAGCAAACTCAGGGCATCATGCGTTTTGTTGAGGATGGCAAAAAAACTGCCAATCTGGTGGCTGGCGGGGAACGTGTCACCGTCGATGGCAAGGGCTGCTTTATTCAACCAACCATCTTCGACGACGTAGCCCATGACAATCCGCTGGCGCGCGATGAGATTTTCGGCCCCGTCCTGTCGGTCATCCCTTTCGACACTGAAGAGCAGGCCGTAACCATGGCCAATGACTCGATCTATGGTCTTGCCGCGTCGGTCTGGACGGACAATCTGTCACGCGCCTGCCGGGTGTCGGACAAGCTGATGGCGGGAACCGTTTCGGTAAACACGATGGATGCGCTGTCGGCTATGACGCCGTTTGGGGGCATGAAACAGTCGGGCTTCGGGCGCGATTTGTCATTGCACTCGCTTGAAAAATATACTGCCTTGAAAACAACGTGGATCAAGTACAAGGCTTGACCCGCGAGATTGCGGAGATGCGCCTTTGCCCTTCAGATACACGCTGCGACAGCTTGAATATTTTGTGGCCGTCGGAAAGGCGGGCAGCATCGCTGCCGCCAGCGACAAGCTGAACGTCTCATCTCCGTCGATCTCGGCGGCGATCACCCAGCTTGAGGTCGAGTTTGGTGTCACCCTGTTCGTGCGCGAACACGCGCGCGGCCTGTCGTTGACACGGGCCGGGCACAAAGTCATGGAGCGCACCGAATTTGTGCTGCGCGAGGCCGAATTGCTGGCGACGCTGGCCGGAGAGATCGCGGGCAAGGTCCAGGGCATTCTGTCGGTTGGCTGCCTGTTGACGTTTGCGCAGATCGTCCTGCCGGGATTGCGGCGGGATTTCGAGGCCGCTTATCCTGACGTCCGTATCGAGCAACGCGAGCTGAATCAGGCCGATATCTTCAGCCAGTTGCGCCGGGCCGAACTGGACATCGCGCTGACCTACGATCTGGACATCCCGACCGATCTTGAATTCCAGCCCCTTCATGAACTGCCGCCCTATGTGGCGCTGGGCGAAGGGCATCCCTTGGCCAACCGCGCCGAACTGACGATCCCTGACCTGCGGGACAGCCCCATGGTTCTGCTGGATCTGCCGTTCAGCGGCGAGTATTTTCTGTCCTTCTTCCGCGATGCCAACATTAAGCCAAATATTGCAGAACGCACCGCAGATATGTCGGTTATGCGGTCTCTGGTCGCCAATGGGTTCGGGTTCTCGATTGCCAATATCCGCCCGCTGAATACCTTGTCGCCGGACGGGAAGAAGCTGATCTTTGTCCCCCTGGCCGGAGACCTTCGCCCGCTGAGGCTGGGCCTGCTGCGCGCACGTGCCGAGAATGAGACGAACACGTCAAAAGCTTTTATCGAACACTGTACGCAAGCTGTGAAATCGGGAACGCTTCCGGGCCTTTGTGCGCGGGGGCAAGAGTGATCGCCGGGTCTTAGAAATCTCCTAACCTGTGCTTCGCCATTCCCGGATTTAAGTATTTTCCCCGTCGTATAGGCTTGGAGAGCACGCCCTCTCACGGCCAAGATCACATCGGCTTATAGTTGAAAACAGGTTCGATCCCATGACGTCTACACTGGATATTCTCGACAAGCTTGTTGGCTTCGATACGGTCAGTAAAAACTCGAATCTCGCGCTTGCCGCTTATGTCGAAGAGTTTCTGGAGGCACGCGGATTTGTTGTTCACCGCATCACCGATCCCGGCGGTGACAAAACCGGGCTTTATGCGGAAAAAGGGCCAGAGGGCGATGGCGTTCTGCTGTCGGCCCACACCGATGTTGTCCCTGTAGAAGGTCAATGCTGGACCCGCGATCCGTTTCGCCTGACCAGGGAAGGTAATCGCGTCTATGGGCGCGGCACGACGGATATGAAGGGATATCTGGCCTCTGTCATGGCGCTGGCAGATCGAACTGCCGGGGCCGATCTGCGCGAACCGCTCAGGATCGCACTGTCCTACGACGAAGAGGTGGGCTGCGTTGGTATCCAGCACATGTTGGACCGGCTTGCCCCGATGCTGGGCCAGCCCCGTGCTTGTTTTGTGGGCGAACCCACCGAGATGCAGGTAGCAGTGGGGCATAAGGGCAAAGCCGCGCTGCGTGCGATCTGCCACGGTCAAAGCGGGCATTCGGCGCTGTCTCCGAACTTTGTCAACGCGCTGCATTTGGCAACCGATTTTGTGGGCGCACTGCGCGCCCTGCAAGAAACCTATGAAAAAAGCGGGAATAGCGACCCGGCCTATTCAGTGCCGTATACAACATTCCATGTCGGCATGATGTCCGGTGGCAGGGCATTGAATATCGTTCCGGATCGCGCCGAGCTTACCTTTGAATACCGTCATCTGGCCTCGGATCTTGGGAAAGACATCTTGTCCCGGATTCAAGATGCAGCGATCCGGATTGGCGCGCGATATCAGCCGCTTTGCCCCGAGGCACGCATCGAGGTCGAACAATATAACGCCTATCCCGGGCTGGAGGTCGCCAAAACCGAAAGCGTTATTGCTTATGCCCAGAAACTGGCGCAAAGCAACGCCACCACCAAGGTCGCGTTTGGCACCGAGGCCGGGTTTTTCAGCGAGTTGGGCATTCCCACCGTCGTCTGCGGCCCCGGGTCAATGGAACGTCAGGGCCACAAACCGGATGAGTATCTGGAGATCGGCCAGCTGAACGCCTGCGACGCGATGATGGACCGGATACTGGAAGACATCAGTCGCTGAAGCGTCACATGACATTGCCGGGATCGGTACCTGACGCTTCAAGGCGCCGGGGTGTGCAGTGTCAAACACCGGTCAGGGTTCGGCCATCGGCGCTTTGGCAAAAAAGAAGCCCCCCGAACCAGCCGAAGCCGGGCCGGAGGGCCAAAAACCTGAGGGGATCAGATTTTATTTCTTCAGGTTGGTCCAGATCTGGTCATAGACCGCCTGGGTTTCTTCGTCACAGACCTCGATAAAGACGCCCGGGCCTGCATCGGCATGGGGATTCTTTTCTGGCTGGGCCGCCAGTGCGGGGTCAAGAAAATCGCCCACGCCGTTCACGCCCGCGTTGTACTGGGCAAAATTCGTTACAGTTGCGATGTTTTCAGGTTCCAGCAGGAAATCCATGAAGATCAGCGCATTGTCGCGGTTGGGCGCGTCTTTCAGCAAAACGACGTTGTCCATCCACGCGATATAGCCTTGCGTCGGATAAGCGTATTCGACATTGGCCCCTTCTTCGCGCGCCTTGGCGGCAAAACCGTCATAAATCTGGCCAACGGCGGCGTCACCCGAAACAAGAACCTCTTTAGCGGTGTCAGAGTTGAACGAGGCCCAGTGTGCTTTGGCTTCTTGCAACATGGCGTTCAATGCCTTCAGCTGCTCACGATCGGTCGAGCACTGGGGGATACCCATATGCAGCGCCGCCATGGCCATCACTTCGCCCTGACTGTCCAGCATGTTGATGCGACCCTGCAGCTCGGCTGGTGGATTGAACAGGATGTCGGTTGTCTGAATGTCACCGTCATAGGCGTCACGGCTGACCGCAAAGCTGGTCGAACCCCACTGATACGGGATCGAGGATTGGCGACCGGGATCAAAGCTGGGGTCGGACCATTCCTCGGCAATGTTGCCTTTGTTTTTCAACTCACCATCAGCGATGGTGTCCAGCATACCTTCGCCTGCCATGATCGAAACCATGTAGTCGCCCGGCACGGACACGTCATAGGTGCCAATGCCCCCGGCCTTGAGCGAGGCCAGCATCGACTCGTTCGAGTCGTAAGTGTCCATGGTGACGGTAATGCCGGTTTCGTTGGTGAACTTGTCCAGCAGCTCTTGCGGGATGTATTCGAACCAGTGGTACAGAACCAGCTCACCCTCAGCTGCGGCAGCGTTAGCACCAAGGGCCAGGGCAAAGGCAGCGACGCTGCTCTTCATCATGTGTTTCATGTGTCTCTCCATCTGTTGGTCATTTTGTGTTGTCAGACTTGCTGACGAAATAGCTGATCGTGACCATGACGATGGACACACTCAGCAACATGGTCGAAATCGCCATGATATTCGGTTTGATCCCCTGTTTGACCGAGCCAAAGATCGCTGTGGGCAGGGTTTCAACGCCCGCACCTTTCACAAAGTTAGTGATGATGAAGTCATCCAGACTGACGATGAAAGCCAGCAGAAAGCCCGAGATGATGCCGGGCATCATCAGCGGCAACAGGATCTTGGTGAACGCCTGCCGTTTGGTGGCATAGAGGTCCAGGGCGGCCTGCTCATAGCTGTCTTCGATCCCCTGCATCCGGGCCGAGATCGGCAGGTAGGCAAAGGGAATGCAAAACGCGATATGGGCCAGCAGGATCGTCAGAAGGCCGCGCTCGAACCCGATCGAGTTGAAAAAGATCAGAGTCGCAACCGCAAGGACGATTTCTGGAACCATAAGCGGCAGGCTGATCAACCCGAAGGAAACGGTGCGGAAGCGGAATTTACCCCCGCGTACCATACCCGTTGTCGCCAGCGTCGCGATGGTTGTCGCGGTCGTTGCCGCGATGATCGCGATGATAAAGCTGTTCTTGGCGGCTGTTTTGAACTTTCCGCTCTCGGGTCCGGTGAAGACATCCGCATACCAGCGCAGCGAAACACCTTCCCAGTTGGTCAGCGATTGCGAGGCGTTGAAGCTGTAGACAGTGACGACAATCAGCGGAGCGTAGAGGATGACGAGGCACAAAAGGGTGATCCCTTTGAAGCCGGCATACGTCTTGATATCGAATTGCTTGCTTGCCATTGGTCAGCCCCCCGCCTTGTCGGCTTTGGCCTGCTGCCGGGTCGAGAACATCAGGATGATCAAAACCATTGTCAGCAGGATCATCGACGCGGCGGCCCCGAACGGCCAGTTGCCTGCATTGCCCTTGAACTGTTCCTCAATCAACGAGCCGATCATGAAGTTCTTGGCACCACCCAGCAGGTCGGGTGCAAGGAATGACCCCATTGATGGAACAAAGACCAAAATACAGCCGGCAAAAACGCCTGGTTTGACTGCGGGAAGCAACACGCGACGCAATGTGGTCCATTTCGACGCATACAGGTCGGCTGCGGCTTCGGAGAGGGCAAAGTTATAGCGTTCGACCGCTGCATAGATCGGCAGCACCATGAACGGCAGGTACGAATAGAACAGGCCCAATTGTACTGCGAAGTTGGTATTGACGATATGCAGGGGGCTGTCGATCAGGCCGATATTCATCAGAAAATCATTCAACGGACCCTGATCGCGCAGCAGGAATTTCATCGAGACGGTCCGGATCAACAGGTTCACCCAATAAGGGATGGTGATCAGGAACACCCAGACCGGGCGCATGTTCTCGGATCGGGTGGCGATAAAATAGGCCGTTGGGAACCCGATCACGAGGCTTAGCAACGTGGCCGCCCCGGCCTGCCAGATCGAGCGCCAGAAGATCGTGATATAGGTCCATTCGATCTTGGCGGGGTCGTCCCCGAACAACCCGCGATCAAAGAAGAACTGATCATAGGCCGCCAGCGAGAATTCCCAGATTACACCGCCACGGAACTCTTTCGTCAGGAAAGAGTAGATCAGCATCATGATCACCGGTGCCAGCACCAGAATGGCCAGTGTCACCCAGGCGGGCAACAACAGCCAGGTACGGGCCTCTTTATAGGTGTCTGTCGTTGCGCTGCCGCCGCTTGCCGCCCCTGCCGCCATCAGTCCACCAGGAGGCGTCCTGCCCCCAGCTCCATGTTGACGAACATCTCGGTGCCCGGTTCGAAAATACGTTTGTTCCCGCGGTCGGAATTTGAGGTCCGCACGACAAAGTCCGGCCCATCCTGCAAATCCACAATGGTGGTGATGTCGGTTCCGACAAAGATGTTTTCTTTGACACGCCCTTTCAGGCTTTCTGTTTCGAGGGGCGCATCCGACATATACAGCCGCTCGGGCCGGATCGACATGTGCACTTTGGAGCCGACGTCAACGCCTTCGACCGCGTTGCAGGTCAACTCATGCCCGCCGCCAAGATGGCAGGTCGCTCGGCCACTTGTGATACCGTCAACGGAAACTTCCAGCAGGTTGGTTTCACCAATGAAATCCGCCACGAACATGTTGTGCGGACGTTCATAAATGTCTGTGGGGGACCCCAGTTGCTGCATCTCGCCTGCGGACATGACCGCGATGCGGTCGGACATGGTCAGCGCTTCTTCCTGATCATGGGTTACGAAGATAAAGGTGATCCCGGTTTCGCGTTGCAGGTGCTTCAGTTCAAGCTGCATCGCCTTGCGCAGCTTCAGATCCAGTGCCGACAGAGGTTCATCCAGCAGCAGAACTTTTGGCTGCGGGGCCAGAGCGCGCGCCAGCGCAACACGCTGTTGCTGACCGCCTGACAACTGGCTGGGCTTGCGGGCCGAGAATTGGGAAAGCTGCACCAGCTCCAGCATCTCAGCCGCTTTCTTGCGTGCCTCAGATTTCGATTTTCCCCGCATTTCCAAGCCAAATGCCACGTTGTCCAATATGGTCATATGCGGAAACAACGCGTAGTTCTGGAAAACCGTGTTCACCGGGCGCTTGTTGGGCGGCAGGTTCTCGATCTCGTCACCATAGAGGTAGATCGCCCCTTCGGTTACAGCTTCGAACCCGGCGATCATTCTGAGCAGGGTGGTCTTGCCGCAGCCGGACGGGCCCAGAAGAGTAAAGAACTCATTGTCCATGATCGACAGCGAGATCGTCTTCAGCGCGGTAAAATCGCCATAGCGTTTCACCGCGTCCCGCACATCAATCGCGATATTTTCTTTGTCAGACAATTGCGCCTCCCTGAGCACCGCGAAACTTCATTCGGGTATATACCGGCTGCGCTATCCTCCTAAGAACTGACTTCCTCACCAAACCTTAGGATTAGCCTAATCATTTGTTCGATGGGCTAACAATCAATGCACGATGGCGTATTTTCCAGCTCTTTCAGCAAAAAAGAAACGCCCGACGCGCATAGATAATGCGGTTCGACATGATCTGCGAGGCTTGCGGGAAAGCCTCGGCTTCAGAGTCTGGCAGGTTTACTGTCGGCCCGGTTCGCCAAGATGGTCCACAATCTGCAGATGCTGCGCCAGAGTATCGATTTCGCTCATCCAGCTTTCCACCAGTTTCGGGTCGCTTGGGGCTGCGTGCACACCTGCAGGGATGGCGCGGTTCAGAACGGCTTCGACAGCCAGAGAGACAGGAACAGAAACAAGGCGTGCCATGGCCGTGCCACGGTCATCCCCCCAGGCATCCATGACATAGGTCTTGTGCCAGATTACAGTGCCTTCTTTTTCGGCCTTCAGGCTTACGCACAAAACCACGCGGTCAGGTTCGCCCTCGTCATAGGCATTTTCCCGCCAGAACTGGTCTGACATCTCTTGCAGGCGCGCATCGCCTTGCGCGCCGGATAGCGTTTCGATCTCGGTGAACACACCGGCCCATGCGTCAGCCCAGCCGTTCAGGCGCAGGGTGCCGCGGACGAATTCCTTGACGGGCCAGTGATCTTCGAACTGGTACTGCGCTTTGAAGGGGATCGAGTCGCGGTTGGGGTAAACCTCAAAGCTTTCGGGCGTCGGCAGGGGGGCGACGTAGCTGGTGATCGCATCCCATGGGCGGGCGACATCCAGCGGGGCGTAGTCACGGATGGACCTTGATGGAGATCGCAGCGCCTTGAGCACGCCCAGAGGCGACCAGCTGAATTTATAGCGGAACGGGTTGGGGTGTTTGGGGATGCCGCCACAATAGGAAATGAAACTCAGGTGGTTCTGCGGATCAAACGCGTCTGAGGCGCGATAGTCGTCCACCAGCGCATGGGCCATCAGGTGGTCAATGCCGGGGTCCAGACCAACCTCGTTAACCAGTGACACGCCCGCTTCGCGCGCCTTGCTATCCAGCGCGCGCATCTCGGGTGCGATGTAGGAGGATGAGACAAAGTGGGCCTGTTTCGAGATCGCCAGTTCCGCCAGTGGCACATGCCAGTCGCCGGGCAGCATCGAGACGATCACGTCATCCTTTTCCAACGCGGCATTCAACGCGTCGATGTCGAAGGCGCGAATGTCGTCAGTCAGATCGCCGACCTCGGCTCTGGCCTTCCCGATGGTCCGGTTCCAGACAGTGACCTTGTGCCCGCTTCCGATCAGGCGACGCAGGCCGGGGATGGCCGACAGGCCGGTGCCACACCAGTGAATCGTCATCGTTCAGATCCCTTCGATATGAGTTTTGTAAGTTGCTTCGGCCCGACCCCAGACGCCGCTGTCCAGATCGGTCAGCGTCAGCAGAGAGGGCAGCAGCTGCGCGGCATAGTCTTCCGAGCTTTCGACTGGCAGCATCGAGGGCAGGTTGTCGATGGCCATAACATCCATCACCGGATCCGTGGCCACACGCAGGGCAGGGGCTTCCCATGTCGTTGCGCGGTCATAAACCGGGACCGGGTTGTAGTCGCCGTCAGGGTCGCAGGCCACGTCGCCGATGGCGGTCAGGTTGCGCGGCACCGATAGCGCGTCGCGCGGAACCAGGACCGGCGTGCCCGGGCGCGCCAGAATGCAGTTCAGGAACAGATCGTGGTTCAGGATTTCAGGGAAGGGCCCACCGCTGGCGGTTTCGGCCATGTCCCATTTGGTGACGGCAACTCCCATTGCCTCGCACAGATCGGCGGCCCCTGTTCCAACGCGGCCCAACGCTCCGACAACGATGGCGGACGGGCGTGCGGCCCCGGTGGCGTCAAGCTCGGCGCGCAGTTCGGCATTCAGCGTGTCTTTGCTTGCATAGACGCCGACGGCTGGACATTCTTCGTTTCGTTGTTGCGCGGCCCATGTTTTCAGCGTGACGGCGGCACCTGCGTAACCGGCCCAATAGCCAAAGGCGGCAACCCGGCGACCGCCCTCATCCACCAGATATTCCAGATCATAGAGCGTACCGCCCCCCGCCTTGAACCGTTGCAACAGCGCGCGGCCTGAATGCTGACCCTTGTAGGCGTGGCCGAACATGATGTGCCGGTGCGGCAGGGCGGAACCATCTTCAGGCAATTCCTTGAGGCCAAAGATGATCGCATCCTGCGGGGCCTCGGGCCATGAGTTCTCGGCTGCGATCTCGCAACCTGCATCTTTGTAGCCACCGATCGGGATAGCGCGCACTGCGCTTTCCTCGACTGTCACGCGGATACCCGTCGCGATCAGTGCGGCAGCCCCGTCCGGGGTCAGCCCGACCCGTTCCTCGTTCGGGCGCTGTTCTGCCCGGACCCAGAGATGTGTCATATGTTATCCTTTAATCAAAGCATACCAGCGGCGCGGACCGCCTTGACCGAGGCACGCGCTTCTATCGTGTCGCGAAAGGCGATGATTTTGGGGAAGGCCGAGACATCGACACCATCGCCTTCCAGCCAGCTGCAGACCACATAAAGATAGGCATCCGCCAATGAGAATGTTTCGCCCAGCACAAACGGCCCGCGCAGCCCGTTTGAGACGATGTATTCGCAGCACGCGGTCATCGTCTGGGGCACTTTTTCCTTCATGTCTTTCCAGCTGGATTTCTTGTCGGCCCATCGTGGCCCGCGCAACCTGTGGGCGTGATTTACATGCACGGTCGAGGCAAGGTAATACATTAGCTCGCGCATCCGCGCGGCCATAAGCGGGTCGTCGGGGACCAGACCGGCCTGTGGTGCGACAGCAGCGATGTAATCCAGCAACGCGCCGGTTTCTGTCAGAATCCCGCCATCAACCACCAGCGCTGGAACCCGGCCCTTGGGGTTGATCTGCTTGTAGGCCGGTCGGGTCTGCTCACCCCCGGCAAAATCCAGGCTGATCGCTTCGTAATCCAGACCTGCCTCTTCCAGGACAATCGCAACAGCGACCGAGATCGTGCGGGGGGCATAATAAAGCTGCATCAAAGGGTCTCCGATCTGGTTACAGGTGGGTCTGCGCGAATTGCCGGTCTGGTGCCTCCAGATGTGGAACAGCATTGAACAGAACCGGGCTGAGTTGCGTGCCGATCGGGTGCAGACGATGCAATGACGTGTTCATGATGGCAAGGGCGACGCGCGCCATTGATGGAATATCCAACCCCATCGCCTGCCGCACCACCATCGAGATCAGCCCGCCCGAGGTCACCACGATGGCAGGGCCGGACCCGGCCGCGATTTCCTGCAGCGCGTCGCGGACACGGGTTTCAAATGCGGTGAAGGTCTCGGGCGGGTTTGCGATGTCTCCGTTGGCCCAGGCTGCAAAAGTTCTGGGCAGATGCTCGACAAAGCCTTCACGGTCGGTGGGGATTGCCACGCCATGCTGATCCTCAAGCAACTGCGCGAGGGTGAAATATTCGATCTCGTTCAGACGTTCATCGCAGACCGGATCGGCCAGCCCCATACTTGCGGCGGTTTCCGCGTGTCGGGTCAGGGTGCCGCAATAGCTGCGTGTATAGGGATGGCGCGTGTCACGCAGATGCGCCCCCAGCCATCGTGCCTGCTGATGGCCCAGATCGCTCAGCTTGTCATAGCTTTCTTCGTCGCGTGCGGCTGTGTTTGCCTGCCCGTGACGCACCAATGTGATTTGTGACATGTTGGTTCCTCTTGTCGGCGAAGTCTTAGGGCAGGTTCCGGGCCGGGACCAGAGGGCTTTCGTATTCCACCAGAAATTCCTCGCCCCGCACGCGGCATTCGCTATGGTCTGCCTGACCAAGATCACGGAGGGTTCCATGGCCATCGACAGCACGCGTTTTCTGGAGGACCTGCACAAGCTGCGCAGTTTTGGTGCCTCGGGCGTGGGCAAGGGTGTTATCCGCCCGGCCTATTCCGCGGCAGATATCGCCGCGCGCCAGTGGCTGGCCGAACGGATGGCCGCGGCCGGGCTGACGCCGCATTTTGATCCCGTGGGCAACCTGTTCGGGCTGGCCGAGGGGGCATCGCTGTTGATGGGATCACATTCTGACAGCCAGCCCGAGGGCGGCTGGCTGGATGGCGCGCTGGGCGTGATCGCTGCGTTGGAGATCGCGCGTTCCAGTGACAGGCCGATCTCGGTCGTCAGCTTTCAGGATGAAGAAGGCCGGTTCGGTGTCACTACGGGCTCTGCGATCTGGTCCGGGGGGCTGGCGCTGGATCAGGCCGATGCGCTGACCGATGCCTCGGGCATCCGTTTTGATGCCGCCCGGGCCTCAATGGCTGATCTGGCGCAAGGATTTGTCGACCCCACCCGTTTCAAAGGCTTTATCGAGATGCATATCGAACAAGGCCCGACGCTGGATGCCGAAGGCGAACAGATTGGTGTGGTGACGGATATTGTCGGCATTCGGGACATGGCGATAACCTTCTTGGGGCAGCAAAACCACGCAGGCACCACGCCAATGCACCTGCGTCGTGACGCGTTTCAGGCACTCGCCCTGTTCAATGCACGCCTCAACGACCGGTTTCGCAACGTTGTAACCCCGCAAACGGTCTGGACCATAGGGCGCGTCGACCTGCACCCCAATGCCTCGTCCATTGTGCCGGGGCGCGTCCGGTTTTCGATGCAGTGGCGTGATGGTGAACCCGATCGCTTGCTGCGTATGGAAGAGATCATACGCACAACCGCGCAAGAGGTCGCGACCGAGCAGGAAATGACACTGGAATATGGCCCGATGCTGGGGCTGGAGCCTGTGGCGATGGACCCTGCGATTCGCGCCGCCCTTGAACACGGGGCCCAGAGTGTGGCGCCGGGTAAGTGGCGCAGGATGCCCTCGGGTGCTTTGCATGATGCCACCAATGTCGCGCGCCTGATGCCGGTGGCGATGTTGTTTACCCCCTCGATCAACGGAATCAGCCACGATTTTGCCGAGGATACCGCTGAAAGTGATTTGATCGCGGGCCTTGAGGTTCTGGATCATGCGGTTGGGTTGCTTGATGTCTTCTAAAGCGCCGTGGTCGATAAAAGTCTGATCTTCCACATGAAACCTGTGAGGTGCAGGCTTGCTTTGATGTGGTGTCACCCGGATTTGATCTGGCCTGGAGGCGCTCTGGGGATCGAGTGTTGCCGTAAGGGAAAAAGTTTCCTATAGGAACTTTGCTGATGCATACGCCTGTATACGGTTCAGTTCCGATCCGAAAATCGCGCTGAAAAACCAAAGCTCAATCGTTGCAAAATATGCAGCTTTGGTCAGACTGGCAGGCATATGTTCCGACCGATCAGATATAAGAGAAGGTATTATCGATGACCACATTGCGTCGTACCCCGTTGCATGATTTGCATGTTGCTTTGGGTGGTAAGCTTGTTGATTTTGCTGGTTGGGAGATGCCTGTTCAGTATCCGATGGGAATAATGGGCGAGCACAAGCAGTGCCGCGAGAAGGCGGCGGTTTTTGATGTGTCCCATATGGGTCAGGTGATCCTTCGGGGCGAGAATGTGGGTGAGAAGCTTGAAGCTTTGTGCCCGCAGGCTTATGCGACGCTGAAGGAAGGCAAGGCGCGCTATGGGTTCTTTACGAACGCAGACGGCGGGATCATGGATGATCTGATCGTGTCGAATGCGGGGGATCATTATTTTGTGGTTGTGAACGCGGCGCTGCGCCATCAGGACATTCCGCATATGAAGGCCCATCTTGAGGGCGTCGAAGTGACCGAGATCTTCGACCGCGCTCTGGTTGCGGTGCAGGGGCCCAAAGCCGAAGATGTGGTGGGCGAGCTGTGCCCTGCGGCGCGCGATCTGAAGTTCATGGAAACCACGCTTGCCGATATCAACGGCGTCGAATGCCGCATCTCGCGTCTGGGCTATACCGGCGAGGACGGGTACGAGATTTCGATCCCCGAGGACAAGGCGGTCGAGATCACGAAGGCGTTTCTTGCGCATGAAGATTGCGAACCGGCGGGTCTGGGCGCCCGCGACAGCCTGCGGCTTGAGGCGGGCCTGTGCCTTTACGGCAATGACATCGACCAGAGCACCTCACCGGTTGAGGCGTCTTTGGGCTGGGCGATGCAGAAACGCCGCAAGGAAGAGGGCGGTTTCCCGGGTGCCGAACGGGTGCAGAAGGAACTGGCCGAGGGTGCGGCGCGCAAGCTGGTGGGCATCCAGCCCGCAGGCCGGGCTCCGGCCCGTCAGGGCGTGGAAATCCAATGCACCAACGGCAACACGATCGGTCAGATCACCTCGGGCAGCTTCGGCCCCACGGTGGGCGGCCCGGTTGCGATGGGCTATGTCTCGGCTGGCCATGGTGAGCCGGGCGAGAAGGTGAACCTGATCATCCGGGGCAAGGCGCAACCGGCCGAGATCGTGGCGCTGCCCTTCGTCAAACAGAATTACAAGCGTTGAAGCCAGGAGAGAGAGAAACATGGCAACCTATTATTCCGAAGAGCATGAATGGCTGACCGTTGAGGGCGACACGGCCACTCTGGGCATCACCAAGCACGCGGCTGAACAGCTGGGCGAAGTGGTTTTTGTCGAGCAGCAGGAAGCGGGTGACGAGTTCGAAAAGGGTGGCGAGATCGGGGTGATTGAATCCGTCAAGGCCGCGTCCGAACTTTATGCACCGGTTGACGGTGAGATCGTCGAAGTGAACGAGGCGCTGGCCGACACGCCCGGCGCGCTGAACGAAGATCCCGAAGGGGCGGCCTGGATCTACAAGATCAAGATCACGGATGCATCGCAGCTGGACGATCTGATGGATCTTGACGGCTACAAGGCCCTGATCGGTTAAACCCGGCCCGGAGCCCCCGCGACCGGGGCTCCGTCCTTTCATCTTTTCCCAAATACTCCCGCCGGAGGCTCCTGCCAGAGCGGCTGGGCGAGACATTCCTTGAGGAGCGCAACAATGGCCTTCAAACTCACTGATTACGAAGCCTATGACTTCGCCAACCGTCGCCATATCGGGCCCAGCACGCGTGAGATGGCCGATATGCTGCAGGTGATCGGGTTCAAGACACTGGACGAGCTGATCGACGCCACGGTCCCGCCCGCGATCCGGCAGAAAGAGCCGCTGGACTGGGGTCCGGCGATGACCGAACGTGATGCGCTCTTTCACATGAAAGAGGTGGCGAGCAAGAACAGGGTTCTGACCTCGCTGATCGGGCAGGGCTACTATGGCACCACCACACCGGCGCCGATCCTGCGCAACATCCTGGAAAACCCGGCCTGGTACACCGCCTACACGCCCTATCAGCCCGAGATCAGCCAGGGCCGTCTTGAGGCGCTGTTGAACTTCCAGACCATGGTCAGCGACCTGACCGGTCTCGATGTGGCCAATGCCTCGCTGCTGGACGAAGCCACAGCCGCGGCCGAGGCGATGGCGATGGCCAAGCGCGGCGGCCGGTCCAAGGCCAACAACGCGGCCTTCTTCGTCGACAAGAACTGCCACCCGCAGACCATCGCGGTCATTAAAACCCGGGCTGAGCCTCTGGGGATCGAGGTACAGGTGGCTGACCCGGATACGCTGGATGCAGGCGCTGTGTTTGGTGCGATCTTCCAGTATCCCGGCACCCATGGCCATGTGCGCGACTTCTCGGCCGAGATCGCGGCGCTGCACGAACATAAAGCGATCGCCATCGTCGCCGCCGACATCCTGTCGCTGGCGCTGCTGAAATCCCCCGGTGAGATGGGCGCGGATATCGCCATCGGCTCGACCCAGCGCTTTGGTGTTCCGATGGGCTATGGCGGCCCGCACGCCGCATACATGGCGACCACCGACAAGCTGAAGCGCTCGATGCCGGGCCGGATCATCGGTGTCAGCATCGACAGCCGCGGCAACAAGGCCTACCGCCTGTCGCTGCAAACCCGCGAGCAGCACATCCGCCGCGAAAAAGCCAACTCGAACGTCTGCACCGCGCAGGCATTGCTGGCGGTGATCGCCTCGATGTATGCGGTGTATCACGGCCCCGACGGCATCAAGGCGATTGCGCAATCGGTGCACCGCAAGACCTCGCGCCTGGCCGACGGCCTGGAAGAGGCGGGCTTCAAGGTCGAACCCGAGGTGTTCTTCGACACGATCACGGTCGAGGTCGGCCACCTGCAGAATGTCGTCATGGAGGCCGCCGTGGCCCGTGGCATCAACCTGCGCAAGGTGGGCGACAGCAAAGTCGGCATCAGCCTGGACGAACAGACCCGCCCCGAGACCATCGAGGCGGTCTGGGGGGCCTTTGGCATCGACCGCACCGATGACAGTTCGAACAAGCATTACCGCCTGCCGGAACATGCGCTGCGCGAAAGCGAGTATCTGACCCACCCGATCTTCCACAAGAACCGGGCCGAGGCCGAGATCACGCGGTATATGCGCCGTCTGGCCGACCGCGATCTGGCGCTGGACCGGGCGATGATCCCGCTGGGCTCGTGCACCATGAAGCTGAACGCCACGATCGAGATGATCCCGGTCACCTGGCCCGAGTTCGGCAACCTGCACCCGTTTTGCCCCGAAGATCAGGCGCAGGGCTATCTTGAGATGATCGCGGACCTGAACGACAAGCTGTGCCAGATCACCGGCTATGACGCGATCTCGCAGCAGCCCAACTCGGGCGCGCAGGGGGAATATGCGGGCCTGCTGACGATCCGCAACTACCACGCCGCGCGCGGCGAGGCGCAGCGCAATGTCTGCCTGATCCCGACCTCGGCGCATGGCACCAACCCGGCCTCGGCGCAGATGGTGGGCTATCAGGTTGTGCCGGTGAAGGCGGATGAAAAGGGCAACATCGATGTGGATGATTTCCGCGCCAAGGCGGAAAAGCATTCCGACCATCTGGCGGCCTGCATGATCACCTATCCCTCGACCCATGGGGTGTTCGAGGAAACCGTGCAGGAGGTCTGCCAGATCACCCATGATCACGGCGGTCAGGTCTATATCGACGGGGCGAATATGAATGCCATGGTCGGTCTGGCCCAGCCGGGCAAGATCGGCGGTGACGTAAGCCACCTGAACCTGCACAAGACCTTCTGCATCCCTCATGGTGGCGGCGGCCCCGGCATGGGCCCGATCGGCGTCAAGGCGCATCTGGAAGAGCACCTGCCGGGTCACCCGGAATATGGCTCGGCGCTGGGTCCGGTCTCGGCGGCCCCGTTTGGCTCGCCCTCGATCCTGCCGGTCTCATGGGCTTATGTGCTGCTGATGGGCGGCGCGGGTCTGACGCAGGCGACGAAAGTGGCGATCCTGAACGCCAACTATATCGCGGCGCGTCTGGCGGATGCCTACCCGATCCTCTACACCTCGGAAACGGGCCGGGTGGCGCATGAATGCATCCTCGATACCCGCCCGCTGGACGAGGCGGCCCATATCAGCGTCGATGACATCGCCAAGCGCCTGATCGACAGCGGCTTCCACGCGCCGACCATGTCCTGGCCGGTGGCTGGCACCCTGATGGTTGAGCCCACGGAATCGGAACCCAAGGATGAGCTGGATCGCTTCTGCGAGGCGATGCTGTCAATCCGGGCCGAGGCGCAGGAGATCATCGACGGTCATGTGGACGCGGAAAACAACCCGCTGAAAAACGCCCCTCACACGGTGCGCGACCTGGTCGGCGAATGGGATCGGCCCTACAGCCGCGAACAGGCCTGCTTCCCGCCGGGCTCCATGGGCGTCGACAAATACTGGTCACCGGTCAACCGCGTCGACAACGCATACGGAGACAGAAACCTCGTCTGCACATGCCCCCCCATGGAAGAATACCTCGACGCCGCAGAATAACTCACAAAACAAATCCCCCAACCGCATCAGTGGGGGATTTTCGCCAATCGGAAACCTGCGGCTCGTATCAATCCCCTTTGAGCTGTCGGTTTTGCCCGATCTGGTGTCTTTTCCACTTGCTGCGCCTGCGAAGGGCCCATACCTGTGTTCATGGGACACCCCTCCCCAACGAGGGGCGTGTATCTGGAAGGGTAATACAGATGACTATCACACAACCGGCGTCGCAGGACGCCGTGCGCAAACCTGATATGCGGCCAGCCAATCCGCGTTTTTCCTCGGGCCCCTGCGCCAAACCCCCCACATTTGATCTGACCAAACTGACCGATGCCGCGCTCGGCCGCTCGCACCGTGCGGCTGTTGGCAAGGGCAAGCTGAAGGCAGCCATTGAAGGCACGCGTGAGGTGCTGGGTATTCCGGATGACTACAGGATCGGCATAGTGCCCGCCTCGGATACGGGTGCGGTTGAAATGGCTCTGTGGTCGCTGCTGGGCGCGCGCAAGGTTGAGATGTTGGCCTGGGAGAGCTTTGGAGCGGGCTGGGTGACCGATGTGGTCAAGCAGCTGAAGATTGATGCCGAGATCAAGACGGCTGATTACGGGCAGCTCGTCGATCTGGCCTCGGTCGATTTTGCTAATGATGTGGTGTTTACGTGGAACGGAACCACTTCGGGTGTTCGTGTGCCCAATGGCGACTGGATTGCGGATGATCGTCAGGGGTTGACGATCTGTGATGCCACCTCGGCGGCTTTTGCGATGGACCTGCCCTGGGACAAGCTGGATGTGACCACGTTCAGTTGGCAGAAGGTTCTGGGTGGCGAGGCTGCGCATGGTATGTTGATCCTCAGCCCGCGCGCTGTGGAGCGGTTGGAGAGCTATACCCCCGCCTGGCCTTTGCCGAAGATTTTCCGCCTGACCAAAGGTGGCAAACTGATCGAGGGTATCTTCACCGGGGCTACAATCAACACGCCCTCGATGTTGGCCGTCGAGGATTATCTGTTCGCGCTGGACTGGGCGCGCTCGGTTGGTGGGCTGAACGGGATGATCGCGCGTGCGGATGCCAATGCCGGTGCGGTGCATGCGTTTTGCGACCAAAACGATTGGATTGCCAATCTGGCTGAGGATGCAGCGACGCGGTCAAACACCTCGGTTTGCCTGAAGTTCACCGATGATCGCATTCTTGACGGGGCTGCCTTTGCCAAAGCCGTGGCCAAACGGTTGGAGGCCGAGAATATCGCGCTGGATATCGGCGCCTATCGCGACGCCCCTGCCGGCCTGCGCATCTGGTGTGGCGGGACGGTTGAGACCTCGGATATTGCGGCCATGCTGCCATGGTTGGAATGGGCGTACCAAGCCGAGATTACAGCGCAAACGACGGCTGCCTGACAAGAATTTTCGACGAAAATTCTGGGCCCGCATGTGGCCCGGATATCTCCAAAAATATCAAGGACCAGAGATATGGCCCCTAAAGTACTCGTTTCCGACAAGCTCAGCGAAACTGCTGTTCAGATTTTCCGCGACCGTGGCATCGACGTGGATTTCATGCCCGATCTGGGCAAGGACAAAGACCAATTGGCCGAGGTGATTGGCCAGTATGATGGCCTTGCCATCCGTTCGGCCACCAAGGTCACGCCGACCATTCTGGAGAAGGCGGATAAGCTGAAGGTTATTGGCCGAGCCGGGATTGGCACGGATAACATCGACAAGGACGCGGCTTCGAAGAAGGGCGTGATCGTGATGAACACGCCTTTTGGCAACATGATCACCACTGCCGAGCACGCGATTGCGATGATGTTTGCCGTGGCGCGTCAGATCCCGGAAGCCAGCACTTCGACCCATGCGGGCAAGTGGGAAAAATCCAGGTTTATGGGGATTGAGCTGACCAACAAGACCCTCGGCGTCATTGGCGCAGGCAACATTGGCGGTATCGTTTGCGAACGTGCGCTGGGGCTGAAAATGAAGGTCGTTGCCTATGATCCCTATCTGGGTGAAGAGAAAGCGGCCAAGATGGGTGTTGAAAAGGTCGAGCTGGAGGAGCTGCTGCAGCGTGCCGATTTCATCACGCTGCACGTGCCATTGACGGACCAGACCCGCAATATCCTCAGCCGTGAGAATCTGGCGAAAACCAAGTCTGGTGTGCGTATCGTCAACTGTGCGCGGGGTGGGCTGGTTGACGAGGAGGCGCTGTCCGAGATGCTGCAATCCGGTCATGTGGCTGGTGCGGCCTTTGACGTGTTCAGCGTTGAACCGGCGAAAGACAACCCGCTGTTCAACCTGCCCAACGTGGTTTGCACCCCTCATCTTGGTGCGGCAACCACCGAAGCGCAGGAAAACGTGGCGCTGCAGGTGGCTGAACAGATTTCGAACTATCTGCTGACCGGGGCGGTTGAAAACGCCTTGAATATGCCAAGCGTCACCGCTGAAGAGGCC
Organism: Rhodobacteraceae bacterium KLH11; assembly: GCA_000158135.1. Lineage (GTDB taxonomy): Bacteria > Pseudomonadota > Alphaproteobacteria > Rhodobacterales > Rhodobacteraceae > Ruegeria. The sequence goes on from DS999531.1 coordinate 1,629,248, forward strand.
AAGGTCATGGGGCCGTGGATCAAGCTGGCCTGTCATTTGGGCAGTTTCATCGGACAGATGACCGATGAGCCGATCAAAGCGATCAACATCCTCTATGATGGTGTTGCGGGTGAGATGAATCTGGCGGCGCTCAACTGTTCCGTCGTGGCGGGTATCATGAAAAAGTCCAACCCTGAGGTGAACATGGTCTCGGCCCCGGTTGTGGCCCGGGAGCGCGGGATTCAAATCTCTACCACCAATCAGGATAAATCGGGCGCGTTTGAAGGGTATATCAAGGTCACCGTTGTGACGGATAAACGCGAACGCTCGATCGGTGGAACCGTGTTCAGCGATGGCAAGCCGCGCTTTATCCAGATCAAGGGGATCAATATCGATGCCGAGATCGGGGCGCATATGCTGTATACCACCAACGAAGATGTCCCGGGTATCATCGGCGTGCTGGGTCAGACCATGGGCGAGCATAACGTGAATATCGCCAACTTTACCCTCGGTCGGGCCGAGGCGGGGGGCGAGGCGATTGCGCTGCTCTATGTTGACGCGCCGGTGCCAGCCGAGGCGCGGGCCGTGCTTGCGGAAACGGGCCTGTTCACGCAGATCAAACCCTTGGAGTTTGACGTCGCCTGAGGGGGGTGACGCTCAGACCGACCGATCGCCGCACATGCCCAGAGAGAGGCCCCCGATGACCAACCCGGTCTACGCAGTAGGAGATTTGCACGGGCGCGTGGATGAATTCGAGCGCGCCTTGACGCTGATCGAACAGGATGGCGGGCCGGACGCCGAGATCGTGTTTCTGGGCGACTATGTCGACCGGGGGCCCGACAGTCGTGGCGTGCTGGATCGGTTGATCGCCGGGCGCGATGCGGGCAGGCGCTGGGTCACCCTTCTTGGTAACCATGACCGGATGTTTTCGTGGTTTCTTGAGGATGTCCCACGTCATGATCCGCATCTTCTGGTCGGGTATCACTGGTTGCATGATCGGCTGGGCGGCGTTGAAACGCTGCGCAGCTATGATGTGGTCTTTGAACAGCAGACCCGGCTGGAAGACCTTCACGCCATGGCACGGGGCGCCGTTCCGCTGTCGCATCGGATGTTCCTGCAGGGGCTGGTGCCGATGCATCAAACGCCTGAGATTGCTTTTGTCCATGCGGGTATCCGGCCGGGTATCCCACTGGGTGAGCAGCGGGAAAATGATCTGGTCTGGATCAGGAAGGTCTTTCACAGCCATCCCGGCCCGCATCCGAAACTGATCGTGCATGGGCATACGCCGGTAGACCGGGCGACGCATTATGGGCACAGGGTCAATCTGGACAGTGGGGCGGGTTATGGCCGCACGGCCGGAGTTGCGGTGTTCGAAGGGCGGAACTGCTGGCAATTGACAGACAAAGGTCGTGTGGCGCTGTTGCCTTGATGTTCAAGCCTCGCAGAACAGATATTCATAGCGATCCCGCAGGAGGTTTTTCTGCACTTTGCCCATCGTGTTGCGGGGCAGTTCATCCAGCAGGATCAACTGGCGTGGATGCTTGAACCGAGCCAGCGCTTCGCGCACGGTGTCTGCAATGGCCGTAATATCCGGTGTTTGGCCGGGTTCGGGGATCAGGATGCCAACCGGGGTCTCTCCGAAATCCGGATGGGGCACGCCGATCACGGCGCTTTCCAGTACACCGGGTTGCGCGTCCAGCAGCAGCTCGATTTCTTTGGGATAGATATTGTACCCGCCCGAGATGATCAGGTCTTTGTCGCGCCCGACGATGTGGACATAACCATCCTCGTCAATGCGACCCAGATCACCGGTGACAAAGAACCCATCCTCGCGCAGTTCGGCGGCGGTTTTTTCGGGCATCTGCCAGTAACCCTGAAACACGTTGGGGCCGCGCACCTCGATCATGCCGATTTCGCCCTCCGGCAGCACCTCGCCGGTTTCGGGGTGCGTGACCTTCAGATCGACACTCGGCAATGGAAACCCGACCGTCCCGGCGCGGCGGTCGCCGTCATAGGGGTTTGAGGTATTCATGTTGGTTTCGGTCAGGCCATAGCGTTCCAGAATGCGGTGTCCGGTCCGATCCTCGAACTGAACATGGGTCTCGGCCAGCAATGGGGCCGAGCCCGAAATGAACAGTCGCATCCTTTGTGACAGATCGCGGGTGAAACGATCATCGCCCAACAGACGGGTATAGAAGGTCGGAACCCCCATCATGGTCGTCGCCTGTGGCATCAGGCGCAGCATGTCATCCAGATCGAACCTGGGCAGAAAGATCATTGAGCCGCCCGAGGCGAGAACGATATTGGTTGCCACAAACAGCCCATGGGTGTGGAAGATCGGCAGCGCATGCAGCAACACATCGCTTTCGGTAAACCGCCAGTCCTGCACCAGCGTTTCCGCATTGGACAGCAGATTGCCCTGCGTCAGCATCGCCCCTTTCGAGCGCCCGGTGGTCCCCGAAGTATAAAGGAGCGCCGCCAGATCATCCTCGGATCGACGCGCGGGTTCAAACGCCGAAAGCATGCCCAATGCGCGCCGGGTCAGGCTGCCCGAGCCATCGGCGTTCAGCGTCTCAAGACGCGCTTTATGGGTGCGCGCAACAGGGGTGAGCCCCGCCTCGTTCCGTGCGTCACATATCACAAGTGCCGCGCCACTGTTTTCGATGAAATAGTCAAGCTCCTGAACCGTATAGCCTGTGTTCAGGGGCAGAAAGATCAGCCCGGCCTGCACGCAAGCAGCATAGAGCGCCAAAGCCTCGGGGGATTTTTCCACCTGCGCTGCCACGCGGTCGCCCGGTTCCAGCTCTAACCCGGCCAGGGCGTTGGCGATGCGGGCGGCCATGTCCAGAAATTCGGCATGGGTCAGGGTCTGGCCATCCGCGAGAGATAGAAAAGCCGTGTCTTTGCCCGCATGGATGCCAAACAAACGATCATAGAGCGGGTTGCCCATCCCGATATCCCTTCCAAGCGGCGCTGAAACTTCGGGGTGAATCTGTCGTGGAAATGACAGGGCGTAAAGCCCGGATCATCAGAATTCGGTGGTCATGCGATATCCGGCGGCGAAATACATCTTGGCGAAAGTGACGGGTTGGCCTTGCAGCCATGTGATCCGTTCGGCCGTAAAGACCGGCTCACCCTCGGGCACGTCCAGAAACCCGGCCAGCGTTGTGTCGGCGCGGCTGGCCAGAAAGGTCAGTTCCACATTGGTGAAGGGCACGGTCTGCACCAGCCAGTCATTCGGTCCGATACCAGAAAAATCCGCCTGTTCCACCTGCGGTACGCTGTCGATCACGATCCAGCGGTCTTCGAACTGAAAGGGCGTGTTGCCGGAATAATGCATGCACCGCACGTGCATCACACTTTGCCCGGGTGTCAGCGCCAGCCGGGCCGCCAGCCAGTCAGGGGCAGGCTGTGTTTCGGCCGATACCAGGGCGTAGCGATAGGTGCCACCTGTGGCTTCGACCTCATCACGCACCAGCGGTATGGTGAACCGTGCCTGCCGTTGCGGAGCGCTCAGAACCCGGGTGCCGGCTTTGCGGCGACGCTCCAGAAACCCCTCATTCGCCAGTTCGCGCAGGGCGCGGTTGACGGTGGTGCGGGTGCACGAGAACTCGACGGCAAGCTCCTGTTCATTGGGCAGCAACGTATCGGGCTGCCATTGGCCCGACCGGATGCGGCGCAGGACGGTCTGCTTGATGTCTTTGTAGCTTGTGGTGTCGCTGGTCTGGGTCATTTCGGCTCTGATACAAGGGGTTTTGGCTTAGATTCCAGCCAGAAGATCGGACATGGCGGACTTGTAGGCCGTCAGAATTGCATCGCGGGCGATATGCTGCCCGGCCTGCACCTGATGGCGCCCGGCGGACCACAGATCGGTGACAATCCCGTCTGGCGCGGCAAAGCAGAGACCGTCAAGCAACTGATCATCCCGCAAGGTGCAGAGCGTCTGGTGAGCCCGGTCAATGGCCACCAGATCCGCCAGTTGGCCAATTGCGATCTGACCAGCACCGCGCCCCAAGGCCTGCGCGCCGCCCTGCGCGGCCCCGGAATAGAGCGTCTGGCCCACCGATCCTTCACCCCGCACCAGTACCGTGCGGGCCCGGTCGCGGAGGCGTTGAGAGTATTCCAGCGTCCGAAGCTCTTCGGGCAGGGAAATACGGATGTTTGAATCAGAGCCCACACCGAACGCACCGCCCTCTTCAATGTAGACGGCACCGTTAAAGATACCATCACCCAGATTGGCCTCGGTAATCGGGCAAAGACCGGCAACCGCACCGGATCTGGCAAGGGTGCGGGTCTCGTCATCCGTCATGTGGGTCGCGTGGATCAGGCACCAGCGCGCGTCGACCTTGATATTATCCAAAAGCCAGGCAACCGGGCGCTGACCCAGAGCAGCCTCGACATCCGTAACCTCCTGCACCTGTTCCGAGATGTGGATGTGCACGGGTCCCTCTGGCACCTGATCAACCACCTGCCGCAGATCATCCGGTGACGTTGCACGCAATGAATGCGGTGCGATGCCTATATTGCTGTCGCTGTGTGGAAGCCGTGATTTGCAATCCTCGACAAGCCGCAGAAATCGATCCACGTCATTGCCAAACCGCAGTTGACCACCCGCCAATGGCTCCTGCGTGACGCCACCATAGGTGTAGAGAACCGGCAGATGGGTCAGGCCAATCCCGCTGTGGCTGGCGGCGGCAAAGATGCGCTGGCTCAGCTCTGACAGATTCGCGTATGGCGCGCCGCCGGGCTGGTGGTGAACATAATGGAATTCCCCGACCGAGGCATATCCGGCCTCTTGCATTTCCATAAAAACCAACGCGGCAATTGCTTCGATCTGATCCGGGGTGAGCCGATCCAGAAACCGGTACATCAGGGTGCGCCAGGTCCAGAAGCTTTCACGCCCGGCGGCGCGTATTTCGGTCATGCCTGCCATCGCGCGCTGAAAGGCGTGGCTGTGCAGATTGGCCAAAGCGGGCAACAAAACATCCACACAAGTATCGTCGGGCACAGGCTTGGAGCCCGGATTTAACGCGGTGATCCGGCCCCCATGAATTTCGACACGCAGGTTTGACACCCAATCAGAGCCTAACAGGGCAGTTTTAGCGTGGATCGTCATCGCTCTTCCATTTTGTGTAGACTTTAAATTTTTATAAGTATACGTAAAAATTAAACCAAGGGGAGCCCAAAAAGAATCGTCATGATGAAAAAAACCGTTCTTTGCAGCACGCACATTGCCACCATGGAAAGCGGCCAACCCTATGGGATGATCGAAAATGGCGCGATTGCTGTTGATGAAGGACGGATCGTCTGGGTGGGTCAGAGCCCGGACTTGCCGATGCCCTATACGGGCTGGGAACGGGTCGACTATGGGGATCGCCTGATCACGCCAGCCCTGATCGATGCGCATACCCATGTGGTTTTTGGTGGCAATCGCGCGGTTGAGTTTGAAATGCGCCTGAACGGTGCAACCTATGAGGAAATCGCCCGCGCGGGCGGTGGCATCCTGTCAACTGTGAACGGGACCCGGGCCGCGTCAGAAGGCGCTCTGCTGCGAGGGGCATTGCCGCGCGTGGATGCTCTGTTGGCTGAAGGTGTCTCCTGCATTGAGGTCAAATCCGGCTACGGCCTTGATACCGAGACCGAGCTGCGCATGTTGCGCGCTGCCCGGCGTATCGCGCAGGAACGGCCTATCCGGGTTCAGACCAGCTTTCTGGGTGCGCATGCGGTTCCACCGGACTATGCCGATCGTGCGGACGCCTATATTGATGAGGTCTGCATTCCGACCCTGCGGGCCGCGCATGCCGAAGGATTGGTGGATGCGGTAGACGGGTTTTGCGAGGGTATCGCCTTTGATCCCGCACAGATCGAGCGTGTCTTTGTCGTGGCGAAAGATCTGGGCTTGCCTGTGAAGCTGCATGCCGAACAACTGTCCAATCTGGGTGGGGCCAGGCTGGCCGCCGCCTATGGGGCGCTGTCGGCGGATCACATCGAGTATCTTGATGCCGAAGGGGTCGCAGCCATGGCGGCGGCCGGGACGGTAGCTGTCTTGCTGCCGGGCGCATTTTACACGCTGCACGAAACGCAGATGCCACCCGTTGAGATGCTGCGCCAGCAGAATGTGCCGATGGCGCTGGCCACTGATTGCAACCCGGGCTCGTCCCCGCTGACATCCCTGTTGCTGACGATGAATATGGGTTGCACTCTGTTTCGCCTGACACCCGAAGAGGCGCTGGCTGGTGTGACCCGCGTCGCGGCTCAGGCTCTGGGGCTGGCAGATACGGGCCGGATTGCCACCGGTTTGCGCGCTGATCTGGCAGTGTGGGACATTACCCGCCCGGCCGAGCTGTCTTATCGCATCGGGTTCAACCCATTGCACAAACGCATTTTTGGAGGTCTGGAATGACGCCAATCCCGCTTACTCCGGGGCAGGTTTCGCTGGAGCAACTGGCCCAGATTTATTGGTCCGAGGTCACGGTCGCGCTGGATGATACATGCCGGCCGAAGGTCGAGATCGCCGCCGCCCGGATCGCACGCGCCGCAGAGGGGAGCGACCCGGTGTATGGCGTCAATACGGGCTTTGGCAAACTGGCAAGCCACAAGATCGCGGCCAAGGATACCTCGGCCCTGCAGCGGAACCTGATCCTCAGCCATTGTTGCGGGGTGGGCCCCGCCGTGCCCCGCCCCCTTGCACGGTTGATGATGTCGCTCAAGCTGCTCTCGTTCGGGCGGGGGGCATCGGGTGTTCGGTGGGAACTGGTCGAACTGCTGCAGCAGATGCTGGCCCGCGGTGTGACGCCGATTATCCCGGCGCAGGGCTCTGTTGGGGCTTCGGGTGATCTGGCCCCCTTGGCGCATATGACAGCAGTGGTGATCGGCGAAGGCGAGGCCGAAGTGGCAGGCGATATCTTGCCCGGTGCACAAGCCTTGAAATCGGTCGGGTTAGAGCCGATTCAGCTTGGCCCCAAAGAGGGTCTGGCCTTTATCAACGGAACGCAGTTTTCAACCGCCTATGCGCTGGCGGGCCTGTTTGAGGGCTGGCGGGCGGCACAAAATGCGCTGGTGATTGCGGCGGCCTCTACGGATGCGGTCATGGGGTCCACCGCCCCTTTGCAACCGCAAATCCACAGCCTGCGGGGGCATCGCGGTCAGATCGAGGCGGCGGCGGCGATGCGGGCCACGCTGGAGGGGTCTGAGATTCGCGAAAGCCACCGCGACGGCGATACGCGGGTACAAGATCCGTATTGCATCCGCTGCCAGCCTCAGGTCACCGGCGCGGCGATGGATGTAATCCGGCAGGCCGCTGCGACGCTGGTGATCGAGGCCAATGCGGCAACCGACAACCCGCTGGTTCTGACCGAGCCGGATGCCATCGTCTCGGGCGGGAATTTCCATGCTGAACCGGTGGGCTTTGCCGCTGATATGATCGCGCTGGCCCTGTCCGAGATTGGCGCAATCGCACAGCGCCGGATTGCGCTGATGGTTGATCCTGCGCTGAGCTTTGATTTGCCGCCTTTTCTGACGCCCGAGCCGGGGTTGAACTCGGGCCTGATGATCGCCGAGGTCACAACCGCCGCGTTGATGAGCGAGAACAAGCATCTGGCCAACCCCTGCGTCACTGACAGCACGCCAACCTCGGCCAATCAGGAAGACCATGTTTCGATGGCTGCGCATGGGGCGCGGCGTCTGACGCGGATGGTCGGGAACCTGAATTATATCCTCGGGATCGAACTGCTCTGCGCGGCACAGGGTATCGAGTGTCGCGCACCGCTGACAACCAGCCCTGCGTTGCGACATGTCGTTGCGCGTCTGCGTACCAAGGTGCCTTCGTTGACCGATGATCGCTATCTGGCGCCGGAACTGGAGATTGCAAAGAACCTTGTGGCGGGTGGCGCAATCCTGAATGCTGTGGCTATCCCCATGCCGGAGCTGTCCTGATGCAGGTGGTCAGTATCCAGCCCGGCGACAGCCCGGTTGTGCTGGGCCAGCCGCATGGTGGAACCTTTGTGCCTGACGATATCGCGGCGCGTCTCAACGAAAACGGGCGCGGGTTGGCGGATACCGATTGGCATATAAACAGGCTCTACCAAGGGTTATTGGCGAATGCGACGGTGGTTCAATCTCATGTTCATCGCTACGTGATCGATTGCAACCGCGATCCCGGGGGGGCATCGCTCTACCCCGGTCAGAATACCACGACCTTGGTGCCACTGACGGATTTTGACGGGCAGGGTATCTGGCGTGCCGGGCAGGTGCCCTCGACCGATGAAATCGAAGACCGCCGCCAAAGGTATCACGCACCCTATCACGCCGCGCTGGCGCAAGAGCTGGATCGCGTGAAAGCCAGACATGGCATCGCGGTACTGTATGATTGCCACTCGATCCGCAGTCGCATCCCGTTTCTGTTCGATGGCACGTTGCCGGACCTGAATATCGGAACGGATGGTGGCATGACCTGCGCGTCAGAGATTGAGGCCATCGCCCATGAATTCTCGGCCTCATCGCCCTATAGCACCGTGCTGAACGGCCGCTTTCGGGGGGGATGGACCACCCGGCACTATGGCCGCCCGGCCGAGGGCGTGCATGCCATCCAGATGGAACTGGCCCAATCTACCTATCTGGCCGCCGAAACCCCACCCTGGAGCTATGACGACAGGAAAGCCAAACGTCTGCGCCGGTGGTTGGCAGACATTCTGGATGTGATTGAAGATACCGCATTGGAGCTTGCCGCATGACCGATCCCCGCAAGAACACCCGTGACATCTATCCGCCCACCGGGCCCGAGCTGAACGCCAAAAGCTGGGTGACCGAAGCGCCCCTGCGGATGCTGATGAACAATCTGCATCCGGATGTAGCTGAAAACCCGCATGAGCTGGTGGTCTATGGCGGCATCGGGCGTGCGGCCCGCACGTGGGAGGATTTCGACAGAATTGTTGCCGGTTTGAAAGATCTGGAAGCGGATGAGACGCTAATCGTGCAGTCCGGCAAGCCCGTTGCGATTATCCGCACGCATAAGGATGCGCCGCGTGTGCTGATCGCCAACTCGAACCTCGTTCCGCATTGGGCGACATGGGATCATTTCAATGAGCTCGATAGGAAGGGCCTGATGATGTACGGCCAGATGACCGCGGGGTCATGGATCTACATTGGCACGCAGGGCATCGTTCAGGGCACCTATGAAACCTTTGCCGAAGCCGGGCGTCAGCATTGCGGCGGCGACCTGACCGGCAAGTGGATTCTGACCGGTGGCTTGGGTGGCATGGGCGGTGCGCAGCCGCTGGCGGCTGTCTTTGCCGGGGCTTGCTGTCTGGCGGTGGAATGCAACCCCGACAGCATCGATTTCCGTCTGCGCACCAAGTATCTGGACGAAAAGGCCGAAACGCTGGACGAGGCGCTGGCGATGATCGACCGCTGGACCAAAGCGGGCGAGGCCAAGTCGGTCGGCCTTCTGGGCAATGCGGCCGAAATCTTCCCCGAGATTTACCGCCGTATGACCGACGGAGGCATGCGCCCTGATATCGTCACCGATCAGACCAGCGCCCATGATCCGATCAACGGCTACCTGCCGATCGGCTGGTCGATGGCACAATGGAAAGACAAGCGCGAGACAGACCCGAAATCAGTGGAACAGGCCGCGCGGGCCTCGATGAAACAGCACGTGGCCGCGATGGTCGACTTCTGGAATGCAGGCGTGCCGACGCTGGATTACGGCAACAACATCCGGCAGGTGGCACAGGATGAGGGGTTGGAAAACGCTTTTGCCTTCCCCGGTTTCGTTCCGGCCTATATCCGCCCGCTGTTCTGCAAGGGGATCGGCCCGTTCCGCTGGTGCGCCCTGTCGGGCGACCCCGAGGATATCTACAAGACCGACGCCAAGATGAAAGAGCTGTTCCCCGAGAACGAGCACCTGCATCGCTGGCTTGACATGGCGCGGGAACGCATCGCCTTTCAGGGCCTGCCTGCGCGTATCTGCTGGATCGGGTTAGGCGACAGGCACCGCGCCGGGCTGGCCTTTAACGAGATGGTGGCCAATGGCGAGTTGAAGGCCCCGGTGGTGATCGGGCGCGATCATCTGGATTCAGGCTCGGTCGCCAGTCCCAACCGCGAGACCGAGGCGATGCTGGATGGCTCGGACGCAGTATCAGACTGGCCGCTGCTGAATGCGCTGATCAACACGGCCAGCGGGGCCACATGGGTTTCGCTGCACCATGGCGGCGGCGTCGGCATGGGGTTCAGCCAGCACGCCGGTGTGGTGATCTGCGCCGACGGCACCGAGGACGCCGCGCGGCGGTTGGAGCGGGTGCTGTGGAATGACCCGGCCTCGGGTGTCTGGCGTCACGCGGATGCGGGGTACGAGATCGCAAAAGACTGTGCCCGGGAACACGGGCTGCGTCTGCCGGGCATTCTGGGCTAGATCAAACTGTCTCTGGCACAAATGCTGCACCTGCGATATTGCGCAGGTGCGCTTGCAGGAGATCTGACATGTACATTGCCACTCTGCTGACCGACCCGACAAAACCCTCGCTGGGGGTGCCGTTGGTGGACTCCTTGCGCAATGCATGGGGTGGGGGTGAAGGGGTATGGCTCAGCCCGGATGAGGCGGCAGAGTTTTCCTTGCCTGAGATGCCGGACAACCGTTGGGATGTCTGGGCTGACCTGCAGCAGATGGGCGTGGATCTTGTTGTCCAGCGGGCTGAAGGACGGCGCAAGAAGATGCTGCTGGCCGATATGGACAGCACGATGATCCAGCAGGAATGCATTGACGAACTGGCGGATGAGGCCGGTGTGGGTGATCGCGTCAAGGACATCACCGCACGCGCGATGAATGGTGAGCTGGGCTTTGAAGGCGCGCTGACCGAGCGGGTCGGGCTGCTGCAAGGGTTGGACGAAGCCGTGATCGCCAAGGTACTGGCCGAGCGCATCACGCTGATGCCCGGTGGCCTGGAACTGGTCGGAACGATGCGCGCGAACGGTGGTTATGCGGCCCTGGTCTCGGGTGGCTTCACCGCGTTCACGGCCAAGGTCGGGGCAGAGCTGGGTTTTGATGAAAACCACGCCAATACTTTGCTGGTTGAAGGGGGCAAGCTGACAGGCGATGTGCAGCGGCCCATTCTGGGGCGACAGGCCAAAGTGGACGCCTTGGAGCGGATCACCACCCGGTTGGGCCTGTCCGAATCGGAGGTGATTGCCGTGGGCGATGGTGCCAACGATCTGGGGATGCTGGGCCGGGCCGGGACCGGGGTGGCGTTGCATGCAAAGCCATCGGTGGCCGAACAGTGCGATATTCGCATAAACCACGGAGATCTAACGGCTTTGCTGTATTTACAAGGCTATGCACGGTCTGAATTCGCCGGGGTTTGAAAGACCGGGGCTTCCTTTTATTTAACAAAAATGTTAAATACTGGTCATGAACACGCTTCTGACCACATTCTCTGCTTTGTCCGATGCCACAAGGCTGTCGATTGTCGAACAGCTTATGCAGGACGGAGAGCTGCCCGCTGGTGATCTGATCGAAGGGCGCGGCATGTCCGGTGCGGCGATCTCGCGCCACCTGAAGGTGCTGCGCGAGGCCGGGCTGGTGCAACAGCGTGTGAAAGGAACGCAACGGATGTATTCGATCCGGGCGGACGGGCTGCGGGCAATTGCCGACTGGACCATCTCCAAACGGCAATTCTGGGAAGGCAGCCTCGACCGTCTTGGCGAGATTATCGAAAGGGAGAATTCATGGCCGACCTGAAGCTTGAACGGGAGTTTCCCGTCAGCCCCGAAGACCTGTTTGCGTGGATCAGCGACGGGGCCAAACTGTTGCAATGGTGGGGGCCCGAGGGATTGCATGTGCCTGAACATGATCTGGATTTCACGCGCACGGGCCCCTGGTATTCGGTCATGCAGAACCGCGAAGGTCAGCAATACAAGGTTTCGGGGCATGTGACTCATGTTGATCCGCCAAAATCGGTGGGGTTCACATGGGGATGGCATGACGATCAGGACCGGCGCGGGGCGGAAAGCCATGTGACCTTTTCGGTGACAGCCACCGGGACGGGATCGCGTCTGGTGCTGGAGCATCGCGAACTGGTCGATGCCGAATCTGCATCCAACCACAATGAGGGCTGGACATCTTCGCTGCGCAAGCTCGAAGCGGCCTGCACATAGGTTTTCATCAGGGAGGAGCATCATGCCCCAATATTTGTTTGTCTATCACGGGGGCCACACCCCAACCGATCCTGCCGAGATCGAGGCGACCATGGCCGCTTGGGGCGCATGGTTTCAGGATATGGGCCCGGCGCTGGATATTCCGGGTAATCCGGTGGGCCAGTCTTATACCGTCAGCTCCAGCGGCGTGGTCGACAATGGCGGTGCAAACCCGGCCTCGGGGTTTACGGTGATAAAGGCCGACAGCATCGACGCTGCAACCGAAATGGCCAAAGGCTGTCCGATGGTCGTGAACGGGTCCGGTTCGGTCGAAGTGGCCGAGGTGCACGAGATCGAGATGTAGCCCTTAGCCCGGGAAACCCGGTGCAGGTTTGATCACGCCGCATTCCAGCCCGAGGCGGCTGTATTGCGTGGCGTTCATGAATGTGCGGGTGGCTGGGTGATCGGCCTCCAGCACGCCAAGGCTGACCAGAATGGCCGCGATGGCGCATTCGCTGGCGCGGGTGGTGCCATCGGTGATCTTCAGCGCGACGCCCATGCGTTTTTCGGGAATGATGGCGATAAACACAGCCTCGGCCCCGGTCTTGATCGCAACACGTCCCTCCATGGCGCGCATCAACTCGGTGCAGGCGCGGGTTTCACCGGCGACCAGTTCGGGGTGTTTCATCATCGCAGCGGTTAATTGTTGCGCGGCATCGCTGGCGCGGTCTGACCGGTCCGCGGCCGAGGCAAACCAGGCCATTGATCGTGCAAGCCCTACCAGCGACGTGGCAAAATTGGGGGCTGAGCAGCCGTCGATCCCATAACAGGGGCTGGTCTCGCCCGTGGTTTCTTCCAGCGCGGCAAGGCCTGCCTGTTGCACAGGGTGGTCGATCTCAAGATATTCCGGCCCGGCACCCATGTGCTGGGCTACGGTCAGAAACCCGCAATGCTTGCCCGAGCAGTTGTTATGGATCTGGCAGGGCGTATCATCGGCAAGGATCAGTCCGTCCCGGGCGGCCATATCCTGCGGCTCTTGCGGGCCACAGCGCAGATCGGGCTCAGACAGTCCGAGGTGGTCGAGCCAGGCCGAGACACGCTCGGTATGAATAGCCGCCCCGTTGTGCGAGGCGCAGGCCAGCGCCAGATGTTCGCTGTTCAGCCCGTATTTGGCGGCAGCGCCCGAGGTGATCAGCGGCAGCGCCTGAATCATCTTGGCAGATGACCGGGGGTAGATCACCGCCTGCGGATCGCCCCAGCTTTGGACGATCTGGCCGGTATCATCGCAAATTACCGCGTGGCCCAGATGCAGGCTTTCCAGCAGTGGTCCGCGCCACAGTTCTGTCATCGCTACCGGTTGTGTCATCTAAGGCCTCCGACCTATGCGCAAAAATCTGCCAATCGCCCTTTCGCCTGTGGCGAAACCTGCGTTAGTGTGTGTATGTCGGCAATCACCGGAATACGCAACTTAACAGACGAACCGGCAGGGTTCGCACGCATGTCCGGTGGGTATGAGGTATAGATCGGGCTAGGAGGCTGGACAGATGGGATTAATGCTCGTCCGCATGATCGCGGGCCTGTGCATGGCAGGTATGGCAACAACGGCGATCGCCCAGCAGGCGACCAGCACCAATCGCGTCGCGGCAAAGACCGACTGGAGCGTTTTTGTCGAGGAAGACCCCACGGAATGCTGGAGCGTCTCGGCACCCAAGGAAACCGTGAACACACGTGGTGGCCGGGTTGTTTCCGTGCGGCGCAGCGATATCCTGCTGTTCGTGTTCTACCGCCCGAATGCCGAGGTCAAAGGGCAGGTTACCTTTACTGGCGGCTATCCGTTTGCTTCCGGGTCGACCGTCAATCTGGTGGTCGATGGCAGTGAGTTTGAATTGTTCACCGATGGTGAATGGGCATGGCCTGCGACAGCCTCGGACGATTCCAAGATCGTCACTGCCATGAAGCGCGGAACCGAGGCGGTGCTGACCGCCCGGTCCGAGCGTGGTACCCAAACCAAGGATACATTCTCGTTGTTGGGTTTTACGGCTGCGATTGAAGACGCGGAAAAGCGCTGTACGCAATAAGCCTGAGGCTGGTCCAACAGCAAAACCCCGCTATCCGGCGGGGTTTTCGTTGATTGGGTGCTCAATTGGATCTGTAATAGACAAGGATCTCTGGCCGGAGGATTGATTGATGCGATGGTTTTTGGTTTCTCTCCTGTTTCCGATTGCGGCGGTTGCGGACCCGACTATGGAATGTCTCGACGCCGGTTCGCAGGTAGAGATCGGGACCTGTGTTTCGGACATGGAAACGCGCGTGAATGCCGCGATCAAATCAAGCTATTCTTTGGCGATTGGTGCGGCCCAGGAATTGGATGACGTCACCGGGCGTGCTGTGGCTGTTCCTGCTTTGGAGGCATCACAAACCACGTGGGCAGCTTACCGCGACGCACAGTGCGAGGCGGTGGGCGCGTCGTTTGGGGGTGGATCAGGCACTGGCATCGCCATTACAGCCTGCCGGGTCGACCTTGGTCGGGCCCGTGTTGATGAATTGCTGCGCTACGCAAATTGAAGCACGATTTCTTTTGATCTTTGCGCGCGTTCCTATATAGAGGCGCATCCCAAGCCAGAATCCATTGAGATACGCCACATGCCGCCCAAAGCGCCGATCACTCAGGATGTCATGACCATCCCTCGCAAACTGCCCGAGGGGAAGGTGAACCTTGTCGGTCTGACCCGCGACGCGTTGCGTGCGGCGCTGATCGAACATGGCACGCCTGAAAAGCAGGCCAAGATGCGGACGGGGCAGATCTGGCAGTGGATCTATCAATGGGGCGTGCGTGACTTTGCCGAGATGACCAATCTGGCCAAAGCCTACCGCGCGCAGCTGGCCGAGCATTTCGTGATCGAAATCCCCGAGGTTGTGACGCGTCAGGTCTCGGAAGATGGCACCCGAAAATACCTGTGCCGGATCGCGGGCGGGCATGAGGTTGAGGTGGTGTATATCCCCGAGGATGACCGGGGCACGCTGTGCATCTCGTCTCAGGTCGGATGCACGCTGACCTGTTCCTTCTGTCACACGGGCACGCAGAAACTGGTGCGCAACCTGACAGCGGCCGAGATCGTGGGTCAGGTGATGATGGCACGCGACGATCTTGAGGAATGGCCCACCCCCGGTGCCCCCAAGGACGAAACGCGCCTTCTGTCGAATATTGTGCTGATGGGCATGGGCGAGCCGCTCTATAATTTTGACAATGTCCGTGACGCGATGAAGATCGCCATGGACCCCGAGGGGATTTCTTTGTCGCGCCGCCGTATTACGTTGTCGACCTCGGGGGTGGTGCCCGAGATTGCGCGCACGGCTGAGGAAATCGGTTGCCTGCTGGCGATCTCATTCCACGCCACCACGGATGAAACCCGCGATATGCTGGTCCCGATCAACAAGCGCTGGAATATCGAGGAATTGCTGCAAGCCTTGGCCAGCTACCCCAAAGTCTCCAATTCCGAGCGGATCACGTTTGAATATGTAATGCTGGATGGCGTGAACGATAGTGACGCAGATGCGCATCGTCTGATCGAACACATCAAACGCCATAATATTCCGGCCAAGATCAACCTGATCCCGTTCAACGAATGGCCGGGTGCCCCGTATAAGCGCAGTTCCAACAATCGTATCCGGGCGTTTGCAAATATCATCTATCAGGCGGGCTATGCCTCACCCATTCGCAAGACGCGGGGCGAAGATATCATGGCGGCCTGTGGCCAGCTGAAATCGGCCACCGAACGGGCCCGCAAGTCGCGCAAGCAGATCGAGGCTGAGGCGGGTCTGAACCGCGAGGTATAGCGCGCGGAAACTTAATGATTTGAGTGCTGCTTCTGCATTCAGAATTTGTTATATTTGGCAAATACCCGCTCTGGAGGGGGATATCACCCGCATACACAAGGCGGTGATATTGCCGGGGCGGCGCTGGTAAGATTTTTTTCGACTGTTACTTTATAAACAGCCAGAGCGACATTTCGGCGAACTGATCAGTCAGGGAGGCCAACAAGAATGATTAGAAGACATCTGCGGGCTGCTGGTATCGCGTTGGCCGTTACGCTATCAGGGTTTGCCCCTGTGGCGGGGCATACGCAGACTACGGATCAGGATGCGCATCTGGCCATCGAAAACCCTGCAGATTTAACCAAAGATGACGCGCTGAAGTATTATAAGTCTTTGTCCGGACGCATGGCACGGGGCTATGCAGCAGCGCAGCTGGATGTGATCCGCAACTATCAGAACTGGCCGTTGTTCAACGATGCGCCCTACATCTCGGCAACCCATGGGCAGCGCTATGTCAACAGCTATGCCAATCGTGTGGCCAGTAATTACGGCACGCTGCAAGAGGGCGAAGTGTTGCCCGCAGGTTCGGTTCTGGCCAAAGACAGCATGACCGTCACGGATGAAGGCAATACGCATCCCGGTGCTATGTTCGTCATGGAGAAACTGCCCGCGGGCACCAGCCCCGAGACCGCCGACTGGCGTTATATTATGGTGATGCCGGACGGGTCATTGTTTGGCGACACAATGGGCTTTCGCGCACCCGCTGTCGCCTATTGCCATGTTTGCCACGAAGCCGTCGCAGAACGTGATTATACCTTCTACGTTCCCGAAGAATATCGCCTCGCGGAATAGGTTTCAGATTACTGCTTGGCCAAAATCGTTATCTGCGATGAAGCCGTGCGGTGCTGATGACTTCGATCATCTGCTGGCGTACCGGTTCGGGTTGTGCCTCAACCGCGCCTAGCACCTCGCGCAGCTCGGCGCGCAGCCCGTGCATCTGGTCGATCAGAGAGATCATCATCGAAAGGGCATCAGCCTCCATGTCGTATTGCTCGTGCAATTCACAGGCCAGTTCCAGGCGGGCGACATCGATGCTTTGATACACCAGCCCGCGATCGGAGTGTTCCGGGATCACGATCTCGGCGGCCAGATAATCGCTGAGCCGATCCGAGGTCAGGCGAGAGATGGTTTTGATCAGTTCCTCTTCGGTCAGGGTCATGACAGCATTCCTTTGCGCGGATCATAGCTGTGGGTGTCGCGCCATGTCTGCATGAATTTCTGCAGTTCCTCATCGATCTTGCCCGGCAGGGTCACGGTCAGTTCGATCAACTGATCCCCGCGATCAGACGATCCGCGTTTCTTCACGCCCTTGCCGCGCAGGCGCAGGGTTTTGCCGCTGCTTGTACCCGCCGGCACGTTGACATTGACACCGCCATCAATGGTCGGGGCAGGAACTTTTCCACCCAGAACAGCCTCGTCAATCGTGATCGGCAGAGTGATGTGGATATCGTCACCCTGACGGTCAAAGACGGGATGCCTGGCGACCGAAACCGTCACCAGCGCATCCCCCGGCGGCCCTTCGCCATACCCCGGCGCGCCTTTGCCGCGCAGACGGATGGTCTGGCCATCGGTGATGCCCGGTGGGATTTTGACCTCAATCCGGTCTCCGTCTGGCAGGGTCAGTTTTTGGCTGGCACCAAAGACAGCATCCAGAAAGCTGATCTGCAGCGTGTAGTTGAGGTTATGCCCCGGGGCATGAAATTCGTGCGTGCGTTGCCCGTACCCGCCGCGTCCACGCATGAACTCGGCGAAAATGTCGGACATATCGTCTTGATCTGCCGCACGCTCGCGATAGGGGTTTCCGGCTGCTTCCGCATAGTCGCGGTAATATTGCTGCTGCGGGCGCTCCTGACCTGCGGCGTCAATCTCGCCATTGTCGTATTTCGCGCGCATTTCAGGATTTTTCAGCAGGTCATAAGCCGCCGCGGCGGCTTTGAACCTGGCTTCGGCCTCGGCATCGCCGGGTTTGAGGTCCGGGTGGCATTCCTTGGCGATACGCCGATAGGCTTTCTTGATCTCAGCGTCGCTGGCGTCTTTTGCGACGCCGAGGACGGAATAGGGATCGTCGCTCATCTCACCTCTCGCGGATGTGGGTCGGTTTGACCTGAATGAAGGTATTTTATCATGCGATTTCAACAGGTCAAAATAATGAGTGCGCTGAAATCCCTCGCAAATTTGGCGTATTCTGATAATATTTGCATATATTAAAACATTCACTGACGGAGATCGCTGCCATGTCGCGCAGAATCAAGGCCGCTCTGGCGCTTTTGGCCGGGAATGCCATCGGATTGTTGCTGGCCGTACTGGTGCTGTCAGGCTTTGCGATCAGGCCGATCTCGTTCATCGTGGTGGTGATTGTTTTCACTCTGGTTCAGGTCGTGGCCGAGCCGCTGATCCTGAAACTGGGTGAGAAGAAAGCCCCGGCGCTGAAGGGCGGGATCGCGCTGATCGTGACTTTCGTGGGCCTGCTGGCGACCGATCTCATCACTGCCGGGCTGACCGTTGGCGGCATATCCAATCTGCTGGCCGCGACCTTGCTGGTCTGGCTGGGGGCGCTGATCGCCAGCATTGTGCTGCCGATCTATGTTTTCCCGGAATTGCGGGTGCCAAAGAAGAAATAGCTACAATGCGTTCAGGCTGGCCTCAATCGCGTACCACAATTCTTCCACCGGCTCGCATCCAACTGAGAGGCGGACGAAAGCAGGATCCACATCATCCCCCCAACGCGCCCGGCGCTCGGCAGAGCTGTGGACGCCGCCAAAAGACGTTGCGGGGCGCAGCAGCGGGCAGGCGTTGATGAAGGTTTCGGCCTTGTCCTCGCTCTCCAGCGTCAGCGACAGCAGAAAGCCAAACCGCGCGGTTTGCGCCTGTGCCAATGCATGCGCGGGATCATCGGGCAGGCCGGGATAGCGAACCTGTTTCACTGCGGGATGTGCCAACAACCGTTCGGCCAGAATCTGGGCTGAGGCGCACATCCGGTCGAACCGCACATCCAGCGTTTCCAGCCCGCGATGCAGCAACCATGCCTCATGCGGGCCGGGGATCGCGCCGGAAACCTTCCGCCATTCCTCGACCCGTTCCATGATCTGAGCGCTACGGCTGGCCACATGGCCCATCAGCATGTCGGAATGCCCGCCCATTGCCTTGGTGTCGGATGAGACGACCACATCAATGCCGAGATCCAGTGGGCGTTGGCCAAGCGGGGTCATGGTGGTGTTGTCGGCAATCGTGATGCCGCCCTTGGCATGCACGTCCTGTGCGACCACAGCAAGATCGATCATGTCCAGCCCGGGGTTCGAGGGGCTTTCGACAAAAACCACATCGAGCCGGTCAAATCCGCCCTCGGCAAAGGTGGCCGTCGGGCGTTCTTCGACCTCAACACCCAGAGGAGACAGGAATCGGTCGGCCAGCAACCGGGTGACGTAATAGCCATCCGAGGGGACCAACAGGCGCGATCCAGCTTTGACCGTGGCAAACAACGCTGCCGAGATTGCGGCCATCCCTGATGGGAAAGCCAAACACGGTGCGTCTTCCAGATGGGCCAGTACATGCTCCAGATGCACCCAGGTCGGGTTGTCAACGCGGCCATAGCTGGCGTGACCTTCCGGTGCACCCGGCAGATGGTACATGCTGCTTTGGGTCAGGGGCAGCGCCACCGGGTCGCCCGTGGTCAGGGCGTTGCCGCGCAGGTGGAGCATCTCTCCGGTCTTGGGGGTCTTCATTGCCTAGCGCCCCGGTATTTCGTCACGGGGCGGGGTGGGTTCCCAGTTCTCGATGATATCCACGGCCTCTTGCGCGGTATCGACAAAGCGGAACAGGCCAAGATCTTCATCCGAGATGGTACCCGCATCAGCCAGCGCCTCCCAGTTGATGACCTTTTCCCAGAATGCGCGCCCGAACAGCAGGAAGGGCACAGGCTCCATCCGGCCGGTCTGGATCAGGGTGAGGGATTCGAACAGCTCATCCATCGTGCCGAAACCGCCGGGGAAGATGGTGATGGCGCGGGCGCGCATCAGAAAGTGCATCTTGCGAATGGCGAAATAATGGAAATTGAAGCTCAGTTCGGGCGTGACATAGAGGTTTGGTGCCTGTTCATGCGGCAGCACGATGTTCAGGCCTATGGAACATCCGCCCGCATCCTGTGCGCCGCGGTTGCCCGCCTCCATCACGCCGGGGCCGCCGCCGGTGACAATGACGTTCTTGCGGCAGCCGGTCTGGTTCGACTTTTCGGTCATAAGCCGGGCGAATTCGCGCGCTTCGTCGTAGTATTGCGACAGACCTGCCAGAGTTTCGGTGCGCGCTGTGTGCTTCTGCGATGGCTCGGGGATACGCGCGCCGCCAAACATGACAATGGTCGAGGTGATCTGACGCTCGGTCATGATCATCTCGGGTTTCAGCAATTCCAGTTGCAGGCGCACCGGGCGCAGCTCATCCCGGCACAGGAAATCGTCATCGGCAAAGGCAAGGCGATAGGCGGGTGACCGCGTCTGTGGCGTATCCGGAACCTCGCTTGCGGTCGAACGGTCGGTCTGTGCGTCGCGGAAAGGGCTGAGGCGGTCTTCTCTCATGGATGGGGTTCCCTGCTTGCCTGTTTCAAAAACAGCTATAGGTTTCGCAGGCAGAGTGCCAGTCACGGAAAGACAAGAATGAATTGGAAGAGCGAAATATCTGCCGCGCGGATCAGGATTGACGGATACGCACAGGTGACACCGGTGATGGAAAGCCGCGCATTGGGTCTGGACTACCCGGTTGCGTTGAAGCTGGAGCATTTGCAGCATACTGGCAGTTTCAAGGCGCGCGGGGCGTTCAATACGCTGCTGAGCTCGGACGTGCCCACAGCTGGTATCGTGGCTGCATCCGGCGGCAATCACGGCGCAGCGGCGGCCTTTGCGGCGCAGGCGCTGGGCTATCGGGCCAAGATATTCGTGCCCGAACTGGCGGGGCCGTCAAAGATTGCCCTGATCAGGCAAACCGGCGCGGATCTGACCGTTGTGCCCGGTGAATATGCCAACGCGCTTTCCCGGGCGCAGGCGCATGAGGCAGAAACCGGCGCGATGCAGATTCACGCCTATGATGCCCCCGGAACAGTGGCCGGGCAAGGAACCTGTTTTGCCGAATGGGACGCTCAGGGCCTGCAAGCCGACACTGTTCTGGTTGCCGTTGGCGGCGGCGGCCTGATCGCCGGAGCGCTGGCCTGGCTGCAGGGCGCGCGCAAGGTTGTCGCGGTCGAGCCCGAAACCTCCTGCGCGCTGAACGCTGCGTTGCAGGCGGGTGAGCCGGTGGACGTTTCAGTCTCGGGCGTTGCCGCGAATGCGTTGGGCGCGCGGCGGATCGGGTCGATTTGTTTTGAACTGGCGCAGGGGATGCCTTCGGTGCTGGTAACCGACAAGGCCATCACACAGGCGCAGCAGCTTTTGTGGCAGGCGCATCGCATTCTTGTGGAACCGGCCGGGGCAACCGCTTTGGCGGCGCTTTTGTCCGGGGCCTATCAGCCAGAGCCGGATGAACGGGTCGCCGTGCTTGTTTGTGGTGGCAATATCTCGCCGGATCCTCTGACGCGGTAAATTTCTGACAATCAGCCGCAATTTGCGCGACCCGCGTCGCATTGCGGCTGTTGCCTGCCTTGCTTATACGCAAGACCAACATGAACAGATTCAGCACGGAGTAGCCCCATGTCCAACGCGCAACTGGAAGCCGCCATCGAAGCCGCCTGGGAGGCGCGCGACACCATCTCGCCCGCAACCACCGGTGAACAACGCGACGCGATTGAGGATACGCTGAACGCGCTGGACAGCGGCGCGCTGCGCGTGGCGGAAAAGCGCGACAATGGCGATTGGCACGTGAACCAGTGGGCCAAGAAAGCGGTTCTGCTGGGTTTTCGCATCAAGGACATGGAAATTCAGTCGGGCGGCCCTCAGGGAAGTGGCTGGTGGGACAAGGTGGATAGCAAATTCGCCGGTTGGGAGGCCAGCCAATGGGGTGCTGCCGGTTTCCGGGCGGTACCGAATTGCGTGGTTCGAAAATCGGCCTATATCGCGCCGGGCGTGGTGCTGATGCCGTCTTTCGTGAACCTTGGCGCATATGTTGACGCGGGCACTATGGTCGATACATGGGCCACCGTCGGTTCCTGCGCGCAGATCGGTAAGAACGTGCACCTGTCGGGTGGCGTTGGCATTGGCGGCGTGCTGGAGCCGATGCAGGCAGGCCCGACCATTATCGAGGACAACTGCTTTATCGGGGCCCGCTCGGAAGTTGTCGAGGGTTGCATTGTCCGCGAAGGCTCGGTTCTGGGGATGGGCGTGTTCATCGGTAAATCCACCAAGATCGTGGACCGCGAGACCGGCGAAGTGACCTATGGCGAGGTGCCGCCTTATTCGGTTGTCGTTGCAGGTTCGATGCCGTCCAAGAACAACATCAGCCTCTATTGCGCGGTCATCGTGAAACGGGTGGATGAAAAGACGCGATCCAAGACCGGGATCAACGAGTTGCTGCGGGACTGACCGAGAGCTCTGCCGTTTCAACGGGGGCTGCGCAACATGTGTGCGCAGCCTCTTGTTTATTGCGGCATCAAGTTCAGAATAGTCTGCTGAAAGAAGTCGATGGCCGCCTCGCCACCAGCCCCTTTCGCCAGCGGGCCGACTTTGAACCGGGGTGATTGAAGCGCGCGCTGCATTTTCTCGCAAACCCAGATGTCTTCTGTCTGGAAGTCGCCTGTTTCGAGGGGATGCTGCGTCCAGTGAGAGGATTTGATCAATCCTGTTTCCTTGTCGTATCCAGGGATATCGGCAGCGCGGTGTGTATAGGTTAGCCAGCCTTTCGGGGACCAGTTGCGCACCCGCAAGCGTGTTGTGCCTGCATTCACAGGCTCCATTGTCGAGATTGAAAACCCCCACGGGTTCGGTGTCAGGATCGTGGTTGGAAACAACATGTAAACGCCGCCATAGCCCGGGATATCCGCAGCCTGCACTGTTTTCAGACCAGAGCCCCGGGCCGCGTTTTCAACAAATTGCGGGATGCGGTGCTTGACGCCTTCGCGTTCGGTCGACCACCAGACCATGTTTTGCCCGAATACTTCCCAGAGGTTCTTGTCATGGGTGGGGCCACCCAGCGTATCTTTGTGCAGATAGGCCAGATGATAGCCGTCCACCGCATTTTCATAGAAGACCTTCCAGTTGCAGTTCATTTCATAAGTAACATCGTCAGGGTTTTCCTGCATATCTGCAGAGGCCAGATCATGCGGCCAGGGAACCTGATGTAAATCCCCAAGCCAATCGTCAAAATTCTGATCTGGCTCGGGGTGGACGAAGACAAGATTGCGAAAGATGCCGACCGAGGCCCCGAACAGGGCCGTGGTTTTCTTGTCCAGATCGGCAAAACAGGCACGTTGGGCGGGGACACCGCGCAAGGCGCCATCCAAACCGTAAACCCAGTTGTGATAGGGGCAGACAATGGTTTTGCCCGCGTTCCCGCACCCTTCAAGCAACTCAGTGCCCCGATGACGGCACTGATTGTGAAACGCGCGCAGCTCTCCTGTGTTGTTTCGGATAACGATCAGAGAACAGACCCCCGCCTTGATCACGCGGAAATCACCCGGTTCTGCAAAATCCATAGTGACGCCGGCAAAGGTCCAGCAATTGCTGAACAGCGTATTCTGTTCGGTTTCAAACCAACTGTCTGAGACATAGGCATCGCGCGGTAGGCGTTGCCTTGGCTGATCGGGCAGGGCTGGCTGCGGGGTCATCTTGTGTCCTGATTATTGTCAAAAGTGATAATTATCAATATTGACAATAATGATATGAATGTCCAGACTGGACGTCAGGAATTTCTGTGAACACAAGATGGCGGGATGTCGGTCATACAAACCCTGAAACACCAGAAATGGCTAACGCTTGTGGTTCTGGCGTTGCTATTCGCTTCGACCTTGGCTGGCCTGATGGGAGTTTGGGGGCTGTTGTTTGTTTTCTGGGCTGTGCTGGCTATACGTTCAGGGCGGGCCTTTTTGATCGAACCGCTTGACCGTTCTGAGCACCCGATCCTGTTCTGGTTGCTGACGGTTTTATGGATATCCCTTGGTCTTTTATATATTTTGGCCGACTTTTTTCCGCACCTTATGAACGGATAAGTAAACCCAATGCCACGCCCCAGCCTGAAAGATACCCGGACCCAGCAAATTCTGGATGCGTTCATGCGGTGTGTGGCGCGGTTCGGGCTGGATGGTTCAACTCTGGCCCGAATCTCGGAAGAGGCGGGGGTCGCGCGGCCATTGCTCAGGCATTATCTGGGAAACCGGGAAGAGATGGTGCAAAAGCTGCTGGATCACGTCATGCAGGTCTTTGCAAATCGTGTGGAAGAGCTTTTTGCGGCCCTCCCGTCATCAGATCGAACGCAGGCGATGATGGAGGCGCTGTTCGGGCGCAGCGTATATTCATCCGAAAATGCTGCCGTGTTTGCCGCGCTGGTCGCGGCATCGGAAAGGTATGGCGCGTTAAGGGATCCCTTGCAGGGATTTGTGTATGATTTCGAAGCGCGCGTGGCTGCGGAGATTGCGCATGATGCCCCGACGGCAAATACACAAGATATTAACGTGGCCGCAGCGGGGATCACGGCGATCTATTTCAATACGGATGCAATCATGCCCCTGAAACCGCGCGCAGGTTGGCGAGACACACAGCGGGCGGCGGCGCAGATGTTGTTGGACAGGCTGCATGGGGGGGCGTTGGACTGAGTTGACCGTCTTCGAAGGGCAGCGTATTGCGGGCGGCATGGAAAAGCAGAAAAAAACCTCGCGCCAACAGGTCTATACCTTGTTGGTTCAGATCGGCCGCAAGGATGGGGATGGCCTGCCCGAAGGGGCCACCGGGGCGGCGCTGATGTGTTTTGCCAGCGGTGTGGACGAGGCCGAGGCCGTGCGCGAAACCGTTGCCATCCTGAAACAGGCCGATACCGCGCCTTTGGACGTGACAGGTTATGGCACGCTGGCTGAACGCGAGGCACAGGGGCATGAGATCGAGCCCGATGAACGGGCCCTCATGCAGCGGGCGCTGGATGAGAATGCGGTGATCGTGGCGCAGATGACCTCGTTCTTCGGGGATGAAGAGACTGCCTAGTTCCGCGCCCCGAACCACTTGCGATAAATCTCGTCATATGTGCCGTCTTCGCGCAGGGACAAAAGCGCCTGATTGACATCTTCGACCAGCGGCGACCCGGTCGGGAACGCGATGCCATAGTTCTCGCGCAGGAAGATACCACCGGTCATTGTTGCGATCCGGCGCCCTTCGTGGCTGGCAAAGTAGGACAGGATCGGGGCGTCAAATACGACCGCGTTGAGTTCCTCTTCGGTGAATGCCGCCAGCATTTCCTGCAAGCCGGGATAGCTGACATATTCAATCTCGCGGCGGTCCAGAAAGCTGGCCGCGGTTGAATCGGCGATGGTGCCAACCTGTTTGCCATAAAGGTCATTGACCGAATTCACGTTACCGGTGATCGCATCCACGGTCATCACCGAGGTGATGCGCGCTGTGAAGACCGACACGATGAACAGCGAAGAAACCACCAGCACGACACCCAGCAGCCGGCCAAACGGAGTGCGCGGCATACGCTCTTCAAACCCGCCATTGACCACCAGATTGAGGGCCCACCAGAACGAAGGAAACCAAGCCTCGTTCAGTTTACGATCGAAATAGGGCTGTGCGCGCCGTTCGAATCCCCACATCAACATGCCGCCGCCCAACAGGATGGCAAAGGCCAGACCGATGGCGATGAACAATTCTCGCGACAGCAGCGCATGCAGCAGCGATGGCTGGCGTGCGGCCTCTGACGGAACCATGATCTGCAACCCGGCCTCAAAGATGGGTTGGGTAAAATCCATCCGGGTTTCGCGCATGGCCGTGATCGAGATATTTGCGATCGCCAGATCGGCCGATCCGTCCTGAACGGCCCCCAGCATCTCACCAAAGCTCTCGACCCGATTGATGGAATAGTCCCAGCCCAGCGATTCGGAGAGCGCGGCCAGAAGATCCATCGAGAATCCGGTTTGCGCCCCATCCTCGACAAAGGAAAACGGAGGGCGGGTTACTGTCGTAACCGTGAGGGTCTGTGCCTGGCTTTGCTGCGCGAGAACGGCGAAAGTCAGGCAGATCAATGCGAAGACGATACGCTTCATGTGGAATCACCTGTTTCGCGGCCCTCTAACGCGATTCAGGACCACACGGCAAGGCAACCGCTAGGTCAACGCGTATGTTTTATAGGGGTGTCAGAATGAGAGGCTCGGGCTGTCGAGACAGGAATTTACCTGTTCGGGGTTGGCAATCGGGTCAATTCGTTGAATCTGTGCACGAACATCGGCACCCATGCAGACAAGAGGCCCATTATGACTGATCCAGTAAAACTGACGGCAGATCTGATCCGTTGCCCTTCGGTCACACCCGAGGAAGGTGGCGCGCTGGTTCTGCTGCAGCGCGTGCTGGGGGAGGCCGGCTTTGAGTGCACCCGCGTGGATCGTGGTGGCGTTTGCAACCTGTTCGCCCGGTGGGGCCAAAAGGGGCACCCGCGCAGCTTTGGTTTCAACGGTCACACGGATGTGGTTCCGATCGGCGACGAAGCCGCCTGGACGATGCGACCCTTCGGGGCTGAGACGCGGGATGGGGTGATGTATGGCCGAGGCACGACCGATATGAAATCGGGGGTGGCTGCCTTTGCTGCTGCCGCCATCGATTTTGTACGCGACACACCCCCTGACGGGGCGGTGATCCTGACGATCACCGGGGACGAGGAAGGCGACGCCCTGCATGGCACGGTTGCTCTGCTGGATCACATGGACAATGCAGACGAGCGTATGTCGGTCTGTCTGGTGGGTGAGCCGACCTGCCCGGACAAGATGGGGGAGATGATGAAGATCGGGCGGCGCGGCTCGATGACGGCGTGGTTTACCGTGGTGGGCGTGCAGGGGCACTCCGCCTATCCACACCGGGCGAAAAACCCGCTACCTGCAATGGCACGTCTGATGGATCGGCTGGCCAGCCATGAACTGGATCAGGGTTCAGATCACTTTGATGCCTCGACACTGGCCGTGGTGACGATTGACACGGGCAACGCGGCCACGAATGTCATTCCGGCGCAGTGTGTGGGCACAGTAAACATCCGGTTCAACGATCTGCATTCCGGGGCCAGCCTCAGCGATTGGTTGCGCAAGGCGGCAGATCAGGTGGCGCAGGAATATGGCGTTGAGGTCGACACGAAAATCAAGATCTCGGGTGAAAGCTTTCTGACCCCGCCGGGTCCCCTGTCAGATCTGGTGTCGCAGGCGGTTGCCAACGAAACAGGTGTTACGCCCGAGCTTTCGACCACCGGTGGTACTTCGGATGCCCGGTTCATCAAAAACCACTGCCCGGTGGTGGAATTTGGCCTTGTTGGGCGCACGATGCACCAGGTGGACGAATGCGTTGAGGTCGAGCAAATTCGCCAGCTCAAGGCGATCTATACCCGGATACTGACGGATTACTTCGCCTGATCCATGCAACGTACATTGGTCATCATGGTGAAAGAGCCGCATCCGGGGCGGGTCAAAACACGTCTGGGTCGGGATATCGGCATGGTCGGGGCTGCGTGGTGGTTCCGGCATCAGACACGATCCCTGATCCGGCGTCTGCGCGATCCGCGCTGGCAGGTTGTTCTGGCGGTTTCACCGGATCGCGAAGGGGTGCTCAGCCGTGTCTGGCCTGCGGATCTACCGCGGGCACCGCAGGGGCGGGGCGATCTGGGTGATCGTATGGGGCGGATGTTGCGGGATGCGCCCAAGGGGCCGGTCTGTCTGATCGGCGCGGATATTCCGGGGATAACAAAGGCGCATATTGCCGGGGCGTTCAAGGCTTTGGGGCCAGCCCAGATGGTGTTCGGGCCAGCACCTGACGGCGGTTACTGGTTGGTTGGGGCGCAACGGTATGGGGCCTTGCCCAGAGGCTTGTTTTGCGATGTGCGCTGGTCGACCGAACACGCGTTGGCGGACACGCTGGCCTCGATCCCCGGTTGCAGGGTGACGTTGCTTGAGCCGTTGCGCGACGTGGATACCGTGGCTGATCTGCACGGTTGAACCCACCGTCGCTTTTTTGGTCATGACGCGGTCGCACGCCCGTGTTAGGCCGAAATCATGACACGCATTCCGACCAAGCAGGAGGTCCTCGACTGGATCTCGGCGAACCCCACACTGACCTCGAAACGTGATATCGCCAAGGCTTTTGGCATCAAGGGTGCGGATCGGATTGATCTCAAACGCATCCTTCGGGAACTTGAGGCCGAGGGCCATCTGGAAAAGCGCAAACGCAGCTATCGTGATCCGGATCGCCTGCCTCCGGTCAGTGTGCTGCAGGTGAAAGCGCCAAACGCGGATGGTGATTTATTTGCCCGCCCGCTGGAATGGCATGGTGAGGGGGTCGAGCCTGTCGTGCTGATCATCGCGCGCGCCAGTGATCCGGCGCTGGGCGAGGGGGATCGTATTCTGGCCCGTCTTACTGTCGTGCATGAAGAAGACCACAATTACGAGGCCCGCCTGATCCGCCGCATCGGCACCAACCCGCGCAAGATCGTTGGTATCTTCCGCAAAGGGGCCGAAGGCGGCCGGATTGTGCCCATCGACAAGACTGGCCAGACCGAATGGCAGGTGCCTGAGGGTGCCGTGCATGGGGCCAAAGACGGTGAATTGGTCGAGGCCGAGCAGGCCGGGCCGAAATCCCGCATGGGTCTGGCGCGCGCCCGGATTGTCGAGCGGTTGGGCGATCCTTCTGCCCCCAGGGCGGTTTCGCTGATCTCTATTCATCAGCATGGCATTCCTGACGATTTCCCGGACAAGGTGATTGACGAGGCTGACAAGGCCAAACCAGTCGGTCTGAAGGGCCGCGAGGACCTGCGGGACATGCCCCTGCTGACCATTGACCCTTCGGATGCGCGGGATCATGACGATGCGTGTTATGCCCATGCCGATGATGACCCCAAAAACCCCGGCGGGCACGTGATCTGGGTCGCCATCGCTGATGTCGCGGCCTATGTGCAACCCGGCACAGCGCTGGATCGTGAGGCGCGCAAACGGGGCAATTCCAGCTATTTCCCGGATCGCGTGGTTCCGATGCTGCCGGATCGTCTGTCTGGCGATCTGTGTTCCCTGCACGAAGGCGTGCCGCGTGCCTGTATCGCCGTGCGCATGCAGATTGATGCCGATGGCAACAAGATCGGTCATCGTTTCGCGCGTGGCCTGATGCGCTCTGCCGCCTCGCTGCATTATGCCGAGGTTCAGGAGGCCATCGATGGCACTCCGAATGACCGAACCGGGCCTCTGCTGGAGACGGTGTTGAAGCCGCTCTATGCCGCATATACCGCCCTGAAGAAAGCGCGGTCCGAGCGGCAACCGCTGGAGCTTGATCTGCCGGAACGCCAGATTGTGCTCAGCGACAAGGGTGAGGTGACCAGCGTCGCGTTCCGCGACCGGCTGGACGCGCACAAGCTGATTGAAGAGTTCATGATCCTTGCCAATGTGGCGGCTGCCGAGACCCTGATCGCCAAGCGCCGCCCGCTGCTGTTCCGTGTTCATGAGGAACCCGCACCGGAGAAGCTGCAAAGCCTGCGAGAGACCGCGCAAGCCGCGGGGCTGAACCTTGCCAAAGGGCAAGTGCTGCAAACCCGCCACCTGAATGCTTTGTTGAATGCCGCCGCAGGGACCGAGGACGCTGAGTTGATCAATCTGACAACATTGCGGTCGATGGCGCAGGCCTATTACAACCCCGAGAATTTTGGCCATTTCGGATTGGCGTTGCGCAACTATACACATTTCACCTCACCCATCCGCCGTTATGCTGATCTGATCGTGCACCGGGCGCTGATCTCGGCCCATGGCTGGGGCAAGGACGGGCTGACCGAGGACGAGATCGCCCGGCTGGAAGAAACCGCCACGCATATTTCAGACACCGAGCGCCGCTCGATGATGGCTGAACGAGACACCACCGATCGCTATCTGGCCGCCTATCTCAGCGAACGGGTGGGCAATGAGTTTGCGGGCCGGATCAGCGGCATCGCCCGGTTCGGTGCTTTTGTGAAGATGGATGAAACCGGCGCAGATGGCCTTGTGCCTGTGCGCTCGCTGGGGCGCGAGTTCTTCCATTTCGACCGCGAGGCCGGAACGTTGATGGGGTCGGATACCGGCCTGATCATTGCGATTGGCCAGCGCGTCACCGTGCGGCTGACCGAGGCCGTGCCGGTGACAGGCGGGTTGGAGCTGGAGCTGCTCTCAATCGACGATCAGACCCTTCCGCGCGGGCGAGGCCCTGCGAAACGGTCGGCACGACGCAAGACCGCCAGCACCAAGCGCAGGAAAGACAAGATCAAGCGCAAGGTCGAGCGCAAACGCCGTCAGAGGTGATAGGTCAGCGCCCGCGCGATCAACCAGCCGTGACGGGTGGCATCGATCTGGTTGGGCTCATCAAACAGAACGGCACGATTGCCGTCGATCCGATCCTCGCCAGGAAAGGCAGTGGTGAAATCGCCCATCAACCGGCTTTGGCAATGAACATACAGGGCAAAACACGCCGCCTTATGCCCGCCCAGCCGGATCGTCGATCCCTTGGGGGTCAGATAAGCTGGCTGGCCCCACCGCAAATCCTCTTGCAGTGGCAGAGCCTGGGGCAGGGTCGCCGCCGTCTCAAAGATCAATTCGCGCAACGCCATGGCACCGGCTCGCGTGTCTTCGGGCAGTGCCTGATAGGCTGCGGCGACTTTGGGATCATTAAAAGATGTCATGGCAGAAGTATCGTTTACCCGCGTCCATTGCTATGCATGACCCGTATCTTAACCTGTTTGATCCAGCAGGTCAGCGGCCTGTCTGCCCGGATCAAGCCGATACAAAGCACAAGCGCGCGATCCCTCGTTTTGAGCGCTTTGTGAAACGCCGATTTTGCGCTATTATTTCGCCTGAGCAGTAATCAGGAAAAACGGTATGCGAAAATGCATAGGTGGCGTCATGACCGCCGCATTATGGGCATCCATCGTGCAGGCGGATACAACTGACAAATCGATACGACCGCTGGCCCGGCCTTTGGTTGACAATGTGCAACTGGCTTCG
Organism: Rhodobacteraceae bacterium KLH11; assembly: GCA_000158135.1. GTDB lineage: Bacteria > Pseudomonadota > Alphaproteobacteria > Rhodobacterales > Rhodobacteraceae > Ruegeria. Next base: position 1,660,335 of record DS999531.1, read on the forward strand.
GCAGATGTGACAGTCTCGGTGCGTCCAGTGCTGCGCCCGATCACCGAGGCGCATCGCGTTTCAGCGGGAGGGAACGCGCGCTTTCAGGCCTGGCTGGGTGCCTTTCGCGCACGGGCTCAGGCACAGGGTATCCTGGGCAGCACGCTGGATCGTGCGCTGGCCGGGGTCACTTATGACAGCGACGTAATCAAGCGTGACCGCAATCAGGCCGAGTTTTCGAAACCAATCTGGGAATATCTGGATTCCGCCGTCTCGGACACGCGCGTGTCGAATGGCCGCGCGGGTCTTGCGCAGCACCAAGACACGCTGACCCGGATCGAGGCGCAATATGGCGTCGAAAAAGAGGTGGTGACTGCGATCTGGGGGCTTGAAACCGCGTTCGGAACCTATCGCGGCAGCGACCAGACCATCCGGTCCTTGGCGACGCTGGCCTTTGATGGGCGACGGTCGCGTTTCTTCGAGGCACAACTGATCGCCGCATTGCAGATCATTCAGGCCGGTGATGTTGGGGCCGCAAACATGGTGGGCAGCTGGGCGGGCGCGATGGGGCACACACAGTTCATGCCCACCTCGTTTCTTGAACATGCTGTGGACTTTGATGGCGATGGGCGCCGCGATATCTGGTCGGATGATCCAACCGATGCGTTGGCCTCAGCCGCAGCATATCTGGCCCGTCATGGCTGGAAACAAGGGCAGCCTTGGGGCGTTGAGGTCCGCTTGCCGCAAGGCTTTGATTATGCCCAGGCGCGGCGCGATCATACTCTGCTGCCGTCGGAATGGGCCGCGCAGGGGGTTCTGACACCTTCCGGTCAGGCAATCCCGGATCATGGTCCGGCGGCGATTCTGCTACCCGCAGGGGGCCGCGGCGTTGCCCTGATGATTTTCGACAATTTCAAAGTGATCGAGAAATACAATGGGGCCGATGCCTACGTGATCGGGATCGGGCATCTGTCTGACCGGCTTGCAGGCGGTGCACCTTTTCAGACCGGCTGGCCCCGTGGAGACCGCGTGCTAAGCTTTGCCGAGCGCAAAGAACTGCAGCGCCGGCTGACGCAGGCCGGCTTTGATACGAAAGGCATAGACGGGCGCACGGGTCCGAATACGATCAACGCAGTGCGCGCCTTTCAGGTTGCACAGGGGTTGGTGCCGGATGGCTATCCGACGCTCAGCCTGTTGGAACGGATGCGTTAAGCTGTTGAATGCTCTGATCCGATTGTCCGAATATCGGATCAGGCTGCCGCTTTCATCAGGCCTTTCTCGGTGACTTCGGCCAAAGCTTCGTCCAGTGACTTGTAGATCCGCGCCATCATCTCATCAATATCCTCTGGGGTCATGACCAAAGGTGGTGCGATGATCATCCTGTCGCCCACATGGCGCATGATCAGGTTATTGGCAAAGCACCGGTCGCGGCAGAGATACCCGATTGTGCCCGGTTCAGATGCAAATTTGGCGCGGCTGGCTTTGTCAGGTGTCAGCGCGATTGAGGCCATCATGCCAACGATCCTGGCCTCACCCACCAAAGGATGATCGGCCAGAGCTTCCCACTTGTCTTTCAGGTAAGGGGCCGCGACGTCGCGGACATGGTCGACAATTTTTTCCTCTTCCAGAATGCGCAGGTTCTCCAACGCTACAGCCGCCGCAACCGGGTGGCCGGAATAGGTGTAGCCGTGGTTGAACTCGGTCCCGCTGATTACCTCGGCAATTTCGTCAGAGACAACGGACCCGCCAATCGGCGCATAGCCCGAGCTGAGCCCCTTGGCGATGGTCATAATATGCGGTCTGATCCCGACGGTCTCGGAACCGAACCAGTTCCCGGTGCGACCAAATCCGCAGATCACCTCATCCGCGATCAGAAGGATATCGTATTTGTCGCAGATGCGCTGGATTTCGGGCCAATAGCTGTCGGGGGCTATGATCACGCCGCCTGCACCTTGCACGGGTTCCGCGATAAAGGCCGCGACCCGGTGTTCCCCCAGTTCAAGAATGGCCTCTTCCAGTTCGCGCGCGCGGGCCACACCAAATTCTTCCGGTGTCATGTCACCCCCTCCGGCCCACCAGTTCGGCTCGTTGATATGGTGGACATTCGGAATCGGGATGCCACCTTGCGCGTGCATGCCCGCCATACCGCCCAGCGAGGCAGAGCCAACCGAAGAGCCATGGTAGGCATTGTGACGGCTGATGATGATGTTCTTGTCGGGTTGCCCCTTTTCGGCCCAGTAGGTGCGTACCAGACGGATATTGGTGTCGTTCGCCTCGGACCCGCCAGCGGCGAAGAAGACATGGTTCAGATCACCGGGGGCAAGCTCGGCGATTTTGGCGGCCAGTGCGATGGCCGGGACATGGGTGGTTTTGAAAAACGTGTTGTAATAGGGAAGCTCGCGCATCTGCCGCGCGGCCACGTCGGCCAGTTCATCGCGACCATAACCGATATTGACGCACCATAGCCCGGCCATGGCATCCAGGATCTTTTCGCCTTCGCTGTCAGTCAGATACACGCCACTGGCCCGGGTGATGACGCGCGCGCCCTCCAGACCCAGCGATCCGTTGGCGGAAAACGGGTGGAGATGATGGGCGGCATCCAATGCCTGCAATTCGGATGTGGGCAAGTGATTGGTGATGGTCGACATCGAAAACTCTCCTGCAAGCGCGGTTGTCGGGCACAATATGATCAAATTTCAGACTGTCAATCGAATCGCAAAATTCTAGGTACCGGGCAGGGCGTCGCCCATCATTGACATGCCTTGCTCAATGTCCTGAGCGGTCGCGATCGCGGCCTTTTCCGTATCCCGGGCGCGCAGCGCGGCGATAATGTCCTTGTGACGGTCTGGCAGGCTTTGAGTGCCAAAACGACCACAGACGATTCGCAGCGAGGGGCCGAATCTCAGCCACAGTCTTTCAGCCAGATCGATAAGGACAGGGGCGTCAGAATGCGCATAAAGCGCCTGATGGAACGCATGGTTCAGACGCAGATATCCGCCCACATCCCCATCCGTGATCATCCGGTCCAGCCTTTGATCCAATTGTTCAAGATCATCGATATCGGGGTCCGGGATGTTGTTGGTTGATCGTCTGGAAAGCTCTGTTTCTATTGCTATTCTTGCAAAAATCATCTGCTCGATGTCGTTTGCGGACAACAAGGGAACACTGACCCGGCGATTGCCCTGAAAGATCAGTGCACCATCAGAGATCAACCTGCGTATCGCCTCGCGCACGGGGGTCATGCCAACGCCCAGAGAATCGGTCAGACCCTGGATCGTAACCGGCTGGCCCGGTACCAGATCACCGAACAGAATCTGCGATTTCAGAGTTTGGTAGACTTGCTCATGCACGGGGCGCTTTCCACCCTCTGTCAAAGATGTGTTTGGTTTATTTTTGATCAAATCCAAAAGGTTTTCCTCAATTCATGTTCTTTTGGCCTGCCTGCATCTGTGCCGCGTCTGACCATATGTGAAACAGGTGCAAAACGCAAAACTTGATCAAATCCAAAAAAAGGTGAAAATAGCCACATATCTGCAGGGAGAAAAACATGACACTGAAAACGCTGAGGATAGCAGCGATCGTCGCATTGGGGACTTCGGCTGCTTTTGCCGAAGAGGTGCGCGTTTACAACTGGTCTGACTATATTGACGAAGATCTGCTGGACCAATTCGAACAAGAGACAGGTCTGACCCTGATCTATGACGTGTTCGACAGCAACGAGGTTCTGGAAACCAAGATGCTGGCTGGCGGGTCCGGGTATGATGTTGTGGTGCCAACCGGCAGCTTCATGAGCCGTCAAATTCAGGCCGGTGCATTTCAACCGCTGGACAAGGCGAAGCTTTCAAACATCGGTAACGCGTGGGATGTGATCGCCGCGCGCGTGGCGCAGTTTGATCCCGACAACAAACATTCGGTCAACTACATGTGGGGCACGACCGGTTTGGGTGTCAACGTCGGCAAGGTCAAGGAAGTGCTGGGCGAGGACGCCCCGATTGACTCGATGGAGCTGATCTTTAACCCCGAGAATATGGAGAAACTGGCCTCATGCGGTGTCTATTTCCTGGATGCACCGGATGAGATGGTGCCTGCTGCGCTGGTTTATGCGGGCCTTGATCCCAATTCGCATGACAAGGATGACATTGCCAAGGCGGGTGAAGTGTTTGCCGCGGTCAGACCCTATGTCGACAAGTTCCACAGCTCTGAATACATCAACGCGCTGGCCAATGGGGATATTTGCGTGGCTGTCGGGTTCTCTGGTGATGTGCTTCAGGCGCGGGATCGCGCGGCAGAGGCGGATAATGGCGTCGAGATTGCCTATAATGCATTCAAGGAAGGGTCACAGATGTGGTTCGACCAGATGGCGGTGCCGGTGGACGCGCCAAACCCTGAAGGCGCGCATAAGTTCATCGATTTCATGTTGAATGCGCAGAATATGGCGGCGGCTTCGAACTATGTCTACTATGCCAACGGCAACAAGGCATCGCAGGAGTTCCTTGAGGAAGATGTGATCAGCGATCCGGCGATTTATCCGTCGGCCGAGGCGATGGACAACACCTATATCAAAGGACCCTATCCGCAAAAAACGCAGCGGATTGTGACCCGTATGTGGACCAAAGTGAAATCGGGCACCTGATCCGGTTGTTGCGCAAGGCGGGTGACTGCCTTGCGCCTTTCTTTTGTCCTGACCGATAAACGGGGGCTGCTTTGAACGCGACCATCTTTGCGCCGTGGGATGATCCGCAGGCGAAACCTCTGATCCAGTTCCGGAACGTAACCAAACGTTTTGGCGTATTTACCGCGATCGATGATCTGTCGCTGGATATTTATGAGCGTGAGTTTTTCGCTCTGCTGGGCCCATCGGGCTGCGGAAAGACCACAATGATGCGGATGCTGGCCGGGTTTGAAACCCCCACCGAAGGCCATATCCTTTTGGGCGGGCAGGATATTGATCCGATCCCGCCGAACAAGCGGGCGGTAAACATGATGTTCCAGTCATACGCCTTGTTTCCGCATCTGAGCATCTGGGACAACATCGCCTTTGGTCTGCGCCGGGACAATATGCCCAAGCCCGATCTTGAGGCCCGGGTTGAAGAGATGCTGCGCCTGACCCGGCTGGAGCAATTTGCGCGTCGCAAGCCCCATCAGATATCGGGTGGGCAAAGGCAGCGCGTGGCTCTGGCGCGATCATTGGCCAAGGCACCCAAACTGCTGCTGCTGGATGAGCCTCTGGGTGCTCTGGACAAGAAGCTGCGTCAGGACACGCAGTTCGAGTTGATGGATATTCAGGAAAAAACCGGAACAACCTTCGTGATCGTGACCCACGATCAGGAAGAGGCGATGACCGTTGCCAGCCGTGTTGCTGTGATGGATCAGGGCAGGCTGATGCAGGTGGCAACGCCTGATCGGATTTATGAGACGCCGAATTCGGTCTACGTCGCGGATTTCATTGGTGATGTGAATATCATCGAAGGGCGTGCGACCGCCCGGACCGAAGAAAGCTATCAGATCGACTGGGCCGAAGGGCAGCCGCCGCTGACGGCGAAATCGACAACTGCTTTGGCCACCGGGCAAGGTTGCCATCTGGCGATCCGGCCCGAGAAAGTGACCATTTCAGCCGAACGCCCCGCCGATGCCATTAACGCGATTCAGGGCGAAGTGCATGACATCGCCTATTTGGGCAACCTGTCCACCTATCACGTCAAACTGGCAAATGGCACGATTATCAAGGCACAGACGGCCAATACCCGCCGTATCTCGCGCCGTTCCTTCACGTGGGAAGACCCGGTCTGGCTGTCCTGGACGGCAACGGCAGCGGTTCTGCTGGAACACTGATGCGCCGCGCCCTTCTGATTGCTGTCCCTTATGTCTGGTTGCTGGCGCTGTTTATGGTGCCTTTCTTCATCGTTCTGAAGATATCGCTTTCCGACACTGCCCTTGCCATCCCGCCTTACACCCCGACGCTGGACCTGTCTGGCGGCTGGGCGGGGATCAAGGATTTCTTCAGCCAGCTTGATCTGGAAAACTTCGTATGGCTGACCGAGGATGACCTGTATTGGAAAGCGTATCTGTCCAGCGTCAAGATCGCCCTGATCTCGACCGTACTGACGCTGATTGTCGGTTATCCCATCGCCTACGCGATGGCGCGTGCGCCGGAAGAGTGGCGTCCGACCCTGATGATGCTGATCATCCTGCCATTCTGGACCTCGTTCCTGATCCGCGTCTATGCGTGGATGGGCATCCTCAGCAACGAAGGATATCTGAACCAACTGCTGCTGTGGACAGGCATCATCTCGACCCCGTTGACCATTCTGAACACCAATACAGCGGTCTATATCGGTATCGTCTATACCTATCTGCCCTTCATGATCCTGCCGATCTATTCTGCGCTTGAACGGATGGATGGATCCTTGATCGAAGCGGCCGAGGATCTGGGGTGCTCGCGCCTGCAGGCCTTTTGGCTGGTCACAATCCCGCTGTCGCGTCCCGGCATTATCGCGGGCTGTTTTCTGGTGATGATCCCGGTGATTGGCGAATTTGTGATCCCCTCGCTTCTGGGGGGCTCGGGCACGCTGATGATTGGCAAGGTGCTTTGGGAAGAGTTCTTCTCGAACCGTGACTGGCCTGTTGCCAGCGCGGTGGCGGTGGTCTTGCTGTTGATCCTTGTGATCCCGATTGTGCTGTTCCAGCGGAACCAGCAAAAACAGACGGAGGCTGAAAAATGAACAGGCTCAGCTGGTTCAATACGGTCTCGCTGACGCTGGGGTTTGCGTTTCTCTATATCCCGATGGTCATCCTGATCATCTTCAGCTTCAATGAAAGCAAGCTGGTCACGGTCTGGGCTGGTTTCTCGACCAAATGGTATGGTGAACTGATCCAGAATCAGGCGTTTCTGGATGCCGCATGGGTCACCTTGCGCGTCGCTGTGTTCTCGTCAACGCTGGCGACAATTCTGGGGACGGCGGCGGCCTATGTTCTGGTCCGTAGCGGCCGGTTTTTCGGGCGTACCCTGTTTTCCGGAATGATCTACGCGCCGCTGGTGATGCCAGAGGTGATTACCGGCCTGTCGCTGTTGTTGCTGTTCATCGGGATCGGTCTGGACCGAGGCATCCTGACCATCGTTCTGGCGCACACGACCTTTTCCATGTGCTTCGTGTCGGTCGTTGTCTCTTCGCGCCTTGTGACCTTTGATCAATCGCTGGAAGAGGCCGCTTTGGATCTGGGGTGCTCACCTGCGCAGGCCTTCCGTCTGGTGACCCTGCCCATCATCGCGCCGGCGGTGATTTCCGGCTGGCTGTTGGCCTTTACCCTGTCACTGGATGATCTGGTGATCGCATCTTTCACATCCGGCCCGTCCGCCACCACCTTGCCGATCAAGATATTCTCGGCCGTGCGACTGGGGGTCAGCCCCGAAATCAACGCCCTGTCGACGCTGATGATCGCGGTGGTCACGGTTGGGGTCATAGCTGCGTCTCTGGTCACGAAACGCGCAATGATGCGGCAAAGGCAGGATGAGCAGGCCGCCGCGCGCACCGAATGAGGCGGATATTTTCTGAGTATGCCTACAGCCCCGCACCCCGTGCCGGATGCTGGTGGGATGAGACGATTGCAGCCCCCGATTGGCCGGAGCTTGAAAGTGACCTGCCCGTCGATGTGGCCATTATCGGCGGCGGCTTTACCGGCGTATCAGCTGCGCTGCACCTTGCGCGGGCTGGCGCATCTGTGGCGGTGCTTGAGGCTGAAACCCCCGGTTGGGGCGCTTCGGGCCGAAACGGGGGGTTCTGTTGTCTGGGCGGGTCGAAGCTGAGCGAACCGGCCCTGTCTCGCCGGTATGGCACTGCTGATGCCCAGGCGTATCTGCAGGCCGAAAAGGACGCGGTAGCGCTGGTTGCCGATCTTCTGGCAGAGTATGGGATCGATGCCGACACGCATTCACGGGGCGAAACCCAACTGGCCCATTCACACCGCGCAATGGCGCGGTTGCGTCGAACCGCTGACGCGGCTGGCCAGCTGCATGAAAAACACGAATTGCCCGATCTCGGGTTGGGCGGAGCGTTCTTTGGCGGATATACCACGCCCATTGGGTTTGGCCTGAATCCACGTAAATACCTGTTCGGGTTGGCTGATGCGGCGCGGGGCATGGGTGCCCACCTGTTCCAGCACAGCATGGTGCAGCGGATAGGTAAAACCGCATCGGGATTTGAACTGACGACACCGCGTGGTCAGGTTCGGGCCTCTAGCCTGTTGGTGTGTACCAATGGCTATTCCAGTGAGGATCTGCCGTCGTGGATGGCAGCGCGCTATATACCTGCGCAATCCACAGCTCTGGTCACGCGCCCTCTGACCGATGCAGAACTGCAGGCGCAGGGATGGACCTCGGATCAGATGGCTTATGACACGCGGAACCTGCTGCATTATTTCCGCCTGATGCCGGATCGGCGATTTCTGTTCGGAATGCGGGGCGGGCTGCTGTCCTCTCCGCGCGCCGAAAAGCGCATTCGAGGGAAAGCCCGGCGCGATTTCAGGCGCATGTTCCCGGGCTGGGCGTCCGTTGAGGTTACAAATATCTGGTCGGGTATGGTGTGCCTGACCCGAGACCTCGTACCTTTCGCCGGGCCTGTGCCGGGGCAGGCCGGGCTGTATGCCGGGTTTGCCTATCACGGAAATGGGGTGGCGATGGGAACCTATTGCGGGCGCGCGTTGGCCCGGTTGGCGCTGGGCCAACCCGTCGCTCTGCCAGCGCCACTTACGGAAGCCCCGCGTTGTTTCCCACTGGGTCGTTGGCGCCGCGCCGTGATGCCGCCCGCTTATGCTCTGCTGGCCTTGGCGGACCTATAAAGCGGCGCGTTCCAGCTCAAGGGCGGGGGCATAGTCAGGCGTTCCATTTTCAACGCGCCAAAGGCAATAAGCCGCCATGCGCCAGGCAAACCAGGGGCGTAACGACAGATAACGCCCGGTGATTTCAGGCTGGCCATACGCCGCAAGGAATTGTGCCACTTCGGTCTCGGACAGTGGCGTGCCACGATACAGATGTTGCATGGCGGGTGACAGGAATATCGCCAGATCTTCGCAGGGATCCCCCAACGCCGGGCATTGCCAGTCGATCAGGGTCAGGCCCTGAGGCGATTGCAGGATGTTCCCGGCAACCGGATCGCCATGAATCAGGCATGGGTCGGCCAAGGGGGCGACATGACTTTGCGGCCGTTGCGCAAACAGCCGTTCCGTTTCCGCCGATTGACAGCTGGCCAGAACCTCAAGCGTATGCTGGTTCAGGGCTTCGCTACCGTTGCGGCCACAGGGAAGATCCAGACTGACAGGGTGTCGATGCAACTGCCGAAGCAGATGCGCGACATTTTCAACCCCGTTCCGCCATGGGGTGCCCGGCGCGTGATCGTAGTAAACCCAATTGGCTTTGCCAAAAGAACCGGTTGCGCGCAGCTTGGGAACAAACCCGGTATCGCCAAGCTCGCGCAGGCAATTCGCCTCTAACTGCGCATCGTTGCGAAACAGCGGATTTCGGAACGGTGCACAGTAAAGTTTCAGCACGGCGTCACTGCGTCTGGAAAGAACCCTCCAGACCCGATTGCTGCGTCCGCCATACAGCACGTCGAAGCGGACACCGGAATCAATCAACCCCCGGCCGTTGAGCTGGGCAACAAGATCAGGCGGAGGCTGGCGGTGTTCAGACAGGAGCTTTACCAGTTTGAGCGGCGAGTCGCGGTTTTGCCCAGCTTTGGCCCGTGCTGCGCGTCAGATCAAGCTCCGGTACGAATTTGTGTGATGGTATCGACCGATACCTCAGCCCCACTGTTCAGCGTCAGCATGACCGCACCGTCGCCAACTTGCGCTTCAACCACCCGGCTGAAAACCGCTGCAGGGGTTTCAGCCAGCAATTCACCGTTATCAAAGCTTGCAAGCGCAGCTGAGTAGGTGCCTGCCGGCAACGCATTGCCAGCGCCATCGACCCCCGCCCATTCGAATTCCGCCTGGTCAACCGGCACGGCGCGGCGATCAACAACACGCCCCTGACTATCACGAACAACCAGTTCCGCGCGGTCGGCGGATGGTTCGGCGCTGGCAAAGATTGCGACGGGCTGGTCGTCGAAGCGAAACGGCGCATCCGTGCGCACATCCATCCCGACCCAGCTTGCGAGTTGGTTCAGGTTGACCGACCCAAGCGTCAGCGACAAATCGGACAAAAGCGCATTGGCCTGAACTTGTTGCTCCACCATCGAAAACTGCGCCAGTTGCGAGGCGTATTCCGACGAATCCAGAGGTTCCAGGGGGTCCTGATTGCGCGCCTGTACGGTCAGCATGCGCAGAAAGGTTTCGAAATCCGAGGTCAGCGCCGCGCGTTGCGTATTGCCAGCGGCATTGGCTTGTGCTGCCCCAAGGGTCGATGGGTTGGTCGCTGTGATCATATCTCAAAGCCTCATATCAAGGCCACGTTCGGGGCCGAGTGGGAGTGTGGGGTCGTGTTGATCAAGTGCATCTGAGGTCTGGCTCGTCTCTGTACCATGGCCGGAGCCGGACGGGTCGTCCTGCTGCGATGTGCCATCCGACAGGCCAAGATCAAGCGTCAGACCCGCATATCCAAGTTTTTCGAATTCTGCCGAAAGGATTGAAATATGTCGTCGCATCAAATCAAGCGTTTCGGGCCGCTCGGTCGCAATCGTCAGGTGGAACCCGTCTTCCCGACCGTTGAGAGTGATTGATACCCGCCCAAGCTCTTCCGGGTTCAGGGCAATTTCGACACCTCCTGCACCGGGGCGGGCCGATATGACCGTTGCCAATTGCCCTGCAATCGCGCGCGCAATCTCGGCGCGGGCTGCGATGGTTGGGGTGGCTGGCATCGCGTCGCGCTGGCCAGAGCTTGTGGTGACATCCTTGATCACGGTCAAATCATCACTTTCGGGTATTGCTGCAGAGTCGGTGATGTCTTCGTTTGGGGCCCAACCCATGGCCTGAGCCGGGGTCATAGCCTTAACCGCTGCGGATATTACGGGTTTGCTATTCGCTTTGTTCCCGGTTGGCGCATTTACCTCGCCAGTCAGGCGGGTTTCGGGCTCTGCCTTATGCTGTGCGGGATTCGAGGCCGTGTCTGGGGGTGGAGCAGGATGCAGGACATGCGGTCCGGTTGATTGCCTCACGCCCGGATTTTCAATGCGGGTATGTGCGTGTTCGGTTGCGGAAGAGTCGTGGACGACCTCAACTGGTGCCGGTGGGACCGACCCCCGGGCGGGCGCATGATTTTCCGATGCCCAATTGATCAAAACCACATTCTGATGCGCGCGCATCGGCTCTGAGGCTGGCGCGCTCGTGCTTGCAATCTGCTTGGGCAACGGAGTGTTGTCTTTGAATTCAGCCGCTTGTAGCAAACCGGTCTGAGGGGGCGCAGGGTCATCGTCTTGCGTTGCTTTTGGCGCTTCGGTATCAGCGTCTGTCGCAATCTCCGAATGCTCAGACAATTCTGCGGGATCGGCGGCGGCAGCAAGCGTTTCTTCACTGTCTTGCGGTTCAACCCCCTCATTCAGAGCATCTGCAAAGGTAAACGCGCCTTTGTTCTTAACCTCCCCCGCACGCGACTGATCGGTTTTGGATTCCATTGACTGTGTGACTGTCATGAGTGTCAGCGGGTTAGCCATTCGTTGCTCCGACTTCGTTTGTCTGCCCTGCACTGTGCCCATAGGAAGTTACGTTTATTTTAACCGCTTTCCTCTTTGATCATGAAAGTTCGAAGCAAATTCCGGAGAAACCGATGACGATTTCCGCAATCGCAACAGCAACCCAAACCGCTTTGGTTCCACAACAGCTAAAGGCCGCGTCCGTTGAGCTTGAGGCGAGTTTTCTGGCCGAAATGCTGAAATCTGCGGGCCTCGGACAGGCACGCAGCGCATTCGGGGGTGGGGCCGGAGAAGATCAGTTCGCCTCTTTCCTCGTGCAGCAACAGGCGCAGCAGATGGCCCGGGCGGGGGGGATCGGTCTGTCCGAGGTTCTGTTCAACGCAATGATGGAGAAATTCGATGAAAAGTGACCCGGTCAAAGCGCTCGAAGAGCTGCTGGATGTTGAACGCGCGGCATTGGTACACGGAGATTTGGCTGATCTGGACCGGCTGATGCCCGAAAAGGAAAACCTGATCGGTGCAATTAATGATCTGCAGGTTCTTGAAAGTGACGATCTGATCCGGGTGCAGAAAAAGGCAGCGCGCAATCAGGCCCTGTTGAACAGCGCGGCCGAGGGGATTCGCGCAGTGGCAGACCGCATGACCGAGCTGCGCCGCGTGCGGCAGGAATTCAGCACCTATGACGCTGCGGGCCAGCGCAACGGATTTGCTGTGCGCTCTCGGGCAAAGCTGGAAAAACGCGCATAGGGCGGGGTTTGATTCAAATCCGAATCTTTGGATTGGCGCGTCTTAGCACTCCGTTAGGGGATCGGGTTCAAAAGTGGTTTCGCACCTGAGACGCAGGTGGCGCGAACGCCGGATGGTACATCGCACGGGTCAGAACGACGAAAATGCCCGCCGATTGCGGCAGGCGAAAATGGGCGATGAAAGCCCCGAATGGAAAAGGATGACAAATCATGTCCAGTATTCTGACAAACAATGGCGCAATGGTCGCGCTGCAAACGCTGAAGTCGGTCAACAAGAACCTGGCGATGACTCAGAACGCGATCTCGACCGGTAAGGATGTTGCCACAGCAAAAGACAACTCTGCCGTCTGGGCCATTTCGAAAGTGATGGAATCGGATGTCAAAGGCTTCAATGCCATCAAAGACAGCCTTGCGCTGGGAGAATCAACGGTAGCGGTGGCGCGTAACGCGTCTGAAACCGTGACCGATCTGTTGAACCAGATGAAGGGTAAAATTGTTGCCGCGCAGGAAGACAATGTCGACCGGGGTAAGATCAATGCGGATGTGTCTGCTCTGCGTGATCAGATTACATCGGTTGTCGGGGCCGCGCAGTTCAACGGCCTCAATCTGGTGAACGGCGGTGCAGGCGCGACCGTCCTGTCGTCTTTGGACCGCGATAATGCAGGAAATGTGACGGCTTCTTCCATCAATGTTGCTGCGCAGAACCTGTCGACCGGTGGTTATACCGCAGCGGATGTCTTTACCGGCACGGATGGTGTTACTGCGGATACAGCCGACGCGTTTGGTTTCTCGCTTGACGGTAATGGCGGAAGCGATGACGTGGGCAGTATTGTGATTGCGGACCCGGGCACATTGGCCGCAGGCGATACCTTTACGGTTCGTCTGGGGGATGATGTGGCATCATACACGGTTCGGGCTGAAGATATCGCCGCAGGTAACGCACCAGAGGAGATTATCGCAGCTGGTCTGAAATCCGCGATTGAGGCATCAGATGCCAATGTCTCGGTTGCCTATGATCCGGGATCGAACGCGGCGCAGCTAGATATCACCAATGAAGGGTCCAATTCACTGCAAATCAGCGGTCAGTTTGCGAATGCAAACTCTGGTGGTCTGGGTGCGTTGGCTTCGATCGACGTTTCCACTGATGCTGGTGCAACGGCCGCGCTAGGCGCAATCGAAAGCCTGATCGATACCGCGATTGACGCGTCTGCTGCTTTTGGTTCGGCACAGGGCCGGATTGAAACGCAGAAAGAGTTCATTTCGAACCTGTCGGACTCGTTCAAATCCGGTATCGGTTCGCTGGTGGATGCCGACATGGAAGAAACCTCGGCTCGTCTGCAGGCGCTGCAGGTGCAACAGCAGTTGGCCACCCAGTCGCTGTCGATTGCCAATCAGGCACCGCAGTCGATCTTGTCGCTGTTCCGTTAATCGCCAACCACAACCGGGGCGCGTGAGACGCGCGCCCCGGAATTGACCGTCCATTGATGGGCCATCGGAAGGATTCCACGTGACACCACAAACGCTTGCTCATCGTGCTTATGCACAATCGGCCGTGCCAACCCGGACGCCGCGCGATACCGAATATGAGGCTATTTCGAAGATCACGCACCGCCTCAAGGCTGCTGCTGCGCGAAAAGGTACTGATTTTGGTGGTTTCGTGCAGGCCTTACATGAAAACCGCAGATTGTGGAACGTGCTGGCAACGGGTGTCGCGGATACGGAGAATGCTCTCCCAAGCGCTTTGCGTGCCCGAATATTTTATCTGGCCGAATTTACCGAACATCACAGCAGCCAGGTCCTGGGCAACAAGGCCGGGGTAGAGCCATTGCTTGAAATCAACATGGCCGTGCTGCGCGGATTGCGTCAGATCAGGGGGAATTGATGAGCGGTCTGGTTCTGAAACTTGCCCCCAAGGAACGGGTTCTGATCAACGGCGTTGTCATCGAAAACGGGGATCGCCGCAGCCGGTTCTCGATCATGACCCCGCAGGCCAATGTTCTGCGCCTGAGGGATGCGATCCATCCTGAAGAGGTTAATACTCCGGTGCGTCGTGTCTGCTACGCTGCACAGCTTGTTTTGTCAGGCGACACGGAACCTGATCAGGCGCGCCAGCAATTGCTGCGACGGGTCGAAGAACTGAGTCAGGTTTTCACGGATGCCGACAGCCGCCGGGTGCTGGCAGATGCGACCGAGGCCCTGGTGGCCGAGCAATACTATAAATGCCTGAAGGCGCTGAGGTCCCTACTTCCGCGTGAGGAGCGCTTGATGGCGTATCAGCAGTGAATTTCCAACCGGTCATACCGTCGGGCGGGCTGGTCGGCTGGCGTTTTTTGCAACGGACCTATGATGCGCAGTTGCAAAGCTACTCCGCCTCAAACGTTAACCAGAGAGAGACGGATTATTTCCTCGAAAATATCGGCAAGGTTCAATCGGCGGAGGATCTGGTTTCGGATCGGCGACTTTTGCAAGTGGCGTTAGGCGCGTTTGGTCTTGAGGCGGATCTGGATAACCGGTTTTTCATCCAGAAAATCCTGTCTGATGGCACCCAGGCCGAGGATGCCCTGGCGAACCGGCTGGCGGATGGCCGGTACCGGGATTTTGCGAATGCTTTTGGTCTGGGGCCGGGGGATGTACGCAAAACCGGTCTGACCAACGAGATGGAAAAGATCGCCAGTGACAATCTGGTTGCCCGGTTCGAAATCTCGGTTGGTGAAGCAGATGAGTCGATGCGCATCGCTTTGTTCACACAGCACGCCTTGCAGGAGATCGCGGCGCAAGATGGCAGCGAGAACAGGAAATGGTTTGATCTGATGGGGCTGCCACCGTTGCGCAGCATGATGGAGACGGCTTTGGGCCTGCCGTCTGCGTTTGCACAGCTGGATATCGACAAACAGCTTGAGGTGTTCAGGGATCGGTTGCAACGCGTCACCGGATCATCCGACCTGTCGCAGTTCACTGACAGCGAAGCGATCGGAAAACTGACTGATACTTACCTGGCCCGCAGCCAGATCGCCCAGTTGCAGAGAATAACGTCGCCCGCGCAGACCGCGTTGATCCTGCTTGGGGGAGGCAATTGAGCAAGCAGCGGTATTTGATCTGGCAATGTCAGGCCAACCAGAGCCAGAGATGCCAAAGCATGGGCGGGGCGAATGCCCTTAATGCGCGGCTTGTTGTGGATCGTGCGCTGGCTCTTGCGCGTCCAGTATAGCGTCGGCGCCGGTTGTCATGGCGAAGGACGGGACCGGTTGTGAAACATTGTGCAGTTTGATTGCCCCAAGAGGGATGGCCTGTTTGCAGGCGGGCTCGATATCTTGCGAGACGACAATGCGATGGCCTACCGTTTTGCTGTATTCTCCCAATCTGGCCGCGACATTGGCGGCTTGCCCAACCACCGTAAAATCCAACCGCTCGCGCGAGCCGACATTGCCATAGGTGACACGACCGTAGGCAACACCGATTGAGCAGTCACAATAGTGATCCTTGTCTTGATTGCGCAGCTCAGCCAATTTCTCAACGATCTCGACGGCTGATCGCTGCGCATTTGACCGTGCTTGAGGTGCGTTGTCCCCTGCGGGAAAAACAGCCAGCACAGCGTCGCCGATGAACTTAAGCACCTCCCCATCATGGTTGTGCACGACGTCAGAGACGGTCTCAAAGAAGCTGTTCAGAACCGTGATATAATCGTTGCGGCCCAGCTGTTCTTCCAGAGCAGTCGAGTTGCGCAGATCGCAGAACATGATCGCCGCATCTATATCATCCCCGTCGCCACGCCGGATTTCACCCCCCAAAACGCGCGCGCCCGTGCGTTTTCCGACATAGGTTTCCAGCAAAACCTGCGCGTTTTCGCGTTGCATGAAGACTTCGTAAAACCTTGCGATGACCGAAGAGCACTCGAAGACCAGACCGAGGTTTTCAATTGTGAATCCGTCAGGGTGATCGCAGGTCAGGGTCAGCACATTCGTGCGCCCATCCGAGAATTGCAGCGGCATGGCCACATAATCGGTGGCCCCTTTGGCGCGCAAATCCTCGATAATGGGAAAACTGTCATACGAGCTGTCATCATTCAGGCGTTGCCGCACCCCACCCAGACCGTTTGCGACATGGCGCAACGGGCTGTTGGTATAGGCCGGATGGTCGTGAATTTCGTAGCTCGGGGTGTTGGTCGAAATCTCGGCCGCGCCTTTTTCCCAGATATAATGCTTGCCCGCGATCAGCGGATGCAATGACCAGACCAGAATGCTGAGACGTTGGATCGATATGCCATGTTCCAGCATTTTCTCGGCCAGCACTTTGGTGAAGGTATCTGCCGTGTCAATCTCGGAGGCACCGCGCATAAGCCAATCAATCAAGGGGCCGCTGATATTACCATCATCGGGCTGGCGCAGCTGGTTATCGCCCAAATCGATTCGCGTGGCCGTGTCCGGCATAAAGCCGATATAGCCCTGAATGGCCGCGCTTTCGGGCAGGGTATCTTCGTAGGCCCAGATGGAATTGATCAGCCGTTCTTGTGGCAGGCTGATGTCGTGATAGGTGGCGGTGCCCTTGAAAGGGCAAAAGGTCTGCAACCCGGTTTCGGGGCTGGGCTCGACGCATAAGTCTTCGCGCGGAACATAGATGGCGGGCGGCAGCCGTGTTTCATACATGACCTTGGCGTTCCGGCTTTCGGCCAGCAAGGTGTCGCCACGGTAAATCGCGATCCGGCCCTTCAGCGGTTCGACCGAGATTCCGTAGCCTTTGACATTTGGTGTGGCATGGACGTTCATCTGCAACCTCCGTTGGCCAGATTTCTATAGGATGGGCCTTCGGGGCACTCTTTCCAAGATGTGCGGGCAGATTTTACCTCAATCCCGGTCTCAGACCATTTGGATCACGTCTTTTTCGATCGAAAGCATATAGCCCTTTTTGGCAATATTCTTGACCAGCAACTCGCTGACCATCTGGTTGCCCAGGGCATCGCGCAGGCGTTTGATCCGGGTGGCCCCCGCGGCCTCATCACAATCGGCGGTACTTTTGCCCGAGATCATGGCCTCGATCTGAACACCTGACAACACCTCGTCATCCAATCGGGATTCGGCCAGAACCGAAAGGGTTTCCATAGCGGCGGGCGTCAGTTTGAAATCCATGTTGTTAAGGTAAACAGTGTTTTCTTCGCGACTGATAAGCAGTGATGTGACCTGAATCCCGGTGCGTTCGATCTGTGCCATGCGGCGGTTCAGCAGAACCAGCATAACCAGAAAGACCAGCGCGGCGATCAGCATGGCGCTGGCAAAGATCAGCAAGACAAAGATCACCATGCGGTAACTGGACAACGTATCGGCAAAGGCGGTGCCGGATTGCGCCAGGATTTCCAGTAGCCGGATTTCGGCTTGAGAGGTCAGATCGGCCTCGACAAACAGTCGCTCGACCCGGGCGTTAAAGGCGTTGGCATCCGGCAGTGTCCAGAACAGGAAAGCCGCCGCCGTGACCAGAATGGCGAGAATTGCGGCAATACCGGCCCCAACCAGTCGTACTCCCGAGCGGCGGGCCTCAGTAACGGAGATAGAATTTTCCGGCATTGGCCTTCCTTTGATCCAATCCTTCCGGTCCAAAGACGGACATCACATTCAGCAGCGTCCAGCCCGAGGCTTTCAGGCGCTTGGCAACCTCTTTCTTTGCCTTGCCTTTGTTACAGCCCGACACTTGCATGACGCCGTAGTGAAGACGCAGAGGGTTATCCTGTTTGGCTTTATAATCGGCATAACAATCCGCAGCCGAAGCAGCAGAGCCAAGCGATAACAGCGCCATCAGGATCAGAGAAGAGAGGATCTGTTTCATAGGCTGCATCCTGCGCATGAGTTGGCCGGATATTCAATAACTCTGGGGGGTTCACGGCACTGATATCGGATAACAACCGGTCGATATTGCTTGTCGGAAGGAGGAAGGCACAGGTTCAGGGCATCAAACACGCGGTCCGCAACGGGCCAGCCTCAGAATTCAAAAGGACCTGCACCATGCATAAGAAATTCATCGCTCTGATCATTGCCTCAGCCGTTGCCATCACCGGCGTTTCAGCCTCGCAGGCGCGCGCGGCAGATACGCGTGACATTCTGGGTGGCCTGGCGGCAATCGCCATCATTGGCGCGGCGGCCCATCACTATCACAAGGAAAAAAGCAAAAAAGAGAAGGTTTCGCGGAAGCATGTGGAAAAGCACTATGTTCCGAAGGCGAAAAAGCATCATCACCGCAAGGCCAAAAAACACCCCGTGCGCCCGCTGCCGAAACATGTGGCCCGGTATGATCTGCCGCGGCGCTGCCTGCGCACCTATGATCACTATTCAAGCCATCGTCCTTTGCTGGCGCCGAAATGCCTGAGCAAACATTACAAACATGCTAATAGCCTGCCCCAACGGTGCAAGGTTGGTTTCTGGAATGGCAAAAAGGTCAAACGGGCATACGAACCCGCATGCCTGCGCCAGAAAGGATACCGTGTCGTTTATCAGTAACCGGTTTCGAGCAGGAGCGGCGCTCAAAAAAAAGCGCCGTGCAGGAGAGGGTGGCGCAAGCTGCCCTCTCTTTTTTCTTGCGGAATCTGCCAAAACGCGGTTTGCCCAAGGGATGTCGACACCCAACTATGAACTGGAACAGGCCCTGCTGGCGCGCGGATACGTCAGAGTTGCCGGTGTGGATGAAGTGGGGCGCGGTCCGCTGGCCGGCCCGGTTGTCGCAGCCGCTGTGATCCTGAACCCGGATGATTTTCCCGAAGGGTTGAATGATTCCAAGAAGCTGACCGCGAAACGGCGCGGCGCGCTGGATCTGGCATTGCGCGCGCAGGCCAGCGTTGCCGTTGCTCAGGCCTCGGTCGCCGAGATTGATGAGCATAATATCCTGCGGGCGTCGCATCTGGCGATGGTACGTGCGGTTGCGGCTTTGAACCCTGCGCCTGACTTTCTGTTGATTGACGGGAACATGATCCCCCGGGGTCTGAAAATCCCGTCGCAGGCGGTGGTCAGAGGTGATGCGCGGTCGGTGTCGATTGCGGGGGCCTCAATCGTTGCGAAAAACTGGCGTGATCGGTTGATGGTGGATTTGGCGCAACAGCATCCGGGCTATGGCTGGGAAGCAAACGCCGGTTATCCGACAAAACAGCATCGCGAGGCGCTGCGAAATCTTGGCGTGACCCCACACCATAGACGTTCGTTCAAACCGGTCCACAATATCTTGTATCAAGAGTAAATTGTAAGCTGCTGATTCAAAAAAGAAATTGACGGCGAATCATCTTTGACTCATCCTTGTCTCAACCAAATGAGCGCAAAAGCGCCGTGGACACTTGAGGCAGTGATATGACCACAACCACCAAAAAGGGCGCAAAGGCGCTCCCTTTAAACACGATTCTATCCGGCGACTGCATCGAAGCGATGAACAGTCTGCCCGAGGCGTCGGTTGACCTGATTTTTGCGGATCCCCCCTATAATCTGCAACTGAAAGGGCAGTTGCACCGGCCCGATAATTCCCAGGTCGACGCGGTCGATGATCACTGGGATCAGTTCTCCAGCTTCGGCGCTTATGACCAGTTCACGCGTGCGTGGCTGAAGGCGGCGCATCGCCTGCTGAAACCCAATGGCGCGATTTGGGTGATCGGGTCTTATCACAACATCTTCCGAGTGGGTTCGGCCCTGCAGGATGCGGGATATTGGATTCTGAATGATGTTGTGTGGCGCAAGTCGAACCCGATGCCGAATTTCCGCGGCAAGCGATTTACCAATGCGCATGAGACGATGATCTGGGCCTCGAAACGAGAAGGGGCGAAATATACCTTCAACTATGAAGCACTCAAGGCGTTGAACGAAGGCGTGCAGATGCGCAGCGACTGGGTGCTGCCGATCTGCACCGGGCACGAGCGTCTGAAGGACGAAAACGGCGACAAGGCGCATCCGACGCAGAAACCTGAATCGTTGCTGCACCGGGTTCTGATTGGGTCGACCAATCCGGGCGATGTGGTGCTGGATCCGTTTTTTGGCACCGGGACGACGGGTGCGGTTGCCAAGATGCTGGGCCGTGAGTTCATTGGCATCGAGCGTGAAGAAAGCTATCGCAAGGTGGCTGAGAAACGCATCGCCAAGGTCCGCAAGTTTGATCGTGAGGCGCTGGAGGTGAGCGCCAGCAAACGCGCCGAGCCGCGCGTGCCCTTTGGTCAGTTGGTCGAACGCGGCATGCTGCGCCCGGGTGAAGAGTTGTATTCGATGAACAAACGCCACAAGGCCAAGGTGCGCGCGGATGGCACGTTGGTGGGCGATAATGTCAAGGGCTCGATCCATCAGGTGGGTGCGCATCTTGAGAATGCGCCGTCCTGTAACGGCTGGACCTATTGGTGTTTCAAGCGCGAGGGCAAGACCGTGCCTATTGACGTGCTGCGCCAGCAAATCCGGGCTGAGTTGCATAACTGAATACCGCCGGTGCCTGTGGCCTGACACAAGGCACTATGCCTTGCCCCGCCGTTCCCGGCGGGGTCTTTTGTTTTTGCACGGGGAAGGATTGGCCAAAGTGTGAAGCGATTTTGGGGCCTCTGAGGCAGACCATGTACCTGAGGTGGTAACAAAAGCTCCCCCCCGTCAGAACCGCATCACAGATGCGTTCCTTCCCGTTGGGCCGGGCAGCGCGCTGACGCGCGCTGCGGTCAGGTGCGGGGCATCGGGTTTTGTGCTGTGTTATAGGGCTGCCAATCGGTGATCTCGGGGTAGTACTGGCGTCGCCAGGCGCGGACCTTCGGGTTCATGGTACGGCGCCACAGGGGTGGAATCATCGCGGCGACTGTCATGACCGGATACCCGTATGGCAACTGCGGTGCGGCATCCTGTGCATGGTGTTGCAGCAGCGGAAAGCGACGGCCTGGTTTGTAATGGTGGTCCGAATGGCGTTGCAGGTTGATCAGCAACCAGTTTGAGGCTTTTTGCGAGGAATTCCATGAATGGCGCGGGCGCACATGTTCGTATTTGCCATCGCCCAGATGTTTGCGGGTCAGACCGTAATGTTCAACATAATTGACCAGTTCCAGCTGCCAGATTGCCGTGCCCGCCTGTATCAGGAACAGGCCCAATCCGGCCCATCCACCAATCAGAAATGCCAGCAGCAGCATCGTGATTTGCAGGGCCCAATAGCGCCAGAACGGATTGCCCGGGTCGGTCCATGACCGGTCTTTGCGGGCCAGTTTGTCCTGTTCTGCGCGGAAGGCCGAGATCAGGCTTTGGCGCAGCACACGCGGGTAGAACCGGTGAAACCCCTCGTTGTAGCGCGCGGTCACCGGATCGCGTGGGGTGCCGACATGGCGGTGATGAACCAGCAGATGTTCGGACCGGAAATGTGAATACATAACCATCGATAGCAGGATATCGCCCAGCCATCGTTCGCGCGTGCCTTTCTGGTGCATCAATTCATGGCTGTAGTTGATCCCGACCGTGCCGGAAATGACGCCCATCCCGAAGAACACGCCAATCTTTTCTGCTGAGGTCAGCCCGACAGAGTGGGTCGTGTACCAGAGCAGCCCATAGAGGGTGAAGAACTGGACCGGAGCCCATGCCTTGGTCAGCGCGATATACCAGCGCAGAACGGTGTCGGGTGTATCCGGATCTGCGTTGTCCAGGTTGAGGCCGGTCAGGCGGTCGAGCACGGCAAAAGCCCACCAGGTTGACAGGGGCACCAGCAAAACCCACCAGCCCCCCGCTATGGTGGTTGCCCAGATCAGCGGGATCAACAGGTATGAACACCCGAAGGGCAGGGCGGATTGCCAGCGGGACAGGGTGTCAGGCGCGATCATCTTCGGGCTCCGATGTGTTGGCACAACAGTAAAGGGCTGGTCCGGTTTTGCACAGCGGTCTATTGGCCGCGCCAGAGGTCGAAAGCCTTGCGCATGACGGTGGGCAGATCACCGGGTCTGAACTGGTGCTTGTCCATGATCGTCAAACCGGTTGGGGCTTCTCGGTGGGGCAATTCAGCTGTCCAGAGGCGCAGGATCAGGTGAAAATGCGTGAAGGTATGGCGGACCTCGCCCGGTATTTCCCGCCATTGCGCCGGGAAGGGAGGGTTCTCGGCCGGTGTTTCGGACCAGTCTGAACCCGGCCAGCCCAGCATTCCGCCCAGCAGGCCTTTTTCGGGGCGGCGTTCCAGCAACAAGGCTCCGTCTTTGCGCTGGGCGATGTAGATGTGGCCATGTCGTGTGGGCTTTGGCTTTTTGGGTGTTTTCGCGGGCAGATCGGCCTGCGTGCCCGCCGCCCGGGCCCGGCAGGGTTGGCAAAGCGGGCAGATGCCGCAGGCCGGAGATTTTGGCGTGCAGATGGTTGCACCCAGATCCATGACGGCTTGCGCATAGTCTCCGGGGCGGCTTTGGGGGGTCAGTGCCGCAGCTTTGCTTTTTAGCGCGGGTTTTGATCCCGGCAGAGGATCGTGAATGTCATAGAGGCGGGCCATGACGCGTTCGACATTTCCATCCAGAACGGTCTCCGGGCGGTCAAAGGCGATCGCTGCGATCGCCGCTGCAGTATAGGGGCCAATGCCGGGTAACTGCAGCAGTGCATCGTAACTGTCAGGGAACTGTCCGCCATGGTCTGAGGTCACAATCCGCGCGCATTTCAGCAGATTGCGGGCGCGGGCATAGTAGCCCAGCCCGGCCCACTCTCCCATGACCTGTTCATCGGCAGCGGCGGCCAGCGCATCAACGGTTGGCCAGCGCGATGTAAATCGCACAAAGTAATCCCGGACAGCGGCAACAGTGGTTTGCTGCAACATCACCTCGGACAGCCAGACGCGGTAAGGGTCGGGCAACACACCGGCAGCACGATCTGCGGGGCCGATGCGCCATGGCATTTCGCGCGCATGGCGGTCGTACCAGGCCAGCAACGCATCGCTCACGTCCAGTTCATTACAGTCACGCAAGTTTTATCCAACTCCTCGTCAGGTTTCGCTGGCGTCCGGTTCTCAGCCTATTACAATAGCCGCGCAGGAGTTGGAAACCAGATGCAGCGCAGACGTTCCTCGACCCGCGGGTTCAAACGCACCGCGACCTTGCTGAATGACCGGATCAGGCAGGCAGGGGAAAGCCGGGGCTTTGCCGTGTCGCGTCTGTTGACCCATTGGGCCGAGATCGTGGGGCAGGATATCGCCGGGATCGCGCGGCCTGTGAATGTGGGTTACGCCAAAGGCGGGTTTGGCGCGACGCTGACCGTGCTGACCACCGGGCCACAGGCCCCGATGCTGGAGATGCAGAAAGAGCAGCTTCGCGACAAGGTCAACGCGGTCTATGGGTATAACGCGATAAACCGCATTCGCATCACCCAGACAGCTCCGACCGGATTTGCCGAGGGGCAGGCCAGTTTCAATCACAAACCGAAACAGGCAAAACCCGAGATTGCACCAGAAATCGCGGCAGAGGCTGACAAAGTGTCACGCGATGTTCACGATGGTGAGTTGCGCGCGGCCCTTGAACGTCTGGGCCGCAACGTTTTATCCAAACACAAACGCTGAGAAAGGGCTGAGGAATGAGCCGGATTGCAACCGTAATATGTGCGGCTGTCGCCGTTGCCGCTGGCGGCTATTGGCTGACACAGTCGAATAATACCCTTCCCCCCAACCTGTTGGTTGGTGCCGCCGAGGCGCAGGAAGCTGAACTGGACACGTCGACTATTGTCGAAATGGTGCAGGGTGCCGAAGATGCGCCGGTAGAGATTATCGAATATGCCTCATACACCTGCCCGCATTGCGCGAATTTCCATCAGGGGGCGTATAAGCAGCTCAAGAAGGACTTTATTGACACGGGCAAGGTCAAGTTCACCTATCGCGAAGTGTATTTTGACCGCTATGGTCTGTGGGCCTCGATGGTGGCGCGTTGTGCGGGTCCTGAAAAGTTCTTTGGCATTACCGACCTGATCTATCAAGGTCAGTCTGAATGGACCCGTGCGGGCGGCCCGACCGAGATTGTTGATGAGCTGCGCAAGATCGGTCGCCTTGCCGGTATCGACAATGATCAGCTTGAGGCTTGCCTGCAGGATGGAACCCGCGCGCAAACGCTGGTGGCCTGGTATCAGGAAAATGCCGAACGCGATGATGTTCAGGGAACCCCGTCTTTTGTTGTGAACGGCAAAAAGGTCGACAATCAGCCATATGATGATTTCAAAAAGCTGATCGAAGACGAATTGGGCAGCTGACGCCCATCGCAGCCAACCATCGGCCAGCCTGATATGGGCTGGCTGATGACTCAGCGCGCGGGCGCAACCTTTGCCAGCATCTCACGGACCTTCTCATCCTGATTGATCTGCAGTCGGACCGGCAAGGTCAGCACTTTGCTGCGGAACGAGGCAGGCAGGCGCACCGCATCTTTCTCGGTCGTGACCAGTTGCGCGTTCAGCGCTTTGGCATCACTCTCCAACCGGCTCAGCAGCGCAGAGGTCAGCGGTTGATGGTCATCCAGGGCCTCGGACCTTAGCAGGGTCGCACCCTGTTGGCGGAGCGTGGCGAAGAACTTCTCGGGATAGCCGATGCCGGCAAAGGCCAGGACGGGGGTGTTGGCCCAGTCCATGCCGGTTTGAAGCGGGCGCATTTCGCCGGTGGCATGGGGCAGGGTCACGGCGTGACCCCATCGTTTGACAAAGACAGATTGGGCATCAGCATTCCCAAGCGACAGCACCAGATCAGCCCGTTTCAGCCCCGCGGCCACCGGTTCACGTAACGGTCCGGCAGGCAGGCACAGGCCATTGCCGAACCCGCGCTCGGCATCCACCACGATGACCGAGAAATCCTTGACCACGGCCGGGTTCTGAAACCCGTCATCCAGCACGATCGCAGTTGCGCCCGCCGCCGCAGCAGCCTGTGCCCCGGCCGCGCGATCTTTGGCAACCCAGACATCCGCGAATGCGGCAAGCAGCAATGGCTCATCACCGACCTGCGCCGCAGTATGCGTGCCGGGGTCTACCTGCACAGGGCCTTCCAGAGATCCCCCATGGCCGCGTGTCACCACATGGGGCCGGTGCCAGCTGTCCCGTAAATGTTCGAGCATCCAGATCACTGTGGGGGTTTTCCCGGTACCCCCTGCGTGCAGATTGCCGACGCAAATCACCGGTACGCCCGGTACGATACCTGGTCCTGCGGCAATCCGGCGTGCTGTGGCCGAGGCATAGATGCGCCCCAGCGGTGCCAGCAACCGGGCGCGCAGGTCCAGCCGGTCAGGGGCAGAGTTCCAGAAGTCAGGTGCGCGCATCTTGGGCTCTCCGACGGTCCAGCGTTTCCAGTATCATGTCGACCAGTTGATCCGCCTGCGGGGCACCTTCGGTTACAATCTGCCATCCGGCCAGGGCCATGTCGGCGGTCCGGTCCGGGGCCAGCAGCTCGACAACGCGATCCCCCAGTTCGGTTGCGGATTTGATGGCCAGCGCAGCCTTCGCCTGATCCAGCCTGTCATACAGGGTCCGATGCTGGCTGACATGGGGGCCGTGGATCACAGCCGATCCCAAAGCGATGGCGATCAGCGGGTCGACCCCGCCCGCGCCTCGTTCCAGTGAACTGCCCATGAATGTGACCGCTGATACCCGATACCAGAGCCCCAGATCTTCGGGCATCGAAGACAGGATCACCTGTGTGGTGTCCTCGATCGGGTGGTCTTCATCCCAGTTGGCGCAGCGCAGGTCCATCGCTTCGAGGCGCTTATGAAGGGGGCCCGCTTCAGCCATATCCGCCACATGCAGTATCAGAGCCAGCCGTGGCAGCATCCGCAGCGCTTGCCGATGTGCCGTCAGGACCGAGATGAACTCTTTGTCCTGCACCCAGGCCGCCAGCCAGACCGGGCGTCCGGCGAGCGTATGGTTGGTTTCGATCAATTCGTCCTCGGGCCAGGGATTCGGGTTCGGGCTGACATGTAGCGGCGGCGCGACTGACACCTTGGCCTGACGAATGCCCAGTCGCCGGATTTGGCGCTCGGTCTCTTTGTTGGGTGTGAGGATGGTGGTGAAGCAATCCAGCGTATATCGGGTGATATCGGGCAGCCAGCGCCCGCCGGGCGCGGTTTTGACATCAACCGAAGCCTCCAGCAAAACCAGCGGAATATCCCGCTCCTGTGCGCGGGTAATGATGTTGGGCATCAACCCACCGCCGAACCAAAGCCCCATATCGGGTTGCCAGTGATCCAGAAACGCGCGCGCGGATCCGGTTTGTTCGGCGGGCAGTTTCAGGATCGGCGTGCTGCAGTCACTCCAATCCGAGAGGTCGGCATCGGGCGGCGCGGTCAACAGCAGCGACAGCCCCGGACGTGCGGGCAGCAGGCGGCGACAGAAATCATCGATTGCACGTATCCGGTTGGCCGCGCTGACATGAATCCAAAGCAGCTCTCCGTCGGGGCGCGGATTGTCTGAGAGGCCGGTATTTTGTGGAACACCCCACGATAGCACCCGATAGGCCGCCAGGCTCAGAGATCGCGGTTTGCTCATGCCGAAATTCCGGCTCCGTTCGGGTCGAGTTTTGTGTGAAGGTCGGCATGCAGGTCCGGGGCAGCGGCGACAACGCCATTGAGGCGCGGATGGGCGTTGTTGAACCGCAGCGGCTGGCTCAGGCGATCCGTGCAGAGCCCACCCGCTTCGCGCAGGATCAGATCGCCTGCAGCGATGTCCCATTCCCAGCTTGGCCGCAAGGTCAGCATCCCGTCGAATCGCCCCTGTGCGACAAGCGCCATGCGATAGGCGAGCGATGGGCGATAGACGCGGCGAAACGCGGGCGCGCGCCCCGATGTCCAGTGCTGTGGATCAAGATTGGGTTTTGCGGCCAGTATCTCGGCCTCGGACATTTGTGTCTGGGTCGACACCCGGATGGCCGTATCATTCAGGGTCGCCCCTTGTCCGCGCGCGGCTGCATAAAGCAGATCGCGCCGGGGCAGATAGATGACGGCTGCCGTGACCTCGCCCTGTTCGGCCACGGCCAGCGAATGGGCCCAGGTGCGCGAACCTTCGGCAAAGCTGCGGGTCCCGTCGATCGGGTCGATGATGAACACCCGTGCGCATGACAGGCGGTCCGGGTTGTCCTCGGTCTCTTCGCTGAGCCAGCCGTAATCCGGGCGCGCGGCCTGCAGATCGCGTTCCAGCATCGCGTTGACCGCCAGATCCGCTTCGGTCACCGGACCCGCACCTCCGGGCTTGTCCCAGCGCTGCGCTTCGGGTCCGGAATAGCGTGTGGCGATCTTTCCCGCCTCAAGCGCGGCGTCGATCAGCAGGGACAGGTCAGTTGCCGGCAAGTGTCATCCCTTCGATCAACAGCGAAGGCACAACGCGCGACAGGTAGGGCCGCGCATCATTGGCCGGAATGATCCGCATCAGCATGTCCCGAAGGTTCCCCGCAATGGTGCATTCATTGACCGGGTGCGTGATTTCGCCGTTTTCCACCCAAAATCCCGAAGCCCCGCGCGAATAGTCACCCGTATTGGGGTTGATGGTTGACCCGATCATCGAGGTCACCAGCAGCCCCGTGCCCATATCCTGCAACAGTTCGGCCCGGGTTTTGTCGCCTTGTGTCAGGCTCAGGTTCCAGTTGCTGGGCGAGGGCGGGCCGGATACCCCCCGCGCCGCATTGCCGGTAGGCGCCATGCCAAGTTTGCGCGCGCTGGACAGATCCATCGTCCAGCCGGTCAATACGCCATCCTCCACAATCACTCTGCGTTGTGTCGCCAGACCTTCGGCATCAAACGGGCGCGAGCCGGATATGCGCGGGCGGTGCGGGTCTTCGATCAGCGACAGGTGTGCGGGCAGAACCTGCTGGCCGAGGCTTTCCTTCAGCCATGAGGCCCCCCGTGCAATGGCCGCGCCATTGCTCGCCGCCAGCAGATGCCCGATCAGAGAAGACGAAATGCGTTCATCAAACATGACGGGAAAACCACCGGTCCGGGGTTTGCGCGCACCAACCAGCCCGACCGCGCGTTCACCTGCGGTGCGCCCGATTTCAGCGGGATCGCGCAGGTCGGATTGAAAGCTGCGGCTGTCGCCGTCATAGTCCCGCTCCATCCCCGTACCTTCACCCGAGATGGCAACGCAGGAGGTTGAGCGGGCGCTGCGCCTGTACCCGCCGGAAAAGCCATTGGTTGCGGCAAGATGAACCCGGTGTGTTCCGTAAGATGCGGCAGCATCCGAAACCTGTGTGACCCCTGCAACCGCCAAAGCCGACGCCTCGGCTGACAATGCGTCTTGCATGAGCGCTTCGGCGCTGGGCTCAGGCGTAGGATCGAACAGCTCAAACGCCTCCATGTCCCAGTTGCGGATCAGCTGATCGGGATCGGCCAGACCAGTGAACGGATCTTCGGGTGCCTCGCGGGCCATGGCGACCGCCCGTTCGGCCATTGCGGCCAGGGTCTCTGCCCGGCTGTCGGAACTGGAGACAATCGCCTGACGT
This sequence comes from Rhodobacteraceae bacterium KLH11, assembly GCA_000158135.1. Lineage (GTDB taxonomy): Bacteria > Pseudomonadota > Alphaproteobacteria > Rhodobacterales > Rhodobacteraceae > Ruegeria. The sequence continues at coordinate 1,689,070 of DS999531.1, forward strand.
TTGCCCAGAAAGACCCGCAGGCCCAGATCGGTTGCTTCCGAGCGTTCGGCATGTTCCAGCGCGCCGCCGCGTACCTCGACCGAAACGGATGAACCGTCGATGACAATGGCATCTGCCGCTTCGGCACCTGCCTTGCGGGCGGCATCCAACAGGTCCTGGCTAATGTCTTGAGGTGTTTGGGTCATGAGGCCTCCGGTCTTGTTGCACTGGACCTAGCCCCGGACTCCCGGTCCCGCAAGGCCTGCGATCCAATTGCACTGCGTGCCTCGGGCGGGAAAGGCCGCCCAGACGGCCTTTCCCAGGATGCGTCTTATTTGATCCGCTGGCCGTTTGCCAGAATCTGACCGTCTTCGGTGAACTCGATTCTTGAGTTCAGCGTATCGGGTTCTTCGCCCGGTACCGCCATCAGGCCCATCATCATGCGCGCGCCAAGCGCGTCATTTTCCGAGACAAAGCCCATGCCGATCAGCTTGTCGAGCAAGGCATTGGCACCCACAAGCTTCAGGTTGGCAATGCCCGAAGGCGCAGGCATACCATCAAAGGCTTCGGTGTTGGAATTGTCGAATGCGAAATCGCCATTGCCTGTCAGCTGTGCGCCAACCAGCGAGATCAACAATTCGTTGATCTTCAGCGAATGCAGCTCACCGGGTGCAGCATCTGACAGCTCAAGTTCTTCCACCGCCTCGGGATCCATGAAATCGGTCAGGACCTTGGCCGTACCGGTCGCGTCCAGCGCGATGGTTGCCGGGTCGCGTGGCAACGCGGCTGCGGGGTCAAAAATGCTCCACAGCACGTCGGACATGGTGAAGTCGGTCAGGTTGAGACCAAAACCAAAAGGCTGAACCTCGTCCGAGGCCTGAACGGGCAGTTCGAATTTCAACCCTGCATTCGCCATGGCGATTTCGATCGGGAAGGGCAGATCAGCCGTGGTGACGGCCAGTTTGGTGCTGTTCTGTGTCAGGTCATAAACCAGCCGCTGGGCATCAATGCTGCCGGTAAAGGCGCCGCCTTCCGAAGAGCTGCTGAGCGAGAACGCCTCTCCTTCTGCGGTGCCGGCTATCTCGGTATTGCCCGAGGCATAGGTGAATGTGCCAGAGGCCGCGAACCCGGCATCATAGATATCTTCGATATTGCCCGGATCCAGCTCAAGCGGGATCAGGCTGTCGCCTTCAAAGGTCAACTGGTCCAGCTTGCCGTTGAAGCGGCCGGTATCTTCGCTGTCAGGTTCGTTGAAGGCTATATCATAGGTCAGGCTGTCTGCGGTGAACTGTTGCGCAAGATCGCGCAGTTCACCGATTTTCATTTGTGAAGAGCCTGCGATATCGTTCATCTGAACGTTCAGGTTCAGCATATCCTGCGATATGGTTTCATCGCCGGTTTCGATCGAATCCAACGCAAAACCCATGCTGTTTGCGCTGTAATCATAGGTCATCTCGTCAGGTGAGCCCGAGACGACCATTTCCATCGCGTCCTCCGTGTAGAGCAGATCAGCCGAGAAGGCCTCGCCTTCGGATTCGCCTGATATGGTCATCGGGAAGCTGTCGGGAAAGTCGATATTGACGGTGCCATCACCATTTTCGGTCAGGGTCATTTCCGGCACAGTCACTTCGAACGTACCATCAGTGTCGGGCACCGACATAGCCATTGCCATGTTGGTGATGGTGGTGACATTGCCTGAAACGCTTTGATCGCCGGATACGTTATAGCCCATGCCGCCCAGATAAGCCTGCCAATCGGCCCAGACATCGGCCGCGGTGAGATCGGCAAACGCGCCCTGTGTTGCAAAGACATAGGCAAGAGCAGCTCCGCAGCCGCGGCGAAGGAAAACAGTCATAAGAGAACCCTTCTTGGATAAATTTGCCGGCATCGTCGTGCTTGTGGCCGCCAGCGTCAAGGGGCAAGGGGTGGACCATTTCCCCATTTCCGCTGTACGACTTTACACAATTTCAAATGCGGGGATTTATACGATGGATATGCAAGGGAAAACCGTACTGATAACAGGGGCCAGTCGGGGCATCGGGGCCGAAGCAGGGCGTGTTTTTGCCGCAGCCGGGGCCAATGTCGCGCTGGTTGCGCGCAGCCATGATCAGATCGATGCGCTGGCTGCCGCTCTGGGCGAGAACACCATTGCTCTGGCCTGCGACGTAAGCGATTTTGCACAGGTGGAACAGGCGGTTGCCGATTGTGTTGACCGGTTCGGCGGGCTGGATGTTCTGGTCGGAAACGCAGGTGTCATCGATCCGATCTTTCATTTGTCGAACGCGGATACGCAAGCCTGGAGCCAGGCCATCGACATCAACCTGAAAGGTGTCTTTTATGGAATGCGTGCGGTGCTGCCCATTATGCGGGCCGCAGGTGGGGGGACAGTGCTTACGATATCGTCCGGGGCGGCGTCGAACCCGGTTGAAGCGTGGAGTCACTATTGCGCCTCCAAGGCGGGGGCCAAGATGCTGACAGAATGCCTGCATCTGGAAGAGGCGCATCATGGCATCCGTGCCATGGGGTTGTCGCCGGGCACAGTGGCGACTGACATGCAAAGGGTGATCAAGGCCAGTGGTATAAACCCGGTCAGCCAGCTGGATTGGGATGACCACATTCCCGCAGATTGGCCCGCGCGCGCTTTGCTGTGGATGTGCACACCAGCTGCAGATGAGTTTTTGGGCACCGAGATTTCGCTACGCCGTGAAGATATCCGCAGCCGAGTCGGCCTGACGTGATCGACCTGACGCAAGAAGGCGGGCTTTGGACGGTTACGCTGAACAACCCCGACAAGGCCAATGCGCTGACCGAGGCGATGCTGCGCGAACTGCTCTGCATTGCCGAGGCTGCCACCGACGCCCGCGCCCTGATCTTGACGGGTGCGGGCCGGGTGTTCAGTGCGGGGGCCGATCTTGATGCGGCCCGGGCAGGTCTTGCGACCTCAGATCTGTGGGAGCAGTTGTCAGGTGCGATTGCTGCCCTGCCCTGTCTGACGGTGGCGGCGCTTAACGGTACGCTGGCAGGTGGCGCAAATGGTATGGCTCTGGCCTGTGATCTGCGTATCGCGGTGCCTTCGGCCAGGTTTTTCTATCCGGTTATGAAGCTGGGCTTTCTACCGCAACCGTCAGACCCAAAGCGGATGGCTGCGCTGATCGGACCGGCCCGGACAAAACTGATTCTGATGGCCGGACAAAAGATCACCGCAGCCGAAGCCTATGATTTCGGATTGGTGGATCGGGTGGTTGAGCCCGAAGACCTGATGCCAACCGCACGCGCGCTTGTGGCCGACAGTCTCTCTGCCGACCCGTCAATCGCCTCAGGTATAGCAGGATTGTGCCCATGAGACTTTCTGCCCTTCGGCTGCGCGTTGCAGACCCGGAAAGCCTGGCCGCGTTCTATCGCGATGTGCTTGGTATGACCATTCAGGTCGAAGGTGCCAATCGGCGCGTTGGGTACCCCGGTCAGGATGCTGACCTGCTGCTGATGCCGGGCGGAGGGGGCTATAACCACGATCAGGGCCAGCGCTATTGGAAGATCGGGATCACGTTGCCGGATGTGGACATTGTTGCCGATCATCTGCGCCAAAACGGGGTCTCCGTCAGCGCACCGCGTCAGTTTCTTGATATCGGCTATATGTGCCACCTGAGCGATCCCGAGGGGTTTGTGATCGAGCTGCTGCAACAGGATTTCGCAGGCAACCGGCCCGAAGGTGCCACCAACCCGGCTGCGCCGTTTGCCAGGGCCTGTATCGGTCAGATCACGCTGCGGACCGGAGATATCGCCGCTGAAGATACCTTCTGTCGCGCTTTGGGCATGACATTGCTTTCGCTGCAGGAGGTTGAACCTTTTGGGTTTGACCTGCATTTTTATGCATTCACCACTGACATGCCGCCCAACCCGGATCTCTGGGCGGTCGAGAATCGCGAGTGGCTGTGGAAACGCCCCTATACCACGTTGGAATTCCAGCATATTGCGAATGCAAGGTTTGCGCCGGTGCCCGATTATCTGGGGTATGAGGTTGAGGGGGCGGACCAGCCGCAAAAGGATGCCTTTGGCGATCTGGTCCTGCCAGCCTGATCATCGTTTGCGCCGTTTACCCGGAACTTTGGATCGAAATCCGGGTGGACGTTTGCGTATCCAGTTCAGGAATTTCTCAAGCCTCGGATGGGTGCGCAAGGCATCGACTGTGTTGAATGCGCGCGCCAGCTCGGCCTCGGTCAGTGTTGCGTGTATTTCCTTGTGGCATATCTGATGCAGTAAAACGGTGGGTCCGCCCTTGCCTCCTTTGAGTTTTGGGATCAGATGGTGAAGGCTGCCGCCGCCCTCGGGGATCGGACGGCCGCATAGCGGGCAGATCGGATCAGCATTTGCCATGGCGCAATGTTGCGCCGAAACGCAAGCAGGGCAAGAGGGGCGCAATGGCGCAAGCGATGGTGATCGGGGCCGGACCCGCCGGGCTGATGGCAGCCGAGCAGCTTGCGGCTGCCGGGCATCAGGTTCTTGTGGCCGAGGCCAAGCCCTCTGTCGCACGCAAGTTCCTGATGGCTGGAAAGTCTGGTCTGAACCTGACCAAGAACGAACCCTTCGACCAGTTGACAGGCGCGTATGGAGATGCCGGGGATTGGTTGCGCCCGATGCTTCGTGACTTTGACGCCCGGGCCGTCATGGGGTGGGCGGGCGATCTTGGGCAAGAGATGTTCACTGGCTCGACGGGGCGTGTGTTCCCCAAGGCTATGAAAGCCTCGCCCTTGTTACGGGCGTGGTTGGCCCGGCTAGAGCAAGCCGGGGTTGAGATCAGAACGCGCTGGCGCTGGCAGGGCTGGCGCGATGCGGCGCTGATGTTTGAGACGCCCAATGGCGAACAGCTTTGCACACCTGATGTAACGGTTCTGGCACTGGGCGGAGCAAGCTGGGCACGATTGGGTTCGGATGGGGCCTGGGCATCGCGGCTGGCTGACAAGGATGTCGCCCTGGCACCTTTCGCACCAGCCAACGCCGCGTTGTCTGTCGACTGGAGCCACCACATGCAGCCCCATTTTGGCACCGCGCTGAAATCAGTGCGCTGGACGGTGGGTGAGTTGACCAGCCGGGGAGAGGCCACGATATCCGCAAAAGGGCTGGAAGGTGGCGGGCTGTATTCTCTGACCCCTGCCATACGGGCGGGCACCCCGCTGTATCTGGACCTTGTTCCTGATATGACGGCCGAAGCCCTGCAAACCCGGTTGGCCGGGAAGAAGGCAAAAGCAACGCTTTCGCATTGGCTGAAGAACAGCTTGCGCCTGTCGCCGCAAAAAATTGCTTTGTTTCATGAGATGACAAAGGGGGCCGCGTCGGGGCAAGCGCAATGGGCCGATGCGCTTAAACACCTGCCTGTGCGCTATTCTGACCTGCGCCCGATGGACGAGGCGATCTCGACCGCTGGTGGCGTTCGTCGTACCGCGGTTGATGATGGTCTGATGCTGAACGCGCTGCCCGGTGTGTTCTGCGCGGGTGAGATGCTGGATTGGGAAGCGCCAACCGGCGGGTATCTGTTGACCGCATGTCTGGCGACGGGACGGTGGGCCGGGAAATCCGCTGCGGCTTGGATGGAAGGCCGTGCCTCAGCCTGATCGCGCCAACATCGCGATCCGAATCATGGCGCGTTCAACCAGCGCCATCGTGGGTGCGGTTTGCCCGGCGGAACGCAGTGACAGATCGGTATCTGTCAGAACCGTCAGCGCCGTTTGCAGCTTGGCTGCGCCCCATCCCTGCGCTTGCCGCAATATACGATCCCGGCGCTTGCCATAGACCGGAGGGCGCAACTTGCCAATTCCCTGCGCTGCGCCACCCGGATCAGAAGCGCAGGCATATAGTGTCCGGAAATGCCGGGTGGCCCCGATGCACAGGCTGACCCCGTTGGTGCCTTGTGCCTGAAGCCGCCGGATCAACGGGCCGATCTCGCCTGCGCGACCTTCGGCAACCACGTTCAACACGTCATCCAGCGCGGCCTCGGTCGAACGCGGCGCGCAGGCCTCGATATCTTCGATTGTCAGCTCGCCCGTGTCTTTGCGCTTGTAAAGCGACAATTTTTCAACGGTCTGAGTGAAATCACCCGGGCTTAGCCCCACTGCCAGCTCGCTGAGGGCCGACATCGAATCGCGCGGGATGTTCTGTAAACCGGCTTGGGTCAGAATCCGCTCCACCTCGGCCCGTGAAGGCGGGTCATCATAGATGCCGACTGCGTAAACCGCCCGATGTGCTTCAAACGCCTTGCGTATCTTGGAACTGGGCTTGAGCTGCCCTGCGGTGACCACGATCTGTGCATCACCGGTGACCCAATCCTCCAGCGCGGCGATGAGGGCAGGGGCGGCGGCGTCTGTGGCCTCTTCGACCAAAACAGCGCGCGGGCCGGGGAAAAACCCGACCGCTTTGACCGCATCCAGCAACAAGGCCGGATCGCCGCGCAGATCGCCGCCGGGAATACGGGTCAGGCGCATTTCTTCTTCGGCACCGGGCCCCAGCAAAGCCGCAAGCATCTGCTGGCGCTTCAGGGCGACGCGCATTGCGTCCGCGCCGTAGATCAGTAACCCGGCTTTATCCGCGTCCGGCTTGGCAAAATACCCTTCAGCCTCACGCGGGCTCAGCTTCATGTGGACAGGTCCGGGGTGGCGAAAAGGCGGGTTACGATCTGATCCGAGAGAATCACCATCAATCGTTCAATCGCATCGCGCTCATCGGCAAGCGTCGATACAGTTGACCCCGCAGCCGAGTAGCCGACGAAATCGGTAACGGTACCCGAAGCCAGAATCTGACCCGTGCCATTGGACTTCAGCGTATAGTTGGCACGCCCGTCGATTGTATATCGGTCGGTCTCGTTCGTGGTGGTGATGGCAGCGCGGCGCGTGACCGTCGAAACATCCACGTCCAGCGCATAGTCGTTGCCCGAGGTCGCACTGCGCCCCAGCTGACGTTCAAGATTCTGAACCAGCAGGAAGCTCTCGACCGAGTTGGGTGCCGAAACAGCCACCTTGCCGTTCAGGGCAGCCCCGGTTCCACCGGGTGCGTAAACCGGTTCGAACCCACAGGCGGCCAGCGCCAGCGGCATCAACAACAGGGTTCTGCGGTCAAACGACGACATTTACGATCCGGCCCGGAACAACGATCACTTTCTTCGGCGCAGCACCATCCAGCGCCTTTTGCACAGCTTCGGTGCTGAGCGCGACTTTTTCAACCTCGGCTTTGTCCATATCTTTTGGAACATTGATTTCCGCGCGGCGTTTGCCGTTGATCTGGATCGGAAGGGTGATGGTGTCGTCAATCAGCATCGCTTCGTCCGCAACGGGCCATGGGGCCACTGCCACCAGCCCTTCACCGCCCAGCAATTGCCAGAGCTCTTCGGACAGGTGCGGGGTCATCGGCGACATCAGTTGCGCCAGCGTCTTTGCCGCTTCGCGCCTGGCTGCTGTGCCCGCCCTGGATTTGGCCAGGGTATTGGTAAAGGCATAAAGCCTCGCGATCGAGGCGTTGAAACCGAAGGATTCGACCCCACCCGAGACATCATGGATCGCTTTATGCATCTCGCGCAGCAAGGTTTCGTCTTCGGCATTGGCCGGATTATCGGATTCGGCGATTTCCGAGGCGATGCGGTGTACGCGGCTGAGGTGCTTGAACGCGGCCTCAGCCCCCGAAGCTGTCCATTCCACATCCCGCTCGGGCGGCGAATCGGACAGAACGAACCAACGCGCGGTGTCTGCACCGAAGGCCGAGATGATGCTGACCGGGTCCACAACGTTTTTCTTGGACTTGGACATCTTGGCCGAAGGGATGATTTCAACCTCGGTGCCGTCGGCCAGTTTACCGTCGGTCACATCCTCGGGCAGGTGATAGACCGGGCGGCCATTGGCGTCGCGGGTCTGGTAGATCTCATGCGTGACCATGCCTTGGGTGAACAGGGCATCGAAGGGCTCGATGGCCTTTTTCGGCAAATGACCTGTGATCTGCATCGCGCGGGCGAAGAAACGGGAATAGAGCAGATGAAGAATCGCGTGCTCAATCCCGCCGATATACTGGTCAACATTCATCCAGTATTCGGCCTCGGCCAGATCTGTGGGTGTTTCAGCGCGGGGCGCAGTGAAACGGGCATAGTACCAGGACGAATCGACGAACGTGTCCATCGTATCGGTTTCACGTTTCGCAGGCGCGCCGCAGGACGGGCAGGGGGCATCCCGCCAGTTCGGATGACGGTCCAGCGGGTTACCGGGGATCGAAAAGTCGATGGGTTTGCCGTTGCCGTCATCATAGGGCAGCTCGATCGGCAGATTCTCTTTCTTCTCGGGTACCGTGCCGCATTTCTCGCAATGGACCACGGGAATCGGGCATCCCCAATAGCGTTGGCGGCTGAGACCCCAGTCGCGCAGACGGTATTTGGTAACCCCTTCGCCCCACCCGGCCTTTTCGGCGAAATCGACAGTGGCGTTGATCGCGTCTTCGCCTGTCGCCTCGGTCAGGCCTGCGAAGTGCTCTACCCAGCGGACTTTCTCGGTCTTCGGGGGGACAAATGCGATCTTGTCGACCGGAGTGTTGTCCTCCAGCGCAAAGAACGTGTCGACTACGGGCAGGCCATACTTGCGGCAGAAATCCAGATCGCGCTGATCATGCGCCGGGCAGGCAAAGATTGCGCCGGTGCCGTAGTCCATCAGGATGAAATTGGCGATCCAGACTGGCAATTCCCAATTGGGGTCCAGCGGGTGTTTGACCTTGATGCCAGTGTCATAGCCCAGTTTTTCGGCGGTTTCGATGGCCTCTTCCGTTGTGCCGCCCTTACGGCATTCAGAAACGAATTCAGCAACTTCCGGGTTTTCAGATTCGAGCTGCTTGGCAATGGGGTGATCAGGGGAAATGCCCACGAAAGAGGCACCCAGCAGCGTGTCTGGCCGAGTCGTATAGACGGTGATCGGTTCCCCCCCGTCGGTACGCTGGAACCCGAATTGCAGGCCACGTGACTTGCCGATCCAGTTCTCCTGCATCAGCCGCACCTTGGCGGGCCAGTTGTCCAGCGTATCCAGCGCGTTCAGCAGTTCCTCGGAATAGTCGGAGATTTTGAAGAACCACTGGGTCAACTCACGCCGCTCGACCAGCGCACCCGAGCGCCATCCGCGTCCGTTTTCCACCTGTTCGTTGGCCAGAACGGTCATATCGACCGGGTCCCAGTTGACCACAGCGTTTTTGCGATAGACCAGCCCGGCGTCCAGCATATCCAGGAACAGGGCTTGCTGCTGGCCGTAATATTCCGGGTCGCAAGTGGCGAATTCACGAGACCAGTCGATCGACAGGCCCAGCGGTTTCATCTGTCCGCGCATGTCGGCGATGTTGCCATAAGTCCAGTCTTTTGGGTGGCCGCCACTGGCCATGGCGGCGTTTTCGGCAGGCATTCCAAAGGCATCCCAGCCCATCGGGTGCAGCACGTTATGGCCGGTTGCCAGTTTATGCCGCGCGATCACATCACCCATCGTGTAGTTGCGCACATGTCCCATATGGATTCGGCCAGACGGGTAGGGGAACATCTCAAGCACATAGTATTTCGGCTTGTCCGCCTTGTGGTTGGCCGTGAAGATTTCGGCCTTGTCCCAGGCCTTTTGCCATTTTGCTTCGATTTCGGTGGCCGAATAGCGCGACATCGTGCGGTCCTTCGTAATGAAAACGCCGGGCATGAACCCGGCGTGGTAATATTGTGATTTTCTGCGGGTTGCTAGAGTTTGTTGTCCGCAATACGCAGCTGCCGCGCCCGGGACAGGATGGCATCTTCGATCGCACGGTTGGTTGCGGCGCTGACCGGGGAACCTCCGCTTGTCTGCAGCGACACTGACAATGAGCGTGCCGCCAGCGCAGGGTCGCTGATATGAACCGTGGCGCGATATTGGCGACCGCCACCCGGAGGTGTGCCATAGCCTGTCACGATCACGCCGGTAAAGGGATCAACATCTTGAATCGGCAGGAAATTCAGAACATCAAGTGACGCTGCCCAAAGGTAGCGGTTCACATTTGTGATCTGTTCCGAGTTGTCCGGGCCGAAGATGTCAAAGATGGTTGACCGATTCGGATCGTTCAACTCGCGTTCTTCAGATGAGCTGCCATCCACGGTAAGGATGCTGGCATCCCCCGGAGGCGGCTTTCCACCGCAGGCCGAGACGGTGGCCATACCAATGGTCAAACCCAGAATCGTCAGCAGGCGCATCGTCAAAAGGTTCCCGTGTCACTTGTTCTACTTTGTCGAGTGATACTCCTAGACAAGGACCCGTGCAGCAACAAGCCTATTCTTTACATATGGGCGTGAGCGGGCAGCGCGCGCCAGCAGATTTCTGACTGTGGCATCCTTGCACCAATTTGGGCTGAATGACGGCGGGACGTTTATGGCAAGCTTGCGCTGAGGGGGGAAAAAAAGCGAAACGGTGTCCGTGCTGAGACGCGTGCTTTGCATGTGTCGAGTAGAAAAATCTTTGAAACCGAGGGAAACAAGATGAAAAAAGTTCTCTTTGCAACGACAGCGTTGATCGCGACTGCAAGCGTTGCAGCAGCTGAGGTTAAATTCAGCGGTTACGGTCGCTTTGGTATCGGCTATCTGCAAGATCGTTCGGACACCAACGACAACATCGATGATACCATTCTGATCTCGCGCTTCCGTCTGAACATCGACGGTCTCGCAGAAACTGATGGTGGCGTTGAGTTCTCGGCTCGTGTCCGTCTGCAAGCTGACGAAGATGCTGGTACCGGTGAAGCAGGTACTGCCAGCCTGAGCGGCGCACGTTTCTCGGCGATCTACGGTGGTCTGCGTGTTGACGCGGGCAACGTTTCGGGCGCAATCGACAACCTGGCCAACTACTACGGTAACGAGCCTGGTCTGGAATTCTTCATCGGTCAGTATGCCGGTGTTGACTATGAATTCCTGTCGTTCCAGTCGACCAGCGCAGGTGCGAACGCGGTGTTCTTCCAGTACGCCGTTGGTGATTTCGCCTTTGGCGCATCGTATGACCAGAACTCCGAACTGAACGGCAACGCTGCTCTGAGCGGTGCAGATTCTTGGGACCTGAGCGCGACCTACACCTTCAACAACATCACAGCGGCTCTGGCCTACGGTCAGACTGACGCTTCTGGTGGTGGTTCCGACCCAAGCCTGCTGGTCCTGACTCTGGGCGCAGACTTCGGTGACTTCAACGGTACTCTGTTTGTGGCCGACGATTCGGACACACCGGACAACGACAACGGTGAAGAAACCGACGGCACCGCATGGGGCTTCTCGCTGGCCTACAACCTGGGCGCAGCAACCACTCTGCTGGCTGCCTATGGCGACGGTTCGGCTGATGGTGACACCCAGCAGTATGGCATCGGCTTCGTCCAGGATCTGGGCGGCGGTGTATCGCTGAAAGGTGCTGTTGGCCGTGAAACAGTTGGCGACGCATCGGGTCAAACCCGCGCTGACTTCGGTGTCAACTTCAACTTCTAAGTTGATCTGATCCGTAAAGTTTAGGGGCAGGTCTTTGGACCTGCCCTTTTCTTTTGCGCCAACATGGTGTTTTTCTGCTGCAAAAGTAGAATCAGAGGCCTCATGTCGCTGCAAGAGATCACAGACCGCATTGCCACTGCGGAAACTGCTGCAGGACGCAGCAAAGGGGCCGTCAAGCTTATCGCGGTGTCCAAGGTTCAGCCCAATGAACGTGTCAAAGCCGTTCTGGAACAAGGGCATCGATGTTTTGGTGAAAACCGGGTACAGGAAGCCGCTGGCAAATGGCCGACATTCCGTGAGGATTTTCCGGACGTCGATCTCCACCTTATTGGGCCTCTGCAGACGAACAAAGCCAGACAGGCGATGGAGCTTTGTGACGCAATCCATTCGGTCGACCGCCCGAAACTTGCCAAAACGCTGGCGCGTTTGGCGCAAGAGATCGGGGGCTGCCCGGATCTATTCATTCAGGTCAATACCGGCGAAGAACAGCAGAAAGCCGGAATTCTTCCATCGGATGCGGATGCGTTTATCAAGGAATGCAGGGGGCTTGATCTGCCGGTTCGGGGTTTGATGTGTTTGCCCCCGGTTGAAGAAGAACCTGCCCTGCATTTTGCGCTGTTGGCCAAAATCGCCGAACGGAATGGATTGGACGGGTTGTCCATGGGGATGAGCGGCGATTTCGAAACGGCAATTGCACTTGGCGCAACCCATGTGCGTGTGGGTTCGGCCATTTTTGGTGAGCGCGTCAAACCGCAGGAATGATCACACGCGTACCCGGCGCGATCTGTTGTGCGATCCAGCGCAGATGGTCACGCCGGAATGCGATGCACCCTTCGGTGGGATAACGCGGTCGCCGCCATTGATGCAGGAATATGGCTGAGCCCTTGCCGGGTATCGCTGTGGGGTAGTTCCAATCGGTGATCAGGACCAGATCATACAGGGGATCTGCCCGGCGCAATGCCTCGTGACTGTAAGGATAGGGCGCGCGGACCAGATGGTTGTAAGCGTCGTCACCCGCATCATCCGACCACAAATCGCGGGGTCCGATTGGTCGTGCCCATGATGCCGGGCGTGGCATGCGGTCTGCCCGGTAGAGCATGCCAACGATGTGATGCAACCCGACCGGCGTGGCGCCGTCGCCTTCCTGTTTGACCCGGCTCAGACCGCCTTTGCCAATCGCACATGGAAAAACCCGGCCCTGAAACCGAACGCCGCGTGGCGTCAGAACCAGATCACCCGGTGTCACAGCAGATGGCCTGACTTGGCTGCTTTTGTTGCCAGATACGCGCGATTGTGGTCGGTTTCGCCCACTTTCAACGGGACACGCTCGGGTACGGCGATGCCTGTCCGCTCCATCATCGCGATTTTTGCGGGGTTGTTGGTGAGAAGGCGTACTGCGCTGAATCCCAGAGATTTCAGGATATCGGAACCGATTCGGAAATCCCGCTCATCGTCCTCAAAGCCCAGACGGTGATTGGCTTCGACCGTGTCAAACCCCTGATCTTGCAGGAAATAAGCGCGCATCTTGTTGGCGAGCCCGATCCCGCGACCCTCTTGATTCAGATAGAGCAGAACCCCTGCGCCCTCAGCCCCCATCTGGGCAAGAGCACCGCGCAACTGCGGGCCGCAATCACATTTCAGGCTGCCCATCAGATCACCGGTGAAGCAGGCTGAATGCAGCCGGGCGAGAACGGGTTTGCTTCGGTCAGGCCGCCCGATCTCGACCGCATAATGTTCTTCTCCGCCATCTTCAGGGCGGAATACATGCAGACGACCGGCCTCGGAAACCTCCATCGGAAGGCGGGCGGCGACAACAGAATGTAGCGCGCTGCGGTCAGCCAAATGCGGGGCCGCGCGTGTATGGTCGATGCAGGTCAGGCCATGTGCCGCCGCAAAGGCACTGCCATCGGGGATGGAAACAACCACCACCGCAGGCAACAGCCGCGCCGATTTGGTCAAGGCGATGGCGATGCGGTGCAGGTTCGAGCTTCCCTGCCGCTGGGTCATCAAGGGGCCTTTCATTGGCGCGTTCAGATCATCCGACGGGTCGGCAACAGCCTGTACCCAGCTTAGTTCCGCATCCGCCGGGATCAGAACACGGGCCAGATCACCGTCATAGGCGCGTGCCTTCAACGTCTCCGCCCGCCGCGCGGTGATGGCCACTACGGGCTCACCGCCCAAGCCGTGCAGATCAGCAAGCCTTTGGGCGCTGAGCGTTTCCGAAGCCAGTGCCAAAACGCTGAAGCCGCTATCGTCAGTCAGCACCACGGGAACACCCATGCGCAAATCAGCCCGCGCCCGCGCCAGCAATTCGGTTATGTCGGGGATGAGACTCATCTATGTTACCCTGTAACGTTCAGCCCTTCTCCTACCCTGATCAGCGGGTAATGTGAAACATTTCCTGCACTTCGGACACGAGGGCGTGAAACGGTTGCAGTAAATCTTGCCGTTTGCATTCTTGATACGCAAGTGATGGGCAAGGCTAAGGAGGACCCGACATGGCTCAGCTCAAGAAAATCCTGTTGGTGGATGATGATGAAGACCTGCGCGAAGCGCTAAGCGAGCAACTTGTGATGACCGAGGATTTCGACGTGTTCGAAGCTTCGGACGGGCAATCCGCGATGGAGCGGGCGCGAGAGGCAATTTATGATCTGGTCATTCTGGACGTTGGTCTGCCCGATACCGATGGTCGTGAGCTGTGCCGCCTGATGCGCAAACAGGGGGTCAAAAGCCCGGTTCTGATGCTGACCGGCCATGACAGCGACGCCGACACAATCCTTGGCCTGGATGCCGGTGCGAATGACTATGTCAGCAAGCCTTTCAAATTCCCGGTCCTTCTGGCGCGTATCCGTGCGCAGCTGCGTCAACATGAGCAGTCCGAAGATGCGGTCTTTGTTCTTGGGCCGTATACGTTCAAACCTGCGATGAAAATGCTGATGACCGAAGATGATCGCAAAATCCGCCTGACCGAGAAAGAGACGAACATCCTGAAGTTCCTGTATCGCTCGACAGATGGTGTTGTCGCACGTGATGTGCTGCTGCATGAGGTTTGGGGATATAACGCCGGTGTAACCACCCATACGCTGGAAACGCATATCTATCGTTTGCGCCAGAAGATCGAGCCCGATCCATCGAATGCGCGCCTTTTGGTCACAGAATCGGGCGGATATCGTCTGGTCGCTTGACTTGCAGTGGATTGAATTGGATCAAAGTGATACCCTGCAGATATATTGAGATTACTCCCATCCCGCGCATGTCCGGGTTATGACATGCACCTCCCTGTTGGACTGCCGGGCCTTATGGCCCGGCCTTTTTTTGTGAATAGCGCGAATTGCAGCCATCGGTTTGGTGTGCGTCACGCGGTTTCCTTTTTCGATGGTACCTTGCTCTGGGGCGCGCTAACCTGCGCAAATTGAGACAAAGGAACCGCCTGACATGCCTTTCACCCTTGCCACCTGGAATATCAACTCGGTTCGTCTGCGCGAGCCTATCGTGCTGAAATTACTGCAAGAAGAGGCCCCGGATGTGCTGTGCCTGCAAGAGTGCAAATCCCCGGTCGAGAAAATTCCGACCGAAGGATTTGCCGAGCTGGGTTACACCCACATGATCGCACGCGGGCAAAAGGGTTATAACGGCGTGGCCATCCTGTCGCGCCTGCCGATGGAAGAGGTTGGCGACAAGGATTTCGCCGGTCTGGGCCATGCGCGCCATATTGCGGGGCGGTTAGAGAACGGGGTGACAATCCACAATTTCTACGTCCCGGCAGGTGGTGATGTACCGGATCGTGAGGTGAATGAGAAATTCGGCCAGAAGCTGGATTACCTCACCGATATGCGTGACTGGTTTCATGCGGAAAAGCCGGGCAAGTCGATTCTGGTGGGTGATCTGAACATCGCACCGCGTGAGGATGATGTCTGGTCGCACAAGCAGTTGCTCAAGGTCGTCTCACACACCCCGATCGAGGTAGAGCATCTGGCGGAAACGCAGGATGCAGGGGGGTGGGTGGATATCACCCGTCAGGATATCCCCGAGGGGCAGCTTTACAGCTGGTGGTCTTACCGGGCACGTGATTGGGATGCTGCTGACAAGGGACGGCGGCTGGATCATGTGTGGGCCACCTCTGATATCTCGAACGCGGGCCATTCCAGCCGCATCCTGCGCGATGCGCGCGGCTGGGAGAAACCCAGCGATCACGCCCCTGTCTTTGCAACATTCGACGTCTGATTGACGAAAAATCCCTGAACTCAGCCCTTGGTTTCTGCGCCGCGGGGCTGCATATAGGGCGCAAATCTGAACCAGAGAGTGAATGCCATGGACCTTCTGAACGGCTCAGCCAGCCCCGAAGCCACCGATCTGATCAAGGACGGGACCGAGGCCACCTTTATGGCCGATGTGGTTGAGGCGTCTCAGGACACGCCCGTCATCGTTGATTTCTGGGCCCCGTGGTGCGGCCCCTGCAAAACACTGGGCCCGGCGCTGGAAGAGGCGGTGACCGCTGCGAAAGGCGCGGTCAGGATGGTCAAGATCAATGTCGACGAAGCGCAGATGATCGCCGGGCAAATGCGCGTCCAGTCGATTCCGACAGTTTACGCCTTTCACAAAGGACAGCCGATCGACGGGTTTCAGGGGGCATTGCCGGGGTCCGAGATCAAGGCCTTTATCGACCGCGTCATCGAAGCCGCTGGCGGGGACAGCCCGGGCGGGCAGCTGGATGATGCGGTTCAGGCCGCCGAAGATATGCTGACCGAAGGCGCTGCTGTCGACGCGGCACAAACCTTTGCGGCCATTTTGGGCGAGGATCCCAATCATGCGGCGGCGTATGGCGGGTTGGTCCGTGCGCATATTGCCCTGGGTGATCTGGATCAGGCCGAGGCGATTTTGAATGGCGCCCCTGCAGAAATTTCGACCTCGCCCGAGGTGGAGGCAGCCCATGCGCAGCTGGAACTGGCCAAACAGGCCGCTGATGCCGGTCCGGTTGGTGAGTTGAAAGCCGCTGTTGAGGCTGATCCCGACAACCATCAGGCGCGGTTCGATCTGGCGCAGGCGCTTCATGCCAATGGTGACGTGGAAGAAGCGGTCTTACAGCTGCTGGAACTGTTCCGCCGCGATCGTGAATGGAATGACGGCGCAGCCAAGACACAGCTGTTCACCATCTTCGATGCGCTCAAACCCAATGACCCGATTGTGTTGAACGGGCGGCGCAAGCTCAGCTCGATGATATTTGCCTAAAGCGTTATCAGGGCTACACTCGAATATATGATGCATCCTGCTGATCTGCCGGAAACGATTTCCGTGTTTCCTTTGCCCGGAGCGCTGCTGCTGCCCCGGTCTCGCCTGCCATTGCATGTTTTTGAACCCCGCTATCTGCAAATGCTGGATGATGCGCTGAAAACCTCGGGGCGCCTGATCGGGATGGTACAGCCAAACACCTGTCAGGGTGATGAAACCAAACTGCATCAGATCGGATGCGCCGGGCGGGTCACGCAGTTTTCCGAGACCGAAGATGGCCGCTATCTGATCACTCTGACAGGTATTTCCCGGTTCCGGGTCAAGACGGAATTGGAGAGTTTCACCCCCTATCGCCGCGCCTCGGTGTGCTGGGGCGGGTTTGATCGTGATCTGGGCAAGGTCGAAGTGGATGACGGCTTTGACCGCACCAGATTTCTGCAATTGCTGGAGCGCTTTTTCTCCTCTCGCCAGTTGTCGACCGATTGGGAGACGATGAAAGACGCCGATGATGAGCTGCTGGTGAATTCCCTGTCGATGATGCTGGAATTTGATCCTGAGGAAAAACAGGCCCTGCTTGAAGCGCCTTGTCTGCGGACCCGTCGCGAGACATTGGTGACACTGATTGAATTCGCCATGCGGGGCGGATCAGACGAGGAAACACTGCAATGAGCGATCCCGAACACGCCTTTGACCGCCATATGCTCGAAGCGTTGATTTGCCCGCAGACCCATACAACCCTGCACTATGATGCGGAACAGCAAGAGCTGGTTTCCAAGGCTGCAGGTCTGGCGTTCCCGATCCGCAGCGGCATTCCGGTGATGCTGGTGGATGAGGCCCGCGTGCTGGATTAAATCGCGCGGCCTTGCAGCAATCTGGGCAGATCTCCGGTCAGTCCGGCAGCTTCGCGCACGAAGCCGCGGCGCAGGCCGGGCAGTGATCCGACAATGCCCATCCCGATATCACGACCCATGCGCAAAAGCGGATTGTCGTTGGAAAACAGCTTGTTGAACACATCTGTCGCCATCGCCAACGCGGCTGTATCGAACCTGCGCCATTCCTGATATCGCTCCAATACCAGTGTTGACCCGATCTCTTCACCGCGCCGTCCGGCCAGCGTCAGAACCTCGGCCAATGCGCCAACATCGCGCAAGCCTGCATTCAGCCCTTGCCCGGCAATCGGATGCATCCCGTGGGCGGCATCTCCGACCAGGGCGATACGGTCTGCAATGAAGGCATTGGCGATGGTCAGGCTCAGCGGATAGGTGAACCGGTCACCTTGCAGGCGAATATCCCCCAGAAAGTTACCGAACCGGGGGCGCAAAACCTGCAGGTATTCAGCTTCGGGCAAGGCATTGATACGTTGGGCCGCTTCGGTGCTTTCGCTCCAGACAATCGAGCTGCGATTGCCGGTCAGTGGCAGGATTGCCAGCGGCCCGGGCGGCATGAAGAACTGATGGGCGATACCGTGATGTGGCAGCTCATGTTCGATGGCGCAAACCAGCGCGGTCTGGCCATAGTCCCAGCCGGTGCGCCTGATCCCCGCGCGTTCCGCTGTGCCGCTGCGCCGACCATCGCAGCCGACCAGCACGCTGCCCTCAAGACGGCTACTATCATCCAGCGTCAGGGTCACGCCTGTGGTTGAGACCGCCTGTGCAATGACGCGCTTGCCGTCGAGGCGGGTGATGGCGGGCTCATTGGCCATGGCATCCAGAAATGCACGCCGCAGGTGACGATCCTCAACCATATATCCCATGGGCCCTTCTTCGATCTCGGCATGGTCGAAATGCATGAAGAAAGGCGAAGGGCCCGTACCGGCGTGGCCATCGGTGACTTTGATCTCCAGCATGGGCTGGGCGTGATCTGCCAGTTGTGGCCATACTCCGATCGCATCCAGAAGCCGGTGTGAGGCAAGCGCCAACGCATAGGCGCGCCCGTCAAAGGCCGCATTCTTGCGCATTTTCTCGGCCAGAGCATCAACCACCGTGACAGAATGCCCGGTCTGCGCCAGAGCCAGCGCCAGTGCTGGCCCGTTCAGGCCACCGCCCACGATCAGGATATCGGATCTGTGTTCCATGCGCAGCAATATGCGCGCCCTTTCGGGATTGTCCATGTGCGGTCCTGTCGCTACCGTCCGACAAAAGCATTTTTTCGGAGGGCAGGATGCAAGACTGGCTGACCATGACGGCGTGTGATCTGGGCCGTGGCATCGGAATGGGACAGATTGATCCGGTCGAGCTGACCGAGGCTTATCTGACCGCGATTGATGCCCATCCGCATCGCGATGCCATCTATGCGCGTGTCACCCACAGTCGGGCCCGGGCCGAGGCACGCGCAGCGCAGGACCGCGCCAAGCTGGGCCTGCGCCGGTCTTTGCTGGACGGGGTGCCGATCAGTTGGAAAGATCTGTTCGATACCGCCGGTATCGGCACCGAATCCGGATCGGCCTTGCTCAAAGACCGTGTGCCGGATGCTGACGCGCTGGTGGTGCGCAACGCAACAGCGATGGGTACGGTTTGTCTGGGAAAAACCCATATGAGCGAACTGGCGTTTTCGGGCCTTGGCCTGAACCCGGTCACCGCCACGCCGCCTTGTGTGAATGATGAAGAGGCGGTTCCGGGCGGGTCCTCATCCGGTGCGGCGGCCTCGGTCGCCTGGGGGCTGGCAGCTTGCGGCATCGGCTCAGACACCGGGGGGTCGGTTCGCATCCCTTCCGCCTGGAATGATCTGGTTGGGCTGAAAACCACGGCAGGACGCGTCAGCCTTGAGGGGGTCGTCCCCTTGTGTCTGAAATTCGATACCGTCGGACCGTTGACGCGGTCGGTCGAGGATGCGGCGCATATGCTTGCGCTTCTCGAAGGGGGGGCTTGCGCTGACCTGCGCGGGGCAACCCTGAAAGGCCGCCGCTTTGCCGATCTGCAGAACGTGGCCAAGGATGATTTGCGCGACCCGCCGGGCAAGGCTTATGACGCGGCACTGCTGCGTTTGAAAGACGCAGGTGCTGAAATCGTTCCGCTGGACGTGCCGGAGTTAAACGAAGCGATGAGCTTGTCCGGTGTGCTTTATACGACCGAAGCCTATGGCCTCTGGCGTGATGTGATCGAAGCGAATCCCGATGCGATGTATCCCGAAATCCTTGAACGGTTCCGAATGGGTAAAGCCTATTCCGGCCCGGATTATGTGGCGGCTTGGTCCAAGCTGATGGCTTGCCGACGCGCGTGGGATGCAGCCACCGCAGGGTTTGATGCGGTCCTGGTCCCCACAGCCCCGATCCTGCCGCCAAATCTGGACCGATTGATGAGCGATCATGAATACTATGTCACCGAAAATCTTCTGGCCCTGCGTAACACCCGCATTGGTAATCTGATGGGGTTGGCGGCGCTGACACTGCCCACGGGAACACCGGGTTGCGGGTTGATGATGCTGGGCTATCCGGGCTCGGAAGAGGCATTGTTGAGGCTGGGTGCGGCGGCAGAAACCGCGTTGGCCTGAATGCCACAATCCCCTGATTCGGAACCTCTTTGTCTGGACGAAAGCATCGCTGATCTGTAATCTGCCAAAAAACGGGGCGCAAAATGACCCCGAAATTGAGGCAGTATCATGAATTTCCCCGAGCGGTTTTCGAACCTACCGGAATATGCATTCCCGCGTCTGCGCGCCCTGTTGGACCATCATCAACCGGGCGGTGATGTCATTCATATGACCATTGGCGAGCCCAAGCACGATTTCCCACCCTGGGTGACCGATGTGATCATGGAAAACGCCGCCGGTTTTCAGGGGTATCCCCCAAACGAAGGCTCGCCCGAGTTGCGCGCGGCGATCACGGATTGGGTCAATCGCCGGTATGGCGTGTCGATGGACGCAGATGCCAATGTGATGGCGCTGAATGGCACGCGCGAAGGGCTTTATAACGCCGCCATGGCGCTGTGCCCCGAACAGAAGAACGGGCAGCAACCGATCGTCCTGTGCCCGAACCCGTTTTATCAGGTCTATATGGTCGCCTCGATCTCGGTCGGCGCGCAGCCGTATTTTGTGCCTGCGACCGCTGCGACTGGCCATTTGCCGGATTATGCGAGCCTGC
Source organism: Rhodobacteraceae bacterium KLH11 (assembly GCA_000158135.1). Taxonomy (GTDB): domain Bacteria; phylum Pseudomonadota; class Alphaproteobacteria; order Rhodobacterales; family Rhodobacteraceae; genus Ruegeria. The sequence goes on from DS999531.1 coordinate 1,709,835, forward strand.
CCGAAGAGGTGCTGAACCGTACTGCCATCGCTTATATCTGCTCACCCGCAAACCCGCAGGGGGCGGTCGCCTCGCGCGACTATTGGGCCGAACTGATCCAGTTGGCCGAGAAATACGATTTCCGCATTTTTGCGGATGAGTGCTATTCTGAAATTTATCGCGATGACGCGCCGGTTGGGGCGCTGACAGTGGCACAGCAGCTGGGGGCGGACCCCGAGCGTGTTGTTCTGTTCAACTCCTTGTCGAAACGATCAAATCTTGCCGGGTTGCGATCCGGTCTGATTGCGGGCGGGCCAGAGACGATCAAACAGGTGAAACTGTTGCGCAGCTACGCGGGTACTCCACTTCCTGCACCGCTGCAGGCCGCCGCCGCAAAGGTTTGGGCGGATGAGGCGCATGTGCAGGAAAACCGCGCGCTTTATCGCGAGAAATACGCGATCGCGGATGAGGTTTTCTCGGGCGTTCAGGGCTACATGCCGCCCGAGGCGGGCTTCTTCCTGTGGCTGCCGGTCGAAAATGGCGAGGAAACTGCGTTGAAGCTTTGGCAGGAAACCGGCGTTCGGGTTCTGCCGGGGGCATATCTTTCTCAAGGGGATCCGGGGCAGAACCCGGGCGAGCAATTTATCCGGGTCGCTATGGTGGCCCCAAAAACAGAGATGAAGCGCGGGCTGATCACGCTCCGCGACTGCATCTATTCGTGAGGTACGAGGGCAAAATGGCATCATTAAACGCGCGCAACCGCGACCCGCTGCTGGACAGCACCACGCAGGCCGCCATTGAGCGGCGCAGCAAGGAACTGATCGGGATCGCCCTGATCCTGCTGGGTCTGGCGGCGGCCGCCATGATATGGTCTTACACACCAGAGGACCCGAACTGGATGGTGTCGACCGACGCGCCGGTTCAGAACTGGATGGGGCGTGTGGGGGCCTCGATTGCGGCACCTCTGTTCATGATCGTGGGTTGGGGCAGTCTGGGTATCGCGCTGGTACTGGTCACATGGGGGGTACGGTTCGCGGGCCATCTGGGTGAAGATCGCGCCATCGCACGCCTGATCTTCGCGCCAATCTGGATCGCGGTTTTGGCTGTTTATGCGGCGACCCTGGTGCCGGGGGCCGAGTGGCGGGCGACACATAGCTATGGTCTGGGTGGTTTGTTCGGCGATACGGTCATGGGCGCTTTGCTGACGCTGCTGCCAATTTCCTCTCATTTTCTGGTCAAGCTGATGTCGCTTGCGATGGCCGCAGGCATGCTGGCGCTGGGCGTTTTTGTGCTGGGTTTTACCAAGGCGGACGTGCGCAAAGGGTTCCGGGCTTTCCTGCTGGGTCTGATCATGGCCTATGACATGCTGATGAACCTGCTTGGCCGGGGTGCGTCGGCGACGGCGCAAGCGGCCCGTGACCGGCGGGCGCAATGGGCCGAACGCAAAGCCGAACGCGCGGTGCCGGTTCAGGCGGATTTTGATGACGATCTGGCCTATGCTGATCCGATCTTTGAAGAGCCCGAGGAAGAAGAGGCACCAAAGCCCGGCCTTCTGACTCGGCTGCCGTCGCTGATCCGCCGTCCTGACCCTCTGCCCGAGCCGGAATTGATCGAATCCGTCGCGGTTGAGGGGTATTATGACATGCCGGGCGAAGATCGCATCCGCTCGAAGATTTCTGCCGCGGTACGCAACCGCAAGGTGGCAAAAGGCGAGATGGAGCCCGAGCCTGATCCAAACCTGCCTTTGACCAAGGGGCGGGGGCGTGGCCCGGACCCGCTGATCCTGAATTCTGGCGCCGCAGACGAATTGCCGCCTGAACCCCCTGTGACCTTAACAGGCCTGCCGCCCGAGCCGCCGCTGATGGCAGAAGTGGAACCCGTTGAATGGCAGGCGCAGCAGAGCTTTACTGCTGAGCCCGGGCCCGAAGACGAGGCCGTGTTCGAAGACGCCATCGATCCTGCGCCACAATCGCAGCAAGCGGTTCGGATACCGGTGGCCGAGCCCCGCAAGCCGGTGGTGGCGCAGCCGGTGCGCCGCACTCCGCCGCCGTCGCGTCGCGCTCAGGCCGAAGCGCAACCGACGCTGTCATTCGAAGAACGCCATTCGGATTTCGAACTGCCGCCTCTGGGCCTGTTGTCAAACCCGGCCAGTATCCAGCGCCATCACCTGAGCGATGAGGCGCTGGAAGAAAATGCGCGGATGCTTGAGAACGTGCTGGATGACTACGGCGTCAAGGGCGAGATCGTCAGTGTCCGCCCCGGCCCTGTCGTCACCATGTATGAGCTGGAACCTGCACCCGGCCTGAAAGCCAGCCGTGTGATTGGTCTGGCCGACGATATCGCGCGATCGATGTCGGCGCTGTCGGCGCGGGTTTCCACCTTGCCGGGCCGCTCGGTGATCGGGATCGAACTGCCCAATGAAAACCGCGAGATGGTGGTGCTGCGTGAAATCCTTGGCAGCCGCGATTTTGGTGATGGCAACCACGCGCTGCCTCTGGCCTTGGGCAAGGATATCGGCGGTGAATCCGTTGTGGCGAACCTCGCCAAGATGCCTCACCTGCTGATCGCGGGGACCACTGGTTCCGGTAAGTCGGTGGCGATCAATACAATGATCCTCTCGCTGCTTTACAAGCTGACGCCGGATGAATGCCGGTTGATCATGATCGACCCGAAGATGCTGGAACTCAGCGTTTATGACGGTATCCCGCATCTGCTGTCACCTGTTGTGACCGACCCGAAAAAGGCGGTTGTGGCCCTGAAATGGGTCGTGGGCGAGATGGAGGACCGCTATCGCAAGATGTCCAAAATGGGTGTGCGCAACATCGCTGGCTACAACGGTCGCGTAAAAGACGCGTTGGCCAAGGGCGAAATGTTCAGCCGCACCGTTCAGACCGGGTTCGACGATGAAACCGGCGAGCCGACCTTTGAGACCGAAGAATTCGCACCCGAAGCAATGCCCTATATTGTTGTCATCGTCGACGAGATGGCCGACCTGATGATGGTTGCGGGCAAAGAGATCGAAGCCTGCATCCAGCGTCTGGCGCAGATGGCGCGGGCCTCAGGCATTCACCTGATCATGGCGACACAGCGCCCGTCGGTCGATGTGATCACCGGTACGATCAAGGCGAATTTCCCGACGCGGATTTCGTTCCAGGTGACCTCAAAAGTCGACAGCCGCACCATTCTGGGCGAGATGGGGGCCGAGCAACTTCTGGGGCAGGGCGATATGCTCTATATGGCTGGCGGGGCCAAGATCACCCGCTGCCACGGACCGTTTGTATCGGATGAAGAGGTAGAGGAAATCGTCAACCATCTGAAACAGTTCGGTCCGCCGGACTATGTGGGCAGCGTTCTGGACGGCCCGGCCGAAGACAAGGCCGACAATATCGATGCCGTTCTGGGCCTGAACACAGGTGGCAACACCAACGGAGAGGATGCCCTTTACGATCAGGCGGTGGCCATTGTGATCAAGGATCGCAAATGCTCAACCTCGTATATTCAGCGGAAGCTTGCCATTGGCTACAACAAGGCTGCGCGGCTTGTTGAGCAAATGGAGGATGAAGGCGTTGTTTCCGGGGCAAATCACGTGGGCAAACGCGAAATCCTCGTACCCGAGCAGTAGGATATTTAATAACAAGGGCAAAGCGCTTATCTGGGTGGTATGAAACAGATTGCTTTTGCCCTTGCTCTGACACTGGCCGCACCCGCTGCTTGGGCGGCGGACAAGCTGCCGCTGTCGCAGATTTCCAACTATCTGAACCAGATGAAAACGGTTCAGACCACGTTTACACAAGTGAATGATGATGGCTCATTGAGCACGGGAAAGCTGTGGCTGCAGCGCCCGGGCAAGATGCGGTTTGAATATGATCCGCCCAATGATGCTGTGGTTTTGGCGCGGGCCGGGACGGTTCAGATCTTCGATCCCAAATCGAACCAGCCGCCCGAGCAATACCCGCTGAAACGTACACCGCTGTCGCTGGTGCTGGCGCGCAATGTCAATCTGGGGCAGGCGAATATGGTTGTCGGGCATGATTTTGACGGCACCGCCACTGTGGTAACAGCTCAGGACCCGAAAAACCCGGAAAACGGGCGGATCGAGCTGATGTTTACGGCTGATCCGGTTGAGCTGCGCAAATGGGTGATCCACGATAACGCAGGCAGTCAGACCACCGTTCTGCTGGGGCCGCTGGCCGAGGGCGGACGCTTTGATTCAAGCGTATTTTCAAGGAAAACCCGGATCGGGTCAGACGATCGCTGACCCGATCAGCTCAGTACCGGCAATTGGCCAGTTGCGCCTGATAAAGCTGCGCGCGGCTGTCCACGTTGCTTGCGACATTCAACAACCATGATTTGCTGTTATAACTGCCGCGCGCAAAACCAGTGTGGCCTTCGTGATAGGCCAGATACTGGTTGCGCGTGTCGCTGGGATGGATGCCATTGCGTTCATAGCTTTTGTTCATGTACCAGCCGATAAAGTCCGACGCATCGCGGATACGATCCCGTTTCGCGCGGCGTTTGCCGGTTTCGCGCTGGTATTGCTCCCACGTGCCGTCAAGCGCCTGGCCATAGCCATAGGCGCTGCTTTGCCGGCCCATCGGGATCACGCCCAGCACGTATTTATGCGGCGTGCGCGCATCATGCCGGTATCGGCTTTCCTGATAGATCGTCGCCATCTGAACATGAACCGGAACACCCCATTTGCGTTCCGTGCTCTTGAAAGCTTTGATATAGTCGGGTTTTTCACGCGCAATGCTGCACGCGTCATTCAGTCTGCTCGGCGGCTGCTTCGACCCGCCACCACAGGATGCCAAAAGCAGCACCCCGAAGAGTACGAAAAGAATTCTGCTCATGTGCCTCGTGCCTTTTTTCTTTATTCTAGCGCAGATTGAGCCTTTAGGAAATCACATTCGCTACAGAATAATAGCGAGAATTATAGGCAGTGCCCCAACGGACAACACGGTTGAGACCATAACCATGCCCGCAACCGCGTCAGAATCCGCCTCAAACCGCTCGGCCAGCAGGTAAGAGGTGACCGCGACAGGGGTGCACATCTGCAAAACCAGCACACCGAAAGCCACCGGCCCCAGTTCAAACCCTGTCGCCAGCACCCAGCCAAGCCCAAAGCAAACGGCCAGTTTCAGCAGCGAGAGCCAGATCGCCTGCCGCAGTTTCTGTGTGGTCAGGCGCGCAATGGCAACACCCACGGTGATCAGCATCATTGGAATCGCCATCTGACCCAGCAAATCCAGCGTATTGGTCAGAAACAGCGGCGTTTCCCACCCACGCCACAGGAACAGCGCCCCCAGCAATGTGGCCCAGACCATTGGCTCACGCAGGACTTTGCCAAAGGCACCGCGACCTGCAACCAGATAGATACCATATGTGAAGGAAAACAAGGCGGTTACGGCCAGGAAAACCACCGCATAACCCAGCCCGGCCTGCCCAAAGGCAAAGATGCACAAAGGCAGGCCCAGATTGCCGGTATTGCCAAAGATAAGGGGGGCCAGATAGGTGCGCTGCTCCATCCCCGTGAGGCGCACAAAGATCCAGAACACAATCGCCAGCACGACATGAGAGGCAATGGCTGCAAGCGTGAAAAGCGTTAACTCTCCGCCCGGAATATCGGTTTGCATGAGCGCGACAAAGATCAGGCTGGGCACCGCCAGCGTTACCGCAAGGCGTGTTACGAACTCCAGCCGATATTCGAAGCCCAGTTTCACCCAGGCGAAGCCTATGCCTGACAAAAGGAACACCGGGGCCACGATTTCGAACACTGTCAGTAGAAGGTTCACAGACTGTTTCCCCAAATTTCAGTTCAATGATTGGCTTTTACGCCCGAAACGATGTAGTAACTTCTTTGGGGGCTGAAACAATGCTTAAGACACACGCCAAATACCGCCTGGGACAGGTGGTTCGACATCGCAGACACCCTTTCCGAGGGGTGATTTTTGATGTCGATCCGGAATTTTCAAACTCCGAGGAATGGTATCAGGCCATCCCGGAAGACAGCCGCCCGCTGAAGGATCAACCGTTCTATCATCTTTTGGCTGAGAACGATCAATCCTTCTATGTGGCTTATGTTTCAGAACAAAATCTGGTTGAGGACCAATCGGGGGAACCCGTGGAGCACCCGGATATCCCCAATATGTTCGGCCCCTTTCAGGATGGATCCTATCCCCTGCATTTTCAGTTGAACTGAACCCGGCATCCGCCCCCGGAATATTTTAGTACCCAAGCGCGCAACCGTCTTTACGGGGATCGCTTGCACCTTCCAGAATACCGCTGTCGCAGATTCGGATTGCTTGCGCTCCGCCAAGGGGTGTTTCTGGTGTTTCAATAGTGTGGCCCAGATCAGCCAATTGTTGCCGTACCTCATCTGAATAGCCGCGCTCCAGCTTCAGCACGCCGCCATCGGGGAACGCGCGGGGGGCATCAATCGCATTTTGCGGGCTTAAGTTGAAATCTGTCAGGTTTGACACAAGTCTTGCGTGTCCCGTCGGCTGGTAGGCACCGCCCATGACACCAAAGGGCATCGTGACCTGACCATTTTCGCGCAGCATCCCGGGAATGATTGTGTGCATCGGGCGCTTGCCGCCTGCCAGCTCATTCGGATGCCCGGGTTCAAGATTAAACCCGGCCCCGCGGTTCTGCAGCAGGATGCCAAATTTCTCAGACGCTATGCCCGAACCGAACCCGTGGAAGATAGAATAGATCAGCGACACGGCCATGCGATCCTTGTCGACAACCGTGATGTAGACGGTGTCTTTGTGAACCGCCTCCGTCAACGGGGCAGCGGCGGCCATGGCGCGCTTGGGATCGATCAATGCGGCAAGTTTCGCTGCCGTTTCTGGTGCCAGGAAATGTGCCATGCGAGTGGTGTGATCCGGGTCGCCGATAAAGCGATTGCGAGCGTCATAGGCCAGTTTGCTGGCCTCGGCTTCGATATGCACACGCTCGGCCCCCCACGGGTCCATTGCGCCGATATCGAAATGCTTGAGGATATTCAGCAGCAGGATAGCTGTGGCACCCTGACCGTTCGGCGGATGCTCAACCAGTTCGGTACCGCCATAGGTGCCGCTGACAGGCAGGGCCTCGTCGCATTGTACCGCGTCGAAATCCTGCGCAGTTTGCGCCCCGCCCAAAGCGGTCAGGGCGGCCAGCATATCTTCGGCGATCTCGCCCGAATAAAACGCTTTGCGCCCTTGTTTTGCGATCCGGCGCAGAACCTCTGCCTGCCCGGGAGAACGAAAAATCTGGCCGATCTGCAGCGGCTTCCCGTCGCTTAGATAGTGATCTCGTGCAGGGCCTTGCAGACAGTCGGCATCTTTTTCCCAATCAAAGGCCACGCGCGGTGCTACCGGCACACCAACATCGGCATAATGGATGGCAGGCTGCAGGATCGCATCCAGGCCCAGTTTACCCTCGGCCTCAGCCAGATGGCAAAACGCATCAACAGCGCCCGGCAGTGTTACGGCGTCGGGGCTTGTCAGGGGGACAGCATCAAGCCCGCGATCCCGCAGCGCTTGCGCATTTGCCGCCGCTGCCGCGCGGCCCGACCCGTTCAACGCGCGCACGGTATTTTCACCGGCGCGATTGTACAGAACAAAACAATCGCCCCCCAAACCCGTCATCTGAGGTTCGCAAATCCCCAGCAGAACCGCGCCAGCGATTGCAGCATCCATCGCATTTCCGCCCCGTTGCAGGATATCCAGCGCCACTTTGGACGCCAGCGGGTGTGATGTTGCGCACATCCCTTCGGTTGCCAGAACCTCAGATCGTCCAGGTTGGTGTAAATCGCGCATAGCCTATCCCTCTTGCAAACATGCAGACATTAGGAGGCCGCATCGCATTGTCCAATAAAATCAGAAGAAGGGAGGTCCTCGGTGCCTTTCACTGGGTGGGGGCTGTGATGCAGGCACCGAGGGAAGCTATCTGAGCTACACAGCCTTTATGATCTTTGTTTGAGGCGCGACAATGGTTTGATCTGGGCGTTATTGTGGCCATTTCGCGCATGCTACACCGCTTCGTCAAAGTCGAAGCGCAGGCAAAGCAGGTTCCCCCCATCCTGTCGTTCATAGTGTATTTCGCTGGCAAGTTGATGGATCAGGAACCAGCCGAAACCACCTTCGGGAAGGTCTTGCAATGCGGTATCAACAGAGGCCGGAGCCCCTTTGGGCGGGTGCAAACCGGGCATCGGGTTACCGGAATCGGTGATTTGGATCATCAACCGGTCTTCGCACAGGCAGCAATTCACCTGAATGTCAGAAGGCGGCACGCCGGCATAAGCGTGTTCAACCACGTTGTTGATGGCCTCAGCCAGCGCGATTTTAACGTCGTCGGACTTGCTGGCTGGAAGGCCTCGTTCAGCCAGCCTTGCGCTCAGGGTTGCGATCCCCGCGCTGGCATGGGCTTCGGTCGCGGTGAACGTCAGGTCCAGACAGTCGCGTTTGCAATTGGAGGCCACAGCGATCCACTCCTGCCGGTTGTCAGTCTGCGTTTGCAGCCAGCGCGTCGTCCAGTGACGCGAACAGCCTGAAGACGGTATCCATACGTGTCAGGCGGAACACTTTTTCGACGATTGGATGTAGCCCCGCCAGATCCAGCCTGCGCCCATCCCCCAGCTGCTTCATCGAGGCGACAATTGCCCCCAGACCGCTTGAATCGATGAATTCGACTGATGATAAATCCAGCACAACCCGCTTTGCCTCGCTTTGCGTCTGGGTGCGCATATCTTCCTTGAATTGGATCGCCATTGCGGCATCGATACGGTCGCAATGAACCGAGATAACCTGCGTTCCGCCGGTCGTGTCGCTGCTAAGCCCCATGTCCAACCAACCCTTATATTGAAATCCAGTGGTAGAAATACGCTAGACGGCAATTCTTACCATTCGGTATCCAAGGACTGAAAAGCACGAGGAGGCATCGGATGAAAGAAGTTGTGATCGCAGGGGCCGCGCGGACGCCCATGGGGGGGTTTCAGGGCATGCTCAAGAATGCCACCGCCGCCGATCTGGGCGGAGCAGCCATTCGAGCCGCGTTGGAAGGTGCAGGGGCACAACGCGTTGACGAGGTGCTGATGGGCTGTGTTCTGCCTGCGGGTCAGGGTCAGGCCCCTGCGCGGCAGGCCGGGTTTGCCGCGGGTTTGACCGAGGATGTGCCTGCCACGACCCTGAACAAAATGTGCGGATCAGGCATGAAGGCGGCGATGATCGCGTTTGACCAGATCGCACTGGGCCAGACCGAAACCATGATCGCCGGTGGGATGGAGAGTATGACCAATGCGCCCTACCTGCTGCCCAAGATGCGTGGCGGTGCCCGGATCGGGCACGGGCAGGTTATTGACCACATGTTTCTGGACGGGCTTGAGGACGCCTATGACAAAGGCCGCCTGATGGGCACCTTTGCCGAAGATTGCGCCGAATCCTATCAGTTCACACGTGAGGCACAGGATGAATACGCGCTGCAGTCGCTATCCAATGCCCTGACCGCGCAGGAAAACGGGGCTTTCGCAGATGAGATCACTCCGGTCACCGTACAAACTCGCAAAGGCGCGGTTGTGCTGGAGGCAGATGAGCAGCCCCAATCCGCGCGGCCCGAGAAGATACCGACGCTGAAACCCGCCTTTCGTCAGGATGGTACGGTGACGGCGGCGAATTCCTCATCAATTTCGGACGGGGCTGCTGCGCTTGTCCTCGCCTCGGCAGAGGCGGCAAACGCGCAGGGTCTGAGCATCCGCGCGCGTATTCTGGGCCATGCCAGCCACGCGCAGGCTCCGGGATTGTTCACCACAGCTCCGGTTCCGGCGGCGCAGAAGCTGCTGGCGCAGATCGGTTGGGCAAAAGATGATGTCGATCTGTGGGAGGTCAACGAAGCCTTTGCAGTTGTGCCGATGGCCTTCATGCACGAGATGGGCCTGCCGCGCGAGATCGTGAATGTGAATGGCGGGGCCTGTGCGCTTGGTCATCCAATCGGTGCCTCGGGGGCCCGGATCATGGTTACTCTGCTCAATGCACTGGAAAAACGAAACCTCAAGCGCGGGGTTGCTGCGATCTGTATTGGCGGTGGTGAGGGAACGGCCATTGCCATCGAACGGGTTTGACGCTTTGTCATTTCACGCATATTCCGGGGTGAAATGAGCCCCGGGCTCAAGCACAAGGCCATTGTCATGACGGTTGATTACCAAACGCTCAGCAAAACCATCGCAGCCCTTACCGATGGTGAAACCGATCAGGTCGCGCTGATGGCAACGGTGGCCTGCGAGGTTCACCACGCTGATGATCGGTTTGACTGGACCGGGTTTTACCGCGTGACGGAACCCGGATTGCTCAAGATCGGGCCCTATCAGGGGGGTCACGGTTGCCTTGTTATCCCGTTTGACCGAGGCGTCTGCGGCGCAGCTGCACGGACGGGGCAGGTGCAACTGGTCCCGGATGTTGACGCCTTCCCGGGCCATATCGCGTGTGCGTCTTCAACCCGATCTGAACTGGTTTTGCCTGTGCACAATGCAGCGCGAGACGTGATCGGTGTGTTCGACATTGACAGTGATAAACCCGATGCCTTTGGCGCGGGTGATGCCGCTGCGCTTGGCGCGATTCTTGCGGATGTGTTCGCGCGTTAGAACCTCAAACTACTGCAGCAGCGCGATAAGGCCCTGTGATATAACCAGATATCCAAGCCCGACCTGAATTCCGACAATTGAATAAAGCCAGATCGAGAATCCGCGCTTGCGTGTCTTGTGGCCGAAAATCCAACGGCCAAGTAACGCAGCAGGGCTGCCGCCCAGCATTGCCAGCCACAACAGGCGCTTTTCAGGAACACGTCGCCGTTTCCGGCGCGCATTCATCTTGTCCCAGCCAAAGGCCAGCAACGTCAACAGGTTGATGGCCCAGACATAGATGACGGCAATCCACATGGGCTCTGCATACTTGTCCTGAATTATTTTCCAAGTGAAAAAATGCTTGGAAATTTCACCAATTTGAGTCACCGTGAAAAAAGAAGTGGAATTTTCATATCGACTCGGAGCGGATGTTGAACAGCGAGACCCCCCACAAAGCTACGCTGGGTGCCGATTTACGGGCATTGCGCAAGGCGCGCGGGCTGACATTGACCGAGATCGCGGCAAAGCTGGGGCGTTCGGTCGGATGGCTCAGTCAGGTTGAGCGGGACATGTCCGCCCCCTCGATCTCGGATCTGCGCCAGATTGCGGAATGTCTGGGCGTGCCCATGTCGATGCTGTTTGCTCATTCCGCAGCCCCGGCGGAAGAGCAGGGCTATGTCGTGCGCGCCGGATCGCGCCGCCCGATGGGATCGGGTGAAGAAGGGCTGATTGAAGAACTGCTCTCGCCCGATCTGACCGATGATTTTGAAATGGTGCATTCGACGTTCAAGCCGCACTCTCAAATGCAAACCCCGGCCAACCGGCCAACGCAGGAAGTTGGCTATATGATTTCGGGCCGCCTTGACCTGACTATTGGCGGGCGCAGCTTTCAGGTCGGCCCCGGAGACAGTTTCCGCATCAAACACGAGCCCTATCAATGGTCGAACCCTTATGATGAGCCCGCCGTTGCGGTCTGGGTCATCGCGCCGCCGGTGTATTGATGAGTTTCGAGGCCTGGACCATATTCGCGCTGTTCTGGGTGGTGTTTGTCACGACGCCCGGGCCGAACGCGGTCAACTGTATCTCGAACGGGATGAGCTTGCGGTTTCCAAGGGCGATGCTGGGCGTTCTGGCGATTCTGACGCAGGCAAGCGCGTTCCTGATCCTGTCTGCATTGGGTGTGACGGCGCTGATCGCGGCCTCACCTGCCGGGTTCTTCATCGCCAAGTTGGTCGGCGCCGGTTTTCTGATCTGGATGGGGGTGCGTGGGTGGATGAACGCTTCCAAACCGGCCCCGGTATCGGAACGCCCTGCACACCATATCTATCTGCATGCGCTTGCTATCGCGACCATCAATCCGAAAAGCGTCGCCGGTTATCTTGCCGCGTTTTCGCAGTTTGTTCAGCCAGATGTGCCGATCTGGCAGCAGATGTCGGTCATCATGCCCACCGCGCTGATCATCACCACGCTCAGCTATACCGGCTTTACCCTGTTGGGAGCGGTCATGGGCAAAGCCGCGCTGGGCGCTGTTTTCAACATCTGGGTGCGGCGGGTCATGGCCAGTTGTTTCATCATCTATGGCGTGTTGCTGGGCACCAGCACACCGCCCACAGCAAGGGGATAATGACATGCATACCGGGTCCTGCCTGTGCGGCAGCGTTGCCTTCACCGTGAACGGAGATCTTGAGCCCCCCAATGCCTGCCATTGCGGACAGTGCCGCAGGCAGTCGGGGCATTTGTGGGCATCGTGTGTGACCCATCAGGACAATCTCGGTTTCACGACCAGCGAAACGCTTGGCTGGTATCGCGCCTCTGATATTGCCCGGCGCGGGTTTTGCAAGGCCTGCGGCTCATTCCTTTTCTGGCAGCACGATGACGAGGACACGATCGCAGTCTCCGTGGGCTCATTGGATGAACCCACCGGGCTGAAACTCGCCCAGCACATCTTTGTCGCCGACAAGGGCGACTACTACGACATTCAGGACGATCTGCCCCAGCGGGCACAGTAACAGGGATCAAGACCAATGAGTGATTTTCCGACAAAGGCCCGCGTGGTTATCATCGGTGGTGGTGTGGTGGGGGCATCCTCGCTGTATCATCTGGCCAAGAAGGGCTGGACCGATTGCGTTCTTCTGGAAAAGAACGAGCTGACCGCCGGGTCGACATGGCATGCCGCTGGCAATGTTCCGACCTTCTCGACCTCGTGGGCGATCATGAACATGCAGCGCTATTCGACCGAGCTGTACTCGCGCCTTGCGGATGAGGTCGACTATCCGATGAACTACCACGTTTCGGGTTCGATCCGTCTGGCGCATAGCAAGGAACGAATGCAGGAATTCCAGCGCGCTCTGGCGATGGGTCGCTATCAGGGTATCCCGATGGAGATGTGGAGCCCGGAAGAGGCGAAGGCGCGCTATCCGTTTCTTGAAACCCATGACCTTGAAGGCGTTCTGTACGACCCCACGGATGGGGATATCGACCCGGCGCAGTTGACACAGGCGCTGGCCAAGGGTGCGCGCGATCTGGGCCAGAAGATTATCCGCTTCTGCCCGGCAACCGATGTTACGCAGCACGAGGATGGCACGTGGACCGTTCACACCGAAAAGGGCGATATCGCCTGTGACTATGTGGTTAATGCTGCCGGTTACTACGCGCAGCGCGTCGGGGAATGGTTCAAGCCGTATGGCGGGCGCACAGTGCCTGCAATGGTGATGAGCCATCAGTACCTGCTGACCGATGAGATTCCTGAAATCGAAGCATGGTCCAAAGAAAACGGCGGCAAGCTGCCGCTGCTGCGCGACGTGGATATCTCGTACTACCTGCGGCAGGAAAAGAACGGTTTCAACCTTGGCCCCTATGAGCCCAACTGCAAGGGCCATTGGATGACCGGGGATGACCCGATGCCCGAGGATTTCAGCTTTCAGCTGTGGAACGACGACCTTGACCGGATTGAAGACATCATCACCGATGCGATGGAACGGGTGCCGCTGATGGCGACCTCGGGCGTGGGCCGTGTCATCAACGGGCCGATCCCCTACGCGCCGGACGGGTTGCCGCTGATCGGCCCGATGCCCGGTGTGACAAACGCGTTTGAGGCGCATACCTTTACCTTTGGCATCGCGCAGGGTGGCGGCGCGGGCAAGGTACTGGCCGAATGGATCGTCGATGGCGTGACCGAGTGGGACATGTGGGCGGTCGATCCGCGTCGCTACACCGATTACACCGATCAGGACTACTGCAACCAGAAGGGCATGGAGGTTTATGGCAATGAATACGCCATGCACTTCCCGCATCACGAATGGCCTGCTGCGCGTGACAAGAAGCTTTCGCCGGTCCATGCCAAAGTCAAAGAGTTGGGCGGTGTCATGGGCGCTTATAACGGCTGGGAGCGTGCCAATTGGTTTGCGAAGCCGGGTGATGACACGTCGCTGGATGCGACGCATACGTGGGGGCGTTCGGGCCCATGGGAACAGCGCATCAGGGAAGAATGCGAGGCCGTTCGCGACCATTGTGGCGTGCTGGATTTGCCGGGGTTCTCGCGTTTCATGGTCACGGGGGACGGCGCGGCTGAGGCGTTGCGCGGGCTGGTCACGGGTGGCTTGCCCAAGATCGGGCGCATCAATCTGGTCTATATCTCTGACGACCGGGGCCGCATCCTGACCGAAATGTCCTGCCTGCGTCTGGCCGAGGATGCGTTCGTGATGATCACCGCCGCCACCGCACAATGGCACGACCGTGATATTCTGTTGGCTGCGATGCCGGCTGATGTCAGCGTCGAAGACGTCACCACCACGCGGGACACGCTGATCGTCACCGGCCCCAGTTCACGCCAGATTTTGTCAGACCTGACGGATGCCGATCTGTCACTGGGGTGGCTGACCCATCAGGCGGCAACCGTCGCAGGGCAGCCTGCCCACCTGATCCGCGTCTCTTTCGCCGGAGAGCTGGGTTGGGAAGTTCATGCCCTGAACGAGCATATGCCCGCGATCTACGACGCGATCATCGACGCAGGGGCCAAGCCCTTTGGAATGTACGCGTTGAACTCACTGCGTATCGAGAAAGGATATCGTGCATGGAAGGGTGATCTGTCGACCGATTACTCGCTGCTGGAAGGCGGGTTGGAGCGGTTCGTCAAGCTGGACAAGCCGCAAGACTTCCCCGGCAAGGCTGCGATCCTGAACGAGAAGCAGCAGGGCGTGCAAAAATCCTTTGTCACGCTGACCGTTGACGCCGGTGATTGCGACGCGCCCTACATGTCCTGCATCTGGCACAATGGTGAGATCGTGGGTGAAACGACCTCGGGCGCGTGGGGCTACCGCGTCGGCCAGTCCATCGCGCTGGGTATGATCAAGGCCGAACTGGCAAACCCGGGCACTGCGTTGGAGGTTGAAATCTACGGTCAAAAATGCGCGGCAGTGGTGCAGGAAGATCAACCTTTGTGGGACCCGGAGAATGAAAGGCTCAGGGCCTGATCAACCTCAATATGCCCGAACGGGCCAAGCGATGTGATCTCTGGAATATCTTGAGGCTTCTTTTATGCGCGGAAGGTGCTAACACGGCAAAGGCGCTGAACTGCTTTCAGTCTCAAGTTTTCCGGGGCCATGTGGCCCGGTTCCCCAAGGAGGTTTCCAATGGCTGACATAACCCTTCTGGACGGTTCCATAGGGCAGGAGCTGGTCAAACGCAGTGGTGATCAGCCAACGCCTTTGTGGTCAACGCAGGTGATGATGGATCGGCCTGATCTGGTTGGCGATGTACATGCCGATTATTTCAGGCGTGGCGCGACGGTTGCGACAACGAATACCTATGCTTTGCACCGGTCGCGCCTGCGGCGGATCGGGATGGAGGATAAGCTGGCCTCACTGGTTGATGCGGCCCTGTCTCAGGCCGAACGCGCCTGCGTGGGGTCTGAGGGGCAGATTGCGGGCGCTTTGGGTCCGGTTCTGGCCTCGTATCGCCCCGATCTGAAGCCTGATCCGGACGAGGCCGCCGCCCGATTTTCTGAACTGGTTCAACTGATGGCGGATCGCGTCGATCTGTTTCTGATCGAAACCGTTTCATCCGTGCTGGAGGGCGAAGGCGCGCTGCGGGGCACTGCCAATTGTGGCAAGCCGGTTTGGCTGGCCGTGAGCGTCAATGATGAAGACGGCACCCGCCTGCGCTCGGGCGAGCGTCTTGCGGACATCCAGCCCTTGATCGCGCGTTTCGATGTTGCGGCTGTGCTGATCAACTGCAGCAAACCCGAAGCGATACCGGCTGCGCTGGATGTCATTGCCCTTATGGGTCGTCCCTTTGGGGCCTACGCAAATGGTTTCAGCCATATAGCAGACGCGTTTTTGACCGAGGCCCCAACGGTTGATGTGCTGGAGCAACGCCATGATCTGGGCCCCGCCGCCTATGCCGCACATGCGATGCAATGGGTGGCGCAGGGGGCAACGATTGTAGGCGGGTGTTGCGAGGTTGGTCCGGATCACATCGAAACTCTGGCCCGGGCGCTGCGGGATGCAGGCCACCGTATCGTTCCAGGAGCGCGCGATGGTTGCGACCTCAAAGCCCGATGACGTCTCAGGCATAAAGCGCCCTACGCATTTCGATATTCTGGTAACGCCGGGATTTGTCCTGCTGGAACTGGCCTCTCTGGTCGATGTTCTGCGTGTCGCCAACCGCGTTTGCGCCAGCCCGCCATTTACTTTCACCTATCGCTCGATCAGGGGCGGCCCGATCGAAAGCAGCAGTGGTGCCACCGTGCCGACCAAAGCCGTATCCGGGCAGCCCGAGGCAGAATATCTGTTCGTGATCGGCAATTCCGATCCGGATCACCCGGACCTGTCCCTTGGGCGCATCGTTTCAGACTATACCTATCGCGACGCAAAGGTGTTTTTGTTGTCCGAGGCGGCAAGCCGGTATATCGATGAACAAGGCACCGATGATATGGCAACGCATTGGGAAAACGCTTTTTTCCTGAGGGAACGGGGTGCGCGCTTTGAGGCCAAGCTGTCCATTGCCACGGCGCGTGGTGCGGTCGTGACCTGCGCAGGCATGGGGGCAACAACCGATATCGCCTTGGCTGTGATTGGCTGGCACATTTCCGGGGCGGCCAAGATGACGGTTGCCGATATCATGCTGCACGAAAACATCCGCGATTTCTCGTCAATGCAGCCTTTCTCTGGCGCGATGAACACCTCAACGGGCGATGCCAAACTGGATCAGTGTATCAAGCTGATGCAGGACAACATTGAAGAGCCGTTGCCGATCAACCGGATCGTTGATGCTCTGAACCTGTCTAACCGCTCGCTTGAACGCAAGTTCAGGTCATGTTTCGGGACCACCCCCAACGGTTTTTACCGGGAGATGCGGCTTGCCAAGGCAAACAACCTGTTGCTGAACACCACGATGAGCGTGCGCGAGATCGGCCTGGCCTGCGGCTTTCCCAATGGTTTCTCGTCGGTCTACAAGAGGTTTTTCGGCATCACGCCGTTTGTGCTGCGGCGGGAGAGGCGACAAGTTTCGGATCGGTGATTATTGCGGATACCGTGACGTTTTTGATGGGTTTCCTGTCGCCATTCCATGCCAATCAGGACAGAGCAAGAATTCGGAGACGTCTTTATGGTTGATCTTCCCACCAAGGCCCGTGTGGTCATTATTGGCGGCGGTGTCATCGGATGCTCGGTCGCCTATCATCTGACAAAGAAGGGCTGGCAAGATGTGGTGCTGCTTGAGCGCAAGCAACTGACCAGCGGCACTACATGGCATGCAGCCGGGCTGATTGCGCAACTGCGCGCCACTGCAAATATGACCAAGCTGGCAAAATACAGTCAGGAGCTTTACGGCGCTCTGGAAGAGGAAACCGGCGTCGCCACCGGCTTTAAACGTTGCGGGTCAATCACTGTTGCGCTGACCGAGGAACGCCGGGAAGAGATCTATCGCCAGGCCGCAATGGCCCGCGCTTTCGGGGTTGAGGTCGAAGAGATCTCGAACGAGCGCGTGCAGGACCTTTATCCGCATATCAACCTCGAAGGTGTGACCGGTGCGGTATACCTGCCGCTGGACGGGCAGGGTGATCCGGCCAATATCGCATTGGCGCTGGCCAAAGGGGCGCGCCAGCGGGGGGCTTTGATCAAAGAGCGCACCAAGGTCACAGGGATCACCAAAGAGGGTCGCGTGGTAACGGGGGTCGATTGGGCATCTGATGATGGAACTGCCTCAGGCCATATCGCGTGTGACATGGTTGTTAATTGCGGCGGTATGTGGGGGCGCGAAATTGGCAAGATGGCCGATGTCAGTGTTCCGCTGCAGGCGTGCGAGCACTTCTATATCGTCACCGAGAATATCGACGGTATGACACAGCTGCCTGTGCTGCGTGTTCCGGACGAATACGCCTATTACAAAGAAGACGCAGGAAAAATCCTGTTGGGCGCGTTTGAACCGGTGGCAAAACCATGGGCCAGTGACGGTATCCCGAAAGATTTTGAATTCGATCAGTTGCCCGAAGATTTCGACCACTTCGAGCCGATCCTCGAAAAAGCAGTCGAACGTATGCCTCTTCTGGCCGAGGCAGGCATCCATACCTTTTTCAATGGTCCCGAAAGTTTCACCCCGGACGACGCCTATCATCTGGGACTGGCGCCCGAGCTGGATAATTTCTGGGTGGCTGCTGGTTTTAACTCGATTGGCATCCAGTCTGCGGGCGGGGCCGGGATGGCGCTGGCCGAATGGATGGATACCGGTGACAAACCTTTTGACCTGGGCGATGTGGATATCAGCCGCATGCAGCCGTTCCAGAGCAACAAGAGCTACCTTTACGAGCGCTCCACCGAAACACTGGGTCTGCTCTACAAAGACCACTTTCCGTTCAAACAAAAGGACACGGCGCGCGGGGTCCGGCGGACTCCGCTCCATTATCATCTGAAACAGCAAGGGGCGGTCTTTGGCGAATTGGCAGGGTGGGAGCGCGCAAACTGGTTCGCCCGCGACAATCAAACGGCCGAATATCAGTATTCCTGGAAGCGCCAGAACTTCTTTGAAAACGTCCGCGAAGAACATATGGCAATCCGCCAGAATGTCGGCATGTACGACATGTCGTCCTTCGGCAAACTGCGCGTCGAAGGCCCGGACGCGACCCGCTATCTGAACTATATCGCGGGTGGTGAGTATGACGTTCCGGTGGGCAAGATCGTCTACTCCCAATTCCTGAACCGTCGGGGCGGGATCGAGGCCGATGTCACGATCACCCGGCTTGCCGGCAACATCTATCTGGTCGTTACTCCGGCGGCAACGCGCTATCACGATCAGGTCTGGATGGAACGCCATAGGGGCGATTTCAACGTCACAATCACCGATGTCACCGCAGCTGAGGCAACATTGGCTGTCATGGGGCCGCAATCGCGCGCTTTGCTGGAAGCTGTATCGCCGAATGACTTTACCAACGCTGTGAATCCCTTTGGCACAGCACAAGAGATCGAGATCGGTATGGGCCTTGCCCGCGTGCACCGGGTCACCTATGTGGGCGAACTTGGTTGGGAGGTTTATGTCTCATCAGACATGGCCGGGCACGTGTTTGAGACGCTCTATGAGGCAGGGCAGGACATGGGGTTGAAGCTGTGCGGTATGCACATGATGGACACCTGCCGGATCGAAAAAGGGTTCCGCCATTTTGGCCACGATATCACGTGCGAAGATCATGTCATCGATGCCGGGCTGGGATTTGCCGTAAAGACGGACAAGCCGGACTTCATTGGTCGGGATGCTGTCTTGAGGCGAAAGGAAACCGGACCCCAAAGCCGCATGCTCCAGTTCAGACTGACTGATCCAGAGCCGCTGCTCTATCACAACGAACCAATCCTGCGGGATGGGGAATATGTCGGATATCTTGCTTCGGGTGCCTATGGTCATCACTTGGGTGGCGCGATCGGGCTGGGATATGTTCCCTGCGAAGGTGAGACGGCTTCAGATGTTCTGGCGTCGACCTACGAGATCGACGTGTGTGGGGTGAAGGTCAAAGCGGAAGCGTCGTTGAAACCAATGTATGACCCGAAATCAGAGCGGGTCAGAATCTGACAGGTCGGTGTCTTGGGGGCGCTGCCCCCGCCGCGGTAAACCGCGCCTCCCCCGGGATATTTACAGCCAGATGAAGTGAGGATCCCTTGCTTCATCTGGCCCAAAATATCCCGGAGCGCGAGGCAGAGCCTCGCATGTAACCCGGCTACAGACAGACGCCAGCGGTTGTTATCCATCAAAAACCGTGATGCCCAATCCAACAGAATAGACGGTTTTCTGCTGCCGCCACGCTGCCTTAGAAAAAAGCGTTGCCAATCGGAGATGTGTCATGGCTGCCAGCACCCCCATTGACCGGAACGCAGATACGCCCAAAGGGTTGGTTCTGGCGGTTACGGCCTATGTGCTGTGGGGTTTTTTGCCGCTTTATATGAAGGCGATTGCACATGTCGGGGCGGTTGAGATCGTTGCACATCGCGTCATCTGGTCAGTGCCGGTTGCCGGGCTGTTGCTTGTACTGCTTGGCCGAACGGGTGATCTGAAGGCGGCGCTGCGCAATCCGAAGATGTTGGGCATGGCGGCGATAACGGCGGCTTTGATTTCGGTGAACTGGGCGATTTATGTCTGGGCGATCGCGTCAGGGCATGCGCTGGATGCGGCGCTGGGGTATTATATCAATCCATTGTTCAGTATCGCGCTGGGCGCTGTATTGCTGCGCGAACCGTTGAACCGGACGCAGTTGATTGCGATCGGGCTGGCGGCTTCGGGCGTGTTGGTGCTGGTGTTTCAGGCTGGGAGTTTGCCCTGGGTTGCGTTGGCTTTGATGGTCAGTTGGGGTTTTTACGCCTTTTTCAAGCGATCTTTGCCGATTGGCCCCAATCAGGGCTTTCTGCTTGAAGTGCTGATCCTGCTGATTCCAGCATTGGTTTATGTGGTCTGGCTTGAAGCCAACGGCGATGGCCATTTTGGCGCGGCTGCATCGGATACATTGCTTTTGGCTGGTGCAGGTATCGTGACTGCCGTGCCTCTGTTGATTTATGCAAACGGGGCCAAGCTGGTAAGGCTCTCCACCATGGGTATCCTGCAATACATCGCGCCGACCATGATTTTTATCACTGCCATTACCCTGTTTGGAGAGCGTGTAGATCAGGCAAGAATGATCGCATTTCCGCTGATCTGGGCTGGGTTGGTTGTATATTCGATCCCGATGATCCGACAGGTTCGATCCCGGGCCTGATCAACTGAGCGCGTCCTTGAATTCCAGAAAACGGGCATCTTTCATCACGCGTGCCAGCATCGCCTCGCGCAATGCGCCGACAGTTTTGTGGGGGCGCATGACGACCTCGAATTCTTGAACAACCCCTCATCATTCAAAGTGATCAGGTCTGCCCCGACCGCGTCCAGAGCGCCCACCTTGCACTGAAACTCCAGCGCCCAATCAGTGCCACTGCCCATGATCCTGCGATAGCGGAAATCTGAAAACACCTGCCCCACATGAGCCAGCAGCGCAGTCACGGGTTCACGTCCGGTCCAGGTGCTGTAATATGTTGGGGGCGAGAACCTTACATCTTCTGCCAGCAGTTCACGGATGAGGGTTTCATCGCCTTTCGCGACGACCTCTTGCATGCGTTTGATGGTCGGGTGCATGTTGCCTCCTTGATCTGTGGTTCAGACAGTTGCGGAACCGGATCAACTGCGCAAGGACGACGTTGCGGGAGGTCGCGGGCTGGGATAGGCATGCCCGCATGAGCGATACCTATGATCCCCCCAACACGCCTCTGGACGTGCTGTTTGAAGACACACAGTTGATTGTTGTGAACAAACCTGCGGGCTTGCTGTCGGTTCCGGGGCGTGGGGAACATCTGGCCGATTGCCTGCTGACCCGCGTGCAGGCGGCGTTTCCGCAGGCATTGCTGGTGCATCGGCTGGATCGGGATACGTCAGGCGTGATGGTCTTTGCACAGACGCCGCATGCGCAGCGGCATCTGGGGCTGCAGTTCGAAAACCGCCAGACCCGCAAGACCTATATCGCGCGTGTCTGGGGCCGGGTCGAGGCAAAGACGGGCACGGTTGATCTGCCGCTGATCGTCGATTGGCCCAATCGCCCGCGTCAGATGGTGTGTCATGAGACAGGCAAATCAGCCATCACCGACTGGCGGGTTGTCAAATATGAAGGCGAGACCACGCGGATACGCCTGTTCCCGAAAACCGGGCGGTCGCATCAGCTGCGTGTTCACATGCAGGCGCTGGGCTCTCCGATCCTGGGCGATCCGTTTTACGCGGAAGGCCCGGCGCGTGCGTTCCCACGGCTGATGCTGCATTCGGAAGAATTGCGGCTCAAGAACCCCGAAGGCGGGGTTTCGATGAAATTCCGCGCGCCCGCGACGTTCTGAGCTCAGGCGCTGCTGGCCCACAATATCTTTAGATTGCCCAGAGAAAAACGTCTGGTGCGCTTGACGGGACGCATGGATTTGCACGTGTGGATGGCTGCGCGTTCGATCCTGAACCTGCGCAAGGCCTGATGCTGAGACCAGCGGCCCAGTTGCAGGGTCATCATCACATGGTGGTCGCGGCTTGGCATCGGGTTTCTCCTGTTTCGTGAGGGCCTGATTGTTGCCCAGCACTACTGACACCACCCTGTCAGGGGTGTGTGTTAAGCTGTCAGCAGATCGCAAGGAGACCTTGATGCGTCGTTCGACCCGCCTGTTTGAAATTATCCAGATTTTGCGCGCTGCAGAGATGCCCGTTACGGCCGAAGCACTGGCGGCCAAGCTCGAAGTATCGGTGCGCACTGTTTATCGCGACATCGCGGCGTTGCAGGCGCAGCGGACGCCGATCGAGGGTGAGGCAGGGGTGGGTTACCTGATGCGGCGTGGCTATGATCTGCCGCCGCTGAACTTTGATGCCGAAGAAGTTGAGGCGCTGTGGGTTGGCCTGTCGATGCTGGCCCGAACCGGCGACAGTACGTTACAGCAGGCTGCGGATCGTGTCTGTCGCAAGATCGAAGCACTGCGCGCCCCGGCTGACTGGCTGCAGGTTGCGCCATGGGGGGCGCCGATGGATGATCCTGCAAAGGGGTGTGTGCAGGTTGTGAACTATCGCGAGGCAATCCGGGCCGAGCGCAAGATACACATCACCTATGTGAACGCCGAAGGCGCACGCACGCAGCGCACAGTCCGACCCGTTGCACTGATTTACCATATCGAGTGCACGATGCTGGTTGCGTGGTGCGAGTTGCGAAACGGGTTCCGCCATTTCCGAACAGACCGGATCTGGGCGTGCGAGATGACCGAGGATCACTTTTGCGGCCAGGGCGGGCCGTTGCGCGCAATCTGGCAAGAACAAAACCCGTGGGACACCTCTGCCGGGGCGGCCTGAGTGGCGGGTATTTGCCGATCTCACTCATTTGTTGCTTGAGGCCCTTCATCGCCGCCGTGTTATACTGGGCAGAACGAAACGAACCCGGAGAACGGGTATCGGAGCAGAAGGTGATTCCATGACGATTTCCAGAAGTGTTTTAACGGTCGGATTGTGCTCGGCCCTGTTTCTTGGTGCCTGTGCCGATCCGGGTACTCTCAATCTGCCAGCAGACCCCAATCAGAACGCCAAACAGGGTGCGCTGCTGGGGGGGCTGATCGGGGCCGGTGTTGGCGCGATTGCAAATGACTCTGACCCGTTGCTTGGGGCTCTGGCCGGGGGGGCCATCGGGGCTGCCGGGGGCGGCGTGATCGGCAATCAGCTGGACCGGCAGGCGGCTGAGCTGCGCCAGCAGCTGGCCAATGACGGGATCATCATCACAAATGCCGGGGATCGCCTGATCGTCACCGTGCCGAATGACATAACTTTTGCCACCGACAGCTCGACCGTGAACCCGGCGCTGCGGGCGGATCTGGTCCGGGTGGGGCAGAACCTGGTGCGTTATCCCAACTCAAGCGTACAGGTCATCGGCCACACAGACAGCACGGGCGAGGCATCCTATAATCAGGGCCTGTCCGAGCGGCGCGCGCGTTCGGTCGCGGATATTTTGCAGGCAAATGGTGTGAACGGTGCGCGCCTCAGCACGATTGGTCTGGGTGAAAATCGCCCGGCGGCCTCGAACCTGACGCCCGAAGGGCGGGCCCGGAACCGCCGGGTCGATATCGAGATTATCCCCAACGGAAACGCATAATAGTCCGGGGCACCTGCGGGTGCCCTTTTTCCGCACATGGCCTGCGCGCGCCCGGGGCTTTGATCCGGTGCGGCTGCGGGTCATCTATGACTGACACACAGCAACGGAGTTGACGCATGTCCGATTCAATCCTGTTGGGCCTTTCTGGCTCGTTGCGCAAGAATGCGACCAATCGCAAATTGTTGCGTGAGGCCGCGCGCCTGTTTGCGCCTGGCACCTATATCGAAGCTGACCTGAAACTGCCGCTGTATGACGGTGATCTGGAAGATGCAGAAGGTATCCCCGAAGTGGTGCAAACCCTCGCGGACCAGATCGCGCAGGCCCATGCGGTGATCATCTCGACCCCGGAATACAACAAGGGGCCTTCGGGCGTTCTGAAAAACGCGCTGGATTGGGTCAGCCGAACGGATGGGAAACCCTGGATGGACAAGCCGCTGGCGGTGATGTCTTCGGCGGCAGGGCGTGCGGGCGGCGAGCGCGCCCAGATGATCCTGCGGTCTTACATGGTTCCGTTTCAGCCGCGTATTCTGCCGGGCCCCGAGATTCACCTGTCGGACAGCGCCAACGAGTTCGAAGCAGACGGGCGGCTGGCCAATGACCGTTATGAGCGGAACCTGCAAAACCTGATGCAGAAGTTGCGGGCCGAAGCCGGGATATGAGCCAGCCCCGCTTGCTGGCGGCCGCCACAACGCATAAGCTGCTTTTATGGCTGATGAACATCCGCGAGAGTTTCGGGCCGATATACTGGACCCCGCCCGCGCCGCTGCGCTGCAGGTGACGCTGGGGCAGGAGCCATCGGTTGCAGCCGGATCGCCCTTACCGCCGTTCTTCCATCAGCTTTACTTCTGGTCACCCCGCGCACCCGGTGAACTGGGGCGTGACGGGCATCCGCAAGTGGGTGATAGCCTGATCCCCGATATGGGCTTGCCCCGGCGCATGTGGGCCGCCGGGCGGCTGCAGTTTCGCCAGCCCCTCATTGCAGGTGTTGCGGCCGAGCGATGTTCGGTCAGGGAAAGCGTGACCTCAAAGGCCGGGCGAACCGGACCATTGGGATTTGTCACCTTGCGTCATGAGGTCTCGCAGAACGGCGCGCTGTGTCTGACCGAATGGCAGGATCTGGTGTATCGCCAAGCCCCCTCGGCCAACGTGCCCCCGCCAGAGCCGCCGGTTGCGCGGTTGGATGCAGAGGATCAGCGCGCGGTTGCGTTCGACACGACCTTGCTGTTTCGCTATTCGGCGCTGACCTTCAATGGGCACCGCATCCATTACGATCTTGACTATGCCCGCGATGTTGAAGGTTATTCGGGTCTGGTTGTTCACGGACCTTTGCTCGCCCAGATGCTCATGCTGTTCGCGGTTGAGCATATGGGACCATTGGCCGAGTTCTCGTTTCGGGCATCTTCCGCGCTGATGCATTTCGAAACGGCGACCTTGTGCCGGAACGGGCACGACCTTTGGGTGCGTGGCCCGGATGGCCGGCAATGCATGGCAGCCCATGCAGTGCCGCGGTCAGAGTGAGGCCCGAGGCAAGAAATCCGCCGGGATCGTATCGTGCCCCTCAAGGATCAGATCTGCCATAACCTCGGCTATTTTCGGGGCCATGCCAAAGCCGATTTTGAAGCCGCCATTGGCGATAAACTGTCCTTTGTGAAACGGATGTACCCCCAGCATCGGCGCGCGACTTTTGCTGCGCGGCCGGACACCTGCCCAGCGTTCAATAACCTCAGCCCCGTGCAGCAAGGGAACCGCGCGCATGGCGCGGTCCAGCACGTCGTCAAGCGCGGTATCGGTGCTGGTGGGGTCTTCATAGTCACGTTCGGAGGTTGAACCAATGGCCAGAGTCCCATCGGCATGGGGCACGATGTGAACCGCATCTGCGAAGATCTGAGGGGCCACACCAGCATCAAAGCGCAGCAGGGCCGCTTGCCCTTTGACGCCGTTGCCAACGGTTTTGCCAAATGCTGTGCTGAGCTCTTGCAGCCCCGCAAGCCCGGTGGCGTGAACCACCTGTCCTTTGTCCGGTGCCCCGGGGACGATGTCGATCCCCATCACGGCAAGTGCTGCAACCAGAGCTGCACAGGCACGCCGGGGATGCATTCGGGCGCTGAGCGTATCAAGAATAACAAACCCTGTCGGGCTGGGCGGACACCATGCTCCGATCTGATCTGTGGCCATGACACGCCAATCAGCGCGCCCCTGCCAAAGCTCGGCCGCCGTCTTTTCCCGTGCCCGCGCCAGTTCCAACCCACGCGCATCCGTGATCGGTTGCAGCCGTCCCAGTCGTGCATATCCGGGCGACACACCTCCTGTCGCTTCGACCTGCGTCCAGAACGGCTCGGCCATGATCAGGCTTTCGAATTGAAAGGCTTTCTTGGCGTTCCAGTTTTCGGGCACATGCGGGGCCAGCGCGCCCACCAACCCGCCGCTGGACCCGGCACCGGGGCCAAAGGGGTCGACGACCTGCACCTTTGCGCCGCGCCGGGCGCAGGTCCAGGCAATGGACAGGCCGAAAATCCCGGCACCACGCACTGTTACATCGACCATTGCCAATCCCCTTTTCCTTGTTCAGTGTCGCGCCGCTTAGCTACAGGATTCCCCGATGGCAAACCAGCGTGCCAAATTGACATGGACCGAGGATCAGATCCCGGTCTCGGGCCAGTTTGATGATCCCTATTACTCGTTGCAGAACGGGTTGGAGGAGACCCGGCATGTGTTTCTGGCGGGCAATGATCTGCCTGCACGGTTTGTGCCGGGGTTCCGCATTGCCGAGCTGGGTTTTGGCACCGGTTTGAATCTGCTGACGGCCTGGTCCGCATGGGAGGCATCGGGCCAGACCACGCCCCTGCACTTTACGAGTTTCGAGGCCTACCCGATGGCACCCGATGACATGGCGCGCGCGCTGGCGTGTTTTCCTGAACTGGCGCCATGGGCTGATCGGTTTCTTGCGCATTGGACAGGTGCGGCCTGTACGCTCGAAACACTGCAGTTCGAGATGGTTCAGGGCGATGCCCGGCAGACATTGCCGCGCTGGAACGGCGTTGCCGATGGGTGGTTTCTGGATGGGTTTTCCCCGGCGAAGAATCCCGAATTGTGGGGCGCGGAGCTGATGCAGCAGGTTGCGGATCATACCGTCAGCGGCGGAACAGCTGCGACCTATACGGCCGCCGGGTTTGTGCGGCGCGGTCTGGCCGAGGCCGGTTTCACCGTCACCCGCAGCCCCGGCTTTGGCCGAAAGCGGCATATGACACGGGCCGTGCGGGCATGAACCAGACAAACAATGTGAACGCGGGGATTGCCCTGATGATCGGGGCCACAATTGTGTTTGCTTTGCAGGATGGCATCTCGCGCCATCTGGCGGGCACCTATAACACCTATATGGTGGTCATGATCCGGTACTGGTTCTTTGCAGCCTTTGTCATCGCTCTGGCCGCGCGGGCCCCGGGTGGGTTGCGTGCGGCGTCGCATACGCGTCAGCTTGGGCTTCAGGTGTTGCGGGGGCTGCTGCTGGCGGGTGAGATTTGCGTGGCCGTCTATGGCTTTACAATCCTCGGGCTGATCGAAAGTCAGGCGGTTTTCATCTGTTACCCCTTGCTCATTGCCGCGCTGAGCGGGCCGATACTGGGCGAAAAGGTTGGCTGGCGTCGATGGTCCGCCATCGGGGTCGGCTGTGTGGGGGTTCTGATCATCCTGCAGCCCGGTGTGGGCGTGTTCAACCCGTGGGCCGTGATCCCGCTGATCTCGGCCCTGATGTTTGCGATCTACGGCTTGCTCACCCGCTATGTGGCGCGACAGGACAGCACCGCAACGAGCTTTTTCTGGACCGGTGTCGCCGGTGCCGTTGCGATGACCTGTGTCGGGGTCTGGTTCTGGGAACCCATGGCCCGTGCCGATTGGTTCTGGATGGCGCTGCTTTGCGTGACCGGAGCTTTGGGGCATTGGCTGCTGATCAAATGTTATGAGATGGCCGAGGCCAGCGCGGTGCAACCCTTCGCCTATTTCCATCTGGTCTGGAGTGCGATCCTTGGCATTACAATCTTCAACGAAACCCTGCGTCCGGCAGTGATTGCCGGGGCAGGGCTGGTTGTGGCGGCGGGCCTTTTCACCCTATGGCGCGAAAGACGAAAGGGTCGTGCCGGTTAGCTCTTTCGAGAACGGAACCGGCAAAGGAGCCTGACCCAGACGTGCGCGATAGACCGGCAGGCTTTCGGCAACACGCATCACGTAGTTGCGGGTTTCCTTGAACGGAATGGTCTCAATCCAGTCAACCACGTCCACTTCGCCCGTTCGGGGATCACCGTATCGCTCCATCCACGAGATCGGCCGGCGCGGCCCCGCGTTATAGCCCGCAGCCATCATCACGACGTTGCCGTTGAAATCCTCGGCCAGTGTTGCGAGGTAATTCGCCCCCAGTTTGGCGTTGTATTGCCAGTCCGAGGTCAAGCGCCCGGTTTTGTGACCCCCGAGAATACCAAGATCCTGCGCCACCAGCTTGGCGGTGGCTGGCATCACCTGCATCAGCCCGCGTGCCCCGGCACCACTGATCACGACCGGGTCAAACTCGCTCTCGCGGCGGGCAATGGCCAGCGTCATCTCTTTGGCCATGGGCAGGCCCATATCGGCGACCGGATGCACCGGATAATAGGCCGCGGGCACCACCACTCCGGTTGTCGCCGCGCGCTTGGCGATCATTACGGCCAGATGTGGCTCGTTCAGTTCCAGCACCAGATCGCCCAGCTGCATCGCTTCGGTCTGGTCCAGACTTTCCACCAGATGCGTCAGGAACCGTTCTGACAGGTTGGGCTCGCCTGCGCGCAACAGCAACAGCCCAGCCTCCAACACGCTGGACTGGGCAAACCCGGCCTGTTTCCAATGCGGCGCGCGGCGTGGATTGGCCAATTCGGTGTCGAAGGGGCGACCGATCTGCTCGGCGGCCAGCAACCCGTAGAACGAGGTCTGATAGTCCGCCCCTTCCGCATAAGCCGCATGCGCTTTGTCAGCATCCCCCTGGGCAGCATAAGCGCGACCCAGCCAATACCCGCCACGCCCCTTCGAGATCGGCGATTGCACTGCATCCGAGAAATTCTGGAAATGGCGCACGGCTGTGGCCGGATCGTTCAGCTTGCGCAGGGCCAGAAAGCCAGACAGCCATTCAAGGTCGGCATAGCTATACCCCATCTCAGGCGTCATATGGTGATTGGCGGCAATTGCATAGGCGCGCTCGGGATCGCCAGTGCGCATCTCCAGCCGTGCCAGCCTGCGCCGCCCTTCCGCCCATTTATCCGGCTCACCCAGCGATTTTGGTCCGGTTGAGCGCGCCAGCATCAAATCGATGGCGCTGTCGTCCAGCTCTTTCCGGTCGCGCCAGACGAACCTGTCAAACGCCAGCCCGGGCGAAGAGGCCAGCGATTTCGGCACAGCCGCCACCTTGCCATCCACGCCGTTTTGCCGCTTTTGCAGGGCAATGCGCGCCTCGGCCAGCTTGCGCTGATCGCCATCCACAAGCGGCAGCATCTGTCCGGCGCTGACCAGATGGCCATCCCATAGCATCCGATCCAGCCGGGCAGCGTGGTGCGGTTTCAGCAGCTTGCCGAAGTTTTCCAGATAGTTCTTTTGCAGCCCCGATCCCATTGGCATGGTGCGCCACGCGGTGACGATATCAGCCTCAGCCTCACCATGGCGTCCTTTGGCCATCAGCGCGACGGCATAGTTCAATGCGCCTTCGGCCGTTTGCGGGGGAAGTGCTGAATAGAATTTCAGCACCCTGTCAGGGTCGGCATTGGTGAAAGACGGCTCGCTCTTGCGGCGCAGCCATGCCAGACCGGGCCAGTCGGGCCGCCGTTCCAGAAACACCAGCACATCGCCCGAACTGCCATAGCCTTCGCGCAGCCAGTGCCAGACAATGATGTCGCGCGCCACCGATCCACGCTGACCGGCCACGCGCAATGCGGCGTTCCAGTCGCCCTTGCGCATCTCATAGAACGCCGCGCGCAAATCCTGCGTTGCATCCGCCAGGCCACGCTGTGGTTGCAACATCATCACCAAAGTCATCGCCATTACCAGCGACAGAATCCGTCTCATCCCTTGCATTCCCCAACAAACCAAGGATACAGCCATGCAGGATAACTCGTGCGCTGTCGGGATCAACTCACAAACTCCGGATCGTTCCGGACCGATGCGCAAAAAGCAGCAGACTGTACCTTAAGGAGCGTCCCATGTTCAAAGGCTCGATGCCAGCCCTGGTCACCCCGTTCAGCAATGGCGCATTGGACCTGGAGACGCTCAAACACTTGGTAGAGTGGCAGATTCAGCAAGGCTCAACCGGCCTTGTGCCTGTGGGGACCACAGGTGAAAGCCCCACCCTCAGCCATGAAGAGCATGAAACGGTTATCGCCGAGGTGGTCAAGGCCGCCGCTGGCCGTGTGCCCGTCATTGCGGGGGCTGGCTCAAACAACACGGTCGAGGCTGTTCGATTCGTTCAGTTCGCCCAAAAGATCGGTGCCGAGGCGGCTCTGGTCGTGACCCCCTATTACAACAAGCCCACCCAGAAAGGCCTGTTGGCGCATTTTCAGACATTGCATGATTGCGCAGATATCCCGATCATCATCTACAATATCCCGGGGCGTTCGATCGTTGACATGACGCCCGAAACGATGGCTGAGCTGGCCAGGCTGCCGCGCATTGTCGGTGTCAAGGATGCCACCGGCGATCTGGCGCGTGTCAGCCAGCAACGTGCAAGCTGCGGGGCCGATTTCTGCCAGCTTTCCGGTGAGGACGCGACTGCGCTGGGCTTTAACGCTCATGGCGGCGTCGGCTGCATCTCGGTCACCGCCAATGTGGCGCCCAAACTCTGTGCCGAATTTCAGCAGGCAACCCTTGCCGGGGATTATGTCACTGCACTGGCGTATCAGGATCGCCTGATGCCTCTGCACGAAGCGATCTTTATCGAACCCGGTCTGGTCGGCGCAAAATATGCGCTCAGCAAGCTTGGTTTGTGCAGCACAGAAATACGTTCTCCACTAACCGATCTGGATGACAGCACCAAGGCAGCCATCGAAGCTGCAATGGCGCATGCCGGCCTGATCTGAAAGCGACCCGGCAACACCAAAGGGCGGCTTCGTACCCCGAATGCCGTCCTTTTTTGTGGCGGATCCAATCTTCATCTGGCCAAAAAATATCCCGGGG
>DS999531.1:1740805-1754949 GCA_000158135.1 Rhodobacteraceae bacterium KLH11
CCCCTCTATCGTTTCCCGTAATACAGTCCAACCACGTGCTCAGCCTGCGCGAAAAACAGCCAGCGCGAGGTGGCGATACCGGCCAGATGGGACAGGACCGCAAGCAACGCCACGAAGTGGTTGAAAGGCAGCAGCAAGAAAACCACCGGCACAAAGAAAGCCAGAACAAACGAGATCAGTCGCAGCTTTTCAGCATGCTTGCGCCCGACCACATGGACGAATTCGCGCAGCAGATAGTTGGTTCCGGTATGAGGTGGCTCGAACGCCCGCACGCGTCCTCGGGCACCAAGGCCCGTTGCCGTACCAAGATCTGTACCAGAGGCGGCCAAAGCCCGATCCCCCTGCCGCCAGTATAAAATCTGCACCAACGCAGCGATCAACAACAAGGGCAGCGCAACGCGGGTCTGCCCCGCCAGCAACGCACCCCCGGCAAGACTAAAGCTGAGGAACATGACCGGTGTCAGCTTCATATTCCAGCGCGGGATGGTCCTGAGCTGCGTGTAGATCATCGATGTCGTGAACACGGTTGCCAACGAGAGCAACGCGCCAAGGATACCGAAGACACCCCAGCGCTGTCCGAAAAAAACGGTGCCAATCGCGTATAACCCCATAAGAACCAGCGCCAGAACGGCACACCAGCCCTCGCGGCTCAGCCAGCTCGACCTCCACTGGGTAAAGGCTTTCATCGCGCGCTCGGGGTGGCCAAGGTGGAAGGTTGAGGCCATCAGCCCTCCGACGGACAGGCCATAGGCAATCGCAAAGAACACAAAAGCGACCCAACCCGAGACAGCGGGCAAACCAAGCCCAAGGAAGAACAACAGCCCAAAGCCCAGGCCGGACAGGGTTGTAAAGATGATAACGGAAGGTGCGGGATGCATCAGAGCTTCTCCAATGTCTTGTCGAGCCAGCCGAGGAACCCTTTGGGCTCTTCCGCGACCGGTGCCAGCAGCGGTGCCAGAATATCGATCTGGTCTTCGATCTTGTCCTTGGGGCGTGGGGGCAGGTATTTGTTGACGGGTTTGGTGCCCATCTCGGGCATCAGATCCATACCGCCGCGTTCGGCCACCAGCTTGCTGACATCGCTGTGCGGGTCACCGAGGTCACCGAAATGCCGGGCACCTGCCGGGCAGGTCCGCACGCAGGAGGGGATGCGGTCCACCTCGGGCAGGTTTTCGTTGTAAATCCGATCCACACAGAGGGTGCATTTCTTCATCACCCCTTCGGCCTGATCCAGTTCGCGCGCACCATAGGGGCAGGACCATGCGCACAGGCCACAGCCGATGCAATCGCTTTCGTTGACCAGAACGATCCCATCTTCAACGCGCTTGTAACTGGCCCCGGTCGGGCAGACGGTAACGCAGGGGGCATCTTCGCAATGCAGGCAGGATTTGGGGAAATGGATCAGCTGGGCGGGGCCTTCGGCGGGTTGCACCTCGTAGGAGTGCACGCGATTGAGGAAGGTCCCTGATGGGTCCGCTCCGTAGGCATCCTGATCTGACAGGGGCGCGCCATAGTTTTCGGTGTTCCAGCCTTTGCACGAGATCACGCAGGCGTGGCAGCCGACGCAGGTATCCAGATCGATCACCAGACCCATTTTACGCTCGGTGGATTGAGGGAGCTGGGTCATGTCCATGTACCTTTGTTGTGGCAAGCGGGGGAGGGGGCCAGCCCCCTCTTGAGCCTGCGGCTCAATTCACCCCCGGGATATTTAAGGCCAGATGAAGGATCGATCCGGTTCATTTCCCGACCTTCCATGCCAAATCTTTCGGGCCGGTGCCAACGGGTGATTTGATCGGTGCAAATTCGGGCTGGCTTTCGGCATCGTCTGGCGGGGCAGTTTTTTCGATCTTTACCTTCAGATCGAACCAGGCGGCTTGACCTGTGATGGGGTCGGAATTGGCCCAGCGCAGCCCGTCGCCTTTGGGGGGGAGCAGTTCATGAATCAGGTGATTGAGCAGGAAGCCCTTGGTGGCCTCGGGCGCGTCGTCCTGCAGCGCCCAGGCGCCTTTGCGCTTGCCGATGGCGTTCCAGGTCCAGACCGTGTTTTCGTTCAGCGCCGCCATTTCCATGACGGGCACCGTGATCTGGCCGTGTGGAGAGCTGACCTTGGCCCAGTCACCATCCTGCAACCCGTGTTCGCGCATCAGCTTGGTGGGTACATAAAGTGGATTGCGCCCATGCAACTGGCGCAGCCATGCGTTCTGGGTGCCCCAGCTGTGATACATTGCCATTGGGCGCTGGGTTAGTGCGTTGACGGTGAAGCCGTCGTTGCCCTGTTGATCGGTTTCGTACCAGATCGGCAGCGGGTCCATTGTGTCTTTGATACGTTGGCGCAGGTGCTCGGGTGGCTGGCGGTCGCCAAAGCCTTCGGCAGCCAGCTGGAACTTGCGCATTGGTTCCGAGTAGAGCTGGAACAGGTAGGGTTGGGGGCTGTCATAGAGGCCCATGCCGACGGCCCAGTCCTGATAGGCTGTATTCCACGGCTTGTAGTAATCCGCACCTTCCGGGATGTGGGCAACGTAGAAGCCGCCGTTTTCGATATAGCGGTTCAGCTGATCCGGATTGACCTCTCCGCGCCCTTCCTTGTCGCCGTCTTTGCCCCGGAACCCGGCCAGCGGGCCAATGCCCGGCTTGCGCTGGTGGTTGACGATATAGTCGGCGTAATCCTTCCACTTGGGTGTGCCGTCTTCGTTGGTGAAACCCGGCAGGCTCATGCGGTTGGCAAGCTCGATCAGCACCGACTGAAAGCCGCGCACATCGCGGTCGGGTTCGATGACGGGCCAGCGGATTGCATCGGCAGCCGCATCCGCCTCGCAGATCGGACGGTCCAGCAGCGAGATACAATCATGCCGCTCCAGATAGGTGGTGTCAGGCAGGATCAGGTCGGCATAGGCGACCATTTCGGAGGAATAGGCATCAGAATAGATGATCTTCGGGATGACATATTTGCCATCTTCGGTCTTGGCCGACAGCATCTCCATCACGCCCTTGGTGTTCATGGACGAGTTCCACGACATGTTCGCCATATACATGAACAGCGTGTCGATCTTGTAGGGATCACCGGCGGCGGCGTTCGAGATCACCATATGCATCAACCCGTGGGCGGATATCGGGTTATCCCAGGTGAACGCCTTGTCGATGCGCTGGGCATCGCCGTTTTCATCCAGCAGCAGGTCTTCGGGGCCGCGCGGGAAGCCCAGGTGCGGGCCCTCCAGCGGGCGGCCGGGGCGGCGGTCGCCGTGGGGTGTTGGGTGCGCCTCGATGGGTTTGGGGTAGGGCGGTTTGAAACGGAAGCCGCCGGGAACCTCAACTGTGCCCAGCAGGATTTGCAGCACGTGCAGCGCGCGGCAGGTCTGGAACCCGTTGGCATGGGCCGAGACCCCGCGCATGGCATGGAAACTGACCGGGCGACCGATCATTTTGGAATGGGTTTCGCCGCGGAAATCCGTCCATTCCTTATCCAGCTCAATCGCTTCGTCAAAAGCGACACGGGCGATCTCGGCGGCGATGGCGCGGATGCGTCTGGCAGAGATGCCACAGCGCTCGGCCACAGCTTCGGGGGCGTGGTCGTCGGACAAGTATTTCTCGGCCATCAGGTGAAAGACCGGGCGATGGGTGACGCCGTCTTTTTCATAGGTGGCCGACAGGTCAGGGCGCACGCCCGGTTTGTCGAAGGCGGTGGGCTGGCCGGTTGCGCGGTCGATGACCAGCGGTTTGCCGTCTGCATCGCGCAGGAACAGGCCTTTCTCGGGTCCGTCGGCGGCATTTACCAGAACCGGTGCGTTGGTGTAGCGGCTCAGGTAGTCCAGATCGATCTTGCCAGCCTTCATCAACACATGGATCAGGGACAAGATGAACAACCCGTCAGTGCCGGGTGTGATCCCGACCCAGTCATCGGCAACCGCGTTATAGCCCGAGCGGATCGGGTTCACCCCGATCACCCGCGCACCGCGACCCTTGATTTTGCCGATGCCCATCTTGATCGGGTTGCTGTCATGATCTTCGGCCACGCCGAACAGCATGAACAGCTTGGTGTGATCCCAGTCGGGTTGCCCGAACTCCCAGAACGCGCCGCCCATCGTATAGATGCCGCCTGCCGCCATATTGACCGAGCAGAACCCGCCATGGGCTGCATAGTTCGGGGTGCCGAAATGCTGCGCCCAGAACGAGGTGAAACTCTGGCTCTGATCGCGCCCGGTGAAGAAGGCCAGCTTCTGCGGTGCGGTCTCGTGCAGCTCGTTCAACCAACCCACGGCTGTGCTGATGGCTTCGTCCCATTCGATCTCGCGGAACTCACCCGAGCCGCGCGGGCCGACCCGGCGCAGCGGTTTGCGCAGACGCGACGGTGCGTTGACCTGCATGATCCCTGCGCTGCCCTTGGCGCAGAGAACGCCCTTGTTGACCGGGTGGTCGCGGTTGCCTTCGATATAGGCGACCTTTCCATCCTTCATATGCACGTTGATACCGCACCGGCATGCGCACATGTAGCAGGTGGTCCGACGAACCTCGTCTGACACGGGTGGAGATAGGTTGAGGTTCGGTTGTTGGCTCACGTTTACACTCCCTGTGGCGTATCGCCTTGGTACTTATACGCGCAGAAGGTACCGGAGCGCGCAGATGCCGGGCTCAACCTTTTATGGGAAGAGAGCAAATTTGCCCTCTTCCTGAGTCTTGGACTGTGCGGGCCGGGATGATCCCGGCCCGGTATATGATTTGAGAATGATCAAACCTGCTGCGCACGCATGTCGTTTGCATCGATCCCGGCAACTTCGACCGGTTTTTTCATCGCGTCACGGCGGAAGGGTTCACCCAGTTCCTGATTGATCATGGCTTCGATCAGGGTGGTGATGCCGTTTTTCTGATCTTCGATCGCCTGGTTCAGCGCCGCTGTCAGTTCGTCCATGGTACGGGCGACGACGCCTTTCAGGCCACAGGCCTGCGCGATCCCGGCGTAAGAGACCTTGGTGTCCAGCTCGGTGCCGACGAAGTTGTCATCGAACCACAGGGTCGAGTTCCGCTTTTCGGCACCCCACTGATAGTTGCGGAAAACAACCTGCGTGACCGCGGGCCATTCCTCGCGCCCGATTGCGGTAAGCTCGGTGACGGCGATGCCAAAAGCGCCATCGCCTGAGAAGCCGACAACCGGCACATCCGGGCATCCTATCTTGGCGCCGATCACCGAAGGCAGGCCGTAACCACAGGGGCCAAACAGGCCGGGGGCCAGATATTTGCGGCCTTCGTCAAATGACGGATAGGCGTTGCCGATGGCGCAGTTGTTGCCGATATCGGATGAGATGATCGCCTCGCGCGGCAGGGCTTGCTGGATCGCACGCCACGCTTTGCGCGGGCTCAGCCAGTCGGGCTTGGCCGCACGGGCGCGTTCGTTCCAGGTGGTGCCCGGATCGTCCTGCTCGTGATCCATCGAGGTCAGCTCTTGCGCCCAGCGCGATTTGGTATCCGCGATCTTTGCTTTGCGTGCATCGCGGCCCTCATCCCCGGCTGTGTCCGAAAGCTGGTGCAGGATGTTGGTTGCAACCGTGGCCGCATCGCCGACGATACCAACGGTGACCTTCTTGGTCAGGCCGATCCGGTCAGGGTTGATGTCGACCTGAATGATCTTTGCATCCGTGGGCCAGTACTCCATCCCATAGCCCGGCAGGGTCGAGAACGGGTTCAGGCGGGTGCCGAGGCACAGAACGACGTCGGCGTCCTTGATCAGCTCCATACCGGCTTTTGAGCCGTTATAGCCCAGCGGCCCGGCAAACAGCGGGTGTGAGCCGGGGAAGGCGTCGTTATGCTGGTAGCCAACGCAAACCGGGGCATCCAGACGTTCGGCCAGCGCTTTCGACGCTTCGATACCGCCTTTGGACAGCACGGTGCCCGCGCCGTTCAGGATGACAGGGCTTTTTGCGTTCGACAGCAGCGCGGCGGCCTCGGATACGGCCGATGCGCCCCCCGAGGGCAATTCGAACTCAACAACTGCAGGCAGCTCGATATCCACAACCTGAGTGAAAAAGTCGCGCGGCACGTTGATCTGCGCCGGTGCCGAGGCACGCTTGGCGTTCATGATCACACGGCTCAGGACCTCGGCCATGCGGCTGGGGTCGCGGACCTCTTCCTGATAGCAGACGCAGTCGGCGAACATGCGCATCTGCTCCATCTCCTGAAAGCCACCCTGACCCATGGTCTTGTTGGCGGCCTGCGGGGTGACCAGCAGCAGCGGTGTGTGGTTCCAGTAGGCGGTTTTGACCGCGGTGACAAAGTTGGTGATGCCGGGGCCGTTCTGCGCGATCATCATCGACATTTTTCCGGTTGCGCGGGTGTAGCCATCGGCCATCATTCCGCCCGACCCTTCATGTGCGCAATCCCAAAAAGTGATACCAGCTTTCTCAAAAATGTCAGAGATTGGCATCATGGCCGAACCGATGATTCCGAACGCGTGTTCGATCCCGTGCATCTGCAGGGTTTTTACAAAGGCTTCTTCGGTGGTCATCTTCATCTGCGTATTCTCCGAACATAGATGGCTGGAACGGGGTCTGGCACCCTGCTTTCCGATCGGTTTTGGCGCAGGGGTGCCTGCGGCGTTAGGGCCAGAAAGGGGGGCGGCTTAAGTCCAGTACGCCCTAATACCGGTGGATGGCGTCGGCAATTTGCTGAATCCCCGGGCCGATCCGCTCTGACGAGATGGCAGAGTATCCCAGCCGGTAGTAGTTTTGTGGCCGGTTCCGGCCCGAAAAGAATGGCTCGCCGGGCTCGATATGAACGCTTTGGCGTTGCAGATTGCGGGCCAATTGCGTGGTGTCGACATGCGCAGGGGCCTGCATCCAGATTGACGAACCGCCCAGCATGCCCCGGCCCGCGACTGTCAGCCCGTACTGCCCGATCGCCTCTTCGATCGCCTCGCGGCGGTGTTGCAGCGTTTTGGACATGCGTCTGATCTGTGCATCGTAATGGCCCAGAGACAGGAAATACGCAGCCGTGCGCTGCATATGGCCAGGGGGGTGGCGCAGCACCAGAGACCGCAGGGCCCGCGCTTCGCGGATAAAAGCTTCGGATCCGACCATGTAGCCAAGCCGCAACCCCGGAAACAGCGATTTCGAGAAGCTGCCGACATAGATCACACGCCCGTCCTGATCCAGCGATCGGAGCGCGGGTGACGGTGCCCTCAGAAACGACATCTCGAACTCATAGTCATCCTCGACGATCATTGCGTCCAACTCGCGCGCGCGCTGCAGCAACGCGTGGCGGCGATCAATCGGCATGGTCGCGGTGGTCGGGGATTGATGGCTGGGTGTGGTGAAAATCACATCGGTGTCGTCCGGAATCGCATCAGGCGGCAACCCGTCCTGATCGACCTTCAGATAAGAAAGCTTGCAATCCCAATGGATCAGAAGATCACGCAACGCATAGTAGCAGGGATCTTCTATCGCGGCTCTTCGGTCGTGGTCCAGCAAGACACGAGATGCCAGCCACAGCGCATTCTGGGCACCAAGGGTGATCAGGATTTCTTCGGGCCGGGCCGTGATCCCGCGGCGGGGCAGGGTGTGCCGGGCGATGAACTCGATCAGCAGCGGGTCGTCCTGATCCACGTAATCTGCAGTCAGTGACGCAAAATCTTTGTGCCCCAGAGCCCGCACCGCGCAGAGACGCCAGTTGGCATGATCGAACAGTTTTCTATCGACCTGACCATATATGAAGGGATAGCGGTATTCGCGCCAGTTGCTGGGTTTTGGCAAGACATCCCGGTCCGAGAACCGGCGCGCAAGGGCGCGATCCCAGTCGACGATCTCGGTCTCACGCCGCACCGGTGTATAGGTGGGCGGCACCGGGGCATTTTCCGACACGTAATATCCTGACCGGCCTTTGGCGGTAAGGTAATCATTGGCCAGCAATTCGGTATAGGCGAGCGTGACCGTGATCCGGCTGACCCCCAGATGGGTGGCAAGTTTGCGGGAGGAGGGCAGTTTTTCCCCCACATGGAACCGCCCCGACAATATGCCCTCAGCAATCAGTTGCTGAAGCTGCGCCTGCAGCGTGCCCTGCCCGTTGCGTTCCAGAAAGAACGTGTCGACCGATATACCCATTGCTTGGTTATAGGTTGGACTTAAGGCAGAGGCAATCTGGACTTATGGTGATGTGGGCGCGTTGCCCGGTTCAGGGCTGATTTTGATATTGACGTGTGAGAGTTATTGACTTAAATAACTATAAATCTAGTTTAATGGAGTTGAGAAATGTGGGAAAAAGCTGCCGCAGGGTTTTCGGCCATGGGATCCGAGGCCCGGCTGAAAGTTCTGAAAACGCTTGTCCGCGCAGGCGAGACAGGTCTGACCGTCGGGGAAATCCAGAACCGTACCGGCATCGCGCCATCGACTCTGGCCCATCATTTGCGGTTTCTGGCTGCAGGTGGCGTTGTGGAGCAGCAGAAAATCGGACGCAGCACGATCAACCGGGCCTGCTATGACGAATTGCGAAACCTTGCTCAGTTCATTCTCAGTGAGTGCTGTGCCGACGAGGTTGGAAAGGCTGCGAACGATGGCTGAGCTGACACAGAACCCAGGACCTTTGGCCCGGAACCTGATGGGTTGGGTCAAGACGCCGTGGGCGTTGGTCATCGCGCTGCTTGCGCTGGTGGCTGTGCTGGATCCGGGCAATTGGGCCGAGGTCGCGACTTTTGCAGCGAAAGCCTTGGCGCATACGGGCCAGTATATCCTGTTTGCGGTTTTGCTGCTTTCTTACCTCAAGGCGACCGGAGCCGAAGTGCTGGTTGCCCGGGCTTTCGAGGGGCGCGAGACGCGGATGATCTTTCTGGCCGCGCTGTTTGGCGGGCTGGCCCCGTTTTGTTCCTGCGAGGTTATTCCTTTCATCGCCGGCTTGCTGGCGCTGGGCGCGCCTCTGTCGGCGGTGATGGCTTTCTGGCTCAGCTCTCCGCTGATCGATCCGCCGACCTTGCTGATCACCGCAAGCGCGCTGGGTTGGCCTTTTGCGATTGGCAAAGCGGCAGCGGCCGTGGCCTTGGGGCTATTCGGAGGGTTTATGGTTCGCGTTCTGATGCGCAGCGGCGCGTTCGCCCAACCATTGCGTGAATACAAACCCGCCGGGTGTTGTGGATGCGGGCCGCAAAAAGACGACAAACCGGTCTGGAAGTTCTGGCAGGAGCCCGAGCGCCGCACCCGCTTTCGCGCCGAATTCGTGCAGAACGGCCTGTTCCTGCTCAAATGGCTGGCGCTTGCCTATGTGCTCGAAGCGTTGCTGGTCAGTTATGTTCCGGCCGATCTGATCGCCAACGCGGTCGGGGGCGAAGGTGTCGTGCCGATTGTAGTTGCCGCGCTGGTCGGGATGCCTGCCTATCTGAACTCATACGTCGCGCCGCCATTGCTGGCGGGGCTTATTGATCAGGGGATGAGTGCAGGCGCTGCGATGTCGTTC
Source organism: Rhodobacteraceae bacterium KLH11 (assembly GCA_000158135.1). Lineage (GTDB taxonomy): Bacteria > Pseudomonadota > Alphaproteobacteria > Rhodobacterales > Rhodobacteraceae > Ruegeria. Next base: position 1,750,232 of record DS999531.1, read on the forward strand.
ATGGTGGCCGGTGCTGTCAGTTCGATCCCGGCGATGGCGGCGGTGTGGTCGCTGGTCAAACCGCGTGTCTTCGCAACCTATCTGGCGCTGGGCATCAGCGGGGCCATAATGGCTGGCATCCTGTTCCAGATGATCTGAATGAAAAACCGCCCGGTGATGTCACCGGGCGGTTTTGCTTATTGGCTTGCTTCGCAATGACGTGGCAGCTTGAACCGGTATCTTGGCTCTCCGCTCTCGACGTAAACGCGTTTTTCGATACAGGCGCTTGTGCCCACGGTCTGTGCCACCGGGCCTTCTGTCGAGGTGACCGAGGTGGCAGACCCGTCCGGCAGGCGCACCGATGCAATAACACCGTTCCGAATATCGCCATTGATAGGGGTCGCCGACAGAACCGGGACCGTCAGAAAGGCCTCGTGCTCATGCGTGCCATCGTCGTTCAGCAACAACAGCCCGGCAACAATGGCAACCATCACAACTGCGCTGGTGATGGCCAGCCACCAGGTTTTCAGGAACACGTAGATTGAAACGGCGCGGTGCGGTCCGAAGAGTGTGGACAGAATGCTCAGCATCAGCTTCCCCGGCAAGGTAAAGCCCTGACCGGATCAGCCAAGGCCGTCAGCGTCTCAGGGGCGCAGATCATCTTCGTCTTCTTCATCGCTGCCGCTTTTGGGCAGATTGAAGAAGCTGTCGGCGTCGACGACAGGCTCGTCCTCTGGCTTGTCTTCGCCATCATCCGACAGCGAGAACGTCTCAAGACCCTCAATCGCGGATGGGATTTTGGGGGCCGAGTCCATTTCCAGCGATTGTTCGGTCGAAACCAGCTTGCGACGCTCGTCATCACTCATCACGCCGCCTTCGGCAGCTTTCTTGGCGGCGGCTTTCTGCACGATCGCATCCAGCTCGGACTGCTTGCACAGGCCCAGAGCAACCGGATCAATCGGCTGCATGTTCGAAATGTTCCAGTGCGTGCGCTCACGGATTGACTGGATCGTTGGCTTGGTGGTGCCGACCAGCTTGGCGATCTGCCCGTCGCTGAGCTCGGGGTGGAACTTGACCAGCCACAGGATCGAGTTCGGACGGTCCTGGCGCTTGGACAGCGGCGTATAGCGCGGACCCCGGCGTTTTTCTTCGCCACTGGCTGCCGGGTTGAACTTGAGCTTCAGCTTGTGCAGCGGGTTACCCTGCGCCGTGTCAATCTCTTCCTGGGTCAGCTGATTGTTGGCGATCGGGTCAAAGCCCTTGACGCCAGCGGCCACGTCGCCGTCGGCGATGCCCTGCACTTCCAGCTCGTGCATTCCTACGAAATCCGCGATCTGCTTGAAGCTGATCGTGGTGTTGTCCACCAGCCATACGGCGGTTGCCTTGGCCATAAGCGGTTTTGCCATCAGCCCGTCTCCTATACATACATCTGTCCCGTCGCCGGAATTCGGCGGCCCCGTGGTCTTGGGGCAGGTTTCCGTTGTCGGGGAACTTGGCGCATATATAGTCATGCGTTGGGCGGAAGGGAAGGGGAATTCCTTTCAGCGTGTACGGCGCGGATTTCGACGGGAAACCCCAGATCCATCGCGCGAGTTCACATCCATGTGTGGCGGCGCGATCAGTCTGGCACCTATTCAGTCAGATAATTGTTATTGCTGGGTATTTCTTGTACCTTGCTGTATTTGACACTCCTCCCGGAATCTTTCAAATAAGCGCACCCAGCCACGCGTTTGTGCATTCCCAGCCAGGTTCTCATTCAGCCATCAGCCAAGTTTCTTGCGCTTCCTGTTGAGGTCGCGGGCTTTCGTCGCGCGGGGCCATCAGGTTTGGCTACGCTTTCTGAGGTCGGGTGGGTTCGCCCACCCGATCGCACCTGTTTTCCCCGAGATTTCCCATCATTTCGGGATTGCCAACCGGTGCCTTTCCCTGCCTATGATGCGCCAGACATGCCGTTTTGAAAGATGAACCAACCCCATGCCCATGCTCCGATTCCTGCTGGTGCTGCTTGCGTTTGCAGGCGCAAGCCCCGCCCTGACCGATGGTGAGAAGGCCGGTGCGTTCGATTACTATGTGCTTGCGCTCAGCTGGTCGCCCAACTGGTGCGCGCGCGAAGGGGATGCCCGCGACGCGGATCAATGCGATGCGCGGCACGATCATGGCTGGATTTTGCACGGTCTCTGGCCGCAATATCATCAAGGCTGGCCTGCGTTTTGCAGAACGTCTGAGGCCCCGCCCTCGCGCCGTATGACCCGCGAGATGGAGGATATTCAGGGCAGTTCCGGCCTCGCCTGGCACCAATGGAAGAAACACGGAACCTGCTCGGGCCTCAGCGCACCGGACTATTTCGCGCTGTCGCGGCAAGCCTACGAAAAGGTCGTGCGCCCGCAAGTATTTCGCAGGCTGGAGGCATCGGTCAAACTGCCCGCCGCAGTGGTGGAAGAGGCGTTCCTGAAAGCCAACCCTGCGCTTGAGGCTGATATGATCACCATCACCTGCAAGCAGGGCTATATCGAAGAAGCCCGCCTGTGCCTGTCCCGCGATCTGGAGCCCGTTCCCTGCGGTCGGGATGTCGTTCGAGACTGCACGGCGAAAGACGCGCAGTTCGACCCGATTCGTTAAAGCTTTTTGTTCTGGCAGTCCCGCGCATAGTCCAGCGCTTTGGCCGTGCCTTTCAGGTCGATTGCCATAACGGTCTGCCCCTCGGGGTTATAGACCGTCATTGTCTTGTTCTGAGCAATCGAGGTGACAAAGTTCCGGTCGGTGAAGAACACCGTCGCCCCGGGAACGCGATCCTGTTTGAACCCGATGGCGGTGGCGTCAAAGCTTTTGCCGTCCAGTTCGAACCGGATCGGATAGCTCTGCCCGGTTTCGATATCGCCCCACGCCTTGTTGTAAACGGTGAAATACCCACGATTGTCCAGCGCATCATAACCCAGCCGCACCACCGAGAGGTCCTGATACACGGTCTGGATCAGGCATCCGTTCCCGAGAGCGGGATCCATCATGATGTTCCAGCCTTCGACGAAGCCTTTGTCGATGAGCTCCTGCGACAGAGCAGCGGTTGCGGTGAAGGCGGCGAAGGTGAGGGCGAGAAGGCGGGGCATTTTGAACTCCAATCAATGCATTCAAATTCTGTTTTCTAACTTTTAGACCCAAATGCCGAAAGGTTGCCACGCATTTGCAAATTTGTTGAATTAGCGGTCAATCATTCCTGGCCCGGAGCCCTCTTCGGTTTAACTTCGGAATTGAATGCTTTCATATGGCCTTTTTGACGTGCAGCCGCTCGCCACAATTTCTTACGTGCGTCTGGTGGTTCAAGATGAGAATATGCTCCGCCAGAGAATTTGGGCCAATCAAGCGCCAATCCTTGTCGCACAAGTTCAGCGGCGACATCAGTCCCATCCAGTAGCACACATTTGGCAACGATGCGGTCGTATGACAGGTCCTCACTGACTATCGCAGTAACTAATTGCCCTTTGCACATCTGAATCAAAGCAAACTTTGATTTCTTTCCCCATGGGTGCTCCAACTCTGGTGCGTCGATCCCTGCAATTCGAATTTTTGTACCGCTGATAACGATCGTGTCGCCATCGATTACGTGACATTTGCCCTTTAAGGTATCGGTCGTTGGTAGCCGTGATGGAGGGGGCGAAGCGTTTCGCTTGATGCTTGGTCTACTGACCGACTTTGTGGCTCTGTATCGGGTTGGAATCCTTGAGGGTTTTCGGAAAGATCCGAACAACGCTCGTATCAGAAATCTAATCATAATTCCCTGTCTTTGAACTCAATTGGTAAAAACAGGTCAAAAACTATCGCTCTAAGGCAAGCTGTGTAAACTATTACTTTGAGACTGTTGCGGGGGTTACGACTACAGTTCCTTCCGCGCCCTCAACGCCGCCGTAATCGTCCCATCATCCAGATAGTCCAGTTCCCCCCCAATCGGGACACCCTGCGCCAGCGAGGTGAGGCGGACCTGCCCTTCCAACTGATCGGCGATGTAGTGCGCAGTGGTCTGGCCATCGACCGTAGCGTTCAGGGCGAGGATGACCTCGGTGATGCCCTCGGCCACCACCCGATCCTTGAGGCGGGGGATGCGCAGTTCGTCGGGGCCAACTCCATCCAGTGCCGACAATGTACCGCCGAGGACGTGGTAGCGGCCTTTGAAGATGCCTGCGCGCTCCATCGCCCAGAGGTCAGCGACATCTTCGACCACGCAGAGTTCACCGGTCGCGCGGGCTTCGCTATTGCAGATGTCGCAGATATCGGTGGTGCCGACATTGCCGCAATTCAGGCATTCCCGCGCTGTGACGGCAACCTGCTGCATCGCGTCCGAGAGGGGTGTCAGCAACAGCGCGCGCTTGCGGATCAGGTGCAGCACCGCGCGGCGGGCCGAGCGGGGGCCGAGGCCCGGCAGCTTTGCCATCAAGTCGATCAGATTATCGATGTCGCTGTTTGAACTCACGGCCTGTCCTGTCTGGCGCCGGAGGGAGCCTCCGGCGGGAGTATTTTTGAAAAAATGAAGATCAGAACGGCAGTTTGATATCTGCGGGCAGGCCCATGCTTTCGGTCAGTTTTGCCATTTCTGCCTGAGAGCGCTCGGCCGCTTTGGTCTGTGCATCCTTGATGGCGGCGAGGATCAGGTCTTCGACCACTTCCTTGTCGTCGCCGTTGAAGATCGAGGGGTCGATGTCAAGACCTTTTAGCTCACCTTTGGCTGTTGCAGAGGCCTTGACGAGGCC
>DS999531.1:1755183-1773019 GCA_000158135.1 Rhodobacteraceae bacterium KLH11
GGGGATCGGCGTTAGCCGATTGCCCGTGGCGGGCGCGGGAGGGTTTGTGGGAGGGGATTGTCCTGACTCAGTCTTCTTCGAAGGGGTCCCATTCGTCCTCGACCTCGGGCAGGGCTTCGGTTTCAACGGCTGCAGCACGTTGTTCGGGGGTTTCGATGCTTTTGATCCGGGCTTTTGGAAAATGGTTCAGCACTGCCTGTACGAGAGGGTGCTTTCCCGCTTTGGCCTTTAACTCCAGCTCGGCTGCATCGCGAATTTCTGCAATCGTGGGGGCATCGCCTTCCGAGACAATCGAAACTGCCCAACGGTTGCCAGTCCAGCGTTGCAACGACGCGCCTAGCCGTTGTGACAGATCCGTTGGCGCGTTGTTGGTTGGCGCAAATTCAATCCGGCCCGGCTGGTACGAGACAAGTCGCACGCCGTTCTCGACCTCGACCAGCAGTTTCACATCCCGGTTGGTTCTGATCAGCTCGACCACATGCTCGAATGTCGGATATCGTGCCAATGCCGCCTGAATGTCCTGAGCGAGAGCGGCGGTCGGGCCGCCGGCGTTGCTGCTGGACGCCGCCCCGTAGGCTGGCTGCGCCGCCTGGGGGGTCGCACGTGCTGCCGGGCCGGGCGCGCCGATCCCCCTTGGCGGGCCGCCACTCGGCGGCGGTGGTGCATCCTGCAGGCGTTTGATCAGTTCTTCCGGGCTGGGCAGGTCAGCCACATGGGTCAGGCGGATGACTGCCATTTCTGCAGCCATCATGGCGTTTGGCGCGGCAGAGACTTCTTCCAGCGCTTTCAGCAACATTTGCCACATCCGCGTCAGAACTCGCATTGGCAGGGCTTCGGCCATCTGTTGACTGCGTGCGCGTTCGTCAGGGGAAACCGTTGGGTCTTCGGCCGTGTCAGGGGTGATTTTGACGACTGATATCCAGTGGGTGATCTCGGCCAGATCACGCAGCACGGCCAGCGGGTCGGCCCCTTCGGCATATTGACTGCTGAGCTCGGTCAGTGCTCCTGCAGCATCGCCACGCAGGATCATGTCCATCAGGTCCAGCACCCGGCCCCGGTCGGCCAGCCCCAGCATGGCACGGACCTGATCGGCGCTGGTTTCTCCGGCTCCGTGACTGATCGCCTGATCCAGCAACGAGGTCGCATCGCGCGCGGACCCTTCAGCGGCGCGGGTGATCAGGGCCAGCGCATCGTCAGCGATCTGCACACTCTCGCTGGTTGCGATTTTGCGCAGCAGGCCGATCATATCCTCGGGTTCGATCCGGCGCAGGTCAAAACGCTGGCAGCGCGACAGAACGGTGACCGGCACCTTCCGAATCTCGGTGGTGGCGAAGATGAACTTCACATGTTCGGGCGGTTCTTCGAGGGTTTTGAGCAGCGCGTTGAATGCGCTGGTCGAGAGCATGTGAACTTCGTCGATGATGTAAATCTTATAGCGGGCAGAGGCCGCGCGATAGCGGACGCTGTCGATGATCTCGCGGATATCGTTCACACCTGTGCGGCTGGCGGCGTCCATCTCCATCACATCGACATGGCGCCCTTCCATGATGGCTTTGCAATGTTCGCAGACACCACAGGGTTCGGTGGTCGGGCCGCCGTTGCCATCCGGCCCGATACAGTTCATGCCTTTTGCGATAATCCGCGCGGTGGTGGTTTTACCGGTGCCGCGGATGCCGGTCATGATAAAGGCCTGTGCGATTCGGTCCGCCTCGAACGCGTTTTTCAGGGTGCGTACCATGGCATCCTGACCAACCAGATCGGCAAAGGTTTCCGGGCGATATTTGCGGGCCAGAACCTGATAGGCGGGGCTGGGTGTGTCGGTCATGTCTGCCTTCGCGGATTCGTATCAGGATCGCAGCGTAGAGGCCCCCGCTGTCCGCGTCCACCGCAAGAGGGCGATTTTCATTTTGGAATGAGCGGTTCTGCGGTTAAAATCATTGCAGCTGTTTTCAAAGACCAGTTTCTTTTCGGTGATGTTTGTGGGGGTTTCATGTCGCAACTGGTGATTTATGCATTGCAGGTTGGTGGCGGCACGCTGGCGTTGTCGCCCCTGCCGGGACGTGGTGGTGCCTATGGCGCAGATCTGGATTTGGTCGCGGACTGGAGGCCGGGCCTTGTACTTTCAATGACCACCGAGATCGAGATGATACAGGACGGTGCGCGGAATTTCGGTGCTGATATTCAGGCGCGTGCCAGCCGGTGGATTCATCTGCCAATCGAGGATTTTGGCACGCCGCCGGCCGAGGTGCTGGATCTGTGGCCGCGTGTCAGCGCGACAGTTCGGCAGGCATTGTCGGGGGGTGGTCGCATATTGGTGCATTGTCGGGGCGGTTGTGGCCGGTCGGGTATGGTGGTGCTGCGTCTGATGGTGGAATGCGGTGAACGGCCCGAAGAGGCGTTAAAACGCTTGCGCATATTGCGCCCCTGCGCGGTCGAAACCGATGCGCAGATGGCATGGGCGCTACAGCCCGCCCGGGTTCAGGCGGTATAGCGGCTCAGGCACAGAGCTGAGGCACTGTTTTTTCTACAGCATCCGGCACTGCAAGGGTGGCCGCTTGGAGCATGGCGCATGGTGTTGATTTGAGCGTCCCTGCCGGAATGCAGCTGAACTTTGTGCCGAACATGAGGTCTGCATAGTCATCCAGCTGATCGGACCGAGCGTTCGGATCAATGTCGCAGAAAACACGTATCTGATCGGGACAGGCGCGAAAACGCGCCGTGCATCCTTGTGAGCAATGAGACAGCTCACCGCTGCCTTCAATCTCGAATTCGCGTGTCGTCGCTGGTGCGGCCATTGACATGGTTTGTATCAGCGCGCGCGCCATTTGCGCCAGCGCCGGGCAGGGTTTGCCGGTGTGCTGGCACACGGTTGCGGTGAACATGTGTGTCTTTGTCTTCCAGATCATAGATATGCGCCCTCCGCGCGCGCAGCGGGGCGTGATACAGGTGGGACGGCACAGAGCTGTCAGAACCTGCCCGGACAACCCCGCCCGAGTTCCAGTTTCGTTTCCGATGGCAGGTCTCCTGACTTGCGGGTCGTCGCTTTGCCGCCCTTCCCGACCCTCAGGCCAGTGGTGTTTCGGCATTGCTCTCCGCTTACAGTTGCGGGGGCAGTCGCGGATTTGGCTCATTCCGGCTTCAGCCGGGCAGAACCGCACCGTGTTCCCTTTTCATCCCGGCCCCGAAGGGCGCGGAAACCATCACGTCATCGCTAGCGGCTGCGTGATGTCCGAGTCAAGAAGATTGAACAGGGTGCCCCGTGGCAGATGGCGTGTGGTCCCGTCACGTCATCCTTGACTTGGCCTGCGGTAAATGAACTGATCAGTTCAGATGATCTCGGGGAGGGGCTATGCTGGACGCGCAACAGACAGGTATGACCGAGGATTTTCGGTTTGCAGCCGGATCGGCGCTGTTGTCGGCGCGGCTCTATCACCCCATGACGAACCCGGAGCGGGTTGTCGTTCTCAACAGCGCGACCGGCGTGCCCAGGGACTACTACCAGCACTTCGCGCGATGGCTGGCCGAGACCCGGGGGATGGCCTGCCTGACTTATGATTACCGGGATTTCGGCCATTCGCTGACGGGGTCGCAACAGCGCTCAAAGGCCACGATGACGGATTGGGCGCTGATCGACATCCCGGCAGCCCGCGCCGAGATGCGGCGGCGCTTCCCCAAGGCCGAATTGTGGAGCATCGGTCATTCACTGGGGGGTATGTTTGGGCCGGTGCAACCGGATATCGACCAGATCGACAGGATGATCTGCGTCTGTTCCGGGCTGGTAACACTGGCTGATCATCCGTGGCCCTATCGCGCTTTGGCCACGCTGTTCTGGTATGGCCATGTGCCTTTGACGGTACAGGCGCTGGGTTACCTGCCGGGGAAAGCAGTAGGGTTCGGGGCCGATCTGCCAGCCGGGGTGTATTGGCAATGGCGCAAATGGTGCACCGCGCCCCAAAACTATGTGCCTGACATCGGTGACACGCTGCCGCTTGCCCGTTGGGCTGAGACAGGCAAGCGGGTTGATCTGTTCGCTTTCGCGGATGACCAGATGGTGCCGCCATCTGCCGTCTGGCGGCTTGCCGATCTTTATGGCTCTGGCGCACAGCGCCATCTGTTGTCACCAAAAGAGCTTGGATTGCCAAAAGTGGGCCATATCGGCGTGTTTGCGCGGCGGAACGCGGTGATCTGGCCCCGATTGCTTGCCTGAGGCGGCTGGGGATGCCGGTTGCCGGCACCCCCAAGCTTTACAGCCCTTTGCGGGATTTTTTCTCGTGCAGGATACCACGCACCATCTTCCCGAACGCTTTGTCGCGCGCCCGCGCTTGTGCCACCGAGGCCGAGTTGCGCTGATCCTCGCGCCGCAGCTTGCGCCACCGTTCCAGCCGTGCCGGATCCAGCACACCGTTGCTGATCGCGGCCTGCACGGCGCAATCGGGCTCGGTGTCGTGCTGGCAGTCGGAGAACCGGCAGCTCAAACTCAGTTCGCTGATATCCGAGAATACCTCATCCACCCCGTCCCGGGCATCCAAAAGGCGCAGGGCGCGCATTCCGGGTGTATCGATCAGCCAGCCGCCGTTCCGCATGCGATGAAGGGCACGCGCGGTTGTGGTGTGCCTGCCGCGGGCGTCATCCTCGCGAATGCCCGATGTCGCCAGATCCTGCCCGGTCATTCCGTTGGCGAGTGTGGTTTTGCCAACGCCCGAGGAACCGACCAGCGCACCGGTCTGGCCTTTGGGGCACCATGCCAGCGCCTGCTCGATATCTGCCGGGTCCAGAGCGTTGATGGCCAGAACTGTAAGAAATGGCGCCAGGGCCCCGGCCTGTTGGACATAGCTTTCGGTGTCGTCGCACATGTCTGACTTGGTGAGGACAATCACCGGATAGCACCCCGCCTGATGCGCCAGCGCCAGATAGCGTTCCAGCCGGGGCAGGTTGAAATCGGCGTTGCACGAGCTTGCGATGAACAGCACATCGACATTCGCCGCGATGAGCTGCGCTGTCGCACCCGTCCCCGCAGCCCGGCGTTGCAGCAGGCTGCGCCGGTCCAGCAGATGCCGCACGCGCCCGGTTTCGTCGGTCAGAACCCAGTCGCCGACAGCATAGGTTCCGGTTGGTTCGCCGGGGGTTAGCAACGGCGCTTCGCCATCCGGGCTCAGCCCGATCAACCGGTCGCGATGGACAGCGGTGATACGAAACGGAAGGCCTGTTGGATCAGCCGCGTGTTGCGCGGCAAAGTGAGAGGACCATCCGAGGTCCGAAAGTGAAAGAATCATTGATCTGCCTGTGATCAGAAACGGCAACTCCGGCGAATGGCCAACGCGCATCCGCAGGTAATGTGTTCAGGCAGTCAGTTGAACGAAAGGTTCAGAACCGGCCCGCCCGAAGGGTCAATGCTACACTCATAAAAGCCCTCCTGCGGCTAAAGGTTCGTAAGTGAGAGGTTGGACATCGACCCAAGCGGGGCTCGTTGTGGCTGCTTCCTTCCGGACCTGACCAGGTTGGCGAGGCGCTCGCCCGCGCCAACCTCTCACCCGGTGATATAGGGGGCATGCGTGAAAATGGCAACCCGTCAGAAGGTCAGATGTATCCGCAAAAACCCATCGTCATCAGAGGGCAGAATGCGCGGGCGATAGGCGTCAAGCTCGGCCAGATGCGCCTGCGCGCCTGCGCCTGTGGTCAAAATCGCCCCCTGACCTTGTGTTGGCACAAAAGAAAAGGGTTGCGGAGCTTGTTCCAGCGGATCGGGCGGCAGCGCCCCGGCGACATAGCTGCACAGAATGTCGGGTATGTTGAGCGAGGGCAGATCGATCAGACGGGCCTGCCCGGCGATCGGAAAATGACCTCCGCCATTGGTGCGGTAGTTGTTGGTGGCGACAACAAACCTTTGGTCAGGTGTGATGGGTTGCCCATCGAACATCAGATCGCGAATGCGGGAATGTGCGGGCTTGGTTATCCGGCCCGTTGCATCAAAGCGCGCCGGGTTTGACAGATCGATGCGATAGGTCAGCCCGTGCAGGACGTCAAAGTTGAAACCCGCGCGCCGGGGATCGGCAAGCGCGCGCGGGTGATCGGGCTCAAGCTGGTTGAACAGCCCGGCAGACATTTCAAGCCAGTCCCGAACCTGCGCGCCGGTTACCACCATGGCCCGCAATTCGTTGGGGAATACACTCAGATCCGCCAAATGCCGGACCGAGATATCTCCGGCGGCGACGTCGGTATAGTATCTGCTGCCCGCGCGGCCCCCGAACTTGGCCGGGGCTGCGGCTGACAGAACGGGCAAATCGGCCCATTGGGTCTGCACCAGATAGGGGCGCAATGCGGCGGCCTGTGCTGCCGCAAGCAGCGACAGGCCCCGATCCGGCGCGCAGTATGAGAAATAGCTGTGCAGCGCATGCGCTATTCTGCCCACCGGCCGGGCCACGCGCGCCCGTGTTGCGGCATGTCCAGCGGCAAAGAGGTGGACCATTGCCGGGCATTCGGGCACCGCCGGTTCGGCTTGTTCGATACTGTGCAGCGCAACGTGACGGTCAACAATGCGCCAGTTCTGATCGTTGCCTTGTTCCAGCGTGAGATCGATGAGACCCAGATTGGAGCCTGCCCATCCCGGCATGACCACAGGTGTGCCATGCACCAACCCGCGCGTGCTGTCGACAAAAGGCAGGCCCGCATGCGCTTTGCCGGGCAGGGTCAGATGGGTATGACCCGCCACAATTGCATCAATCCCGGCAAGCTCTGCAAGCGGGAGGATCGCGTTTTCCATCCCAGACTCAACCTCCGCTGCCCCCAAACCGGAATGTGCGAGCGCCACGATCAGATCACACCCTTGCTGGCGCAGCTCAGTCGCGATGCGTTGCGCGGCAGGCAGGATGTCGGTTGCGACAACCTGATCCTGCAGCATATGCGCCTCCCATTGCATGGTTTGGGGTGGCAGGACCGAAAGAACGCCAATACGCAGCTGGATATCATTGTCATCCACCTGCACGCTCCGTAGCAGAACCGCCTGCGAAACCCAGCCCTGACCGGGCCCGGTGCTTCGCAGATTGCTGCAAATCACCGGGCAGGCGGTCTGTCGGGCGATGCTGTTGACCAGATTGAGACCGAACCCAAAATCGTGGTTGCCCAGTCCGATCGCGTCATAGCCCAGTGCGTTGAAGGCCTGCGGCAAGGGATGTGCATCCGGCACGGCTCCGGCGGCCCAATCCCCGAACGGCGTACCTTGCAGGCTATCGCCATTGTCGAACAACAACACCAGAGCGTTTTGCTGCACGGCCTGTTCCCGAGCGGCTTTGATCAGACTGGCCGTTCGGGTCAATCCGACACCCGGATCAGCGCGATCCGCGTAATAATCATATGACGCCAAGTGCATGTGAAGATCAGAGGTCGCCAATATCCGGATATGCGCGCGTGGTCCGGCCTGATGATCTTGCGCGGGTAATGTCTTGCGTTTCAATCGTTCTACTTCTGGTCGTCGAGTCGTTCATAAGTTCAATATAAAGTTGGTTTAGTGTAATTTCCGGGGCAATGCTGCGGTCTTTCAACGGCGCGTCAAAATTTTCTTTGATGAATACCCCGTTGCACCTGCGGTCAGGACATGGCAGCCCTTGGCGCATCACTCAGGAATGGCAGGCATGAAACGCGCAGAACAGGTGACCTTTGGCGGCTCGGGGCTGGACAGGGCAGGATTGCTGCGCGGAGATACCGACGCGCTTACAGAAGTTTATCGCGATCCTTCCGCCAGATGCGCGCTGCTGTGGCGTGGCAAATTGCTGGTTCAGGGTGCGGCACTGGATCAGTTGGCCCTGATCCCGATGACCCACAGAATTCTTGAACACGGGCCCGGCGGAGTGATCGAGGTGCCGGTTTTGCTTGGCAAAGCCGAGGACGGATCGCCGATTTTCGCGATGGATATCTCGGATTGGGATGCAGAAGGGCTGGATTTGTCGGGCATTGGCGCGTTTGTTGATCAAAGCGAACAACAGCATCCGGACCTGCCCGAGGGGTACGTTTTTGCCGAACTGCGCCGGATCATGACGCACCTCACCCCGCGCGACGCGGAATTGGCGGCAACAGCCAAGGCGGTGATTGGCTGGCACGAAACCCATCGGTTCTGCGCCCGGTGCGGCGCGCGCAGCGAGATGTCGCAAGGCGGGTGGCAACGCGGCTGCCCGGCGTGCAATGCGCAGCATTTTCCGCGTACCGACCCGGTGGTGATCATGTTGATTACGCATGGAAATTCGGTGCTGATGGGGCGATCGCCGGGTTGGCCCGAGGGGATGTATTCGCTGTTGGCCGGTTTTGTCGAGCCCGGAGAAACGCTGGAAGCAGCCGTGCGGCGCGAAGTGATGGAAGAGGCAGGCGTCCCGGTGGGTGAGGTGCGCTATCTCGCCAGTCAGCCCTGGCCGTTTCCTGCATCGCTGATGTTTGGTTGTGCGGGCAAGGCCTTGTCGCGCGACATCCGGATTGACCCGGTTGAAATCGAGGATGCGATGTGGGTTACACGAACCGAGATGATGCAGGCCTTTGCCGGGGATCACCCCAGGCTGCTGCCTGCGCGAAAAGGCGCGATCGCGCATTTTTTGTTGCAACACTGGCTTGCAGACACGTTGGACTGACGAGAAACTGAGCTCAATCCGGGGCAGAGAAGAACAGACATGCAGTTTTCAGCGCAGGAAGATATCGAGGTACCGATCGACACGGTTTTTGCTATGGTCGGCGATTTCGAACGCTTTGAGCGCATGGCCTTGCGTCGGGGAATCGACGTCAGGCGCATTTCGGGTGCCGCGGTGCCTCAGGTTGGAACCACTTGGGAAACCGAGTTCAAGCTGCGCGGCAAGCCACGGCAGATTACCGTGGTCATAACAGAATGTGATCGCCCGTCGCTGATGCGGTTTCAGGCCAGCAGCAAAGGCATGAACGGTGATACGGTGATCGAATTCCTGGCGTTGTCCCAACGCAGGACACGGCTGAGCATAGAGACAGCGCTGGGCGCCAAAACGCTGCCTGCCCGTCTTTTGCTGCAGTCGCTGAAACTGGGCCAGTCTCGCTTTCGACGGCAGTTCCAGACCCGCCTGAGCGAATTTGCGCGCGAGCTGGAAGAACGGCACCTGCACGGGACATAGAGATTGCCATGATGTGTAAGCACATCAAATGCAGCGATTTGGATCTTAACTCATACCGTCCCGCCGGTTTCGTGTGATGAACCAGAGGGCGTGTATTTTCATCGCTGGATTACCCACGCGGCTGCGCAGCCGGATAGACGCCCAGAATTTCCACATTGGTTGTGAAATGCTGTAACTCATCCAAAGCCAGTTTTACATTCCGGTCGTCCGGGTGACCGACGATATCGGCGTAGAACTGGGTCGCGGTGAAGGACCCGTCGACCATATAACTTTCCAGCTTGGTCATGTTGACCCCGTTGGTGGCAAAGCCGCCCATCGCCTTATAGAGCGCCGCCGGGATGTTGCGGACCTGAAAAACGAAGCTTGTGATCATGCCATGCTCACCCCGGCGCGATTCGTTGGCTTCGGGTGACATCACCAGAAAACGAGTGGTATTGTCGCTTCGGTCTTCGATATGGCGGGCCAGAAGGTTCAGGCCATAGATTTCACCGGCCAGTTCACTGGCCAGCGCGGCGGCGCGCTTGTCGCCGGTTTCGGCCACTTCGCGCGCGGCCCGGGCGTTATCAGGGCTGACCCGGCCGCGAATGCCATGTTGTTTCAGAAAGCCTGCACATTGTGGCAGCAAAACGAGATGGGAATGCGCCTCGGTGATGTCTTCCAGCGTTGCGCCGGGAACGCCCAAAAGGTTGATATGAACGCGCACAAAGGCCTCATCAATAATATGCAACCCGCTATGGGGCAGCAGCCGATGAATATCCGCCACGCGGCCGTAGGTGGTGTTTTCCACCGGCAGCATCGCCAGTTCGGCCTTGCCCGAGCGTACTGATTCGATCACATCTTCGAACGTCCGGCAGGGCAGGGCGTCCATATCGGGGCGCGCGTTGCGGCAGGCCTCGTGGCTGTAGGCGCCGGGTTCTCCCTGAAATGCAATACGGTTGGTCATTTGGTCGTATCCGTGCAACAAGTTCTTGAATTGGGCGTTTAGTCGCGGTGTCTATACCTTGCCTCTTGCAAGGGGAAGCCTTAGACACCCCGCAGACAGCTGAAATGGACTCGCGATCAATGTTCGACACGATGACAGTTACCAAGGCCGCAGCAGGCCTGTTTGGCACCTTCCTGGTGCTGCTTCTGGCAAAATGGGGGGCCGATGTCCTCTATAGCTCCGATAGCCACCACGCTGAGGCTTCCTACGTTATCGAAGCTGAAAGCTCTGGCGAAAGCGCCGACGGTGAAGAGGTGGTCTTTGAAGATATGCTGGCCGCAGCTGATCCTGAGAAGGGTGCGCGCGTGTTCCGCAAGTGTACCGCCTGTCACAAGCTGGAAGACGGTGCCAATGGTACCGGCCCGTATCTCTATGCGGTTGTAGATCGCCCGCTGGGTACGGCAAAAGGCTTTGGCGGATATTCCGCAGGCATGCTTTCGCATGGCGGCAACTGGACCCCGGAAGCGCTGGATGCTTTCCTGGAGCGCCCAAGTGCTTATATCTCAGGCACAACCATGAGCTTTGCCGGTCTGAAAAAGCCACAGGAACGCGCCGATGTGATTGCCTATTTGCAAACTATCGGCAACTG
The DNA here is from genome assembly GCA_000158135.1 of Rhodobacteraceae bacterium KLH11. GTDB lineage: Bacteria > Pseudomonadota > Alphaproteobacteria > Rhodobacterales > Rhodobacteraceae > Ruegeria. The sequence goes on from DS999531.1 coordinate 1,765,874, forward strand.
ATCTCTTGATCGGAATTGAAGATTTCAAAGCCGCTGCCTTGCGCAGCGGCTTTAATTTTTTGCCTGACAAGAACTTCACAAAGCGTTCACACATTCTAAACTTGCAACTGACAGTGCTGGACCTTTAGCTGGCGGGCACGACAATGAAGATGACGGTAATTCAGAGGACGAGCCCTATGAGAGCACTGCTGCCTGGAATGCGTGAATGGAAGTTTCGATCCTGTGTTGCGGTCCTCGGGCTGTCAGCGAGCCTTGCGTTTGGTGCATGGGAAAGTGCCGGTGCGACAGGTGTGCCTGCAGATGACACGATCATCAAAAGCCATGGGCTTTCGGTTTTTGGTGATTTGAAATACGGGCCAGATTTCAAGCACTTCGACTATGTAAACCCGGATGCTCCGAAAGGTGGAGAGATTTCGACCTGGGCTTTTGGTACGTTCGATAGCCTCACCCCCTTTATTCTGAAGGGAAACCCCGGCGCGCTGTCGACTGTGTTTTATGATAGCCTGATGTCCGGGGGGCTTGATGAGCCCGATGCGATGTATGGTCTGGTTGCGCATTCGGTCGAATATCCCGAAAGCCGTGAATGGGTGATCTTTGATATGCGTCCCGAGGCCATGTTCCGGGATGGAACTCCGGTCACGGCCGAAGATGTCGTCTTTACCTTCGAAACGCTGCGCGACAAAGGGCGACCGTCATATCAGCTGTTGTTCAAGGATTTTATTCAGGCCGAAGCTCTGGATACGCATAGGGTAAAGTTCACCTTTCGCCCCGACGGTGCCCTGCGCGAAGCTTATCTGACGGCTGCGGGTTTGCCGATTTTCTCGAAAGCTTATTACGAAACGCAGGATTTCGAAGAAACCAGCCTTGAGGCTCCTATGGGGTCTGGTGCTTACACGCTACAAAGCGTCGATCCCGGGCGCTCGATTGTTTACAAGCGGCGGGATGATTATTGGGCCAAAGATTTGCCGGTGAACGTGGGGCAAAACAATTTTGATTTGCTCAAGGTTGAATATTTCGCCGACTACACCACCGCATTCGAAGCGTTCAAAGCGGGGGCCTATACGTTCCGGGAGGAGTTCTTGTCGCGTTTGTGGGCAACGGGATATGATTTCCCTGCAATTGACAAAGGTTGGGTCAAGCTTGAGACGCTGCCCGATGGAAGGCCCGCTGGCACACAGGGTTTCTGGTTTAACCTGCGGCGTGACAAGTTCAGTGATCCCCGTGTCCGGGAAGCGATTGGATTGGCTTTCAATTTTGAATGGTCCAACCAAAGCCTTTTCCATGGGCTTTACACGCGCACCAACAGCTTCTGGGAAAATTCTGAGATGCAGGCAGAAGGCCTGCCCGATGCAGGAGAGCTGGAACTGCTGGAGCCGCTCCGGGGACAGATCCCGGACAGTGTCTTTACCGATCCGGTATACACGCCGGGTGAATCGCGCCCCGACAGCGCCGGGGATCGCCGGGCTCTGCGCCGCGCCAGCAAGCTTTTGGATGAGGCTGGATGGTCTGTAGGGGATGACGGGCTGCGCCGCAACGCCGAGGGCGACGTGCTGAGTGTGGAATTCCTGAACGACAGCCCGTCTTTTGATCGGATCATTCTGCCGTATGTGGACAACCTTCAGCGTCTTGGCATTGATGCCAGTGCACAACGTGTTGATGCGGCGCAGGCCCAACAGCGTGAAAAGAAATTTGAATATGACGTAACGGTGCGCCGATACGCCATGTCGCAGACACCGGGCACTGAACTGCGCGGTATTTTTGGCTCAGACGCCGCTGGTATCGAAGGGTCTAACAATGTGGCCGGTCTGCAGGACGCGGCTGTGGATCAGCTGATCCAGAAAGTCGAATCTGCGGATAATCGCGAAGATCTGAAAACCGCTGTCCGGGCTCTGGACAGAGTGCTCAGGTCCAAGCATATCTGGGTGCCTCAATGGTATAAACCGGTCCATAATATCGCGTATTTTGACATGTTCGAACGGCCCTATACAGATAACCCGCCACCCGGTGGATTGGGTGAGCTTTCGATCTGGTGGTACAACGCGGAAAAGGCTGCAAAACTAAAGGCAGAAGGCGCATTGCAGTAGTATGGGAGCCTATATCCTAAGACGCCTGTTGTTGGTTATACCGACACTTCTGGGCATCATGATCGTGAATTTTACCCTTGTTCAGTTCGTCCCCGGTGGTCCGATTGAGCAGATCATTGCCCAGGCCGAAGGTCAGGGAGATGTGTTTTCAGGGTTTGCCGGTGGCGGTGAAGCCGGTGTTGATGTGTCTGGAGGAAGCTCGAACGATCAATATTCAGGCGCACGCGGCTTGCCGCCCGAGTTCATTGCCGAGCTTGAAAAAGAGTTCGGCTTTGACAAACCTCCGCTCGAACGTTTTCTGGGCATGATGGGCAACTATCTGACGCTCGATTTCGGTGAGAGCTATTTCCGCTCGATCAGCGTGATTGATCTGGTGCTGGAGAAGATGCCGGTGTCGATTTCGCTGGGCCTGTGGTCGACGCTGATCGCCTATCTGGTCTCGATCCCGCTGGGGATTCGCAAGGCGATCAAGGACGGATCGACCTTTGATACCTGGACCAGCGGGGCGATCATCGTGGCCTATGCCATTCCCGGTTTCCTGTTTGCCATTTTGCTGCTGGTGCTTTTCGCTGGTGGGTCATACTGGCAGATTTTCCCGCTGCGGGGGCTGACCTCGGACAATTGGGAGAGCCTCAGCCTGTTTGGCAAAATCGCTGACTATTTCTGGCATATTGCCCTGCCGATCATCGCGCTGACCATCTCGGCCTTCGCGACGCTGACGCTGCTGACCAAGAACTCGTTTCTGGATGAGATCAAAAAACAATACGTCATGACCGCCCGCGCCAAGGGTCTGAGTGAGCGTAAGGTGCTTTACGGCCATGTCTTCCGCAACGCGATGCTGATTGTGATCGCGGGCTTCCCTGCGGTCTTCATTGGCGTGTTCTTTGGGGGCTCGATCATCATCGAGACCATTTTCTCGCTGGACGGTCTGGGCCGACTGGGCTTTGAGGCCGCTGTGGCGCGCGATTATCCGGTGATCTTCGGCACGCTTTTTATCTTTGGCCTCATGGGGCTGGTGGTCGGCATCATCAGTGACCTGATGTATGTGCTGGTTGATCCGCGCATCGACTTTGAAAAGCGGGAGGGGTAAATGGCGCTTTCTCCTCTCAACCAGCGCCGCTGGCGCAATTTCCGGCGCAATGGCCGCGCGTTCTGGTCGCTGATCATTTTCTCGGTGCTGTTTGGCCTCTCGCTGTTTGCCGAGTTCATCGCCAACGACAAACCGATTCTGGTGAAATACCGGGGCGAGTTTTATACGCCGATCTTCAGTTTCTACCCTGAAACCGAGTTTGGTGGCGATTTCCGGACTGAAGCTATCTATCGCGACCCCGAGGTGATGTGTCTGATCGATAGTGGTGGTCTGGAAGAGTGTTTCGATGACCCGGAAGGCATCATCGACGAGATCAAGGCGGGGTCTTTCCAGGCGGATGGGTTCGAACGCGGCTGGGCAATATGGCCGCCGATTCCGTATTCCTTCAACACTTCGGTAGATCGTCCGGGGGCTGCTCCGTTGCCGCCCAACGGGCAGAACCTGTTGGGCACGGATGATACGAAACGTGATGTTCTGGCGCGGGTCATCTATGGCTTCCGCCTGTCAATCCTGTTCACATTGATGGTGACGGGTGTGGCCAGCCTGATCGGCATCTTCGCCGGGGCGATTCAGGGGTTCTTCGGCGGTTGGCTGGACCTGATCTTTCAGCGGATCATCGAGATCTGGTCTGCCACGCCCTCGCTTTATGTCATCATCATCATGTTCGCTATTCTGGGCCGAAGTTTCTGGCTGCTGGTGGCGTTGATGATCCTGTTCAGCTGGACCGGGCTTGTGGGCGTTGTACGTGCCGAATTCCTGCGGGCGCGGAATCTTGAATATGTGCGTGCGGCCCGTGCACTGGGGGTGGGCAACATGACAATCATGTTCCGCCACATGCTGCCAAACGCGATGGTCGCCACGCTGACGTTCATGCCGTTCATCGTGACCGGCACCATTGGTGGCCTGGCGTCGCTGGATTTCCTCGGGTTCGGCTTGCCGTCCTCGGCCCCGTCTTTGGGTGAGTTGACATTGCAGGCCAAGCAGAACCTGCAGGCCCCCTGGCTGGCTTTCACCGCGTTCTTTACCTTTGCCATCATGCTGTCGCTTCTGGTCTTCATATTTGAAGGCGTGCGCGACGCGTTTGATCCCAGAAAGACTTTCTCATGAGCCTGCTGGATGTGAACAACCTCAAGGTCTCGTTCCGGCAGGACGGGCAGATGAGCGCCGCAGTCAAAGGCGTGTCTTTCACCGTGGATCGCGGGGAAACGGTTGCTTTGGTGGGCGAGTCCGGCTCTGGCAAATCGGTGACGGCGCTCAGCACCGTGTCGTTGCTGGGGGACAGCGCGATTGTCGAGGGTTCGGTCAAATATGACGGGGCCGAGATGATCGGCGCAACCGAAGACAAGCTGATGGATGTGCGTGGCAACGATATCAGCTTTATCTTTCAGGAGCCGATGACCTCGCTCAACCCGCTGCACACCATTCAGAAGCAGATGGCGGAATCGCTGGCATTGCATCAGGGCGTGACCGGCGATGTGGCGCGCGACCGGATTGTTGAACTGTTGAACAAGGTCGGCATCCGTGACCCCGAAGACCGGCTGGACAGCTATCCGCATCAGTTGTCGGGCGGCCAGCGGCAACGGGTCATGATCGCCATGGCTTTGGCCAACAAGCCCGATATCCTGATCGCGGATGAGCCGACGACGGCGCTGGATGTAACCATTCAGGCGCAGATTCTGGAGTTGCTGGCTGAGTTGCAGAAATCCGAAAACATGGGAATGCTGTTCATCACCCATGATCTGGGCATCGTGCGCCGCATCGCCGATCGGGTTTGTGTGATGAAGGATGGCGAGATCGTCGAAACCGGTGTCACCACCGAGATTTTCGACAACCCGCAGCATCCCTATACGCGCAAACTGTTGGCGGCAGAACCTTCGGGGCATCCTGACCCGGTGACCCCGGATTCCGAACAGGTTGCGCGCACCGATCACCTGAAGGTCTGGTTCCCGATCCAGCGCGGGTTTTTGAAGCGCACGGTTGGTCATGTAAAGGCGGTCAATGACGCAACGCTGAGCGTGCGTGCCGGGGAAACGCTTGGGATCGTGGGCGAAAGCGGCTCGGGCAAGACCACGCTGGCGCTGGCGATCATGCGTCTGATCGCCTCGGAGGGTGGGATCACCTTCCGCGATCAGGATGTGCGCCGCTGGTCCACGCGAGAGCTGCGGCGGCTGCGCAAGGACATGCAGATCGTGTTTCAGGACCCGTTCGGCAGCCTTAGCCCGCGTCTGACCTGTATGCAGATCATCGCCGAGGGGTTGGCCATCCACAAGATCGATCCGCATCGCCCCCCGCGTGAGCTGGTGGCCGAGGTGATGACCGAAGTCGGCCTCGACCCCGACGCGATGGATCGCTATCCGCATGAGTTCTCGGGCGGTCAGCGACAGCGGATCGCGATTGCGCGGGCCATGGTATTGCGGCCCAAGCTGTTGGTGCTGGACGAACCCACCAGTGCTTTGGACATGACCGTTCAGGTCCAGATCGTGGATCTGCTGCGAGACCTGCAGCGGAAATACGGGTTGGCCTATCTGTTTATCAGCCATGACCTGAAGGTCGTGCGGGCGATGTCACACAAGGTTATCGTGATGCGGAACGGGGATGTGATTGAGATGGGTACAGCAGAGGAACTGTTTGAAAACGCCCAGACCGATTACACCCGCGAACTGATCGCAGCGGCGGGCTGACTTACAGCCCGCCATGTTTCTCATGCGTTTGCTGTTTCCCGTGTCGCGCGGGTTGGTATCGGCCCACGCAGTTCTTCATAATGATCAAAGCTTAGTTTGACCCATCCTGTGCCGCGCGTGGCACTCGCCAGCGTGCGATGCAACTCATCCTCGGCCACGGCAGGTAATGTGGCATTGAAAATCTCCCAGCCCGAGGCGTTCGGGTTGCCCTCAAAACCCAGAACCTGCCCTTGCAGAGAGCTGATCGTTGGAACCAGATCACCCACGAAATCCGAGGGCAGATGGATTTCGGCGTTCAGGATGGGTTGCAGCACCACCGGTTTGGCTTGTGGCAAGGCCTCGCGCACGGCGTTCTTTCCAGCGGTGCGGAACGCATAATCGGAACTGTCCACATTGTGGTGTTTCCCATCGCTGAGCGTGACTTTGACATCAACCACGGGAAACCCCTCGGGCCCCTGTTCCAGCGCATCCTTGGCCCCGTGTTCGACCGAGGGGATATAGTTGCGGGGCACTGCGCCACCCTTGACGATCTCATCGAACTGGAACCCCGCCCCGCGCGGCATTGGCGCGACGGTGATGACCACATCGGCAAATTGACCCGCGCCGCCCGATTGCTTGCGGTGGCGATGGCGGTGCTCGATGGGGGTACGAATGGTTTCACGATAGGCCGTTTCCACCACTTCGGTGTCAATCTCGATACCAAAATCTTCCGCCAGTTTCGCTGTCACCCGGCGCATGTGCTGCGGACCCTGCGAGCTTAGGACGGAGTGGCCGCTTAGCTCATCTTGTGTCAGATGCAGGCCCGGGTCGATTTCCACAAGGCGGGTCAGCGCATTCGACAGGCGTACATCGTCGCGTTCATGGGCGGGTGAGACCAGCTGTCGATGAGCAGCAGGGCGTGATGCGGCCCATTCAGGAAGTGGAGTTGCCGCGCTGCTGTCATAGATGAAACCGGGGTTAAGATGGTCTGACTTGACGGCCAGCCCGATCTGGCCAGCCTCCAGCGTGTTGATCTGGGTTTTGGCATCCAGTGCGGTCAGATTGCCGACGGTCTCGCCGCCCAGGGCCTCATGCGCTTTGACCCCATCGCCCAGACCGCGCAGCACGGTGATCTTGCCGATATGCTTTTTGACATCGGCAAAGCCTGCGATGGCGCGTGCATTGTCTTCGGCCTCGTCCCGATCTGCTGCGATGTTGAATTCGGGTGCTTCATGCCGCAGGGCCTTCATCAACCGGGTCAGACCGTTGCCATGGCTTGCCGCGCCCAGACAGGCCGGGATCAGCTGGTGAT
>DS999531.1:1773120-1803464 GCA_000158135.1 Rhodobacteraceae bacterium KLH11
CGCAGAGTGATGTGATGCGAACAATAGGTCTGCAGGGCTGAGATGATATCGCGGATGCGCCCATTGGGGCTGTCCATACGGTTGATGAACAAAAAACAGGGAATGCCTGCTTCTTCGACCAGCCGCAGGTAAGGGGCACACAGAACCGCGGCATCCGGATCAGGCGGCACAACCACCACAGCCGCGTCCGAGATCGCCATGGCAGGCCCGACATAGGCCAGATTATCGCCGCCGCCATCCACGTCAATCGCGCACCAGGGTTCCTCTAAATAAGAAAAACCGTGCAAATGCACGGTTCCGGAAACATCGAATGTTGTGGGCCGGGCGTCGAGGCGGCTGATGGCCTCGACCAGAGTGGATTTGCCCGATTGACTGGGGCCGAGGACGGTGAAAACGCGCATGAGTGCTGTCCCTCTTTCAGGTTGCAGTATGGCTGCGCGAAAAGGGCTGCCCGACGCAGTTGCGTCGGCAAGAGCTGTCTGTGTCTGCCTGCCTCGGGGCGCGAGGGGAGACCCCCTCTGCCCATAGAGTGTGGAGAAAACCGGAGGCGCGCGTCAAGTCCCTGTGTGGTTTCGGGCGGGCAGGTTGCAGGAAATGACCTGCCCAAGCGGGATCAGATCGCAGAACTGTGGCCGGTTTTGCTCAGGTCATAGGCGTCAAAGCTGCGGGCAATCATACGGGTCAGCGCGCGCATCTCGGGGGGGATGAACAAGCCGTTGTCATCCACGTGCAGCAATCCTTCGAAGGCAATGTTTGTTGAGGTGTACATCTGCTGCAATTGGGGGGCGGAGATGTCGTGATCGCGCAAAATCTCAGCCGAGTCGATCCGAAAATCGCACATCAGCGCTTCGATCAGACGCGATCGCAATATGTCCTGCCCCTTGAACATATGTCCGCGTGCGGTCGAAAAGCGCCCTGCGCGGATGGCGGTGCTGTGGGCCGAGGTCGCAGGGGCGTTTTGCGCGTAACCTTGAGGAAACCGCGAGATCGAGCTGGCCCCAAGCCCAATCAGAACCGGTGCCCGGTCATCCGTATACCCCTGGAAGTTCCGCTTTAACCTGCCCGCGCGCAGGGCGTGGGTCAGCCCGTCATCCTGCGTGGCAAAGTGATCAATGCCGATCTCTGCGTAATTGTCCCACAGAAACAGACGCCGCGCGGTCTCAAACAATTCCAGCCGTTGTTCGGGGGCGGGCAGGGCATCAGACGGGATCAGCTGTTGGCGTTTTGCCATCCACGGCACATGGGCATAGCCATAAAGCGCAACGCGATCCGGGGTCAGCGACAGCAGCTTTTGCACACTTTCGGTCATGCGCGCCCTGGTCTGATGTGGCAGACCATAGAGGATATCGGCGTTCAGGCTGGAAATCCCGCGCGCCCGAATCATGTCGACCGCCCGGCGGGTGGTATCATAGCTTTGGATACGACCGATGGTCTTCTGAATTTCGTCGTCGAAATCCTGCACGCCGATCGAGGCGCGGTTCATACCGGCCTCGGCCAGCGCATCCAGCCGCGCCTCATCAATCTCGTTCGGGTCGATCTCGACCGAGAATTCAGCATTGCGGCTCAGCGGAACGCGTTCCAGTATGCGCGCGGCCAGATCCCGCATCAGCTCTGGACTCAGCAATGTTGGCGTGCCGCCGCCCCAGTGAAGCCGCGACAGCGTCACGCCTGCGGGCAGACGTGCAGCAAGCAGGTCAAGTTCGGCCTTCAGCACATCCACATAGGCGATGACCGGGTTATCGGTCTGCGTACCTTGCGTGCGGCAGGCACAGAACCAGCACAGCCTGCGGCAGAACGGAACGTGGACGTAAAGCGAGATCGAACTGCCCGGGGTAATTCCGGAAACCCAGTCACCAAACAGATCAGGCCCGACATCATTGCTGAAGTGAGGGGCCGTGGGATAGCTCGTGTAACGCGGTACTTTCGCGTCAAATAGTCCAAGCCGTGCCAGTTGAGGTTTTGCCATCATAGGGATATGAATATAGCGGGAGGGCTCAAGGTACTTTGACCGAGATCAAGTGGAAACACGGATGACACTTAAGGCCCAATTCGACCACACCAATTGTTCCGAATGCCCGATTCGGCATCGCGCCGTCTGTGCGCATTGCGAAGCGAATGAGCTGGAAGAGCTTGAAAAGATAAAATATTACCGCAGTTTCGAAGCGGGGCAGACGATCATATGGTCGGGCGACCCGATGAGCTTTGTTGGCTCGGTCGTGTCGGGTATCGCGTCACTGACCCAGGCTATGGAAGACGGGCGCACGCAGATGGTTGGTCTTTTGCTGCCCAGCGATTTTGTTGGTCGCCCCGGGCGTGATACCGCGCCTTATGACGTGGTGGCCAAGACCGATCTGGTGATGTGCTGTTTTCGCAAGAAACCCTTCGAAGAGATGATGGTGACAACGCCGCATATCGCGCAGCGTCTGCTTGAGATGACGCTGGACGAACTGGATGCGGCCCGCGAATGGATGCTGGTGCTGGGGCGCAAAACCGCGCGGGAAAAGATCGCGAGCTTGCTGTCGATCATCGTCCGCCGGGATGCCACGCTTCATGCATCCAGCGCAAGCGGTCCGATTGTGTTTGATCTGCCGCTGTCTCGCGAGGCGATGGCAGATTACCTGGGGCTGACGCTGGAAACCGTCAGCAGGCAGATATCGGCGTTGAAAAAGGATCAGGTCATTACGCTTGAAAGCAAGCGTCACGTCACGGTGCCCGATATGGGGCGTCTGATGGAGGAAGCCGGTGATGACACCGATGGCGGCTTTCTGATCTGAGGTTTGGTGCAACCGGACCCGCGACTGGCAGGAGACGGGAATGATATTCAGCAGTGTATTGGCGATGGTATTTATCGGTGCGATTGCCGGATGGCTGTCGGGCAAGATCATGGAAGGGCGCGGTTTTGGCCTGATCGGGAATATTATTGTGGGGGTCGTGGGCGCGTTTCTGGCCGGTACGATCTTTCCCGCTTTGGGGTTTGCCGTTGGCGGCGGCCTGCTGTCATCGATTTTCTTTGCAACGATCGGAGCGGTGATCCTGTTGTTCCTGATCGGCCTGATCCGCAAGGCCTGACCAAAAACCACCTCAGAGGGCGCCTTTCGGGGTTTGCTCTGACCTTCAGTGCGCCAGAAAAACCGGCACCTCCGATTGCTCCAGCATATTGCGGGTCGCGCCGCCCAGAATGGCTTCGCGAAAGCGCGAATGACCGTAAGCGCCCATCACGATCATATCCGTATCCGTATCGGCGACGTGCCGGTTGAGCACGTCTGAAACCCGGCTCATGGTTTTGCTCAGCACGTCAATCTCGCATTTCACCCCGTGCCGCGCCAGCATCTGCGCCAGCAATCCGCCCGGGTCTGAGCGGTCCGGCCCATGGCGTGGCGGATCAATCACGACAATCCGGGCAAGTTCGGCCCGCTTGAGAAAGGGCAGCGCGCAACGGATCGCGCGTATCGCCTCGACGCTTTCGTTCCAGCCTATCATGATGGTTTTGGGCGCAGCGATCGGCCTTGCGTCATCAGGAACCACCAGAACGGGGGCATGCCCCTCGAACATGGCGGCCTCGACGATGGGTTCGGCTTCGGCGTCGCGATCCTTGCCATACGGGCGCGGTAGTATGACAAGGTCCGAAAACCGGGCCCGGCGGGCGACATGTCGCCCGAGATCGGCAATCTGTGTCACGCCGTTTTCTGCGGACCAACGTATACCTGACTTGCCAAGATACTCTTTGGCGCAAGCCAGAACCTCATCCGCTTCGGCATTGGCACGGCTCAGCGTCTCTTGCAGGATCAGGGCATTGGTACCGGCGTAGTAATATCCGGTCTGGCTGCGATCGACGCCCAGGCACAGCGCCTCGGCATGCGCATCCTGGCCTTGTGCCAACGCAACCATCTGTGCCAGCGCAGACTGCGCCAGCTTGGTCTCGGTCATCACGGTGAGCAGGGATTTATATGCCATGTCGCCCTCATGTTTCCGGCATGCGCCTGCGCCGGGCGCAGGGTTCTGTCGTGAAAATACCTGTCACAGAAAACCGGGGCTTGTTTTGATACAGATCAAAGCAGCACAATCAGGGTCACTGCATTACAGCATGCAGTCAAACGGGTTTTGCGTGGCATGAAGAATCGCGCGAAGCATGTCAAAGGGACGCAACATGTCAAATTACATCAAGCTGATCGTGCTTGGGCTGGTGGTGCTGTTCGCAGCCATCGGGTCCAACTATGCACGGGATTTGGCGTATCAGGTGCATGCAATACTGGTGATGCTGATCGCCGGCGGTTTGTTCATCTGGACGCTACGAAACACCGATGAGCCAGATATTCTTGTAGATCGCTCGGCGGAATACATGGATGACGTGATCCGCTATGGCGTGATCGCAACCGCCTTTTGGGGTGTGGTCGGGTTCCTGGCAGGAACCTTCATTGCGTTCCAGCTGGCCTTTCCGACGCTCAACTTTGAATGGGCGCAGGGGTATCTGAACTTTGGCCGTTTGCGCCCGCTGCACACCTCGGCGGTGATTTTTGCCTTTGGTGGCAACGCTTTGATCGCGACCTCGTTCTATGTGGTCCAGCGCACCAGCGCCGCGCGCCTGTGGGGTGGAAACCTCGCATGGTTCGTGTTCTGGGGCTATCAGCTGTTCATCGTGCTGGCCGCGACCGGCTATGTGCTGGGGGGAACCCAGTCGAAAGAATATGCCGAGCCTGAATGGTATGTCGATCTGTGGCTGACCATCGTCTGGGTGGCCTATCTGGCAGTGTATCTGGGTACGATCATCAAACGGAAAGAGCCCCACATCTACGTGGCCAACTGGTTCTATCTGGCCTTTATCGTGACCGTCGCCATGCTGCATCTGGTCAACAACATGACCATCCCGGTCAGCATTTGGGGTTCGAAATCGGTTATCGTCTGGTCGGGTGTGCAAGACGCCATGATCCAGTGGTGGTACGGCCACAACGCCGTTGGCTTCTTCCTGACCGCGGGCTTTCTGGGCATGATGTATTACTTCATCCCGAAACAGGCCGAGCGCCCGGTCTTTAGCTACAAGCTGTCGATCATCCACTTCTGGGCGCTGATCTTCCTGTATATCTGGGCCGGTCCGCACCATCTGCACTATACCGCGCTGCCGGATTGGGCCTCGACGCTGGGCATGGTGTTTTCGATCGTGCTGTGGATGCCGTCTTGGGGTGGTATGATCAACGGTCTGATGACCCTGTCGGGCGCATGGGACAAGCTGCGCACCGACCCGATCATCCGTATGATGGTGATCTCGGTCGGCTTCTACGGCATGTCCACCTTTGAAGGCCCGATGATGTCGATCCGCGCGGTGAACAGCCTCAGCCACTACACCGACTGGACCATTGGTCACGTACACTCGGGCGCGCTGGGCTGGAATGGCATGATCACCTTTGGTGCACTGTACTATCTGGTACCGGTCCTGTGGAAGCGCGAGCGCCTATATTCGCTGCAAATGGTCAGCTGGCACTTCTGGCTCGCCACTATCGGCATCGTTCTCTATGCCGCGTCGATGTGGGTCACCGGTATCATGGAAGGCCTGATGTGGCGCGAAGTGGATGCCAATGGCTTTCTGGTGAACTCGTTCGCCGACACCGTGGCTGCCAAGTTCCCGATGTATGTGGTGCGCGGTCTGGGCGGGGTTCTGTTCCTCGCTGGCTCGGTGATCATGTGCTACAACCTGTGGATGACTGTGCGCAAGGCACCGGCCCGTGAGGCCAGCCTGACCGTCGCAGTCCCGGCTGAATAAGAGGGGTCGGAGCAATGGCAATTCTTGACAAACACAAAGTGCTTGAGACCAACGCGACCCTCCTGCTGATCTTCAGCTTTCTGGTCGTGACCATCGGTGGCATCGTTCAGATCACACCGCTGTTCTACCTTGAGAACACCATCGAAAAGGTCGAGGGCATGCGCCCTTACACCCCTTTGGAGATGGCAGGGCGTGAGATCTACATCCGCGAGGGCTGTTATGTCTGCCACAGCCAGATGATCCGCCCGATGCGGGATGAGGTTGAACGGTATGGCCACTACTCGCTGGCGGCTGAATCGATGTATGACCACCCGTTCCAGTGGGGATCGAAACGCACCGGGCCGGATCTGGCCCGTGTTGGTGGGCGGTATTCGGACCAATGGCATGTGGATCATATGCGCGATCCGCAATCCGTGGTGCCGGAATCGGTGATGCCGAAATACGGCTTCCTCGAAAACCGCAGGATCGACGGCAAATATATTGGGGACATCATGGCCGCGAATGCGGTGGTCGGCACGCCCTATAGCGAAGAGATGCTGGAAAACGCTCAGGCGGATTTCCGTGCTCAGGCTGATCCTGACAGCGATTATGATGGTCTGCTGGAGCGTTATGGCGACAAGGTGAATGTCCGGAACTTCGATGGTCAGTCAGAGCTGACCGAGATGGACGCGCTGGTCGCTTACCTGCAGATGCTGGGCACGTTGGTCGATTTCTCGACCTTCACCCCGGTCGCCAATCGCTAGGGAGGGTGAGATGGAACTGTACACCGTACTCAGGCAATTCGCAGATAGCTGGATGCTGCTGCTGTTGTTCACCTTCTTTATCGGCATCGTGATCTGGGTGTTTCGCCCCGGTGCCAGCAAGGAATATCAGGACACGGCCAATATCCCGTTCCGCCACGCGGATGCCCCTGCACCTCAGCAAGACAAACCCGCCACATCCAAGGAGGCGCGGCAATGAGCAAGATACCTGAAAAACAGCCGGGCGATCCGAATACAACCGGCCACAGCTGGGACGGGATCGAGGAATTCGACAATCCGATGCCGCGCTGGTGGTTGTGGACTTTCTACGCCACCATCATCTGGGGCGTGATCTACACCATTCTTTACCCGGCTTGGCCACTGGTTCATTCGGCGACGGCGGGTGTTCTGGGCTGGTCCACGCGTGAAGAGGTTCAGCAGGAATTGATAGCGTTTGAAGAAGCCAACGCGCCTTGGAATGTGAAACTGGTGGAAACGCCGCTGGATGACATCGCCAAGGATGCCGAACTGCAGCAATATGCGGTGAATGCGGGTGGCGCGGTGTTCCGGACCTGGTGCGCCCAGTGTCATGGCTCGGGGGCGCAAGGCGCGCCGGGCTTCCCGAACCTGCTGGATGACGCATGGCTGTGGGGCGGTACGCTTGCGGATATCGAGTTCACGGTCGCCCATGGCATCCGCAACGAGGAAAGCGACGAGGCGCGCTATTCCGCGATGCCAGCCTTTGGCGAAATCCTGGAACGGGATGAGATCACGCAGGTCGTGCAGTATGTCATGTCGCTGAGCGAGGCGCAGACCGATGATGCAGCGGCGCAGGCCGGCATGGTGGTCTTTACGGACAACTGCGCCTCTTGCCATGGTGAAGACGGCAAAGGGGACGTTACGCAGGGTGCGCCGAACCTGACGGATGCGATCTGGCTTTATGGTGGCAGCGAAGAGGCGCTGACCGAAACGGTGACAAACAGTCGTTTTGGCGTCATGCCCAGCTGGAACAACCGTCTGACCGAGGCGCAGGTTCGTGCTGTATCGGCCTATGTTCACCAGTTGGGTGGCGGTCAGTAACGCAAACAGGATACCCCCGGACGGGCTTCCGTCCGGGGGTCGAGGCATCGGCTGTTCCAACTGTTCGCGCGTTTCCAGAACAGCCGGTGCCGACTTTTTGGACCACAACGTCGGGTCACAGCCCAGCATTGGGTGGTCAGCGGCTGCGATCAACGATTCAAATCCGCGGCGTGCGTTTTTCTTTCCACCAATCAGGCGCAGAGATCCAGCGCGGTTTGCGCCGGTCCGATTTTGATGTGTCGCGAATATGAGGCGCGTCAGTGCGGGTTGCTGTCATGAACGATCGGGCAAAAACGGTCAGCATGATGTGTCTCCGATGCAAATGTTTCTGCCTTCAAGATTGACCTTTGAGGCATGAAATGCGACTCAATTACCATTCTATTGTGTAAGTAAGGGTTACATATGGATTGGCTGTCACTGCCTCCTCTGGCTTCGCTTCGGGCCTTTTCAGCCTTTGCGGAAAGGCGCAATGTTACCGATGCAGGGGCGGTGCTGAATGTCAGCCACGCTGCCATCAGCCAGCAATTGCGCGCGTTGGAGAAACATCTGGGCGTTGCGCTGCTGGACCGGTCGGGAAAGACACTGGCTCTGACGGAGGACGGAGAGCATCTGGCCCGGGCCCTGCATCTTGGCTTTGGCTCGATCGCGGCCGCGGTTGCTGATCTTGCCCGGTCCGGTCAGGACCGCCCGGTTCATGTTTCACTGACCTCATCATTCGCCGCATCGTGGCTGATGCCCCGCCTTCCCACGTTTCGCGCCGATCACCCTGAGGTCAATCTGATCCTTGACCCAACCTTTGAGCTGGTCGAGCTGCGCCCCGGCGGGGTGGATCTGGCCATTCGCTATGGCGCAGGGGGCTGGTCGGGCGTTCAATCCGAGATGTTGTTGCAGACGCCGATGGTTATCGTCGCCGCCCCCCAGCTGCTGGGCGACAAACGCGACTGGTCACCTGCCGAGCTGGCTCAACTGCCCTGGTTGGAAGAGATCGGCACGACCGAGGCCACAACCTGGCTGACCGAGCGCGGCGTAGGCCCCGAGCGCGGCGCTGGTCGCACACAATTGCCGGGCAATCTGTTGCTTGACGGGTTGCGTTCAGGGCAGGGGGTCACGGTCACCGTGCGACAATTCGTCGAAGCGGATATCGCGTCGGGCCGCATTGTCGAACTTTTTACCGAACCCGACACGCGTGGATACCATATCCTGACATTGAATTCGGTGCTCAGACCCGCTGTGAAAACCTTTGTAAACTGGTTGAAGCGACAGGTGCGTGAGATCTGATAAAAGATGTCTGTACGATGCGCGTTTTGACCCATGTCAAAGTGTCTGCGCGCGTGATCTGGAAAAACACAGTCTCAGAAAAGCCAGTTGCGGAGCCAGCCAGTGAGCGATTCCAACCCAAGCCCCAGCTTGTATGCCCCCCGGGAGCCGATCTTTCCCAGACGCGTGTCCGGCCCGTTCCGTAATCTGAAATGGATCATCATGGCGGTGACACTGGGTATCTACTATGCCATTCCGTGGATCAGGTGGGATCGGGGCCCCAGCCTGCCGGATCAGGCTGTGCTGCTGGATTTGGCGAACCGGCGTTTTTACTTTTTCTGGATCGAAATCTGGCCGCATGAGTTCTACTTTGTCGCCGGTCTGCTGATCATGGCCGGGCTTGGTCTGTTCCTGTTTACGTCGGCGTTGGGGCGGGTTTGGTGCGGCTATGCCTGTCCGCAGACGGTTTGGACTGACCTTTATATCCTCGTCGAGCGCTGGATCGAGGGCGACCGTAACGCGCGTCTGCGACTGCACCGGCAGAAAAAGCTGAACCTCCGCAAAGCGCGCCTGCGGCTGACCAAATGGGTGGTCTGGTTTCTGATCGGATTGGCCACTGGTGGGGCATGGGTTTTCTACTTCGCGGATGCACCGACCCTTGCCCGCGATCTGGTGACCGGTAATGCGCATCCTGTCGCCTACACCACGATGCTGTTTCTGACCGCGACCACCTTCTTTTTCGGCGGTTTTGCGCGTGAGCAGATCTGCATCTATGCCTGCCCCTGGCCACGTATTCAGGCGGCGATGATGGATGAAGACACTCTGGTCGTTGGCTACCGCGAATGGCGCGGTGAGCCGCGTGGCAAAGGCAAACGTACCTCTGAGTCCGAATTGGGCGACTGCATCGACTGCATGGCCTGCGTCAATGTCTGCCCGGTGGGGATCGACATTCGTGATGGGCAGCAGTTGGAGTGTATTACCTGCGCATTATGTATCGATGCCTGTGATGACATGATGGCCAAGATCGGCAAGCCGCGCGGTTTGATTGATTACATGGCGCTGAGTGACGAAGCCAATGAACGCGCAGGGAAATCGCCCAAAAACATCTGGAAACACATTCTGCGGCCACGCACGATCCTTTACACGGCGCTGTGGGCGCTGGTGGGGTTTGCGTTGCTCTTTGCGCTCTTTATCCGGTCGGATATCGATTTGACCGTCGCCCCGGTGCGCAACCCTACCTTTGTGACACTGTCTGACGGAACGATCCGCAATACGTATGACGTGCGTCTGCGCAACAAACATGGCGAGGAACGCTCCTTCAAACTGTCGCTGACGGGGGACCCGTCGCTGCAGGTCGAAATCGAAGGGGTGGAAGGCGACACTGTAAATGTGGCCGCAGATACGGCACAATTGACACGCGTCTACATTACTGCTGCGAAAGAAACCGCGCCAGCCGCTGCTGACAGCATATCAGTCCGCATCTGGGTTGAAGATACGGAAAACGGCGACCGGGCCTATAAAGACACCACGTTCAACGGACGAGGAAACTGAGAATGGCAGAGCGTCAATTTACCGGAAAACATGCCCTGGCGGTATTTGTTGCTGCCTTTGGTGTGATTATCACGGTGAACCTTGTGCTGGCCTACAGCGCGGTGAAGACATTTCCGGGCCTTGAGGTGAAAAACTCATATGTCGCCAGTCAGGAGTTCAACGCGCGCCTGCAAGAGCAACAGGCTCTGGGCTGGGAAATCCGGGCCGAGCTGACCGGCGGGTTATTGGTGCTGTATATCACCGATCAGACCGGCGCACCCGTCGAGGTGGCTGAATTGCAGGCCGTTGTCGGGCGCGCCACCCATGTAAAGGATGATTTCGCGCCGGATTTCACCTTTGATGGGCTCGCCTATGCGGCCCCGGCCGTGCTGGGTAAGGGGAACTGGAACATCCGCCTTGTGGCAAAATCCAGAGATGGGGCCGAGTTTGCGCAGCGCGTGCCACTTTATGTAAAGGGCTGATGGCATGACCGCGCACGCCACCCCCGTCAAGGCAGCCTGTCCCGCCTGTGTTGCGGCCCCGGCAGAGC
This sequence comes from Rhodobacteraceae bacterium KLH11, assembly GCA_000158135.1. Lineage (GTDB taxonomy): Bacteria > Pseudomonadota > Alphaproteobacteria > Rhodobacterales > Rhodobacteraceae > Ruegeria. The sequence continues at coordinate 1,784,033 of DS999531.1, forward strand.
CTGTGCGGCCTGTTCCCGAGGACGTAAAGATCGCATTGTCACTGCCGGGTATCCATTGTTCGGCCTGTATCGCGGCGGTCGAGCGCGCGTTGAACGCACATCCCGGTGTCGAGGATGCGCGCGTCAACCTGACGCTTAAACGTGCGATGATCAAAGCCGGGCCTGACACACAGGCCGCCGATCTGATCCCGGTGCTGGAGCACGCGGGCTATGAGGCGCATGAGCTTGACCCCGGTGCGCTGTCTGCCACTCAGGCCGACAGGACCGGGCGCGATCTGCTGATGCGGCTTGCGGTGGCGGGTTTTGCCTCGATGAACGTGATGCTCCTGTCGGTATCGGTCTGGTCCGGTGCCACCGACGCGACACGCGACATGTTCCACTGGATTTCGGCGGCGATTGCCTTGCCCGCAATTGCGTTTTCCGCCCAACCGTTCTTTGCCAACGCATGGAGCGCCCTGCGCGTGCGGCGCCTGAACATGGATGTGCCGATTGTGCTGGCGATCCTGCTGGCGTTGGTTACGTCGCTCTGGGAAACCACGCTTAGTGGCGAGCATGCCTATTTCGATGCCGCTCTGGCGTTGACGTTCTTCCTGCTTGCGGGCCGTTATCTTGATTATCGCACCCGTGCAGCCGCGCGCTCCGCAGCTGAAGAGCTTACCGCGCTGGAGGTCCCGCGCGCGATCCGTCTGGTTGATGGCGCTGAAGAGGAAGTGCCGGTGGCCGACCTCAGGGTCGGTGATCTGATCATGGTGCGCCCCGGTGGGCGTATGCCGGTGGATGGTGAAATTGTCTCGGGCCAGTCCGAGCTGGACCGGTCGCTGCTGACCGGGGAAACCCTGCCGGTTTTTGCCAAGGCCGGGCTCAGCATCAGCGCGGGAGAGGTCAACCTGACCGGTCCCCTGATCATTCGTGCCACCGCCGTGGGCGAAGATACCTCGCTGCACCGTATGGCCGATCTGGTGGCCATCGCTGAATCCGGGCGGTCCCGCTATACCTCGCTGGCGGACAAGGCGGCCAAGCTCTACGCGCCGGGCGTGCATATCCTGTCGGCGCTCAGCTTTCTGGGTTGGTTTGTCTATTCCGGCGATATCCGCACCGCGTTGAACATTGCTGCCGCGGTGCTGATCATCACCTGCCCTTGTGCCTTGGGTCTGGCAGTGCCAGCCGTCACCACCGCCGCCTCGGGACGCTTGTTTCGCAGCGGCATGCTGATCAAACACGCCACAGCTCTGGAACGGCTGGCTGAAGCGGACACCGTGGTGTTCGACAAAACCGGCACGCTGACCTCTGGCATGCCAGAGCTGACCAATCTGCGCGACCACAGGCGAAGTGATCTTGAGGTTGCGCTTGCTCTGGCCGCGGTTTCCTCTCATCCGCTCTCGGTGGCCCTTTCGCGATCGGCGGGCGAAGCCGGGATCAAGCCCGCCACGTTGAGTGATATCACCGAGCGACCCGGTTATGGCACCGAAGGCATATGGCGTGGTCAGGCTGTTCGGTTGGGTCGGGCTGCGTGGACGGGTGGCCAAGACACCGACCAGACCGCCACCTGGCTTTCGGTCGGTGACCGGCCTGCGGTTGCGTTCACATTCTCGGACAGCCTCCGACCCGGTGCCGCTGCCGCGGTCGACGCATTCAGGAAGGCCGGGAAAAAGGTTGCCCTGATTTCAGGCGACACACCGGGAGCGGTTGAAGCGCTGGCCGAGAAGCTGGGTATCGAAACCTGGCAGGCGCAGGCATTGCCGCAAGACAAGGCGTCCTGCATTCGGGAATTAAGCGATCAGGGTTGTCGCGTTTTGATGGTCGGCGATGGTCTGAATGATACGGCCGCACTTGCGGCGGCGCATGTCTCGATCTCTCCGGCCTCAGCGCTGGATGCGGCGCGGGTGGCGTCAGATATCGTGCTGCTGGGCAACGACCTGTCACCCATCGCCGAGGCCTGCGACACAGCCGCCAAAGCCACCCGCCGGATTCGCGAGAACTTTCGCATCGCCACTGTCTATAATGTCATCGCGGTGCCGCTGGCAGTGGCCGGGCTGGCGACACCGCTGATCGCGGCGCTTGCCATGTCGGCCTCGTCGATTACCGTATCCCTGAATGCGCTTCGGTTGAGGTGACCCGTATGGAAGTCCTTGCCTATCTGATCCCGATTTCCCTGCTTTTGGGCGGGGTTGGTCTTGTCGCATTTGTCTATACCGTCCGTTCAAACCAGTATGAGGATCCCGAAGGCGATGCCCGCCGTATCCTCAACGATGAATGGGACGACAAGCCCAAGCCCTGACAGCGACGTCAACGGCCCTTGAAATTGCCGCAATGCCCGGCTATGTCCGGCCCATCCGCTAGCAGAGAGATACGCCTCATGGCCACCACAAACCCGATCCAGTTCATTCAGCAGGTCCGTGCCGAAGTTGCAAAGGTCGTCTGGCCGACCCGGCGCGAGGTGCTGTTGACCACGGTGATGGTGTTCATCATGGCCGCGTTGACCGCAGTGTTCTTCGCACTGGTTGATCTGGGCATCCGGGGTGGTCTGCAATTGGTGCTGGGCGCGTTTGGCTAAGGCGGTTCCGGGCGGCACAAACATCGGTGCCCTCTTGCACAGCGCGCGATGTCAGAGTAGGTGACATGACTATTCGGAATGGGCGTGCGGCGAATCGGGCTGCGCGCCGCTTTTTATTCCGGGTGACGTAACAGGATTTCAACGCGGGGCGCGCGCCAGGCCGCCCCAACGGCAAACAAGGACGACAGGTTCATGGCGAAACGGTGGTACTCGGTCAGCGTTCTTTCGAATTTCGAAAAGAAGATCGCAGAGCAGATCCGCACGTCGGTGGCTGAACAGGGCCTTGAGGACGATATCGACGAGGTTCTGGTGCCCACCGAAGAGGTGATCGAAGTGCGCCGGGGCAAGAAGGTCACGACCGAGCGCCGGTTTATGCCCGGCTATGTTCTGGTACATATGGAAATGTCCGATCAGGGCTATCACCTGATCAACTCGATCAACCGCGTCACCGGTTTTCTGGGCCCGCAGGGACGCCCGATGCCGATGCGCGACGCCGAGGTGAACCAGATCCTCAACCGCGTTCAGGAAGGCGAAGAAGCGCCCAAGCTGATGATCAGCTTTGAGGTGGGTGAGAAAGTCAAGGTCAACGACGGCCCGTTCGAGGATTTCGACGGCATGGTCGAAGGCGTGGACGACGAGGCCCAGAAACTGAAGGTCTCGGTTTCGATCTTTGGTCGCGAAACCCCGGTCGAGCTGGACTTTACGCAGGTTACCAAGCAGAGCTGAGCAAGCTTCTTGCGAAATCAGAGACGCCGCGATGCAACAGGCACCGCGGCGTTTTCTGTTTCAGATATGACGGCGTCGATACCGTGTCGCGTATCGCCTTATTGCGCCTGAACCATCGCCGCGCGCAGCAGTTGCGGGCGGTCGGTCTGGGAGGGCAGGAAGACAGCTTGCGACCCGGCATCCAGTGCCGAAAGGCTTGCGTCATACCATTGCATCGCAAGATCACGACGTTCCTGAACGCCGAAGCCTTCGCGCAGGTGGTGGCCGATCAGCTCTCCATAAGCGGGCTCACCCATTGCAACCAGCATCAGCGCAGAGCCGACCGCGGCATCCATATTGTCCTGACGGTAGCCTATCGCCAGGCAGACCTTGCTTGTGGCGGCAAGATCTGCAGGGCTCAGCCCTGAATCCAGTGCCAGCTTGCGGACCTGGGTTTCAGCATCTGTTTTTGAACTGATCGACAGCGCGTCAACCTGTGGCGCCAACATCTCACCATAAGAGTCGCATTGGGCGCTTACCTGATCCGGGGTCAGCCCCTGAATATCCTGCATCAAATCCTCGCCGCGTGCCATGGCATAGCTGCGCGCAAGGCAGAACTGCTCGCTGAGGGCAAAGTCAGGGTCGGACATATTCGACAGGGTTGTATAGCCGCCATTGGTCGATGTTTGCAGCATCACGCCGCTACAGCGATTGGCCAGCGACGGGCCACCGGTGCCGCCGGAAAACAGGCTGGGCAGGCTGCTGGATGCGGTTTCGGTTGTACTGGTCGCGGGAACGGCGCCCTGCTGCGGGGTAGCTGCGGGCTGCGGCTGTGTAACGACCGGCGTGGTTACCGTGGGTGCCTGAGGCGCGGCCGCCAGAGCAGAACCGGTCTGGAGCTGTCGGCGATAGGCCAGCAAAAGCGGCTGCCCCGAAAGCTGGGTGGTCGCCTGACCGCCACTGGTCGCCCAATAGTAGGCTTGTGTCAGGAAGTCGCGCTGATAGGGCTGAAAATCATAGCCATTGATGGGATAGCCCATCGAAGCCTGATAGCGTTCGATGGCCGAGCGGGTGCCCCGACCAACCTGACCGTCAACCCGACCGGCATTGTAGCCGAAATAATTCAGCGCCGTCTGGGTTTGCGCGCCCTGCGTGGTTGAGGGTATGGCCGACCGGTAGGTCCGGGTTGTTGTTCTGGTCCGGGCCTGCTGTTTTTTCTGCTGCTCTTTGCCGATCGCGTAGCCGATGACGCCGCCCACGACTGCACCGCCCAGAATTTCGCCAGCATCCGCCCGCGCGGTCTGCGGGGCAGTCATGGCAAGAGAGAGCGTGATGCCAAGCGTTAGAATTAAACGAATGATCATAATTAACCTCCAGAAACAAAGTTATTTTCGCTGACTATAACACAGCCCGGGGTGTTAATGTGATACAAAGGCCAGCCCCTGATCAAATGATCGGTTTTTAAGCGTTTTTTTGCTGAGTTTCCGGGCTCTCATGGTTTGTGAGACCACGTCCGGATCGGTTTGTATTCCCAGCGCCCGAGGGCCTGCACCTGAGGGTCGATTCGATAATGTCGAATGGGCAGGGGCCGCCACTTGCCAACTCCTCCAATTCTCTGTACATGCCGCCCCTATCGTCTTCGGGCGAGATTCTCTTGTGGGAGATTGCCGGGATCGCGATCCCGGATCGGACCACGCAACATAGTCTGGGTGAAACGCGTTTCACCCGAGTTGAAAGGAAAACCAAATGGCCAAGAAGCTTGCTGGTACAATGAAGCTGCAGGTTCCTGCAGGTCAGGCGAACCCGTCGCCGCCAGTTGGTCCGGCGCTGGGTCAGCGCGGCATCAACATCATGGAATTCTGCAAGGCGTTCAACGCCAAGACCGCAGACCTGGAGCCCGGCGCGCCGTGCCCGACCGTGATCACCTATTATCAGGACAAGTCCTTCACCATGGACATCAAGACGCCGCCCGCGTCTTATTACCTGAAAAAAGCGGCTGGTCTGAAGCCGGTTGGCAAGCGTAACCGCCCCCGTGGCGCGGAAAACCCCGGTCGCGAGACCGTGGCCACCGTGACCTCCAAGCAGGTTCGCGAAATCGCCGAAGCCAAAATGAAAGATCTGAACGCCAACGACGTCGAAGGCGCAATGCAGATCATCCTGGGCTCGGCCCGCTCTATGGGCATCGAGGTGAAGTAAGATGGCAAAACTCGGTAAACGTACCCGCGCTGCGCGCGAAGCTGTCGCTGGCAAGGAAAACCTGTCGGTGGACGAAGCAGTTGCCCTGGTCAAAGCCAATGCAACCTCAAAATTCGATGAGACCATCGAGATTGCTCTGAACCTGGGCGTTGACACCCGTCATGCAGACCAGATGGTTCGTGGCGTTGTCGGTCTGCCCAACGGCACCGGCAAAGCGATGCGCGTTGCAGTATTTGCCCGTGGTCCCAAGGCTGACGAGGCGAAAGAAGCAGGCGCGGATATCGTTGGCGCAGAAGACCTGATGGAAACCATTCAGGGCGGCACCATCGAATTCGACCGCTGCATCGCAACCCCGGACATGATGCCGATCGTCGGTCGTTTGGGTAAAGTTCTGGGCCCGCGCAACCTGATGCCGAACCCCAAGGTCGGCACCGTGACCATGGACGTGAAAGCGGCCGTGGAAGCAGCCAAGGGCGGCGAAGTTCAGTTCAAGGCGGAAAAAGGCGGCGTTGTGCATGCCGGTGTCGGCAAAGCGTCGTTTGACGAAGCCAAGCTGGTCGAAAACGTCCGCGCCTTCATCTCGGCTGTGGCCAAAGCCAAGCCGTCGGGCGCCAAAGGCACCTACATGAAGAAAATCGCGCTGAGCTCAACCATGGGCCCGGGCGTGACGCTGGACGTGGCGGCGGCTGCGGGCGAATAAGCCAGAACATACAGTTTTGAAGAATTGATCCCGGGTGGTGTAAGCTGCCCGGGATTTTTTTGTTACATGCTGTGGCGGTCGTCCCGGTCTGTAACCACAAAATCCATGACAGATCGGTGTCGATTGCCTAGAAATATCAATTAAGTTGACGATTGGAGCTAGGGGACCTCAGTGGAGCAATTGGCGTTTACGTATGAAATGGGTGTGGTTTCCGCGCTTTTGGCCTTCACTGTTTTTCTGTTTGTTTCTGAAATCGTAAGGATTGACCTCTCGGCAATTCTGGTGCTGGTGCTGGTTGGGCTGCTCAGCTACGCGCCGGGGCTCGAAAATCTGGCGGATGTTCCGCATCTGTTTGACGGGTTTGCGTCGAACGCCGTGATTTCGATTATTGCTGTGATGATCGTTGGGGCCGGGTTGGACAAGACGGGGCTAATGAACAAGGTTGCCTCGGTCATCCTGAAATACGGTGGCAAATCCGAAGGGCGGGTGTTGCCGATCATTTCGGGTACCGTCGGGGTGATTTCGTCTTTCATGCAGAATGTCGGGGCTGCGGCCCTGTTCCTGCCCGTGGTCAGCAGAATCTCATCACGATCGGGAATTCCGCTGTCTCGCCTGCTGATGCCAATGGGGTTCTGTGCCATTTTGGGCGGGACGATGACGATGGTGGGCTCATCCCCGCTTATCCTGCTGAATGATCTGATCCAGACGGCCAACGAAGGGCTGCCCGAGGCGCAGCAAATGCAGCCTTTCGGCCTGTTTTCGGTCACGCCGATTGGTGCGGTTCTGATCCTGACCGGTATCGCGTATTTCCTGGTGCTGGGCCGTTGGGTTCTGCCGAACGAAGCAGGATCGGAGAGTACGGGCACCGGGCGCGGGACACAGGAATATCTTCAGCGGGTTTACGGCCTCAAGGCAGATGTGTTTGAGGTGGTGGTCCCCGCCGACAGCCCTCTGGTGGGCCAGATTCTGGCAGATATCAACTACGAAAATCACCTCTATATCATCTCGACCTTTTATCGCGGCAAAACCTCGATGGTACAGGTTCTTACGGCCGAAATCGCTGCACCTTGTCGGTTGGCAATTGTCGGGCGGCGATGGGTTGTTGAAGAGTTTGCCGACAAATTCGGCCTGACCGTTCTTCCAGACCTTGATATTTTCGTCGAGGAATTTGCCCCAACCAATGCCGGGATTGCCGAGGTGGTCATAACCGCCGATAGCAAGCTGATCGGAAAATGCCCTCGCGAGCTTTTGTTCCGTAAGACCTACGGCATGTCTCTTCTTGCCATCCACCGGGGCGAAGAGACGCTGAGCCATGTTGAAACCGATACGCATGAAGCCACCCAGATCGGGTTGGAGACGTTCAAGGCCGGAGACATGCTGGTTGCCCATACCCGCTGGGACAACCTGATGCGGATCAAGCGCGATCCGGATTTTGTGGTGGTCACATCGGATTTCCCGCAGGATGAATTGCGCCCGCAAAAGGTGGGTTGGGCCTTGGGGTTCTTCGCGATCTCACTGTCCTTGATCCTGTTCACGGATGTGCGGTTGTCGCTATGCCTGCTGACGGGTGCCGCAGGCATGATGCTGACCCGCGTACTCAGCGTGGATGAGGCCTATCGGGCCGTGGGATGGAATACGGTTTTTCTGCTGGCTTGCCTGATCCCGCTGGGGCAGGCCGTCCAGAATACCGGCACTGCGGCGTGGATCGCGCAGCAGATCATGATCATCCTTGATGGCTGGCCGATCTGGGCGCTTCAGGCTGGCGTGGCCATTCTGGCGACAGCCTTTTCGCTGGTAATGTCGAATGTCGGGGCGACCGTATTGCTGGTGCCTCTGGCGGTTTCGATTGCTGTCGCTGCGGGCGCGAACCCGGCTGTCTTTGCGTTGACCGTTGCCATATCAACCTCGAACAGCTTCATCATCCCGACGCATCAGGTCAATGCGCTGATCATGGGGCCAGCCGGGTACAAGGTGATGGATTTCGTGCGCTCGGGTGGCATCATGACCATCATTTTTCTGTTCGTGTCCTTGTTGATGCTCAACGTGATGTTCTGATGTGCCCCATGTCAGGTTTCGTCCAGGTGGTTTGCTGAGTGCCCATGGCGACAGGTAGACTGATCGGGGTCGAGCCGGGTTCTTGAAAACTCGACAGGTTTGGGTTTCGAGATGAAAGCGCACTGTATTCCGGCCCGGATAACAGCCAGATCAAAGCGACTGATCTGTCCCGGGTTACGCTGATGGTGATTCTGATTGACGGAAAACGGGCCACTATTCGGACAGCGATCGAAAATAGCCCTGTAAAGCACAGGTTTCGGAGCGATCGGGGGCAAAATATCCGCCCGTCAGGCGACTAAAAACGCATCACTACGGGAAACCCCCAATTTCGCGATCCGCGGCTATGCGTTAACTTTTCCTTAACGACCGGGCCAGTGCGCCCAACCACTTTCACTAAATTCCCCCGATGAGGGGCTGGCTTCTACCCCCTTGGCCGGCCCCTCAATCTTTTTCAGGGCTATGCCTGCTTCACCTCACCCTGCAGGATGCGCCGGACAAGCGCGGGCAGCCTGGCACTGTCATCGTAGCTGATTGTGTGTGGTATGTCCGCAACCCGAGACTTGCGGTATCCTTGTGAGAACAGCAAAAACGGCACCTGCGCGCGCTGGGCGGTTTCGGCGTCTACCTCGCTGTCGCCGACAAAGATATGCGGTCCGGTTGTCGGCAATGCGTCAAAGCTGGCCTTCAGATGTGCAGGGTCAGGCTTGCGCACGTCCAGTGTATCCCCGCCGAAGACCGCATCGAAATAGGGCAGAAGCTTTAACTCGCTCAGCACATGCCGGGCCGGGGCTTCGGGTTTGTTGGTACAGATGCCCAGCACACAGCCCATCGCACGTAACGCGTCCAGCGCCTCGAATACGCCGGGATAGGCGGTGGTCTGGTCGCAGGCGCTTGCATTGTAATATGCCAGTGTCAGCTGTGTCAGCTCCTGATGCCGGTCGAGCGGCAATCCACAGTGGATCATCACGCGTTCAACCAGTTTGGGCAGGCCGTTTCCAACGAATCTGCGGATCGTTTCATTGGGCAGAGCAGGCAGCCCCTGGTCGGCCAGCATCCGGCTTACGGCCCCGGCAAGGTCGGCCAGGCTGTCCACCAGGGTGCCGTCCAGATCAAATACCACAACTGCTGCCATCTTCGAATCCGCCTTTGTTTTGTGTTGTTCGATGCCTAGGTCCCCGCGCGCGTCAAGGCAACAATCTCTTGCCGGAGTCTTTGCAAAAACCGGGGCTTGACAAATCTTACTATTTTTATCAGATTAAGGATGTAAGCAGAAAGCCAACCCGTGCAGGGTCAGCCAGATCAAGCGAAACACGAACAGATTAAGGCCATGTGCCAAAACCGCTCTGGAGAGACCCCGATGAACGCGCAGATCCCCAACCCGACCCAAAGCTATGCTGTTTCCATGCTGCCGGCCCATAAAGCCGAAGATCTGACCAATGGCGGCAATCTGGCCCATATCGAACTGGGCGATCAGCTTTATACGTTGCGCATCACCCGCGCAGGCAAATTGATCCTGACGAAATGAGCGCACCCTTATCGCGTGGTGGCGCGGCTGTTGGCCGTCTGTCCGACCTTGGCCCGGTTGAGGCCGGGGCCGTCATGTATTTGCGCCTTTGGGGCGACGGGGCTTCAGGCCGTACCAATGCAGCCAGCGATTTTGATATCGCACTGGGGTCCGATCAGGGGCGCGCTACGATGCTGACACTGGACCGGTTGTGCTCGCTTTGTGCGCATCATGGCCGTCGGCCGCTGGTCCACCACGGGCTGGGATGCGCTTGTCTGGGGGCTGATGAGAATTGCTTTGCCCAGATGATTGCAGCAGCCTCGGAAGGGGCGCGTGAAGATGCGATGATGATGGCCTCGCTGATCGTGCGGCCCGATTTCGCCCCCGCGCTGGCATCTTTGTCGGAAGAGCTTGGCCTGGCGTTGCGCCGGATGACTGCGGCGATTCCTTTGCCCACAACGGGACATCAGGCCCCAAGTTCGGCGCTGCACTGATTTGCGATGCAAAATCCCCGGCCGGTCGCCGGGGTTTTGCTTTTCAGCAGCACCCACATCCCGCAGGGTGGTGGTCATCATCGCAGGTGGGGGCAGGGGCATAGTCGCCAACCTCGCGCAGCACTTCGCGCAGGGTCCAGAGGATCATGTCCACATCTTCCGCTTCGATCGTCAGTGGTGGCCGGATTTTCAGAACGTTATCCTTGGGCCCCTCACTGCCGATCAGGATGCGGTGATCGCGCATGCGGTTTTTGACATAGCTGCAAATCTCACCACTTTCCGAGCCATCGGGGTTGATCAGTTCCACGCCCAGAAACAGGCCCATCCCGCGGACATCGCCCACACAGCCAAAATCGGCCTCGATCTGTTGCAGCCCGTCCATCAACCGCTTGCCCATAGCGCTGGCATTGTCCTGTAAGCCTTCCTCATCGACGATATCCAGCACCTCTTTCCCGATCCTGCAGGACAGGGTTGAGCCGCCAAAGGTCGAGAAGAACTCGATCCCGTTGTCAAAGCTTTCGGCGATGGCCTTGGTCGTGACCACAACGCCCAGCGGATGCCCGTTGCCAATGGGTTTTCCCAGCACAACGATGTCAGGCAGCGCGCCCTGATGTTCAAAGCCAAAATAATAGTCACCCAGCCGCCCAAGCCCGGTTTGCACCTCGTCAGCAATGCAAACGCCCCCGGCGGCGCGGATTTTTTCATAAACCGCCGGTAAATACCCTTTTGGCGGGATGATCTGTCCACCGACCGATGGGAAGGTCTCGGCGATGAACCCGGCAAGACCGTGGCCGCTGTTTTGCAATGCGGCAATCGCGGGATCCACAAAATCCGCGAATTTTGTGGCGCGATCCGCATCGTCGCGCCTGAATGATCCGCGATAGTCATCTGCGAGCTCAATCAGCTCTACCCAGTCAACCTTGCCAACACCGCCGGGCTTGTTGAATTTGTAGGCCGAGATCGCCACCGCAGCATTGGTATTGCCGTGATAGCCATGATCGGGCGTCACGATCCCTTTGGCACCAGTATGCGCGCGCGCCAGCCGCAGGGCGAGTTCATTGGCCTCGGTCCCCGAGTTGACGAAGAAGCAAACTTCGAACGGCTCGGGCAGCTTCGACAACAGCTTGTCCGCGAAAGCAGTTTGCGCCGGATGCAGGTAGCGTGTGTTTGAATTCATCCGCTTCAGCTGATCTGCCGCGACGGCCTGAATGCGGGGATGGGCATGACCCACATGCGGCACGTTGTTGTAGGCGTCCAGATAAGGGCGGCCCCATTCGTCGAACAGGTGATGCTTCCATCCGCGCAGCAGCATCACCGGGTCGTCATAGGTCAGGCTGAGATTACCGCCGAAATGATCGCGTCGCCCCTGCAGGATCGCCTGTTTGTCTGTGGGTTGATAGAACACCTTGTCATCCGGCAGGTTCAACAGCGCGGCCGGGTTCGGGCAGACAGCGTGCCACAGGTCCAGCTCATCAGGGTCTGCGACGCCGGGCCAATCGGCCTGCATCCCATCGGTTGTCATCGCCAGTTGGAAATGCACATGCGGCGCCCAGCCACCATTCTGGCTGGCATCTCCCAACTGTGCAAACGCCGCCCCCTGAGCCACCGGATCACCGGGTTTCAGCCGTGTGCTGACTTCGGGGTCCAGATGACCATAGAGGGTATAGAACGCATCGCCCTCGGGTGTTTCATGATGCAGGATCACCACGCCGCCATAGTCAAGGTGGTCATCCCGGTTCTCGACCGCTTCGACCCGGCCACTCAGCGGAGCGTGCAGCCTCGTCCCGGCGGGGGCAAACACATCCACGGCCAGATGTATGGTGCGCCGATCCGAGGCCTTCCACGGCCCCTTGCGAAACCCCGGTTCGGCATAGATCAGGCGCGGTTCGCTGTAATAGCCCAGCCAGAGCCCTTCGCCAAACTCCTCACCCACCCGCGCGGCTTCTTCCAGCGGCATATGGAACGGGTTTTGTGGCCAGACAGAGTTCTCTACCGACAGAGAACCCATTGGAACATCGCTCAGATCCTGGCCAAACATCTGGGCAAACTGCCCGCGATGGCTGGACAGATAAGCATGGATGCGTTCGGCCCCATCCACCACGGGCAACCCGCAAGCCGCACGCAGGCGGGCGGGCATAAGTGCGCCATTGATCGCCCCGTTCTCCAGAAACCGCCACGCCGGAGCCTGACTGATGGTGACATAGGGATCATCCGGATTGTTGATGGCCATCAGGGTCGAATTCACCACGGATACCGCAAGCCTTGCGCGCAGGAGGGGCCAGATCAGATCAACCTCTTCAGGGCGCAGCCGATTGGCAGCATGGTATCCACGAACCAGCGCGGACAGGGCCCGTTCCGGCTTGGGGTGATCCAGAACGATATAGGCTCCCGCAATTGCCAGTTCGCAAACACGCGGTGCCGCGCACATATCTCCAAGGTCGATCAGGCCCGAGACGCTGCGCCGCTCGCTCAACTCACCTTCGACAATAATGTTGTAATCATTGGCATCATTATGGATGGCCTGCTTCGGCAGGGTTTCCAAAGGTTCGCGGATTCTCTCAAACTCCGCAACGATCTGCTGCAAAATTGCCCGCCGCTGCGGATCAGCAACAACATCCAGTCTATCAGCGATCCAACCCGCCTGTACCAGATCCCATTTGAACGCCCCCCGGTCCAGAGCGTCATGAGAAAACCCTTCCAGTGCCCGATCGGTTGCGCCAAGCACGCGGCCCAGTTTCAGGATCAATTCTTCACTTTTGGGGGCGGCATCGGCATAACACCGGCCCGGCAAGCGCTCCTGCAGCCAAACCAGACGCACCGCCCCATCGGGGTCAGCGATTTGGGGCAGCAGGGTTCCGTCCAACGCAGGGATCACCTTGGGAAAGGGCAGCCCGGGTGCGGCAGACAGGATGTGTTGCAGCGCTTTGATCTGAAGATCAACAAACCCGGCGTCACACTTCGCGCGCATGACTTTCAGTACATAATCCTGACCGTTGGTGGCCTGCACCAGAAAGTTGAGGTCATATTCCCCATCCAACCGGGTCAATCGGGCCTCAAACCCCCAATGCCGGCGCAGATTGCCAGCCCAGAAAGTGCTCATGTCGCTCATGTGATACCTCTTGTGGCTGCCACCGTGATCCTCTTCATCTGGCTGCAAATATCCTCGGGGGGAATCGCGCTCTGGCGCGATGGGGGGCAGACAGCCCCCCTTCCGTCAGTCCAGCGCGCGCAGCCGTTTGAACAACGAAGACGTATCCCAACGCCCGCCACCCAGTTTCTGCACATCCTTGTAGAACTGATCCACCAGTGCGGTCACCGGCAGCGACGCCCCGGTTTCATTTGCGGTGTCGAGGCAAATCCCCAGATCCTTGCGCATCCAGTCGACCGCAAAGCCATGCTCAAAGTGATCGTCCAGCATGGTTTCATAGCGGTTTGCCATCTGCCAGCTGCCAGCTGCGCCCTGGCTGATCACTTCGACCACCGCGCGACCATCAAGCCCGGCCTTTTCTGCAAAATGCAACGCTTCGCTAAGGCCCTGTACCAGCCCGGCAATGGCGATCTGGTTACACATCTTGGTCATCTGACCTGCACCGCTGTCACCGATGCGGCGGCAAATCTTGGAATAAACCTGCATCACCGGTTCAGCTGCATCATAAGCCGCCTGATCGCCGCCGCACATGATCGACAACACGCCATTTTCGGCCCCGGCCTGCCCACCGGATATCGGGGCGTCGACAAAGGCGATCCCCTGCGCCTTGCCGGCCTCAAACAGCTCGCGCGTGACCTTGGCCGAGACGGTCGTGTGGTCCACGAAAATGGCACCATCTGCCATCCCGTGAAAGGCTCCATCCTCACTGGTGCATACCATGCGCAGATCATCGTCATTGCCAACACAGGCCATCACAAATTCGGCATCACGCGCAGCGTCGCGCGGGGTTAGCGCCATGGCGCCGCCATGCTGGGCCACCCAGCTCTCTGCTTTGGATGCGGTGCGGTTGTAGACGGTGACCTCGTGCCCGGCCGCCTGAAGGTGCCCGGCCATCGGATAACCCATGACTCCAAGGCCAAGGAACGCAACTTTTGCCATTTTAAGATCCTCTCTGTTCTCCGGACCCGGCGATCTCAGTGCAGCGGGTCGCGATGTTCAGCAGAGACAAAGCAAAGCTGGGTCCAAAGGGCAACCCTGTGTTATGAATTGCCGCCCAGGTCCTTCAGGATCGGGCAATCCGGGCGATCATCTCCGGCGCAGGCTTTGACAAGATGGCTGAGCGTATCGCGCATCGCCCTGAGGTCCGCGATCTTGGCGTCAATCTGTGCCAGATGGTCCTGCGCGACCCGCTTTACATCTGAACTGGCCCGGGTCTCATCCTCGTAAAGCGCCAGCAGGGTTCGGCAATCCTCGATGGTGAAGCCCAGTGCGCGGGCTCGGCCCAGAAAGCTCAGCTTGTGAATGTCCTGTTCGCGAAACCGGCGATAGCCGTTGCTGTCGCGCAGCGGCTTGATCAGATTGATATCTTCGTAATAGCGGATGGTTTTAGCCGGTAATCCGGTGCGGTCCGCGACATCCCCGATGTTCATGCGGTGACCTCCTGAGGTACTGCCTGTTGAACGGTCTCCGGCAGACTGGCGCGGATGCGGCGCAAGCGCAGCGCGTTTGAGACGACAAAGACGCTTGATAATGCCATTGCGCCCGCCGCCAGCGCAGGTGAGAGCAGGGGGCCGCCAAACGGGTACAGAACCCCGGCAGCCACCGGGATCAGCAGCATGTTATAGCCAAAGGCCCAGCCGAGATTCTGGCGGATGTTGCGCATGGTGCGCTGGCTGATCTCAACCGCATTGGCTGCTCCGCGCAGATCACCCGACATCAGCACCACATCCGCCGTTTCTATGGCCACGTCGGTACCTGTCCCGATGGCGACACCGATATCCGCCGTCGCCAGTGCCGGGGCGTCGTTGATGCCATCGCCAACAAATGCAACTGCTCCGAACCGCTGCTGCAGATCAGAGATCGCGTTGACCTTGCCATCGGGCATCACTTCGGCAGTGACGTGATCAATGCCCAGCCTGCTTGCCAGCGCTTGTGCCGTCTGCGCGTTATCGCCGGTGACCATGGCCAGTGTCACGCCCATCTCACGCAGTCGGGCCAGTGCTTCGGGCGTCCCCGGCTTGATCGGGTCCGAGACTGTCAGCACGGCAGCAGCTTGCCCGTCAATCGCAACGTAAACCGGCGTCGCGCCTTCAGCGGCACGTTTTTGTGCCTCTGGCTGCAGGCTGCTCAGATCGATACCGTATCGCGCCATCAACCGGTCAGCCCCGACCAGAACCAGGCGCCCTTCGACCCGGGCACTCAGGCCAAGGCCGGTCAGCGATTCGAACTCCTCCGCAGTGGGCAACTTGCCCGGCTCGGCGCGCGTAATTACAGTGGCGATCGGATGTTCCGAATGCGCCTCGGCGGCTGCAGACAGGCGAATGACAGCTGCGCGGTCAAAGCCGTTTGTGGTAACTACGTTATCCAGTTCGGGGCGGCCCCGGGTCAGGGTCCCGGTCTTGTCCAGCGCGACCACCTTTGCCTGTTGCAGGTGCTGTAACGCGTCACCCTTGCGGAACAGCACGCCAAGCTCGGCCGCGCGCCCGGTACCGACCATGATCGAGGTGGGGGTTGCCAGACCCATCGCGCAGGGGCAGGCGATGATCAGCACCGAAACCCCGGCAACCAGCGCCAGAGGCAAGGCAGGGGCGGGGCCAAAGATCAGCCAGACGGCGATTGTCAGCGCGGCAATCCCCATCACGGCAGGCACAAAGTAATAGGTGATCTGGTCGACCAATCCCTGAATGGGCAGCTTTGCGCCTTGCGCCCTTTCAACCATCCCGATGACCTGTGCCAAAACCGTATCCGCGCCCACATGGGTTGCCCGAACACGCAGCGCCCCGGTTCCGTTCACGGTACCGGCCACAACCGGATCGTCTCTGGTTTTGCCAACGGGCACGGGTTCGCCCGTGATCATGCTTTCATCGATATACGAGGTGCCCTGCAGCACATCGCCATCCACCGGTACGCGCTCGCCGGGGCGGATGTGCACGATATCTGCGACCATGATCTCGGCAATGGGGCGGTCGAAGGTGGTGCCGTCGCGTTCGACCCGGGCGGTTTTGGGCTGCAGCCCGATCAGCTTGCGAATTGCCGCCCCGGTGCGGCCTTTGGCGCGGGCCTCCATCAGACGGCCCAGCAGGATCAGTACAATGATGACCGCCGCGGCCTCAAAATAGACATTGGCAGTGCCCTGAGGGAGCACGTGCGGCGCAAAAGTTGCAACAACGGAATAGAGGTAGGCGGCTCCGGTTCCCAGCGCGACCAGAGCATTCATGTCTGGCGCGCCGCGCAGCAGCGATGGCAGGCCTTTGGCATAAAACACGCGCCCGGGCCCGACCAGTAGCGCCGAAGTCAGTACAAACTGGATCAGATGGCTGACCTGCAAGCCGATGGTGGTTTGCACCCAATGGTGAAAAGCCGGGATCATGTGCCCACCCATCTCAAGCAGGAACACAGGCAAAGCCAGGATCGCAGCGATCAGGGTCGCCCGGCGTAACGCAATTGCCTCATCGGCTTTACCTTCCCGATCTGCAGCTGTGTCACGTGCCGGGTGCGCAGGGTATCCGGCTTTGGTCACGGTTCTGGCCAGCTGTGCGGGATCGGTCGTGCCTTCGGTATAGATGACCGTCGCGCTTTTATCTGCGAGGTTTAGCGCGGCTTCGGTCACGCCCGGCATTGCCAGCAACACACGCTCGATCCGGGATACGCATGAGGCACAACTCATCCCGTCGACATGCAATCGGGCTGTATGTGTTGCGGCTGGATACCCGGCTGTTTCCAGTGCGTTCAGAACCTCTGAAAGCGCGCCGTCATAGGTGATATTGGCCATGCCCGTGGCAAAGTTGACCTCGGCCGTGCGCACACCGGGGGCGGCGCGTACTGCGCCTTCGACCCGGCTGACGCAAGAGGCGCAATTCATCCCGGTGATCTTGATCTGTGCGCGCTGTGAACTGGCCATCCGAGTCGTCCCGCCATGAAGGTTGGCCCTGATTTAGGGGTTCCAGCCACGGGAAGGTCAAGAGCAGATTGGCCTTATGTGCGTCACTGTCGCGCCGTCTATGACCCAGCCGCCCTGAGCTCTGCCAATTCGCGCTGCAGCCGTTGATTTTCCGCTTGCAGCACAGCCAGTTGTTGCCCCAGAGAGTTCAGATGCGGCCGCAGCTCCGCCTCGGTGTACCGGGGCGTGATGTGGCGCGGGCAATTCCAGTCGAGCGCTTCGACGTTGATGATCGCAGCACGTTCAGGTGCCGTTTCAGCGCCCTTTGGGCAGAGTTCAGCGGCGGCTTCGGCCCCTTCGCGGAAGCTCATCCGGCCGAGGATTTTGAGGCGACTCTTGTTCGCATAATCCATCAGGATCAAGGCGATCCGGTCGTTGCCGTCCAGATTTCCGCGCGAGATATATTGTTGGTTCCCCGACAAATCCGCATAGCCGATGGTTTGCGGGCCCAGCACCTTCAAAAACCCGACCGGGCCGCCACGATACTGAACATAAGGCCAGCCGGTTTCGGATACGGTGGCCTGATAGAAACCATCGCGGGCATGGATAAAGGCTGCTTCTGTCGGCCCGATCTGATGGCCTTGCCGCGGCCCGGCTTCGATGAATTTCGCATAGGTCGCGGCGGATCCCATCTTTTCCTGATGGGCGCGGACGGCAGGGGTGAAGGTCAATTCGGAAAAGGCGCGAGGCATAGTGTCCCTCCGGATAAGTGCCGCTGCGGGATGGGGTTTTGGGCGCCATAAAAGCCCAGCCCGCCCGATCTGTCACCAGGGTGAACGCAGACGTGATCGTAACACTCTGTCGATGGCTCTTTGCGTCAAAAGACGTTGCGTCGTGAGTGCCCCCGACGCCGCGTCAGGCGCTTGGAAGGAATCGCATGCAGCGATAGCTTTGGGTAAACGCCTGATCTGGAGAGATTTTGATGTCACTTTTCACCAGCACCGCCGCATGGGCCACTGATGAGCACCGGATGTTTGCCGACATGGCAGGCCGGTTCATGGATGACGCGCTGGCCCCGAATATTGAAACATGGGTTGAAAATGGCGTCGTTGATCGCGGTTTCTGGCTGCAGGCGGGGCAGGCAGGGCTGATGGCCGGTTCGATTGCTGAAGAATATGGTGGCGTGGGCGGCGGTATGGGGTTCGATTCTGTGACCCTTTATGAGCAAGCCGCGCGCGGGGATGCGGGCTGGGGCTATGGTATCCAGTCCATCGTGACCCATTACATCACCACTTACGGCAGCGAGGACCAGAAACAGAAATGGCTGCCGAAACTGGCATCAGGTGAGATGATCGGCGCATTGGCGATGACTGAGCCGGGCACAGGTTCGGACGTGCAGGCAGTTAAGACAACGGCTGAGAAGGACGGCAATTCCTATCGGCTCAACGGATCCAAGATTTTCATCACCAACGGGCAGTCCGCCGATCTGGTGATTGTTGCGGCCAAGACGGATAAGTCTTTGGGGGCAAAGGGGGTATCCCTGATCGCGGTTGAAACGGATGGGGCCGAAGGGTTCCGGCGCGGGCGCAATCTCAAAAAGCTTGGGATGAAGGGCAATGACACGGCCGAGCTGTTTTTCGAGGATGTCAAAGTGCCGATGACCAACCTGCTGGGGTCAGAGGAGGGTCAGGGTTTTTATCAGCTGATGAGGCAATTGCCATGGGAGCGTCTGACGATCGGCATCATGGCGCTGGGCGCGATTGATTTCGCGATCGCCGAGACAGTGAAATATGTGCAGGAACGCAAGGCATTTGGTCAACGGGTGATGGATTTCCAGAACACCCGTTTCAAGCTGGCAGAGTGCAAGACCAAGGCTGAGGTGCTGCGCAGTTTCGTCAATGACTGCATTGGCAAGCTGGAAGCCGGAGAGCTTGATGCAGCGACTGCGTCGATGGTGAAGTACTGGGGGTCAGAGGTGCAGAATGAGATCATGCATGAATGCCTCCAGTTGTTCGGCGGCTATGGGTTCATGATGGAATATCCGATTGCGCGGCTCTATGCGGATGCGCGGGTGCAAATGATCTATGGTGGTACCAATGAGGTCATGAAAGAGCTCATCGCCCGTTCGCTGGATATCTGAGGCAAGGGGCTCCCGCCCGTCGTCAACATTCCTTGCGGAACGTTTCCTCCCGTTGG
>DS999531.1:1803484-1977009 GCA_000158135.1 Rhodobacteraceae bacterium KLH11
AGGACGCAAGGCCGAAGGCCGCGCAGTTTTATGGAGAGACCACGTTGCTGATCACTGATTGCGTTGCCATGATCGCCAAAGAATGGTTGACCGAAAGGAACCCGCCATGGCTGCGTCGAACAAAGACCGCATATGCGCCTTGCTTAAGAGTATCGAGACCGGGGATCCGGGCCCGATATCGGTGGTGAATGAATCCCGGTACATTCAGCATAACCCGCAGACGCATGAGGGCAGTGAGGGTTTGGCCGTGCTGTTCAAACGGTTATCCGAGACCTCTCCTCGCGTGAACATCGTGCGCGCATTCGAGGATGGGCCATTTGTTTTCGCGCATACTGAGTACGATTTTTCACGCCGGAATATCGGCTTTGAAGTGTTTCGTTTTGAGGATGGTCAAGCGGTCGAGCATTGGGACAATATTCAGCAACGGCAGGGTCCCAACATCTCGGGGCGCAGCATGGTGGATGGCACTGCCGAAGTGAAGGATACCGCAAAAACCGAAGAAAACCGTGCCTTTGTCCGTTGCTTTGTGGAAACGGCTCTGATTGGTGGGGATCTGGGCCAGATTGATATCTGTATCGATACTGCCGCTTTTGTGGAGCACAACCCCCGGTTTTCCGATGATCTTGCAGAGTTGCGCGTGGCTTTGTCGGATACGGGTGGTGTGAATTATCAGCGGTTGCATCGCGTGCTGGCCGAAGGGGATTTTGTTCTGACTGTCTGCGAGGGCACGTTTCAAGGCGTGCACAGCTCGTTTTATGATCTGTTCCGCGTGGCTGGTGGCAGGATTGTCGAACATTGGGATACGGTTGAAACCATTGCGCCGCGCAATGTCTGGAAGAATGACAACGGCAAGTTCTGAGGCGTCTCTATGGGGCGATATCTGTGTTCAACTGAGCTTTTAGCCACTCCTGAAAAGATCGCAGAGGCTCGGGTGTGGCCCGGTCATTTGGCCAGACGAGATAATAGCTGCCGAGGCTTATTGCCGGGCCATGCCATGCCTTGATGAGCCGCCCTGCATTCAGATCATCCTCAACCAGATAAGAGGGCAGCAGGGCCACACCCAACCCGTGGATTGTTGCCTGAATCATGGTTGAAAACTGGTCAAACAGCATTCCATGCAGGCCCGTGACCGATTGACCCTGCAGTTCGAACCAGCGCTCCCACGCGTCAGGCCGGGATTGCAGATGCAGCTGTGGTGCGGCGCGCAATATGTTCAGAGTGTCAAAACCGGCAGGGGCAAGGTTTGGTGCACAGACGGGCAGGACCTCTTCCCGCATGATTGGCAGATAATACACACCCGTCCAATCCTGACGACCAAAATGGATGGCAGCATCAAAGGGTTCCGAGGCGAAATTGAAAGGGTTCAGCCGCGTACCCAGGTTGACTGTGACCTCGGGATGGCGACGCGCGAAATCCTGCAGGCGAGGGGCCAGCCAATGCATCCCGAACGCAGGCAGGATCGACAGATCAAGCGATCCGCCCGCCGGATTTGCCTTGAGCCTGAGCGCCGCTTGCGCCAGATTCTGCACCGCAGACCTTGCAGTTTGCACATAATCTTTGGCTGCGGGCGTCAGATGCAATCGCATCTGGTTCCGCTCGATCAGCTGCACGCCCAGCTGATCCTCCATCGTCTTCAGTTGCCGACTGATCGCACTTTGTGTCAAAGAGAGTTCTTCAGCCGCAGCTGACGCGCTGCCCAAACGATCCACGGCCTCAAGCGCAAGCAGGGATGAGATCGAAGGCAGGAACCGGCGGGGGGCAATCATATGATAAATCCTCATACCTTTTGAATGCAATAACACTGGTTTTCCCGGGCTGCCAGAGTGATGACTGTCAGGACGCGCCGCACTGTCCCCAGCAAGGTGGCGCGATCCGCAGGCTTGAAATTCATACCAAGGCGCGGGACAAACCCAAGGTGGGCTGTGCCCCGCAGACCCAGACCTGCCGGGGCCGATGAAACTGATCAGACAAAAAAGCGAGACCCATGGACCGCGCCCAGATTGTACATGAGAATTTTCTGACCCGAGTGGCGGGCGGGGATCTGCCGGATGGTGCGCCGCCGGCTCCGGGGTTGAGCGACACGGATGCTGTTTCGCTGTTTCGGTCACAGGTCCTCAGCCGGGCACTGGATCGCACCAGCCGGGCGATGCAGAAGGCAGGGCAGGGGTTTTATACTATTGGCTCGTCAGGGCACGAAGGAATGGCGGCAGTGGCCTGGGCCGTGCGCCCGACCGACATCGCCTTTCTGCATTATCGCGATGCGGCGTTCCAGATCGCGCGGGCCGAGCAGGTGCCGGGCCAGCAGATCACGTGGGATATGCTGCTCAGCTTTGCCTGCTCGAAAGAGGATCCAACCTCGGGCGGGCGCCACAAGGTGCTGGGATCCAGAGCGTTGATGATCCCGCCGCAGACCTCGACCATCGCCAGCCATCTTCCCAAGGCTGTTGGTGCGGCATATGCACTGGGGGCTGCGCGGCGCAATGCGCCCGAGCATCGTGTGTTGCCGGAAGATGGGATTGCGATCTGTTCCTTCGGCGATGCTTCGGCCAATCACTCGACAGCGCAGGGGGCCATCAACACCGCAGGCTGGACCAGCGTGCAGTCGACGCCGTTGCCGTTGTTGTTTGTGTGCGAGGATAACGGCATCGGTATCTCGGTCAAAACACCCAAAGGCTGGATTCAGGCCTCGATGGAGCACCGCCCCGGTATCAGGTATTTTCAGGCCAACGGTCTGGATATCTATGAAACCTATGCGGTTGCGAAAGAGGCTGTGGATTACGTGCGCAAACGCCGGAAACCGGCCTTTCTGCACCTGAGAACCGTGCGCCTTTATGGTCATGCGGGGGCGGATGTGCCCACGACCTATCTGCCCAAAGCCGAAGTCGAGGCGGATGAAGCCAATGATCCATTGCTGCATTCCGTGCGTTTGCTGGATCAGGCCGGGGCTTTGTCACTGGATCAGGCGTTGAAACTCTACCACGACAGCTGCGCCCGCACTGATCGCGTGGCGGCAGAGGCAGCGACGCGCCCGCATTTGGGCAATGCCTCTGAGGTGATGGCGAGCCTGATCCCGCCCAAGCGCGATTGCAAGCCCACCAATGGTCCCGGTGCCGAAGCCCGGGCCAGGGCATTCGGGGGCGACATGCGTGCGATGGATGAACCCCAGCCGATGAGCCGCCTGATCAACTGGGCTTTGACCGATCTGATGCTGGAGCATGGTGAGATCGTTTGCATGGGCGAAGATGTCGGCCGAAAGGGGGGTGTTTATGGCGTAACACAGAAGCTGCAACAGCGGTTTGGCCCGGACCGAGTGATTGATACCTTGCTGGATGAGCAATCCATTCTCGGGCTTGCTATTGGTATGGGTCATAACGGGTTCATTCCGATCCCCGAGATCCAGTTTCTGGCCTATCTGCACAATGCCGAAGACCAGATCCGGGGCGAGGCTGCAACTTTGCCGTTCTTCTCGAACGGGCAGTTTTCGAACCCGATGGTGCTGCGCATCGCCGGGCTGGGGTATCAAAAGGGCTTTGGGGGCCACTTTCACAATGACAACTCGCTTGCGGTGTTGCGCGATATTCCGGGCGTGATTATTGCCTGCCCGTCCAATGGGGCCGATGCCGCGCAGATGTTGCGGGAATGCGTGCGGCTGGCGCGCGAGGAACAGCGGGTGGTGGTGTTTCTGGAGCCGATTGCGCTGTACCCGATGCGTGATCTGCGCGAGGTGCAGGATGGAGGATGGATGACGGCTTATCCAACTCCGGATCAAAAGATCGCTTTGGGTGAGATCGGGATACATGGGGATGGTACGGATCTGGCCATCGTGACCTATGGCAACGGGCACTACTTGTCGCAACAGGCGCTGCCAGAGCTGCAGCGCGCGGGGGTGAAAACCCGGATCATCGATATGCGCTGGTTGGCCCCGTTACCGGTTGAGGCGTTGCGCGAGGCCACCAAAACATGCGCGCATGTTTTGATCGTCGACGAATGCCGCCGCACCGGCAGCCAATCCGAGGCGCTGATGACTTTCTTCGTCGAAGAAAGTCCCTCTACCCCAACCGCCCGCGTTGCGGCAGAGGATTGTTTTATTGCCACCGGCCCCGCTTATGCTGCGCCTTTGCCGTCGAAAGATGGGATCGTCGCTGCTGCGCTGGCCTTGACCGGAGGTCAGTCATGAGCCGCACTGCCGTGGTGATCTGCCCGGGCCGGGGCACCTATAATAAAGATGAGCTGGGGTATCTGCATCAGTTCCACGCGGACCGTATGGATATGTTTCGCAGCTTCGACGCTGTCCGTGCCGAGGCCGGGCAGGAGCCGGTGACCGCGCTGGATGGGGCTGAGCGTTTTAGCATGGGTAAGTATTCGCGCGGTGATGTGGCCTCACCCTTGATCTATGCTGCGGCTTTGGCAGATGCACAGGCCCTTGCCGAAGATATCGAGGTGGTTGCGGTTACCGGGAATTCGATGGGATGGTACATTGCGCTGGCCGCAGCCGGGGCTTTGTCATCGGAAAACGGATTTCGCGTGGTCAACACGATGGGTACGCTGATGCAGCAGCATCTGATCGGCGGCCAGATGGTCTATCCTTTCGTCGGGGACGAGTGGCAGGATGATCCCGCCCGCAAAGCTGCATTGCTGGACGCAGTGGCGGGGATAAACGCCCAGAAAGACCACGTGCTGGCACTGTCAATTGATCTGGGTGGGATGTTGGTATTGGCAGGCAATGAAGCCGGGCTGAAAGCTTTCGAGACCACTCAGCCCAGTATGCAAGACCGGTTCCCGCTTCGCTTGACCAACCATGCCGCGTTTCATACGGCGCTGCAGGCCCCGGTTGCTGCAGAGGGGCGTGCCAAACTGGATGCAGATCTTTTTGAGCAGCCCACACATCCGGTGATTGACGGGCGTGGCAAGATCTGGTGGCCGGGGGCGACAGATACTGAAGCCTTGTGGAACTACACTCTGGGGCATCAGGTCACCGAGACCTATGATTTCACGCGCGCCATTCAGACCGCTGCACGCGAATTTGCGCCTGATCTGTTCATTGTCACCGGCCCGGGCGCGACGCTGGGCGGGGCGGTGGCGCAATCGCTGGTGCTCGCAAACTGGCGGGGCATGCAGGACAAGGCTTCGTTCCAGACGGCGCAGGCAGCGCAACCGTTTCTGATTGCGATGGGGCGAGGGGACCAGCGTGCGCTTGCAACTGGTTGAGACCGATCCGCTGGGCGGCAGAACCCCTGCGAGGCATCGGTATGGCTGACTATGATCAACCGCTTTGGCAAGCGACCAACAGCGAGCGTCTGGATGCGCCATCGCTGATCGGTGACGTGACGGCTGATCTTGCCATCATTGGCGGAGGATATACCGGATGTTCGGCGGCGTTGACAGCGGCGCAAGCGGGCGCTTCGGTCTGCCTGCTTGAAGCGCATCAGATCGGGCATGGCGGATCGGGGCGGAATGTCGGGCTGGTCAATGCGGGGCTCTGGTTGCCGCCGGATGAGATACGGGCGCATCTGGGCCAGACGGGGGGCGACCGGTTGATCAAGCTGCTGGCCGATGCCCCGTCAGAGGTTTTTGCGCGGATCGAGGCGCACGGGATGGCCTGCGAGCCGATGCGAAATGGCACGCTGCACTGTGCGCATTCGGTGGCGGGTTATCGTGACCTGAAAGCACGCCACGCTCAGTTGAGCGATGCCGGGGCACCTGTTCAACTGCTGGGTGTCGAACGCTCAAGGCAGCGAACCGGCAGCCCGGCTGTTCATGGGGCCTTGTTCGACCCCCGCGCAGGAACCATTCAGCCTCTGGCCTATGCGGTCGGGCTGGCGCGCGCCGCGCAGCAGGCCGGGGCGCGGATATTTACCCAAAGCCCGGTGCAGTCTCTGCGTCAGGATGCGGGGGGCTGGATTTTGCACAGCCACACTGGAACCGTTCGGGCCAGATCGGTGATTCAGGCAACCAATGCCTATCATCAGGGGCTGGCGGGCACTGCGCCGGCATATGTCTCGGTGTATTATTTCCAATATGCCACGGCGCCGCTGTCCGATAATTTGCGGGCCAGCATATTGCCCGAGGGCGAGGGCTGCTGGGATACCGGGCTGATCATGACGTCATTCCGGCTGGATCGGGCGGGTCGGTTTGTCATCGGCGGCATGGGCGATCTGGGGGGTGCCGGAGGGTCCGTTCACAAGGCCTGGGCCCGGCGTAAGCTGGCGGAGCTTTATCCGCAACTGACGGATCAGGCGCTGATCGAAGGTTGGCATGGGCGGATCGCCATGACCTCGGATCATATTCCCAAAATCACAGCGATTGGCCCGAACGCACTGGCGGCGCACGGGTTCTCTGGGCGTGGGATCGGGCCGGGTACGGTATTCGGGCACTTGATGGCGCAGAGTTTGCTGGAAGATGACCCATCCCTGCTGCCCGTACCGTCCGTGCCGGGTTACAGCGAAAACTGGACAGGCCTGCGCCGCGCTTTTTTCGAAACCGGTGCGGCGCTGACCCATTTGGTCAAGGCGCGGCTCTGAGCCTAGACAGATCGCGTGATACCGCCATCGACGCGGATGTTCTGTCCGGTGATATAGCCTCCGCCCTCTGAGGCGAGCAATGCAACGACCGAGGCGATCTCGTCATAGCTGCGCCCATAACGGCCCAACGGGATACGGGTGCGGAACTCTTCCTTTTCGGGCAGGCTGTCGATGAAACCGGGCAGAACGTTGTTCATGCGGATGTTGTCTGCGGCGTATCTGTCCGAAAACAGCTTGGTGAACGCTGCCAATCCAGCACGGAAAACACCTGATGTGGGGAAAACGGGATCGGGTTCAAATGCCGCAAAGGTTGAGATGTTGATGATCGACCCGCCGCCCTGTTTCTGCATGATCGGGGTTACCAACCGGGCGGGGCGCACTGCGTTCATGAAGTATACATCCATACCGGTGTGCCACTCTGCATCTGTCAGCTCCAATACCGGCGCGCGGGGGCCGTGCCCGGCCGAATTGACCAGCACATCTATCCGTCCCCAATGGGCCATGGCGGTATCGATCAATTTCTGCAGATCGTCATTCGACTGGTTTGACCCGGTGATACCCACGCCGCCCAGCTCATGCGCCAGGGCCTCTCCCTTGCCCGATGATGAGAGGATGCCGAGTTTGAACCCGTCTGCCGCCAATCTGCGCGCAGCATCTGCGCCCATGCCGCTGCCGCCCGCCGTGACCAAAGCTACTTTCACCATTCTGCCGCTCCTGTATGTTGCCTGTGCTTAGGATGGGTGTCGTGGGTCTGTTTGACCAATCAGTTATGCTGCGATAAGTCTGTAGAAAATCTATAGCCTGAGGATATGGTTGCCCTTCCCCCGCTGAACGCCCTGCGCGCCTTCGAGGCGTCCGCCCGCCATCTGAACTTTCGTCTTGCGGCAGAAGAGTTGGGTGTTACGCAAGGTGCTGTTGCCCAACAGGTGCGCGGGCTGGAAGCCCGATTGGGGATTGATTTGTTCGAACGGCTGCCGCGCGGACTGCGCCTGACTGAAACGGGGCGCACGTTTCATGCGCCGCTCAGCCGTGCGTTTCGATTGATTGCAGAGGCGGTGGATGATCTGTCGGGTCAGCGCCAGATCGTAATTTCGGTAACGCCCAGCTTTGCCTCGAAATGGCTGGTGCCGCGCTTGAATGATTTTATGACGCGTCATCCGGATATCGCGGTGCGGGTTGATGCGCGCGAACGACTGGCGGATTTCCAGTCTGACGGAATCGATATCGCAGTGCGCCAAAGCCGTGCGCCCATCGCGCGGAATCTGGATGCCGTGCCATTGTTTTCGAACGAATTTGTTGTTGTTGGCAGCCCCGGATTGGCGGCGCAGATCACCGGGCCGGGGGATCTGATGCAGCACGTTCTGCTGAGCGATGCACACGGGCTCTGGCCGCTGTATTTGGAGCGGGCAGGCGTCGAAGCCCGCCCCCGGATGATAAGCTTCAGCCAGACCAGTCTGGCTATAGACGCCGCAATCTCAGGTCAGGGCTTTGCGCTGGCCCCTATGCCGCTTGTCTCGGCCGAGCTGGCTTCGGGGCGATTGGTGCAGCCGCTGTTCGAGGTGCTGATCGACGACCTGGGCTTTTTTGTCGTGACACCGAAAAAGCCGCGTCAGCCGGAATTGGTCAGGCAAATGCGTGACTGGCTGCTGTCCCGGAGCTGAAGCGCGTTGTTGATCACCGATTGCATGAGGCCGAAACCAACAGTGCTTTCAAGGCCGGGCTTTCCTCAAGGGCCAGCAGAGACACCCGTAAGCTCTTGCCATCTGAAATGGTGAGATCAGTTTCACATGTCCCATTCACGGCTATTCAAGAATGGATTTGCTGCCCGCTCCGGGTTAGGGACAATCAGCAAGCAGGAGGCGCGCGATGGGGATCCGCTTTTTCTCGGACAGGAAGCGACCGGTACATATGGGCCCGTACCCGCTGGAACGGCTGGCACGGCAGGATCAAAGCCCCGATCTGTCGCAGGTGCCGCCGATGCGGGCACTCGGCTTTCACCGGCCCGCTCAGCCTGAAAGCATCGTCAACGCGATGGGTGAGTTTCAGGCGATGATGGACGCGATCCGCGACGGGTTTGTGAATCCGGTTGCGTCCGACATACCTTCGGACCCCGCCACGCGTGCCAACCATCTCAAGGCCTTTGGATATTTCAACGACGCGTCGATGATGGGATGCGGGCCTTTGCCAGCCGATGCGTTTTTACCCGCGCCGCGTCGCAACCCGGATATCGACAGGTTGGCCCATGCATTGAAGACACGTCAAACCAAGACGCTGGCCTCGGGGATCGACGTGATCATGGCTGATCTGAAAGAGAGTATGGAGGCCGCGCCTAAACCCATCGACTCTCATCATCATGCGATTGTCTTTGTCTATGAATTCAATCGCGATCCGGACCCGGCAGAGCCGGGCGCTGACTGGATCGCGGATGCGCAGGATCACCGGGCCTGCCTGCTGGCGACCGAGAATGCGACTGTGATTGCAAATTACATCCGTCTTCTGGGGTTCGATGCGCGGGCTCATTCGGCGATGTCCTCTGAGGTTGATCTGGGCAAGCTGGCGGTTGCGGCGGGCCTGGCCGCAGTCGAAGACGGCGCAGTGGCGGTGCCGTGGCTGGGCAAACGTTTTGGTCTGGCCGCGGTGACAACAGAGATGGAGATCGCCCACGATCGCCCCTTGCGCCCCTTGGGCCAGCAGCCATGGTTCCGTACCCAGGGCCCGGCGTGGTGGCTGGGTACCGGATTTGCCAAGAACGCGATGAACCGCGACGCCTATGCCAGACGGCGCTATGTGGATGGTGCGCACCCGTTTGAAAGGCTCAAGCGGGTCGACAGCCCCACCACATATATCGACGAAGAGAATGTTGCCCGTGTGCCCAAGCGCGCGGATATGTTTGCGCGTGCCCAGTTTGGCGATATGGGCAAGGCACTGCAGGACGGGGCCAAAGGTGGCCACTACGCGCGCAAGGCGGCACCCAGCTTTGCGCAACGCCGCGCGCTGGGCGCATTTGTTTTGCTGCAGGACGGCGACAGCGCGGATGTTGCTCCTTCCACGGATGCTGAACGCAATGCGGCGAATATCAAGGCTGCGACCTACTTTCTGGGGGTCGATGCGGTTGGCCTCAGCCGGTGCCCGGACTGGAGCTGGTATTCGCATGACGCCACCGGGGAAGAGATCACCCCGCCTCATGATCAGGCGATCAGCATGATCATCGATCAGGGCTATGAGACGATGGAAGGGGCCAGTGGGGATGACTGGATCAGCGTGGCCCAGTCGATGCGCGCCTATCTGCGCTTCTCGCTGCTGGGTGGGGTGATCGCGCAACAAATCCGCAACCTTGGCTACAAGGCCAAGGCGCATACTGTGATGGATGGCGAAGTGTTGCAGCCGCCCCTGTTGCTGCTCTCAGGTCTGGGAGAGGTCAGCCGGATCGGCGAGGTCATCCTGAACCCCTATCTCGGCCCGCGCCTGAAATCGGGCGTGGTGACAACCGATATGCCGATGGCGCATGACAAGCCCATCGATTTCGGCCTGCAGGTCTTTTGCGAGGCTTGCAACAAATGCGCGCGCGAATGCCCTTCGGGCGCGATTACAGCCGGGCCGAAACTGATGTTCAACGGCTACGAGATCTGGAAGTCCGACAGCCAGAAATGCGCCACCTACCGGATCACCACGCCCGGAGGCGCCATGTGCGGGCGCTGCATGAAAACCTGCCCGTGGAATCTGGAAGGTTTGTTCAAGGAACGCCCCTTTCGCTGGGCCGCGATGAACATACCGCAGGCGGCACCTGCGCTGGCGAAACTGGATGATGCGGTGGGCAATGGCGGCCTTAACGATACCAAGAAATGGTGGTGGGATATCGAACTGCAGGCCGACGGGGCCTACCGCCCGTCGAAACACGCGTTGAACCGGCGAGACCTGCAAAAAGACCTCGACCTGAAATACGAGGATCAGACGCTTGCCGTCTATCCTGCCCCTCTCGCCCCGCATCCGTGGCCATACCCGTTTGCAATGGACCGCGAAGCCGGGATCGCGGCTTATGAGGCGCTGGTCACCGCAGACGAATATCAGGCCCGCAAAGCCGCCGGGGACATGTCCGTCATCCACCGCTATCAGATCGCCGGGGACGCTCCGGTGATGCGGGTTGCGCTGACCAAGGTCGACAAGATGACGGCAGATGTCACAAAATACGAATTCTCGACCCTTGATGGCGCTCCGTTGCCCGCGTGGACAGCGGGCGCGCATCTGGACGTTCTGGTCGCGCCCGAGTTTCTGCGTCAGTATTCCATGTCAGGCGATCCGGCTGATACGAGCCGATATCAGATTGGCGTTCTGCGCGAGGATGAAGGGCGCGGCGGATCAGCCCTGTTGCACCGCATCTTCAACGAAGGGCGCAGGGTCTTTATCTCGAAACCCATCAATCATTTCGAACTGGACGAACGGGCCGCGAAAACCTTTCTGATGGGTGGCGGTATCGGCATCACGCCAATGATTGCCTTTGCCCATCGGCTGCACAGTCTGGGCAAAGTTTTTGAGCTGCATTACTCCGCCAGCACCCGCGCCGCGGCGGGGTATCTGGATGATCTTGCCAATGCGCCATGGGCGGATCGGGTGCACTATCATTTCTCGGACGAAGCACGCGCGCCGATCTTGATACCCTCCTGTCCGGCTATCAGACGGCTGGCATGTGTATACTGCGGGCCTGACCGGTACATGGACGGCGTCATGCGCGCAGCCGAAGCGCAGGGTTTCCCCGAAGAGGCGCGGCATCTGGAATATTTCTCGGTTCCCGAGCAGCCCGAGTATGAGAACCACCCGTTCACGCTGAAACTGGCGCGGTCAGGGCGCGAACTTTCGGTGCCAGCGGATAAGGACGCAGCACAGGTGCTGAACGAGGCGGGGTTTCATGTCGACGTGAAATGTGCAGACGGGATTTGTGGTGTGTGCAAATGCGGTGTGATTTCCGGCGATATCGAACACCGGGATTTCGTGTTGTCAAACCGACAGCGCCGAGATGCGATCATTCTGTGCCAAAGCCGCGCGGCCGAGCCCGACGGGGTGATCGAGATCGATCTGTGACCGGTCGCTTGAAAACGACATTTTGAATCGTAAAAAATTGGTCACTCCGGCCATGGACGCCGTCAGTTTGCTGCACTAACGTCCCCAGCGAACCCCAGTGGATCCTGATCAACAGGTGCGAGGTATTTTTATGGATTATCACAGCCCCGCCAGCTTTGCCGAAGCGTCGGCTCTGGCTGCAAATGCGTCGGGCATCACGCGATTTCTGGCCGGTGGCACTGATGTGCTGGTGCAGTTGCGTTCGGACCTTGTGACGCCCGACACGCTGATTGATATCAAGAAAATCAACGGTGTAAGCGACATCACCCGCAATGCCGACGGAAGCTGGACGCTGGGCGTTGCGGTGACCGGCGCGGAGATGAGCGAACATTCCGGTCTTGGCCGCGACTGGCCGGGTGTGGTCGAGGCGATGGACCTGGTCGGATCGACTCAGGTGCAGGGGCGCGCGACGCTGACGGGCAACCTGTGTAACGGCTCGCCCGCAGCTGATTCCGTGCCCGCCATGGTGGCGGCTGGCGTGACGGTGATGGTGACCGGCCCCGGCGGAACGCGCGAGGTCGCGGTTGAGGATATTCCGACCGGGCCCGGCAAAACCGCGCTGGCGAAGGGTGAATTGATCTCGGCGGTGAATATCCCGGCGCGTGGCGAAAGGGGCGGGGATGCCTATTTGCGTTTCATCCCGCGCACTGAGATGGATATCGCCGTTGTTGGCGTGGGTGTGAACCTGCGTCTGGATGGCGACACCATTACCGAGGCGCGCGTTTCTCTGGGTGCGGTTGCCCCAACCGTTCTGTTGGTCGAAGACTGCGCCAAGGCGATTGTCGGCAGCGCGCTGGATGATGCGGCACTGGATGCGCTGGCCTCTGCTGCCTCTGCTGCCTGCAATCCGATCGATGACAAACGCGGTACGATTGAATTCCGCACCGAGGTCACTGGCGTGCTGGCCAAACGCGCTGCCAAAATCGCCTATGCCCGCGCGAAGGGAGAAGACTTATGAGCAAGCTCCACGTATCCACAACCGTGAACGGGGACGCGGTCGAATACCTGTGCGACCCGCGCGAAACCCTGCTGGATTGCCTGCGTGACAAGCTGAACCTGACCGGTGCCAAAGAAGGTTGCGGCACGGGTGACTGTGGTGCGTGCTCGGTCACCGTCGATGGCCGTCTCGTTTGTTCCTGCCTGATGCTGGGGGTCGAGGCCGAGGGCAAACAGATCGAAACCGTCGAGGGGATCGCGGATGGTGACATCCTGCACCCGCTGCAGAAGAAGATGATCGAATATGCCGCCCTGCAATGCGGTATCTGCACGCCGGGTATTCTGGTGGCTGCCAAGTCGCTGCTGGAAAACAACCCCAACCCCTCGGAAGAGGAAACCCGATACTGGCTGGCAGGCAATCTTTGCCGCTGCACCGGCTATGACAAGATCATTCGCGCCGTGATGGATACGGCGGCTGAGATGCGGGAGGCTTCGTAATGGCTCTGGACGATCGCAAATCTGACTTCAATTTCGTTGGCACGCGTCCCGATCGCCCTGATGGTCTGGACAAGGTGACCGGTCGCGCAAAGTTTGGCGCAGACGTTTCGGCCCCGGGCATGCTGCACGGCGCAATCCTGCGCTCGCCCCATGCGCATGCGCGGATCGTCAGAATCAACACCGCAAAGGCCGAGGCGCATCAGGACGTAAAGGCGGTCATCACCCGCGCTGATTTCTCGGACAAGCCGGAGTTCCGGCCCGGTCTGGAAGGCGAATTCTGGAACGTGCTGGAAAACGTCATGGCGGGGGAAAAGGCGCTGTATGACGGGCATGCGGTGGCTGCTGTGGCTGCCACATCTGCCTTGGCGGCGCGCGATGCGCTTAAGCTGATCGAGGTTGAATACGAGGTGCTGCCGCATGTCACTGATGTTGACAAGGCGATGGCCCCGGACGCGCCTGTTATCCGCGAAGGGGCGGCGGATTATTCGGTGCCCGAGGGGATGCACCCCAACGTTGTGCGCTATCACGAAAGTGGCCATGGCGATGTCGAGGCGGGGTTTGCCGAGGCCGATCTGATCGTCGAGGACAGTTTTGTCACCGAAGCGACCCATCAAGGTTATATCGAGCCGCACGCCTGCATGGGCTCACTGGGCGCGGATGGCCGCGGAGAGCTTTGGTGCACCACGCAGGGCCATTGGTACGCGCAGAAATACTGCGCAGCTCTGGTCGGTATCGAAACGGCGCAGCTGCGGGTCACGGCATCCGAGATCGGCGGCGGATTTGGCGGTAAAACCACCGTGTTCATCGAACCGGTGGCACTGGCGCTGAGCCGCAAGGCCAACCGCCCGGTCAAGGTTGTCATGAGCCGATCCGAAGTGTTCCGCGCCACCGGTCCGACCGCGTCCGCATCGATGGATATCAAGATCGGCATGAAGAAGGATGGCACGATCACGGCGGCCGAAGGGATTTTCCGCCTTCAGGGCGGGGCCTTCCCCGGCGCACCCGGCGACATGACCGCCATGTGCGCCTTTGCGCCTTATAACCTGACCAACGTGCGTCAGGTGGGCTATGACGTGATGGCCAACCGCCCGAAACAGGCGGCCTATCGCGCGCCGGGGGCGCCGATGGGTGCATTTGCGGTTGAATCCGTGCTGGATGAGCTTTGCAATCAACTGGGCCTCGACCCGGTGGAGGTGCGTCTGAAGAACGCGGCCTATGAGGGCACAAAGGCCAATTATGGCCCCACCTATCCCCGGATCGGTCTGGTCGAAACGCTTGAGGCCGCCAAAGCGCACCCGCATTACGCGGCCCCGCTGAAACCGGGGCAGGGGCGCGGTATCTCTTGTGGTTTCTGGTTCAACCATGGCGGTGAGACTTCGGTTTCGCTGGCACTGTCCGAGGACGGGTCGGCGCAGGTTATGGTCGGTACACCCGATATTGGCGGCTCGCGTGCGTCGATGGCGCTGATGGCGGCCGAAGTGCTGGGTATTCCCTATGAAAATATCCGCGTTACCATCGCCGATACGGCGACGCTGGGCTATAATGACGTCAGCCATGGCAGTCGTGTAACCTATGCCTCGGGGCTGGCGACCATCAAGGCCGCCAGACATGCGATAGAACGGCTGTGCGAGCGCGCGGCAGCCAAATGGGGTATCCCGGTGGATGCGGTGAAGTGGGAAAACGGCTGCGCGGTGCCCTCGGGGCCCAACGCCGGCGATTTTGACCCCATGCCATTGGCGGATATCACAGCTGACATGGGCGCCACCGGCGGCCCGATCTCGGGCCATTTCGAAGCGACCCCGGAAGGGGCGGGCGTCTCTTTCGGCACCCATATCGTCGATGCCGAGGTTGATCCGGAAACCGGCAAGACCAGCATCATCCGCTATACGGTCATTCAGGATGCGGGCAAAGCCATCCATCCTGACTATGTCGAGGGGCAGTATCAGGGCGGGGCGGTGCAAGGCATCGGCTGGGCCCTGAACGAGGAATATATCTATGGTGAGGATGGACGGTTGCAGAACTCGATCTTCCTCGATTACCGCATCCCGGTGGCCAGTGACCTGCCGATGATCGACACGGTGATCGTCGAGGTGCCCAATCCCGGCCACCCGTTTGGTGTGCGCGGTGTGGGCGAGACAGGCATCGTGCCGCCGCTGGCAGCAATCGCAAACGCGGTGTCCAACGCGGCTGGTGTGCGGATGCGGCAATTGCCGATGACCCCGCCGCGCATTCTGGCCGCCCTCAAGGACAATGGTTGAGGTCCACCTCTGGTCCGGCCTCCGATCGCTGACCGGGGGCCGACAGGTGGTAGAGGTTGAGGCCAAAACCACCGGAGAGCTGCTGCGGGAACTGGTCCGGGCGCACCCGCAGCTTCAGGCGCCGATTGATGCAGGCGTGTCCATCGCCATCGACGGGCGCGTCATTGCCAGCGGTTTAACCGAACCGATCCCACCCGGTGCCGAAATCTATCTGATGCAACGTCTGCGCGGGGGTTGACACCCTAGTAGCGATAGTACCGTTTGGGTGCATATCGGTAATAGTTCCTGCGAGAGCTTTTGTATTTCGGATATGGCTTGTACACCCGATGTTTTTTGGGGGCCTTATAAACATGCCGCTTGTGTGTTCGCTTGGCTTTGTGTTTCCCATAAAACTTGAGCTTCAGCTTGTGGCCGTTGACCTTGACCACGGAAGGTTCAGTCACCACGGATTTACGGGTTTCATAGCCCGCATCGCTGATCTGAGCACTGGCCGGGCCATTGCTCAGGCTGATGACAAGCAGGCTCATAAGTACCGACAGATATGTACTGGCTGAGTATTTCATCGCGTCTCCCACCTCTGACCTGACTTGCAGGCCTTGGAACAGAGGTGGGAACGCATGCCGCCAATACCCAATAAATCCTGCTCACGCCGAGGCGAGATAGTGTGTGTCTGGGCAAAGCCTCTGTCAAACCCAGCCTGACCCATCGGCGTGGGCGGTCGCCGCGCTGGGAAGGGCGGATCACACGCGCGGGTGCCATTGGCAGTCTTTGACCCGGGGCTCGAATGCGAAATCACCTTCACGCGGCTTTATCGAACTCGTTGCAATGTTCTGAGAACTTCTCTTCGGCCTCGGCCAGATGTTCGGAACCCAACAATCATACTGAACCACTTCAGAGGGGCTGATCAATCATTTCCGATTGACATTGAGGCCTTTGGCGGAGCCAATGCGGCGATAGTTTTGACCGGAACAATTCCTGATGACTCCCAATGTCAAAGGCGCGCTGCTGATGGTGGGCAGCATGGCGGCATTTACCGTCAACGATACGCTGGTGAAACTGGCGGGGCGGGATTTGCCTCTGTTTCAACTGGTTGCGATGCGTGGCGCGCTCGCGACGGTTCTGGTGTTCTTTCTGGCGCGGAATCTTGGGGCGCTGCACCTGAATTTCCCGCGTCACGACAAGTGGCTGGTTGCGTTTCGCTGTCTGAGCGAGCTGTCGGCTACCTTCTTCTTTCTGACCGCGCTTATGCATATGCCGCTGGCCAATGTGACGGCGGTTTTGCAGGCATTGCCACTGACGGTGACACTGGGTGCCGCGCTGTTTTTTGGCGAAACGATTGGCTGGCGCCGGATCGTGGCCATCGCGATGGGGTTTGCCGGGATGCTGCTGATCGTGCGCCCGGGGCCGGACGGGTTCAGTATCTATTCGATTTATGCCCTGATTGCGGTGGCCTCGGTTACCGTTCGCGACCTGACGACGCGGCGCATGTCAGCAGATGTTCCATCGATGGTGGTCACGCTGGCGACCTCGCTATCGATTACATCAGCGGCGGCGATTGCGTCGGTTTTTGAAGGATGGGTGGCGATACCAGCCACCTCGGGTGCGATGGTGGCGGGGGCGGCTGTATTTGTTCTGATGGGCTATCTGTTCAGCGTCATGGTCATGCGCGTGGGCGAGGTCGGTTTTGTCGCACCGTTCCGTTATTCCAGTTTGCTTTGGGCTTTGGGTCTCGGCTGGGTCATATTCGGCGACTGGCCGGACCTGGTTACATTGCTGGGTGCATCACTGGTTGTGGGGGCAGGGCTGTTCACACTGTTCCGCGAGCGGTCACGGCGTGAATCCGACGGGTGATGACTGGATCGATGGCAAAGCGTGTCATGAAGTCGCGCTGCATTTCAGCGGTGAGAGGCGTCAGTTGCGATTTTTGCTTTTCGGCGCGGCGGGAATCATTGAACTGATTTAAGGAACGCACCCACATGGACGCATCAGGATAGCTGATGACGGGCATGAAGCGTCCGATCCTGTTATGGGCGAAACTGATGATGGTGTGGGAACAGTCGCCCGCGATATACATGCCCAGCCCCACGCCCAGCAGCGATTTGTAGACGGGCGCTGCCCGCACGCCTTGCGCTCCGAACTCGGCGAGGTAACCGTTGGTAAAATCAATGCCGATGGTTTCGTTCTTCGCAATCAGCGCTTCGCCATCTTTTGCCGCCAGCCGCAGCCGCTCTATAAAATCCACCGCTACGGCGTCATCATCATCGTGGCGGAATTGCAGGCAGGGGCTCCCCGGCTCAAGGCGCGCTGCCTGCAGGACCTGTTTCATGGCTTGCCGGTGTTTCTGGTTCGGGTCGACCGGTTTTTGAATGATCCGGATCTGCTTGACAGGCGCGACAAGATCATTGAGCCGGTCCGACGCGGCTTTGGGCAGGCAATCGCCGACGACGATCAGCAATTCAAAATCTTCATCGGTCTGCGCGCGAAAGCCGGGCAGGGTTACGGCCTCAAACAGGCGAAACCGTTCTTCCAGGCGGGCGGGGTCATACAAATATCTGCGGCGCTCTTCGACCGTGTCATGTTCGATCTGAAAATCGCCAAGGGCAGGAAAGGAAAAACGGCACAGGCCAAGGACTTGCATGGATTATCCACCGGATTGCGGGATATATGCAGTATGCACCGCGATCCGCCTGCCCGCAATCAATGAGGGCAGAGCGCTATGATCCGGCCCCGATAAGGCATTCACGAAACGCCGCAGCCTCAGGGCTGTTGACACCTGGTGCGACTCCGCTTAATACGCGCGCATCTCGGTACCGGGGGCCGCCCCATAACCGATTTCAGTAATGAACTGGTCAAGGCCCGGACAATTTTGCCGTTCGCGCCCTCTGATAACCAACCGCGACGTTCACCTCGGAATGGGAACGCTCGCGGATTTTGCGCTTGTGGACGCATAAGTGCAGCGAATTTAACCGCACGCAGCCCGCGTGCATGTCATGTGTGTTGCAAAACGGGGAAAGAACCGGAATGCCAACTATTCAACAGCTGATCCGCAAACCGCGGCAGCCTAAAGTAAAACGCTCGAAGTCCATGCACCTGGAGCAGTGCCCGCAGAAACGCGGCGTCTGCACCCGGGTCTACACCACCACACCGAAAAAGCCGAACTCGGCGATGCGTAAGGTTGCCAAGGTGCGCCTGACCAACGGGTTCGAGGTGATCTCGTACATCCCCGGTGAAAGCCACAACCTGCAGGAACACTCGGTTGTTCTGATCCGTGGCGGCCGTGTGAAAGACCTTCCCGGTGTGCGGTATCACATCCTGCGCGGTGTTCTGGATACTCAGGGCGTCAAAGACCGTAAGCAGCGTCGTTCGAAATACGGCGCGAAGCGTCCCAAGTAAGAAGGAGAGGCTGATATGTCACGTCGTCACGCCGCCGAAAAACGCGAAGTCCTGCCTGACGCCAAATTTGGCGACAAGGTACTGACCAAATTCATGAACAACCTGATGATCGACGGCAAGAAGTCGGTTGCAGAGCGCATCGTCTACAACGCTTTTGACCGCGTTGAAGGCAAGATCAAGCGCGCACCTGTCGAAGTGTTCCACGAAGCGCTCGACAACATCAAACCGTCGGTCGAGGTTCGCTCGCGCCGGGTTGGTGGTGCAACCTATCAGGTTCCGGTCGAAGTGCGCCCCGAGCGCCGCGAAGCACTGGCCATCCGCTGGCTGATCACTGCTGCGCGCGGCCGCAACGAAAACACCATGGAAGAACGCCTCGCCGGTGAGCTGCTGGACGCTGTACAGTCCCGCGGTACCGCCGTGAAGAAGCGCGAAGACACCCACAAGATGGCCGAGGCGAACAAAGCCTTCAGCCACTACCGTTGGTAATTCAGAGGCTTATCAAAAATGGCACGCGAATATCCGCTCGAACTGTACCGTAACTTCGGTATCATGGCGCACATCGACGCAGGTAAGACCACCTGCTCGGAGCGTATCCTGTATTACACTGGTAAATCCCACAACATCGGTGAGGTGCACGATGGTGCAGCCACCATGGACTGGATGGAGCAGGAGCAGGAACGCGGCATCACCATCACCTCGGCTGCGACCACCACATTCTGGGAACGCACCGAAGATGGTCAGCATGCTGACACGCCCAAGCACCGCCTGAACATCATCGACACCCCTGGCCACGTTGACTTCACCATCGAAGTCGAACGCTCGCTGGCGGTTCTCGACGGTGCCGTCTGCGTTCTGGACGCAAACGCCGGTGTTGAACCCCAAACCGAAACCGTGTGGCGTCAGGCTGACCGCTACAAGGTTCCGCGTATGGTTTTCGTCAACAAGATGGACAAGATCGGCGCAGACTTTTTCAACTGCGTTCGCATGATCGAAGACCGCACCGGCGCACGTGCTGTTCCGGTTGGTATTCCGATCGGCGCCGAAACCGAGCTGGAAGGTCTGATCGATCTGGTCACCATGGAAGAATGGCTGTGGCAGGGCGAAGATCTGGGCGCAAGCTGGATCAAGGCACCGATCCGCGACAGCCTGAAAGACATGGCTGAC
The DNA here is from genome assembly GCA_000158135.1 of Rhodobacteraceae bacterium KLH11. Classification (GTDB taxonomy): domain Bacteria; phylum Pseudomonadota; class Alphaproteobacteria; order Rhodobacterales; family Rhodobacteraceae; genus Ruegeria. The sequence continues at coordinate 1,823,370 of DS999531.1, forward strand.
GAATGGCGCGGCAAGATGATCGAAGCGGCCGTCGAAATGGACGACGACGCAATGATGGAATACCTGGAAGGCAATGAGCCCGATGTTGAGACCCTGCGCGCCCTGCTGCGCAAAGGCACTCTGGAAATCGCGTTCGTTCCGGTTCTGGGTGGGTCTGCGTTCAAGAACAAAGGCGTTCAGCCGCTGCTCAACGCTGTGATCGACTATCTGCCCAGCCCGCTGGACGTTGTTGATTACATGGGCTTCAAACCCGGCGACGAGGAAGAAGTTCGTGACATCGCGCGTCGTGCCGATGACGACATGGCCTTCTCGGGTCTGGCGTTCAAAATCATGAACGACCCGTTTGTGGGCTCGCTGACCTTTACCCGGATCTATTCGGGCACCATGAACAAGGGTGACTCGATCCTGAACTCGACCAAAGGTAAGAAAGAGCGCATCGGTCGTATGATGATGATGCACTCGAACAACCGGGAAGAGATCGAAGAAGCGTTTGCAGGCGACATCATCGCGCTGGCGGGTCTGAAAGACACCACCACCGGTGACACCCTGTGTGACGCGAAAGAGCCGGTGGTTCTGGAAACCATGACCTTCCCCGATCCGGTGATCGAGATCGCGGTTGAGCCCAAAACCAAGGGCGACCAGGAGAAGATGTCGCAAGGTCTGGCCCGTCTGGCCGCCGAAGACCCGTCTTTCCGTGTGGAAACTGATCTGGAATCCGGTCAGACCATTATGAAAGGCATGGGCGAACTTCACCTGGACATTCTGGTGGATCGTCTGAAGCGCGAGTTCAAGGTTGAAGCCAACATCGGTGCGCCGCAGGTGGCCTATCGTGAGACCATCGGTCACGAGGTCGAACACACCTACACCCACAAGAAACAGTCGGGTGGTTCGGGTCAGTTCGCCGAAGTGAAGATGATCATCTCGCCGACAGAACCTGCCGAGGGCTATTCGTTCGAAAGCCGCATCGTTGGTGGTGCCGTGCCCAAGGAATACATCCCGGGCGTTGAAAAAGGCATCAACTCGGTCATGGACAGCGGCCCGCTGGCTGGCTTCCCCGTGATCGACTTCAAGGTTGCCCTGATCGACGGTAAGTTCCACGACGTTGACTCAAGCGTTCTGGCCTTCGAAATCGCGGCCCGTATGTGTATGCGTGAAGGCATGCGCAAAGCTGGCGCGAAACTGCTGGAACCGATCATGAAGGTCGAAGTGATCACCCCGGAAGAATATACCGGCGGTATCATCGGCGATCTGACCTCGCGTCGGGGTCAGGTATCTGGTCAGGAACCGCGCGGCAACGCGATCGCGATCGACGCGTTTGTGCCGCTGGCGAACATGTTCGGCTACATCAACACCTTGCGTTCGATGTCGTCGGGCCGTGCCCAGTTCACCATGCAGTTCGACCACTACGATCCGGTTCCGCAGAACATCTCGGACGAGATTCAGGCGAAATACGCATAAGCGAAGATTTGAGGGAGCTCCGGTCAGGGGCTCCCTTCATTACCGAAAAAGGAGGCCATCATGGCAAAGGAAAAGTTTGAGCGTACAAAACCGCACGTCAACATTGGCACGATTGGGCATGTTGACCACGGCAAGACGACGCTGACGGCAGCGATCACCAAGTATTTTGGTGACTTCAAAGCGTATGACCAGATCGACGGTGCGCCGGAAGAGAAAGCGCGCGGCATCACCATCTCGACCGCCCACGTGGAATACGAGACTGATAACCGCCACTATGCGCATGTTGACTGCCCCGGCCACGCCGACTACGTCAAGAACATGATCACCGGTGCGGCGCAGATGGACGGCGCTGTTCTGGTTGTGAACGCAGCCGACGGCCCGATGCCGCAAACGCGCGAGCACATCCTGCTGGGCCGCCAGGTTGGCATCCCGAAGATGGTCGTGTTCATGAACAAGGTTGACCAGGTTGACGACGAAGAGCTGCTGGAGCTGGTGGAAATGGAAATCCGCGAGCTGCTGTCTTCGTATGACTACCCCGGTGATGATGTTCCGATCATCGCAGGTTCGGCTCTGGCCGCGATGGAAGGCAACAACCCTGAGATCGGCGAAGAGAAGATCAAGGAACTGATGGCGGCTGTTGATGACTACATCGACACCCCTGAGCGTGAAGTTGACAAGCCGTTCCTGATGCCTGTGGAAGACGTGTTCTCGATCTCGGGCCGTGGTACCGTTGTTACGGGTCGTGTTGAGCGTGGCGTGATCAATGTTGGCGACGAGATCGAAATCGTCGGCATCCGTGACACTCAGAAAACCACCTGTACCGGTGTTGAAATGTTCCGCAAGCTGCTGGATCGCGGTGAAGCGGGTGACAACATCGGCGCCCTGCTGCGCGGTATCGACCGTGACGGCGTTGAGCGTGGCCAGGTTCTGTGTAAGCCGGGTTCGGTTACACCGCACACCAAGTTCGAAGCCGAAGCCTATATCCTGACCAAGGAAGAAGGCGGTCGTCACACCCCGTTCTTCGCGAACTACCGTCCGCAGTTCTACTTCCGGACCACTGACGTGACCGGCACCGTGACCCTGGCGGCTGGCACCGAGATGGTTATGCCCGGCGACAACGTCGGCTTCACCGTCGAGCTGATCGCGCCGATCGCGATGGAAGACGGCCTGCGCTTTGCCATCCGCGAAGGCGGCCGCACCGTCGGCGCCGGCGTCGTGTCGAAAATCATCGAATAAGTCGCATTAGCGAATGATCGAACGGAAAGGGCGTCCCCCGGGGACGCCCTTTTTTGTTTGATAATCATACCTGCCTCGCCTGAGATTATTCGTCGAATAATCTCGGACCAAGACCCAACAGGTGAAACTAAAGACAAGGCTACTCTTGCAAGCAGCGCGCGCCTCAGTCGTAAGCCGCGTCCACGATGAACTCCACTTTCAACTCGGGCCGGGCCAGTTTGGCTTCGCCACATGCCCGCGCAGGTGCATGGCCGGTTGGAACCCATGCATTCCAGACCTCGTTCAACCCGGCAAAGTCTTTCATATCAGCCAGCCAGATGGTCACGCGAAGCATTTTTTCGCGCGATGACCCGGCTTTTTCGAGCAGGGCGTCGATCTTTTCTAGGCAAACCCGGACCTGCTCCTGAATCGTCTCACCTTCGGCAACTTGCCCGGTCAGATAAGCAACGCCGTTATGTTTCACGATTTTGGAAGACCGTTCGCCGGTTTCGATACGTTCAATCATCAGAAATTCTCATTGTTGATGTGTGATGCAGGTGTTCTTGTTCATAACAAGCCGGGTTTGGCAAATGGAAACCGTGGGTGGCCTCGGCGCAGCGAGGGTGACCTAGCCCTTTCCAGCCACCCAAGGAACCCGTCCAACCATTTTGTCAGCTTCGGCGGTGATATCGTTCATATGGTGCTCAAGACTCAGTCGCAGTGTTTCGATTTGGTCTTCTGTCGCCTTTCGGGGTACCGGATCGGTCCACTCACGGCACAGAAACACGCCTTTGTTCCGCCAGGGGCGCGGCATCAGCAAACGGTCCCAGGTTCCGGCCTCGCGCCCATGGCAGGCTGAATAGGTGATGCCGAAGACGCGTTTGCCAGATGTGCGCGCCCAGACCAGCGGAACGGTTGAAGACACGCGTTCAGGGCCGCGCGGCCCGTCAGCGGCGATGCCGATCGATATGCCCTGTTTCATCTTGCCCAGAACTTCGCGCGATAGCGCAACATGGCGTTTGCGGCTGGACATGGCGATCGTGTCCATGCCGAACAGCTTTTGTACACGTCCTACCATGCTACCGGCGCGGGCAGCGGAGGTAATCGAACAGATGCGCCCCTTGTCGAGCGGAAAAAAATAGGGCGATTGCGCCAGTCGCTGATGCCATAAAACAACGATGACCGGCTCGCCTTGTTCAGCAAGCTGGTCGAGCTCTTCATATCCGATGCGTTGCCAGCGCGTATTACGGTGCACCATTCGGATATAGCTTGCGATGCGCCGGGCCACCCAGTTCAGCACGGCGTCGCTGTCGGCTATTTTTGTGCGGATGCTCAAGATCGTGGTCCCTCTGCTGGCCGTGCCTTGTCTTAAAGAACTGCGTGTCGGGTGCAACTTTTTTATCCGTGGCAAAGTGCTTGGAAAACACAAAAAGCCTCTTGAGTCCTTTGCTCGGCTGGCATATCTGAGGGCCCAGCCTAGGGGTATAGCTCAGTTGGTAGAGCGACGGTCTCCAAAACCGTAGGTCGCGGGTTCGAACCCTGCTGCCCCTGCCATTTCCTTCAGACTGCATCAAATTCCTGCCACAGGCGTGGCGTATCAGGGTATTTGTTCGGCGCAATTCACTTGACGTGCTGGGCAAGAAAGAAAAAGCTTGATCAAGGCTGTGGGAAAAGCCATCAGGTTGGTCCGGCTAACACGCGAAAGTTGCTGAACTTTTGTTGTGGGCCGGGCAGGCCTGACCGGGTAGGGGAGCCCGGAACCGAGTGGGGATAATGGGGACAATGGCAGAGATCGACGTATTTCTTGAAGAGCTCGGGCTGTCGAAATACGCGCCTGTTTTTGCGTCAAATGAAATCTCGCTGAATGATTTGTCTCATCTGTCCGACCATGACCTGATTGATCTGGGTCTGCCACTGGGGCCGCGGCGGCGGCTGATGGCCGCGCTTGGATCAACGCGCGAGGCGAAACCTGCGCCGGTCAAGGGGCAGGGCAAGATCGTGGCCGAGCGGCGGCAACTGACCGTGATGTTCGTGGATCTGGTGGGCTCAACCGCGATGTCGGAACGGCTGGACCCCGAAGACCTGGGCGAGTTGCTGCGCCGCTTCAAGGAAATCTGCTCAACATCGGTCGCGCGTTTTGGCGGACATGTCGCCAGTTTCATGGGCGATGGGGCGATGATCTATTTCGGGTATCCGCATGCGCTGGAAGATGCGGCCTCGCGTGCGGTGCATGCGGGTTTGCATATTCTGGACGAGCTGGCCCGCATCGAAGGTCAGGAACAGCTGAGCGCCCGGATCGGCGTGTCGACCGGGCTGGTTGTTGTGGGCGAGATCCACGGCGAGGGGCTGAAAGAACATGATGTGGTCATGGGGCGTACACCCAATCTGGCCGCGCGTTTGCAGGGGCTGGCCGAGCCCAATACGCTGATCATCAGCCCTTCGACCCGCAGGCTGATTGGCAACGCGTTCGATCTGCAGGATCAGGGGTCATTCGCGCTCAAGGGGTTTTCCGAGCAGATACAGGCCTGGACGGTAACCGGCCAAGCCCGTATCGAGCGCCGGTTTGACATCATGCCGGATGCCGGGGCAGGGCGGCTTGTGGGGCGTCATGCTGAATTTCGCAAACTGACCGACAAATGGCATGAGGTGAGCCGCGGCGCTGGTCAGTCCGTACTGATCACGGGCGAGGCCGGGATCGGGAAATCACGCCTGATCGAGGGGCTAAGCCAGGCGCTGCAAGATCAGGGGGCATTGCGTCTGAACTTTCAGTGCTCGCCTTTTCATGCCAGTTCGGCCCTTTATCCGGTCATTCAGCATCTGGAACGCGCGGCGGGTTTTGCGCCGTCTGACAATGATGCGGAAAAGCTTGAAAAACTCGCACATCTCTTGCGGAAGCACTCGCCCGAGCATTTGCGCCTGATCGCGGATCTGCTGAGCGTCGATGCTGACGAAACACTGGGGCCGCTTGACCTGCCACCGCAGGCAAAGCTGGAACAAACGCTGGAGGCGGTGACCGAGCAGCTTGTTGCGCTGGCGCAGGAGCGGCCGGTCCTGGTGTTGTTCGAGGACGCCCATTGGGTTGATCCGACCACGTTATCCCTGACCGACAGGGTGATCGAGCGTATCCGGGATTTGCCGGTGCTGATCATCGTGACCGCCCGCCCCGGTTTCGATCCTGGCTGGGGGTTGCATCACAACACGCTGCATATCCCACTCAGGCGACTGGAGAATCGGGACGTGGCCGAGATTGTGGGCGAAGTTGCCGCAGGCAACTCGGTGCCCGCCGAGGTGTGCGATCTGATCGCCGCCAAAACCGACGGCATTCCCCTTTATGTTCAGGAAGTGACCCGGGGTCTTCTGGAATCGGGTCAATTGCGCCTGACCGATCAGGGTTATGTTCTGCGCGGGCCATTGCCGTCGCTATCGGTTCCAAACACGCTCAAGGATTCACTGATGGAGCGTCTGGACCGGTTGGGCACGGCCAAAGAAGTGGCCCAGACCGGGGCTGTGTTTGGCCGCCAGTTCTCGATTGCGTTGCTGGCGTCGGTGTCGATTCTGTCCCCGGCAGTGTTGCAGGCGGGGCTGGATCAGCTTTCGTCGGCCGGGATTATCCTGCAAGCGCCGGATGCGACCGACGATGAGTTCATCTTTCGCCACGCGTTGATCCGCGACATGGCTTATGACAGCCTGTTACGCACGGAACGGCAAGTGTTGCACGACCGTGCGGCCGGGGCATTGCTGGATAGTCAGCCGCAGCTGGCCCAGACCCAGCCCGAGGTTTTGGCCCAGCATTATACCCTGGCCCATCGCACAGACGAAGCCGTGCTGCATTGGCAAAGCGCCGGACGGCGGGCGATTGAACGCTCGGCCCTGACCGAAGCGCTGACGCATCTGTCGAAAGCGCTGGACCAGTTGGCAGAACTGCCCAAGAGCCGCGAGCGCGATCTGCAGGAGATCGACATCCAGATTCTGCGCGCCGGTGTTTTACGTTCGACCAGCGGGATATCGGGGGTTGCGACCGGAGAGGCCTATAGCCGCCTGCGCGATCTGTGTCATCGCGCGGATGAAACTGAACGGCTGTTCCCTGTGCTCAACGGGCTTTATGCCTTTCATCTGGTGCGCGCAGAATACCGGATGGCGCAGGAAGTGTCGGCGCAGATTCTGGAGCTGGCGGCAGAGACGGGCAAGACTGAACACCGAATGGTTGGCCATCGTGCGATGGGGGCAGTGCAACTTCACCTGGGTCATCTGGCCCAGGCGCAGAGCCATCTGGAGCAGGCCTGGTCGCTTTATGACTTCGATCAGCACAGCCAACTGGCCTATGTCTATGGAACCGATCACGCGGCGATCACCTCGGCATTTCTGGGGACCTGCTATTGCCTGATGGGGCGGCATCAGGAAGCGCTGCAGGTGCAGCGCACGGCGCTGGCCTGGGCCAAAGACCTCAAGCATGCCCATAGCGTGGCACAAATTCTGGTCTATATGTGCAAGGCGCATCTGCTGGTTCGGGATATTCCGGCGTTGCAGCAGGATGTAGAGGCGCTGTCCAGCATAGCCGAGGAACACTCGCTGCAGTTTCTGGGGGCCATTGCCCGCTTGTGGGGTAGCTGGGCGCAGGCCACAACCACGGCTGACCCCGAGCATATTGAAGACTTGCGACAGGCCTCGGAAGACTGGTGGTCAGTCGGCGCGGGCAACTACAGAAGTTTCTTTCCCTCACTGATTGCCGAGATTCAGATCAGCGCCGGGGATCATGAGGCCGCGCGGCAGACTATGAAGCAGGCCGCGCAGGCTTTGCGTGAGACAGAAGAGAAATGGGCCGAGGCCGAGCAACTGCGCATCGAGGCTGCACTGATCGCCAAAATCGGGGGCGATCCGGAACCCTTGCTGCTTCGCGCGATCAAGACCGCCCAGCACCAAGGCGCCCGCCTTTACGAGCTGCGCGCGGCCATCGCGCTGACCCAGTGGCGGAAACAGCGTGGAGAGCCGCTTGGCGGGGCACTGAACGCGGCGCTGTCGCATTTCGGACAGAGCGCAGATCAGTCAGACCTGAAAGACGCGCGGGCCCTGATGGAAGCGACCACTTGACCGACAGGGCCTGTTGCTGCCAGCTTGGGCATCGGCAGAACTGGGATGATATCAAAAATTTAACAGCGCAGCGCAGAGGTGACGCCCTCTGCGGAGCTGCCTTATTTGGTTTGAGGAGACCCGATGCGAAAGATCAGCAAAACCCTTCTGGCCAAGGATATTTCGGCGCAAAGCCGCACTGATCTGGCGTTGCAGCGGTATCACCCGATCACGCCCGCGCAGATACGCGACTTTGAAAAGGAGCTGATCGGAACCGTCACCCTGCCCACCGACCCCGACTACAACAATGACCGTCAGGTCTGGAACCCGGCGTTTCAGGATTACCCCGAGATCATCGTCTATTGCGAAACCATTCAGGACGTGCGCGCCAGCCTCGCCTTTGCGCGTGAACATGACATTTGGGTTGTCGCGCGATCCGGGCGGCACAGCACGGCAGGGTATTCGGTCAACAACCAGATGGTGCTGGACACCAGCAAGCTGCGGTACGTGACCGTCGATCCGGCTGTGTCTATGGCCTATGTCGGGCCGGGCACACCGTTCAAGATGCTGAATTCGGTCCTGAATTCTTATCACCTGCACGTGCCGGGCGGGGCCTGTCAGGACGTTTGCGTGGCGGGTTTCATGATGGGTGGCGGGTACGGCTTTACCTCGCGCCGTTTCGGGATGGCCTGCGACAACGTTCTGGGCGTCACCGTGATGCTGTGGGACGGTAGCATCGTGATTGCGGACAAGGATACCAACCCCGATCTGTTCTGGGCCATCCGGGGCGGGACAGGCAACAATTTTGGCATCCTGCTGGAGATACGTTACCAGCTGCACCCGCTCTATAACGTCTGGGGTTGCCACATCACCTGGCCGCTGGACAAGGCCGCCAAGGCGCTGGAGTTTCTGCAGGCCAATTATATGAGCACCTGCAAAGATGACAGGTTCGGGGCGTATATCTTTCTGGCCTATCAGGGAGACAGGAAAGTGTTGCTGGTGTCGGCGCTCTATGACGGCACGCCGGACGAGGGGAACGCGTTCATCCAACCCCTGCTCAGCGATGAAATCGGCGGCGAGATGGGGCCTGAAGATCAGAACTATGGTACCTATCAGGAAATCAACTCGTGGCTTTATGACGACAAATACGACATCCCCGTCGTGCCGGATCAGGCGCGTGAGGATAAACAGGCCGGATATATCAAACGCCAGCTCAGCGAGGCCGAATGGCAGCGCGTTGTGGATTATCTGGACAGCACGCCAAACGCCTATGGCGCGGTTGCGATCGAACCCTATGGCGGCGCGATCAATCAGGTGCCGCTTGGCAAAGAAGGCAATGCCTTCATCCATCGCGATGTGTCGCTGAACTTCTATGTCGATGTGTTCTGGCTGTCGGAAGAGGAAAAAGAGATCGTCGTGCCGTGGCTCGATGGGTTCATGCAACTGATGACCGAGGAAGGCTATTTCATCGACCGGGTCTATCAGAACTACCCGCGCCGGACGCAAAAGAACTATCGCTGGCAGTATTGGGGCGAATATTTCAACTCGCTGCTGTTTGTGAAGCAGAAATTCGATCCGCAGAATTTCTTCCACTACCAGCAGAGCATTTCTCCGGTGCCCGACGATGCGCCGCCAGACATTATCCGGGACCCGTCCGAGTCAATCTTCAACGACCCGACCATCACCTATGAGACATATTCGAACCCCTGAAAACAGGGGCGGCCACGGCCAAACGGGGGAGGGCCCAGCATGGATACGATCCAAGAGATTTTCTTTCTGCCACCCATGGCGGTTGCCCGGCTGGGGCCGGGTGAGACGCCGCTGGAAAGCTATGAGTGGCAACAGGACATGGATGCCCATGGCAACAACAAGACGGTCATCCGGTCGAACATAACTCTGCGAGAGGTCGAAGATGGCAGTGTTACTGCCTACCTTCCCGATCCCGACACGATCCGCTTTCGCGACGAAGGCGGCGCGCTGCGCCCGGTCGCGCCGTTCTTTGAGCTGTGGGCGCGGATGCATGACGCCGAGACGGGCGAGGAATATGAGACGCCAGTGACGCTCGATCTGCTTGAGGGTCAGGGCCTTTCGCTGCAAAACCTGCGCTACTCAGTCACCGTCGGGAACACCAAGGCCGAGCGTCGCACGGGGGATGCCGCCTGCGGGTTTCGCGCCCGGGTCGAGATTGCGGGGCAGGATTTCACCCCCAAGCCCCTGCTGGCCTTCAGCCCCTATACCTCCGAACAGCAGCCGATGGTCTATGAGCACAACCCGATCCCGCTGGGCGCGATCCGTGTGATGCACCCGGTGCAAGGCTATGATGAGCCGGTCGACGGAGAGTTCATCGACCGCAGCATCCTGCGCCTGCGCTTTATGCCGCCCAAAGGTGAGGTTTATGGGCCACCAGATGCGGCTTATGGCCCGGCGACATTGGCTGTGCCGGGATACCAGAACGATCCGCCGAAATCGGAATATGGCCGTATCCATGAAATCGTGCCCGAACAGAACCGCATCCTGAACCCTGACACCCCATGGTCGAAATGGATCATGATGTCCGGCACCTCGGACGACCCCGAGCCGCATGACAGCTATGATGGTGCCCGCGTCGGCAATGACCAATCATGGGGCGTGGCCGATGATACCAGCGACGGCGTGATCGAGGCGACGCTGGCGGTGCGCGGCGAGCGTCTGACCGCGCGCGCGACGATCATGACCGGACCACCCGATTTCGCGCCGGATGCGCGGCCGTTCTACAGCCTTGAGGATGATCTGGCCGACCGTGATCTGTCGCTGATCTCGGTGACCGAAGACAATTACCAACACGCCAAGACCGAGGTGGTCGACATCTTCCGCCGCGCGTTTGAGACCAACAGCTTGATCAACCTCGACGATATCCGGGCGCAGGGCCTGAAGGACAACGCCAAGCTGCAGGCAAAAACCGGGGTCCCCGCGACGCCGGGTCTGCCATCAACCGATGCGAAATCCATGACGGAAGAGGACGCAAGGCCGCCCGACAAGATCGACGAACTGATCCGCCCGCAGCCGATCTCGGTCTTTTCCAACTCGGTGCCCAATGACCGGCTGCCCTATACGGTGGCCACGAAATTCGTGCATGAGCAGTTGATTGACGAGGCGAACCTGCTGGATTTCCTGCGCCGCCGCCCGGATTTCGTGAAAACGCTGCTGCGTCCGCCCTATGGTATCCTGACCGAGCTTGAGACCAACCCGAATCCCGATCAGGCCCCGAACCCGGTTTTTCGCGATCCGCGCATCATCCGCGATTCGATGCACGACGCGCGGATGCCGCCCTATATGCGCGATTCCAACTATTACCCGCTGTCCCTGTCGCGCAGGCAGTACCATCTGGTGATCTCGTTCATCGACTATCTGGTTGCACAGGAATCGGAGGCTCAGAATGTCTGATCAACCCGGCCCAATCCGCATCACACCCCGCAACCTGACCGCCCGCGCGGCCTATAAGGTGCCGGGCAATCCCGACAACACGCGTCTGGACGGATCGGTAGGCAATTGCTTTCCGGGTCTGGAAATGGACGTGCGCAACCTCGACCGGCGCTTCTTTCCCGGTCTGGTGTTCAACGCGGTGCGTGTGCCGCTGAGCCCGGTGCCCGAGGCGCCGAAGAATTCGCAGGGCTTCCATCTGGTCTTTGTTGATTATTTCTACGACCCGATGCTACCCGACAACAGCCCTGAAGACTGGGTGCAGACATTGCTAGAGGCGTATAGCGGCGACATCGGCGCAAAACTCAGCCAGGGGCGCTGGTTCCTGTCATGGGTTGAACAAAGCGGCAAGCGCATCACTTTCGAGGAGGAAGACGGCACTCCCTATGATGGGCTGATGATCTGGCGGTTTATCCGCAGTCTGGAACATGGCGATGACAAACCGGTCAGCATTGCTCTGGAACGGCGCAATCATGAAGGCATCGTGGATACCGAGCAGGTCGTCTTGCATGGTTTCCGCCGCCAGTACCGGACCGAAGCGGGCGTGTTCAGCGAGGCTTACGATCCCGGCGAACTGACGCAAAGCCTGTGCAACCCGTGGTCCCATGATTTCCGCGACTGTGGCTGCCACTATTGGCCCTCGAACCATCCCGATGTGGTGATGGCTGAGGTGGCGCATGATGACCAGCTGCCCTCGGGCCAGTCGAAGAACCCGATCGAGGCCGAGACCTATCTGGATTGGCTGCGCTCAGACAAATCTCCGTCCGGCAACGTCGCGGCGCTGAATACGGTGGAACAGAACCGCCCCTATCAGATCGACCACTATCAGGTGAACCAGATGTGGAGCGAGCTGCCCATCGTGGTTGAAGGCCGCGAAACCGGCGAGGTCTATGAGGTCGACCCCGAACTGCCGGGCGTCGCGCCCTATGACACGCCCGAGGCGATGATCGAGGACCTCAAGACCCGTCTGGCCGCGATGGAGATGACGCTGAGCCTGCAATATCTCTATGCCTATTTCTCGCTGGCCGATCCTGAGACGGTGGATACCAGGAAATGGCCGACGTTGAAGGATGATCTGATCTTCGCCCGCCGCTCGGTTCTGGAGGTCGCGATTGGCGAGATGACCCATATGCGCTGGGCGAACCAGTTGCTGTGGGAACTTGAACCCGGCGCTTATGAGCCCGTGCTGACGCCCTCTGAAACCCTGCCGGCGGGCAAGGGCAAGACACAGCCCCGCGCGCTGCGTCCCCTGACCGCCGAGGCACTTGCGGATTTCATCGAGATCGAGCGCCCCGGCGGCACCATCGACCGCGCCTATGCGCAATGCGTGGCGACGCTGGAGCAAGAGGAGTTGTTCCCCGAACGCCGCCTCTATGCGCTGGCCGTGCGGATTGACACCGACGGGGATGAGCATTTTCTGCGCTTCAGCCAGATGAAGGACGTTCTGGCCAAATATGACAGGGGCGAGGGCACCCCGGCCTACTTGCGCCAGATCGAGGTCGGAACCGAGGCGCAGGCCAAAACGGCGCTGGACCTGTATGCCAAGGTCAGGGAGGGGCTTGCCAAAGCCTACACCCTTGAGGCCGAGGGACAGTTCGAAGAGTCCCAGACCTATATCCAGCAGGTGCGCGATGACATGAAACTGTTCCGGGTCGAGGGCGAGGCGCTGGCCGCCAAAGGGATCGGCATTCCGTTCTGGACGGAGGGCACGGTGTGATCCCACCCGCCGCGCAGGTGCATTTCTTCGACACCGATCAGGGAGATCACATGCTGGCCGTTGACGGCTCGCGCGTGTTCGATGTGCCTGCGGGAACGGCAGGTCGGTTTGCTGCCATGGACGAGCCCGGCCAAAGCGCTTTTCTCAGGTCAATGGGGCTGGATGGCACCCCGTTCATTAATGACACCCCACCGCAGAACATGCCCGTGCGTTCGCTGTCGCTGGCCGTGGCGCAGAAATGCAATCTGGCCTGCACCTATTGCTACGCCGCGGGCGGAGAGTTTGGCGGCCCTGCGCGGAATATGGAGTGGGAGGTTGCCAAAGCCTCGGTCGATCGGCTGGTGGCCGAGGCTGAGCCGGGCGTGCGCATAAACCTCGCCTTTCTGGGCGGAGAGCCGCTGATCAACCGCGATCTGGTGCAGCGCACGACGGAGTATGCGGTGGAGCAAGCGCAGGCCAACGGGTTGAGCGTCGGGTTTTCGATCACCACCAACGGCACCTTGCTGCGCCCCGAGGACGCCGCGTTTTTTGAGGCACATGGTTTTGCCGTCACGATCAGCCTGGATGGCGTGGGCAAGGTCCATGACAGGTTGCGCCCCAATCGCGGTGGGCGGGGCAGTTTTGATACGATCCTGAAACGGGTCGCGCCCTTGCTGGCCGCCCAGCACCGCATGCAGGTCGGAGCCCGGGTGACGGTGACCCCGCAGAACTTGAACCTGCCCGAGACGCTGGAGCAGTTTGTCGGGATGGGGTTTCACTCGGTCGGCTTCTCACCGATGCTGGCCTCGCCCGACGGCCAGCATGAGCTGGACCGGGGCAATCTGGCCGAAATGCTGACGCAGATGATCCACTGTGGTGAGGTGTTCGAGGCGGCGGTGATCGACGGGCGGCGCTATCCGTTCTCGAACATGGCTGCGGCGATGCAGGAAATCCATCGCGGTACACACCGCCCTTATGCCTGCGGGGCAGGGGGCGGATATTTCGGCGTATCCGCCGATGGCGGGCTTTTTGCGTGCCACCGTTTTGTCGAGGACGAGGCAGGCGCCATGGGCGACGTCTATGACGGCCCCGATCTGCGGCGCGAAAACTGGCTGGCGGATCGTCACGTGCACACGCAATCCCCCTGCACCACCTGCTGGGCGCGCTATCTGTGCGGCGGTGGCTGTCATCACGAGGTCATTCATCGCGGACGCCCCGCCTGTGATTACATTCGCGGCTGGCTGCACTATTGCCTGCAGGCCTATGTTCGCCTGTCCGAGGCACGCCCGGATTATTTCGGGACGCCCGCGCAGGTGGTCTCTGCCTGATCAGATGACGACAGAAACCGAAATCTGTGTGATCGGGGGTGGCCCGGCCGGGGCGGCCACCGCGCTAAGGCTGGCGCAGCTTGGGCGGCAGGTATGTCTGCTGGAGCGTGCGGCTTTCCCGCGTCAACATGTCGGGGAATCGCTGCCCCCTTCGATCTGGCCAGTGCTTCAACTGCTGGGCGTGGATGACCTTGTTGCGCAGGCGGGTTTTTTGCGGGCGACGGGTTCTGTTCTGCACTGGGGCGGCGGGTTTGAGCGTCGTGGGAGGAACTCTACCCGCCCCGGGCTACTGGTTGACCGGGGGCGTTTTGATGCGCTGTTGCTGCAAGCCGCTGCGGCGGCGGGTGTGCAGGTGCCGCAACCCGCGCGCGCCTATCGCCCGGTGCGTCACGGCGATGGTTGGAAAATTCCGGTGCATTCGAGCGCCGGGCATCATGCCATCACGGCGCAGATACTGGTGGACGCGGCGGGCAGGCAGGCCGGGCTGGGGCGCCGGTTCCGGCCAACCTCCAAACCGTTGCTGGCGCTTTATGCCTATTGGCAGGTACCACCGGGTTTTGGCGCGCAGGCGCGGGTCGAGGCAGGGCGCGCGCATTGGTATTGGGGCGCGCTATTGCCGGGCGGTGTGGTCAACGCCATGGTCTTTGTCGACCCCGCAACCTGCACCGGGCTGTCCCCTGCAGCGCGTCGCGACCTTTATCTGAACCTGCTGGCCCAATCGACGCTGCTATCCCCGTGTCTGGAGCAACGCCGGATCGGCCCGGTCCGCCGCAGTGACGCGACCAGCCTGACCGAAACGACGCGTCCGGCCCCTGATCTGCTGCGGGTGGGTGAGGCCGCTTTCACGGTCGATCCGCTGTCATCCCAGGGGGTGCAGCTCTCGATGGGGCAGGCTGTGCAGGCTGCCGTTGTGCTCAACACCATTCTGAACAGCCCTGAAAAGGGTGATCTGGCACTGTCGTTCTATGCCGATCGGCAGGCCGAGCGGGTGCAGACCCACGCCGCGCTGGCTGCCGGGTTCTATGCAAAGCAACAGGCGATCACCCCGGCCCCCTTCTGGGCCAACCGATCCACGCCGTTGGAGCCGGGGCGCACCGCCCAGCCTGATCTCAATCCGGACGAATTGCGCAGCGATCAGCTGGTGCATCTGTCCCCGCTGACCAGCCTGCAGGTCTCGGGTGTTCAGAGTGCAACCCGGATCGAAGCGGCCCCGGTTCTGACGCATCCGAACTTGCCGCGCCCTGTTGCGTGTCTGGAAGGCACGCCGCTTGCGCCCCTGTTGCAGCGGCTGGAGGGCCGGGCAACCGTCGGCCAGATCAGGCAGCGTTGGTCGGATATGCTGGGGCCCGAGCACGCGATGCGGCTGGTGCACTGGCTCTGGCATCACCGGATTCTGGTTCCGGCTGGCGAAAGCGATGTAATCCCGGTTTCCTCTGCCCGCCGAATGACATAAGGTTCGGGCAAGACGCAAACAGCCAATAAAGAGGTCGCATGTCGCGTTTCGATGGGTATTTCCTGCGGCAATTGCTGGTGCTGTTTGGCTTTTTCACCCTCGTACTGGTTGGGGTGTTCTGGATCACCCGCTCTGTCAGCCTGTTTGACCGGGTGATCAGCGGCGGTCAGTCGGCGTTTGTGTTTCTGGAGTTCACTGCCTTGACCCTGCCCACGCTGATCCGGACCGTCATGCCCATGGCTGTCTTTGCCGCTGCTGTTTACGCGACCAACCGGTTGAGCCGGGAAAGTGAAATGACGGTCATGCTTGCCACAGGCTCCAGCCCCTGGCGGCTGGCGCGCGCTGTGCTGATGTTCGGGCTGAGCGCGGGTCTGATGATGGCGGTCATCAGCGTGTTTCTACGCCCCGCTTCGGTGGAGCGGCTTGAACAAAGACAGGCCGAAGTGGCGGGCGACGTGACCGCACAATTGCTGAACGAAGGCGAATTCCTGCACCCCGCAGACGGGGTTACGGTTTATATCAGCCGTATTGATCTGGATGGAACACTGCACGAGGTGTTCGTCTCGGACCGGCGCGATACGGTCAATCCGGTCAGCTATTCCAGCACCACGGCTTATCTGGTCAATCAGGCCTCGGGCATCCATCTGGTGATGTTGGATGGCGTTGCGCTGCGGTTTGATCAACAGGGCAATACGCTGTCGTCTACTTTGTTCGAAGACGCTGCGTATGATGTCTCTGAACTGACCAACAACACCGGCACAGACAATCGCAGCCGGGAAGCCATCCCCACGATCGAACTGATCCGGGATCGGGATACTGTTGCTGAGACCGATGACCATAGTCTGGGTCAGCTGGTAGACGAATTGCATCAGAGGTTTTCGTGGATTGCCATATGTATCGCGGTGGCGCTGGTGGGGTATTCAACGCTGATGCTTGGCAGTTTCTCGCGTTTCGGGCTGTGGCCGCAAATCCTGGGCGCGTTCACAATTCTGGTCTTGCTGGAAGGCGTGCGCGGATTTGTTTCGCCCGTGGTGATCGAGGACCCCCGGCTTTGGGTCCTGCTTTATCTGCCTGCCATATTGGGCGTCGTGGTGTCGGGCCTGTTTCTGACGATCGCCGGGCGCCCATTTTTCCGACGGGTACAGCAGAGCCGGAACAGCGCGATCGCATCCGCCTGAGCACGTGAATGCGGGACGTGCAATTCTTTTGCGTCGCGGGCCAGTCTGGCTAATGTAATCCGGCAAACTGCCGGAGGAGCAAGCCATGCTGGACAAGAGGGCAAGTTGATGCCGCGGCTCATCAAGGAACGTGGACTTGCGCGCATTACCGACGTCGATGCGTCAGTTAGGATTCTGGAGGCGGCGCATTGCAAGCTGCGGCTCAATCGGGCCGGGGATGCCATGGCCAAGCGCGTGTCGCTGCAGATAGGCAGCCTGGTAGTCAATCCGCGCGGCCAGCTCCTTGATGGTCAGGCGCGCCCCAGTCCGCAGCCGAAACTTGATAACCTCTGCCTCGTCTCGAATTTCCAAGCCGATATCCAATCCAGTTTAGTGGATTAATTGGCGCCATTCTGAGTCAGAAGGCCTTAAAGGTCAAATTTTTTCTCATATATATCAATGTGTTGGTATCAAGTAGAATCAACAGTAGATATTTTCTGTGGTGGTTTAATCGCGGAACGGTAAAGGATCGCAGACCCTATTGGTTTGAATTCCATGCACCGCGATTGTAGCACCGCAAAATTACTTCTATCGTTTTGACGGATGCAGTTAAGGAGGGCGATTTGGCCAACTGGTACACGGCCGATCTACACCTCGGCCACAAGCGGATTAGAGAGTTCTGCAAGCGCCCGTTCGGTAGCGTGTCCGAAATGAACGCCGCGATCATCGCTAACTTTCAGGCATGTGTCTCGCATGATGATGATCTTTGGATTTTGGGGGATTTCGCCTTTGGGCGCTCAGACGACGTCGGACAAATGGAAAGCTGGTTTCACAGCTTGCCTGGACGCAAACATCTGATCATTGGAAATCACGATGATGAGGCTGTGATTTCTCTGCCTTGGCAAAGCGTTGAGTACATGACCGAACTTGAGGATGGTGCCTTTCCTTTGGTGCTTTGTCATTACCCTATGATTACATGGAACCGAGCTCGGCGGGGCGCATTGCAGCTATTCGGACACGTTCATGATCAATGGCCAGGTTCTAGAAACAGCGTGAACGTTGGCGTGGATCAGTGGGGCTTCCGCCCGGTTCAGCTTGCGGAGGTTCAGAGGCGAGCTGCGAAACTGCCAGTGAACAAGCACTGGGCAGATGTCGAACATGGCAATGAACTGGAATAGCTGCTTCCTGAAAGCTGTTTTGGACCTTGAATTTCCTCGGCGGACGCAACCCGCAAGGGTCGCGATCACTGCTGTCATGGGCAAGATCATCGTCATCCTGAATGCGGTGCTCAAGACAGGTGAACCTGCACGGCGAACCCTGCTAACATAGCGTTTGCGGATATTCGCCGCGATGTCTGCGAACTAGAAAGATGCGGACTTTGCAGCCATTGCCCTTCCAGGCGTTTGCTAATGCAGCATCCATTCGCGGGCGCCACATACATGTCGCTGCATTGCAACCGATGTCGCCAATGCGGTCACTCAAAGCCACGACGAAGTCCGATCTCAAGCCGCCCTTTCGCTGCAGTGAGGATCGATCATCAAGACGCGGATGGGACGGATGACGTTTGCACCTGACTGTCGCGGAATGCGGCATAGTGCCGAAGTCATCTTCTGTTAGGAAAGAAGCCCCATCATGGAAGTTACAACAGTAGGTCTGGATCTCGGTAAGGACGTTTTCCAAGTTCATGGAATTTCCGCCAACGGTACGGTTGTTTTCAAGCGGTCGGTCCAGCGCAAACAATTGCTCACGTTTTCCGAGACGCTTCCAAGCTGTCTTGTCGGAATAGAGGCCTACGGGTCGGCCCATCATTGGGCGCGTGAATTGAGCGCCATCGGTCACGACGTGCGCCTGATGCTTACCATTTACGTGAAGCCATACGTCAAACGCGGCAAGACCGACGCGGTTGATACCGAGGCAATCTGCGAAGCACAGCACAGACCCGCAAACCCCCGTTATGAATGAAAGAGCCTCGGGGCGCAGATCATACCAGTTAGAGACAACCCAGAAAAACTTGAGCGCCCACTATATACTAGCAGGAGCTCTACGAAGAGACGGCATGTTCACAAAATCTGCTCAGATAGCCCTGATCTGTTTCCAGATACGCTCTAGCTTCCTTTTTCGCGTTGATATCCCGCTGATCAGTGATGTCCAAACATAGCGCGATGCCGACGGTAATCTCCGCGATATCATCAAAGAACTCAATCAACTCATCCGTTGGTGGCGGTTGATAAATCCGGGTCAGGACAATAATTCTTGGGTCAAGCGGATAGCGTGCTCTCAGCCCACAATATTCATAAGTCTCAGAGTCCTTTTCTGCACTACATCCCAAGGCAAACTGTTTGTTTGAAGATTTTGGGGTCAGATATAGAAGCCTGACGCTGTTTTTACTAAACGAGTTCACAGTATAACCCGGTAACCTGAGATGCTCTGGCACGGGCTCTGGATAAATATATACATCACCTGGACCTGTCGGTGACCACAAGAAATCGGACGTTTGATTGAGTTTCTTTATGTGAATAACTGTGTTGTCCAGTATCGGATTGGCACTCAACAAGTCATTCAGCCAGTCAATCCTATTCAGCGGAATGAAATCTGGCTCTGCCCCAATCGACGGTATTTCCTCGCCTGTGTAAAACTGCCTCGATCCAAGTTGGATGGAATAGTCCTCGCCTTCCGCTTGCGACCCGTGCGTCGTCAACAAGCCGATAGCAAAGCATAGCAGAATCATTGATTTAGCGGCCAAGTTATGCTTCCCATAGTTGTATTGTAAAAAAGTTAATCAATCTTGGGAGTATATCCAATGTATTACCTGTCTGAGCAGCAAGTCAATCAACTCCGTGCCGTAGTGAGCAACGAGAATGCCGCAAACCCATATGCGGACATGTATGATTTGATTTCAGGATTTCTGCAGTCTTCCGACGATTTTGGGACGGCGGCGACCGGGAACGTAAAGGCATGGTTCGGCGCTGCAGGCCAAGCAAACCGAGGCACCGGCGGCGCCTCAGACCTCATTAGAACTTACACTCAAACTCAGCTTGAGATACGTACCGGGCAAAGCATCAGCAACATTGAAGGTGTTCTTCAGCAGGCTTCTGACGACATAGCAGTTGCCGTTCTCGGGGATATTGAAGACGCGCGAACCGTAATCAACGGTGAGACTTACTATGCACTGCCCAGCGTCCGACAAATTGGAGTACAGGATGCGCTCGCATCACTGGACGCTCTGTCTTCGTATTCCAACAATCTTGCGGTTTGGTCTGGCAACATCCTGTTTCTGGGACTGGGCGAAGGAGAGTTCTGGTACGATAATATTCTCGAAACTGATGGGGATACTTACGATCTTTTTGCGTCCGTTAAGTCATTGATAGCTGGTGGGGTCGGCTCTTTGCTTAGCGGTACAGCAAGCGATTTGATCGGTCTTCAGTGGGATCAAGGCGTAGATGGAATACAGGAGGCGGCGCAGGTTACGGTTGCTGGTGTTTCTGCGGCCAACGACTTTTTTGTTAAAGCCTATGGAGGATTGTCGGGAGCAAGCAGCTTAGCCACAATGGCCAATCTCCTAACAACAGAAATCATAGTGGGCTCCGAATCTGCTGATTACAATTTAGAACAAAGTCTGGAGGCTCCAGCAAATACCTTCATCCACGCGGGCGGGGGCAACGACGACATCGTTGGGTCGACCGGTAATGATCTTATTGATGGCGGCACAGGTGATGACTTGGTGTCATTTGTACCCCTTACCACGACAGATATCGAACTCGTGGCAACTATCGATTATGTTAACACTAAAGCCGATTTCTCTGCGTTTGTTGACACGGGTGGAGAAGAGCGAACTGCAATTTTCAATGTTGAGCAACTGTCACTTGGTTTGAATGACGACACGCTTATCATATCTGACCTAAGTCACGTTGTTACATCACTCGATTCCGTTCACGGATCAGAAGAAGACACTGCTGGGGATACCATTGACTTGTCGTCAGTAGTAGGAATAGGCGCGGATGTGTCCCTTGAGGGTGAGACCGTTTCTCTGAAGAACGACGCAAAAGTTCTCGAAATCATTGATTTCGAAAACGTCATTGGTTCAAATTTTGATGACAATATAGTCGGTGACGATCAAGATAATACTATCGAAGGCGGTGAGGGTATTGACCAAATCGACGGTCTGGGTGGCGCGGACATCCTACGTGGGATGGAAGGCGACGATGTCATCGATGGCGGTGCGCCAGTTGGACAGGGCAGTGATGAGGAAGCCGACCGGATAGAGGGCGGGTCTGGCAACGACACAATTTCGATCCACGCAGGCGAAGCTTATGGTCAGGCGGGTAATGATAGCATTTCCACTCTCGACACTGGTGCAACTGGTTCGAATGGAGATTCACCGACGGTGCAAGCCTATGGCGGCTCAGGAAACGACATGCTCGATGCACGGGGATCGACTGGCGAGCACTTCCTTTCCGGCGGCAGTGGCGATGATGTTCTTTATGGAAACGGAAGCAGCACCATCAGCGCGGGTTCAGGCGCTGACACAGTACATCTTATAACCGGCGACACGCTCGCGGATCGGTTGACGTCTGAGGACGAGCTCTATGTCGATGGAGTCAGAATATCAGGCCAACTTACGGACAATGGACTACATCATCCGTCTTCCGAAGGATCCGGTTTTTTTTGGGGTTATGCGGTTAAGCCTCAGGTTCATTCAGGCGGAGAGTTTGCCCTTTCCCTTGAGCCTGAGCGGGCTGCATCTGCGAATAATTTCGCCGTATTTTTCGAAATGAACGAAGAGCAGGAAGACTTCGATGATACGCTCAGTTCGGTATCATATACCGCCTATATCGTGTCAAACCCTGGCGCGCTTGACGTTGAGTACAGTCCAATTACTGGCGATTGGTCGGTTCCCCGTCAAATGGTTCTGGACAATGCGGTCGTCATCTCGGATTTCCGCCCCGGTGATTTTGGGTTGATGGAAGCGGTTTCGAATGAGTATTTCTACGACAATCGCACAGATGACAGCACTTATTATCGGAAAACCCTGAGAAACATTGAAATCAACGATGAGAACCCTGCTGCGAATAATCTAGAGCTTGGTGACCCGGCCCCCTATGACGAAGACGATCTGCGTGCCGAGGCTGAGTTTGAGGAAATCACCGAGGCTTTCTCTGACGAGTGGCTTGACGCCCAATCAGGTGCCGCCGGTACCACAGGAACAGACGACAACGATCTATTTGTGGGTTCCGAACCTTTGACGTCAGGTGGTCTGGGTCGCGATTTCTTTGTACTGAATGCCGTGGCGAACGTCGCGAGCGGAGGCGCAGATGCTGATTTCATGGTCGGCTCTGCGGGCAATGATACGCTGAATGGCGATTCCGGCAATGATCGGATTTTTGGCGACGCAGCACCTGGAACAGAGTTCTTTGCCACATTCGACGATCCAACAGTCAGCGACGACGATAACCTGTTTGGCGGAACTGGAGACGACATAGTCTACGGTGGCCGGGGAGATGATCTTATTGAAGGTAACGAAGACAACGACCTTCTGTTTGGTGAAGACGGCAACGACACGCTTCGAGGTGGCCATGGAATTGACCGTCTCGAAGGCGGTGCCGGTTCGGATGAACTGTCTGGCGGCGACGGTGCAGATGAATTGACCGGCGGTACTGGGAATGACACGCTGAACGGCGGCGCTGGTGAAGACATCTTTGCGTTCAAAACCGGAGACGGGCAGGATGTCATTTCTGATTTCGACCCCGCAAATGATACTATCCATATCAATGGCGATGTGCTTGATCCGACAGTCCCCACATCTGGCATTACGTTGATTGAGCAAGGCGATAATGTCCTGATCACCTATGGGTCAAACGACACGATTCTGGTTGAGAACTTATCTATCGAAGAGTGGGCCGGATTTTTGCCCAACGCTGGAGACGACACCCTCACTGGAACGTCAGAGCGCGACAAAATCTATGGCGGTGCTGGAAACGATACGATTCAGGGGCTCGGTGGAAATGACCTAATTTATGGCAGTTTCGGCGACGACCTGATTGACGGCGGCGAGGGTCATGATGATCTCTATGGCGGTGCGGGAAATGATCGAATTCTTGGGAATTCTGGAGGAGATTATTTTGATGGTGGCGACGGAATTGATACTATCGACTTCTCTTTGTTCAGCACTAATTTCAACATCGACCTGTCCCAATCCAAAGCTGTTCATGAAGGTGGTTTCACTGAGCAGGTGCGAAACTTCGAAAACATTATCGGAGGCTCGGGCAACAACAATTTGACGGGCAATGTTGGGGCCAATGTTCTTCAAGGCCTGGCCGGCAACGATACCTTCACTACTGGGGCCGGCAACGATACCATTCGCGTTGAAGGCGGAGCTGGTGCAGATACAGTAACCGACTTTGACATCAACAACGATCTAATTGAAATTGATGGCGTAGCTCTTAATCCAAATAGCGTTCCAACGGGGATCAGCATTACACAAAACGGCGCAGATGTGACCATTTCTTATGGAGCTGGTGACACGCTTACCTTGAGTGGAATCGCTCTTTCAGCATGGCAGATCGCAACGAATGTGAAAGCCGTGGAAGATACTGCAATGGTGCTTGAAGATGGCACTGTTTTGATCGACGTACTCGCCAATGATAGTGATGTCGATGGAGATGCCCTGACCATTACCTCTGTTTCAGGAGTATTGAATGGAACAGTTAGTATTGAAGATGGACAAATCCGATACACACCGGATGCTAATTTTCATGGAAGTGAGACTCTGATCTACACAGTTGATGATGGAAACGGTGCGTCCGACACCGCGACCATAACCATCACGGTAACGCCGGATAATGACAATCCGGTTGCCTCAGATGAAGTCGCCAGTGTGACTGAGGATGGCACGGTTCTGATCGATGTCCTTACCAACGACAATGATGTGGAAGGAGATGTTCTGACGATCACGTCCGTCACCGGTGCATTAAATGGTTCGGCAAGCATCGAGGATGGCCAGATCCGCTACACGCCCAATGTCGATTTCCATGGAAGTGAGACATTGACCTATACAGTCGATGACGGAAACGGCGGAACTGATACGGCAACCGTGACTGTCACTGTAGCGGCAGAAAACGATGCACCAATTGCCGCGGATGACTCTGTTTCTGTGGTGGAGGACGGCACGATCATGATCGATGTCCTCGCCAATGATGGAGATGTCGATGGTGATCAGTTGACGATCAGTGATGTTTCGGGCGCAGTCAACGGTGTGGCGATTATAGAAGGCGGACAGATTCGTTATACGCCGAACGCGAACTTTAACGGCAGCGAGACGTTGACCTACGTAGTCGATGATGGAAACGGAGAAACACACACCGCAAGTGTGACCGTAACCGTAACGGCTGAGAATGATGACCCAACGGCCGTTGATGACATCGTTGCTGTGGACGAAAGTGTTGCGGTTGTGATCGATGTTCTTGGCAACGACGGTGATGTTGAAGGTCATACTCTCAGCATAACCGAGATAGACGGGCAATCCGTGTTTGTCGGGTCTGTAGTGACGCTAAGCTCTGGAGCGTCTGTTGAACTGATGCCGGACAACAGTCTGCGGTTTGAACAGAATGGTGCCTTTACCGCCTTAAACGACGGCGAAACCGCTCAGGAAGCCGTTACCTACACGGTCAGTGACGGCAATGGTGGCAGCGCGACTGCTGTCGCGAACATTACCATCTCTGGTCGCGGCACCGCTCCGACGCCCATAGGCGAAAGTGGAACGGTTTCGGTCGCTCAAACGGGTCCCGATCAGTGGCACAGCGTTTCGTTTTCGGCAGCTATCAGCAACGCGGTGGTCGTTCTGGGGCCAGTAACAAACGTGGATGGCGACCCGGTGACGACGCGTGTCAGGAACGTCACGGACACTGGCTTTGAATTCCAGATTGATGAATGGGATTACCTTGATGGGATTCATGGCCTCGAAAGCCTCGGTTGGCTTGCGGTTTCGGCCGGGACGCATGAACTGGAGTCTGGCCAAAAGATTGTGGCCGGAACAGCTTCGGTCTCGACCGGCTTCACACAACTGAACTACGGTGAGACCCTGGTAAATCCAATCTTGTTCTCGGAGGTCACATCCGTGAATGAAACGGATGCAGTTACAACCCGAATGCGGAACGTAACCAACACCGGGTTCCAGGCACAGATCGAAGAACAGGAAAGCGGCGGAGCGCATATTGCGGAAACTGTTTCCTGGATTGCGCTCGAAAGCGGGGCGGGTGCCGGGTTTGAAGCCTTCCGTACAGCGGATCAGCTGGACGAAAGGGTAGACCGGTTTGATTTTACAACCTCGTTTGCGTCGGCTCCCGTACTTCTAGCGGATATGCAAAGCACAGATGGTGGAGACACTTCAACTGTGCGAATGCAGAGCCTGGATGCGACAGGTGTGTCCTTATTTGTAGCTGAAGAGCAATCCAAGAACGTGGAGGTCGGTCACACCAACGAAACCGCTGGAATCCTTGCACTTTCTGGGGGCCTTCTTTTCGCAGGGGGTGCAACCGCAAATACGGCTCCTGATGCCGTTGACGACAGTATCACCGTAGCAGAAGACGGCACGGTTCTGATCGACATTTTGGCCAATGACAGTGATGCGGACGGCGATGTAGTCGTGATCACTGACGTATCAGGTGCAACGAACGGAACGGCAAGCGCTGAGGATGGTCAAATCCGCTATACGCCCAATGCCAACTTCCATGGGAGCGAGACATTGACCTATACGGTTGATGATGGAAACGGTGGAACTGACACAGCGACAGTGACCGTCACTGTTGTACCAGAAAAAGATGCACCAATTGCCGCAGATGACTCGGCTTATGTAGTGGAGGACGGCACGATCTTGATTGATGTCCTCGTCAACGACAGTGACATTGATGGTGATGCCCTGACCATCACTTCTGTGGCGAGTGCTCTTAACGGGACGGCCGTAATTGAAGATGGTCAAATCCGGTACACACCGAATGCCGACTTCAATGGCAGTGAAACACTGACCTATACGGTCGATGACGGAAACGGCGAAACAGATTCCGCCATGGTCACGATTTCTGTAGCACCAGAGAATGATGCCCCTGGGGCGGTGGACGATACCGCCAGTCTGGCAAGTGATGGCACCATTCTGATTGATGTGCTCGCCAATGATGGAGATATCGATGGAGACACCTTGACCATCTCGGGTGTGACGGGTGCATCAAATGGCGCTGCCGTGATTGAAAACGGCCAGATCCGCTATACGCCCAATGCTGGCTTCTCTGGCGAGGAAACACTGACCTATGCGGTCGAAGATGGCAACGGAGGCGCCGATACTGCAACGGTCACTGTTACCGTCACATCGGGCAACGAAGCGCCGGTCGCAGTTGACGACACAGCGAACCTGGATGAGGACGGCACAATCCTGATCGATGTTTTGGCTAATGACAGTGATGCGGATGGCAACACGCTTACGATCACTGAGGTGACTGGTGCTGCAAACGGTACGGCCGTCGTCGAAGCGGGCCAGATCCGTTACACGCCAGCCAGCGGCTTCAGTGGGACTGATACGATCCACTATACTGTGTCCGATGGGGCTGGCGGAACTGCGTCCGCATCGGTCGCAATCCAAGTCAATTCTGCACCAACAGGCGCTCCTATCGTCGTGGACGACTATGTTACGATTGTCAGCGGCGGCACCGTTCTGATCGACGCGCTTGCCAATGACAGCGATCCCGAAGGCGGGCAGATCTATATCTCCAGCGTCGCTCCCACGATTGCCAAAGGCATTCAGTTTGTCGATGGCAAGGTCCAATATGAAGCTCTGGACAATTACACAGGTGTTGTCGAGATGGACTACACAGTGTCGGACTTTGATGGAAACAGCACCACGGGCACGGTGTTCATCGACATCGTTGCACCAAACACCGGTCCAATCGCAAATAACGACACGGCATCGCTTACTGAAAATGAATCTGTTCTGATTGATGTCTTGGCAAACGATGATGCAGGTGGTGGAACACTCATCATTGCATCTATCACAGCCGCTCTGAACGGTACTGCTGTGATTGAGAATGGGCAAATCCGCTATACTCCGAACACTGACTTCAGCGGCTCAGATACGATCAGTTATACCATCTCCGATGGCAATGGTGGCGAGGCGACCGCTTCTGTGCAGATCGATGTGGCAGAACTGATCGACGGTGCACCAATCGTCGTTGACGACTATGTAACGGTAGAAAGTGGTGGGACGATCCTGATTGACGCTTTGGCGAACGACAGTGACCCGAATGGCGACGGCATCTACATCTCAAGCATTTCCCCTACCATCGCACAAAGCCTTCAGTTCGTGAATGGTCAGATCCAGTATGAGGCGCTGGCCAACTACACTGGTGTCGTCGAGATGGTCTACACCGTAACCGACTATGGTGGAATCAGTTCAACAGGCTCGGTGTTCATTGATGTTGTCGCGCCAGGCAGCATCCCACCACCGGCTGCTGCGTCGACCGGAGCACCCAACGAGATATTAGGCACGCTTGGCGATGATGTGCTCAGTAGCACCGAGGCTGATGAGGTTCTGACGGGCGGTGCTGGCGCCGATACCTTTGTCTTCAATGCGCTCGAAGCGGAAGGGGCCGACCATATATCGGATTTCGAGTTGGGGGTTGATACAATCGAAATGGCAGGGACCACCTATGCTGATCTGACCTTCGCCGATACGGGCACGGGTACGCGCGTGGAGTGGGATAATGGCTCTGTAGAGCTCGATAACATCGATATTGCATCACTGACTGAAGACCAGTTCCTGTTTGCTTAAGCTGTGCGGCTGCCGTTGACCATGGGTGGTCAAACGGCAGTCTAATCCGTTCGATAGGGCACCGCTTTTGGCAGGGCAGGTTATCGCCGCGAGGCTTTTCCCAAATTCTCACGAACTGTTCCTTCTAAGTAGGCTGGGGGCAGGATAGTACGTTAGCGAGAACCGCCATTCATGCAAAACGAGGCGAAGGTGTCGAAAGAGCCCAATTTGACTGATGCTGCGCGATGCCCCAATTGCAGCAATGCGCAGAAAGCGGACTTTGCAAATTTACGAGAACCGCACGAAATTACCTTTCACGAAGTGACGAACACGCTGCCACACAATCATGCAAACTTACATTTCGCAGTATTCCAACAGTATCTCTGTGAGGAACCCGGATTTGCGTTAAGGTTGCGTAAACAACGTTGGTTCCTCATTTTGAGACGAAGTGATCCAAAGCAAGACTGAAAGAGAATTGAATGAAACGCCTGTTTCCATCTCTGCCCGAGAACGCAACACTGGGAAGTGTCTATCAAGCCTTTCCAGACAAGCTTTCTCCGCTTTGTGCGTACGAAAGCCTTGTGATGAGGGGCGAGAGCGACCTCTCGGTTGCCGAGCGTGAATTAATCGCAGCCTATGTCTCGGGCTTGAATGCTTGTGCGTATTGTCATGGGGCGCACATCGTATTCGCCAAGGCCTACGGTATTGGTGTCGAGACAATCGAGGCACTGATGGAAGACCGTGATACGGCACCGGTCGAGGATCATCTCAAACCGTTACTGGCATACATTGAAAAGCTCACTGTCTCGCCATCACGCATGACGGAAGCCGACGCAAAAGCAGTCTATGCGGCAGGCTGGTCGGAGAGTGCGTTGTTCGATGCTATCCAGGTCTGTGGTGTCTTTAATCTCGTGAACCGTTTCATAGAAGGAACCGGTGTCCAGAGCCCTGGCAACGACCCAAGACAAGCAGACCAAGCCACTTTGGATCGATACCGCAGCGACACATTCTACACCGATTTCGGACGAGAGAACGGCCTCGACATCCCTTGAATTGATGTTGCTCGAACTTTCGAACGACGACAAAAAGCTGGCCCGATTTCGCGGCAGAAGCGGCCTTATCTCCCGAGGTTAACCAATTGGTGGGTACCAGTCGGCACCCTCGGTTCTCTTGGAAGATCCATGTTCGAACCTCGATGATCCACCCTGCTTTTCGCAGCTAACCCATTTTCTGATAAGGTTTGGAAACTTGTAGGCTTTGTAAGGGGAGCGAGTTGCTTAAGTTTGGCGCGGAGACAACGAGATTACTTGAAATTGCCTATCAGGGAGCTGAATTGACACGGCGAAGACAGGCTTCATTTGATGCGCTGTGCCCGGCTCCCGGTGAAACCATTTTGGACATCGGATGTGGCAACGGGATGTTAACAGCGGAGTTGGCCCGTGCAGTTGGCTCTGATGGCTGTGTCATCGGGATCGACCCAAGCACTGACATGATGGCGGTCGCTAAAGAACGATGCAGCGACTACGCAAACGTGGAGTTTCGTGCTGGTGCCGCAAATAGCTTGCCCATTGAGGATGAGAGTGCTGACAAGGCCGTCTCGGTACAGGTCTTTGAGTACATCGAAGACGTAGACGGTGCGTTGGCTGACACGCTGCGGTGCGTCAAACCCGGCGGGCGCCTTGTCATCAGCGATCTGCATTTTGGCAGCTTGATTTGGTTCAGCGAAGAGCCCGACAGAATGCAAAAGATGCTGACATCCTGGAACCGGCACTTTGTGAGTGGTTCCGTCCCGGAAAGACTGCCCGCACTGATAAAGGCTCGCGGCGACTATGTGGAAGATGTCTTGTCGTTCACAATGACAGATCACCAGCTAAAGCCTGATGGTCTCGCAATCATGATGATGCACCTTATCAAGCAATACGCTGTCGCAAATGACCATGTTGATCCCACTGTTGCGCAATCGTGGTTTGACGAGCAGCTCAGCCTTGCAAAAGTTGGGCGCTTCTTTTTCTCCATGACCCAATTTATCGTCGTGGCGCGCAAAAAGGGTTGATCGTTCCACAATACTGCCACTTGACCTCGGCCGCGCTCGTTACCCCGCACCACCTCTTCGCTTACACTATGTCGGCGTCTATTGGTTACCATGCTTGGTCTCCGCTTCGAAAAATCTGACTTTGTCATCGCCAGACCGACGCCTCACAAAAGTGATTAGGAATAGGGCGAATAGCAGAACTATGGATTCAATGGATCAGGATGGATAGTCTTCCATGCAGGGGAGGACGGGAGTGGAACGTCGCCTTACTAACATCTTGAGTATTGACGTCGTGGGCTACTCGCGGCTGATGGAACGCGATGAGGCAGCGACGCTGGCTGCACTAAAGTCGCATTGGCTGGAACTCATTAACCCCTTTGCGGCGAGTTTTGGCGGCAATCGTGTCTGACGTCAGCGCCTTTGGGTCGAAATAGCGGTATTTGATAAGAGAGTGTTCTTGGCTCATCGTAACCACTGAGGAGTGGACGATGAGAAAGACAAGTAAGAGCCCCGGCGAGAAGATCGTCAAAGACATCAAGCGGGCGACACGCAAACAGTACTCAGCCGAAGAGAAGATCCGGATCGTTCTGGATGGCCTTCGCGGAGAAGACAGCATTGCAGAGCTGTGCCGCCGTGAGGGGATTTCCCAAGGTGTTTACTACAAATGGTCGAAGGACTTCATGGAAGCCGGGAAGAAGCGGCTTGCCGGTGACACAGCACGTGCAGCGACAACCGACGAGGTCAAGGACCTGCGGCGCGAAGCTCGCGATCTGAAAGAGGTTGTTGCGGAACAAACTCTCGAACTGCGCTTGCTCAAAAAAAGCATGACCGGCAATGGGGACGACCACGAATGAGATACTCTGCATCTGAGAAGTTGGAGATCATTCGGTTGATTGAAGAAAGCCATCTGTCAGCACGTCGTACATTGGCCAAACTGGGTATCCCTCGCACCACATTCTACCGATGGTACGACCGATACCTGCAGCGCGGAGAGGCTGGCCTTGAGGATCGGTCTCCCAAGCCAAAGCATGTCTGGAACCGCGTTCCTGACGAGGTGAAGCGCAAGGTCGTCAGCTTCGCCTTGAAGGAAACAGAGCTGTCACCCCGCGAGTTGGCGGTGACGTTCACAGACCAAGAACGGTACTTTGTATCGGAATCCACAGTGTATCGCACGCTCAAGGCACATGACCTGATCACCAGCCCTGCGTTCATCGTGCTGAAAGCCGCAAATGAGTTCGAGCATAAGACAACGGCCATCAACCAGCTTTGGCAGACCGACTTTACCTATCTCAAGGTTCTGGGGTGGGGCTGGTTTTATCTCAGCACGATCCTGGACGATTACAGCCGCTACATCATCTCGTGGAAGCTCTGCACGAACATGCGGGCTGAGGATGTGACAGACACCCTCAATTTGGCCTTGCAGGCATCTGGCTGTGATCAGGTCCATGTCGTCCACAAACCGCGCCTGCTGAGCGATAATGGGTCCAGCTATGTCTCTGGTGACCTCGCTGAATGGCTGCGAGACAAAGGCATGAAGCACTCACGCGGTGCGCCATATCACCCTCAGACACAAGGTAAAATCGAACGATGGCATCAAACCTTGAAGAACCGGATCTTGCTGGAAAACTACTTCCTACCAGGCGATCTCGAAGCCCAAATCGAAGCCTTCGTCGATCACTACAATCACCAGCGCTACCACGAGAGCCTGAGCAACGTCACACCCGCCGACGTCTACTTTGGGCGTGACCAAGCCATTCTGGAACAACGAAAAAGGATCAAACAGAAGACGTTCGAAGCGCGACGCTTGCATCACAGCCAACGCGCAGCATAATCAAACCGACCAGATGAGCCAAACACTCTCTTAGTTTACGCCGCTCCTGGTTCCAAAAACTCTGACGACGGACAGCGGCAATCGTAATTTGCAAACCTTGTCTTTTTTCCACTTCTGGCTGCAAATAACCGAAACGCAAGTTGTAGTGACTAGCAATAGTGAGCCCGTTGCGGAAAATAGCAGTGCCTATCTTGAACGCCGCACATCAGGAGTAGTGGGAAAATCGAGACTGGCCGAACATTTTGCGATGTTCCAAAGGAGTCAGCCCTGTCTTTCGCTTAAACAACCTCCGAAACGAAGGCGTATCAAGGTAGCCAACTATTTCTCCGACCTCCGCAACGGAGCAATCAGTAGTTTCCAGCAACTGCCGAGCCTCTTCAATTCGCAGCGCTAAAACGTAACCTTGAGGCGATTTACTCGTGGCTTTTCGGAAGCGTCGCGCAAACGTAGTCGACGGCAATCCGGAACGTTTAGCCATTTCTGCGACAGGGTTATTAATGGCGTAATTGTCGGCAATCCATAACTGAGCCTGTGAGACAATGGCGTCAGCATGAGGTGCCGTAGTGATCATTGAAGAGAATGGTAGCTGGAGTTCTCCGCGGTTGGCCATAAGCCAGACTTTTGCTGCCCGCACCGCCCTTTGCGCGCCACCATAATGAGCGATCAGGAACGTCGCGAGTTCCTGCCACCCGGTTGTCCCGCCCGATGTAACGGGTCCGCGAGAAGCATCGGCAAAGCAAAGGCCTCGGTCGATGCGAAGCCGCACATTTGGGTAAAACCTTTGAAAAAGACCTTCCCAGGCCCAATGGGTCGTCGCTTCTATCCCATCCAAAATACCTATTTCCGCCAAATAGACCGCCCCTGTACAGGCCGACACGATACGCGTCTTGGCCAAGTCGCGCTCAGCCAGCCACGCCAAACAAAGATGTTGTTCGGGGTCGAGTCGTTCGTGCGGTGAAAGTGTCAGTCCGGGTACGACCACAATATCTGCATCGCTTGCGTTTTTGAATGTCTGGTCTGGCGCGATCCACACGCCACTCCCGCAACGAAATCCCTCGGTGTCCGGGCCAACGAGGCTGACGTCAAACACCGGTTTAGGCTCCTCGCCGCTCACCAAGTGCTCCCAGTCGCGCCCTGCGGCCACCAAAGTGTCATACAGGCCAAACACGCTGGAGGCGCTGGTTTCCGGGGTGGCAACAATCTGAACCGAAAATGGCATCGGTAAAGTTCCAAAAGTGGAGAATTCGCCCCTTTTTAGCCGTTCTGCCGCTCACGCCCAACGAAAAACATCACGCATTCTCCAAGTGCACGAAGCCCGTTGGAAGTTTCAATGAAAATGAACGCAAAATGGATTCTAGGTTCTCACGCCCAAAAGCAGACCTTTCCGAAGAGGTCCGCATCAGAGCAACTCAACCAAATGGATGAACAAAAAAGAGGAACCTACAACTGTAAAGTGACAGAAGAGATGTGGAAATCGGTGATCCATCTTGGACCAGGTTGTTCACTTGTAAGAGACCTTTAGTTTAAACATCTTCGATGCTCGTTTCGCCAGCTCAGTTGGTAATTCACAGCCAGAACTTTAACGTCAGCTTCCGGCTGCCATACACAGCGATGCCCGTTGAAAAGACCGCCATTTCTGAGCCCAGTCGGGACAAACATCCGATGTGATGATATTATCTGATGGGAGGCATTTTTGCAGGCACCTATTTTTCTGTGGGAGGACACTGCATGATAATGCGTATATTTCAGGTGCGAGTCAGAGACGGCAAGGAAGAAGAGTTTGCAGAATTCTTCTACAAAACCGCGATTCCAATGATGAAAGGAACCGAAGGGATCGTTCAGGTTTTTCCTGGTGCACCACACGGCGATAGCCCAAGAGATTTTAGTTTTGTGATGGTCTGGAAAGACTTGGCGTCACTCAAAGCGTTCGTTGGCGAGGACTATAATTCACCCCATATTGACCCTGCTGAAGCTGAGTTGGTCGAGAACAGGCTGATCAAACACTACGATTTGGTGGAGTGATCCATGGATTCAGATAAAGCAACCGAATTCACCGGTTCTTGCGGGTGCGGACAATTGACCTATCAAATGTCTTCGGCACCAATGTTTGTTCATTGTTGTCACTGCAAGGAGTGTCAGAAGCAAACTGGGTCCGCCTACGTTCTGAATGCCATCATCGAAACGGAGCGCGTTACCTGGAGTGGGAAGACCACTAACCACACGTTGGCAACTCCGAGTGGTAAAGGCCAGAAAATCACAAGATGCGCGATATGTGGTACGGCTGTATTCAGTGAATACTTAGTAAGGCTGGGTAAACTTAGGTACATTCGTGTTGGCACATTGGATAACCCTGACCTTTGCCCACCGGACGCTCAGATATTCACATCTAGCAAACAGTCTTGGGTTCCACTTAACCCTGATATACTAAGCTTTGAGAACTTCTACGAATTCAAAGAGGTGTGGCCCGAAGACGCCTGGACAAGGTTGAACGTGGTGTTTAGCGACTGACCATATAAATGAAAGTTCGCTTTACGCTACGATCCGCCGCCAGAAAAAAGATGCGAATGGCCTTCTAGAGCCCAAATCGAACACTCCTGAAGTCGATTTCCACCACATCCTAAGCTGTCGCTACGAAATGTTGTTCTTATTCAGGCAAACCAGCTAGCCGCAAAGACGCACAGTCTTTCTCAAGTCTTTCTCTGTCAGAGAAAAGTTGAGTTTTTGCCCAGTCCGATATGGAAAACTGAGGGCGGAATTTCATCACATTCCTTGCTTCATCGCGAGCGGCGTCGAGGTTTTCCGTCTCTACATGGACGATTACGAGGTCGAGGTGTCCGAAGCCTTCAACCCTTTGGCCATACTCTGTAAACGCCTTCTTGGCTTCCTCGTATTGACCGTCGAGCCGAAGGGCTAAACCCAATACGCCCGCATACCAACCTGGATAATGTGGGTTGAGAGTAATGGCCTGTTGCGCGACGCGGATCGCTTCTCTTGCCTGTCCATTGAACCCTAGTGTAAGTGACAATCTGGCGGCCACATCCGCGTGGTTTGGATTTAGCGCTAGTGCCTCGTTGAACTTCTCGATAGCTGAAACCAGCTTGCCATCGATTGCATCAGCAAAACCCGCTATAGCGTGAGCCTCCGGGTTGTAGCTGTCTATTTCCAGAGCCCGCTGTGCGCAGTCACGAGCCTCTGCTAGCGTGGCACGCCGATCAGCAACAAAACCATGTCTTGCTTCGACCGTGCAAATGAACCCCAAAGTACAATGAGGGGCCGAGTAACCGGGATCGAGCGCAATGGCCTGTTGTGCAAATCGACGCGCGTCGGTGTGCGCTTCCTTTGTTATTTTGCGCGATGCCTCTACGGCTTGTAGCTGAGCAGTCCAAGCACTCAGGTTTTTAGTCCCAGAGCCTCTGAAACGGGCCATTTCCCCCGCCAGTAGTTCGACTTGTAGCTCGGTTGCAATCCTGAGAGCGATTTCATCCTGAACCTCGAAGACATCTTCAATGAGGCGATCATAGCGGTCTGCCCAAATGTGCATTCCGGACTTCGCGTCTATCAGCTGCGCCGTAATCCTGACCCGGTTGCCGCTTTGACGGACACTTCCCTCAAGAACAAGGTCGACACCCTGTTCCAGACCGACCTGTTTCACGTCGACCGAGCGACCCTTGTAGACGAATGTAGAGTTTCGTGCGACGACCAGTAAGCTCGGGAGCTTTGACAGAGTGGTGATGATCTCTTCGGTAATTCCATCGGCAAAAAACTCCTGATCGGGGTCAGAAGAAAGATTATTAAAAGGTAGGACGCCGATGAGCAGCGATTTTGCATGACTAGCCGGAGTTACTCGCGGTGGGGCGGAACCTGGTGGCGACCATTGAAAAACTTCGATTGCTGATGGAGCATTCTTGAACTGTCGCTCTCCAGCGCGATGGAATTGTTCTGCGAGACGTTCATCGAGGCTGCGATGGACGACATCTGAAATTAACACAGCCCCTTCACTGGAAGCCTCTTGTAGCCGTGCGGATAGATTGATGCCATCGCCGAAAATGTCATCTTCGTCGAATACGACATCTCCAAGATGCACGCCCACTCGTAGTTTCAGTGAGGACTGAGTTGACACCTGGCTTTGAAGATCAAGGGCGCATCGTACTGCATCAGATACCGAGTTAAACTCGACTATCCATCCATCACCCATCCTCTTAGCGACATTACCGCGATGATCGCTAACCAAAGGATCAAATAACTCTCGACGTAGAACACGAAGTTCGCTGAGAGTCCTACTTTCATCGGCCTTTATCTGGCCCGAGTAGTTTACTACATCTGCCGAGAGTACGGCGGAAAGTCTGCGGTCTCCGTTCATGTCTATTCGTAACGCAAAATGCGTCGTTTGGAAAAGACAACACAATTGCCTGGACTTCGTGCGGTTCCCAGTAAATGGCTCAGTACACAATTGAAAACTGAAAAGCGTAACTGTGAATGTCCGCATTGGGCTGATTCTGTTGAAAAACTCCGGATTTCAGATGTCGTGATTTTTCGGATAGAACCCGTGATGCCGAAAAGCCCGATGAGATTTGC
Source organism: Rhodobacteraceae bacterium KLH11 (assembly GCA_000158135.1). GTDB lineage: Bacteria > Pseudomonadota > Alphaproteobacteria > Rhodobacterales > Rhodobacteraceae > Ruegeria. The sequence continues at coordinate 1,859,433 of DS999531.1, forward strand.
CATGAGGCGCAGTGAGCTGCCACATGAGCGGCACAAGGCCAGTCTGGCCGAACCCCTCGCCGTGAAAAGTTGGTCGCGCTGTACGGACAAAAATTTAACCGATTCCGCCAAAAACGGAGTTTTTCAACGGTATCGGCTGCCTGCGGTCATTGATCCTAAAACAGGTGAGTGGCCGGATTGTCCCGAACCTTACCTGTAGGAAGGCGATCTCGCGGCTGGCACGGATAGCGTAGTCCGGCCTTTCGTCAAAGATGCGGCGAAGGGGCCTGAAGAGCCCAAAATGTCGAATGCTGCATAGGGCTTTAATGGCGGATGAGCACTGTGAGTTGACGGCCCCACAACGGACTATCACCAAAATGGACGTTGCCGCAGCATAAATTCACCAAAGCAAACATTCATTGACGGAAAAAGCCGAAGTTACAGCACGCGGTTTGGTCCAAACCCTTGGTCGCGACCTATTGAACCTTGCGCCATTCCGAGCAGGTTAGTTGAATTGTCCACTGTGCATCGAACGGCGGGCTATCCCATGGGGCCGCAGCGGGAGAGGTTTTGACAACAGGTTTCTTACCTTTTTTGTCCACATACTGAAAACTGTGGTTCAGCTTGATTTCGCCTTTGGGGCAATACGTTGCTCGTAGAACGGTTTGAGCCAATGATATTGCTTGGGACTCGTTTTGTGCCGCCGTGAATGGTGTATAGAACTGCGTGGCGAACGTGTTCTTCAAGCGGGCATGAAACTTTTTGGTAAAGAGGTTCTTACTGCCTTGCGTGCATAAGTTGTCTGTAACGGCCACAGTCACAGGAAGAGGTTCACCTGTTCCATTGCGCGTATACAAGCCCTTTGCTCCGCGTTTTGCGTATATCTTAACTTTGGAAATACCGCTGCTATGGCGAACAACGATAAAGCGGCCGTTTTTCGAACTCGGTCCTGAAAAATTCGGCTCGCCGGTTGCATGTTTTTTGTAGTTAAAGACAGGTAGACGCTTCATGTTGGTACATGCGGCGGCTGCTGAGTGGCTCAGAAGAACAAGCGCCAACGCAGATAGGACAATTCTCATTTACAACTCACTTCTTTTACTTGCGCCAATCCTTTCGGCAGGTCGCAACGTTCCCTGGTGTAGGGGAGGTTTCCAGACTTTAGGTTAAAAACATCGCCCCTTTGATAAGCGGTGACGCGATACCCCAGAATCCCGGCATACTCGCAGTTCCAAGACCCGCCTCGCTGTAGAGTTTGTGGATTGAAGGTGTTCGATCCGTAGCGATAACAGATTTCATCCAATAGAGTCTTCCACTCACCAATTACTGATTTCCGATTACCTGGATACCAGAGATAAGCACGTCCGTCGGGGCTGAGATATTCGACCTGATAGCCGTGGCCAGTGTCAAAGCTGGCATATGTGAAGCCCGGCTTTGGAAAAGGCGTGACGACGTTGCGCTGCGCCCTCAACTCATCAAACATTCTTTCTCGGGGTGTTTGACTGTCACAGGCCGTTAGGCCAACGGCAAGCACACAAATCAAAATCAGTTTTTTCATACGAAACGGGTAGTTTCTAACTAAGGCGACAATTGGGCATTTCACTCACGCACCGTTTTGCGAATATGATTCATCGACGGCCGCATTGGGCTGTCTTCTGTCCTTGTTGGTTTGCGGTTAGATGGCAGCAATGTCCGCTCAGCCGACCTTCGTTGTCCCTGTTTAACGAGTGGTTTTCAGGGACAATTTCTGCATCAGCAAAATCAAGAGGTTACTAGGCAGAAAATCCAATAGGTTCAAATGGTACGCCGTTGCCCCATTTTCTTATGATACGATCCTGCCCCTTACCGGAATTGATGGGGTGGATGCCCTCTCCTGAAACGGCATCGCAATGTGCCATGGTGGAATTATCGAAGCCACCAAAGAGAAAGAGAGCATCCATGAGCGAAGGTATCATTATCGGAGTTGATCTGGCAAAGAATGTGTTTCAGTTGCACGGCGCGCGACGGGACGGTCGGGTTTTGTTTCGCAAGAAGCTGACGCGTGCGCAGTTTAGGGTTTTCTGCGAGGGCCACCCCAAGTGTCTGATGGCGATGGAGGCATGTTCGACATCACATTATTGGGCCCGTGAGTTGCAAGCTATGGGTCATGATGTGCGTCTGCTCCCACCACTTTATGTTAAACCTTTCGTCAAACGGAATAAAAACGATGCGGCTGATGCTGAAGCAATCACGGAAGCCGCCTTGCGTCCCAGCATGTCATTCGTAGCCCCCAAGTCGGCGGATCAACAAGCCGCGACAATGATGATGCGCACGCGAGATCAGCTTCTGGAACAACGTACAGCTACGGTGAATGCGTTGCGGGGTCACTTGGCTGAGTTTGGTATCATTGCGCCAGTGGGGATCAAAAATGTCTCCAAGCTCAGGTCAATCCTTGCTAATGCCTCGGACATCCCCACCCTCGTCACAGAAATGGCCAAGCTGCATTTTGATCGCATCGACAGCCTGAGCTGTGAGATCGAGGCGTTGGCGGCCAAGATCAATAATCACTGTCGTGAGAGCGATACCGCCAAACGCCTACGCTCCATGCCTGGAATTGGGCCAATTGCAGCTATGGTGATCGAGGCTTTCGCGCCAGACATGGCGCATTTTGAGAAAGGGCGAGACTTCGCCGCTTGGCTTGGCCTTGTACCAAAGCAGCATTCGTCGGGTGGAAAAATCCGCCTTGGCCAGACCAGTAAGATGGGGCAGCGTGATATTCGCCGCGTGTTGATCACGGGTGCAATGAGCCGGATTGCCGGATATGCGAGACAAAACAGTCGCGCAGAGCCTTGGCTTCAGGACAAGTTGGATCGTAAACCCAAAATGGTTGCCGCGATCGCTTTGGCCAACAAAATGGCGCGTCAGATCTGGGCCATGATCACCAAAGAAGAAAAATACCTGCCGAGAGCAGTAGCGACATAGAAATCTGAGCGCCGCCCCAGGCGCCAGAGCGTGAGGAATGCACTGAGAAGAATGGACGTCGATTGAACAAGTCCTGATCGGAGAGCCAGATAGGGGTCGGGCGCCAAAATAGCCCGCGGAATCGAATTGGAACCGATCAGCGAACTTACCATCTTGGCCCGCGGCGCGTGAAAAGCCGCAACACGAGGCCTGACACACGACCGCAATCAATCGCCTTCAAACCGATCAGAAATTCCTTGCAAAACTGAGGGCATCCACACACGACCCCGGTAAGGTTGCGGACTTTGCGGCCGTTAGTACGGGGGCAGCCGCCAGTATTCTGCATTTCCTAAAGTAGGCCAAGCATTGTACATTCGCTGGGTTGCCCTCACATTACGAGGGAGGTTGAGAATCGCGAGGGCGGCGTGGCTCAGTTCCAAGGTCAGAGAAAACTGGCCGCCATTTTGGCGGCGGATGTTGTCGGATACTCACGGTTGATGGCTCTCGATGAATTGGGAACACATTCACGTCTCAAGAACGTTTTTGTAGATTTGTTCAGGCCAACTGTGAAACGTCACACGGGTCGAATTTTCAAGATGATGGGAGATGGTGCGCTCGTCGAATTTGCAAGTGTAAATCAGGCCGTTGATTGCGCAGTTGAGCTTCAAACACTGCTCGAAAAGGAAGAGCAACAGGACAGCGGGGATGTCGCAATCAAAATGCGCATCGGGATTAGTTTGGGTGATGTAATCGTTTCTGGTACAGATTTGTTCGGAAACGGAGTGAATATTGCAGCTCGAATGGAGAGTCTCGCTGAACCGGGTTCAGTGTGCATCTCAGGAAATGTCCGTGAGCACCTAAATGACAGCGATACCATTAAACTAGTCGATTTGGGCCCATGTCTGGTTAAGAACATTCCCCAACCGGTGCAAGTTTTCCAAGTTCGCCGAAATCAAGAAATGCTCACAACACCAGCCAAAACACCATCTTTTGAGCAAGACATCCAATTTTGTGAAACACCCGATGGCGTTCAAATTGCATATGCGATAATTGGTGAGGGCCCTCCTGTAGTATCGGTTTCCAATTGGCTCACTCACCTTGAGTTAGATTTCCAGATACCCATGCGGCGTGAATTGGTTCGAGTGCTTTCTCCAAACAAACAAGTGATCAGATATGATGCGCGTGGCAGCGGTTTGTCGGACCGACAGGTGGAAGATTTTTCGCTGAACTCATCCGTTCAAGATTTAACGACCGTCATTGACGCAATTGGTTTGGAACAGGTTTCACTTGTTGGACAGTCTCAAGGTGCGGCTGTCGCGGCAGCTTTTGCTGCTCGGAACCCCAATAGAGTCACTAAGATGGTCTTGTGCGGTGGATACGCACGAGGTCGCCGGATGAGAGGTTCCAAGGGCCAGATTGCAGAAAGTGACGCATTCATAACAATGATTAGAGAGGGTTGGGGAAAAGAGCTAGACGCATACGTTCGAATGTTCGGCGCGTTTTTCATGCCAGATGCAAATGCGGACCAGTTGTCAGCTTTCACAAACCTACAGAGAAAGGCCACGCCACCCGAGAACGCGGCGAGTATCCAACTTGCAATCGATAGCATCGATATCTCAAACGAACTGTCCAACGTTCAAGCTTCGACGCTTGTATTTCACGTGCGTGAAGATGCCAGAGCCCCATTTGAAGAGGGGAGACGGATGGCAGCAGGTATTCCCAATGCCAGATTCATTCCACTCGAAGGGCGCAATCACGTAATGCTCTCTGATGACCCATGTCTTGAGCGTTTCCTGAACGAAATATCCAGATTCCTGGAGCAATAAGCGAAAGTCGTTCTGGCAGCTTTGGGCTCATTTCTGGCCTTCTCTGCGGTGATCATGATCGGCTGGGGGCAGCCCAAAGCGGATTTTCGACTAATAGGGATTACAGGTTCTGTTGCCCGACAAATCACCACAATTTAGTATATATGTCTCGGAAAACTGCTTGAGTGATGTCCAGTGTTGGAAGCGCTAGCAAGACAATTCCAACGCTGCCCAGACTTAGTGATGTGATGCGTGCAGCCCGGAAGATGTGCATCTCCCCCGTCCACCATTCTCGCGCCAGATAGCTGATATAGTCTCCATGATCCGCGAACATTCTACTTCGCACATCTGGTCTATATCCCGAAACTACTGGCTTCCTCTCTCGGAACTCATCGTGCACCATCCAAAACAATTTTAATCTTGGGATCCACTGTTCAGAGAATACTTTCATTTCCATGTTCGCAAGCTCATGGACACTAAAGCGTTCACCTACTCTGGCTGCAAATTCGATATCGCCCTTGGCAAGCTCCAAAACAGGTGGGCGAAACACCTTAAAGATCAGATTTGAGAACAACAAAAGCAGACTACCGAAGAAGACCAGCCTCATCTTGGTCAAGCCGGTCAGGTAAAACGGTGTTTCTGCGCCCGGTTCAACACCTGCGATCAGTTGAAATGAAGCTATTTCCGCGATTTGGTCGTTAAACAGGATCAGATACCCAATGATCGGCACCAACGCGATGACACGCGTTAAGTCATTGTTGGCAACTCGTTCAACTGACTGCCATTGCATGAGCTTCCAATCAGAATGGAACTTCATTGAAATGCGCTACTCCCTGGCAGCCGTGGTCTCTCAACGACAAGAGCGGCTGTATCCCTCAACGTTTTGGGGACGATACCTCATTGAAAACTTGACGGAAAGCTGCGGCGGATGTCTATTTAAGACATGACATTCAATTTCAAGTTGTAGGCGCATAGATGACTGAAAAGTTGCCAGATTATCTGGCTCAAGGCGAAGCCGCACGTTTGTTCCCCGTTCTCTCAACCACGTCAAAAGAAGGACGGACAACATCCATTGTGCTAGCCTGTATGGTTCAGATTGAAGAGCTGGGAGCCGCGCTGCTGCAATCAATAGGCCAGAAGCGCGGAAAACGGGCCCAGGTTCATGCTTTCACCGAGGTTGTGTTCAAGAACCAATCAAAGACAATCAAGGATCGGCCCGACGGATTGATTGTCCTGAAGGTTGGCTCCCGCGAGTGGAAGGCCCTTGTTGAAACCAAAGTTGGGAACAATACCCTCGATGCCGAGCAAATTGAAAGATACCGGGCTCTGGCCAAAGAGAACGGCGTCGATTGCGTCATCACGATATCCAATCAATTCGCAACTACGCCGACGGCGCACCCTGTTGAGGAAGTCAGGAAGAGCAGATCCAAGATTCCCGTGTATCACTGGTCGTGGATGCATGTGGTCACGACTGCGGAGTTGTTGATCAGCAATGAGCAGGTCGAGGATAAGGACCAACTACTGTTGCTAAATGAGCTTAGGCGCTTCCTCAACCATGAGAGCGCTGGGGTGCAGGGTTTCCATAGGATGCCCAAAGAATGGGGTGATCTCAACAAACTGGTGTCGTCTGGCGGTGTCATTCCAGCACGGTCACCGGAGGCGCAGATCGTAGTCGATGCTTGGCACCAGGAAACCCGAGACCTGTCACTAATCTTGAGCCGATTGGTAGAAACATCTGTTAGTGAGAAACTGTCGCGCAAGCACATCAATGATCCGGCTCAGCGTAAAAAGGATGAGCTGCTGATGCTTCGCGAACACCACCAGCTCCAATGCACATTGGATGTCCCGGACACGGCCGCCCCTATCGAAGTCACCGCAGACCTGAAGCGGCGGTGCGTCGACGTCGGTATGACCATCCGAGCGCCTGAAGATAAGAAATCGACAAAAGCCAGGCTGAATTGGCTTCTTCGGCAGATCAAGGTCGATAACATGGAGGGCCTGTATATTCGCTTGCTTTGGCCTGGCGCCAGCGAGCCGACACAGCACTTAGTCTCAGACTTGCGAGAAGACATTGATATCTGCCAAGAAGGCAAAGACCACCTCGTTACGCACGGCTTCCATGTGTTCCTATCCAAACGACTCGGCGGTCGTTTCACACAACAGGCCAACTTCATATCGGACTTAGAGGAAGTCGTTCCTCTGTTTTATGGCGATGTCGGCGCAAACCTGTCCGTCTGGAAGAAGGCTGCGCCCAGGATCAAACATGACAAACCAACTGCTGAAGATGTATCGATAGATGCTATTGCCGAGGATGCCGAGGACTTTGAAGGCTGATTTGAGCTTCAGAAAAGTCGCTCTACGAGCGCCGCCAATATTCAAGAGGGTTTCAGCACGCCACCATCCGCTCAAAGCGGACATAGATTTTGCGGGTAGCTAAACTGTCTTGTCCGGCAGAGCAGGCGGGAAGTGACTGTTGGTTGCGACTACACACGTTCTGGAATCCGGCATGAAAAACGGACCTTCGAGCTTGTCAGCTTGTTAACAAGAACTAGGAGTAATCGATGCCTTTTATCGAAAGGTGTAACTCCGGGTTTTGCGACATCAATTCATTAGCCTGTGTTTGAAGATGAATGACAACTTCTTGTAGTCCCCACATCGGTCCACCTTCAGGGTTTCGCCACTGCTTTTGGACACGCTGGCAAATAAGGAGGCATCCTACCTTACATCTTTCGTGTTGAAGATATTGACCGACAAGCTGATCGTGAAGGGCGGTTTCAAACTCAGAAATACTCCAAGTCTCGCGCTTTAGCTCCACCGTTGCATATTCTTGCAGGGATTTTGGATGGAGCCTTAAGTCCGTACGATTTTCATCCGCGACCACTGCCTCTTGCGTAAAATCAAACACACCCCGGTCTCGCCCTCGAAGCCAATTTGAAATGAACGAGCGCAAATCTGATTCTTGGTCCAACAAGCGTAGCGCTTTAATCGGACGATCCTCCGCATGCAGGATGTCGTGTTCAAATGCATCGAGCCGCCCCATCATTGCTGTAAACAATGACCTGTTGTCGTAGGGAATAAATGCGTTCTCACGGTCTAGTGCTTGAAACGCAGGCAGCGGATAAGGTGTGTCATCGCTGATTTGTGCAGCGATCTCATAGGACATTTGGCGAAGACGATCAGGCATATGGGAGAATTCTGGTCTGTCGGCGAGTTCATGAAGTACCGATAGGACAGCTGGGTTTCTTACTTCGAGCAAGGTATCAAACAAGAAGGATCGCGCATCTTGAGCGTTATCGCGTATCCCAGGCGAAAAGACACCATCGTGGCTTACGTCCTCGTCGCGGCGAACGGCTTGGTATGCGCGCAATATGAGGTCACGAAGCAACGGCACCCGGCGTTCGGCGGGAACAGAGTTCAGATTTGGTATTTTCCGGTCATGCCTGTCGCCAAACACGGATGCAAAAATTGCTACAGCTTCGGAACGCTGAGAGCTGTCGTCCAGATCGCGTGTTTCATCCAAAATTGCCTGACACCCAATTTCAGGATCCAAGGTTGCAAGTAGGGAAATCTTGAAGCCACTTGGCCAGTCTTCGTCACCGGGCAATTCGGACTGCAACGCATTCGTTACGACCTGCCTTTCTTCGTCCGAGCCATGCGTAGAAACAATACGGACAGCGTAGTCTAAGGCGTCGCGTACGCCCGGAATGTCATCCAGCGGTGTAGTGTCCAGCTGTGGAGCAACATGAGCTGCAAAGGCAGATTTCATGTTGTCCGTTCCGTGATAACAAATGTCATGAAGCATGCTCGCGCGACCTGTTTCACTCAGTTGATTAAGTTGCGCCAGACACTCTTGGACGATGACTTGTGCCATCGCGTCCGGATGTGCTCTGTCGAGTTCAACATAGTAGCTGCCAAATCCGTTCAGTTCCAAGCAAGCAATGCGCGAAGCTTGGATAGCCTCCTCGTGTGCAAGTCGGGTTTCCCAACCTGAAACTTCTGCCTCTGCCTTAACTGCTGCCAGGGCCAGGAGGTACTTGTCATAAATGGCGTTGCGCTCGTTAGCCTCGCGTTCACTTGGCAATAAAACCTCTGTTTCGCGCCAGTATTTGGACAATTCCGCTCGGTATCGTTCAAGGAATTGTTCGCTAAAGGTGCTGGCAATGAGATGACTATCCCAAAGCCCCCAGTGGCTGTCACGTTCCATGCCTTGTTCGATCACCTTGTGAGCATCAAAAAGAACTCCGATCCGCCTGTCACCGCCCATCAGAAAGTCTGGATCAGCAAGCACTTCGGAGCGCCATTCAACCCAGTCCTTTACTCGCTTTGCTTCTTCCTGCTCATGTTCTGCATCCCGAGCCTGCATCTCCAGCTCGAATTCATCGGGTTCACGCGGCTGCGGGTTCAAAATCTGATGCAAGGTTTCACACCATGCTGGCTTATCTTGAATCCTCTGCGACACTGATTGCGCCAAATCCGCATTATTTCTCAGATCAAAGAAGTACTTAACGGCCTCAAATGCGACGCCTCGCTGGTTTTCGGGTGCATCGTTTTCGAGAGCTGGAAGAAGCCATTCTAAGTCGCTGTCGTCCAGTCGAGTTGATCTTCTACTTTCTGAAATTGATCGAATGAACCTCGGCCAGTCATCCTCATGCCCTTCAAGTTCGTCCGCCATTTCAAGGCATGCCCAAAACAAGCTCGCGCGAAGTACGGGGTTCTCGCCAAGAGCAACCCAAACTGCCTTTGTCTCCTCTTTTGCGATGATGCTCTCACGTCGTTCACCGAAGTGCGTCGCTATTGCAACCGCACGCGCCCAGACTCGGGAATTCTCACCTGTTGTAGGTATTGATGCAGCGCACGCAGCAATGAGACCATCCTGATAGTGATCTTTCTCCGAATGGGCCTGATACATTCTGCAATCGGCGCGGCGTGTTTGCCAAATGGCATCGGCTAAGTGACTACGCAATGAAATCTGATCCGAACGCGAAACCTCTGCGTTCTTCGAAATTTGATAAATCGTATAATTCAATCCATGAACTGAATTTGGTATCTCCTCCATGCTCTCAATATGCGTAAATGCTTCATCTATGCTGATGTACTGCGGGACCAATCGCGGCAGTATGTTCCTTGTAACCCGCTCTGACATATGGCCTTGCAACAACGCGTCAGCTAGCACCTGCTTTTGTTCGTCCGTACCGCCATCCAGAACGCCCCAAGCTCCGTAGGTTTGGTGAACGGGCCCGATTTCTGAATCCAAGGCTGCATCAAGTGCGAGATCAGCACACTCCGAAATTGGAGCCGCATAAATGAAATCCAGCAAAATCTCTCGGCTGTCGTGCCCGGTGTAGCCCTCCACCCAAAGCTCCCGCACCACCGGAGTTAGGTTGCTATCTGCAATTCGCCGCAGGTTTTCTGCATCAACTCCTGTGCGGCACCAGTCCTTATTCGAATACTGTTTGACGTATGCTCTTAAAATCTCAGCCTTCAAATCAAGTGGCAAAGCACTGGGTAAACCTTGTCGAAAAAGAAGAGTTGGTTCGACATCCAACACCTGTTGACGAACATCGGGAAGCCACAGTGATAGCCAAGCCGTTATCGGCGCCATGCGGCAACTTTTCTCGCGACACTAAGAGAGGTCATTGCCAGAGTAAATCTTTGGTGCACAGCAGAAACGTCTGCTCAATTGAAGCTACGTTTCAGTTTCAAGCGCGATGATAAAGGTTGAGTCTGGGCCGCGCCCTATGTGGGTTACGGGTAGACCGTGCAGATTTACAGTGTCTGCTTACTGCGCTTCGCTGACATCAGTTCGCCGACGGCATTGCCGAGCTCGTCATTCTAGACCTGAATAGCCGCTTCTGGAGTTCCCAAAGAACGGTGTTTCAACCGCAGCGAACTGCCACTTCCCAGTCTAGATCCCGAATCCAGATACCTCGGACCGCACTTATTGTTAGTTGACACAGATTATTGCAGTAACCCGAACTACCCTGTCTGAACCCGGACTACCCCGAATGCTCATTGAAAATAAAATGAAAAATCACAAGTTCAGCTTTTCCCACGAGCACGAAAGCTTGTCATGCAGTGCATGCAAAAATCAGCACTTTTACGTTCCGCAGCGCTCACTGCTAAAAGTCGTGACGAACTCAGTAGATCGCGGTTTAACGCCTATTTTTAAAGGGCTTCATAGGGTTGCGAGCCGCGGATCTTTTGCCTTGCCGATTTTCCGAACATAGAACTCCGGTTCTAAGTTCCGTTTTTCAGTACTAGGTTCAGTATTCTTCCTTAATACAAAGGTCTTAGTTGCTCGCCAGCATATCGATCGCCCATTTCCAACTTAGTACTGATTTTCGCGTGTACCTTGGCTTGAAACCATAACTCAATCGAACGGCTTTAGGGTTCATTCTACCAATTAGAGCTTGTCCCAGAGATGAACCGGTATGAGCCCATTCCTGCCATTGCTCCACATTCATGTGTTTGCAAGTGCGACATGATGGTTGGCCAAAAAGTTGCCTTCCAACTCACGGCGTAATAGGCACGATCTCGTTCACCTAAACGGGGCTCACAAACCTAAACTGATTTTCGAAGGTTTGACTCAACCGCAAATGTGAGTCAGCCATTTGGATATGTTTAAAAAGATTGTTATTCGCAACGTCGGCGTGCTGAAGGCATTCGAAGCGGGCAGTTCGCCACACTTATCGCCGCTTTCCCTATTCTACGCCCGCAACGGGAGGGGAAAAACTACTTTGTCCGCGGTTCTTCGTGCTGCAAGAGATGGCAATGCTGGAATAGTTCTCGCTCGACGTTCATTGGGAAACAATGCAGCTGAGCCGCAAGTCACACTGGTCTCAGATGATAGCAACCAGCTCTTCAAAGATGGCGTGTGGCAGCACAAACGCGCGCCCATAGAGGTTTTTGACGCCGAGTTTATTGCTGACAATATTTTTGCCGGCGAGATGACGACACTGGAACACGACCGTGGTCTCTTTTCCGTAATCGTTGGAGAAGAAGGCGTCCGGCTCAATCGTCTCCTTGAACGTTTCAAGGAACACGCAAAAAAGACCGGTGCCACATTGAAAGCTGCAAATGAAGCGCTTGCAGAGGATATGCCAAACGATTTGACGCGAGAGGAGTTTTTCGCCTTAGCACCAAGCCCTGCGCACCAACAGAGGCTGGAGCGCGCGAACCAGGTACTCCGCTCAGTGCAGGAGGCAGACAAAATATCGGTACTAAATAGCCTCGAGAAGGTTGAGATACCCGTGCTTCCTTCCGAAATTGAAAACACTCTTGAAGCCACGGTGCCGCATATCGACATTTCTGCGCGGAACCGACTTGCAGAGCACTTCAGGCAATTTGAACTCGGGAAGCGAGGTGAGGCTTGGATCGACTTTGGTATGGAACACATGGTTGATGATAAGTGCCCTTTCTGTGCGCGTCCCGACGCTGACGAGCTAGGGATGGTAACGCTCTACGGGCAAATCTTTGGAGAGGAATACAAAACGCATCTTGGTAAGATTCGATCTACGATTGAAGATCTTAACAACTCGCTTAACGAGGACGTGCGTACTTCTATTATCGACGTTCTAGCTAGAAACGTTGAGGTATCAAAGAAGTGGTCCAAATATGGTCAGTTCACAACTCAGATTCCTGTCTGTGCTTCTCTTACCGGCGACTTGAAAGAGGCTCATGACGAAGCAATGGCTGTGTTGGTTGCTAAGCGCGCTTCGCCACTTGAACCCCTTGGAGAACCGAGGAGATTTGAGACGGCGAAGGAAGCGATTAACCGCGCGTTTACTGCACTGGAAAGCTACAACTCCGCAATTGACGCATTCAATGAAGAAACAAACGCAATTAGGTCGAGGTCAATCGGCTCCGAGGACGATGCAAAGCTAGTTGTCACGAATGCCCAACGACGAATAGCAAGGACTGAAAACACCGGAGTTCAACAGCGAATTTTGGCATACCTTTCCGCGTCTAGGCGTGACCAGCGGGCGAAAAGTGCACGGCAAGAGACTCAGAGGCGTCTCAAAAATGCCAATGAAGCAGCAGCAGCCCATTATCATGAGAAAGTTAACGACTATCTCAAACGCTTCGGTGTTTCGGCTGGGATAACTCGCCCGAAAAGCAGCATGACTGGCAACGCAGGCTCGGCGGATTATTCACTGCTAATTCGCGGCGAAGAGGTTGCACGGCAGCGGGGGCGGGTATCAGAAGCTGTACCTCATTTTCGAAATACCCTTTCGAGTGGCGATAAAGCGGCTTTAGCGTTGGCTTTCTTTCTCGCCAAGCTAGATCGTGATGGTGACCTGAGCAAAAAAGTAGTTGTGTTTGACGATCCGCTGGCAAGTCATGACAGTCATCGACGCGCGAAGACGGTGGAGGCCGTCAAAGAGCTAACTAGCCGATGTAGCCAACTCATCCTTCTGTCCCATGACGAGTATTTCTTGCGTGACGTTGAAAGGCGTTATGGAGGCGTTGCGACCGCGTCCTATCGGATCGAGTACTCGGGCGGTGATGAGTGGTCCATAGCGAAACACGTCCGACTATCCGACCTTTGCAAGTCCAACCACGCAAAGCGTCTCGACAAACTCGCGGCTTTTGTTGACAGAAGGGAGGGAGACCCGGATGATATAGTCCTGCACGTAAGGCAGGTTCTCGAAACACATCTCCGCCGGTCTTACACGGCGTACTTCGCTCACAATCGCAATCTCGGAAACATGATCAGGGACATCGATGACTACTCCGGTCATCATCCCTGCGCAGGAATTCGAAATCAGCTAGACTCTCTGAATACATCTACTTGCGACAATCATCATGGCGACGATTCTGAGGCGATACCCAGAAAAGGTGTCGATCCGGACGAGTTAAAAGTCATCGTGACGGAAGCACTCGAAGTAATCGGAGCGAGAAAGCCCTGACAAACGCATTCTGCGGCCACCTGATCATGCAACTGCTTCGTCCGCACTGTTGTCATTCAGTATTCGCAACAAGCTGCACTGTGGGATTGGTAGACGTCAGACACACAGATAAAATCTGATTACCCGCTTGGATAGAGCTACTCTATGACCGCGTCACGCAGGGTCTGAATATTCAGTTCGAAGTCGGGACTGAGGGCTGAAGGAAGAAAAACGTGCACAGCGATTGCTTCCCCGCCAAACACACAAATGAAGGTTAAGGAATTAACTACTTTGGTTAATTAGCCAATGCTCTAAGTCAAGCAATTCGTCATCTGAGAGTTGGCTTAGCAGTGCTTTCCCAAAATGCAACTCGCAGTAGTCAACGAACAATGACTGGTTTCTTAGGCTGGCACATCTAGCGTAAATCCACCGTTGTATACTATGGCGTTGCATCTCTGTGAGCCGCAACCCCAGCTCTCGAAGGTCACGGTTCCTGGCATCACCCCAAGGCACTTCGGGGACATCATCAACAACATTACCTTGATAGTGATTGTGGGTAATATTGTTGATATCGCCTCCGACTATAAAGTAATTGCCGTTTGGTTGACGTACGGTTTCATCGTCTGTCGAAGCATCGCGGACAACCTCTGAAATCTTCTTCAGAAGTTCTTGTTCCCTTTCGCGGGAACCTTTCATTTTCTGCAGGCCTCGGTCATATTTTACATCGCTTTGATCAGACGAATAATCTTTTCCTCGGATTCATCCTCCAAATTATCGAGTAGCTCATAGGCAAGGAGAATAACTTCTGCTTTCTTTGCGGGTTTCATCTTTCTTTTGCTTTGCGACAGGCCGTCCTCAACAGCCGAGATAGCCACCGCCAAACGTTCTGTGTCCGAGAAAGCTGCTGCTCTTTTTGCTGCGTCTTCTTTAGCGTCATGAGAGACCGGTGGGCCGATGTAGAGCTCCAGACCAAAGTATTCGGCAATCGCCTGTACTTTATCTATGCTAGGTAGCCGCCCGGCTCTGATGTCTCGGATGAGACCATCATGACCAACAATATCAAATGATGCCTGACGGGCAGAAACACCTTTTGCCAACAGAGCGTCATTTACTACTGCTTGTAGCTGTTCGCTCGCCCGTTCGGTGTATTTTTGCGCAAGTGCCATCTCCTGAGAGTCTGAAATACCTTCTCGATTCGCAAGATAGAAAAATCTTGCATAATGTGGATATATATATCTTGACTAGATGAGGATATATATATCTTATTTGAGTATGACTTGTGATACCTACAAACACCTCATTACGCTCTGCGATACTTTCGCCGAGCATTCAAACATCAGTCATTGGCGAGTGTCATACATTGTTCGAGGCGATGGTGGCTTCTTTCAAAGGATCAAGAATGGCTCGGGTTGCACCGTAAACACAGCTGAAAAGGTCACGCAGTGGTTCAGCAACAACTGGCCAAATGAACTTGACTGGCCGAGAGACATCCCCCGCCCTGAACCCAACGAAGAGGAGGCCGCGTGATGGAGGTCACGCAGCCGAACCGAATTCCGCCGAAGGTTGGTCACGGGTCCGAAGGCGGGAACGGCCCTGGCCTGCGTTCGTTTGTACCGCAGTGCTGGGGCCAACTTAAACGCGCGGCGCGCTGGCTTGATGACAGTTGGGTTGGTGACCTGCTTGGAGCCGTTTGCCTGTTTGGCATCTGGTACCTGCTCTTTCTGTTTGGCTGGGTGCTGTCCTGATGCACTTCGCCCAATTGCATAGCTCTCCGCGCCTACGCCGAACACTGAAGGTGCTGCAGCAGGCCCAGGGCGAGATGACAACCTACGAGTTGTCGAGGGCGGCAGACATTTGCGCAGTCAATTCGGTCATTGCTGAGCTGCGGCAAAACGGAGCCGAGATCACTTGCCGACAGGCGATCAAGGATGGTCAGCGGCGATTTTACTACCGGCTGACGAAAAGTCCGAAAGGATACTAAAGCGTGACGAAAATCTCTGAACCCAAGATTCAGCGAATACTCGTGTCTGACATTGAGGTGGAGGCCGATAACCGGCTGCGACCTGTGTCGGACGCGGGTGTACAAAGCCTGATCGCTTCAATCGAAGAGCTGGGTGTGATCAAGGACGCAATCCATGTGCGCAGGAAACGGCGCGCTTCGGGTAATACCCTTGTATTGATGGCGGGTGGGCATCGCCTTGAAGCAGCAAAGCAATTGGGATGGGAGACCATTCCGGCGCGTGTCTGGGCCGATGTCACTGACGACTTCGCCCGGCTCATGGAGATTGACGACAACCTTTCCGGTGCAGATCTGAGTAACCTTGAACTCAGCGTATTCCTTGCCGAGCGCAAGCGCGTTTATGAGCGGATGCATCCCGAGACCAAAAACGGTGCAAATGGTGGGCGTGGCGGCAAACGGAATGAGATGGAAATAATTTCCTTCTCAAAAAGCGTGGCGGAAAAGCGCGAGTTATCTGACCGCCATATCCGCAATTTCATCCGAATCGGCAACGTTCTAAGCCCGCGTGAAGTGGCAGAGCTTGCGGCTGCCAAGGAGCCTTTGAAGCTCAAAGACCTAATGGCACTTGCGAAAATCGGAGAACCGATTGTTCGTGCGGATATCATCGGACGCCTCTCGAGTGGCGAGGTCAAGTCGGTCGCGGACGCAATTGGCAAACTGCAGCCCGGCAAGTCGAACCCGACAAATCCCGATGCTGCCGCCTTCGAGAAGCTCCTGGTTGCCTGGAAACGCGCGCCCAAGAAAATGAAGCGTCGCTTTGTTGCCGATCACAGCGCCGAGTTGTTGGGCCTTCTCAAAGACCTGGACGGAGAGCTGTGATGATGAATGCGCTGCGCCCAGAGAAGGTTTGGTGGACTGCCACTGAGATCGGGGAAGCGCGACTGCCGGATATGCCTTCGACGCAAAAAGGGGTTGAGCTTTTTGCGAAACGCTCCGATTGGCGCAGTCACCCGGAATGGTGTCGACAACGTTCAGGCAAGGGCGGTGGCTGGGAATACAACTGGCAACTCTTTCCAGTCGCGTCGCGCCGCAAGCTCTTGAACGATGCCAGGCTCCCTAATCGGGACCGTGTGGATGCCGTGCCTGATCTGGCTGATTTGCAAGCCTACTACGAGAGCCTGCCCGAAGCCGTCAAAGCCAAGGCGCAACTCCGTAAAAAGGTACTTTGTGAGGTTCTGGCGAACGAACGTTCTGGCCTGACCCGGTTTTTTGCAGTGGGCCAAGTCGCGCTGATGCACGATATCGGCGATCGCACGATCTGGAACTGGTTCAAGCTGGTCAAGGGGCATCCTGAAGCCGACTGGCTTTATCTTCTCGCGCCGCGAAACAAGGCGGGCGCGCGCAAAAAGCCATCAGCGCAATGTAGCCCGGAGTTTATGGACCATTTAAAGGGTCTGTTTTTGCAGCTTGAAGGCCCGACTTTCGCGCAGGCATGGCGCGATGCCGAGAAGATTGCTCGCAACAACGGCTGGACCGTTCTGTGCGATCGCACCGCACGCCGCCGCCTAAATGAACAGGTGCCCCGCGTCGTCCAGGTCTACGCACGCGAGGGCATCACCGGGCTTGAGCGGTGCTTCCCGCCGATGATTAGATCGAAGCTCGACATGCATGCGATGGAGCATGTGAATGCCGACTGCCACAAGTTCGATGTCTTCACCGAATGGGATGACGGCTATGTCGATCGCTGCCAGATCGTCGCCTTCCAAGACATCTATTCCGGCAAAGTGCTGAGCTGGCGCATTGATCATACGCCTAACGAGGCTGCGGTGATGTCTGCCTTCGGAGAGATGGTCGAGACCTGGGGTATCCCCGAGCATTGCACCTTCGACAACGGCCGCGAATTTGCCGCCAAATGGCTGAGCGGGGGCGTGAAGACGCGCTATCGCGGCAAGGTGCGTGATGACGATCCAATGGGCGTGCTGCCGCTCCTCGGCATTCAAATCCACTGGGCCACGCCCGGTCATGGTCAGGCCAAGCCGGTCGAGCGGACCTTCCGCGACTTTGCCAGTGACATTGCCAAGGACATCCGCTTTGCCGGTGCCTATGTCGGCAATCGGCCAGATGCCAAGCCGGAGAATTACAAGTCCCGCGCCATTCCGATCAAGGATTTCATTCGCGTGGTTGATGAGCGCATCAAGGAACACAATGCGCGTGTCGGCCGGATGTCGGAAATGGCCGCGCCCGTTGCCGCGATGCCCTCCCATGCCGAGATCGTCGAAACGCTTGATCGTCGCCCCGTGATGTCGGCTCCAGCTCCCGCGCCACAGATCACCCGAGAAGGCGACACCGTCACGATCAACATTTATCCAACACAGGGCATGAGCGCGGAAGACATTGGTCGCGAGGTTGAGCGTCGTCTGGCACGGCGTGAAGATGCCCGGCGCGCAGACCTGCATGACGGGGTGGACTACTGATGCAGCCTGGACTGGTCATGATGGCGCTTGGAAGCTTCCGGTTTGGAATGACGAACGGAGCTTACCAAAAATTTTCACGGAGCGCCGGGTATCGCTGGAATGAAGTCGATCGCATTGGCCGTGAACCAGCCTTGCAATATCTTGGCCCCGGCGCGCAGGAGATCGCGATCGAGGGCGTGATCTATCGTAAGCGGTGTCCCAACCCCACCTTCCTGAAGTCTGCCTGATCTGCGATTCCGCTGCGGAGTGAAGAATTGTCAGGAGGTTATTATGGGAGTCCATCGGGAGCTACATTTGGAGTCCGTTGCGGGCCATGAGGTTTTGATCGGGCGGGATGGTAAGCGGCGCTGGTCGGAAGCGCTCAAAGGCCAGCTTGTTGCGGAAACGCTGGTTCCAGGGGTGACCGTAAACGAAGTCGCGCGGCGAGTTGGAATGCGGCCGAACCATCTGTCTGAATGGCGTCGCCTTGCGCGAGAAGGTAAATTGGTTGTTCCGGAACTGGCCGGCGCAGAATTTGCGCCGGTTGTGATTGAACCTGAGGCTCCGACGGCACCATCAGAACCCGTTGACTGGCTTGAGATTGTCCACGGTGACGTGGCTATTCGACTCGGCGCAGCCACGTCGCCCAAACGGATTTCCGAGATCGTCCACGCTCTGAATGGGGTCTCATGATCTTTCCGTCGAACCGGGTGCGGATCGTGGTGGCGACGAAGCCGGTGGACTTCCGAAAGGGTCATGACGGGCTGGCAGCGCTGGTGCAAAATGAACTGCGTAAGGAGCCGTTCACCGGAACCGTGTTTGTCTTTCGCTCGAAGCGCGCCGACCGGTTGAAGCTGCTCTATTGGGACGGCACCGGGCTGGTGATGACGTATAAGCGGCTGGAAGAGACAACATTCACTTGGCCTGCGATCCGAGATGGCCTGATGTCGCTCAATCATGCCCAGTTCGAGGCGCTGTTTGCCGGGTTGGACTGGCGGAAAGTGAAGGCACTGTCAGCGCGTCCACCAACTGCGGCAGAGTGACTCGCGCACCCGTTTGGGCAGGCAGCCAAGTGTCCGTTTTGGTAGATCACGACCATGATTGCGGCCGCTGATCTTCCCGATGACATTGATGCGCTCAAAGCCATGATTGTGGCCCAGGGCGAGCAGAATGCGCGTCTGGAAACACTGGTCGCGGCGCTGAGGAAGGCACTCTTTGGTCGTAAATCCGAAAAGGTTGATCCAGACCAGTTCGAGTTGGCATTGGAAGATATCGAAACCGGGATTGCCCAGATTGAGGCCGAGGGCGAAACCAATCCGCTTGTCACGCCAACACGGACTTCCGCGCCGCGCCAGAGCAACCGGGGGTCGTTGCCGAAACATCTGCCGCGCATCGAAGAGGTGATCGAGCCGGACAGCACCATCTGCGGCTGTGGCTCTGAACGGCATGTCATTGGTGAGGATATCAGTGAACGGCTTGATATCGTTCCGGCCCAGTTCCGGGTGATCGTCACCCGCCGCCCGAAATATGCCTGCCGGTCCTGCGAAGAAGGCATCGTCCAGGCTCCGGCCCCGGCGCATCTGATCCCAGGCGGGATGCCAACCGAGGCAGCCATCGCCCATGTGATCGTCTCAAAATACGCGGATCACACGCCGCTATATCGCCAAGCTCAGATCTACGCCCGGCAAGGCATTGTTCTGGATCGCTCGACACTGGCCGCCTGGGTTGGCAGAGCAGCATTTGAGTTGCGTCCTGTTTATGACGCGCTGATGGCCGATCTGAAGCGGTCAACCAAGCTATTCATGGATGAGACCGTGGCTCCGGTCCTTGATCCCGGTCGCAAGAAAACCAAAACAGGCTACTTCTGGGCGCTCGCCCGCGATGATCGGCCCTGGAGTGGGGACGACCCGCCTGGTGTGGCCTTCACATATGCACCCGGCCGCGCCGGTGAATACGCAAAGCAAATTCTTGAAGGGTTCAACGGCACACTGCAAGTTGATGGCTATGCCGGATACAACCGCCTGCTCAAACGGCAGGAGGGCTCGATCCGGTTGGCGCACTGCTGGGCACACGCCCGTCGTAAGCTCTTTGATGTGGCAAAAGCTGGCAAAGCCACTCCGATTGCGGATGAAGGTATCGCGCAAATCCAGGCGCTCTACCGCATCGAAAAGGAAATCAGAGGCCAAAGCCCGGCCACCCGGAACGCAGTGCGGCAGGAACGCTCAAAACCAACCATTGATCAGATGGAATTTTGGCTCCGGGAAACGCGCTCCCGCGTCTCCGCCAAATCACCCATCGGCGAAGCCCTGAGCTACATTGCTAAGCACTGGGAAGGCCTGACCATGTTCCTCGATGATGGTCGCGTGGAACTGGATTCCAACAGTGTCGAGCGGACAATCCGCCCAATCGCTCTGAACCGCAAGAACGCACTCTTCGCTGGCCATGACGTCGGAGCGCAAAACTGGGCCATCCTCGCCTCGATGATCGAAACCTGCAAATTGAACGGGATCGATCCCCATGCCTGGCTCACCCAAACACTGACCGCCATCGCGCGAGGACACAAACAGTCCCAAATCAACGACCTGCTGCCGTGGAACCACTCCGCGCAGGTGTGATCAGCGCACCGCTTACGATCTATCCGCACTTCAAAGGCGGATTACACCAGGTCGCTCTGATGCGCCTGAGGGCGGGCAACGGCCTACCGATGATGATGGTCGATGGCCTGGGCTGGGTTTGGAAACGCTGGGTGATCATGCGAGTGGAAGAGCACAAGAGCTATTTCCTGCGCGATGGCGCGCCACGCAAGATCGAGTTCTCCCTCGCCCTTAAGAGCTACGGGCCGGATACTGGCAGTTTAGCTTCGTTCACCGGAGGTTTGCTATGAGTACCTACCGCACGATCGACGGCGACATGGTCGATGCTATCTGCAAGGCTCACTACGGCCACGAAGATATGACGGCCGCCGTCTATAGTGCCAATCCAGGACTCGCCGCTTTGGGGCCAATTTTGCCAAAGGGCGTGTTGATCAAGCTGCCCAACGTGCCTGAGCAAACCGTCCGCAAACCGATCCGGCTCTGGGGCTGATCCATGTACGTAGCTTATCAGATCATCGCTGACGGAACGGATGTCACCGGCAAGTTTCAGGACCGCCTCACGAGCTTGACCATCATCGATGAGGCAGGGCTGAAGTCCGACACGGTCGAGATCATGATCGATGATCGCGATAACCTGGTCGCGCTGCCTGAGATTGGTGCAAAGCTCAAGATCGCTCTCGGCTTTGTCGGCGACCTTGTCGAGATCGGAACCTATATTGTCGATGAAACAAGCGGCGAGATCGCGCCGGACACCATGACGATCAGCGCCAAGGCAGCCGATATGCTGGGTGGCATTCGCGCCCGCAAGACGCGAAGCTGGCGCGACGTGACGATTGAGGACATCGTCGGCAAGATCGCCGGTGAACACGGTCTTAAATCGCTGGTAAGCGACAGTTTGAAGGCGCATTTTTATGCGTACCAGGCCCAGACCTCCGAGAGTGATCTCAACTTCCTAACCCGGCTTGCCAAGGATCTCGATGCCGTCTCCAAGCCCGCAGGCGGATACCTGGTCTTCACCAAACGCGGTGAGAGCAAAGCTGTGGGTGGATCAGAGCTGCCTGTATTTGTCGTCCATCGCACCCAGATGAAAGGCGGCTCCTGGAAGATCGCCGGGCGCGGCAGATATGGCCGGGTGACGGCGGAATGGGGCGAGCGCGGTACCGCCACTACTCATAAGGCGACCGCCGGGGACAAAGAGCCTGTGCTGGCATTGCGCCATCACTACCCTACAGAAGCTGAAGCCCAAAGTGCGGCCGACGCTGCCCTCGCGCGTTCGCGCCGGTCCAGCGGCAAGATCAGTATCCAATTGGGCGGCTTCTGGGGCGACCTGCTGGCCGAGGCCAGGGTCGATCTTCAGGGCATCAAGCCCGAGTTGACCGGCGAATGGCTGATTACCCGCGTCCAGCACCGTCTGACAGACACCCTGACCACCAGCTTTGATGCCGAGCGCGACAACGAAGGGGACAAGGAATGATGTCTTTCAAAAAGACCACCGTCTAACGGAGGCCAAGGGGCGCGCCAACGCCCCTCGACACGGGGCCAAACTCTCACATCCGACCCCGCCGACCAGCTAACGCTTATGGCCGCTCCTCCCTTCGAAGGGACCGGCATTGAGGCACGATTCTACACCCGATGAAAAGAGAGCTTTTACACCCCGTTAAACCCGTCAATCCGGTAGCGCCCTGGCTCGGCGGGAAGCGCAATCTTGCGAAGCGGATCACCGCAATTCTGGACCACGAACCGCACCAAACCTATGCCGAGCCATTCGTCGGCATGGGCGGCATCTTTCTGCGCCGCGCCATGCGTCCGCGCGCCGAGGTGATCAATGATTTTGGCCGCGATGTGAGCAATCTCTTCCGCATCCTACAACGCCACTATCCGCAATTCCTTGAGGTGCTGCGTTTCCAACTCACCACGCGTGTCGAGTTTCTGCGGTTGGTCGATACCGATCCAAACACCCTGACCGATCTGGAACGCGCCGCGCGCTTTCTCTACCTGCAGCGCACCGCATTTGGGGGCAAGGTCTCAGGGCGCAATTTTGGTGTCAGCAAGGACAGGCCGGGCCGCTTCAACCTGACCACGCTGGAACCGATGCTGGAAGACTTGCACAGCCGCATGGCGGGTGTGGTGATCGAATGCCTGGACTACGCGGAGTTCATCTGGCGCTATGATGGCTCCGCCACACTGTTTTATCTCGACCCGCCTTACTGGGGCAGCGAGGGTGACTATGGCAAGGAGATGTTCGCCCGCGACGAGTTTGACCGAATGGCCGCCCAGCTCAGCGGAATCAAAGGCAAGTTCCTGATGTCGATCAATGATGTATCCGAAATCCATGAGATATTTGGCTCCTTCAACCTAAGGCAGGTTGCCACTACCTATTCAGTCAGTAAGGTTAGTGAAGGACGAGGTCAGCGCGCCGAACTGCTGATCTCGAATTTTAGTTTCGATTGAATCATCGAAGGAACACGGTTTTATGAAACTGGTAGCATCGGCCGCGCTGGCACTCGCCCTGACTGCACCTCAAGCAATCGCTGAAGACTTGGCACCTGATGCGTGGGTTTCCGAAGCGAGTTGTGCCGATGTGGTTCACCGCATAAAAAACCCGATGGACAAGACCGGGATATCGTCCCCTATGACAGCTTTAGCTTACGTCGGTGCGATCTTCGGTTACATCGAAGGCTACCGAGCCGCGCAAGACCTCGCCATAACACCCGATGAATTTAAAAAGGACGTTTTGGGTCGATGTGCAAATATGCCTGAAATACCGTTTAAGACCTCGGTTGAACAGGCCGCATCCGACCCCGCTTAAACACTTCGAGCGGCAAAAAGCGTTGCTACAAACACAGCCCGAAGGAGACATTCGTTTGCAACGCGAGCCCCCTTGCCTCCAGCAGGGCCGGCGGGAAGCAGTTATTCGCTGCAAGCGTTAGCCGCACATGTCGCCACGCTGAGAGCGTTCATTCATGCTGCGTTCCGGTAGTTCCTGGAGTGATGAAGGTCGGTTTAGGGCCGTAGTAATTGAGAAGGCCGCATCCGCCAGCCCTTGCAACGGACATAATCACTACCTTTCAAGTCGAGTGTCGGCGCAATAAGCTAAAGACAACAGAAATCTTGAATTCGGGCACTTGGCAATGAAACTCTTTCCGCATGACGATGCAGTCCTCTATGAAACTGGTTTCGGTGACGACACCTTTGGGCGCAAAGAAATATCGAAACAGCTTTCTGATTTGGTAGAACGCATTGAAAGCCCCTTGGTCATTGCGCTTGACGACAGTTGGGGACAAGGAAAAAGCTATTTCCTGAAAAGGTGGGTGGCAGCTCATACCGCAGTTAACGAAGGGACCGCAACGACCGTCTATTTCGATGCTTTCGAAAACGACTACCTCGCTGACCCGCTTGTATCATTGATAGCAGCTGTCACAGTACGAATGCCGAAGGGGCAGAAGTCCAAGGTTGAAAAGATAAAGAAGGCCGCAACAAGGCTTATCAAGCCAGCGTTTGGTGTCGCTCTATCCATTGCTACATTCGGGGCCAAGGAAGAGCTAGGTGAAATGGGCGATGCCATCGTGGACGCCGCAAGCTCGGAAACCAAAGATTTCGCAACAGACTTGTGGAAGGCGGAAGAGGATCGTAGCGCGGCAATGGAGTCCTTTCGTGGAATTCTGTCCGACATGATCAAAACGACGAACAAGGCGCTCGTCATCGTTGTGGATGAGCTAGACAGATGCCGTCCAGATTATGCGTTATCAGTTCTAGAAATCATCAAGCATCTATTTTCTGTGGATCACGTCCACTTTGTGCTTGGCGTAAACTCTAAGGCATTGGAAAACAGCGTCAAGGCGCGATACGGTGCGGAAATCGATGCCAGTAACTACCTTAAGAAATTTATCAATCTGAAGTTTTCGCTCCCGAAGACAATTGGTGCACACGATCCAAGTCAGGTCATCGTAGAATATGCTGTACAACAAGCTGACGTCATGGAGTTGCCTGAACGGATAACTAAGCGGGCGACAAGCCTGTTGAAGTATATCAGTGAAACAAGGGACGTTTCCCTAAGGGATGTAGGCAAAATCCTATCTAACATCGCTTTGTTACCCGATAAGATACACACTACAAACTATGTGAATGCTTACATCGACGTGGTTGCGGCCTTAGTCGTCATATCTGTCGTAGATCCAGATATGCACAGAAGAATTTTGGATCGGACCGTTACATTCACGGAGTTGAGGGATTTTCTCAACGCGCCCGAGCGCTTGACCAAGGAACGAATTGGCGAGGACTACAACCCCGAGTACGAATATGATGTCACAATTTGGTTGACTGTACTAACTTTTTGCGTGATGGGAGATGCAATTAAAGATTGCACTGGCCTGCCAGATTGGGCACCTTTCATGGGCTCTAATTCCGAATTCTTCGGACGTGTTAGAAGTCCCGTTGATATGCCTAGACAGATACAAAGAGATTGGATCGACCTCTTTCGTCTTTGAAATGCGCTCACCAGTGAAACTATCGTCATGCAAACTGTTTTGTCACGAAGGTCCGCTTTGGGTAAGTCGCAGCGGCGTAGAGCTGCCACGCCAATGTCCAGTTTGGGGTCGCGCCTGTGGCCAAAGCCGCCAAAAGTTTGCAACTTTGCAATGTCCGGTCTCTGCGCGCTTTAGCCATTCGCGTCGCCAAATCGCTCAAAAACAGAAAAACGCGCTGCTGCAACTTTCTTTGTCACATACTGCAAAAAACCGTGGCGAGCTACACTTATCGTGGCAGATCTTGGAATCAAGAAAAATAGACAAGTTGGCTGAGATCAGCCCGCCAAAACCGCCAGGACTGGTAAAAAGTCGCCGTCTTACCCGTCAAAAGTTGCGTTTCAAGCCGGACAAGTTCCGATTCTTACCGGACGACACAATCGGGAAATTTATGGCTGGGGTGGTAGGATTCGAACCTACGATACACGGTACCAAAAACCGCTGCCTTACCACTTGGCTACACCCCAACGATGAGCGGCTGTCTACGACTGTTGCTTTCCGGGTTCAAGCGCTTTTTTGGGCAAATGTCGCATCAGTTTGCAATTTCTTTTTGTGGTGGTGTGTCCCCGGTCTGACGATCACCTGTCGATGCATTCAAACAGTGCATGGTCGTTTATTGCCGAGAAATTCTAAGGGGGTTAGTTCCGGATTTCGCCCTTGCTTGACACCATAAACCGCCCGCCTTTGAACGATATGTCGACCGCTGGAACATGCAGGCCTGCTATTCGCGGATTTCGGAAGAATCGACACCCCAGAGGTTGGTTTTGAGGGTCCAGCCCCGATATCCTCCGGCGGAAATACGGCACCAGTCGGGTGAACATTCTTCCAGTCGGGCGACAACGCCGGTTTCGAAATGCGCATTCACCTGCGTATTCGGGTCAGGCAGGGCGTAGACCGGCAACAGTTCGGCTTCGATCAGGACCGTGCGCACGCCCGATAGCAACGCATAATGCACCCAGCCTCCGGCACCGTCGCGGTCCTGGACCTTGCGCCAATTGCCGTATTCGGCGGTGATCTGCAAAGGCATGCCGCGCCGTTTGAAGACCCAGTCGATTCGATGGGTCAGCGATGGTCCGCGGCGGACATTGCCCTCGGCTGCTTTCATCGAAACGTATCGGGGCAGAGGCAGATTCGTTACCGGGCCACGTTTCTCCTGCGCGGATGCGGTGACGGTGCCCAACGCGAGAAGAAATACCGAGATCGCCGCCACCAAATGGCGGTTTACTGAAAAACTAGCCCTCACTGCCTGCCTGCTCTTATTGCCTGTGGATCGAGTTCCGAAAAAAGGTTGAGGAGATGCCCATGGGGTTCTTGTGCCCCGTCTAATCCTGCGCCACGATGCCATGGCGCGTGGCAGTTTGCAAAGCGGTAGGAGAGCCAAGGTGTCAAGAGAACGTCTGAGTGTTGTCGTTACGCGACGGTTGCCAGAAGCGGTGGAAACCCGGTTGAGCGAGCTTTTCGATGTAAAGCTGCGCGACAATGATACGCTGATGACGCGCGAGGAGCTGATGGCGGCTGTCAGAGAGGCCGATGTGCTGGTTCCAACCATCACTGATACCATTGATGCGGGCATTCTGGGGCAGGCTGGCGAAAAGCTGCGCCTGATCGCGAACTATGGTGCGGGGGTTGATAATATCGACGTGGCAACGGCGCGGCAGCGGGGCATTCTGGTCTCGAACACACCCGGCGTGCTGACGGATGATACCGCCGATATGACCATGGCCCTGATCCTGGCCGTTACGCGGCGCATCCCCGAAGGGTTGGGCGTGATGCAAAAGGGTGACTGGGCCGGTTGGGCTCCGACTGCTTTGCTGGGCGGGCGGGTCGGAGGCCGCAGGTTGGGCATTCTGGGCATGGGTCGGATCGGGCAAGCGGTTGCCCGGCGCGCCAGCGCGTTTGGCATGCAGGTGCATTATCACAACCGTCGCCGGTTGCGCCCCGAGATCGAACAGGAATTGGAGGCGACCTATTGGGACAGTCTGGATCAGATGGTGGCGCGGATGGATGTCATCTCGGTCAACTGCCCGTCGACGCCGTCTACTTTCCATCTGATGAATGCGCGGCGATTGAAGTTGATAAAACCTTCGGCGGTTATTGTGAATACGTCGCGCGGCGAAGTCGTCGATGAAAACGCCCTGACCCGAATGATCCGGGCAGGTGAGATTGCGGGGGCAGGGCTGGACGTTTACGAGCAGGGGACCAACGTGAACCCCCGTCTTCGGCAACTGCCCAACGTGGTTCTGTTGCCGCATATGGGTTCGGCCACGCTGGAAGGGCGGATCGAGATGGGTGAGAAAGTGATTATCAATATCAAGACGTTCGAGGATGGCCATCGCCCACCGGATCAGGTTGTGCCAGCGATGCTCTAGGCAATGGCCTGAACGAAGGGGAATGTGATGGTGCAGGCAGCCACCTTGCCGCGAAATGAAGCCGGAATTGAAACGGCGGTTGGTATTCTGAAGCAGAGGTTCGGGGATCGGTTGCAGACCGGTGCCGCGATCCGCGCGCAACATGGTCACACCACGACGTGGATCGAAAACCAGAGCCCGGATGCGGTGGTGTTTCCGCACTCAACGGAAGACGTGGCCCAGATCATCAGAACCTGCGGGGCGCACAAGGTGCCGGTGATACCGTTTGGAACCGGGACATCGCTTGAAGGGCATGTGAACGCTCCGGCGGGCGGCATATCTGTCGACCTGACGCAGATGAACAGGATTTTGGCCGTGAATACGAGCGATCTGGATTGCATTGTGCAACCGGGGGTCACCCGCGAGGATCTGAACACTCATCTGCGCGATCAGGGCCTGTTCTTTCCCATTGATCCCGGGGCAAATGCCTCGTTGGGTGGTATGGCCGCGACCCGTGCCTCGGGGACCAATGCAGTGCGCTATGGAACCATGAAGGATAACGTGCTGAGCCTTGAGGCGGTGATGCCGGACGGGCAGGTTATTCGCACCGGGCACCGTGCGCGCAAATCCTCGGCAGGGTATGATCTGACACGCCTGCTGATCGGGGCTGAGGGGACATTGGGTATCATCACCGAAATAACGCTGCGCCTGCAGGGCATCCCCGAGGCCATCACCTCGGCCCGCTGTTCGTTTCCCACCGTGGATGCGGCCTGTCAGGCGGTGATGATGACGATCCAGTATGGCATACCGGTTGCCCGGATCGAGTTGCTGGACCAGATGTCGGTTCAGGCGGCCAATGCCTATTCCGGGCTGGACCTGCCCGAAACGCCCCTGTTGCTGCTGGAGTTCCATGGCTCAGACAGCGGTGCGGCCGAGCAGGCGGAAACCTTTGGCCAGATCGCGGCTGAGTTCGGCGGGGTTGATTTCACGGCGACCTCGACGACGGAAGAGCGCAACAAGCTCTGGCAGGCGCGCCATGACATGTATTGGGCCAGCCTGCAGTTGCGGCCCGGGGCGCAGGGGATCTCAACGGATGTCTGCGTTCCGATCTCGCGCTTGGCCGAATGTGTGACCGCAGCGCAGGACAAAGCGCAGGAGCTGGGCCTGCTGGCGCCGATCGTAGGCCATGTCGGTGACGGGAATTTCCACACATTGGTGTTGCTCGATATGGAGATCGCGACGGAAGTATCCGCTGCCGAGGAATTCGTCGGGTGGCTGAACGATCTGGCCATCTCGATGAATGGGACCTGCACCGGAGAGCACGGGATCGGGCAGGGCAAGCGGCCCTATCTGGTGAAAGAGCTTGGGGCGGCAACGGCCTATATGGCCGCGATCAAGGCGGCACTGGATCCGGACAACATTATGAATCCGGGCAAGATTCTCTGATCTTCGGACATAGGTCGCAAATCCAAGGGTCGGACATAAGCGCGCCGCAATCTTATGCCAATGATGCCTTCCAGAGCAGAATGTGATTCTCCGAGGGCATCTATGGGCGCGTTGCGTTTTATCGGGTTTTTGTTGATCGTGGCGATGGTCATCGCAGGTCTCGATTATTACCAGCAAGACAAGAAGCAAGACGGGGGTTTGTCGCTCAGCGGATATGTTGAGACGATCAATTCCCGTTTCGGCGTGTTCAAAGCTGAACAGGTCGCCAAAAAGGCTGAGCGTGATCGTAAAGAGAACTGGGATGCTGGCGCAAAATCCTATCTGCCCGCGCCACCCGAGGGCTGGAACCGGTATGAGCTGACCGATGCCGAAAGCCAACCGGTCAGGGCCGTGTTGACCGGTTTTGCCCCGTCACCGCTGATCGGCTCCATCTCAGGTCAGGCAGAGCTGAGCCGCCTTACCGCCGAAGGGCGCGACGGGGTGATACGCAAGCTGGCCGAGACGGGGTATGTATATGAAAAAGATGATGAAGTTGTCTGGTTCGACATCACTCTGAAGCCGAAGAAAGCGCGTAACACTTTGGTAGGCCTGGCATTGGGGCGGCAGAGTGATTTCATGAACGCCATGGAGGTCTCGCAGGGGTTTGCCGTGATTGACGGTGTTGCGTTCTCCGAGGTGATCAGCGACATTTCAGGCGTTTCTGGGGACAGCGAACTTCGCCGGATCAAGGGCCGCATCGGCTTTGATGAAGAGGTGGTGCTGAGACTGCACACCGATGCAGGCGACACCACGATACGAGAGTTTCTGGGCGCGGTCGATCTGACCGGGTTGAACGCCTTGTTGGAGTTCCCGTCCGCTGCGACTGGTCAGGGGATTGAGGTACCGCTTGAGCAGCAGCCCGAAATGGCCGAGAAGATGCAGCACCTCTATGGCAAGATGGTGGCCCTGCAGGATCGCGCCACCCAGGAGAAAATCGAGAATATGGATGTGGGGGCGGTCATGCTGAACACGCTGACCGCGGCAGATTTCAATGCCGAAGGCATGGTTGATATCACTGGTGGCAAGGTTTTCGAAAATCAGGACAATCTGCAAATGGCGTATGGCAAGGCGTTAGAGCTTCTGTTGCGTTCAGACCAGCGTCAGGCTGATGCCGCACCTTCTGGTTCGGGCGGAGGGTTTTTCAAGGGTCTGCTGCAAAAGCTTCCCGGTTTTGGCGTGTCGAAGGATCGTACCGAAGTAGCGGAAGTACCGGCAGCCCCATCCGAGGTGCGTGTGCGCAAAGCCAATGAAAGCTCTTCCTGTGCCACAAATGGCACCTTCAAGCGCTGCTCGTTCGAAAAGAACTAAGCCACCTGGCATCTGAAAACGGCGACCCGTTGCAGTAGCGGGTCGTTTTTTAATTCTCACTGGTCGGATGAATGTCGCGCCGGGGCGCGCAAATGCGCCATATGGTGTCAACTGAATTCAAGGGGGAGACGCCCGGTTATGAAAACCCAAGTCAAAGCACTGGTTGTTGGCGGCGGCGCTGTCGGTACTTCGATTGCCTATCATTTGGCCAAAGCCGGCTGGGACGATGTGATGCTGATCGAGCGGGATGAACTGACATCGGGCTCGACATGGCATGCGGCGGGCCTACTGCCGCTGTTCAACATGTCCTATGCGACAACCCATATCCACAAATACTCGGTCGATTTCTACAAGACGCTTGAGGAAGAGACCGGCCTGAACGCAGGCTTTGCCGTGGTTGGCAACCTGCGCATGGCGCAGACGCAGGAGCGTATGGACGAATACATGCTCTATGCCTCCACTGCTGAAACCTGCGATGTGGCTTACGAATGGCTGACCCCCGAACAGATCAAGGAACGCTGGCCGTTGATCGAAACCTCTGACCTGAAGGGGGCGATCTACCATACCGAGGATGGCTATATTAACCCAGCCGACGTGACTCAGGCCATGGCCAAAGGGGCCCGTCAGCGCGGGGTCGATATCGTGCGCAAGATGCAGGCCGACGCGTTCCACTGGAACGGCACCCATTGGGAAGTCACCTGCACCAAGATGGTCGAAAAGGGCGGCAATCTTGTCGAAAGTGACGAGCAGGTGGTGATCACCGCCGAGCATGTCGTGACCGCATCGGGCAACCATGCACAGCGCACGGCCAAGATGCTGGGCATCAAGATGCCCGCGATCCCGGTCGAACACACGTTCATCGTCATGGACAAAGACCCAGAGCTGGTTAAATGGCGCGAGGGGGGCAACCCCGAGCACCCCGTTGTCCGCGACGCTGACAACGAATCCTACGCGCGCGAGGAACGCGGCGGCTGGATTCTGGGCATCTATGAACACGGGGCCCCCGCGCGCTTTGAACATGGCGTGCCGGACAGCTTCCGCGCCGACCTGTTCCCGCTGGATCTGGACCGGATCGCGGATCAGTACATGGCAATGGCCGAACGTGTGCCCTCCTGCGCCGACTCCGGCCTGAAAGACGATTTCAACGGCCCCATCTGCTACACCCCCGACGGCAACCCGCTGGTTGGCCCGGCCCCGGGTTTGCGCAACATGTGGCTGGCCGAGGGCTTCAGCTTCGGGATCACCGCTGCGGGCGGCACCGGTTACTATCTGGCGCAGATGATGGTCGACGGCGAAGCCGAGATCGACATGGTCTCGCTGGATCCCAAACGCTACTCGTCGAACTGGATGACCACCGAGTTCGCGGCGCGTAAGAACGAAGAGTGCTATGAGCACGTCTATATCCTGCACCACCCGGATGAAGAGCGTGAAGCCTGCCGTCCTTTGCGCACGGTTCCGGCCTATGACCGCCAGAAAGCACGCGGTGCTCAGTTCGGTTGGGTCAACGGATGGGAACGTCCGAACTATTTCGGCCCACTGGACGCACCTGACAACTTTGACAAAGAAAGCCGTAGCTTCCGCCGTGGTGGCTGGTGGCAGTATGCCGTCGAAGAGGCCAAAGCGATCCGCGAAGGCGTTGGCCTGATCGACGCGTCAGCCTTCACCAAGCATGTCGTCAAAGGCCCCGGTGCAACTCAGTTCCTGGACTGGTTCACCTGCAATAAGCTGCCCAAGGTCGGCCGCATCAACCTGACCTACGCGCTGACCTCGCACGGGACCACCCGCACCGAATACACCATCGTCCGTAATGGCGAGGACACCTACTACATCGTCTCTGCCGGCGCCTGGACTGAGTACGACGCCGACTACCTGCGCAAGGCGGCTGAGGACAAGATGGAGGAGTTCGGCTACATCGAAATCCAGGACGTGACCACCCAGTGGGGCGTCTTTGCCATCGCCGGTCCCAAATCACGTGACGTTCTGAAAGAGGTCATCAAGGACGCCGATCTGGAAACCGCACTGTCCAACAAACGCTTCCCGTGGCTATCGGCCCGTCAGATCGAACTGGGCATGTGTCCGGTCAACGCGATCCGCGTGGCCTATACCGGTGAGCTGGGTTGGGAACTGCATCACCCAATCGAGATGCAAAACTACCTGTTCGATCTGCTGGAAAAAGCGGGTGAGAAGCACGGGATGAAGCTGGTCGGCGCGCGCGCCCAGAACTGGCTGCGTCAGGAGAAATCCTATCGCGCCTTCGGCACTGAATTAGGTCGCGATGCGACCCCGCTTGAGGCTGACCTGCCGCGCTTTGTCGACTTGTCCAAGGATTTCTACGGCAAAGCCAAGCTGGAAGAGACCGGCGTGCGCGTGAAGTGCTGCACCCTGCTGATCGATGGTCCGGACGATGCCGATCCATGGGGTCGCGAGGCGCTGTACACGCCGGAGGGCGCGCGCGCGGGTCGTCTGACGTCGGGCGGTTACTCGGTCGCGTTCGAGAAATCCATCGGCATGGGCTATGTGAAGCCTGAACTGGCGGTCGAAGGCACCAGACTGAAAGTTAAAATACAAGACAAGCTATGGGATGCGGTCGTCACCTGCGACAGCCCTTATGACCCGAAAAACGAAACTATCCGCAAGGATGGTTGATCCGGTCTGGGCAATCGGGGGCGCGACTGCAATGCGTCGCCTTCAGCGCCGCATGCCTCCGGCGGAGGTATTTGGAAACAGAAGAAGAGGCCGGAGTAAAGAAATCCAGCCCCCTTGTATCTGACAAGGGGGCCTTCTCCTGTTGCGGTCATCGGCGCCTCCGCCTGTACCGCGAAATCAGTGTGGTCCAGAGATGTTAAGAAACCGTTTCTTCTTCTGTTCATAAATACCTCCGCCGGAGGCAAGCCTGCACATGCAGGCTTTACTGGTGAGAACGCTGAATTATCAAGACATTGCAGCGGATGTGTAGAGCATTTCCCTGGAATGGCTTGGGCGTCTATCCGGCCCCAAGTAATCAACACAGCGTTCCAAACATGCGATGAAACGTTTGCTCAGGAAAAAATGGAATTGACTTTGATCCAACTCAGATAGCCGGTTCTCTGGCGATCAGCGCCAGATTATTGGCGGGCATCTCTGTAACCTCAACGCGTGCGAAGCCGACCTCTTGCAGGAGCGCAAGCATTTCGGTGTCGTTCTTATAACCAATCTCGGGGTCCTGTTGGGTCAACGCAGCATGGAACTTCTGGTCGCCATCGCTGGTCAGCTGTCCGGAACGCATGAAGGGGCCATAGAGTACCAGTTGACCCCCCGGCCGAAGAGCGCGCGCGGCCTCGGTCACAAGGGTTCTGGTTTCGGGCCAACTGATCAGATGCAGAAGGTTGATCAGCACCACCAGATCTTGCCGCTGGATAGACATATGCCAAGCTTCTGTGGTTGCGTCCAGATGCAGGGCCGGGGCGATATTTGGGGAACCTGTAGAATAGGCGTCGATACTGGCGCGACGTTCGGGGACAATCTCGCTGGGTTGCCAGAGTATTCCCGGCAACCGTTTTGCGAAGGCCGCTATGTGTTGCCCGGTTCCACTGGCCAGTTCCAGCGCGCGGCCGGATGTGGGGGCAATTCCTGCAAGCAGCTCAGATAGCGCAGCCGCGTTCCGGCTGGCGGCAGGAGCGACCAGTTTGTCGCCTTCGGCTTTGGTCGCAACGCTGGCGTTTGAGGGAAGTTTGCGTTTGGTCATTGGCGTAGCCTGTCCGGTTTCAGTCGTTCAACGCTCGCGGCATCAAGTTGGGGCGTGGCCCCTGTTGCAAGGTCAGTCACGAGCTGCGAGGCGGCGGGAGCGGTTTGAAAGCCGTACCCGCCCTGTGCGGCCGACCAGATAAACGAGGGGTCAGCAGGGTCGGGGCCCAGAACCAGCGTCCCGTCGGCAACAAAGCTGCGCAATCCCGCCCAGTTGGTTTCCACACGCGTCACGGGTTCGGTGACCATCGCTTCGTACCGTGCCAACCCTTCGGCCAGAACCATGTCATCGGCATATGCGTCATGCGGTGTGGTTGGATCGGCTTCGCAGGGTGAAACCAGCAGCTTGCCCGCATCGGGTTTGGCATACCAGCTCTCACCGGCCCCCAGCATCAAAGGCCAATCCCGCAGATCCAAGCCCCCCGGCGCAGGGATACGGGCGATTGATCTGCGGCACGGGGTGAGTCCGACAGGCGTGATCCCGGCCATCTGCGCCACCTCATCCACCCATGCCCCTGCGGCGTTTACCAGATTGTGGGCCTCGAAGGTCTGTGACGCCTCGATGATCCAGTGGCCCGCTTTGCTGACGGCGTTAACCTGTTGGCGAGTAAGGACCGAGCCCCCGTTTCGCCGGATCGTGCGCGCAAAATCCTGCAGCATTCGATCTGTATCAATATCGAATGCGCTGTAACTGATGGCCGTATAGCCAACAGTTTCGAGGTTCAGAATCGGGACGCGACTTTGCGCGTCGGCAAGGGAAATCTGCTGCACGCCCAGCTCGGCCATGTCTTTTTGAAAGACATCGTGCTGATCCTTTCCGCCGACCAGCATCAAACCGCGCGGGGACAGATATCCGTTGGTGTCAAGAAAGCTCGCGCTCGCCTCGTTCAGGGTGACGACCGAGGGCGGGCCGTACCCTCTTTCGAACAGGGCCGCCGACCGGCCCGAGGTGTGATAACCCAGAGCGTCTTCGGCCTCTAACACGGTGACATTGCCGTGGGCTGAAAGACGCGCGCCTGCGCTCAGCCCGGCGATACCACCACCAATGATCAGGAAATCGATCATGTGTTTTCTTCCACTTCTGGCCCTCGGCACCGCACGCAGGGCGGTTCTTTGAGGCAAAATATAGGCCAGCATGGCACGGGCATTGCCAGACGAAAAGGCACAAGCTGATGGTAAAGGAAACTTGATTGGATGCGGTCAGCCTGCTTTTAGTGCCAATAGGGAACGATTCGGAGACAGACGTGGACTCGGCAGATATTCACCCCATGGCAACGGGCCACATCCCGTCATATGTCGTGCAGGCAGATGGCAGCGACTTTCTTTTTACCTTTATGCTTGTTTTTACCGTGGGAGTGATCCTGTTGATCGGCGTGGCCTATTTCACGCTGCATTCGATCCCGGAAAAAATGGCGCATGAAACCAATCACCCGCAATTCCAACTGGTTGGTATTCTGGCACTTTTGGCTTTGTTCACCCATAACGGCATCTTCTGGATCGCGGCCATCCTTGTCGCCGGATTCCAGTTCCCCGATTTTGCAGCCCCGCTGCGATCCATCGCTGATGCAATCCGATCATTGGCTCCGGGTCGCGAAAGCGAAGCGGTGCCGGAACCGGCCGAGCCGGAGGCTGTAGCCGAACCATCCGAACCGGCAGCACAGGGGCACTGAGCGATGCTTGAAACAATTATGTGCGCGCTGGTGACAGTGCTTCCTGACTATCTGTTCCGGCGCTTTGTCCAGGGCAAGCGGATCGGGCACGAGATCACCTTGTTCACCATGTGGTATGAATTGCGCTGGGGTCTGACGACCTGCGCCATTCTGGCCCTGACTGTGATCACCACGCTGTTTTATTTCCACCCGTCCAGCAAGACGGCGGCGTCATATTTCCGCACGGTCACGATCCTGCCGCAGCTGGGGGGGCGGGTGTCCGAGGTCTATGTACGCAACAACGAACAGGTGACGGCCGGCCAGCCGATTTTCCGGATCGAGGATTTCACCCAAACGGCTCAGGTTGAGGCCGCGCATGCGCAGATCGCGCAGGTTCAGGCCTCGCTGAAAGTGGCCGAAACCGATCTGGCCGAGGCTGAGGCAGGTATTGCCGGTGCCAGGGCCGCGCTGGATCAGGCGCTGGAGGATCTTGAACGCAACACCACGCTGCGCGACGAAGGGTCCAGCGCCGTGCGACTGGCCGAGATCGATCGGCTGGAAAATCTTGTTGCCGAGCGCGAGGCCAAAGTAACGGCGGCCATTTCCAAGCGTGCAGCAGTGGTGCAGCAGATCGAAGAACTGATCCCGGCCCAACTTGCCAGTGCCAACGCTCAGCTGGACGCGGCCCTGACCGAGCTGGACAAAACTGTGATCAGCGCCGGGGTGACCGGGCGGGTCGAACAATTCGGGCTTCAGGTGGGCGATTATGTCAGCCCCTTGCTGCGCCCGGCGGGCATCCTTGTACCATCCTCATCCGGGCATGACCGGTTTCAGGCCGCATTCACTCAGCTTTCGGCCCAGGTCATCAAGCCGGGCATGATTGGTGAGCTTGGCTGTATGACCAAGCCGTTCACCGTGATCCCGGTTGTCGTGGTCGAGGTGCAGGATGTGATCCCTTCGGGGCAGATCCGGCCCACGGATGAATTGCGCGATGTCCAGACCAACACCAACCCCGGTTCGATCCTTGTCTATCTTGAGCCGCTCTATAACAGCCAGGCAGACGATGTTCCTCCGGGCAGTA
Organism: Rhodobacteraceae bacterium KLH11; assembly: GCA_000158135.1. Classification (GTDB taxonomy): domain Bacteria; phylum Pseudomonadota; class Alphaproteobacteria; order Rhodobacterales; family Rhodobacteraceae; genus Ruegeria. The sequence goes on from DS999531.1 coordinate 1,896,166, forward strand.
ACTGTCTGGCGAATGTCTACACAGACAATCACCACAAGCTTGAAGATGAGAACCTGGGCTTCTGGGAAAAATCCTTCCTGCATGTGGTCGATACCATAGGCGTTGTTCATGCGGCTGGCCTGCGCTTGCGCCTGATCCTGATGCCTGTGAACACGCTGGTGCTGAGCGGGCATTAAAGACCTCGGCCAAAACCCGTTCGACCAGCTTGACAGGCCGTTGTTCAACGCGTTCTGTCGCTGGTTTTCCGGCCCCAATCGCGGTGTGCTATAATCCATTCATTGTTGCCCCTGCAGGTGTTTATCTGCGGGGGCAGGTTGGGTGATTGGAGGTTGCGATGGTTGATACAAATTCGGCATTTGTGGGCGATATTCCTGGGAATTACGACAAACAGATGGGGCCGGTAATCTTCGAGCACATGGCGCAGATCATGGCCAGAAAGGTTGCCGCCAGCGCACCAAAACACGTGTTGGAATTGGCCGCGGGCACTGGGATCGTAACACGACATTTGGCTACCGTTCTGGACGACACCCATATCGTTGTTACCGACCTCAATGAACCGATGCTGGAGATTGCGCGCAAAAAGTTCAGCGAGACTGAAAAGGTGAGCTTTCAAACCGCTGACGCGCAGGATTTGCCCTTTGAAGATGGAACATTTGATGCTGTCATCTGCCAGTTCGGCCATATGTTCTTTCCCGATCGTGCCAAAGCCCATGCCGAGGCCGCCCGGGTGTTGAAACCCGGCGGGCAGTATTTGTTTTCGACCTGGGGGACAAATGCTGAAAACCCGTATTCAGAGCTGGTTATCGAGACATTGTCAGCTGCATTCGAAAGTGATCCTCCGGGTTTCATGAAAATCCCGTTTTCATTGAACGACGCCACCGGGATTTTGGGTGAGCTTCGTCAGGCAGGGTTCACTGAACCTCACCACGAATATGTTGAGCACGCGCCGTCTGTTGAAAGCTTTGATGCGTTTGCGCTGGGTCTGATATTGGGTAGCCCGGCCTATTTCGAAATATTGGAACGCGAAGGTGACCACGGCGAAATTGCCCGCACTCTTGCTGGTCATATGCGTGCTCGATTTGGGCATGAACCTTCGACGATGCCGCTGAAGGCGCATTTTTTCCAGACAGCATCTGTTTGAAAAGCGGATACGAAAAAAGGCCCGCAAAATCAGCGGGCCTTGGATCAGGTCTTTGCGCAGCGCTTACTGCGGAATTTCGCCTTCCAGCCCTTCGACATAGAAGTTCATGCCCGCCAGTGTGCCATCATCAGCTGTCTCGCCTTCGGCCAGCCAGTCGCTGCCGTCCTGTTTTTTGAGCGGGCCGGTGAAGGGGTGGTAGTCACCTGCAGCCATGGCGGCTTTCATGGCCAGGGCTTCCTCTTTGACATCCGCAGGCACGGCGTCTGATATCTCGCCAATCTCAACCATGCCTTCCCTGATACCATCCCAGGTGCTTACCGTCTCCCACGAGCCATCCATGACAGCCTGGGTACGCGCGATATAGTAGGGGGCCCAGTTGTCGATGATCGAGGATACACGCGGGAAGGGTGCGTATTCGCTCATGTCCGAGGCCTGACCGAAGGTGACAACATTGCCAGCCTCTTGTGCAGCTGCCTGCGGCGCGGTTGAATCGGTGTGCTGCAGGATCACATCTGCGCCCTGTTCGATCAGAACAGTGGCCGCGTCAGCCTCTTTGGCAGGGTCGAACCATGTATAGGCCCAGACGATCTTGAACTCGACATCCGGGTTCACCTTCTTGGCGTGAATATAGGCCGAGTTGATGCCGCGGATCACCTCGGGGATCGGGTAGGATCCGATATAGCCGATGATATTCGATTCAGTCATTTTACCGGCGATATGCCCCTGCACGGCACGACCTTCATAGAAACGGGCTGAATAGACCGAGACGTTGTCAGCAGTCTTGTAACCGGTCGCGTGCTCGAACTTCACGTTCGGGAATTTCTTGGCCACGTTGATTGTGGGGTCCATGTAGCCGAACGAAGTGGTGAAGATCAGATCGGCCCCTTCCAGCGCCATCTGGGTCATAACGCGCTCTGCGTCCGGACCTTCCGGAACGGATTCAACAAAGACGGTTTCAACCTTGTCGCCAAATTGCTCTTCGACGGCCAGACGACCCTTGTTGTGTTCATAGGTCCAGCCGCCATCGCCTACGGGGCCGACATAGACAAAGCCGACCTTGGTCTTGTCTTGGGCCAATGCGCCCGTCGCCAGACCCAACGCCATGGCGGCGCTTGCCAAAAGTGATGTGAATTTCATGAGTTACTCCCCAGGTTGGTTCAATTGGCCTCTAGTGCGAGGCATGGAAGGTTCGGCCTAATGCGGCAGGTGCGCTGCTCTTGTCGGCCGAAAGGATCACAAGCACAAGGATCGTGATGATATAGGGCGACATTGCCAGATACTCGACCGGGATGGCAACGCCCGCCGCCTGCAAATTAAGCTGCAACACAGTGATGCCGCCGAACAAATAGGCACCCAGCAGGGCCCGCCATGGTTTCCAGCTGGCGAACACCACCAGAGCCAAAGCGATCCAGCCGACACCGGCGGTCATGCCTTCGGTCCACTGCGGGACGCGGATCAGGCTGATATACGCCCCGCCGAGGCCCGCACAGGCACCCCCGAACAGGATTGCCATGATGCGGATCTTGATGACCTTGTAGCCCAACGCATGCGCCGCATCGTGGTTTTCTCCTACCGCGCGCAGGATCAGGCCAATACGGGTATATTTCAGCGTGGCCCAGACAGCGGCGGTCAGGGCAATTCCCACGTAGAGGATCGGGTCATGCTGGAACAGGATCGGGCCGATGACAGGGATATCGCTGATCACCGGGATATGAATATCACCCATGCTCGGGGGTTTGACGCCCACATAACTCTGCCCCATAAGCGCGCTGAAGCCCAGACCAAACAGTGTCAGGGCCAGCCCGCTGGCAACCTGATTGGCCAGAGCCACCTGCGTCAACAGCACAAACAGCAGCGACAGCACCGCGCCCCCCACGGCGGCGGCGATAAATCCAAGCCAGGGCGAGCCGGTCTCGACCGAGATCGCAAAACCGCTGATCGCGCCCACGATCATCATACCTTCGACCCCCAGATTCAGAACACCTGCTTTCTCGACGACCAGCTCTCCGATCGCGGCCAGCAGCAGAGGGGTTGCAGCCACCATAAGCGAGGCGACCAGAAGGATGGGGTTAATCTCACCAAGATCCATATCACGCTACCTCGCTGTGGGCCGCACGGATGCGGTAGTTGGTCAGAAGATCGAAAGCCAGCAGGAAAAACAACAGCATCCCCTGGAATACCTGAATGGCGGCAGCGGGCAGGCCCAGCTGAGACTGCGCGATTTCCCCGCCGATATAGGTCAGCGCCATCAGGCCCCCGGCCAGCAGGATGCCCACCGGGTGCAAGCGACCGAGGAAGGCCACGATGATCGCGGTGAAGCCATAGCCCACGTTAAAGTCGATGCTGACCACACCCGAGGGGCCGGAAACCTCGAACATCCCCGCAAGCCCGGCCAAAGCGCCCGACAGGCCCAGGCAGAACAGGATCAGCCGCGCCGGGTTCACACCTGCAAATTTCGCAGCCCGGGGCGCTTCCCCGGTCAGGCGAATATGAAACCCCAGCATGTGCCGGTTCAGCAGGACATAGGCAAAGATCACCGCAATCAACGCAGTCACCACACCCCAATGCATCCCCGATCCGGCGATCAGCTCGGCATTATGTGCACTGTCATATTGCTGCAGGTTGCGTGAGCCGGGAAAGCCAAAACCTTCAGGGTTCTTCAACAGCCCCAGCGAAACCGAGGCCAGCATCTGCTCAGCCACGTAAACCAGCATCAATGACACAAGAATTTCGTTGGTACCAAAGCGCACCTTCAGAAAAGCCGGGATTATCGCCCACAACCAGCCGCCGAATGCGCCTGCGATCACCATGACCGGAAAGATGTACCACGCCTCCAGCGGGTAGAACGCCAGACCAGCGCCCGCGCCAAAAATGGCCCCCATGATGTATTGCCCTTCGGCTCCGATATTCCAGATACCGGCCCGAAAACCCAGCGACAGGCCGATGGCGATCAACACCAAAGGCGCGCCTTTGACCAGCAGCTGGGGGCGATAGTAAAAGGCGAACTCGCCAAACAGGGGTTCCCAGAAAATCGTGCCAATGGCCTCAATCGGGTTTTTACCCAGAATGGCGAACAAAATGCCGCCAAAGACCATCGTCGCCAGCACCGCCACCAAAGGGGTCGCATAGGACCACGCCTTGGATGGCTGAGGCCGCTTCTCCAACACAATCATCCGCTCATCCCCCTGATTTCTTCATCTTTTTTCAAATACTCTCGCCGAAGGCGGCACCACAGATCACACATGCGCCACCTCCATGCCGTGCGCACCGCCCATCATCAGGCCGATCTCGTCCACCGTCAGGCCGGTGGTCGGGCGCGGGGCACTCAGGCGGCCTTCGTTCAGGGCCGCAAAACTGTCCGAGATTTCCATCAGCTCGTCGAGGTCCTGCGAGATGCAGATGACCGCGCTCCCCTTTGCGGCCAGATCCAGAATAGCCTGCCGGATCGAGGCCGCCGCCGCAGCGTCCACACCCCATGTGGGTTGGTTCACCACCAGGACATCCGGGTTCTGCAACACTTCACGCCCGATGACGAATTTCTGCAAATTCCCGCCCGAAAGTGACCGCGCCGCATTTTCAGGTCCCGGCGTGCGGACGTCGAATGCGCTTATGATCTTCTCGGCAAAGCTTCTGGTATCGGCCCATTTCAGAAAGCCATTGCTTTCCAGACCCTCACGAACCGACCCGGTAAGCAGGGCATTTTCGACCAGGCTCATATCCGGCGCGGCTGCATGGCCCAGACGTTCCTCGGGTGCGGTCAGCACACCAAGCCTGCGCCGTGCGGTCGGGCCCAGCTTGCCAATGGGCTGACCGTTAAACCTGATTGCATCGGCAGGTGTCTGGATTTCTCCTGACAACACACCCAGCAACTCATCCTGTCCGTTGCCGGCGACACCGCCAATCCCCAACACTTCACCTTTACGCACTGTCAGGTGGACGTTTTTCAGCGCAGTGCCAAACTCCGATGGGGATGGCACAGACAACCCGCTGACATCCAGCGCAACCTCACCAAACTCGCGCCCTGCGCGTTCAGGGGTCTGCAAGGTCGCTCCTACCATCATCTCGGCCATATCCCGCGCCGAAGTTTCGGCCGGGATGCATTCACCCACATTCTTGCCCAGCCGCAAAATCGTGGCGTGGTCGCACAAGGTGCGGATTTCTTCCAGCTTGTGCGAGATATAGAGGATCGAGGTGCCCTCAGACCGCAGCTTGTTCAGTGTTTCGAACAGGATATCAACCTCCTGCGGCGTCAAAACCGAGGTCGGCTCGTCCATGATCAGCAACTTGGGATCCTGCAGCAGGCAGCGAATGATTTCGACCCGCTGACGCTCTCCGGCAGAAAGATCGCCAACCGTGCGATACGGGTCCAGCGGCAGGCCATAGGTCTCGGAAACGTCGCGGATGCGCGAGGCCAGATCACCCATCGAGGGTGGGTTTTCCATCCCAAGCGCGATGTTCTCGGCCACGTTCAGCGCATCAAACAGCGAGAAATGCTGAAACACCATCGCGATCCCGTCAGCGCGGGCCGCACGGGGCTCGGGCGGCGCAAAGGGCTGCCCGCGCAGTTGCATGATGCCGCTGTCGGGTTTCACCAACCCGTAGATCATCTTGACCAGCGTGGATTTCCCCGCGCCATTTTCGCCGAGCAGGGCGTGAACCTCACCCTCACCGATGTCAAACGACACCTGATCATTGGCCACAACACCGGGATAGGCCTTGGTCAGCCCTTGCAAACTTAACAGAGGAGTGGTCACGCGCTCAGGTCCTTCTTCAAATCATTCTGCCGGGCCGGACGCAGCAATTGGGATGCGACACCAACGGCGATCATCTGCGGGTGTTTTCCCAGACCCGGTTCACCAATCGGGCAGGTGATCCGGTTGATCTGCTCGGGCGAATGGCCAAGTGCAGCCAGCCGTGACCGGAACCGTGCCCATTTCGTAGCCGAGCCGATCAGCCCTGCAAAGCGGAAATCGTGTAAAAGCAGCCGGTTGCACAATTCAAGGTCCAGAGTGTGTGAATATGTCAGCACAAGGTGCTCCGCATCGGTTGGCGCATGCCCTGCCAGTTCTCCGGGTTTTGCAGCCGGAACGATTGTCACGCCGTTGTGCACCGTTTCCGGAAATCGTTCCGGGCTGGTATCAACCCAGGTAATCGCCAGATCCGGCAGCGGTGACAGAACCTCCACCAAGGCGCGGCCAACATGGCCAGCCCCCCAGATCCACAGATCACGGGCTGGTTTATGCACCGGCTCGATCAGCCAGCCATCAACCAGCTGAGGTGCGGGCCGGACGCCCTGATTACGGGCCCGGGCCAGAATCCGCCTGACTGCCAGCGGCTGGGCACCGGACTCCGGTTGCTTCTCCTTATCGAAACCTGGTGCCACGGCCCTTGCGACAACCTCGCCTGTCAAACGGGCAACGGACGCGGCATCGTACAGTTCGGACACCAGCGAGACCACCCCGCCACAGCACTGCCCCAGATCGGGCCCGAGTGCATGCCGGGTCAACCGAACCGGCTCTGTCTGGGAACGCGCGACTTCTGTGGCCTGAAACTCCAGCGTCCCGCCGCCGATCGTGCCACTTTGGCCATCCTTCCAGACCAGCATCGCAGCCCCGACCTCGCGTGGGGATGATCCCTTGATCCGGGCGATGACAACCCGGACCACTTTCCCATGGGTTTTGACCGCCTCCCTCAAAGCCTCAAGATCAAATCCCATCAGATACCTCCCTTCACCCGCTGAACGCCGTGCCAGATTTCTTCGGCTGTGGCGGGCGCATCCAGCGCCGGGTAGCGGTTGCCACAGGCTGCCACCGCGTTCGACAGGGCCAACCACGCTGAGATGCCCAGCATGAAAGGCGGCTCACCCACCGCTTTTGATCGATAGATTGTCTCTTCGCGGTTCTCGCCATCCCAAAGCGCCACGTTGAAGATGTCGGGCCGGTCAGAACAGGCCGGTATTTTATAGGTCGAGGGCGCGTGCGTGCGCAGATTACCCTTGCCGTCCCAAACCAGCTCTTCGGTGGTCAGCCAACCCGCGCCCTGTACATAACCGCCTTCGACCTGCCCAATGTCCAGAGCAGGGTTCAGCGATGCCCCGGCATCGTGCAAGATATCCGTGCGCAAAATGCGATTTTCACCGGTCAGCATGTCGATGGCGACCTCGGTTACCGAGGCGCCATAGGCGAAATAAAAGAACGGACGGCCCTGACCCTTTATCCGGTCCCACTCAATCTTGGGGGTTTTGTAGAAACCGGTTGCCGACAGGCTGACCCGGCCCTGATAGACCAGTGCGGCAGCTTCGGCAAAGCTGTAACTCTCACCACCGACCACAACCCGCCCCTCGGCAAAGACAACGGCTGACGGGTCGGCCTGATGCCGTTCGGCCAGATAGGCGGCCATCCGGTCACGGATCGTATCACAGGCTGCTTTTACAGCCATGCCGTTCAGGTCACTGCCCGAAGATGCCGCCGTGGCCGATGTGTTGGGCACCTTGGCCGTATCGGTTGCGGTGATTTTCACCATCTCCAACGGGATGCCAAAACGCGCTGCAGCCACCTGCGCGACCTTCTGAAACAGACCTTGGCCCATTTCCGTGCCGCCATGATTCAGATGGACCGAGCCATCCTGATACACATGCACCAGCGCCCCCGCCTGATTGAGATGGGTCAATGTGAACGAGATACCGAACTTGACTGGAGAAAAGGCAATACCCTTCTTGATCACCCTGTTCTCGGCGTTCCATGCCTCAATGGCTGTCTTACGCGCTGCGTAGTCGCTGGATTTCAACAGCTGTTCAGTCATGCCATGCAGTTCAAAATCCTCGACCTCCATCCCGTAAGGCGTGGTATTCTTCATCTTTTCCGAAATACTCCGGGGGGCTAGGGGGGCAGAGCCCCCCCGCGACGGGGCTGCATAATAGTTCCTCCGACGCAGCTCGGCCGGGTCCAGCTCCAACATATGTGCTGCATGGTCCATGACCCGTTCGATACCCACCACGCCCTGCGGTCCTCCGAACCCGCGATAGGCGGTGGCGGATTGGGTATTGGTCTTCAACCGATGGCTTTCAATCCGTGCGTTGGGCAGCAGATAGGCATTGTCCGAATGCAGCATCGCGCGGTCGGCGACTGGTAAAGACAGGTCCTGGGCCCAGCCGCAGATTGCGTAGTGCAGGAATGAAACGCCCTGAATTTGACCGTTTTCGTCAAAACCGGCGCGGTACGAAATCCGGAACGCGTGGCGTTTGCCGGTAATGATCATGTCATCGTCGCGGTCATAGCGCATCTTGCAGGCCTTGCCCGTCGCACGCGCCGCTACGGCGCAGGCCACGGCCAGCGCATTGCCCTGACTTTCCTTGCCGCCAAAGCCTCCGCCCATGCGACGCGTCTCAACCCGGATGGCGTGCATCGGAACACCCAGGGCATCCGCGACCTTGTGCTGGATCTCGGTCGGGTGCTGGGTGGAGCTGTGCACCAACATATCTCCGCCTTCATTCGGGACCGCCAGTGCGGCCTGACCTTCCAGATAAAAATGCTCTTGCCCGCCGATCTCGAAACTGTCCTCAATGACATGGGTCGAGGCGGCGATGGCCGCATCGGCATCGCCTTTGGCATAGATGCGCGGACCGTCTTCAAAGCGGCTGTCGGCGGCCAAAGCCTCTTCGACCGTCAGAATCGGGGTTTCTTCGGCATAGTCGACCTGACCCAGCCGTGCTGCCTTGCGGGCGGCCAGATGGCTGGTGGCGATAACCAGAAAGACGGGTTGGCCAACATAGTGGACGGTGCCATCGGACAGCAGCGGTTCATCATGGATCGATGGCGAGACATCATTGGCAAAGGGCAGGTCTTCGGCTGTCATTACCATGACCACGCCTTTGGCAGCCCGCACCGCAGACAGGTCGATCGAAGTGATCGTACCCTTGGCGATCGGGCTGAGGCCAAATGCCAGATGCAGTGTGCCTTTCGGGGTCGGGATATCATCCACGTATCGCGCAGTGCCTGAAACATGCAGTGGCGCTGCGTCATGGGGCAGGGGGGTGGTCACGCTCATGACGTTACCTCCAGCACGTTGGTGATCTCGCCCTGATCTTCAAGATAGTAGCGTTCCAGCATCGCTTTGGCCGTCTTCAGGCGATACACGGCCGAGGCGCGCATGTCCGTGAGGGGCGCGTAATCCTTGTCAAAACCGGGCAATGCGGCCTGAATGGTTTCAGCCGTCCATGGCTTGCCGATCAGCGCGGCCTCGACACTCAATGCCCGTTTCGGGGTTCCGGCCATGCCGCCAAAGGCGATGCGCGCCTGCGAGACGATGCCGTCTGACACGGTGATGTTGAAACAGCCGCACACGGCCGAGATGTCCTGATCAAAGCGTTTGCTGAGCTTGTAGCATTTCAGGTGATCCGGTTGCCGCGGGACGCTGACCGCCTCGACAAATTCGCCGGGGGTGCGATCCTGCTTGCCATAGTCCAGGAAGAACTCTTCCAGCGGGATAGAGCGGCGCGCATCGCCCTTGCGCAGATGCAATGTGGCGTTCAGGGCGATCAGGGCGGGCGGGTTGTCTCCGATCGGAGAGCCATTGGCGATATTGCCACCGACCGTGGCCGCGTGGCGCACCTGAACGCTGGCGTAGCGCCGGATCATTTCGGCGTATGAGGGATGAAGGTCAGCCAGCGCCTTGCGCATATGGTTCATATCGACCATGGCCCCGAGGCGGATTTCTTTGTCGCTTATCGTGACCTGTTTCAGGTCGCTGCAGTGGTTCAGGAAGATCGCGGGGCCCAGATCGCGGAGCTGCTTGGTAACCCACAGGCTCACATCAGTTGCGCCAGCCACCAGGGTGGCGTTTGGGTTTTGAAGGTAGAGCGCGGCCAGATCATCAGCGTTTTGGGGCAGGAGACGGGTGGGGGGCTCTGCCCCCCGGCCTGCGGCCTCCCCCCGAGGTATTTTTGAACAAGAGAAGGCCTGGTCGGTGGTGATCCATTCGGGGACTGGCTGGTTTGCGGCGGCCCGGGCGGCGCGGATGATCGGGGCGTAGCCGGTGCAGCGGCACAGGTTGCCCGCCAATTGAGTGTCATGGTCGGTTGCGCCACTGGCGTGGCCAGCGACCATCGACATGATGAAGCCCGGGGTGCAGAACCCGCACTGCGACCCGTGCAGGTCGACCATGGCCTGTTGGACCGGATGGGCGGTCTGATTGGGGCCGCTGACACCTTCGATGGTGCGGATCGCCTTGCCATGCAGTTGCGGCAGGAAGAGGATGCAGGAATTCAGGGCCTTGGGGCCGTTTTCGTCGATTACCATGACGGTGCAGGCCCCGCAGTCGCCTTCGTTGCAACCTTCTTTGGTGCCGGTCAGGCCGCGATCTTCGCGCAGCCAGTCAAGCAAGGTGGCTGTCGGATCGATATCCGCCAGGTCCACTGTCTCTCCGTTCAGAAGAAACGTGATGTTCATGCGAGAAACCCGTCGCGTTACCCGGTTGCGCCCCTTGGTGCCCTCCTTCGATGCGACGTAGAAAGAGTGGCGGGCGGATAGCTTGCCGTTTGATGTTAGGAATAGCGGGACTTGTCTGGCAAGAAAAACTGCCCCTATGATGGTGTGTCAGGCTTGGCCGGTTGCGATTTGGCAGGAGTGTCTGATATTCAGCTATTTGAAATTAAAGCGTTTTCCGATTCAGGAATGCCGTGATGTCCGAAGCACCTTCTGAAAAAGCCGAATAATCCGGGGTGATTTTTTTGACATTCCGGAGCGCCGGTTCCCGCTTTTGCCGCGTCGCTGGCTGGGGTAGCGTAGAGGAATGAGCAGTATTCCCCGATTCATTCACCTCCGCGTTCACACCGAATATTCCCTGTTGGAAGGGGCCGTGCGGCTGAAGAAGCTGCCTGGCCTGTGCGAACAGATGGAGATGCCCGCCGTCGCAGTGACGGACACCAATAGCATGTTCTCGGCGCTGGAGTTTTCTGTGGCAGCCAGCGGGGCGGGCGTGCAGCCGATCATGGGGTGTCAGGTTGATCTGACTTATGTGCAGGCTCAACCCGGGGAAAAGCCCAAAGCGCCTGCGCCGCTGGTGCTGCTGGCGCAGTCCGAGCTTGGATATGAGAACCTGATGAAGCTGAGCTCTTGCCTTTATGTGGATAAGGGAGGGCAGTTGCCGCAGGTCACGCTGGAGGAACTGGCTGACCGATCCGATGGTCTGATCTGCCTGACCGGAGGGCCCGACGGACCGGTTGGGCATCTGTTGCAGCAAGGGCAGCGCCCGGCGGCTGAGGCTTTGGTGGACCGTTTGGCGGGGATGTTTCCGGATCGGCTCTATATGGAATTGCAGCGCCACCCGGGTGAAGATGGTCAGCCCGAAGCCGAACGCCTGACCGAGCGGGGCCATGTTGAGATGGCTTATGCCAAGGACCTGCCTCTGGTCGCCACCAATGACGTCTATTTCCCGACCTCGGACATGTATGAGGCGCATGATGCGCTGATCTGCATTGCCGAGGGGGCCTATGTCGATCAGCAGGAAGGCCGGCGGCGCCTGACCGCGCAGCACTATTTCAAGTCGCAGCAGGAAATGGTGACCCTGTTCGCCGATCTGCCCGAGGCCATCGAGAACACCGTCGAGATTGCCAAGCGCTGCGCTTTCATGGCCTATCGCCGCGATCCGATCCTGCCGAAATTTGCCGATGACGAGGTGGCGGAATTGCGCCGCATCGCGAACGAGGGTTTGCAGAAGCGTCTGGCGGTGATCCCGCATGCGGTGACGCCTGAGGAGTATCAGGAACGGCTGGATTTCGAGCTTGGCATCATCGAGGGCATGGGCTTTCCCGGCTACTTCCTGATCGTGGCGGATTTTATCCAATGGGCCAAGGACGAGGATATCCCGGTTGGTCCGGGGCGCGGGTCGGGTGCGGGATCTTTGGTGGCTTATGCGCTGACGATCACCGACCTTGATCCGCTGCGCTATTCCCTGCTGTTCGAACGGTTTTTGAACCCCGAACGCGTCTCGATGCCCGACTTCGACATCGATTTCTGCATGGATCGTCGGGAAGAGGTGATCCGCTACGTGCAGCAGAAATACGGGCGCGACAAGGTGGGGCAGATCATCACCTTTGGGGCTTTGCTGTCGAAGGCCGCCGTGCGCGATATCGGCCGCGTTTTGCAGATGCCTTACGGGCAGGTGGACCGTTTGTCCAAGATGATCCCGGTCGAAGGGGTCAAACCCGTGTCGATCGAAAAGGCGCTGAAGGATGAACCCCGCCTGCGTGACGAGGCGCGCAGCGAAGAGGTGGTGGAACGGCTGCTCACTTATGGCCAGCAGGTGGAGGGGTTGCTAAGGAATGCCTCGACCCACGCGGCGGGGGTGGTGATCGGGGACCGGCCTCTGGACGCGCTGGTGCCGCTCTATCAGGACCCGCGTTCGGATATGCCCGCGACCCAGTTCAACATGAAATGGGTGGAGCAGGCGGGGCTGGTGAAGTTCGACTTTCTGGGCCTGAAAACCCTGACCGTAATCCAGAACGCCATGGACCTGATCTTCAAATCCGGGCGGGATTTGCACATCGCCCCGGACGGCACAGAGCTTTATGAACCCGCCGACGGGGCCGTGAACCAGATCAACGCGATCCCGCTGGATGATGAGGCCACGTACAAGCTCTATTCAGCGGCCAAAACGGTGGCGGTGTTCCAGGTGGAATCCTCGGGTATGATGGATGCGCTCAAGCGGATGAAGCCGGACTGTATCGAAGATATCATCGCCCTCGTCGCCCTCTACCGCCCCGGCCCGATGGAGAACATCCCCAAGTTCTGCGAGGTCAAGAACAAGCTGAGCCAACGCGACACGCTGCACCCCTCTATCGACCACATTCTGGACGAAACCCAAGGCATCATCGTCTACCAGGAACAGGTGATGCAGATCGCACAGGAAATGGCGGGCTACAGCCTTGGTGGTGCGGACCTGTTGCGCCGCGCGATGGGTAAGAAAATTCAAGAGGCGATGGATGCCGAGCGGCCCAAATTCCTTAAAGGTGCGGCCGAGAATGATGTGGACGAGGCCAAGGCGACCGAGGTCTGGAACCTGCTGGACAAGTTTGCCAATTACGGTTTCAACAAATCGCATGCTGCCGCCTATGCTGTGGTCAGCTATCAGACCGGCTGGTTGAAGGCGAACCACCCGGTTGAGTTCATGGCAGGCGTCATGAACTGCGATATCCATCTGACTGACAAGCTGGCGGTTTACTTCGAAGAGGTCCGCAAAGGGCTGGATCTGCCCTACGTGCCACCCTGCGTGAACCGGTCGCAATCGACCTTTGATGTGGTGGACGGAGAACTGGTCTATGCGCTGGGCGCGCTCAAGAACGTGGGCGTCGAGGCAATGAACCTTGTGGTCGAGGGGCGTGCGGGCAAGCCTTTCGTCAACCTCTTTGATTTTGCCCGCCGGGTCGATCTGAAGAAAGTCGGCAAACGCCCGTTGGAAATGCTGGCGCGGGCCGGGGCGTTTGATCAACTCGACAAGAACCGCCGCCGGGTGTTTGAAAGCCTTGATCCGCTGGTGCAGTATTCTGCGGCGATCCACGAACAGAAGAACTCTAACCAGGTCTCTCTGTTTGGTGAGGCAGGCGATGACCTGCCAGAGCCGCGCCTGTCGCCATCATCCGACTGGCTGCCCGCCGAACGTCTCAGCGAAGAGTTCAAGGCCATTGGCTTTTACCTCTCAGGTCACCCGCTGGATGATTATATGCCCGCATTGAAGCGCAAGCAGGTGCTGACGCTGGATGAGGTGATGGAAAAGGCCCGGTCAGGTCCGTTGATCGCCAAGATGGCAGGTGTTGTCGCCGGGCGGCAGGAGCGGAAATCGGCGCGCGGCAACCGGTTTGCCTTTGCCCAGCTGTCCGATCCAACGGGGGCCTTTGAGGTGACGTTATTCTCGGAAACGCTGGAAAAATCGCGCGAGTTTCTGGAGACCGGCGCGCAGGTGGTGTTGACCGCCGAGGCGACGATGGAGGCTGATCAGCTCAAACTGCTGGGCCGATCCGTTGGCCCCGTTGATGCGGTCGTGGCCGAGGCCGGGGCAACGGGGCTGCGCGTTTTCGTCGAAGATGCAGCGGTGTTGCCCACAATGGCCACGGTGCTGGAAGAGGCTGAAACCTCGGTCAAGCGGGCCGCCAAGGGGCCGGTCTATGTGTGTCTCTTCGATCCCGGGCTACCGGGAGAGGTCGAGATGGATCTGGGCAGAAACTATGCGATCAACCCCCAGATCAAGGGTGCGCTCAAATCGCTGGAAGGGATATCAGAGATCGAGGAAATCTGATTTCGCGCCGGATTTGTTGCCACAGAGGATGTGCCCGGCTAGGCTGAACGAACAACCTTTGGGGTCATTTCACAGGAGGTTTCCGAAATGACAAGTTCAGGTAATGCTTTCAAGGTACTTTCATTGGCGATGGCATGCGCATTGGCCTTGTCCACGGCGGCCCATGCGGACGACAAGAAAAAGAAAAACACGCTGACGGGCGCTTTGGTCGGCGCAGGTGTGGGCGCGTTGGTCGGGGACGGCAAAGGGGCAGCGATCGGTGGTGTTGCCGGTGCGATTATCGGACATAACTGGAAATGATCGCCATGCATGATACTGTCATTAAATCCACCGTTTTAGCCGCAGCCCTGATGGTTCCGGCATTTTCCTGGGCGGATGAAGCCGCTGAACAGATGGTGCAGGATGCCTTGCCGGTGATGCACTACACATGCGCCTCGATCGCGGAAGAGGCGGATGGGGACGAAGAATTTGTGGTGGCCGTTGTTGGAAAGATGGCGGCCTTGTCAATCTACAACCGCCAGATCAATATCGAAGATCACGCGAGCACTGACGAGGAAAAAGCCCAGCTGCGCGAAACCTTCATCGCCGCTTTGTCCGAGGGCTGCGCTGCAGACAAGAACGCGCTTCTGGGTGGTGTGGTTGATAATGCGGTGAAGTCAACTCTGGGTCTCTGACCGTTCAGTAATGCGGCGGGCGTTCGTCGCCGAAGACGACCCCGCCCGAGCCTTCCTGCGCGCGCTCAGCCTCGCGCCGCATCAGCATCTCGACGCGGCGGGTCAGGCGGTCGATCTCATCCTGCTGGCCTGTGACAACCGTATTCAGCTCTTCTACCGTGCGGGTCAGATGGGCGATCTGTTCTTCCAGATGTTGCATGGGGCTCTCCTTAAGCGCGTCTCTTAGCGGCCCTGTGACATCAATGCCAGCGAAACCCCGTCTTGCCCCGATGCAAGCCATGGGATAGACCGCGCGCGGAACACTATACGCCCAAGGACGTCCCTCATGGCCAAGCCCAAGAAACAGCCCCGCCCCAAGGCCGTAACGCCGAAAGGGTTCCGCGACTATTTCGGCCAGGAAGTCTCGCAGCGCACCGAGATGCTGCGGACGATTGCTGGCGTCTATCATCGCTACGGGTTCGATGCGCTGGAAAGCAGCGCGGCCGAAACTGTCGAGGCACTGGGCAAGTTCCTGCCCGATGTCGATCGCCCGAACGCGGGCGTTTTTGCGTGGCAGGAATTCGACGAGGGCGGCAATGGCGACTGGATGGCTCTGCGCTATGACCTGACTGCGCCTTTGGCCCGTGTCTATGCGCAGCACCGCAATGATCTGCCCACGCCCTATCGCCGTTATGCGATGGGTCCGGTCTGGCGGAACGAGAAGCCCGGGCCGGGGCGGTATCGCCAGTTTTATCAGTGTGATGCGGATACGGTGGGTACGGCCTCGATGGCGGCGGATGCCGAAATCTGCGCGATGCTGTCGGATACGCTGGAAACCGTCGGCATTCCGCGCGGCGACTATCTGGTGCGGGTTAACAACCGCAAGGTGCTGAACGGTGTGCTTGAAGCGATGGGTCTGGGCGAAGACGTCAGCGCCCGCGATAATGTCCTGCGCACGATCGATAAGTTCGACAAGGTGGGCGAGGCCGGTGTGCGCGAGTTGCTGACCAAAGGCCGTCTGGACGCCTCGGGTGCGTTCATCGATGGTGTGGGCCTCAGCGATGATCAGGCCGAGCCTGTGATCGCATTCCTGACCTCAAAAGCCGCCGATACCGCCGGAACGCTGACCAACTTGCGCGCGGCTGTGGGTGACAGCAAGATCGGTGCGGACGGCATTGCCGAATTGGAACAGATCGGTGCCCTGCTGGACGCAGGTGGTTATGGTGCGGATCGGATCGAGATCGACCCATCGGTTGTGCGGGGCCTCGGGTATTATACCGGGCCGGTCTACGAGGCTGAACTGACGTTCGAGATTTTTGACGAGAAAGGCCGCAAGCGGCAATTCGGATCGGTCTCGGGCGGTGGTCGGTATGACGATCTGGTCAAGCGCTTTACCGGGCAGGAAGTGCCCGCGACCGGTGTTTCCATCGGTGTTGACCGATTGCTGGCCGCTCTGCGCGAAAAAGGACGGATCAGCGCGCAGGCCACGGGGCCTGTGGTTGTCACTGTTATGGATCGCGACCGCATGGCGGACTATCAGGCGATGGTGGCGGAACTGCGCAATGCCGGTATCCGGGCCGAGGTGTATCTGGGCAATCCCAAGAACTTTGGCAATCAGCTGAAATACGCAGACAAGCGGAACGCGCCGATTGCGGTGATCGAAGGTGGCGATGAAAAGGCGGGCGGGATCGTGCAGATCAAGGACCTGATCCTTGGGGCCAAGATCGCTGAAAGCGCCACGCTGGAGGAATGGAAAGAACGCCCCAGCCAGTTCGAAGTGCCGCGCGGTGATCTGGTCGCCAAGGTGCGCGAAATTCTGGACAGTCAGGACTGATCCATGGCCAACCGTTCCCAGATACAGGCCCGCGCCGCGATGATGCGTGTCCGGTTCGAGGCCGCAGGCGCGCAGGTGGTTGATACGCCTCTGTTGCAGCCAGCTGAAACGCTGCTTGACCTATATGGCGAGGATATCCGCGCGCGCGCCTATGTGACCTCGGACGCGCTGCGGGGCGAGCAGATGTTGCGCCCGGATTTCACCCTGCCCGTGGTGCAGATGCATATGCGCGAGGGGGCCGAGCCCGCGCGCTATACCTATTCCGGCGAGGTTTTCCGCCGTCAGGAGCATGACCCGGATCGGGCCAATGAGTTCATTCAGGTCGGGTATGAGGTGTTCGACCGCAACGATCTGGCCGGGGCTGATGCCGAGGTATTTTCGCTGTTTGCGCTGCAATTGCGTGGGCTGCCCCTGCGCGCTGCGACGGGCGATATCGGGATACTGAGGGCGGCTGTTGCCGGGCTACGCACGACTGAACGCCGTAAAACTGCCCTCATGCGTCACCTGTGGCGCCCGCGCCGGTTCCGCCTTCTGCTTGATCGGTTTGCAGGTCGCAAACCTGAACCGGAACTCAGGGCTGAGTTGCTGGATGCTGAAAACCCGATGGCTTTCGACGCGCCCATGATCGGGAAGCGACGTGCCTCCGAGATTGAGGCCCGGATCGAGGCGCTGCGGGCGGATCGCGAGACGCCTCCGATTTCGGACAATGAACTGGTTGGGCTGGAAACGCTGCTGAATGTGCGCGAAACCATGCCTTTCGCGCTGGAGCAACTGCGCGATGTGGCCGTTGATCTGCCTCAGATCACCCCGGCGCTGGACCGGCTGGAGGCCCGGATTGCAGCCCTGCAGGCCCGTGGGGTCAATGTTGACCAGCTGGACTTCGAGGCCGCCTATGGCCGGACCTCGATGGAATATTATGACGGGTTTGTCTTTGGTTTCTATGCTGAAGGCCGTGCCGACCTGCCGCCGATTGCAACCGGCGGGCGCTATGACGCACTGACCTGGCAATTGGGTGGCGGTGCAGAAATTCCTGCAGTGGGCGGCGTTCTGCGCCCCGATCTGATGCTGATGGTTGAGGAGGACACGCGATGAGCCTGAAACTGGGCGTGCCCTCGAAGGGCCGGTTGATGGATAAAACCTTCGCATGGTTCGAAAAGCGCGGCATTACCCTGTCGCGCAGTGGCTCGGACCGGGAATATGCGGGCAAGGTCGAGGGGATTGATGGCGTTTCGCTGATCCTTCTGTCGGCGGGGGAAATCCCGCGCGAACTGGCTGCGGGGCGCATTCATCTGGGTGTCACCGGGATTGATCTGGTGCACGAAAAACTGCCGCGTTGGGAACAGCAGGTCGAAGAGATATCGCAGCTTGGCTTCGGCAAGGCCGACCTGATCATCGCGACACCGGCTTGCTGGGTGGATGTAGAATCGCTGGATGATCTGGACGCGGCGGCGGCGGCGTTCCGCAAGACCCACGGGCACCGTCTGCGCATCGCCACCAAGTATCACCGTCTGGTGCGCGAGTTTCTGATCGATGCGGGTGTGGCTGATTATACTTTGGTCGACAGTCAGGGCGCGACCGAAGGTACGGTGATGAACGAAACCGCCGAGGCCATCGCCGACATCACCTCGACTGGTGAAACCTTGCGGGCCAATCACCTGAAAATCCTGTCGGATGGGCTGATCCTGCGGTCTCAGGCCACTCTGTGGCGCAGCCGGGTCGCCAAATGCGACACAGAAACCAAAGCCGTTTTGAACGAACTTCGGGATCGGCTGCGGTAGCTACAGCACCCCGATCTCGGCCAGCGCCCGGTTCAGATCGTCGGGCAGGGTGTCGTCTTGCGCGCGCCCTTTGGGCAAGTCAGCCGGAGTATCCTCGGGCTTCAGATAGCGCCACCCCTGAAAGGGACGTTTCAGGGCGTTTTGCGTGCGGTGCACCTGAGGGTCCAGAACGATGGCGCAGCGGCGGATGCCATCCTCGCCGCGCACCTCGTCCAGCCGCAGGATGCGCTGGCGGCATTGCACGACACCCTTGATCACCCAATAGATTGATCCGCCGTTCAGAATCTCGGCCTCGCGCTTGGGCCACATGCGGGTAACATGGCGCGGGCAGCCATCTTCATAGAGCGGCTTACGACTATCCTGCCATGCCATCAACGTGTCGACGCTTTCGGAGCCAACCGAGAGTTTTATGAGGTTTACGTACTTATCCACAGCTTTCCCACAGAGTCGTCCCGAGTGCCTGCTTGATATTGTAGCTTACGATTGGCTTTCATCAAGGTGTTGTAGGTGATAGGCTGTTCCCCTCGTACAGCACAGGGAATCACCAATGAGCCGCTTTGCCGCCCCCATCGCCGAGCAGATCTGGGATATGAAATACCGTTTCAAACAGGCGGATGGTACGCCCATCGACCAGACGGTTGAAGACAGCTGGCGGCGCATCGCCCGCGATCTGGCACGGGTCGAGGATGACCCGGCCCATTGGGAAGAAAAGTTCTATGCGGCGCTGGAGGATTTCAAATACCTGCCCGCAGGTCGCATCACCGCAGGCGCAGGCACCGCGCGACAGGTCACCCTGTTCAACTGTTTCGTCATGGGCACGGTGCCCGACAGCATGGGCGGTATCTTTGACATGTTGAAAGAGGCCGCGCTGACCATGCAGCAGGGCGGCGGCATCGGCTATGATTTTTCGACCATCCGCCCGCGTGGCGCGGATGTAAAGGGTGTGGCAGCGGATGCCTCTGGCCCGCTCAGCTTCATGGATGTCTGGGATGCGATGTGCCGCACCATCATGTCTGCAGGTTCGCGCCGGGGGGCGATGATGGCGACCATGCGGTGTGACCACCCGGATATCGAACAGTTCATCACCGCCAAGTCCGACCCGGCCCGCCTGCGCATGTTCAACATGTCGGTGCTGGTCACCGACCCGTTCATGGAGGCCGTCAAGGCCGACGGCCCGTGGGAACTGGTGTTCGATGGTAAGGTCTATCAGACGGTTCAGGCCCGCGATCTGTGGAACAAGATCATGCAGGCCACCTATGACTATGCCGAACCCGGTGTGATCTTCATCGACCGCATCAACAAGGCCAATAACCTCAGTTATGTGGAGACTATCGCGGCGACCAACCCCTGTGGTGAGCAGCCGCTGCCGCCTTACGGAGCGTGTCTGCTGGGTTCGGTCAATCTGGCCCGGCTGGTGGCGGAACCGTTTGAGGACGCCGCCCATCTGGATGAGGCCGCTTTGCAGGAGTTGGTCGCCACAGCCGTGCGCATGATGGACAACGTGGTGGACGCGTCAAAGTTCCCTCTGGCCGAACAAGAGGCCGAAGCACAGGACAAGCGCCGCATCGGGCTTGGCGTGACTGGATTGGCCGATGCGCTACTGATGCTGGGCCTGCGCTATGGCTCGGACGAGGCGGCGCGTCAGACCGAGCGCTGGTTGCACGCGATCGCCCGCGCCGCGTATCTGGCGTCGGTCGATTTGGCGAAGGAAAAAGGGGCATTTCCCCTCTTCGCTGCCGAGAAATATCTGGCCAGTGGTACCATGCTGCAAATGGATGAGGACGTGCGTGACGCGATCCGCGAGCACGGCATCCGTAACGCTTTGCTGACTTCGATTGCGCCAACGGGGACGATCTCGCTCTATGCGGGGAACGTATCTTCGGGGATCGAGCCTGTCTTTGCCTATGCCTATACGCGCAAAGTGCTGCAGAAAGATGGCTCGCGCACCGAAGAAGAGGTTGTGGATTATGCTGTGCAGATGTGGCGCGACAAGTTCGCTGACAAAGAGTTGCCGGATTATTTCGTCAACGCACAAACGCTGAGCCCATCCGATCACGTCAAGATGCAGGCAGCGGCCCAGAAATGGATCGACAGTTCAATCTCGAAGACCATCAACTGCCCTGAAGATATCAGTTTTGACGCTTTCAAGGACGTCTATATGCAAGCCTGGGATCAGGGGTGTAAAGGGTGCACGACCTACCGGCCCAACGATGTGACAGGGTCGGTTCTGACGGTGTCGGAAAGCGCCGACACCGCACCAGGCGAAAGCGCCGATGCCCCGCAAGAGATTGACGGCGGAGATGTGATTTATATGTCCGAGCCGCTGGACCGCCCACAAGCGCTTGAGGGTTCAACCTACAAATTGAAATGGCCCGATAGCGAGCATGCGATCTACCTGACGATCAATGATATCGTCATCGGCGGCCGTCGGCGTCCGTTCGAAGTTTTCATCAACTCGAAGAACATGGAACACTATGCCTGGACGCTGGCGCTGACCCGCATGATCTCGGCCGTGTTTCGGCGTGGCGGGGATGTGTCCTTTGTCGTTGAAGAGCTGAAGGCTGTGTTTGATCCGCGTGGTGGAGCCTGGGTCAAGGGCAAGTATATCCCGTCTATCCTCGCCGCGATTGGTGGGGTGATTGAACAACACATGATCAATATCGGTTTTCTTGAAGGCGAGGGTATGGGTCTGAAGTCTGACCCGCAGGCACAAGTCGTCAACATGGATGCCCCACGTGGCAAACCCTGCCCATCTTGCGGCCAGTTTGGCATGGAAATGATCGAGGGGTGCATGACTTGCCGCAGTTGTGGTTATTCCAAGTGTAGTTAGCCATATGATAATGTAACTTTAGCCAAAACGAGGACTGATGAGTGAAATGTGCTAAGCTGCAGTAAGGGAAAGCAGTTTCCTGGATTTCCGACGCTGGCACCTCGATGACTTCGTGACAAAGCGAAACAGCAAATGGTCAAACTAAATGTCTACTTGGCTGGTCGCGAAAATATTGTTGTTTTAAGAACTTATGCGGCCGTAGTGGGTGGGCGTAACTTTGTGATCTACCAGATACTTAGCTTCAGATACAACGGGCTGTGATAGGCAAGTTGTAGTTATGCGCTACTGAGCATTAGCCAGAAAGGCGGAGACCCCAAATATCGCAGCATTTCTGGCTAATGCCGGCGGTGGTCGTCGAAAGTGTAGCAATCATGGCCTAGCTTCAACCTTTTTGCAGGCACCAAGTTAAGAACGGGTTTTGCTAATCTTTTAACAGTACCCAACTCTCGACACCCAAACCCGTGGCTACTCTAAACAAGTTGTCTATGGAAATATTCTGCTCAGAACGCTCGACGGCACTCAGGTATGTGCGATTCAGGCCTGCTTCTTCAGCGAGGCGTTCCTGAGACCAGCCTCGCTCAGCACGAAGTAACCTCATGTTACGCGCGACGATGTCTCGTAGTGGGCTTTTGGGTGTTCTCTTCACACACTATTCTATCGACGAACACCTGTTTTAACTCTACCGGTTTTAAGCTACATTCACTTGTGAATTCCGTTGCTCATGGAAGGTATGAGGATCAAATCGTGAAAAGTAATGAAACCGTCCATATTGCTGCCCTCCAATCCAAGTTTGCTCCTGTATTCGCTATCAAAGCTTCGGCCCGAAAGTTCGAGCGCGAGAAGCAAAAGCTCAAAGCGTCCGAACACCGAGCAGCTTGGGAAAAACTGAATGGTGCACTGTCTTTAGTTGTGTCGCACTGTGCTGGCTTCAGTAACCATACAGACAGCCTTGGGTACCCAAACCCCCTGATACTTTGGGATTTCCTGAACGGACGTTCTTTGCAGGTCGAAACCAATATATTTGGCGGTTACGATTTGGTGATCCACGCGGAAGAAATGAGATGGACTGAAACACAGCTACCGTTGGAACTGCTTATGCTAAAGGTACTTCCACTGGACTATACACCAAGAGAGTTTCGCGACTTTGCAAGCTGACTGATCTGAAGGAAGAAGCGTTGAATATCTGGTACACGGCCGATACCCATTTTGGCCATGAGAACATTCTTCGTTTCTGCAATCGTCCGTTCTCATCCGTCTCCCAGATGGATGCGGCCTTATTGGAAAATATGTGGAACCTGGTCAAACCTGAGGATCAACTATGGATTTTGGGTGATTTTGCCTTTGGCGCGAAGGCGAAAGACAGCGCTTACGTCGAGACAATCTTCAATCAACTTCCAAGAGTAGAGCGGCATTTGGTGATCGGAAACCACGATTTGGAGCCAACACTCGAATTACCCTGGGATTCCGTTTCGAACTACAAAGAGCTTCGAGATGGCCCGTAAAACCAGTTGAATACACTGTGCCACTACCCAATGGTAACTTGGAATCATGCCCGCAGAGGGGCGTTACAGTTCTTTGGTCATGTCCATAACAACTGGCGTGGCACCCGAAACTCGGTGAATGTCGGCGTTGACGTCTGGCACTTCAAGCCTGTTGCGTTCGATGATGCCGCGCGACGGGCGAAAAAACTCCCGCAAAACAGGCATTGGGCGGATGCGGAGCCAAGATCTGCCTAGTTCTAGCTAGGGTGTAAGTCTAACTGGCGTAACCCAAAAATACGGAGAATTCCGTGGCGCATTTCTTGGTATGGAGCGATCTGCACGATGAGTTCTGGGAAGGATTTGAGCTACCCGATCTGACCTCTCCGATAGCCGGCGTATTGATCGCAGGCGATACCAATACGATGGGACGCCACTTGGATATTCCTGCTCGAGCCGCGCGCAAGTACGAGTGTCCGGTTGTCACCATTTGGGGAAACCATGAACCTTATGGGGCAATCTGGTCAAAGCTGCTGGCCGACGAAGAGAGACAGCTTGCTAAACTGTGCGCTGAAGGCCTAGATGTTCGGGTACTCCATGGTGCGGCAACGGAAATTGCTGGTGTTCGAATTTTCGGAGCGACGCTTTGGACAGATCTCCAACTGTTTCCGAGATCAGAAACGCAGACACGAATGATGCTGTCTGCACACCTTCAAGACTACCGCCAAATACGAACCGCACCGGGTACAAAGTTCACAGTCGACGATATGCTGGAACGTTATAGAGAGGAAAAGACTGCGCTGTTTGATGTCTTGAACCAAACTCATTCTGGCCCGACGGTGGTGATGACACATCATCTGCCGGCGCGAGAATTACTCGCGCCTTGGCATACCCATGAAAGCAACCCGGAGCGTTTTCTTAGCAGCGCGTTTGCGAGCGATCTTTGGTATGAGGTGAGAATGCAAAAAATCCATACCTGGGTTTGTGGTCACAGCCATGAGTCCCGGTACTGGGTCGGGGAAAGCGATCATGGTCCGATGCGGTTCGTTTTGAACCAAAGGGGATACCCCGGGGAGAGAACCAATTTTGATCCCAGTCGCATCATTGCAATTTGACGCACAGCGCGCCGAATCGTATGCATTGTTCGGATTGCTCCATGTTTCTTGTAGTAAAAGAACTTCTGTGTTTCCGTATCCTAGATGCTGTCGGGTTTCCCACTGTTACAATCAGCTCCGAATTTATTGGAACTGTTTGTGCGGACCTGCTGGCCGACTGTATTGACTTATGATCCGACGACAGGGCGCTTTTGTTCACAAACTAAGACGGCCCCAAACCGGACATTCACCGTGTCAGACTGCGCCGAAGTGCAGCCACACCGAACCGGCCATTCGCTGCGCCCACGAGATCGTTGCGTGACTCGAGGTCGGGAGTGCGGGACAAAGCCGCCTTTCATCTCTGGAGACTTTGCGTCTGCTTTAGACACACTGGAAATCCTGATTCAGAAGCGACGCCAATCAACATAATGGACCTCACTTGGCCGACTTCCTCGATGCCTAAAATACGCGCGTGGCCTGAAGACCCTCAGCGACCTCACTCCTTGCGAATGCATCAGTAAAATCTAGACTACAGAGCCAGACAGATTCATTGTGGACCCGATCCACCAGATATCGGAACTGAACACCTAACGACAGTTCGCAGTGGTGGTGTTTTTTTTGATCAAATCCAGCGCTTGCATTTCCGCCGCCGTTGCATTTGCTTTCGGCTTGAAATTCTTCAATTTACAGGAAACCAATTGACGCCTCTTATGCCGCTCGGCGTTGGTTTCCGGTTTAGCTTTCCCATTTTCCAATTTGATTAGGAAGGTTTCGGTAGTTTGCGCAAGATCCCGGTTTACCACCCATCGTCCAAGCTGCATACCATCCGCGTAATTCAAGGTCAGCAGACCGTCATCAAGTTTGCCGTCAACTGCAAAAATGACCATATCTTTGCACCCGGCGGCAGCGGCTAGACCACTGCTGACTTTCTGCTTGATTGTGTTTGCCAGAACGGTGGCCAGTTTGTCCGTTTCGGCTTGTTTAATAGTATTCTTGAAAATTAAGCCCTTTACTACTAGGCGGGATGCATTGTTAGCGTGCTCTCCATGACTTAGAATCATCCGTTCGTCGCAGTTTTTCGGCCTTTCTTTGTATACGCCGTCTACACTATTCATTTTATTCCAAACTCCACCCAATTGCGGAACGCAAGCGGGCTTGGAAGATGTATCTGCTGAGGTACCGTCGCTGATGTCGGTAGAACCCGATTCTCCGATGGCCGCTCCAGCGGATTGGCGTAAGACGGAGATAAGTGTCCTCAATTCATCTCTTTCGCGTAAAATGTCTTCGAAGATTCCGGTCTTTGAGAATTGATCCAATTCAAAAGCATTTTGTGAATTCAGAAAGAACTTATGTGTTCCGATGCTGTTTTCGGCGGATTCCCAAGCAAGTCTTGGTGTGTACAAATTGCTTTCTGCGGTGAATTCTTCTTTTTCTTCGTTGAGTGCGCTTACGAAAGTAATTGACGTTCCAGCGGTAAATTTTGTGCTCAACCAATTTAGCAAATCCGGTTCTGGCGGGAGGTTGCCAAAATAGTCAGCGATCTTGTGCCAAAAATACATCTCCACCGCGCGGGCCATTTGGTCTTCTGCATCTTCAACGATTGCCATATCCAAAGAAGCCAAAAGCTTGTTGAATTTTTTCAGCATACCGTTGAGCTTTGTGGCATCAATAGTGGATTGTGCGTCTTTGTCGCCGTTAGCTTGAGACGTTGAGCCGCCCAAAAGCGCTAAATCCGGGGGGCAGAACTCCACATGTTCCCCGGTGCCATCTGTTCCACCTGTGCCAACGGCTTCATCACTGACATCTCCATGAAGTTCCGCCATTTCTTCAAGCAGATTGATGGCCTCCACGATTATATCGTCAAAATTGTTGCGCCGAGGCATGTCGCGATGCGGGTTTTGCAACGTGTCCCAGTCTATTTTTTGTCCCCAGAGTTCTTCTTGAAATCCGTCCAGCCATTTGCCGCCAAAATGGATTGGGTCAGAAGCCGTGATAGTCGCCCCAGCCATGAGCATGTCGTATGTCACGAAGAATTTTGGCATAACATTTGGGGAATCTGCGGCGCCATCCGACGCTAGAAGCAACGGAAGCTCTCTCAGTTCCACCAAAACGTCTGCAAGGCTTTTGAGCTTATCAGAATCTTGGGTAGATTGGGCAAAAACAGCTGAAGCGCCGACCAGCGTCAAGAATAGGCTTTTAAAGAATAATTTGGTCATCATTCTATCACCGTGTTTTCTGTAGAATTGTTGGCCTTTCTAAACGCTAGAATCTCAAGCGTTGCGCCATTTTTCAGATCGAATAGGGCCATGAGTTCTTCGTCCGAAAGCAATTTTTGGAGTTTCACTTGGCACGTATTTTCCCCGACCTTCCGAACGTTGTCGGAGAAGATTGCGCTCCGAAAATCTCCGCTTGCGTTGTCGCTTCTCCTTTCGGGCATAATAACCATGTTGATTGTGCTGCAATCGGTTGCTAATGGTCGGTCGAATTCGATGACAATGGCCGGATTATCTGCTTTGACCTCCAGCTTTAAACTCTCTTGTTCGGACAAAATTTCCAGCAAACGGGTCTGAACCTGCGACAGTTGGCTCCATGATGCGTTGATAACCTGGTCGCCCTTTTCGATAAGTTGGTCACCCTTGCCCATCACCTCATCTAACTGGTCAACTTGCCGTTGGAGTTGCGACAGCGGTCCATGGCCAAGTCCGGACAGTTCCTGCGCTGCGTTTTGCAATTTGGTTGGGACATCTGACAGATGAGTGCCTATACCAACCCGGTCGCAATTGCCCCCAGACTCACAGGGTACGCTGACCAGATCAATCACATTCTCTTGGTTGGTCACGACCGCCTCGACACTAGATTTGACGCCAACCAGTAGGGCGCTCATTTCGATGATCTGATCTTGGGCAATGGCTCGACAGGCCTGTTCTACGCGCGCCTGGCTGTGTTGAACCACCGAAAGTCGAGAATTGATGTCGGTGATCGTTTGCCAGGCCTTTGGGTCGAACTGTTCGTCTGCAACGGGGGTGCCGTCAGACAGAATCGTCGGCTGGCAGAACCTAGAGACCTGTTCGGTGACGTCGGTTAGCAGTTGTTTGCGCAGGTCATCGTTCAAAACCGCGACTCTGTCGGAGATAAACGACTGCTTCGCAAATCCCGTCGCAAATGCAAGGATTGCCACGATCGCCAAAATTGCGAGATAGACCATCATGAGTGCAGAATTTCTAAGGTTCACATCCGGTCTCCTCTAAAAATTTCCATTGTAGTCGCTGCTCTACGTCTTCATTTAAGGCGAGATCTTTGACCGTAAATTGGTTAATCTTTGTTCCGTTAAACTCAATGCTCTCTTTGCTTTCAGCGAATGCAAAGACACTTATATCGATGGAGATTTCACCGCGAAGTTCGCTTTTTGGTGAGGGGAAGAAAAGGTTCAAATCCCAGGTTGAAGTTGGAGGTGGACAGGGCACGATCAAACGCATGAAATCGATTTCGATTTCGCCGCCCCAATTCCCGATCTCAGGGCCAAAACTTGGGGATAGGGCCACATTCGGACCTGTTGATCCGTCATCGGTGACCGTTATCGATTTGCCATTTTGAACCGCCAGAGAGGCGGAAATTGGAAAAGTTGTTGCGCCTGTCGAGGACTGAATCTCGACAATCATGACGGGTTGAATGGTGCTTCTGGGATCTTCGGGCGCTGGCCAGGGACTTAGCCTCACGATAAACAAAAACAACAGGATCATCATCGAGCCAGTGGCGTTGACCAGAATGTCAGCGATGAAAAGACCCCCTTTTATCATCTCTCAGCCTCGCACCGGACTGTGCGACATCCCGAAACCTTAAACTGATTGTTCTGGGCTGATAACGTCCAAGGAGGGGTCGTGCATCTATAGCAATGGGTTACGCATCCGGCCTGATATATTGCGATCATCGACACATTCGTAACGGTTGCTGGACTATTGACTATATCGGAAAATTTCCAAGCTCGCTTTGCTTTTCCTGCCGGAGACACTGACGAGCTCAGATGGTAGGCCACCGCCAAGTCGGGTTGCAGGGAATTGGAGGGGATTTTGCACTGTAGTGGCGGTGTGGGGTCCGTTCTTAGTTCACCGCTAAGGCGCACTGCAAGCACCAACAGAACTAACATTCCAAGGAAAAGGTTCGAAAAGATGTCCTGAAAAATGATGCCGCGCATGAGAAATCAACCTTATTCCGGTTTCTGACTGTCGCTTGTGGCCGAGGATTCTTGCTCAACCTTCGAACTGCCATGCAGAAAATCGCGAATTGCTGCGACTTCCGAGGCCGACCGGTGCGTGTTCCAAATTCCGAGGATAATTGCTGCTATCAAACCAATGAAGGTCGTGAAGAATGCAACCGAAAGTTCATTTGTGATGGCCCCCATGGCCGAATTCAACTCTGCCCCCGGGCGGGCGCTGACGACGACACCCACCAAATCCATTGCAGCGATCATCCCGATGACGGTGCCAAGAAAGCCGATCATCGGAATAATCTCCAACAGCCACTTTTCAACGACAAGGTCGACTTCGTCGTGCACCCGAAGCATCGCTGTTTCGGCGCTCGCAAGGTCGTTATTGTAGCGGCTCAATACGTCACTCCGTTGGAGAACTCTTCCTCGGAGCTTGAGCAGTCCGCCAAAAAGTCGATCCTGATTAATCCTGCGCAGGATCAAACGTAAACTGCCAAAAATTGCGAGGACAATTATCACGAACTGGATCGGACCGTTCATGGCCCGAGAAATCCATCGCAAGACATTGCCGTCCTGAACGACTTGTTCAAATCCTTTAATGACCGAGATGGAGAAACCGTCAAGTACGTCGCGCATTGGGCGGCATTCTGGATCCGCCAAGACCGCACCAGGAACAGCATTAGCAAACAGCATGTTAAAGAGCTTAGGGTCCTGAAGAGCCGAATTCCGCGAAACCTCTTGGGAAGCGAACCGCCCGAAATCGGGAGGTGGTGCATATTTTGGCATCCATAGCATTGCCGGATTTTCTCGTGGTTCGACGCCAAGTACGGCGTAAGTTAAGGCGTTCGCCAATGCCTCGGCTTCGCGTTTACGGAGACTCGGATCCCTTACCTGATTGCCTTCGCGCCGGGCGGGTCCAATGGTCAGTTTGGTTATGACGCATCTTTCTGGGATTCCCAGATTGTCCGCTAATAGGATTGGAATGTCGGGGTTCGCGTGAAAGACTGTTTCAACACATGCCAGTCTTTTGACAAACTCTGCCAAGGATAAAAGTCCTGAAGCTTTCAATTTTGGTAATGTGGCAGCGTCTGTGAATTTGCATTCTTCGTCCAAAATTTCGTAGTGCAACGGTGCTTCGAAGAGATCCCAAGCAACGCTGAGCTTAAAGACGTCGCTAACGTTGTCTACTGTCTGTAGAGCTTCAGCCGTGGTTTTTGATTGCGTGGCACTTTCGACTTGGACTATTTGAGCAACGGCGTCATCGGTCCCGATCAAGTCTTTGGTCCGAACTAAGATTTCATTGTTGACAAACAAGTACAATAAAACGGTGACGAGGATGGAAACGACAAAATAGAAACAAGAATAAATGGGACTTGGCGCAAACAGGCGACGCACTGGTTTAGATTCATGTTTGGATTTAGGGACCACAGTTCAGCTCCTTTTCGTCGCTGCTGGGACTAATATTTTCGGGTTCGAGAAGAGCCCTTATGTTCTTGGACCCACAATCATCGGGCGCGGATTTTGTTCCACCCAAACACTCCAACACGCGCTGCACACGCGCCGGACCCGGCACGGCGACGTTCGTTTGGCTAAACCAGTCGTCGGCCTCGGGCATGGCTAAGAATGCCTCCAAATGGGTCCAGTTTTCCGGCGTACTGCTGGTCGGGTCGGCAAGCCGGATGAAATGACAGTCTTGCATTTCGGCTATGATCGGATGGGTAGGGGCATTTCCTCCAGCCGCGGCGTAGGCATTTGAGCTGGCTGGCAGAACTATTATCTGTTCGGCCCCCTTGTCGACGGCATAGAACTGAGCCTTGAGGTCGATAGTATCTTCCAGAAAATGTTTGGTGATAAGGGAGCCTGCAATTGGGACCCGTCGATCCTCATGCGTGATCCACTCAAAATTGTCGGCGGGTTTTTCTATGACAATGGACGAGGCGTCCAAGGGCGACCCATCGGATAAATGCACAACCTTGTTTTCTTTTTGTAGGGTCGCCAATCTTTGGAAAAACCGGCTGTTGGTTTCGCCGTCCAATTCGTTGACGAGACGCCGAGCTTGTTCATTCGGTAGGTCAGTGTGAAGCGGGTACCAAGGACTTGTCTCTTCACCATAGAGTCCACAAAACAACCGTGAAGCACCGGCGGCTGTTTCTTTCCAGCAAATGGGTGAGCCTACCGGTTCTGATCCAGCGGTTATGGGCCAGCGCTTTATCCACCAATCAAACTTGTCTTTTGCTGAGGCCTCGGGATCTGATAAGCGCTTAGTTAGGAATTTTTGATCAAAAGTAGCGGCTCTGGTTCTCGTTTGTCTAATGTCCAAAACGTCAAACCTTTGTTGTCCGTCACGGGACACAAAAAGCGCGAATTCCTCAAAACTGGATAGGTGAAAGAAGGGGGCTTTTAGGGTTTCTCTTCCTGTTTTGAGATGCGTTTCCTCCAAAGGCAGTTCCGGGCGCGTCGAGTCCGGTCGCCACGTCAAAATGCGTTCCGATGAGTCGAGATCGTCGATGTTAGACTTGGTCGCCATATTCCAGCACAGCGTGTTTTCGCCAGGCAAGGTGGCGCAATCGATCGCCCCCCCGGGGCGAATGGTTGGTGGAGATTCCCATTCGATGGTGGAGTGTTTTGCGAAAAGGACTCGACGCATCAGATAAGCTTGGGACTTCTGGCGCGTTATTTCGTCGACGGAACAAAACCCTGAATTTGCGCCCGGGAACAATTGTTCGGTTGGAATGATTTGATGTTCGTGCTGTTTGTCGGTCAGATCGAAATGGATCGCAGAAATCTGGCTAAGGTCGCTTGCGTGCTGAAAGAACGCCGTAACGTTGGTCAGCGGGGCATCAGTGATGTTCTTTGACCTTTCGTATCTGGTTGACGGCGCAACGTGCAAAACATCGTCGGGTTGACCGCATGTTTCCCCTGTCAGAGCCACCCCAAACAGACAGGCGTCCCCTGCATCCGCCGTGCCGTCTATTACGACAGACATGGTAGTTGGCGATCCGAATTCCTCAAGATCGTCGAATTCACCGGCGGCCAGTTCTTTGCATCCATCCCCCAGCCGTTTTTCGATCAGGTCGGGCGTCAAGCATTGGGCGTCGGATTCTCCGTTATTGTCCCGTTCGCAGGATACCAGTTTGACCTTGGATGCATTTTCAGGATTGCGATAGGAACAGAGCGTTCTGTTTTTTGTCGATAACGCATCAACTTCTTCGGCATTCAGGCTGCAGCGAAGCCGGACGGGTGGATTTCTGGGGCGCTCACAGGACGAAACGTGATTGCGTACCTGGCATCGTTGACCGGATAGCCGCGCAAAATGCTTGAAGAAATTCCGCTGGTCGCATCCGTCGGCCTTGACGACAGGGTTCAGTTTGACGACGTCTTTGAGACGCTCGATGTTGTCGCAACTCATGCCGGAAATTTGAGAGGCGCGGTAGTCGATGAGCGTGGCGAACTTAGGAAGCTCAGATGAACAAGCGTCTTCTTCCTTCAGACAGATGTTTTCGGCGTTTTTTATGGTATCCGCAGTGCGTTTGCTCAGGTAGGCGTCTATTGCATCGTAACATACTGGATTTTGATACCTGCATCCACCAAACAGTTGGTCGGCGCATTCGGGTTCTTCAACTTCGGCCTCATTGCACCAATCGTCAAATGGAACCTCTTCTTGGCTGTGGAACTTGAAATCGGTGGGCGTTTCAACCTCTGGAAAGGTGGCTTCCTGGGCCCAAACAGACGTTGCCAACAAAAACGATGAAGCGGCAAAATTTACTGGGAGTTGACGACCGAACACTGTTCATTCTCCTTGATGCCTTTGCCGTTGATGACTTCGGGGTCAGCTGTGCAGGCCGTGCAAAGTGCTTCGTCGCCCAACCCCAACTCGAGGCATTTTTTGATTAAGCGTGACCGTTCAATATAGTAATCCATTCGCTTGCTTCGTTGGATATGTAATTTTTGTGCCTGCGATTTTACCCCCTTGGCCTCCGGTGTACCGGGAAATTCAACCCCATTTTCTACGGCTTGCTCAAGGCCTTTGGAATTGTCGGTCAGGCCACTGACCAGTTCATTGATGGAGTCAACACCGTCAAGGTTTTGGACGCCAAGATTCGAAACCGCGGCGCGAAGTTCGCCTGTTGCTGTTTCCACAACTTGCCCCTCAAACGACTGTGCGAGGGGCTCGAATTCGTTGTTTAACAACTGACGCGAGCGTCTGGAGTTTCCAAGGGTGTCGCTGGTGGTATCCAAAATCAGAACTCTTTGGCCGTCACCGGCATCCCGGAAGTCGCAGACTATGTCGTTTGGCAGGTCGCCGCAAAAAATGCGGTCTAATGCGGACTTGGACACGCGGTTCCTGACATCTGCATCGCCATGAATCCATTCCATTGCTTCTTCATCGCTAAGTGCTGTCCCCAAAAGCAAAAGCGCATCTTTTTCGCAGGTACTTTGCGGTGCGCAGTTGCTTCTTGCCAGTGCGTTATCGAACGCCCTGGCCAAAGACGGGTTTTCAGATCGCGTCAGATCGACAACGGGGCCAAGGTATTCCATCAGCGCGGCGGTTGCGTTTTCGGCGTCTGCATTGACGGACGGGCGGGCTAATTCACTTGAAAGTTTCGCAAATGCGAGGTGATTGATCGAATTGGGCTTACCCTGAACGAGTGCCTCAACCATCTTGTCGCCGAGGCCAGCCGATTTTAGCGCCTTGGTTGCATTTTCCTCAAGCTGAGCTGGCACCGGTTTGCCTTGAGTTGCGGCTGTTTGGATCGCCTCGGAAAGTTCGGTTGAGATTTCCTGACTTCGCAGAACGGGGGTGATTTCCCGCCAAGCGGCGGAATTTACGGCAAGTTGCGCGCGGTGTGCAGTTTGGTTGGCTGCGGCCGCCACAGAAGGCATATGGTCACTAAGGTTGCCGCCCGATCGCACTAGTTGGGCAATGATTTCCAATTCGGACCCGATCGAGTCGCCAAAGATCAATTTAGCGGTTCTTTCGTTTTCAAGAGCTGCGGCCGCAAGATCTAGTGCGATCGCCAATACGTTAGTCAGCGCAGCGTCTTTGGATACAGAAGGGGTTGCGGAAATTCGGTTCTGTGTTGACAGTTGTAATGTGATTAACGCGCCTGGGTGGCCATCCAAGGCAGCGGATAGCTTACGCATTTCTTCCGCGTTCAATCTGTCGACTTCGGACTGAAAGGAATTGATTGTTTTCGCCGTCAAGAGCGGCGAAAGCGCGTCTACCTCCTCGACAGGTAGATTTGCACGTGCGATCTGTTGCAAAACTTCGACCGACGCCAAAACCTGTTGAACCCCCGCGTCTTGCAATCCAATGTCGATGTGGTTTTCGACCGCTGCGCGAAGTCTTCGAAGGTTTGCATCGTTTGGAGAAACCGCTTGAGAAAGGAGCGTTTCCAACACCATCGTCTGGCTTTGGGATGCTTTGTCGAACATGCCCGCCAAAACAGCGGCACCTTTTGAGTCGGTGGCTGTGCTCAACACGGTTTCCAAGGAAACAACACCAAGGTCTGAAATCGTAGGGTCCACATCGGTTAGGATGCCTATTGCGATTTGGACGAGCGATTCCTGGTCGGTGGTGGAGGCGCGTAATTGCTCCAACAGGTCCCCGTTTACGATTTTGTCGCTAAGGGCTGCACCGATGTGGGGCGTGAGCTCATGAGTTGCGATGGATTTTAATGGCCCCTCAAGGGCGGTCCCACCAATAATTGCGCGCGCAAGCGGTTGCAGGTGATCAGGCAGCGCAGACACGGCAACGGCGACCGGTTTTGATGCCGTCACGACCGAAAGAACATCTGAGGCAAACGAATCCGCCTGTTCCTGAATTTTTTGGATTTCCTGTTCGGCGTTGTCCTGCAATCCGGTGATCAATTGATCCAGCGCGTCGGGACTGGTGATGAGGTCGAGCGGATCCACCCCGAGCCCGTCAATTTCCTCTAGCGCACCGCTTTCTTTCAATGCTGCGCTGCTCATGTGTTTTACCAGTTCACTGGAAAAATCCCGAACCGTGCGCGCCACGGCCAGAGCGGCTCCAACATCGCCTTGAAGTATGGTATCCGACAAGGCGGCTATTGTTGTGTTTGCATTGTTGCTTGTCGCTATAGGGTTGGTTAGAATAATTTCAACGGCTGCATCGAACCGAAGTGCTTGCTGTAATTTGATGCGATCTGGATCCGACAGGTCGGCCCTCACCAAGCCCTCCAAAACATCGATCAGGGCACGTTCCCAGTCGATCACCGACGTTGGGTCATTGTTGACGACCCATGAGCCGACGTTTGCCTCAATCGAGCTTAACGCGGCCAAATTCCAGGTCGCAAGGATCACGGCGGCATCCGGTGACGCCGGTTCAATCGTTGTAACCAAGGCAGATCGCAGCGTGTCGTCCAAGGCGGTAATCGCACTTGCCAAATCCGGGGTTTGCGCAAAGACGTCTGGCGCGATGTGTTCCAGTTCGTCGCCAAATGCGGTTTCCAAGGCATCTCGCACAAGCGTTGCCGCAATTCCACGGGTGTCCGATTGGACGATCAGAAAGGCATATGCCGTCTGACCAAGATGTGTGCTCAGGTCATTGGAATAACTTGCAACCAGCGCCGCCGGCCCGTCATCCACAATTTTCCTTAGCAGTTCGGCACCGCGTTCATCAATTTTGTTTGCGGAGAGTTTGGTCACGACCGCAAGTGGATCATCGGACGACACGACGGCAAAGATCTCAGGACCCATAAATTGTTGCGCGACTGCGCCCGACATTGCCTGTGACGCGGCATCGCCAATTTTTCTGGTCACCGTTTCGGGATCGCCGATGTCGTCCACGACCTCGGCAAGTACTCCGATGCGCGCATTTAGTGCCATTCTAAGCGGGTCGGTTGCGCCATCAGCCAAAGCGGCAACTATTTCTCCGGTGTCTGAGCCTAATAGATCCCGAACAACGGGATGTTCTTCCATCGCATCCACAATTTCGGACTGTCCGATGTCCTTGACCAGGTCCGAAATCAAGCCTTGTTCGGATGCGCCTTTCATTGTCGCGCCGCGAAGTGCGTTTCTGTCGCCAGTTTTCAGGGCATTCCAATACTCACCCTGCCAACCGGCTTGCCCTTCTCGCTGGTACAACCACTCCAATTGTTCGCGGTTCTTTGGCGACCCCCCGATCACCATCAGGGTATCAAGGGACTGAACCCTTTTCAGTTTCTTTGCTAACCCTGCAAGTTCCACTTGTTTGGTTTGAGGACCGCTTTCAATCAATCTTTTTGCAAGTTTGACCGTCAATTTGTCCAACTCGTGCGAGCGCTCTGCAATACTGTTGGTCAATTCTGCCGTACCGAAGTCCTTGAGGGCGTTGAGGTGCTCCGCGGTCAGCGATCCCCCCGACAAAAGATGATACGCAGCTTTGGAAATCGGGCCATCGTGGCCTGCCAAAACCCGAAGTGCAGCACTAGGGAGGGTGCCCAAGTCTTCCACGGTTAGGTCGTCTGGCACTTGCACGTTAGCTGCGCTTGCAAGTTGCTTAATCTGACTTGTGACGATGTGTTCTGCTGCAGCTACAAGATCACCATCGTCAAAAAACGCATCCCTGGCGGCATCAGGTATGGAATTGCCAACCGAGGCCTTTGCCGACGCCACAAGCCCGCCTTCGGCATCGCCATTTGCCAATGCGACCGCCGCAGCGCGATAGTCGGGCGGCAGCGCACTGATCGCCGCATCAAGCAGCGCGTCCGCAGGATCAGACTCTGCAGCCAAAGACAGGCTCAAGGAGGCAATAGCAGGATCTAACCCAGCGGATTGCAGAGCGTTCGAAATTTCGGCTTCAACGATCTGTCGTGCCTTACGCTCCCCCACTGAGCGAATATTTCCGTCCAAGATTTCATCAACATCGCCAGCGCTGAGCCCAGCGTTCTCTGCGACCTGGGTCAAGAGTTCCTTGCCAAGGGCGAGGGCAACATTGTCTGTTTCACCGCGATAAAGGGCCGCCGCAACGTCCGGGCTCATCGTCAGACCGGTTTCTTCCTGGAATTTTTCAATCGCTGCTTCAACGACGACCTCTTCAATTTTGTCTTCGGCCAGCTTTGTGACTTCGTCCCAAAGAATCTCGGTGGTTGCTTCTTCCGAAAATACACCAGAGATCGCCTCAACATTGTCAGCCGACAGTGCGGAGGTCACTTTCGCGATGTTTTCAAAATCCTCGCCAAGCTCTTCGGACAATTCCTTTCTAAGCTCGGGCGGCATGTCGCGAATCTCTGTGACGGCAGTTGTCAAAGCTTCGCCAAAAGTTTCCTCACCAGCGACGTTCTCGATGCTGGAAAATAGAGAATTGGCCATCGCACCGATTTTGTAGGCCTCGTTGATGGCTTTCATCACCGCATTCAGGTCATCATTGTCCAACCCTGCTGAAAGCTCGGCTGAAAATGCTGCGAGCTCTTCCATGAGATCAGGCGCGAGCATCATCAGCGCCAGCGCTCCGAACTGTGCATATTGTTCAAGCCCGTAGGCGCGCAGTATCATCTGTGCGACGTGACTCACCCAGGCTGGCGCAGCAGGGGGAAGAACGCCGTCGCCGCTGCTGGAAGGTGACGCGCTTTTTGATCCACCTTTGTCTGAAACGGAGTCCGAGGATTCGCTTGAATTGCTGTCGCCGTCTTTCGCAGAATGTGAGTCGGCGGCGCGGGATCTGGCTTGGGCCGCTTCCCTTTCCTGGCGCGCCTTTTTTTCGGCCGCTTGTGCGGCCGTGGAAGGCTCATAGGCCGCGCGTTCGACGCGTTGATCCTTTCTGGCCTCTTCGGATTTATGGTCCTCACCAAACTTTTTCAGTTTTTCGTTAAAATCTTTGAATAACTCTTCGTCGATTACTGACCCAATGGAATCAGAGGATCCAGCCTCAATTCCCAAATTTAGTCGGCTTTTTTCGTCGGCCGAAAAGGTGAAAGTTATGGGATTGTAGCGTGCGACGTTTACACCATAGAGACACTCCAAGGTCTCTTTTGTGAGCACACCGGTTAACGTTGCTTTGGCATCGTTCAGCGTGTGTTCGCGGGCCATTCTTTGCCCACGGACAACAGCGGGTGCGTCTGCTTCAAGTGCTGCAACCCGAATCCAGATGTCAGTCGTATAGTTGCGCCACACCACGTAATGACCTGCGGCTGGCCAGTATTCCCCAGTCTCTGGATTTCGAGCACAAACATCGTCGCCAAACGTTTGCCCATTCAATCTGGAGGCGTTGAACGCTTCTTCCAAAAGTTGACGGGCCCGCCGTTTTCCAGAATCGTCTGTTTTGTCGGTGCAGAAGTCGGGGTCGGACAGGATCAAAGATAAGGGGTTTTCCAGTTCACTCCATTCATAACAGGTGCTTGTGGCAAAGAAGCCAGCGGATTCGTCCGCGCTTGCAGGGCTGTTTGCAAGAGGCACACTCAGCGCAAGCCAAAGCGCACGAATTGAAATCCTTACAATCGCTCGCATTTGACCCCGCCAATCGTTTTAGGATGTTCCGTGCCGGTAATGTCGATCTCGGGAATCTCATTCAAAGGATCCAACTCAATCAAGCCCAGCCAATCCCGCCCGGACCTTTCGGCTACCCGCTGGCATTCCGAACTCAGTTGCCCGGTGCTTTCCGCAGCATCGATGATTTTGCCATCGTCAGTGCAGCGCCAGATGTTTTTCCCTTCGAATCCGATCAAAACTTGCCAAGGGTGTGGAGTAGGCGAGGGCTGATTGAAAACTCGCACAGCGACGCAATATGGATTGGGCGAGGACCTCACGGGTGCGGTGCTGTAGACATTGAATTTTTCGCCGTTGACTTCGCAATCCCCCCCGCTGCCTAGGTCATCGCATCGCTGGCGTCCAAACGCATCGTCGATTTCATCTTTGTTTCCAAAGTAAATTTCGCGTCGTTTGCCTTCGGGATCCGGGCCGAAAACGTGCATGTCTAGATCGACGGTGGAATCCCACGACAAATTGATCCTCATCAATTCGGCTATAGGAATGCAGCCGACGCATATCCGTTTCTCGCTAGAGTTGGACCGGATGACATCTTCAATGGTCTGCGCCTCGACGGCAGGACTAAAAACAGCAATGAACGCGATGGTCAGAAGCGAGGAACCGACATGTTCACCCGTCGCTAGTGTTGACGATAGAGCATCCGTAATTTGATTAGGCAAACTCCCCGACCCCAAACAACTAAATTTTCTCTTAAATAATCAGATAGTTTATTCATCTTGCAACAAAACTCAAGTTTCAATAATTTTCGGGGCGATCAAAGCGCCGAGAACACATCCGTTTCGCACAATGTTTCTAATTCTTCCTATGACGCAAAACCGTAGGGATAGAAAAACTAGGCGGTGTCGGCCAAATCCGGTGAATGCAAGGACGACAAAAAAGGGTGAGAAAGAGAAGTTTCGATTCATAAATCTTCAATTTTATACCCTAGATCCAACAGCAAGGCGGTCGGATCTACGCTTTTCCCGTCATTTCCGAATATGTCGCCCTTAATGGTTCCGCTCCCGGCTCGACCACTGGGTGCTTCAATCAATTCGAAATGGGTTTGCCAACGCGCTCCAGCCGCTGTGCGTTGTGCGTTACCAGTAGAGTCCAGGCCCTTGTCGATGTCGACGAAGAATCCGATGTGCTGGCCCTTCGTTACCTTTTCACCAAGCTTGACCATAAAAGGTTGCGCTTTATCGTCGGCCCAAGGAATGAAGGGACTCGCTGCAAGATGGGCATACATTGAATAACAGTCGTTTCCATGGTCCAGGATGATGACCTGACCCCAACCGTCATCATAGGTGAGCCCATTAAACTTCGCATAGGCAACGACACCTTCGGCCACGGCAAAAACCGCATAGGCCATGGGGTCTGTCGTGGTTAGTCGGGTAGTGATATCCGCGCCGGAGTGTTTTTTGGTGCCACCTTTCCGGTCCGCCCCATATTCACCCAATCCCTTTCGGATGAAGGTGCGGCTGATATCTGTCGGCGGCGCGACATCAGCTAAAGTAAGTCCCGGAGGACAGCCCGCGTTAGCCGGAGCTATTAGAGCGACAGAAACAGAAATCAGGCAAATGCCGAATAAATTAATGTTCAAAGTATCTTCTCCAATACCTGTTTGAAAAAGGCTAACTTCTTCAGACACTTTTGTCTACTTTTCTCGCTGGATCGTCGACTTTCTGGAATTCACTCGCAAACGACATCAAACTCGGTGTGGGGATCAGCCAAAAAAATCGTTGGGCCAAAAATCGTGGTAAAAAGGCCAACATTTTGGGCACCCTGCTGCGGGTTGTCAAATGCTCCGTCTCAGACAGTGAGGCGGAAATTACAATTCTTCACGCGCGGGACTTACCGGGTTTCCCTTTGGTATGTTGTGTCAAGAAATCCTTGACTGACGGAATTAAACTGGCCCTAAACCTCTAACTCTCGTCCGCAGGAAGTTGGTGTGGACCTGCTCCCCTTGGAGTCCACGTTTTTCAGTTAGCTTTGTTCAGATTTTGGCCCTCTCTTGACCGTTGGTGATACTCCCGCGGAGTGAACCCGTCGAGGTTCGAATTTGGTGCGGCAAACTTCTCTTATCGGGTTCGGTCCAGAGCTGACATCCAGTTTAACCAACATGGAGGCCAAGCTTGCGGCATGGTGCTTCAGTTTTCTGGCCAAGCTGAGTTTATCCTCATTGAGACCATTTGGCGGTTCGAACGGCGTCCGGATTTGGAACACTGGATCACCAGTGTCTAGCTGTAACTCCATGGCAGAAAGTGCTTTTTCATATCGTTGCATTGGATCTCTGCCAGGGTAAGCCAACCTGTGTCGAGCGTAGCTTTTAGGAACAGCGATATCTCATTACAGCGCGTAGTGAACCCTTCATCCCCCCAACGAGAAGCAGTCATTGCGCCAACAGGTGGGTTCGAGATGGAGATCGCTTCCAAAGCTTCTTCCAAAGGAAACCCATCTTCCGATTGCAGTAGTTCTCCGGCGTGCCGCACTATTCTGGCAAACCCCTAAATCTAACCGGTAGGTGCTGAAGTCAGACACTTAACACGATGACGACTGCTTTCGATAAGCTCACACGCCCCGTTCAGAAATGCGTAGCAGTTTCTCCCGTGATGGATGCTTTGCAATCTCAGCGGTCGGCAGGTCCAAGGCTGCGTGAGCCTTGGACGACAGTACATCATGTAGAAAGAGCCGGTCACAGGCAATCAGCCAGTGTTTGTGACATATTGCGGATGAGCTGTGGGTAAAGTTCCGCTCCGGGTTCGAGGTCCGAGCCAAGCGGGTCAATGACGGCGGTATTGGCTTGGGTTCCGTCCAGCACTGTATCGACAATGCCCGGGTTGAACTGGGGTTCCGTCAGGACACAGTAAATGCCTTCTTCGCGGATACGTCCCTGTATCTCAGCGATACGTGCCGGGCTTGGGTCGGTTGCGTCGCTGAGCGAGATCGCGCCCGAGGCGGGGAAGTCAAAGGCATCCTCGAAATACTGGTAGGCATCGTGGAACACGATGAAGCTGCCCCCGCGGACGGGGTCGAGGGTTTCGGTGACTTCTGTTGCCAGTGCGCCCATTTCCTCGCGCGCGGCGGCGGCGTTTGCGAAATAGGTGCCCGCATTATCGGGATCAGCAGATGAAAGCTGTGCTGCGATCACGTTCAGCCAGGTTTCCGCATTGGCAGGCGAAAGCCAGGCATGGGGGTCGTGTTCCCCATGCGCATGATGGTCGTGGTCATCATGATCTTCGTGTTCAGCATGGTCATCGTGGTCGCCGTCTTGGTCATGATCATGCTCGTCATCGTGACCGTGTTCATCATCGTGACCTTCGTGTTCGTCATGCCCGTCATGATCATGTTCGTCATCATGCGCATGGTCGTGATCGTCATGATCCTTGTCTTCGGCATGGTCGTCGTGGCCGTCATGCCCGTCGTGGTCGTCATCTCCATGCTCATGTGCTTCAAACAACGCGTTCTCGCGGAAGTCGAGAAGAAGCGTGCCGTCAGACTCCAGCAGGCTGGTCACGGTTGCATCCTCGGCAAGCGTCTCGATCGCGCCTTCCATCCATGGCGTCAGGTCTTCGCCGATCCAGAAGACGAGCTGTGCCTGCTGCAGCGCGGCGGCTTCGGACGGGCGCAGGTTGTATTCATGCGGTGATGCGCCAGCCGGGATAATCAGGTCAGGGGTTCCAACGCCTTCCATCACCCGCGCGACGAGGGAATGGACCGGCGCGATATCGACTGCTACGTTGGGTGCGTCGGCCAGGGCGGTGCCGCCCATCAATGCAGTTGCAATCGAAACTGGAAGAAGTTTTCTGGACATCAGACCCTCAGCGTGATTTTATAACATTGCGAGTGGCATACATGATATAAAATAACATGACAAGTGAGACACACTCCACATCGGCCCAAGATGCAACGCCGATTGGATTTCAGGAACATGATCATCAGGCCTGCGTCGAGACGGCGCTGGCCACGGCTGAGGTGCGATGCAATGAGGCCGGGTTGCGCCTGACACCGGTGCGGCGCAAGGTTCTTGAGATGCTGGTGCAGGAACATCGGGCACTTGGGGCTTATGCTATCCTTGATCGCCTGCGCGATGAGGGGTTCGGATCGCAGCCTCCGGTGGCCTACCGGGCGCTGGACTTCCTCGTGCAGCACGGGTTTGCACACAAGATCGAGCGGCTGAATGCTTTCGTCGCCTGCGCGCATCCCGGCGCAATGCATTCGCCGGCCTTCATGATCTGCAGAAACTGTGATGCCGTCGCCGAAGCCCAATCCGCCCCGGTGAAGGGTATGCTGGGTGCCGCAGCGCGCGCGGCGGGTTTCGAGATTGAGCGAATGGTTGTAGAAGCCGAGGGACTCTGCCCCGACTGCACCGAAAAGGCGTAATGATGGCTCTTATCACCGTTGAGGATCTCAGCGTGCGCTATGGCGCGAATACGGTTCTGCGTCATGTCGACATGGTCGTTGAACCTCAGGAGATCGTGACCATAGTAGGGCCCAACGGCTCGGGCAAAACCAGCTTGCTGCGGGCCATAATCGGGGCCACCAAACCGTCGGCCGGCCGCGTATCGCTGAAGCCGGGGCTGAAGATCGGCTATGTGCCGCAGAAACTGCATATTGATCCGACCCTGCCAATCTCGGTTGAACGGTTCATGCGTCTGACCAGCCGCGTGACACAGAAGGCTTGCGCCGAGGCGCTTGAAACGGCTGGCGTGCCGGATCTGTTCAAGCGCCAGATGTCCCAGTTGTCGGGCGGGCAGTTTCAGCGGGTCTTGTTGGCAAGGGCCCTGATCAATCGGCCAGATGTTTTGTTGCTGGACGAAGCGACGCAAGGGCTCGACCAGCCGGGGTCGGCGGCCTTTTACCGCAGGATCGAAGATGTGCGCCGTGATACCGGCTGTGCGATCCTGATGATCAGCCATGAATTGCACGTGGTCATGAGCGCTTCTGACAGGGTGGTCTGTCTGAACGGTCATGTCTGTTGTCAGGGGTCACCGGCGGTGGTGGCCTCGGCCCCGGAATACCGCGCGTTGTTTGGCACCGGAACGGGCGGCGCGCTGGCTCTTTACCGCCATGATCACGACCACAATCATGATCACTCTCAGGAAGCGGCAGAATAATAATGCTTGATGATTTCATGACGCGCGCGACGCTTGCGGGGGTTGGCGTTGCATTTGCCGCTGCTCCGCTTGGCTGTTTCGTTGTGTGGCGCCGAATGGCCTATTTCGGGGATGCAACGGCGCATGCGGCCATTCTTGGTGTTGCCCTTTCACTGACGTTTCAATTGTCGGTTTTTACCGGCGCGCTGGCGGTTGCGCTGGTCATGGCGCTGACGGTGACCTTATTGACCGGTCGCGGGTACGCGATGGATACGCTGCTGGGGGTTCTGGCCCATTCGGCGCTTGCCTTCGGTCTTGTCGCGGTCTCGTTCCTGTCTGGCGTCCGTATCGACCTGATGGCCTATCTGTTTGGCGATATCCTTGCGGTATCGCGCGCTGATCTGCTGGTGATCTGGGGCGGCGCTGCATTGGTTGTCGCCCTGATCGCATGGCGCTGGTCGCAGCTTCTGACCGCAACGCTGAATGAAGAACTGGCCTATGCCAACGGCTTTAATCCCAAGCGCGAACAGCTGGTCCTGACCCTGTCGCTTGCGGTGACAGTAGCTGTTGCGATCAAGGTTGTGGGCGTTCTGCTGATTGCTGCGTTGCTGATTATTCCGGCGGCAGCAGCGCGCAGTCTGGCCCGATCCCCTGAAACCATGGCCCTGATCGCAGCCGCCATTGGCGCGTTCTCTTCGGTTGCAGGGCTGCGGGCCGCTTATGTTTTTGACACCCCGGCAGGGCCGTCGATTGTCTGTGTTGCAGCAGTTCTGTTTGCCTGTTTGAGCCTTTGGGGATGGTGGGCCCGACGCGGAGCCTGACGGATCCGAAATTAATCGTACCTGGCCGGTCAGTGCGCGGGGAAAAGAGGCTGTTAGGGGGTCGGCGCGCTTGGCCCGAAGGTTTCAAAGTGAATCCGATCCGGTGG
Organism: Rhodobacteraceae bacterium KLH11; assembly: GCA_000158135.1. Lineage (GTDB taxonomy): Bacteria > Pseudomonadota > Alphaproteobacteria > Rhodobacterales > Rhodobacteraceae > Ruegeria. The sequence goes on from DS999531.1 coordinate 1,939,954, forward strand.
GATGCCCTGTTGTTCAAGGCCAGACTGGATATCTGCAAGAAACCGGGCCGGGCCGCACAGCATGTAATGAGCATTCAGGCTGTCAGCCAGCGCGATGAGGTCTGTGGCGGTCATCCGACCGGCGGCATCGAAATCCTCTCCGGCGCGATCGTTTGATGTCGGTTGACTATAGTAGACGCGTTTGCGCAGGTTTTCATGTTCTGCCACCAGCGTTGCAACTTCCCGGCCAAGCGCATGTTGCTGCCCGTTGCGCGTGCCGTGCACGAACCATACAGGCCGATCGCTGCCTGCCAGCGCATGGAGCATCGCAATCATCGGGGTCAGGCCAACACCGGCACTGGCCAGGATCAGCGGGCCATCGCCGTCGGGCACCACAAAATCACCTGCCGGCGGGTGTGCTTCGACAGTGCGCCCTTCGCTCAGGTCATCGTGCAAATACCGCGACATGACACCATGATCTTCGCGTTTGATGCTGAGACGGTATTGCCCGCTATCCCGCGCAGGGCCTGACAGGGAATAGCTGCGCTCGGTCAGGCCGGTCTGTCCGGGGATCTGCAGTGAGATGGGCAGATGCTGGCCCGGTTGGAAGCGATCAAGTGAGTGGCCATCTGCGGGTTCAAAATAGAAAGATGTGATGCCTGGCGATTCTACCTCGCGTCGTGCAAGGCGCAGCTTGCGCCGCTGACCGTCAAGCTTGCGCCATCGCAACGAGATCGCGCCGGGACGCTCAACAACCTTTTCAATTTCGACATTGATCATGCGCCAGGCGTCGGGATCATGGGTGTTTGCGGGCGACCAGTCGATCTGCGCCCGTCCGCTGATATGCAGCAGCCCGCCTGTTTCGAAATCCACGAAAAGCAACCCCACCTTCGAGTTTGCCAGAATGTTGCCAATCGTGTTGAAGAAGTTGTTTCCCGAATAGTCCGGGATTTGCAGCCGGTCGGGCTGGGCCACATGGACAAAGCCGGGGGTGCCTCCGCGGTGGGATGCGTCGTAACCGTTCGAGGCGGCGCTTTTTTTGCCCTGATGCCCTGATCCGATAAACATCGTGTCAGCCTGACGAATAAGCGTGATCTGAGGGTCGCTCAGCTGGTCTGACACGTTCGCTTTTGCGTCGGTTTTCTGCGACACTCGCGCCCATGATCGCGTGTGGATGTATTGCGGGCAGTTCCCGAAGGTCTGGCGCATCCTGATCGTGATGTCCTCGGCGCCCGGCACGATCTGCCCGCTAAAGCGGTTGCGGCGGCGGGTGGCCAATTCTATTCCGATGGCCCCGATATCTCCGCCCGTTGCAAGCCGGTCCGCCAGTGGATCATCTGGATCGACCTTGGTCCGAAGCGTCAGGTGCTCGGGATCGGGCGAGCGGATAAACCCGTCTTCCCCTTCGACAAGCGTGGTCCAGATCCGGCCGGTTTTATCTGCGCCAGAGAGAACAAGAAATGGCAGCGACGTGTGAAACGCGCGATGTTGTTCGGGCAGGTAATCGCGCACAAACCCGCTTGCCCACCGTGCGATATCGCCTATGCCTGCCTTGCGCTGGGCGGTCTGTTCGCCTTCGTGGAAAGGGTTTGTGATCTGGTGTTTCATCGGCTCGACTTTTGTAGAGGGGGCACCAAAGCCCTGTGGCTTTGGTGCTTCGTTGCGCGTTAAGCCAGTTCCGGGATCGCAGAGGCGACCATGGGCACAAACCCCTGATGCGCTTCAACGCGTTTCAGCCAGGCGCGGATGTTGTCGTAAGGGGCAAGATCCACACCGCCTTCCGGGGCGTGCGCGATATAGCTATAAGCCGCGACATCGGCGATGGTGATCTGGTCTGTCGCCAGCCATGCGCGCCCGGCCAGATGGGTATCCATGATCTTGAACAGGGCATGCGCTTTCTGAACTGCCGCATCGTGATCCAGCGGCGCGCCAAACACCTTCACAAGACGCGCTGCACAAGGCCCGGAATACACATTGTCGGCAGCGACCGTCAGCCACCGCTGCACTTCCGCCGCATCCTTGGCGGCCTCGGGCATCCAATGGGAACCCTTTGCGTAGGTCTGCGCAAGATAAACCAGGATCGCGTTGCTGTCGGCCAGAGTATAGCCGCTATCGTCAATCGCAGGCACCAGACCAAACGGGCTGATCTTCAGGTATTCGGGTGCCTTATGCGCACCATTGGCCATATCAAGGTCAATCGTCTCGTATGGCAGGTCAAGAAAGGCCAGCATCAGCTCGGCCCGGTGGCAATGGCCGGATTTTGGGTTGCGATACAGTTTGATCGGGGTGGTCATGGGCAAAATCCTTGTTGCGAGGGTTACAGGCCGAGGTCACTCAGGCCCGGGTGGTCGTCGGGGCGGCGGCCCAGAGGCCAGCGGAACTTGCGGTCTTCTTCGCGGATCGGCAGTTCGTTTATGCTGGCATGGCGATGGGCCATGTAGCCGTTTTCGTCGAACTCCCAGTTTTCGTTGCCATAAGCGCGGAACCAGTTGCCGCTGTCATCGTGGTATTCATAGGCATAGCGCACCGCGATGCGGTTCCCGCTATGGGCCCAAAGCTCTTTGATCAGGCGGTAATCCAGCTCTTTGTTCCATTTGCGGGTCAGGAATTCCGCAATTTCCTGACGGCCCTGCGGGAATTCAGCCCGGTTCCGCCATTTGCTGTCCGGCGTATAGGCCAGCGCCACTTTGGCTGGATCGCGGCCATTCCAGCCATCTTCGGCCAGACGGACCTTTTCACGAGCGGTCTCGTCGGTGAATGGAGGGAGCGGATGGCGAGGGGCCTCGGGGGTCATGTGGGCAGTCCTTTACGCTGTTCAGGTAAATTCGTTGACGCGTTGAGAAGATATCTAAATTGCATTGAAGCGCGAATGAATATACTTTCTTTGAAAGATATTATTTCACATAATGATAGTAATAGGAGGCGATTGTGGATCGTCTGCAAAGTCTCGAAGTGTTTATCGCTGTTGCTGAAACTGAAAGCTTTGCTGAAGGCGCGCGCCGGATGGGCCTTAGCGCACCTTCGGCCACACGGGGTGTCAATGCGCTGGAAACACGGCTTGGTACGCGCCTCTTTGACCGGACCACCAGACGCGTTCGTTTGAACGAGGTTGGCAAGATGTATCTGGAGGATGCGCGCCTTATCGTGGCGCAACTGCAGGCCGCCGACGATGCCGCCGCGGGGGCGACGACAAATCCCGTGGGAGAGCTGCGGCTCACCTGCTCCAACGAGTTCGGGCGCATCTATGTCACCCCGATTCTGACAGAGTTTCTGGACACGTTCCCGGATGTCTCTGCCGATGTGGTCATGGTTGACCGGGTTGTGAACCTGATCGAAGAGGGGTTCGATGTGGCCGTGCGCATCGGGTCGTTACCGTCTTCTGGTCTGACTGCGGTGCGCGTTGGCAGTGTGCGCCGCGTTGTCTGTGGCGCGCCCGCTTATCTCGAACGCTTTGGCCGCCCGGAAACACCTGCCGATCTGACGGGACATCAGATTGTCGCTGCCGCGCCGGTCAGCCCGACAACAGAATGGCGTTTCGGGCGCGATCAATCCAACATCGTCCGCCTGAAGCCACGCCTGCGCGTGAACAGCATTGCAGCGGCACGGGCTGCGGTCATCCAGGGTTGGGGCCTGACGCGGGTTCTGTCCTATCAGGTCGGACCAGAGCTGCAGGACGGGCGATTGCAGAGCATCCTTGAAGGCTTCGAGCCCGAGCCTTTACCTATTCACCTTGTTTTCGTGGAAGGACGGCGCGCGCCGGCCAAGGTCCGCGCTTTTGTTGATTTTGCGAAAGAGCGTTTGCGCGATATTCGGGTTCTGAGGTGACATAAAACAGAAGAGCAGCGCCAGAGCAGCCGCGCAGACCGGAAAACGGCCGCTTTCGGGATTTGACCTGCCTAAAGTATCAACTTGACCTTGTTCTTTAGCAACATATTTGTAGTTGCTGCATTTTCGTCTCTTTTATGCCCATTTCATCGCTGATAATTAACTAAAGTTAACGGTGGGATGAGTAAAAGTACGGGCGGGTAGATGAGAACCGGTACGAGCGGTAAGATAGCGATATCCTGGGGTCAGACAGAAATTGATGGGCTGGAGGCGGCGCCTCTGGCCGATATGGTAGTTGGGGCGGCCTGGTCCTGGCGCGGACGCGGGATTGAGTTGGCAGCGGATGCCAGTCGGTTTGTGCAATATTCCGAATACGCGGGCATCACCTCTCTGCTGGCTGCAAGATCGGATGGGCCCGAGCTGGACCGGATCGCCGGTGATCTCGCCCGGATCGAGCTTACAAACGGGGCGCAGACCTTCGTGGCCGAGCTGATGGGGGTTGCCGGTGAGGCTTCCCTGTTGCTGGTGTTCGCGGATGGGTGCCCAGAGCCGGATCAGGATTTCTGGATCAGCGCCGCCGCCCCCCGGATCGAGCCTATCAGGATCGATCATGCTGAGGACGACAAGGTTGTTGTATTCCCGGTGGCCCATATGGGCCGTCCTGCAGTTTCCGGAGATCGGTCGCGAGTCGCCGGTATTGCTGCCGAATAATCGTTTCTTCCTGCAAAACTTACAGCATCGGGTGAAATCCGCCCGAAGCAGCGTTGCGGTCTGTTGACTCTGCCAAATTCGTGGCTATAAGCGCGGCTTCATTGGTGTTGGTGGCCCCCGCAAGGGGATGCCTGTCATGGGGGAAACCTCAAGAGGACAACGCCCTTTATAACCCGGCACCATGCCTGGTCTGAACTGGAACTAACCGGTCCGAGCGGAGACGCTATTTCGGCCCGAAAAGTGGGAACCGGTTTTCGGATCAAGCCGAAATGCCACTTTAAAGGAGATCAGCCGTGACCAAACGCACGTCTGCCAAGTATAAAATCGACCGCCGGATGGGCGAAAACATCTGGGGTCGTCCGAAATCCCCGGTCAACCGTCGCGAATACGGCCCCGGCCAGCACGGCCAGCGCCGCAAGGGCAAACTGTCGGACTTTGGTCTGCAGCTGCGCGCCAAGCAGAAGCTGAAAGGCTACTACGGCGACCTGACCGAGAAGCAATTCCGCCGCATCTATGCCGAAGCCGTGCGTGTGAACGGCGATACCGGTGAAAACCTGATTGGTCTGCTGGAACGCCGTCTGGACGCTGTTGTTTATCGCGCCAAATTTGTTGCGACCGTGTTCGCCGCACGTCAATTCGTGAACCACGGCCACGTCAAAGTGAACGGCAAGCGGGTCAACATCCCCAGCTACCGTGTCAAGGAAGGCGATGTGATCGAAGTGCGTGACAAATCCAAGCAGCTGGCTGTTGTTCTGGAAGCTGTTGCGCTGGCCGAGCGTGATGTGCCTGATTACATTGACGCGGACCATTCGAAAATGGCCGCGACATTCGTGCGCGCGCCGGGTTTGGGCGATGTGCCGTATCCGGTTGTCATGGAACCGAACCTCGTCGTGGAATTCTACGCGAAGAACTGATCTTCGCTGCAATCGAAAATCCAAAGGGCCGCGCTTTCAGCGCGGTCTTTTTTGTTTGCAGGTTTGTTTGCAGGGGGCGCTGCCCCCGTCGCTATGCGACTCCCCCGGGATATTTCTGGCCAGATGAAGAGGCGGATCAGAGGGGCAGGGGGCGGCTTTCGGCGATGGCTTCCATGGCAAAATACGAGGTGACGCTGTCCAGCTCGACCTTCTCGATGAGGCGCTGATAGACTTTGTCATAGGAAGTCATGTCCTGCGTCACGACCTTGAGCTGGTAGTCGTAATCTCCGCCGATTCTGTGGAAATCGACCACCTCGGGGATGGTCAGAACATGGCTGCGGAAGGCCTGGAGCCATTCGGTTGAGTGATGTCGTGTTCTCAGCATCACAAAGACGATCAGGTTCAGGCCCAGTTTCTCGCGCGCGATACGGGCTGTCGAGCCTTGCAAGACGCCCTGATCGTTCAGCGCTTTCAGCCGTCGCCAGCAAGCATTTTGGGACAGGCCCACCCGATCCGCCAGTTCGCGTTGAGGCAAGGTGGCGTTTTTTTGCAGTTCCTTCAGAATGTGCAGGTCAATTTGATCTATATTTTTAGCCATATCAAATCATATGACACAAAATATCTCTTTTATAGGCATAAAAAGGTGAAGTTTTTGCGCTTCTTATCAATCACATTGGGGGAAGCAATACGGAGCTTATGTAATGACCTTGTCCATTTTTCGCGCAGAGCTGCAATCTGCCACTCACGGAGATACCCTGCGCGACGGGCTGATTGGTGAGGGGGTGCTTATCCCGGGTCTGCATCAGGACGTGCCGCTTGTGTATGCGGATTACGTTGCTTCGGGCCGCGCGTTGCGGCAGGTCGAGGATTTTGTGGCTGCGCATGTGTTGCCGTTTTATGCCAACAGCCACACCGAAGCCTCCTATTGCGGTTCATACATGACCCGTCTGCGGCGTGAGGCGCGGGCCGAGATCGCCCGTATCGTTGGTGCCGGGGAAGGGGATGCGGTGATCTTCACCGGGTCCGGTGCCACTGCGGGTCTCAACCGGTTGGTCAGCCTGCTGGGTGTGCAAGAGGCGGACCAGCCGGTTGTGCTGATCGGTCCGTATGAGCATCATTCGAACATTTTGCCGTGGCGCGACAGCAAGGCCAGGGTGGTTGAGATTCCCGAAGCTGCCGAAGGTGGGCCGGATATGCAGGCCCTGAAGGCGGCGTTGCTGAAGCATGCGGATGCGGATCTGGTGATTGGTTCTTTTTCGGCCGCCTCCAACGTCACGGGCATCATTACCGATCCTGATCCGGTGACCCGGCTGTTGAAGGCGTATGGGGCATTGGCCGTTTGGGATTATGCGGGCGGAGGTCCTTATCTGCCGATGGATATGGGCCCCGAAGAGGCCCACAAGGATGCCATCGTCGTCTCTCCGCACAAGTTCCCGGGTGGGCCGGGGGCGTCCGGTGTGTTGGTGATCAATCAACATGTGGTTAAACGCAGCCGCCCAAGCTGGCCCGGCGGTGGAACAGTCAGCTTTGTGTCGCCCTGGCGTCACGACTACAGCACTGATCTGGCGACGCGCGAGGAGGCGGGTACACCCAATGTCATTGGCGACATTCGTGCGGCGCTGGCTTTTATGGTCAAAGACGCGGTTGGAACGGATGAGATCGCACGGCGTGAGGCACTGTATAATCGGATGGCCATCGAGGGCTGGTCGGACAATCCGTATCTGACCTTGCTTGGGGCAGAGAATGCACACCGTTTACCGATCTTTTCATTTCTGGTCCGGGATCGCTCTGGGCGGCCTGTGCATCAGCAACTGTTCACGCGGATGCTCAGCGATATCTACGGGATACAGGCGCGGGGCGGCTGCGCCTGCGCGGGGCCTTATGCGCACCGTTTGCTGGGGATTGATCGCACGACCTCGGAGGCGTTGCATGCGGCGCTGTCAGCGGGCGAGGAGATGAAGAAACCCGGTTGGGTGCGGTTGAATTTCTCGTATCTCATGCGTGAAGAGACGGTTCAGTTCATCATCGACAGCGTCAATGACCTGTCGCGCCGAACCGAAGATTATGCGCGGTTCTACAATGTCGATCCGGCAACCGCCCGCTTCAAAGCGGCCTGAGGGAATTGCCACTTTTCTCAACCCGTTGAGACAGGTATGAGGGGCGTCAGCAACGGAGCCCCTCATGACCAAACCCATACCTCAGCCCGGCATTATGGACATCGCACTGTATCAGGGCGGTCAGTCTCATGTTGCGGGGGTGGCTGAGGTCATCAAGCTCAGCTCGAACGAGAATCCGTTTGGGCCAAGCCCCAAGGCGATTGAGGCGGCGCGTGAGAGCGCCACAACCCTGCATCGTTATCCCAGCACCGATCATGCCAGCCTGCGCGCTGCGATCTCGCGGCGGCACGGGCTTGATGCGGAACGCATCATTTGCGGTGTCGGCAGTGATGAGGTGCTGCAATTCGTGGCGCAGGCCTATACCGGGCCGGGCGATGAAATCATCTATACCGAGCACGGGTTTTCGATGTACCCGATTATTGCGCGGATGGCCGGGGCAACGCCTGTCATAGTGCCCGAGCGCGACCGGCAGGTGGATGTCGATCATATTCTGGCCGCCGTAACCGACAAGACGCGGATCGTGTTTGTGACCAATCCGGGCAACCCGACGTCGACCATGATCTCTGACACAGAACTGGAGCGTCTGGCCGGGGGCCTGCCCGGCAACTGCCTGATGGTTCTGGATGGGGCCTATGCTGAATTTGTCGATGGTTTTGATGGCGGGGCCGGTCTGGTCGATCAATTCCCCAACGTGATCATGACCCGGACCTTTTCCAAAGTATATGGGTTGGGCGGGATGCGTGTGGGCTGGGGGTATGCTGCGCAAGAAATCATTGATGTGCTGAACCGGGTTCGGCAGCCTTTCAACCTGTCTTTGACAGCTTTGGCCGCGGCCGAGGCAGCGGTGCAGGATGAAGAATATCTGCAGTTCTGCCAGTCCGAGAATGTACGACTGCGGGTCTGGCTTTCTGCAGAGCTGGCGAAGATTGGTGTCCTGTCCGATCCGTCCTGCACCAATTTCATCCTTGCCCGTTTCGTTGATCGGGCCGAGGCAGAGGCCTGTGATGATTACCTGAAAACTCAGGGTTTGATCGTCAGACGTGTTGCAGGATACAACCTGCCAAACGCGCTGCGGATCACGGTGGGCGATGAAGGTGCCTGCGGCCGGGTGGTTGCAGCGATTACCGCGTTCAAAGGGGGCGCTGCATGAGCCAGATTTACGACCGCGTGGCATTGATCGGGTTGGGTCTGATCGCGTCTTCCATGTTCTGGGCCATCAAGCGCGCAGGGCTGGCTGGCGAGGTGACCGGCTATGCCCGCTCGGACGCGACGCGTGAGACGGCCCGCCGGATCGGCCTGTGTGATCGTGTCTGCAACACGGTGCAGGACGCGGTCGAAGGGGCCGATCTGGTTGTGTTGTGTGTTCCGGTCGGGGCGATGGGGGCTGTGGCGCAGGAAATCGCTCCGGTCCTGAAACCGGGGGCGACGGTCTCGGATGTGGGGTCGGTCAAGCGCCATGTGATCGAGGCTGTGTTGCCCCATATCCCCGAAAGTGTTCATTTCGTCCCCGCACACCCGCTGGCCGGGACCGAGCACTCCGGGCCTGAATCGGGTTTTGCCGAATTGTTTGACAATCGCTGGTGCCTGCTGGTGCCGGTGGACGGATCAGAGCCGGATGCCATCGCACGCCTGCGGGCGCTATGGGAGGGGATGGGCGCGAATGTCGATGAGATGGACGCCGATCACCACGATCTGGTGCTGGCCGTCACGTCGCATGCCCCTCATCTGATTGCCTATACCATGGTTGGTGTTGCCGACGATCTGCGGCGGGTAACAGATACCGAAGTTATCAAATATTCAGCGGCGGGTTTTCGCGATTTCACCCGGATTGCGGCCTCTGATCCTACGATGTGGCGGGATGTGTTTCTGACCAACAAGGATGCGACACTGGAAATTCTGGGCCGGTTCACGGAAGAGCTGTTTGCCTTGCAACGCGCCATTCGCACCGGCGATGGCGAGCAATTGTTCGACTACTTTACGCGCACGCGGGCAATCCGCCGTGGCATTATCGATGCAGGGCAGGATACGGATGCACCGAATTTCGGCCGGGGGACGACATCGACATGAACAGGTTTGGAGGCTGCGTCTGGATATGTTTCGCTGTTCTGACAGCGACGATGGCAAATGCGGCAGCCCCTGAAACATCGCTTGTTCCGCTGACGCGACCGGCAGGCCCTGCGGCGGCTGAGATCGCCACCATCCCCCGGATACGCCCCAACCTGCGACCTGCATCACCACAGGTGACAGCGGTGGCGGTTCGTCCTGCCGAGGCACCGCTACTGGGCCCCCAGAACTCGATCAGACCGTTTCTGCGCCCGCAAGAGCTGGAGCAGCAGATTCTGTTCAAGAAGCGTAAACTGCGCAAAAGCTCGGTCTGCGGGAACATCGCCATTCAGGGTAAGGCCGTCGGGCGTGTGAAGGGTAAGATCAAAGCCTGCGGGATCAAGGATGCGGTGCAGGTTACCTCGGTTTCAGGCGTCAGGCTCAGCCGGCCCTCGACCATGGATTGCGGTACGGCAAAGGCACTGAACAGCTGGGTTGATAAAACCGTTATACCCACATTCAAACGGCGTGGCCCGGTGGTTGAGCTGCAGGTTGCGGCGCATTATGCCTGCCGCACCCGGAACAATCGCAAAGGTGCACGGATATCGGAACATGGCAAAGGGCGGGCCATTGATATCTCGGGCTTCAGGATGGCCGATGGCGAGATGGTGACCGTTCTGGATGGCTGGCGCAAGAACCCGTCACAAAAGCAGCTGATCAAGGTCTGGCGCGGTGCATGTGGGCCATTTGGCACAGTGCTGGGCCCCAATTCAGATCGGTATCACCGGGATCATTTCCACCTTGATACCGCGCGCTATCGCAGCGGAACATATTGCCGTTAACGCAGAACCAGCCGAGGGGCCGGGCCAAGCGGCAACGGGCCAAGAGCAACGAATCCGTCACGGAAATTCAACTGTAAATCCAACGCCTTGGGGTTGCCACCCAGCCCGGCCATGAAACCCAGAGCACGCGTTACCGGATCAACCGCCTGATCGGGCAGGGCACCTGCTGCGTTTGCCATGGCGATCATGTCGCGCCAGTTTTCGGCCTTTACCGCAATCTCGCCTGTCGGGATGCCCTGATCATCCACCTCCAGCGCGCCGGTGGCAAACAGGCGCAGTTCGCCCCATTTCACTTCGGCCAAACGCAGATCAATCGCGGTGGGTTGAGGACGGCGCTGTTCAAGGGCGCTGCGATCCCATGGTTTGTCGAAGGTGACGAACATATCCAGTTCAAGCGCTTCGAACGACTGCGGCAGGGTCGAGGCCGAACGCATCAGCTGCCGCAGATCATCGCCCGGTGTGAACCCGTCGACCATTGCAGTGATGGCATAGCTTTCGGGCGCGCCGGATTGCGCCATGATCAGGCTCAGGGTTTTGCCCCCGGCCTGGGGGTCCCCTTCCGTTGACAGCAACCAGCGCTCGGATGTCAGCGCCATTTTCTCAAGCACAAGCGCGACACCGGGTTGCAGGTTCAGCTCAGCCTGCAATGCCTCGGCCTGAACGGTGGTGGTCTGGTCGAAATGAGACAGGCGTTGGGGGGTGCTGGCAAACCGCAGCATCTGGCGGCCGGGCCAGATTGCCGGGCTTTGGAATTCGATCCAGTCTGCGCTCCACGCTGTTCCATTCACCGGGTCGGCAAGGGCAGGGTTGGTCAGGCGTGTAGTGTGCTGAAACGGATATCCGGCGGTTGAAACATCTGAAAAGTCGGCCTGCCAACCCAGTTCCTGCTGCTTGTCGAACCAGCTGGTCAGCGCATTGCGCAGGCCATATCCGGCGATAAACCAGTAAGCGCTCCACGCGAGGGCGATGAACACGAGAACGCGTATGAGACGACGCATGATGAATGGCCCTTTTTCCTGCCTTGGATTTGATGTTTATAGGCCCAAACGGGCAAGGACCAGTGCAATGACGATGTGGGTATTCGGATATGGATCGCTGCTGTGGAATCCGGGTTTTCCGGTGGCGCGCAGTGAACGGGCCACGCTGCACGGTTATGCACGTTCGTTCTGCATGCGCTCAATCCATCACCGGGGTACCGAAGAAGAACCCGGCCTGGTTCTGGCGCTGGACGAACAGCCCGACGCGCGCTGTACCGGGCTGGCACTTGCGGTCGAGGCCGGGCACGAAGAACGCACGCTGGAAGAACTGCGTGAGCGCGAATTGATCTCGTCTGCCTATCTTGAACGCATGCTGGATGTGCATCTGGACACCGGCCAGATCGTCAATGCCGTGACCTATGTGATTGATGCGCATCACGTGCAATATTGCGGTGGCCTGCCAATGGAAGAACAGGCCCGGATCATCGCGCAGGCGGTAGGCGGGCGTGGGCCGAACACCGAATACCTCTATAACACAGCCGCGCATCTGGCCGAGATCGGATTGCATGACCCGGACCTTGAGTGGTTGTCGCAACGGGTGCGGACAATCAGCGCATAAACTCTTGGCGTCGCGGGGCGAACTTCGATAGGTTCAGCCCAGAGCAGACAATACCGGGAGCCACGCGCATGGCGCAGGCACAACAGGGCGTGAGACCACATTTCTCACAACCGATCCGCCAAATCTTGATGATGCTGATCGCAATCGGGCTGTCGGGGCTTGGCGTGTTCATGGCGCTGCCTTACGTGCTGCCGGTCATTCAGGCCAACCTGTATCTGAACGGGTTCATTATTCTGGTCTTTGTCATCGGCGTGGCGGCCTGTTTCCTTCAGGTCACCCAACTGATCGGCTCGGTCCGCTGGATCGAAGCCTTCATCGGCGGGGTTGAACGCGACGATGTGCGCCCGCCGCAATTGCTGGCACCTTTGGCCTCGCTGCTGCGGGCCCGTGGAGCGCGGTCGCAGATCAGCTCCAGCTCTACCCGATCAATCCTTGATTCCGTGGCCGAGCGGGTCGAGGAAGAGCGCGAGATTACGCGCTATATCACCAATGTTCTGATTTATCTGGGCTTGTTGGGAACTTTCTTTGGGCTGGCAACAACGGTTCCGGCTATTGTTGATACGATCCGCAGCCTGAACCCGCAGGAGGGTGAGGAAGGTCTGGCTGTCTTCAACCGTCTCATGACAGGGCTGGAATCGCAGTTGCAGGGGATGGGCGTCGCCTTTGGGTCCTCGCTGCTGGGTCTGGCCGGATCGTTGATTGTGGGCTTGCTGGAATTGTTTGCCGGTCACGGGCAGAACCGGTTTTATCGCGAGCTGGAGGAATGGCTGTCGTCGATCACCCGTGTTGGCTTTGCGACCGGGGATGAGGGCGGGGCCGAGCTGGCCGTCCTCACGCCGGTTCTCGATACGATGTCCGAACAGATGGATGCGCTGCAGGATATGTTCTCGGCGCAAGAGGCTGACCGGGCGGATGTTTCTGCCAAACTGGGGCAACTGGTCGATGTTATCGGCGAAATGAACCAGCGTCAGGCCCAGACCGAAGGCGTGACTGCCGCGCTTGAACGGGTCGCGCTTGGGCAGGATGCCTTGCTGGATCACATGCGGGATCACGGTGCGGGCGAGGGGATTGATGCCGAAAGCCGGATGCGCCTGCGGTCGATGGATGTTCAATTGCTGCGCATCCTCGAAGAAATCTCGGCCGGTCGACAGGACAGTATGAACGAGCTGCGCAAGGATTTCGAACTGTTGGTCAAGGCCCTGACCCTGCCGCGCGGCGCCGTGCGCACGCCCCCGGAAGGAGAGTAACGGATGGCGCTGTCCCGCCGCACAGGTCAACGATTCTCGGGCTCGGTCTGGCCCGGTTTCGTGGACGCGATGACGGGTCTTTTGATGGTGCTGACCTTTGTGTTGACCATCTTTATGGTTGTGCAGTTTGTGTTGCGCGAAACCATTTCGGGGCAGGAAGACGAGCTGACGGCATTGTCCGATGAGATTGCTGCACTAGCTGGGGCGCTGGGGTTGGAAGAACGGGAAAACAGCCGCCTTCAGGCGCGTCTGGGGACGTTGAATACAACGCTGAATCAGGTCGAAGACGATCTGGCGCAGGCGCAGGGCCGCATCACCGATTTCGAAGCGCAGGTCGCCGCGTTGCTGGCAGATCAGGAGCGGGCACAAGGTGATATCGCGACGCTGGAAGCGCAGCGCGACGATCTGTTGACCGAGCAGGAGGCGCTGAACCTTGCGCTGGCGCAAAGCCGTCAGGAAATCGACGCTCAGGCCGAGGCCGCCCGTCTGGCTGCCGCCCGGCGCGAGGCGCTTGAGGCGCTGGTGGCAGATCTGGAAACCAGTTCAGACACGCAGACAGCCCAGATTGCCGAGCTGGAACAGCAGCTGACCGAGGAAGAGGCCGCTCGTCTGGCCGAGGCCGCGGCGGCCGAGACTTTGCGCGATCGTTTGCAGAACGCGGATGCCGAGCTGACTGCGATGACACTCGCCTTGGAAGCGCAGCGCAAAGAAGCCGAGGAAACGCTGACATTGCTTGCTGCCGCTCAGGCCGCCAAAGCTGAGCTTGAGCGCCAATTTGGCGAGATAAACGCGGAAGAACTGAAGGCGCAGCTAAAGGCTGCGCTTGACGCGCAGACACAGGCGCAGGCGCAGGCCGAGGCACAGCAGTCGCTGGCTGAAGAGCGCGCGGCGCTGTTGGCCATTGCGCGCGATACGCTTGCGTCTGAACAGGAAATCTCGACCGAGGCGCAGCGTCAAACCGCGTTGCTGAACCAGCAGATGTCTGCCCTGCGGAACCAGTTGGGATCGCTGCAGGCATTGCTTGATGACTACGAGGACCGCAACGCAGCGGCGGAAATTCAGATACAGACTTTGGGTCAGGACCTGAACGCAGCACTGGCCCGCGCCGCATCCGAGGAACGCCGCCGCCGTCTGTTGGAAGAGGCCGAGCGGCTTCGGTTGGAGGCCGAGGCGGAAGAGCTGGCAGGGCAAAATCAGGAACTGACTGCCCAGGCCGAAGACCTGCAACGCTATCGCTCCGAGTTTTTTGGACGCCTGCGCGACGTTTTGGGCGATCAGGAAGGGGTGCGCATCGAAGGCGACCGTTTCGTGTTCTCGTCCGAGGTGCTGTTTGATACGGGCTCAGCCGTTCTGTCCCTTGAGGGCCGGGAAGAGGTTGCCAAGGTCGCCAACATCCTGCGCGCCGTTGCCGCCGAGATCCCGGAAGGGTTGAACTGGGTCATCCGGGTTGATGGTCATACCGACAATGTGCCGCTTGCGGGGTCCGGTCGCTATCGCGACAATTGGGAGCTGAGCCAGGGCAGGGCGCTTTCGGTGGTGCGCTATATGGTTGATGCGCTGGGCATTCCACCCAACCGGCTGGCTGCAAACGGGTTCGGAGAGTTCCAGCCGGTCAACCCGGCAGACACGCCGGATGCACGCGCGCAGAACCGTCGGATCGAGTTGAAACTGACCGAGCGGTAGTTACCGGATATCAACCGAGACGGTTTTTCGGCTGATTTCAGCCCCATCGCGCAGCATAGCAACCTCGCCCCGGTATGTCCCCGCAGGCCATTGCGCGCTGGTTAGTCTGCGCCCGGTCGCGCGGTAGACCTGTGCCTGCGCTTTTTCCAGAACAATCTCTTGGGACAATACCTCACCTTCGGGGCCGTGGATTTCCATATATATGACATCCCCTTGCTGGCTGCCAAAGGCGAGCGCGAATATAACGAGTGCATTGGCATCAGTGGGCAGTGTTGTGCGTGTGGCTGTGCCGGCGAGAACCGCATCGTAACCCGGAATGCCTTCGGCAAACCCGGCAGACGTCAATCCACCCGGAACATAGGTAATATCTTGATCCCAAAGCTCTTGTTGCGGGACGGCGCAATCCGTCGCGCCATCGGGGGCAAATGGATCGACAACGCGGCCATCTTGGCGAACGGATAGATGCAGATGCGGGAATTGGGTCTTTCCGCTCAGGCCAATTTCCCCCAGCACATCCCCTGTTTCGACCCGATCCCCCGATTTGACGACAACAGAGCCCAGCCGCATATGGCAGTACTGGGTTTCCCACCCGTCAGCATGTGCAATCAGCACACCATTTCCACATTCCTGACCTGCAATCGAAGCGCTGTTTTCGGGGGTATAAAGCTGATCTGTCATCGTGTCGCGCACGGCCCGAACAATGCCGGGCGCGGCGGCAAGAACATCTACGCCATTGTGCATTTCCAGCTGGGTCGGCAGGGCAAAATCAGTCCCTTTATGGCCGTCATAGCTGAGCCCGCCGCAGGTAAAGTCACTGACCCCGGGCCCGGGGTTATGGTCGACATAGTTCTGGATGTGACAGGTTTCCCCCAGAACGCAATCAACCGGTTGGTGCAAGACAAGATCACTCGCCGCCGGTTGGGCAGCGAGTGTCAGCACTATTGCCCATAAGGCGCGCATTTAATCAGCGGTCAGAAGTGGCGGCTTGTCGCCCGGAATACGCGGCTGATCGGGGCCAAGGATCTCCAGGTTCAGTTCACCCTTCTTGACCGAGACACGCACCACACCACCCTTGGCCAGTTTGCCGAACAGCAACTCCTCGGCCAGTGGTTTCTTGATGTGTTCCTGAATGACACGACCCAGGGGGCGCGCGCCCATCTTGTCGTCATACCCTTCGTCGGCCAGCCATTCGGCAGCTTTGCGGGTCAGGTCGATGGTCACGTTGCGATCCAGCAGCTGCGCCTCCAGCTGCAGCACGAATTTTTCGACCACCTGCAGGATCACCTCTTTCGGCAATGGCGCGAAGGAGATCACGGCATCCAGACGGTTTCTGAATTCGGGCGTAAAGGTACGTTCAATCGCGGCGGTATCTTCGCCCTCACGCCGATCACGGGCAAAGCCGATGGCGGCCTTGGCCTGTTCCTGCGCGCCCGCGTTCGAGGTCATGATCAGCACCACGTTGCGGAAGTTTACCGTGCGGCCGTTGTGATCGGTCAGCTCACCGTGGTCCATCACCTGCAGCAGGATGTTGAACACATCCGGATGCGCCTTTTCGATCTCATCCAGCAGCAACACACAATGCGGATGCTGGTCCACACCATCGGTCAGCAGACCGCCCTGATCAAACCCGACATATCCCGGAGGCGCGCCGATCAGGCGGCTGACCGCGTGTTTCTCCATGTATTCTGACATGTCAAAGCGCAGCAGCTCCACGCCCAGCGTATCCGCCAGCTGTTTCGCCACCTCTGTCTTGCCCACCCCGGTGGGGCCAGCGAACAGATAGTTGCCGATGGGCTTTTCAGGCTCGCGCAGACCGGCACGGGCCAGTTTGATCGCGCTGGAAAGCGCCTCAATCGCCTCGTCCTGACCAAACACCACCCGCTTCAGCGAGGCTTCGAGGTCTTTCAGTACCTCGGCATCGTCTTTAGTGACGTTTTTCGGTGGGATACGTGCGATCTTGGCAACCACAGCCTCAATCTCTTTCACACCGATGGTCTTGCGGCGTTTGCTTTCTGCAACCAGATGCTGCGCCGCGCCGGCCTCATCAATGACGTCGATGGCCTTGTCGGGCAGTTTGCGGTCATTGATATAGCGTGCCGCCAGTTCAACAGCGGTTTTGATCGCGTCTGCGGTATATTTGATCTCGTGATGCTTTTCAAAATAGGGCTTGAGGCCGCGCAGGATTTTCACGCTATCCTCGACCGAAGGCTCGTTCACGTCGATCTTCTGGAACCGGCGGCTCAGCGCGCGGTCTTTTTCGAAATGCTGGCGGAATTCCTTGTATGTGGTCGACCCCATGGTGCGCAGTTTGCCACCCTGCAATGCAGGTTTCAGCAGGTTCGACGCATCCATCGCCCCGCCCGAAGTCGCACCGGCACCAATCACGGTGTGAATCTCGTCGATAAACAGTACCGCATCGGGATGGTCTTCCAGCTCGGTGACAACCGCTTTCAGCCGCTCCTCAAAATCTCCGCGATAGCGTGTCCCTGCAAGCAGGGCACCCATGTCGAGCGAATAGATCGTGGTTTCCGACAACACATCCGGCGCCTCGCCACCGACGATTTTGTGGGCCAGGCCTTCAGCAATGGCGGTTTTGCCGACACCCGGATCCCCCACGAGCAACGGATTGTTCTTGCGGCGGCGGCACAGCACCTGAATGCAGCGCTCAACCTCGTCAGATCGCCCGATCAGAGGATCAACATCGCCCGCGCGCGATTTTGCGTTCAGGTCGATGCAGTATTTACCAAGCGCGCTTTCCTTCTGCTCGGTCTCCCCTGAGGCAGTCTGGGTTTCCTCTTCCGGCTCGTCGGCGCCGGTAACGGCACGATTCTCGCCGTAGGCCGGATCTTTGGCAACACCATGGGCAATGAAGTTCACCGCATCATAGCGGGTCATATCCTGTTCCTGCAGGAAATAAGCCGCGTTGCTTTCGCGTTCGGCGAAGATCGCAACCAGAACGTTGGCCCCGGTCACCTCGGTGCGGCCCGAACTTTGGACATGTATCGCGGCCCGTTGGATCACGCGCTGGAAGGCCGCCGTGGGGACGGCTTCGGACCCGTCTATATCGGTGACCAGGTTTGACAGATCTTCGTCGATGAATTCGACCAATGTGCTGCGCAATTCATCCAGATCGACACTGCAGGCCTTCATGACGCGGATGGCGTCAGGCTCTTCCAGCAGTGCCAGCAGCAGATGCTCCAGCGTTGCGAATTCGTGCCGCCGCTCATTCGCAGCCGCCAGGGCCGCGTGAATGGCTTGTTCCAATGTGCTCGAGAATGAAGGCACGCGGGTGCTCCTCTATATTGGGCCGGAAGGGGGGTCGAGCATCGGCAGGATCCCCATCCCAACCATGTCCTCATACTATTAGAGTTTGGTTGATCGCGGCCCGGCTTCAAGGGTTTTCTTTCACTTGACAGTCACATTTCCTGTGACCGTGGCCGTGAAGAGGGCTTGAAACGCGTCAAAAGCGGTCTTTTCTGGCGCGTATCTCGGCAAAAACTGACGTAGGGTCAGCGTTTTCCATGCCCAGATGCGCCTGAATCGCCGGATCAGCCGCGCGCAAAAACGGGTTTGTCGCCTTTTCCAGCGCCAGAACAGACGGAACAGTCGGTTCTCCGGCGGCGCGGGCGCGGTTGATATCGGCGACTCGATCCTGCAGCGCAGCATTGTCCGGGTCGATGGTGAGCGCGAATTTGGCGTTTGACTGGGTGTATTCATGGCCGGAACACACGATGGTTTCATCCGGAAGGGCGGCCAGCTTGCCCAGAGAGGCCCACATTTGCGCCGGTTTCCCTTCGAACAATCGCCCGCATCCCAGCGCCATCAGGCTGTCCCCGGTGAAGGCAGCGCCTGTTTCCGGCATGTGAAAGGCAATGTGGCCTATGGTGTGGCCGGATACATCCAGCACCTCGACGAGGTCGCCGCCGATATAAAACGTGTCCCCCTCGGCCACTGCCTGATCGAGTTCCGGCAACCGGTGTTCATCCGCTTTGGCACCAATGACCCGGGCAGGGTGCTTCGCCAATATGTCAAACAGGCCGTCCACATGATCCGGGTGATGATGTGTCAGCAGGGCATGACTTAGCTGCCAGCCGCGCGATTCCAACGCCGCCAGAATCGGTGCGGCTTCGGGCGCATCGATTAACGCGGTCTCGCCGCTGACCGGATCATGGGCCAGAAAGGCGTAGTTGTCGCTGAGGCAGGGGATGGTAACGATCTCAAGAGGCATGGCCTTTTGCCCTTTCATTGCTAGACTGCGCCCAGCTAAGCCGATTGAGCGGGGGTCCGCAATGCATCTTGATGTGCAGGATCTGAGGAATTTTTATTATCGCAGCACCCTGGGTCGGGCAGCGCAGGCGGCGATCCGTGGGCGGCTAGTTGATCTGTGGCCCGAAGCCAAGGGGCAGACCGTGGTCGGGTTTGGCTTTGCCGTACCCTTGTTGCGCCCTTACCTGGCGGATGCACGGCGCGTGATCGGCCTGATGCCCGGGCCGCAGGGGGTGATGCCGTGGCCCGCAGGGATGCCCAATGTCTCGGTCCTGACGGAAGAGACGATGTGGCCCCTTGAAACAGGCCATGTGGACAAGCTGGTTGTCATGCATGGTCTGGAAACATCAAGCCGCCCCACCCAGTTGCTGGAAGAATGCTGGCGCGTATTGGGGCCGGGCGGACGGGCCTTGTTTGTGGTGCCGAACCGGGCCGGTCTTTGGTCGCGCTCTGACCGGACACCGTTTGGCTTTGGGCAGCCCTATTCGGCAACACAGCTTGAGAAACAATTGCGGGCGCATCATTTCGTGCCGGAAAACCATTGCTCGGCACTCTACCTGCCGCCCTCATTTCGCCGATTCTGGTTGAAATCCGGCAGCCTGATCGAGAAAACCGGACAACGCATTCCGACTGTCATGGCCGGAGGGGTCTTGATGGTTGAGGTCAGCAAACACATTCGTCCTCCCAGCGGCAGTGTGACCAAGGACACGGCAAAACGCCCGATCAAGGCGCTGGACGGGTTGTTGAAACCGGCATAAGTATCGAAGTCTCTGATTTAGACCTTATCGGCGGGTGAAATGCGGGAAAAAGGTCACAGGAATCGCAAAAAGCCGCGGTTTGGTAACATTTTTCAAGCGGTCAGATGGGTCTAAAGGGTCGCACCTTTGCTAAGTGGCTGAAATATAATGTTTTGTGGATAAACCCATTGCCGTGATAATATATTGCGAGGTTGGTTCACCTCTGCTACATCCCCGGTGATTTTGATCCCCGGCCTTCTGGACGGGGTTTCCTCACGTCCCCGGGGTAGCTGCCGCAACGCGAATTCGGGGCCTCAAGTATCGGAAGGGTGGACGTGTCCGAACCAGCTTCGATTTCCACGGGCATTGCTGAACGCTATGCCACAGCGATTTTCGAGATCGCGAAAGAGAACAAAGACCTTGCAGGTCTGGAATCCGGCATCAATGATCTGGCAGCAGCTTTGGGTGACAGCGCTGATTTGCGCGATCTGATCGCCTCGCCACTGGTGTCGCGTGCAGAACAGGAAGGTGCCGTTACTGCGGTTGCCGACAAAATGGGCCTGAACCCGATCCTGCGCAACACGCTGGGTCTGATGGCGCAGAAGCGCCGCCTGTTTGTTGTACCGCAGCTGGTGCAGGTTCTGCGCGACATGCTGGCGGACGAGCGTGGCGAAGTGACTGCCGATGTCGCCTCGGCCAAGGCGCTGACCAAGACGCAAATGGAAAAACTGTCCAAAACGCTGTCCGAGCGTGTGGGCAAGACCGTGACAATCAATGCGACCGTTGATGAAAGCCTCATCGGCGGTCTTGTCGTTAAAGTGGGCTCGAAAATGATCGACAGCTCGATCCGTTCGAAGCTCAACTCCCTACAGAATGCAATGAAAGAGGTCGGATAAATGGGAATCCAAGCTGCAGAGATTTCTGCAATCCTGAAGGACCAGATCAAGAATTTTGGTCAGGAAGCCGAAGTGGCCGAAATCGGCCGCGTGCTGAGCGTCGGTGACGGGATTGCCCGTGTATACGGCCTGGACAACGTGCAAGCCGGTGAGATGGTCGAATTTCCCGGCGGTATCATGGGTATGGCGCTGAACCTGGAAAGCGATAACGTGGGTGTCGTGATCTTTGGCTCTGACCGTGACATCAAGGAAGGTGACACCGTCAAGCGCACCAACTCAATCGTGGACGTTCCGATTGGCGACGAACTGCTGGGCCGCGTTGTGGACGGTCTGGGCAACCCGCTGGACGGCAAAGGCCCGATCAACGCATCGAAGCGTGGCGTTGCAGACGTCAAAGCCCCCGGCATCATCCCGCGTAAATCGGTGCACGAGCCGATGGCAACCGGCCTGAAATCGGTTGACGCGATGATCCCGATTGGCCGTGGCCAGCGTGAGCTGATCATTGGTGACCGTCAGACCGGCAAAACCGCCGTTGCTCTGGACGCGATCCTGAACCAGAAAGTGTATAACGAGGCCGCTGGCGACGACGAGTCCAAGAAGCTGTACTGCGTTTACGTCGCGATCGGTCAAAAGCGTTCGACCGTTGCGCAGCTGGTGAAGAAACTGGAAGAATCCGGTGCAATCGAATACTCGATCGTCGTGGCCGCAACCGCGTCCGACCCGGCGCCGATGCAGTTCCTGGCACCTTATGCCGCAACCGCGATGGCCGAATACTTCCGCGACAATGGCCGCCACGCGCTGATCATCTATGATGACCTGTCGAAACAGGCCGTGTCCTATCGTCAGATGTCGCTGCTGCTGCGTCGTCCGCCCGGACGTGAAGCCTATCCGGGTGACGTTTTCTATCTCCACTCCCGCCTGCTGGAACGTTCGGCGAAGCTGAACGAAGATTTCGGTGCTGGCTCGCTGACCGCTCTGCCGGTGATTGAAACCCAAGGTGGTGACGTATCAGCCTTTATTCCGACCAACGTGATCTCGATCACCGACGGTCAGATCTTCCTTGAAACCGAACTGTTCTACCAAGGTATCCGTCCTGCTGTGAACACAGGTCTGTCGGTTTCGCGTGTGGGCTCGTCGGCTCAGACCAACTCGATGAAGTCGGTTGCCGGTCCGGTTAAGCTGGAGCTGGCGCAGTACCGCGAAATGGCGGCCTTTGCCCAGTTCGGGTCCGACCTCGACGCCGCAACCCAGCAGCTGCTGAACCGTGGTGCACGTCTGACCGAGCTGATGAAACAGCCGCAGTATTCGCCGCTGACCAACGCCGAAATCGTCTGCGTCATCTTCGCTGGCACCAACGGTTACCTCGACAAGATCGAAGTATCCGACGTTGGCCGGTACGAGGCTGGCCTGCTGGCGCATCTGCGTGGCAAGCACGCCGATCTGCTCAAGTGGATCACCGACGAAGATCCCAAGATCAAGGGCGACGCTTCCGACAAGATCAAGGCTGCGATTGACGAATACGCCGCAACCTTCGCTTAAGGGAGAGGCGGGCATATGCCAAATCTTAAGGACCTTAAAAACAGGATCGAGTCGGTCAAATCGACCCGCAAGATCACCAAGGCCATGCAGATGGTCGCGGCCGCAAAACTGCGCCGCGCCCAGGAATCTGCCGAAGCCTCGCGCCCTTATGCCGAACGGTTCAATGCCGTGATGGCGGGGTTGGCGGCATCGGTCGGGGGCAGCGACAGCGCTCCCAAGCTGCTCCGGGGTACGGGCAGTGATGATGTGCATCTGCTGGTTGTCATGACAGCTGAACGCGGCCTTTGCGGCGGCTTCAACTCGAACATCGCCAAGCTGGCCCGTCAAAAGGCGGACGAGCTGCGCGCCAAAGGCAAGACGGTCAAGGTTCTGACCGTTGGCAAAAAAGGCCGCGACGCGCTGAAGCGTGATTTCAGCGATCTGTTCGTTGGGCATGTCGACCTGAGCGAGGTCAAGCGCATTGGCTACACCAATGCACAAGACATCGCCAAGGACGTTTTGTCCCGTTTTGACGCGTCTGAGTTCGACGTTGCCACGATCTTCTACTCGAAGTTCGTCAACGTTGTGACCCAGATTCCGACGGCGCAGCAGGTCATTCCCGCCTCGTTCGAGGACGAAGCGGCAGGTGACGACAGCGGTGCCGTGTTCGATTACGAGCCCAGCGAAGAGGCCATTCTGGCCGACCTGCTGCCCAAGGGGGTTGCGACCGCGATCTTCTCGGCTCTGCTCGAAAACGGGGCGTCTGAACAGGGTGCACGGATGTCCGCGATGGACAACGCGACACGCAACGCGGGTGAGATGATCGACAAGCTGACGATCCAGTTCAACCGCTCGCGTCAGGCCGTGATCACCAACGAGCTGATTGAAATTATTTCCGGCGCCGAAGCGCTGTAGAGACATACCGGAGACGAAACATGGCGAATGCAAAAGGCAAAGTCACACAGATCATCGGGGCCGTCGTCGACGTGCACTTCGAAGATCAGCTGCCTGAAATTCTGAACGCGCTGGAAACTGAAAACAACGGCAAGCGTCTGGTGTTGGAAGTTGCCCAGCATCTGGGTGAAAACACCGTCCGCACCATCGCGATGGACGCGACCGAAGGTCTGGTCCGCGGTGCGGAAGTCACCGATATGGGCGCACCGATTTCGGTGCCGGTTGGCAATGCCACGCTGGGCCGCATCCTGAACGTCGTTGGCGACCCCATCGACGAAAAAGGCCCGGTTGAAGCATCTGAGGCCCGTGCGATCCACCAACCCGCACCAACCTTCGACGAACAGTCGACCGAGTCCGAAGTTCTGGTTACCGGCATCAAGGTTGTGGACTTGCTGGCCCCCTACGCCAAAGGCGGTAAAATTGGCCTCTTCGGCGGTGCGGGCGTTGGTAAAACCGTTCTGATCATGGAACTGATCAACAACATCGCCAAAGTGCACTCGGGCTTTTCCGTGTTCGCGGGTGTTGGTGAACGGACCCGTGAAGGCAACGACCTGTACCACGAGATGATCGAATCGAACGTGATCAAGCCCGACAATCTGGAAGAAAGCCAGGTTGCGCTGGTTTACGGTCAGATGAACGAACCTCCCGGAGCGCGTGCGCGTGTTGCTCTGACCGGTCTGACCCTGGCCGAGCAGTTCCGCGACCAGTCCGGTACCGACGTTCTGTTCTTCGTCGACAACATCTTCCGCTTCACACAGGCGGGTTCTGAGGTTTCGGCTCTGCTGGGTCGTATTCCGTCAGCCGTGGGCTATCAGCCGACACTGGCCACCGACATGGGCGCGCTGCAGGAACGCATCACCTCGACCAAGTCGGGCTCGATCACCTCGGTGCAGGCGATCTACGTGCCTGCGGACGACCTGACCGACCCTGCGCCGGCAACATCGTTTGCTCACCTGGATGCAACCACCGTTCTGAACCGTGCGATCTCGGAAAAGGGTATCTACCCTGCGGTTGACCCGCTCGACTCGTCGTCGCGTCTGCTGGACCCGGCCATCGTCGGGGAAGAGCACTACGCGGTAGCGACCGACGTTCAGCAGATCCTCCAGCGTTACAAGTCGCTGCAGGACATCATCGCCATCCTCGGCATGGACGAACTGTCGGAAGAAGACAAACTGACCGTGGCCCGTGCCCGTAAGATCGAGCGCTTCCTGTCGCAGCCGTTCGACGTTGCCGAGGTTTTCACCGGCTCGCCGGGCGTTCAGGTTCCTCTGGACGTGACCATCGCATCGTTCAAAGCTGTTGTGGCTGGCGAATACGATCACCTGCCCGAAGCGGCCTTCCTGATGGTTGGCGGCATCGACGATGTGATCGCAAAGGCCGAGAAGATGGCCGCAGAAGCCGCCTAAGGAGCACACCTGATGGCAAACACGATGCAATTCGACCTCGTCAGCCCCGAGCGGAGCCTTGCTTCGCTTGAGGCCACCGCGGTCCAGCTACCCGGCGCGGACGGGGACATGACGGCGATGCCTGATCATGCCCCCACCATCACCACGCTGCGCCCCGGTCTGCTGAAGGTTCAGGCTCCCGAAGGGTCCAGCGAATATCTGGTCACCGGCGGGTTCGCCCAGATCAATGGCGATGGCCTGTCGGTTCTGGCCGAAAAGGCCATCCCGGTGGCGGAAGTGACCCGGTCGCATCTCGATGACCTGATCGCCGAAGCACGGGCCTCGCATGATGCAGCCAAGGCCAGCGACGATCAAACGATCGTTGATGACGCCGCCAAGTTGTTGGCCGATATGGAAGCCCTTGGAGCACATATGAGCCTGTAAGGGTTTCGTATCATTTGAATTTAAGACGGCCTCGCAATTGCGGGGCCGTTTTTTTGTCGTGCTTTCGCCCGAAATCGAGGATAAGTTGCAGGAATTCAAGAATAATGATGACAGAATGAAGAAATTTCAAACCCATCCCATGGGTATCGATCAGGGCGAAGAAGTGTTGTTTTCCGAGTTCGCCGACGGTGGCGAGATGTGGACAGGCGCCGGGCCCCGGGAACGCCGCACCGCCATCGGGTTCAGCGAAGCATTCCGATCACCGCCCGTAGTGCAGATTGCTGTTTCTCTGTGGGATGTTGATACCTCATCCGCGTTGCGCGCTGAAGTTCAGGCCGAGGATATCACTGCAGATGGTTTTAATGCGGTGTTTCGCACATGGTCTGATACGCGCATCGCCCGAATCCGCGTCACATGGACGGCGATAGGCGAGGTGGCGCATGCAGATGACTGGGATATTTCCTGACCGCCGGAACGTGACGCGCCTCTGCTGGGATCAGCTGTTGTCCGCCTCGATCATGTCGACCCGTGTGGCGTGGCGGCCGCCTTCAAATTCAGCCGTCAGAAAGGCATCCACGATATCCAGCGCCTGCCCTTCGCCAACAACGCGCGCGCCGAGGGCGAGCATATTGGCGTCATTATGCTGCCGGATCATACGGGCTGAAAACGTATCCGAGCATACGCCACAGCGAATGCCCGGAACCTTGTTGGCGGCCATCATGATGCCCTGACCCGTGCCACACAGGATCACCCCCAACTGACAGCGCCCCGAGGCGACGGCCTCGGCCGCGGCTTTGCCATGAATCGGATAATGCGTGCTCTCGGGCGTGGTGGGGCCGATATCGACAACCTCCCAGCCTTGCGCGGTGACATGATCGGCAACCGCCTTGCGCAGCTCAATCGCTGCATGATCACTTGAAAGAACGATGCGTTTTGCGATGGTCATGGTTGGGTACCCCCGAGGGTTCAGTCCGAGTGATAGAGCGATTCGTAGATCGGGATCAGCGTCTTGTCTTCAAACAGTGAAGACACGCTTGTCCCGTTCCAGATATTCAGGATTGCCTGTGTAAAGATCGGCGCAGTCGGGACGATGCGAATATTCGGCGCGTCTATAATCTGGGGCGTTGGCTGGATCGTGTCCGACAGCACCAGCGATTTCATGACCGAGTTGGTAATACGCTCTACCGCAGGGCCACTCATGACACCGTGGGTGATGTAGGAGTGTACTTCCTTAGCCCCGTTATCAATCAGCACCTGAGCGGCCTTGCAAAGCGTGCCTGCCGTATCGCAGATATCGTCCACGATCAGGCAAATCTTGTCTTTCACGTCGCCAATCACGGTCATTTCCGCCACTTCGCCCGCTTTTTCACGGCGCTTGTCCACGATCGACAGCGGCGCGTTGATGCGTTTGGCCAGTTCGCGGGCGCGGGCCACTCCGCCCACGTCGGGTGAAACGATCATAAGGTCATCCATCCGGCCCTTGAACTGGTTCTTGACGTCCAGCGCAAAGATTGGCGAAGCATAAAGGTTGTCCACCGGCATATCGAAAAAACCCTGAATCTGCGCTGCATGCAAATCCATCGTCAGAATCCGCTCAACCCCGGCGCCGGTCAGCATGTTGGCCACCAGCTTGGCGCTGATCGGTGTACGGGCTTTGGTGCGACGGTCCTGACGGGCATAGCCGAAATAAGGGATCACCGCAGTGATACGCGCTGCCGATGACCGGCGCAGCGCATCCGCGATGATCAACAGCTCCATCAGATTGTCGTTTGCAGGGTTCGAGGTCGGCTGGATGATAAACATATCCTCGCCGCGCACATTTTCGAACACTTCGACGAAAATCTCGCCGTCATTGAAACGCTCGACCCGCGCATCAACCAGCCCCTGATCAACGCCGCGATGCAGGCTCATGCGGCGGGCAATGGTTTCGGCAAGCGGAAGATTGGCGTTCCCAGCGATAAGCTTGGGTTCGTGAAGTGTCGGCATCGGCTGATTTTCCCCGGGCAGCAGTGGCAATGTGACAGATTCGTGATGTTGACACCGCTTAGCATGGCCTTACCGTCCCGCAAAGATAACCCAGCGGAGAAAGTGAACATGGCCTCGATTGACTACTTTTTTGCGACACTCTCGCCCTATTCCTATCTGGCCGGAACCCGGCTGGAGGAGGTCGCAGCAAAGCACGGCGCGACGATCAACTACAAACCCCTCGATATCATCGCCCTGTTTGGCCGGACCGGGGGAACCCCACCCAAAGACCGGCACATCTCTCGCATCGAATACCGGGCGCAGGAGTTGTTACGCCAGTCCCGCAATCTGGGCATGGATTTCAATCTGCAGCCTGCGCATTGGCCTACAAATGCCGCGCCATCCTCTTATGCGGTGATTGCGGCCATCGGCGATGGTTCAGGAGATGTCGGTCAATTGTGCCACTCTTTCCTGCGCGCCTGCTGGGCCGAAGAAAAAGACATTGCACAGGATGATGTCATCCGTGATTGCCTGACGCGGGCGGGATTTGACCCGGGGCTTGCGGATAGTGGCCTGCTTGCCGGGGCCGAAACCTACGCCGCCAATCTTGAAGAGGCGGTGGATCGTGGCGTCTTCGGCGCGCCGTTCTATATCACCGAAGATGGGCAACGGTTCTGGGGTCAGGATCGTCTGGAAGATCTCGACCGTCACCTGGCGACACTGAAAAGCTGACCCTGTCGGATTTGCGTCTCCCCCCGCTTCATCTTTTCAAAAATACTCTGGGGGGAGTCGCAGCCTGCTGCGACGGGGGCAGCGCCCCCCTTGTGATCAAAACAGCGACAAGAATGCGTCGATTTGCTCGGAAGAGATCGACCAATCACACACCATCCGGCAGGCAAGCATCTGCTCCTCGTCCTCTCCGTCCAGTTCGTCACCCCACAGATGGTAGACGGCACCCGCCGCGTGAAGGCGCTTGTGCTGGCTGCGCGGGAAGCTGGCAAAGACCATATTGGCCTGAGGCTCGTGCAGAAACTCGGCCCCGATCGCGCGCAACCCGTCTGCCAGACGTGCGCAACTTGCATTGGCCTGGCGGGCCGATTTCAACCAAAGGTCATCCCGAAGATATGCGGCCATCTGGGCCGACAGATAGCGGTGTTTGGAAAACAGATGCGCCCCGCGCTTGCGCCGCAATTCGAATTCCCAGGCCTTGCTTTCGTCAAAGAAAACAACAGCCTCAACACCCATCAAGCCATTCTTGGTGCCGCCAAAGCTGACAGCATCGACACCGGCTTTCCATGTCATCTCAGCAGCCGAGCAATTCAGTGCGGCCAGAGCATTGCTGAACCGGGCTCCATCCAGATGCACAGGCAGGTCATACTCCTTGGCGACCCGGCACAAGGCCTGCAGCTCGTCCAATGAATAAACTGACCCCCGCTCGGTGACCTGCGTGATGGAAACCGGGCCGCGTTGCGGGCCATGAACGCCCCGAGTCTCTTCACCTTCTATGGATTTACGCAAGGCATCGGGGGTCATCTTGTCGCCGCCGGGAACCAGGGTCAGCTTGGCTCCGCTATAGAATTCCGGCGCATTGCACTCATCTTCGTGGATATGGGCAACGGGAGAGCAGAACACGGTTTCCCACGGCTGTGATAGGGTCGCCAGCGCCAGAGAGTTTGCTGCCGTGCCCGTCGCCACAAGATAGACGGCAGCCCCCGGAGCCTCAAAAACCCCACGAATCTGATCCCGCACTTCGTTCATCAATGCGTCAGCGCCATAGGCCATCTGATAGCCCTGATTGGCTTCGGTCAGTGCCGCCAGAACTTCGGGGTGGACGGGTCCGGAATTGTCAGAAGCAAAATGCATCAGGTGGGCTCCTCGATAATGTAGTCTTCCCATTCTTCAATGGGTGTCTCGAACTCTGATACGGTGCGCCCCTGCACGGAAATTCCGGCGGTATGCACGCTGTCTGGCGTACCAGACAGCAAAGGATGCCAGTCGTAAAGTGGCTTACCTTCCCATAGCAATCGATAGGCGCAGGTCTGGGGCAGCCAATAGGCATGGCTGTCGATATTGTCAGGCTTCATGACGATGCATTCGGGCACGAACTGGTGCCTGATGTCGTATTGGGTGCACCGGCAGGTTTCATCATCCAGCAGGCGGCAGGCGACACAGGTCAGGGCAACCTCGCCTGTATCCTCGTCTTCCAGCTTGTTCAGGCAACATTTACCACAGCCATCGCACAGGGCCTCCCACTCGCGCGGGGTCATCTTGCGCAAGGGCTTTTTCTCCCAGAAACGGGGCGTGAGGCCGGCGCGATCAATCGGGTCAGTGGTCATAAACCGGCCAGTATCTTTCGCGCCTGCGCGCAATCGGCATCCATTTGCGCGGTCAGTTCATCGAGGCGAGAAAACGTCATCTCGGGACGCAGATAATCGATAAGCCCGACTGATAGCGTCGCACCATAAAGGTCACCCGAGAAGTCGAACAGAAATGTTTCGATATTGGGAACCTCGCCATGAAACATTGGCCGGGTTCCAACCGAGGCCGCACCCAGATAGCTGCCCTGATGCGGCCCGTCCAGCACATCCACCAGCACGGCGTAAACCCCGAACCTCGGCGGGTGCAGCCCTTCGATTGACATATTGGCGGTGGGGAAGCCCAGTTCGCGCCCGCGTTGCTCGCCCCCGACAACCTCGCCCTCGATCCGGTGCCAATGGCCAAGCATCGCCGCCGCGTCCCGAGGCCGCCCTTCAGACAGGGCATTTCGGATTGCCGTGGACGAGACAACATTCTCGGACCGTTCCATCAGGGGGGCAATCGTAACACCAAACCCCATCTCCGCACCGAAACGGATCAGGTCTTGCGGCGTTCCCTTGCGCCCTTTCCCAAAACAGAAATCGGCGCCAACGACGATGTGCGACAGGCCAAGGCCTTCACAAATCACGTTTCGTGCGAAGGCTTCGGGCGTCAACCCGGCCAGCGCCGCGTTGAATGGCAGTTCATAAAGCTTCTCAACCCCCAGCTTCTGCAGCCGATGGGCCCGCGCGTTGCCGCGCATCAGGCGAAAGGGCGGGGCGTCCGGTGCGAAATACTCGCGTGGATGCGGCTCAAACGTCAGCACACCCAAAGGGGCATCCGGCGCCGCAGTATGCGCCAGATCGATCACCGATTGATGCCCGAGATGAACGCCATCAAAATTACCGATGGCCACACTGGCACCCCGGTCTTCCGGTTCGACAAACTGGATGTCGCGAATGATTTTCATAGGCTTTGCCTAACGGGACTACCCCGCAGGTTCAAGCCAGAGATCGACCCGGTTCACCGGAGGTCAGCCAAGCCGGTCAGTCAAACTTGCGGCTGGGGGCCAGCACCATTGCTTCGCCCACCAGCACTTTCTTGTCGTCGACCGCACAATGACAATCCAGCTTGACCCGCCGCTTGGCAAAATCGATATCAATTACCCTGACTTCGGCATAAACCATGTCGCCCGGACGTACCGGAGCCAGAAACTTCAGCGATTGGCCCATATATACCGTCCCATGACCGGGCAGTTGCTCGCCAATCACGGCCGAGATCAGGCCCGCCGTCAACATTCCATGCGCGATACGGCCCTCAAAGATCGTATCGCGGGCATAGTCGTCATCCAGATGCACCGGATTGCGGTCGGTCGAAACCTGGGCAAACATCTCGATATCTTCATCGGTCACCACTTTGCGCAGGTGCCGGGACATCCCCATCTCAATATCTTCGATGCAAATGGTTCCGCGTGGAAAATTGTCCAACATGCCGCCCTCGATTTGGATCGTGAAGGCAACAAAAAATCATTATGAGTTGCCTGTTGGAAATTTTATTACTTTGCAGTCGCAGAAAAATCAAGCGATTTTCACTATCTCAGACGGCCGATCGAGAAGGTGGGGCTGATCTGCTCTCGCTCATTATGGGCCCGCAAAGCCCCCTCATCAGGATGGTGCGAGGTTTTGGTTTCGGCTGCGGCCAACCCACCCGTAATAAATAGCGTATCAATGCCCTCACCCATACCGCCTGCGATATCGGTCTGTGGCCCATCGCCAATGGCCAGTATCTCTGAATCTGACACATCCACATCAAGCGTCTGCAGCCTGCGCCGCGCCAGATCATAGATCGGCGGGTGGGGTTTGCCGAAATAAAGGCTCTCGCCTCCCATCTCGCTATAAAGTCTGGCCAACGCCCCGGCGCACCATTCCCGCGTTTCACCCCGATCCACGACGATATCGGGATTGGCGCAAAGCAGTTTCAGCCCTTTCTGTTTCGCATACAGAAAATCGGGCCGATTCACATCCGGATCCGCCATCGGATCGAACGGCCCACAACACACGATGCCTTCCGCTTCGTCCAACGCAACACGTTCAATATGAACAGGGTGATCCAAAAGCTTCAGAGGTTCAAAGAACCCGGCATCGCGCTGCCAGTCCCCCATGAAATAGACCTTTGTCCCAACCGCGCCACGATACATTGCGGACCGGGCAGAATCGCCACTGGTGGCAATCGTGTCATAGGCATCCGCAGGGACGTTGAACTGTATCAGCTGTTCTGCAACCCCCGCGCGCGGTTTCGGGGAATTGGTCACAAGAACCACGATCCCGCCCCGTTGGCGATAGGCCTGAAGCGCCGCCACCGCTTCGGGATAGGCCGTAATCCCATTGTGAACACATCCCCAAAGGTCGACAAACAGCGCCTTGTAGCGATCAGAGATTTCGGCAAGCGAAGAAACGATGTGTGTCATGACGCCCTCATATGGCACGGAATGCGAGATACCGAAGCCTATGGCAGAGCTGGGCAGAATTTGCCAGCGGCCTCATCCGGATCGGGCCGCAGGAAAACAGGATCCTCTATTCATCTGGCCCCAAATATCCCGGAGCGCGAGGCAGAGCCTCGCAAAAGAAAAAGGCGCCCGCAGGGGGCGCCTCACCGTGAATTCAGGATCAGACCTTGAGGTTCGGTATGATCTGTTTTTTCCGGCTCATGATCCCGGGCAGAACAACCGCATCCCCGTCGACTTTTGCCTCAAAGCTCTTTTCGGCAACAGCTTTGACCAGATCGTTTGGCACCAACAGGGTGGCCTCTTCATTCAGAATGTCCACAACGAACAACAGCACCTGATCTACACCATCCTCGGCGGCGACATCCGCCATCGACGCAGCAAGGCTCGCCTTGCGGTCCAGCACAACCTCGGGGGCGGTGGTTTCCAGTACCGACACGCGGAATTTGGTGCCATCTACCTCATATTCCTTGCTGTCCATGCGGATCAGTTCGGCGTCCGAGAAAGAAGACACATCCGATTTCGCCGCAAACATGTCCGCCGCATAGGTGGATACGTCCAGTCCGAGTTCAGCCGCCAGCCTCTCGGCCACGGCGCGGTCATGCGCGGTGGTTGTGGGCGAGCGGAACTCAAGCGTGTCAGACAGAATGCAGGTCAGCGCGGCCCCTTTGATGGCGTCGGGCAGCTTTGCCGCATCATCCCCGATCAGGTCCAGCATGATGGTTGCTGTGCAAGCCAGCGGGCGCACCGTGATATCGATGGGGCCTTTGGTCTCAAGCCCGCCAACCAGTTTGTGGTGGTCGATGATGGCGCGGATATCGGCACTGTTGATGCTGGCGGGCAGCTCGGCCGGGTTGTTGGTGTCAACGATGATGACCGGCGCATCTTCAGCCACATCAGCGATGATCTGCGGCTTGGGCAGACCCCAACGTTCCAGCATAAAGGCGGCCTCGGTATTGGGTTCCCCCAGCAACACGGGCTCGGCCTTTTCGCCTTTCACTTCATTCAGGTACCACGACCACAGGATCGGAGAGCCTGTGGAATCAGTGTCGGGGGATTTGTGGCCAAAAACTTGGATTGTCATTGTTGCGTCCTGCGGAATATGGATTTGCGCGCCTTATAGGGTGGTCAAACCCGGTTGTCACCCGCCAGAAACCCTGCTGCGACCGATGGTCTGCGCCTTCAGAAAGCAGCGCGTTCCAGACTGTAGCCAGCCTGTTGTAGCTGGTTCAGCAAGCCAAAATCATTGCCAAGGTGGCCCGCCCCGACGGCAATCACCACGGTCTGGTTCTTCAGGCTCAGAATTTTCTCCATCCAATTCGCATTTCGCTGCACCAAAAGCTGATCCTCAAAGCCCTCCCATTCGGCTGCAAACTCTTCCTCGGTCAACCCCGAGGCCTCAAGCCCCTGTATCTTGGCAAGCTCGATGATTGCGGCGTGCTGCTCTTCGAGATAGGCGTTGGCCATGGTGATCATCTGGTCGTCACCGGCCTGCAACGCCCCGGCCAGCCGGGTCAGCGAGGCGACCTGCTCCTCAAGCGGATGGCTGTCGAACATGGTGATCAGGTCCTCGACCCGCTCCAGCGAATGCTGGGGAATCCCGTGCTCTTCCGCCAGCTCGGTCAGACGTGCATCCATGCCGTGGTCAAAGTCGGGCGTGTTCATCAGACAGGGCGGAATGCCCAACATCATGCTGAGAAACCAGGGGCGCATCTTGGCGGCCATCCAGCTTGGAATCCCGCGCTCGGCCAGTGTTGCCGACAGCGCGGCCCAGTCTTCTTCCGGCATCAGATCAACCAATGTGGGCCCGGAGGTGATCAGGACCGGGCTGAAATCATTGGCCAGGTTCTTTTCGAACACGTCCATGTCGTTCTGCGTCACTTCAAAGAAGAACGCATCGGCCTGACTGAGAACCGGTGCCAGCCGCTCAACCACCGGACCCATCCGCGCATCATTGGTGTGCAGCGTTCCGATCAGATGCAGGGTGGTGCCATCTTTGGTGGCGATCCAGTGGTTGCCTTCGGGAAAGGGGATGTTGCTGATTGTCTGCGCAAGCCCGGCCTGTATGTCTGGTGGCAGATCCAGCCTCAGATCACGCCCCTCACAGGCGGCACGGGCCGTAAACGGAAGCAAGAGGCAAAGGCAAATGCTGAGCAGGCGCATCGGTATCCTTTCGGAGGTTGCGAATGTCCCCAAGTCATACTCCTGCAGACTGACCGCGCGCAACGAGGTTTGTGCCCGGGCGATGGCTGGCAATTCGCGCGAAACTGCATAGCATGGCGACATGAAGCGTGAGCAGGACCTTTATCCACCGATCAAAGAGCTGTTGGAGCGTCAGGGCTACACCGTGAAAGGTGAGGTTGGCGCAGCTGATATCGTTGCCCTGCGCGAAGGGCAGGAGCCGGTGATCGTCGAACTGAAGCTGCGCTTCAGCCTTGCGCTGTTTCATCAGGCGATCACCCGGCTGAAAGTGACGGATCAGGTCTATATCGGGGTCTGCAAGCCCAAGGGTCGCACCGCGCGCCGGGCATTGAAAGACAATCTGGCGTTGTGCCGCCGTCTTGGGCTGGGTCTGATCACGGTGCGCGCGGATGGAACGGTTGAGGTTCAGTGCGATCCGGGCCCCTACGCGCCGCGCAAGGACAAGGCCCGCGCCGCGCGGCTGCTGCGCGAGTTTGAGCGACTGCAGGGCGATCCGAATGCAGGAGGCGCCACGCGCCATGGTATTGTGACGGCCTATCGGCAGGATGCCTTGAAATGCGCGGCACATTTGGCAGAGCACGGTGCCACCAAGGGGGCCGAGGTGGCCAGGGCCACCGGCGTCGGCGCAGCCACGCGGTTGATGTATGACAATCATTACGGCTGGTTTGAAAAGGTGGAAAAGGGTGTGTACGGCCTGTCAGATGCAGGGCTGGCGGGTCTGAAACACTGGGCCTATAGCTGGGACCAGCCGGGCTAGGATCAGCTCTTGCCTGCTCTTTGAGCCATGCCAAAAAAATCTCTCACAGATTGTTGACTCGGTTCAAGTGACCCCCTAGCTATGCGTCGTTATCACTCGGCAAGCATGAGTGCTAACGCCTCGTCGACAGGCGAGGGGAGGATAAACAAACTTTGAGCCCAAGGAGCTGCAAAGATGGCATTGAAACCGCTTCATGACCGTGTGCTGGTGCGCCGCACCGAAAGCGACGAAAAAACCGCTGGCGGTCTGATCATTCCCGATAGCGCAAAAGAAAAGCCCAGCGAAGGCGAAGTCGTCGCAACCGGCGAAGGCGCACGCAAGGACAGCGGCGAACTGATCGCAATGGCTGTAAAAGCTGGCGACAAGATCCTGTTCGGCAAATGGTCGGGCACCGAGGTCAACGTTGGCGGCGAAGAGCTGCTGATGATGAAAGAAAGCGACATCATGGGGATCATCGAGTAAGCGCCCGCTTCACTCTGATCTTCCTTCCAAACATATTTCTCAAGGAGAAACGACATGGCTGCAAAGGACGTCAAGTTCGACACCGATGCCCGTAACCGCATGCTGGCAGGTGTGAACATCCTGGCCGATGCTGTTAAAGTGACCCTGGGCCCCAAAGGCCGTAACGTGGTTCTGGATAAATCCTTCGGCGCGCCGCGCATCACCAAAGACGGTGTTTCGGTTGCCAAGGAAGTCGAACTGGAAGACAAGTTCGAAAACATGGGCGCGCAGATGGTGAAAGAAGTCGCCAGCCGCACCAATGACGAAGCCGGCGACGGCACCACCACCGCAACCGTTCTGGCGCAATCTATCGTCAAAGAAGGTCTCAAGCAGGTTGCTGCTGGCCTGAACCCGATGGACCTGAAGCGCGGCATCGACCTGGCAACCGCCAAGGTTGTTGAAGGCATCAAGGCAGCGTCGCGCGAAGTCAAAGACTCGGCAGAAGTTGCTCAGGTCGGCACCATCTCGGCCAACGGCGAAGCCGAGATTGGCCAGCAGATCGCAGACGCGATGCAGAAGGTTGGCAACGAAGGCGTTATCACCGTCGAAGAAAACAAAGGTCTGGAAACCGAGACCGATGTTGTCGAAGGTATGCAGTTTGACCGTGGCTACCTGTCGCCTTACTTCGTCACCAACGCAGACAAGATGATTGCAGAGCTTGAAGACTGCATGATCCTGCTGCACGAAAAGAAACTGTCTTCGCTGCAGCCGATGGTTCCGCTGCTGGAGCAGGTGATCCAGTCGCAAAAGCCGCTGCTGATCATCGCGGAAGACGTTGAAGGCGAAGCGCTGGCAACTCTGGTTGTCAACAAACTGCGCGGCGGCCTGAAAATTGCTGCTGTCAAGGCTCCGGGCTTCGGCGATCGCCGCAAAGCCATGCTGCAGGACATCGCAATCCTGACCGGTGGTCAGGTCATCAGCGAAGATCTGGGCATGAAGCTTGAGTCCGTCACCATGGACATGCTGGGCACCGCCAAGAAAGTTGAGATCACCAAAGACGAAACCACCGTCGTCGATGGTGCTGGCGAGAAGGCCGAGATCGAAGCACGCGTTGCTCAGATCCGTACCCAGATCGAGGAAACCTCGTCGGATTACGACCGTGAGAAGCTGCAAGAGCGCGTTGCCAAGCTGGCAGGCGGTGTTGCTGTTATCCGCGTCGGCGGCATGACCGAAGTTGAAGTGAAAGAGCGTAAGGACCGTGTGGACGATGCTCTGAACGCGACACGCGCTGCCGTTCAGGAAGGCGTTGTTGTGGGCGGCGGTGTCGCTCTGGTTCAGGCCGGTAAAGCACTTGAGTCGCTGGAAGGCGGAAACGCTGACCAGAACGCGGGCATCAACATCGTTCGCAAGGCCATCGAATCGCCGCTGCGCCAGATCGCCGAGAACGCAGGTGTTGACGGTGCGGTTGTTGCGGGCAAGGTTCGTGAATCGTCCGATGCAGCTTTCGGCTTCAACGCACAGACCGAAGAATATGGCGACATGTTCTCGTTCGGCGTCATCGACCCGGCCAAAGTGGTTCGGACTGCTCTGGAAGACGCGGCATCGGTTGCTGGCCTGCTGGTCACGACTGAGGCAATGGTCGCCGACAAGCCTGCCAAAGAAGGCGCGGCACCTGCCGGTGGCATGCCCGACATGGGCGGCATGGGCGGCATGATGTAAGCTGCTGTTGCTTTTCA
>DS999531.1:1977085-2023042 GCA_000158135.1 Rhodobacteraceae bacterium KLH11
GAATGGCCGCGTTGCGGCCATGCCTCCGGCGGAGGTATTTTTGAACAGAAGAAGCGGGAAAGAGCGTGTTCAAACCCGATCTGGCAGGATATGCGATTGGAATGAAACTGTTTCTTCTGACCACGCTGACCATGTGTGCCTTTGCGGCGAATTCCATTCTAAACCGGCTGGCGGTGGAGAGCGGGGCCAGCGATGCGGCTGGGTTCGCGGTTGTTCGTATCCTGTCGGGGGCGCTGGTTCTGTCGCTGCTGGTGTTGATGCGGGGTGGGTATTTGCCTTTGCGTGACCGACGTCGGGTTGTCGGTGCAGGAGCATTATCGCTTTATATGATTGGGTTTTCGACTGCCTATGTTTCGCTGGATGCCGGGCTTGGCGCGTTGATCCTGTTCGGGGTCGTGCAGATCACGATGTTTGCCACTGCCGCCGTGACAGGCAGCAGCCCCACGGGCCGCCAAATCCTGGGGACCGTTGTGGCCTTGGCCGGGCTTGCGTATGTTTTGTGGCCTTCCGGGGCGCTGAGGGTTAATTTGACCGGCGCGGCGCTGATGGTAGCTGCGGGGGTTGGCTGGGCCGCCTATTCGCTGGTTGGTCGGAGCGAGCCTGATGCGCTGGCCGGGACGGCGGCCAATTTTGTCATTGCACTGCCGGTTACAGCGTTCAGCCTGTTGGTGTTGGGTGGTACCTGGCAGATGACAGCAACAGGCTACCTGCTTGCGGCCCTGTCCGGTGCGGTGACGTCGGGGTTGGGGTATGCTTTGTGGTATCGGGTGTTGCCGCAGCTGGCGCCGGTCGTTGCCGCGGTAGTGCAGTTGAGCGTGCCGGTCATTGCCATTCTGGCCGGGGTGATCTTGCTGGGCGAAGTCATCAGTGTGCAGTTGATCATTGGGGCCCTGCTGGTCTTGGGGGGCATTGCACTGGCCGTGATACGCAGGAGCCGGGGCTAGGGGTTTTCTCGACCACCATTACCCCTTATCTGGCAGGCATGAGATTTCTGATCGCTCTTTTCCTGTGCCTTGCACCCGCTGCAGCCAGCGCGAAATGCGTCGTTCTGCTGCACGGGCTTGCGCGCAGTGAGGCGTCATTTTCGGTGATGGAGCAGCTTTTCAAGGTGCATGGCTATACGGTCGTTCGGCCCGGCTATCCCTCGACCGACCTGCCGATCCCTGAACTGGCGGATCAGACCTTGCCGGATGCCTTTGAGGCCTGCGGCGAGGATACCGTAAATGTGGTTGCCCATTCGATGGGTGGCATTTTGTTGCGGCATTGGTTGCAGGATAACCAGCCTGAGAATCTTGGGCGTGTTGTCATGCTGGGGCCGCCCAATCAGGGCAGCCAGCTGGTCGATGAGCTGGGTGGTTGGGAGGTCTTCGGCCTGTTGCACGGACCAGCTGGCCTTGCGCTGGGCACCGGGCCCGAGGGTCTGCCGCGCCGTCTGCCGCCGGTGGAGTTCGAACTGGGTGTGATTGCAGGCGAGAACTCGTTGAACCCGTTATTCTCCTCTCTGATCGACGGGCCTGATGACGGCAAGGTTTCGGTCGAGACGACAAAGGTCGAAGGAATGACGGATCATATCGTTCTGCCAGTGACCCATACCTTCATGATGAACAACCCGCGCGTGATGGCGCAGGCGCTGCATTTTATTGAATACGGACAGTTTGATCCACAAATTACCTGGCTTGATGGGATTCTCGATGTAATAGACGAGATTTGCATCGGGCAAGATTGCTCGGAACCGGAATCAGAACCCACGCGATGACATCACTTGAACTGAGATTTGAGGGGGCAGAGGTTCTGCTTCCCGAAGGCATGATGCGGACCGCACTTTCTATCGGTGACGGGCTTGTGCAACGGGGCGGTGGCCGGCCGATCGATCTGTCAGGCTATCTGATCCTTCCCGGAATTGTTGATCTGCACGGGGACGGGTTCGAACGGCATATCGCGCCCCGTCGTGGTGCAATGAAGCAGATGGATGATGGCATCCGTGCGGTCGAGGCCGAACTGGCAGCCAATGGCATCACCACAGCCGTTCTGGCGCAGTTTCACAGCTGGGAAGGAGGGGTGCGCGGACCAGAGTTTGCGGCACAGGTTTTCCAGGCCATCGCTTCGGTCAAGGATAGCGTCGTGACCGATCTGATCCCACAGCTGCGCTTTGAAACGCATATGCTGGATGACTATGTCGGCCTGCCAGCGCGTATTGCCCAGTGGCAGGTGCCATATGTGGTCTTCAATGATCATCTGCCGCATGAGCGGCTGGCACAGGGGCGCAAACCGCCACGTCTGACAGGGCAGGCGCTGAAGGCCGGGCGCAATCCGGATGTCCATTTTGACATGCTGCTCGGTATGCATGCGCGTAAGGATGAGGTCCCGGCGGCCCTCGATGCGCTGTGCAAGACGCTCAGTCAGAATGGTGTAAGAATGGGCAGCCATGACGATGCAACCGCCGAAACGCGTGCCTGGTGGCATGACCGGGAGGTGCCCATTGCCGAGTTTCCAGAAACGCTTGTCGCGGCCGAAGCCGCGCGCGCGGCCGGAGATCACATTATCCTTGGTTCACCAAATGTGGTGCGAGGTGGCTCTCATAAGGGAAATGCCAGCGCGCTGGACCTGATCGCCATGGGGCTATGCGATGCGCTGGCTTCGGATTATCATTACCCCAGCCCGCGCCGCGCCGCACTGATGCTGGCTAAATCGGGCCTGCTGGATTTCGCGGGTGCGTGGGCATTTGTCTCATCCGGTCCGGCGCAGGTGCTGGGTCTCGATGATCGCGGCACGCTGCTGCCCGGAAAACGTGCCGACATCGTGATACTGGACGCGGCAACCCAACGTGTCGCAGCCACATTGTCAGGTGGATGCGTCAGTTACATGTCTGGCAACATCGCAACCCGTTTCCTGAAGTGATCCAGACTTCATCTGGCCAAAAATATCCCCGCCGGAGGCATCGCGCGCAAGCGCGATAAATCTATCTGGAAATCCGGTTGAAATGGCCCATCTTGCGGCCCGCCTTCACCTCGGCCTTGCCATAAAGATGCAGGGCCACATCCCGCTCGCGCGACAAGTCAGACACGCGGCTGATATCCGCACCGATCAGGTTTTCCATGACCACATCCGAATGGCGTTGCCCATCCCCCAACGGCCAGCCGACAACCGCACGGATATGTTGTTCGAACTGATCCACCGCGCAGCCATTTTGCGTCCAATGGCCGGAATTATGAACGCGTGGGGCGATTTCGTTCACGATCAGACCGTCAGACGTCACGAACAGCTCGACTCCCATAACGCCGACATAATCCAGCGCGTTGAGGATATTGGCCGCCAGCAATACCGCATCTGTCCGCTGTGACGGTGACAGCCGCGCCGGGACGGTGGTTGTATGCAGAATGCCGTCGCGATGGACGTTTTCGCCAGGGTCAAAGCACGCCACCTGACCATCCGCACCCCGTGCCGCGATGACCGAGATTTCGTGGGTGAAGTTCACAAACCCTTCAAGAATAGAAGGGGCGCCTGCCATATCGTTCAGGGCAGTCTCGGCATCTGCAGGGTTATGCAGACGGGCCTGTCCTTTGCCATCATAGCCAAATCGACGTGTTTTCAGGATTGCGGGCGTACCGATCGCCTCAATCGCCTGATGCAGGCTTGCCAGATCGGTGATGTCAGCGAAAGCGGCGGTTTTCAGGCCGAGCCCTTGCAGAAATCTCTTTTCGGTCAAGCGATCCTGACTGACGCGCAAGGC
Source organism: Rhodobacteraceae bacterium KLH11 (assembly GCA_000158135.1). Lineage (GTDB taxonomy): Bacteria > Pseudomonadota > Alphaproteobacteria > Rhodobacterales > Rhodobacteraceae > Ruegeria. Next base: position 1,980,816 of record DS999531.1, read on the forward strand.
CTCGCGGCCCGGGTGAATTGGGCGATGTGCTTCCAGCAGGTCCAGCGCCTGAGTGGGGATGTTCTCGAATTCGTAAGTAATGACATCGACCGAATTGGCGAAGGCTTCCAGCGCCGCGGTATCTTCATATGCAGCGGTTGTGACGCGATCTGCCACTTGCCCCGCAGGCGGGTTTGCGCCCGGTTCGAAGATATGCGTGGTAAATCCAAGCCGTGCCGCAGCGACTGACAGCATGCGCCCCAACTGACCACCGCCCAATATCCCAATCGTTGCGCCAGGAAGAAGCATTTGTGCCATCACGGGGTCTCCAATCGTTTACCAATTGCAGTCAGGGTAGCGCCTAGTGCTTCATGCGCGCGTCCTGAATGCAAACTCTGTGTCATCTGAAGGCTTAACGTGCCCTCGGTCGCCAGCGCATCGCGTTCTTCCGCCAGTTGCCCTGCGCTTTTATCCATTGCCGACAGGAAACCGGACATCAGTTGCGCCGTATAGAATTCTGCGCGGTCGCGGTCACCGGTTTCGTTGGCCAGCCACTCTGCACCTGTTGCCATCAGGTCCAGAACGCCGGGAACCATCGCGCAGATTGCGAAATGTGCGTTCAAAGCCCCCTCATCTTCGACCTTTACAACCGGGTTTTCGGGTTCAAAAAGGGCGGCCAGCAAACGATCATTGCCATAGGCCGCCAACGGGCATCCGCCACTTTGCAGGAACCCGAGCGGAATCGTCTGAACGAAATCCGATGCAGGGGCGCACAGCGTCTTGAGGTGATTTGTTGAAATACCCGCCATGACCGAGACGATCTGTTGATCCGGGCGGAACGTCAGAGGGCCAAGAACCTCGGCCGCGATCCGGGGGCGCAGACACAAAAAGACAATATCGGATGTGTCGATTACGTCCTGCGCAGTGCCCACACGCAGCCCTAATTCAGCCTTCAGGTCACTGACGATCTGCGCGTTGCGTTCGGTGACACACAGCTCATGGCCTTTTGATGCCAGAAATCGCGCAATCGGTGCCGCGATATGACCGGTCCCGATAAGGCCGATACGGCTCATCCCTGTGGTTCCTCGGGGATTGAGGCGGAAAGGGCCTCGCGCCAGACATCCAGCCGGTCAGCCAGCGCGGCATCCTGCAAGGCCAGAATGCCGGCCGCCATCAGGCCGGCATTGGCACTGCCCGCCGCGCCGATGGCCATGGTGGCAACCGGAAAGCCCTTGGGCATCTGTACGATTGAATAAAGCGAATCCACACCCGACAGGGCGCGGGTCTGTACAGGCACGCCAATCACCGGCACGCGGGTTTTCGAGGCCATCATACCCGGCAAATGCGCCGCGCCACCTGCGCCTGCGATGATCACCTGCAGGCCACGTGCAACAGCGGTTTTGCCGTAGTCCCAAAGGCGATCCGGTGTGCGATGGGCCGAAACGATGCGTGCCTCATAGGCCACGCCCAACTCGTCCAGAATATCGGCGGCCTCTTTCATCGTGGGCCAGTCCGACTGACTGCCCATGATGATTCCCACTTTCACATCGCTCATAGCCTTCGCGCCCCTGCCTTCGGAAAGAGCGCGCACTATAGCCAAATCCGTTTGTCAGGCAATGCGGTATGGTACATTTGCATGATCAGCGGTGATACGATGTATCTGTACGCGTCATCCACCACATCACACCGAAAATTGCAGCACCAGCGCACATTACCAACATCACCGTTCTCAGAGCGGTATGCGCGGATATCAGGGCAGCACTGACCGGAATCCATATCTGATCAGAGCCGCGTAACAATACAAAACTCTGTCCGTTTTCAAGCTTTTGCCCGACAACAACACCGCCAATAGCGAAATGAACCACAACACTGGCAACAAAAATGAGCCAAAATAGGCAAAAGAATGCATTTTGTGCCCTTTTGCGGAACGAGGGCGACTTGGGCGTCTCGCTACTCGGCATTTTCAGGCGATGATATCGGGGGTCAGACGGTCCTCGATAAGACGAATGATGTCCTTCAGGCGCAGTTTCTGCTTTTTCAGCCGTTTGATCGTCAGCTGGTCCGAGGTCCCCTTGGCCTGCAAAGCCTCGATCGCCTCGTCCAGATCGCGGTGCTGGCGGCGAAAAACCTCCAACTCCACCCGCAGGACTTCATCGGTTTTCATCGAAAGATCGGAGGGCGCGTTCATGGGCGACTCAGTGTATCAAGTGGTGCTTTTCCACAAGATAGTGTGTCAGGGTTTATCCGGCCAGACCTTGTGGACATCCCTGTTTCTTCCCATATTCTAAACACGCGGTTGCCGACAACGGGGCCGCAGCATCCGTCGCTTTGACAATGAAGGACGATCAGACGTGTCGAAACTTACCTTGGGCTCATACCCGCATCTTTTGGGGTTCGAGCAATTGGAACGCCTTTTGGAACGGTCTGCAAAGGCCGGAAACGAAGGGTACCCGCCCTATAATATCGAGCAGACCTCGGATTTTTCCTATCGCATCACCCTGGCTGTGGCCGGGTTCGCGGAAGAGGACCTGTCGATTACAATCGAGGATCGCCAACTGGTGATCCGGGGCCGTCAACGCGACGACAGCGAGGGGCGCATCTTCCTGCACCGCGGTATCGCGGCACGCCAGTTCCAGCGCATGTTCGTGCTGGCTGACGGGGTCGAGGTGGGCGAGGCGATCATGGAGAACGGTCTGCTGCATGTGGACCTGACCCGTGCGGTGCCTGAAACCGTGGTCCAAACGATCAATATCAAGAAGGGGTAAGAGCAATGAATACACCGATTGAGATTAACGCCGAAGGGGATCGGATCGTTTATGTGAAAGTTGTGGACGTGGCCGACCTGCCGCAGGATCTACAAGAGCAGGCGGGCGATCTGGACCAGCTTTACGCCGTGCACGATTCCGATGGTCAGCAACTGGCCCTGGTCGCCGACCGCAAGCTGGCATTTGTGCTGGCGCGTGAACACGATCTGTCACCGGTGGCCGTGCACTAGGCCACCCGACGCATCGCCGAATTGACGTGACATTTCCTGCCTCTGCGGTGATCGTGCCGCAGAGTGAACAGCAGGAGTGCGCCATGAGCTGGTATGACTTTGATTGGGTAGATGCCTTCAGTGATCGCGCCTTTGGCGGCAATGGCTGTGCCGTGGTGCATGGTGCTGCCGGGCTGTCAGAAGACATCTGCATGGCCTATGTCCGCGAAACCTCATTGGTTGAATGCACATTTACGGGCCCGTCAGACATAGCTGATATCCGCGTCCGGTACTTTCTGGCCAGCCGAGAGATTCCGTTTGCCGGGCACCCCACCATCGCCACGGTCGCTGCGATGCGGTCACGCGGGCTGTTTCAGGGCGAAGCGCTGACGCTTGAGACCGGCGCGGGCATCGTTTCGATCACGCTGAATGGGGAAGAGATCGAGATGACCCAGATCGCACCACAATTTGGGGATTATATTCCAACCGATCTGGTTGCTCGTGCCGTAAGCCTTCCGGAAGATGCGATTATCTCTCCGCCGCAATTTGTTTCGACCGGGCTGCCGTTCTGCATCACCGTGCTGCGCGATCATGCGGCGTTGCGGGCTGCAAAACTGGACGAAGGTCCATTGCGCAAGGTGGCTGAGAAGGCCGGATTTTCGGGGGCGGATATGGCCGAACCCTTCCTTGTCACCCTTAAGGGCGCAACCGACGCGGGCGACACATTCTCGCGCCTGTTGCTGGCCCCGCCCAGCCCGCCAGAAGACCCGTTCACCGGATCGGCAACAGGCGCAATGGCAGCCTATCTATGGAAATACGGTTTGATGCCAAAAGACAGGTTTGTCGCCGAGCAGGGGCATGACATGGGGCGTCCGGGGCAGGCCAGCGTTACCCGGGTCGGCCCCCGGGATGCGATGACGGGTATCAGGGTTGCCGGGCGCGGCCACGTTCTGATGCGCGGGCAGGTGGATTTGCCGGGCTGAGGCCCCGGGTCACGGTGCCATCCAGTCAAGCCGCGCAATCGGGCTCCTGCCGGGATCGATCGAATGGCGCTGGCACAGCCTGTCCAGATAAGAGCCCGGTACCGGTAGCCCGGCCTGCTGCGTGGCCAACCATTTCTTTTGATGGCCATAGACATGAACGGAATGGACGCCATCACGTTCGATCTGTTGCGGGCGAATTCCGGGCCTGTGCAACTTCCACAGCTCTTCCCGCGCCAGTGGATAGAGCGTATCGGGCGGCAAGGCGTGCTGTTCCTCGCCGGTCTTGCGCAGGAAATAGCTCAGTGCCTTGGGGCCGGAACAGCCCCACGGTAGCGCCTCGATCCCCCAGCGCTCACCGTTTTGTATGCGGGTCCGGTTTTTCCGCTGCAAGCGCGGCCCTCGCCAGGGTTGCGTGGGGTTCTGCGCGGTTACGAAATCCAGCATCCGAGCCAGCGTGGGCGAGGCGGATGGCAAGCGCAGAACACCGTTCGGGAATGTTCCATTCCCTGCGGGGGCAAAAACATATGCACTTTGAAAGTCAAAAGACCTGACACAGTAAGCATCCAGATCAGCCCAGAGGAAATCTGTTTTCTGCAACATGCGCAGGCGGAAGATGTCCGAGAAAACCGCGACTCTCAGCCGGGTATTGCCGCTCAGTGCGAAGGGCGGAGGCCAAAGAACGTCCGAGGCGGGGCGTATATCAACGCCTTCCGGAACGCCCCCGATTTGATCAGGGCAATAGAGAATAAACCTGTGCCCATTGTCCAGAAACGACCGGATGCACAGCACCTCAAGCCAGGACAGGTCTGAGCCATACCAGAAACCGGCGATTGTCGGCAGAGATTGTCCCATGGATACCTGCGCCCGAGAGTGCCCTTGCGCAAGCTATAGTCTGTTTTGCCGGGGTGCGGCAATGCGCGCAGGCCTGAAACGCAAACAGCCCCCGAAGACGGGGGGCTGTTTTCAAGGCTTGTTTGGTTCAGTTGCCTGCAATCAGGCCCATGCTTTCCAGTTTCAACAGGACCTGATGGGCGCAGTTGTCGACCTCGACATTCTCGGTCTCGACGCTCAGCTCTGGGTTTTCCGGCACGTCATAGGGGTCGGAAATCCCGGTGAACTCTTTGATCTTGCCTTCGCGCGCCAGCTTGTAGAGGCCCTTGCGGTCGCGGCGTTCGCATTCCTCGATGCTGGTGGCGACGTGGACCTCGCAGAAGGCACCGAACTGTTCGACATCTTCGCGCACTGCACGGCGGGTGGTGGCGTAAGGCGCGATCGGGGCACAGATGGCGATCCCGCCATTCTTGGTGATCTCGGAGGCCACATAGCCGATGCGCCGGATGTTCAGATCGCGGTGCTCTTTCGAGAAGCCCAGTTCCGACGACAGGTTCTTCCGCACGATGTCCCCATCCAGCAGCGTCACAGGGCGGCCCCCCATCTCCATCAGCTTGACCATCAGCGCGTTGGCGATGGTGGATTTGCCGCTGCCGGAAAAGCCGGTGAAGAACACGGTAAAGCCCTGCTGAGAGCGCGGTGGCTTGGTCTTGCGCAGCTCGGTCACAACCTCGGGGAAGCTGAACCATTCGGGGATTTCCAGACCTTCCGCCAGACGGCGGCGCAGTTCGGTGCCCGAGATGTTCAGGATGGTGACGTTGTCCTTGTCGGCGATCTCGTCATTCGGTTCGTACTGGGCGCGCTCCTGCACATAGACCATGTGTTTGAAATCGACCATCTCGATGCCGATCTCGTCCTGATATTTGCGGAACAGGTCCTGCGCGTCATAAGGGCCGTAGAAGTCTTCGCCCTCGCTGTTCTTGCCCGGGCCGGCGTGGTCGCGACCTACGATGAAATGGGTGCAGCCGTGGTTGGCACGGATCAGGCCATGCCAGACCGCCTCGCGCGGGCCAGCCATGCGCATCGCCAGATTGAGCAGGCTCATCGAGGTGGTGGATGCGGGGTATTTGTCCAGCACGGCTTCGTAGCAGCGGACACGGGTAAAGTGATCAACGTCGCCCGGTTTGGTCATGCCGACAACCGGATGGATCAGCAGGTTGGCCTGCGCTTCCTTGGCGGCGCGGAAGGTCAGTTCCTGATGCGCGCGGTGCAGCGGATTGCGGGTCTGGAACGCGACGATGCGGCGCCAGCCCAGCTTGCGGAAATAGGCGCGCAACTCGTTCGGCGTGTCGCGACGGGCGCGGAAATCATAGTGAACAGGCTGCTGAATGCCAACCACGGGGCCACCCAGATAAACTTTGCCCGCCACGTTATGCAGATAGTTCACGGCCGGGTGGGCATCGTCATCGGCGCCAAAGACCTTCTCGGCCTCGCGGGCCTTGTCGGGTGTCCAGCGGTCTGTGACGGTCATGGTGCCCAGAATGACGCCTTCCTGATCGCGCAGGGCGATATCCTGACCCAGCTCAATCTGATCAGCAAAGTCTTCGCTGACATCCAGTGTGATCGGCATCGGCCAGAGCGTGCCGTCCGCCAGGCGCATATTCTCGACTACGTTGTCGTAATCAGCCTCGCTCAGGAAACCTTTGAGCGGGTTGAAGCCGCCATTCATAAGCAGTTCCAGATCGCAGATTTGCCGTGGGGACAGGTCCCAGCTGGTCAGGTCTGCGGCTTCAACCTTCAGTTTCTGGGCAGAGTCGTAGGAGACATATAGTTCAGGGATCGGAGCCAGATTGCTTAGCATCGTCATCGGGAATCTCTTGTCGCAGTGTTGTTAGCTTTGATTTCAACGGGTGTTTGCAAGGCATGTGCCCCGGCCTGCGGGTGATGTCCATAGAGGGGCAGGAACAAAGGACGATATGAAGGGTTTTTTCCTGAATTGGTAAGAAATTCCTGTTTTCGCCTGTCTAGGGCAAAACAATCCCGTTGAAGTGCGCCGAAAGGTGCCCGGTCAGGCAATCTGTCCCAGGGGTGTCATCTGCGCCTCTAGCTCAGAGGCGTGTTTGACGGGCAGGGCAGGTACAGGTTCGGACACGCCGCGCAGCTTGAATTCGCGCAAGGCGTCGGGCTGGCATTGCAGCCCGGATGCACCCAGTACCGTTTCTGAAACGAGCAGCTCAACGCCTAGTGCCTTGGTTTCGCTCTCCAACCGGCTGGCAACGTTCACGGCGTCGCCGATAATGGTGCGGGGCGCGTGTTTGGCCGCGCCTATTTCGCCCAGAACCAGATCGCCCAGATGCAACCCCATGCCAATGCGGACGGGGGCGCTGCCTTCGGTCTCAAGCTGCTGGTTGAACTGTTCCAGCGCGCGGCCCACGCCGATTGCCGCGTTCAGCCCGGCACGCGCCGAACTGCCCGCATCAGCCGTTTCGAACATCGCCAGCAGCCCATCGCCCATGTATTTGTCGACCACACCGCCCTGCGCCGTGATTGCCGGAACAATCGCATCGAAGAAACGGTTCAGAAGAAACACGATATCATAGGGCAGCTGCCCCGCTGTGCGGGCCGTAAATCCGCGCATATCCAGAAACAGAACCGCCAGTTGCCGTTCCTGCCCCTGACTGGCATGCCCACGGTCGCGTGTACCATCAGGGCGAAAGACCCGAACCACGCTGAGCGGGTCTGTCGGGCGTATCTGGCAGGCAAGGCGGGTACCCGGCGCGGCACCAACAGCTTTCAGGCTGCGGGCCTCAACCTCGCTGGGCGGGTGCAACTGATCGGCACCATTCTCGACCACAACGCGACAGGTCGTGCAACGCCCCTTGCCACCACATAGGGCGGTGTGCGGGATACCATTTGCGCGCGACATCTCAAGCAAGGTCATCCCTTTTTCCGAGACGATCTCGGGGCCGTCCACATAGCGCACCCGCACCGAATGCCGCCGCCGCCACAGCTTGCGCCCGATATAGATCAGCGCGGTGGTTGCGAGGGCGGCCCAGAAAACCATCAAGGTGTAGTCCTCGACAGTGAGCAGGGTCTGGAAGGCCTCGGGCGAGGGCCAGTTATAATGCTCGATATACTGATCGCGCAGGCCGGGGTCGGCGAAATCTGCCCAGATGCGCCGCCCTTCGCTGAGAAGACCAGCAAGGGCAAAGCCGGGCACGAATACCGCAATTCCGATCAAATAGGGTTCGAACCTGCGCCACCACCGTGTCAGCCGCAGCCACAGATGCAGCCCGATACAGCCGTGTATCCAGACCAGCAGCAACAGCAGGCTTTGCATCCAGATCGCGGTGCTGGGCCACATCAGGATGATGATATACCCCATTTCATCATTCACCCCGAAAATCTCATGCGCGTATCTGGTGTGCACCAGATGTGCGATCAGTTGCAGCGGGATCAGCAGGCCCAGAACCACCTGCAACGCCACACTGAATGGCATCCTGAGGGTGCGGCGCTGCGCGATCGAGATCAGCGCCAGACCCGCGTGGATCAGCAATGCGGCATAGAGGATAAAACTGCCGATCCCGTGCCGGCTTATGGCCTGACGCCCATCCTGCACGTTATGCAGAAGGTCGGTGTGAAACAGGCCGAGGCCGATATTGATAAAGTGAAAAAACGCAAAGACAAACAGCACCAGACCGCTTGCGATCCTGAGCTGGCTCATCCAGCCGCCGCGCCAAAGAGCGTTATCCAAAAAAGCTCACCTGTTCTTCGCGTTGTCAGGGCTGATCCTGATACGGCACCGCGCGTCGGTCAAGACAGGCCTTGTCTTGCAGAAGGCCTGTCGCATCCTGTGTCCGGGGGCGAACCCGCAGGTTTCGGGCTGGATTATTCGTTCTCGGCCAGGAACCGTTCCGCATCCAGCGCGGCCATGCAGCCCATTCCGGCGCTGGTGACGGCCTGACGATACACATGATCCGTCAGATCACCGGCCGCGAATACTCCGGGAACCGAGGTTTCGGTGCTGCCCGGTTTGGTGACGACATAGCCGCCCATATGGGTTTCCAGCGTGTCCTTGACCAGTTCGTTCGCCGGAGCATGGCCGATGGCAACAAAGACACCCTTGCAGGGAATTTCGGTGATTTCGCCGGTCTCGACATGTTTGACCCGCACGCCTTCGACCCCCAGCGGAGCATCGGTGCCGATCACCTCATCCAATTGATGGAACCACAGCGGCTCGATCTTGTCGTTCTTGAGTAGACGGTCCTGCAGGATTTTCTCGGCCCGCAATTCGTCACGACGATGGATAAGCGTGACCTTGCTGGCAAAGTTGGTCAGGAACAGCGCTTCTTCCACGGCGGTGTTGCCGCCGCCGATGACCACGATCTCTTGCCCGCGATAGAAGAACCCGTCACAGGTGGCGCAGGCCGAGACGCCAAAGCCCTTGAATTTCTCTTCCGAGGGCAGGCCCAGCCATTTTGCACGCGCACCGGTGGCCAAAATTACAGCATCAGCGGTGTAAACCGTGCCGCTGTCGCCCCTGGCGGTAAAGGGGCGCTGACTGAGATCCAGATCATTGATGATGTCGCCGATCACCTCGCAGCCCATGGCCTTGGCGTGGTCCTGCATCCGAACCATCAGATCAGGGCCCTGCACCTCGGTATCACCCGGCCAGTTTTCAACCTCGGTCGTGGTGGTCAATTGCCCGCCCGGTTCGATGCCTTGCACCAGAATCGGCTCCAACATGGCACGGCTGGCATAAACGCCTGCTGTGTATCCGGCCGGTCCCGATCCGATGATCAGAACCTTGGTGTGTCGTGTTTCGGCCATGGTACCCCCACTCAATCTGCCTCGGCGGACAATTTGTCCGGTGCGGATCGATATAGCGACCGCAGGGCAGAGCTTAAAGCCCCTTCCTGCTGCAAGGCCGCCCTGCGCTGGATGATTGGCATCGCGATCAGATGCGCATCTGGAATAACGATAATTGCGCAGTTGTGAAATATTATTGCGCCCTGCCGGGCTGCTGCTATAACAACTGAAAAACTCAGGAGCATTCGATGGTCACGACCCGGTTGGATGAGATTGACCGCAAGATTCTTGCAGAGCTACAGGCCGACGGCCGTATGACCAATGTTGAGCTTGCCAAACGCGTAGGAATATCAGCCCCGCCCTGCCTGCGGCGGGTACGGACGCTGGAGGAAGCGGGCTATATCCGTGGCTATCATGCCGAGGTGAACGCCCGCGAGCTGGGTTTTGAAGTGCAGGTCTTTGCTATGGTCGGTCTCGAAAGTCAGGCCGAATCCGAACTCAGTGCTTTTGAAGACCGTTGCCGTGATTGGCCGCTGGTCCGTGAATGCCACATGCTGAACGGCGAGGTGGATTTCATCCTGAAATGCGTCGCACCGGATCTGAGCAGTTTTCAGCAGTTTCTGACAGGTGAATTGCTGACCACGCCGAACGTGGCCAGCGTTAAAACCTCGCTTGTTATCCGAGGCGCAAAAGACGAACCAGGCGTCCCATTTGACGTGCTGGAAGACCGGATGAACCGGACGGCCTGATCCCGACCCGAGTTTGATCAACAGCGCACGGTGGCAGCATTGCTGCCACGGCCAAGGATAAAGCCCAACTTAATAATATCTGCATGATGCCCCACATTTGCAGTAATCGTTAACCATTTCACGCTGTCAAAGCGTCAACTTCACCATCTCCGGCCCGTGGCAGGAACAGCGGCCCAAAGTCATTCAGCGATTCGATATGTGAGAATAGATTCAGATAGATCGAACGCAAAGAGTGACTGATCGTGCGCACCGCATTGGTTCCCGGGTGATAGGTCTCGAACTGCAGCCCATCAACCCGAATCACGCAATGGCGTGCGACACAGATGTGGAACAGTTCAACCGGTGTTGGCGGCAGCGTTTCGATCACGCTTGTGCCGTCCTGAAACTCGTGAACCGGGGTCAGCATGGGTTGGCCTGCATGCAGATGGCGCATATGCGCCGGCGTGGCCAGCAATCTTGCGGCTGGCCCTGCGATGACCCCCGACATCGGTTTTTGCATCCCAAACGTATCGGCCATGATCCGGGTCAGTGGGCGTGTCCGCCCCCGCGAATCCTCGCGTCCCGGGATCAGCGTGACAGATCCTTTCCACAACACTGTCTGGGACGTTCCGTCCTGCGTAAGCACGTCGTCACCCGGCAGGAGGTCTTCGATTGCCATCGGACCTTGCGGTGTTTCCACCAATGAGCCGCGCGTGAACGCGCAAAACGCATCTTCGAACATTGGCAGCGCCGGAGCGATATGGCGTGTCTGCGAAACATCCCCGTTTTTCAGCAGAGTGCTGACCTCATAGCGCCGCAGCTGCGCCTTCTTGGTACTTGTCGGACGAGGCGCATCGCGCAACAGCGCTGAGGTCTCGACCGCATTTCTGGCCGCGCGGGCCAGAGAATTTGGAATAGGCATAATATTCCGTCCCCTCTAAATTCCGTCCGGGCAAGCTGACTCCCCAGGTGTTTTCGCCAGACGGTCTTGTTCTTTGTCTTTAATCGAGAGGGCAAACACAGCGTCGCCGTCGCAAAAGCACCGCGCCGTGAAGGAAAACAATCGTGTTTTGGCCAAGTTCCTGACCCCCCAGACAAACTCGTAAACTGCAGACGGCAATTGCCTGCGTGCACACGCTCCGACACATGGCCGCAATTTTGGGTTGCGACCGCACACACCGAACCGGAGCTTCATTCGATGCATGCATTGCCCATTGAGACCGGCAGCTGGTCTCGTGGGGTTGTCTTGTCAGCGTTTGGCGGCCAGACGGCGCGCAACCCTGACAGAGTGACTTGAAACCCGCTTCCAGGGCATTTCCGGTTCCTGGTCTCTGACAGCCGCAAGAACGGCATTGAGAAAGCGCGATTTCGATTTCATTTTCTTTGTCCTGCTTCGATAGGGCAAACCGCCCCGGTTTCCGTTTATGATCTCAATCTGACGCTGATTTGCGGCGCCCGTAAGGCTGATCCGGGATGAATTGAGGACAAAATGAAGGTTCCTGATACCTCTTGGTTGCCTTCACCCGTGCCCGGTTGCCCAAAATTTGGTTAACCGTCTGAGCATTGGTGAAAATTTGAGACGATTCTGACTCAGATAAACACAATAAATGTGGCAGAAACTGGGCAAGGCTGCCTTATTTGGGTCCAGATTTACAATCTGATGGCCGAAATCAAGCGACCGTAATCGGCCTCATTGGCATGGGTTGAACGCCGGTAGGAATAAAACCTGTCGGGGTCGGAATAGGTGCAATGCCGGGTCCATTCTGCCTGGCCGATTCCGGCCTCTCGTAAACGGTGAAGACCGAAGGCGGGCAGGTCGAAATGCATCCTGTCCCCTTCGCCATTTGCAAAGAAACGTGCATTTTCGGCCGAGTCAGACAAGAAGCCATCCAGAAACTCGGGGCCGACTTCGTAGGCGCGTTGTGAAATCGAGGGGCCGATCACGGCGATGGTCTGATCCCTGCGGGCCCCCAAGGCCTGCATCGCGTCCAGCGTAGCCTCCAGAACCCCGTCCAAAGCCCCGCGCCAGCCGGCATGGGCGGCACCGATCACTTTTGCGTCAGGATCGGCAAACAGGACCGGCTGGCAATCTGCTGTCAGAATTGTAAGGGCCAGACCGGGTGTTGATGTGACCACGGCATCCGCCCGGGGTTTGTCGCCGGTCATGGGTTCATCCACCGTGACCACGGTTGGGGAATGCACCTGATGCACGCCGATCAGCGCATCGGGGGCAACCTCCATCGCGTCCGCGACACGGCGGCGATTCAGGGCTACGGCCTCAGCCAGATCGGAGGAACCGGTTCCACAATTGAGCCCCGAAAATATGCCCGAAGATGCCCCGCCCCGGCGGCTGAAGAAGCCGTGCCGCACGGGTGAGAGCATGTCTGAGGTGAGTATTTCCAATGTCATGGTTCCAGTCCCGGTGGCGGCGCGGCATTTGGTGGGTAAAGACCCAGTACTTTGAACAGGTTTCCCATTTCGTCGGGATGCGTCAACCGTCGATGTGCTGCGACCAGTGTCTCAAGCTGCGACCCGCCGAGCGGTGCGGCAAGCGATCGGGCCCGCCCGGTGATCCCAAGCCGCTCAAGGAACACGCCCTGAGGCGTCAGTTTGGTATAGGCGCAGCCTGCGGCTTTGGCCGCCAAAGCCAGTGTTTCAAAGTCGACATGTGCGGTCAGGTCAGCCTGACCGGGATCTTTCAGCGGGTCCGTAACCTCATGCGAACGCACGGCTTGCAAGGTGTCGCCCAACGATCGCCAGTCACCATAGTCGATGATCATGGCGACCCCGCCATGGCGGGTGATCTGTCCCGCGATGAAGCCCAGCATGGGAGCGGTTGCCGAACAAAGCTCGACCAGATCGCCATCTTGGGTATCGCTCAACCGCTCGCTCAATGCGGGCTGCGCGGTTTGCGGACCAAGGCCAAAGGTCAAAGACGTGCCGTCACCACCCACAAGACGTTCCCGCCAGCTGGAGCCTTCGCGCAGGAACTGACGGATGGGCAGCGCATCAAAGAACTCATTTGCCACCAGAAACAGGGGCAGATCGGGCAGATCGTCAATCGCGTCGATCCAGCGGGGAGTGTGGTCCCGCAATGTTTCAGATTGTATGTGGCGCAAGGCGGGCGAGGCTTCGAGCAGTGTGATTTCTGCCGCGTCGTGAAAGCCGGGAACATTTCGTGTGGCGCGCAAGATGTCGGCCATCAGGGTGCCGCGGCCGGGGCCAAGCTCGGCCAGTGCGATGCGGGCGGGTTGGCCTTGCCCTATCCAGCTTTGCGCCAGACAGAGACCGACCAGTTCGCCAAACATCTGGCTGATTTCCGGCGCGGTGATGAAATCACCCTGTGCGCCCAGCGGATCGCGCGTCGTATAATAGCCATGGATTGGATGCAGCAGACATGCGTTCATGTAGTCGGCGACGGTCATTGGGCCATGCTCTCGAATGCGCCGCAGCAGGTGATCTTTCAGGGTCATGCGCCGCGCCGCGCCCGCAAAGTAAACCAAAGGCCAAGTGCGATCATCGGCAAAGACAGTGCCTGCCCCATGGTCAGCCCATAGCCACCGATCTGCCATGCCAGCCCAAGCGGATTGCCGGGGGTGACGAACTGCGCGTCCGGTTGACGCACGAACTCGACCAGAAACCGGGATGCGCCATAGCCCGCCAGAAAGACGCCCATAACCAGACCGGGCTTTTGAAACGCGTCCCGTCGATAGGCCAGCCAGATCAGAAGCGTGCCCAGTACCAAACCTTCAAGCGCCGCTTCATAGAGCTGTGACGGATGCCGGGCGCACATTCCGGCCACCACGCCGGGGCAATCCTGCGCCGCAGCGCCGGGAAAGATCACCGCCCATGGCAGATCACTGGGGCGACCCCACAGTTCCGCGTTGGTAAAATTCGCCAATCGTCCCAGCAACAGGCCGGGCGGCACAGTATAGGCAACCAGATCGGCCAGCGACAGGATCGGTATCTGATGCCGCCTGCCAAACAGATAAGATGCGATCACTACGCCCAACAGACCGCCATGAAAGGCCATGCCACCTTGCCAGACCATCAGGATCTCAAGCGGATGCGACAGGTAATAAGCCGGTTGGTAAAACAGCACGAACCCTAGACGCCCACCCAGAATCACTCCGAGGATGACCCATGTCACCAGATCCTCAAGCTGTTCGGGCTTCATGGGTGGTGTCTGATCCAGCCACAGCGCGGGCCGCCGCAGCGCCATCAGCGCCATGCGCCACGCAATCAGAATGCCAAAGATATAGGCCAGCGCGTACCACCTGAGCGCGAACTCCATCCCGAACAGCGAGATCGAGAACAATTCGGGCGATAGATCGGGGAAATTCAGAACAGCCTGCATGTGCGTCTCATTGCCCGGGGTTTGCAGGGCAAGTCAACCTTGAGCCCGCGCCATTCTTTACCCATATAGGGGATAGCCGTGTTACCGGAGTATGAACATGCAAACCCGCAACAAGATTCTCGATGATGTCTCTCAGCTGATGACCAACGCCATGGGCGTGGCACAAGGTGCGCGCGAGGAAGCTGAAAATGCGATGAAATCGATGATGGATCGCTGGCTGGCTGACCGCGATTTCGTGACACGCGAAGAGTTTGATGCCGTGCGCGCCATGGCGCAAAAAGCGCGCGAAGAAAACGCCGCGCTGGAAGCGCGCATCGCCGCGCTTGAGGCGAAGTCGGCCGACTGATCTCTGCCGTCACTGAAATTTTGGGCAAACATATCAGACGCGCAATCCGGGGTCGGTTTGCGCGGTGATGTGTATCATGCCGCCTTGCGGGATTTAATCAAGATAAAGCTGGGGTGGGCGCCAATATTTTGGTTGCCGTTGCCGTCTGTCCACAACTTATTGCTGTTATCCCCAAAAATAGGGGTTGCCAGAGTCTCAGCCACATCGCACCATATTTAGTACAGGCCAATGGGGGAAGCCCGGTTTGTAGAGCAGGCAACTAGCGCTGGGGCGCTGCCAGCCCCGGAAATGCTAGAGAAGAGTGAGGTGGCATTATGGCCCTTTCCGAGCAGTTTCTCGAAGAAGACCTTCATCCGATTGATATTGTTGAGCACCTGGCCGAGCATCACGACTGGGATTTTGACCGGATCGGCGATGATCAGATCGCCATGGCTGTCGAAGGACAGTGGCGCACATACTCAATCACACTGGCGTGGTCCAACTATGACGAAACCCTGCGGATGGTCTGTTCGTTCGAGATGGAGCCGCCCGCAGAGCGTGAGACCGTGCTTTATGAATTGCTGAACAAGATGAATGATCAGTGCTGGGCCGGGGCGTTCACCTATTGGGCCAACCAGAAGCTGATGGTTTATCGTTACGGGCTTGTATTGACCGGCGGTCAGACGGCCAGCCCGGACCAGATTGACACGATGATCAATGCCGCCGTGTTAAGTGCCGAACGCTATTACCCGGCAATCCAACTGGTCACATGGGGCAACCGGACCCCGGAAGACGCAATGCAAGTCGCCATTGCAGAGGCCTACGGCCGCGCGTAAAGCTTTGCCCCGAACCAAATGGGGGAGGGGCAATCATGAACATGTCACGTGTCGCCGAGCAGGGGCTGGTGCTTTTGGGATGCGGCAAGATGGGCTCGGCCATGCTGGCGGGATGGCTGGATCACGGGCTGCCGGCTGCATCGGTCTGGGTCATCGATCCCAACCCATCGGAATGGCTGAAGGCGCAAGGGGTCAACATCAACACCCCGCTTCCCGAAGCACCTGCTGTGGTGCTGGTCGCCGTCAAACCGCAGATGATGGGCGAAGCGCTGCCCGCCATTCAGGCACTGGGTGGTGGATCAACCATGTTCATCTCGGTCGCAGCCGGAACCTCGCTTGCCACCTTCGAAACTGTTTTGGGGCAGGGCACCCCGATTGTGCGTGCGATGCCCAACACCCCCGCCGCGGTCCGGCAGGGAATCACAGCGCTGATCGGCAACACAAATATATCGGATGAGGATATGGCGCTGGCCGAAACCCTGCTTTCGACCATCGGAGAAACCGTTTTGTTGCAGGATGAAGGCCAGATCGATGCCGTAACCGGGGTGAGCGGTTCTGGCCCGGCCTATGTCTTCCATCTGATCGAGACATTGGCGCAGGCAGGCGAAGCGCACGGTCTGTCGCCGGAACTGGCCATGAAGCTGGCCAAATCCACCGTTGCCGGGGCCGGGGCGCTGGCCGTGGCCGCGGACGAAGATCCATCGCAATTGCGCGTCAACGTCACCTCGCCCAATGGCACCACACAGGCGGCGCTTGAGGTGTTGATGCATGAAGACCAAGGCTTTCCTGACCTGTTGCACCGTGCAGTTGGCGCCGCAATCAACCGATCCAAGGAGCTGTCTCGTGAGTGAGATTTCATTTGACGATTTTCTCAAGGTCGATATCCGCGTCGGCAAGGTGACCCGGGCCGAACCCTATCCCGAGGCGCGCAAACCCGCGATCAAGATGTGGATCGATTTCGGGGGTGAGATCGGTGAGCGTAAGACCTCGGCCCAGATCACGGCGCATTACGATCCCTCCACGCTGGTGGGCAAACAGGTCATGGCAGTTGTCAACTTCCCTCCGCGCCAGATTGGTAAATTCATGTCCGAGGTGCTGGTGCTGGGTTTGCCTGACAAAGACGGCGAGATTGTCCTGATCGGCCCGGATCACCCGGTGCCTCTGGGCGGGAGGATGCATTGATGAAACTGTTGATCACCCGTCCGATGACCGATGCTGTCGAAGCGCGTGCCCGCGCCAGGTTCGATGTGGAACTGCGCAGCGCGACCACCCCGCTGACGCAACAGGAAATGCAGCGGGCGCTGGCCGAGTTTGACATCGTGGTGCCGACGCTGGGCGATCAGTTCTCGGCCGGGCTCTTTGCGCAATCACCCAACCCGCGCTGCAAGTTGCTGGCCAATTTCGGCGTTGGGTACAATCATATCGACGTAGAGGCTGCCCGGGCTGCGGGCATTGCTGTTACCAACACGCCGGGTGCAGTGACGGATGCGACGGCTGACATCGCCCTTACGCTGCTGCTGACAACCGCGCGGCGCGCGGGCGAGGGGGAACGGCTGGTCCGGTCCGGTCAGTGGCAGGGGTGGCACCCGACACAGATGCTGGGCCATCATGTGACCGGCAAGACAGTTGGAATTGTTGGCATGGGGCGGATTGGGCAGGCCATCGCGCGCCGCTGCCAGTTTGGGTTCGGAATGCGGGTGGCCTATCATTCCCGCAATGCCAAAGAGCTTGATTTTGAGGCCGAATACATGCCGGATCTGCTGAGCCTGGTGGCTGCGGTCGATTTTGTTGTGCTGGCCGTGCCGGGCGGGGCCGAGACGCGCCACCTGATCGATGCGCGCGTTTTGGCGGCGATGGCACCTTCAGCGCTCCTGATCAACATTGCGCGTGGCGAGGTGGTGGATGAGGTTGCCCTGATTGCGGCGCTGAGGTCCGGCCAGATTGCCGGGGCCGGGCTGGATGTCTATGAGTTCGAACCCAAAGTGCCCCAAGCCCTGTGTGATATGGAGAATGTGACCCTGCTGCCGCATCTGGGCACTGCAACGGAAGAGGTGCGCTCGGACATGGGGCATATGGCGTTGGACAATGTGGCGGCTTTTGTCGAAGGCCGTCCGCTGCCCAACCCGGTTTAGGCCCCCATGGCCTCGCGCCAGTGTTTACGGCAGAGCGAGACATAGGTCTCGTTCCCG
This sequence comes from Rhodobacteraceae bacterium KLH11, assembly GCA_000158135.1. Taxonomy (GTDB): domain Bacteria; phylum Pseudomonadota; class Alphaproteobacteria; order Rhodobacterales; family Rhodobacteraceae; genus Ruegeria. The sequence continues at coordinate 1,998,827 of DS999531.1, forward strand.
CCGATCTGAACCTGCGCGCCCTCGGTGATGGTATTGCCGTGCTGGTCCTGACGAATCACCATCGTTGCCTTGCGACCGCATGTGCAGATGGTACGGACTTCGCGCATCTCGTCTGCCAGCGCCAGCAGGGTGGCCGAACCGGGAAACAGCTTGCCCTGAAAGTCCACGCGCAGCCCGTAAGCCAGCACCGGAATATTCAGGTCATCCACTGCGCGGGCCAGTTGCCAGACCTGTTGTTCTGACAGAAACTGTGCCTCATCCACGAAGACACAGGCGATCTGACCCTGCTTCAAACGGTTGTCGATCATGGCAAACACGTCGTCGTCGGGTTGAAACGTATCGGCCTGTTCCGAGATTCCGATCCGCGACGCAATCCGCCCGTCGCCGTCACGCCCGTCAATCGCGGCGGTCATCAAATAGGTCTGCATGCCGCGCTCGCGGTAATTATGCGAGGCCTGCAGCAACACGGTCGATTTACCCGCGTTCATGGTGGAATAGTTGAAATAGAGCTTTGCCATGCTGCGGGTCTAAATCGCGCGCTTCGTCGGGGCAAGCCATCTGAAGGGATGGAACACGGATACCGCCATCACGGTTGTCGAGGCCGAGCAAATGCTCTTGGGGATGGATAGCCTCGCGCCCGCGATGGCGGCACCGTCGGCCTGGATATGGCCGTAACGCGGCAAGGCGGAATAGTGCCTTACATGTACTGGTTACCGGCACGAACGGCCGCCACTCACTCACAAAATCCCTGCATATCTGAGGGATAGCCAATTAATGGCATTTCAATTATGAATCGAATATGGGAAATTTCCCCACCCTTTCCCCGGTACGGACAGACCGCGGGTGGGTGTGCAGGTAACAAGGGTAACAAAATGGCAGAGATCGGGGCCTATCTGAAGAAGCATACCGAGGCATTGGTCAAGGATGTCGGGATTGAGGCAGCATGCGAGATCACCGGAAAATCCAAGGCCACGTTGGGCAGGTATTATTCTGATAATGTCGAACATGCTGATCGGTTCATGCCGGTCGACGCAGTTGCACGGCTGGAAAAGGCGGCAACTTATCCGCATGTCACGGCAGCTCTTGCGGACCTCAAGAACATCACGTTGTCTTACGAGAGGCGAAACTCCGACAGCCCGCGGACCGGCGGGGTGAATTCGGACGTTATCGCACTGAGCCAGCGGTTCGCGATGCTGATGACAGAGTACCAGTCCGCGATCGAAGACGGCATCATCACTGTGAACGAAGCAAAGCGGCTGCTGAAAGAAACCAGTATGTTGCAGCAGGTCCTGATCGAGATGAAGCTGCATCTGGAAGAAGAAAGCGTCAGCTGATCGTCTGTACGGCGGTCGGCGTTGACCGGGGCGAATGAATACCAGCCGTCTAGCGATGCCGTTTCACGATGACCGACCCGACCGAATATCCGGCCCCGAACGAACAGATCAGGCCCACATCCCCTTCGTCCAGATCATCGGAGTGTTTTGAGAAGGCGATGATCGATCCTGCCGACGAGGTGTTGGCATAGTCCTGCAGGATGTTGGGTTGTTCTTCGGCCTCTGGTTCGCGGCCCAGCACTTTCTTGCCGATGAAGTCATTCATCGTCTTGTTGGCCTGATGCAACCAAAGACGTTTGAGATCATTGCTGGAAACGCCCTCGGATTCCATGTGCTCACTGATATGCTTACTGACCATCGGAAGCACTTCCTTGAACACCTTTCGGCCGTTTTGCATGAATTGCATGTCGCGGCGATCTGCAACTCCGTCGGGGCGCGAGCGGCGCAAAAAGCCGTTATTGTTTCGGATGTTGTTGGAAAACGCGGTGGCGCAACTGGTTGAGATGATCTCGAAATGGGGCCCTTGGGCGTCTTCGATCCGCTCGATCAGCGTCGCGGTTGCGACGTCGCCAAAGATGAAGTGGCAGTCCCGATCCCGCCATTCCAGATGGCCCGAGCAGATCTCGGGGTTGACCACCAGCGCCGCCCGGACCGAGCCCGAGCGCACCATATCCGCCGCCGCCTGAATGCCGAACGTAGCCGAGGAACAGGCCACGTTCATGTCAAAGCCGAACCCGTCGATCCCCAGAACGTTCTGAATTTCAATCGCAATCGCCGGGTAGGCGCGCTCGTGGTTCGAAGCCGCGCAGATCACCAGATCGACATCCCCGGCACTGCGCCCGGCCTGCGCCAGTGCCTTGCGGCAGGCGTCCACAGCCATCTCGGTCATGATCCCCGGTTCGTCGTCACTGCGCTGGCGTAGCGAAGGATACATGATGCCCGGGTCCAGCACGCCGGTCTTGTCCATCACATACCGGTTCTCAATCCCCGACGCTTTGACGATGAACTCTTCCGATGAATGCTGCATCGGTTCCATTTCACCCGCTGCGATCGCCTCGGCATTTTCGGCGTTCATTCGATCTGCATAGGCGTTGAACGCGACGACCAGCTCGGCGTTGGTGATGATGTTTTCGGGGGTATAGACACCGGTACCGGTGATGGCAGGAGTAAACATGGCAGGTCCTGATTGCATGATCTGCACAAAATGCAGCCCTCGTGGGTTTTGATCAAGATGTGTTGACCTAAGGGAATGCACCAACTTCATAACTTGAATAGTTCATAAATCGAAGTATATTTCGACGCAACTCGGATGAAAGAGACCCATGTCAAACGATACCAGCCCCCCAACAGGACGCCTCAGCCCTGAGATTCAGGCAATGATGGGGGTCTATGCGCTCTACTGGAAACTGGAAGAGAGCTTTGATTGCATCGAAACAGAGCTGAGCCATCAGGAATGCCACATGTTGATCAAGCTGGACGCGCCCAAACGTATGGGGGTGTTGGCAGCAGATATGCTGACGGTCCCATCCACAATCACCGCGACCGCAGATGCGCTGGAACAAACGGGCCATCTGACCCGCGAGCGTGACCCGGAAGATCGCCGCGCCTGGCTTTTGGTTCTGACCGAGCAGGGCGAAGAGGCACGAAACATGCTGGTGGCCGTTGCCGGAGAGCTGTTTCACAGCGCCTCGGGTCTGAACACCGAAGAAACCGCAGAATTCGCGCGTCTGGCGCGCAAAATCCGCGACAACATTCTGAAAACCGGAATTCCTGAGGGATTGAAGAAATGAAACTCCTGACCTCTGCTTGCCTTGCACTGGCCGTTTTAACCGCCCCCGCCGCTGCACAAGAGGCCGCCAAGCCCGTGAAACTGATGCAGGTCAGCGAAACTGCACCGGGCTTTTCGCGCCAGTTCTTTGGCCGCGTCGCGGCGCGCCAGACCGTTGATCTGGCGTTTCAGGTTGCGGGGCAGATCGTCGAGATGCCTGTGGCCGAAGGCTTTGTGATCCCCAAGGGGGAATTGATTGCCCGTCTCGATCAGGAACCGTTCGAGTTGCAGCGCGATCGTACCCGCTTGCAGAAGGGTCAGGCAGATCGAACGCTTGCCCGTCTGTCGCGCCTGCGCGGAACGGCGGCCAGCCAGGTGGCCGTTGATGATGCCGAAACGGCGGCGCAACTGGCCGCGATTGCGGTACGGGACGCTGAATATGCACTGGAACATGCCACTCTGACCGCTCCGTTCGACGCGCTGGTTTCAAGCCGCGCGGTCGAGGCGTTTACGACTGTGTCGGCGGGCACCCCTATCGTGCGAATCCACGATATGTCCGAACTGCGGATCGAGGTCGACGTGCCTGAAATTTTGTTTCAGCGCTCGGGTCAGCAGGATGACATTACGATCTCAGCCAAATTTCCGGTCAGCGATGAGGTTTTTCCGCTGGAGATCCGAGAATTCGATGCGGAATCCTCAAGCGTCGGGCAGACTTTCCGCATCCAGTTCGGTTTGACACCACCGGAGGGGCTGCAGATTCTGCCGGGCTCATCCGTGACGGTGACGGTTCAGGTACAGGATGAGCGTACCGGGATCATCATTCCCCCGACGGCTGTTGTTGCAGATGCCGGCGGTGCGCTCGGCGTGCTGGTCTTTTCTCCGGTTGGTGCGGATGAAGGTGCCGTCCGTCGGGTTCCGGTAACGATTGAGCCTACGCAGAGCGGCGATGTCCGTGTGCTCACCGGTCTGACGGATGGCGATGAAATCGTTGTGGCCGGTGGCGGTGCCCTGACCGACGGTCAGACGGTTCGCCGCTTTGATGGTTTCTCGAACTGAGGGTGGTTTGATGAGCATCGCACGCGCTTCGATCGACCGGCCGCTCTATACGTGGCTGTTCATCCTGATCGCCCTGTTCGGCGGCATCTGGGGGTTTCTGTCGCTGGGTCGTCTGGAAGATCCGGCCTTCACGATCAAACAGGCGGTTATCGCCACGCAATATCCGGGTGCCACGGCCGAGCAGGTGGCACTGGAGGTCTCGGAACCGCTGGAATCCGCCATACAGCAGATGGGTGAGGTGGATATCATCACCTCCGTCAACCAACCGGGGCGGTCGCTGATCGAGGTCGAGATCAAATCCACCTATGACGGCAGTGAGCTGCCCGATATCTGGACCCGGCTGCGCGCCAAGGTGCGCGATGCCGCGCGCGGACTGCCTTCGGGGGTTGGCGATCCATACGTAAATGACGGGTTCGGCGATGTGTTCGGCCTGTTCTATGCGGTCACGGCAGACGGGTTTTCGGACGCCGAGAAACACGAGTTGGCCACCTTCCTGCGCCGCGAATTGCTGACGGTCAGCGGTGTCGCAGATGTCGAGGTTCAGGGTTTGCCGGATGAGGCGATCTTTATCGAGCCCGACCTGTCGATCTCGGTCAATCAGAACGTACCGCTGCAGGCCATCAACGAGGCCATCGCCAACGCGGATTCGGTCAACGCCTCGGGCACGCTGCGATCCGAGAGTGACCGGACCACGATCCTGACAGCGGAAGGGTCGGACAGTGTGTCGGCCATCGCCGGTCTGTCGGTCGGCTCGCAAGGGCAGGTGATCAACCTGTTCGATATGTCAGAGGTCTATCGCGGGCGGCAAAACGATCCCGACATCATGATCCGCTTCGATGGTGCCGAGGCCTTCACATTGGGCATTGCCGGGCTTGCCACCGAGAATATTGTAGAGGTTGGCCAGCGCGCGGATGCCAAACTGGCCGAACTGGATACCGAGATCCCCTTTGGTGTCGAGATCCTGCCGATCTACCAGCAGCATGTGGTTGTCGATGAGGCCTCGAACGCCTTTCTGCTGAACCTTGCCATGTCGGTCAGCATCGTGGTTGCGGTTCTGGGTATCTTCATGGGGTGGCGTGCCGCCATCGTCGTGGGCGCGACCCTGTTGCTGACCGTTGTGGGCACTTTGCTGTTCATGTCTCTCTTTTCGATCGAGATGGAGCGGATTTCGCTGGGGGCCCTGATCATCGCCATGGGAATGCTGGTCGATAACGCCATCGTGGTGGCCGAGGGGATGCAGATCGCAATGCTGCGCGGCAAACCCTCGCGCGATGCGGCGGAAGAGGTTGCGTCGAAAACGCAGATTCCTCTGCTCGGCGCGACGGTGATCGGGATCATGGCCTTCGCAGGGATCGGGCTCAGCCCGGATGCGACTGGCGAGTTTCTGTTCTCGCTGTTCGCGGTGATCGGCATTTCGCTGCTGCTCAGCTGGGTTCTGGCCATCACGGTTACGCCGCTGCTGGGGCACTATTTCTTCAAGCAGGGCAAAGAGGGCGAGATTGATGCCTATGGCGGCATTCTGTTCCGCGTGTACGGTGCGCTGCTCGACTGGGCGCTGCGCTTCCGCTGGCTTGTCGTCGCGGCCTTGATCGGAATTACCGTCGCCTGCTTCGCGGGCTTCGGACTGATGAAACAGCAGTTCTTTCCGAACTCGAACACGCCGCTGTTCTTCGTGCATTACAAGCTGCCGCAAGGTACGCCGATTGCGCGCACCGCCGAAGATATGGCCGTGTTCGAGGAGTGGCTGGCCGGGCGTGATGACGTCGTCTCGGTTGCCACATTTGTGGGGCAGGGGGCCACGCGGTTCATGTTGACCTATGCGGCCGAGAAGCCAAACCCAAGCTACGGTCACATGATCATCCGCACAGAAACGCTGGATGACATCCCCGCCCTGCAGGCCGATCTTGAAGCATTCGGCTCGGCCCAGTTCCCCGAAGGTGAGTTCCGCACCAAGCGCCTGATCTTTGGCCCCGGCGGAGGGGACCCGATTCAGGCCCGGTTCTCGGGCAGCGATCCGATGGTCCTGCGCCAGCTGGCCGACGAAGCCGTGCAACGCATGTCCGCCGCCTCTCGGAATGCGTTGCATGTGCATCACGACTGGCGCGAACAGGAACTGGCGGTGCAGCCGATCTATGCCACAGAGAGGGCCCAGACAGCAGGCGTGACGCGCGAGGATATCGCGGCCACTTTGCAGTTTTCGACCGATGGCATTACCGGCGGCGTTCTGCGCGAACGCGACCGCCAGATTCCGATCATCCTGCGCCGACCAGCGGATGGGGATTATTCGATTGTTGATCAGGTGGTCTATTCCGACCAATCTGAGCGTTTCGTGCCGATTGAGCAGATGGTGGATGGATTTGAATACAAGGCCCTCAACACGCTGGTGCATCGACGCGACCGGGTGCTGACGATCACGGTCGGTGCGGATATCCCGCCGGACCTGACTGCCGCACAGGTGCATTCCGAAGTGCGCAGCGCCATTGAAGAGATGGAGCTGCCAATCGGCTACCGCATGGAATGGGGCGGAGAGTTCGAGGATTCAGGTGACGCGCAGGCCAGCCTGGGCAAGCAATTGCCGTTAAGCCTTTTGATCATGGTGCTGATCTCGGTACTGCTGTTCAACGCGATCCGGCAACCTGTCATCATATGGCTGCTGGTTCCGATGTCCGTGAATGGCGTGGTCATTGGCTTGCTGGGAACCGGCCTGCCGTTCACCTTTACGGCGCTGCTGGGTTTGCTCAGCCTGTCGGGGATGCTGATCAAGAACGGTATCGTGCTGGTCGAGGAAATTGACCTGGTCCGTGCGTCCGGCAAAGCCCTGCGCCCGGCGATTGTCGAGGCCTCGATCTCGCGTCTGCGTCCGGTGATGCTGGCGGCGATTACGACCATATTGGGGATGGCTCCGCTGTTGACAGACGCGTTCTTCGTGTCGATGGCGGTGACGATCATGGGCGGTCTGGCTTTTGCCACCATCCTGACCATGGTCGCGGCGCCGGTCTTCTATCTGTTGTTCTTCACCCGGGAAGAAAAACGACGGCTGGCCACCACCTGACAGGGCGCGCGGGCGGCGGTTTCAGTCCTCCGCATCCTTGTCAGGATCATAATGGTAATAAAAGCAGGACAGCTTGTTACCATCGGGATCGCGTAGATAGGCCACGTAGAAATCGGGCCCATAGTGGGGTCTGATACCCGGTTTGCCCTCATCCGAACCACCGTTTTCAAGACCGGCGGCATGGAACCGTCGGACTTGACCGGCACTTTGCGCGGGAAAGGCGATCATCGTGCCGTTGCCCGTATTGGCGGGTGCCCCATCGAATGGCTCGCAGACCCAAAAACCGGTGCCACTGTCGGGATCGGTGCCCCATCCGGCCCATCCGTCGATCCATCCGGGCAGGCGGGGCTGTCCAAGAACCGCAAAAATCGCATCATAAAAGCGGATGGCCCGAAGCAGGTCGTTGGTTCCGTATGTGGTATAGAGGTCCATGGGTGCTCCTCCCCTTGTCGTCATCATGCGACTGTCAGGGGGCGAGGGGAAGAAAAAAGACCCCAGCCGAGGCCGGGGTCTGTTCATCCGTTGCGTTGTGGGGGCTCAACCTTGCAGCGACTTGACCTCAACATCCCCCTCGGCCTGCGCCTTGATCGCCAGCGCGGCAGCATAGCTTGCTGCAGCCGTCGTGTAATAGGGGATCTTGTCATACAGCGCGATCGAGCGGATTGACCGGCTGTCTTCCACCGCCTGCGCGCCTTCGGTCGAGTTCATCACCAGTTGCACGCCGCCATCTTTCATCAGGTCGGTCACATCCGGGCGACCCTCATAGACCTTGTTGACCACATCGCAGGGCACGCCCTGACCATCCAGCCAGGTCTGGGTGCCACGGGTCGCAACAAGCTCAAACCCCTGATCAACCAGAACACGCGCGGCTTCGAGCATATCCGCCCCCTTGTCGGCATCCTTGATCGAGATAAACGCACGGCCTGCGCTGGGCAGCACCATGCCGGCCCCCATCTGCGCTTTCAGAAAAGCACGCGGGAAGTCGCGATCCCAGCCCATGACCTCTCCGGTCGAGCGCATTTCCGGCCCCAGAATGGTGTCAACACCGGGGAAGCGGGCAAAGGGCAAAACCGCTTCCTTGACCGAGAACCATGGCATATCCGGATCGGCCAATGTCATCTGGTCGGCGATCTTGGTGTCGTCTACTTTCTTATAGGCCGGGCGTTGGGGGAAACCTGACAGCTTCTCGCCAGCCATCACGCGTGCGGCGATGGATGCAATCGCGCTGTCGGTGGCCTTGGCCACAAACGGCACGGTGCGGGATGCGCGGGGGTTGACCTCGATCAGGTAGATCTCATCCTCCTTGATCGCGAACTGCACGTTCATCAGGCCAACGACATTCAGCGCCTTGGCCAGTTTGAACGCCTGATCCTTGATCTGTTCGATGATCTCTTTCGACAGCGAATAGGGCGGCAGCGAACAGGCGCTGTCGCCCGAGTGCACGCCAGCCTCTTCGATATGCTGCATGATGCCTGCGACATGGACATCGGTGCCATCGCACAGCGCATCCACGTCCAGTTCCACGGCGCCAGCCAGATAGCTGTCCAGCAGAACGGGGCTGTCGCCCGAGACCACCACGGCTTCGTTGATGTAGCGTTTCAACTGGTCCATATCGCGCACGATTTCCATCGCACGACCACCCAGAACGTAAGAGGGCCGGATCACCAGCGGAAAGCCGATATCCCCGGCAATTTCCAACGCCTGCTCATCGGTCGAGGCGATGCCGTTCTTGGGCTGTTTCAGGCCCAGATCGTTGACCAGCGCCTGGAACCGTTCGCGGTCTTCAGCCAGGTCGATCGCATCTGGCGTGGTGCCGAGGATCGGGATGCCCTCGGCCTCAAGCGCGTTGGCCAGTTTCAGCGGTGTCTGGCCGCCGAACTGAACGATCACACCGTGCAACGTGCCGTTTTCCTGCTCTTTAGTCAGGATTTCCATCACATGTTCAAAGGTCAGTGGCTCAAAATACAGGCGGTCCGAGGTGTCATAATCGGTGCTGACCGTCTCGGGGTTGCAGTTGATCATGATGGTCTCATACCCGGCCTCGGTCAGCGCGAAACAGGCGTGACAGCAGCAATAGTCGAACTCGATGCCCTGACCGATCCGGTTGGGGCCACCGCCGAGGATGACAACCTTTTTGCGATCACTGGGCCGCGCCTCGCATTCCACCTCGCCCATCATCGGGGCCTCGTAGGTCGAGTACATATAAGGTGTCTGCGCTTCGAACTCGGCGGCGCAGGTGTCGATGCGCTTGAACACGGCGGAAACGCCCAGATTGCGGCGGGCACGGCGCACATTGTCCTCGTCCCGTCCGGTCAGATTACCCAGACGCGCGTCGGTGAAGCCCAGCATTTTCAGCTTGCGAATGCCATCTTCGGTGACGGGCAGGCCATCTTTGCGGAGCTGACGCTCGGCCTCGATGATCTCGCGGATGCGGGCAAGGAACCATGGATCGAACTTGGTGACGCCAAAGATTTCATCGTCGGTCAGCCCATGACGCATGGCCTGTGCGATGGTGCGCAGGCGGTCAGGCGTCTGCTGGCTGATCGCCTTGATCACGGCGGCTTTGTCGTCGGCCTCGTCCCAGAGACCCACATTCAGGCCGGGGATTTCGACCTCATCAAACCCGGTCAGGCCGGATTCCATCGAGGCCAGCGCCTTTTGCATCGATTCGTGGATCGTGCGGCCAATCGACATCGCCTCACCCACCGATTTCATCGCGGTGGTCAGATAGGGTTCGGAACCGGGGAATTTCTCGAACGCGAATTTCGGGATTTTGGTGACGACATAATCGATGGTCGGCTCAAAGGATGCGGGCGTGACCTTGGTGATGTCATTGTCCAGCTCGTCCAGCGTGTAACCTACCGCCAGCTTGGCCGCGATCTTGGCAATCGGGAAACCGGTCGCCTTGGACGCCAGCGCCGAGGATCGCGACACCCGCGGGTTCATCTCGATCACGACCATGCGGCCATCATCGGGGTTGATCGCCCATTGTACGTTCGATCCGCCGGTCTCGACCCCGATCTCGCGCAGCACGGCAATCGAGTGATTGCGCATGATCTGGTATTCTTTGTCGGTCAGCGTCAGCGCCGGGGCCACGGTGATCGAGTCACCTGTGTGCACGCCCATCGGATCGACGTTCTCGATGGAACAGACAATGATGGCGTTGTCGGCAGTGTCGCGCACCACCTCCATCTCATATTCTTTCCAGCCCAGCAGGCTTTCGTCGATCAGAATCTGACCCACGGGCGAGGCATCCATGCCCGAGCGACAAATATGGATATAATCCTCGCGGTTATAGGCCACACCACCGCCGGTGCCGCCCAGCGTAAAGGCGGGTCGGATGATGGCGGGCAGGCCCACAGTTTCGAGCGTGTCCAGCGCCAGAGCAACGCCAGCCTCCAGATCTTTCTTGTCGGTGTCATCCTTGGGGGCGGTCACGATCTCGGCCTTGGGGTTTTCGATGCCCAGCCGGTCCATCGCTTCGCGGAACAGGGCGCGGTCTTCGGCCATTTCGATGGCGTCGCGCTTGGCGCCGATCATCTCAACCCCGAACTTGTCCAGCACGCCCATTTCTTCCAGCGCCAGCGAGGTGTTCAGGCCGGTCTGTCCGCCCATGGTCGGCAGCAGCGCGTCGGGGCGTTCCTTCTCGATGATCTTGGCGACAACCTCGGGCGTGATCGGCTCGATATAGGTGGCATCGGCCAGACCGGGGTCGGTCATGATCGTGGCAGGGTTTGAGTTCACCAGAATGACCCGGTAGCCTTCTTCCCGCAGCGCCTTGCAGGCCTGAGCGCCGGAATAGTCGAACTCGCACGCCTGGCCGATAACAATGGGGCCCGCCCCGATGATCATGATCGACTTGATGTCGGTTCTTCTCGGCATGGCCTTGATTCCTTCGATTGTCCGCGAGTCAGGGCACCGCCCCAGCGCCCAAATTGTCCTGCGTTATAGGGACCGCGCAGAAAGGTTCAAGGGCTAACGGAAACAGCGATGAATTTGCCGCATTCCCCCTTTCGTTCGGCGCGGTATTGTCTATACCGCCGTGCACGGCAAGTGAGGATGCAGTTGCGTATTCGTTTCGATCAAGGGCCTGCCGGGCGAGGAACCCGGTTTGCGCGCCCTTCCCAGATCATCCGCGCGGACACGGCGGAGCAGCTGCCCCAGGCTCTGGCGGCACTTGATCAGGCGCGCGCGGATGGTGCATGGCTGGCCGGCTATGCCAGCTATGAGCTGGGATATGTGCTGGAACCGCGCCTGTTGGATCGCCTGCCCGAGGGGCGGAGGCTGCCACTATTGTGTTTCGGGGCGTTTGATGCGCCAGATCGCGTTGGCCTTTCAAGTAACCCCGGCGGTGTCACTGCGTTTCAGCCCCGCTGGGACGAGGCGCGCTATACCCGGGCCTTCCATACGGTACATGACGCTATCGGCGCAGGTGACATCTATCAGGCGAACCTGACCTTTCCCATAGACCTTGACGTAACCGGCGACAGCGCCGCGCTTTATGCGAGCCTCGCGGCGGGGCAGCCGGTCGGCCACGGTGCATTGGTCGAGCAAGAGGGGCTGCCCGATCTGCTCAGCCGATCCCCCGAACTGTTTTTTCGCACCGACGCGCAGGGCCGGATTGAAACGCGCCCGATGAAAGGGACACAGCCCCGAAGCGAAGAACTGGCCGAAGATGAGCGCCGCCGGGCATTCCTGTCGTCAGACGAGAAGAACCGGGCCGAAAACCTGATGATCGTAGACCTGTTGCGTAATGATATCAGCCGGGTGGCGTTGCCCGGATCGGTCAAAGTGCCCGAGCTGTTCAAGGTCGAGACCTACGCAACCGTTCATCAGATGGTTTCACTGGTGCAGGCGCAATTGCATGTGGGGGTTGGGCTTGCCGATATTCTGACGGCCCTGTTCCCCTGCGGTTCGATCACCGGTGCACCCAAGATTCGCGCCATGGAGATTTTGTCTGAGCTGGAACCCTGGCCCCGCGATGTTTACTGCGGCACCATTGGCTGGGCCGCGCCGGATGGCCGGTCTGAATTCAATGTGGCCATCCGGACCCTCATGGTCGAAAACGGCAAGGCGACCCTGAACGTAGGCGGCGGGCTGGTCTGGGACAGCACGGCCCCGTCGGAATATGAGGAGGCGCTATGGAAAGCCCGCTTCGCCCGCCAGCCGAGCCTGATTTCCGTCTGATCGAGACCCTGGGCTATAGGCCAGGGCATGGGCTGATCCGCCAGGAGCGCCATCTGGCGCGGATGGCCCGCTCGGCCGCGGCGTTTGGAATCGCCTTTGATATCAATGCTGCGATCGTGCTGTTGAACAGGATTGAAGGGCAGGCTCCGTTGCGCTGCCGCCTGACTTTGGCGGCGGATGGCCGGTTTGACCTTACAACCGGAACACTTGATGAAAACCCGCCGCTCTGGCAACTGGGTATCGCCGGGCAGCGCTTGTCTGCCACGGATATCTGGTTGCGCCACAAGACGACCCGGCGGGCAATATATGATATCGCCCGTGCCTCGTTGCCGCCGGGAACGGACGAGCTTTTGTTTCTCAACGACCGTGATGAATTGTGCGAAGGGACGATCACCAACCTGTTTCTGACAATGCCAGATGGCCGACGGCTGACGCCCGCCCTGTCCAGTGGTTTGTTGCCGGGGGTTCTGCGTGCGGAACTGATTGATAATAAACAGGTTACCGAAGCCGATCTGACCTTGACCGATCTGCGGAACGCGCAAACTATCCATCTTGGAAATTCCCTGCGGGGGCTGATCCGGGCGGAGCTGGTGGAACCTTGAGCAAACAAACCGAGTGGTTGGAAGCTTCGATCTCGCAACAGCGGCTTCGCGTGGAATTTGTGCTTTTCTATGTTGCGGTCCCTGTTCTGATCGCGGTCCTGTTCCCTCCGAACTGGATGTTCCCGTCGCTGTTTGCCTTCACCGGGCTGGGGGTACTGCTGTTGCAGGCTACGCCGGGATTTTCCTGGGTCGAGCTGCGCGATGGCTGGCGCAGTTGGGCGTGGGGCGAGGTTTTGGTGTTCACAATTGCGATGGTGGCGTTGTGCTCGGCGCTGGTTTTGTGGGCCCGTCCGAACGCGGCTTTTGCGCTGTTGATCCATCGCCCCGAAATGCTGGCCTTTATCTGGATCGGTTATCCTGTGCTGTCTGCCTTGCCGCAAGAGCTGCTGTTCCGATCTCTGTTCTTTCGCCGCTACCAGACGATCCTGCCCGACGGGCCTGCGGTTTACCTGTTGAATGCAGGGCTGTTTTCGCTGGCGCACCTGATGTACTGGAGCTGGGTTGTTGCCATCATGACCTTTGGCGGAGGGGTGTTGTTCACCTGGGCCTACCGGGCGCGCGGTTCGTTTTTCTATGCGGTCCTGCTGCATGCGATCGCGGGCAATATCATCTTTGCCGCCGGGCTGGGTATCTATTTCTATTCCGGCAACGTGCAAAGACCGTTTTGACAGCGCGACCTGCCTTGACTTTCCGGGCCTGACGGGGTGTATCGGCGCGACGAATTCTGCGCCCGAAGGGATATGATCCATGCACGCCTATCGCAGCCACACCTGCGCCGCCTTGACCGCCGCCAATGTTGGTGAAACCGTCCGCCTGTCTGGCTGGGTGCATCGGGTTCGTGATCATGGTGGCGTGCTGTTCATCGATCTGCGCGACCATTTTGGCGTGACGCAGGTTCTGTGTGACGGCGACAGTGCGGCATTTGCCGAGCTTGAAAAAGTGCGCTCTGAATGGTGCATCCGCATCGACGGTACCGTCAAGGCGCGCGACCCGGAACTGGTGAACCCGAAACTGCCCACCGGCGAGATCGAGATTTATGTGCGCGAACTTGAGGTTCTGGGCGCTGCCGATGAACTGCCGCTGATGGTGTTCGGCGATCAGGAATACCCCGAGGAAACCCGCCTGCGTTATCGGTACCTTGACCTGCGCCGCGAGGCGATGCAGCAGAACATGACCCTGCGCTCGGACGTTGTGTCTTCCATGCGCAAACGCATGTGGGATCAGGGCTTTCGTGAGTATCAGACGCCGATCATCACCGCCTCGTCGCCCGAAGGCGCGCGTGACTTTCTGGTGCCGTCGCGCCTGCATCCGGGCAAGTTCTACGCGCTGCCGCAGGCACCGCAGCAGTTCAAACAGCTGATCATGGTCTCGGGTTTCGACAAGTATTTCCAGATCGCGCCCTGTTTCCGCGACGAAGACCCGCGTGCGGATCGCTCACCCACCGATTTCTACCAGCTCGACCTTGAGATGTCGTTTGTCGAACAGCAGGACGTGTTTGATACGATCCAGCCCGTTCTGACCGGCGTGTTTGAAGAGTTCGGCGGGGGCCGCAAGGTCGATCAGGACTGGCCGCAGATTTCCTATAAGGATGCGGCCCTGTGGTATGGCAGTGACAAACCCGATCTGCGGAACCCGATTAAAATGCAAGTGGTCTCCGACCACTTCCGCGGGTCTGGCTTCGCGATTTTCGCGAAGCTGCTGGAGCAGGACGGAACCGAAATTCGTGCCATCCCGGCGCCGAGTGGTGGCAGCCGCAAGTTCTGCGACCGCATGAACGCCTTTGCCCAGAAAGAGGGGCTGCCCGGAATGGGCTACATCTTCTGGCGTGATCAGGGCCAAGGGATGGAGGCCGCCGGACCGCTTGCCAAAAACATCGGCCCCGAACGTACCGAGGCAATCCGTCAGCAGTTGGGTCTGGGCGTCGGCGATGCCGCGTTCTTTCTGGGCGGCAAGCCGAAAGCCTTTGAAAAGGTCGCTGGCAAGGCCCGGGATGTGATCGGCGAAGAACTGAACCTGACCGAAAAAGACCGTTTTGCCTTTGCCTGGATCGTGGATTTCCCGATCTATGAGCAGGACGAGGAAACCGGCGCGATTGATTTTGAGCATAACCCGTTCTCCATGCCGCAAGGCGGGATGGAAGCGCTGCAGGGTGATCCGCTGGACGTGCGCGGTTATCAGTATGATCTGGCCTGCAACGGGTACGAGCTGGTTTCCGGCGCGATCCGGAACCACAAGCCCGAGATCATGCTGAAAGCCTTTGAACTGGCAGGTTATGGCGAGGATGAGGTGAAATCCCGCTTTGGCGCGCTGTTCAACGCGTTCCACTACGGCGCACCACCGCATGGAGGCTGCGCGGCGGGCATCGACCGCATCGTGATGTTGCTGGCGGATGAGGCGAACATCCGCGAGGTGATGATGTTCCCGATGAACCAGCGTGCCGAAGACCTGATGATGGATGCGCCGTCTGACCCGACCTCGGATCAGTTGATGGAATTGGGTCTGAGGATCATCCCTCAGGAATAACACCAGCCGCCCGCCTTGCGCGGGCGGTGCGCGGTGGACGCGGTTTCGCCCGCACTGCGGGGCGGAGATTCATGCCGTTGCCCATCTCAGTCCAGAGGGTTTGCCATATTCCGACGTTTGCGGCGGATGGCTTTGGCAGCAAAGCGGGTCTGGCGATAGACCCATATGAACAGGATCGATGCGGTTATGAAATAGGCGGTCAGCATATCAGATCGCTTCCTGCCGTTCCAAACGGTCCTGTACGAGCCCGGCAACCCGTGCGGTCTGGGCCGTTACCGGCGCGCCTTTTGCCTGGGATTGGGCAAGCTCATGCGCGGCTTCGGCAAGCACGCCGTCCTGAGCATCGCGCGCAACGCTTTGCAGAAACTGTGTCGCATAGTCCAGCATGCGCTGATCGGTCGGCCCGGTCAGCACGTCGGCGATATGGGCCATATCATCCTGATAGGCCAGCGGATCGGGCTCAACGATCTTGTCCGTGACGGCCGCCAACCCGCCGGGGCGGCGGTCTTCGGGCAAAAGCTCAAGAATGGTTCTCTGAAAATAGGCGACCGAGGTCAGGGGTTTTGCCAGAAACCCATCAGCACCTGCGCGCAGAGCCAGCATCTGGGTGTTATCGTCACCCGACAGCCCCAGGATCGCCCCGATCCGGGGTACTGCATGGGTCATCTCGGCGATCAGATCGGCACCGGACCCATCGGGCAGCCCCATATCGACGATCAGAACAGACGGGCGGTAAATTTGCAGATGCCGTCGCGCTGATTTCAGACAATCTGCGCGCCGGATACGCGCACCGCTGTGCAAACACATCAGCCGTATCGCATCGCAGGCGTAACGGCTGTCTTCGACCACAAGGATGGTCTGGCCCAGCAAGGGCCGCATCTTGGTGGCAGGCGGCGAGGCGAAAGGTCCCGAATCGTCCATGGCAGAACTCCTAGTCAGCAGATGCCTCACGCTAGGAACATCAGGCTAACACGGCGTTAACGACGATTTGGCGCACTTGTTCTTTGCAGCATCTGCCCCCATAACCGCTGCAACGCAGAAGGAAGGAGTGTTCCATGATTGGCCGCCTGAACCACGTTGCTATTGCTGTTCCCGATCTTGAGGCCGCCACGGCCCAGTACCGCAATGCGCTGGGGGCCAAGGTTGGCGCGCCGCAGGATGAGCCCGATCACGGGGTCACCGTGGTGTTCATCGAACTCCCCAATACCAAGATCGAGCTGCTGTATCCTTTGGGCGACAACAGCCCGATCAACGGGTTTCTCGAAAAGAACCCGGCGGGTGGCATCCATCATGTCTGTTACGAGGTCGAGGATATCATCGCCGCCCGTGACCATCTGAAAGAGACCGGCGCACGTGTGCTGGGCTCGGGCGAGCCCAAGATCGGCGCGCATGGCAAGCCGGTTCTGTTCCTGCATCCCAAGGATTTCAACGGCTGTTTGGTCGAGCTGGAACAGGTCTGACGACGATGACAATCACGGCTGCTCTGGTTCTGTTCGCTGTCATCTGGTTTATGACGTTGCTGGTGGTTCTGCCTGTGCGCATCAAGACGCAAGGTGATCTGAACAACATTGTTCCGGGCACCCATGCAGGGGCACCCGAAGTTCACCACATGAAGAAGAAGATGTGGATCACCACCGGAATATCGGTGGTGCTTTGGGCAATTATCGCCGGTATCATCATTTCGGGCGTGATCAGTGTGCGTGATTTTGACTGGCTGGACCAGCTTGAACCGCAGGGCTGACCCAAGGTTATTTGTCTGACAATCCGTGATAGATATGCGTGAAGGTTGCGGCGCCGAGGATGGGGATCAGCAGGTTCACCAGCGGCACCGAGAGCGGCACGGCCATCAGGATACCCGCAACCCAGATCGTCGTCGCGTGTTTCGCACGGAGTTTGCGCGCGCCTTCGCGGCCCAAACGGCGCATGGCGGCCAGCGTGAAATACTCTCGCCCCAGCAGGAAGCCGTTCATGCCCCAGAAAATGAAAAGCGCAAAAGGCGTGAACAGGGCATAGAGGATCAGGGCCAGCAGGTTCGCAACGATCAGGACGCCCAGAAAACTGAGCGTATCGCGCAGCGCGTCGCCGAACGGGATGGGGATGGCGGGTGCCAGATTGGGATAGTGCCTGTCCTCAACCGCCTGTGCGACCTCGTCCAGAAACATCGAGGTGATGGCCGAGGCAACCGGGACCATCAGAAACACCGACAGAACGATCATCAGCAGCAAAGAAGAGACGCTGAGCAGATCGTTCAGCCATGTCACTTCACCCAATATCGGCACAGTCGCCTGTTCGCCGACCAGCGCATTGATCAACCACAGAAAACCCGCATAAGCCGCGACCAGCAACGCAAAGGTCAACCCGACACCCAGCAGCAGCACCCTGCGAAAGCGGGGGTCTCCGATCTGGCCAAGCGCCTGCAGAAATGACCGGATGATGATCATTCCGAAACCCATTGGGTCAGGGCAGCTATGTCGGGGCGCGGCCGTTCAGGAGGGGCCTTGCCTTCGGTCGCGATGTGGATGAACCCTGCGATCTTTTCGTTCTCGGCCAGACCAAGCCCCTGTTCGCAAAAGCTGCGATCATGGGATTGCCAGCCGGACAGCCAGTTTGCGCCCCAGCCTGCGGCCAGCGCGGCATTCAGCAGCGCCAGACACACCGCGCCCGCCGAATAGGTCTGCTCAATCGCCGGAATTTTGTCCGAGGGTTTGCGTATTTCAACAACAGCAACGGCCAGTTGACCCATGTCGAACTGATTGCGCGCCTTGGCGATATCCTCAGCGCTTTTGCCCAGGGCCTGACCGCAGGTTTCGGTAAGCCCTGCGAGGCGCTGCATGGCGGCGCGTTCGATCACGATAAAGCGCCAGGGCTCCAGCTTGCCATGATCCGGGCTGCGCGCGGCGGCGGTCAGCAGGGGCATCAGCTCTTCCCGCGTCGGGGCAGGGGCCACC
This sequence comes from Rhodobacteraceae bacterium KLH11, assembly GCA_000158135.1. Lineage (GTDB taxonomy): Bacteria > Pseudomonadota > Alphaproteobacteria > Rhodobacterales > Rhodobacteraceae > Ruegeria. Next base: position 2,017,297 of record DS999531.1, read on the forward strand.
AGCGTTTTGGCCGGGCGGGATCGGCGCGTCAGCAGAAACTCCAACGCGGCTGGGTTCTTCAGAGACATATGTTAATTTCCTTCACATCGACAGGCTGTATGTCGGAGGGACAAGGCAAGGTTTCAAGGGCAAACTGCCTTTCGAAACACGGCAATTCAATTTGAAAATCTGCACATTTCAATTGCAGGTCTGCGGGATCGTCCTCAGGGGTCTGAGCGATCGGTTTCGCGCAGCTGATAGACGCCTTCGGGTAAATCCAGTGCAGCGGCCAGATCGCGCACCTGTTCAGGCGACAGGGTAATCTTCTGGATCTGGTCGGTGCGCGGATCCAGCTGCTCAAGCGTCACGCATTCCGCGAAATTGTTGATGACGACATCCTCTTGCAAAGGCTTGGCGCCTTCATCCACCAGCGTAATGATCGTCGAGTCGAATTCGTGTTCAATTGAAAACATATCGGCAGGGTGCCGCGTCAGGGATCGCAATGCAAGCTGTAACGGCAGTGGCACCGCCTGCTTTGCCGCGCTATGCTTGATTGCCGGTAACGTGACCGAAAGGAATGTGAATGCGCCGTCTTGCTCTGATGCTGGTCATGCTTTTGGCGGCATGTGAAACGCCGGGTGTTGTCGCTGTTCCGGCGGCAAAATGGCAGCCGGGATCGTCGGGCCAGCAGGAAACCGCACGCCTGTTCGGGCAGGTCAGCCGTGCGGTTGAAACCTCGGCCGAGCGTGAATGCCGTCGCCGTGCGCGGTCTGCCAACTGCGATTTTGCGATTCTGGTTGATCTGAGCCCCAACGCGCCCGCAAACGCCTTTCAGACATTGGGTGAAGACGGGCAACCATTGATTGTTTTCACCCAGCCCATGCTTCAATCCACACGAAACGCGGATGAGATGGCGTTTGTCATGAGCCATGAAGCGGCTCATCATATTCTCGGACATATCACCAGACAGGCCGAAAACGCCAAAGAAAGCGCGCGTATCTTCGGGGATCTGGCGCGCAAACAGGGCGAAGATGACGCTGGTATCGAGCGCGCGCAGGAACTTGGTGCCAAGGTCGGCGCGCAGAGCTATTCGCAGGAGTTCGAACTGGAGGCGGACCGGCTTGGCACCATCATCACCCATTCGGCCGGATATGATCCTCTGGTTGGAATGGCGCTTTTCCAGCGTATTCCCGATCCCGGAGATCGTTTTCTGGCCTCGCACCCCCCCAATGCGGAACGGGCTGCGGCAGTTGTGCAAACGGCACGCCAGTTGGGGTTATAATAGTGGTAGAAATGATCCGATTGGGCGTTGTGCTCAGCGATCGCGGCTCAAAATACGCCGTGACGGGCGCGCCCGCCACCAGCCGTGCTGATGTTGATGCGGTCCTGGCTGAGCTGAAATCAGACAAGGCTTATGCAAAGGCCACTCACAACACCTGGGCGGCGATTCTGCCGACCGGCGCTTTGAAGGCCGATGATGGCGAATCCGGTGCGGCCATGGTGATTTTGCGCATGATGGAGCGCGCCGGGCTGTCAGATCACGTGATCATCGTGACCCGTTGGTATGGCGGCAAGAAACTGGGCGGCGACCGGTTTCGCCGCGTGCAGGATGCCACGCGCGCCTATCTGGATCATCTCGAAACGGGGTCTTGATCTGCGCCAACCCCGGCCATTGCGAGAGGCTTCTGGCGCAGAACGCGGATCACCCCGAGGCACCGGATTGTTGCCGCAATCGGCAGCTTTTGAACAGGCTCAGGCCCTGATCGCGGCTTCTGGGACGGCGAAATCAGAGCTTGGTGTGCGTGCCGTCGCACAAAGGTGGATTGCTGCTGTGTTTACAGCCGCAAAAGAACAGTTTCTTGCTGGCTTCAGCCGTGTATTTAACCGGTTCAAACGAAGTTCCTTTATGCGATCCATCACAAAAAGGCTGGCGCTGTGACTTGCCGCAGGAGCACCAGAAATAGGTTTTACCTTCGGTCACATCGACCGGAACCGGGGATTTCTGGGCGATAATCGGGGCATCTGACATGTGGCTACTCCGTCCTTGGCTGATGTCGGAACCAGAGTTTAGGGCGCTTTGACAAAAAGGACAGCCCGCCGATATGCGTGCTCCAGCGTGGTTTCGCTCTATTTCACAAAGGCGTTATCGATTCGGTTGCCAGATGAATTTCTTAGTCCTATTCTGATACCGGCCCCGAAAAACTGGGCAATATCAGAAAAGTAATAGAGGATTGATGGACATGAAACTTAAGTTCGCCGCGATCTGCGCCACAGCTGTTGTATTGACTGCGTGTTCGCAGCAAGAGGAACCGGCCCCGGTTTATATCCAGCCGGCTTATGACAAATTCGGTACGCCCAGTTGTTCGGCGGGCTATGAACTGGCCACGACCGAGGCTGGCCAGACTGTCTGTAACCCGGTCACACAATAACCATTTCGCGGGCGGTCCCTATTGAGGGGCCGCCTGCAACTCTGCATGAAAGACACCGCCCGCGGGGCGGTTTTTTCTTGCTTTTCCGACGCAGGTCGCAAACGTCATGGTTCAGAAGATTTGAGCGGAAAGGACCCATGCGCAAACTCTTTGACCACCTGAGGGATCGTATCCGCTGGAGCTGGCAGGGCCTGTCTGCCACCTGGCGCGAGGAATATTCGTTTCGCGCCTGGGTCTGGGCAAACATAGCCTCGGGCGGTTTGGCATTGTTGCTTCCGCTTGGCACGGCTGAGAGGGCGCTGATCTTTGCGCTGGGTGTTCTGGTATTGGTGGCCGAGCTGTTTAATACCGCCATCGAGCGCGCGGTGGATCACACCTCGACCGACCGCAACGTACTGGCGGGGCAAGCCAAGGATGCTGCCAGTGCTGCGGTGGCGTTGACGGCGATTGCCGCGGGTGTGGCGTGGGCTTTCGCTCTGTTCGGTTTGCTGTGACCTCAGGCGCGCAACCGGCCCCATAGGTCGTATTCCCCGGCTTCGTCCACCTCGACCGTAGCGATGTCGCCGGGTTTCAACCCTTCAAAACCTTCGTCGATAAACAGGTTGCCATCAATCTCGGGCGCGTCGGCTTTGGTGCGGCAGGTCGCGGCCTCGGAATCGACCTCATCCACGATGACCTCAAGCACCTGACCGACCTTGGCCTCCAGCTTGGCCTCAGAGATCGCCTGCGCCTTTTCCATGAACCGTTCCCAGCGGTCCTGTTTGACCTCGGCCGGAACATGATCGGGCAGGTCGTTCGAACGGGCCCCATCGACATTTTCGTACTGAAAACAGCCGACGCGATCCAGTTGCGCCTCATCCATCCAGTCCAGCAGGGTCTGAAATTCGGCCTCCGTCTCGCCCGGATACCCTACGATGAAGGTCGAGCGCAGGGTGATATCGGGGCAGGTGGCGCGCCATGCGGCGATTTCGTCCAGTGTTTTGGCCCCCGCAGCGGGGCGGGCCATGCGTTTCAGCACATCGGGATGGGCGTGCTGGAACGGGATATCGAGATAGGGCAGCACGTTGCAGCCCGCATCCGCCATCAACGGGATCAACTCGCGCACATGGGGGTAGGGGTAAACATAGTGCAGCCGGACCCAGGCATCGAACTGCCCCAACTCTCGCGCCAGATCCGTTATGTGGCTGCGCACCTCGCGGTCTCTCCACGGATTCATATCGTATTTGCGATCCAGCCCATAGGCCGAGGTATCCTGGCTGATCACCAGCAACTCGCGCACGCCATTATCGACCAGCTTTTCGGCCTCGCGCAGCACTGCATGGGCCGGGCGGCTGGCCAGCTTGCCGCGCATATCGGGGATGATGCAGAACTTGCATTTGTGATTGCAGCCCTCGGAAATCTTGAGATAGCTGTAATGGCGCGGGGTCAGCTTGACACCCGAAGCAGGCAGCAGGTCCACGTAAGGGTTGGGATCAGGCGGCACGGCCGCATGCACCGCATCCAGCACCTGTTCATATTGATGCGGCCCGGTGACAGCCAGAATACGCGGGTGGTGTTCGCGGATATAGTCGGGCTCGGCCCCCAGACAGCCGGTGACAATAACCTTGCCGTTTTCGACAAGCGCTTCGCCGATCGCCTCAAGCGACTCGGCCTTGGCGCTGTCGAGGAACCCGCAGGTATTCACAATCACGGCATCGGCCCCTGCGTAGTCGGGTGAGATACCATATCCTTCGGCCCGAAGCCGGGTCAGGATACGCTCACTGTCAACCAGGGCCTTCGGGCACCCCAAAGACACCATCCCAAGGGTTGGCTGCCCTTGGCGTGGCATATCGGTGAACTGTGCTGACGGGGCCAGATCAGGGCGGAGGTTTGGCGGGTTCGTGCTCATGGCCGGGCATATAGAGGGGAAAGCTTCCCCTTGCAAATATTGCCCGTACAGGGCTGACTTGGAACAGGGCAGATAAGCCGGAAAGGCAAACCCATGAAGTGGCTCATTCGTATTCTTTTCCTTGTAGTTGCGGCTTTCGGGCTGGTTATCGGTGCCTTGCTGCTGATGCCCGGTGACAAGCTGGCGACCATTCTGGCCGAGCAGGTCAAGGCGCAGACAGGCCGTGACCTCAAGCTGTCGGGGGATGTAAAGCTTTCGTTCTGGCCGATTCTGGGGATGGAAACGGGGCCCGTCACATTCGGCAACGCGCCCTGGGCCGGGGGCGAACCGATGCTCAGTGCGCAAAGTCTGGCGGTGGGGGTCGAAGCCTCGGCGCTGCTGTCGGGGGATATCCGGATCAAAAGGGTGTTGGCGGACGGCCCGGTGCTGCGTCTGGAACGGTCAGAGGCGCGCGGGAATTGGGAACTGCATCAACCCGGCAATGCCGAGGTTACCGGCGCTGCGGCGCAAGAGGTTGAAAGCCGGCCGGTTACGCTTGAACGACTGGAGCTGACCAATGCCCGGCTGATTTATGTCGAGGATGGGACCGTCAGCATGGATTTTTCCAATGTCGACCTGTCCGCGCGCTGGCCTGATGTCACCGATCCGATGGAGATGCAGGCAAAGATGCCGGTGCCCGGTGGGGCGGTCGAGGTTGATCTGACCATCCCTGATCTGCCTGCCTTTTCCAGTGGCAAGGTGACCCCGTTGGAGCTGAGCCTGAATGCGCCGGGGGGTGATATTCAGTTTTCAGGGCGGGTGAATCTGACCGGTGAAATGGATGGGAAAACCACCGTGACCGCCAATGACACCCACAAGATGCTGGCGGCCTTTGGTCAGGCTGGCGTGTCGGTGCCCGAAGGATTGGGCCAGACCGCCAATGTATCGGGGCAGATGACCTATACCAGTGATGGCAGGATCGCGCTGCGGGATATGACTGCGGTACTTGATCACAACAGGCTGGACGGCGACGTGGATATCCAGATCGCCAGCCCGCCGCAGATCACCGCACGCCTGAAGACCGGCAACCTCGATTTGTCGAAGGCCGCAGGTGGTGAGACATCCGGCAGCGGGTCCGGTGCGTCGGACGGATGGTCCAGACAACCGATTGATGCGTCGTTTCTGGCGCTTGCAAACGGCTCTGTTCGCCTGCAGGCCAATTCGATTGCTGTGCCGGGCCTGCAGCTTGGCCCAAGCGATCTGACGCTGAGCCTTGATCGTTCGCGCGCGGTTCTGGAAATGCACCCGGCCTCGTTATTTGCCGGGCATCTGAATGGTCAGGTCGTCGCCAACAATCGCAACGGCTTGTCAGTTGGGGGCAACCTGAAGCCGACATATCGACCTCAAAGAGCGCTGAGCATGCTGGGCGACATTGAGCGCTGTCCGGCATCGGCTCTGGCACGCTTGAGTT
>DS999531.1:2023387-2026030 GCA_000158135.1 Rhodobacteraceae bacterium KLH11
CATCAAGCGGGTATTGCCCAACAAGTCACGTGGTGTGTTGCCCGCAAACTCGCGATCAAGCTATGGCGCACGACGGTGGAACCGCCGTCATCGCCAGTTGAGGGTGGCGCGCGCGGGTCTTGGTCGGGATACGCGCCCTATCTCGGCTTGTTGCTGTCGATCCAGCGGGACATCCCCGTTAACATCAAATGGTCTGATCGTATTCGCCAACGTCGGGTTCGGTGCGGATAACGGCGTCGATATCGGCAAAGATCGCCCGCATCTCATCCTCGCTTTCGCTGCTTTCGCAAACCACGACAAGGTTCGGCGTATTCGACGACGCGCGCACAAGCCCCCAGCTGCCATTGTCCAGAATGACACGGGCACCATTGACGGTCACGACCTCTTTGATCGCACGTCCCGCAAAGCGTTCACCTGCATCGGCTTTGGCGACCAGCTTGTCGACCAGCCGCTGCAGAATATCGTATTTCCTGGTATCGGCGGCATAGGGTGACATGGTCGGGGTTGACCATGTCTTGGGCAGCGCCTTGCGCAGGTCCGACATGCTCTGATCCGGGTTGCGGTCCATCAGCTTACAGATTTCCACGGCCACGCGCATCCCGCAATCGTATCCGCGCCCGACCGGTTCGGCCAGAAAGTAGTGCCCCGACTTCTCAAACCCGGCCAGCGCGCCGATTTCCTTGACCCGGCGCTTCATATGGCTGTGGCCGGTCTTCCAGTAATCGGCCTTGACGCCACGGGCCTGCAACTCGGGGTCGCTGGCGAACAGACCGGTGGATTTCACGTCGGCCACAAAGGTCGAGTTCGGATAGAGCTTGGCCAGATCACGGGCCATGATGACGCCAACCTTGTCGGCGAAAATCTCTTCGCCCTCGTCATCCACAACGCCACAGCGGTCGCCATCGCCGTCAAAGCCAAGCGCCAGATCGGCACCGCTGGCTTTGACCGTATCAGCCATGTCATGCAGCATCTCCATGGCTTCGGGATTGGGGTTGTAGTTGGGAAAGCTGTAATCCAGCCGCGTATGGCTGGGCACGACCTCAACCCCGATCCGTTCGAAAAGTTCGGGGGCAAAGGCGGCGGCGGTGCCGTTGCCGGTGGCGCAAACCACTTTCAGAGGGCGAGACATTCTGAAATCACCAACCAGATCGTCAAGATAGGCCTCTTTCACGCCGTCCACAAACTCATACGAGCCGCCGGGCCGTGCCACGCCTTCGCCGTTCAGAACAATGTCGCGCAGTTCCGACATCTCATCCGGGCCGTGGGTCAGGGGGCGATCAAAGCCCATTTTGACGCCCGTCCAGCCATTGGGGTTGTGGCTGGCCGTGACCATCGCAACCGCAGGCACATCCAGATGAAACTGCGCAAAATAGGCCATCGGGCTCAGCGCGGGGCCGATATCCTTGACCTGAATACCCGCCTGCATAAGCCCCACGATCAGCGCATTCTTGATCGACAGCGAGTAGTCGCGATAGTCATTGCCCACCGCAATCACTGGCGCGATCCCGCGCTTGTGCATCTGGGTGCCCAGCCCCAGACCCAGGGCTGTCATGCCAGGCAGATTGATTTCATCGGGATATTTCCAGCGCGCGTCATATTCGCGAAAGCCCGTGGGCTTGATCATCGGGTCGCGCAGAAAGTTCCAGGTGTTCGGGGTCACCTCAGGCAAAGGTTTGGTCATCACAAATCTCAATCGTTAAATCTGAATCGGGTTTTCTTTGGCCAGCGCATCAAAGCGCATCAATGTGTCGATGAGATGGCCCATCTGATCCAGCGGAATCATATTCGGGCCATCCGACGGGGCGGTATCCGGCTCTTGATGCGTTTCGATGAACACGGCACCGACGCCCAGAGATACCGCAGCCCGCGCCATCACCGGCGCGAATTCCCGCTGTCCGCCGGAAGAGCCGCCCTGACCGCCGGGCTGCTGCACCGAATGGGTCGCGTCCATGACCACCGGATAACCCGTCTTTGCCATCTGCGGCAGCGAGCGCATATCGGCCACCAACGTGTTGTAGCCAAATGAGGTGCCCCGCTCGGTCAGCAGGATGTTCTGGTTGCCGGTGCTTTCGATTTTCGTGACGATATTGGGCATCTCCCAAGGGGCCAGAAACTGACCTTTCTTCACGTTCACGGCTTTGCCGGTACTACCCGCCGCCAACAGCATATCTGTTTGGCGGCAGAGAAAGGCGGGGATTTGCAGGATATCCACCACCTCGGCGGCAATCGCGCATTGGGCTTCGGTATGCACATCGGTCAGAACCGGGATGCCCATGGTGTGGCGGATATCGCCCAGCACCTTGAGCCCGGCATCAATGCCCATGCCACGCTTGCCGGACAGCGAAGTCCGATTCGCCTTGTCATATGAGGCCTTGAAGACGTACTGCGCCCCGGCAGCATCGCAGGCCTCTTTCATCGTCCCGGCGATCATCCGGGCGTGGTCAGCCGTTTCAAGCTGGCAGGGGCCGGCGATGACGGTCAGCGGAAGATCGTTGCCAACCGTCAGGTTGGCGATTTTTATATGTTTCATGAGTCTTTACGAGGATACCTGTTCACGAAGGACCGACGCAGTAAGCGAGATCATCAGGTAGATACCAGCAAATAACAGGAAAGCCAAAATCGTATTTTCGAACTGCGCGGATA
>DS999531.1:2026050-2537189 GCA_000158135.1 Rhodobacteraceae bacterium KLH11
GACTGGGCACCGGGTTCACGGATACGGTCAGATAGCGCACCTTTCGGTTGGCCTCGGTCCGGGTGGCTTCCATTTGCTGCATTGCCGTTTGCAGCATGACATCCCGGGCGGCCAGATCGGCCTGTGCCATCTGGATACGCACGCTTAAACGCGCCAGCGAATTTTCGCCTGCCGAAGCATCCAGCATCTCGGCATTCAGTTCGGCCAGTACGGCCTCCAGCCGTTCAATATCTGCACGCGTCCCATCCACCTTGGCTTTGTTCGGGCGGAGATTGTCAAGAAGAGCCGCCAGTTGCAGTTCCTTATCCTGCAACTGCACTTCGAACTGGTCGATCCTTCCGCGCAGACTGGCGATCACGCTTTGCGGATCCAGAATGGCCCCCTGCAACTGCAATTCAATCAGATCTTCCTGTGCCTGTCTGCGCGCCGCTTGCGCGGCTTCAAAGCTCGCCAGCGCATCGCGCATCTGATCTTCGCGCTTCAGTTCGGTCAGGCCATTGATCGTTTCTTCGGCGTAAGAGATCAGCCGCTTGGATATATCGACCGAAATCTCGGGGCTAGGGGCGGCAACCTCCATCCGGATGACACCATCGCTGGGATCATATCCAATCGTGATCATACGTTTGAAAAGCTTGTAGGTTTCCTCAAGCGTTGCGTCACGTGGCAGGCGCTGGATCGGATCGATCCAGTCTTGCTGGAAAAACTCGGTAAACCCGATGTCCCGTTCAAGCCTTTCCAGCGCGTCTTTGGATTCCAGAAATTCCTGGGTCGAGACTGAATCCTGTGCGGTGGCAAACTGCGTGCCTGCCAGAAAACCGCCAAAAGAGGCCCCGCCACCATCGGCCTGCAGGATCGAGAACACGGAATCGCTGGCATACATCGGGGTGGCGACACGGTAGAAATAGTATCCTACGATCAGTGTTGGCAGGATCACAAATGCCGTTAGCCGCGCGAACAGTGCTGCAAGTTTGCGGCGGCGGCGGCGGGCGATGTCCTTCTGGATCTGCCCGATTTCATATTCGCGCCGCTGGGCGGGGCTCAGCTCGGGGCCGGGCAGGTTTTGCGCCGAGGCTCTGGCCGTCTGGGGCAGGTGGATTTTGATATTGTCCTGCGCCTCGTTCTCTTCGTGCGCTTTGCCCTGATCGGGAACTGTCAGATCCAGCAGATTGGCGCGTTGAAACGGGTCAATACCCTTTTGGCGCAGCAGTCGCACCGCATCATAATCCGAGGTTGCTGCCAGCCCGTTCTTTTGCGCCAGCCGCCGGGCGACGCGCAGCTGCCGGCCGGTCAGCCCTTCGCGTTTGATCGCATCCAGCTCGGTACCCGGTTGCGCGCCCTGGTCGTTGTTCGAGTTCTGCGTGGCCTCGCGGATGCGCGCCATCGCATCCGAGCGTGCCTCGGCCGTTCCGGCCCCGCGCGGCGTGCGGTCGGGGTTGTATTTTCTAGCCTTGGGTTTGGTAGTCATAAAGCTGCTTTGCCTCTTCCAAGGTTTCAAACATATAAAGCTGACCGTCCACAAGAACCGCCGCCTGTCGCGCGAATTTCTCAAGCACTGCGGGGTTATGCGACACGATCACCAGCGTCGTTGTCCGCAGCCTCTCTTTCAGGATGTCGCCCGCTTTTCTGTTGAACTCCACATCCGTTGTCGAGGGCATCCCCTCGTCAATCAGGTACATGTCGAAATCCAGCGCCAGCATCAGCGCAAAGGTGAACCGGGCCCGCATCCCCGAAGAATAGGTGCCCAGCGGCTGGTTGAAATATTCGCCCAGATTGCACAGCCAGCTGCAATAGGCTTCGACATAATCGGGATCCATGCCGTAAATCTTCGCAATGTACCGTGCGTTCTCCAGGGCCGAGAGACGCTTGGCCACGCCTCCGGTAAAGCCCATGGGGAACGAAACGCGACAATCGCGCCGGATCACGCCCTCATCGGGTTTTTCCAGACCGGCCATCATGTTGATCAACGTGGTCTTGCCGGTTCCGTTCGGGGCAAGCACGCCAAGCGAGGTTCCAAGCTCAACCCGAAACGATACCTGATCCAGAATCACCTTGCGGCGGGTTCCGGTCCAGAAGGACTTGCTGACATTGTCAAATTCCAGCATGCGCGGCCTGTAGATCGCTCGGGTTTGTTGTCGGTTTGAAGGCGGGTGTGCTACCGATCCATGTTGGCCACATTATGTCGAAATATGAAACAAATGATCAATGCGCATCCGGTGTCATGACATCGAAGTGTTGCACGGGTGGTTTCATTGGCAGGATGGCGGATCGCTCCTATCTTGGAGAAGCAAAATTGTGAAAGCCTGACGATCCCATGGAATCGCTTATCAGTGAAATAGAGGCATGCCGCCTCTGCGCCGACAGATTTGCGCAGACAGCAACCGCACATACGCCGCGCCCGGTGGTCTGGTTCCGCCCCGGTGCGCGCATCTTGATCGCGGGGCAGGCACCGGGCGCGCGTGTGCATGCCTCAGGGCGGCCTTTTACGGACCCGTCGGGGGATCGCTTGCGCGACTGGCTGGGTTTGGATGAAGGTGCTTTTTATGATCGCGCGCATGTGGCGATTGTGCCGATGGCGTTTTGTTTTCCCGGATATAACGCCCGCAAAGCTGATCTGCCTCCGCCGCCGATATGTGGCCGCACCTGGCATGACAGGGTGATGGCCGCGCTGGGCGATATGCCATTGACCGTGCTCGTTGGCGGTCATGCTCATAAGTATCATCTGGGCGCGAAAACCCCGGTGACCGAGGCCGTTCGCCGTTGGCGGGACCATGCGCCGCGGGTCTTCGCCTTGCCACACCCGTCCTGGCGCAATACGGCTTGGCTGAAGAAGAACCCGTGGTTCGAGGCCGATTTGCTTCCGGTTCTGCGCGCCCGGGTGCAAGAGGTACTGAATGGCTGAGACCACGGCGCTTGATGCCGCCCATGCCGCGATGGAGGCCACCCCGCAAGACGACGCGGCGCGGCTGCGGTTTTTCGAACGGCTTGCTGATAGCGAACTGTTCCTGATGCTGACCGAGGAAGCGCGCGACGAAAATATCTCGCCTGAACTGTTTGATGTCGCGGACGGGCGCTTTGTGCTGGCCTTTGATCTTGAAGAGCGGCTGGCCAGATTCGCGGGCCGTCCAGCGCCCTATGTGGCGCTTTCGGGGCGGGTTCTGACGGCAATGCTGTCCGGGCAGGGGATTGGGTTGGGGTTGAACCTTGAGGTCGCCGGGTCCTCGATGCTGATCCCGGCCGAGGCCCTGGCATGGCTGGCCGAGACGCTGCAGCATGGCCCCGAGGAAGTGCAGCAGAGACTGGCCGAATTCACGCCGCCCGAAGGTCTGCCCGATATCTTGCTGACCGCGCTTGATACCAAGCTGGCAACCGCCGCAGGGCTTGCGGCTGCCGCGTTTCTGGTTGGAACCAGGGCCGAGAGCGGGGGGCAGGGGCATCTGCTGGGTTTTGTTGCAGCCGTCGAGGGGGCTCAGCCTGCGCTGGCCCGTGCTGTATCCGAGGCGTTGACGTTTTCGGGTATCGAGGCCGGGGCCCTTGATGTGGCATTCTTTGCGCCCAACGAGCCCGCCGCCGCGGCGTTGGCAAAGGTCGGGCTGCGATTCGATCTGCCGCAACCGCAGGCCCCGAATACAGTGAGGGCCGCCCCGGGCAGTGATCCCGAGCGGCCCCCGATTCTGAAATAATCAATCCGCCGGTGCCAGCTTGTCTTGCGTGCGGGTTTCAAAATCACTGGCGTCGTGGCGTTCATGCAGCTGTGTATGTGGCTCGCCAAAGGCCCGGTTGACCATGCGACCGCGCTGAACGGCGGGGCGTGCGTCAATTGCTTTGGCCCACCGCATGACGTTTTCATAGCTTTCAACGTCAAGGAACTCGGCCGCGTCGTACAGGCGACCCAGCACCAGTTGACCATACCACGGCCAGATTGCCATATCCGCGATGGTGTAATCCTGACCTGCGATATAGGGCTGGTCAGCAAGTTCCAGATCCAGAACATGAAGCTGGCGCTTGGCCTCCATTGCGAAACGGTCAATCGGGTATTGCCATTTCTCGGGTGCATAGGCGTAGAAGTGGCCAAACCCGCCGCCCAGATAGGGCGCGCTGCCCATCTGCCAGAACAGCCAGTTCAGGACCTCGGTGCGCTCGGGCCCGTTTTCGGGTAAAAACGCACCGAATTTTTCAGCTAGGTGCATCAGGATTGAGGCGCTTTCGAAAACGCGTACCGGGGCCTCGCCGGAATGATCCCAGAGCGCCGGGATTTTCGAGTTCGGATTGGCCCCGACAAAGCCCGAGCTGAACTGGTCGCCCTCACCGATATTGATAAGCCAGGCGTTGTATTCGGCCCCGGTGTGCCCCAGTGCCAGCAGTTCTTCCAACATCACGGTGACTTTGACGCCGTTGGGGGTGGCCAGCGAATAAAGCTGTAGCGGATGTTTGCCGACCGGCAGGTCCTTGTCATGCGTGGCCCCGGCGATGGGGCGGTTGATATTGGCAAAGCGTCCGCCGCTTTCGCTGTCCCATGTCCAGATCCTGGGAGGGGTATAGGTGGATTGTTCGCTCATCTCATGCCTTTCGTGCGGTATTGACCATCCGGCCGTTGCCCCCACAGCTAATCTTGCAGAACGCAAAGTCCAACCCTCAGATGTGGCGCTGGCTTTGAAACATTCGCAACGCTTTGCCTCACATTTCCTCGTTCGATGTCACAGGGGCGCGAGGGGGGCTTCGCAGCGGGCCAAAATTACCTATTGTCTGAACAGACCCGCAGTTCGGGTGCCCAGAAACCGAATGGACATAAGGACACATTACATGAAACGTTTTGCGTTGACTCTGGCCGCGACAATGGCCTTCGCCGCTCCGGCTTTTGCCGGAGATCAATATATTGACGGCACTGGATTTGCCGTATCAGGATATGACGTTGTGGCCTATCGCAACCTGGATCAGGTTCCGGTTGGTCAAGCGCAGCCCGAGGGTGTTCGTGGCAGCGCGGATATCACTGCAGAATATAACGGCGCGACCTGGGCGTTTGCGACGGAAGAAAACCGCGATAAATTCCTGGAAAACCCCGCCTATTACGCCCCACAGTATGATGGTCACTGCGCCTATGGCGTGTCGAAAGGCGGCAAGGTACCGGCCAACCCGAACCTGTGGCGGATTGTGGATGACAAGCTGTATCTGAACATCACCGATGTTGTTGTTGGTTTCTGGGAAGAAGACGTGCCTGGCAACATCAATATCGCCGAGGGCAACTGGCCGGGCATCGAATCGAATGTTGCGTCGACCAGCGTGATCCCGAAATTCACCTCGGAAGGTCCGGTTGTAAACTAAACGCTGATCAGCGAAAGAAAGCCCGGCTTTGATGGCCGGGCTTTTTTGTTGGCGATTCGGTCTATATGGCCAATTCGTACATATCCCGCATCTGTTGATCTGCTTCAAAGCGGATTCGAACGCTTTTTGCGCCCGGGAACTTCCGCTCGCGTATCGGATCGGGGATGACAATTTCACCCGAACCGGCCCCTTTGGATTTGAAGGTCAGGATTTCGGTCTCTGGTTTGCGGGAACTTGCAAGCACCGAGGTGGGCAGCGCGACGCGGTTTGCACCTTCGCAGACCGGGGAGGCGACGAAATAGGTCAGATCACGTCCAAAACAGCCGATCGCATCGGGCACGTGGTCGGATGAGATGTCTTCGATACCGGATGTGCTGGCATCCGCAGAGGCAGACAGATCCGTCAGTGCACGTTCCGGGTTCAGCAACTCACGGCAGGCCTCGATCTCTTCCGCGGCCAGCTCGATCACGCGTTTTCTGAGGCGCGGGCGACGTGGCGCGGACGAGGGCGATGACCCTTTGCGCGTCAAACCTTCCTTGCGCAGATAATCATAGGCCGCCTTGGCCTGTGAAAATCCGGAATAATCACCATCGGTATGATCGGGGTGGTCGTGGAAGGCGACGCTGCGCCATGCGTCACGAATCTCGTCTGCGTTGGCATTGGGTGGCAGGCCCAGAACCTGCAACGCCTCGGCCCGAGCTTTAATCTTGCTCACTGGCTTCATATTCAAAACACTCGTTAAAACTACACTGAGGCCAGATTGCCAGTGGTCACATTTTTGTCAAATTTTAACGGGTATTGGAGTGGCCCTGCTCAACAGTGTGCAGGTCTGGATCGCAATTGTCGCCCGCAGAATTGCTGATGTCCTGAAGCTGCGGATGCTGAACATCCCATCCGGCGGTGTTTAGACCACCGGATGAGGTGCGGGAATCAGGCGACGTTCTGAAGTTCCGTCCGGGGGGTAATGCCCAAGGCAAAACAGACATCCCGGGTCAGTTCGGGGCGGTTGAGCGTATAGAAGTGCAGCTTGTCCACACCGCCTTCGATCAGGTCCGAGCAGAGCTCGGTGCACAGCGCTGTTGCCAGCAGGTCCTCGCGGTCGTCCCGCACGGCCTTTTCGAACGCGTTTTCCACCCATTCGGGAATATGCGTGCCGCAGCGTTTCGCAAAATTGCGGGCACCTTTCCAGTTTTCGATCGGCAGAATGCCCGGCACGATCGGCTTGTCGATCCCGGCTTTTTCGCAGGCATCCCGGAACCGAAAGAAGGTTTCAGCCTCAAAAAAGAACTGGGTCAGCGCCTCATCCGCGCCCGCATCCAGCTTGGCCTTCAGCCAATCCACGTCTGCGGTTGCATTCCGTGCCTCGGGGTGCACGTCTGGATATGCGCCGACACGGATGCTGAACATCTCGGTCTCGGCCAGCGCCGAAATCAACTCGACCGAGTTTGCGAATCCTTCCGGATGGGGGGTGAACTGGTCCTGACCTTTGGGCGGATCACCCCGCAGCGCGACAATGTCCTGAACGCCCGCGCGCGCGAAGGTATCGGCAATTTCAAGGGTTTCCTGACGTGACGCATCAACACAGGTCAGGTGCGCAGCGACCTGCAGACCCGAGGATTTATGCAGGGTTGCAACCGCATCGCGTGTCAGCTCTCGGGTCGTGCCACCGGCACCATAAGTCACCGAGACAAAGCGCGGGTTCAGCGGGGCCAGAGTTTGCACCGTATCCCACAGACGGAATGAGGCCTCCAGCGTCTGGGGCGGGAAGAACTCGAATGAAATCTCAGGCTTGGTCATCTTGGCCTCGTGCTGTCATTTCCGCTCTTGTGCCAGTTTATCCTCTGTGAGACAAACTCATATTGTTCAACAACAACATGAATTGAGTGAGTAATGCATATCGAATTCCGTCATCTGCGGACGATCAAGGCCATCCATGAATGCGGCGGTCTGGCGCGTGCTGCTGATCAGTTGAACATCACGCAATCTGCATTAAGTCACCAAATCAAGGGGTTAGAGGATCAGGCCGGGGTCGAGCTGTTTCTGCGCCGTTCCAAGCCCATGAAATTGTCAGCGGCCGGGCTGCGCCTGCTGCGGCTGGCCGAACAGATATTACCGCAGGTCGAGGCGATGCAGGATGAGTTTTCATCGCTGCGCGACGGGCGCACCGGTCGCATGCATATCGCCATCGAATGCCATGCGTGTTTTGAATGGCTGTTTCCGGTTCTTGAGGCGTTCCGCAAGTCGTGGTCGGACGTGGACGTGGACATCCGCCCGGGCCTGGCTTTCGATGCCTTGCCTGCGTTGCAAAAGGAAGAGGTTGATCTGGTGGTCTCTTCTGACCCCGAAGACCTGCCGGGCGTCGAGTTTATTGAACTGTTCGACTACCAAGCCGTTTTTGTGGCTGCTTCATCACATCCGTTGGCCGGCAAGCCCTGCATCGAGGCCGAGGATTTTCGCGGCCAGACCCTGATCACTTATCCGGTTGAGCGCACGCGTCTGGATGTTTTCAACCAATTGCTGATCCCCGCGCGGGTCGAGCCCGCTGCAATTCGTCAGGTCGAACTGACCGCTGTGATCCTTTTGCTGGTGGCGTCCAACCGGGGTGTCTCGGTTTTGCCGGACTGGGTGGTGCGTGAGGTCAAATACAACTCTGACTATGTGACACGCCCGCTTACCCAAGACGGGATCACGCGCAGATTATATGCGGCGGTGCGCTTGGAAGACCTTGAAAAACCCTTTGTGCAAGAGCTGGTGCAACTGGCCCGGACCGAGGCGCGCAAGCTTCAGACGCACTAGCGTTTGACGCAGATCAGCCATGCGTATCATTCCTCTTGGCAAGGGCGCATTGCCCCAGTATACGCGCGGCTTGACCGGACAGGAGCCTTTGGACAATGGTTGGCAGTGCAAATCTCAACATCATGATCAAGGCCGCGCGCAAAGCGGGGCGTTCTCTGGTCAAGGATTTTCGTGAAGTCGAGAACCTGCAGGTGTCGATGAAAGGCGCGGGCGATTTCGTGTCCAAGGCTGATATCGCCGCCGAAGCCATCCTGAAAGAGGAACTGCTGGGCGCCCGCCCGACCTATGGCTGGTTGGCCGAAGAAGGCGGCGCGATTGATGGCGAAGACCCCACCCGCCGCTGGATCGTTGACCCGCTGGACGGCACCACCAACTTCCTGCACGGGCTGCCGCACTGGGCCGTTTCGATTGCGCTGGAACACAAAGGCAAGATCGTTGCCGGTGTGATCTATGACGCTGCCAAGGATGAGATGTTCTTTGCCGAAAAAGGCGAGGGCGCGTGGATGAATGACATGCGTATCCGCGTCTCGGGTCGGCACCGAATGATTGAATCGATCTTTTCGACCGGCCTGCCTTTTGGCGGGCGTTCAGATTTGCCTGCTACCCTGCAGGATCTGGCGCGCATCATGCCTGTCTGCGCCGGTGTGCGCCGTTGGGGCGCGGCTGCGCTGGACATGGCTTATGTCGCAGCCGGGCGCTATGAGGGCTTCTGGGAACGCCGTTTGAATGCCTGGGACATGGCCGCGGGCATCATCATCGTGAAAGAGGCGGGCGGTTTTGTTCAGGCGCTGAACTCCGAAGGCAGCGTGCTTGAGGATGGCGAGGTGATCTGCGCGAATGAGCCGATCTTCGATCAGTTTGCGAAGGTAATCCGGGGCTGATCCGTTTTCGGATGAGCCCTGTGTGAGATGTATTAGCGCGCCCTTTTGGGCGCGCTTTTTGGTTTAGATGTCGACTTTGATGGCGATGCCTTGTTTGATTGCCAGGTCGACCACCGCGGATGCGACGGCGAGGTCTTGCAGGCCGACGCCGGTGCCGTCGAACAGGGTGACCTCATCGTCCGAGCTGCGGCCCGTATGGGTGCCGTTGATCACAGCGCCGATCTGGTGGATATCGGCCTCGGCCTTGGTGCCCGCTTTCACCGCGTGCTGGCTTTCGCCCAGGGTGATCGCCTGCGCCACCTCATCGGTGAAGACACTGGCGCGGGTGATCAGGTCGGTGCCGACCTCCTGCTTGCCGATGGTGTCGGTGCCCATGCAGGCCACGTGGGTGCCGTCGGCGACATGATCCGACAGCAGCGTCGGTGCAAAGGACGAGGTGATGGTGACGATCACATCTGCCTGTGTCATGCCCGGCAGCTCGACCGCCTCAAAAGGCAGGCCGGCCTCGGCGGCGACCTTCTCGATATTGGGCAGCATCTCGGGGTGCAGGTTCCAGCCGATGACTTTCTCAAACTCACGCTGCTCCAGTGCTGCGCGCAGCTGGAACGTGGCCTGATGGCCCGCGCCAACCATACCGATCACCCTGGCATCCTTGCGCGCCAGATGGTTGATCGACACCGAGGACGCCGCCGCCGTGCGCAGCGCGGTCAGCAGGTTGCCGCCCACCATGGCCGTCGGCATGCCGGTATCGGGATCAAACAGGAACACGGTCGACTGGTGGTTGATCAGCCCCCGCTTTTCCAGGTTATGCGGCCAATAGCCCCCGGCCTTCAGGCCCAGCACCTGCCCGGCCTTGTCAAAGCCGCCCTTGAAGCCATAAAGCGCGTCTTCATGGCCGATTGCCTCGCGCACAACAGGAAAGTTATAGGCATCCCCCGATGCCATCGCGGCAAACACCTGCTCGACCGCTTCATAGCTTTCCTTCCGGCCCAGCAGGGCGCCGATTTCCTTCTCGGGAACGATGATCATCGTCTCGTGCCTTTCAATCAGTTCAGCAGAACATAAAAACGGGGCGGTCTGTTGCGCCGCCCCGGTTCTTTATTGTGGTGGATCTCAGTAGGCCTTGCCGCGCGCCGAAACCGGCCAGACGGTTTCAACCTTGCCGCCCCGCACGCCCACATACCAGTCATGGACATTGGCGGTCGGGTCGCAATGGCCCGGCACCAGACGCAGCTTTTCGTTCACCTTCAGCACGCCATCCGGGTCTGCGATCACGCCATGCTCGTCCGAGCATTTGACGTATTCCACATCATCACGGCCATAGATGAAGGGCAACCCGCTATCGACCGATTGCGCCTTGAGGCCCGCATCGCAAATCGCCTTGTCTGCCTTGGCGTGGCTCATCACCGAGGTCAGGATGAAGAAAGCGTTCTCCCACTCGCCCTGGTCGATGCGCTTGCCATCCTTGTCCAGGATACGGCCGTAATCGGCGTCCATGAACGCATACGATCCGCATTGCAGCTCGTTATACACGCCCGAGTTGGACTCGAAGTAATATGACCCGGTGCCACCACCCGAGACCAGCTCGGGCTCCAGATCAACAGCCTTGAGGCCCTGAACCGCGCTTTCGACCATGTCGATCGCCACGTCCAGCTTGGCCTTGCGGTCCTCATAGCTGTCCATGTGCTGCATCGCGCCCTGATAGGCCTGAATGCCCTTGAAGCTCAGGTTGTCAGCCGCATCCACCGCGCGGGCAATGGCAACCACATCCTGCGTGGTGGTCACGCCGCAACGGCCAGCGCCGCAATCGATCTCGACAAATACGCTCAGCTCGGTGCCGTGCTTGACAGCCGCCGCCGACAGATCGGCCACATTGTCCACATCGTCAACGCAGACGATGACATGCGCACCCAGCTTGGGCAGGCGCGCCAGACGGTCGATCTTGGCCGGGTCACGCACCTGGTTCGAGACCAGAACATCCTTGATGCCACCACGGGCAAACACTTCGGCCTCAGAGACCTTCTGGCAGCACACGCCAATCGCGCCGCCCAGCTTTTCCTGCAGCTTGGCCACATCAACCGATTTGTGCATCTTGCCATGCACCCGGTGACGCATCCCATGCGCCTTGGCATAATCGCCCATCTTGACGATGTTGCGCTCCAGCGCGTCCAGATCCAGCACCAGGCAGGGGGTCTGGATGTCGGCCTCATCCATACCCGGCAGCGCGGGCACGTCATAGCCAACTTCAAGATCTTCCAGATTTACAGGTTTGTTCATGGTTTTCTCCGGTCTAATGCACATCCGGGGCACCAGCCCTGCGGACGCGGTTGAGAGTTCAGGTTAAATCCAGGGCAGCTTGTCCAGATCCACATTGCCGCCGGTGATGATCACACCAACCCGCTTGCCCTTGAACACATCCGGGTTCTTCAGGATCGTGGCCAGCGGCACGGCAGAGGACGGCTCCATCACCACCCGCAGGTGCTTCCAGGTCAGCTTCATCGCGTCGATGATTTCCTGCTCCGAGGCGGTGAAGATATCCGTCACGTGGTTCGAGACGAAATGCCAGGTGTTTTCCTTCAGCGGCACCAGCAGCCCGTCGGCAATGGTCTTGGGCGCGTCATCGGCAATGATGTGGCCTGCCTTGAAGCTGCGATAGGCATCGTCGGCCTGCTCGGGCTCGGCCGCGTAGATCGCAGTCTCGGGGGCCAGGTTCGATACCGTCAGGCAGGTGCCCGACACCATGCCGCCACCGCCGATGGGCGCGATCACCGCGTCCACACCATCGGTCTGTTCCAGCAGCTCGGCCGAACAGGTGGCCTGACCCGCAATCACCCGCGGATCATTATAGGGATGCACGAAATCGCCCCCGGTCTCGGCCTGCACCTTGGCAAAGGTCTCTTCCCGCGAACTGGTCGAGGGCTCACATTCCGTGATCACCCCGCCATAGCGGCGCACCGTGTCTTTCTTGGCCTGCGGCGCCGTGCGCGGCATCACCACATTGCACGGAATGCCCCGCAGCATCGCCGCGTAGCTCAGACAGGACGCATGATTGCCCGAGGAATGCGTCGCCACACCCTTCGCCGCCTGCGCCTCATCCAGCCCAAACACCGCATTCGCAGCCCCCCGCACCTTGAACGCACCGGGCTCCTGAAAGTTCTCACACTTGAAAAACAGCTCCGCACCCGTCAACTCATTCAGATAAGACGAAACACGAACAGGCGTCCGACGCACATAAGGACGAATCAAATCATGCGCAGACCGCATGTCAGTGAGAGACAGATCGGTTGCAGACACGTGATCTAACATCATTGCCTCCTCAAGCTGCGGCTTTGGTGTGTTTGGACGAGCCGGTACGATAGAACTCCTGCGCCGCTGCAACGCCGCTGCCCAGTTCCACCGGATAGCTCAGGTCGGCCATGGCCATTTCGATCGTGGCGAGCCCCGACAGAACCATGACATCGGTCAGGCTGCCCAGATGCCCGATGCGGAAGGCTTTGCCATCCATCTGGCCCAAACCGATACCAAAGGACACGCCATAGGCGTTGAACGCGTGATCGGTCAGTTCATTGCTGTCAAAGCCTTCGGGCACATAGACCGCGCTGACCGTGTCGGAATAGAGGTCGGGAGACTGCGCAACCAGTTCCATCCCCCATGCACGGGTTGCACGGCGCACGCCTTCGGCCAGACGGGTGTGGCGAGCATAGACATTGTCCAGACCCTCTTCGAACAACATCTTCAGGCTTTCACCCATGCCATAGATCAGCTGCAATGGCGGGGTATAGGGAAAGCCACCAGAGGCGTTGGCCGCCATCATGTCGCGGAAATCAAAGAAGGTACGCGGCAGTTTGGCGCTTTCCATCGCGGCCAGCGCCTTGGGGCTGACGCACAGGATTGCCATGCCAGTTGCCAGCATGAACCCCTTTTGCGACCCCGATACAGCAATATCAACACCCCACTGATCAAACTCGAACGGCATTGACGCAAGCGAGCTGACGCAATCCACAAACATCATCGCGGGATGGCTGGCCGCATCCATGGCACGCCGGACTGCGCCAATGTCAGAGCGCACGCCAGTTGCGGTTTCGTTATGGGTGACCAGAACAGCCTTGATCTGATGGGCCTTGTCGGCTGCAAGGATCTCTTCGAACTTGTCCGCAGGTGCGCCGGTTCCCCAGGGGCATTCGACGATCTGAACATCCAACCCGTGCCGTTCGCACAGGTCAATCCAGCGATGGCTGAACACGCCGTAACGCGCGACCAGAACCTTGTCGCCGGGGCTAAGCGTGTTGGTGATTGCGGCTTCCCATCCGCCGGTGCCGCTGGCGGGGAAAGTGACGATCTGACCATCGGTTGTTTTGAAGACTTTCTTCGTGTCCTCAAGCACCGGGGCAAAGGTTTCCACAAAATCCGGAGCGCGGTGATCCTGTGTCTGAACCTGCATGGCAAGCCGCAGACGATCAGGAATATTCGTTGGTCCCGGGATAAAGACGGGGTTTTGGTTCGACATCTCTCAATCCTCTCTTCCGGGTTCAAGCTTCGCCGGAATGAAGGTTTTCTGCAATTTTCTTGAAAAACGTTTTCATTTTTTTGGTTAAATATGTAAGATGCTGAAAATAATGATAATTGAGTTTCTCAAATTCACTGGCGGAGAATCTTTGTTGGAAAAATATGATCCGGATCCGCCATGTTGACCAGAGGGTGATGTTAAAATGGACGCACAGAAACGGCCGCGTGGCAGGCCCAAGTCATTGTTCAAGGAAAGCTCGGCCGGGACCATGCAGTCGCTGGATCGGGCATTGGGTGTGTTGACCGCCGTTGCCCGGCTGGAGCGTTCTGCCCTCAGCGATCTGGCGCGCGAAGTTGAGGTGCCAACCGCCACGACGCACCGTATTCTGGTGACCCTGCAAAAGCATGGCTTTGTGATTTTCGACGAAGAGCGGCAGGAATGGATGATCGGGATCGAAGCCTATCGGACGGGGGCTTCGTTCCTGCATCGCAACAATGTGCTTGAGATCGGCAGGCCGATTCTGCGGCGTCTGATGCAGGACAGCGGCGAAACCGCCAATCTGGCGGTGCCGGACGGGGCAGAGGTTGTGTTTGTGGGGCAGGTCGAGACCCAGAACCCGATCCGTGCATTCTTCCCTCCGGGGGCGCGCACGCCCATGTATGCCTCGGGGACAGGCAAGGCGATACTGGCTGCCATGAGCGATGAGAGCCTGGGCAAAGCGCTGGGGGCGACCAAGCTGATTCCCTTCACTGAAAACACCTGTTTGCCGGGGTCAGGTTTGCAGCGGGATCTGGCCAAGACCCGTGCCCGCGGCTGGTCGCATGATCACGAGGAACGGTATGAAGGCATGTCCTGTATCGGTGCGGCGATCTTCAATGACAGGGGCGAACCTTGCGCGGGTATCTCTGTGTCCGGTCCGACAGTTCGGTTTTGCAGCACGCGCGCGCCCGAGCTGGCCGAGTTGGTGCTGACCGCCGCGCGGGAAATCACCCATCTGAGCGGTGGCAGAGCGCCAGAGCTATCTGCGCGGCACCCGGGGAATCCGTGATTGCGAAAGCTTGTATTTGTGCTCGGGATGCGGCGGATGGCCATGGGTGCGGTTCCAGAACCTTGTTCCTCCGCGCTTAAGCCAGAGTGGGACAGAAAGGATTAACCCGACGAAGAACCCTCCGGTATGGGCCCAATAGGCAACGCCCCCCTGATCCGGATTGCTGGACAGGCTGCCGATGAACTGAAGGCCCAGCCAGACCCCGAGCATGACAAAAGCCGGAATGGTGAAAATGCGGATATAGACGATCAGGATCAGCAGGATATCCACCCGTGCTTTCGGGAACATCAGAAGATACCCGCCCATTATTCCGGCAATGGCGCCGGACGCGCCGATGGTTGGCACAACCGAGCCCGGGGCCGAGACGACATGGATCAGCCCCGCGCCGATGCCCGAAAGCAGATAGAACAGAAGAAACGGAATGTGCCCCATTTCATCTTCCAGATTGTCACCGAATATCCACAGAAACAGCATGTTCCCGGCCAGATGCATCCACCCTCCGTGCAAAAACATCGAGGTCACAAGTGTTTCCAGCCCATGCCCGTCGGTTATGCGGGCGGGGATGACCGCGTAGTCGAAATAAAACCGGCTGATCAGCCGCGTATCTTCCATGATCCCCACATAACTGAGGAAGATCAGGATATTCGCCGCCATCAGGGTGTAGACGACAAAAGGCGTGCGCCCCGAGGGGTTATGGTCACGGATCGGAAACATGGCGCGACGCTGGTCTTTTCGCGGCCCAGCGTCAAGGTCCGGTTATGCCGCACCGGCCCGGCAAACACAGTGCTGTGGGGCTGCGCGGGCCCTCGGTGGTTGACCTGTCGCGTGGTCGCGCCAGTTTACTGGGGATGAAACACATGGTTCCCCTTCTTGCCCTCATGATCGCTGTGCCACAGGGTGCTGTTGCCGCAGAATGTCCGGTCTCGCCCGACCACATTGCCGATATCGACGGGCTGATCGCTCAGGCCCAAAACGCGCAGGACGAGCGCGAGGCCAGCGGCATCTCGGGCGAGATGTGGCGGTTCTGGACAGATGCACCGGATGCGCAGGCGCAAAGCTTGCTTGATCGCGGCATGGCCCGGCGTGAGGCGTGGGATCTGATCGGGGCGCTGGACGAGTTCAACGCGCTGGTCGAATATTGCCCGGATTATGCCGAGGGCTACAATCAGCGGGCTTTTGTCAACTATCTCCGGCAGGATTATGGCGCTGCGTTGGTTGATCTGGATCGGGCGATCGCGTTGTCCCCGAACCATGTTGCCGCGTTAAGCGGGCGGGCATTGTCGCTGTTGGGTCTCAGACGTTTGGACGAAGCGCGTACGGCGTTGAAAGATGCGCTGGCGTTGAACCCGTGGCTGTCTGAGCGGGCTTTGTTGGCCTCGGGCGGCCCGCTGGACCCGCCGGGCGAGGATATCTGAGGCACGAATTAAAAAGCCCCCGGTTTGATGGCCGGGGGCTTTTCGATTTCGTAGGATTTGTTAGCCGACAAGGCCGTTATCAGCCCGTTTGATCGCAATCACCGACGAACGCGGGATGCCACCATCAGGCCAGTTGCTGCCGGGATGCTGGATGCCGACAAACATGGTGCGCAGGTCAGTGGACCATGCCAGACCGGTGACCTCGCAGCCGTTTGGGCCGGTCATGAAGCGCACGATCTCACCGGTCACAGGATCACCAACCAGCATCTGGTTGTTGCCATTGCCAGCGAAGTCTTCCTCGTTGTCGTCATTGCCGTCTGTCTGGATCCAGATCAAACCTGTCGAGTCGATAACCATGCCGTCGGGCGAGTTGAACAGGTTGCCCTCATTCACGTTGGCTGATCCGGCGCGGTCGTCGGAATGCACGGTCGGGTTGCCCGCCATAACGTACAGGTCCCAGTCGAACCCTTCAGCGGCGTGATCGTCATTTGCCGGACGCCAGCGCACGATCTGGCCGTACTTGTTGGCCTCACGCGGGTTGGGCGCGTTGACCGAGGTGTCATCACCACCGGCATTTGGCTTCACGCCACGGTTCTTGTTGTTGGTCAGGCAGCAATAGGCCTCAACTGCAACCGGGCTGGAGGCCACCCACTCGGGGCGGTCCATGGTGGTGCCACCGACCTTGGATGCAGCCATCCGCGTGAAGATCGCGATCTCGGCTTCGTCCATGCCAGTCGTCTCCGGCGTCAGAGCCAGCCATTCACCTTTCATGTCGTCGTTGAACTTGGCGACATAGAGCGTGCCGTCATTCAGCAGGCTCTCGGTCTCGCCGCCGGGCTGGTAGGTGCCGTTCGAGACGAACTTGTACAGGTATTCGCCCCGCTCGTCGTCGCCCATATAGACAACCACACGGCCGTCGGCGGCCAGAGTTACCTCGGCGTTCTCGTGCTTGAAGCGGCCCAGACCGGTGTGCTTGACCGGCGTGCTGTCCGGTTTGGTCGGATCGATTTCAACAATCCAGCCTGCGCGATGCGGCTCGTTGGGGTTCTTCGAGGTGTCAAAGCGCGGGTCGAACAGTTCATATCCATTCCAGCTTTCGGCCTTTACACCATAGCGCTTGAACCCGTCGGCAACCTGCTGGTTATAGCTTGCGTTTTCGTCGCTGGAGCCGAAATAGCCGTTAAAGTTCTCTTCACAGGTCAGATAAGTGCCCCATGGTGTCTTGCCCGCACCGCAATTATTCATAGTGCCCAGCGATGTTGTGCCGGTCGGGTCCGCTTTGGTTTTCAGCAGGTCATGACCGGCGGCAGGGCCAACGATCTTCATCGGAGAGTTGTGATGGATGCGGCGGTTGAAAGGGCTGTCCTTGACGACGGACCAGCCTTCCGGACCTTCCTTGATCTCCATCACGGTGACGCCCTGAATGTTCTGGAACTTGAGAACATCATCGGCGCTGGCCGGTACACCCTCCTGCGCGGCGGGCAGGTTGATTTCGCGGTTCGGATATTCATGGTTGATTGCGATCAGCTCATGACCCTGGAACGAGAATGTCTCCATTCCATCAGTATTTTCACCGAAAATTCTGTCAGAATTTTCGACCGGGCCGCCATCGGTGAGGTCATAGCCATCCGCGTCCGAGAACAGCGGATCGCCCCAGCGCATCAACATTTTCCACTCATACCCTTCAGGCACGTGGACGGTACCATCGGTCTGCGCCGGGATCGGGGTAAATGCAAAACGCGAGGCTCCCGCGGCCTGTGCCGAGGTCGAGCTCATCAGGCCTGCGCCCATGGCCGCCGCGCCTGAGCCAAAGGCCACGACGCCAGCCAGAAAACCACGGCGCGAAATGGCGCTTTCTACTACGCGGTCAAAATCGTTTTCCTCGGGGCGGGGGAAGTGCAGTTCGTCCCAATCGTCGGCAGAGAGGGCGGTGAGGTCGGTGTCTTTCATGGATAGCTCCGGGCTGTCTGAAAAGGTTTCACCCGACAGATGTAATGAGGGAGTGTGACAGAAGCATAATACTTTTGTTACGAATGCATAACGCCCATCGGGCCGGATTGTGGGCTTGCCGAAGGCCCGCCCGGATATGCGATTTCATTGCTTGACGGCAGCAGGCGCATGGATTACTCAGCCCGAACACTGCGCGGGCGTTGTGTAGTGGTAAGACCTTAGCCTTCCAAGCTAATGACGCGGGTTCGATTCCCGCCGCCCGCTCCAGCCTTTTCCCTTCAGGTCAGTTGCGTCAAAAGGCCTTATTCGGTGTCAAAGCCAAGCCCTTGGCTTGACCACAACCGTCTGTGTCGCCAAGAAGCTTTGACAAATGCTCAGACCAGAGCGAAAGACCAGAAAACAAGGGCCAGACATGGCAAGAACACGCGCCGCCAGTCCAGCGAATAAACCGGCTCCGGGCACTCAGGAAGAGCGCGCGGGGTCCAGAAAAATTGGCGTTCTGTCATCTCTGTGGCCGTTTATGAAACCATATCGCGCGTTGATGGCCGGGGCGACGCTGGCGCTGATTTTGACCGCAAGCATGACCCTGACATTGCCGCTGGCGGTGCGCCGTGTGGTTGACAATTTCCGCATCGAAGATGGCGAGCTGCTGGATTGGTATTTTCTCGCCGCTCTGGGTATCGCGGGGGTGCTCGCCATCGGTACCGGAATCCGGTACGCGCTGGTGACCCGGCTGGGCGAACGGGTTGTTGCCGATATCCGCAAGGCTGTATTTGACCGCGTCATCGGCATGAGCCCCGAGTTCTACGAACGGATCATGACCGGAGAAGTCCTGAGCCGGATCACAACAGATACGACGTTGATTCAATCGGTCCTTGGGTCCTCGGTCTCGATCGCATTGCGCAACCTGCTGATGTTTGTGGGCGGGCTGGTCTTGATGCTGCTGACATCGGCGAAGCTGACCGGGTTGGTGCTGCTGCTGATACCGGTTGTGGTGGTGCCGATTCTGGTGCTGGGGCGCAGGCTGCGGGTGATCAGCCGGGAAAATCAGGATTGGATCGCTGCCTCTTCAGGCAACGCGGGCGAGGCGTTGGGGGCGGTGCAGACCGTGCAGGCCTTTACCCATGAGACAGCCAGCCGCGCGCAGTTTGGCGAGATGACAGAAACTTCGTACGAAGTTTCTCTGCGCCGCATCCGGACGCGCGCGATCCTGACCGTCATTGTTATCTTTCTGGTCTTCTCGGGTATTGTTGGCGTGCTGTGGATGGGCGCGAATGACGTGCGCAACGGGGTGATGACCGAAGGCGTTCTGATCCAGTTTGTGATCTATTCGGTCATCATGGCAGGCTCGGTGGCGGCCCTGTCCGAAATCTGGAGCGAATTGCAGCGCGCGGCCGGCGCGACCGAGCGGCTGGTTGAGCTGCTGAACGCGGAAGACACGGTGAACGACCCGGCCAGGGCTGAGGTTCTGCCAATGCCCCTGCGGGGAGAAATTCAGTTTGACGATGTGACATTCCACTATCCTGCGCGCCCCGACATCGTTGCGCTGGACAACCTGTCGTTGCTGGTCAAGCCGGGGGAAACGGTGGCCTTTGTCGGCCCGTCCGGGGCAGGCAAGACGACCGTCATTCAAATGATCCAGCGGTTTTATGATCCGGATGCGGGGCGGGTCAGCCTTGATGGGCGCGACCTGCGCGACCTGAACCGCGACGATTTCCGGCAGCACATGGCACTTGTTCCGCAGGATCCGGTGATCTTTGCCGCCTCGGCGCGCGAGAATATCCGATTTGGCCGTCTGGATGCTTCGGATGCCGAGGTTGAGGCGGCGGCCCGTGCGGCTGCCGCACATGAATTTATCTCTGCCCTGCCCGAAGGTTATGACAGTTTTGTGGGTGAGCGCGGCGTGATGTTGTCGGGTGGTCAGAAACAGCGTATCGCCATTGCCCGTGCCATCCTGCGCGATGCGCCTGTGCTGCTGCTGGACGAGGCGACCTCGGCGCTGGATGCAGAAAGCGAACGCGCAGTGCAGGGGGCGGTCGACAATATGCGGACCGGGCGCACCACGCTGATCGTGGCGCATCGTCTGGCGACCGTGAAAAAGGCAGACCGGATCGTGGTGCTTGAGGCCGGGCGCATCGTGGCGCAGGGTACTCATGACGATCTGGTGGCGCAGGATGGTCTTTATGCCCGTTTGGCGCGCCTGCAGTTCACCGACGGGGTCGCCGCAGAATAAGGTGACGCACCGGCACATCCCGAACCGTCGTAGCGTCATTCTACATTTTCCCGGGCCTGATCGCTAAGCCCTTGCTTGCGTGTGTTTGGTTTTGCTTCCATCTTGGAAGGGACAAAACAAGCCCGCGCATGACACGGGAGAGAGATCAGGGGAGGAGCCGCATGGCCTTTGTGGGATTGGAAGACAAGGCACGCATCGAGCAGGAGATGACGTGGGAAGACCGGGATGTCCCCACAACCTTCCATCAGCTGTTGTCGCGGACGGCGGGTAAATTCCCGAACCACAAGGCGATCAGTTTCCAGTTGCTTTCAGGGCCGAATGACAAGGCCGAAACGCTGAGTTGGTCGGAATTGCTGAGCCAGGTCAATCAGGCGGCCAACCTGTTTCGCTCGCTTGGGATCGGTGAACAGGATGTGGTGGCTTATGTGCTGCCCAACTGCAATGAGACGCTGGTCACGATGATGGGTGGCGCGGTTGCGGGGATTGTGAACCCGATCAACCCTCTGCTTGAACCCGAGCAGATATCGGCCATTCTGCGCGAGACTCAGGCCAAGGTGGTGGTCACGCTGAAATCTTTCCCCAAAACGGATGTGGCCCAGAAAGTGGAAGAGGCGGTGCGCCATGCGCCCGGTGTCCACACGATCCTTGAGATCGACCTGAATCGCTATCTGACCCCGCCTAAATCGTGGCTGGTGCCATTCTTGCGCCCCAAGATGAGTGGCAAGGAAAAACTGGCCCATGCGGATTACAAGAATTTTAATGTCGAGCTGAACAAGCAGCCGAAAACACTGACCTTTGAAGACAGCAAAAAAGATCGGGTGGCCTGTTATTTCCACACCGGTGGCACCACCGGCATGCCCAAGGTGGCGCAACATAAATACTCGGGCCTGATCTACAATGGCTGGCTGGGCAACACGCTGTTGTTTGACGAAAACGATGTCATCATGTGTCCGCTGCCGATGTTCCATGTCTTTGCCGTGCATGTGATCGTGATGGCGGCTGTGTCCTCAGGCGCGCATGTGATCTTCCCGACACCTGCGGGCTATCGCGGCGATGGCGTGTTCGATAATTTCTGGAAACTGATCGAACGCTGGAAGGTTTCGTTCATCATCACGGTCCCCACCGCCATTTCGGCCAAGATGCAGCGCCCGGTGGATGCCGATATCTCAAGCGTGAAAACCGCCTTTTCCGGTTCGGCCCCGCTGCCGGTGGAGCTGTTCCGCCGCTTTGAGGAAGCCACAGGCGTCACCATCGTCGAAGGTTATGGCCTGACCGAGGCGACCTGTCTGGTGTCGTGCAACCCGGTGGACGGTGAGAAGAAGATCGGTTCGATCGGTATTCCTTTCCCGTACACGGATGTCAAAATCCTGCAGGGCGGGCCGGATGGCCCCACCGAATGCGGCACCGATCAGGTTGGTGAGATCTGTATCTCGAACCCGGGCGTTTATGCAGGCCACACCTATACCGAAGCTGACAAGAACGTCGACCTTTACCATTTTGACAAATACCTGCGCACGGGCGATCTGGGCCGGTTTGACGAGGATGGCTATCTGTGGATCACCGGTCGTGCCAAAGACCTGATCATCCGTGGCGGTCATAATATCGACCCCGCCGAGATCGAAGAAGCCTTGCTGGGGCATGAGGCCGTTGCTTTTGCCGGGGCAATCGGCCAGCCGGATGCCCATGCGGGCGAGTTGCCTTGTGCCTTTGTCGAACTGGTTGACGGGGCCTCGGCCACCGAAGAAGAACTGCTGGAATACTGCAAGGCCCATGTTCATGAACGGGCGGCGCAGCCAAAGCATCTGACCATCCTGTCTGAACTGCCCAAAACCGCCGTTGGCAAGGTGTTCAAGCCCGATCTGCGCAAACATGCGATCACGCGCGTCTATAATGGCGCGCTGGAAGAGGCTGGGGTTGCCGCGCGCGTTGTCTCGGTCATTGACGATAAAAAACGCGGGCTGGTCGCGCAGCTTGACGCGAACGGCGCGTCCGAGGACGATGTGGCAAAGGTGCTGGGATCCTTCACCCGGCCATGGGAATGGTCTGACTAATCCGGAGCGGCAATGGACTATGAACGCCTGATCGACGAAGAGACCTGGACGTTTATCCGGCGAACCGCCGGCAGCTATCCTGATGATGCGGTCGATATGTCCATCGCCGACCAACGCCGGGTCTATGACGCCATGTGTGAGGACTTCCGGCAACCGCCGCCGCCGGGGGTGGGGGCACAGGACAGGCTTGCCGATGGGGTGCCGGTTCGCATCTATACCGCTGGCGATCCAACGCGCAGCGTCATGTATTTCCACGGCGGCGGTTTTGTTCTGGGCGGTTTGGACAGTCATGACGATATCTGCGCAGAGCTTTGCGCGCAGACGGGTTATCGTATCGTTTCAGTCGATTATCGCCTGTGTCCTGAACATAGCCATCCGGCTCAGTTTCAGGACAGCTGGACCGCCACGAGCTGGGCAGATCGGGAATATGGCGATCCGATCATCCTTGCCGGAGACAGCGCCGGGGGCAATCTGGCCGCAGCGGTTGCGCATTACAGCCGGGGGCGTCTGGACGCTTTGCTTGGTCAGGTTCTGATCTATCCCGGTCTTGGCGGTGATAGATCAAGCGGGTCTTATATCGAACATGCCAACGCGCCGCTGCTGACGCTGGCGGATGTCCGGTTCTATCGGGATATCCGCTGCGCAGGTGCAGCCCCCGAGAATGATCCGGCATTTGAACCTTTGATGGATGATGACTTTGCAGGCCTTCCGCCGACGGTGGTCGTGACCGCTGATTGCGATCCATTGCGCGATGACGGGCCTGCCTATTGCGGTAAAATCCGTGCTGCAGGTGGATTGGCGCATTGGATCAACGAGCCGGGGCTGGTCCATGGGTATCTGCGCGCCCGACACAGCGTGAGGCGGGCTGCGGACAGTTTTGAGCGTATCTCGGTCGCGATTGAGGCGCTGGGGCAGGGGATCTGGTCTTACGACTGACTGTCAGAGCAGAAAGGCGCTGGCCTTCATTGTTTCAGCAACCGGTGCGCCCATACGTGTCAGGATTGTCGGGGCAAGTTGCAGCTGGTCAATGACGGTATCGACCTCGGGCCCTTTGGCATCACCGAAGTAGTAGAGCGCCGTTTCCTGCTGTAACGCACTGCGTCCACCATGATGGCCGCGTTCATCTTGTCCGTGATCGGCGGTCACGATGACTTCGTACCCAAGTTGCCGCCAGCGCGGGATGAACGGGGCCAGCATTTCATCCATCACGAAACAGGCGTGGTCCATTTCCTGACAGTCATGGAAAAACCGATGTCCCATACTGTCCAGCGTACAGGTATGCAGAATACCGTAATCCAGCCCGAAGCGCAGGCAGAGGTTGGTGAGCGATGCGAACAGATCCACGTCGCAAGGCGTCATCTGGTTGGCCTTGTTATACCCGGTCATCGAATGGAACCGGCCATGGTTGATGGTTTTGCTGTCAGGCTCGTCATATTCCACGTCACGCACGTAATCAAAGGGGTGACGGTTGAAGAATTGCGACCAATAGCTGTGCGTGACGGCTCCGGTGATCCCTCCTGCTTCGCGCACCTGCGAAAAGACATCTTTGTGGCTCAGGCGGAAGACATTGCCGTTCCCGGTGCAGCCATGTTCCTGTGGTGTCACACCGGTATGGATCGAGGCATAACAGCTGGCCGATATCGACGGCAGGACCGATCGCAGTTTCCACACCCGGGCTTCGCCATTGTCGACCCACCCTTCAAGGTTGCCGAACAGGCGACGGAAATTGCGCCATGGGACGCCATCCAGAATGATAAGAAGCAGTTTACGGTCCATGGTCCGGCCCTTTGGATTGGTGTTGCACAGAACCTAAGGGATTCGCGAACCGGCGGATGCCTGTTCCCGCCCCGAATAGTAAAATCCCGACACCAAAGCGCCGGGATTTCAGAAGTTATCAAACCGGCCCTTACGGGCGTCAGTTCCCGGCGCTTTCCATCTTGCGATTTGCCACAACCTCTTCCAGCCAGCCCAGATGCATCTCGGGCACAGAGCTGAGCAGCAGGTCGGTATAGTCATCAAACGGTGGGCTCAGCACCTGGCTTTTCGGGCCATACCGCGCCACGCGCCCTTGATACATCACCGCGATACTGTCGCTGATGGCGCGCACCGTCGCCAGATCGTGGGTGATGAACAGATAAGCCACGTCCTCGATCTTCTGCAAATCCAGCAGCAGTTTGAGGATGCCATCCGCCACCAATGGATCCAGCGCCGAAGTGACCTCATCACAGATGATCATCCTGGGTTTGGCAGCCAGTGAGCGCGCGATACAGACCCGCTGTTTCTGCCCGCCGGACAGCTCGGCCGGGTAGCGGTCGATGAACTTCTCGCCCAGCTCGATTTCGTCCAGCAATTCGATGATCCGCTTGCGCTTTTCGGCACCGCGCATGTTGAAGTAGAACTCCAGCGGTCGCCCGATGATGGTGCCAACCGTCTGACGCGGGTTCATCGCCACATCGGCCATCTGGTAGATCATCTGCAATTCGCGCAGATCCTCGCGCGAGCGGCCCGCCAGATCAGGGCTGAGCTTGCGCCCGGCAAAGGTGATCTCGCCATCGCGTGGCGGCAGAAGGCCGGTAATCACACGCGCCAGCGTCGATTTGCCCGACCCGGATTCACCCACCACGGCGAGCGTCTGCCCCGGATAAAGTTCGACATTCACGTTGTGCAGAACATCGAAATCCAGCCCTTTATATCGCGCGGTGATACCATCCACACTGAGGACAGGTTCAGATGTCGGTGCTTTCTCTTCATGCTCGATCGAGCGCACCGAAACCAGCGCCTGCGTGTATTCCTCTTGCGGGTTGTTGATGATCTGATCGGTACTGCCATATTCGACCGTATCGCCCATCCGCAGCACCATGATCTCGTCGCTGACCTGCGCTACAACCGCAAGATCGTGCGTGATATAAAGCGCGGCAACGCCCGTATCGCGAATGGCTTCTTTGATGGCCATCAGAACGTCGATCTGTGTGGTCACGTCCAGCGCGGTTGTAGGTTCGTCAAACACAACAAGATCAGGTTCAGGGCAGAGCGCCAGCGCCGTCATGCAGCGTTGCAACTGACCGCCTGAAACCTGATGCGGATAGCGATTTCCGATATTGTCAGGATCGGGCAGGCCCAGTTTGGCGAACAATGCGCGGGCACGCGCCTCAGCCTCTTTGCGGCTGAACTTTTTCTGTTCAACTGCAGCCTCAACCACCTGATCCATGATCTTCTTGGCGGGGTTGAAGGACGCGGCCGCGGATTGCGACACATAGGTCACCTCGCCCCCGCGCAGTTTGCGGATATCGCCCTGGGAGGTTTTCAGGATGTCCCGCCCGTTGACCCAAACCTCGCCACCGGTGATCTCAACACCACCCCGGCCATAAGCCATCGAGGCCAGCCCGATGGTCGATTTCCCGGCCCCGGATTCGCCGATCAACCCCAGCACCTTGCCGCGTTCGAGGTCAAAACTGACCCCGTGCACGATTTCAATATCATGGGGTTTCTCACCCGGCGGGTATACGGTCGCGCCGATCTTGAGGTCACGGACCTTGAGAAGGGTATCACTCATCCTCGGCCTCCTTTCAGCGATGTGGTGCGGTTCAGAACCCAGTCAGCCACGAGGTTGACCGAGATCGCCAGCGTCGCGATGGCAACAGCCGGATAAAGGGCCGCGCCAATGCCATAGACGATGCCGTCCTTGTTTTCCTTCACGATGCCGCCCCAATCTGCCAGCGGTGGCTGAACGCCCAAGCCCAGGAAAGACAGGGTTGAGACAAACAGGACCATGAAGATGAACCGCAGGCCCAGCTCGGCCACCAGCGGTGACAGGGCGTTGGGCAGGATTTCGCGGAAGATGATCCAGCTTTGGCCTTCACCGCGCAGCTTGGCCGCTTCGACATAATCCATTACGGCGATGTCGACCGCCACGGCACGTGCCAGACGATAGACGCGGGTTGAATCCAGCAGCCCCATGACAACGATCAGGACCGGGATGGTCACCGGAACCATGGCCAGAACCACAAGCGCAAAGATCAGGGTCGGGATCGACATGATCAGATCGACGGTTCGTGACATGACCTGATCCGCCCAGCCCCCCAGAACAGCGGCCAGAAAGCCAAGGATCGAACCGGTCACAAAGCTGAGGATGGTTGCCGCCGTGGCGATGAAGATTGTGGTGCGTCCGCCATAGATCATGCGACTTAACAGATCGCGGCCGATATTGTCGGTGCCCAGCCAGAATTCCGGGCCCGAGGGCTCCCACACATCCCCGACAACCTCGGCCATGCCGTAGGGCGCAAGCAGAGGGGCGAAGATCGCGACGAAGAAATACAGGCCGGTGAACGCCAGCCCGATCATTGCAGAGATAGGGATATTCTTCATTTCGGATGCCTCAGCCTTGGGTTGGCCAGAATGGCAACGAGATCGGCGATCATGTTCAGACCGATATAAATCGCCGCAAAGATCACGCCACAGGCCAGAACCACCGGCACATCACGCTTGGTCACGTGGTCCACAAGATACTGCCCCATACCGGGGTAGACGAACACAACCTCGACCACGACGACACCCACGACCAGATAGGCCAGGTTGATCATCACGACGTTGACAATGGGGGCAATCGCATTCGGGAAAGCGTGGCGGTAGATGACCTTGAAATTGCTCAGACCTTTGAGTTCGGCCGTCTCGACATAGGCCGATTGCATCACATTCAGGATCGCCGCCCGGGTCATGCGCATCATATGCGCCAGAACCACCATGGTCAGAACGATCACCGGCAAGGCAATCGCGTTCAGCTTTTGCCCAATCGACATGCTGTCGTTGATCATGGCCAGCGGTGAAAACATGCCCAGCTTCACGGCGACGAAATAAATCAGCAGATAGCCGATCAGAAACTCGGGGATCGAGATTGTCGTCAGCGTGACCGCCGAGATCATCTTGTCGGGCCAGCGGTTGCGATAGCGCACGGCCAGCAGGCCAAGGAAAATGGCAAGGGGGACCGACACGATAGCTGCCCAGAATGCCAGAAACAAAGTATTGCCCAGACGACCGGCAATCGAGTCGGCGATGTCGAGCTTGTTGGTCAGGGACTGGCCAAGATCACCTTGAACAATGCCACCCAGCCATTCGAAATAACGGGTCAGCGCGGGGCGATTCAGGCCCATCTCTTCGCGCAGGTTGGCGAGGGCCTCAGGTGTTGCGGACTGTCCCAGGACGGCTTGCGCGGCGTCTCCGGGCAGGGCTTCGGTCAGGCCAAAAATCAAAGCCGAAGCGCCAAACAGCAATAGGAATCCCAGCGCAAGGCGCTGGGAAACCAGTTTCAGGACAGGATGCATTATCCGTAGCCCGTATCAGGCGAACCACAATTGACGCGAGACCTGACCATTCATGAGCTCAAGGCCAGGGTTGACCTCCCACCCGGCCAACTGGTTGCTCATGCCTTCAATGCCATCGTTGAACATCGGGCAAATCAGGCCGCCGCCGTCCCGGACCATCATGCCCATCTGGGCATACAGCTCTTTACGTTTTTCAAGGTCCAGCTCACCGCGGGCTTCGAAAAGCAGCGCATCAAACTCGGGTACCTTGTAGCGCGTGTCATTCCAGTCCGAAGAGGACAGGTACGTGGTCGCGTACATCTGATCCTGAACCGGGCGGCCGCTCCAATAGGAGGCGCAGAAAGGCTGCACGTTCCAGACTTCGTTCCAATAGCCGTCACCGGGTTCACGCTTGATTTCAAGGTTGATACCCGCCTGAGCCGCCGATTGCTGGAACAAAGCGGCTGCGTCGACCGCTCCGGGGAACGCAACATCAGAGGTCCGCAGGATGATAGGCGACCCGTCATGCCCGGACTTTTTGTAATGTTCGGCAGCTTTTTCCAGATCAAACTCGCGCTGCGGCAATGAGTCATCAAACAGCGGATATGCAGCATTGATCGGCATGTCGTTCCCGATCGTTCCATATCCACGAAGCACTTTGTCGACCATTTCTTCGCGATTGATTGCGTATTTCAGGGCCAAACGCAGATCGTTGTTGTCGAACGGCGCGGTGTCGCAATGCATCACGAACACATAGTGCCCACGCCCGGGGATAGAGTGAACGGTCAGGTTGGGTGCACGCCCCAGCAGATCCGCCACTTTTGGTTCAATCCGGTTGATCAATTGAACTTGTCCTGACTGAAGCGCAGCGGTTCGTGCAGTGGCATCATTGATGACGATGTTCTCGACGCTGTCAAAGTAAGCATCGTCATTCCAGTAGTTTGCGAACTTGGTGAACGCATGGCGGACACCGGGTTCGTTAACCTCGACCTGATAGGGGCCTGTACCGATCCCTGCACCGGGATCATCCATGCCGCCATCGGGCTGAATCACAAGGTGATAGTCCGCCAGCAGATAGGGCAGGTCGGCATTTGATTCGGTAAGCGTGACCTGAAAGTTGTCACCATCGGCCTTCATCGACTCGATGCCCTTCATGATGCCCAACGCACCGGATTTGGAATCTTCGTTCGAGTGGCGCTCCATGGTTTTGAGCACATCTTCACTGGTCAGGGTTTTGCCGTTGTGAAACTCGACCCCAGGGCGAATTTTGAAGGTCCAGACACGGGCATCCGCGCTGCCTTCGACACTTTCTGCAAGGCGAGGTTCGATTGTACCATCTGCGGCAACCTCGACCAGAGGATCCCCGAAATGGCGGCCGTTCATGTAAGGGACGGTGCTGGCATAGGTCGCCGGGTCCAGTGAGTTGGTGGATTCGCCCCCCTGCAGGCCCAGTTTCAGATCGCCGCCCCGTTTCGGCTCGGCCGCGCGGGCCGCATCGGCGAACATGGTGCTGGCCATCGCAGCGGACACGCCCAGAGCAGCGGCCTTGCCCATAAATTCACGGCGCGTCAGTTTTCCTGCCGTGACCTGTTTGGCCATGTGAGTGAGTTGTTCGTTCATTCAAGGGTCTCCCTATTGATGCTTTATGCGCCATTACGAGGCGCTTTTTATTGATTGCTGAGTCAAAGTAGACGCATTTCGACAGGCCGGGCAAGGTTAAAAGGCGAGCCCTGCAATCGGTTGGTTTTACATATGCTCACGTATAACCCGATCTTCCTTTGTCGTCGAGAACACCAAGCTGCCATTTTCAAACGCTTTTATCGTTGCCTGAAGATAAAAATGTCCGTGATCTGACCACATCTTGCAGTCAGCTTCGGTTTTCAGATGCAAATCGTCGCGCCTGAGGTCCTGAACCCAGCGGCACATACCATGCGCGGTCGAAGGATCATCCGGATGGATCGACCACGTCTCATGCGCGGATCCGCCACTGATCAGACCATGCGCACAGTCTTGGACCAGACCAAAATCGTCATCGATCATCAGCTTGACTGTTCCGGTATTCATGTCCGTTTCGACACGGCGAGAATTGCTGGGTTCGCGCAGCGACCTGATTTGCCAGGGTTCTTCGGCATCGGGGGGCGGAAAGGTACATTCATCAAGGGTCGCAGGCTTGCGCTGTGGCAGGGTGATCTCACCCTCGGTCAGGTTCAGCTCTGCCGTTTCGGGCGAAGGCCAGATCAGCGGCCAATATGCGCTTGAGATCGCGATGCGCAGCCGGTGCCCTTTGGGAACGCGATAGGCGATGTGATCCAGATCCAGCTCGATCTCATAGAGCTTTCCGGGTGTCAGGGCGGTTGGCGCGGTATGGCTGTCCCGATGCGTGAGGTTCAGTACGCCATATGTCACGCGGGTCGATGCCCCGTCGGGGTGAACATGATTCAACCGGACCGCAATCTGAGCCTGCGCCTTGTCCGACCCAAGCCGCAGCCGGAGGCGTGGTGCGCCGACGATATCCATGTCCTGATCCAGCGGGGCGCTGTCAAAACAGGCCGATAGCGCATCATCGGCCCGCTGATCGCCGGGCATGTCCGGGCCCAGCCAGATGGCGCAATATTCTCCGCCATCCAGGCCGCAATGATGGGGTGAACGTATCTTTGCGCTCAGCGGCCCAGCTTCGCCCAACCCCTTGTCGCTCAGCGCAAGCGTGACGGTCGGCAGGTGCGAGGTTGCGCCCCGGTCTTCCGTGATCCAGTGCCCGGGCCGCTCGGTATACCAGCGCGCGGGCCGCACGCCATCCATCAGATAGGCGCGATAATCGGGGTCGCTTTCGACGCCGGTATCGATACCTTTCAACCAATGATCCCACCAGCGCAGCGCCTCTTGAAGGAACCCGATTCTGGGCTCGGGCGTGGCGAAATGCGGATATTTATGTACCCACGGGCCAATGATACCCTTTACCGGCGCATCAAGCTGCTCGACCAGAAGAGGGACAGTGTTCTTGTAGGCGTCCCCCCAGCCCCCGACGGCAAGCGTGGCGGCCTGTATAGCGCTGAAATCCTCGCAGACCGAGCCGTGCTGCCAATAGGCATCGCGGGTTTGATGGCGCAGCCAGACCGAGGGCAGGAAGGGCTCGTTCCGTAGCCGCTCCAGCCACAGCGCACGCCAATCGTCACGCAGCGCGGGATCGGGCGGGCGCGAGGAATATGACCACATCGTCGCCCCCCAACCCAGATTTTCGTTCAGCAGGCAGCCGCCTTTATAGTGGATGTCGTCAGCATACCGATCAGCCGTTGAGCAGAGCGTGATGATCGCCTTCAGGGGCTCGGGTTTCAGGGCCGCGACCTGCAGCGCGTTGAACCCGCCCCAGCTGATGCCCATCATACCCACAGCGCCGCTGCACCAGGGTTGATCGGCCAGCCACCGGATCACCGCAACCGCGTCATCCAGTTCCTGTTGGGTGTACTCATCCTCCATCAATCCTTCGCTGTCGCCATTCCCCCGCATATCGACCCGGATGCAGGCATAGCCGCGTTTGGCGAACCATGGATGTGTCAGCGCGTCACGTGCGGTTGTGCCGTCCCGTTTGCGATAGGGCAGATATTCCAGAATGGCCGGGACAGGCGCGTCAGTGGCATCCACAGGACGCCAGACGCGCGCCGAGAGGCGGCACCCGTCAGGCATGATGATGCCCATGTCGGGGATGTCTTCAATGTCACGAAACGCGTTGGAAGGTTGTGCTATGATGATGGCCTCCGGGCCGTGGTTTTTCGGGGCAGGATGCCAGATCAGTCTTTTATTGCAATCACCAGATCCATCACATTGGTGCCGGTCGGCCCCGTGACCAGAAGCGCCCCGGCTGTATCCAGAAAACTGCCGCTATCAGCCCGGTCAAGGTAGTTCCGGGCGCCTGCGGTCCATGTCTGACCCGTGACAATCGCCCCGGCAGCGTTGGTGGGGCCATCCGTCCCGTCCGTTCCGCCGACAATCACTGTTAGTCCGGGTTGTCCTGCAATCTCGCGGGCCAATGCAAGCGCCAGGGCCTGATTGCGCCCGCCGCGCCCGGGCTGGTCCGGCAGGACGACTGTTGGCTCTCCGCCAAATATCATGGCCCCTTTGGGCATGGTGCACAGGCGTTGCCCGATACGGGAGGCGACAGTGAGATAGTCATCATGCATTGTTTCTTCATTGGCCAGAATGTCGAACCCTGCCGCACCGGCCGCGCGCGCCGCCGCATCCCGCGCATGGGCGTTTGAGGCGATGATTGTCGACGCGGCTTCAAATCCCGGCCTATCAGGCAGCGCCCCGATACCAGACCCGATCACGCCCAGATCGTCCCCCGGCACGTCCGAGATTGCGAGAACCGTGGCGCGTTCGCCGGGGAAACAGGAAAGCAAGCCGCCACCCTTGATGCGCGACAGCTTGCGCCGCTGAGTGTTCATTGCCCCGATATCCAACCCCTCGGCCAGCAATTGCCGGTTGAGGGTTGCAAGATCATCCAGCGTCTTGCCCGGTACCAGATCTTCGGCCAGCGACGACGCACCACCTGACACAAGCAGCAGCAACCTGCTGCCGGTGCCCATACCCTGAACGGTTTCTCGCAAAGCCTGCCCACCGGTCAGACTGCGGGCATCGGGAACCGGGTGCGAGGCCTCCAGCACCTTGATATGTGTGGGCAGGTCGTGGCCGTGACCGTCCTTGGTGACCACAAGGCAGGGCACAGTGCCGAAACGCTCGGCAGCAGCGTGGGCCATCGC
Organism: Rhodobacteraceae bacterium KLH11; assembly: GCA_000158135.1. GTDB lineage: Bacteria > Pseudomonadota > Alphaproteobacteria > Rhodobacterales > Rhodobacteraceae > Ruegeria. The sequence goes on from DS999531.1 coordinate 2,058,302, forward strand.
GCCAGCCGCCTTTCCGACCGCCACGATCTGATCGGGCTGCTCGATCGTTTGAATGGCCGCCAGCGTTGCACGATACCCGTCAACCGCCGAAACCCCCGCATACCAGATATCCTGCACGTGTTGAGACGGTTGCATCAGCTCTCCATCCAAATTGTGACCGGCCCGTCATTGATCAACTCAACCGCCATATCTGCACCGAATGCTCCGGTTTCGACCGCTATGCCCTGCGCGGCAAGATCGCGCACGAAAGCCTCGTACAGGTGCTTGCCCTCTGCTGCAGGGGCCGCTTCGGAGAACCCGGGGCGATTGCCGCGTGATGTATCAGCCGCCAGTGTGAACTGGCTGATCACCAGCGCCGAGCCCCCCACATCCAGGATCGAGCGGTTCATCTTTCCCGCGCTATCCTTGAAGATGCGCAGTTTCGCGATCTTCCGGGCCAGTTGCAGCGTCTGGGCTTCCCCGTCCCCTTGCATTGCGCAGACAAGGATCAGCAAGCCCGGGCCGGATTGCCCGATCACGGTGCCATCGACGGTCACCGAGGCTTTGGAAACTCTTTGAAGCAATGCACGCATATGCAGGTCCTGTCTGTTTCTTTCGTGGATGTTTGCCGGTTTATCCGCGCCAGTCGATAACATCATCCGGCGGGGCACGTTCCGTCCGAAAGCTATTGGCGGGATGGTCCTTGTCCGGATAACCAAAGGAGATAGCGCACAGGATCAGGTGGTCATCCGATATCGCGAAATAGCGGTGCAGAAACGGCCCGTAAGCCACCACGGCTGCCTGCGGGATCGAGGCCACGCCCAACGCTTGTGCGGCGAGGGCAAAAGCGGTCACGAAACCTCCGCAATCCATTGCGCCGTAGGGGCCCAGCTCAGCCGGGCTTGAGATGATCGCGCAATGGGGCGCGCCGAACAGGGCGTAGTTTTCCAACATCTGCCGGGCCGAGGCTGTACGGTCACCTTTTTCGATGCCGAGCGCCTTGTACAAAGCCCAACCGCACGTGCGGCGGCGATCCTTGTAGACGCCGGAATAGCCCGATGGGAATGGCAGGTCCGGGGCGGGCGCTGACGTTTCCACTTCGTTTTGCAGCGCGTCCCGAAACTGGTCGGTTTCCGTGCCGCTGGTGATCACAACCTGCCAGGGTTGCGCGTTGCACCAGCTCGGAACGCGGGTTGCGCTCGCCACGATCTGCTCGATCTGTTCGCGCGGAACAGGGCGCGCCAGAAAGGCCCGGCAGGAATGCCGTTCGGTCAAGAGCGTTGTCAGAGCGTTCAGGTGCAATGTCACGCCTCCTTGCGGACAGCTTGCCGTGGGGCAAAGGCCGGAAAGCCCGCAGGTGACTGGCAGCAAGCCCGGATCATGCCTATTGCTGCCCGGTTGCAACCAGATAGCCAACACCAGCTGCAGCCAACAGCCCCAAAACCACGGCAATTGTGATCTTGATCGCAGACCAGGGGCGTTCGCCCTGCACCTGGCCGGTCCGGCCGTTGATGACAAAGCGATAGGTCTCGCCACGGTACTTATAAGCAGCCATCCAGACCGGCAGCAGGATATGTTTGAAGGTGACGTCGCGCACGTCGGTATCAACGGCGTGAATGCGTTGACGATCCCCGCCGATATCAAAGCGCACGTCACGTTCAATGACGCGCGCCATATGGGCCCGTGCCTCCTGATAGCCTTGCCGGAGTTCGACCGTATAGGCCTCGGCCCGGAAGCCGGCGAGGTATTCGGGCTGATAGGGTTCCAGCGCGGGCAGGTCCCACGGTTCCAGCGCATCCGTATAGGTCTTGGGCAGAGAACGCGACGCCAGCACCAGTACGTCATCGAAGAACCGCGCCACACGTCCCGATTTTGCTGTCCAGCGCACTTTGGGAATTCTTTGCTCGACCCGCTTGCCGTCGCGCATGACGCTCCGTGTTTCATAATAAACCACGCCCCGCTCACCCCGATAGGTCGATTTGGTATCGGCGTCGAAGGTCCAGTAGGGCACATAGATGCCCTGCATCTTGCGGCCTTTGCGGGCGTATTCCTTCAGCCCGTTAGGCGCAAACCAGAGCCGCCCCAGCCAGTCACTCATGGCTTTGTGCGCCGTGCGTTCATCCAGCGCAAAGGGCAGAATGCCCCGTGGCTTGATATGGCGGCTAGTGCCGGTATCGGTGACCACAGGCGTGGCGCAGAACGGGCATTCGGCGGCGTGGGTGTTTGGATCGAACTCAACCTGCGCGGCGCAGTTGGGGCAAGTGAGGACGCGGGTTTCTTCGATCTCGCTGGCAGGCAACTGATCCGTGATGGCCGCGTCGAAATCCAGCTCACGCAGACTGGCCCCGCCCCATGGTCCCGCGTCGATGGTTTCAGAATGACCGCAATGATCGCAGGTCAACGTCCCGTCGCCGGGGTTGAACCGGTAATCCGCCCCGCATTGTTCGCAGGGAAAGCGGTGTTCGGTGCTCATCGGTCGGCCTCTATTCGAACACCCTTGTTACCCGGGCCAATTATCAAGCGCACGACCAAAGCTGCCAGGATGCAGATTACGATGAAATTGAGAGAATTCTTTGCAAATAACCACCACCCATAGTCAGTAAAAGCACCGTTAATCGAGATTGTGCCAAAGCTGTCGCCAAAGCTGGATGTGCTTTTAGGATTCTGTGACATCCGCCAGCTTCTGAAAAGCCTGATCGCCAGCCTAAGGGCGATGAGGTTGGCCGCAATTCCTGCACCCCAAATGGCAGCGCGCACATAGGTGATCTGACGCCGCATCATCAGGCGCAGAAATGGTTTGACCAATAGCCAGCAAATAAGAAGAGAAATTGGCAGTCCAAACAACGCGTACCAGAAAACAAGATACACTGAGTCCAGATCTAAACCTCTGCTGTACATATGTGAAAACAGCGGGACGCCAATAACCCCTATCCACCCAAATAGCGCTGACAGTTTTACCGCAGAGGCGAGGTCGCTTTGAGAGTAAGGAGATACAGTATTGGCGTCTGCCATCGCGTCATACCCCCGGAGGCGGAGGTGGCAGAATGGTGAACAATTGCGCAAGTTCCTGCACCTCTCCGGCCTTTTTCCATCCGTCCTGACCGGCGGTCCAGACATGGGTGTCTCGCGTGATTTCTCCATCTGCCGCCATACGGCCCATCTTGGCCTTCGAGAACGGGCCGCTCGTCTGGCCATCCACCGCAATGTGCCAAACATGCTCAACAGGCGGAGGAGGCGGCGGTGCGGCATGCGCCGAGGGTTGCGGTGCAGCGGGGGCGGGACCGCCCCACGGGCCGCTGGGTTGACCCGCTGCCATGTTCGACATCTGCTGCGCCATTGCCATGCCCATTCCCATGCCAAGCCCTGCGCCCATGCCACCACCCTGACCGGGGTTGTTGGCGGCTGCCGTCATGGCCTCGGCCGCAGAATACTGGGTGAATTTGCCCAGATCGCCCGCCAACCCCATTGAGGTGCGTTTGTCCAGCGCCGCCTCGACCGCGGGCGGCAGCGAGATATTCTCGATATAGAACTCGGGCATCTCCAGCCCATAGCCTTCCAGTACGGGCGAAACCTCGGCCGCGATCAGTTTGCCCAGATCGGCGGTGTTGGCGGCCATATCCAGAACCGGGATACCGGACCCCGCGATCACACGGCTGAATTCCTGCACGATGATGTTGCGGATCTGAAAGCTGATCTCATCCATGGTGAATTCACCATCGGTGCCAACAATCTCGATCAGGAACTTGGCCGGGTCCTTGACGCGGACCGTATAGGTGCCGAAGGCGCGAATGCGGGTGGGGCCAAACTCCGGATCGCGCAGCATGATCGGGTTCTTGGTGCCCCATTTCAGGTCATTGAACCGGGTCGTGTTGACGAAATAGACCTCGGATTTGAACGGAGACTGAAAGCCGTGATCCCAGTGCTGCAGCGTCGTCAGGATCGGCATGTTGTTGGTCTCAAGCATATAAAGACCGGGCGTGAACACATCCGCCAGCTGGCCCTCATGCACGAACACCGCCGCCTGACCTTCGCGCACGGTCAGCTTGGCGCCATATTTGATCTCATGGCCTTCGCGTTCGAACCGCCAGACCATGGTGTCACGGGTGTCATCGACCCAATGAATGACATCAATGAATTCTCCTCTCAGAAAATCAAATATTCCCATTTGGGTTCTCCTGTGTTCGGGGTCAAAGCGGCTGCCCCATCAATTCGCGTGCAATGATACGGACCACCGGGCGCGCCTCGTCGGCCGTCATCCCCGCTTTCAGGCGCGGGTCGTAAAGGATGGTCAGCAGTTTCTCGTCATGGCTGGTGAGTAGCGCAAATTCGTCATCATCGTTAAAGATCGATGGCCGGGCCGAGGGGCTGTCATTCGGCAGGCCCAGGCCTTGCGCAATTTCCTCGTGAATACAGCTCAGGCGCACCAGATCGGGATGTTCGGCCCGGATCAGGGCAACCGCCCGCGTATAGGTTTGCGGTGCGCCGTTTGACGCGGATGCAAAGACGAAACAGTAGAAAGACCGCGGCAGTTCATCGAACAGGTCAAGCTGCGCCTGCCCGATGCCCGGGATCAACTGTCGCAGCCGGGCCTGAACATAGGCCGTATCATCTTCGCCCGCCACAAAGACGTGGAAATTTGCGTTCCGGCTTACGGTCGAGATCGGGTGATCGGTCAACCGTGACAACCGGCTGGCGTAGGAATCGATCCGGGCGGCCTCCTGCTGGCGCACATTCGGCGCGACCGACGGGCCAAACTCGGGCTGGATACGTACCGGAACCGACCAGCGGCTGAGTTGACGGCTGGTGCGGCGGCCGCTGCTTGAAACGGCTTGCCCGGGATATTCGTTGTAAAAGGCGATGGTTTCGAAGTTCCGCGCCAGATCATCGGCATCATAGGGTGTGTCTGGCCCGCCCCCATCTGTTCGCAGCAATCCCCGGGTCAGCAGGTTGGTCTGCACGCCTTGATAATACCGCGCCAGATCAAGACTTACGGGCGAGGGCGGCTTATATGCATTGCTCGGGCCTTGTAGCTGCGCGGGCCGGGGCTTGGGCTTGACGGTTGGTGCCAGCGCGGGTTCGCAACCGGCCAGAGCCAGCAGCGATATCCCCCATATTGCAGTTCGGGTGGTCAGAAACGATCGCACGCCCGCGGTTTCCTTTATTCGGGGACAGCTGTTCCAGCATTGTCGCCGGTCCCATCCTGACGCGCCTTGGCCGAGGCCAGAGTGTCGCGCAGCTCTTTTTCCATATTCTGCAGTTCCTGTTCGGCGGCGGCGCGTTTGGCCTTGCCCTCGTCGGCAATGGCAAGGCTTTCGTTGATCGTGCCGATCAGATCGGCATTGGCCTGTTTGACGGCCTCGATATCGAACACGCCGCGCTCCATCTCTTCGCGGATCATCTTGTTCGATTCGCGCAGATTGGCCGCGTTCGAGGTCAGCAGTTCATTGGTCAGATCATTGGCGTCACGCACCGCAGCTGCGGCTTCGGCGCTGCGCTGGATGGTGACGGCCTGTGCCAGTTGCGTTTCCCACAATGGCACGGTGTTGACCAGGGTCGAGTTGATCTTGGTCACCAGCGATTTGTCGTTTTCCTGCACCAACCGGATTGAGGGCAGGGATTGCATCGTGACCTGACGCGTCAGTTTCAGGTCGTGCACCCGGCGTTCCAGATCGTCGCGTGCGGCGCGCAGGTCGCGCAGCTCCTGCGCTTTCATCACCTGGCTGTCTTCGGCTGCGGCCTGAACTTCGGCCTCTTTTGCGGGAATGTCCTGGCTGTCCAGCTCGGTCAGCTTTTCCTCGCCCGCTGCGATGTAAAGCGCCAGCTCGTCATAGAATTCCAACGTCTTTTCATAAAGCAGATCAAGCGACTTGATGTCTTTCAGCAGGGTATGTTCGTGCCCCAGCAGATCGTCAGTGATCTTGTCGATCTGGCTTTGAACATCTTCATATTGCGCGGTGAACTTGGCAAAGGGCGCGGCGCGGCCCAGCAGTTTTTCCCACCAGCTGCGTTCGCGGCGCACGTCCAGTTCGCTGACCGAGAAACCCCGGATTGTCGTTACGATATTGCGCAGGCTGTCGCCTGCGGGGCCCACATCCTTGTTGCGCACATCTGCCAGCATGGCTTGGCTGATTTCCTGCAATTCCGCCTGTGCCGACGATCCGAACGAGACGATCGAATTGGTGTTGTCCATATCGATCTCACCCATCCGCTTGCGTATCTCAGCGCCAACCGGTTCTTCGGCCTCTTCCAGCGGGACAATCGCTGTCTGCGGATCAGGCAGGGTGACAGCGGTGACTTCCTGCACCAGTGTTTCAGCCTCGACCGCTTTGTTCTTGATGTCATGGGACATGGGTATAATCCTCGCTCAAATAATAGCCGGTCAGTCCAACCGGACGCCTTCGCGCTGCAACCGGTCGCGCAGCACATCAATTTCAACCGTCAGATCACTGCGGTCATCCAGTAGCATTTTTCGCGTCCGAGCCGCAAAATTCTGTTCCAGATCATCCAGCAGGGCCGAGTAATCCTCAAGCGCCTTGGCGTCACGGGTACGGGTATAGACATCCGAGAACTTGACCGTCGCATCGCGCGCGCCCTGCAAATAGACCGTCAGGTATTTCCGGGCACCGGCCAGATCGCGGGGGTCTTCCTCGACCGTGCGAAACAGATCGCGGGCTGTGTCCTGAAACCGTTCGACGCGCGCCTCAATCCGGCGGTCGCCGGCGCGTTTGATTGCATCGGTCATCTCGGCCAGATGCGTTTCCGCGTCTTCTACAACGCGCGCCACGCGGTCTTGCTGGAAAGTGTCGATCCCTTCCATGCCCTTGTCTTTCAAAGGATCCAGCCCGAATGAGATTGAATGCAGAACTGATGCAGCGACCCCGAACAGAACCGGTGCCAGCAGGCTGGCCTGAGCGGCGGCTTCGGTATCCAGAAACTCACTGCGATAGGCTGCCAGTGCGGCACCCAGACCCGTAAGGCCACTGGCAAATATCTTGCGGGGGAAGGCCGGGCGGCGTGCTGTGCGTCTGGCGTTGTAAGCCGCTTCGGCGCGCAGGCCTTCACGCAGCAGGAATGCGGCGGCGGTCAAAAGGCCCGCTGCAACCAAGCCGATCGTCATGCCGATAGCGCCGTCGTTCAGGGACAGAAACACCAATGGGATCGCCGGCAGAAACAGTAGATTTGCCCGCGCGCCCGCAGGTTCAACCCGGGCGCGGTCAAACTGCCCGCGTGGTGGCTGGCCTTCATCTGAGGGCGCCCCCTGAGGGCTGAATTTCCCGCCGAACCGCTTGGCCATATCCTACAAGCCCCCCAGCACACCGGTGCAGACGCCGAACAACAGCGCCAACAGGGCCGCGTAGGCCAATTTTTGCACTCCGGTCCCGGACATGGTGCCCCCCAACTGTGGCTTTCACAGAAAAGTTAGGCGATGCGCGGGCTTGGCGCTAGGGGGAAGGTTGAATAACCCGCGTCACTTGCGAGGTTTCTTGCCGATTGCCGGTCTTTTGCGCTGTGGGCGGGCGGGGCGTTTTGCGGGGGCCTTGCCGTCGCCCTCGGCGTCCAGCCCCAACTGGTCGCGCATCACCCGGCGGCGGATTTCCTCAACCTCGCCGGGTTTCAGATCACCCAGCTGAAACGGCCCGTAAGAGACCCGCAAAAGCCTGTTCACCACATAACCGATATCTTCGATGGCGCGACGGATTTCCCGGTTCTTGCCTTCGCGCAGGCCAATGGTCAGCCAGGCATTTGCGCCCTGTTGGCGGTCCAGTGTCACGGTCATGGGCTGAAACCGTTCGCCGTCGATCACCAGCCCCTTGCGCAGCGGTGCGAAATCTTCGTCCCTAGGCCGCCCGTTTACCCGCACCCGGTATTTGCGCAGCCAACCGGTTGAGGGTAGCTCCAGCTTGCGTTTGATGCCGCCATCATTGGTCAGCAGCAGCAACCCTTCCGAGTTCAGGTCGAGCCGCCCGACGCTCATGACCCGGGGCATGTTTTCGGGGAGTTTGTCGAAGATCGTGGTACGCCCCTTTTCATCCCGTGCGGTGGTCACCAGACCCGGCGGTTTATGATAGAGCCAAAGGCGTGAAGGCTCTGGTTCCGACACGGGTTTGCCGTCAACGGTGATCTTGTCCTTGCCGGTCACGTTCAGCGCCGGGCTGTTGATTGGCTTGCCATTCACGGCCACACGACCGGCTTCGATCATACGTTCAGCTTCGCGGCGCGAGGCGATACCGGCGCGGGCCAGCACTTTGGCGATCCGGTCGCCGGGAGGAGGGGTGTTGCTCATCCCCCGGCCATAGCGCATACCGGCGGCTTGCGAAAGGCAGGTTTCTGGGGCAGTCAGAGGCATGGAGTTCAGATCGCACATGAAACTGGCGCTGGAACAGGCGCGTGCGGCGGCAGATCGCGGCGAGGTGCCGGTTGGTGCGGTGATCGTTGCGCCAGACGGGCAGGTTGTTGCCGCCGATGGAAACCGGACGCGGGAACTGAATGACCCCACCGCCCATGCCGAGATTCTGGCCCTGCGCGCGGCCTGTGCGCAGGTTAAGTCCGAGCGGCTGCCGGATCACGACCTTTACGTGACGCTGGAGCCCTGCGCCATGTGCGCGGCGGCGCTGGCTGCCGCGCGTATCCGGCGCGTGTATTACGGCGCATCCGATCCGAAATCTGGCGGTGTGGCGCATGGGGCACGGGTGTTTTCTCATCCCCAGACCCACCACAGGCCAGAGGTTTATGACGGCATCGCGGCTGATGAGGCCGCCGCGTTGCTCAAACAATTCTTTGCGGCGCAGCGCAGTTAGGATTTCACGACCATTTCACGCGGGATATCGGCCAATGATTGACCGCCCGTATTGGTCACCACAAAGCTTTCAGTAATAGCCAGCCCCCAGTCAGGTGTCCACAAACCGGGCATCAGGTGAAATGTCATGTTTTCCTGCAACTCTGTCACATCGCCCGGCCGCAAGCTCATGGTGCGTTCACCCCAATCGGGCGGATAGCTCAGGCCGATCGGATAGCCGGTGCGGTTGGCTTTGACATAACCCGCCCGGGCGAAGCTTTCATAGACGCAGGCGGCAACCTCTTCGCAGGTTGTGCCGGGGCGTGCGGCAGACAGGGCGTCTTCGATGGCCTGAAGCACAGCCGCCTCTGCCCGCCGGATGTCATCCGGAGGATCGCCCAGAAACAGGCTGCGGCTGGCCGGGCAGTGATACCGGCGATAGCAGCCTGAGATTTCGAAATAGGTGGCCTCTCCACGCGTCAGAGGCCTGTCGTTCCATGTGATGTGTGAAGCCGAAGCTTCGCGGCCTGACGGTGCGATTGGCACGATCGCGGGGTAGTCTCCGGCAAGGCCGGGCAGCCCGGCGATGCCTGCGGCCTGAACCTCGGCCACCAATTGGTTCTTGGGCAGGCCTTCCCGAAACGCCCGTCGCAGAACGCTGTGCATATGGGCGGTCAGTTGCCCCGCTTTGCGCATCATCCCGATCTCGGCATCGCTTTTGACAGCGCGCTGCCAGTTCACCAGCCCGGTGGCGTCGATCAACGCCCCGAAGGCGCGTTCAAGAATGTGGTGGCTTTTGGCGGAGTAGTAATAGTTATCCATCTCGACCCCCAGCCCCGAGGTCCAGCCGCGTTCGCGCAGCGCAAGTACCAGAGCATCGACCGGGTGATGGTCGGGATGCTGCACGTGTTCCTCGGGCCAATCCAGCAAGTCGGACGTATCCAGCCACGTGGTCTGTGCCGCGCCCGCCTTATCCTGCGTCCGCCCCCACCAGAGCGGAGAACCTTTGGCTGGCAGGATCACCATTTGCGGAACATAGAAGCTCCACCCGTCATATCCCGTCAGCCACGCCATGTTGGAAGGATCAGTGATCAATAATGTCTCGATCCCACGCTGCGCCATGGCAGCGCGGGTTCTGGCAATACGCCCGGCATATTCCTGCGCGCTGAAATCCGAGGCGGGCATCAGAGTGTGATCGCCTGCATGACTTCAGGCTCGATCACATCAACCCCGGGCAAACCGTCCTTCAAAGCTTTGGCCGATTGCTCAAGGATCGGGAAGGTTTTGTAATGGCAGGGTATTACAGTCTTGAAGTTGAAATACCGTTTGGCGGCATAAGCCGTGCCCTTCATATCCATGGTGAAATGGCCGCCCGCCGACAGAATGCCGATATCGGGTTTGTAGTAATCGCCCATCCACTCCATATCAGCCATGATATCTGTATCGCCTGAAAGATAGACCATATGCCCCTCAGCCGCGATCATATACCCGACCTCAGTGCCGCCGGTGCGCAGCCCGTCCGGGGTTGAGAAGGTTGAGCTGTGGGAGGCTGGCACCATCGACACCTTGATGCCATTCAGGTCCACCGTGCCCCCTTTGTTGAAACCAACGGTTTCGATCCCTTCAGCCTCGGCCCAGTATCCCATCAGGTCATACTGTCCCACCACGGGTATTTTCAGATGCTTGGCAAGGGGCAGTACATCGACCACATGATCGAAATGCGTATGTGTCAGCAGGATATGCGTTGCCCCGGCAACAGCCGCGTCATGCTGATCTTCGGGCAAAACCGGATTTCCGGTCAGCCAGGGATCAATCAGCAGAACCTGTCCTGCGGTTTCGATGCGAAAGCTGCCATGTCCCAGCCAAATGATATCCATGAAGGTTCCTCCCATTTTCTGCTTGGAGCCAACCTAGCATCCGCTATGTAAAAATCCATGGACTGGACGCAGCATATTGACGGCTATTGCGAGCGGCTCTCGCCCGTATACTGGGCCGAGCCGATCAATGCGCTTACCAATGCGGCATTTCTGATCGCAGCCTTTGTCATGTGGCGCCGGGTGCGCGGGCAGGGGGCTCCGCTGGCGATGGCTCTGGTTGTGATATTGGCCGGGATCGGGGTCGGAAGTTATCTGTTTCATACCCATGCGCAGGTCTGGGCCGCGCTTGCGGATGTTGCACCGATCCTGCTGTTCATCCTTGTCTATATCTTTGCAGTGAACCGCGATGTCTGGGGTCTGCGCCCGATCCATGCGTTTGGGTTGACCACCTTGTTCTTCCCCTATGCCGCCCTGACCCTTCCTGTGTTCCAACTGGTGCCGGGGCTGGGTGGCTCGGCGGCTTACGCACCGGTGCCGCTGCTGATTCTCATCTATGCAGGTCTGTTGCGGCACAAACAGCCGCAAACAGCGCGCGGTCTGGCGATCGGAGCGGTGATCCTGATCGCCTCGATCACGTTTCGCGCGGTTGATGCGCCGATTTGCATGCGCCTGCCGATGGGAACGCATTTCATGTGGCACATCCTGAATGCCATAATGCTGGGGTGGATGATCGAGGTCTATCGCAGAGCTATTGTGGCAAACCGTTTTGCATCAGCCTCGGAACGCAGCAGCTAACGCATCGGGCAGATCGAACTCATCCAGAACCCGCGCGCGACCCTCGGCAGACATTTTGAGGGCCGTTTTCTCGACGATGCGCTGGATTTTCTCGCCCGGGTGTTTGGCTGCGAAAGGTTCGAAATACCATTTCAGAAAGACGAAACAGATCACATCCTCAAGCGCCTGAACCTCGGCGTGACGTTTGATTCCCTGTTTGCGCAACATCTGCTCGACAGCCTCGATCTGATCCGCGCCGAATTCGGCCTGCTCCATAAATCCGCGAATGACATCTGCGTGATACACGCCCTGCGCCTTGCGCCATGCCAGATACCCGGCCCGGCCTTCCGGATACTCTGTGCGTTTCAGTTTCCAGCGCTCCACGTGCTGGCCCCGCGCAGCGATCTGCAAAGCGTCTGATGCATCGGGGAACAGGCGGTCCAGCTCGGCGCTCATTCGTTGGCCATAAAGCAACTCGGCAGGTTGGCCATCCTCAAGGTTGGGGTCTTGCGCATTTGCCGCGTCAATCGCGTTCAGAACCGCTTGCTTGCGAGTGCTCATCTTCCGCTCCGTTAGCCGGCCGAAACCTCACCCGATGGGCGGTTCGGTCTAGTATCGGGAACCATGCTAACCGCTTGCGAGAGCGGGCGCAGCAGTCAATTGCACACGCGCCGGGTCAGGAGGGGGCAGGCTGACCCGACGCGTCGGGCCACGTTACTTGTCTGACGGGGTCTGGTCCTTGGTGACCGGCTCCGAGACGGGCTCGGGGAAGGTCAGGTTTCGGGTCAGGTTGCTCAGGTCGATTCCCAGGGCCAGGGCAGGAGATGCAAGAACCACTGCCGACAGGAAAAGGGCGGGGAGTAGGGTTTTCATGAACTGTCTCCGGTTTTGTTTGCTTGTGTTTTAGAAGTGAACAGTTTGGTTCACTTTTCAATGCCAAAAGTGAACTAATTAGTTTACTTTTTTGCATATGAGCCATTCAAAAATGCATGGCAGCCCGCGAATTGGTGTTGCAAAACCCGGTCAGCGGCTTGCCGGTCTTGCGAGTGCTGCGGCAGGCAGGTAAACGCCCCATAACGCATATGAGGTTTTCCGATGTCGATTGACCAAAGTACCGCCGCCAAGGTGGCCAAACTGGCCCGGATCAAGGTCGAGGATGACGCGCTGCCCGCGCTGGCGTCCGAGTTCAACACCATCCTTGGGTTTATCGAGCAACTGAACGAAGTGGATGTCGACGGGGTCGAGCCGATGGTCTCGGTCACACCAATGCGGCTTAAGCGGCGTCAGGATCAGGTCACTGACGGCAACCAGCAGGACAAGGTTCTGTCCAACGCCCCGGATGCGCGCGAAGGGTTCTTCGCTGTTCCCAAAGTTGTGGAGTAAGTCATGAGCGAATTGAACAAACTGGGTCTGGCCGAGGCCCGCGACGCGCTGCGCAAGGGTGATGTAACCTCGGTTGAGCTGACCGAATCCTGCCTGAAGGCCATTGAGGACGCTGACGCGCTGAATGCGTTCGTCCACAAGACACCCGAGATCGCGCTGGAGCGCGCCAAGGCCGCGGATGCACGGATCAAGACTGGCGATGCACCTTCCATGTGTGGTTTGCCGATCGGCATCAAGGATCTGTTCTGCACCAAAGGTGTGCCCTCGCAGGCGGCGTCCAGAATCCTCGACGGGTTCAAGCCCGAATACGAATCCACCGTGTCACAGCAACTGGCTGACGCGGGTGCCGTGATGCTGGGCAAGCTGAACATGGACGAATTCGCCATGGGCTCGTCGAACGAAACCTCTGTCTATGGCAACGCGGTCAGCCCGTGGCGGCGCGGCAATGACGATGCGCAGTTGACACCGGGTGGCTCGTCCGGTGGCTCGGCCTCGGCGGTTTCTGCTGATTTGTGTCTGGCAGCAACCGGCACCGATACCGGTGGTTCGATCCGTCAGCCTGCGGCGTTTGTGGGCATCACCGGTATCAAGCCGACCTATGGCCGTTGCTCTCGTTGGGGTATCGTGGCCTTCGCGTCCTCGCTGGATCAGGCCGGACCGATGACCAAGAACGTGCGCGACGCGGCGATCATGCTGGAAACCATGTGCGGCCATGACCCCAAGGATTCCACCAGCGCCGAACTGGCTGTGCCCAACTTTGAGGCGATGCTGACCGGCGACATCAAGGGCAAGAAAATCGGTATCCCCAAAGAATACCGCATGGACGGCATGCCCGCCGAGATCGAAAAACTCTGGTCTGACGGTGCTGAGATGCTGAAGGCTGCAGGGGCCGAAATCGTCGATATCTCGCTGCCACACACCAAATACGCACTGCCCGCTTACTACGTGATCGCCCCGGCCGAGGCGTCCTCGAACCTCGCACGCTATGACGGCGTGCGCTATGGTCGCCGCGCACATCTGGCGCAGGGCGATGGCATCACCGAGATGTATGAAAAGACCCGCGCCGAAGGCTTCGGCCCCGAGGTCCAGCGCCGCGTCATGATCGGTACCTATGTGCTGTCGGCAGGTTTCTACGATGCCTACTACAACCGCGCCCGCAAGGTGCGCACGCTGATCAAGAAAGACTTCGAGGATGTCTTTGCCGCAGGTGTTGACGCGATCCTGACCCCGGCAACGCCTTCCGCCTCGTTTGGTCTGGGAGAGATGACCGAGGCCGACCCGGTTCAGATGTACCTGAACGATGTCTTTACGGTCACGGTAAACCTCGCGGGTCTTCCGGGCATTTCGGTGCCTGCAGGGCTGGATGCGCAGGGCCTGCCGCTGGGCCTGCAACTGATTGGCCGTCCGTGGGGCGAAGGCGATTTGCTCAACACCGCCTATGCGCTTGAGAACGCCGCCGGGTTTGTGGCCAAACCGGGCAAATGGTGGTAAATCTCGGCCCGGCAAAACAACAAAACGGAGCAGCCAAATGCGCAAGATGCTTCTGATCCCCGCCCTTGGGCTCATCGCGGGCTGCGATACTGTCGCGCCCGTCGCCGGAACAGGTTTCAATACTCCGGAGTATCAGGCGCAGCGCGAAGCTGAGCTGGCAGGGCAAGGGCAGGCTGGCAACCCGTTGCTCCCGCCCGAGGCGATCGCACAGCAACCGCTGTCGGCGCAGGGGCAGGCAGGCGCGGTCACGCCGCTGAACGATGGCAGCGCCGCCGATATCGCAAACCAGACCGCAGCCGCGCTGGCCAGTACTTCGGGGCAGACGACCTCTGCCGCTTCTGTGTCAAACAACGGGGCAATCTCTGACGAGCAGGATTTCGAAGCGGTATCGAACCGCCGCAGCATTGATGCCGACGCGGCCCGGATCGAAGAGAACCGGCAAACCTACGAGGTCATCGCGCCCACCATCGTGCCGCAACGCGGCTCTGACGGGCAGCCCAATATCGTACAATATGCGCTGAACACGTCAAACCCCGTCGGTACCCAGCTCTATAGCCGCGCCGGATTCAACCTTCAGGCCAAGGCACAGCGTAACTGCGCGCAATTTGCCTCACCTGATCAGGCCCAGATCGAATTCCTGTCCAATGGTGGCCCGCAAAGAGACCGCAAAGGTCTGGATCCGGACGGTGACGGCTACGCCTGCAGCTGGGATCCCAGCCCGTTCCGCAGTGCCGTCAATAACTGAACGCCCCCCGATCTGGCACCCTTCGCCCAATTTCGGCCCGCGCCGGGATGGGTTGAAGCCCACTCTGATCGTACTGCACTACACCGCGATGCACAGTGCGGATGACGCGTTGGAACGGTTGTGTGATCCGGCCCACGAGGTTTCGGCCCATTATCTGATCGGACGTGACGGAACGCTCTGGCAACTGGTACATGAACCGGACCGCGCCTGGCATGCCGGGGCGGGGGAGTGGCACGGCCAGACCGACATAAACTCCCGGTCGATCGGTATTGAACTTGACAACGCAGGTACGCACCCCTTCGCCGCGCCCCAGATGTCTGCTCTGGACCATCTGCTGCCCGATATCATGGGCCGGTGGAATATCCCGCCTCAAGGTGTAATCGGCCATTCCGATATGGCACCCGGGCGGAAAATCGACCCCGGCCCCAAATTCGATTGGCAGCGGTTGGAGCGGCAGAACCTTGCCGCCCGTCGCGGATATGATGATGGCCCTCGGAAGGCGTCGCCAGATCTGTTTCGTAAACTGGCCCGCGCCGCAGGGTTTTCCGCGAACGTCGATGATGAAACACTCCTCGCCGCTGTTCGCCTGAGATATCGCCCATGGGCCAAAGGCGCGCTGGAGCCTGCGGATTTCACCCCGCTGGATCACGCCGCCCTCAGGGCCTGATCCGTTCTTCATCTGGCCAAAAATATCCCGGGGTTGAATTGGCCGCAGGCCAAGAAGGGGCTGGCCCCTTCACCACCTCAACCGCTCTTGACGCCGCCGTCCCCAAAGCATACCCCATCACCCGCGCGGAGGGCCGGATGGCCGCTGGGGTCGTAAGACCCGAGAGGAAAGTCCGGACTCCACAAGGCAACGGTGCCGGGTAACGCCCGGGCGGGGAAACCCGATGGAAAGCGCCACAGAAATCAAACCGCCACACGCGTGTGGCAAGGGTGAAACGGTGGGGTAAGAGCCCACCGCGCCGCTGGCAACAGCGGCGGCACGGCAAGCCCCACCGGGAGCAATGCCGAATAGGGTCCCCGCGCGGGCCGGTCGGTGCAAACCGATACCGCCGCTAGGCACGCCTTGGCCGAGAGGGACCGGGTTGGCAGCTTGAGCCGCGCAGCAATGCACGGCCTAGAGGAATGGTCATCGAAGGGGGCAACCCCGGAACAGGATCCGGCTTACAGGCCCTCCGCGCATATCTTCTCAGCCGGTCGGTGGCGTATACACTCCGGTCAATTCCGCAGCCCGTTGGGCGACCGAGGCAAAATCCTCGGCAGGCCAGGCGCGTACCGTTTCGATCCGCGATACAGCCCCGGTGCTGGCAACCGCCATCCCGATCGCGACCGCATCTGTCCCGTCGGGAACTTCGCTGATAACCACCACATCATTTCCGCCAGTGGTGATATAAAACGAAATCAGCTTGCCGCCCGCTTTCTCCAACAGCGCCCTGACCGGACCTGTACGATCCTGCGGGTTTGTCACCATCGCTTTGACGGCATCCTGCGAATACGATGCGTATGTAATGAAAACAGGCATGGAAAGCTCCTTTGCACTCGAATTAAACAGAGCCTCTCAGCCGGCGGGCCCTCTCGCCGCATCTCGCGCCGTGGCACGAAAAATCTTATGATCCCGGCCCGGTGGCCCGGCCCTGATCAAAGTTCACATGAGTGGTGAAGCCCCGCAGACTGATGAAATCAGGCCTGATCGTGATGCGAGTGGGGGCTCAGATTCCGGCGACCATATCACAAACCCGTGAACGGACCAAATGCAGTGCTCAGCGCGATGATGTGAATTGTCGATTGCCGGGCCGAATCCGGTTGACTTGGGCGCGCGAGCAGGTAAAAGCGCACGCTCATAAGGATTCAACCGAAAGGCCCCTGCCTTTTCGGACGCAGGAGATAACCATGGCGAAGCCGACGACAATCAAGATCCGTCTGAACTCGACCGCGGGCACGGGCCACTTCTACGTGACCAAGAAGAACGCGCGCACCATGACCGAGAAAATGACCGTTCGTAAATACGATCCGGTTGCTCGGAAGCATGTCGAGTACAAAGAAGGCAAGATCAAGTAATCTGTTTTCTGACTTGAGATTCTGAAAAAGGATCCTGCCAGGCGGGGTCCTTTTTCTGTGCGGAACTGTCACAATCGAAGATCACATGCAAAGCGGGGCGTTGCAGGGGCGCATCAGCCCTTTGGGTGTTCTGGGCCGCGGCGGCTTGCTTTTTCGCATCCTCTGCCGCTACGCTTCAGCAACTCTTTCCAAAATGTTGACCGCCATGAAAAAAATCTTGTTGCCCGCCCTTGCTGTCCTGACCCTGTCAGCCTGCGAAGATCCGTTTAACCGCGAAGGCGTCGGTTTTACCGGGATCGATGGTGAACCGCGCACGGTTTCCGATGTGAAAGGGGCTGTGGCCTTTGTCCCTCCTGCGACCAACATTCCGGCCGAGTTGGCAGAGTTGCCTACGATTCAGGTTTCGACGGATAAAACTGAGCCCGGAAAAATTGCCGGGGTTGCAATCGACAATGGCGGGCGCTCAGAAGCCAATGCAGTTCAACTTGAAGGCAGTGATACCAATCTGTACCTGAGCACGGTCAGCGTGAATGGTCAGTTGTTCGGGGTGTTGCGCACAGAGGGCAGGGCGAAAGTCGATAACTCCATTGGCTCGACCTTTGGGGCGCAGACAGAACGCTTTACCGGTTGCCTGCCTGCTGGCGATGTGCTCCGCAAGGGATCAAGCGAACGCAGTTCTGGGTTTGCGGTGCCTTTGAACTGCAGCTGATCTAAAAGCTGGAACCGGTTCAAAACCCCTGCCATTCGGCGAGGGTTTCTTTTTTCGCAATCAGCTGACCAGATGCGTTTGTACATCGATGCGACCAGCGAAACCGGCGCAAAAAAAAGAGGCCGGTCAGATGACCGGCCTCGGATAGCGTCACGTCTGATTGTGGTCAGGCGCTATTCCTGTTGCCCCATGAACATCAGCAGGAACTGGAACATGTTCAGGAACGAGATATAGAGGCTCAGCGCGCCATCAAAGGCCGCTTTGTCCAGCCATTCCTGATCACCATGCGCCGCATGCGCGACATAGGTGTTCTTGATGTCTTGCGTGTAGAAGGCTGTCAGCCCGGCAAAGATCAGCAGACCAATAACCGAGATTGCCATCATCATGGCGCTTGATTGCAGGAATAGATTGACGATCATCGCAACCAGCAGACCAATCACGCCCATCATCAGGAAGGTGCCCATCCCGCTGAGGTTACGTTTGGTGGTGTAGCCATAAAGGCTGAGCCCTGCAAAGGCGATCGAGGTCACAAGGAAGGTTTGTGCGATCGAATATGGAGTGTAGATCATGAAGATCGAGCTCATCGACACGCCCATGACGGCCGCGAAGATGAAAAAGCCCAGTTGCACCGCAGCGGCAGAGCCCCGGCGCATCAGCGCACCCCAACCAAAGAACAGGAAGCCCAGCGGTGCGAACATGATTACCCATTTGAGCGGCGACAGGAACAGTGCACCACCCAGGCTGGTCAGATAGCGATCGACACCGATTTGCGCCACCGCGTTGGCCGGATCACTTGTGACCGCCAGCCCTGAGATTGCCCAGGCTGCCAGCGCTGTGATCAGCATACCTACGGACATCGTGCCGTAGACTTTGTTCATATGGGCGCGCAGGCCCTCGTCAATCTCGGCAGCGCGCGCGCCGGACACCGTCCGGATCGTGTCGAATTGTGCCATTTAAGGGTCTCCCTTCAATATTCTATGCGCAGCCTGCGATTGCAGGCCGGTTCCCAGCAAATATCGGAGAGTCCGGCCCCCGTTTCAAGGGTTTTACGCCCAATTCTCAGCAAAACTGTCGGCAAATTTGGCGACTCGTGCAAAAGAGTCGCCAAATCGGACGTGTTTTCGATTTAATACAGCTGGTTGTGCCAGTTGTCGGGGGTGTCCCAGATGGGGCGTGCTGCCTCGGTTTGTGCCTCGGACCGGCTGAGACCGATGTCCGCCAGCGCGCGATCATCCAGCCGGGCAAGGGCGCGGCGTTGCCGGGCAAGGCTGAGCATGTTCAGCAAACGTGTGCGAAACGTCTGGCGTGTGATGCAGTGCGGGTTTGAAATAGCGATATGGGTCATCTTTATTGCCCTTTCATGGTTGCTTGATGAAACATGGCCTTTCAATCAATTTCCTTGATCTATATGAGGCAATCTGACATATTTTGGAAATGAATGTTTATGACGTGACTCATAAAGGATATTGAAGATGCGAAATCTGGACACCACTACATTACGCTCTTTCGTAGCTGTGGCCGATCATGGCGGCGTGACCCGCGCCGCCGGATTTTTGCACCTCACGCAGTCGGCGGTGTCGATGCAGCTCAAGCGGCTGGAAGAGCTGTTGGGGCTGGAATTGCTGGATCGTTCGGGCCGGACCATCGCGCTCACGCCGTCAGGAGAGCAATTGCTGGCCTATGCACGGCGAATGATCGCGCTGAATGATGAGGTGATCGGGCGGCTGACGGATCAGGCCTTTGAAGGCGAGGTCGTGCTGGGTGTGCCGCATGACATTGTGCACCCTTTCATTCCGCGCGTACTGCAACGCTTCAACGCCAGCTTTCCGCGGGTCAATGTGAACCTTGTGACCTCCAACACCCGCCATCTGAAAGAAGAGTTCGCGCGGGGTGGGTTTGATCTGATCGTAACCACCGAATCAGGAGCAGGTGAGGGGGCCGAGACGCTTTTGCACATGCCATTGCGCTGGGTTGGCGCGCTGAACGGCTCGGCCTGGCGGCAAAAACCGCTGCGCCTTGGGTTTTGCCGGAACTGTATCTTCCGCCCTGTTGCGACTGCGGCGCTTGATGATGCCGGGATCGAGTGGGACATGAGTATCGACAGCGATTCCGACCGCTCGGTCGAGGCCACGGTGAGCGCTGATCTGGCGGTCGGTGTTTTGCTGGAAGGAACCCAGCCCAACCATCAGGAACTGATCGACCACACCGGTGTTCTGCCCGAGCTGCCGGTGCAGTTCATCAACCTGTATGGTGCCGAACGCGTGCGTGAGGAATATGTGGCAGAGCTTGCCAGTCTTATACGGCAGAACTTTTCACGCCCAGGTGCGCAGCCGCTTAAAGTGGTGGGTTGATTTTGATTACCACTTTGCCGGTGGATTTACGGTCGCGAAGCAACTCCAACCCCTTCGCGGCCTCTTCCAGCGGCAGCACATGGCTGATATGCGGTTTGATCCGCCCCTCTGAGTGCCAGCGAAACAGCGTGTTGAAGCTGTCGCGCACGACCTCGGGCCGGAATTTCAGATAGCCGCCGATATAGACGCCGATAACGCTTATATTCTTGACCAGAAGATGGTTGGCAGGGATCTGGGGAACCTCGCCCCCGGCAAAGCCAATCGGCAGCAGGCGGCCCTCGGGGTTGGTTGCGCGGAACGCTGCCTTGAACACGTCGCCGCCAATCGCGTCATAGACCACATCAGCGCCGCCCAAAGCGCGCACCCGATCCCGCAAATCTTCGCCCGCGTCAATCAGATGGTCCGCGCCAGCCTTTTGCGCCACTGCCAGTTTATCTTCGCCTCGGGCCTGCGCGATGACCGTGGCGCCCATCAGTTTGCCGATTTCGACAGCGGTCAGCCCGACGCCGCCGGCTGCTCCGGTAACCAGCAGGGTCTCGCCGGGCTGCAGGCGCGCGCGATGGTCCAGCGCGATATGGCTGGTGCCATAGGCGATCTGAATCGCGGCGGCGTCTTCGAAACTCATGGTCTCAGGAAGAGGGATCGCCCGCGCTGCATCAAAGACCCCTGATTCGGCCAAACCACCTTGGCCAGAATAAACAGCGACGCGATCGCCGGGCTTCAGATGCGAAACATTGTTCCCGATTTTGTCAACAATCCCGGCGATTTCCATCCCCAGCGTGAACGGAGTTTCGGGGGTGTCCTGATACGTCCCTTTCTGCATCAGCAGGTCAGCAAAATTTAAACCGCAAGCGCGGATGGCGATACGGATCTGGTTACTCGCCGGGGTGGGCAGTTGCGTTTCTGTCAGGCGCGCAGAGGCTCCTTTAGTCTCAATGCGATATGCCTGCATGGCTGCTCTCCGGTGGTCTCGCCACATAGGTGCCGTGGCGCGCGTATTTGTCAATTCCAAACCAAAAGGTCGCGACGTTCCGCAGTTGAAAGCCGCGGGCACTGTTTCCAACCCGGCAACACAGGGGCTTGGCCAGATGGCACAACCGCAAACCACTGTCCCTATTCTTTGACTCAACTCGCTTGAAAAAATATTCGATTGCGGCAATATTACCTTATGGTGCTGTTCGGGGGGCACGATCCCAGTTAGGGAGTTCTTAAGGAGCGACCCGCTAGCTTGGCGGAGATGGCTTCTGTCGCGTTTTCCGGACAGATGTTTGTGTAAAGGAGACCACCAATGACCCATCACGTCGATGTCCATGTGGGCAAACGCGTCCGGCATCGTCGCTGGCTGATTGGCATGACCCAACAACAGCTGGCGCAACAAGTTGGTATCAAGTTTCAACAGATCCAGAAATATGAAACAGGTGCCAACCGGGTTAGCGCGTCTCGCCTTTGGGACATTGCCGAGGCATTGGAGGTTCCTGTCAGCTTTTTCTTTGAAGGTCTGGAAGAGACACAGAAATCCGATTCTGACAAGAAATCTGTTCCAGCCGATCTGATGGGTGACAAGGAAGCGCTTGATCTGGTTCGGTCTTACTACGCGATCCCCGAAAATCAGCGCCGCCGACTGTTCGAACTTGCCCGTGTGCTGAGCGACGTCGCCTGATACCATGACTTGACTTCGCTGGGTGCAACGCGCACGGGTAAGCCATGCAAAACACTCAACGAAGTGATCTGGAAGTTGCCGAAGAAATGGCCGACGCCGCACGGGCGACCATTCTTCCTTTCTTTCGTCAAGCCAACCTGAAGGCAGATAACAAGCTGGAGGCAGGCTTTGATCCCGTCACGGTCGCAGACCGCGAGGCGGAAAAGGCAATGCGCGCGGTGCTGGCCGCCCACCGCCCCGAGGATGGCATTCTGGGTGAGGAATTCGGGCAATCCACGGGCACAAGCGGGCGCGTCTGGGTACTGGACCCGATTGATGGCACACGCGGGTTTATCAGCGGCACCCCGACATGGGGTGTGTTGATCGCTCTGAGCGATGACGCAGGCCCGATGCTGGGTGTGATTGACCAACCTTATATCGGGGAACGTTTCGTCGGCAGCGCAGGTCATGCATTCGTAAGCGGCCCCGCAGGTCGGGCGAGTTTGGGAACGCGCAATACCGAAACGCTAGATCAGGCCATTGTGTTCACAACGTTCCCCGAGGTCGGCACCGAAGCTGAAGCACAGGGCTTTCGCGCTGTTTCGCAGCAGGCGAAGCTGACGCGTTACGGGATGGATTGCTATGCCTATGCCTTGCTGGCGGCGGGTCAGATTGATCTGGTCATCGAGGCGGGGCTCAACGCCTATGACATTCAGGCCCCGATTGCAGTCATCCAGGCCGCAGGAGGCATCGTGACCGATTGGCAGGGCAAGCCAGCACATAATGGGGGGCGGGCGCTGGCCGCTGCAAATCAGGATTTGCACGCTGCGGCAGTGGATATCCTGCGACATTATTAAACCCAGTTGCCACGACGCAGCATCGTTTCTAAAATACCCTCGGCTGGTTCTTACGCCCGTTTTCCACCAGCCCTGCACTTCACGCATGAGACGGGCAAATGCGGGAGTGCCCAGTTATGCCAGAAATATTGATCCGTAACGCTGATCTCGTCCTGACAATGGATGATGAGCGCCAGGAGCTTGAAAAAGCCGACCTGCTGATGCGCGATGGGCAAATCGCACGAATTGGCCAGGGGCTGACCACCAGCGGTGAAAGCCACGATGCCACCGGCTGCGTTGTGATCCCGGGTCTGGTGAACACCCATCACCATCTCTATCAAACGCTGACCCGCGCAGTGCCCGGCGGGCAGGATGCGTTGCTGTTCGGGTGGCTGCAAACGCTCTACCCGATCTGGGCGCGCTTCGGCCCGGAAGAGATGTTTGTCTCAGCCCAGATTGGTCTGGCCGAGCTCGCCCTGTCTGGCTGCACGCTCAGCTCCGATCATCTTTACCTCTACCCCAATGGCGCGCGGCTTGATGATACAATCCACGCCGCTGCCGAACTGGGCCTGCGGTTTCACCCCACACGCGGCGCGATGAGCATCGGCGAAAGCGATGGCGGCCTGCCGCCGGATGCGCTGGTCGAACCGGAAACAACCATTCTGGAAGATATGATCCGGGTCGTGGACACCCATCATGACCCGTCAGAGGGCGCGATGTGCCGGGTTGGTCTGGCTCCGTGCTCGCCTTTCTCGGTCAGCCGGAACCTGATGCGCGATGCGGCCCTGTTGGCGCGCGACAAAGGCGTGATGCTGCACACGCATCTGGCCGAGAATGACGAAGACATTGCCTATTCACAGGCACAGTTTGGCTGTCGCCCGGGCCAATACGCGGAAGAGCTGGACTGGACCGGGCCGGATGTCTGGCACGCCCATTGCGTCAAGCTGGACGGCTCTGAAATCGACCTGTTTGCCCGCACCCGAACCGGTGTTGCGCATTGCCCCTGCTCCAATTGCCGCCTTGGATCGGGTATCGCGCCGATTCGCACCATGCGGGATCGCGGTGTGCAGGTCGGCCTGGGCGTCGACGGTTCCGCCAGCAATGACAGCAGCAATCTGGTGGCCGAGGCCCGACAGGCCATGCTGCTGCAGCGGGTCGCGAACGGAGCCAACGCCATGTCCGCCCGAGAGGCGCTTGAAATTGCCACGCGTGGTGGTGCGGATGTGTTGAACCGCCCCGATTGCGGCCGCCTGATGCCCGGAAAACGCGCTGATATCGCGATCTGGGACATAGCTGGTATTGAAAACTCAGGCAGCTGGGATCCCGCGGCGCTGCTTTTGGCAGGGCCAACCCGGGTCAAACACCTCTTTGTCGAAGGACGGCAAATCGTGCGCGACGGTCAGATCACCACCATCGATCTGCCCAAGACGATTGAACGCCAAAACCGTCTTGCGCGCGCCCTGATGCAATAGCGGGATCCGCCCTTCATCTGGCCAAAAATATCCCCGCCGGAGGCATGCGCCGCAGGCGCATTTCACTCACGCAGGCGTCCTGCAATCCAGACATCCGCGACGGCCCGATCATCCCCCATCATTATGGTCGGAAACACCGCTTCCCAAACGTCATCAGCCCCGGCCTCGCGTTGAGCGATGGCAGGGGTTGAGGCCAGGTTCAGCACCACCAGATCCGCTTCCATCCCCACGGTCACGTTGCCGACGCGATCCTCCATCCGCAACGTCCGGGCCGAACCCACGGTCCCAAGCCAGAGCAACTGCGACGGATGCAGCGGACGCCCCCGCAGCTGGCCGATCTCATAGGCCGCCGCCATTGTACGCAACATCGAAAAACTGGAACCACCGCCAGTGTCTGTGGCCAGACCCACCTTGTGCCCCGCTTGGATCAGGCCGTTCATGTCAAACAGGCCAGACCCGATGAACGTGTTCGATGTAGGGCAGTGGATCAGGGCCGCGTCCATTTCGCGCAGACGATCCCGCTCACGATCTTCCAGATGGATCGCATGCCCATAAAGACCTTTGCTGCCCAACAGGCCAAATTGCTCATAAGTATCAAGATAGTCGCGCGCCTCAGGAAACAGAGAGCGCACCCACTCGATCTCATCCGTCTGTTCGCTCAGATGGGTTTGCATCAGGCAGTCGGGATGCTCGGCCCAAAGCGCGCCCATCGCTTCCAGCTGCTCGGGGGTTGAGGTGGGCGAAAAGCGCGGCGTGATGGCGTAAGACACCCGGTCAACCCCGTGCCATTTCTCCAGCAGCGCCCTGGACTGGTCATAGCCCGTTTGCGCAGTATCACGCAGCCCTTCAGGCGCGTTGCGGTCCATACAGGTTTTACCCGCAACAACCCTCTGCCCCCGTGACTGAGCCGCCGCAAAGAACGCCTCCACGCTTTCAGGATGGATGGTGCAAAAGCTGCACATGGTCGTTGTGCCATGGGCAGCAGTCAGGTTGAGATACCGATTGGCGATCTCTGCGGCATAGGCGGGGTCGCCGAATTTCATCTCTTCGGGGAAGGTGTAGCTGTTCAGCCAGTCGATCAGGCGCTTGCCCCAGCTCGCGATGATGGCGGTTTGCGGGTAATGGACATGGGGATCGACAAACCCGGCCATGATCAGATGGGTGCCGTACTCTTTCACCTCGGCATCCGGATACGCCTTTGACAGATCATGGGCCGTGCCCAGGGCGGCAATATGCCCATCCTCGATCAGCACCCCCTCGTGCAGTTCGGCTGCGTCAGTGGGATCGCCCTTGAACGGGGACCCGTTGAAGCTTAGGACACGCCCTTTCAAAAGCGTCTTTTGGGCCATGGGCTGCGTTCTCCACCTGATTGCGACCGACATGCAGCATAGGGTGGCGAAAGATGTGGGTAAATTGGACCATTGTCATTGTTTTTCGGTAGCTGCTTCTTCTATCTAGAAGCAATCACCAGGACTGAGGGGGCGTGCATGACGACAGGTATCGACGAAGCCAGACCTGAGCAGCCCCCCGAAGAAGACGCCTATGCGCTGGATCGCCGGACTGTGACAGCCATCCTCTATGCGGTGGATGTCGGTGATCGCGCCAAGCTGATCGAGCTGATGGAACCGCTGCATGCGGCAGACATTGCCGACCTGCTGGAACAGATCAATCCCTATGACCGGACCAGCCTGATCCGTCTGTATGACAAGGAGTTCGACGGAGACATCCTGTCGGAACTGGATGAAGCGCTGAGGGAAGAGGTCATCGGCGTTCTCAAACCGGATGTTCTGGCCGAAGCGGTTCGCGACATGGAAAGCGACGATGTTGTCGACCTGCTGGAAGATCTGGAAGAGCCGCAACAGGAAACTATTCTGGACGCGCTTGAGGATTCCGAGCGGATCGCGGCGGAACAGGCGCTGTCTTATCCGGAAAACTCTGCCGGGCGTCTTATGCAGCGTGAAGTTGTCATGGCACCCGAGCACTGGACCGTGGGGCAAGCCATTGACTTCATGCGGGCGAAAGATGATCTGCCCGAACAGTTCTACCATGTGGTTCTGGTCGACCCGCGCCTGCGCCCGATCGCACATGTGATGCTGGGTAAACTGATGGCGGCCCGGCGCGAGGTGCCTCTGATCGATCTGACCGAGCCGAATTTTCACACCATCCCCGTCGATCAGGATGAAGAGGATGTGGCGTATGCATTCAACCAGTACCACCTGATCTCGGCCCCGGTTGTGGACGCCGATGGGCGGCTGGTCGGGGTGATCACCATGGATGACGCCATGGTGGTGCTGGAAGAGGAATACGAAGAAGACATGCTGCGCCTTGCCGGGGTGTCAGACGAAAGCTCTCTGTCTGACAGCGTTGCTGCGACCAGCAAGCGGCGCTTGCCATGGCTGGGCGTCAATCTGGTCACCGCAATCTGCGGCTCACTGGTGATTTCCCAGTTTGAGGCCGCGATCGACCAGTTGGTTGCGCTGGCGATCCTGATGCCGATCGTTGCCTCGATGGGGGGCAATGCGGGGACACAATCGCTGACTGTTGCGGTGCGGGCGCTGGCGACACGGGATCTGACGGGCTCGAACGTGGGGCGGGTGATCCGGCGGGAATTGCTGGTCGGCCTGCTGAATGGCCTGTGTTTTGCCATCGTGCTGGGGGTTGTCGGGATGATGTGGTTCGCCTCACCGCTGCTGGGTGTTGTGATCGGGTCGGCGCTGGTGGTGAATATGATCATTGCAGGCTTTGCCGGAACAGTTGTCCCGGTGGTGCTGGATCGCCTGGGCGTTGACCCGGCGCTGGCATCGGGCACTTTTGTGACCACGACAACGGATGTCATGGGGTTCTTCGTCTTTCTGGGGCTTGCCAGCGTGGTGTTGTTGTGACCGAAACAACCGATCTGACCGAAATCAAGGCGGCCGCCCGCAAAGCGGCTTTTGCACGTCGCAAAGCCGCGTTTGATACGCGTCTTCCGGGGGCGGCAGGGCGTTTATCCGAAGTGCTTGCGGGGTATCGCGGCGTTCCCATGTCCGGTTACATGCCGATCCGGACCGAGATCAACCCGGTGCCCGCCATGGCCGAAGCCACCGCTTATGGCCCTGTTGGCGTGCCGGTTATTCAGGCCGCGGGGCAGCCCTTGCGCTTTTCGCGCTGGACGCCGGACGGGGCGCTGAAAGATGGGCCATTCGGTGCGAAGGTGCCGGAAGTTGATGACTATTTTGACCCGGAAATCCTGATTGTGCCGCTGGTTGCTTTTGATGCGCAGGGCGGTCGCCTCGGCTATGGCGGCGGCTTTTATGACCGCACGCTGGAGGGGTTGCGCAGCAAGCGCCCGACCTTGGCCATCGGGTTTGCGTTTGACGCGCAGGAGGCCGAAGAATTGCCGCTTGAGGCAACCGATCAGCCACTGGACATGGTTGTTACGGAAAGCCGGGTTCTGACGTTTCCCGCCTAGCCGACATGTTGGGCGCGAAAGTAATCCCACGCATCCTGCTTTGACCCGTCCGGCAAGGTGCAAATGCCGGTCTGACCGTCGGCACCGTCCTGTATCTGGTATTCACCACCTTGTTCTATGCAAAAGGTTGCTGCGGGATTAGCCAGTTCGGTTGACGGTCCTGCCGATTGATCGCACGCGGCGAGCAGGGCCAGAAGGGCGGTGATGATGAAAGGGCGGGTCACAAGCTTCTCCTGCCATATGCAGTTTCGCGGTTTCTGGTGACAGTTTAATCGCTTGTGCTTGTGTTGCGCCACACTTAGGACGGTTTGCATGAAAATATTGTTTCTTGGCGACGTCATGGGGCGTTCAGGTCGCACCGCCATTCAGCAGCATTTGCCGCGCTTGCGCGCGGAATGGCGGCTGGATTTCGTCGTGGTCAATGGCGAGAATGCCTCGAACGGAATGGGGCTCAGCGGCGATCACGCCAAACTGCTGTTCGAAGCCGGGGCCGATTGCGTCACGCTGGGCGATCATGCGTTTGACCAGAAAGACATGCTGCAGTTCATCGAGAAAGAGCCCCGGATCGTGCGGCCGGTGAACTACGCCAAAGGCGCTCCGGGGCGGGGGCATCGGTTGTTTACGGCCACGGGCGGGCGCAAGGTGCTGGTGGTGCAGGTTCTGGGGCAGGTATTCATGAAGCGGCCCTTTGATGATCCGTTCTCGGCCATTGAACCGATCCTGAAATCGCACCCGCGCGGTGGGCAGGCACAGGCGATCATCGTCGATATGCATTGTGAGGCGACATCCGAGAAGATGGCCATGGGCCATTATTGCGACAAGCGCGCAAGCCTTGTGGTCGGCACGCATACCCATGTGCCAACAGCAGACGCGCAAATTCTGCCGGGCGGTACCGGCTATCTGACCGATGCCGGGATGTGCGGTGATTATGACTCGGTCATCGGTATGGACAAGCAGGAGCCGATGCGCCGGTTCATAACCGGGATGCCCAAGGCGCGGTTCACGCCGGCCAATGGCGAGGCCACGCTGAGCGGGGTGTTCGTCGAAACCGATGACCGCGACGGCAGCGCAAAATCTGTGCAGATGGTCCGTGTGGGCGGGCGTTTGCAGCAGGCAGGGCCCTGAAAGGCATGTCGGGCTTGCCCTGCAGCGCGCAATACGTGAAACTGTATGTCAGGCGCATGTGCCAGGCCAGGGTTCGGACAGAATACCAAGAATGCAATTCCTTCAACTGACAGAGACGGGCAGTGCAGTTCTGGCGCTGATGATTGTTGCGGGCATGTTCATCTTGTTCCTGCGCGAAAGCTATCCGACCGAGGTTGTGGCCATCGGCGGCGTCGCGCTGATGCTGGCAACTGGTATTCTGCCCTATCAAAGTGCGCTTGCGGTGCTGTCGAACCCGGCACCCTGGACCATCGGTGCGATGTTTATCATCATGGGTGCTTTGGTCCGGACCGGGGCGCTTGATGCTTTCACCTCGGTCGCGCAGAAACAGGCGCAGGTCAATCCGCGCTTTGCCATCGGGTTGCTTATGGCATTTGTCGTGCTTGCATCGGCAGTGGTTTCAAATACGCCGGTTGTTGTGGTGATGATCCCGGTCTTTATCCAGATTGCCCGCACTTTGAATGTACCGGCCTCCAAACTGTTGATCCCGCTCAGCTATGCGGCGATCCTTGGCGGCACCCTGACCCTGATCGGTACCTCGACCAACCTGCTGGTCGATGGTGTGGCCCGTTCGCAAGGGATGACCGCGTTCACGATCTTTGAAGTGACGCCGTTGGGCATTGCCCTGGTGATTTACGGCATGATCTATCTGCGCTTTATTGCGCCTCGCCTGCTGCCGGATCGCGACAGTATGGCCGATATGCTCAGCGACCGGTCGAAGATGAAGTTCTTTACCGAGGCCGTCATCCCGCCCGACAGCAACCTGATCGATCGCGAAGTGACCGGGGTGCAATTGTTCAAGCGCCCCGGCGTGCGTCTGATCGACGTGGTTCGGGGTGACGAGTCGCTGCGCCGCAACCTCAAGGGCGTGACGCTGAAAGTGGGCGACCGTGTGGTGCTGCGGACCGAGATGACCGAGTTACTGAGCCTGCAAAGCAACAAAGAGCTCAAACGCGTGGATCAGGTCTCGGCGGTTGAGACCAGAACGGTTGAGGTGCTGATCACGCCGGGCTGCCGGATGGTCGGCCGGACGCTGGGGGCGATGCGGTTGCGACGCCGGTACGGTGTGTATGTTCTGGCGGTGCATCGCCGGAACCAGAATATCGGACGCCAGCTGGATGATCTGACGGTCCGGGTCGGGGATACGCTGCTGCTTGAAGGGTCTCCGGCAGATATTCAGAGACTGGCCGCCGACATGGATATGGTCGATGTAACCCAACCTTCGGCGCGGGCGTTCCGTCGCAGCCATGCGCCCGTCGCCATCGGGTCTTTGGTTGGTATCGTTGTTCTGGCGGCATTGGGTGTTGCGCCGATCCTGCTGTTGTCAATCCTTGCAGTGGCGGTGGTTTTGCTGTCCCGCTGTATTGACGCGGACGAGGCGTTTTCGTTTGTCGAAGGCCGTTTGCTGGCCCTGATTTTCTCGATGCTCGCGATTGGTGCCGCGCTGGATCACTCTGGCGCGGTTATGCTGATTGTCGAAGCGATTGCCCCCGCACTGGGCATGTTGCCGCCCTTCCTGATCATCTGGGCTGTATATCTGCTGACCTCGGTCCTGACCGAGCTGGTGTCGAACAATGCGGTGGCGGTGGTGGTGACACCGATTGCAATCTCGCTGGCGCAGGCTGTGGGCATCGATCCGCGCCCGTTGGTGGTTGCGGTGATGGTGGCAGCGTCGGCGTCGTTTGCGACACCGATCGGGTATCAGACGAACATGATGGTCTACGGCCCCGGCGGGTACCGTTTCACGGATTTCCTGAAAGTCGGCGTGCCGCTGAACCTGACCGTTGGCCTGCTGGCGTCGCTGCTGATCCCGCTGATCTGGCCGCTGTAGCACCGGCGCGGAATCGCCGACCCTCGGGGAGCATGCCTTGTAAATACCGATCCTGCTACAATCTTTTCATAGAGACCGATGAAAGGATGAAGCCATGCCTTTGCCAAGACTTGGACAGGCCATTGTGGCCATAGCCGTTATATTGACCTTGCTGGGCGGAGAAAGCAGGGCAGGCGCGGTATCGGGTAGCGCGACCTATCGCGAACGAATCGCCTTACCGCCCGACGCGACATTATATGTCGAGCTTCAGGACATCTCGCGCGCGGATGCGCCTGCGGTAACACTTGCCGCGCAGCGCTATGCCCTGAGTGGGGTGCCTGTGGAGTTTGAGCTTACCTATGATGATGCGCTGATCCGCGATGAGGTGACTTATGCGATACACGGTTCGATCTATCGTGGCGACAAGCTGTTATTCACCACAGATACGATCCATCCTGTTCTGACCAATGGTGAGGGCAGCTCGGCTGAGCTTCTGCTGGTGCAGGCTGATGCGCAGGGCGCTGCGGCGCTGGAGGGAACGGATTGGACCGCAATCGGCATGGACGGGGCGGTTCTGAACACTGAACGCCCGCCGCAGCTTTCCTTTGCACAAGGCGGGGCCTTTGGCGGATCGGGCGGGTGTAACCGGTTCTCGGGGCAGGCCGATCTGTCGGGCAATCACCTGGAATTTCCGGACAACATGGCTGCGACGCTGATGGCGTGCCCGCCGCCTCTGGAAGAGATCGAGGATCAGTTCTTTGCAGCCCTGCAGCGGGTAACCTCCTACGCGCTGGCCGGAGACAGCCTTGTCCTGTTGGATACCGCCGGTGAGCCGGTGCTGACGTTCATCCGCACGCAATAGTCACGCCACGGCGCGCGATCGTCCTGCATTGCGGCCCGAAAAGATGCAGCCACCCAGAAACGTGCCTTCCAGCGCGTTATAGCCATGGTAGCCACCGCCGCCAAAGCCTGCGACCTCGCCAGCTGCAAACAGGCCGGGAACGACCTGACCATTTGCGCCGACCATCTGACTGTCGAGGTTTGTCTGCAACCCGCCCAGCGTTTTGCGGGTCAGCACATGCAATTTGACCGCGATCAGCGGGCCGTTTGACGGATCGAGGAACTTGTGTGGCCTGGCCGTGCGGATCAGTTTGTCGCCCCGATAGTTGCGCGCCGCCAGGATCGCCATCATCTGGGCGTCTTTCGAGAACGGATTGTCGACCTGAGAATCCCGCGCCTCGATCTGGGCGCGCAGATGGGCCTCGTCGATCAGGCCACCGCCCAACTGGTTCATGCCGGTGACCAGCTCGGTCAGGGTGCGGGCGACGACGAAATCCTCGCCTTTTTCCTTGAATGCCTCAACGGGGGCGGTGGCTTTTGATCCCGACAGGATGCGCTGACGGATCACCTCTTTCCAACTGCCCGAGGTGAAATCCGGGTTCTGTTCCGAACCCGATAGCGCGAATTCCTTTTTGATGACTTTCTGCGTCAGGATGAACCAACTGTATTCATAGCCGGTTTTCAGAATTTCCTGCAGTGTTCCCAGCGTATCGAAGCCCGGCAGGCAGGGCGGGGCCAGACGGTTGCCGCGCGCGTCGAACCACATCGAACTGGGACCGGGCAGGATACGGATGCCGTGGGCGGGCCAGATCGGATCCCAATTGCGCACGCCTTCGGTGTAATGCCACATGCGGTCACTGTTGATAACATGCCCGCCCGCCTTTTCGGTGATCGGGATCATCCGGCCATCGACATGGAAAGGTACACCCGCCACCATGTCCTTTGGCGGCTTACCCAGCCGGTCTTGAGGCCAGTTCTTGCGGACCATTTCAAAGTTGCCGCCGATCCCGCCCGAGGTCACGATGACCGATGGGGCATAGACCTCGAATTCACCGACCTCATCGCGGTTGGTTTTGCCACCGCGCTGGGCGGTGTCGTCGGCCAGAACCTCTCCGGATACGCCTTTGGCGCATCCGTTCTGCATGATGATGTGGCTGACCTGATGGCGGAACTTCAGGTGGATCAGCCCGGCGCTGACATGTTCCTGCACGCGGCGGATGAAATGTTCCAGCACGCCCGGTCCGGTGCCCCATGTGATGTGAAAACGCGGGACCGAGTTGCCATGCCCGGTGGCGTAAGAGCCGCCGCGCTCGGCCCAGCCCACAACGGGGAACCAGCGCAGGCCCATGCCGTGCAGCCAGGGCCGCATCTCGCCAGCGGCAAACTCGACATAGGCCTGGGCCCATTTGCGGGGCCACGCGTCTTCATCCCGGTCAAACTGCGCGCTGCCCATCCAGTCGCGCAGGGCCAGATCGTGGCTGTCGCGGATGCCCATGCGGCGTTGCTCGGGGGTGTCGACCATGAACAGGCCGCCGAGGCTCCAGAACGCCTGACCACCAAGGAAATGTTCGGGCTCCTGATCCACGATGATCACGCGTTTGCCGCGATCCCCCAGTTCCGCGGCGGCGGCCAGTCCCGCAAGGCCACCCCCGACCACAATCGCGTCTGCTGTGTTATTGGTCATCGAATGTCCTTTCAGCGGGTGCGGAGCCAGAGGATGAAGGGTGCCGCGACCACATACATTGTGATCCCGTAAACGGCGGCGGGCACGGCGAGGGGGCTGAACCCGGTCGTCGTGCCGGTGATCAGCGCCGCCAGCGTGATGCCAAGGGTCGAGTTCTGGATGCCGGTTTCGATCGAAATGGTCTTGGCCTCGTTCCATGACAGATTGGCGGCGCGTGCCAGCCCGAGACCAACCAGTAGAAGGGCGATGTTCAAACTGATCAGGGCAAGGCCGATAGAGCCGAGGTTTTCGACGAAGAATTGCCAGTTCCCGGCCAACGCGGCCGCAACGATCAGCACGAATAAAAGCGCTGCAAGCCGGGACAGCGGCGCATCGATCCTGAGCGCAAGGTTGCGCGCAAAATGGCGCAGGCTGACGCCTGTTGCGACGGGCAGGGTCGTAATCAGAAACAGCGCCGTGGCCAGAGAGGTGATCGACACATCAGGCGCGGCTTCACCCATGAAATGCCCGATGGACCACGCCGCCAGCACCGGAACCGTCACTATTGAAAGCAGGCTGATCACAGCGGTGAGGCTGACAGACAGCGCCACATCACCTTTGGCAAATTTCGACAGGATATTGCTGGTGACCCCGCCGGGGCAAAAGCTGAGCAACATGACGCCGACCGCGATCTCGGGCGGCAGGTCAAACAGTTTGACGGTGACAAAGGCAGCCAGCGGGATCAGCAGAACCTGACTGATTGCACCGATGGCAAAGGGATAACCGCGCGTCACAACGCGGCGGAAATCAGCGGCTTCCAGCCCGAGGCCCAGTGACAGCATGATTGTGGCCAGCGAAACCGGCAAGCCGACATTGATAAGCAGGTCCAAGAACAACGCCTCCCCAAAGCTGTTCGGGTCAGCCTATGCGAGGCGTTGCAGATCAGGCAACCGCTCCGTTAGGTCATCCGTAGCGTTGCGCGAACCGGCGCAGGATTTCGCCCGGTTGAGTGACATCTGCAGCATGGCACATGTCGATCAGACCCTGCGCATCCGCGGGCGGAAAATAGCCGTGATCCTTATAGATATGAATGCGCTGTTCAAAGTCTTCGGCGTCCGCCTCGGGGTGAAACTGCGTGGCATAGACATTCTGTCCCCAGCGGACCATCTGAATGGGGCAGGGGTCCGAGGCGACCAGATGCACGCAGCCATCCGGCAGCGATTGCACCGCCTCTTTGTGGCCGACAAACGCCTCAAATCTCGGGTGCAGGCCAGCGGTCAGCGGGTCCTTGGCCCCGTCTTCGGTCAGGCGGCAATCGGATGGTCCGACCGGTTCGCCATATTGCCGCTTGCTGACGTCTCCGCCCAGATGTGCGGCAAGAATGCCCAAGCCGTAACAGCACCCCATGAAGGGGTGATCCTGCGCAGTGATCTGGGGCATCAGCCCCATGATCGTGCTCTCGATCTTTGCATCCAGTGCGGATTTTCCGGCCGGATCGTCACTGACACAACCCGGACCACCCCCCACGATGACACCGGCATAGTCGGTGACATCCAGCCCATCGGGCAGGTCTTCGCAATCCAGCCGGATGCGATGGGTTTGCTCAGGCCCAAGCCCGGTTTTGTCCAGAATCGAGGCATATTCCGCGTCCGAGGCATCGGCTTCCGGGCGCAATTGCAGGATCAGAAATCGTTTCATGCGCTGCCTTTACCCGTCAAAGCGGCCAGAACACAAGGATCGACGGAATTGAAACCGCGATGATCAGGATCTCCAGCGGCAGGCCCATGCGCCAATAGTCGCCAAAATGATAGCCGCCGGGGCCCAGCACCAGCGTGTTGTTCTTATGCCCGATGGGGGTCAGAAACGCCGCCGAGGCCGCCACGGCCACCGTCATCAGAAACGGGTCGGGCGAAACCTCAAGCGTGCGGGCCATCTGTATGCCCACAGGGGCTGCGACAATGGCGGTGGCGGTGTTGTTCAACACGTCCGACAGGGTCATCGTGACAACCATCAGAACCGTCAGGATGGCCCAGGCAGGCAGGCCATTTGTCAGCTGGATCAAGGCGTTGGCGATCAACTCGGTCCCGCCCGAGGTTTCCAGCGCGCTGCCCAGAGGGATCATCGAGCCCAACAACACGACCACCGGCCATTCGATGTGATTGTAGATGTCTGCGATGGGCATGATTTTGGTCAGCACATAGGCTACGACCACCAGCCCCAGCGCGATGGGCAGATAAATCAGCCCGATGCTGGCGGCCAGCACGGCCGCCGCAAACAGGCCAATGGCCAGCCATGCCTTGTCATTGGCGGTGACGTTCAGCCCACGTTCCGCCAATGGCAGACAACCCAGCCATTCGGTCACATCCGCGCTGCGGTCACGCGGGCAGAGCAGCAGCAGGATGTCGCCGGGCTCGACTTCGGTTTTGCGGACCTGTTCGGTGATGCGACGGCCCTGACGCGAGATGCCCATCAGCACGGTACTTTGCCGCCATGCCAGCCCCAGCGCCTGCGCGGTACGCCCGGTGATGCGGGCGCTTTCTGGGGCGACAACTTCGATCACCTCAAGCCCGTCGCCTTCGGCGGTCAGAACCTCTTGGCGGCGCGTGTCCGAGAAATCGAGGTTCAGCGCGGCGCGGAATTCGTCCAGCGCCTCGGGGCGGGCCTCAAGCACCAGCGCGTCACCCTCCCGCAGAGTGGCGTGGGTTGACCGGCCATAGCGCCGTTTGCCATCACGGATCAAACCGATGATGGCGACATCGGATTTTTCGGCAGCCTCATAAAGCTCGCTGACCCGCTTGCCGATATGCGGCGACTCGGGCGGGATCGTCAGTTCCGCGATGTATTCGGCCAGCACTTCGGATGTTTCCTGCTGCGGACCACGGTTCGGGATCAGCCGCCAACCGATCAGCGCCACAAAGGCCAGACCGGCAATGGCCGCAATGCCACCGACAGGGGCGAAATCGAACATGCGAAATGGCTCACCCAGCGTTTCGGCCCGGATTGAGGCGATGATAATATTGGGTGGCGTCCCGATCAGGGTGGCCATGCCACCGAGGATCGTCGCAAAACTAAGCGGCATCAGCGACAGCCCGACCGGGCGCGCCGCCTTGCGGGCGGTCTGGATATCAACCGGCATCAACAGTGCCAGCGCTGCGACGTTATTCATGAAGGCTGACAGAACCGCCCCGATCCCGCCCATCAGCGCGATATGCGCGCCAAGCCCGCGCGAGGCATCGACCAGCGTGCGCGTGATCATAAACACAGCACCTGACCGCACCAGACCGGCAGATACCACAAGCACCAGCGCCACGATGATGGTTGCGGGATGGCCGAACCCGGCAAAGGCGCTGTCAACCGGGACAACGCCCAAAGTAACGGCGATCATCAGTGCAGTGAAGGCCACAAGATCATAGCGGAACCTGCCCCACAGCAGCATTCCGAACACGGCGATGAAAAGGGAAAAAAGAATAATTTGATCTGTCGTCATACGGTCACCATAGCCACAGGTGAACGCGGGGCAAGCCGATCCCTTGATCCCGCCCCCCGCAAACGTCTATATGAGCGCCAAATACGCAATCACGAAGGACGAGGACGCATCATGGCAGGCCATTCCAAATGGGCCAACATCCAGCACCGCAAGGGACGTCAGGACGCCGCGCGGTCCAAACTGTTTTCCAAACTGTCGAAGGAAATCACCGTCGCCGCCAAGATGGGCGACCCTGATCCTGACAAGAACCCGCGCCTGCGTCTGGCGGTGAAAGAGGCCAAGTCGAACTCGGTCCCCAAGGACGTGATCGACCGCGCGATCAAGAAATCCGTTGCGGGCGAAGGCGACGAATACGAGGAAATCCGGTATGAGGGCTACGGCCCCAACGGCGTGGCCGTGATCGTCGAAACGATGACCGACAACCGCAACCGTACCGCATCCACCGTGCGGTCGACCTTTTCCAAGAATGGCGGCAATCTGGGCGAGACCGGCTCGGTCGGGTTCATGTTCGACCGCAAGGGCGAGGTGGTCTATCAGGCCGATGCGGGCGATGCGGATACGATATTTGAGGCCGCCATCGAAGCGGGCGCCGAGGATGTCGAAAGCTCGGAAGACGGGCACATCATCTGGTGCGCGGATACCGATCTGAACGATGTCTCGAATGCGCTGGAAGGTGCGTTGGGCGAATCTGAATCGACCAAGCTGGTGTGGAAACCCACCACCACCACCGAATTGGGTCTGGAAGACATGCAGAAGCTGATGAAGCTGGTTGATGCACTGGAAGACGACGACGATGTCCAGCGCGTGACAACCAACTTTGAAGCAACAGATGAGGTTATGGCGCAGCTCTGACACGCCAGCTTTCGCTGTAGGATTGAAAGCCCGGCCGGATGGCCGGGTTTTTCTGTTGCCGGGGTGCCGCAAACAGAACTCTTGGTCTGAAACGCCCCTGTCTATACAGTTGGTCGGATCAGATTGACGATCCGGAAAGGCAATTGTGGCAACACCACGCGGCGCGAAGCAGTTGACGAGTAACTCTCTTGGCCCGGCCCGGCGCAATGTGTCGGTTCTGGCGGGGCAAAGCATTCTGTCTCAAGTCGCATGGACTCTGGGAAGCCCTTCGATCGTATTGCCGTTTCTTGCGGTTTCATTGGAATTGCCGATGTTTCTGGCAGGCGCTTTGGTCTCGATCCGCATGGCGGGCAGCATGATTTCGGATGTGTTTCTGGCACATCCGATTGCAGCGCAGGCCAGAAAGAAACGCGGTATCGCACTGACCGAACTGGGGCTGGGCGGTTGTCTGGTGATGGCATTGGCCATCGCCGTGACGGGCAATGTGACCCTGACCGCGATCGCATTTGTGGCGGCGTTTTTCCTCATCGGCTTGATCGAGGAATGTCAGGCACTGATGCTGTCTGATCTGTTCGGAGATCATCTGAAGTCGAAATCCCGGATGGTCATTCGCTATCTTCAACTGGGCGCAGGTGGGCTTGGCGCAATCGGGTTGGCGTTGCTGATACATCAGATCACGAAAGAGAACCCGCCCTTTTCGCGACACTCGGCAGTCATTGCGGCGTCGGTCACGTTTTTCCTGTTTTCGGCGCTGTGCATTCTGGGCATGGCCGAAAGTGTTCCCGATGAAGCGGAAGACCAGAAACGCAAGCCAGTCACACATCGCTCGTTGCGGGACGTCATCGCCGATATACTGGGTATGTTCGAGCAGGCGTGGTTCCGCCGTTATCTGGTCATGCGTCTGCCGCTTGTGGTGGTATCGCTCTCTGTCCCGTTCTTCGCCCTGATCGCGGCCGAGGCGCATCATGCATCTGCCAAGGGGCTGACCGCGATGATCATCTCATCGGCCTCGGGTTATCTGGTGTCGGCCCCGCTGTGGCAGGTTGTAAACATGAAATCGCATCGCGCGGTGATGGTCACGGGGAATCTGATGGTGGCTGTCACGGGGATTGTGCTGCTGACGTTTCACTATCTGCAGGTTGATCACGATGTACATCTGCACGCGATTGCGCTGTTCGTGGTCTCGGTGGCGACAACGGGGATTTCAAGCGCGCGAAAGCTGTATTTTCTCGACGTCGCTCCGAAGGAGCAGCGCATTCAGGGTGCGGCAGCGATCAAGGCCCTGTGCCGCCTCTCGGCTGTTGGCCTTTCCGCCGCATTGGCCGCGGTGGCCCATATGCATGAGGTCGCATCGGCGATTGTTTTCATCGTGCTGGTCAGTATCTGGTCGGCATTTGCGTGCTATCGCCTCGTTCTGCCACAGAAGGTTGAGAACCCGCAGGCCTAGCCGGGTTGGCCTGCCGGGATCAGCTTTTCAGCTGCCGCCTGACGGACCGCCCGGGTCAACGGCGCGAGGGCCGGGGCGAGCACACGCCCGATCTGCCAAGTCAGTTCCACATCGAGGGGCGCGTTGGGAATAAGTTCGCATAGCCGACCGTCTGCAAGGGCTTCGTCGACAAGAGCGTCTGGATTCATCCCCCAACCCAGCCCGGCGATGGCAGCTTCGACAAAGCCGTTTGATGACGGCAGGAAATGGGATGGTGGCGACAGCCGCCTGCCTGTCTGGGCGGTGATCCATGTCTTCTGCAGGCTGTCCTTGCGATTGAACGTCAGATTGGGGGCGTGGGCCAGTGTCTTGACAGAAACCCCATCTGCAAACCAGCGCCCCATGAATATGGGGCTTGCCGTTGGCAAATAGCGCAGGGTTCCCAATGCCATCGCATCGCAACCGGTGACGGCTTGCCCGCCCACGGTGATCGCCGCACTGACCTCACCGCGCCGCAGCCAGTCGGCTGAATGATCCTGATCGTCGAGCACGAGATCAAACAACATCTCTCCGGCCTGCGCCATCGCGTCAATGAACCAGGTGGCCAGGCTGTCGGCCGGAAGGGCGACGCGCACGCGGGCCGGGCCTTCTTGCGAATCCAGCGTCAGTTCCCGTGCCAGCTTGGCTTCCAGCAGCCTGATATCTTCCGCATGGCGGGCAATCCGCAACCCCGCCGGGGTTCCGGTGCAGGGCACGCCGCGCTGGATCAGAGCGGCCCCAACCCGATCCTCCAGCGCTTTGATCCGCTGCGAGATGGCAGACGGGGTGACCGACAGTTCTGATGCGGCGGCTTCAAAACTGCCGTGACGCAAAATCGCCGCGAGCGCCGAAAGGTGATGGGGGTCAAGCAGCATTAGTGAAACTTAATTCTGATTATTCTCTTTAATTTGATAGGCCTGCCTGAACCATGTAGTCAACGCCCAACCACAGGAGGCTGCATGTTTTCATCTATGATCGCCGGATTTGCCCTTGGCTTCAGCCTGATACTGGCCATCGGTGCCCAGAACGCCTTTGTGTTGCGTCAGGGTTTGCGGCGCGAGCATGTCTTTGCCTTATGTCTGACCTGCGCGGTCTCTGATGCCATCCTCATAGGGGCGGGCGTTGCCGGGTTTGGTACATTGGCGCAGGCAGTGCCACAGTTTGAAACCGTGATGCGGTATGGCGGTGCCGTATTCCTGACATGGTATGGCTTGCGCAGTTTCCGCTCTGCCTGGCAGGGCGGGGCGGTGATGGAGATCGACGGAGGGCAGCGCACCAGTTTGCGCGCGGCGTTGCTGACGGTGATGGCGTTCACCTGGCTCAACCCGCATGTGTATCTGGATACCGTGGTGCTGATCGGGTCGATCTCGGCCCAGTATGCCGATCGGCTGGCGTTTGCCATCGGAGCGATGACATCAAGCTTTGTTTTCTTCTTTTCGTTGGGATACGGGGCGAGGATTCTTTCCCCCGTCTTCACCCGACCAAGTGCCTGGCAAATTCTGGATGTGGTGATCGGAGCGGTTATGCTTATGATCGCTTTGAAACTTGTTGTCATGTGAAGGGTTGTTCCGGGCTGGAATTCGGTGTTCAACCGTCTTCATGACCGCACCCACCGATCAAAACCGCCCGCTTGCCGGCATGTTCTGGATGTTGGCCGCGGGGCTGTCTTTTGTTGGGATGAATGCGCTGGTCAAAGTGCTGGGGACCAGTATGAACCCGATTCAGGCGGCTTTTCTGCGCTATGTGCTGGGGTTGGTCTTTCTGCTGCCAGCCCTGCGCGCAATCATTGACACGCCGCTGACCCCACGCAACCTGACGCTGTTCGGGTTGCGCGGCGTGGTCCACGCTGTCGCTGTGATGCTGTGGTTCTTTGCCATGACCCGCATCCCGCTGGCCGAGGTGACGGCAATGAACTATATGACGCCGATCTATGTCACCCTGGGGGCCGCCCTGTTTCTTGGGGAAAAACTGGCCTTTCGCCGGATCGCCGCAATTGCAGTGGCTGTTATCGGCGTGTTGATCATTTTGCGTCCGGGGTTCCGCGAGGTTCAATCGGGCCATTTTGCCATGCTGGGAACCACACTGGCGCTTGGGGGCTCATATCTGCTGGCCAAGGTTATGGTGCGCGATATTCGCCCCTCGGCTGTGGTGGCGCATTTGTCGATCTGGGTCACGATCGCACTGATCCCGTTCGCCATCGCCGTGTGGGAGCCACCCAGCCTGCAAAATCTCGGGATTCTGTTCGTGGTCGCCAGTTTTGCCACTGCGGGGCACTACTTCATGACCCTGGCACTGCAGGCGGCCCCTGTTGCTGTCACCCAGCCGGTGACGTTTCTTCAGCTGATCTGGGCTACTCTGCTGGGCGCTCTGGCCTTTCACGAACGCATTGATGCCTGGGTCATCGCCGGGGGGACCCTGATCCTCGCCGCCATCAGTTTCATCACCTGGCGTGAGGCTAAACTGAGTCGAAATGGCTCAACATCGCCGACACCGCCTCAGGGTTCCGAAAACCCTTCAATCCACCGCTGAATCGTTATTGATTGACGGGTCAATAAAAATTCCCTAGCCTTTCCCAGAGCTAAGTTTGGCAGGGGACCAGAGATGCCGAAACTCGGAATGGAGCCTATCCGTCGGGATGCAATCGTCAAAGCGACAATTGCCGAGCTTGGAGTGCAGAAATCTCTGGATGTTACCGTCAGCCAGATTGCCAAGCGGGCAGGCATGTCCAGCGCTTTGGCACATCACTATTTTGGGGGTAAAGAGCAGATTTTCCTGGCCGCGATGCGCCGTATCCTGTCTGATTTCGGGGCTGAGGCGCGGGCACAGCTCAGCTCTGCCGCACCGCAAGAGAGGGCGCAGGCCATCATCCGTGCATGTTTCGCGCCCTCCTGTTTTACGTCCGATGTGATCGCCGCCTGGATGACCTTTTATGTGCTGGCGCAAACCAATGATGACGCGCTGCGGCTCTGGCAGATCTACCAATCCCGTATCCGATCGAACCTGATCCACGCATTGCGCCCGGTGATGCAGAATCCGGTTGAGGCCGCCGAGGACATGATCGCGCTGATAGACGGGTTGTATATTCACGCCGCCCTGAACGCCCCACAAAAACCGCAGCTCGCCGTGCAGCATGCGCAGCGGGTGATGCAGACATTTCTGAAAGCCGAAACATGACCAAGCCGAATATTCTGATCCTGATGGTGGATCAGCTCAACGGAACCCTTTTTCCAGACGGTCCCGCAGACTGGTTGCATGCGCCAAACCTGAAAAAGCTGGCCGCGCGTTCTGCGCGATTTGCCAATGCATATACCGCTTCACCCCTGTGCGCGCCGGGGCGGGCCAGCTTTATGTCGGGCCAGCTGCCTTCGCGCACCGGCGTCTATGACAACGCGGCCGAGTTTCGCAGCGATATCCCCACCTACGCCCACCATCTGCGCCGCGCAGGCTATTACACCTGTCTGTCCGGCAAGATGCATTTTGTCGGCCCCGATCAGTTGCACGGGTTCGAAGATCGCCTGACCACCGACATCTATCCCGCAGATTTTGGCTGGACCCCGGATTATCGCAAACCCGGTGAACGTATCGACTGGTGGTATCACAATATGGGCTCGGTCACGGGTGCAGGCGTGGCAGAAATTTCCAACCAGATGGAATATGATGACGAGGTTGCCTATCACGCCAAATCCAAGCTCTATGATCTGGCGCGCGGCAAGGATGATCGCCCCTGGTGCGTGACGGTCAGCTTCACCCACCCGCATGA
Organism: Rhodobacteraceae bacterium KLH11; assembly: GCA_000158135.1. Taxonomy (GTDB): domain Bacteria; phylum Pseudomonadota; class Alphaproteobacteria; order Rhodobacterales; family Rhodobacteraceae; genus Ruegeria. The sequence goes on from DS999531.1 coordinate 2,100,827, forward strand.
CCCCTATGTGGCGCGGCGCAAATATTGGGACTTGTACGAGGATTGCGCGCATCTGGAACCTCAGATAGCGGACCTCGGTTACGGCAATCAGGATCCGCATTCCAAACGTATCTTTGATGCCAATGACTGGCGCAGCTTCGACATCACGCGCGAAGATATCCGCAAATCCCGCCGCGCCTATTTCGCCAATATCTCCTATCTGGACGACAAGGTCGGCGAGATTCTGGATGTTCTGGAAGCAACACGGCAAGAGGCGATCATTCTCTTCGTGTCAGACCACGGCGACATGCTGGGAGAGCGCGGGCTGTGGTTCAAGATGACCTTCTTTGAAGGCTCCTCTCGGGTGCCGCTCATGATTTCAGCACCCGGTTTGCCTGCAGGGCGCATCGATACGCCTGTCTCAACCATCGATGTAACCCCAACACTGGGTGCGCTTGCAGGCGTTGATATGGAGGAGATCGCCCCCTGGACCGATGGCGAAAACCTTGTACCGCTGGCACAAGGCAAAGAGCGGGCAGCGCCGGTGGCGATGGAATATGCTGCCGAGGCCTCCTACGCGCCGCTGGTTTCCCTGCGTTATGGCAAGTGGAAATACAACAGATGTGCCCTGGACCCGGATCAATTGTTCGATCTTGAGGCCGATCCGCATGAGATGACAAACCTCGCTGATCGCCCGGAACATGCCGGAACCTTGCAAACGCTACGGGCCAAATCCGAGGCGCGTTGGGATCTCGAACGCTTTGATGCGGAAATACGCGCCAGCCAGGCACGCCGTTGGGTCGTTTACGAAGCGTTGCGGCAAGGCGGCTACTATCCATGGGATTATCAGCCGCTGCAAAAAGCTTCCGAACGCTACATGCGCAACCATATGGACCTGAACGACGTAGAGGACAGCCAACGCTTCCCGCGCGGCGAGTAATCTCTTCATCTTTTTGAAAATACTCCCGCCGGAGGCAATGAGATTTTTCGACGAAAAATCTTGTCCCGCGCGGTACTGGAGACGCGAAAATGGAAGCAGATTTTGTCATCATCGGCGCAGGATCGGCCGGTTGTGCGATGGCGTATCGTCTGAGCGAAGCGGGGGCCTCGGTTCTGGTGATTGAACATGGCGGTACCGATGCCGGGCCGTTTATCCAGATGCCGGCTGCACTCAGCTATCCGATGAATATGGCGCGCTACGACTGGGGCTACAAATCCGAACCCGAACCACATCTGAACAATCGCCGTCTGGCTTGCCCGCGGGGCAAGGTAATCGGTGGATCATCCTCGATCAACGGAATGGTCTATGTGCGCGGGCATGCCCGCGATTTTGACACCTGGGCCGAGATGGGCGCAGACGGATGGTCTTATGCTGACGTATTGCCCTATTTCAAACGTATGGAAACCTGGCATGATGGCGGCCACGGGGGCGACCATGCATGGCGGGGCACAGATGGCCCGCTGCATGTCTCACGTGGACCGCGTGAGAACCCGCTGTTCAAGGCTTTTGTCGATGCAGGTCAGCAGGCGGGCTATGAGGTTACCGGAGATTATAATGGCGAGAAACAGGAAGGTTTCGGGCCGATGGAACAGACCGTCTGGAAGGGACGGCGCTGGTCGGCGGCGAATGCCTATCTGAAGCCCGCCCTCAGGCGCCGGAATTGCGATATTGTTCGGGGCCTTGCTGCGCGCGTGATTGTCGAAGACGGGCGCGCAACCGGTGTTGAACTGATCCGCGGAGGGAAACATGAAATCATCCGGGCGCGGCGTGAGGTTGTGCTGGCGGCCTCTTCCATCAACTCGCCCAAGCTGCTGATGCTGTCTGGTATCGGACCTGCTGCGCATCTTGCGGAACATGGCATCACGCTGGTTGCTGACCGGCCCGGCGTTGGAGCCAACCTGCAGGATCATCTTGAGCTTTACATCCAGCAAGCCTCTTTGCAGCCGATCACGCTCTATAAACACTGGAACCTGTTCAGCAAGGGTGTGATCGGGGCTCAGTGGTTGTTTACAAAGACGGGTCTGGGCGCGTCGAACCAGTTTGAAAGCGCGGCTTTCATCCGTTCACGCCCCGGTGTGGAATATCCTGATATTCAATATCATTTCCTGCCGATGGCCGTGCGCTATGATGGCAAGGCAGCGGCTGAAGGGCATGGGTTTCAGGCGCATGTGGGGCCGATGCGGTCACCGTCGCGGGGAGTGGTGACATTGCGCTCGGCCAAGGTTGAGGACGCACCGGTGATCCGTTTCAACTATATGAGCCATGATCAGGATTGGGACGAGTTCCGGACATGTATTCGCTTAACGCGGGAGATTTTCGGGCAAGAGGCATTCAAGCCCTTCGCGGGTAAGGAAATCCAGCCGGGATCAGCTGTCCAGACCGATGAAGAGTTGAACGCCTTCATCGCCGAACACGCTGAAAGCGCTTATCATCCTTGCGGAACCTGTCGCATGGGGCGAGCAGATGACGCGCATGCCGTAGTAGATCCGAAAGGTCGGGTGATCGGTGTGGATGGTTTGCGCGTTGCCGACAGCTCAATCTTTCCTCAGGTTACCAATGGTAATCTGAATGCTCCGTCGATCATGGTGGGCGAGAAAATATCGGATCATCTGCTTGGGAAGGCGCCGCTGGCCAGAGCTAATGACAAGCCATGGATCAGCCCGAGATGGGAGGTTGCGCAGCGATAGCGCTGGGCACATGTTTGTTGCCGCGCCGAGCATGGATGGCGATTTGATCGGGGTCAAAGCGGTGTTGTGAGGCGCGCTCTACCTCTTGAATGCAGTGTTGACATAAAGGAGCGAACAGGATGTCCCATACCCCGCATGAACTGGCTGAAGAATTTCCCGACAAGGTTGCTCTGATGAGCCGGCTCAAACAAACGGATGCGCATTTCGCACGGCTGGCGGACGAATATCACGAGATCAACCGTGTCGTGCACCGTGCGGAAACCAATATCGAGCCGATGGAGGAACTGGCCGAGGTTGAGTTGCGCAAGAAACGTGCCGCGCTCAAGGATGAAATCTGGGCGATTTTGTCGAAAAGCTGATGGTCAGGCGGGGGCTCTGCCCCCGTCGCGGCAGGCCGCGACTCCCCCGAGATATTTTTGAACAGAAGAAGATCAGGTGACTTCGTAGGGCAGGGTGCCGCGGGTATGGGCGTTGATTGTCAGGCGGCGTTCCAGCGGCGGGACCGAGCGCTGGTGGCAGGTTTGGCGTTCACAGATGCGGCAGGAAATGCCGATGGGTTCGAAGGCGCTGGCGTTGTTGATGTCGAGATTGTCGGCATAGACCAGTGCCTCGGCATGGCGAACTTCGCAACCCAAAGCGATGGCATAGCGGCGGATGGGCGCGCCAAATGATCCGCCGGATTTCGACACGTCGCATGCCAGTGAGATATAACGCACGCCATCGGGCGTTTCGGCCAATTGTTGCAGGAAATGGCCGGGGGTTTCAAAGGCCCGGTGGACATTCCAAAGCGGGCAGGCCCCGCCAAAGCGGGCGAATTGCAGCCGAGTGGCCGAGTGGCGTTTGGTGATCGTTCCGGCCTGATCGACGCGCACGAAGAAGAACGGGATGCCTTTGGCACCGGGGCGCTGTAAGGTGGAGAGGCGATGGGCCACCTGTTCGATCGAAGCGCCGAAACGGTTGCTGAGCAGTTCCAGATCGTGGCGATAATCCCGTGCGGCGGCAAGGAAGGCGCCGTAAGGCATCAGTGAGGCACCCGCGAAATAGTTGGCCAGACCGATCTTGGCTATTGCGCGGGCTTCTTCGCTTTGAAAACGGGCAAAGTCCAGCGTGGCCTCCAGCAGTTTGTCCTGACTGATCAGCGCGACTTGCAGGAGCAATTGGAACACCTGCGTTTGTGGTGCCGCGCGTGATGACAGCTGCAGTGTTTTGCTTTCGGCGTCATAGCTGCGCAGGGTTTCAGTATCGCTGAAGGTCACATTGATGCCGCGCTCGGTCAGGCTGTTCAGGGCGACCTGGCGAATGCCGCTGGTGTCATCACTGCGGTTGGCAAACCGTTCGGCGGCACGGTCGACGGCATCTATATAGTTGTCGCAATAGTGGAAGAAATCCCGGACCTCTTCCCACGGGCTGGCTTGAATGCGGGCATCTTCGCGGCCCAAAGCCTCATCCAGAGACGCGAGGCGTTCATGGGTCTGGCGGTAGGTGCGGTGCAGTTCGATGAAAGCGCGGGCGAGGGCAGGGGCGTTTGAGGCGGTCAACCGGAGGTCAGCCAAAGGCGGCATTGTGTCGGCAAAGACAGGATCGGCGAGGGCTTCGCGCATATCCGAGACCAGACGCTCGCTGTCGCCGGTGCTGAGTTCGGTGACGTCCATACCGAATTCCTGTGCCAGCGCCAGAACCACCGTTGTTGAGATCGGGCGGTTGTTGTTTTCCATCTGGTTCAGGTACGGCAGGGATATCCCCAGCTTGGTGGCAAAGTCCTTTTGCGTGAGGGTCAGGCGCGTGCGCATCTCGCGCAGTTTTGCGCCCGCATAGAGTTTTTGGGTGGCCATGGTGGTTCTTTGCAGATTTCCTGAAACTTCAAGCTAACTTTGCAAACCCATCGGCGCAAGTGATCTAAAGGCCCAGTTGTTTTTCCCGCCAGATGACGCTGCTGATGGCGCATATGGCCAGAACAGCGGTCGCCAGCATCAGCCATAACAAGGGCATTGCGCCGGTTTCACGGGTCAGCATCGCGCCGGCTGTCGCGCTGAGTGCCGCGCCGCCGCCGAGCATGATGGCTCCGCTCAGGCCCGAAGCGGTGGCTGCCAGATGAGGGCGCACTGACAGCGCCCCGGCTGTTGCGTTTGGGATCGACATGCCATTTCCCAGCCCGACAAAGGTCATCAACCCGAAAAAACTGAGCGCGGTTCCAGTTCCCGTGAGGAACAACAGGGCCGACAGGGTGACGCCGAATGCGTTCAGGCAGCAGCCCCACAACACCATCCGGTTGACACCAAAACGCACAGAATAACGGCCGCTGATGAAGTTGCCGAAGAAATAGCCAAGTGCGGGGGCGCCGAAATACACGCCAACCTCGGCTGCGGTCATGCCGAACATCTCGGTTCCGATAAAGGGGGCACCGCCGAGATAGGCAAAGAACGCGCCTGATGAGCAGGCCGAAGACAGCGAATAGCCCCAGAAACGGGGTGACATCAGCAATTCGGGATATTCGCGGAATTGCTGGATCAGGGTTTTGCCACTTGCTGCGGCGGTCTCGCCAAAATCCCGGTAGGTCAGCAGCAAAGCCAGTGCCGCTAGGGCGAAAGGCAGCCAGAAATTGGCTTTCCAGCCATATGCCTCTTCAAGCAAGCCGCCCACCGCTGGCCCGATCATGGGAACAACGGCCATGCCCATCGTGACATAGCCGAGCATAGATGCGGCCTGATCCTGTTCGTACATGTCCCGCACGGCTGCGCGACTTAGAACGATGCCAACCACGATCACCGCCTGAAACATTCTGAAGGCCAGAAAGGTCTCGATATTTGGCGCGTATATGCAACCCAGCGTTGCCAGCAGGAACAGGGCCAACCCCCAGAGCAGCACCGGTCTGCGCCCCGCCTTGTCGGCAATAGGCCCGATCAGGATTTGAAGCACCGCATTGACCAGAAGGTACAGCGCAATCGAAAGTTGCATGACCTTGTAGTCGGTCTGAAAATAGGTGGCCATGAAAGGCAGGCTGGGCAGGTACAGGTTCATGCTGAGCGCCGACAGCCCCGACAGCAATACCAGCGTCGCAAGCGTTGGGGGTGTACGGCTGACAGAGGATGATCTGAACTGCATGGTTCACATCTAGAGCTTGCGCGCGGAAAAGGCCATCGCAGTAGTGACTTGTTGTGTTAATTAACAAATTTGCATTTATATTTCGGGTAATTTCCAGAAATTTGCAAATTTGCCGAAAATCCCTTTGGTCTTGCGATCCATCCCGTTAAAGTCGCGCAAAATCTCATGGGAGACCACCGTCATGAAAGATATCCTTTCCGAACTTGAAGGCCGTCGCGACAATGCGCGATTGGGGGGCGGGCAGAAACGCATCGATGCCCAGCATGCGCGCGGCAAGCTGACTGCGCGAGAACGGATCGAATTGCTGGTCGATGAGGGCAGCTTTGAAGAGTTCGACATGTTTGTCAGCCATCGTTGCACCGATTTCGGTATGGAAAAACAAAAGCCTGCAGGCGATGGGGTGGTGACTGGCTGGGGCACGATCAACGGCCGCATGGTCTATGTGTTTAGTCAGGATTTCACCGTATTTGGCGGCTCGTTATCGGAAACCCATGCGCAGAAGATCTGCAAGATCATGGATATGGCGGTGCAGAACGGCGCACCATTGATTGGGATCAACGATTCAGGTGGTGCGCGTATTCAGGAAGGTGTGGCCTCGCTTGCGGGGTATGCCGAGGTATTTCAACGCAATATCATGGCCTCGGGCGTAGTGCCGCAGATCAGCGTGATCATGGGCCCTTGCGCCGGTGGGGCGGTGTATAGCCCGGCCATGACCGACTTTATCTTCATGGTCAAAGATACCTCTTACATGTTCGTGACCGGCCCCGATGTTGTGAAAACCGTCACCAATGAGGTTGTCACCGCCGAAGAACTGGGCGGTGCCTCGACCCATACCAAGAAGTCCTCGGTCGCTGACGGCGCGTTCGAAAACGATGTTGAGGCGCTGGCCGAAGTGCGCCGCCTGGTCGATTTCCTGCCACTTAACAACCGTGAGAAACCACCGGTTCGCCCGTTTTTTGACGAACCCAACCGGATTGAAACCTCGCTGGATACGCTGGTTCCGGACAACCCGAACACGCCTTATGACATGAAAGAGCTTATCACCAAGGTGGCGGATGAGGGCGATTTTTACGAGATACAGGAAGACTACGCCAAAAATATCATCACCGGCTTCATCCGTCTTGAGGGGCAGACCGTTGGCGTGGTCGCAAACCAGCCGATGGTTCTGGCCGGGTGTCTGGATATCGACAGTTCCCGCAAAGCGGCCCGGTTCGTGCGCTTTTGCGACTGCTTTGAAATCCCGATTCTCACCTTCGTCGATGTTCCGGGCTTTTTGCCGGGGACATCGCAGGAATATGGTGGCGTGATCAAGCATGGTGCCAAGCTGCTGTTTGCTTACGGCGAAGCCACGGTGCCCAAAGTTACCGTGATTACCCGCAAAGCGTATGGGGGGGCCTATGACGTTATGGCCTCCAAACACCTGCGCGGAGATTTTAACTATGCGTGGCCTACGGCTGAAATTGCGGTGATGGGGGCCAAAGGCGCGACCGAGATCATCCATCGCGCTGATCTGGGTGATGCTGAAAAAATTGCCCAGCACACGCAGGATTACGAAGATCGCTTTGCCAACCCCTTTGTGGCCGCCGAGCGCGGTTTCATTGATGAAGTGATCATGCCCCAATCCACGCGTCGGCGCGTGTCACGGGCTTTTGCGAGCCTGCGGGGTAAGCAGTTGAAGAACCCGTGGAAGAAGCATGACAATATTCCATTGTAATGCTTCATCCTGCCACCAGACCATGACCCAGCTGATCCGAGATAAGAACGCGCAGGCGCACGCAACCCCGAAGGGAGGAGACCGCCCTTGGCGGCTTTGGGGTTGCGCTTTGGCGCTTGCGGTGGCCTCAGCCGCCAGCACAACACTGGCCAACAACCTTTTGCCGGTCCCTTCGGGACAACCGGTCGAGCTCGGCAATGTGTTGCTCGATACCAATCCCGGTGAACTTTGGGTCCGGTTTCGTTTTATCGCGCCCAAGATCGGCTCGACAGTGGGCCAGATCTCTTACGATGTATCGGTGATCGACATGGCGCATCTGTGCCAGACGCTGGCAATTCCTTATGTCGCGCAACACGAACTGGAACCTGCCCGTGTGGTGATCTCGTTCTCGGATCGGGCGGTTGAATTTGGCGCGTCCGATCCCGATGTGACCCAGTTTTTCGAGGTCTACCGTCTGGAGCAATCCATGTGTATCTGGGAGGCACTCTGACCATGAACACGTGTTCTCAGGGTGCCGATACCCCAACGTAACAGAGGTGCATATGATCGCTTCGTACTGGCAGATCTGCCTTTTCTCTCATTTGTTCAAAACCAAGACCGGCGAGGTTTCATCATGCTGAAACACCGTGGTTTCCCAGGGCGTCTGCCGGGCACTGACTTTCAGTTCACGATCCGGCGCGCCAATCCCAAAGGTGTGACCCCGCTGACCCGGCGCGAACGTTTCCGGGATCGCAAGCCTGCTGACAAGCGTGCGGATGCGGCGTTTATCGAGGCCCTGTGGGCGCATTTCGGGGATCAGCCCTTTGAGCGGGGCAATCTGGATGCCGGTCGGTTGAGCTGGTTGTTTGAACGCGAAGTAGTTGCTGCCGAAGATCCGTTTGATCCGGCCAGCTATGACGCATTGCTTGTCATTGATCCGGGTGCCGCGCGTCAATCATTTCCGGATATTTTCGACGGGGTGAACTGATCTTGCTGGCGGCTGCTGCGCATACCACTCAGGTCTTTCACGATAGTGAAACCCTGCCCGCGAACGGGCAGGGTGAATTGCATGTATCAGAAGTTCAGCTGTGCTGCCAACTGGATACGGCTTGCGTCAAAGTCGCGGCCAGAGTTCACATCATTCCGCTCGCCATAGAAGTATTCGGCGCTGAAGGTCAGATCGTCTGTCGCTTTGTAGAACACGTTGAAGTGAACGGTTTCTTTGTCGGTGAAGGCCAAATCACCTGTCGAGGTCGGCAGGTCATAGTTTTCTTCACCGTAGGCGACACCGACGTTCCATTTTTCACCGATGTCCTGACGGAACTCGACGGTGAAACCGTCAACGTCATTGGCTTCACCGCCGACGATGGCGTCACCTGCACCGATCAGATACGGCCCGAGGGCCTCACCGTCGACATAGTTGACCTGGAACAGGCCGCCTTCCCAAGGACGGACGGAAGCAGACAGGGTATAACCGGTCTGGTCGACCTCAACATCGCCGCTTTCAGCTTTGCCGTAAAGGACTGCGGCGCGGGCGAGGAATGTGCCGTCGTTGTATTCTGCCGATCCTGTGAAGATAGGATCGTTCGAGTTCGAGCCGCCAACATTCTCTTCGATGGACACAGCGAAGCTGGTGTTTTGAAGGCCGAACGAGTTCGTATAGCGCACCTGCGGCACACGAGCGAAGGCAATACCAACCGGACCGTCGAATTCGACGGACGTCGGATAGCTGTCCAGCGGCTGGAAGTTGGTCCAGGTCTGACCGATCAGCCAATGGTCACCGATGGTGATGTTGGCATGGCGCAGACGCAGTTCGGCAGTACCGTTGCTGGCGAACAGGTCCAGTTCCAGCTGACCACCGATTTCACCGATCGCGCTGGGCGTGCTGGTGCGCAGGCCGATCCGCGATTGGCGAACGGTTGCGCCAAACGTGCCGCTGGTCGCGTTGTCGGGCTCACCGATCTCCGAGGTGTTGGCTGTATCGCCCAGTTCGAAGTCGAAATCGTAGAAGAAGTCAGCTTTGATGTAGCCGTAGACATCCAGTGTCGTGTTGCCGATCCGCAGATCTCCGCCGCTCGTGCCGACTTTGCCGGCCTCCAGCGCCTCGACTCTGGCGCGCAAAGCGTCCAGTTCGGATTGTGTTTGCGCGTCTTGTGCCAGGGCCTGCATACCAGTCACGGAAAGCGCGCTGGCAGCAAGCAGGCTAGCAGTTTTACCCTTATTTATCATGGGGATAGTTCCTTGTGTGCGAGTGTGCACGGATACATTTTCACGCAAGCGAATTTGATGGAAATCACCAAACTGAGAGGAAATTCACAAAATTTCTCAAGCAAACGTGAGATGGAATTCCCCTCCATTCACGGAACGGTGAAATTACTGTTTAAATTGCTGACAAAATTTAATTTTTTCGCAACTTCCCGATCGCTTTTTCGTGAAGAGTTTTACGCGCTTCCCAGCCGGGTGGATGCAATTTGTAACGGAAACGTGACAGGGTTTCCCGCGACTGGGTTCAAGCTCGATCACCGTTATCGCAACCATTGTCGTGTCGGCGCAAATCTGCGTGAGGTTTGGCTTGATGGGCAGGTTTCAGCCGGAATCACAAACGGAAACAATCATTGGTTGTCGCCCCGGATTGGTCTGTGCACAGTCCAGAGGCCGTGCGACTCTACTTTGCCTGCGTCGCACAAGCACCTACTATTCCGTACCCCTTCCTTCCGCAGGCAGGCTCGTGTTCCCCGCATGATCCTGTCTGCGGTTTTCTTTTTGCCCGGCGCGCGCAGAAGCTGGCGGAAAACTGCGCAATTTCCGGGGATGCGGCCTGTGTTATTGCATAACAACGTGCAAAATCGGCATCTGCGGTCAAAGGCAACAAGAAATCAAAAAGGGCAGAACTCATGCAGAGCTCACGAATTATCCTTGCATTGGCAACCTGCGCGGGCCTGGCGGCCTGTGGCGATTCCACTGGTGAACAGGCCTTGCTGGGGGGTGGCGCAGGGGCGTTGGGGGCGGCGGTCCTCAATGCCGACCCGTTGTTCGGCGCAGCCGTTGGGGCCGCGGGCAACGTGCTTTACTGCAAGACGCAGAACAACTGTAACTGACACCGAATTCCCGGGGGCGGTCGACGCCCCGACCGTTTTCGCGCATTACGCCGCTGCGGGGTTAACGCCCCGTGGCGGCGTTTCGCGTTTCCAGACCATCAAGACAAAGGACGTTCCATGTTCAACAAGATCCTGATCGCCAACCGGGGCGAGATCGCCTGCCGGGTCATCAAGACCGCTCGCAAGATGGGGATTGGCACCGTTGCCATTTATTCGGATGCGGACAAGAACGCGCTGCATGTGTCGATGGCAGATGAGGCGGTGCATATCGGCCCGCCGCCAGCGAACCAATCCTATATCGTGATTGACAAGGTGATGGATGCGATCCGTCAAAGCGGTGCGCAGGCCGTTCATCCGGGATATGGTTTCCTGTCGGAAAACGCCAAATTCGCCGAGGCGCTGGATGCCGCCGGTGTTGCTTTTGTCGGCCCGCCGGTAGGGGCGATTGAAAGCATGGGCGACAAGATCACCTCGAAAAAGATTGCGCAGGATGCAGGTGTTTCGACCGTGCCCGGCTATATGGGTCTGATCGAGGATGCGGAAGAGGCCGTGAAAATCTCGAACCAGATCGGCTATCCGGTGATGATCAAGGCCAGCGCCGGGGGCGGCGGCAAGGGGATGCGGATCGCCTGGAATGATGACGAGGCGCGCGAAGGTTTCCAATCGTCCAAGAACGAGGCGGCGAATTCCTTTGGGGACGACCGGATCTTCATCGAGAAATTCGTAACCCAGCCGCGTCACATCGAAATTCAGGTTCTGTGCGACAGCCATGGTAATGGTATCTATCTGGGTGAACGCGAATGCTCGATCCAGCGTCGCAACCAGAAAGTGGTGGAAGAAGCCCCATCGCCCTTCCTTGACGTGGCAACCCGTAAAGCAATGGGGGAGCAGGCCGTCGCTTTGGCCAAGGCTGTGGATTATGCCAGCGCGGGCACAGTCGAGTTTATCGTGGACGGCGACAAGAACTTTTATTTCCTCGAAATGAACACCCGCCTGCAGGTGGAGCATCCGGTAACCGAGCTGATCACGGGTGTCGATCTGGTCGAGCAAATGATCCGCGTCGCGGCGGATGAGAAGCTGACGATCGCGCAAGAGGACGTGAAACTGACCGGTTGGGCGATTGAAAATCGGCTTTATGCAGAGGACCCGTATCGTGGTTTCTTGCCTTCGATTGGCCGTTTGACGCGTTATCGCCCGCCACAGGAAACGGCGGCGGGCCCAATGCTCGTGAATGGCAAATGGCAGGGCGAAGCCCCCGAAGGTACGGCAGCGGTGCGCAATGATACCGGCGTCTATGAGGGCGGTGAGATCAGCATGTACTATGACCCCATGATCGCCAAACTCTGCACCTGGGCGCCGACCCGCGAACAGGCGATCGAGGCGATGCGCGTGGCGCTGGACAGTTTCGAGGTTGAGGGCATAGGCCACAACCTTCCGTTCCTGTCGGCAGTGATGGATCATCCCAAGTTCATCAGTGGCGACATGACGACAGCTTTCATCGCCGAAGAATATCCGGAAGGGTTCGAAGGTGTCGAATTGCCCGCAGAAGACCTGCGCCGTATTGCTGCGTCTTGCGCGGCCATGCACCGGGTTGCCGAAATTCGCCGGACCCGCGTTTCGGGGCGTATGGATAACCACGAACGCAAGGTTGGCGCGGACTGGGTCGTAACTTTGCAGGATCAGGAGTTCGAGGTCACCATCGAGGCGGATCAGGAGGGCTCTAGCGTTACATTCGCTGATGGTAGCGTGTTGCGTGTGACATCGGATTGGACACCGGGGGATCAGCTGGCCCTTCTGGACGTTGATCAGAGCCCGCTGGTTTTAAAGGTCGGCAAGATCTCGGGCGGGTTCCGTGTGCGAAACCGGGGCGCGGACCTCAAGGTCCGTGTCCGCACGCCGCGTCAGGCTGAACTGGCCCGTTTGATGCCGGAAAAACTGCCCCCGGATACGTCGAAAATGTTGCTTTGCCCGATGCCGGGCCTGATCGTCAAAATTGATGTTGAGGTCGGGCAGGAGGTGCAGGAGGGGCAGGCGCTCTGCACTGTTGAGGCGATGAAGATGGAAAACATCCTGCGCGCGGAAAAGAAAGGCACGGTTGCCAAGATTAATGCCGGTCCGGGTGACAGCCTTGCCGTGGACGACGTGATTATGGAGTTCGAATAATCCATGCAACAACGGATGGCGATCTTGTTGGTCTGGGTAGGCGGCGTTGCGGCGGTGTTTCTTGCACTGTCCGTTCTGGCGTTTGGCGTGCCTTTGGACAAGGGGCCGTCCGTTGCTTTGCTTCTGGTGGTGATCAGCGCATCAGGATGGCTTTATCTGCGTCATACTGGCGATGATGCGCAGGTTACGCATACGGTCATCTTCAAGTTTCTGATCTCGATCGCGCTGCCGGTTCTGGCATTTCTTGGCGCGCCGCTGCTGGTTCTGTCGCAGTTTTACGATATCGAGATCAGGCTGTGGCAGGCGATCATAGCGGGGCTGGTTATCGCGACCGGCTGGTTGACCTCAGCCGTCTTTAGTGAGTTGGAACGCAAGCGTGCCAAGGCCGAGAAGCTGCGGGATTATCACAAGGCGCTTTATGCCGAGATCGGCTACACGCTGCAGACTCTGCTGGACAGGGGTGAGGCGGAAACCGAGGCGGCGCGCATCGTGGCGCAAATGCGGGGTAGCAAAAAGTTTATCCCCTTCATCCCGCGTGAGCATCACGATTTCCTGTACGATTCACTGGTTGGCGAGATCGAGGTTCTGCCCCGTGTCACCATCGATGCGATTGTGGCCTATTACAGCCAGATAAAATCCATGACAGCGCTGGCTGACGACATGAGGGGCGAGGCGTTTCGCAGCCCGGGGATGCAGCAGGAACGGCGCATCCTGATGTATCAGGATTACTTTGAAATGCGAAAAAACGCGTTTGCCATGGGCCAGCACGCGCTACGTTTGATCAAGGAATATGCTGAAAAAGGGCCAGCTGCCGCCGAAGCGCTGGCCGCACGTATCAATAGCCAGGCCGCGGCCCCGTCCGACCTGTCACAGGGATCGGAGTGAACGGAATGTTTGGATCTTTCTCCATCCGGTTTTCCTTTCCTTGGGTTCTGAAGGGGCCTTATGCCCCATCTGCATTAAATATAAGTGAACGAAGGACATTTCACAAGAGGCGTATGCCTCAGCCGCCTTCGCGCCGTTCGCGGATTTCACGTTCGCGCAAGGGGGTTTTGTCGATGGAACGGCCAATCTCACGCACGCTCCACGGGCTGGGTTTGCGCAGCTTGACCACGCCATCCTTGTCGACGAACACCATCTGGAACCCGCGTGGCCGCAATTGTGACCGGATGGGTGAGCGCGCATCCGGGTCGGTGTCGGTCAGCACGACCACGTCGCGATCCCGCATTGCGTCTTCTCCGTCCAGCAGCATATCGATCTGCTGCTGGAACCTCGGGTCGGCGGGTGTGTCCGCGAAGACGACGATGGGTCGGCTGACCCACAGAAACTCGCTGAGCTCACTTTCGCCGACCGGGCGCACGAAACTGTCATCTGATGATACAGCGCCATCAGCAGCCAAAGCCGCCAGCGGGAATAGCGCCGAGAAAACAAGGGCAAGCGTGCGTGTCATGGGGCCTCCTGTTCCATCGAATATAGCCTTTGTTCAGAGGATTGCGACTGGCGAAATGCGCAAGCCCATCAAAAATCTGCGCTCCACAGGGCTGGACCAGCCCAGAGAGGTGCGCGGATGGAGGTGATCCTGCATTGTGGTGCACATCGCTGCGCAACCACCAGTTTCCAAAACTATCTAAGCCGCAATGCGCGTGACTTAAGACGCCAAGGGGTGGTGTACTGGGATCCCGCGCATACGCGGGCCAATGGCCTGAACAGCCTGAACAAACTCACGCCTGAGGTTTGCGCGGCGTTGTCTGACGAATTGGATGCGTGTGAACAACAGGGGGCGACGCAGCTTTTGGTCAGTCAGGAAAACTTTGTCGGTTCGATGGAACGCAATATTGGCTATGCGTCTCTCTATCCAAACCTGTATGAGCGCGGGTTGCTGCTGGCAAAGGCTTTCGATGGCCGCGTCAGTAAACTTGCCCTGAACATTCGGGCGCTAGATATGTACTGGACTTCTGTGGCGGCCTACAAGTTCAGACAGGGGCGTGAGCCGATTCAGCAGGCAACCTGGCGACGTATCGTGCGCAGCAAACGCAGTTGGCGCGACGTGATCACGGATCTGGGTCGCGCTTTTCCGGGTATCCCGCTGCTTGTCCTGCCGTTTGAGGATTTTGCCGGTCAGCAGCAGGCTCAGCTTGAGGTGCTCATGGCGCGCGCGGCACCTGAAACAGGGGACGGGCTGGCGCTGAATGGTGCGCCCAAACCGGCCCCTTCCGGATTGAATGTTGAACAAGCGATGAAGCTTTGGGCTGACTATGCGGATGATCTGGCCTGGCTGGCCGAGGGTGCGGATGGGCTGGCTGAACTTATCTGTCACACAAATGACAATGATCACGGGCTTGCATCTTCTGATGCCCGAATTGAACAGAGGAAATCGAGATGACTGACACGAAGGACTGGAAAGCGCTGGCCGAGAAAGAGCTGCGTGGACGTCCCCTGGACGACCTGACCAAAGAGACGCTGGAAGGCATCGACGTCAAACCGCTTTATACCCGGGAAGACACCGCTGATTTACCGCATATGGATGGTTTGCCCGGGTTCGGGCCATTTACCCGCGGTGTGAAGGCCACGATGTATGCGGGCCGCCCGTGGACCATTCGCCAATATGCGGGTTTCTCGACGGCAGAGGAATCCAACGCGTTCTACCGCCGCAATCTGGCTGCGGGTCAGCAGGGGGTTTCGGTGGCGTTCGATCTGGCGACGCACCGGGGTTATGACAGTGACCATCCGCGCGTTGTTGGCGATGTGGGTAAGGCCGGTGTGGCCATCGACAGCGTTGAGGACATGAAAATCCTGTTCGATGGTATCCCGCTGGACAAGGTATCGGTCTCGATGACGATGAACGGTGCGGTGATCCCGATTCTGGCAAGCTTCATTGTCGCGGGCGAAGAGCAGGGCCACGATAAATCGCTCCTGTCCGGCACTATTCAGAATGACATTCTGAAAGAGTTCATGGTGCGCAACACCTATGTTTATCCGCCTGAACCGTCGATGCGGATCATTTCGGACATCATCGAGTACACCTCGAACGAGATGCCCAAGTTCAACTCGATCTCGATCTCGGGCTATCACATGCAAGAGGCCGGGGCGAATCTGGTGCAGGAACTGGCCTATACGCTGGCCGACGGGCGCGAATACGTGCGCGCCGCAACGCAGGCCGGAATGGATGTGGACAAATTCGCGGGCCGTCTGTCGTTTTTCTTTGCCATCGGCATGAACTTTTTTATGGAGATCGCCAAGCTGCGCGCCGCACGCACGCTCTGGCATCGGGTGATGACAGATTTTGGGGCGAAATCCGAGCGGTCCAAGATGTTGCGTACCCATTGTCAAACGTCGGGCGTCAGCCTGCAGGAACAAGACCCCTATAACAACGTCATCCGCACCGCCTATGAAGCGATGAGCGCGGTTCTGGGCGGCACTCAGTCCCTGCACACCAACGCTCTGGACGAGGCGATTGCCTTGCCCACCGATTTCTCGGCTCGCATCGCGCGGAACACGCAGCTGGTGCTGCAGGAAGAAACCGGCGTGACCGATGTGGTCGATCCGCTGGCCGGGTCGTATTACGTCGAAAGCCTGACCAATGAACTGGTTGAAAAGGCGTGGGCGCTGATGGAAGAGGTCGAAGAGATGGGCGGCATGACCAGGGCCGTTGCCTCGGGTATGCCCAAGCTGCGGATCGAGGAAAGCGCCGCGCGTCGTCAGGCGATGATTGACCGGGGCGAAGAGGTCATTGTCGGGGTCAACAAATACCGCAAGGAACAGGAAGATCCGATCGACATTCTGGATGTCGACAATGTCGCCGTGCGCGATGCGCAGGTCGCGCGGCTCGAACGTATCCGCGCCACTCGTGATACGGCCGCATGTCAGGCGGCACTGGACGCTCTGACCAACACCGCCCGCGAGGGGGGAAACCTGCTGGCCGCCGCCGTTGAGGCCGCCCGCGCCCGCGCATCCGTAGGAGAGATCAGCATGGCAATGGAAAAGGAATTCGGCCGTCATCGCGCCGAGGTGAAAACTCTGGCCGGTGTCTATGGCGCGGCTTACGAAGGCGATGAAGGCTTTGCCGCGATCCAGAAATCCATCGAAGACTTCGCCGAAGCCGAGGGCCGCCGCCCCCGCCTGCTGGTGGTCAAGATGGGGCAGGACGGGCATGACCGGGGGGCCAAGGTGATCGCGACCGCCTTTGCCGATATCGGCTTTGACGTGGATGTGGGGCCGTTGTTCCAGACCCCGGCCGAGGCCGCGCAGGATGCAGTGGACAATGACGTGCACGTGGTTGGCATCTCGTCGCAGGCAGCAGGGCACAAGACATTGGCACCCCAACTGGTCGAGGAGCTGAAGAAGGCCGGGGCTGAGGATATTCTTGTCATCTGCGGGGGCGTGATCCCACAGCAGGACTATCAGTTCCTCTATGATCACGGCGTCAAGGCAATCTTTGGTCCGGGCACCAATATTCCCGAAGCCGCACAGGATATCCTGCGCCTGATTGGCGAAGCCCGCACCTGATCTTGAGCTTGGCGGCCCGAGATTTTTCGACGAAAAATCTTGTGGTTCTCTGCCTCTAAGGAGAAACTCCTGTCAGATCGGCGCTATGAAGCCGCCGATCTGAGCGAATAGGGCAGGAGAGACGTGTATGTTACTCGATCATCTGGCGGTGGCTGGCGAAACGCTGGAAGAGGCCGCGGCGCATGTCGAACAGGCGCTGGGCGTGGCCTTGCAGCCGGGTGGCAAGCACGCAAAATTCGGGACCCATAACCGCCTTCTGGGCCTGCGGGATGGCTTGTATCTTGAGGCCATCGCCATTGATCCTCAGGCAGAGACCCCTGCAAGAACCCGCTGGTTCGATCTGGATCGTTTTGAAGGACCACCACGCTTGAGCAACTGGATTTGTCGCGTGCCGGATATCGACGCGTCGCTTACGCTCTTTCCCGACGGGGTCGGAAAACCGATTGATCTGGATCGCGGCGCGTTGCGCTGGCGCATGGCTGTGCCGCCCAATGGGCGCTTGCCGTATGACAACCTGTTTCCGGCGCTGATCCAGTGGCAGGGTGATCTGTATCCGGCGCAGATGTTGCAGGAGAGCGGCTGCCGGTTGCGGCGGCTGGTGGTAACCCACCCGGACGCTCTGGAGCTGGCGAATATATTAGGCGCACTGGAACATGTGGTGTTCGACACCGGCCCGGCGGCGTTACGGGCCGAGTTCGATACGCCGCACGGGCCGCGCGTTCTGGAATGAGCATCCGGCAGGCCACAATCAAAGATGCGCCCGCCATTGCCGCGATCAGCAATTCCGTTATCGGCGATACGCTGATCACCTTCACCACCGATCTGCGCAGCACCGAGAATGTCGCCGCTGATATCCACACGCGCGGCCCGGCTTTTCTGGTTGCCGAAATCGGCGATACCATCGCAGGTTACGCCACCTATGGGCCCTTTCGGTCCGGCCCGGGATATGCGCAATGCAAAGAACACTCGATTGCGTTGACCCCGCAGGCCCGGGGGCAGGGGGTCGGGCGCACCCTGATGGCCGCGTTGGAGGGCCGTGCCAGAGCGGACAATGTGCATGTGCTGGTGGCGTGTATTTCCTCGGCCAATCCGCAGGCGGTGGCATTCCACCTGGCTCTTGGGTTCACACAGGTGGGACAAATGCCCGAGGTTGGCCTCAAATGGGGGCAGCGGCTGGATCTTGTTCTGATGCAGAAAATTCTGACACCGCTGTGATCTGTCGCACCTGACAGCCGCGCCGTTGCGCGTTAGTGTGCGCCCATGTCGATCTGGACCCGAATAGCCGACGCGCTCAGCGCGCTTGCGCAGGGCGAAAGCCTGACCGCAGTTTTCGAGAAACTGCGAACGCCGCCCGAGCGGTCGGTGGCCTTTGCAATCGCGGTTGTGGCCCTTGGGGCCAAGATGGCCAAGGCAGATGGGCAGGTGACGCGTGATGAGGTGACGGCCTTCCGCGAGGTTTTTCAGATTGCCCCTGAAGACGAAGACGGTGCCGCGCGCGTGTTCGACATGGCCCGCACCGATGTGGCGGGTTATCAGGACTACGCCCGCAGGATTGGGCGTATGTTCGCCGAAGACAGCACCACCCTGTGTGACCTGATGGAGGGGCTGTTTCACATTGCCATGGCGGATGGGTTCTATCACCCGAATGAAAACGAATTCCTCGAAGAGGTCAGCCGCATCTTTGGTCAGACTGACGCGCAATTCATGGCTTTGCGCGCGCGGTTCGTGCCGGATGCGCCCAAAGACCCGTATACGGTGCTGGGGGTTGCGCGCGACATGCCGCTGCCGGAAATCCGCAAGGTCTGGCGTCAGCTGGTTCGCGACACCCATCCCGATGCGATGATGGCGCGCGGCGTGCCGGAGGAAGCGGTGCGCCTTGCCGAGAAAAAGATGATCGATATCAACCGGGCCTGGGACGAGATCAACGGCGCAAGGGTCTGATCCGTGCGGCTGGCGACCTATAATATCGAATGGTTCGCCAATCTGTTTGACACCGATGACAACCTGCTTGCCGATGACAGCTGGTCAGGGCGCCATGATGTGACCAGGGCTCAACAGATCGAGGCGATTGCCAAGGTTCTGACGGCGCTCGACGCTGATGCTTTGTTGATTGTTGAGGCCCCGAATACGGGGAAAAGGCAAAATACCGTTCGTGCCCTGCAGCGGTTTGCCGAGGCTTTTGATCTGCGCACCACGCATGCGGTGATGGGGTTTGCCAACAACACACATCAGGAACTGGCGTTGCTGTTCGATCCCGGCACTCTGAAAGCGCGTCACGAACCGGTGGGGCACCCTGATGATGACGATGCGCCCAGATTTGATGGTGTGTTCCGGATCGATCTGGATGTGGACGCGACCGAAGATCGGGTTCAGTTCTCAAAACCTCCGATGGAGTTGACCGTTGAGACAGCAAAAGGCACGGCCTTTCGCCTGATTGGCGCGCATCTGAAATCCAAAGCCCCCCATGGGGCAAAATCCCGCGATGAGTTGATCCGCCTGTCCATTGCCAATCGCCGCAAGCAATTGGCGCAGGCCATATGGCTGTCGCGGCGGGTTGAGGCCCTTGTCGAAGCGAAGGAGCCGGTCATTTTGCTGGGGGATCTGAACGACGGTCCGGGTCTGGATGAGTTTGAGCATCTGTTCGGGCGATCCTCGGTCGAGATTTTGCTGCAGGCCGGGCTTTATGATCCGCACGCCGCACAGGCGCATGGCCCGCGTCCGGGTTCTGTTCCCGCAACAGCGCGTTTCGCGCGGCCGGATGAGGGGCGGTACCTGGAAGCGTTGTTGGATTATATCATGATCAGCACCGATTTGCGGGATCGACACCCAAACTGGCGGATCTGGCATCCGTTTCGGGATACCGACTGTTGGGGTAACCCTGAACTGCGCGAAGCCCTGTTGACGGCATCCGACCATTTTCCGGTGACACTCGATATTGATCTGTGACCTTTCAACCGCCGAGACCATCCCTTATATTTCCGGCATGCAAAGGTTCCTGATAATCTGCGCGGCCTGCGCCGCGATGACCTCTCCTGTCCGTGCGGAAGAGGATATCGGCAAATCGCTGATGGAGCGCGGGGCCGAGCTGTTTCTTGAAGGTCTGCGGCAAGAGATGGAACCTGCCATCGAGGATCTGCGCGGGCTTGCTGACCAGTTTGGCCCGGCCCTGCACTCGTTCATGCAGGAGATGGGGCCGGCGCTCGCGGAACTGGCCGCTCAGGTGCAGGATTGGAGCGCTTATGAGCTGCCCGAAATGCTGCCAAACGGCGATATCATTATCCGCAAGAAACCGCTGCGCGATCCGCCAGATAGGCCGGAACCTCAGGATGAGGCCGCGCCGGGTGGCCTGACGGATATCTGATCATCCGCGCAGGATCACGCGCGGCTCGGATTTCAGCGCCATGGCCAGAGAGTTGAGGCGCGCCTCGGCGACCTCGTTGAACAATGGTTCGGCTGCTCTGGGCAGGCGCAATTCCAGCTTCTGCTTTTTCGGATAATAGCGCAGCTGGCCCATGGTCGCGTCATGTTGCATCCACAGCATCGCGCCGAATCGCAGGGCTTTGCCCAGAATCTCGGCCTGCTGCTGACCACGCTCATCCAGCAGCTCGTAAAGTTCGGTAAACCGGTTTCCTTCGCGCTTGTTGCGATAGCGATGTTGCAGCGCGAGGCCGATGAAGACCCGTTCGGAATGTTTCAGCCCGCTCATATTGGCGCGGGTGACATATTCAAAACAGGCCTCAGCCCGATAGTCGGGATGGGCGCGCCAGCTGACATCGTGCAGCAGGCAAGCCGCCTTGATCAATCGGACCTTCTGCATCGGGGCCGAGCGGAACAGGGGCATGACAAAATCAAACAGATGTTTGCCGAACCCGGGCAGCCGTGCATCCTTGGATTCGGCAAAGCGGCTGGCTTCGATCAACGGGTCGCGGTCGCGCAGGCGTTGTGGCATTTGCTCGTACAACAGCCCCTCGCGGATACCATAGCTTGAGATGGCGATGTCCTTGGGTTTGAAGGTACGGATCAGCCGCGCCAGCACATCCATCGCATAAGGGATCAGCGCCATGCGCGATCCGGAAACCCCGGCCAGCGCGCGCAGTTCATCCGGATCGCCGTTTTCGATGAATTTGATCGTCTCGCGCACCTGACGATGAGTCATGCGGTATTCATGCAGCACATTCAGCGGGTAGCCCCGGCGCAGCATGTCCAGACGGGCAAAGGCGCGCCAGCTGCCGCCGACCAGAAACAGACGGTCGCGCTGCGGGCCCATCTTGTCGCGCATCTCTTCCAGTGTTGCCTTGATATGGGCTTTGCGCGCCCGGCGCCCGCCCTTGATATCGCGCAGTTTGAGCGGCCCCAGAGGCGAGGTCATGCGCCGCCCCACCTTGCCGCCACCGATTTCGGCCAGCTCCACCGACGAGCCGCCGATATCGCAGATAAGCCCATACGCACCGGGCCATCCCAGCAGCACGCCTTGCGCGGAAAGCCGGGCTTCTTCCTCGCCATCAACTACGTTGATGATCAACCCGGTTTCAGCCTTGACCTGCGCGCAGAAATCGGGGCCATCCTCTGCCTCGCGCACCGCTGCCGTAGCAACGGCATGCAGGGCGGGCAGTTCAAGATCATTGGCCAGATACTGAAACCGGTGCAGGGCGGCCAATGCCCGTTCGCGGCCAAGCGGGTTCAGACGACCGGTTTCGGATAAACCGGCACCCAGCTCACACATGACCTTTTCATTGTAGAAATAAGCCGGTGAACGCGCCGCGCCGTCAAAGACCACCATCCGGACCGAGTTGGAACCGATATCAACCACCCCAACCCGGGACAGCGCCTGCGCGCCGGGATCTTCGAGCAACGGTTTTCCGAAAATCCCGTGCTCGGGGAAATCAGTCGCGGTGATCTGTGCCATGGTGTCCCCAGGTATTTTAGGCGGCAGGATGCGGGATCGCTTTTGTCCGGTCAATTGCGGGCATCAGATTGTTCCGATTCTGTGTTCAATAGGCGCACTGCCAACGCACGGGTGATGGGGCGTCTTTCGCTCAGCGCGATATGATCCAGCCGTGCCACAACCTTAGCGGCGGTTTCAAAGCTGCGATCCATGTGTTTGACCAGATAGGCGATGACATCAGGGCCGGGGTTGAGCTGGCGATCAGTGAACAGCTTGGCCAGCACTGCGCCCAACAGCGCGTCATCCGGAGCGTCCAGCGCGACGTGATGCGCGCCTTCAACCCGGCTTTGCAGATCAGCCAGAGGCAGATGCCATTGCCGTGGTGCCGCACGCCCGGTCATCAGCAGGGCATGGCCCTCGGCCAATACCAGATTGTGCAGGTGGAACAGCGTTTTCTGCTGCTCGGGATCGGTGATGACAGCTGGCACATCCTCAACCGCGATCGGTGCGCGCGCCAGATCGGGTACGTCGTCAAAACGCAGGTCAATGGCCTGCATGATGCGCCCTCCGGTCTCGGCCGCCCAAACATGGGCCAGATGGGTTTTACCCGATCCGGCAGGGCCGCTCAGCACCAGTTTGTTGCCGGGCCAGGATGTGGCCGAGATCAGCGCCACGGCCAGCGCATTGGCGGGCGAGACAAAGAAATCCTCGCGGCCCAAGGCGGTCTTGGACGGCAGATCAAAGCTCAGCTGGGTGGCCATTCATTCGTCGTCCTGCTGCAGCCCTTCAAGCCCGGTATAAAGACGGCTGTTCAGATATTGCTCGGTCGCAAACCGTGCCAGCACGCCCAGAGCGGCGGCAACCGGAACCGCGATCAGCATCCCCACAAAACCAAAGAGCGCGCCGAACACTGACAGCGCCAGCAGCAGCCACACCGGATGCAGCCCAACCGAGCTGCCCACCAGTTTCGGGGTCAGGAAATTGCCCTCGGTCACCTGTCCGATGGCAAAGATCCCGGCGACCAGACCGATATGCGCCCAATCGCCCCAGAACTGAAACAGAGCCAGCCCAATGGCCAGCGTGCCCCCGATCAGGGCGCCCAGATAAGGGATGAATGTGACCAGCCCGGCGATGAAGCCGACGATCAGGCCGAACTGCAGGCCGACCAGCATCAGGGCCACGGCGTAATAGGTGCCAAGGATCAGGCAGACAGTCCCCATGCCCCGCACGAATGAGGCCAGAACCGCATCAATCTCACCGGCCAGCCGTTTGATCGTGGGGGCGTGATCGCGGGGCAGCAGCTCTCCGATCCGGGCGATCATGCGGTCCCAGTCCATCAGCAGATAAACGGCGACCACTGGCACGATGACCAGCAGGACCACCACGTTGATTGCGGACCCCAATGAGGCAAGCACAGTCTGCAGCACATCGCCGGTTTTGGATTTCAACGTCTCCCCGAACGAGACCAGCATCTGGTGCGTATTCGATTCCCGATCCAGAAGCGCCGGGAACTGTTTCTCAACAAACGTGCGCAGTTCTTTGAAAAGGCTTGGTAATGTGTCAATCAAATCCAATAGCTGCGTGATCAAAGCAGGCACGACCATCAGGATCATCAGCACGAATCCCAGCACGCCGACAATCGTAATTATCCCGGTGGCGGCCATGCGTGAGAGGCCCAGCTTTTCCATCCGGTCGGCAATGGGGTCGAGGAAATAGGCGATCGCCCCGCCGATCACGAAAGGCAACAGCACGTCACCCAGCAAATACAGAAGCACCACAAAGATCGCGGCGGTGATGCCCCAGTATCTGAGCTGATCCTTCACCGGCAAAGCCATGGTGCATTCCCTCGTTGCACAGCGTTGCTGTGTTCTTCGCCCATGACGCCTTGCGATGCAAGCGGTTCATGGGGTGGGTATTTTATACCTCAGTCGGTCAGGGTGCCCAGTTCCGGGGTGTCTCGGGTGGCGGTTTCATCTGGCCAGTTGGTGCGCCAGATTTCCGCTGACCAGTGACCGCAATGCACCGGGGGGCGATCAAAGCCGGGCAGGGCAGGCAGCAGCGGGGCAACCACCACATCGTGGCGCGGAACGGCGAAATAGGGGAAGGAATAGCGCTCTTGGCCAGATCGATTGACCACGCGGTGCGGGGTTGATTTCAACCGCCCGCCCGACCACAGCTCCAGCATGTCACCGATATTGACCACGAAGCCACCGGGCGGGCAATCCGGGGTGATCCAGCCGCCGGTGCGTGTTTGCACCTCAAGCCCGCCGACCGGATCAGGCGCGATAATGGTCAGCGCGTCGGTGTCCTTGTGTGGATGGATACCATAGCCGCCCTCATCCGGGGCTTGTGGCGGGTAATGCAGCAGGGTCATGTTGGTCATCGGATCGCGGAATGCATCGCGCAAGGTGTCCGGAGGCACCGCAAGCCCGGCCTCCAACGCGCCGAGCAGCAAATCGGTCACCCGATCAAGCTGCCGCCAATAACTCAGGATGACATCGCGGGCCTGGGGCACTTCGCGGGGCCAGATATTGGGGCCGTACAGTGCGCATTCCGTCCGGATCGGGGCATCCCCGGCCGTTTCGAAATGCAGCTTGTACCCTTCATATTTATCCGCCGTTCCCAGGCCATCATTGGGTGTGAAAAATCCCATCGGGATATATCCGCGATAGTTCTCGCGCGTGATGGCCTGATCCCATTTACTGGCCTCTTCGATGTCAAAGATCGCCCGGGCGCAATCGCGAACCCGGTCGATATGTCCGGATGCGACGCCTGTGCAGGTGATCGACAGAAACCCGATACTGGTGCAGGCGTCCATGATCCGGGTGACTGTGGTCTTGAAATTCGGGTCAGAAGGATCGGCCAGCGGGCTGATATCAATGGTGGGGATATGTTCCATTAGTTGATCCGGACGCCTTGGTGGTTAAGTTCCTGATGCACGGGGGCAAGGTTCATGCTGTCAAGCTCCTGATTGCTTTTCAGCGAGACAGCCGCAGCGATACCCGCACCCTGACCCATGACCGCACAGCACGACATGTTCCGTGTCGCGGCATGCGCAATCCGATCCGCCCCATGTGACCGGCCTGCAACCAGCAGACCCTTGATGCCTTTGGGCAGCATCGAGCGATAGGGGATTTGCATATACCGCCCCGTCGTTGGCAGGATCAGGATGCCATAGCCGTCGATAAACTCGGGGTAGATGCCAATCGTATCCTCGAACCGGCCCTGATGGCGGGCATCGGTCTCGGTCATGTTGTAGACCGCGTCGATCTTGCGGGTGTCGCGGATGCCGATGGTCATCCCGAAATTGCGCAGCCGGGCGTTTTCGCAGCCGGGCATGAAGCGGCGCAAAGCCTCGATCGCCAGTATGGACTGACGACGGCCTTCGATTTCACCCCGTGTCAGACTGTCAGGGTCCGTGCCGTCGATCTCATCCAAATGGATTAGGTTCATATAGGTCAGTTCGCCGGTATCATGCACCGCACCCCAGGTGCCCGCGATCGTGTTCAGGTGGGGCGGAATCAGGCCTTCTTCGATCGCCTGTTGGAAGGGTTTCTTGA
Organism: Rhodobacteraceae bacterium KLH11; assembly: GCA_000158135.1. Classification (GTDB taxonomy): domain Bacteria; phylum Pseudomonadota; class Alphaproteobacteria; order Rhodobacterales; family Rhodobacteraceae; genus Ruegeria. The sequence continues at coordinate 2,126,501 of DS999531.1, forward strand.
CGAAGGGCGAGAACATGTCGTCCTCTTTGCCCGAGGTCTCGATATTCCATTCGCCGCCGCCGCCCCAGTCTTTGTAGGTTTGCGGGTCGGATTTGACGCCTTCCATGAAGGCGCGTTTGTCAACACCCGCCAGATGGAACATGACAGACGCGGCCATCATGTCTTCGCGCGCGGTCTTGTGCGTTGGGGCACCCGCCCGATGGGCCACATCCGCATCGCCGGTGGCGTCAATCACCACGCGGGCCAGTATCGCTTCGCGTCCGGCCTTGGATTCGGTGATCACGCCGGTAATCCGGTCGCCCTCCATGATCGGGGCCACAAACTGGCGGTGCAACATGGGGTGCACGCCGGCCTCTTCGATCAGCCGGTCCGCCACCAGTTTGAACCCCTCGCTGTCCAGTTCATAGCTGAGCGATTGGCTCTCGGGCACAGCGGCCCCCATGTCTTTGGCGCGGGTCTCGAACTCCAGCCCGATGCCGCCTGCTTCAATCGTCTGTTCGTGACGGTACCAGGCGAATCCCTCGACCCCCACGGCGGTGATGTTGCCGCCCATACAGCCAAACCGGTCCATGATCGTAACCTCGGCCCCGGCGCGCGCTGCGGCCAGCGCGGCGGCCAGCCCTGCCGGGCCAGAGCCAACCACCAGAATATCGGTTTTGTGGATCACTGGGATCTGGCGGGCGGGTTCCTGAATCGTCTGCATCGGCGCCTCATGGTTTTAGGGTTCCGCCACCATTGATAAACCTGACTGGCGGGTCAATCAAAAAACCGACCGGGTATGCGTCGCAAAATCGCCAATGCGCGATTGCCCCCGGCGAGGGTTTGGCATAATCACCTGAATGTTGAAGTTTCACCCAAAAGGTTACGAAATGCGCCTCAGCCGTTACTTTCTGCCCGTTCTCAAGGAAAACCCATCCGAGGCTCAGATTGTCAGCCACCGGCTGATGCTGCGCGCGGGTATGATCAAGCAGGCCGCCGCCGGGATATATTCCTGGCTGCCGCTGGGCTTCAAGGTGCTGCGCAAGCTGGAGAACATCGTACACGAGGAACAGGCGCGGGCAGGGCATATCGCGATCCAGATGCCGATCCTGCAATCGGCGGACCTGTGGCGCGAATCCGGGCGGTATGATGGCTACGGTCAGGAAATGCTGCGGATGAAGGACCGGCATGACCGGGATATGCTGTTCACACCCACGGCCGAAGAACTGGTGACAGATATCTTTCGCGGCCATGTTAGCAGCTACAAGGACCTGCCGCTGACGCTCTACCAAATTCAGTGGAAATTCCGCGACGAAATCCGCCCGCGTTTCGGCGTGATGCGGGGGCGCGAGTTCTACATGAAGGACGGCTATAATTTCGATCTGACCATGGAAGACGCGCTGCACGCCTATAACCGTCACCTTGTCAGCTATCTGCGCACCTACGAACGCATGGGTCTGCAGGCCATCCCGATGCGCGCCGATTCCGGCCCCATCGGCGGCGACTACACGCATGAGTTCCTTGTTCTGGCCGAGACCGGCGAATCCGAGGTCTTCTATGACAGCGCCGTCACCGATCTGACCTTTGGGGATCGCGATATCGACTATGACAATCGCGACCAATGTCAGGCGATCATGGACGAGTTCACCTCGAAATACGCGCGCACGGACGAAACCCATGACGAGGCGCTGTTTGATCAGGTGCCCGAGGATCGCCGCCGCGTGGCACGTGGGATCGAAGTTGGTCAGATCTTCTATTTCGGCACGAATTATTCCGAAGCCATGGGGGCAACCGTTCAGGGCCCGGATGGTAAACCGGTTCCGGTTCACATGGGCAGCCACGGTATCGGTGTCAGCCGTCTGATCGGCGCGATTATCGAGGCCAGCCATGATGACAAAGGCATCATCTGGCCCGAAGGCGTGACGCCGTTCCATTGTGGTATCGTCAACCTGAAACAGGGGGATGATGAGGCCGATGCGGCTTGTGACACGCTCTATGCAGCGCTGACCGCGCTGGGGCTAGAGCCGCTCTATGATGACCGGAAAGAACGGGCAGGGGGCAAGTTCGCGACGATGGACCTGATCGGTCTGCCGTGGCGCATCACCGTTGGGCCGCGTGGTTTGAAAAACGGTGTGGTCGAACTGACCAGCCGCCGTACCGGCGAAAGCGAAGAGCTGAGCCCCGAGGCCGCTGTTGCCAAAATCGCTGAAATCTACAAAGGCATCGCCTGAACGGGGCGACGCAACCGGCTGCCTGTCAGTTCAGGCGGTCGGACCCGGGCGGGTTGTCAGAATATCACCATCCGCTGCGTTTCCACGGGCAACCACCATCGGGCGCCCGAAACGATGCACAAGCTCAACCATATCAAATCCCAGAAATCGCAATCCGCAGATCCGTTCATCGGTCGCTTGATCCGTCAGGCATAAACGCCCTTGCCGGAATGCCAGACGATACCCTTTGCCTTGCAGGATGTCGGCCAATGCGGCCCAGCTGACAGCACTTGTAAAGGCGGGCCGGATCGATGCCCGCAAGAGTGCGGCGCTTTCGCAATCCAATTCGGTTGATGCGCGGGGGGCCAGAATCGGGCCCGCCCCTTCGATATGTTCTTGAATACCCATGAGCGAACCTCCGCTCCTAAACTCTTTAATTGTGTCCCCCACACAGAAAGGGTGACAAAGTTTCCCGTAACAATCAATTTGTGAAATAATATTTCGCGACAAATGTTGCGATAGTGACTCACTTGGCCACAAAAACCTCACATTGACTTCATAGCTGAAACAATAACCCTTTGTCTGTGAAGGGCTTCACAACCCTTGGTTTAAATGTGGGCGTGGAAATTCATGTTTGGCCAGAACAACGCTCTGGCGATGCAGAAATGATTCGCTTTCAACCGGATGAAACCGCCGGCGAACACGCCGACATCCCGCCAGCAGGCGATAACCGGCTTGACCATCCAGTGAAATGCCGAGAGGGTCGCGCAAAACCAGAACCCGAGGCAGGAATGGCCAAATCACCCCCACCTTTTGCCCCTTTCGAATGGAAGATTGCCTGGCGCTACCTGCGCGCGCGCCGGGCCGAGGGCGGCGTGAGCGTGATGACCTGGATTTCCCTGATCGGAATTACGCTGGCGGTTTTCGCCCTGATCGCGACGCTGGCAGTGCGATCCGGATTTCGGTCTGAATTTGTGGGCACCATTCTGGGGGCCAATGCGCATGTCAGCGTTTACTCGGCCGGTGACCTCAATGCGCAGGGACGACTGGACCGCACGATTGCTGATTTTGATGCCATGGCAGAAAGAGTTGCACAGGTGCCGGGGGTTGAGCGCGCCGCGCCGCTTGTCAAAGGGCAGGTGCTGATCACCAACGCAGATCGCAGCACCGGGGTGCAGGTGTTCGGCATTCGCCCGGATGATCTGAACGACCTGCCGGGCATCGCCGAAAGTGAGCAGGCTTACGGAGATCTTTCGCGCTTTCCGGACGGGATTGCCATCGGCTCAGGGGTGGCGCGTGCGATCGGGGCAACGGTTGGCGACCGGGTGAAACTCACGTCCCCCAACGGGGTGAAAACCGCCTTTGGCACCTCGCCGCGTGTGAATGCGTATGAGGTGGTCTATGTGTTCTCGGCCGGTCGTTTCGACATCGACCGTACGCGCGTCTACATGCCATTCACTGAGGCGCAGAGCTTCTTTAACCGCGAAGGCGTTGCGGATGAAATCGAGGTCATGGTCGAGCGCCCGGAAGAGTTAAGCCCGATCCTGATCCCGATCCTTGAGGCCGCCGGAGAGCGCAGCCAGATCTGGACATGGCAGGACGCGTCGGGCGGGTTTTTGCGGGCGCTTGAGGTCGAAGACAACGTGATGTTCATCATCCTGTCGATTTTGGTGTTGATCGCCGCGATGAATATCGTCTCGGGGCTGATCATGCTGGTGAAAAACAAGGGGCGCGATATCGGCATCCTGCGCACCATCGGCCTGAGCGAAGGGTCGGTGCTGCGTGTGTTTTTCATCTGTGGTGCCTTCACCGGTATCATCGGAACAGCGCTGGGGGTCATTCTGGGCTGTCTGTTCGCGCTGTATATCGATCCGATTTTCTCATTCGTGAACTATGCGATGGGCGGCGGCGTCTGGGATCCCTCTATCCGCGGTATCTATGCCCTGCCAGCCGAGTTGCATTTGTCAGATGTGCTCAAGGCGGTGGCCCTGTCGCTGGGGCTGTCTTTTTTCGTCACCTATTTCCCGGCCCGTCGCGCAGCGCGGCTGAACCCGGTTGAGGCGCTGCGCTATGAATGATGTGACTTTGCGGCTAAGCGGCCTGACCAAGACCTATCTGCAGGGAACGCCGGGCGAAGTTCAGGTCTTGCGCGGCGTTGATCTAGAGCTGCGTGCAGGCGAGGCGGTGGCGCTGGTGGCCCCCTCGGGGGCGGGTAAATCGACCTTGCTGCATATTGCCGGGTTGCTTGACACGCCCGATGCCGGAACGGTCGAGATCGCGGGGCAGGATGCCGCTGGCAAGGGGGATCGCACCCGAACGGCCCTTCGGCGGCAGGATGTCGGGTTTGTCTATCAGTTCCATCATCTGCTGCCGGAGTTTTCGGCGCTGGAAAATATTGTGCTGCCGCAACTGGCGAACGGGATTTCCGAGAAAGCGGCGCAAGATCGTGCGATGCAGCTGCTGGGCCGGGTCGGGGTCGCCGAACGTGCCAGTCACCGGCCTGCGGCGCTGTCGGGTGGTGAACAACAGCGCGTGGCGTTCTGCCGGGCACTGGCCAATAATCCGCGTGTTCTGCTGGCGGACGAACCAACAGGCAATCTGGACCCCGAGACCTCGGATCAGGTTTTTGCCGCCCTGATGGCGCTTGTGCGCGAGGCCGGGCTGTCTGCCCTGATCGCAACCCATAACCTTGATCTGGCGGCGCGGATGGACAGGATGCTGCGTCTGGACGGAGGCGTGCTCAGGCCAGTTGAGTGATTGCGACACCGATGGCCATAACGGTGATCCCACCTGCACGCATCAGCGTCAGCGGTGTCACCTGCGCACCGAACAGCCCGAAATGATCTATTGCGGCGGTGCTGATCAACTGACCAAGCAGCACAAAGAAAACCGCATTGCCCACTCCGAAATGAGGGGCCACATGGGTGATCGACAGCACGTAAAACGCAATGAGAACCCCGGCCAGAAACAGGTGTCTGGGCGCTTGTGCGGCTTTCGCAAACGCCTGACCGCCCGGCAACAGCAGCAGGGCGGCGGCGGCGGTTGCAAAGGCGACGGCGAACAGAATGACGGCGGCGGTTGTGGGTGAGCCGATCATTTTGCCCAAGGCGGCGTTCAACGCAGCAAGGATGGGAACACCGATCCCGGCGGCCAGCATAATGGCTGCGTAATGTGTCATCGCCCGTATCCCCGCACCGGTTTCGCTGATCGGGATCATTACGTCAGCGGGCCTGACGGGCAAGCCTTGATTTGCGACGTAGGACACAGGTGAGCTGTTTTATATCCGGCGCAAGCGTGCCGGTTTTGGCTGTGATGCCGCGCAGGGTTGCAGCGCAGCGCGCATGCGCCGATGGCTGATCTGAAAAAGGGACGAGCCTAGCGGCAAATGCCCCTGACCTGCGCGCCGGACCAGGGCAGCAGCACATCGCTTTCGCGCCTGCTGCCGGGCAGATTGGCGACGTCAAAATGAGGGCTCAGCATATCGTGCAGCCTTTTGGTGCGCGGTGCCTCGGGGTCCAGGGCGCGGCAACAGACATATTCTTCGACAATCGCGCCTTGCTGCTCGAAGCCGTAGGCCAGAAAATCAGGTGAGGTCTCAAGATCGAACAGGTAGGGGTCGTCTGTCCTGCCATGTTCCGCTGCAGCGCGCAGAGGGTGATAGCCCGTGGTCTTGCGATTTTGCCATTGCCAGACATGGGTAAGCTCATGCGCCAACAGCATGGCCGCGATCAGGTTTACCTGCTCGGGGTATTGGCTCAGATAGTCATCCAGATACCAGTCTTTGGTGAAATACACGCGGTTGAATAGCGCCACGCCTGCCGGTTTTCCGGTTACCGTTTCTTCTTTGACAGGCGGTAAAATCCGCTCACGGCAGGCGATCCGGGGGCGGGCCTTGCGGGTAAAAGTAACGGCGGCCACCGGTGCGCCTTTGACCAGCCGTACACGATCCAAATTCAAGGTTTCACCGTGAATATTGCTGGCAAAGGCACGCTCCTGCTCGGTCAGAGGCCGCCCGCAGCATGCAAACAGAAACACAATGGAAATCAAAAGAAAACGGAGCATATGCGCAAGCCTAATGCGACCACAGGGGGCTGCAAGGTATTTTCAAAGGCTCATCGCCAGAACCCGGCTGATTTCTGTCAGCGAACGGCCTGACTGCTCCATCCAGATGTTGAACGCAGCCTGCACCGCCGCCATTGCCTTTTTTGAGGTCACGGGTTTGTCGATCACTCCCTCGGCGATCAGGCGTGCGGTAACATCCTGCGACAGCATGAAACTATCGCGCCCGGCAAAGCGCATGGCAAATTGGGCCGATGCCCCACCCAGACGTGAACCGCGCCTGGCCAGCATGGCCAGCAGCCCCGCAAAATCCTGCGAAGGCCAGCCACCCAGAACCTGCCCGGCACCACCTTCGGCACGCAGTTCCAGCAGAAAAGCGGCATTGTTGCGCACCGCGGCGATCTTGGTCCCGTTGCGCACGATGCGGGTATCCTGCAGCAGGGCATCGAATTTTTCGTCATCCATAAAGGCGCAACGGCCGACATCGAAGCCATCGAAAGCGGCTTCGAATCCGTCCCACTTGGCTTCGATGACTTTCCAGCTGAATCCCGCCTGAAACACACATTTCGTGATGATTGCCAGCCAGCGATCCTCTGGCATCGCCGCCAACACCTCTGCCGGCGTTGGTTTGCTGAGCTTGCTTTCCAGCATATCCGGCCCGCCATGACGATCGGCTGCCAATTGGAAAATTTCGTCAAAGTGATGCATCGCGCGCTCCTCTGCTATCGGGATGCTGCCGGATCAGCCGCATTTGGCAAGCGAAAACGCGAACCGGGCAATGACGTTTTTGTTTTATATTGACTAGTCAATCAATATTCTTAACCTTGCTGGTCAGATGGTGCTGAGCGTGCGGAATACCGGAGAGATCAGGCAAGGGGAGAACGCAGGCATCGACCAATTCAAAAAGTCGAAATCGGCACAACTGCTCCCTTTCCTTTTCCGGCCAGTTTTGTGCATGTTGCGGCATATGCTGTAATCAAGGATTTTCCCGGGCGATCCAGGGATCGCCGGGGGCAAATTAAAACAGGGAGCAAAATCATGAAAAAGCTAAGCGTAAGCCTTTTGGCCATCGCCGTTGCCGGATCGGCCCACGCCGCCGATATGGGCGCGGTGGACGAGCCGATCAAACTGGCGATCAACGAATGGACCGGCCAGCACGTTACAACTCATGTGGCGGGCGAGATGCTGAAGGCGGCAGGCTATAACGTTGAGTATGTGACGGCCGGTATGATGAACCAGTTTCAGGCACTGGCTGATGGCGACATCGACGCGACGCTGGAAATCTGGTCGTCCAACGTGTCGGACGAATATGCCAAGAAAGTCGACGAAGGCACTGTTGTCGAAATCGGTGATCTGGGCCTGAACGCCAAGGAAGGCATTGCCTATCCCGCACATGTGGCCGAGCTTTGCCCGGGCTTGCCCGCTTGGGAGGCGCTGAAGGATTGCGCGCAGATCTTTGCAACCGCCGAAACGCTGCCCGGTGGCCGTCTGGTCGACTATCCGGCAGATTGGGGCACCCCCGGCGCGGATCGCATGACCGGGCTTGAGCTGCCGTTCAAAGCCGTTCCTGCCGGGTCCGAGGGTGCGCTGATCGCGGAACTGCGCGCCTCGACCGAGCGTAAATCGCCGCTGTTGATCACCTTCTGGCAGCCGCATTGGGCGATGTCGGCCTATGACGTGCAGTTCGTTGATCTGCCGGTCGGTGAAGAAGCATGCTTTAACGACCCGGCATGGGGTCCGAATCCGAATGCGGTGAATGATTGCGATTTCTCGCCTTCGCGCATCTTCAAGGCCGGTTGGAACGGTCTGGAGGATAAATGGCCTGCTGCTTATGAAATCCTGTCGAACTACCAGCTGGCGGTTGAAGACCAGCAGCCGATGATGGGCGCGATCGATGTGGACGGCGGTTCGGTCGAAGAAGTTGTTGCCGCATGGATGGCCGAGAACGAGGGCAAGTGGCGCCCCGTTGTAGATGCGGCCACTCAGTGAGCTTGGCTTAGGTGACCGACGCCAATACGCCCGCCATCGCCTGCCGGAACCTCTGGCAGGTGTTTGGCCCCGGTGCTGACAAGGCCCTGACCGACGCGCTGTCTCGGTCAGGGAATGACGCCGACAAAGCCGCCGCCGATCTGCGTGAAAAGGGGTTCATCCCCGCCGTCCAGGATGCCAATTTCGAAGTCGAAGAAGGCGAGCTGTTCGTCATTATGGGGCTGTCGGGGTCGGGCAAGTCCACGCTGATCCGCTGTATCTCGCAACTGTTGCCCGGCACGGGCGGGGAAATCCGCGTGGATGGCGAGAATGTCATCGGCGCGTCAAAGAAAGCGCTGACTGATCTGCGCCGCAAAAAGCTGGGTATGGTGTTCCAGCATTTCGGTCTGTTCCCGCATATGACCGTGGCTGAAAACGTGGCTTATCCGTTGCGCGTACAGGGCGTGGGCAAGAAGGAACGGCTGGCGCGCGCGCAAGAGGTGATTTCGCTGGTTGGTCTTGAGGGCCGCGAAAACAGCTTTCCGCGCCAGTTGTCCGGCGGTCAACGCCAGCGTGTGGGCATTGCGCGCAGTCTTGCCGTGAACCCCGATATCTGGTTTCTGGATGAGCCGTTTTCGGCCCTCGATCCCCTGATCCGCCGCCAGTTGCAGGATGAATTCCTGCGCATTCAGGCGACACTGAAGAAATCGATTGTCTTCATCACCCATGACATTCAGGAAGCCCTGAAACTGGCTGACCGCATCGCCATCATGCGCGATGGCAAGATCGTTCAGATCGGCACGCCCACGGATATCGTGTTGCGTCCGGTGGATGATTACGTGCGCGAGTTTTCCAAAGACGTGGCCAAGGGGCAGCACGCCAAGGTCGCCTCGGTCATGCGCGACGACGACCAGCGGGGACCGGACGATCCGGGCCTGACCACGGCGATGACGCTGGACGCCGCGCTGGCGCATTGTATGGAGCTTTACGAACCTGTGCCCGTGCGCGATGCGGATGGCAAGATCGTTGGCACTGTGCATCCGTCCGATCTGGCCGCTGCCTTGCAGGTGGATGACGCATGACCGCCGTGACGGACATCCCCGCGTATCACGCGCGTCTGACAGCCGGGGCGCAGGCCGCCCTGATCACTGTGATTGTCGGCGCTGTGTGCCTTGCGCTGGAAGGCGTGGCCCCGTGGCTGGTCACATGGCCTGCGGCGTGGGAACTGCCCGCAACCCAATGGGTCGGGGCGTTTCTGGATTGGTTTCTGAACGGCATCAAACCGGCAATGCGGTTGTTTTCGGACCTGATGACCTATCCCATGGATGCTGCGAACTATGTGCTGGGCAACACGCCGTGGCCGATCCTGATCGGACTTGTCACTGCGCTGGGCTGGTATCTGGGCGGCCTGCCGATGGCGGCGCTGGGGTTCTTTGGCCTCAGTTTCGTCTTGGCCTCGGGCTATTGGGCCGAGAGTATGAATACGCTGGCTTTGGTTGCCGTATCCGTGCCTGTGGCGCTGATCATGGGCGGCGCGATTGGCATTCTCGCCAATGAAGTGCCGCGGGTGAAAACCTTCGTGCAGGCTGTGCTGGATATCATGCAAACGGTGCCAACCTTTGCCTATCTGACGCCGCTGCTGCTGCTGTTTGGCTTTGGTCCGGTGGTCGGTCTGATCGCCTCGGCCATCTACGCGGCCCCACCCATGGCGCGCAATGTGATGCTGGGGTTGGAACGGGTCGAACCCGAGATCAAAGAGGCCGCCATCATGTCCGGGGGCACCCGTTTGCAGCAGCTGTTTCAGGTCGAAATCCCCGCTGCCACGACGCAGATCATGGTCGGCGTGAATCAATGCCTGATGGCCGCCCTGTCGATGGTCATCATCGCCGCCGTCATCGGTGGCTTCAACGATATCGGGTGGGAGGTCCTGCTGACCATGCGCAAGGCGCAGTTCGGCGAATCCCTGATGGCCGGTCTGGTCATCGTCGTCTTCGCCGTGGTGATCGACCGGATGAGCGGCACCCTGGCGACCGAGCGTAAACGCCATGACAGTCGCGTTGTCTGGGCGGTGCTGGGCTTTGCGGTTCTGTTTACCGCCGCCTTCTGGGCGTGGCTGCCAAACCCGTCGGACTTGACCGTTCTGGACCCGATGGCCGGGGCGATTGACAGCGGCCTGACCGCGTTCACGCAGGCCAACGGGCCGTGGCTGGATGCGCTCAAGAACAACTCGTTGTTTTATGTGCTGCTGCCGCTGCGGATCGGGCTGGATCAGGCAGTGCTGCCCTTCACATGGGGGTTCCAATGGACACCCGCCATGAGTTGGGGGCTTTTCGCTGCCGCAGCCGCGATCGCGCTGTTGATGGCGTGGCGCGGGCATCTGACCGGCGGGCTGGTTGCGTTGATCCTGATCGGCATGCTGGAGACGGGAATCGCCAACCTGCCATGGCCCTTTGTCCTGACCGCCGCCGCCGCACTGGGCTGGGTTGCGGGCGGCTGGCGTCTGGCGGCGCTGTCGGTGGGGCTGCTATGTACTATCCTCGTCTCGGGCCTGTGGGAAAGGGCGCTGCTGTCGCTTTACCTCAGCGGTGCGGCAGTGTTCTTCTGCGCCGTTTTGGGCGGGCTGATCGGTCTGGCCAGCGCAGTCTGGTCGCCGGTCTGGGCCCTTGTGCGTCCGGTCTGCGACATGTTGCAGACGATCCCGCTGTTCGTGTTCCTGATCCCGGTGCTGATGGTGTTCCAGATCGGAGAGTTCTCGGCCTTCCTCGCCATCTGTGCCTATGCGATCGTCCCGATGATCCGCTATACCCGGCACGGGCTGGTCAACACGCCGGAAGAGATGATGGAGGCTGCCATTTCAAGCGGCGCGACCGAATGGCAGATCATGCGTGACGTGCGCGCGCCTTATGCCGCGCCGACCATCCTGCTGGGGCTGAACCAGACCATCCTTTATGCCTTTGCGATGCTGGTGATCGCAGCACTGATCGGCACCACCGGTCTGGGCCAGTCGATCTATCTGGCATTGGGGCAGGCGGATGTGGGGCTGGGAATCTCGGCCGGGGCGGCGATGGCGATCCTTGCCTTGATTGCCGACCGCATGGTGCAAGGTTTTGCCGAAGAACGGCGCAAGGCGCTGGGCCTCTAACCCCGGGGCAGGGGCGGGCAACCGCCCCATACCCTATTTGATTTCGGACAAGGGCCGACACCCCACCATGGTCTAAACCGGACGCAACACATTCGGAGACGACCATGACCGGTTGGGGCCTCTTTCTCGCAGCACTCGCCACATTCCTGCTCAGCCATATGATCCCGGCGCGCCCGGCAGTGCGCGGCTGGCTGATCGATGCGCTGGGCCGCACCGGTTATTTTGTTGCATATTCTCTGGTCTCGCTGGCTGTGCTGGTCTGGCTGATCATCGCCGCCGCGAATGCGCCTTTTGTCGAGGTCATCCCGCCGCTTTCGCTCTTGCGCTGGGCACCGCTGCTGATCATGCCTGTCGCGTGCTGGCTGGCCATTGCCGGGCTGTCGATCCGGAACCCGCTTTCGTTCGGAGGGCTGGGTCACCGCCCGTTCGATCCCGACAGCCCCGGCATTCTGCGGACCACGCGCCACCCGATCCTTGTGGCACTGATGCTCTGGGCGATTGCGCACCTGCTGGCCAATGGCAGCCTGTCGCATGTCATCCTGTTCGGTCTGTTCGCCGGTTTCGCCGCGATGGGTATGGCCCTGATCGACCGGCGCACCGCCCGGCTTTTGGGGCCGGAATGGCAGCGCCTGTCCCGCAATACTGCGCGCCTGTCGCTACACGCGCCTCGTCCCTGGCCGCGCCTCTGGGTGTGGCTGGCCACCATCGCTGCCTGTGCGGTTCTTCTGCAGGTGCACGAAGCTGTGATCGGGCTTTCTCCGCTGCCCTGACGCGCCAGAGTGGCCGAACGGCCCAACCCGTGCTATCTGGTATGTCACCATCCAATGTCTTGAGGTCCCAAAATGCATCTGGCCTATGTCACAACCACCGATCGCGGCGCGACAGACCGCCTGCTCAGCGCCTTTGCCGAGGCTTTGACAGAGGCAGGCACCGCGCTGGCTGGCGTGGTGCAAACCAACAGCGAATGTGCCGACGGGTACAAGTGTGATATGGATCTGAAGGTTCTGCCCACAGGCGAAACCATCCGCATCTCTCAATCGCTGGGCAAGGACGCCCGCGGCTGCCGTCTTGACCCGGCCGAGCTGGAACGTGCGGTGGGTCTGGTCACGCAATCGCTGGACAACGCGCCGCAGCTGCTGATTATCAACAAGTTTGGCAAGCACGAGGCAGACGGGCGCGGTTTCCGTCCGCTCATCGCCGACGCGCTGGAGCGCGGGATTCCCGTTATTGTCGGCCTCAACAAGCTGAATATCGAACGATTTCAGGAATTCGCAGGCGGCATGGCGGACGGGCTGGACCCCGATCTGGGCAATCTGACCGACTGGCTCGACAATATCACCCAGACCGGAGCGCAGCGCACGGCCTGAGCGCACCGGATGCGTCAGGTCATGCGCATCAGGCCAAAAGCGTCACGGCGAATCGAAAAAACTGGACTTGTGACACCGCTTCGGGTCTAGCTTCCGCAAGTGAAGCACTTGGGGGTCCAGCAAACTGCGGACCTGCCGAAAAAGCCGGGACGCGCCATGACCCATTTTCAGACGGGTTCTCATGATTCGCAAGTTACCGCCAGCAGAGCAGGCCTAAGGCTGCTGGCAGCCGACCGGTTCTGGCTCTGGCTTTTCACCGGATATTTCCTTCTGCACATTGCTTTGCGCCTCGCCAGCGGTGGAGCGCTTGGGTTGGACGAGGCCGAAATTCTGCTGGATGCCCGCCAGTTGGACTGGGGATATGGCCCCCAATTGCCGCTTTATGCCTGGCTGCAATGGGCAGTGTTTCAGATTACTGGTCCGGGTATTCTCGGTCTGTCCGTACTTAAGAATGGCCTGCTTCTGGCGACCGTTTGTACGCTCTACCTGACCATACGCACCCGGCAGGCGCCGCTGATGGCCGGGCTGGCAGTGTTGTCACTGCTCACGCTCTATCAATTCAGTTGGGAATCGCAACGCGCGCTAACGCATACTGTTCTGGCCAATCTCTGCTCGGTGCTCAGTTTCGCGGTGATCTGGCGGCTGATCCGCGCCCCTTCGACCGGTGGGTATGTCCTGCTGGGGGTGGTAATAGCGGCGGGCGGGCTTTCAAAATACAACTATGCCATTGCGCTTCTGGCGATGGTGCTTGCGGCTGTCAGTGATCCCGAGACACGTAAACCGTTTTTCTCGGCCCGGTTGATGTTGACGGTTGGAATCGCGGCACTGTTGCTGACGCCGCCGATGCTGTGGATCCTGAACAATCGCGACCTCGCATTTGCGAGCGCGCACAAGTTTGACATAACCAACGAAGGACCCGCCGCGCTGATTGCAGCGCAAGGCATCGCCGAGCTCGCCGTCGCCGCGCTGAGCTTTGTTGCGCTGCTTCTGGTGGTCCTTGGCCTACTCTGGCTGATCTATCGGCGACAGGGCGCAGAGATGGCTGCAGATGACCTGCAGCACTTCATGCTGCGGACTGTGTTCTGGGCGTTGGTCCTGTTGGCTGCGATTGTCATTGCCAGCGGCAGCACCAATGTGAAAGACCGTTGGTTGCAACCCATTCTGATTTTCGCAGGCCCGGCCATCGCGCTGTGGCTGCTGCCCCGCATCGGAGAGGTTGGCATGCTGAGATTTGCCCAGTTCAGCGCGCTGCTGGCAGGGCTGATCGGTATCGCCATGCTGCATCACAACCTGTCGGGTGACGCGAAACGCGCCGCACCCTTTGCCACTTTGACCCCTGAGGTTTTGGGGCAAACCCCAGCCGAAAGCGCCATTGTTGCTCATAACTGGCTGGCGGGGAACATGGTTTATTTTGCACCTGACCGCACGATCTACAACGAACGCGGCATGCTGCCTTCCGGTCCGATCCTGCGGGTGTGGGAGGCGGACAGGAAGGCCCCGAAAGACATTGACCCGGCAAACGTCATGACAGTGACGGCCCCTTATCGCTTTGACGATAGCAAAGTCATGTCGCTATCCTTCGCGCCGGTTACAAAAGAACCGTAACCTTGGCCGGAAAGAGGGGATATCTGTGGCGGAAGAAGATGGTGGGCGACCCTGGAATCGAACCAGGCGTGCGTCTCCGCGAGGGAGTTACAGTCCCCTGCCACACCTTGCGGCCTGTCGCCCACTGTCAGGCGTTGCACCTGACGTGGAGGCGTGATTACTAGCGCGTCTAAAGGGCGTCAACAGGAAAATATCGCTTTGACGCAGGAAACCGAATTCCCGGCCCGGAGGCCTGTGACATGAAGAAACCAAAGTGGGTCGTCGCGAAGGAGCAGGCACGCAAAGTGGCCGCTGCCGAGACCGTTTGGCTGTTTGGTCTGCACGCGGTTCGTGATGCGTTGATGAACCCGAAACGGCAAAAACTGCGCCTGATCGTGACCCGGAATGCCGGTGATAAACTGGTGGAAGCTATTGAATTTGCGGGGATCACACCCGAGATCGCCGATCCGCGCAAGTTTACGGCACCGATTGATCCGGGCTCGGTCCATCAGGGTGCGGCGTTGGAGGTCAAGCCGTTGGAATGGGGCGGGCTTGCTGAAAATTGTATCGGGCGGGAACACCCAAGGGTGTTGTTGCTGGATCGGGTAACTGACCCGCATAATGTCGGGGCGATTCTGCGCTCGGCCGAGGTGTTGGGTGCAAGTGCAGTGATCGGTACGCGCCATCATTCTGCCCCTGAAACCGGGGCTTTGGCGAAAACTGCCAGCGGTGCGCTGGAACGGCAGCCCTATCTGCGGGTGCGTAATCTGGCGGATGCCATTGTCGAGCTTCAGAATATGGGGTTTCTGGTGCTGGGTCTGGATGGCGAGGCCGACGATACCATCGAATCCAGCCTGGGCGGGGATCGCGACCGACCGGTCGCGCTTGTGCTGGGGGCAGAGGGCCCGGGCCTGCGACAGAAGACAAAGGAAACCGTGGATCAACTGGTCAAGATTGACGCGGCGGGCGGATTTGGGTCACTCAATGTCTCAAATGCTGCCGCAATTGCACTATATGCGTCAAAGACCAGATGACAGGAGGTCCAGATTTCCACTCCGCATAAAATCGCTACTTGCTGCTATTGCGGCACGCGCGCTGCGCTGGTCCTGAAGGGCAGGCAGCAGCATGAGCTGAGCTGCTCAAGCTGCGGTGCGCCCCTGCACAACCTTAAAATGATGCCCAAGGCCAAGCTGGCCGACCGGTCCACGAAGAAATACAAGCCCACCCACCAGCAGAAGAAAAACAGAAAAAAGAAGCAAAAAAGCCTGTTTTCACGCGTGTTGGACGAAGCGTGGGATGCGATTGAAGACGTGTTTGATTAACGATTGCACAACCGATCACATCAGCGTCATGTGGGTTTCCGTAGCGTGAGGAAATATGCATGTTAAAGGCCTCATAAAATCAACCGATGAATCACTAATGCTGTCCCGACGTTCCTTCATTACCAGTTTGTCCAGTTTCGCTTTGGTCCCCGCTGTCAGCGCGCAGGAGGCGTCGTTGTTCTATAATGGCGATGGGGCGGCGGCTTCTGGTTTTGATGTGGTGTCCTATTATGGTGTCAGCGGACCTGTCCCGGGTCGCTCTGACATAGCCCTGATGTGGAAAGGCACCCTGTGGCGGTTTGCGTCCGAGGATAATCGTGATCGGTTCGAGCGTAATCCACGTGCCTTTGCGCCGCAGTTCGGTGGGTACTGCGCCTATGCGATGCGGCAGGGCAGGCTGAAAAGTACGGACCCGCGGGCCTGGCAGATAGTGGATGGCAGATTGTACCTGATTCATTCTCAGCAGATTGAGAAGATCTGGAAGAAGAATGTCTCAAAAAACATCCGTGATGCCGAAGATCACTGGCCGGCGGCGCTGTATCAGTAGGCGGCAAACCTCCGCTTTTTGTGATCTGTCATCACAAAAATGTACATACCCTCTTTTTTTTATTCAGCTTATGCCTAAATGTCACAGTGACCGCGGAATGGAACTGCCGCGGGTTATTTCACTGTCCCTCGTTCCAACAACTGGCGCCCAGGCTTGACCTGGGCGTCTTTTTCTTTTCGATACAGTGATTAAAGCGTTTAGGGTGCCGCTATGCCTGATTATTCTGACGAATTCCTGACCCGGGTCCTGAGGCGAACCAAGGTCGTAGCCGTGGTCGGAACCTCCCCGAACCCGGTGCGGCCCAGCTATTACGTGGCGCGCTATCTTTCGTTAAAGGGCTATACGGTGATACCGGTCAATCCCGGCCATGCGGGCAAATCTCTGTTCGGTCAAACGGTTCGTGCGTCTTTGTCTGATATTTCTGAACCTGTGGACATGGTCGACATCTTCCGCCGGTCCGAAGCCGTACCGCCCATCGTTGACGAGGCGCTCGACACGTTTCCTGATCTGCGCACGATCTGGATGCAAATCGGGGTCGAAAACCCCGAATCCGCTGCCAAGGCTCAGGCACGTGGTGTAGAGGTGGTGATGAACCGCTGCCCCAAGATCGAATATCAACGCTTGTTTGGTGAACTGCGCATGGGTGGATTTGCGACCGGGGTGATCTCGTCCAAACTCTGACATTGACCATCAAAAGCCGGGCTGCCGATCTGGCATGATGCATGTTTGTGGCGCGCTCAGATCAGGCCCTTATCCGAAATGACACACACAGAAGGATGAATGCATGAGCCACAGACCTGCAAATCTAAGCGAAAAGCTCTCGACCTTTTCCGAGTATTGGAGCCCCAAGATCGTCTCTCACTACAACGACAACGACGTTATGGTCGTAAAGGTCAAGGGGGCGTTTCAGTGGCATCAGCACGATGATACAGATGATTTCTTTCTGGTTCTGAAGGGCACTTTGCGGATCGAGATGCGCGATGGTGATGTGACCCTGCAACCTGGTGAGTTGTTTGTTGTCCCCAAGGGGGTCGAACACAGGCCTGTCGCCGAGGAAGAGGTGCACTTGCTGCTCATCGAACCCAAGGGCCTGCCAAACACCGGAGATGAAGCAACCGCCGCCACGAAGGTGGCAATCTAGGCGCTGCGGTTGTCTGGTACGAGGGGCTCAGTTTGCGGGCAGGGGCTTTAGCCGGGCCACCTGCTCCTGACGGCGCTTCTCAAGAACCACCTCGCGCGGCACCCAGTCATACCGGCTGTCTTCGGGCAAGGGCGCCCAATACAATACCCCGCCATACCGCCAGGGATCCAGCACGATGCCCTCATACATGTTTTCGCCCTTGCGGCTGATGATGGCCGTGCTGTGGTCGATGCGGAACGGATTGTCGGCATTGGCGATGGCGCGGTGCATTTCAAGGGTCTGGAACCGCTCCTGATCCAGACGGCGTTCGATATCCTCGGCCCAGTGCCAGCACAGGCCGCGCGGGCGCAGGCCTTTATTGACCTTGGCGTTGTGGATCAGCGGAGGATCGGTGATCTGGTACGCGTCAGCCAGCTGTGCGGTATAGGCATAGGCAATGCGCGCGGCCCGGTTTGCCTCTTCCGGGTCGATATCGGGGCCGAGGGTCTGGATTTCGGTGGCCAGACGCTGCACCTCGTCTCCCGTCGAAGGCGGGGGCATGGCGCAGGCGGCAAGAGTTGCAAGCGCAACTGCTAACACCAATATCCGGATCATTCACGTATCCTTCGCCTCAATATACTCCGAACCCGGAGTATAGCGGGCAGCGCCTTTGTGCGGAACCCGGATGATCAGCTTTGCGGCCGGGCCGCCTTTTCGGCGATCCCGCTGGTGCCCTGACGGCGGGCCAACTCGGCCAGCACATCGTCCAGCGCCACGTCACGTGCGGCCAGCATGACCAGAAGGTGATACAAGACATCCGCCGCCTCAGAGGTCAGTTTTTCCTGGTCTCCTTTGGCCGCTTCGATAATCGCCTCGATGGCCTCTTCCCCGAATTTCTCGGCGCATTTCTCAGGGCCCTTGGCCAACAGCTTGGCGGTCCAACTGCTGTCAGGATCGGCGTTCTTGCGCGTCTCAATGGTGGCAGCCAGATCGTGCAGAATGCTCATGTCAGCCTCATCGGAATGCCTGCGGCGGCCATGTGATCCTTGGCCTCGCGGATGGTGTATTCGCCGAAATGGAAGATCGAGGCCGCCAGCACGGCGCTTGCCCCGCCTTCGGTCACACCTTCGACCAGATGGTCCAGATTGCCGACGCCGCCGCTGGCGATCACCGGCACATCCACCGCATCGCTGATGGCGCGGGTCAGGGGCAGGTTGAACCCGGATTTGGTGCCGTCGCGATCCATCGAGGTCAGCAGAATCTCGCCTGCACCTTTGGCAACAACGGTTTTGGCGAACGCCACGGCGTCGATGCCGGTGGGCTTGCGCCCGCCATGGGTGAAAATCTCCCATTTGCCGGGGCTGACGGTCTTGGCATCGATGGCACAGACAATGCACTGGCTGCCGAACTGATCCGCCGCCTCGGCGATCACATCCGGGTTTGCCACGGCTGCCGAATTAAAGCTGACCTTGTCCGCCCCTGCCAGCAGCAGGGCACGCACGTCATCGCGGGTGCGCACGCCGCCGCCTACGGTCAGGGGGACAAAGCACTGTTCGGCGGTGCGCTGAACCACATCAAACATGGTGCCGCGGTTCTCATGCGTCGCGTGAATGTCCAGAAAACAGATCTCATCCGCGCCAGCGGCGTCATAGGCCTTGGCCGATTCCACCGGATCGCCCGCATCGCGCAGGCCAACGAAATTCACGCCTTTGACCACACGGCCATCGGCGACATCCAGACAGGGAATGATGCGGGTTTTCAGCATGGGCCTTCCTTTGCTCGGGGCACCTCTACCGGCAAAGGCTCGCCGATGCCAGACTTGTGATTGTGATCTGTCGTGAAGCCATGGAAATTGGGGACGAAATTCATAAAAAGGATTACCAAGATGCGACATCTTCTTTTGGCTTCACTTCTTACATTCGGAGGCGCGCTGTCCGCCATGGCTGACGACATCATCAAAGTAGAAACCAACAAATCCGTGACCGAGGCGCTGGACGCGCTGGAAGTTGTTGTGGGCAACGCCGGCGCGACTGTTTTTGCGCGGGTTGACCACGCAGCAGGGGCCGAAAAGGTCGGCACGCCGATCCCACCCAATCAGGTGCTGATTTTTGGCAACCCGGCTCTGGGTACACCTGCGATGCAGATCGATCCGCGCGCTGGGTTGTTCCTGCCGCTCAAGGTGCAAGCCTATGAGGATGCAGACGGGCAGGTCTGGCTGGCCTATGAAGACCCGAAAGAGACGATGGATGAACTCGACGAGGTCGAAGATTCTCCTGTCGTTGAGAAAATGCGCGGCGCGCTGGCGAAACTGACCGCTGCTGCTGCACAGTAACTCAGTTCAGGGCGCGAATGGCCTCTTTCAGATCAATCGCGCCATCATATAGCGCGCGGCCCGAGATTGCGCCGTTTAGCTCAACCCCACAATCGCGCAAGGCGATCAGGTCGTCCAGAGAGCTGACACCGCCCGAGGCAATCACCGGAATGGACACTGATTGCGCGAGGGTCGCGGTGGCTTCGATGTTTGGGCCCTGCATTGCGCCGTCGCGGTTGATGTCGGTGTAGATGATCGCGGCCACGCCTGCATCTTCGAAGCTGCGGGCCAGATCGGTGACCTGCACGTCTGTCTCTTCTGCCCAGCCTTTGGTGGCGACCGTGCCGTTGCGGGCATCGATGCCAACGGCGACCTTGCCGGGGAAAGCTTTGGCCGCTTCACGCACCAGATCGGGGTTCTCGACCGCGACCGTACCCAAAATCACCCGCGCCAGACCTTTGTCGAGCCATGTTTCGATGGTAGCCATGTCGCGGATACCACCACCCAGTTGGGCGGGCACATCACAGGCTTGCAGGATCGCCTCGACAGGGGCCGCGTTGACAGGCTCTCCGGCGAAGGCTCCGTTCAGATCGACCAGATGCAACCAGGCGCACCCGGCTTCGACGAATGCGCGCGCCTGCGCTGCCGGGTCTTCGTTAAAGACCGTCGCCTTGTCCATTTCTCCGCGCAGCAGGCGTACGGCCTGGCCGTCTTTGAGGTCGATAGCGGGGTAGAGGATCATGTCGGGCAGCCCTGTATCTCTGTTACATGCGCGGGATATCGCACAGGCAGGGCAGGGGTGCAACGCGACGCAAAGTCAATCTTGCCCGGTGCCGACCGGCAGGTCAGACTGACGGGAAAGACAGGGAGATAACCATGAAAACATATACTCTTGCAGCGGCATTTGCCGCGATGGCCACAACCGCCTTCGCCGCCGATCCGGTGGATGGCCTGTGGAAGACCGCTCCGGGCGATACCGGGGGGTACCTGCATGTGTCGATTTCCGAATGTGGCAGCGCCATCTGCGGCACCATCGACAGTGCATTTGGTGCCGATGGCGACCAGAATCTGGAATATGAGAATCTGGGCAAGCAGATCATCTGGGATATGGTGCCCGAAGGCGGTGGCAGCTATGACAATGGCAATATCTGGGACCCGGAGCGTGACAAGACCTATAGGTCAAAAATGACACTGGACAGCCAGAACAAGCTGACCGTCAAAGGCTGTGTTGCCGGTGGTCTGGTCTGCCGCGGGCAGGTCTGGACACGGGTTCAGTAACCGCTCAGGGCGCCCAGGTCAGGAAGTTGCCGATCATGCGCAGGCCCACGTCCTGGCTTTTCTCGGGATGGAACTGCATCCCAACCATCGTGTCGCGGCCAACCATTGCCGTGACCTTTTGCCCGTAATCCACATAGGCCAGCCGCTGTGCCGGATCAGTCACCCGGAAGTGGTAGGAGTGGACGAAATAGGCGTGATCGCCTGATTTCACCCCGTCAAAGACCGGGTGATCACTCTCCAACACCAGATCGTTCCAGCCCATATGCGGGACCTTCAGCGCGCTGTCTGATGGTTCAATCCGCACCACATCCCCGGCGACCCAGCCCAGCCCATCGGTTGCGGTATATTCATGGCCATGCGTGGCCATCAGTTGCATGCCAACGCAAATACCCAGAAACGGACGGCCCTTCTGTTCAACCGCCTCGACCATCGCGTCATAGAGACCTTTGTGACCCCGCAGCTCGGCCGCGCAGGCCGGAAACGCACCATCCCCGGGCAGAACCAGCCGGTCGGCGCGCGCGACAACATCCGCGTCCGAGGTCACAACCACCTCACCCGCGTTCAGCTCTTTCGCCATACGCTGAAAGGCTTTCTCGGCCGAATGCAGGTTGCCGCTTTCGTAGTCGATGATCGCGGTGAGCATTTACAGCGCGCCCTTCGTTGACGGAATCGCATCCGCCTTGCGCGGATCGGTTTCAACCGCATCCCGCAATGCGCGCGCTACGGCCTTAAAGGCAGCCTCGGCGATGTGGTGGCTATTGAAGCCGTGCAACTGGTCGATATGCAGCGTGATGCCGCCATGGGTACTGAGCGCCTGAAAGAACTCGCGCACCAGTTCGGTGTCGAACGCGCCGATCTTCTGCGTCGGCAGGTCCACGTTCCAGATCAGGAACGGACGGCCTGACAGGTCCAGCGCACAGCGCACCTGCGCGTCATCCATGGGCAAGTGGCATTCGCCATAGCGGCGGATACCCTTCTTGTCACCCAGCGCCTGCGTCAGCGCCTGCCCCAGCGCGATGCCGGTATCCTCGACGGTGTGGTGATCGTCGATGTGATAATCCCCCTTGGCGCGGATCGTCATGTCGATCAGCGAATGGCGCGCCAACTGGTCCAGCATATGGTCAAAGAAGCCAACGCCGGTCTGATTGTCATAGGTGCCGGTGCCATCCAGATTGACCTGAACCGAGATTTCCGTCTCGGCGGTCTGACGGGTGATCGTTGCGCTGCGCATGGGCGAATTCCTTTTGCTACGAGGGCGCTTATAGACGTGGAAGGTAGGGCTAATCCAGACCGCTTGCGGCAATCGCACCAAACTGTTGCAGGGGATTGCGCCGAAGCGCCGCCCTGCACGAGATCGATTCCACCAGCGGCGAATACGATCTGTTGTTGAAGCGATATATCCCCGAAGTCGTGGATATGGGCCATTGCATCAACGAAAACCTGCTGATGCTTCCCGATATCGAGCGATCCCTGATCATGATGACATTCAAAGCGTTTTGAGAAAGCTGGTATCTGGAGCGGGCGAGGCGATTCGAACGCCCGACCCTAACCTTGGCAAGGTTATGCTCTACCCCTGAGCTACGCCCGCATCAGATACATATGCTGGTCCGAAGACCTCTCAATGGAGCGGGCGAGGCGATTCGAACGCCCGACCCTAACCTTGGCAAGGTTATGCTCTACCCCTGAGCTACGCCCGCGCCGTTGAGTGAGGAGGGATGTATTAATTCCCGCGCGAGCCTGCAAGCGGAAAAACGCAAAATCAACGAAATTCTTTTCGACGGAAACCGGCCTGACAGGCGTTCAAACTTCTACGGATCATAGCGCAGGAACAGTGGAGGTATTGAAAATGACCCGGTTATCCGACCTCAAAGCCGCATTGCTGGCAGTGTTGATTGTTGCGACGGGCGCGTTTTGCACGCAGGAAAGACCCGGCCCCGAATATGTTGAGCAGGTATTGGAAACGCATTTCTCGGTTTAACGGGGGCAAAACCCGGGGTCAGAGCGCCATCATCAGATTGGCAAGTGCTGCGACCAGCAGGGTGCCAAAGGTCAGAACCATCCCGAGCTGGCGCAGAACCACGATCTGCGGCGTCCTGCCGAAGCCGTAGGCATGCAGCAACCGGCCGCTCAACAGACCAAGGCCCAGAAGGTTGAGGATCAGGTGGCCTGCGCCCTGTAGCTCGGCCATCGCAATCAGCAACAGGGCAAACGGGGCGTATTCCACAAAGTTGGAATGCGTCCGTATCGCCTTGAGCATGTCAGAGCTTCCGCCATCACCATAAGAAATCTTGTCCTGGCGGCGTTGCAGGATCACTCTGACGCTGAGCACGACATAAAGAAGCGCAAGCAGCGCAGCGTAGATCGGTGTGACGGATAACATGGTCGTGCCCTTCCTGCGGTCATGAGACGGGCCGCCCGATTGCCCGAGCGGCCCGCAGGTCAGGGTTCAAACTAGAGCGCTCAACCCAGTTCGACCAGCAGGTCCTTTGCGTCAATCTGGCTGCCGGGTTGAACATGTACGGCTTTGACAACCGCATCCCGCTCGGCGTGGAGGCCGGTCTCCATCTTCATCGCTTCGATGGTCAGCAGCAGGTCGCCTTCGGTCACTTCCTGACCAGCGGTCACGGCGACGGTTGCAACCACACCGGGCATTGGCGCGCCGATATGGTCGGGGTTGCCGGTATCCGCTTTGGGGCGGGCTTCGGTCGTTGATTTGACCAGACGGTTGGGCACCCGGACCACCCGAGGCTGACCGTTGAGTTCGAAGAAAACCCTGACCTCACCTTTCTCGTCGGTCTCGCCTATGGCCTGACAGCGGATTTCCAGTGTCTTGCCGGGGTCGATCTCGGCCGAGATCTCTTCCCCCGGTTCCATGCCATAAAAGAACGTTCGCGTGGGCAGGGTCCGCACCGGGCCAAATTGCTGGTGGCGGGTCATGTAATCCTCAAAGACCTTGGGATACATCAGCGCCCCGTTCAGATCCTCATCATCAACAGGCTGTTCCAGAGCCTGTTCCAACTCGGTGCGCCGGGCCTCAATATCTTCGGCTTCCAGCAGTGCGCCCGGTCGCACGGTGATTGGCTGCTGGCCCTTCAGAACCTTCTTCACGATCGCTTCGGGGAACCCTCCGGGTGCTTGCCCGACATAGCCTTTCATCAGCGTCACCACGCTTTCGGGAAAGCTGACCTCGGTATCGGGGTCCAGCACATCTTCGCAGGTCAGGCCCTGCGAGACCATCATCAGCGCCATGTCACCAACCGTTTTGGCAATCGGGGTCACCTTGATCACGTCACCGAACATCTGG
Organism: Rhodobacteraceae bacterium KLH11; assembly: GCA_000158135.1. Classification (GTDB taxonomy): domain Bacteria; phylum Pseudomonadota; class Alphaproteobacteria; order Rhodobacterales; family Rhodobacteraceae; genus Ruegeria. The sequence goes on from DS999531.1 coordinate 2,150,692, forward strand.
TTCACATCCGCATAGGTCCGGGCCACCTCGTGCCAGCGGTTGTCCAGCCCCAGACTGCGGGCCTGCGCCTTGAGGTTGGTGAACTGGCCGCCGGGCATCTCGTGCAGATACACTTCGGATGCGGGCGATTGCATGCCGGATTCGAAGGCACCGTAATTGCCGCGCACCTCTTCCCAATAATCCGAGATTCGCCGGATCGCCGTAATGTCCAGCCCGGTGGCGCGCGCGTCATATTTCAGCGCCTCGACCACCGTGCCCAGCGTTGCCTGACTGGTGTTGCCCGACAGCGCGTCCATGGCGCAATCCACCGCATCCACACCCACCTCGGAGGCGACCAGAATGGTGGCACTGGCGATACCCGCCGTATCATGGGTGTGGAAGTGGATCGGCAGCCCGGTTTCCTCTTTGATCGCCGGGAACAGAACCCGCGCCGCGTCGGGCCGCAGCAGGCCGCCCATATCCTTGATGCACAGCACATGCGTGCCCGCCGCCTTCAACTCGCGCGCGATATTCAGGTAATAATCCAGATTGTATTTCGGGCGTGTCGGGTCCAGCACGTCGCCGGTATAACAGATCGCCGCTTCTAGGATTTTACCGCTGTCCAGCACCGCATCCATCGAGACACGCATGTTCTCGACCCAGTTCAGCGGATCAAATACCCGGAACACATCGACGCCGCTGGTGGCGGCCTGCCGCACAAAGCTTTGCACCACATTGTCAGGATAGTTGGTATAACCCACCCCGTTCGAGCCGCGCAGCAGCATCTGCATCAGCAAGTTCGGCATCGCCGCGCGCAGGTCCCGCAACCGTTGCCAGGGGCATTCGTTCAGAAAGCGATAGGCCACATCAAAGGTCGCCCCGCCCCAAACCTCCATCGAGAACAGCTGGGGCAGGTCATAGGCATAATTGGGGGCGATCCCGATCATATCCAGCGACCGCATCCGCGTGGCCAGCAGCGATTGATGGCTGTCGCGCATGGTGGTGTCGGTGATCAGCAGCTGTTTCTGCGCTTTCATCCAGTCGGCAACCGCCTGCGGCCCCTGGCTGTCCAGAAGCTGCCGCGGGCCATCCTGAATTGTATCGTTGAACGGCCTTGGCGCCTTGGGCAGCCGCAGCCCGCTGGCCGGGCGTGGGCGATCCCGTGTTTCGGGGTGGCCATTCACGGTGATATCCGCGATATAGGTCAGCACCCGCGTTGCCCGGTCGCGCCGCGGTTTGAAGTTGAACAGGTCCGGCGTCTCATCAATGAATTTCGTAGTGTATTCATTCGACAGGAAGGTCGGGTGCTTCAGCAGGTTTTCGACAAAGGCGATGTTCGTGGACACGCCGCGCACGCGGAATTCCCGCAATGCCCGGTCCATGCGTGCGATCGCTTTTTCGGGTGTCGGCGCCCAGGCTGTGACCTTGGTCAGCAGCGAGTCGTAATAGCGGGTGATAACCCCGCCCGCATAGGCTGTGCCACCATCCAGCCGGATACCCATACCCGTGGCCGAGCGATAGGCGGTGATGCGGCCGTAATCGGGGATGAAGTTGTTCAGCGGATCTTCGGTGGTTACCCGCGTCTGCAGCGCGTGGCCGTTCAGACGAATATCGCTCTGGCTGGTCTTGCCGGTGGCCTCGGCCAGGGTCTTGCCCTCGGCGATCAGGATCTGGGCCTGTACGATGTCGATGCCGGTGACCTCTTCGGTCACGGTATGTTCGACCTGTACGCGGGGGTTCACCTCGATGAAGTAGAACTTGCCTGTGTTCATATCCATCAGGAACTCAACAGTGCCCGCGCATTCATAGTTCACATGGGCGCAGATGCGGCGACCCAGCTCGCAAATTTCGGCGCGCTGCGCTTCGCTCAGATAGGGGGCAGGCGCGCGCTCCACAACCTTCTGGTTCCGGCGCTGAACCGAACAATCACGTTCATAGAGATGATAAATTTCACCCTGTGTATCGCCGAGAATCTGGACCTCGACGTGACGGGCGCGGGTGATCATCTTTTCCAGATAACCCTCACCATTGCCAAAGGCCGCTTCGGCCTCACGCCGGCCCTCCAGAACTTTTTCTTCCAGCTCATCCTCGGACAGGATCGGGCGCATTCCGCGCCCGCCGCCACCCCAGCTGGCCTTGAGCATCAGCGGATAACCGATCTCGGCGGCTTCAGCCTTGATCGCCGCCATGTCATCCCCCAGCACCTCGGTGGCGGGGATAACAGGTACATCGGCCGCAATCGCTACTTTCCGGGCGCTGGCCTTATCGCCAAGCGCGCGCATCGTCTGGGCTTTGGGTCCGATGAAAGTGATCCCGTTCTGCGCGCAGGCATCCACAAAATCGGGGTTTTCGGACAGCAGCCCATAACCGGGGTGGATTGCATCCGCGCCGCTTTCTTTTGCTACGCGGATGATTTCGTCGATTGAAAGATACGCTGCGACCGGGCCCAGATCCTTGCCGATGCGATAGGCTTCGTCTGCCTTGAAACGGTGCAGCCCCAACTTGTCTTCCTCGGCAAAGACGGCAACGGTGCGTTTGCCCATTTCATTGGCGGCCCGCATGATGCGGATGGCGATTTCGCCTCGGTTGGCAATCAGGATTTTGTGGAAGTCGGTCATGTAAGGTCCCGGTCCTATTGGTGCGGCCACGTTCGTTGCGCAAGAATACGGCGGACATAATGATCGGTCGGAGTAGAACCGGCATATTAGCGCCCGCAAACGCCACCTGATGATGCAGTTCTTTTAGTCATGCGGCAGTGCAGCATCAATCTTTTTTGCAAAACAGCTGTATGTTTTCTGACCAGGCGATCGGGACGCGGCCGGTGGCGACGCGTATGACGATATTGAGGGCAGGAAAACTTCCACCCCCCCTTCCTAAATGACGGCCGGAAACTGGGAGCAGGTGCAGTGCGCCTGTTCAAGACCCGTTCGAAAGATGTGGCGTGGCGTTCCCGTTCAGGCGGCTGATGCGGGGAGCTGCGATTTTGGCAGGTTTGGCTTTGCATCAGCAGAATTCATCGCGGCGGTCTGCACCTGATTGCGCCCTTTGTCCTTTGCGGCATAAAGCGCTTCGTCCGCTGTCCGCATGAGATCCTGAGGCATCGTACCGTGTGCCGGGTAATGTGCCACACCAACCGAGATAGTGACGCGTGGCAATGATTTCTCACCATATCGAACCGCAATCGCTTCGACCGCCTGCCGTATCTGCTCGGCCCGGGTCATCACCTCTTCGGGGGTGTTGTCCGGCAGGATCAGCATGAATTCCTCACCACCGATGCGGCAGGCAACCTCGTCACGATCGCACCCCTGTTCCAGCGCCGCACCTACCGCGCGCAGCACCATGTCGCCTGCGTCGTGGCCATGTGTGTCATTGAATTTTTTGAAGTGATCTACATCCACCGCAATCAGGCTGAGCGGCGCGCCTGTTTGCTGACTGCGACTGATCGATTTGCGCAGCGTGTCCGTCATATGGCGGCGATTGAACAGACCGGTCAACGGGTCGCGCACCGACTGGTCATGTAACTGGTCCCGCATTTGAACATTTGCGATCGCCATGCTGATCTGTTCGGCACAGAGCCGCGCCAGTTTCTTGCTGGAATGAAATACCTTTTCCTGACCGGAATGCGCGCGCAGATGCAGAAGGCCAACCGTCTCTCCATGCGCGAGGATCGGAAAGCAGAAATAGGGGCGCCCGTCATGGGGTTCGGCATGTTCGCAGATGAAATCGATCTCGGATGCGCCAAACTCATAGGTGCGCCCGCGCCGCAGCCCCCAGCACCCTTCAGGGTGGATATGGGCCTTGTGCGTCCCTTCGTTCCAGCTGGCGCACCCGTCCAGCACATCGCGAGAGTTGGAGTAGACATACACGCTGCCTTCAGCCTCGGGCAGAATATGGGTCATGAAACGCGACACCATCTGGAACAGCTCGTCCAGCGAGCGGCTGGATTGCAGCCATTCATTCAATTCACCCAGCAACCGAACCTCGCGCGCAAGGCGAAGTTGTTCGTCCATCAGGTCGCGTTCAGCTTTTGCCCTGTTCCTGAGATCACGCAATTGCCTTTGGTTGCCCCGATAGACAACCAGCCCCACCGTTAGAATGGCCGCAATGATCAGCCCGCCGATCAGGGCCAGCAAGGGGCGTATCTGCGCCATGAAGATCGATCGCAAATCACTGACATCTGTGTAGAAGCGAAGGCTGCCCAGATAGGCCCCGTTCTCGGCGACGGGAACAATGGCCTCGGCAACGTCGCGGGTTTGTGCCGAACTGCCGAGTGCGGCGGTTTCCGTGTACAGAACCTCAAGCGCGGATTTCTGTGAGAGCTGATAGAACACCTGCCCCTGCAAAGCCGTGTCACTGCGATCAGCGGGCAGGGTCGGCGCATGGCTATGTGGCCCGGCCGAGGACCATATCGCACGCCCGGACGCATCATAGATTTGCATCTGATAGATATCTGTCGCGCCCAAAATGCGACGTAACATCGTCGCGTCGTCAGCATCAAAAGCGCCCCGGCCGAAGGCTGTGCGCAGATTCGGTACAACCGTTGCCAGATGACGTTCCCATACATCGGCCTGATGGCGCACATTGGCCTCAACCATCCGATTGACCAGCGGCGTGGCCCCGTAGACAGCAATCCAGCTGGATGCCCCGATCAGGCCCGCGAGCCCCAGCCCGATCATCCCGCGCGTCAGCAGGCCAGCCGGTTTCTTCATGTTTTCCACAGGTCCCACATCCGTCTCCACCAGGGCAGTTCCCTGTTTTAGACGCAGTTCCGTTGACAATGGGTTAACCCGTAAGAGAACCCGAACCCGTGCCGGGAATGACAGGCATAGAAATCTGAAACTTTGAGCGAACAAGCCGTGAACAAACTCTTTCCCTCAGAGCGTATCCGGCGTAGTTTGATAAGATGAGCAGTTTTGACGAAATGGACGCCTTTGAAGGCGCATCGCTGTCAGCACAGGCCATGCCTGCGGCGTCGACGAGCTATCTGAACGACCTCAACCCAGCGCAGCGCGAAGCGGTCGAACGATTAGAGGGCCCGGTACTGATGCTGGCGGGGGCCGGGACCGGCAAGACCAAAGCTCTGACCGCACGGATCACCCATCTGCTTAGATCGCATCGGGTGCGCGAGAACGAGATTCTGGCGGTGACCTTCACCAACAAGGCTGCACGTGAGATGAAAGAGCGCGTGGGCCGTATGCTGGGCCGACCTGCCGAAGGGATGCCATGGCTGGGCACATTCCACGCGATCTGTGTCAAGCTGCTGCGGCGTCATGCGGAACTGGTTGGGTTAAAGTCGAATTTCACCATTCTGGATACCGACGATCAGAAACGGCTGCTTAAACAACTCACTCAGGCAGCGAATATTGACGACAAACGCTGGCCTGCGCGGATGCTGGCCGGAATCATTGATGACTGGAAAAACCGCGCACTGACGCCCGACAAAGTGCCTGCTGCCGATGCCGGAGCCTTTAATCACAAGGGCATCGAACTTTATGCCCAATACCAGACCCGCCTGCGCGAGCTGAATGCGGTGGATTTCGGCGACCTGCTGCTGCACATGGTCACGATTTTCCAGACCCACGGGGACGTGCTGGAGCAATATCAACGCTGGTTCCGCTACATCCTTGTGGACGAGTATCAGGATACCAACGTCGCCCAATATCTCTGGCTGCGGTTACTGGCCGGGGGGCATAAGAATATTTGCTGCGTCGGGGATGACGACCAGTCGATCTATGGCTGGCGCGGGGCTGAGGTGGGTAATATCCTTCGGTTCGAAAAGGACTTTCCCGGCGCGTTTGTAGTGCGGCTTGAACAGAACTATCGCTCGACCCCTCATATTCTGGCCGCCGCGTCCAACGTTATTCGCGGAAACGAGAAACGCTTGGGCAAGGAACTTTGGACCGACCGCAAAGAAGGCGAAAAGGTTCGCCTGATTGGCCATTGGGATGGAGAGGAAGAGGCGCGCTGGATTGGCGAGGAAATTGACGCCATGCAAGGTGGCACGCGCGGGGTGCGGCCGATGAATCTGGACGAGATGGCGATTCTCGTGCGTGCCTCACACCAGATGCGCGCGTTTGAGGATCGGTTTTTGACCATCGGTCTGCCTTACAAGGTGATCGGTGGCCCTCGGTTCTATGAGCGGATGGAGATTCGCGATGCCATGGCCTATTTCCGGCTGGTGGTCAGCCCCGAGGATGATCTGGCCTTTGAGCGGATCGTGAACACTCCCAAACGCGGCTTGGGCGACAAGGCGCAGCAGACGATTCAGATGACGGCGCGGGAACATGGGGTGTCGCTGGTAGAAGGCGCTCGGATTGTCGTTGAAGAAAAACTGATCGGCGCGAGAGGTGTCAACGCGCTGCGCGAACTGATCGACGGGTTGGCAAGGTGGAATGTCGTCGTAGGGACGAGGCGAACTGCGCCACCCTCACGGCGAAACGCTGCCCCACCCAGTGCACGAAAACGTGTGGCCCGGCCTCTTGGCGCGGAAGAATACGATGCCTCGTATCGGCAGCATGAGTACGAAGGGCGCACTGAATACGAAGATGAAGTGGTCGAGCCGATAGTCGAACCCTTTGAGGAAAGCCAAACTAGCAATTACGACCATATAGAACTGGCGCAGATCGTTTTGGACGAATCTGGTTACACGGCCCATTGGCAAAATGAAAAGACGCCCGAGGCGCCGGGGCGGCTGGAAAACCTCAAGGAACTGGTCAACCAGCTGGATAATTTCGAGAACCTGCAAGGGTTTCTGGAACATGTCAGCCTGGTGATGGACAATGAGCAGGACGGCGATGGGGCCAAGGTCTCGATCATGACCCTGCACGCGGCCAAGGGGCTGGAGTTCCCTGCCGTATTCCTGCCGGGGTGGGAGGACGGCTTGTTCCCCTCGCAACGCTCGATGGACGAATCCGGGCTCAAGGGTTTGGAAGAAGAACGGCGGCTGGCTTATGTCGGGATTACACGCGCGGAAGAGGTTTGCACGATTTCCTTTGCCGCCAATCGGCGTGTGTTCGGCCAGTGGCAGAACTCTATGCCATCGCGGTTCATTGATGAACTGCCCGAGGATCATGTGGAGGTGCTGACGCCTCCGGGGCTTTATGGTGGTGGACAGCCCGCAGCCAGTATCGAGACCCGCGCGGCGGAGGCGAATGTCTATAACTCGCCGGGCTGGAAGCGGATGCAGGCGCGGCAGGGGCAATTTGGGATGTCGCAGCCGCGCGAAAGCCGCAATACGGTGATTGATGCGACGGCGGTGGCCAGTTTCACGCTGGGCGAGCGGGTGTTTCACCAGAAATTCGGATATGGCGCGGTGACGGGCATCGAGGGTGACAAGGTCGAGGTCGATTTTGACAAGGCTGGGGTGAAAAAGGTTGTTTCGCGCTTTCTGACCACCAAGGATGACGTGCCGTTCTGAGTTTTTTGCGAGGCTCTGCCTCGCGCTCCGAGGTATTTTTGAACAGAAGAAGCAGGGGTGGGTGCGCCCTTTTTTGTTTTGAGACATGAAAAACGGCGGTTCCCAGGGAGGAGGGGACCCGCCGTTCTTTTCTACATCAGAGCAGGGAGGAGGAGAGCCCCGATGTATGCAGACCCGGGTTTGATCCCGGTATAGGGAAGACGCGGCGACGTCAGGGAGGAGGAAGACGTCGCCGCGCGCTTTCAACATCAAGGCAGGGAGGAGGAGAGCCCCGATGTATCAGGTTCCGGCGGTCAGGGCCGGTATAAGGGGCGGCAACGTCAGGGAGGAGGAGAGACGTTGCCGCTGAAATACAGGTCCAAAAGGGAGGAGGATGGACCTGATCTCGGTGTTTCGTATCGCGCTTAGCGCGCGGCTTGCTCTTCGGTGGCCTGTCGGGCCACTTGGCGGATCATCGAGCGATGCAGGCCCAGATCGGCCAGTTCGCGATCTGACAGTCCCGACAATTCTCTGACGGTCTGGCGATACAGGCGATAGCGTGCGAAGCGGGTTTTTGCGGTTTCGAGCAGCGCGGCGATCCCGAATGCGGGTGCGCCTTTCAGGGCTGTTTGTGTGCTTGCGATTGCCATTTTCATCATCCGTTCATTCGTGCTGCCGACATGGTTTCGGCGTTTGCTTGAGACTGAAGATAGGCGAATGCTGCAATTGCACAATAGCTTGCGTCGTCAATGCTGCTATGCAGCAATTGCATGGATTGTCGGGATGTTTCAGTGCGCGCCACCAATCATTTTGAAAATATAGGTTTTCGCGTGCAGGTGCTTTCAAGGTGGGTTGAAGTCTTTGTTCGAGAGTGTCCATCCCTTGGGCAGGATTGATGTTTGTTTGGGCAGGAATTGAGAGCGTTGATCGGGGAGAAACGGCCCTCAGCGCTGATCTGGCGGGTGGTTTGGCAATGGTACGGGAAAGCATGGGGCGCATGTGGGAATGCGCTGATATGGGTCAATGATTCGTCGCTTGTAGCTAAGTTTCGCCGGTCTCGGTTATAGCTTTGCTGCCAAACTTAAAAATTGTTGGGAAATTATGGGAGGAGGTTTTCAGGTCATATTTCTTGTATATGTAGTGTTGGAAGGAAATCGTATCACAAGTTGTAGTGTATAACCTTCATAGTCGAATTGCTATATTGTTGTTTCAGCGCTTAAGATGCTGTTCCTTGCATAAGTTTTCTATTGATTTCCATGATTTCCCATGGCATCCCTTGTTTACCCGATGAGGGCGAGGACAGTTAAGGGGCACCAAACGACCCCGAACCAAAAATATAAAAACAGGTTTCATACAGGCATCTCGCTTTCATCACTTAACAGATCCGGCGCGCGGGCGAGCAGACATCCCCCCAGGTGGCGCGCGCAGCTGGACATCCCGCTCAGCGGGTCAATGCGGCGGGTTGATCAGTGGCAGCAGATCAACCCGCCGTTTTTCATCGGGGGGAACGTGAATTTTGAGGTGGGGCGCAAGCGAAAGGGACAGTCGTCTTGGCGCGCAGGTTTAGAGGTGAAAGCCACCATAAGGTGGACACGAAGGGCAGGGTCTCGATCCCGGCCTCGTTTCGCCGTGTGCTTGAAGCGTCCGATCCCAACTGGCAACCCGGTGACAATCCTGAACTGGTGATTGTCTATGGCGACCACCGTCGCAAATTCCTTGAGTGTTATACCATGCAGGCGATAGACGAGGTGGATGCCAAGATCGACGCGCTGCCGCGTGGATCGATGCAGCGCCGGATGCTGCAGCGCATGTTCCATGGCCAGTCCTTCCCCACCAATGTGGATGAAACCGGACGTCTGGTTCTGCCCGCCAAGCTGCGCAACAAGATCGATCTGGACAATGAGGCGTTCTTTATCGCCGCCGGTGATACGTTCCAGATCTGGAAGCCCGAGACATACGAGGCTGAGGAACTGGCCGCTGCCGAGGAATGGCTGGACGATCTGCCAGAGGATTTCGATCCGATGCAGTATCTCGACGGCATTGGGGACGGGTGACGGCATGGCCGGCGCTCAAACCTCTTCGGACAAACCTCACATCCCTGTTCTTCTGCGCCCGTTGCTGGCTGCTGTGGCGCCGGTTTCTGGTGTCTGGCTTGACGGGACCTTTGGCGCGGGCGGTTATACCCGCGGGCTGCTTGAGGCCGGGGCAGAGAAAGTCATCGGTGTGGATCGCGATCCGCTGGCCTTTGAGATGGCCGCGGACTGGGCCGGAGGATACGGTGACCGGCTGGTGATGCAGCAAGGCGTGTTTTCTTGCATGGATGAATACGCGCGGGATCTGGACGGCGTTGTGCTGGACCTCGGCGTATCCTCGATGCAGCTGGATCAGGCCGAACGCGGCTTTTCCTTCATGAAAGACGGCCCGCTGGATATGCGCATGAGCCAGCAGGGCGACAGCGCCGCCGATCTGGTCAACGAAGCCACCGAGGCGCAACTGGCCGATATCCTGTTTCACTACGGCGAGGAACGCGCCAGCCGCCGTATAGCGCGGGCTATCGTCAGAGCGCGAGCCGAAGATCCCATTACAACGACGCTACGCTTGGCCGAGATCATCGAATCCTGCCTGCCGCGTCCGAAACCGGGCCAATCGCATCCTGCAACCCGCAGTTTTCAGGGGCTGCGCATCGCCGTGAATGCAGAATATGAAGAGTTGTTTCAGGGCCTTATGGCGGCCGAGCGTGCATTGAAGCCGGGCGGGCAATTGGCGGTTGTCACCTTCCACTCTATCGAGGACCGGATGGTCAAGCGCTTCTTTCAGTCTCGTGCGGGCAAGACGGGCCGGGCGAACCGTTACGCGCCGGAGATGGCGCAGGAGCAGCCGCAATTCACGCTCAAGACCCGTAAGGCCGTTGGCCCGGATGACCAGGAGCTTGAGGAAAATCCGCGCGCGCGTTCGGCCAAGCTGCGCGTCGCGGTGCGGACTGATGCGCCTGCGGGGGAAATTGAGGCCCGCGCCATCGGCATGCCGCAATTGGGGGGAATGGGAAGATGAAGAGTGTATTGTATGTGCTGACCGCCTTGTCTGTGTTCGGGCTGGCGCTTTGGGCTTATCAGGAAAACTATCGCACTCAGCAGGTGGTAAAGGAAACGCAGTCGCTGCAAGGTCAGATTGGCATGGCGCAGGCGCGGCTGGCGGTGCTGAATGCCGAATGGGCCTATCTGAACCGGCCGGACCGCCTGCGCGAGCTGGCTGACCTGAATTTTGAACGTCTGGGGTTGCTGCCTCTGCGTGCCGAACAGTTTGGCCGTGCGGATCAGATTGCCTATGGCGAGGATCCCGACCTGCCCATCGTAGATCCGCTTGAACTGCAGGCCATCACGGAAACGCAGGCTTTGGGTGAGGTGCAGATTCCATGACACGTACTCCGCTTCGCCCGCTGGCCCGTATCCTCGACGCGCGCGCCCGTGGCGAAAACCCCAAAGCGATCGAGCGGGAAAACATCCGCCTGCGTCACGAAGACATGAAGACGCGCCCGCGCCCGGCCGAGGTCGGCTGCTGTGCTGGCTGTCTCTCTGTGCTTTTCTGTTGTCGGTTTTCGTATGGGGGCTTTGGCGACCTCGGAAGCGCAAGAGCCTTTGGCCAGCGCGGCAGGGGCCTCGATCGCGATGCAGCGCGCCAATATTGTCGACCGCGAGGGGCGCATTCTGGCAACCAATCTGGATACCTATTCCGTCTACGCCCAGCCGCCACTGATGATCGACCCGATTGCCGCTGCCGAGCAACTGGTCGCGATTTTCCCCGATCTGGAAAAAGAGCGTCTGGTCAAGGATTTCACCGGCGGGCGCAAATTCCTGTGGATCAAGAAACGCATCTCGCCCGAGCAGAAACAGGCCGTGCATGATATCGGCGATCCCGGTATCCTGTTTGGGCCGCGCGAAATGCGGCTCTATCCCAATGGCCGTCTGGCCGCGCATATCCTTGGCGGTTCGGGGTTCGGGCGTGAGGGCGTTAGCGCCGCCGAGGTGATTGGTGTGGCAGGTGTAGAGAAGCAGTTTGACGAATACCTGCGTGACCCGGCCAACGGCAACAAACCATTACAACTGTCGCTGGATCTGACCGTGCAGGCCGCCGTGGAACAGGTGCTCTATGGCGGCATGAAGATCATGAACGCCAAGGGGGCCTCGGCGGTTCTGATGAACGCGCATACGGGTGAGGTCGTCTCGGCCGCCTCCCTGCCGTCTTTTGATCCCAATGATCGCCCGCGTCCGCCCACCTCGGGCTTTGATCCCTCGGACAGCCCGCTGTTCAACCGCTATGTGCAAGGGGTTTATGAGCTGGGTTCGGTGTTTAAAATCTTCACCGCCGCGCAGGCCGTGCAACTGGGGCTGGTGAATTCGAACACGATCATCGACACCTCGGGGCCGATGAGAATCGGGCGCTTTCCGATTGGCGAATTCAACGGCAAGAACTATGGCGAGATCAGCGTGGCGGATGTGATCGTCCACAGCTCGAACCGGGGCACCGGGCGGCTGGCGCTGCAGATTGGTGGCAAGCGGCAGCAGGAGTTCCTGCAGTCGCTGGGCATGTTCGACCCGACCCCGTTCGAGATTGTCGAAGCCAAAGGCGGAGAGCCGCTGAAGCCAAAGAAATGGGGCGAGTTGAGCACGGTGACCATCTCTTACGGCCACGGCCTCTCGACCAGTCCGATGCACCTGGCGGCGGGTTATGCGGCGATTGCCAATGGCGGGCACTATGTCAGCCCGACCATCCTGCGCCGCAATGGTCCGCAATACGGCCCCCGCGTGATGTCCGAAAACACCGCCAAACAGGCGCAAAATATGCTGCGCAAGGTGGTGACCGATGGCACTGCCAGCTTTGGCGATGTGGCGGGTTATGATGTGGCTGGCAAAACCGGCACCGCTGACAAGCCCAAGCCGCGTGGAGGTTATTATGACGACAAGGTCATCGCCACCTTCGCCACGATCTTCCCGGCCTATGATCCGAAATATGTGCTGATCGTCACGCTGGATGAGCCGTCGATCGTCGCCTATGGCGAAAAGCGCCGCACGGCGGGGTGGACTGCCGTGCCCGTTGCCGCCGAACTGATCGCGCGCATCGCGCCGCTGTTGGGCCTCAGGCCCCGGCTTGAGCCTGAGGCGCGCGCTGCTATAACGCTGACCTCAAATTAGACTGTGCGGTGAAAGGTGGGTCATGGGCAATCGGTCAAAGAAACTCAGCGAACTGGCCCTGACCGCACGGGGCGGGGCGAACCCTGACATTACCGGTCTGGCCGTCGACAGCCGCGAGGTCAAAGACGGCTTTCTGTTCGCGGCCCTTCCCGGCACCCGCGTCCATGGGGGGGAGTTCATTCAGTTCGCCTTGCGCATGGGGGCTGCCGCGATCCTGACCGACGCCAGAGGAGCCGAGATTGCCGCCGATGAACTGGCCGCCTCCGACGCTGCCCTGATCGTGACCGAAGACCCCCGTCAGGCGCTGGCCGGTGCCGCCGCGCTCTGGTTCGGCGCGCAGCCGCAAACCATCGTGGCCGTCACCGGCACCAACGGCAAGACATCCGTGGCCAGCTTTGTGCGTCAGATATGGACGGAACTGGATCTTGCAGCCGTCAACCTCGGCACCACCGGGGTTGAAGGCGCTTGGACCGCCCCGCTGGCCCACACCACGCCCGAACCGATCACCCTGCATCGCTGTCTGGCCGAGGCTGCCGAAAACGGCGTCACCCATGCGGCGATGGAGGCATCCTCGCACGGGCTTGAACAACGCCGCTTGGACGGGGTGCATCTGACGGCCGCCGGGTTTTCGAACTTCACGCAGGACCATCTGGATTATCACGACACGTTCGAGGCCTATTTCGCCGCCAAGGCGGGCCTCTTTGACCGGGTGCTGCCCGAAGACGGCATCGCGGTGATCAACCTCGGCGATCCCAAGGGTGCCGAGATGCGCAGGATCGCCGAAGCGCGCGGGCAGAATATCCTCACTGTCGGACCTGAAGGTGCCGACCTTTGCCTGCTGAATCAACGCTTTGACGCAACCGGGCAGGACCTGCGATTTTCGTGGCGCGGCAAGGTCCGTCAAACCCGACTGAACCTGATCGGTGGTTTTCAGGCTGAAAACGTCTTGCTCGCCTGCGGTCTGGTCATCGCGGCGGGCGAGGACCCCGACCGCGTGTTCGACACGCTGCCACATCTGACAACGGTCCGGGGCCGGATGCAGCTGGCCGCCACGCGCAGCAATGGCGCTGCGGTATTCGTCGATTACGCCCATACGCCAGATGCCGTCGCCACCGCGCTGAAAGCGATGCGCCCCCATGTCATGGGCCGCCTGATCGCCATTGTTGGCGCGGGTGGTGATCGCGACGCCACCAAACGCCCTCTGATGGGAAAGGCCGCTGCCGACAATGCCGATCTGGTCTTCGTCACCGACGACAACCCGCGCAGCGAAGACCCGGCCTCGATCCGCACCGCTGTCATGCTGGGCGCGCCGGACGCCACCGAAGTCGGTGACCGGGCCGAGGCCATCCTGCGCGGCATCGATGCCTTGCAACCCGGAGACGCTTTGCTGATCGCAGGTAAAGGCCACGAAACCGGCCAGATCGTGGGCGATCAGGTGTTGCCTTTCGACGATGTGGAACAGGCCAGCATCTCGGTTGCCGCTTTGGACGGGAGGGTCGCATGACGCTCTGGACTGCGACCGAGGCCGCCGGGGCCACCAAAGGCCGTTCCACCACCGATTGGCAGGCAACCGGTGTCTCGATCGACACCCGCACCCTGCAACCGGGTGACCTGTTTGTGGCCCTCAAAGCCGCGCGTGATGGGCATGATTTCGTGGCACAGGCGCTGGAAAAAGGTGCAGGTGCCGCGCTGGTGTCGCGCATCCCTGAAGGTGTGCCCGAGGATGCGCCGCTTTTGATCGTCGATGATGTGCAGACCGGGCTTGAGGCATTGGGGCACGCGGCCCGCGCCCGGACGGCAGCGCGCGTGGTTGGGGTGACCGGCAGCGTCGGCAAGACCTCGACCAAGGAAATGCTGGCCAGCATTCTGGAAACGCGGGGAAAAACCCATGCCAGCGTCGCCAGTTACAACAACCACTGGGGTGTGCCGCTGACATTGGCACGGATGCCGCGCGACACTGAATATGCGGTGATTGAGATCGGCATGAACCACCCGGGTGAGATCGCCCCTCTGGCCCATCAGGCCCGGCCACATGTGGGGTTGGTGACCACGGTTGCCGCCGTACATCTTGAAGCCTTCGATTCGGTCGCAGGTATCGCTGCTGAAAAGGCAGCGCTCTTTGACGGGCTGACAGATGGCGGTACTGCCATCGTCAACGCGGATATTGAGCACGCTGGCATTCTGCGCAGCCGCGCGCAGGCCCGGGGCGCAAAGATTGTCGAGTTCGGACGAATGGCCCGAGACTACACCCTGACCCATGTTGAGCAGAGAGCTGACAGCCTCAGGGCACAAGGCAGGGTAGGCGACAATGAGATCTCATTCGATGTGCAGTCGGCAGGGACTCATTTCGCCATGAACGCGCTGGGGGCTCTGGCGGCTTGTGTCGAACTGGGCGTTGATCTGGATCAGGCCATCGCTGGTCTGCGCGGCTGGTCGCCGGTCAAAGGGCGCGGCGTGCGTGAGGTGATTGCGCTTCCGAATGGTGCCCGGATCGAGTTGCTGGATGACAGTTACAACGCCAATCCAACCTCGATGGAGGCGGCTTTGGACGTGCTGGCCGCGTCGGCGGGCCAGCGCAGGATCGCGTTTCTGGGTGACATGAAGGAACTGGGCGCGCAGGAACAGGCCATGCACGCGGCGATAGCGGATGTGGCCGCGATGGCGCAGGTCGATCAAGTCCATTGCATCGGTCCGCTGATGCGGGCGTTGCATCAGGCGCTGCCGGAAGGCAAGCGCGGGCTTTGGGCTGAAACCAGCGCCGGGATGGCCTTGCATCTGCCTGAGTTGATCCGCGATGGCGATGCGGTGCTGGCCAAGGGCTCGCTCAGCATGGCATTGGCGCAGATTGTTGACGGTCTGCGGAAAATGGGGCAAGGGAGCGCGCTTGAGTCGTAAGCGCCCCTGACGCTCGTGTGAGAAAGGTTTTGGTATGCTCTATTGGTTGACCGCCCTGTCGGATGGAGGGGATTTCTGGAACCTCTTCCGCTATATCACTTTCCGGGCAGGCGGCGCCTTTCTGACCGCGCTGATCTTTGGGTTTCTGTTCGGCAAACCGCTGATCAACGTGTTGCGTCGCAAGCAGGGCAAGGGCCAGCCGATCCGTGATGACGGGCCTGAAGGGCATTTGTCGAAGGCCGGAACCCCGACGATGGGCGGGTTGCTGATCGTGGGGGCGCTGGTGACCTCGACCCTGATCTGGGCGCGCTGGGATAACCCCTATGTCTGGATGGTGCTGTTTGTGACGCTGGCCTATGCGGGGATCGGTTTTGCTGATGATTATGCCAAGGTCTCAAAGCAGAACACCAAGGGGGTTTCCAGCAGGATGCGACTGGCCTTGGGTGTTCTGATTGCAGTGTTGGCGTCACTCTGGGCGACGTTGCATCATCCTGCGGATTTGCAGAACCAGATGGCCTTGCCAGTGTTCAAAGATACGCTGATAAATCTTGGGCTGCTCTATATTCCGTTCGCCGTGATCGTGATTGTCGGCGCTGCAAATGCGGTGAACCTGACCGATGGGCTGGACGGGCTGGCCATTATGCCTGCGATGATTGCGGCTTCGACGTTGGGTGTGATTGCCTATGCGGTGGGGCGGGTCGACTTTACCGAATATCTTGATGTGCATTACGTGCCCGGCACGGGGGAGATATTCATTTTTACCTCTGCACTCTTTGGCGCGGGGCTTGGGTTCTTGTGGTACAACGCTCCTCCGGCGGCGGTGTTCATGGGGGATACCGGATCGCTGGCGCTGGGTGGCGCTTTGGGCGCGATTGCCGTGGCAACCAAGCACGAGCTGGTGCTGGCCGTGGTCGGCGGGCTGTTCGTGGTTGAGGCGCTGAGTGTGATCATCCAGGTGCTTTACTTCAAGCACACCGGAAAACGGGTGTTCCTGATGGCCCCGATCCATCACCATTATGAGAAAAAAGGCTGGGCCGAACCCACCATTGTGATCCGCTTCTGGATCATCTCGCTGATCCTTGCGATGATCGGGCTGGCGACGCTGAAAGTACGGTAAAGCTCCCGCCGGGTTTGGAGGGCCTGCGGCCCCCCTGCCACCCGTTGGGCCCGGCTCGCGCTGCCGCGCGAGCCTGAACGCGCCCTTGCCTTTGGGAAATCCTTCGGTGCAGTGTGGCGCAAATTTCTGATTGATGAAGGTGGGCGGCATGATCCCGGTCAAAGGGTTTTCGGGGCACAAAGTTGCGGTTCTGGGGCTGGGGCGGTCGGGTCTGACCACGGCGCGGGCGTTGCGCGCAGGTGGGGCCGCGCCGGTGTGCTGGGATGACAATCCGGCTGCGCGCGAGGTGGCCGAGGCTGAGGGGTTCTCTTGCTTTGATCTGCGCCGCCATGGTGCATTTGATGAGATTGCCGCGCTGATCGTCTCGCCGGGTATCCCGCATCTCTATCCGGTGCCGAACCCGGTCGTTGCCGCTGCGCTGGAGGCGGGTGTTCCGGTTGACAATGATATCGGCCTGTTCTTTCGCTCCTTTGCGGGGCCGGAATGGCACAATTATGATACTCCGCCCCGGGTGATCGCGGTGACTGGGTCGAATGGCAAATCGACCACCGCCGCCCTGATCCACCATATCCTGACCGAAGCCGGACGGAGCGCGCAGCTGGCAGGAAATATCGGGCGTGGCGTGCTGGATATCGATCCCGGCGGCGATGGCTCGGTGGTGGTGCTTGAGCTTTCCAGCTATCAGACCGAACTGGCCCGCGCGCTGACCCCGGATGTGGCGGTGTTCACCAACCTTTCGCCTGATCATCTGGACCGGCACGGTGGCATGGGCGGTTACTTCGCAGCCAAACGCCGCCTGTTTGCCGAAGGCGGGCCGGATCGTGCCGTGATCGGGATTGATGAAGCCGAGGGCGCGTTTCTTGCGGGTCAACTGGCCGAGGGGCCATCGGATGACCGGGTGATCCGCGTCTCGGTTGCGCGCAAGCTGACCGGGCCGGGATGGCAGGTCTTTGCCCGCAAGGGGTTCCTGTCAGAATACCGCAAGGGCCGTCAGGCAGGTGCCATTGATCTGCGCGACATCAGGGGCCTGCCCGGTGCGCATAACCACCAGAACGCCTGCGCGGCCTATGCGGCCTGCCGCGCGCTGGGTCTTGCCCCCCGCGTGATCGAAGACGCCTTGCATAATTTCCCGGGCTTGCCGCACCGCAGTCAGATCATCGCCGAGGCGGGTGGGGTGACCTATGTGAACGATTCAAAAGCCACCAACGTGGATAGTGCCCTGAAAGCACTAAACGCGTTCGGGAAGATTCGCTGGATCTGCGGCGGGCTCGAGAAAGAAGGCGGGCTGGACGCCCTGAACGGCGCGCGTGATCATGTGGTCAAAGCCTATGTCATCGGGCGCGAGGCCGCTGGTTTTGCCATGCAGCTTGAGGCCGAGGCGCAGGTTTGCACCACCATGTCCGCCGCCGTCGAGCAGGCCATGGCTGATGCACAACCGGGCGAGGTGGTCCTGCTGGCACCTGCCGCGGCCAGTTTTGACCAATATGACAACTTCGAGAAACGCGGCGATGACTTCGCGGCCGAGGTGAAAAAACGCCTCTGAAAGTAATGCGTTTGCAATTGTTTGCCGGTTCGGCGAAGCTGTGGGCTTATCTGCTTGACGCGCGATAAGCATTGGTTTTTGCCTTCAGGGAATTCAACACGAGGTCATGAATATGCCAAATCGTAAACTTCTTCTGGTCGTTCCCGCTCTGCTGGCAGCAGCGGCCTGCACCAATACAGGGGCGAATTACCAGCCCGTGATCGATGGTCCCGTGGGCCCGAACTACAATTCCGATCTGGCGCAGTGTCAGCAACTGGCGGCATCCCAGGCCGGCGTTGATGGTTCAACCGCCGGGAATGCGGCGATTGGCGCTGCGGGGGCTGCCGCGGTCACTGGCATCGTTCAGGACAGCAGCGACAATCTGGGCCGCGCGGCCGTTGCCGGTGCTCTGGTTGGGGCGGGCGCGGATGTGATCAACAAAAACCAGAACAAGGAAGTCATCGTGCGCAACTGTATGCGCGGGCGTGGTTATAACGTCGTAGGCTAACAGCTTGCGATGGCGCTTCCGGCGGCGTGGCCCGAGGACCACGCCCACTGGAAGTTATAGCCGCCCAGCCAGCCGGTCACATCCACCGCTTCGCCGATTGCATAGAGGCCGGGGACATCCCTGGCCTCCATCGTTTTTGACGACAGATCATCCGTATCGATCCCGCCCAGCGTCACCTCAGCCGTGCGATAGCCTTCCGTGCCAGAGGGGGTGAACCTCCAGTCAGACAATCTCGTCACCAGATCGGCGAGCGCCACGTCGGACTGATCCGCCAGATTGCCCTGCATCGGGATATGGTGTCTGAGGTGATCCACCAGCCGCCCGGGCAGATGCCGGGCCAGTTCGGTGGTCAGCGCCTTGCGCCCACCTGCCTGTCGCTGATCACGCAGCAGATCAAACAGCGGCAAGTCGGGGATCAGATTGACCCGGATCATCTCACCCTCGCGCCAATACGAGGACAATTGCAGCACCGAGGGCCCGCTCAACCCGCGATGGGTGAACAGCAGGGCCTCGTCAAAGCTGATGCGGTCATTGGACAGGCGCGCGGGCACAGAGACACCCGACAAGTCCTTGAAACGCCCGTCCGGGAAGGTAAAGGGCACCAGCGCCGCCCGTGTCTTGACCACCTGCAACCCGAATTGGTGTGCAATGTCATAGGCCAGCCCGGTCGCGCCCATCTTGGGGATCGATTTGCCGCCCGTCGCCAGAACCAGATTGCGGCAGGTCAGAGGGATGCGCTTACCCTCGCGTTCGACCTCCAGGGCAAAGCCGCTCTCGGTCTTGCGCAGATCGCGCAAAGCGGTCTGTACCCAAAGCTCGGCCCCGGCGCGCGCCATCTCATCAAGCAGCATCCGGATGATCTGTTTCGAGGAGCCATCGCAGAACAGCTGCCCCAGTGTTTTCTCATGCCATGTGATGCCGTGGCGGTCGACCAGACCAACGAAATCCCACTGCGTATGCCGTGCCAGCGCGGATTTACAGAAATGCGGGTTCTGCGACAGGAAATTGCCCGGCTCTGCATACATATTCGTAAAGTTGCAGCGCCCGCCACCCGAGATGCGGATCTTCTCGCCCGGCGCCTTTGCGTGGTCAATCACCAGCACCTGCCCGCCACAATGCGCAGCGCACATCATACCGGCCGCCCCGGCACCAAGAATGATCGTATCGTAACTCATGACCTGCCCTTGGCCTGTTCGCTGCCCGATGGCAAGAGGCGCAAACCGGGGAACATCGCCGCATTCGGGGCTCGTGCTGGCGTTCCGTGCCATAGCGGGCACCTGAGAGGAGGGGCGGATGGATCACAGAAGCTTGCTAATCTGACCACTTCACTTGACCCGTGGGCAGCTTGTCCTTAGGAAATTTTAAGTGCTTTTGCTCGATAAATCGCGTGTGCTAGTTTTGGTGGGGTTACCTTTCGATGCCGACAACAGTCTTTGGTGCGTTTCGCAGCGATTCCACGCTATCTGACGCCGGTGCTTCATCCAGTGTTGTCGGGTCTACCTTTCAGATTTCGGCCTATAGCCAGATTACCATCGAAGACGGCGCGAATGGCACGATCTTCGATGGTGACAGCAATTCCAACGAAACAGCCAATGATCCGACCCAGACCTTCGATGATGAGATCATCTTTTGGGACTTCACTGTTTCGGTGACCGATGGCACCAACACCTATCAGATCGGCCTGTTTGACTATGATATCAATGGTGACGGTAACTCGATCGGGGTCGACAGCGAAGACGGGTTCTTCCTCGCGTTCATTGGCGGGTCGGTTCCGCCGCTGAATACGACGCTTACGATCACCGCAATCATCGATAACGGTCCGAATATCGACGTGGACACCGTTGTGCCCTGTTTTGTGGCCGGAACGCAGATCGACACGCCGGACGGTCCGCGCACGATTGAGAGCCTCAGGGCAGGGGATGCGGTACTGACCCTCGATCACGGGCCGCAGGTCATTCGCTGGATCGGTTCACGCGATCTCGACAGTGTGGATCTGCAGGCAAAGCCCAAGCTTCGCGCGATCCGGATCGCCAAAGGGGCGCTGGGGGATGGGTTGCCGCTGCGTGACCTGCGTGTCTCACCGCAGCACCGGATGCTGGTGCGGTCGCCCATCGCGGTGCGCATGTTCGAGACGGATGAGGTTCTGGTTGCCGCACACAAGCTGCTGGGCCTGCCGGGCGTTTGTGTGGATGAGGGGGCGCCCTCTCTTACCTATTTCCACCTTCTGTTCGACCGGCACGAGGTGATCTATGCCGAGGGCGCGCCATCCGAAAGCCTTTATACCGGCCCGGAGGCCCTGAAAAGCGTCGGCAAAGACGCTCTGGCCGAGATACAGGCGCTGTTCCCCGAGATCACATCAGAGGTCTACACACCACAGCTTGCACGTCTGACACCGGACCGGGGTGCGCAAGTCCGCTCGTTGATCCGGCGTCACGTTAAAAACGGCAAGCCACTTCTGGCCTAGCCATCGAATGCGGTTGCCCGTGACCTGATCCTGTGACGGTGAGTGCCAGAAGGCGTATTCTGTAACAAATATATGCTCTTATGGGGTGATATTGATATGTGTATCACATCGGCTTCCGGTGGCCTGAATGCTGCCCTTGGTTTTCGTTTTACGTGGGTGTTGTTAACAACCGGAACAGTTCCGCCCAGAAATCACTCCAATCCCGTCATTCCACTGGCCTGAACGCAAAAACCGCTGTAGACTTCGAACCAGATCCCGAAAACGGGACGTTGACGAGGCAGATAGTGGCGGTATCTCATGACTGAGATGGTGTATGGCGCGGTCCAGGACCAGCGCGGCGAACCGATTCTTCCAAAGTGGTGGCGGACGATTGATCGCTGGACAATGTCCTGCGTTCTGATCCTGTTTGTCATCGGGCTGCTGCTGGGGCTGGCCTCATCACCGCCTTTGGCGGGGCGCAACGGGTTCGATCCGTTCCACTATGTCGAGCGGCAGGCAGTGTTTGGCGGGTTGGCGCTGGTGGCGATGCTGCTGACCTCGATGATGTCGCCCACGCTGGTGCGGCGGCTGGCCGTGCTGGGCTTTCTGGCCTCTTTCGTGGCACTGGCCTTCCTGCCGATTTTTGGCACCGATTTCGGCAAAGGTGCAGTGCGCTGGTATTCACTGGGATTTGCATCGCTGCAGCCGTCAGAATTTCTTAAACCCGGCTTCGTGGTCGTGGCCGCATGGTTGCTGGCCGCCTCGCAGGAAATCAATGGCCCGCCGGGGCGGTTGTGGTCCTTTGCGCTGTGCATGTCCATCGTTGCGATGCTGGTGATGCAGCCCGATTTCGGGCAGGCCTGTCTGATCCTGTTTGGCTGGGGCGTGATGTATTTCGTGGCCGGAGCCCCGATGTTGCTGCTGCTCGGCATGGCGGGCGCGGTGGTTGTGGGCGGCATGTTTGCCTATTCCAATTCGGAACATTTTGCCCGCCGCATCGATGGCTTTCTGAACCAAGAGGTCGATCCGACCACCCAGCTGGGCTATGCCACCAATGCTATCCGTGAAGGCGGGCTGTTTGGCGTCGGCGTGGGTGAGGGGCAGGTGAAATGGTCGCTGCCAGACGCACATACCGATTTCATAATCGCCGTCGCAGCCGAGGAATACGGGCTGATCCTCGTCCTCATCATTATCGCGCTTTATTCGTTGATCGTTGTGCGCTCGCTTCTGCGGCTGATGCGGGAACGTGATATGTTCATCCGTCTCGCCGGAACCGGTCTGGCTTGTATGTTCGGCGTGCAGGCGATGATCAACATGGGCGTCGCCGTGCGCCTGTTGCCCGCCAAGGGCATGACGTTGCCCTTTGTCAGCTATGGCGGCTCGTCGCTGATCGCGGGCGGCATTGCGGTTGGCATGTTGCTGGCCTTCACCCGCTCTCGCCCGCAAGGTGAGCTTGGTGACATTCTGCGTGGGCGAGGCTGATGCCGTACATTCTGATCGCGGCGGGCGGCACCGGGGGCCACATGTTCCCGGCGCAGGCTTTGGCTGAGGCGATGTTGCACAAGAACTGGCGCGTGCGCCTGTCCACCGACCCGCGCGGCGCGCGCTATACCGGCGCGTTTCCGGAAGCGGTGGAGGTTGCCCAGGCGTCCTCGGCCACGTTTGCCCGTGGCGGTCTGGCTGCGAAAGTGTTGGCGGGGCCGAAGATTGCAGCAGGCGTTACCGGTATGGCGGCGCAGATGATGCGCGACAAGCCGGATGTGGTGGTGGGCTTTGGCGGCTACCCGTCAATCCCGGCGCTGGGGGCTGCGACGCTGTTGAAAATCCCGCGCATGATCCATGAACAGAACGGGGTTCTGGGGCGGGTGAATCAGCTGTTTGCCACCCGCGTGGCTCAGGTCGCCTGCGGGGTCTGGCCCACTGATCTGCCCGATGGTGCAACCGGCATTCACACCGGCAACCCGGTGCGCACCGCAGTGTCGGAGCGTGCCGCAGCGCCGTTCATACCGCCTGGCGACTATCCGATGTCGGTTCTCGTGATGGGCGGCTCTCAGGGCGCACGCATCCTCAGCGATGTGGTGCCCGGCGCGATTGCGGCATTGCCCGAGACGCTGCGCGATCACATCCGCGTTTCGCATCAGGCACGGGATGAGGATGGTGAGCGGGTCAAGACCTTCTACGCCGAACACGGCATTCGTGCAGATGTTCAGCCGTTCTTTGACGATGTGCCCCGCCGCATGTCTGATGCACAACTGGTGATCAGCCGGTCGGGTGCGTCCAGTGTTGCTGATATCTCGGTGATCGGTCGTCCCTCGATCCTGATCCCTTTTGCCGCTGCTGCAGGCGATCATCAGACCGCCAATGCGCGCGGGCTGGTTCAGGCGGGCGGGGCGATCATGATCCCCGAGAACGCTCTTGACGTTTCATCGCTGACACAGCAAATGACCACGGTTTTGACAAACCCCCAAGCCGCACAGCAAATGGCCCATGCCGCGCTGTCCGTCGGAGCCCCGGACGCGACCGCGCGTCTGATGGCCCTCGTCGAGCAACTGGCGCAGAAGGAGACCTCATGAATCCAGCAACCAAACTGCCGCAGGACGTTGGGCCGATCCACTTCGTGGGCATCGGCGGGATTGGCATGTCGGGCATCGCCGAAGTGCTTTTGAACCTTGGTTACCGGGTGCAGGGGTCTGACCTGAAAACCTCAAAAATCACCGACCGTCTGGCCAGGTTGGGGGCCGAGATTTTCGAGGGCCAACGCGCCGGGAACCTGAAAAACGCTGCTGTTGTCGTGGTCTCGACCGCGATCAAACCGGGCAATCCGGAGCTGGACGAGGCCCGCGCGCAGGGCCTGCCCGTGGTGCGCCGCGCCGACATGCTGGCCGAGCTGATGCGCCTGCGGTCGAACATCGCGATTGCCGGGACCCATGGCAAGACCACGACGACTACGATGATGGCCGAGTTGATGGTGGCCGGGGATTTCGACCCGACCGTGATCAACGGTGGCATCATCCACGCCTATGGCTCGAACGCGCGGATGGGGCAGGGCGAATGGATGGTGGTCGAAGCGGATGAAAGCGACGGCTCGTTCAACCGCCTTCCCGCCACCATTGCCATCGTCACAAATATCGATCCTGAACATATGGAACATTGGGGCGATTTCGACCAGCTGCGCGATGGTTTTCACGAGTTCGTCTCGAACCTGCCGTTCTATGGCCTGGCCGTCTGTTGCACCGACCATGCCGAGGTTCAGGCGCTGGTCGGGCGCATCACCGATCGCCGCGTGCGCACCTATGGTTTTAACGCGCAGGCCGATGTGCGGGCCGAAAACCTGACTTACAAGGGCGGCGTTGCCCATTTCGACATCCATCTGCAATACGAAGACAAGGTGATCGAAGGCTGCACCTTGCCGATGCCGGGCGATCACAACGTCTCGAACGCTCTGTCTGCTGTGGCAGTCGCGCGCCATCTGGGGATGAAGACGGCCCAGATCCGTGATGCGCTGGCCAATTTCGGCGGCGTCAACCGCCGCTTCACCAAGGTCGGAGAGATCGACGGCGTCACCATCATCGACGATTACGGCCACCATCCGGTCGAGATTGCGGCCGTTCTCAAAGCCGCGCGTCAGGCCACCGAAGGCCGTGTTATCGCCGTGCACCAGCCACACCGCTATTCCCGCCTGTCCAGCCTGTTTGACGATTTCTGTACCTGCTTCAACGACGCCGATGTGGTTGCCATCGCCGAGGTGTTTGCCGCAGGCGAAGATCCGATCGAAGGTGCCAGCCGGGATGATCTGGTGCAGGGGTTGATCCGCCACGGCCACCGTCATGCCCGCGCGATTCTGAGCGAGGATGACCTTGCCCGCCTTGTCCGTGAACAGGCCCGCGCGGGAGACATGGTTGTCTGCCTGGGGGCTGGTACGATCAGCGCCTGGGCAAACGGGTTGCCCGAACGTTTACAACAAAAGCAGGCTGTTTGACGTTCAGAAGTTTTTGGATATACAACTTATAAGTGTATTTAGTGTTGACGAAGGCCATCCTGGCTGCAGAGGGACCCATGTATTTTTCAATTGTCTTGTCGGCCCTCTGGGTGGTCAGCGCCACGATTGTAGCCATGCTGCCGATGCGCCTGCAGTTCCCGCCCGGGATCGTGTTGCTGATTTGCGCGCCGTTTCTGATTATTTGGCTGGGTTATGATTTCGGCTGGTTCTTCTCGGTGCTTGCTTTTGCGGGGTTCGCCTCAATGTTTCGCAACCCGATCCGCTATTATTGGCGCAAATGGACGGGCACGGAGGTATCGGAATGAGCTGGTCAATCGCACTTGCCGGACTTTGGGGCGTGACCGCAAATGTGCTGGCGATGATCCCCAGCAAAGACAATCACTGGACGCGTGCCTATGTTCTGATTGCCGTTGGCGTTCCTATTCTGGGTTATGTTACCTATGAAAATGGCCCCTGGATCGGATTGGTTGTTCTGGCAGCCGGGATGTCGGTGCTGCGCTGGCCGGTGATCTATCTGGGCCGGTGGTTGCGGAAACGTATCTGACGCCTTGCCATGCTCCGGCAAATCCGCGATCTAGCGCCCATGGCTTCAATTCCGACCTCCCGTGGCAGACTTACCGAAAACCGCCCGCTGAATGACCTCACCTGGCTGCGCGTCGGCGGCCCGGCGGATTATCTGTTCCAGCCCGCCGACACCGAAGACTTGCAAGCTTTCCTGCGCGATCTGCCCGCTGACACACCGGTGTTTCCAATGGGCGTCGGCTCGAACCTCATCGTCCGCGACGGAGGCTTGCGCGCTGTGGTGATCCGGCTCGGGCGCGGGTTCAACGGAATTGCCATCGACGGCAACACCGTCACCGCAGGGGCCGCCGCGCTGGATGCGCATGTGGCGCGCAAGGCGGCGGATGCAGGCGTTGACCTGACCTTCCTGCGCACCATCCCCGGCTCTGTCGGCGGGGCGGTGCGGATGAACGCGGGGTGTTACGGTAGTTACACGGCGGATGTGCTGCAAAAAGCCTCCATCGTTACGCGTCAGGGCGAGATCAAAGACCTGACGCCTGAGGACCTGAATTTCCGCTACCGCCAAACCGATCTGCCCGAGGGCGCAGTGCTGATCTCGGCCACGTTCGAAGGCCCCAAAGGCGACCCCGCCGAACTCCACGCCCGCATGGCGGCGCAGCTGAAAAAACGCGACGAAACCCAACCCACCAAAGACCGCAGCGCCGGATCGACCTTCCGCAATCCTGCCGGGTTCTCATCCACCGGCAAGGCCGATGATGTCCACGACCTCAAGGCGTGGAAAGTCATTGACGATGCGGGCATGCGCGGCGCCACCAAAGGCGGCGCGCAGATGAGCCCCAAACATTCGAATTTCCTGATCAATACCGGTGACGCCACCGCTGCAGACCTCGAAGGTCTGGGCGAAGAGGTGCGAAAAAAGGTTTACGAAACAAGCGGCATCACGCTAGAGTGGGAAATCATGCGGGTCGGTGATCCGCTGATAGAATAAAGCCCGGCCGTCAGACCACAATCAGGCAAATTCAGGCGACGGATCAAAGGCATAAACAAAGTACGGACCACCACATAAGGTCCGGGGACATTGAGGCGCACATTGGGTATGTCGAGCAGGACAAACCCCAAAGTGGCGGTATTGATGGGCGGCCCCTCGGCGGAACGCGAGGTGTCACTCAGCTCTGGGCGCGAATGCGCAGCCGCCCTTGTGGGAGAAGGCTTTGAAGTGGTCGAACTGGACGCAGGTCCCGACCTCTACGCGCGCCTTTTGGACATCAAACCGGATGTGGTTTTCAACGCCCTGCATGGCCGCTGGGGCGAAGATGGCTGCGTGCAGGGACTGCTGGAATGGATGCGCATTCCGTACACGCATTCAGGTGTTTTGTCCTCGGCGCTGGCGATGGACAAGCAGCGCAGCAAGGAAATCTACCAGACCGAGGGCCTGCCCATCGTGCCCAGCGTGATCGTGCCCAAGGTCGAGGTGGTCGTGGCCCACGTGATGGAGCCGCCCTATGTGGCCAAGCCCAACAACGAAGGCTCCAGCGTCGGCATCTATATCGTGCACGAAAACGCCAATGGCCCGCCGCAGCTGGACGCGGCGATGCCCGATCATGTGATGGTCGAGAAATACGTCGCGGGCCGCGAACTGACGGTGACCGTGATGGGGGATCGCGCCCTGACCGTGACCGAGATCATGACCGATGGCGGCTGGTACGATTACGACGCCAAGTACAAACCCGGCGGGTCGTGGCATGTGCTGCCCGCTGATATCCCGCAGGATATCTTTGACCGCTGCATGGATTATGCCTTGAAAGCGCATGATGCATTGGGCTGTCGCGGCGTAACCCGCACCGATTACCGCTGGGATGACAGCATGGGTGCGGATGGTCTGTTCCTGCTGGAAACCAACACGCAGCCGGGCATGACCCCAACGTCGCTGGTGCCCGAACAGGCAGCGCATATTGGCATGAGTTTTGGCCAGCTTTGCGCCTGGATGGTGGAGGATGCCTCATGCGACCGCTGACCGCCACCCGCGCGCCGGCGATCCACCGGACCAAGGCTCTGGCCGGGCCGGATGCGGATTTTGCGGCTGCCTCAAGACCAGAGCCAAAGTCCAAGCCCAAATTGCGCCTGCGCGGTGCACGGTTTTTTCGCCGTGCGCGCCTGTCTGATCCCGCCCCCTCGCGCCTCAGCTACCGCTTTCAGCGCTGGATGCTTACCCCCGGCATCCGGCGCGGGCTGAAGATCGGCCTGCCGGTTCTGGCGGTTGCCGGTCTGGTGGGGGGGTATTTCGCTTCGGAAGATCGGCGCGCGGCAGTCAGCACCTATATCGCGGATATCAAGACCTCGATTCAGGAGCGGCCCGAATTCATGGTCAACCTGATGGCCATCGATGGCGCGGGGGCAGGGCTTTCGGAAGATATTCGCGCGGTCGTGCCGCTCGATTTCCCGCTCAGCTCCTGGGATCTGGATGTCGAGCAGATCCGCGATACGGTCACGGATCTGGACCCGGTGAAATCTGCCACCGTGCGCATCCGGCCCGGCGGGATTCTGCAGGTTGATGTGGTCGAGCGTCAGCCGGTCATCGTGTGGCGGACCCGTGGCGGTATCGAATTGCTGGACGAAACCGGCGCGCATGTGGAACGCATTGCCGCGCGCGGTGATCATGCTGAGCTGCCGCTGATCGCGGGTAAAGGCGCGGACAAACACGTGCCCGAGGCCCTGCGCATCCTGACAACGGCCCGCAGCCTCGGTGACCGCGTGCGCGGCCTCGTGCGCGTTGGCGAGCGGCGCTGGGATCTGGTGCTGGATCGCAACCAGCGGATCATGTTGCCGACAGACCGCCCGGTGCGCGCGCTAGAGCATGTGTTGGCCGTGAACGAAGTGCAGGACCTTCTGGAACGCGACGTGGCGGCGGTTGATATGCGCCTCGGTCAGCGACCCACCATCCGAATGACAAAAACAGCCAGCGAAGACTGGTGGAACACAAAAGTAGACGTGAATAGCAGGCAGTAACGACCATGATGACCGATCTTTATCAGTCCCAACGGGCCATGCGGCAGATGCGCAGGCAGGCGATGCAACGCGGTGTTGTCGCCATTCTGGATGTGGGCAGTTCCAAGATTTCCTGCCTTGTCTTGCGCTTTGACGGGACGGGGCGGCTGAGCGAGGATAACTCGATCGGGTCGATGGCCGGGCAGACCGGGTTCCGCGTCATCGGTGCCGCGACAACCCGGTCGCGCGGTGTTCAGTTTGGCGAGGTCACCGCAATGCAGGAGACCGAGCGCGCCATCCGCACAGCGCTGCAAGCGGCGCAGAAGATGGCCGATATCCGTGTTGATCATGTCATCGCGTGTTTCTCGGGCGCGAACCCGCGCTCTTACGGGCTGGATGCGCAGGTCGATCTGGATGGCCAGCTTGTGACCGAGGCCGAGGTTGGCCGCGTGCTGAACGCCTGCGATGTTCCGGATTATGGTGACGGGCGCGAGGTGCTGCATGCGCAGCCGGTGAATTTCGCGTTGGACAACCGTTCGGGCCTGATCGATCCACGGGGGCAGATGGGGCAGAACCTTGCCGTGGATATGCATATGCTGACCGTGGACGCGATGGCGATCCAGAACATCGTGCGCTGCATCAAGCGCTGCGATCTTGAACTGGCGGGGATTGCGAACTCGGCCTATGTCTCGGGTATCTCGGCGCTGGTCGAGGATGAGCAGGAGCTTGGCGCAGCCTGTATCGATATGGGCGGCGGCACCACCAGCATTTCGATCTTCATGAAGAAACACATGATCTATGCCGATTGCGTGCGCATGGGCGGCGATCACGTGACCAACGATATTTCGATGGGGCTTGGTGTTCCGGCAGCGGTGGCCGAACGTATCAAGACATTCAATGGTGGCGTCCATGCCACCGGGGCTGATGACCGCGACCTGATCGATATCGGCGGTGATACCGGCGATTGGGAACATGACCGTCGCACCGTCAGCCGTGCGGAACTGATCGGCATCATGCGCCCCCGGGTTGAGGAAATCCTCGAAGAGGTCCGCACCCGTCTGGACGCTGCAGGCTTTGACCACCTGCCCAGCCAGCAGATTGTGCTGACCGGGGGCGGCAGCCAGATCATGGGGCTCGACGGGTTGGCCAGCCGCATTCTGGGTCAGCGCGTGCGCCTGGGGCGTCCGCTGCGCGTCCACGGCCTGCCACAATCGGCGACGGGGCCGGGGTTTTCGTCAGCGGTGGGCCTCAGCCTGTTTGCCGCGCATCCGCAGGACGAATGGTGGGATTTTGAAATTCCCGTCGATGTCTATGCAGCGCGCCCGTTCAAGCGTGCCGTGCGCTGGTTCCGTGACAATTGGTAAGAACCTGCGCCGGTTGATCCTTGCTGCGGCCCTCTGGCCCGTTGCAGCGCCGGCCCAGACCCTGATCACGCCCGAGGCGTTTCTGAACGCGGTTGTCGGCAAAACCATCACGTTTCACGAGATCCGCAGCGGTATGCTGGTCGGAACCGAGGAATTTCTAAGCCCGGCTCTTTCGGTCTGGCGGATGGAGGGGCGGGGCTGCGTCTACGGGCAGATCACCACACCCAACGGCCAGATTTGCTTTCTCTATGATGATGCGCCCGATGGCCTGCCGGTCTGCTGGTGGCCTTTTTTGTATGATGACCGGCTGATGGTACGTCTGGCGCGTTTCACCGGCAGTGAAACGCAAGAGGTTCGCAGCATCACCCAGGACGGGCTGAACTGCCCAAGTACCCCGGTGGGCTAAAGAATTCGGTTGCGGTGCCTGCCAAATTCCCGCAAGATATATATCAGGGTCCGGCAGAGGCCCAGCGGCAGGACATTGAGCAGTTTTCCGCGACCAGACATGTGATCAACCGGTATTCGCATCCCCCTTGAGGCGGATGGGATTTTTTCACGCGTAGTGGTGCATGAGCTATTCGCCGCAACATATGGCGTATACAGCGAAATGCCGCTGTCTGCTGCCTTATTTCCTCCATATTTTGTGGATTCTCGCGATTTTTCAGGTGACGTTTCCGAAATGACACAGTAAAATAATCTGTGGATAGGTCAGAAAAAACCGCATTTTGCGGCAATATATAAAACAGGCGGACAGAGCATGACATTAAATCTTTCGATGCCCGGGCACGATGAATTGAAGCCTCGGATTACCGTGTTTGGCGTGGGCGGCGCAGGCGGCAACGCTGTGGACAACATGATTGAAAAGCAGCTGGACGGCGTTGAATTTGTCGTCGCCAACACCGACGCGCAGGCGCTGCAGCAAAGCCGCTCGTCAGCGCGGGTGCAGCTGGGCGTCAAGGTTACCGAAGGTCTGGGTGCGGGCGCGCGCCCAACCGTGGGCGCTGCGGCGGCCGAGGAAAGCATCGAACAGATCGTGGATCATCTGGCGGGTGCGCATATGTGCTTTATCACCGCCGGAATGGGCGGAGGTACCGGTACTGGCGCGGCCCCGATCATCGCACAGGCCGCGCGCGAACTGGGCGTGCTGACGGTTGGTGTTGTCACCAAGCCCTTCCAGTTCGAAGGCGCCAAGCGAATGCGTCAGGCCGAAGATGGGGTGGATGCCCTGCAGCAGGTTGTCGATACGCTGATTATCATCCCGAACCAGAACCTGTTCCGTCTGGCCAATGAAAAGACCACGTTTACCGAGGCCTTCTCGATGGCTGATGACGTTCTGTATCAGGGCGTCAAGGGTGTGACCGACCTGATGGTTCGTCCGGGTCTGATCAACCTCGATTTTGCTGATGTCCGCGCCGTGATGGACGAGATGGGCAAGGCGATGATGGGTACCGGTGAAGCAACCGGCGAAGATCGCGCCATTCAGGCCGCCGAGAAAGCCATTGCCAACCCGCTGCTGGATGAAATCAGCCTCAAGGGGGCCAAGGGCGTTCTGATCAATATCACCGGCTCGAACGACCTGACCCTGTTCGAACTGGACGAAGCCGCCAATCGCATCCGCGAAGAAGTGGACCCCGAGGCGAATATCATCGTTGGCTCGACCCTCGATACCGATATGGAAGGTGGCATGCGCGTGTCTGTGGTTGCAACAGGCATCGACGCCAGCGAGAAAACAGATGATGTGCCGGTTGCCCGCCGCTCGATGTCGGCACCGCTGACCCGGACAGTCTCGGCTGAAGAGCCCGCGCCAGAGCAGGCCGCTGCGGCGGAGATGCCGGCAGCCGAGGATGACAATGTTGCTCCAACGTTGTTTGAATCAATCGAAGATGTCGAGTTGAATGAGGGCTGGCACGAAGACAGCCAGCCTGCCGCGGAACAAGAGGATGACGGACTGCCGCCGCCTGCCTATCAGCCGCAGGTCGCACAGTTCGAACCACAGCCTGAAGAACCCGCCGAGTCTTACGCCGCCCCAAGTGCCCCGACCCCCGGCACGCCGTCTCCGGCAGCGATGCAACGTCTGCAGGCGGCTGTGCAGAAAGTGCCTGCATCGCAGCGGCGTATGGGCGGCGAACCCCCCCGCGAGCCTGCCGCTCAGCCGCAGCCCGAAGCCGAGGATCGCCCGCGTTTTGGCTTTAACCGGCTGATTGACCGGATGACCGGCCATGCTGCCGACACACCGGCCCAGCCGGTCCGCCAGCAACCTGCGATGCGCTCGGTTGATGCGACGGCTCCGGTTCAGGACGAGGCCGATCCGGAGCAGGATCGTATCGAAATTCCGGCCTTCCTGCGGCGTCAGGCCAACTGATTGCGGTCACAATATCGCGAGCAAGGGTCACCATTCGGTGGCCCTTTTTCTTTTTATAACAATACTATAGCAGTGTGTAAGCAGGGATTTGCCGATGTGTCACATTCATGTTTCAATCGGTTGCAAAGAGTGAGTTGAGCCTTAGTGCCCCCTTCCTTAGTTGATGATGCAACACAGCCCGGGGGTGGCTGGACACTATTCACTGAGGTTCACATTGCAACAGACGCTCAAATCTGCGGTCACGTTTACGGGCACAGGTCTGCATAGCGGCAAGCCTGCGACGATGGTCCTGAAACCGGCAGCAGCGGGTCATGGGATTTGGTTCAAGCGGACAGATATTGAGTTGGGCAATGCTTTGATCCCCGCAATCTATGATGTGGTTGAACGCACGCCGCTTTGTACCCGTCTGGTCAATGACGCGCATGTTTCGGTATCGACCGTTGAACACATCATGGCGGCCTTGGCAGGGTGTGGCGTCCATAACGCGCTGATCGAGATTGATGGCCCCGAGGTTCCGATCATGGACGGCTCGTCCGTCGAATTCGTGCGCGGCATTATGGCCAAAGGCGTGCGCCGTCAGGCAAGCCCGGTACTGGCCTATGAGGTCCTCATGCCGATCACCGTTTCACGGGAGGGTGCAAGCGCGTCAATTGTTCCGGCCGAAGGGCTTGAGATCGAATTCCACATCGATTTCGAAGATGATGCCATCGGTAACCAGACCAAGGCTCTGGATATGCGCAACGGCTCTTTCGCCCGCGAGCTTTGTGACAGCCGTACATTCTGCCGCCGCACCGATGTTGAAGCGATGCGCGAGAATGGGCTGGCTTTGGGCGGTACGCTGGATAACGCGGTTGTCGTGCAGGGCGACGAAGTGCTCACCCCCGGTGGTTTCCGCCACGCGGATGAGGCGGTGCGCCACAAGATGCTGGATGCTCTGGGTGATCTCTATCTGGCAGGGGGGCCGATTCTGGGCCGCTTTACCGGTGATAAGTCCGGGCATTCCATGACCAATACCTTGCTGCGCAAACTGTTTGAGACGCCCGGCGCGGTGCGGCCGGTCCTTTGCACGCCTGAACAGGCTGCACGCCTGCCGGGTCAGGGCCTTGTACGCAGCGAAATCCCTCAGGTGGCGTGATCTGATCAACTCTGGCGACAATTGCGTCACCTGCGTGGATAAGGCGTTTTGCCCCGGAATTTTATGTGCTAGACCAAGGCCCGATCAGGGACAAATCCCGCCAAGAAAGACGACAAGGATAAGCGGAATGGTTGGCACCAAGGCGGCAGTCAGAATCGCAGGCGCGCTCCTTCTGGCAACAGTTTTGACTGCATGCGGCGACGGAGGGCTGTTCAGCAAAAAGGGCGCTGACCGCAATCAGAATCTTGAAGGATATACCCCAGAACAGATTTTCACCCGCGGTGAATATGAACTGTCGCAGGACCGCTCGGATGATGCGGCGTGGTATTTCTCGGAGGTCGAACGCCTTTACCCCTATTCCGACTGGGCCAAACGCGCGCTGATCATGCAGGCGTTTTCGTACCACAACGACAAGAATTATGCAGAAAGCCGCGCCGCCGCGCAGCGCTATATCGATTTCTACCCGACCGATGAAGATGCGGCCTATGCGCAGTATCTTCTGGCGCTCAGCTACTATGATCAGATTGACGAAGTGGGCCGTGATCAGGGCCTGACCTTTCAGGCGCTGCAGGCGTTGCGTACGGTGATCGAGGTTTATCCGGACAGCGAATATGCCACCTCTGCCGTGCTCAAGTTTGACCTCGCGTTCGACCATCTGGCGGGCAAGGAAATGGAGATCGGGCGCTATTATCTGCGTCAGGATCATTTTACCGCAGCCATCAACCGCTTCCGTGTTGTGGTTGAGGATTTCCAGACCACATCACACACAGCAGAAGCGCTCTATCGTCTGATCGAGGCCTATCTGGCACTGGGTCTGGTGGATGAGGCGCAGACCGCTGGCGCGATTCTGGGGTACAACTACCAATCCTCGGAATGGTATGATGCGGGCTATACGCTGCTGACCTCGCGCGGGCTTGATCTCAAGAGCCGTGGTAACAACTGGCTTGCCACGATCTACCGCCAGACCATCAAGGGTGAGTGGTTGTAACGGCCATGGCTACAGGCGTGGGACGCTAAAGACCCGATGCTGCGCGCCCTTGATATCCGCGACATGCTGATCATTGACCGGCTGGAGCTGACGTTCCAGCCGGGTTTGAACGCTTTGACGGGTGAGACCGGCGCGGGCAAATCGATCCTGCTGGATTCGCTGGGCTTTGTGCTGGGCTGGCGCGGGCGGGCCGAACTGGTCCGTCAGGGGGCTGCGCAGGGCGAAGTTGTGGCCGAGTTCGAACTGTCTGACGATCATCCGGCCCATGGGGTCCTGGCCGAGGCTGGCCTGCCCGGCGGCGAAGAGTTGATCCTGCGCCGCGTCAACACGGCTGAGGGGCGCAAGACCGCATGGGTCAATGATCGCCGCTGCTCGGGCGAGGTTCTGCGCGCCCTGTCCGAAACGCTGATCGAGCTGCATGGCCAGCATGACGACAGGGGTTTGCTGAATCCGCGCGGCCACCGGGCCATGCTGGATGCCTATGCCGGGGCAGGGCAGCAGCTTGCCATCGTGCGCGCCGCTTGGGGCCAGATGTCCACCGCCCGAAAAACTCTGGCTCAGACCGAGGCCGCGCTGGAAGCCATGCGCGCGGAAGAGGAGTTCCTGCGCCATTCCGTGGGTGAACTGGATCAGCTTGACCCGCAGCCGGGCGAGGATGCCGACCTCGACGCGCGCCGCCGTATGATGCAGGGGGCCGAACGTATCCGCAATGACGTGGCGCGTGCCTTCGCGTTGCTGGGTGGCGACGGGGCCGAAGGTGCGATGGCGGATGCCGCGCGTTGGCTTGAAGGGGTGTCGGATAACGCTGGCGGTCAGCTGGAACAGCCCATCGCCGCGCTGGGTCGGGCCCTGATCGAACTGGGTGAGGCACAGGATGGCGTGAATACCTGCCTGCAGGCGCTTGAGTTCAACCCGGCGGAACTGGAACAAACGGAAGAGCGCCTCTTTGCCATCCGCGCTTTGGCACGCAAACATGACGTAGCCCCCGATGATCTGGGGGCATTTGCTGACACGCTTCGGGACCGGTTGAACCGGCTTGATGCGGGCGATGCCGACCTGTCGGACAAACGCGCCGCTGTCGACGCGGCGCAGGCCACCTATGACAGTGCCGCCGCCGCGCTCAGCGCTGCGCGGAAGGCGGCTGCTGCTGCGTTGGACAAGGCGGTCATGGCTGAACTCGCCCCCCTGAAAATGGAACGTGCGGTGTTTCAGACTGAAATTACGCCCGCTGAGCCCGGCCCGGACGGGGCCGATGCGGTGGCCTTTACCGTGGCGACCAACCCCGGTGCGCCTTCTGGCCCGCTGAACAAGATCGCTTCGGGTGGTGAACTCAGCCGTTTTCTTCTGGCGCTCAAGGTCTGCCTGACCAGTGACGACAGCACCCGCACCATGATCTTTGACGAGATCGACCGCGGTGTCGGCGGCGCCACAGCTGATGCGGTTGGCCGCCGTCTGGCTGCGTTGGCACAAGAAGGGCAAGTGCTGGTGGTGACCCACTCACCACAAGTGGCCGCCCGTGCGGCACATCACTGGCGGGTGCAGAAGCAGGTGACAGGTAATCAGACCCTGTCCACCGTGATCCCGCTGGACGATCCTGACCGGGTTGATGAAATCGCCCGCATGGTCGCAGGCGACACAATCACCGACGAAGCCCGCGCCGCCGCGCGCGCGCTGCTGGATGCCTGACGCGCATTCCGTAAGCATCTTGTCGTGAACCGACTTTTCTCAGGCCGCCCGGTGGCTTACTAAGGGTCAGGCGACTACCCCAACCGAGGGCCAATGACCCAATCAACCCGCACCGTGCTGCGCAATCAGCTCAACCAGGCCCTCTCGGCGATCCGGGATGCCTGGCGGGTGATGCGCCATCGTGGGCCAAGCCAGGTGCAGTTCTGGTTCATTGCCTTGATCATCGGCATCGCCGCCGGTTTCATGGCACTGGGGTTTCGCATGGCGATCTCGTCCCTGCAGGCCTATCTCTACGGGACGGATGATATCCTCTTTCTTCATAGCCATGCCGAAAAGCTGCACTGGTTCTGGATCCTCATAACACCAATTGCCGGTGGGCTGGTTGTCGGCGTCATCTTGCATAAATTCACCGACGATGGCCGGGTACGCTCGGTTGCGGATGTGATCGAGGGATCGGCAATCACCGATGGCCGGGTTGAAAAGAAGGCCGGGATTGCCTCGTTTCTTGCGTCTTTGATCACACTCAGTTCCGGCGGGTCCACAGGTCGTGAAGGGCCGGTGGTGCATATGGCCGGGGTTATTTCCACATGGGTCAGCGACCGCATTCATGCAGATGGCATCACCGGGCGTGATCTGCTGGGCTGCGCCGTGGCGGCTGCCGTCTCGGCCAGTTTCAACGCCCCCATCGCCGGGGCCTTGTTCGCGCTTGAGGTCGTGCTGCGCCACTTTGCCGTGCACGCCTTTGCACCGATCGTCATCGCCTCGCTTGCGGGAACGGTGATTAACCGGCTGGCTTATGGCGATGTCACTGAATTCGTTCTGGATACCCCAGGCTCGCTGCAGTTTTACGTCGAGCTGCCTGCGTTCCTGATCCTCGGCCTGATCTGCGGGCTGGTGTCGCTGTTGCTGATGCGTTCGATCTTCTTTGCCGAGGATATCGGCACTCATATCCAGAATCGCCTGTCACTGCCGCGCTGGTTGCGCCCGGGGGTGTCGGGGGCGATGCTGGGGCTGATCGCGATCTGGTTCCCGCATATCATCGGTGTCGGCTATGAGACGACGATCCGCGCGTTGACAGGCGATCTTGTACTGACCACGGCAATTATGCTGGCAGCGGTCAAAACCATTGCCGTGGCCATCACGATGGGCGGGCGAATGGGGGGCGGTGTATTTTCCCCGTCCCTGATGATCGGCGCGTTGACCGGGCTGGCATTCGGGTTGATTGCCACGGGTCTGCTGCCGGATGTGTCGGGCACCCACACGCTTTATGCCTTTGCCGGGATGGGGGCGGTTGCAGCCGCGGTTCTGGGCGCGCCGATCTCAACGACGCTGATCGTGTTCGAACTGACCGGAGAATGGCAGATCGGTCTTGCAGTGATGGCGTCTGTGTCGATGTCCACCGCGCTTGCGTCGCGTCTGGTGGACAGGTCGTTCTTCCTGACGCAGCTGGAGCGGCGCAATGTGCATCTGGCGGCCGGGCCGCAGGCGTATCTGCTGGCGATGCTGCGTGCCGGTGCGGTGATGCGGCCGCTTGGCGATGCCCGTTCGATCACCCGGGACGAGGCGCAGGCGCTGATCGAGCAGGGGCTCTGCGTCAAAGCCAGCGCCACGCTTGAGGCGGCGATGCCTTATTTCGACCGCGACGATATCCCGTGCATCCCGGTGGTGATCGTGGACAAAGACGGGTGCGAGAACCCGGTGGGAGCGCTCTATCACATTGATGCGCTCAAGGCGTATAACCGGGCGCTGGCCGCAACTGCGGCTGAAGAGCATTCCTGATCAGCCATTATATACGCTTGCCGTATCGCCCAGATAATTATCCCAGGCAAACCAGTAAGAGATATGCCCGGCAACGCGCGGCAGCTCGGCACCGTCCGGCCCGATCAACGCCTCTTCGGTGACGGTCCATGTGTTGCCAGCCTGATCCAGCAGCCCGCCATCCGTTGTAGCGCGGAACTGATGCGCGCCGCGCTCATAGGCGCGCACGCTGCGCTTGTCCGGGTCACCCATCAGCATCAGGTTTCGCCCGCCAATTGCGTCATTGATCACCGGTTTGCCTTTGAACGCCTGCAATGGCCAGGCCCGCGCCGCGCCGAACTGACGTATGGCAAAGACGTAATCCTTTTGCCGATGGGTGGATTGATCAACCAGAGCCGGGAACATCAACTCGGGTGAGGCGAAATACTCGCGATAAACCACCCCTGACCCATAGTTGCGCCGGTGCCCGGTGCTGAGCGACAGCACCTGCGTGTTGGGATGCGAGGCCTTCCAGCTGTCCCACCGGGTGATCACAACGGGGCGCTGCTTTAGCTCGATACCGCTGTCGACCAGAGGGCCCACGACCGGTTTGCCGGTATACTGGTTCCATAGCGAGTGGGTCTCGCGATCAAACATCAGCTTGTTCGAACGATAAAGGAACCCTGACGAGCCAAAGACAAATGGTTTGCGCCGCCCTGCAACCTGTGTCTCGAACAGAATGCCAGACCCACAAAGGGTGCAATAGGCCAAGGCCACCGGCACCCCTCCGATGACTTCGTTGAACATCTCATGCCAGCCCATGATCCGCAGGGGATAGGCGCGCTCATCGCCATTGATGGAAACGCCAAAGACCAGATCATCATCCTTCAGATAATCCGCACGCGCGGCCGGGATCAGCTTTGGGTTATCCAGCGACGGGATACCATCCTTGACGACCCCACCCCACGAGATCTCTTCCAGCCGGATCTTCATCTTGCCGGGTTGCAGGTATTCGGGCTTCAGGAACACATCGAAGTTCTGATCGATCCCCAGCAGAACCTCACGCTTGAACGGGATCAGAGAGGGGTGAGGCACGATCTGGGGGTTCTTTTCCTGCCACAGCATCCATTCGAACCAGTCCGTGCCATGGTTGGTTCCGGTCAGGGTTTCCATCACCTCGGCGATGTCCTGTTCGCGCCGCCTGCCGAAACGCATTGCCGTTAAAAGCGCAGGGACAACATCGGGATTGCCACGCTGTGTCAGAAAGGCCATTCCCGCCTCAAAATCCGCTTGTCTTCCAAACAGGGTAGAGCGGACTGCCTCAAATACCGGGTCTTCCTGTGCCCAAGCCGTTGCAGGCAGGATCGCTCCGGCCCCCAGCAGACCGGCAAAGCTGCGGCGTGTGATCGACATGGCATCCTCCGATTGGGTTGATGCCTATTTTACCTGAAAACGCTGTTCACGTTCACGCAACACCTGCGTGAGCAGTACATGATGAGGCTGGATGGCACATATCGCGACGGGACGTGAGGTCATGCCTGTGTCAAATGTGGCCCCGCCTGTTTCGGTTGCTTTGCTGCTATCCGTTTTGTCCTTGTTTCGCAGGATCGCGGCCTGTTTGGAAAGGTGGGGCTGAAAACCCCACCCGTTTTCTTACGCCCCGATGACGTTGTGACCCGGGCCATAAGGGAAGCCGGTGATGTTCTCTGCCCCGTTTTCGCCGACCACAAGGATATCGTGTTCGCGGTAGCCGCCCGCGCCTGGCTGACCTTCTGGGATCCACAGCATCGGCTCGATCGAGACGACCATGCCCGGCTCCAGCACCGTGTCGATGTCTTCGCGCAGTTCCAGACCGGCCTCGCGCCCGTAATAGTGGCTGAGGATGCCGAAGGAATGGCCGTAGCCGAAGGATCGGTATTGCAGCAGGCCCTCATCAGCGAAGAACCGGTTGATCTCGGCCGTGATGCCCGAGCAGGTGACACCCGGTTTGATCAGGCTCAAACCCAGCTCATGTGCAGCAACGTTGGCTTGCCACAGGCGCAGGCTTTCGGCATCGGGCTCACCCAGGAAAAGGGTGCGCTCCAGCGCGGTGTAATAGCCCGAGATCATCGGGAAGGTGTTCAGCGACAGGATATCGCCCTTTTGCAATGCGCGTTTGGTGACCGGATTATGGGCACCGTCGGTGTTCAGGCCGGATTGGAACCAGACCCATGTATCGCGGTATTCGGCATCCGGGTAGGCACGGGCGATCTCGGCCTCCATCGCGTCGCGACCGGCCATGGCAATCTCGATCTCGGTCGCGCCTTCGCAGATCGCGGCATGGATGGCCGCGCCACCTACGTCCGCGGTACGGGCTCCGCCTTTGATCAGTTCGATCTCTTCTGCGGATTTCACCATGCGGGCGGCCATGGTGCCGGGTGCGATATCCAACAGTTCCGGTGTGCCCAGCATTGCCAGTGCGGTGTCACGGGCGGCCAGTGTCATGTGGTCGCCTTCGATCCCGATCCGTTTGGCTCCACCAATCAACCCCGCCACGGCGCGCCAGTAGTTGTCACGCTTCCAGTCGGTGTAGATGACGTTGTCCTCGACCGAGCGTCGCCACGGCTGACCCGCATCAATATTGGCGGACACGGTGGTGCAGGCATCCTGCGTGACCACGCAGCCATAGGGGCGACCGAACGTGCAGTACAGAAAGCCGGAATAATAGGCGATGTTCTGCATCGAGGTCAGCAGGACCACGGGGATATCCCGTGCCGCCATGATCGCGCGCAGCTTGCCAAGGCGGCGGTCATATTCGCCCTTGCTGAAGGGCAGGGGTGCTTTGTCGCCGTTATGGCAGGTGAAGAATTCGGGGCGTTTTGTGTCTGTCATCACAGGTTCTCTCATCTATGCCGGGGCATACCCGGCCACATGTCCCGGCGTTCAGGACAGGCGGTCTCGGGGTCCGAGAGCCGATCACCCCCGATGATACCGCGACGCCATCGCGGCTGAGGTGACCGGGTGAATCGTTAGTTCAGGTGCGCGCCTGCGTCAAGCCGGAGAAAGCCCCCGCAAACGCTCGGATCGGCGGCGCAGCAACTCGACCGTGGTCAGCAGCGCGATCGAGATCACCACAAGGATCGTCGCCACCGCCAGAATGGTCGGGCTGATCTGTTCGCGCAGGCCGGTGAACATCTGCCATGGCAGGGTTTTCTGGCTGGCCGAGCCCACAAACAGCACCACAACCACCTCGTCAAACGAGGTGATGAAGGCAAACAGGCCGCCCGAGATTACGCCCGGCAGGATCAGCGGCATCTGGATCTTGAAGAAGGTCCGCACCGGACCCGCACCCATATTTGCCGCCGCCCGCGTCAGCGAGCGGTCAAAGCCCACCAGCGTTGCGGTCACGGTGATGATGACGAAAGGGATGCCCAGAACGGCATGGGCAAGGATGACCTTCACATAGCCCACGAAGTTCTTGTTCATGCCCAGCGTGCCCTCCATAAAGCGACCGATATCGCTGTAGAAGAAGAACATGCCGGTGGCCGAGATGATCAGCGGCACGATCATCGGCGAGATCAGGATGCCCATGATGGCGCGACGACCGGGAACGTGGCTCTGGCTGAGGCCGATGGCCGCCAGCGTGCCCAGCGAGACCGAGATGATCGTCGCAATCGGTGCGATGATCAACGAGTTCTTGAAGCTGCGCTGCCATTCATTGTTGGTGAAGAAATCGCGGTAATGCTTCAGCGAATACCCCTCGGGATCCAGTCGCAGCATTTCGGGCGTGAAGGTAAAGAAATCCTGCGCGTTGAACGACAGTGGCAGAACCACAAGGATCGGGGTGATCAGGAAGACAAAGATCGCACCGCAGATCACCCGGAACAGGTAGTGGTAAAACACCTGTTTCGCCGTCAGATAGGGCAGAAGTTTCTGGCGATAGCGCCCTTCATAAAGCCAATAGATGAACCAGATGAAAAACCAGCCGCCCAACAGCCCCAGAACGCCGCCCATCGGACCTGAGACCAGAAAGCCAACAATGCCGAAGCCAAGGATGGTGATCCAGCGGGCTAGCTTCTCGTTTTTTAGGACGGTGATATAGAGCCATGCCAGCGCGGCGATCAAAGCGGCTCCGCCAAGGATGCCCAGAAAGATCGAGCCATTGCCCGCGCCAACAAAGATGCCGGCGAAGGCACCTGCCAGCGCGACGCTGGGCAGGACCATGGACAGAGGTTTGCGGGATATCGGAGTAAGTGCGGCCATGTCGATTATCCCAGCTTCACGTTATCGATGCCCACGATCTTGTCGTAGACCCAGTAGAGCAACAGAACGACGCCCAGAAGGATCGTTCCCAGTGCCGCGGCCAGTCCCCAGTTCAGCGAGGATGAGATGTGGTAGGCAATCCGGTTCGAGATGAAGACGCCTTTGGTACCACCTACGATTTCGGGTGTGATGTAGTACCCGATGGCCAGAATGAACACGAGGATCGACCCCGCGCCGATACCCGGAATGGATTGCGGGAAATAGATGCGCCAGAAGGTTGTCCAGTTGGTCGCGCCCATGGATTTCGCAGCACGGGTATAGGACACTGGGATCGTCTGCATGACCGAATACATCGGCAGGATCATGAACGGCAGCAGGATATGCGTCATCGCGATGATCGTACCGATCTGGTTGTTGATGATGACCAGCCGCGCGTCATCAGCCACCAGCCCCAGCCACACCAGCGTTTCATTGATCACGCCTTGCTGCTGCAGCATCACCTTCCACGCAGAGGTCCGCACCAGCAATGAGGTCCAGAAAGGTAGCAACACAAGGATCATCAACAGGTTCGACACCCGCATCGGCAAGGTCGCCAGCAGGTAACTGACCGGATAGGCCAGCAGGATGCACGACGCGGTAATCACCAGCGACATGAACAGCGTGCGACCAAACAGTTTGATCAGGATCTGCTTGTCTTCCGGCTGCGCCTGCGCCCCCTCGGGTGTGCGGCGCATGTCGACTGCATTCAGGAAATAGCCATTGGTGATCGCAGGCGAATGGGTCTTGATCACCGCCCATGTCTGGGGCTCACCCCAGCCATCGTGAATCTCGATCAATTGTTCTTTGAACGGACCATCTGTTTCGGGGTCCAGCTTGCCCAACTTCCGGCCCGAGCGGCGGAACATCGAAGACATGCCGGTTTCTTCGTAGTTCAGACGCGAACCCAGC
The DNA here is from genome assembly GCA_000158135.1 of Rhodobacteraceae bacterium KLH11. Lineage (GTDB taxonomy): Bacteria > Pseudomonadota > Alphaproteobacteria > Rhodobacterales > Rhodobacteraceae > Ruegeria. The sequence goes on from DS999531.1 coordinate 2,193,710, forward strand.
CGGGTATGGGTCTTGTTGTCGACGGCCACCACCATGTCGCGCACGAAGGCGTCATAGACGGCCTCGTCGGGCAATTCGCCAGTGGTCTCATCCCAGTTCTGCAGGGCCTCGACGGTCAGCGGCAGCGTATCCCCGACGATGTTGTTTTCAACCGAACGGAACAGCATGGATGCGATCGGAATTATGAAGGATAACAGAACGAACAGCAGCAAGGGGGCGATCAGCATCAGGGCCCGCAGCTTTTGCCGACGCAGTGAGCGCGCCAGCGATTGTTTGAGCGGCGTCCCGTCCGCGGCCAGCATGGGACCGGTATTTTGGGTGGCGTCAGTCATCGGTGCCCCTTGGGTGCTTTTGGGATCGGGGGCGATATGCCGCCCCCGATAGTTTTATGAAATCAAGCGCTTATTGCGCCAACCATGCCTGGAATTTCGCGTCGATATCATCGCGGTAATCCGCCCAGAACTCGTAGTTGTAAAGGAACGTGTTCTTGGCGTTTTCCGGATCGGTTGGCATGTGCGGTGCCATGTCGATGCCCAGATCGGCGTGCTGACCCACCAGCGGAGCCGACGAGGCACGGGCCGGACCATACGAGATGTACTTGGCCTGATCCGCCAGACGCTGCGTATCGGTTGCGAACATGATATAGTCCAGCGCGCGCTGCTGACGCTCTTCGCTCAGGCCGGTCGGGATGATCCAGCCATCCAGATCAAACACCTGCGCGTCCCACAGCATGGCAACGGGCTGGTTCTGCTCTTCGATCACGCTGAACAGACGGCCGTTATAGGTTGATCCCATGATCACTTCGCCATCAGCAAGCAGCTGAGGCGTATCGGCACCTGCCGACCACCAGACAACGCTGTCCTTGATGGTGTCGAGTTTGGCCAGAGCCTGATCTTGACCTTCTGCAGTGGCCAGCACGTCATAAACGTCGTCTTTCGGCACTCCGTCACAGATCAGTGCCCATTCCATGTTGTTGATCGGACGCTTTTCCAGCGACCGCTTGCCGGGATAGGCTTCAAGATCGAACACGGCGCAGACATCGGTCGGCGGTGTGTCACCGACCAGATCGGTGCGATAGCCGAAGGTGGTCGAATAGACGATCTGCGGGATAAAGCAGTCACTGACCAGAAGATCGCCGAAATCTTCCGACGCAGACGTGCCATCAGGGGCCGCCGCCAGCTGGGTATCGAAATCGATCTCCATCGCGAGGCCTTCGTCGCACAGGCGGATCGCGTCCGCTGCAACAACATCAACCACATCCCATGTGATGTTGCCTGCTTCGTTCATGGCGCGCAGCTTGGCCACCGCTTCGTTCGAGCTGTCGTCATTCAGGATGGTGATGCCGGTCTTTTCCGAATAGGGCTCGTGATAGGCCTTGAGCTGCGATTTGGAATAGGCGCCGCCCCATGAGACGATGGTCATTTCCTCGGCGGAAACACCGCCAGCCGCAGTCGCAAGCGCTGCTGCCGTGAGCAGAGTTTTTGTTGGTTTCATGTGTTACTCCCAGTACTTCCCGTTTCTCATCGTGTCAGCTGACGCACGGGTCTTCGTCAGCCGGTCCCTCGGTGAAACCGCGCTTGTCCCCGCGCGGCTTGGTCTATGTCTATGCGTCCAGCGCACGACAATCTTTGGCCAGCCAGCCGATCTCGATCTCCTGACCGGGTTGCAGGCGGGTGGCGTCGGGGGCGTTTCGTGTCTTGACGATGAACTCGTCATTTCCGGCCACCGACATGCGGAAGCGGAACACATCGCCCATATAGATGAATTCTTTGACCGTCGCCTTCAGCGTATGTGCATCCGCGTGCAGGCGGTTCTTGTTGAATTCCACACGTTCGGGCCGGATCGAAACCTTGGTGCGATCGCCCGGCGCATGCACATTGATCGGTACGGCGTCAATCTCGGAACCATCGTCCAGTTGCACCACGCAGGCATCACTTTCGATCGATTTAACAACGCCTTCCAATGTGTTGTTTTCACCGATGAACTGGGCCACAAAGCTGTTCTCGGGCTCTTCATAGAGCTGATCCGGCGGGGCCAGCTGTTGAATGCGCCCGTCATCGAACACCGCGACGCGGTCAGACATGGTCAGCGCCTCGGTCTGGTCGTGCGTCACATAGACAGTGGTGATGCCCAGCTCATGCGCCAGACGGGTGATCTCGAACTGCATATGTTCGCGCAGCTGCTTGTCCAGCGCGCCCAGCGGTTCGTCCATCAAAACCAGCTCGGGCTCAAACACCAGCGCACGCGCCAACGCGATCCGCTGCTGCTGACCACCGGACAGTTGAGCAGGGCGGCGGCCACCAAAGGCACCCATCTGCACCATATCCAGTGCGCGTTTGACCTTTTCATCCCGCTCGGATTTACCCAGTTTGCGCACTTCCAGCGGGAATGCGAGGTTTTCGGCCACAGTCATATGCGGGAACAAAGCGTAGTTCTGGAACACCATCCCGATGCCACGTTTGTGCGGCGGGATGTTGTTGATGGGTTTCCCATCCAGCAGAATTTCCCCATGGGTGGCGGTTTCAAAGCCGGCGAGCATCATCAGGCAGGTGGTTTTACCTGATCCGGACGGCCCGAGCATGGTCAGGAATTCGCCCTTTGGCATTGCCAGGTTGAGATCTTTGACAACGAGATTCTCGCCATCATAAGACTTTTGAACGCGTTGAAATTCAACAAACGCGGCGTCGTTATTTATGTCGGTCACAAGACCCCCTGTTGCATCGAATGATTACCCGGTTAGTCCGGATTTCATTGATATTCTCGTGCATTGAAGCCGAGGCTAACAAATGGTCGCAGGCCCGTAAAGCGATTGGGCAAGCTGCAGCGTCACTTTTGCCTAAATTTGCGACACATTTAGGTGTTTCATATGCCAGGCCAGGCTTTGATTGCTTGACAAGACCGGCTTGCCGATCTGCGCTTCGATCTGTGGAATCGCAGCCAGGGTGCGCAGGTTGGTACAGCTGAGGAACACCGCATCCACGGTTGGATCCGCGCCCAGCCGTACCGCCGCGTCGACCACAGAGGCGGTTGAAATACGCACCACCTTGGCCTCTTCCGCCTCACCGAATGTGCCGAACACATCCATCGAGATACCTTGTTTTGCAAAGGCCCGCCGCAACGGCGTGTTCACCTCTTCGATATAGGGTGAGAGCAGCGCGAATTTCGATACGCCCCGATCTGCGGCACAGGCTGCAGCCGCGCGCAACGGGTTGGTTACGGTCTGGGCATTGCAGGTCTGTCTGATCATCTGCTCAACCCGATCCGAACCGATGACCGAACTGGCCGAGGTGCAGCCATAGCCCACCACCCGATAGGGCCGCGCCTTGGGCAGCAGGTTTGCTGCGGCGGGCAGATCGACCTCCATGCGTGCCAGCGTGCCGGTGTTAACCTCAGCCCCGCTGGGGATGCGCGTGACGTAGAGCGGGCTTTTGTCCCGCGCAAAAAGCGTACGGAATTCGGGCTCGATGGTCTCATCCGTTTGCAGAACGACCAGTCCCATCGGGACGGCAGCGGGATCGTCGGGATCAAGCGTATAGGGCAGGGATGTCATAGTTCGGTAATCTCCGGTCCGGCGCGTGGGCTGAGGAATTCGGGTGCGCCTTCGGTGATCAGGATGTTTTCCTCGTGCACCAGGATTTTGCCATTCACAGCAATGCCCGGCTCCAGCGTCAGAACCATCCCGGGCTGCAGTTCGGTATGATCACCGGCGATGATCGAGGGCCATTCGGTCAGCGACATCCCCAGCCCATGCCCCAGCCGCCCGGCATCGGTGCCCGCGCTGCCGTCCGTCAGGATTGCATTCATGGTGTGAAACAGCTGCGCAGTGGTGGCACCGGGGCGCGCCTGTTCAAAAGCGGCATCCGAGGCCTCGATCAATCGCGCATGCGCATCCCGAACCGCCACACTGGCAGGCCCGACCGACCAGTTGCGATCATAATCGCAGAAATACCCGTCACGCACGAGGCCGGTATCCAGCATCAGCACATCCCCGGGCTTTAGCGGTTCCTGCGTCGCCGGTGAGATCACATCGGCATAGCCGTCCTGTTCAGCCCCACCGGCCAGATAGGGCACCCAATCGGCCCCTTCCTCAAGGCAGAGCATCTGAAACCGCCGGAAGACCTGATCAAGCGGGGTTCCCACCGAGGCGATGTCAGGTACACGCGCAAAGGCGCGCGCGGCGACCTGGCAGGCGGTGCGAATCCGGGCAACCTCGGCATCGGATTTCACCATACGCAGGGCGCGCAGGGTGCCGTGATCACCGGTCAGTTGACGATTGCCGAGCCCGGCCTGCAAGCGCCTGAAATCAGCCAGCGGCATCCGTATGTGGGTTTCATGCCCGTCGGGGCAGCCGATTGCAGCCCCGTTCGGGGTCAACTCGGCCAATGTATCGATCAGCAGCGACACTCCGTCATCCACAAGGTCTGGCGCGGTCCAGGTGCGGATGTCATCAATCCACGTCTGGGCCATCAGCGGCGCCCCGATCGAGGGGATCACCGCGACCGGTTTGCCCGATGCAGGCACGATCAGGAACCATGGGCGCGTCGGGCTTTCCCAGAACCGTGTCAGGTAGCCAGTGAAATAGCGCAGCTCGGGTTCGGTCGTCAGCAACAGGGCAGACAGGCCCGCCGCCTGCATCCGGTTTTGCGCGTGGGCAAGCCGGGCTTGGAACTCTTCTGGCGCGAAGCCGGTCAAGCGGGTTGCTCTGAAACGATGCAAAGCACCCGATCCCGCGCGCTGATGCCCAGTGCCGCGCGCGCGGTATCATCCAGCACAGCAGCGACCCCGGCCCCCCCCGACGCGCTTGTCTCCAGCCCCGCCTCCGCCATTGCGGGAAGCTGCGCGGCCACCGTGGTGTCATCCAGAGTCAGGAACAGATCGGCATCCCGGGCCAGCCCGTTCAGGGCGATCAGCGAAGGTTCTTTACAATCCAGCCGCCCCATGATGCTGTCAGGCCCATCGGCAAAGACACAATGCCCGGCCTCAACGCTGGCCTGAAGTGCAGGCGCCGCAGAGGGTTCGACCACGACGATCCTGGGCGTATCGCCCCAGACCTTGCGCGCATAGGCGGCAACAGCCCCGGCCATGCCACCCACACCGGCCTGCAACAATATATATGTCGGTGTATCGGGGCATTGTTCGGCTGCTTCGACAGCCATCTGCAGATAGCCTTCCATCAGCAGATGCGGCAATTCGGTATATCCCTCCCACGAGCTGTCTGACAGCAGCGTCCAGCCATGTTTCTGTGCGGCCATGCTGGCGGCCTCCATGCTGGCCGCATAATCGACCCCTTCGCGCACCACCTGCGCCTGTTGCGCACGCAGGCGATCTGCAAAGCTTTCGGGAACGGTTTCAGCGATATACACCACCGCATTGGCACCAAACACGCGCGCGCCGGCTGCCATGCTCATCCCGTGATTGCCTGCACTTGCCGTGACATAGGTGCGCCCTTCAAGCGTGGTTCCATCCGGCGCGGCAGAGACCTCGTGCGCCTGACAGGCAATCACATAAGCCGCGCCCAGAGCCTTGAAGGATCCAAGCCCCATCCGGGTCCGTTCATCCTTGATCCAGAAGTTGGCGACAGGGGCAAGTGCAGAAACATCCGCCAGCGGGGTTGCTTCATAGCCCGGGCAAAACGAGCGGTGCCGTTCCAGCCGGGCCGTGTCGACCGAAGGGTAAGGAGCCTGCTCGGCAAGTTTCGGGCCACGCCGGTTCGGATTGCTGACGAGTTTCATTCTCTGCTCTTTCATATGTGATCTGCCGACGTGACCGAATTGGCGCAGCGCTGTCAACCCAAGCTTGACCGGCCGGGATTGTCGGTGAAAGGCCTTGCGTCCCGGGCTGGTCAGTGGATCAGATGAATGCGCATCTTTTCAATCGGTTTGGTTGGCTGTAAATGTTTGCCCAGCTCAGCGTTGCGGTTTGAAAATACCGCTGCGTCGATACGCGGGCGTGATGGAATGACAGACATATCAGACCAAAATCCTTCGCTTCCGCCCGCAAAGCGCATTGTATTCATGGCCTTGTCGCCGTATGGAGATTTCCGGGCCCGAAATAGGCCCGACACGCATGCCCGCGTGGTGGAATGGTAGACACAAGAGACTTAAAATCTCTGGGCCGGAAGGCCGTGCCGGTTCGAGTCCGGCCGCGGGTACCAGTTGTCCAGCCTCTGGATCTGGCACAGGCATCGTCGTTGCCCTGTATCTTCAGGTGGTTAGGCTGAAACGGTCCGGCATTGCCGAGTTGTAGTTGCACTGAAAAGCAGCCTGCAGACCAGTTTCGCGGGAACGCGTCAAACCACGATCTTTCACAATTATTTATGTTTTTCATATATTTAAGTTAAGTTTGTCTGATTTTGTCGAGATCACACTTTTGTGAGATTCTTCATATTGGAAAAATTTTCTTACCAATTATGACATAGCAAACTATGATCGGCTTGAACTGATGGCCTCCTGACGAGGTGCCGGTTTTCAAAGGGAGGAAAAAATGACCAAAAAACTGATCACGCGCCGCAGTGCTTTCAAAAGCCTTGCCGGAGCCGGGGCCGCCACATTGGCTGCACCTCACATCGCGACCGCAGCCGGTGAGGGGACAACCTGGAAAATCCAGACCTCATGGCCGGGTGGTATCGGGCTGCAGGTGTTCAAGGACTGGTGCGCGACCATCGAGGAAAAAACCGGTGGTGAACTGGCCTTTCAGGCCTTTGGCGCCAACGACGTTGTAGGCGATTTCCAGCTGGCTGATGCTGTGAAGAACGGTGTTCTGGATGCGATCAACCCGTTCACGATCTATTATCAGGGCATCATCCCGGCGGCAGTGTTCCTCAGCTCTTATCCGCTGGGTCTGCGTCAGCCGCATGAATATGACACGTTCTACTATGGTTTGGGCGGTCTTGAGATTGCGCGCGAACTGCTGGGCCGTCAGGGGCTGCATTTTGTCGGGCCGGTGCATCACGGGCCGAACATCATCCACTCCAAGGTTCCAATCCGCTCGATCGACGATTTCGAGGGCCGCAAGATGCGCCTACCGGGCGGTATGGTGGCCGAAGTCTTCTCGGAGCTTGGTGCAGAAACAACGGTTCTTCCGGGGTCGGAAATCTTCCCGGCGCTGGAAAAGGGCACCATCGACGTGGCCGATTTTGTGGGTCCTGCCGTGAACTATGCGCTCGGGTTCAGCCAGGTTACCGACTATATCGTGATGGGACCTCCGGGCTTTATGTCGGTGTATCAGCCTGTTGATATCATGGATATTACCGTTGGCATGGACTCCTGGAACAAGCTCAGCCCGCAGCTGCAGAACTTTGTAGAGACGGAAACCCAGGTTTATTCCGATCTGCACCACGCCGCGATTCAGGCCGCCGATCAGGAAGCCTGGAAGAAGTTCGAGGCCGAAGGCACCCAGATCACGCGTCTGTCGCAGGATGATGTTGAGCTGATGACCGAAATCGCTGTGCCGATCTGGTTCAAATACGCCAATCGCGACAAAGATGCCGCGCGGGTCTTCAAGATTCAGCTCGATTACATGATGTCCGGTTCGCTGGGCTATGTGACGCCCGAGATGATCGAAGGGTATACGCTGGATCTGTAATCTACGGGCAACGTGCCCCTCGGTCCGCGCAGTTTCTGCGCGGACATTTCTTTCCACTGGACTACGGAATGTAACATGCCAAGCGTTGATTTCACGCTGCCGCACTGGCTGTATTGGGTCGGGCTGATCGCCTTTCCTGCTCTGGCCATGTTTATGGCGCGCCGTGCGCAACCCCAAACCCGCACCTATGGGGTGCCATTGGGGTATCTGATCCTGGTAACCGGCGGAATGCTGGGCCTTCACCGCTTCTATCTGCGCAGCTTGCTGGGGCTGGTATATTTACCGATCTTCCTGCTGATCCTCTATGCCAATGGCGAAGAGCGCACCGCACGGAACGAGTTTTCCAACGCGATCAACGTGGTGCGACAGGCCGAACGTGTGATCGAGCGTGAAACCGGACGGGTTGAAACCGCCGAAGCCGGGCTGGATGAGCTGCGCGCCACTGCCGAGGCCGCGCAGGAGGGCACGGCATTGCAGAAACGGCGGGCCGAGCGCGCGCTGGATCGCGCGGAAAAGGCCATCGCGACAGGGCGTGAGCGTCTGCAAGAGGCAAATGCTGACCTGCTGGAAGCCCAACCTCTGGCCGAAGCCGCCGGAGCAACCCGTGCGTCCTGGAGTTCGGTGGCGCGCTATGCGTTCTATACGATCCTCGCGCTTCTGGTTGTGGATGCCCTGTTGCTGCCGCGCCTTGTTGCCCGTGCGCGTGAAAAAGCGCTGGCTGATCCCGACGAGCCCGAGATGGAGGTCGACGCGGAAACTGCCGCCCGTGCCGCTGAACTGGACCCGGCCGCGCGCAAGGCAGATCATGAATATGCCCAGAACTGGATCGACCGCCTGGCGCTTAACGCTGGTGAGTTCGTCAGCTATTGGGCGGTGATCGCGGTCTTTGTCTACTATTACGAAGTGATCGTTCGATATGTGTTCAATGCGCCGACCAACTGGGCGCATGAATCCATGTATCTGATGTTTGGCGTACAATACCTGATCGCGGGCTCTTACGCGATGCTGACCGAAAGCCATGTGCGGGTCGATATCTTCTATGCCCCGCTCACCAAACCCAAACGGGCCTGGGCTGACCTGTTCACATCGATCTTCTTCTTCATCTTTGCCGGGACGTTGCTGGTGACCTCTTACATCTTTGCGATGGATGCGATTGCGGTGCCCACCGGCAACTCGGTCGTCTCGGAATGGGCACGTGGCAATCTCGGCTTCTTCGAGATGTTTGGCGCGCTGACCTTCAGCGACTGGACGGATCCGAATATCCGCTGGGGTGAAATCAGCTTCAACGAATGGGAAGTGCCGCTCTGGCCGATGAAATGGATGATGGTCGTGGGCGCGATACTGTTAATTTTGCAAGGGGTGTCAAAACTGTCCAAAGACATCCGAACGATTGCACGGGGGTACTGACCGATGGGTCTGGAAATGTCCATCGAGCTGCTGACGCTCGTAATGTTCGGGTCGTTGCTGGCCCTGTTGATGGCCGGTTTGCCATTGGCCTTTGTGACCGGAGGGCTGGCCTGTGTCTTCCTGTTCATCCTGGGCGATGCGCGGGCGCTGAATATTGTGCCCAGCCGGATTTTCCCGCTGATGACCAACTATCAGCTGTCGGCGATCCCGCTGTTCATCTTCATGGCCGCGATGCTGGAAAGGGCCGGGATCATCAACGACATGTTCGATGTGATCTACAAGGTTCTGGGTGGCCTCAAAGGCGGTCTTGCTGCGGCGACCATTCTGGCCTCGACCGTCCTGGCCGCCATGGTTGGCGTGATCGGCGCGGCGGTGGTGACCATGGGGATCATCGCGTTGCCAGCCATGCTGAAACGCAACTATGACCCCAAGATCGCCATGGGTTCGATCATGGCAGGCGGCACATTGGGTATCCTGATCCCGCCCTCGATCCTGGCCATCATCTATGCGGTGGTCGCCGAGCAATCGGTGGGTGAGCTGTTTATCGGTGCCGTGGTGCCGGGCCTGATGCTGTCGGGGATGTATATCCTGTATGTGGTGGTCCGGTCCTATATCAACCCGGATCTCGGCCCTCCGATCCCAGAAGACGAACGCATCTCGAATCGTGAGAAAATGCGCCTGCTGGGCAAAATGTCGGCCCCGATTGCCCTGATCGTTATCGTGCTGGGCGTGATCTTCTCGGGCGTGGCGACCCCGGTTGAGGCTGCCGGTATCGGTACTTTTGGTGCATTCATCGTCGCCGCGATCCACAACAAGCTGGATTGGCCCACAGTGCGCGAGGCCTGCCTGACCACGCTGAAGGCCTCGGCCATGGTGATCTGGATCATGTTTGGTGCGACCATCTTTGTGGGGCTTTACGTTCTGGAAGGTGGCCAGCAATTCGTGCAGGAAACGATGCAGAACGCCGGTCTGGGCCCATGGGGCATCCTGATCGTCATGCAGATCCTGCTGGTGGTGCTGGGGATGTTCCTTGACTGGGTCGGTATCCTGCTGCTTTGCGTGCCGATCTTCGTGCCGATCATCAAGGCGCTGGGGGCGGCAGCCTTTGGCTTTGACGATCCCAACGATCTGGTGCTGTGGTTCGGGGTTCTCTACCTCGTGAACATGCAGATGAGCTTTCTGTCACCGCCTTTCGGCTATGCGCTGTTCTACCTGCGCGGGGTTGCGCCTCCGTCGATCCCGATGACCGATATCTTCAAGGCGGCACTGCCCTTCCTGTTCCTGCAGATTGTCGGTCTGGCGGTATGTATGCTGTTCCCCTGGGTCGTCACGTGGCTGCCAAACCTCGTCTACGGCTGACGCCAGAGGTCGCAAATTTCAAACGCTTTCAGGTGTCCCGTATATTGTGCGGGGCACCTGATTTGGTTTAACCGCAGGCCTGTCATCAATCATGACAAGCGGCATCAGAAGGATATGATCCCTCCTGCACCACCAGCCCGGTACGCATGGGTCTGTATTGTGAAGGTTAAGAGAAAGATCAGCCGGGCTTGTCAGCCGGTTTGTCCGTATCCTCGTCAGACACCTCTTCCGCGTCTTTAAGCGATAGCGGAGGGTCCTGCGGCTCTGCCGGGATAGGGGCCGGGGCGGCAGGTGGCGGGGTCAACACCTCATCAGGCCCGGGAACAGGGCGCGGGGTGGGGGTGCTGTCATCCTCGGCTTCGGGCGCGTTTTCAGAGGTAACCGCGCGGCGAAACACCAGCACGTTGCGCCAGTTGGTGGTCGAGCTGGTCAGCCCCGAACGCTCTTCGCTGGGCAGCAGCTCGGCGCGCTGATACTCCCAGCCATCCTGACCCATCTGGTTCAGCAACTGCTCGACCGAGGTGGCAAACCGGCCCTCGGGCGTTTTCACCCCCTTCGCCTTGGTGCCCTTTTGCGGAGCGGGGACAACTTTGTATTCGTAGCGCTGCATCAACTGGTCCTGTTTGCCTGACCCGGCCAAATTAACATGTTGACCGGCGGGCGAAAGCCAAGATCACACCTGCGGGGATTTCGCGGGCGAATTTCAGCCCGCACTGTGGCTTTAACCCCGCGCCGCCTTGCCGACCAGCGACAGGCACAGCTCGGTCGCGACCGCCATGTCCTGCACCGAAATCCATTCCAGCGGGCCATGGATGCATTGCATTCCGGTAAAGATATTGGGGCAGGGCGTGCCGAACTCGGTCAGGCGCGACCCATCTGTGCCGCCGCGGATCGGAACTGAGACAGGCTCGATCCCCTGTTCGCGGCACGCCTCGCGCGCCAGATCAACCGGGGTCATGTCCTTTTCCAGCCAATAACGCATATTGCGATACTGATGAGAGATGTCACAGGTGATGGTCGCGCGCGGCTCGGTGGCCTGCACAGCGGCGCAGACCTGCCGCACCAGATCGCCCTGCGCCTCAAGCCCCTCCATCTCAAAATCGCGCAGGATCAGCTTGATCTCCATCTCGGACGAGCCGCCGTTCATATCGGTGACATGGATGAAGCCCTGCCGCCCATCCGTCACCTCGGGTGTCATCGTCGCCTGAGGCAAGGTCTGTACGATCTTCGCCGCCAGATGCGCCGCATTCACCATCTTGTCCTTGGCCAATCCGGGGTGGATCGACACGCCAGAGATTTTGATCACCGCGCGGTCGGCCGAGAAGCTTTCATATTCGATCTCGCCCAGTTCCTGCCCATCTAGCGTATAGGCGAAATCCGCGCCCATGTCCTTGGGCAGCTGTTCGGTAACACCGCGCCCGATCTCTTCATCCGGGGTAAAGGCGATGCGAATCGGGCCATGGGGGGTGTCTTTGTTCTCCAGCAGGTGCCGCGCCAGCGTCATCAGGATCGATACGCCCGCCTTGTCATCCGCGCCCAGCAGGGTGGTGCCCGAGGCGGTGACCAGATCATGCCCGATCTTCTCGGCCAGATAGGGGTGTTCTTCGGGTGACAGCACAAGTTCGGGATCATCAGGAAAGGTAATCTCGCCGCCATTGTATCCCTTGATCACCCGCGGCTTGACCCCGGTGGCGTTGAACTGGGGCGCGGTGTCCACATGCGCCAGAAATCCGATGGTTGGCCCCTCGGCAGTGCCGGGAATAGTGGCCATGACCACGCTGTCGCCGGTCATGTGAACATCCCTGGCACCGATCTCGGTCAGCTCCTGCTGCAGCAGGTTCAGCATGTCCATCTGGATCGCGCTGCTGGGGGTCGAGGGCGAGGTCTCATCGCTCTGACTGTCGATGGCCGCATAGCGCACCAGCCGGGTTTCCAGCTCCTGATCAAACCGATTTTTCATGACTGCTCACCTCGCTGCCTTGCGAGAGAAGAAAGCGCATTCGGGCGGGGAGTCAAGCCGTTGGCCAGCCCCTTTTTCCGATCCCGGAAATTAAGATTTGATTATGTACAAGTCGAACAAACCCCTGTGCGGGGTTTGTAGAACTCGGAAGATTTACGAACCCAGCTTCTTGCTGACCAATTCGTTAACGGCCTTCGGATTCGCCTTGCCGCCGGTGGCCTTCATCACCTGGCCAACGAACCAGCCTGCCAGTTTCGGGTTCACCTTGGCTTTCTCAACCTGTGCCGGATTGGCGGCGATGATTTCATCCAAAGCAGCCTCAATCGCGCCCGTATCGGTGACCTGTTTCATGCCGCGATCTTCGACGATCTGCGCCGGATCACCACCTTCGGTATAGACGATTTCAAACAGGTCCTTGGCGATCTTGCCCGAGATCGCATCCGACGCAATCAGGTCGATGATCCCACCCAACTGCACCGGGGAAACCGGCGAGGCGGTGATTTCAGCATCGTCTTTTTTCAACCGGCCAAACAGTTCGTTGATCACCCAGTTCGCAGCCAGCTTGCCGCTGCGACCTTTGGCGACTTCTTCGAAATAGGCCGCCGACTCCACCTCGGCGGTCAACACCGATGCGTCATAGTCGGTCAGGCCGAACACGCTGATAAAACGCGCTTTTTTATCATCCGGCAGTTCCGGCAGCTTGGCGGCGATATCGTCCACCCATGCCTGTTCAATCTCCAGCGGCAGCAGATCGGGGTCGGGGAAATAGCGATAGTCATGCGCTTCTTCCTTGGACCGCATCGAGCGTGTCTCGCCCTTGTCCGGATCATACAGACGGGTTTCCTGATCGACTTTGCCGCCGCCTTCGACGATGGCGATCTGACGACGCGCCTCAACCTCAATCGCTTGCTGGATAAAGCGCATCGAGTTCATGTTCTTGATTTCGCAGCGTGTTCCCAGATGCGAAAAGTCCTGTGTTTCCTGATACTTCTCATAAGCACCCGGCAAACAGATCGAGACGTTCACGTCCGCCCGCAAATTGCCGTTCTGCATGTTGCCGTCACAGGTGCCCAGATAACGCAGGATCTGGCGCAGCTTGGCGATATAGGCCGCCGCCTCTTCCGGGCCGCGAATGTCGGGGCGGCTGACGATTTCCATCAGGCACACTCCGGTCCGGTTCAGGTCGACGAAAGACATATGCGGGTCCATGTCGTGGATCGATTTACCCGCATCCTGCTCCATATGGATACGTTCGATCCGCACCATGCGCGCGGTGCCATCACCCATCTCGACCAGAACTTCACCTTCGCCCACAATAGGCTGATAAAGCTGGGAAATCTGGTAACCTTGCGGCAGGTCAGGGTAGAAATAGTTTTTGCGGTCAAAGGCTGATTTCAGGTTGATATCCGCCTTCAGGCCCAGCCCGGTACGCACCGCCTGTTCCACGCAATATTCATTGATGACCGGCAGCATCCCCGGCATCGCCGCATCCACGAAAGCCACGTTTGAATTCGGCTCGGCCCCGAATTGGGTCGACGCGCCCGAGAACAGTTTGGCATTGGATGAGACCTGCGCGTGCACCTCCATCCCGATCACCAGTTCCCAATCGTGCTTGGCCCCGGCAATGGTTTTGGGTTTGGGCATTTCGTATGTCAGGTCGAGCATGGCGCGCCTCATTTCCGCAGAAGTCTAGGCCTGCGTATTAGGCCCGGCGGGGCCTAGGGGCAAGGGGCAATGGCGGTTTAGTTACCCGAGAATTGCAGGCCCGTCGGCGTGAATGTTACGCTTTGGCCGCTGCGCAACTCATCTCGCAACAGGTTGGCGATGGCCTTCAATGCATCGCGGCGACCGCGGGCGGCAAACCGCTCGGCCGAGGTTATGCGAAGGCTGTTGTTGAACCCGTTTGCAGCATGGGCCCAGATCAGCGGGTGCAGTTCGGTCATATGATCCCGGATCAGCCAGTCTGCAGCTTCGCAAATCTGTTTGCGTGCAACATCCGCATGCGGATTCTGACCCATCCCCTTGCGCAGCGTGATCGAGCAATAGGCGGCAAGAAGATTGATCGTTTCCTGATCCGGACGGCGGGCAACGATGTCGCGCAGACCTTCCAGAAAATACTCGACATCGACGCGCGCGCAGGCCTCGTCATCAAGTGCGATGGCATCAAACTGCGCCCAGGTATATCCGCCCGCCCCCCATGTTTTCTGGGTCCGCGCGGCATTGCGCAGAGCTTGCACCTCAAGCTCTTCATAGCTGCCGAACCAGCGCGGCAGCAAATGGCTGCCCATCGCCCGCATATGGCGGTGGTTTTGCGGGTCCAGCGTAATCAGCGCCTCGTATTTATCCGCCACACGGGTGCGTGGGCTGACATGCCCGGCCAGCAGGGCGCAATCAGCAGCCGCAATCGCGGGGCTGTCCGGCATTGCGGCACGGCTGATCGGAAGCAGGGCTGCGGCGCGGTCGAAATGCGCAGCACAGCGGGATTGATGCAGCCGTGGCAGCGCGTCCGGGCTTGCCGCTCCGCGCCAGGCCCAGGCCAGATCGATATGAGCGAGTGCGACCACCAACGCGATCATCGGATCATCGGGATGGTTCTGAATTTCACCTTCCAGTTCGGAAATGCCGCCCAGCAGATCATAATCTGACAACGCCTTGCCGTCTGACAGCGCATGTTCCGCTGCCAATACCACGTCTGAACGGGCACCAAAGGCCAGCAAATCCACGATCGGTTGTCCGCAGGACGTGGCTTTACGCGCCTCATCGGCGGCGCGCATCTCTTGCGACAGTTCTGCCCACATATCTTGCCGCGCCAGATGGCGGCCACGTTCGATCATTTCATGCCCGAGCACATCATTTGCATTTGTCTCGGCGATGGGAATGTTCAACTGACCTGACGCGACAAGCCACGCGGTGGCATCAGCGACTGACGCAGGCAAAGGGGTTGAGCTGGGAGCAGAAGAGCCGAAAATACGGGCGGCAAAAGCCTTGATAGACCAAAACATGGCAAAACTCGAACTGGAACAACGTGTAACCCTTCCAGTTTTGCTAAAAATTAGTCGCAAATCAAGAAAACAAAGCTGTGAACGGGTATGTATGGAATTAATACCCGCGGGAATCAGCGGATCGTTTCGGAAAACGCGGTAATGGGCGCGTTCAACTGCGATTTTATCCTGTTTCAGACCAACATGGAGTTGCCGATTCAGCGATGATGCTTCATCGCGTGGAATCGCCGGCCCTTGCAGAACCACATGGATGCAGATCAGCTGCGTGGAATGTGGTTCTGCCGGGTGGCGCGGATTGCGACTATGCGCCCAGGATGCGCGAAACCATTTCGGTTGTGTCCCGGGACAGGTCCGGCGTTTCGGCGATACGGTTCAGTTGCGCGCGTATCAGAGCCTGACGCTCTGTGTCATAGCGTCTCCAGGTCTGGAAGGCGCTGCACATGCGGGCCGTGGTTTGCGGGTTCACCGGGTCAAGCCGGATCAGCCAGTCCGCCAGCAGGGCATAACCCGCGCCATCGGGCCGATGGAACCCGGCATGGTTGCCCGCCAGCGATCCCATCACCGCACGGAACCGGTTTGGGTTTTTCCAATTGAAATCAGCGTGCTCAGTCAAGTTTCGCGCAACGTCAACTGTTGCTTCCGGCCCCGCCATCGTGACCTGCAGACCAAACCACTTGTCCATTACCAGCCGGTCGTGCTGCCATTGATCGTAGAACGCCGCCAGTTCGGTTTCGCCCTTCCCGGCGCGCAGCAGGCAAGAGAGGGCGGTCAGCTGCAACGTCATGTTGTCGGCCTGCGCATAGTCTTCAGCCGCTCTCAGGCCTCCGTCCAGCCGCGTGGTCAGGGCCAGCGCCGCACCCCCCAGAGATCGCTTGCCGGATTGCGCCGCGTCCGGCCGATAAGGCGCGTCGACCAGTGTTTCGCTGTGCAACCGGGGCAGCAGGTCCTGCACGTGCTGGGCGGTGGCCTGTCGCAAGGTTTCGACAGCCCCCCAGATCGCCATCGGGTCAGGGGTGATCGCGTTGTCATGCAAGGCAGCGGCCAGTTCCGATTGCGTTGGCAGGCCAAGCATCAGCGCGCGATAGGCCGGGTCCAGTGCCGGGTCACGCAGCACGGCAAGCAACCCGTCCAGATAGTTGGTGTCAGGCGCGGCGTCATCGGTGATCATGCGCAGCAGAGTATCTTCGGCCAGCGATCGCCCCGCCTGCCAGCGGTTGAACGGATCGCTGTCATGCGCCAGCAGAAAGGCGCGCTCGGCATTGGTGTGGTCGTGTTCAAGGATCACCGGGGCCGAGAAATCCCGCAGGATCGAGGGAACAGGTCTGGCGGCAAGGCCGGTAAAGGCAAAGCTCTGCTTGGTTTCGGTCAGTTCCAGCACTTCGGTGGCGTGTACCTCATCCCCGTTTGGGCCAAGCAGGCCGACGGCGATAGGGATGACCTGAGGCTGCTTGTCCTCCTGTCCCTGCGTCGGCTCGGTTCTTTGGCTGAGCGTCAATGTGTACGTGCCATCGGCCCAGTCCTCGGTGACCGAGACGCGCGGGGTGCCCGACTGGCTGTACCAGCGTTTGAACTGGCTCAGATCGCGGCCTGTGGTGTCTTCGAACACTTTCAGCCAGTCCTCGATGGTGCAGGCCTGCCCGTCATGGCGTTCGAAATAGAGGTCAAGCGCCTGTGCATAGGCTTCGTCGCCGACCAGACGTTTCAGCATCCCGATCACCTCGGCGCCTTTCTCGTAGACGGTCGAGGTGTAGAAGTTGTTGATTTCCTGAAAACTCTCGGGCCGCACGGGATGCGACAGCGGGCCATTGTCTTCGGGGAACTGCCGCGCCCGCAGGTCGATGGCATCATGGATGCGTTTGACCGGGGCCGAGCGCATGTCGGATGTGAACTGCGCGTCGCGGAACACGGTCAGGCCCTCTTTCAGACACAGCTGGAACCAGTCGCGGCAGGTGATGCGGTTGCCGGTCCAGTTGTGGAAATACTCATGCGCGATGATCGCCTCGATCCGTTCGAAATTCATATCGGTCGAGGTTTCGGGGCTGGCCAGCACGGCGGAGGAGTTGAAGATGTTCAGCCCCTTATTCTCCATCGCGCCCATGTTGAAATCATCGACGGCCACAATGTTGAACACGTCCAGATCGTATTCACGGCCGTAAACGTCCTCGTCCCATTTCATGGATTTCTTCAGTGCTTCCATGCCAAAGGCGCATTTGCCCTCATCACCGGGGCGGACCCAGAGGTTCAGTTCGACGTCACGGCCCGACATGGTGGTGAACTGGCCGGGATGGGCGATCAGCTCTCCGGCGACCAGTGCGAACAGATAGGCGGGTTTGGGCCACGGATCGACCCATTCCGCCCAGCCCTCACCCTTGCCTGAAGGGTTGCCGTTGGACAGCAAGACCGGCAGATCGCCATTGATGCGCACGGTGAAGGTGGACATCACATCGGGACGGTCGGGGTAATAGGTGATCTTGCGGAACCCTTCAGCCTCGCATTGGGTGCAGTACATGCCGTTCGACATATAGAGCCCTTCGAGCGCCGTGTTGTTGCCCGGATCGATCTCGACCTCGGCCTCCCAGATGAAAGGCGCGTCGGGAACCGTGACGGTGAGGCCCTCAGTGGTTACATCCGGCGTGACATCAGAGCCGTCAATTGCGGCCCTGATCAGCTTTAGGTCTTCGCCGTGCAGAAAAAAGGTCTTGTCCACCGCATCAGGGTTTGGGCGAAAGGCGATCCGCGAGGTGACACGCGTGGCATGAGGGGCCAGATCAAAGGTCAGGTGCACGCTGTCCACCAGATAACCGAAGGGCGTGTAATCTTTCAGATAGATCGTGGTGGGGGCTGCATCGCGCATCTGGGGCCTCATCGCATGGGAATCTGGTGCGACGTTATGGGCTTCGACCCAAGGCTGCAACCGATGTGGGAATGCCATTGGCGGATTGAAACCGGCCAGAGCCGCTAATCCGGTGCCGGTGGCTGGAACTGGCGGGCCGACAGGGGTAAGACAGGGGCGCCGTAGCGGGGCAACCGGTCCTGTTGCGTTTTACCCAACAAAGGACATCTCATGCTGATTTCGCTGCGCAAGGCCCGCACTATCATTCGGAAAGCTCTGGAAAAGGGGCGCGAGCAGGAGTGGAAACCTCTCTCGGTCGTGGTGCTGGATGCAGGCGGACACGTGATTGCATTTGAACGCGAAGATGGTGCCGCGCCGGGCCGGTTTCCGATTGCGCATGGCAAGGCTTACGGATCAGTCATGCTGGGCATGGCGGGCACGGCACAGATGCAGCGGGCCGAGGGGCAGGCCTATTTCATGGCCGCCGTGAACGGTGTCTATGGCGGGCAGGTCGTTCCGGTGCCCGGGGGCGTTCTGGTCCGCGATCGCAAAGGCGCGGTGATCGGGGCGGTTGGCGTTACGGGTGACACATCGGAAAATGATGCGCAGGCAGCGCTGGCCGGGATCGAGGCTGTGGGACTGACAGGCGAGATCTGAGAAAAAGCCGGATTGTGCGCCGTTGAACACGCGCTTGCGCTGCTATGCAGTGCCTGTGCCGTTGCGCGCGGACAAACCTGCCGATAGGTTTTTTTGAGGTTCGGGTGAAACAAGGGAAATGAAATGGCGCGCCCTGTCGTCGGAATAATCGGTAACTCTTACCTGATGAATGATCAGTATCCAACCCATGCGGGGGGTACGATGAATTCGGATGCGGTCTCGAATGTTGCCGATTGTATGCCGCTTCTGATCCCGGCAGACCCGCGCTATGTCGCCGTCGATGAGTTGCTGGAGGTCTGCGATGGTTTTCTGCTGACCGGTGGCCGCCCCAACGTACACCCCGAAGAATACGGTGAGCCCGCAACAGCAGCGCATGGCGAGTTTGATCGCGCGCGTGATGCCATCACGCTGCCACTGGTTCGGGAATGCACCCGGCGCGGCCAACCCTTCTTTGGGATTTGCCGCGGCTTTCAAGAGGTCAATGTTGCTCTGGGTGGTACGCTCTACCCCGAGATACGCGAATTGCCGGGGCGTCTGAACCACCGGATGCCGCCCGATGGCACGCTGGAAGAGAAATTTGCCCTGCGCCATGTGGTAACGCTGACCGAAGGGGGCGTGTTTCACCGCCTGCTGGGGGCCAGTGAGGTGATGACCAATACCCTGCACGGGCAGGGGATCAAAACATTGGGCGAGAATGTCATCATTGATGGCCACGCGCCTGATGGCACGCCCGAGGCAATTTATGTCAAAGACGCGCCTGGTTTCACCTTGTCGGTTCAGTGGCACCCGGAATGGGATGCCGCGAACGATCCGGTGTCGCGCCCGCTGTTTGAAGCGTTTGGTCAGGCTGTGCACGCATGGGCCAAGGGCAAGAACGCTGCGCGTTTGCAACGCTCTGCCTGAGGCGCGGGTGGTCCGGCGTATGGCCGGACCGGATGTTCATCAAACCAGCAGGTCGAACTGCGTGTTCAGCGGAAGGCTGCGCGCGCGCGTGCCGGTTAAATCGAACAATGCGTTCCCAAGCGCTGGCATGGATGGGGGCGTGCCGGGTTCACCGACGCCACCCAGATACTTGTTGGTTTCCAGAACGCGAACCTCGGTGACCGGAACGTTATGCATCCGCAAGGCGTCGTAGTCAGGGAAATTATACTGCTCAACCTCACCATCGGCAAAGGTGATCTCGCCCATCACTGCCGCCGAGAGGCCATAGATCATGCCGCCAATCATCTGGGCCTCGACCGTGCCCGGATCCAGCGCCAGCCCCACATCACAGGCGATCCATGCCTTGTTGATGCGGATGGTTCCGTCTTGGTCCACCACCTCGATCACCTGGGCCACTGGCGTGCCAAAGCTGTAGGTCATGGCGACGCCGCGCCCGACACCATCAGGGGTTTTGCCGGTCCAGCCCGACATCTCTTTGACCGCGTCCAGACATCCCGCAGCAGGAGCGAACTCGGGCCTTGCCAGCTCCAGCCGGAACTCCAGCGGATCACGACCGGCGGCGTGGGCCATTTCATCCATGAAGGTCTCGTGGAAGAACCCGTTGTGGCTGTTGCCGACCGAACGCCAGAAACCGACCGGAACGGCCAGATCAGAGATATAGCCGCTCATCCGATAGTTGGGCACCGCGTAAGGCTGGTTAAAGAACCCTTCGACCAGCACTTTGTCGGGGCCGCCGCCGGGCAAACCGGTATAGCGGGTCACCGCCTGCTGGGTCGGCGATTGCGAGGCAACCTTGCCGTCAATCAGAACAGCCTTGCCATCCTTGACTGCGCCGCGCATGCGGGCCATCGCGCTGGGGCGGTAGAAGTCGTGGCGCATATCCTCTTCGCGGCTCCATGTGGTCTGGATCGGGGTGCCGGGCATCGCCATCGCGACCTTGGTGGCAATCTCGCTGAAATCCAGCTCACCCCGTCGCCCGAAGCCGCCACCCAGATAGGTGGTGTGAACCTCAACCGCTTCGGTTTCCAGACCAGCGGTATTGGCCACGCGCAACTGGATCAGGGTCGGGGCCTGATTGCCGCACCACAGGTCCAGCGTGTTGCCGGAATAAAGCGCGGTGGCATTCATCGGCTCCATCGTGGCGTGGGCCAGATAGGGAACGGCATATTCCGCAATAAGCTCGGTTGCGCCTTCGGGCATCACATCCACATCACCGTCATCGCGCATGGTCGAGTTCGGTGCATCATCGAACGCCTTTGCGATCCGGTCAAACAGCGCAGCGGTATCAGGCGGATAGGGCGCATCGCCCCAATCCACGTCGATAGCCTCGACCGCCTGAATGGCCAGCCATGTGTTACTGGCAATCACAGCGACCCCGGTGCCCAGATCAACGATCTTTTCCACCCCGGGCATGGTCTCGGCTGTGCTGGCATCGAAGCCGTTCATCTGCCCGCCCAGCTTTGGGTTCATACGGACGGAAGCGAACTTCAGACCTTCGGGACGTACATCGATGCCAAATTCGGCAGTGCCGGTGGATTTACCGAGTATGTCGACACGCGGCAGCGACCGCCCGAGCAAGCGCCATTGGGACGGGTCGCGCAACTCCGCCTCGGGCGGTTCAATCCGGCCCGCGGCTTCGGCGAGATCGGCATAGGGGAGGCGGGTTCCGTCTGGCGCGATAACAGTACCGTTTTCGGTTTTCAGCTGGGCACGGTCTACGCCCAGCCGATCTGCTGCTGCTTGTTTCAACGTCTCACGCGCGGTGGCGCCGGCCATGCGCATCCGCTCGAACCCGTCTTTCATCGAGGTCGATCCCCCCGTGACCTGCAGGCTGAGCGGTTTGCCCAGCACACCCAGGGCTTCGCCCAGATTGTGCTGGAAGTTCGAGATGTCATAGCCCTTGTTCGGCAGCCCTTCTCCGACAAGGGCCGAGTTGTAATAGGCTGCTGCCGCAGGTCCGTGCAGAATGCGG
Source organism: Rhodobacteraceae bacterium KLH11 (assembly GCA_000158135.1). Lineage (GTDB taxonomy): Bacteria > Pseudomonadota > Alphaproteobacteria > Rhodobacterales > Rhodobacteraceae > Ruegeria. Next base: position 2,215,426 of record DS999531.1, read on the forward strand.
ATGGCGTCCAGTTCAACATCCAGCTCTTCTGCGATCAGCGCTGCCCATGTTGTCATCACACCCTGACCCATTTCGGCGCGGGGGGCGAACAGGGTCACGCCCTGTTGATCGATCAGCACAAAGGGGCTGAGTGCAGTTTCCCCCTTGCCGGGTTTCAGCGGATTCGCGGCCGGACGGGTGACGTAATAGGCACCGAAGGCGACACCGCCCACAATGGCGGCAGATCCGATCAGAAAGGTGCGGCGCAGGATTTTACCGATGCTTGCCATGGTTCAGGCCTCGTTCAGTTTGGATGCGGCATCGTGGATGGCGGCGCGGATGCGGGGATAGGTGCCACAGCGGCACAGATTGCCCTGCATCGCGTCATCGATATCCTGATCCGTAGGAGAGGGGTTTTCAGCCAGCAACGCTGCTGCCTGCATGATTTGCCCGGATTGGCAATAACCGCATTGCGCAACCTGATGCTCGACCCATGCCTGCTGGATCATCGCCATTGCGTCGGGCGTGCCCAACCCTTCGATCGTGGTGACTTCCCCCCAGACATCGGACAGCGCGACCTGACATGACCGAACAGATTCGCCATCAATATGGACGGTACAGGCCCCGCAAGCAGCCACACCGCAGCCGAACTTGGTGCCGGTCAGCCCGACCTCATCGCGCAGGACCCAGAGCAAGGGAACATCATCGGGCAGATCGACCTGATGGGTCTTTCCGTTGATTTTAAGGGCGGTTGCCATGGCGCACCTCTCTTGGCTGTGGCGTCTCCTGACATAATTAATGAAAAGTGTCAGTGTGTCAATTGACAAAATATACAAAAAATGTCAGAGGTTTGACATGACGCGTATACAAGACGACCCCAAGACAACTGCGATCCTGAATTCGGCCTTTCAGGCCTTTGCAACTTACGGATTTCGAAAAACGTCGATGGATGACATTGCAAAGGGGGCAGGGATGTCCCGGCCTGCGGTGTATCTGCACTATAAGAACAAAGAGGCCATTGTCCGGGAGCTGACCCAGTTCTACTACGGCGAAAAGACGGCCCTTGTGGCAGAAGCGCTGGCCGGAGCCGGAACTCTGCCAGAACTGCTTGCGCATGCAATTCAGGTGCAAGCGCAGGGGATGGCAGAGATTCTGGCCTCGCCCCACGGGCTTGAGATGCTGGATGCCACAAAATCCATGTCGACGGATATTATTCAGAACGGCGAGGCGGCCTTGACCCGTCTTTACGCAGATTGGTTGCGCCGTGAGGATGCCGCCGGTCGTGCGCATCTGCCTGTCGGACCGGATGAGGCGGCAAAGACGATCACCGCGTCGCTGAAGGGCATCAAGATGACGGCCTCTACCGCCGAGGAGTATGAACAGAGCATTTCCCAGCTATCCGCACTGTTGGGCGCGGCGCTTGAGGTCAGGTGACACGCTGCCGGATTTTGTATTCCGGCCTGTCCCACAGCCTGTTTGCAATGATATCGGCCAGAATATCGACGGCCCGCTCCACATCGCCCTCATCAATATAAAGCGGCGTGAAGCCAAAGCGCATGATGTCGGGGGCCCGAAAATCACCGATTACATCACGCGCGATCAGCGCCTGCATGGCGGCATATCCTTCGTTAAAATGAAACGAAACCTGACTGCCGCGCTGCGCAGGATTGCGCGGGCTGGCCAGTGTCAGCCCGGGGCAGGTGGCCTCGACACCGGCAATAAACAGCTCGGTCAGTTCGATGGATTTGGCGCGTATATCGGCAATTTCAGCCATGTCCCAGATGTCCATCGCCGCCGACAGCGCCGCCATCTGAACGACCGGAGGGGTGCCGACCCGCATCCGTTCGATCCCCGCGCCGGGGCGATAGTCAAGATCAAAGGAAAACGGTGCCTCGTGCCCCAGCCAGCCGGACAGGGCGGGGCGTACCCGATCCATCAGGCGCGGGGCGACATAGATAAACGCGGGCGCGCCGGGGCCGCCATTGAGATACTTGTAAGTGCAACCTGCCGCGAAATCCGCGTTGCAGCCGGACAGATCAACCGGGATTGCCCCGGCGGAATGGGCCAGATCCCAAACCGTTAACACGCCGTTGGCATGGGCCAGCTCGGTCAATGCCTTCATGTCATGCATCCGTCCGGTGCGGTAATCGACCTCGGTCAGCATCAAAACCGCGATCTCTTCGGTGATCTGCGCGGCGACGTCATCGGGGTGCACCACGCGCAGTTCATAATCTGGCCCCAGCGACCGCAGCAGTCCGTCCGCCATATAAAGGTCAGAGGGGAAATTGCCGTTGTCCGACAGGATCACCTTACGGGTCGGGTTCAGCTCCAACGCCGAGGCGAGCGCCTGATAGACCTTGATCGACAACGTATCCCCGACAACAACACTGCCGGGTTCAGCCCCGATCAACCGCCCGATCCGGTCACCCAGATGGGTTGGCAACCCCATCCAACCGGCCTTGTTCCATCCGGTGATCAGCATCTGCCCCCACTCATCCTGCACCATCGCGCCCACCTTCCCGGCAGCAGTTTTCGGCAGCGGGCCCAGCGAGTTACCATCAAGATATAAAACCCCGTCGGGCAGGTGGAACATGGATTTGGTGGCAGAGAAATCGGTCATGTCGGCTTGGGGCGGCTCAGGCAAAAGTGATGGTCATGTCTGGCCTAGCTGATCGGGCTACCCCTGTCTATCGATACAAATCAGCGTCGTCCAAAGGGGGGTATTGCCTGATGCGACAACCTGAGCTTTTGCCATCAGCGCCAGAAAGCGCTAATACGTCGCCCGGAAACGACATGCATGGGTGTGTGTCGCCGTTACGGGGATGGCCATGCGTCGAATTGACCTTCCACCTGTCTGGCTTGCGGGGTTTGCTGCGCTGGCGTGGGTGCAGGCGCGCGTGCTGTCTTTGGGTTTGTCGCTTGACGGTGCAGCAACCGGCCTGCTCAGCGGTATTCTGATTGGCGGGGGGATCATTCTGGCGATCATGGCAATCGTCGAATTCCGCCGCCACCGCACAACCGTCATCCCGCATGAAACACCTTCAACCATGGTGCAATCGGGCATCTACAAGCGCAGCCGCAACCCTATCTATGTGGGCGATGTTCTGATTCTGGCGGGGCTGATCCTGCGGTTCGATGCAGTGCTTTCGCTGGTCCTGATCCCGATCTTCGTCTGGGTTCTGGAGCGCCGCTTTATCATACCCGAAGAAGATCGCCTGCGCCGTAATTTTCGCGCCGATTTTGCCCGGTACGAGCGTAAGACCCGGCGGTGGATTTAAGGGTGTTGTTATCATGACACAACGTTGCGATTGCTGCGCTTGCGAAATAATCTTGCGCAAGATACATGTCTGCTTGTCATTCTATGCTGAATATTCAACCGGCCTGAACCAAAAATTAGGGGGAACCGACTGGTGAAACTAGGAACGCCGAAGGAAGTATATAGTGGGGAGGCTCGTGTTGCGTTGACGCCTGAGTCTGCTTTGCAGCTGCAGAAGCTTGGGTATACGTGTTTGATTGAGAAGGGCGCGGGTTCTGCTGCGGGTTTTTCGGATGCGGCTTATGAGGCAGCGGGTGTTGAGGTTGTGAAGACCGCGGCGGCGCTGTGGAAGGCTGCGGATATCATTGCCAAGGTGCGGCCGCCCTCGGAGACTGAACTGAAGCGTCTGACCAAGGACAAGACGTTGATTTCCTTCTTTAACCCTGCGGGGAACGAAGAAGGGATGGAGCTGGCCAGATCCAAGGGCGCGACGGTGATCGCGATGGAGATGGTGCCGCGGATTTCCCGGGCGCAAAAGATGGACGCGCTGTCGTCGATGGCCAATATCGCGGGCTACCGTGCGGTGATCGAGGCGGGCAACAACTTTGGCCGGTTTTTCACCGGTCAGGTGACGGCGGCGGGTAAGGTGCCGCCTGCCAAGGTGCTGATCGTGGGCGCGGGCGTGGCCGGTCTGGCGGCGATCGGGACATCCACTTCGCTGGGTGCGATTACCTACGCCTTCGATGTGCGCCCCGAAGTGGCGGAACAGGTCGAATCCATGGGGGCCGAGTTTGTCTATCTGGATTTCGAGGAAGACCAGCAGGATGGCGCGGCCACCGGCGGTTATGCCAGCGTCCAGTCGGATGAATTCCGCGAGGCTCAGCTGGCCAAGTTCCGCGAGCTGGCGCCTGAGATGGATATCGTCATCACCACCGCGCTGATCCCCAACCGCGAAGCGCCTGAGCTGTGGACCAAAGATATGGTCGAGGCGATGAAGCCGGGCTCGGTGATTGTCGATCTGGCGGCGGAAAAGGGCGGCAACTGCAAGCTGACCGTGGCGGATGAGAAGATCGTGACCGACAATGGCGTGACCATCATCGGCTATACCGATTTCCCCAGCCGGATGGCGGCGCAGAGCTCGTCGCTTTATGCCACCAACATCCGTCACATGATGACCGACCTGACGCCCGAAAAGGACGGTCAGGTGCATCATGACATGGAAGATGACGTGATCCGCGGCGCGACCGTGACCCATGAGGGCGAGATCACCTTCCCGCCGCCACCACCCAAGGTGCAGGCGATTGCGGCGCAGAAAAAGCCCGAGGTCAAGGAACTGACCCCGGAAGAGAAAAAGGCGCAGGAGGTCGCGGCCTTCAAGGCGCAGACCAAACAGCAGTTTACCCTGCTGGGTGTCGGTGGCGCGCTGATGCTGCTGGTGGGGCTGATCGCTCCGGCCAGTTTCATGCAGCACTTCATCGTGTTTGTGCTGGCCATTTTTGTCGGCTTCCAGGTGATCTGGGGTGTCGCGCACAGCCTGCACACGCCGCTGATGGCGATCACCAACGCGATCTCGTCGATTATCATCGTGGGCGCGCTGATGCAGATCGGATCGGGGTCGTTCCTGGTGATCCTGCTGGCGGCACTGTCTGTCTTCATGGCCGGGATCAATATCTTCGGCGGCTTCCTCGTAACCCGGCGCATGCTCGCCATGTTCCAGAAATCTTAAGGAGGCCGGGCACATGGAATTTGGCTTCACTACTGCCGCTTATGTTGTTGCGGCTGTTCTCTTCATCCTGTCTCTGGGTGGTCTGTCGAACCAGGAAAGCGCCAAGCGCGCGGTCTGGTATGGCATTGTTGGTATGGCGCTGGCGGTCTTTGCCACGCTGGTTGGCCCCGGCTCGGGCCTGTGGCTGCTGTCGCTGCTGCTGATCGCGGGCGGTGGCCTGATCGGTCAGTACGTCGCACAGCGCGTGCAGATGACCGAGATGCCACAGCTGGTGGCCGCGATGCACTCGCTGGTGGGTCTGGCGGCTGTGTTCGTCGGCTTCAACGCGCATTTCGAGATCGGCAATGTGGCCGAGGTTTTTGCGGTTGCTGACGCTGCCAAGGATGTGGACCTGTCCGATCTGGGCGCCTTTGCCAAGCTGATCGCCAAGAAAACCTCTGCCGAGCTGGCGATCCTGCATGTCGAGCTTTTCTTAGGTATCTTTATCGGGGCGATCACCTTTACCGGCTCGGTCGTGGCCTATGGCAAGCTGGCGGGCAAAGTGACATCCGCGGCGACAAAGCTGCCGGGCGGTCACGCGCTGAACGCGGCGGCGGCGAGTCTCTCGCTGATCTGCCTGATCTGGTACACCTCGACCGGAGGCCTGCTGCCGCTGATCCTGATGACACTGGCGGCGCTGTTCATCGGCTATCACCTGATCATGGGCATCGGCGGGGCCGACATGCCGGTGGTTGTGTCGATGCTGAACAGCTATTCGGGCTGGGCGGCGGCGGCGATTGGCTTCAGCCTTGGCAACGATCTGCTGATCGTGGTCGGGGCGCTGGTGGGCTCAAGCGGTGCGATCCTGTCCTACATCATGTGCAAGGCGATGAACCGGCACTTTGTCAGCGTGATCCTGGGCGGCTTTGGTGGCCCGCAGGGTGAGCAGATGGCGGTTGAGGGCGAACAGATCGCCATTGAGGCGGATGGTGTAGCGGCGGCGCTGAACGAGGCTGACAGCATCGTTATCATCCCCGGCTATGGCATGGCCGTGGCGCAGGCGCAGCAATCGGTGTCTGAGCTGGTGCGCAAGCTGCGCGCCAAGGGCAAGGAGGTCCGCTTTGCGATCCACCCGGTTGCGGGTCGTCTGCCCGGGCACATGAACGTGCTGCTGGCCGAGGCGAAGGTGCCCTATGACATCGTGCTGGAAATGGACGAGATCAATGACGACTTCCCCGACACGGATGTGGCCATTGTCATCGGCTCGAACGACATCGTGAACCCGGCCGCACAGGAAGACCCCAACAGCCCCATCGCCGGCATGCCGGTGCTGGAGTGCTGGAAGGCCAAGCAGGTCTTCGTGTCGAAACGCGGCCAGGGCACCGGATATTCCGGCATCGAAAACCCCCTGTTCTTCAAAGAAAACACACGCATGTTCTACGGAGACGCTAAACAAAGCCTCGACAAACTCCTGCCCATGATCGACTGATCTGAGGCTGTTGAGAAATTGCAAAGGGCGCCTTTGGGCGCCCTTTTCTTTTGTCTTGTATGGGGGCTTTGCCCCCAAGACCCCCAGGATATTTTGGGCCAGATGAAGCAAGCGGACTATGATAGGATCGTTTGGGAAGGAGGTGCGAGATGGAGAAAGTGACTGGCATTGGCGGTGTGTTTTTTCGGGCGCGCGATCCTGATGGGCTCAGCGCCTGGTATGAAAGGCATCTGGGGGTCACTCACTTTGCGTCTGGGCCCTGGAAGCAGCGGGAGGGTTATACTGTCTTTGCGCCATTTGCGTTGGACACCGACTATTTTGACAGGGTCGAGCAGCAGTGGATGATCAATTTTCGCGTCGATGATCTGGAGGCTATGATCAAACAGCTTCGATCTGCGGGGATCACTGTGGAAACCCGGGCCGAGTGGGACAGTGACATTGGCCGGTTTGCCCGTATTCACGACCCCGAAGGCAACCCCATTGAACTTTGGGAACCGAGCCGGTGACTTAGCATGTCAGATCTGTGTCGCTATCGACAGAGGTGATGAATGATTGCCACGTTCGGAATTGTATTGATCGGCGCGCCCCAGCGCGCCGATCAGATTGGCTCAGCGGCCGCGAATGCGGGGATCCAGCGCGTCGCGAAGGCCATCGCCCAGGTAGTTGACGCTCAGAACTGTCAGCGAAATTGCCAGACCGGGCCAGAACACCCGCTCGGGGTATTGCTGAAGATAGTCGACGCCGTCAAACAGCAGGCGCCCCCAGGTCGGGAAGTCAGGTGGAAAGCCAAGGCCAAGGAAGGACAGTGCGCTTTCGGTGATGATCGCCGTGGCGATGCCCAAAGTTGCCGACACCATGATCGGCGACAGCACGTTGGGCAGGATATGCCGGGTGATGATCTGGCTGTTACTGGTGCCGATGGATCGGGCAGCCAGAACGAACTCGCGCTCTTTGATGGCCAGCACATCGCCGCGTACGATCCGCGCGGTGGGCATCCATGAGGTGATGCCGATGGCGCAGACGATCAGGATGAAAATCCCGCGCTCCAGCCCGAAGGCGGCCGACAGAGGCTCGCGGAACAGCAGCATCATGACCAGCAACAGCGGCAGCAGAGGCAGTGCCAGAAACAGGTCGGTCAGGCGCATCAAAGGGCCGTCCAACCGTCTGAAGAACCCGGCCAGCACCCCGATGAACGAGCCCAGAAACAGCGCCAGCAGCATCGCGGTGATACCGACCGAGACCGAGGTTTGCCCGCCGGACATCATCCGGGCCAGAATATCGCGGCCCAGTTGATCGGTCCCAAAGGGATGCGCCCAGCTGGGGCCTTGATTGCGTGATCTGATGTCGATCTGCGTGGGGTCGATCCCCCATATAAACGGCCCCAGATAGACACCCGCGACGATAAAGATGAACAGGATCGCCCCCAGCATCGCGCCTTTGTGGGTTTTGAACTGATCCCACACATCGCGCCACTGGCTGCGGGGCGGGGTGGCCAGTTCTTCCATCACATCGGTGGTGGGCAGAGCGGTTGAGGCGGGGGCCAATCCTTCGTCGGGGATCAGAGTATCGGTACGATCATGATCAGTCATAGCGAATCCTCGGGTCCAGAATGCCGTACAGAACATCGGCGATCAGGTTGAACAGCACGATCAGCACCGCAAAGATGAAGGTCAGCGTCTGCACCATGGGCAGGTCGTTGGCCTGAATGGCTCCGATCAGCAACTGGCCGATACCGTTCACTTTGAACACCTGCTCGGTGATGATTGCGCCACCGAAAATGGCCGGGATACCCAAAGCAATCACGGTGACCACGGGGATCATCGAGTTGCGCAGGACGTGGACCATCACGACCGTGTATTCGCTGAGGCCTTTCGCGCGGGCGGTGCGGACGTAGTCTTGATTGAGGTTGTCCAGCATCGAGGCACGCATGAACCGGCTCAGCTGCGCGGTGATCTGCAGGGCCAGAACCATGACCGGCATGATCATCTGTTTCAGTTGCAGCATGAAACTGTCCCAACTGTTGACCACGAGGGTGGTGTCATAGATCGACGGGAACCATCCCAGCTGAACCGAGAAGATCACGATCACCAGCACCCCCGAGAAAAACGGCGGGACCGAGAAGCCAACCATCGACACGAAGGTGCCCATCTGGTCGAACCAGGAATACTGGCGATAGGCTGAATAGATGCCGATGGGCAGGGCGATCAGGATGGCGACCACATAGGCGGTGCCGACAACCCACAGGGTCTGCGGGATACGCTGAACGACGATGTCCATAACGGGTGAGCGGGTCTGCCACGAGATCACACGCAAATCACCTTCGGAGAAGGTGGTGCCGAACATGTGGTCGATCAGAACCTGCGGCTCGATCCAGAAGAACTGCACGATCCATTTCCAGAACCGGATATGCATCGGCTGGCCGAGGCCAAGCGCCTCGCGCATCTTCTCTTTGACTTCAGGTGGAACGGTGAGTGGTACCTGCGCCATCGGGTCGCCGGGGGCGAGCTCCAGCAGCAGGAAGATGACGAGGCTGATGAACAGAAGCGTCGGAACGGCCAGCACCAGCCGTCTGATGGTAAAGTTGAGCATTAAGAGGCGCCTTTATATGCGTCTTCTTGTTGGGGAGGTCTGCAAAGGGCCACGCCCCGAAGATCGGGGCGTGGCTTTGCAAGATTAACGCTTAGGAACCGGTCTTGCGGTACCAGTCCGCAATGTTCCACAGCTCGCTGTCCCATACGTTCAGGACAACACCACCCAGCGTGTTCGAATGCGCCGACAGACGACCGCGGTGCACCAGCGGGATCATGCCGCCGTTCTGAACGATGATGTCGTTCAGCTGCTTGGCGATCTCGGCGCGTGCTTCCAGACCAGCGGTCTCGGCCAGTTTGGCGTGCAATGCGTCGAACTCTTCGTTGCAGAAGCGGCTGATGTTTTCACCCTGCCACTGGCTTTCCGGCTTCGGAGCTTTGTCGCACAGACCGTTGCCCAGATAGGATTGTGGGTCGGTGCCGTTGAAGGTGTTCGCGTACATCTCAACGTCGGCATAGAACTTCTGGAACGTGTCGGGCGAGCCCGGGTCACCCCCGAAGAAGACCGATGCGTTGATGTTGCGCAGCTCGGTTTCGATGCCGATCTGGCTCCACCATTCCTTGATCAGCGCCTGAAAGTCCTGACGGACAGCGTTGGTCGAGGTCTGATAGACGATTTTCAGCGGAACACCGTCTTTTTCGCGAATGCCATCGCCGTTTGTGTCAACGATGCCAGCTTCGTCCAGCAGTGCGTTTGCGCCGTCAATGTCCTGCGTATCGCAGCTCATCGAGGTCGAGTTGAACGCGGCAGGGGCGGGAACCCAGTTACAGGTTACTTTGCCGGCCTGACCGTAACCGATCTCCACCAGCAGTGGGCGATCGATGGCCATGGACATTGCCTTGTAAACCGCCGGGTCCTGCAGGAAGGGGTGCGGATGCGTTGCGGTAGAGCGCTCGCCTTCCGGCAAATCGGGCGAGGCGTTGGTCTGGTTCAGCATGATACGCTCGACCAGCGGGCCGAAGCCTGCAACCGGAGTACCTTTGCCACCTTCCTGCATCTGCGCGATGACCTCAGGGGCCAGCTGCAGGTTCCAGGCATAGTCAAACTCGCCGGTTTCCATAACCGCACGGCCTGCCGCCGTTGCATCGCCGCCGCCTTTGAAGGTCACGCTGGCAAAGGCCGGTTTCGCCGGATCGCGATAATTGTCATTGGCCGCAAAGGTGATCACGTCATTCGGTTTGAATTCGGTGACAACAAACGGGCCGGTGCCGATCGGGTTAAAGTTCTGATCGGTACATTCAGGGGCTTTAGCGCCCATGCAATCGGCGAATTGAGCGGCTTGAATGATCGGGCTTTCCCCACCGACAAACGGGCCGTAGGGGAAGGGGGTCGGCGCGTCGAATGTGACTTTTACCGTCAGGTCATCCACCGCTTCAACATCAGTGACGCCTTCAAACTTGGTCACCTGGGCGCAGCCACCTTCGGGGTCCATGCAATAGTTCGCTGTGAACACCACATCTGCCGATGTAAACGGCGTACCGTCCGACCAGGTGATTCCCGGCGCAATTTTCCATGTGATTGTTGTCAGATCTTCGCTGACGCCGCCATTTTCAACGGTTGGAATTTCGGCTGCAAGGTAGGGAACCATGTTGCCGTCCTGGTCGTAGCGCGCCAGAGGTTCGATCACCAGCGAGGCCGCTTCAACATCCTTGGTGCCGCCCGACAGGAACGGGTTCATGATCGACGGAGCCTGCCAGTAAATGATGCTGACATTGCCGTCCGATCCACGCTCGGCAAAGGCCATCGGTGCCATTGCCGTGCTCGCAATCGCACCGAGCAAAAGGGTTTTGATCTTCATTATACACTCCATGTTGGACACGTATGTGTCTCGATTATCTCCGCGATGCCCGCGGATTAGGCGTGGCCGCGTTGGGGGATAACGTTATGATGTAAAACGATAAAGAATCTCACGTTAACGTGTATTCCGTCCTCTCCCAAAAACGGTTACCGGGCACATCGAAGCAGAGTTTTGGAAAATTGCAAGCCTTGGTTTGCGATTTTTGACCAATTGGTTTGACTTTTCCCGCCCCGCCGCCTTAGCGTTTGGCATCCGCTCAGATTTGCCACCAAGGGGAGTGCGCGCGTGCTGGACCAGCCGATTGCCCAGATCAAAAAACTGCGTGTCGAGTTTCAGACCAAGGATGGCCCCGTTGTCGGGGTTGAAGATGTCTCGTTCGAGGTCAATCCGGGTGAAACCGTCTGCATCGTGGGCGAATCGGGATCGGGCAAGTCGGTATCCTCGCTGTCGCTGATGCGGCTGGTGGAATTCGGCGGGGGCGAGATTGCGGGCGGGCAACTGCTGTTTGACCGCCGCGCGGGCGAGGCGACTGATCTGGCGGGGGCGGATCAGGATCTGATGAAGCAGATTCGCGGCAACGAGATCGGGATGATCTTTCAGGAGCCGATGACCGCCCTGAATCCGGTATTTACCGTGGGCCGCCAGTTGACCGAAGGCCTGCGTATTCACAAGAATATGTCCAAAGCACAGGCGGAAGAACGCGCGTTGGAATTGCTGCGTCAGGTTCGCATTCCCGAACCCGAGCGTCGTCTGAAACAATACCCGCACGAGTTATCCGGCGGCATGCGCCAGCGTGTGGTGATCGCGATGGCTATGGCGTGCGAACCACGCCTGCTGATCGCCGATGAGCCCACGACCGCGCTGGACGTGACCATTCAGGCCGAGATTCTGGCGCTGATGGACCGGCTGAAGCGCGAGACCGGCACAGCGGTGATGTTCATCACCCATGACATGGCCGTGGTGGCCCAGATGGCCGACCGGGTTGTGGTCATGTTCCGGGGCAACAAGGTTGAGGAAGGCACGGTCAAAGACATTTTCGAAAACCCGCAGCATGACTATACCAAAGCGCTGCTGGCGGCGGTTCCCAAACTGGGTGAGATGCAGGGCAAGGCCGCACCCGAGCCGATGAAACTGTTGGGAATTGAGGGGCAGAACATCGCGCCGATCCCCGGAACCGAAGAGGTCTTGCTGACGGTCAAGAACCTGACCACGCGGTTCCCGGTCAAAGGCGGATTGCTGCGGCGGACGATTTCAAATGTGCATGCGGTTGAAGATGTCTCGTTCACGATCAACAAGGGCCAGACCCTTAGCCTTGTGGGCGAATCGGGTTGTGGGAAATCCTCGGCCGGGCGATCGATTCTGAGGCTGGTCGAACCGATATGGGGTGAGGTTGATCTGGATGGTGTTGATGTCATGAAGCTTGATCCGGCGGGCCTGCGCAAGGCACGGCTGGACATGCAGATGATCTTTCAGGACCCGTTCGCCTCGCTCAACCCGCAGATGCAACTGGTCGATCAGGTGGCCGAACCGATGCGCAACTACGGCGTCGCGTCCGGGTCTGAACTGCAGGATCGTGTCGCGCAGCTGTTCGACAAGGTGCAGTTGCCGCGCAGCTTCATGCGCCGTTTCCCGCATGAGATGTCGGGGGGACAACGTCAACGGATCGCCATTGCCCGCGCCTTGGCCCTGAACCCCAAACTGATCGTCGCGGATGAGGCGGTCTCGGCCCTCGATGTATCTGTTCAGGCGCAGGTGCTGAACCTGATGATGGAGCTGCAATCCGAACTTGGCCTCAGCTACCTGTTCATCAGCCACGATATGGCGGTCGTCGAACGCGTCAGCCACCATGTCGGTGTGATGTATCTGGGCCGGATCGTTGAGCTTGGCCCGCGCGCACGGGTGTTCGAGAACCCGCAGCACGCCTATACGCAGGCGTTGATGAAGGCGGTTCCGATCGCCGACCCGAACCGGCGCAAATCGGAAAAAGATCTGAATTTCAAGCCGATTCCGTCGCCAATTCATCCAATTGGCTATACGCCTGAACCCTCGCAATATCGCGAAGTTGAACCGGGCCATTTCGTCCTGACCACGGACAGCGGATACTGAAATCCATGTCAAACCGCCTGACCCCGCTTGAGATCATGACCAGGCTGATCTCTTTCCCGACGGTAAGTCGTGAAACCAATTTGCCATTGGTTGACTGGGTTGAGGAGTATCTGAACAGCCACGGGATCGAAACCCATCGCTGGCCCGACCCCGATCAACCTCACAAAGCGGCCCTGTTCGCGCATGTAGGCCCATGGCAGGACGGCGCGATTGTATTGTCGGGGCACACTGATGTGGTGCCGGTCGATGGCCAGCCGTGGGATACCGACCCTTTCACCGTGACCGAAAGGGATGGCAAGTATTTCGGGCGTGGCACCTGCGATATGAAAGGGTTCGACGCGCTGGCCATCTGGGCATTGGTCGAGGCGCATGGCGCAGGCGTCAAACGCCCGCTGCAACTGGCGCTGAGCTTCGATGAAGAGGTCGGCTGCACCGGCGCGCCTCCGATGATCGAGGCGATGCAGGGGGTCATCCCCAAGGGCTCGGCTGTGATTGTCGGTGAACCTTCCATGATGCAGGCGGTCACCGGTCATAAAGGCGGGTTCGGGTATGACACACATATCGCAGGGTTCGAGGTTCACAGCTCGATCATGCATACCGGTGTCAACGCGATCATGGAGGCCGCGCCGCTGATTGACTGGGCCAACCAGTGCAATGCCGAGAATATGGCAGCGCAGCCCTCGGATATCGCTGCCGTGTTCGACCCACCCTGGACTACCTGCCATGTGGGCATGATCGAAGGCGGTACGGCGCATAACATCACCGCCAAGGATTGCCGGTTCATGATGGATTTCCGCACCGTCCCGGATGAGGATAAAGCGATCTGGCAGAAGGCCTATTTCGACAAGGTTCGCGAGGTCGAAGCGCGGATGCAGGCGGTGCATCCGGAGGCGCGGATCGAACTCTCCGAAAACTTCTCGATCCCCGGTCTTGTTCCTGAAGAGGATGGCGAGGCCGAGACGCTGGTGCGATCCCTGACCGGGGACAATGCCAGCCATGTGGTCAGCTATGGCACCGAGGCCGGGCAGTTTCAGCAGGCAGGCTATTCCGCTGTGATCTGCGGCCCCGGCGATATCGCGCAGGCCCATCAGCCAAATGAGTTCATTACGATTTCTCAATTTAACGCAGGCCAAAAATTCATGGAACGTCTGATAGAACGGCTCTGCGAATAACACCTCAGAGGGGAAGCCAAAGATGCCCGTCAAGAACCGACTTGCGGAAATGCAGGGCGAGATCACCAAATGGCGCCGTCACCTGCATATGCACCCTGAACTGATGTATGACGTGGAAGAAACGGCGGGTTTCGTGGTCGATCGCCTGAAGGAATTCGGAGTGGACGAGATCACGCCGGGGATCGGCAAAACCGGCGTTGTCGCGGTCATCAAGGGGCGCACGGATACCAAGGGCCGTGTCATCGGGCTGCGCGCCGACATGGATGCGCTGCCGATCGAAGAGGCAACGGGGCTGGACTATGCCTCGACCGTTTCCGGCAAGATGCATGCCTGCGGGCATGACGGGCATACCTCGATGCTGTTGGGGGCGGCGCGATATCTGGCCGAGACACGGAATTTCGACGGCACTGTGGTGCTGATCTTTCAACCGGCCGAGGAAGGCGGGGCAGGTGGTTTGGCCATGTGTCAGGACGGGATGATGGACCGCTGGGGCATTCAGGAAGTCTATGGCATGCACAACATGCCCGGTCTGCCGGTTGGTGAATTCGCAATCCGGCCCGGCGCGCTGCTGGCTTCATCCGACGAGTTCGAAATTGTTGTGACCGGCAAGGGGGGGCACGCCGCCGCCCCTCATGAGGCGGTTGATACAACGCTGGTCGCGTCACATATTGTTGTGGCTTTGCAATCGGTTGTGGCACGCACTGTCGATCCGATCAAACGTGTGGTGCTGACGGTTGGAACGTTTGAAACCGACAGCGTCGCCTCGAACGTGATTGCCCATACGGTGCGGTTGCAGGGCACGGTGCGCACGTTGGACCCGGAATATCGTAAAATCGCTGAAGAGCGCGTGCGCCGGATCGCGGAAGATACGGCCTCGGCCTTTGAGGCCAAGGCGCAGGTCACTTGGACGCCGGGTTATCCGGTGACGGTGAATTCGGACGCGGAAACCATTTATGCCGCCGAGGCTGCGCAGGCTGTGGCGGGTAGGGTGAATGACAGCACCGATCCGATCATGCCATCGGAAGATTTCGCCTATATGCTTGAAGAACGGCCCGGGGCCTACATCTTTATCGGAAACGGGGACACGGCCAT
Organism: Rhodobacteraceae bacterium KLH11; assembly: GCA_000158135.1. Lineage (GTDB taxonomy): Bacteria > Pseudomonadota > Alphaproteobacteria > Rhodobacterales > Rhodobacteraceae > Ruegeria. The sequence continues at coordinate 2,230,612 of DS999531.1, forward strand.
GTGCCATCACCCGGAATACAATTTCGACGACGATGCCATTCCCGCCGGATGCAGTTGGTTTGCAGAGCTGGTGGAACGGCGATTGCCCGTCGCCTGATTTGGGAGGATCAGATGCCAATCAAGAACCGACTTGCCGAAATGCACGAAGAAATCACCGGTTGGCGGCGGGATATCCATAGGCATCCCGAAATTCTCTATGACACCCATCGCACCAGTGCTTTGGTGGCTGAGCGGTTGAAAGAATTCGGCTGTGACGAGGTGGTGACCGGAATCGGGCGTACCGGGGTTGTCGGCGTGATCAGGGGCAAGACAGATACACAGGGCCGGGTAATCGGGTTGCGTGCGGATATGGACGCGTTGCCGATGCAGGAACAGACGGGGCTGGATTATGCCTCTGAAACCGCAGGAGCGATGCATGCCTGCGGCCATGACGGGCACACGGCGATGGTGCTGGGCGCGGCAAAATACCTGTCGGAGACGCGCAATTTCGATGGCACCGCCATTGTGATTTTCCAGCCTGCCGAAGAGGGTGGCAATGGTGCCGAGGCAATGTGCAAGGACGGCCTGATGGACCGGTTCGGCATTCAGGAAGTCTATGCCATGCATAATGTGCCGGGCCTTGCGACCGGACAATTCGCCATCCGCTCGGGCCCGTTGCTGGCGGCTGCGGATGAGTTTGATCTTTATGTCGAAGGCCGTGGCGGACATGCGGCGAAACCTCAGGAAACGGTTGATACAACGGTGATGCTGTCCCAGCTGATCGTGGCCCTGCAGACCATCGTGTCGCGCAATGCTGACCCGACCCTGCAGGCGGTTCTGTCTGTGACCTCGGTTGAAACCTCGTCCAAGGCGTTCAATGTGATTCCGCAATCGGCCCGGGTGCGGGGGACGGTGCGGACCCATTCCAATGACATGCGGGATCTGATTGAACAGCGTTTGAAAGAGGTTTGCGCAGGGATCGCCGAAACCTTTGGGGGAACGGTGAATGTAACCTACACGCGCGGCGTTCCGGTCACGATCAACGCCGAGGAACAGACGGGTTATGCCGCCGAGGCCGCGATCTCGGTCGGGGGCAGTTGCGATGAGGCACCGATGGTGATGGGGGGCGAGGATTTCTCGTTCATGCTGGAAGAACGGCCCGGGGCCTTCATAATTCTGGGCAACGGCGACAGCGCCGGGCTGCACCATCCCGAATACAACTTCAACGACGAGATTATCCCGATGGGATGTTCATGGTTTGCTGAAATGGTCGAGCGCCGGATGCCGGCAGCTTGAGTGAGGAGAGAGAAAAGATGCCAGTTAAAAACCGATTTGCCGAATTGCAGGATGAAATCACCGCATGGCGACGGGATATTCATGAAAATCCCGAAATCCTGTTCGAAACCCATCGCACCAGCGCTCTGGTCGCCGACAAGCTGAAGGAATTTGGCTGCGATGAGGTCGTTACGGGGATAGGTCGCACCGGGGTTGTTGGTGTGATCAAGGGTAAGGCCGACAGCAACGGCAAAGTCATCGGACTGCGCGCGGATATGGATGCGTTGCCGATTCATGAGGCGACCGGGCTGGATTATGCGTCCAAGACTGATGGTGCCATGCACGCCTGTGGCCATGACGGGCACACGGCGATGCTGCTGGGTGCCGCGAAATACCTGTCGGAGACGCGTAATTTCGACGGTACGGTTGTGGTGATCTTTCAGCCCGCCGAAGAAGGCGGCGGCGGTGGTCGCGAGATGTGTGAAGACGGCATGATGGAGCGCTGGAACATTCAGGAGGTCTATGGCATGCACAACTGGCCGGGCCGTCCGGTGGGCAGTTTTGCCATCCGTCCGGGCTCATTCTTTGCGGCGACCGATCAGTTCGACATCACGTTCGAAGGGCGGGGCGGCCACGCGGCGAAACCGCAGGAAACGGTGGATACAACCGTGATGACAGCGCAGGCGGTTCTGGCGCTGCAGACGATCGCCTCGCGCAATGCGGACCCGATTGATCAGGTTGTGGTGTCGGTGACATCATTTGAGACATCCTCCAAAGCGTTCAACGTGATCCCGCAGACAGTGCAGATCAGAGGGACCGTGCGCACCATGAGCAAAGAGATGCGCGACCTGGCTGAGAAGCGGATCAACGAGATTTGTACCGGCGTGGCGGCGACGTTTGGCGGGACTGCACAGGTTGATTATATCCGGGGCTATCCGGTTATGGTGAACAGCGATGAGCAGACCGATTTCGCCGCCGAGGTCGCGCGGTCAGTTTCGGGCGGATGCGATGACGCGCCGTTGGTAATGGGTGGGGAAGATTTTGCCTTCATGCTGGAAGAGCGGCCCGGCGCGTATATTCTGGTGGGCAATGGCGACACTGCGGCGGTGCATCATCCAGAGTATAATTTCAACGACGAAGCCATCCCGGCCGGGTGCAGCTGGTGGGCGGAGATTGTTGAGCAACGGATGCCTGCGGCCTGATAGGGCGGAGCGAGGGGCGCTGCCCCTCGCGCTCCCCGGGATATTTCTGGCCAGATGAAGAGGGATCGGTCTGGGTGGTGTCGTTAGCCGAGAGACAAGCGACTGCACAGGGTTTCGATGACATCATCCAGCGCTGATTTCTGGGTGTTCACGCAGTTTCGGGCGGCTGAGCGCGCGGTCGCGAGGGCAGCCGTGTCCGAGAGCCACAGGGCCACGGTTTTGGCGAGTTCGGTGCTGGATTGGACCTGCGCCGCGCCGCCGGTCTTGATCAGCGGGGCGAAGGTTTCGGCGAAATTGAAATAGCCCGGGCCGGTAATCACAGCGGCCCCTGCCTGTGCCGGTTCAAAGGGATTGTGGCCGCCGATCTCTTTCAGCGAGCCGCCGAGGAAAACAATCGGGCAGAGGGCATACCAGGTTCCGGTTTCGCCGAGTGTATCGGCAATGTAGACCTGTGTATTTTGCGTGATGGGCTGGTGTGTGCTGCGCAGCGCGAAGGGCATGCTTGATTTTTGGGCAAGCCCGGCGACCTCTTCCCGGCGTTCGGGATGGCGGGGGATCAGCAGCAGCAGCAGGTCGGGCCATTGCCGGAGCAGTTCGGCATGGGCGGCGAGAATGATTTCTTCCTCGCCGACATGAGTGGAACTGGCGATCCAGACCGGACGTTTGCCGATCCGGGTGCGGATGTCGGCCAGGGTGGTCTGGTCCACTGGCAGAGGGTCGGACATGGCCTTGAGGTTGGTGCCGGGTTGCACGCGTGACGCCTCGGCCCCCATAGCGATCAGGTTGTCGGCGGTTTTGTCGTTCTGGGTCAGAAACAGGTTGAAATGATCAAGGATAAACCGGGCGGTTCGAGAGCGTTTTTGCCAACCCTGCACTGATTTGTCGGACAGGCGCGCGTTGAGCAGCGCCAGTGGTGTGCCACCTTCGGCAGCTTCGACAATCAGGCGGGGCCAGATTTCGCTTTCCACAAAGATGGCTGCATTTGGTTTCCAATGGTTCAGAAACCGGCGGACCGGGGCGGCGCTGTCCAGCGGCGGGTATTGGTGGCGGGTGCGCGGGGGCAGGCGTTTTGCGATCAGGGCTGCCGAGGTTGGTGTGCCCGAGGTGATCAGAAACCCGGTATCCGGCAGGCGTTGGCCCAACCGTCGGATCAGGCTGAGGACCGAGAGGCTTTCGCCGACGCTGGCGGCATGGAACCAGATCAGTTGCCCTTGGGGGCGCGGTTGGCTGGCGTGCCCCAGTCGTTCGCGTTGGCGGGGCTCGGGAACGTCAGCAGCCTGCAGCTTACTGCGCACCTTGCGCCAGACCAACGGCCCGGCAATGGTGGTCAGGCCGCAATACAGATTGTACAGCAGTGTTGGTTGTGCGTTTGCGCCCGGCATTCAGCCGCCTGTATGGCTCATGTGGCGGGTCATCTGGCCGTCAATCGCTTGTCGGGAATAGTCGAAATCGTGGCCTTTGGGCTTGAGATTTATTGCGGCGCGGATCGCATCCTCAAGCGGTTGTTCGGTGCCGGGGTGATCGCGCAGGGCGCCGCGCAGATCGGCCATGTCTTCCTGACCGAGGCACATGTAAAGTTCACCGGTGCAGGTCAGGCGGACGCGATTGCAGCTTTCGCAGAAATTATGGCTGAGCGGGGTGATGAAGCCGATTTTCTGACCCGTCTCCTCCAGCCGGACATATCGCGCGGGGCCGCCTGTGCGTTCAGCCAGATCGCTGACTGTATAATGGTTTTCATATTCCTTGCGCACATCTTTCAGCGACCAGTATTGATCCAGCCGGTCTTCGTTGCCGATATCGCCCATGGGCATGACTTCGATCCAGGTCAGGTCCATATCGCGTTCGGCGCACCATTCGGTGATCCGGGGCAGCTCGGGTTCGTTGAAACCTTTCAGAGCGACCGCGTTGATCTTGATCCGTAATCCGGCCTTTTGGGCGGCATCGATGCCGTTCAGCACCTGCTTCAGGCGACCCCAGCGGGTGACGCGGGCGAATTTATCGTCATCCAGAGTGTCCAGCGAGACATTTACACGCCGCACTCCGGCAGCATAGAGATCATCAGCGAAACGGTGGAGTTGCGAGCCATTGGTGGTCAGCGTCAGCTCTTTCAATGCGCCGCTGTCCAGATGCCGGGTCATGCCATTGAAGAAGGACATGATGTTTCGGCGTACCAGTGGTTCCCCGCCGGTGATGCGCAGTTTCTCAACGCCCATATTCACGAAGGTCGTGCACATGCGATCAAGCTCTTCCAGCGTCAGCAGGTCTTTCTTGGGCAAAAAGGTCATATTTTCCGACATGCAATAGACACAGCGGAAATCACAGCGGTCCGTGACGGAGACGCGGAGATAGGTGATGGCGCGGGCAAACGGGTCGATAAGCGGAGCTGTCATGGCCCATAGGTAAAGCGGCGGCAGGGGCGCGGCAAGGGTCAACCGTGTTTTTAGGTGGTACTGATACAGGCGGGGCATTAAGTTTCGGGATATGAAATATGCATTGGTGTTGATTTGCGCTCTGGTCGCGGGCTGTGATGTGGTTCGTTCGACAACGGATCGGGTGTTTGGTGGGGCAGATACCCAGCCCGAGGCTAAACCCGTTGCCGTTGCGCCCGACATCGCCGAGCAACCCCCGGCACCCGTCGCCGCGGGGGTGGGGTGGCGCGGTGCGAAAACCACAATTGCCGGGTTGGGTGATCCCAACACGCCGGGGCGTTGGTTGCAGACCCCGTTGGTCGACACCGAGATCAATGGTCGTGTGGTGGTGCCACGCACGGGGGCGCAGGCCTATCTTACGCTTGTTCCCGCGCCGGGGCCGGAAGGGGGCGGCAGCCGTCTTTCGCTTGAGGCGATGCGCGCCCTGCTGGTGCCGTTTGATGAACTGGTGGAACTCGACGTCTATTCCGACTGAGCACGCAGGTACTTGCCCGCTTCTTTGCGGGCGAAGGGTTTCATTGCATCACCATGTGTTTGCAGAAACCGTGTTACGCGGTCAGGGTCGTGCTTGGATAATTCGCGCAACCACCACGCGATGGTTTTCTGGATGAACCAGTCCCGGTCAGGAACATAGGTGGCAGCCCAGCCGAGAATACGGTCTCGGCGTTCCAGATCCTGCGGTTTCGGGTGGTTTTGCTTGGTCCAGGGCAGAGTGGCGACCAGAGCGGCCCGTTTGGTCCACATGTGGTCGGATACGGTCCAGCGTTCGACCTTGTCCAGCCGGGCGGGATCAGCCGACAGGCGTTTTTGCATCGCCATGCAGGCGTGATCGGCCACCGCCCAGGCGTCGAAATCGGGCAACCAGCTTTGCAGCAGATCCCACGCCGCCTCATCCGGCCGGATACGGGCCTGCGTAAGCAGTTTTGCGGCGGCGATACGGGCCTCGTGGATATTTGTCTGCCACAGGTCATCCGCGACGGTCACGCGCTCAGCGACGTTAAGTTCCTGCCGCCAGGCTTTGGTCAGGTCATTCAGGATCGGGTTTGGAACGCCCAGATAGGGGCGGTCGATCTTGTGATAGGCTGCAACCTGTTTTGCGCGTTCAGGATCGGTGTGGGCTTTGATCTGATCCAGATAGGGGTCAGTCCTTGTATTCAAACCGGAGTACCTGTCGGTTTGCCATCAATGGTGTTCTGGTTCTTGGCCGCCCAATAGGCCCGGATGTCATCATCGGATTTATCATCAACCCATTTCTGCATCGTCGGCCGCTCGGCTTGATATTCCATGAACGGCACGGCGTATCCGCACGAGGTCTGCACCATATCGATGCTGACATCATAAATCTGCCGGGCGCTGCGATGAGATGGAAAATGGGTGCTGAGTTCGGCCCAGCCCGCGTCTCCGGCGTGGATCGTGCGTGCCGTTCCATAGGTGCGCAGGATCAGTGGGCGTGTCGTGAAAGAGCACCACATCAGCGTCATGCGGTTTGCGTCCAGCAGATGCCCGGCTGTCTCATTCCCGCTGCCGGTCAGGTTCATCCAGATAATCCGGTTTGCCCCCATCACCCGCAGCGAATCCATCCCCTTGGGCGAGATGTTGACCCGCCCATCGCGCGCGGCGGATCCAACGAAAAACATATGTTGCTGTTCAATGAACTTCTGATGAGCGTCATCCAGTTGCGGGAATTGCTTGGCCATGGATCACTCCACCGTCACGGATTTCGCCAGATTGCGTGGTTGATCCACATCCGTGCCTTTCGCAACTGCGGTGTGATAGGCCAGCAATTGCGCGGGTACGGAATACAGGATCGGTGCAAGGCTGCGGTGTACATGTGGCATCCGGATCGTGTTCCAGACCCCGTCTTCGGCATCAGCAATACCATCATCGTCCGAGACAAGAATAACTTTGCCTTTGCGCGCCATCACCTCCTGCATGTTCGAGACCGTCTTGTCGAACACCGCGTCACGCGGGGCCAGAACGACAACCGGCATATGCTTGTCAATCAGGGCGATGGGGCCGTGTTTGAGTTCGCCCGAGGCATAACCTTCGGCATGGATATAGCTGATTTCCTTGAGTTTCAGCGCACCCTCCATGGCCAGCGGGTACATCAGGCCACGCCCCAGAAACAGGACATCGCGCGCCTCAGACAAGCGTTGGGCCGACTGCCGAATGGTATCCCCCTGATCCAGCGCCGCATTCAAAACGGTCGGCAGACCGCGCAGGGCAGCGGCGTGATCGGCCAGCTCATCTTCGCTTAAAGTGCCACGATCCGCTGCAGCTTTCAGCGCCAGCATCAGCAATACACTCAGCTGGCAGGTGAAGGCTTTGGTTGAGGCGACGCCGATTTCCACGCCTGCATGAATTGGCAGGGCAATATCGCTCTCGCGTGCGATCGAGCTTTCAGGCACATTGACGACCGAGACGATCTTGTCGGCTTTGCCTTCACAATAACGCAGCGCGGCAAGCGTGTCGGCGGTTTCACCTGACTGGCTGACAAACAGCGCCAGCGTGCGGTCTGTAATCGGGGGTTCGCGATAGCGGAACTCGCTGGCGATATCGACCTCAACGGGCATCTTGGCCAGCTGCTCAAACCAGTATTTCGCGGTAAGACACGCATAAAATGCGGTGCCGCAGGCCACCATGGTCAGCCGATCCAGCTTGGTGAAATCCAGGGTCTCGGGCAAAACGACCTGATCGCTGCCGGTTGGCAGATATGACCGAATTGCCTCGGCCACCACCACGGGCTGTTCGGCGATTTCCTTGGCCATATAGTGTTTGTGCCCGGCCTTGTCGGTGCGCGCCTGATCCAGTTGGATCTGACGAATCTCGCGGTTGGCAACCTCTCCTGCCTCATTGCGGATTTCAAGCGAGGTCCGGGTCAGCACCGCCCGGTCGCCTTCCTCAAGATAGGTGATGCGATCTGTCAGCGGGGCCAGCGCGATGGCATCTGATCCCACATACATCTCGCCATCTCCGTGACCGATGGCCAGGGGCGAGCCCTTGCGGGCCGCCACGATCAGATCATCCTGCCCGTCAAACAGGAAGGCCAGTGCGAAGGCACCCTGTAACTGATCTATGGTTCTGAACGCCGCGTCGACCGGATTCAGACCTTGTGACATATGGTGTTCCGCCATCAGGGCGATGGTTTCTGTATCGGTATCCGTCCGAAACCCGACGCCGTGACCGGCCAGTTCCGCGCGCAGCTCGCGATAATTTTCGATGATGCCATTGTGCACCACCGCGACCGGCCCGGCCTTGTGCGGATGCGCATTCTTGACCGAGGGCACCCCATGCGTGGCCCAGCGGGTATGGCCGATGCCGGATTTGCCGGGCAGGGGATCATGCACCAGCAGATCACCAAGGTTCACCAGCTTGCCCACGGCCCGCCTGCGCCCCAGCGCGCCATCATTCACGGTGGCGATGCCTGCGCTGTCATAGCCGCGATATTCCAGCCGTTTCAGGGCCTCGACCAGGATAGGGGCGGCTTCGTGGCTGCCCAGAACACCTACAATTCCACACATAACTCAGGCTCCTTTATCGCGGCGCGCCTTCTTGGACTTCAACATATCAAACAGCTTGCGCGCATAACCGGGCTTGTTTTCCTGTTTGGCGCGCGCCACGGCCAGCGCTTCGGGCTCTACATCTTTGGTCACCACGGTTCCGGTGGCCGTCATCGCGTTATCGCCGACTGTAACGGGGGCCACCAGCATCGTATTTGACCCGATAAAGACGTTTTCCCCGATCGTCGTCCTGTGCTTCATCACGCCGTCATAGTTGCAGGTGATCGTGCCCGCCCCGATATTCGAGGCCGCGCCCACCGAGGCATCGCCGACATAGCTGAGGTGATTCACCTTGGCCCCTTCAGCGATCGCGGCGTTTTTAATCTCCACAAAGTTGCCGATGCGCGTGTTTTCCGACAGCTCTGCACCCGGACGCAGGCGGGCATAGGGGCCGACGATGGCGCCGCGGCTGACGTGACACCCTTCGAGATGGGAAAACGCCCGGATCGTGGCGCCGCTTTCTACGGTCACGCCCGGCCCAAAAACCACGTTGGGTTCAATCACTGTGTCTCGTCCGATGATGGTGTCAGCGGCCAGATAGACTGTTTCGGGAGCCATCAGGGTGACGCCCAGCTCCAGCAAGGCGGCGCGTGCCCGGGCCTGAAAGACCGCATCGGCCGCGGCCAGATCAACCCGCGAGTTTACGCCCAGCGTTTGCGCCTCGTCACAGGCGACAGCAGTGACGCTCAGGCCCCGGTCGCCTGCGATTTCAACCACATCAGGCAGGTAGTATTCACCCGACGCATTGTCATTGCCAACGGCGTCGATCAGCGCAAACAGCGTTTTTGCATCACATGCCAAAAGTCCTGAATTGCAAAGCGTTATGGCGCGTTCTTCATCTGTTGCGTCTTTGAATTCAACAATCCGCTCTAACGCATTGCCATTCATGACCAATCGGCCATAGCGGGCGGGATCAGCGGCCTCAAACCCCAGAATGACCAGATCGTTTTCCGCCCTTGCGGCGATCATTCGTTCCAGCGTGTCGGGCTGCAGAAATGGCGTATCACCATAGAGCACGACCACATCCCCATCGAACCCTTCCAATGCGGATCGCGCCTGTGCGACCGCGTGGGCGGTGCCAAGCTGTTCTTCCTGAACGGCGATCTGCGTGCTGTCATCCTCGGCTTTGGCGACCTTGGCTACGGCTTCTGCCCCGTGGCCGGTGACGATCACGGTGCGTTCGGGTGACAGGACGGCCCCGGCGCGCATGGCGTGGACCAGCATCGGGACCTGAGCAATGGGGTGCAGGACTTTGGGAATATCAGAGTTCATCCTCGTGCCTTTTCCGGCGGCAAGGATGACAAGGGCGGTGCTCATGAAATTGTTTTCTCTTTTGTTTTGACGTGGCCCGTTTTATCCGCTGTGGGCAAAGGCGCAAGCGGTTCGGCCATCAAAGAAGATTGCCGTTTGCAACATGGTATGGCGGAATTCCGCCCGTTAAGGAGGTAAAATGCGCACTGTCATCTTCGATCTGGACGGTACATTGGCGGATACGTCCGGCGATTTGCTGGCGGCTGCAAATCACTGTTTTCGGCAGATGGGTCATGGTGACGTGTTGATCCATGAACAGGATGCAGGTGTCGCCTTGCGCGGTGGCCGCATGATGCTGACCCATGGGTTAAAGCGGGTCGGGGCCTATAAGGACGAGACGGTTCAGGCCTATTATCCGATCTTGCTTGAGGCCTATGCGCAGGCCATCGACACCCACACGGTTTTTTATCCCGGCGCACTTGAGGCGGTAGAGGCGCTGAAGGGTGCAGGCTATGGCGTGGGGATCTGCACCAACAAACCCGAGGCACTGGCCGATCTGTTGCTGACCCGGTTGGGCGTGCGCGACCGGTTTGCCGCGCTGGTGGGGGCCGATACATTGCCGGTGCGCAAACCCGACCCCGAGCCCCTGCGCGAAGCGGTGCGCCGGGCAGGGGGGCATCCCGATCACTGCATCCTGATTGGCGACTCGGACACCGACCGCAACACGGCACGCGCTGCAGGCGTGCCGTCGGTTCTGGTGACCTTTGGCCCCTCTGGGGAAGATATGGCCGCGTTGGAGCCCGAGGCGCTGCTGCATCACTTTGATGATTTGCCGAAACTGGTCTCCGATTTGATCGGAGTGGTGGCCTGATCTCTTGACCCGCCCGGCGCGCGGTATCAGAACGGTTTCATGACCGAGATATTCACTGGCAGTTTCACCCAGCAGGAACCCATCCCCGAAGACGCGATCGAGGCCGCTCTGGCTGTGATGCGCCATGGCCGCCTGCATCGCTATAACGTCGTCCCCGGCGAATTGAGCGAGACGGCTTTGCTGGAGCAGGAGTTCGCTGCCCGGATGGGGGCGGACTATTGTCTGGCGGTGTCATCGGGCGGCTATGCGCTGGCCACCGCGCTGCGGGCCGTGGGGGTTCAGCCGGGTGATCCGGTTCTGACCAATGCGTTCACATTGGCTCCGGTTCCGGGTGCGATTGCCTCGGTCGGGGCGCGGCCGGTTTTCGTCGGGGTCACCGAGGCGCTGACCATTGATCTGGACGATCTTGAAGCCAAGCTGGATCAGGCGAAGGTGCTAATGCTCAGCCATATGCGTGGGCATCTGTGCGATATGGATCGGCTGATGCGGATGTGTGACGCCGCCGGGGTGCGCGTGATCGAGGATTGCGCCCATACGATGGGGGCGGCCTGGAAGGGGCAATTGTCGGGGCGGCAGGGGGTTATCGGCTGTTATTCGTGCCAGACCTACAAGCATGTCAATTCGGGTGAAGGTGGGTTGCTGATCACGGAGGACGCAGAGTTGGCCGCGAAGGCGACGATGCTGTCGGGCTCATACATGCTGTATGAACGCCATCTTGCTGCGCCGGGGCCAGAGGTGTTTGAGCAGATCAAATACACCACGCCCAATGTGTCGGGCCGGATGGATAATCTGCGCGCCGCGATCCTGCGCCCGCAGCTGCGCGATCTGGACCAGCAGGTGCAACGCTGGAACGAGCGCTACGCCGAGATTGAACGCGGATTGCTTGGTATTCCGGGCCTGACCGTGGTCGAGCGACCGGAGGCCGAGACCTATGTTGGATCGTCTATCCAGTTTCTGCTGTTGGATTGGTCTTCGGAACGTATTGCGGATGTGCTTGGCAGATGTGCGGAACGCGGGGTCGAGTTGAAGTGGTTTGGCGGGGCTGAGCCTGCGGGTTTCACCTCGCGCTATGACAGTTGGCGCTATGCGGACAGTGAGCCCATGCCGGCCAGCGATCGGATTTTGGCGGGGATCATTGATATGCGGGTGCCGCTGACTTTCTCGCTGGACGATTGCCGCCTGATCGCACGGATCATCCGGGCCGAGGTGAGCGCGGTTTATCAGTCGTAATCCAATTGAGTGCGCTTGCAGCGCACGCTTTATTCTTTGGAAACGCCGCCCGATTTCGGGCGGCGTTTGCGTTTGGTGCAATGGCTGACGTTGACCGATACCGGATTCGCTGCTATTTCGTTATTGAACACTTGTTCATTAATGCTGGAAGGGGAGCGCCCGCATGTTCAACGCCACTATGCAATTCGATCTGGGCGAAGATGTGAACGCCCTGCGTGAGATGGTTCATCGCTGGGCACAGGAACGCGTCAAGCCGATGGCGGCAGAGATTGACGCCTCTAACGCTTTCCCGAACGAGCTGTGGAAAGAGATGGGGGAATTGGGGCTGTTGGGCGTTACGGTGCCCGAGGAATATGGCGGCGCGGGGATGTCTTATCTGGCGCATACCATCGCGGTCGAGGAGGTGGCGCGGGCCTCGGCCTCGGTCTCGTTGTCTTATGGAGCGCATTCGAACCTGTGCGTCAATCAGATCAAGCTGAACGGCACGGAAGAGCAGAAGCAAAGGTATTTGCCACGGCTGATCTCGGGCGATCATGTGGGGGCGTTGGCCATGTCTGAACCTTCTGCCGGGTCGGATGTGGTCTCGATGAAGCTGCGCGCGGAAAAGCGCAACGATCATTACCGGCTGAATGGCAACAAATACTGGATCACCAACGGGCCGGATGCGGATACTCTGGTCGTGTATGCCAAGACCGATCCCGATGCCGGGTCAAAGGGGATCACGGCGTTTCTGATCGAGAAAGAGATGAAGGGATTTTCCACCTCACCCCATTTCGACAAGCTGGGGATGCGAGGGTCGAACACGGCTGAACTGATTTTTGAGGATGTCGAAGTGCCGTTCGAGAATGTTTTGGGCGAAGAGGGGCGCGGGGTGGCGGTTCTGATGTCCGGTCTGGATTATGAACGCGTGGTTCTGGCCGGGATCGGGACAGGCATCATGGCGGCCTGTCTGGACGAGGTGATGCCCTATCTGGCCGAGCGCAAACAGTTCGGCAAGCCGATTGGCAGCTTTCAACTGATGCAGGGGAAGATTGCCGATATGTATACGGCGATGAATTCGGCCCGTGCCTATGTATACGAAGTCGCCAAGGCCTGTGACCGGGGGGATGTGACGCGTCAGGATGCGGCGGCCTGCTGCCTTTACGCGTCAGAGCAGGCGATGGTGCAGGCGCATCAGGCCGTACAGGCGCTGGGCGGGGCCGGGTTCCTTTCGGATGCGCCGGTCAGCCGGATTTTCCGTGACGCGAAGCTGATGGAGATTGGCGCCGGTACCAGCGAAATTCGCAGGATGCTGATCGGCCGCGAGATGATGAATGAAATGCTATGAGCGGACCCCCGTGGTTTGATGAACCACGGGGATGCAGGCGATTGGATCAGAAGCGATGGACGTAAGACAGGCCAACAAGGAACGGATCGATTTCGGCGGTGCCAACGTCGTTGCCGTCAAGCGTGACGTCCGAGTCGATATCGAACCAGCGCACGTTCAGTCGCACGGCTCCTTGTTCGGTGACCATGTAATCCAGACCGGCCTGCAGCGCGACGCCGAAAGAATTGTCGAGCTCCAGATCGCCCAGCGGAGAATCCTCTTCGAAAAAGATGGTGTAGTTCACACCGGCGCCGACATAGGGCTTCCAGGCGCTGTTGGTCGGGAAGTGGTAGTTCAGCGACAAGGTGGGTGGCAGATGTTTGACACGGCCTGCATCAAGGCTGCCGCCAAGCGTGACATCGTGATCATACGGGGTCGACGCCAGCAGTTCGATCCCCAGATTGTCCTGAATGAAGTACTCGACAGTGAAAATCGGACGGGTGTCGGAATCGACATCGGCGTCGAACCCGGCAAGCGTGCCGTTGTTGGATTTGGGGTCCAGATAGCCCAGCCCGACACCCAGTGTCCAATCCCCCTGCGATTGGGCGAATACCGGAGCTGCCAGCATGGTGAGCGCGGTGGAAAGAGTCAAAGCGGCGAGTTTCTTGATCATGGTGATGCCTTTGGTTTCGTTGATATGAACCGTATGGGGCGCGCGTCAGGCCGGGGCTCTGATCTGCATCAAGTTCATGTGCGCCGGGCTGCCGTCGGGAACGGCCCAAAGCCCAGTAAAACAAAGAGAATTCAGCATGCGATCCACTGACGGCATACCGGGTTTGCACCAGGATCAGAGCTGGGTGATTCCGGAACGGATCAACATGGCGCAGCAATGCCTGTCGCAACCGCTCTCGCGTGTGGCGATTCTGGAGCTGACCGACGGTGATACGCACGCCGTAACCTATGGTGATCTGGCAGATCTGGTTGACGCGCTCGCGCGCGCGCTGCTGGACCGCGTCCAGCCGGGGGATCGGGTGGGGGTCCTGCTCAGCCAGTCGCGCTGGTGTGCGGCAGCGCATCTTGCGATCTGGAAGATCGGGGCGATCTCAGTGCCGTTATTCAAGCTGTTCAAACACGATGCGTTAAGCTCGCGCGTTCGGGATGCAGGGGCGCAGGTTGTTCTGACCGATGAGGATGGCGCAGCGATGCTGGGCGATCTGGCGCAGCCGCTGATCGCTGCCGAGATCGGTCGGGATGGTGCGCCGGTGCCTTTTGCGGAAACCGGCCCCGAAGACCCGGCGGTGCTGATCTATACCTCGGGCACGACCGGAAGCCCCAAGGGTGCTCTGCACGGGCACCGGGTGCTGACAGGCCATCTGCCGGGCGTTTCGATCAGCCACAACCATCTGCGCGATGGCGACTGCCTGTGGACACCCGCCGACTGGGCGTGGATCGGCGGGCTGTTTGATGTGCTGATGCCGGGGCTGGCGCTGGGCATTCCGGTGGTTGCGGCGCGGCTGGACAAGTTCACCCCCGACACCTGTGCCGATGTCATCGCGCGCGGCGCAGTGCGCAATGTGTTCTTTCCCCCAACTGCGTTGCGGATGCTGAAAGCGGCGGATCAGGCAATCCCCAGCCTGCGCTCGGTTGCTTCCGGAGGAGAGCCATTGGGCGCCGAGATGCTGGCCTGGGGGCAGCAGGCGTTTGGCCTGACGATCAACGAGTTCTATGGCCAGACCGAATGCAATATGGTTGTGTCCTCCTGTGCCGAGGATTTCCCGGTGCGCCCGGGATGTATCGGCAAACCGGTGCCGGGGCATGAGGTGGCGGTGATTGATGAGGACGGCACTCCGACAGATGAAGAGGGCGACGTGGCCATCCGGCGCGGCTCGGCCTCGATGCTGCTGGAATACTGGAACCGGCCTGAGGCGACGGCTGAGAAGTTCCGGGAGAATTGGCTGATCACCGGAGACCGCGGCGTGTGGGAGGGCGACTATCTGCGCTTTGTGGGTCGCGATGATGACGTGATTACGTCCTCCGGCTACCGTATCGGCCCGGCTGAGATCGAGGACTGTCTGCTGACCCACCCGGCGGTGGCAACGGTTGGCGTGGTCGGCAAGCCCGACAAGCTGCGGACCGAAATCGTGAAGGCCTATGTGGTGCTGAAACCGGGGGCTGAGGCGGCGGAGCAGGAGTTGCAGGACTGGGTCAAAGACCGTCTGGCGCAGTACTCCTATCCGCGGGAGGTGGCGTTTCTGGAGGAATTGCCGATGACGGTGACGGGCAAGGTGATCCGCAAGGAATTGAAGGCGCGGGCGGCGGGGGAATTGAAGTGAGTCTTCATTCGAGATTTGCGCATTTTCAATGCCCAAAGTGTCAGACTGTCCAGCCAGCATTTCCGTTGCTGACCACCGTTCGCGGCGGCATAGTTAATGTCGCACTGAATCCGAGCTATTCCTGCCACAACTGTCGAGCGGATATTCGTTTGCTATGGCGAAATGGAATGGGCGGTCTTCTTCTCGGGGCAGTTGTATCTTTTGTGCTGCTCGCTGTGTTCTTCATTTGCTCAGTCGTCATTTTGGCTCTGCTAAGCCTATATGTGAACGCGATTTCTCTGATAGCTCTGGCGGTGGTTTGGCTGGTCTCGGGCATTTACTTGTTGGAGCTATTACGCGTCCTTGTGATGCGTCGTATGTGGAAAGTAGAAGAAATATGAAACTCACATCCAAAGCCATGCCAGCCTCTGAAGGCTTTAAGGCAAACCGCACCGCCCATCTCGACGCTCTGGCGCAAATCTCCACCGCTGCCGAAGCCGCCCGCATGGGCGGTGGCGAGAAATCCCGCGCGCGGCATGTCTCTCGGGGCAAGATGCTGCCTCGGCGCAGGGTGGCGAACCTGCTTGATCCGGGGTCTCCGTTTCTGGAAATCGGCGCGACGGCGGCGCATGGGATGTATGGCGATGCCGCGCCTTGTGCCGGGGTGATCGCGGGCATTGGCCGAGTACAGGGGCGTGAGGTCATGGTGGTGTGCAACGACGCCACCGTGAAGGGTGGTACCTACTATCCGATGACCGTCAAAAAACATCTCCGCGCGCAGGAGATTGCCGAAGAAAACCATCTGCCCTGCATCTATCTGGTCGATAGCGGCGGCGCGAACCTGCCCAATCAGGATGAGGTCTTCCCCGACCGCGATCACTTTGGCCGCATTTTCTACAATCAGGCGCGGATGAGCGCGAAGGGCATCCCTCAGATCGCTGTCGTTATGGGCTCGTGCACGGCGGGTGGGGCCTATGTGCCTGCGATGTCGGATGTGACCATCATCGTGAAAGAACAGGGGACGATCTTTCTGGCCGGGCCGCCGCTGGTTAAAGCCGCGACCGGAGAGGTTGTCAGCGCCGAAGATCTTGGGGGCGGCGACGTGCACACCCGCCTGTCCGGCGTGGCAGATTATCTGGCCGAAGATGACGCTCATGCGCTGGCCCTGGCGCGGCGGGCGGTCGGGTCGCTGAACCGGCGCAAACCGGAGGCTGTGGAATGGGCCAGCCCCGAGGACCCGGCCTATGACCCTGAAGAAATACTCGGCGTCGTTCCCGCCGACCTGCGCACGCCCTATGATATCCGCGAAGTGATCGCGCGGCTGGTCGATGGATCCCGGTTTGATGAGTTCAAACCGCGGTTTGGAGAGACGTTGGTGACAGGCTTTGCCCATGTCAAAGGCTGCCCGGTCGGGATCATCGCGAACAATGGTGTGTTGTTTTCCGAGGCGGCCCAGAAGGGCGCGCATTTTGTCGAGCTGTGCTCTCAGCGTCGCATCCCGCTGGTGTTTTTGCAGAACATCACCGGCTTCATGGTTGGGCGGAAATACGAAAACGAAGGCATCGCGCGGCATGGGGCGAAGATGGTGACGGCGGTGGCGACGACCTCGGTGCCTAAGGTCACCATGCTGGTGGGCGGGTCCTTTGGAGCCGGGAATTATGGCATGGCGGGGCGGGCTTACCAGCCGAGGTTCTTGTGGACCTGGCCGAACTCTCGGATTTCTGTGATGGGCGGTGAGCAGGCGGCAGGCGTGCTGGCGACGGTTAAGCGCGACGGCATTGAAAGGCAGGGCGGTGCTTGGTCCGACGAGGAAGAGGCCGAGTTCAAACGCCCGACGCTGGAGATGTTCGAGGAACAATCGCACCCTCTATATGCCTCGGCGCGATTGTGGGACGATGGCATCATCGATCCCCGAAAAAGCCGCGATGTACTGGCCTTGTCGTTGAGTGCTGCGTTGAATGCCCCGATTGAAGAAACACGTTTTGGCGTGTTCAGGATGTGATGATGCGGGAGAATTTTCGACGAAAATTCTTGAACCAAAATCCTTCGTCGAAGGATTTTGGTTGGGAGAGTGAGGGGATCAATGTTCAGTAAAATCCTGATTGCCAACCGGGGTGAGATCGCCTGCCGCGTGATTGAGACAGCGCAGAAGATGGGCGTATCCTGCGTGGCTGTTTATTCCGATGCGGATACCTTGGCCAAGCACGTGCAGATGGCGGATGAGGCGGTGCATATCGGGGGTGCCGCTCCGGCCGAGAGTTATCTGAGAGGCGAGGTGATCATTCAGGCGGCGCTCGATACAGGCGCGCAGGCGATTCATCCCGGCTATGGGTTCCTGTCGGAAAATCCGGATTTTGTGGATGCGGTTGAGGCGGCAGGTCTGACGTTCATCGGGCCATCGGCTGACGCGATCCGCAAGATGGGCCTGAAGGACGCAGCAAAAGTTTTGATGGAGCAGGCTGGCGTGCCTGTGGTGCCCGGCTATCATGGTGACAATCAGGACCCTGAACATCTGGCGGTGGCGGCGGAGGGCATCGGCTATCCCGTTCTGATCAAAGCTGTTGCCGGAGGCGGAGGCAAGGGCATGCGGCTGGTTGAGCGCCCCGAGGGTTTCCAACCCGCTTTGGACAGTGCGCGAGGGGAGGCGAAGACGGCGTTTGGTAATGATGCCGTGCTGGTCGAGAAATTCGTCGCCAAACCCCGCCATATCGAGGTGCAGGTCTTTGGTGACGGGACCCATGCGGTGCACCTGTTCGAACGGGACTGTTCGTTACAGAGGCGGCATCAGAAGGTGATCGAAGAGGCTCCGGCCCCTGGCATGACTGCTGAGATGCGGGACGCCATGGGGCAGGCGGGTGTGCGGGCTGCTGAGGCGATTGGTTATAAGGGCGCAGGGACGGTTGAGTTCATCGTGGATGCCTCGGACGGGCTGCGCCCGGATCGGTTCTGGTTCATGGAGATGAACACGCGCCTGCAGGTCGAACATCCTGTGACCGAGGCGATAACCGGCGTCGATCTGGTCGAATGGCAATTGCGCGTGGCAGCCGGGGAAAGCCTGCCCAAACAGCAGGGCGATTTGTCAATCACCGGGCATGCGTTTGAGGCACGGCTTTATGCCGAGGACGTGCCCAAGGGGTTTCTGCCAGCGACGGGTACTCTGACCCATCTGCAGTTCCCGCAGGACTGCCGGGCCGACAGCGGTGTGCGGGCCGGGGATACGATCAGCCCGTGGTATGACCCGATGATTGCCAAGGTTGTGGTGCATGGTCCGACACGCGCTGTTGCTTTGGAAACCCTGCACCGCGCCTTGCGCCGGACAGAGGTGGCCGGGACGGTTACCAACCTTGCGTTTCTGGGCGCCCTGACGCGCCACGGCGCGTTTGCGTCGGGGAATGTGGATACCGGTTTGATCGGACGAGACCTTGATGATCTGGTGCAGGAGACCGGCGCGAAGAGCATCTTGGCGGTAGCTGCGGCGATGACAGCGCTGGGTCTGGTCGAGACCGGGCCGGAGGCCGGGTTTACCTTGTGGGGGGCGTTGCACCGGGCGGTGCAGTTGAGCCGCAATGGAGAGGTTATTGATCTGGATGTGCAGGTCGAAGGCCCGGACCGGCAAGTCTGGGAGGTCGAGGGGGCCCAACTGATCGCGCAACGCCGTGGCACTGGGTGGGTTATCGACGGGATGCCTATGCCGAATGTCGCTGTGGTCGAATCTCAGGTGACTGTCTTCGATGACTATGGGCAGGTGTTTGAGGTCATTGACCCTCTGGATCGGGACGCCAGTACCGGCGGAGACACTCATGTGATCGAGGCACCGATGCCCGGTCTGGTCAAAGCCGTCTTTGCATCGGCGGGGCAGGTGGTGAAGGAAGGCGATCGTCTGGCCATTCTGGAGGCAATGAAGATGGAGCATTCGCTGTTGGCCGCCCGCGACGGTGTGGTGGCCGAGGTATTGGCCGATGCGGGTGCCCAGGTTGAGGCCGGGGCTGCTTTGGTCCGGTTGCAAGAGGATTGACCTGTCCCGGCAACGCATTGCGTGGCACAGTCGGGCCATCCGTATTTGAAACGAGAAGAAGCCGGGAAGGGATGCGCTGATGAAAGAACGGGTCGAGATATTCGAGGTCGGGCCGCGGGACGGTTTGCAGAACGAGCAGCGTGAGATTCCGGTGGCCGAGAAAGTGGCGCTGGTCGATTGCCTGAGCCGCGCGGGGTTCAACCGGATCGAGGTTGGCAGCTTTGTGTCTTCGAAATGGGTGCCACAGATGGCGGGCAGCGGCGAGGTTCTGGCCGGGATCAGGCGCGCGGATGGCGTGCGCTATGCTGCGTTGACGCCGAATATGCGCGGATATGAGGACGCGCTGGCGGCACAGGCAGATGAGATTGCGGTATTTGCCTCGGCGTCCGAAGGGTTCTCGAAGGCGAATATCAACGCGACAATTGCGGAATCGATCGAACGCTTCGTGCCGATCCTTGAGGCCGCGCGGCATATTGATCTGCCAGTGCGGGGCTATGTCTCGTGCGTGACTGATTGCCCGTATGACGGGCCGACCCCGCCCGACAAGGTAGCCAAAGTGGCGGACGCCCTGTTTGCGCATGGCTGTTATGAGATTTCGCTGGGCGACACGATCGGGCAGGCGACCCCGGATAAGATCGCACATATGTTGTTGGCGGTGCGTGAACGGGTACCGGTGACCCGGCTCGCGGGTCATTTCCATGACACCAACGGGCGGGCGATTGACAATATCGATGCCGCGCTGGCGCTGGGCGTGCGGGTGTTTGATACAGCTGTCGGCGGTTTGGGTGGCTGTCCCTATGCCCCCGGTGCGGCGGGCAATGTGGCGACCGAGGTGGTGGCCGCACATCTTGAGAGATTGGGATACGAGACCGGTCTGGACGCTTCGGTTCTGGAGCAGGCAGCAGACCTGGCGCGGGCAATGCGGGCGGAGTAGCACATGTACGACACGATCACTCTGAATACGGACACGCGGGGCGTTGCCACGCTGACGCTGAACCGACCCGAAAAGCACAACGCGATGTCGGCTCAGATGATTTCGGAACTTACACAAGCGGCCGCGCAACTGGCTGATGATGCGGCGGTGCGGGTGGTTGTTCTGACGGGCAGCGGCAAAAGTTTCTGCGCAGGTGGTGATCTGGGTTGGATGCGGGCGCAGATGGCGGCTGACCCCGATACCCGTTTTGCCGAGGCCCGCAAGCTGGCCGAGATGCTGAACTTGCTGAACACGCTACCCAAACCGCTGATCGGGGCGTTGCAGGGCAACGCGTTTGGCGGTGGTGTTGGCATGGCGGCGGTTTGTGATGTCGCCATCGGCGTGAACAGCCTGAAAATGGGGCTGACCGAAACCCGGCTTGGCCTGATCCCGGCCACGATCGGCCCCTATGTGATCGCACGGATGGGCGAGGCGCGCGCCCGGCGTGTCTTTATGTCAGCCCGCTTGTTTGACGCCGCCGAGGCCGTTGATCTGGGCCTGCTTGCCCGAACGGTGCCCGCTGACGCTCTGGCCGAGGCGGTTGAGGCCGAGGTGCTGCCTTACCTGTCTTGCGCGCCGGGGGCGGTGGCGTCGGCCAAGGAACTGGTTCAGTCGCTTGGCCCCCGCGTTGACGATGCTGTGATCGACCACACCATTGGGCAGCTTGTCACGCGCTGGGAAACCGACGAGGCGCGCGAAGGGATTACAGCCTTCTTCGACAAGCGAAAACCTGTATGGAATAAGCAGGTTTAGCCCTTTGTGATACGCTTGCGAATGTGACCCAAAGTCAATGCGCTGCGCCGTTGAAAAGCACGTAACAATAGCGACCTGCGTGGCTGTGCTCGGTTGACCCTCTGACCCCACAGGGATACAGAATGTCCAGTCAACACGCCAATTGACGGCGCACCCGTTTCGGACCGTGCGCAGGAAAGGAGCTTTACGTGGAAGACCTGTTGCGGGAGTACCTCCCGATCCTGGTGTTTCTGGCCGTTGCTATTGGGCTTGGAATCGTCCTGATTCTCGCTGCTATAGTGCTTGCTGTCCGCAATCCCGATCCCGAAAAGGTCAGCGCATATGAATGTGGCTTCAACGCGTTCGACGATGCGCGGATGAAGTTTGATGTTCGTTTCTATCTGGTCTCGATTCTGTTCATCATCTTTGACCTCGAAATTGCTTTCCTGTTTCCCTGGGCTGTTGGTTTCAAGGACATCAGCGATGTGGGGTTCTGGTCCATGATGGTGTTTCTGGGCGTTCTGACCATCGGCTTTGCCTATGAATGGAAGAAGGGGGCCCTGGAATGGGAGTGATGACGGGTGCAAACACCGCCGGCGTCGACAAAGAAGTCGCCACCCAGGCCCTGAATGCCGAGTTGCAGGACAAAGGGTTTCTGCTGACCTCGACCGAAGATATTATCAACTGGGCCCGCACCGGCTCGCTGCACTGGATGACCTTTGGTCTGGCCTGCTGCGCGGTTGAGATGATGCATACCTCGATGCCGCGCTACGACGCCGAACGTTTCGGCATCGCGCCCCGCGCCTCTCCGCGTCAGTCGGACGTGATGATCGTGGCCGGAACTCTGACCAACAAAATGGCCCCGGCGCTGCGCAAGGTTTACGACCAGATGCCCGAGCCGCGCTATGTGATCTCGATGGGCTCCTGCGCCAATGGTGGTGGGTATTACCACTATTCCTATTCGGTGGTGCGGGGATGTGATCGTATTGTGCCGGTCGATATCTATGTGCCCGGCTGCCCTCCGACGGCTGAGGCATTGCTATACGGTCTGATGCAATTGCAACGCAAAATCCGCCGGACAGGGACGATTGTACGATAGGCTCAAATTATGTTTACACGAAAGCTGCACTTTGACTGACCAACTGAAGAAATACTTGGGCGCTGTTGCTATACTTATCCCAGTTGCAGGGTTTTTCGGCTATCGCGGGTTCGAGCAAAGTATCGAAAGCGTTGCAGTCGTTTGTCCGTCGTTGATTGAAGGGGGGGACTGCGTTTGTGTGACCGATAGGTTCAGAGAGAACTACGGTGTGGTGCGTGGCGTATTGGAACACATGCCGATAGTCCAGCATGTTTCCAAAAACGATGATGGTCGTTTAATGTCGGCGCTTGAAAAAGCTGCCGGACAATGTGGTGCACGTATGGTCAGTTTTGATGGGGACACTTCATGAGCGAAGCACTCAAGGAACTCGGCGCGCAGCTGGAACTGAAGCGGTCGGATTGTGTTCTGTCCTGGGATGTGACCCATGGTGAGTTGAATGTGGATGTGGCCCCGTCGAACCTTGTGGAGTTCGTTGAGTTCCTGAAATCCGACCGGTCCTGCCAGTTCTCGTCACTGGTAGACGTTACCGGCGTGGATTACCCCGAACGCGCCAAGCGGTTCGACGTGGTCTATCACTTCCTGTCGATGTATCAGAACCAGCGTATCCGCCTGCGGGTTTCGATCCGTGAGGATGACATGGTGCCCTCGATTGTCGATGTTCACCCCTCGGCCAACTGGTTCGAGCGTGAGGTGTTCGACATGTTCGGCATCCTGTTCTCGGGCCATCCGGACCTGCGGCGCATCCTGACCGATTATGGCTTCCGCGGTTATCCGCTGCGCAAGGATTTCCCGACCACAGGGTATACGGAAGTGCGGTATGACGAGGCGCAGAAGCGCGTGGTTTATGAGCCGGTCTCGCTGGTGCAGGAATACCGTCAATTTGATTTCATGTCCCCGTGGGAAGGGGCGAACTACATTCTGCCGGGGGATGAAAAACAGGAGTCGTAAGCCATGGAGTTCCTGATCTGGTTGGCTGTCACCGTTGCCACGATCATCCCGATGCTGAAACTGCTGCCGCATTTCGGGATCGAAAAATACTGGGTGGTCGCCTGTGTCATTCCCATTGGAACTCTGGTCCTGATCTGGATCATGGCCATGAAACTGCAAGAGATGGAGCGTCGCTGAGATGCTGGGGGAACTGATCATTTTGGGCGCTCTTGGGGTGCTGCTTGCCGGGGCTGCTGCCAAGGCGCTTGAGGCGGAAAAGGCCCGGGTGCGGGCTGAAAAGAAGAACAACAAACGGGGGCGTCGCTGATGGATTTTGTCGAAGTGTCATTTCTCGATTTTTTGACGGTGATATCGGTGGGATTGGGCGCGTATGTTTTTTTGCTCGCACCTCTGCTGCTTGTGCTTCGCATCCAAAGGGTTCCAGCAAGTCGCGTAGCGCTTTGCTTATTGCCAATGATTGGACCTGTAGTGCTAATTGTTACAACTATCGCTCGTGCGGAGCGTCGATATTCTGAGGTCTCATGATGGACGGCTCAAGATATGATGACGGCAGCACGGACGCGCTGAGCGGAGAACAGAAGATCCGCAACTTCAACATCAACTTCGGCCCGCAACACCCTGCTGCGCACGGGGTTTTGCGCCTTGTGCTTGAGCTGGACGGCGAGATCGTCGAGCGCTGCGATCCGCATATCGGCCTGCTGCACCGTGGCACCGAAAAGCTGATGGAAAGTCGGACCTATCTGCAGAACCTGCCGTATTTCGACCGTCTGGATTACGTGGCGCCGATGAACCAGGAACACGCCTGGTGTCTGGCCATCGAAAAACTGACCGGGGTCGAGGTGCCGCGCCGGGGTTCGCTGATCCGGGTTCTGTATTCCGAGGTCGGGCGCGTTCTGAACCACCTGCTGAATGTGACCACACAGGCGATGGACGTGGGCGCGCTAACCCCGCCGCTTTGGGGTTTTGAAGAGCGCGAAAAGCTGATGGTGTTTTATGAGCGTGCCTGCGGTGCCCGCCTGCACGCCGCCTATTTCCGCCCCGGTGGCGTCCATCAGGACCTGCCGCCCGAACTGCTGGACGATATCGAGGCCTGGAGCCACGAATTCCCCGCCGTTCTCGATGACATCGACGGGTTGCTGACCGAAAACCGCATCTTCAAGCAGCGCAACGCCGATATTGGTGTGGTGACCGAGGATGACATCCAGAAATACGGCTTCTCGGGCGTGATGGTACGCGGATCGGGGCTGGCCTGGGATTTGCGTCGCGCACAACCCTATGAATGCTATGACGAATTCGAGTTCCAGATCCCTGTTGGCAAGAACGGCGACTGCTATGATCGCTATCTGGTGCGGATGGAGGAGATGCGCCAATCGCTGCTGATCATCCGTCAGGCCATCGCCAAAATCCGCGAGTGCCCCGGCGACGTTCTGGCGCGCGGCAAGATCACCCCGCCGAAACGATCCGATATGAAGACTTCGATGGAGAGCCTGATCCATCACTTCAAGCTCTATACCGAAGGCTTCCACGTCCCTGCTGGCGAGGTTTATGCCGCCGTCGAAGCCCCCAAGGGCGAATTCGGCGTTTACTTGGTCGCCGACGGCACCAACAAGCCTTACAGGGCCAAATTGCGCGCGCCGGGTTTCCTGCATTTGCAAGCCATGGACCACGTGGCCGGAGGGCACCAACTGGCCGACGTCGCCGCGATCATCGGGACAATGGACGTTGTGTTTGGGGAGATTGATCGGTGAAGAAGCTCTGGGCGTTTACCTTAGCTATCCTTCCTATGGGCCATGCGGTATCGGCGGCGCCTTTGAGTGATTTTTGCCTCTTTCTATCCCCAGACATTCTGGAGAAAGTAGCCGACTGTAGTGCAACGAAGGGTTGCTACCCGGTTGACGAGTTTCCGGAGGTATTCGAGCACTACAGATCGCTTGAAGAGCGCGCTTCGAACTATGTTTTGAGCAAATTAAGCTCATCAAAAAAATGCATGACCTACAGAGATTTGTTGGCGGGATCGGGCGTAGAGAACTGTTCCTCCGGACAAGTTCCATTTGTATGGGCTATTTTCGACCTAGAAGCAGCTGAATTGATTTCGTCCAATAACTCAGATGATCCCGAGTTTTGGACACTTGGATTGGCAGAAAATGGGGAATGTGCTTAATGCTCCGCCGTCTTCACCCCGAACAACCCGATAGCTTTGCCTTCACCGCTGCCAACCAGCAATGGGCCGAAGCGCAGATCACCAAGTACCCCGAAGGCCGTCAGGCCAGCGCGGTGATCCCTCTGCTGTGGCGCGCACAGGAGCAGGAGGGCTGGTTGACCCGTCCGGCGATTGAATCCGTCGCCGACATGCTGGGCATGGCGTATATCCGCGTGCTTGAGGTGGCCTCGTTCTATTTCATGTTCCAACTGCAACCGGTTGGGTCTGTGGCGCATATTCAAGTCTGCGGTACGACCTCCTGCATGATCTGTGGGGCCGAGGATCTGATCGCGGTTTGCAAGGAGAAGATCGCCGCCAAACCGCATGTTCTGTCCGCCGATGGCAAGCTGAGCTGGGAAGAGGTGGAATGCCTCGGCTCCTGCACCAATGCGCCGATGGCGCAGATCGGCAAGGATTATTATGAGGACCTGACGGCTGAGAGCTTTGGCAAGCTTCTCGACGATCTGGTGGCGGGCAGGGTGCCCATTCCGGGGCCGCAGAACGGGCGCTATGCGGCAGAGCCGCTGAAGGGGCTGACCAGTCTGACCGCGCATGACAGTGGCAGAACACAGTATAACGCCAGCGTTCAACTGGCCAGCGATCTGGGCGACACGGTCAAACGCATTGACGGGACCGAAGCTCCGATCCTGACGCCGTGGCTGGGCAAGGATGGCAAAGCGGCTGCGGCGAAGGCTGCTCCGAAGCCGCCGAAAGCGGCGGCGCCGGCGAAGCCTGCGGTGAAGCAGGCGGAAGAGGCCAAAGCCAAAGAAGACCAGCCTGAAACACTGACCACAGCGCGGGATGGCCAGGCGGATGATCTGAAGATGCTGAAAGGCGTCGGGCCCAAGTTGGAGCAGACATTGAACGGGCTGGGTTTCTTCCATTTTGACCAGATTGCGAAATGGACGCCTGCTCAGGTCGCATGGGTGGATGCGCGGCTGAGGTTCAAGGGCCGAATTGAACGTGACGGCTGGATCGAACAGGCCGCAAAACTGGCGGCGGGTGAAGAGACCGAGTTCGCCAAACGCGCCAAAAAAGGCGACACATATAAGGATTAAACGAGTGCCCGCCCGGGGCATCAGAGGAAAATGGACAACGACAAGCAACAGGCCATAGCCCGAAAGGGCCGACATATCGCCATCGTCATCGCGGTGACGATGTCGATCTGGCTTGTCATGAACCTGTTTATCGGCCCTGCGCTGGGTTTGACAACGCGACACGCATTGCTGTTTGATTTTGCCGCTCTGGCGGCGTTCATCTACGCGGGCGTCAACATATTTCAACTCTGGCGCATGCGTCAGGACAGCTGAAGGTAACGAATGATGCTGAAGGATCAGGACCGGATCTTTACCAACATCTACGGCATGCATGAACGTACGCTGAAAGGCGCACAGGCCCGGGGGCACTGGGATGGCACTGCTGGCCTGATCAACAAAGGGCGCGACTGGATCATCCAGACGATGAAGGATTCCGGCCTGCGGGGGCGCGGTGGTGCGGGTTTCCCGACGGGTCTGAAATGGTCATTCATGCCCAAGGAAAGCGACGGTCGCCCCTCTTATCTGGTTGTGAATGCAGATGAATCTGAGCCCGGAACCTGCAAGGACCGCGAGATCATGCGCCATGATCCGCATACGCTGATCGAAGGGTGCCTGATCGCGTCGTTCGCGATGAATGCGCATACCTGCTATATCTACCTGCGCGGCGAATACATTCGCGAGCGTGAGGCGCTGCAGGCCGCGATTGACGAAGCCTATGATGCCGGTCTTCTGGGCAAGAACGCCGCCGGTTCGGGCTGGGATTTCGACCTGTTCCTGCATCACGGGGCCGGGGCGTATATCTGCGGAGAGGAAACCGCCCTGATCGAAAGCCTTGAGGGCAAGAAGGGCATGCCGCGGATGAAACCTCCGTTCCCTGCGGGCGCGGGGCTCTATGGCTGCCCGACGACGGTGAACAACGTGGAATCCATCGCTGTCGTGCCGACCATCCTGCGCCGGGGCGCTGATTGGTTTGCAGGCTTTGGCCGTCAGAACAACGCAGGCACCAAGCTGTTTGCGATCTCGGGCCATGTGAACAACCCCTGCGTTGTCGAAGAGGCGATGTCGATTTCCTTTGAGGACCTGATTGAAACCCATTGCGGCGGCATTCGCGGCGGCTGGGACAATCTGCTGGCCGTGATACCGGGCGGGTCCTCCGTGCCTTGTGTGCGCGGCGAGAACATGCGCGACGCAATCATGGATTTCGATTATCTGCGGGGCGAGCTGGGCTCGGGCCTTGGTACGGCGGCAGTGATCGTGATGGACAAGTCTACGGATATCATCAAGGCGATCTGGCGTCTGTCCAAGTTCTATAAACACGAAAGCTGCGGCCAATGCACGCCCTGTCGCGAGGGCACCGGCTGGATGATGCGCGTGATGGATCGTCTGGTGCGGGGCGAGGCCGAGCTGGAAGAGATCGACATGCTGTTTGACGTGACCAAGCAGGTCGAAGGCCACACGATCTGCGCCCTTGGTGATGCGGCGGCCTGGCCCATTCAAGGTCTGATCCGAAACTTTCGGGAAGAGATCGAAGATCGCATCAAGGCCCAGAAATCGGGCCGTATGGGCGCGATGGCGGCAGAGTGAGCGGGGGTGCCGGGATGTTCAATTCAGCTGCAGATGTCACAAGCGCCAACCACGAAACAGGAGCGGGCATGACAACGAGACGTGCAATCGCGATGACGATGTTTTTGGCGGGGGGGCTTCTTGTTTCGGCCTGCGGAACGGCACCGTCCAGCGCCACCCGGGTGGCGTTTGATGGTATTTATTTCAGTGCCAAGGCCAAACACGTCAACAAGAAAGCCACGCCTGCTGATTTCACGGTGACGGTAAACCGGGTTTCGCAGTCACTGGACGGCGCGCGAGAGGCCGGGCGGTATGAGGGCACAAAATTCTGCATTCAGAATTTCGGTTCATCCAGAATCGCATGGAAGGTTGGCCCGGACACGAAGCCTCAGAATCTGCGCATCGAGAATGACAAGCTGACCTTCGCCGGAAGCTGCCAGCGCCCATGATCCACCGTATCGCATATCAGGGCAGGCCCAATAAGCTGATATCGCATATCAGGCGCGTTGCAGATCGTCTTGGGAAACCCAAGACGAAAGGAATCGCTATGTCTTCTGTCAAACTTCTTGTCATGCTTTCTTTTATGGCTGTCCCTGCTATCGCTGAGGCAAAGCCGCCATTGAGGGATGTCAAAGAGATCGACAATGAACTCTACTATATCGCCATCGCAAATGAGATTTCTGAATACTGCCCCTCGATCAGCGGGCGGCGGCTGAAAGCGATTGGTGTGATGTGGGGCCTGCGCTCAAAGGCCAATGAAATGGGATATTCGGATACGGAAATTCGCGCCTACGTGGATTCCGACGCCGAAAAAGACCGGATGCGGGCCAAGGGCGAGGCTTATCTGGCGCAAAACGGCGTATCTTACGACAAGCCCAAGACCTTCTGCACGCTGGGCAGGAAAGAAATCGACAGAAACAGCGCGATCGGCGTGTATTTGAGGGCAAATTGACGGATGGGCGGTAAAATACTGAAATCCGGCGCATTTGGTGCGGCCATCCTGTTGGCGGTATCCGCGTGTCAGTCGACGCCTGCAGGTGATGCTGCGGCGCCGGGATCGCGCGCGGAATTCCGCAGTGAACTGCCCCCGGAAGTCTATGATTTTGCCTTTGCAAACGCGATGGCTGAGCAGATTGTGAGCGGGTGCCGGTCCCTGAAACTGAACCGCTCGGCCGTTGCTGAAAAGACTGAAGCGCTTTCGCAAGAGTTCGAGGCCAGAGGCTATACAGAAAGCGATTTCCGTCATCTGGGCCGAAATTTACCGCTCAAACGGCTGCAGGATGACACGATCCGGTATATCCAGACAAACGGCATTGTATTGAGTGACCCCAGCACCTTCTGCACCGCTGGCCAGCGCGAAATTGCCAACGGCACCCAGATCGGTGCATTCCTGAAAGGCTAACGAAATCATGTCTGACCTCCGCAAGATCAATATCGACGGGCAGGAAATCGAAGTCGATGGTGCGATGACCCTGATCCAGGCCTGCGAACAGGCCGGGGTCGAGGTGCCGCGTTTCTGCTATCACGAGCGTCTGTCGATTGCCGGAAACTGCCGGATGTGTCTTGTCGAGGTTGTGGGCGGGCCGCCGAAACCTGCGGCCTCCTGCGCGATGCAGGTGCGCGATCTGCGCCCGGGGCCGGAAGGGCAGGCCCCGCAGGTCAAGACGAACTCACCCATGGTCAAGAAGGCCCGCGAAGGGGTGATGGAGTTTCTGCTGATCAACCACCCGCTGGATTGCCCGATCTGCGATCAGGGCGGTGAGTGCGATCTGCAAGATCAGGCGATGGCTTATGGCGTTTCGGGGTCGCGCTTCAAGGAAGCCAAGCGGGCGGTGGATGATCTGGATCTCGGGCCGCTGGTGGGCACCGCGATGACCCGCTGCATCAGCTGCACCCGCTGCGTGCGCTTCACCACCGAGGTGGCCGGGATCACCCAGATGGGCCAGACCGGGCGCGGAGAAGATGCCGAGATCACCTCGTACCTCAATCAGACGCTGGATTCGAACCTGCAGGGCAACATCATCGACCTGTGCCCGGTTGGGGCGCTGACGTCGAAACCGTATGCCTTTACGGCGCGGCCCTGGGAGCTGACGAAGACCGAGAGCATCGATGTGATGGACGCTTTGGGCTCGAACATCCGGGTGGATACCAAGGGGCGCGAAGTGATGCGCTTTCTGCCGCGCAACCATGATGGTGTGAACGAGGAATGGATCAGCGACAAGACCCGCTTTGTCTGGGACGGCCTGCGCCGTCAGCGACTGGACAAGCCCTACGTGCGCGAAAACGGCAAACTGCGCCCTGCAACATGGCCCGAGGCGCTGAGCAAGGCCGCCGAGGCGCTGAAGGGTGCTGCGAAGCCTGCGGGTCTCGTCGGTGATCTGGCCCCGGTCGAAGCCATTTTTGCACTGAAACAGATGATCGAAGCTCAGGATGGTGTTGTTGAATGCCGTACGGATGGGGCCAAGCTGCCTGCGGGCAACCGTGGGGCCTATGCCGGAACAGCCGCGATCGAGGATATTGACACGGCCGATCGCATCCTGCTGATCGGCACCAACCCGCGTGATGAAGCGCCCGTTCTGAACGCGCGTATCCGCAAGGCGTGGGCGCATGGGGCCGAGGTGGCTCTGGTCGGGCCTGCGGTCGATCTGACCTACTACTATCACCATATGGGCGATGACCGTGCGGCGTTGCAGCAGGTTCTCGACATGGGTGGTGATGATGAGATCAAGGGCAAGCGCTCGCTGGTGATTGTCGGGCAGGGCGCACTGCAGGAGGCTGACGGGGCCGCCGTTCTGGCCGCTGCGCACACCGCCGCGGCCAATACCAATAGCGGTCTGATCATCCTGCACACCGCTGCCTCGCGCGTCGGTGCGATGGACGTGGATGCCACCAACGCAGGCGGTATGGAGGCTGTTAACGCGGCAGATGTGATCTATAATCTCGGTGCGGATGAGGTCGAAATTGGTGACGGCGCTTTCGTCATCTATCAGGGCAGCCACGGGGATCGGGGGGCACACCGCGCTGACGTGATCCTGCCGGGGGCCGCGTATACCGAGGAAAACGGTCTGTTCGTGAACACCGAAGGCCGCCCGCAACTGGCCATGCGCGCCGGGTTCGCACCCGGTGAGGCCAAGGAAAACTGGGCCATTCTGCGCGCCCTGTCTGCTGAACTGGATGCCACGCTGCCTTATGACTCGCTGGCGCAGCTGCGCAATGCGCTGATCGAAGCGGTACCGCACCTGTCCCGAATTGATGAAGTGGTCGAGAATGACGTGGCGGCGCTGGAGCCCGGAAAGCTGGGCGGTGCAAGCTTCCGCTACGCGATCAGAGATTTCTACCTGACCAACCCGATTTCGCGGGCCTCGCAATTGATGGCGGACCTGTCAGCGCAGGCGCAGGCGCGCAATGCGGGAAAGATCGCGGCGGAATGAAACGGGCCTGTTTCATATCGCTCTTTTGTGGTTACGATTCTGTGACCGGTGACATGCGTGTGAGACGCAACAAAAAGGCTGGCGCGGGGATGGCAGATGCTGTTTACACCAACGCGCCGACCCAGCCGCAATATGCGCAGGCATCTGGCCTATGCATCGCACGCGGAAAACGGAATACCCACGGTGTGAGGACCAATGGCTGATTTCTTTAACACCCCAGGCGGCATCGCTATCATCATTTTCGCGCAAGTGCTTGCCGTTGTTGCCTTTGTGATGATCTCGCTTCTGTTTCTCGTGTACGGAGACCGCAAGATCTGGGCCGCCGTCCAGATGCGCCGCGGCCCCAACGTAGTTGGCGTTTATGGCCTGCTGCAATCTGTGGCGGATGCGCTGAAATATGTGGTCAAAGAGGTGGTGATCCCGGCAGGCGCGGATCGCACGGTCTTTATGCTGGCACCGCTGACATCCTTCGTTCTGGCCATGATTGCCTGGGCGGTGATCCCGTTCAACGAAGGCTGGGTTCTGTCCGATCTGAACGTCGCGATCCTCTATGTCTTCGCCGTATCCTCGCTGGAGGTTTACGGTGTGATCATGGGCGGTTGGGCGTCGAACTCAAAGTACCCGTTCCTTGGTTCTCTGAGGTCCGCGGCGCAGATGATCTCTTACGAGGTCTCCATCGGTCTGATCATCATCGGGGTGATCATCTCGACCGGGTCGATGAACTTCGGGAACATTGTCGCGGCACAGGATGGCCGTTTTGGCTTCTTCAGCTGGTACTGGCTGCCGCACTTCCCGATGGTGTTCCTGTTCTTCATCTCGGCACTGGCCGAAACCAATCGCCCACCGTTTGACCTGCCCGAAGCGGAATCCGAGCTGGTTGCCGGTTATCAGGTCGAATATTCGGCCACGCCCTTCCTGTTGTTCATGGCCGGAGAATACATCGCGATCTTCCTGATGTGCGCCCTGACCACGCTGTTGTTCTTCGGTGGCTGGCTGTCGCCGATCCCGGGCCTGCCGGACGGCGTGCTATGGATGGTCGCCAAGATGGCGTTCTTCTTCTTCCTCTTCGCGATGGTCAAGGCCATCACGCCCCGCTACCGCTATGACCAGTTGATGCGGCTGGGCTGGAAAGTGTTCCTGCCGTTCTCGCTGGTCTGGGTGGTCTTCGTGGCCTTCGCGGCAAGGTTCGACTGGTTCTGGGGCGCGTTCGCGCGTTGGAGCGTAGGAGGCTGATATGGCAAACGTTGACTATACCCGCGCCGCAAAATACTTCCTTTTGCAAGACTTTTGGGTCGGCATGAAGCTGGGGCTGAAGTATTTTTTCTCTCCCAAAGCCACCATCAACTACCCGCATGAAAAGGGTCCACTTAGCCCTCGTTTCCGGGGCGAGCATGCTCTGAGGCGTTACCCGAACGGTGAAGAACGCTGCATCGCCTGCAAACTGTGCGAGGCGATCTGCCCGGCGCAGGCCATCACCATCGACGCCGAACCGCGCGAGGATGGCAGCCGCCGCACCACGCGCTATGACATCGACATGACCAAGTGCATCTATTGTGGTTTCTGCCAGGAGGCCTGCCCGGTCGATGCCATCGTCGAAGGCCCGAACTTCGAATTCGCCACGGAAACCCGCGAGGAACTGTTTTACGACAAGGAAAAACTCCTGTCGAACGGCGAACGTTGGGAGGCTGAGATCGCCCGCAATCTGGAAATGGACGCGCCGTACCGATGAGTGACACGCCGACAAACCCCTTTGAGCTGATGATGAAGCAGGCGCAGGACATGGCCAAGGCGATGAACCCGGCGATGGAGAATTTCTCGCCTAAGGGGTTCGAGGCGCTGTGGCCGACCATGCCGAAAGAGGTCATGGAGATGATGTTCGGCAACACCGTCAACAAGGACGGGCTGGACGCCAAAACCCGTCTGCTGCTGACGCTGGCCGGGTTGACCTGTCAGGGCGCGCAGGCGGATGCGGCAGTGCGCCAGACCGTGCGTCATGCCTTGGAGGCAGGCGCCAAGAAACAAGAGATCGTGGAAACGATCGGTCAGATGTCGGTCTTTGCCGGCATCCCGGCCATGACCCGCGCGCTGGATCTGGCGCAAGAGGTTCTGGGCGATAACGAGGATGAGGATCAATGACCGTCTTTGCCTTCTATCTGTTTGCCATCAGCGCCATCACCGGCGGGCTGTTCACGGTGATCAGCCGCCAGCCGGTGCATTCGGTTCTGTGGCTGATCCTGTCCTTCCTGTCGTCGGCCGGGCTGTTTGTGCTGCTGGGGGCCGAGTTCGTGGCGATGCTGCTGATCATTGTCTATGTCGGCGCGGTTGCTGTTCTGTTCCTCTTCGTGGTGATGATGCTGGACGTGGATTTTGCCGAGCTCAAGGCCGAGATGGCACGCTATATGCCGCTGGCCCTGCTGATCGGACTGGTCATTTTGATGCAGTTCGTCATGGCCTTCGGGGCCTGGGACAGCGCGCAAGGTGCTGCGGCCAATCTGGCGCAGCCGGTCCCGACGGATCGCCACAACACCGAGGCGCTGGGTGTTATCCTTTACGATCAATACTTCCTTCTGTTCCAACTGGCGGGCTTGATCCTGCTGGTGGCCATGATCGGCGCCATTGTGCTGACACTGCGCCACCGTCAGGACATCAAGCGCCAGGACATTATCGGCCAGATGATGCGCGACCCGGCCAAGGCGATGGAATTGAAGGACGTGAAACCGGGGCAGGGGTTGTGATGACCAAGATTTTTCGTCGAAAAATCACGCCGAGAATTTTCACAGAAAATTCTTCCCGTACAGAGCAGGTAAGGCAGAGCTATGATCGGACTTGAACACTATCTCACGGTCGCGGCGATGCTGTTCGTCATCGGCATCTTCGGTCTCTTCCTGAACCGCAAGAACGTCATCATCCTGCTGATGAGCATCGAACTGATGCTGCTGGCAGTGAATATCAACCTTGTGGCGTTCTCCAGCTTCCTCGGCGATCTGGTCGGGCAGGTGTTTACGCTATTCGTGCTGACTGTGGCAGCGGCTGAGGCGGCGATTGGGCTGGCCATTCTGGTCTGTTTCTTCCGCAACCGTGGCACCATCGCGGTTGAAGACGTCAATATGATGAAGGGCTAAGAGAACTATGGAAACCACCATCCTCTTTGCCCCGCTGGTGGGCGCGCTGCTCTGCGGGTTTGGCTGGCGATTTATCGGCGAGAAGGCGGCCATGTGGACCGCGACGGGTCTGTTGTTTCTGGCCTGTCTGCTGTCGTGGATCGTGTTCTTCACCTTCGATGGCGTAACCCAACAGATCGAGATCATGCGCTGGATCGAGAGCGGATCGTTGTCGACAAGTTGGGCCGTGCGTCTGGACCGGTTAACCGCGATTATGCTGATCGTGGTGACGACCGTCTCGGCGCTCGTGCATCTGTACAGCTTCGGCTACATGGATCACGACCCGCAATGGCGCGAGGGCGAGAGCTATAAGCCGCGTTTCTTCGCTTATCTCTCGTTCTTTACCTTCGCGATGCTGATGCTGGTGACGGCGGACAATCTGGTGCAGATGTTCTTTGGCTGGGAGGGCGTGGGCGTCGCGTCATACCTGCTGATTGGCTTTTATTACCGGAAACCAAGCGCTAACGCGGCGGCGATGAAAGCGTTTATCGTGAACCGGGTCGGCGATTTCGGCTTTGCTTTGGGCATCTTCGCGATCTTCTTCCTGACCGACAGTATCAATTTCTCGGACATCTTTGCCTCGGCTCCGACGCTGGCCGATACGCAACTGTCTTTCCTGTGGGGGGAATGGACCGCGATCGAGGTGATCTGCGTGCTGCTGTTCATCGGTGCGATGGGGAAATCGGCGCAGTTGATCCTGCACACATGGTTGCCCGATGCGATGGAAGGCCCGACGCCGGTGTCGGCGCTGATCCATGCCGCGACTATGGTGACGGCGGGTGTGTTCCTTGTTTGCCGGATGTCGCCACTGATGGAGTTCGCACCCGGCGCGACCGGGTTCATCACTTTCCTTGGCGCCTCGACCGCATTCTTCGCCGCAACGGTGGGTCTGGTGCAGACCGATATCAAGCGCGTCATCGCCTATTCGACCTGTTCACAGCTGGGCTACATGTTCGTCGCGGCAGGCGTTGGCATGTATTCAGCCGCGATGTTCCACCTGCTGACGCATGCGTTCTTCAAGGCACTGTTGTTCCTCGGCGCGGGCTCGGTGATCCACGCGATGCATCACGAGCAGGAGATGACCGAATATGGCGGCTTGCGGAAGAAAATCCCCTATACGTTCTGGGCGATGATGATCGGGACGCTGGCTATTACCGGCGTTGGCATCCCGCTGACCCAGATCGGTTTTGCCGGGTTTCTGTCGAAAGACGCCATCATAGAAAGCGCCTTTGCGGGGGGCACCGGCTATGCTTTCTGGATGCTGGTGATCGCCGCGGTCTTCACCTCGTTCTACAGCTGGCGTCTGATCTTCCTGACCTTCTATGGCGAGGAACGCGGCGACAAGCATACCCATGAACATGCGCATGAAAGCCCGATGACCATGCTGATACCGCTGGGTGTTCTGTCACTGGGCGCGGTGTTTGCCGGGATGCTTTGGTATGGCAACTTCTTTGGCCATGCGGACAAGGTGGGCAAGTTTTATGGCATTCCGGTGGCTGAGGCCCATGCGGACGGTCACGATGCTGCCACCCATGCCGAGCATGTGGCTGATGGCACTGCCGACGCCCATCATGGCGACGGGGATGAAGCGCATGCGGATGGCGGCCATGATAAGAAAGAGGCCCATGGCGGCGATCATCACTATGCGTTTGTAGGTGAGCCGGGTGAGGGCGCGCTTTATATCGCACCGGACAACCATGTGCTGGATGAGGCCCATGCGGCCCCGAAATGGGTCAAGGTTTCGCCCTTTGTCGCAATGCTGCTGGGCTTTGTCGTGGCCTATTGGTTCTACATCGTGAACACTTCGCTGCCCGCGCGTCTGGCGGCAAGCCAGCGTCCGCTGTACCTGTTCCTGCTGAACAAATGGTACTTTGACGAGATCTACGATGCGGTCTTTGTCAAACCCACCGTGGCGCTTGGCCGGTTCCTGTGGAAGCGCGGCGACGGCAACACAATCGACGGCTTCCTGAACGGGGTGGCGATGGGCGTTGTACCATTCTTCACCCGCCTCGCAGGCAAGGCGCAAACCGGTTACATCTTTACTTACGCCTTCTGGATGGTTTTGGGGATTGCTGCCCTCGTCACCTGGATGTCGATTGGCGGAGGCGCACACTAATGGACAATATCCTATCTATTGTCACCTTCATCCCCGCCATCGCCGCAGGCATTCTGGCCCTGTTCCTGCATGGCGAGGACGCAGCCGCGCAGCGCAACGCCAAATGGGTAGCGCTGGTTGCGACCTCTGTGACCTTTCTGGTCTCGATCGGCATTTATACCGGCTTTGACCCCGCGAATACCGGCTTCCAGATGGTGGAAGAGGGGGAGTGGCTGCTGGGTCTGAAATACAAGATGGGCGTCGATGGGATCAGCGTTCTGTTCGTGCTGTTGACCACCTTCATCATGCCCCTGACCATTCTGGCCAGCTGGAACGTGACGGATCGCGTCAAGGAATACATGATCGCCTTCCTGTTGCTGGAAACGCTGATGCTGGGCGTGTTCATGGCGCTGGATTTGGTGCTGTTCTACCTGTTCTTCGAGGCAGGCCTGATCCCGATGTTCCTGATCATCGGCATCTGGGGGGGCGCGAACCGGATTTACGCCAGCTTCAAGTTCTTCCTCTATACCTTCCTCGGCTCGGTGCTGATGCTGGTTGCCATGGTGGCGATGTATGCGGATGCGGGCACCACGGATATCGAGGCGCTGATGAGCCATCAGTTCTCGTCCGAAGGGTTCAGCGTGTTGGGCATCTACATCGTCGGTGGAATGCAGACGCTGATGTTCCTTGCGTTCTTTGCCTCGTTTGCGGTGAAGATGCCGATGTGGCCGGTCCACACATGGTTGCCGGACGCGCACGTGCAGGCGCCCACCGCAGGTTCGGTCGTGCTGGCGGCGATCCTGCTGAAGATGGGCGGCTATGGCTTCCTGCGGTTCAGCCTGCCGATGTTCCCGGTGGGGTCGGCAGTGATGACGGATGTGGTGCTGTGGATGTCGGCGATTGCCGTGGTCTACACCTCGCTGGTGGCGCTGGTGCAGGAGGATATGAAGAAGCTGATCGCCTATTCCTCGGTCGCGCATATGGGCTTTGTGACCATGGGTATCTTTGCGGCGAACCAGCAAGGCATTGACGGCGCGATCTTCCAGATGCTGAGCCATGGGTTTATCTCAGCCGCGCTCTTCCTGTGTGTTGGCGTGATTTATGACCGGATGCATACCCGCGATATCGAAGCCTACGGGGGGCTGGTGATCCGCATGCCTGCCTATGCGCTGGTCTTCATGCTGTTCACCATGGCCAATGTGGGCTTGCCGGGCACCTCCGGGTTCATCGGCGAATTCCTGACCCTGATGGGCGCGTTTCAGGTCAACACATGGGTGACGGCTGTGGCCGCAACCGGTGTGATCTTTTCGGCCGGATATGCCCTGTGGCTTTACCGTCGGGTGGTCTTTGGCGATCTGATCAAGGAGAGCCTGAAGGCGATGACGGACATGAGCGCGCGTGAGCGGCTGATTTTTGCGCCGCTGATCCTCATGACGATCCTGCTGGGCGTCTACCCGTCGCTGGTGACGGATGTGATCGGCAACTCGACCGCTGCGCTGATCTCGAACTATGACACGGCTCTGGCCGCGGCCGAGGCCGTGACCCAGTCAGCCGCTTCGCATTAAGGAGGCTTTGGAGACATGATCCAGGCTGATCTCACAACTATTCTGCCGGAAATCGTGCTGGCACTTTATGCGATGGCGGCGCTGATCGGGGCTGTTTATACCAGCAAAGACGGGTTGGCCCGGGCTCTGGTCTGGTCAACCTCGGGTCTGATGGCGGTTCTGGCGATCCTGATCGCGATGAACGGGGGTGGCACAAACATCGCCTTCAACGGGATGTTCGTGGATGACGGATTCTCGCGCTTTGCC
Organism: Rhodobacteraceae bacterium KLH11; assembly: GCA_000158135.1. Lineage (GTDB taxonomy): Bacteria > Pseudomonadota > Alphaproteobacteria > Rhodobacterales > Rhodobacteraceae > Ruegeria. The sequence continues at coordinate 2,269,092 of DS999531.1, forward strand.
AAGGTTGCGATCCTGCTGTCTGCTGCCGCTGTCCTGCTGATGAGCCAGGATTACATGGCCCGCCGTGGATTGCTGCGGTTTGAGTATCCGTTGCTGGTGGCACTGGCGGCTGTTGGCATGATGGTGATGGTCAGCGCGGGCGATCTGATGTCGCTTTATATGGGGTTGGAACTGCAATCGCTGTCGCTTTACGTTGTGGCGGCCCTGCGACGGGACAGCGCAAAATCGACCGAGGCGGGGCTGAAATACTTTGTGCTGGGCGCGCTCAGTTCGGGCCTGCTGCTGTATGGTGCGTCGCTGGTTTATGGCTTTACGGGCACCACGCTGTTCTCGGGTATCATCCAGACCGTCCATCACGACGATATCTCGGTCGGATTGCTGTTTGGTCTGGTCTTCCTGATTTCCGGCCTTGCCTTCAAGGTTTCAGCGGTGCCGTTCCATATGTGGACGCCGGATGTGTACGAGGGCTCACCCACGCCGATCACGGCCTTCTTTGCCACCGCGCCGAAAGTGGCTGCGATGGCGCTGTTTGCCCGGCTGTTGCATGACGCGTTTGGCGGCGTGGTCAAGGACTGGCAGCAGGTGATTGTGCTTCTGTCGGTGCTGTCGATGCTGCTGGGTGCGGTCGCGGCCATCGGGCAGCGGGATATCAAGCGGCTGATGGCGTTCTCGTCCATTGCGCATATGGGATATGCGCTGATCGGTCTGGCTGCGGGTACCGAATTGGGCGTCAAGGCCATGCTGATGTATCTGACCATCTATGTGACCATGAATATCGGCACCTTTGCCTTCATCCTGATGATGGAACGTGATGGCAAACCGGTGACGGATATTGACGCGCTGCGGCAATATTCGAAACGCGATCCGGGTAAGGCTCTGGCCGTTCTGATCCTGATGTTCAGCCTTGCGGGGGTCCCTCCGATGCTGGGTTTCTTTGCCAAGTTCGGCGTCTGGCAGGCCGGCGTTGCAGCCGGTTTGACCGGGTTGGTGATCGTGTCAGCCATCGCTTCGGTCATCGGGGCGTTCTACTACCTGCGGATCGTGTTCTACATGTATTTCGGGGCCGAGAATGAAGACCCGATTGAAACCCGCTCGTCCCCTGTTCTGTGGGGGGCGTTGATGGGATCGGCGGCGCTGATGCTGATCGGTGTGTTCTACCAATTCGGTATCGAAGGCGCGGCTGCTGCTGCGGCGACAACGCTTGTCAACTGATCCGGCCCGTTTGAGCAGCATAGGAGCGCGGTCATCCAACCGGGCCTTTTGGGCATGAGCGACTGGCCGCAAGGATACGGCCTGCATGTTTTGCAGGAGGTGGACAGCACCCTGAATGAGGCGGCACGGCTAGCGCCCACGGCATCGGGGCCGGTCTGGATCATGGCACATCGCCAAACCGCCGCGCGCGGGCGGCGTGGGCGGGCCTGGAGCAACCCGAAGGGTAATCTGGCAGCTACGTTGCTGATGCGTCCTCCGGGTGATCCGGAACAGGCGGCACTACGCAGCTTTGTGGCGGCGCTGGCTTTGTTTGATGCCTGTGTCGCCGTGACCGGCCGCGCGGCAGGCCTGTCGTTGAAATGGCCCAATGATGTGGTGCTGAATGGTGGCAAGCTGGCAGGTATTCTGTTGGAGAGTACGGGGCAGGGCCGCGGCGTGTCGCATCTGGCGATCGGGATTGGCGTCAATCTCTCTGAGGCCCCCGGAGCCGAAAGTGTCGAGCCCGGCGCGGTACGGCCCGTTTCGCTGTTGTCAGAGACCGGAGCACATGTGACGCCCGAGGATTTTCTGGCTGAACTGGCTGTCGCCTATGCGCATTATGAAACCCAGTTCATGACCTACGGGTTCCAGCCGATCCGTACCGCCTGGCTCAATCGTGCAGCGCGGTTGGGAGAGGTGATAACCGCCCGGACCGCTGTATCGGAAACGGTTGGTACCTTTGAAACAGTAGACGCGGGCGGTAGCCTTGTCCTAAACACCGCCAAGGGCCGTGTCAGCATACCTGCCGCGGATGTCTATTTCTGAAAGGGGCGCAGATGCTTCTGGCCATTGATTGCGGCAATACCAACACCGTTTTCTCGATCTGGGATGGCGCTGAATTCCTGTGCACCCTACGGACCTCAACCCACCACGCCCGCACCGCGGACGCCTATTTCACCTGGTATTCGACACTGGTGAAACATTACGGGATCGAGGCGGATATCACAGATGTCATCATCTCGTCGACAGTGCCTCGCGTGGTGTTCAACCTGCGGGTCTTTGCGGATCGCTTCTTTGGCTGCCGTCCCTTGGTGGTTGGGAAACCGGAATGCCTTTTGCCGGTCAATCCGCGTGTGGATGAGGGTACGATCCCCGGCCCGGATCGTCTGGCCAACGCCGCCGCCGCCTTTGATCGCCACGGTGGCAACGTGGTGGTGGTTGATTTTGGCACTGCGACAAATTTCGACGTGGTTGCCGCTGATGGGGCCTATGTGGGCGGTATCATCGCGCCGGGTGTGAACCTGAGCCTTGAGGCTCTGCACCAGGGCGCCGCTGCCCTGCCGCATATCGACATCACTAGACCGGAAAAGGTGATTGGCACAAATACGGTTGGCTGTATCCAGTCGGGTGTGTATTGGGGATATTCCGGCCTGATCGAAGGGCTGATCTCGCGCGTTAAGGCTGAATACGGCATGTCGATGAAGGTAGTGGGCACCGGGGGGCTGGCACCTTTGTTCGATCAGGCGGATGTGGGGTTTGATGCAATCGAGGATGATCTGACGATGCACGGGCTGACCGTGATCCATCGCTATAACAAGGAAAATAGCTCAACATGAGCAGTGAACGACTGATCTATCTGCCGCTGGGCGGTGCAGGCGAAATCGGCATGAATGCCTATGTTTATGGCTACGGCGAACCGGGGCAGGAGCGGTTGATCCTGGTGGATCTGGGCGTGGCGTTTCCGGATATGGACAGCTCGCCCGGGGTCGATCTGATCTTTGCCGATATCTCGTGGCTGAAAGAACGCGCCGACCGGCTGGAGGCGATTTTTGTCACCCATGCGCATGAAGATCATGTCGGCGCTGTCGCGCATTGTTACGAGGCGTTGGGTGCGCCGATCTATGCGCGTGCGTTCACGGCCAATATTGCCCGGCGCAAGATGGATGAACATGGTCACCCGACCGAGGCAGTGCGCACGGCCTCTGCCTGGCCTGAGCAGATCAAGGTTGGTCCGTTTTCGGTGGGGTTTCTGCCCGTGTCGCACTCGATCCCCGAAAGCGCGGGGCTGGTCATCGAAACCCCCGCCGGGCGCGTGGTGCATACCGGTGACTTCAAGCTCGATGCCGACCCGATCGTGGGCGAGCCCTTTGACCCTGACCTGTGGGCCGAGGTCGCCAAACCCGGCGTCAAAGCGCTGATTTGTGACAGCACCAATGTGTTCTCATCCCATCCGGGGCGCTCGGAATCCGAAGTGGGCCCCGAGATCACGCGCCTGGTCAAAGAAGCCAGCGGTATGGTTATCGCGACGACTTTTGCCTCGAACGTGGCTCGTGTGAAGACACTGGCCGAAGCAGGGCAGAATGCGGGCCGCTCGGTCGTTCTGCTGGGGCGTGCCATGCGGCGCATGATTGAGGCGGCGACCGAAACGGGTATCTTGGGTGATTTTCCCAAGGTGATCAGCCCGGAAGAGGCACAAGAGGTGCCCCGCGCGAACCTGATGCTGATTGTGACCGGCAGCCAGGGCGAACGCCGCGCGGCCAGTGCGCAATTGGCACGGGGCAAATATCGCGGGCTTGAGGTGAAAGAAGGCGATCTGTTCCTGTTCTCGTCCAAGACCATCCCGGGGAATGAACGCGGTGTCATTCGCATCATGAACCAGCTCAGCGAAAAGGGTGTGGATGTGGTTGATGACAGCGCGGGGCTGTATCACGTGTCTGGCCATGCCAACCGCCCGGATCTTGAAAAGATCCACGCGCTGGTTGACCCGCAAATGATTGTTCCGATGCATGGTGAGCATCGCCACCTGCGCGAGCATGCAAAGCTGGCCGAGGCGGGTGGGCGCACCGGTATTCTGGCGGTGAACGGCACGATGCTGGATCTGACGGGCAATGCGCCGAAAGTGGTGGATTACGTCGAGACCGGGCGCACCTATCTGGACGGTACGGTCAAGATCGGCGCTCTGGACGGTGTGGTCCGCGACCGTATCCGCATGGCGCTGAACGGGCATGTCACGATCACTGTCATTCTGGATGAAGAGGACGAGCCGCTGGGCGAACCATGGTGCGATACCATGGGTTTGCCCGAGATGGGAAGTTCGCGCGCCGGGCTGGTTGAGGTGCTGGAAGAAGACCTGAACCAGTTCCTGATGCGCGCCGGGGCCAAGACGTTGCGCGATGACGACAAGCTGGAAGAGGGGCTGCGCCGGATCGCGCGCCAGACCGCACAGGCCGAGATCGGCAAGAAACCCGAGGTAACGGTGGTTGTCAGCCGGATGCGTTAATCCGCATGGGGCATTGGATAGCCCCGAAGCTGCAGGAACAGGCTGGCCTCATCATTGTTGAGAAAGAAGGGGACAGTTTCCGGTGGGTTCGGGTCAGCGGTGCGGGCTGCGATTTCTGCCAGAACGACTTCGGTAATGAAGGGCAGATCGAATTCGCGCGCCTGGCTGATCTTGACCCATTGCAGGTGCGACAACTCATCTGACGCGTGGGTGAAATCGTCCAGGTCCCCCTGAATCGCCCCGGCATCGACCAGAAAGAACCTTGCATCAAACCGGCGTGGTCGTCCCGGCGGCGTGACCGCGCGGAAGACGAATTGCAGGGCCTCTGCCGAGGGGCGATAGCCCTTTTCAGCAAAGCTCTGCCAATCGGGTGGGATGGGATCTGACCATGGGCCGGGTTGCCCGAGGATAAGGCCGGTTTCCTCCCACAGCTCCCGGATCGCCGCAGCGGCCAGCGCGTTGTGCAGATCAGGTTCGGATTGTTGCGTCAGGCGTTCCACACACAGATCGGGAAGGGGGCTGCTGAGCGCAATGCCCGCATCCGCCGAATCGACAGCCCCGCCGGGAAACACAAACTTGTTTGGCATAAACGCCGCTTTGGCACCGCGCTGCCCCATCAGGATCGACGGATCATCAAACCGGTCACGCAGAACGATCACGGTTGCCGCGTTGCGAATGGCGGTTTTGTCCGAACTCATTTGGATTTGTCGAACCCGTGCATTCTCCGTGCCCATTGATAGGCCACAACGGCACCTTTGAGACGGGGAAGAAGATACAGCGACAGCGCGACGCAACCGATTGAGAAGGCGATCGCCATGATCCACGGATCAGGCCGCCAATGCACATATGAGACATGCAGCGCAGGGGCCAGCAAATGCCCCACGATCAGAATCGTCAGGTAGGCCGGGCCGTCATCGGCGCGATGGTGAAACAGCTCTTCTCCGCATTTCGGGCAGGTGTCATTTACCTTGAGGTAGCTGTGCAGCAGCTTGCCTTCACCGCAATTCGGACATTTGCCCCGGAACCCGCGCAGCAGAGCAGGCTTGGTGGGGCGATCTTCCTGGGCCGTGGTGTCGATAGTCTGGTCAGTCATATGAAACTCGCGCGTTCATCCTCGGGCGATATAGGCGCTATCAAGCCCTGCGGAAAAGGGGGGTGCGTCGCTTTGCGTCGATACCTCGCCAGCTTATCAGCTTTGGCGGGTGTTTCAAATGGTTGGAAAAAGTTGCAGCCGATGCGACGGAAATCCGGTCGGGGGCCGTTTGAACAGGTATCAACAGCGGCTCGGGCCGCCTAAACCAAGGAAGTTTCGATATGAAATCCACAACCTTCATCCCGGCCATCGTTATTGCGGCGATCGCGGTCACCGCCACCTCGGCTGCGGCGAAAGGTCCGCGACCGACGTTCGAGGAACTGGATGCCGATGGCAACGGGCAGGTGACTCAGGAAGAGGTTGCAGCACATCGCCTGCAGAAATTCACCCAAGCTGACGCAAATGGCGACGGTCAGCTGAGCGTCGAGGAAATGCAGGCCGCGGCGCAGGCCAAGGCCAACGCGCGTGTTACGAAGATGTTTGAAAAACATGACGCAAACGCGGATGGGCTTCTAAGCGAAGATGAATTGCCCAAACCGCGCCGGGCCTCCAAGATGTTCGAACGTATCGATGCGGATGGAAACGGGTCGATCTCAGAGCAGGAATATGCGGATGCAAAGGATCGGATGGGTCGTAAACACAAACGGCATCAGAAACCGGATGCCGACAACAACTGATGCAGGGTGGAGGACCTGACCTCTCATCCGGACAAGATGCGCGGTGGCGGTGATACCGTGCCCGAGCCCAGTGACGAGATGTTGCTGGGCCGGTTCGCTGATGGGGATGCCACCGCTGCCCGGCTGCTGACCGAGCGGTTGGGTCCGCGCAGCTATTCCGTGGCCCTGCGGATGCTGGGAAACCGGGCCGAGGCCGAGGATGTAACGCAAGAGGCGATGATGCGCCTGTGGAAAATGGCACCCGATTGGGTATCGGGGCAGGCGCAGCTGTCGACATGGCTTTATCGTGTGACGCTGAACCTGTGTGTCGATCTGCGCCGCCGCAAGCGCCCCGATGCGCTGGAAAATGTGGCAGAGCCAGCGGATGGTGCTGCCAGTGTGGTCGACCGGATGCAGGATGCTGCGCGCAAGGATGCGCTGCAGGCGGCGCTGGATCAGTTGCCCGACCGGCAGCGACAGGCGGTTGTTCTGCGGCATATCGAAGAGCTGTCCAACCCGGAAATCGCCGGGATCATGGACATTTCGGTTGAGGCGGTCGAAAGCCTGACCGCGCGCGGGAAACGCGCTTTGGCCGCGATACTGGCGGGGCGAAGGGATGAACTGGGGTATGAACATGGCTGATGAAGAAACTGAACTCGACCACCTGTTCGCGCAGGCTCGTACTGCGCGGGACGTGCTTCCTGATGCTCTTGCAGTCCGGATCGAAACGGATGCCGAGGCCGTTCGCCTGGCCCGATCTGCCCCGAAAGCGCGCCGGGTATGGCGGCAGTGGATCGCCCTGATCGGCGGATGGCAGGGGATGGGGGGGCTTGTGGCGGCCAGCGCCGCAGGGGTCTGGATCGGGTTCAGCGCCCCGACCTTTCTGCCGGATCCGGTGGACTATTTTGCCTTGTCAGAGACAACCTATCTGCTGGCCGATCTGAATTTGGATGAGACCTATCTGGAGGATGCGGAATGAGCGAAACCCCTGCTCCCAAGCGCAAGTGGATGCCGGTATTACTGGTGGTCTCGCTTGCCCTTAACCTGTTGATTGCCGGGATTGTGGTTGGTTCGGTGCTGCGGTTCAAAGGAGGGGATCGCGCTGGTGCTCCGCCCGGTTTTGGCCCGGCCTTATATTACGCGCTGCCCAAACCCGATCGCACTGCGCTCAGGGCGGAATTGTCAGAGATGCGTGGCAAGCGATCGCACCGGCGCAAGCAGGATTTCCGCGCGCTCAGTCAGGCGTTGCGCGCTGTCCCCTTCGACCCCGAGACCGTTGGGTTTTTGTTGCAGCAGCAAGCCCAAACTACAGCCGAGCTGCAGATGGCCCTGCACCAACAGTGGCTCGCCCGCGTTTCAGCGATGAGTGACGATGAACGTGCAGCATATGCGGACCGGTTGGAAGAGGTCGTTAAACGCGGCCCGCGAAAGCACAAGAAACGGGATTGATATCTACGCTGCAGATTGCCGGATATGAACCTGATTGCGCCCGGCCTTTTTCGCCGCGTAAAGCGCCTTGTCGGCCGACCGGATCAACCGGTTGACCGGGCTGGCCTCGTCCCGCCATGTCAGGTCCGGAGGGGTGCAAAGCTTGACGCCGACGCTGATCGTGACCGGGATTGATGTCGCATGATCAGGCAGGTTGAACGGGGTCTGACAGATGCTGTCACAGATCACATCCGCTTGCCGCAATGCCTGCTGTGGCGCGGTATCGGGAAGGCCGATCATGAACTCTTCACCTCCGATGCGGGCCACGAACCCGGATTGATTTGTTGCGGTTCGCAGCCTGCGGGCGGTTTCGGTCAGGACCAGATCACCCGCAGCATGGCCGAACCTGTCGTTGATAGCCTTGAAGTGATCCAGATCGGCCAGCATCACCGCAAACCCGCGCCCGGTTTCCAGCGCCTGATGCGCGATCTGGTCCAGCGCCCGCATCGCATAGCGGCGATTATGCAGGCCAGTCAGCGGATCGATCAGCGATTCGGACAAGCCCTGGCGCAAGGACGCGCGCAGCCGGTCGTCGCGGGTTTTGCGGGCGATCTGCGTTTCAAGCCGAAGCGCGATTTCATCGACATTGAACCCCGCCATACAGACAGCATCGACGCCCCTGTCCAACGCTTCCGCGGCGAGGCCGGCATTTTCGTCCGGCAGAATACCGATCAGAACGGTATTGCGTGTCGCCCCACGCGCACGCAAATCAGCCAGAACAGAGCAGCCGGATGCGTGCGGCCCGAGCTCAACCACAATTGCATCCGGCGTTGCACCGGACAGCACGGCCTTGAGGTCGGGCAGAGTGTGGCTGGTCAGACGATGCCGGGTTTGGTTGGCAAGCATCTTGCTCCATAGTGCCCCGGCGCGGGGGGTCTGTGTCAGCAATGCGATTTGCGCGATTGCGGGGGGGGCGAGGGCGGCCTGTGCGGGTTCGCCAAAGCCGATCGATTGCGAATTTTCCTTGATACTCAGTTCCTGCCGGTCGACACGGGCCCGCAGCAGGCTGCGCACACGGGCCAAAAGCAGCGTATCCTTGAACGGATAGCCAAGCACGTCATCCAAACCATCTGACAGGGCCTGCAACCGCGCAGCCTTGTCGTTTTGTGGGGCAATGGCGACAATCGGCACATCTGCCAGTATGGGATCAGCCGCCATGATCTTTTTGACGTCTGCCGCGCTTCCATCCGGCAGGGATTGCGCAGTCAGTACCAGATCGGGCCGGGTGCGCCGCAACAGCGCAGCAAGCCCGGTCACTTTCTCGCCCTGCACCACATGATACCAGGCCGCTGTCAGTTGCACCTTGAGCATAATGCGATTGGTCGAGACGCCGTCGAGAACCAGTATAGTGCCTTGTACAGACATTGCCGTTCACCGTTAGATTGCATGCGTTGCCAAAGTGTTTATGACTCTGGTTAACAAACCCTTTCCAAGACAGCATCCGGGGCCAGTTTATGCCGATCTCTGCCAATTCTTCTGAAACGCTGGCCCTGAATGTGCTGAGTTGGCTCGTGGGGAATGAAGAATTACTGCCGATTTTTCTGGGGGCAACCGGGGCATCTGCTCAGGATTTGCGCGACAGGGCCAGTGAGCCGGAATTCCTTGGATCGGTGCTTGATTTTCTGCTGCTTGACGATTCGTGGGTGATCGCCTTTTGTGACGCCAATTCCGTACCCTATGAAGAGCCGGGCCAGGCCCGTGCGATGCTCTTGGGTGATTCAGACATGCATTGGACCTAACGCGCAGGAGCTCTGTTTATGCCCATCGACGCCCTCGTATTCGACAAGGACGGCACGCTTTTTGATTTCGCTGCCACGTGGGGCAGATTTGGGCGCATCGCGCTGGAGCGTCTGGCCGATGGAGACGTGCAGCGCGCTACGGAATTGGGCCGGGTCATTGGCTTTGATTTCGAAGGGGAAAGCTATAGCGCTGATAGCGTGGTGATCGCGGGAACCGTTGATGAGATCGCAGGTGCCTTGCAGCCGCATTTGCCTGATATGGAACTGGGGCAGCTTGTCGAGACGCTCAACCGTGCCTCAGCGGAAGCGCAGCAGATACCGGCTGTACCACTGGCACCTTTTCTGGAGGGGTTGCGGCAGGCCGGGCTGAAGCTGGGTGTGGCGACAAATGACGCCGAGATACCGGCACTGCGACATCTGGCTTCGGTTGGGGTGAGGGATCATTTCGATTTTGTCGCAGGCTATGACAGCGGCTATGGATTCAAGCCCGGTCCCGGGCAGTTACTGGCCTTTGCCCGGCATGTCGATATCGCCCCGTCCCGTATCGCGATGGTGGGCGACAGTTTGCATGACCTCAAAGCCGGGCGCGCCGCCGGAATGGCGACGATTGGTGTTCTGACCGGCATGGCCACACCTGAAATGCTTGCGCCTATGGCGGATGTTGTACTGCCGGATATCGGGCATATTCCCGACTGGCTGTCAGGCAAGTAACCGGCGCGACGCGCAGGACGTCGGCGGGCATTCTGACAGCCCGGTTTGTCTTTCAATGTCATCTTGAAACTACTTTGGATTGTCATGATCCCATGAAGGATTTTGGGTGTTTGTTAAGGTTTCTCAGGTCACCTGTAACGCGCATCCAAACCAGGACGACTCATGCATGGGCTGATCAACAGGGCAATCCAATCTTTTGTCTGCGCCACCTATGGCCGCCAGTGCTGGCTGCGTGCGACGCGGGCTGCGGGGTTGGATTTCGATGAGTTTGAGGCGATGCTGATTTATGAGGCGGATATATCGGCGCGCCTGCTTGACGTGCTTTGCGCTGACCTCAAACGCCCGAAATCCGAGTTTCTGGAGGATTTGGGAACCTACCTCGTTTCTCACCCGAATATGGAGGATCTGCGGCGGTTATTGCGTTTTGGCGGCGTTACTTACGTCGAATTTCTGCATTCGCTTGATGATTTGTCAGATCGTGTGCGCCTTGCGGTGTCGGATCTCAAACTGCCGGATCTGGAGCTGCAGGAGTTTTCGCCCGCCGAATACCGGCTGCATTGTTTTGCTGGTTTACCGGGGTATTCCAGTGTCATGACCGGTGTTTTGAGGGCGATGGCGGATGATTATGGCGCATTGGTCATCCTGTCCAACGATGGCGGCAAAGGAGAGGCCGAGGTGATTTCGATCAGGCTGATCGAAAGCGCGTTTGCCGAAGGGCGCCATTTTGATCTGGGGGCGCGCAAATCATGATCGGGGCCAAAGATCTCGGGGCGCTGCTGGACACTTTATGCCCGATGTTCGTTCTTGTGGATGATACGGGGCGGATCAGCCAGGTGGGGCCGACGTTGCAGAAATTGCGCCCCCGGACCCCCATGGCCGGGCAGAACTTTCTGGACATCTTTGAACTCTTACGCCCCCGTTCAATCACAGCGCTTCCGGCGCTGTTGTCGACGCCGGGCACCAAGCTGCACCTGAGGTTTCAGGATGCACCGCAGACCGCATTCAAGGGTTTGATTGCGCCGCTGCCTTGCGGGGGCGGGGCGGTTGTCAATCTGTCCTTTGGTATCTCGATACTGGATGCGGTACGCGATTATGCACTGACAAGCGCGGATTTCTCGGGCACCGATCTGGCGGTCGAGCTTTTGTATCTGGTTGAGGCAAAATCCGCCGCGATGGCCGCCTCGCGTTCGTTGAATCTGCGGTTGCAGGGGGCAAAGCTGGCGGCGGAAGAGCAGGCCTATACCGATACGCTGACCGGGCTGAAAAACCGCCGCGCCATGGACCATCTGCTTGGGCATCTGATTTCGATGAAATCGAGTTTTGCATTGATGCATCTTGATCTCGATTTCTTCAAATCGGTCAATGACCGGCTGGGCCACGCTGCCGGAGATTACGTTCTGCAGCAAGCGGCAAAGATCATGCTGGAAGAGACGCGAAACGATGACACGGTCGCCCGGGTTGGTGGCGATGAGTTTGTATTGATTTTCAAAGGAATGACTGACCTGGAAAAACTTTCCGGCATTGCAGGGCGTCTGATTGCGCATCTGTGCGAGCCGATGCAGTTCGAAGGCTCGGCTTGTGGGATATCAGCGAGCATTGGCATTGCCCTCTCTACCCAGTTTGACGAACCCAAAGCGATGGATATCCTGCATGCTGCGGATCTGGCGCTCTATGCCGCGAAACGAAACGGGCGTGCACGTCACCGGTTCTATTCCGAGCTATCGGATGCAGGGCACACGGACTGACCGCTGCCACATGTCAGAGCGTATCCAGCGTTGCGGCGATGCGCTGTGCGACCTGTGGCAATTCCGAAATCACCGGCATGATGGAACCCGTGAAACGGGCCCGGCTCAACGCATGTGGAATATCGTCCAGCACGTGCCCTCCGGTGCAGGCGAAGAAGGGCAGGCAGATAGCCTTGTCGCCGCAATCCGCCGCGGCGTCGGCAATAGAGGGGGGCTGTTCAACAAACCCGGTGCGGATGCTTTTGAACGTGGTCAACTGGCCCAAAGCCTCTGCAAACCCCCTTGCGACGGCGGCGGGGTTTGCACTGCGCCCCGAACCATGGGCGGCGATTACGAGGTCTGTTTCCGCCGCCTCCCACCCCTGTTTTGACACTTCTTGCCGCAGGGCGTCGGTGACGAGGGTCGGCAAGTCCGGGTCGATGCCCAGAGGGTTCAAAATGGTCACGGGTCGAGTGCCGATGCGCTTGGGCAAGGCGCTTGTGACAAACCAGCCTCGCGCCATGAACAGCGGATAAACGGCTGTTCCGGCAGGTAAATTATCAAGGCAGGCTTCCAACGCCTGTGGCGCGGCCAATGTGGCGGAATGCACCGAAACCTTCTGGCACAACGCATCAATCTGCTGCGCATAGGCTGCCAAAGCGGCCTCGGCAGGGGCCGGGTCTGAGGGCTGACCATGGGCGACGATGACGGCATGTGGCATGTGAGGCTCCGGGCTGGTTCTGCGATAGATGTCCTGCTGGCGCACAGAGTCAATGTCGAAGACAGAGGTTTTATGACCCCAGCAGGGTCAGCCACATCCAGACGGTCAGAATGGACACGGCTGTTCCGATCAGAACGGATGAGGCCGCAACGCGTTTGGCGCGGCCATACATATTGGCGAAGATATAAGCATTGAACCCCGGTGCCATCGCCGATGTCAGCACAGCCGAGCGGAACAGATCCTGCGGCAGAGACAGCGACGAGCCGAACAGCCAGACGAGACTTGGGTGCAGCAGCAACGAGATGCCGCAGACAAAGAAGATGGCGCGCAGATCGCCCTCGGGCCGGTATTTCACCAGAACGCCCCCCAGTGCAAACAGTGCTCCGGGCAGGGCCGCCCGTGTGATCAGGTTCAGGGCCTCATCCAGAATAGCAGGTATCTCGAACCCTGAAAGATTGACGATAAATCCCAGCGAGATCCCAAGGATCAGCGCGTTCTTGAACATGGCTGACAAAACAGAGGTGACCATTCGCCCCCCGCCATGGCCCCGGTTTCGGAAAACCTCCATCACGGTGATGCCGATGCAGTAGCAAAAGGGCGAGTGAAACGCGATGATTGCGAAATTGCCGGTCAGGTTTTCGGGGCCGTAGGCGCGTTCGGTGATGGGCAAGCCAAGAAGCACCGAGTTCGAAAACAGGCAGCAAAAGCCGATGGCAACGCTGTCTTCCCATTCGCGGTGAAAGATCAGGCGTGCCCCCACCATCCCGGCGACAAAGCACAGACCCGCTGCCGAATAAAAGCTGGCCAGAAGCCGGGGATCGAAGCTGGCGCTGAGGTCCAGGTTGGCAATCGCCAGAAACAGCAGGCAGGGAATGGCAAAACCCTGCGTGAATTTCATCAGACCATCGATATGAGAGTCGTTGAAATACTCCAGCCGCCTCGCTGTGTACCCGGCGCCGATGACCAGAAATACCGGCAGGATGACATTGATCAGGCTTTGAAACATGGTCGGGCCATATGCGGCTGCAAGGATATCGCGGACGCCAACAGGGGCCTGGCCTACAAAGGTTGCCGGATCACCATCCCGTCAAAAGCGGGGGTGATGTGATCTGGGGTTTCGGCTTCGACCTCGGCATAGTCCAGATCGATATGCATATTGGTCAGCACCGCACGTTTCGGGTTCAGTTGATCGATCCAGCCCAGCGTCTTCTCAAGATGGGCATGGGTCGGATGGGGGCTACGGCGTAGCGCGTCGATGATCAGGCAATCCAGATCTGCCAGTTCCACCATGCTTTCGTCATAAAGTTCTGCCACATCAGGAAGATAGACCGCATTTCCCATTCTGAACCCCAGCGCATCGATCGCGCCGTGATTGACGCGAAACGGCCGAAACGGAATGGCACCGCCGGGGCCGGAAATCTCAAACGGGCCCCTGATGGTCTTGAGGTCAAGGATGGGCGGATAGGGCGATCCTTCGGGTTGCACGAAGGCATAGCCAAAGCGGCTGAGAAGGTCGTTCTGCGTATCGCCATCCGCCCATACGGGCACGCGGGTTTTCATGTTGAACACGATCATCCGCAGGTCGTCGATCCCGTTGGTGTGATCGGCGTGGGAATGCGTATAGACCACCCCATCCAGCCGCCCGGTTCCACTGCCCAGCAACTGGCTGCGCATATCCGGCGAGGTGTCGATCAGGACCGAAGTGGTGCCCTCAGGCCCGTCCCGTTCGACAAGTAGGGAACAGCGGCGGCGCGCGTTTCTGGGGTCGTCGGGATCACAAGCCCCCCAATGCCCCCCAAGGCGCGGCACGCCGCCCGAGGACCCGCAACCCAGAATGGTGAGGCGCAGCTCGCTCATGCAGCTGCCTTATAGGTGGCCGCCTTGGTGAAAAGCCTGTCAAAATTCGCCTGTGTCCGGGCCGCGAATTCGGCATAGTCAAGCCCGAAAACCTCGGCCCCTTTGCGCGCAGTATGGGCCATATAGGCCGGTTCGTTGCGTTTGCCGCGATAAGGCGGCGGGGCCAGATAGGGTGCATCGGTTTCAACCAGAATGCGGTCGACCGGCGCGGTGGCGAAGATATCGCGCAGTTCCTGGCTTTTGGGAAAGGCGGCGATGCCGGACATCGACAAATAGAACCCGAGGTCAAGCGCCGCCCGGGCCAGATCGGCCGAGGATGAAAAGCAATGCATCACGCAAGAATAGGGGGCATTGCGATATTCTTCGGCCAGAATACGCGCCATGTCATCATCCGCCGCGCGGGCGTGGATGATCAGCGGCAGCCCGGTGCGCTGGGCGGCCTCGATATGAATGCGCAGCGATTGTTTCTGCACATCGGCCGATTCCGCTGTGTAGTGATAATCAAGCCCGGTTTCCCCAATCCCGACGAACTTGGGATGCCGGGCCAGCGTGACCAGTTCATCGATCGTTGCCATCGGCTCGTCCGCCGCGCTCATCGGGTGGGTGCCCGCAGCATAGAATACCGGGGCGTGGGTTTCGGCAATGGCGCGCACGGTGGGTTCGTTGCGCAGTTTTGTGCAGATGGTCACCATCCGCGTCACGCCTGCCTCGGTGGCGCGGGCAACGATTTCGTCCAGTTGGCCGTCGAAATCCGGGAAATCCAGATGGCAATGGCTGTCGGTAATTTCGGGGATGGGGCTCATCTGCTGTGACCGGCGGTTTCCTGTATCTTGAACACCGTATCTAGAACTAGTGAGGCAGGGTCAAGGTTCACCGCCTGCCCATGCCGGGCGCGTGATGTGATCAGGGCGGCGGCCTCGGCCCATTGGCGCGCCTGATGGGGCGAGCCGGACAGACGGGCCAGCGTTTCAGCCTCGTTCGGGGCCGCTTCGGGTTGCGGCGCTGCGCCCGTTGCGCCGGTCAGCGCCAGCCGGGCCAAGGCGATGTCAATCAGCGACAACAGCAGGTCAAACCGTTCGGCAGCCCCGCGCTGTGCTGCGGTTTCTGCCAGTTTCAGCGCGCGCTGCCGGTCAAGCCGGGGCAGGGTTCCTAATATTCCGATCAGTTCGGCATAAAGCTCCAGCCCGCCCAGATTGATCAGGCGCACCGCATCGCCCACCGATCCAGCCGCGAGGGCGGCCAGATGACCGGGCTGGCCGGTCAGGTCCGCACCGGTCTGAGCCAGCGCAGCCTGCATGTCCTCTGCCCCAAGCGGCGACAGGCGCAGGGTGCGACACCGCGACCGGATGGTTGGCAGCAGGCGCGAGGGTTGATGCGAGATCAACAGCAATGTTGTGTGTGCGGGTGGCTCTTCAAGCATTTTCAGCAGCGCGTTTGCGGCGCTGACATTCATCTCATCAGCTGCGTCCACAATGACAACCCGACGTCCGCCATCCGCCGATGACAGACCAAAGAACCGGCCAAGTTTGCGGATGTCATCGACGACGATCTCATTGCGCAGCCGCCCCTGATCGTTCACGGATCGGGTGATGGCGGCAAGGCCGGGTTCGGCCCCCGCCAGAATGCGGTGCGCGACCGGGTGATCGGGGTCGATTTCCAGCGTATCCGGTGGGGGAGGGGCGCCGAACAGCCCATCCTCTTCAACCGCAGGGGTTGCCAGCAAGAACCGGGCAATCCGCCAGGCCAGCGTTGCCTTGCCCACGCCGCGCGGGCCGGAGAGCAGCCAGCCATGATGCAACCGGTCCGAGGTATATGCGTTTAGAAACGCCTGTTCTGCCGCGCCTTGTCCGAACAGGCGCACGGTTTCGCGCGGGTGCAGGGCACCGGGGGCCTGATCCGGAGAGGGGGTATCGTCGCTCATGTCTCGATCTATCGCAGGGCCATCATGACAACCTTTGTCACATCCTGCGCGACACTGTCCATGTTTCGGTTGCCGTCCACCACGCGAAACCGGTCAGAGAACTCCTGCGCCAGTGCCAGAAATCCTGCGCGCATCTGCTGCTGAAGGTCGAGGCCGAAATCCTCGAACCGCTCTTCCGCGCCCTGACGCCCTTTGGCGCGCGACAGGCCGGTTCCCGGGTCCATGTCGATCAGCAGCGTCAGATCGGGTTCGCGCCCGATCATCAGGTTGTGCAACTGATCCACAAGCCCGCGCAGATCACCCCGTGACAGCCCCTGATACATGCGGGTGCTGTCAGCAAAACGGTCACAGATCACCACTTTTCCGGCAGCCAGTGCAGGTTCAATCGTGCGTTCCAGATGGTCGCGCCGGGCGGCTGTGAACAACAGGATCTCGGTTTCAGCTGACCAGCGGTCGGGATCACCCTGCAACACCAGATTGCGGATTTCTTCGGCTCCATCCGACCCGCCCGGTTCGCGGGTCAGAATGACCTCATGGCCTTCGCGGCGCAGATGCTCGGCCAGCAGGCGCGCCTGCGTGGATTTGCCTGAACCGTCAATACCTTCAAAAGTCAGGAACATTCCGCCGGGCGTCACAATTGATCCAGCGGGATATTGATCACATCTTTCAGGACGATACCACCGACGGTCAGCATGCGCACAACAAAACCACCTTGTGCCACACTTTTGTCAGCGACCAACGGGCGACGGATTTCCGGCAGCCCCTCGGGCCGGATCACCAGTTCGGCCAGTTTCTGGCCCTTTGCGACCGGCGCGTTGATCGGGCCGTCATAAACCACTTCGGCCTTGATGTCCTTGTCGCTCAGAACCGGGAACAGCAGGGTCAGGTCCTGTTCGGGCACCAGCCCCACGGTTTTCTCGGCCCCCATCCACAGCCTGGCTTGCGCTACGGGTTCGTCTGCCTTGGCAACTGTCCTCTCGACAAAATTTCGAAACGACCAGTTAACCACGGCCTCGGCCTCCTCTGCGCGCTTGCCGACGCTGTCGAGACCGGACAGAACAAACACGACCCGGCGATCACCCTGTTTGGCCGATCCGACAAGGCCATACCCGGCCTCTTGGGTGTGGCCGGTTTTAAGGCCATCCGCCCCGATCCCCAGCTTCAGCAAGGGATTGCGGTTGCGCGAGTTCGAGGGCGCGCGCCCGTCAAACTCGAACTCTTCTTCGGCAAAGAGGGGGTAATATTCCGGGAAATCGGTGATCAACCGGTCGGCCAGAACCGCCAGATCATGCACCGACATCATATGCCCGGCAGCGGGCCATCCATTGGAGTTGGCAAAGTTCGAGTCGTTCATGCCCATCTGCTGCGCCCGCTGGGTCATGAAACGGGCAAACCCGGCCTCGCTCCCATCAGGGCTGAGCGCCTCGGCGATCACCACACAGGCATCGTTGCCAGACAGCACGATGATGCCGCGCAACAGGTCTTCGACCCGCACCCGGTCTTGTGTGTTCAGGAACATGGTCGAGCCACCATAGCTCATGGCATGTTCCGAGACGGGCAGCGTTTCATCCAGCGTCAGCCGACCATCGCGCAACGCTTCGAACGCGACATAGAGCGTCATGAGTTTTGACATCGAGGCCGGAGGCAGTGGCTGGTCGGCATTTTTTGACAACAGCACCGTGCCGGTTTTCTGGTCTATGACATAGGCCGCGCGGGCCGTTGTATCGAACGCATGGACCGGCAGCGCCAGAAGCGCCAGCCCGAGGGCAAGGATTGTGGATCGTATGGCGGAAAGCATCATGAGCCTCCTGTTCTGTCAGTTCCTGGCCGTAAAGGCATCTGTAAACCCAAGGTCTTTTACATCGTTCAGCAGGGCCCGCCGTTCTGCGCGGGTCGCAGCAGGACCAACCAGAACGCGCCAGACCGAAGCGTCACCGCTCTGCAGTTCTCGCACATCTGCCGACATCCCGTTACGGCGAATTTTTTCTGCCGCGCTTTTGGCGTTGGCCTCAACACTGAAGGTCCCCGCCTGCACAAAGGGTTTGGCCAATCCGCCTGCTGCCGTGACACTTGCCGCAGCAGGTGCCGCGGCTGCGGTTGGTTCAGAGGCGTCGATGGCTGCCTCTGCCCCGGCAATCGGGTCCAGAGGCGTTTCGGTGATCTCGTCAGGATCCTTCTTTTGCCACCACTTGCGTTTGGCCGGTTTCTCGACCGGGGGCGTGACCTCGGGATCAGACAAGGCCGCAGCTTGTGGCGCAGCAGACGTTGGCTCGGCAGCCGGGGCGGAGGTCTCTGCAGGGGCAGGGGTGTCAGGCGGGGTATTTTCGGCACCTTGAACAACCGAGGACGCTGCATCATCGCCAGTGGAGGCAACCGCCGCGTCTGCCGCCGCTCCGGCTGCGACGGCGGCAGCTGTATTCGTCTCTTTGTTTGATTTCTTCTTCTGCCACCACTTGCGTTTCTGAGGCTGCTCGGGTGCGTCCGCTTCAGGGGTATCCGCGGCGGTCTCGGTTTCTGCCGCGCCATCTGTCGCATCGGTTGGTTCTTCTTCGACCGGGGCAGGCGGTTGTTCAATCGTTTCACGCCGCAGCGCGACGACCTGCACCCTGGTCGGAGCCCCTGCGAGCATCCCCAACTCTTCGGCTGCCGAAGACGAGACCTGCAGCGCAGGCCCCGGCAGGTTGCGTTCCCGACGGAATAGCGCGCCGGTGACGGATTTGTTGTTGGCGGTGTTCTTGATCACGACCCGCTGGGGCTGAGTCACGTCGGGATGGGCGACCCAGATGCCGCCCAGCGACGGGCGCCCGTCCCACAACCCGGCCTCGGTGACCTGAAACACCTCGGGGGCTTCAACATCACGTTGTTGGCCCGATGTTGCCTCGGGGAACAGTTCAAATCGATTGGTGTTGTCCGCGTCCTCGGTCGTGTCTTCCTCGGCCGAGGGTTCTTGCAGGCCAAACCCCTCTTCGCATCCGGCCAAGGCGGTCAACGCCACGGCCAGAATTGCCAGCCGTTTCGGCCCAAAGCGTGTGCCCGTAGCTCGCTCCATCGTCTCAATCCCTTGCCTGACAAGGCCATGTCGGCCGCGCCCCACCGCCGTTTCGCTGGTTCTTTTGCCAGTCTCAAGCGGTCTCTGCTGCGGATCATAACGCGGGCTTGTGGCCAAGGAAAGGCTGCTGCTTTGGCTTCGGCAATATTTCCCGCTTTATGGCTTGCCTCCGGGCCAATCTCGTCATAGACCCGGCAACACGCGGGGAGGTGGCAGAGTGGTCGAATGCGGCGGTCTTGAAAACCGTTGAACGTGAGAGCGTTCCCAGGGTTCGAATCCCTGTCTCCCCGCCACCGGACTTACTACACCACGAACTGCCAACCTCTTTTGAAGTTAGAGTGTCAAGCTGCGGTCGTTTTGCAGCGCCGGGTTTTTGGATTGAATCTCAATCCGTTGTATTGGCCCCGGTTTCAGGCACGGGGCCCAGCGAGTCGCGCCACTTGATTGTTGCGTCAAGTTCGACACTACTCGCCGGATCATCCGCATATTCATTGTTTCGCATCGCAACCAACAGTTTTGCCGCATGTGTACCCATTTGCCGGTGCGGGACATGAACCGTGGTCAATCCGGGGGATACGATCTGGGCGATTTCGATGTCGTCGAAACCGGTTATCGAGATGTCTTCCGGCACGCGCAGCCCAAGTTCGCGGGCGCGGGTAAGTGCTCCGGCAGCAAGCACATCGTTACCGCAGAGCACGGCGGTTGGCCTGCTGGCTGTGGTAACCAGCGTCTGGAATGCCTCGGCCCCGTTCGAGATGGAATAGGGGGTCTCGATGATGCGCAACCTGTCCGGATCGAAGTTGTGCTGGACCATCGCGTCAACAACGCCGCGGCATCTGTCTCTGGCGCGATCATTCCCGGCGCGGGGGGCGGAAATGACGGCAAGATGCCGGTGTCCAAGCGCGAGGACTTCGTGGGTCAGTGTCTTCATGGCTGTCCGGTTGTCAAACCCGATTGACGTTCTGGGAACATCGGGTGCGATAGACCAGGCAATTACGTGAGGGATGCGCTTGCGTTCCAAAAGATCATAGCTTTGCTGCGTCCGGTCATGTCCGATAAGCAAGAGGGCATCGGCACCGCGTGCGATCAGGGCGCGGATCTGTTTTTCCTCAAGCTCGGGGCTGTAGGACGAACTGGAGACCAGCAGGGTGATACCATTGCGCTCAAGCTCTTCCTGAAACGCCTGCAGACCGCGTGCGAAGATGGCGTTTTCCATGGTTGGAATGATGGCTCCGAACGTGTCGGTGCGCTTGGCCGCCAGTGCGCGTGCGCCGAAGTTCGGGGCGTATCCCAGCAGATCGACAGCCTTGAGGACCTGCGTGCGGGTAACCTCGCTGACGCGGGCGGGATCATTGAGGCATCGCGAAACGGTTGCAGTCGAGACCCCGGCGCGTTGCGCAACATCTTCCAGCGTGGGGGACGCATCCGGGCGTCCGGTTCTTGGTCTTTTCAGTTTTTGTTCGGGCATCCATCTGGTCCGTCGATCATGCGGTCGCGATAATCCGCGATCCGCAGCCATCTAGCAAAAGGATTCGGTGTGGATCAAATGTAAGCGCTTGCAAGAGAAAATGTAAGCGCTTACATTCATCACGAATCGATAAAAGGGAGGGTGGCATGTATCTGGTGGCCGCCGTGGTTCTGTTCGCAATCTTCCTCGTCAACGTGGCATTGGGCGCGTTTTCGGGTGCTCCCTTTCTTGGTGACGTCGGAGAGATGCTGACGCTGTTTGCAGCATCTATTGCCTTCGTTGTGGCTGTTCTTCGGCGCGAGGAGGCGACGAAAAACTCGGAATAATCAAAAAACGCGACGTGTAGGGAGGAAAACATGGACCGTGAAAAACTTGGATTAGCTTCGGAAGAGCGCAGAAACTTTCTGAAGCTGGCCGGAACAGGCAGTTTCACTGCGGCGGTAGTTGCAGGGGCAAGCGGGCTGCTTTGGTCAAGCGAGGCGGTCGCGCAGACCGCAAGGGAAGAAAAAGAACGCGAGGCGGCAGCAGATCACGTGATGACGCTGGCCACAGCCTATGTGCTTGGGGCGTCGCGCAGCTATCCGATCATGCAGCTTGATCTGAAAGAAAACATCCAAAACGCAACAAACGGTAAGGTCTATGTAAAGCTGGCCCCGGGGGGGCAGCTGGGGGCAGGCGGTGCGTTGGCGCAGGCGGTTCAGACTGGTACCATTCAATGCGCCCAGCACTCGCTGTCGAATTTTGCGCCTTATACCAGCGCGGTTGACCTGATCAACATGCCTTATTTTTGCGGTTCTAACCAACGGTTTACCAACCTTGTCGGATCGGATGCGTGGAAATCGGAAGTACACCCCAAGATTGAGGCGTCGGGCTTCAAGGCGCTGTTCTATGTCGTGATCGACCCGCGCGTTGTTGCGGTGCGTAAAGGCGGGAACAAGGTCATTACCCCGGGCGATCTGGACGGTGTGAAGTTCCGCGTTCCGGGCTCGAAAATGCTGCAGCAGTACTATCGCATGGTGGGTGCCAACCCGACACCGGTTGCCTGGGGCGAGACCCCCTCGGCCATCAAACAGGGTGTTGCGGATGCGCTTGATCCATCGGTTGGCGCGCTGTTTGTCTTTGGTTTCAAGGACATCCTCAGCCATGTGACCTTTACTCAGGCGGTGCCGGACAGTCAGGTCTATTCGATGAATCTTGAATGGTTCAATTCGCTGCCCGGCGATGTGCAGGAAGGTATCGAATGGGCGGGTGAAATGACCACCGATCAGAACCTTGCCAAAGTGCCTTCGGCGCGGACCTATGCAATGGCCGAACTGGCCAAGGCCGGGGTCGAATTCCACAGCCTGACCGATGATCAGCTTGGCGAATGGCAGGCCACAGGCGGGTATCAACTGCCCGACTGGGATGAGTTCAAGGTCGAGCTTGCCGGTTCGATGGACAATTTTGCCAAGCTTGAAGAGGCCGCCGGAACCATGGGCCGCCACTACGTCCACGACGCGTAACAACAGGCGCTGGGCGGCGCAGCTGTCGCCGCCCAGCCATTCCTGATTTCGAAACCGGACCGCCGGGCGCACACGCGTTTGGGGCCAACGGGAGAGTTACATGTCGCGGATTGTTCGACTTCTCGACCAGAATGCAGAGCGCTGGCTCTTGCTGGTGTTCTACACGATGCTGGTTGCGACCATGTTCATCGAGGTGCTGCGGCGCGAACTTCTTGCCTATTCCTCGATCTGGGGCGAAGAAATCGTCCGGTATTCATTCATCTATCTGGCCTGGATCGGTGCGGCGGCTGCCGTGCGCGAACGTGGCCATATCCGCATCGATGTCATCATGCAGTATGT
This sequence comes from Rhodobacteraceae bacterium KLH11, assembly GCA_000158135.1. Classification (GTDB taxonomy): domain Bacteria; phylum Pseudomonadota; class Alphaproteobacteria; order Rhodobacterales; family Rhodobacteraceae; genus Ruegeria. The sequence continues at coordinate 2,291,831 of DS999531.1, forward strand.
CGGATGGCGCACCAAGGCGGCGCTCTACATCCTTGGTGACATCGTCATGTTCGGTGTGGCCATCGTGGCCTTTTTCTGGTCGTTCGAGACGGTGCTCGTCTCTGGCAAGTTCGGATCGGTGACCCACGGTTTGCGGATCAGCCAGGTCTGGTTCCTGTCTGCCGTTCCCCTTGGATTTGGATTGGTCATCATACGGCTGATCCAGTCTTTCCTGCGTGATATCAACGATCTTCGTAACGGGCGCCCCGTTTACGAAGGCGACAAGCTGTTCGATTGAGGAGGCACCCATGCTCTGGAACCAACTCAATCAAACGGTCGAACTCGGCTGGGATTTCTACGGTCCCGTGATCATTTTCGTGGTGCTTGTGGCCCTTGCCATACCGGTCTGGGCTGCTATCGGGGCCTCGGCGATTGCGATGCTGCTGCTCTCGGGCGCGCTGCCCTTGTCTTTGGTGGGTGAAAGCCTGTTTCACGGTATTGACCATTTCGCCCTGACGGCTGTGCCGCTGTTCATCCTGACCGGGGACGTTTTGGTGCGCACCGGGCTAAGCCGCAAGTTCCTTGACGTGGCCGAAGCGCTGACCCAGTTCGCCAAGGGCGGTTTCGGGTCGGCAACCGTGCTTGTCTGCGGTATGTTTGCCGCCATCTCGGGCTCGGACGCTGCCGGAGCGGCCGCCGTTGGCCGGATGACGATCAACCGGCTTGTCGAATCCGGTTATCCGCGCCCCTATGCCTGTGCGCTGGTGGCTGCAGGGGCCTGTACCGGTATCCTGATCCCGCCCTCGATTGCCTATATCATCATTGGCCTTGTGCTGGGGATATCCGCCTCGACCCTGTTTCTTGCGGCGGTCATCCCGGGCGTTGCCATCCTGCTGTCGATCCTGGCCACCAATATCATCATGAACCGGCTTTATGGCTGGGAAGGTGGCGGCAATATCAGCATGGGCGAGTATTTCTCGCGGCTGGGTACAGCGCTCAAGTCAGGCTGGTATGCGTTCATCGTGCCGGGGATCATCTTCTATGGCATCTTCTCGGGTCGCCTGACGCCAACCGAAGCAGGCGCGACGGCGGTTGTTGTCACCATCATCATGGGGTTCATCCTTGGCACACTGAAGCTGAGCGATTTTCCTTCGATGCTGGTCAGCTCGGCCAAGGTGAACGGGGTGATCCTGCCGATCATCGCCTTCTCGCTGCCGCTGGCGCAGGCCCTGGCCATTCTGGGTGTGCCTCAGGGGTTCGTGGCTGCGGCCACTTCGGTCAGCGAAGAGCCCTGGGTATTGATCCTGATGATGATCCTGATCCTGATCGCGTCCGGCTGTGTCATGGAGACCACGCCAAACATTGTGATCCTTGCGCCGATCCTGAAGCCGCTGGCTGACAATATCGGCATGAACGAGATTCAGTTCTGCATCATGATGATCACCGCTTTGGGGGTTGGTTTCATCACGCCGCCGCTGGGGTTGAACCTGTTCGTCGTCTCGGGGCTGACGGGCGAATCCATCCTGAAGATCGCCTATCGCGCCATACCTTTTGTGTTGTTCATGCTGATTGTGACATTGTTCATCGCGTATGTGCCGACGATCTCAACCGTCTTTCTTCCTGATATATATAAATAGGTCTGTCATATGCCGAGAGAATACCTCAAGAAAGCAACGCTCACGTCCAAAAGCGATGCCTCGGAAACCAAGAAAATTGTTCGGGAAATCCTCGATGAGATCGAGGCTGGCGGTGATGCCAAGGCCTTGGAATATGCGGCCAAATTCGATCAGTATGAAGGCGAGATCATCCTGTCGCCTGAGGCAATCGAAGCAGCATCGGCGCTGGTCCCGGACAAGCTGCGGCGCGATATTCAGTTCGCACATGACAATGTACGCCGCTTTGCCGAGGCCCAGTTAAGCACAGTCGCCGATTTCGAGGTTGAAGTGGTGCCCGGGCTGATTGCGGGTCAAAAGGCGATCCCGGTGTCGGCGGCGGGGTGTTACGTGCCGGGCGGGCGCTACAGCCATATTGCCAGCGCGATCATGACGGTGACGACGGCCAAGGTGGCGGGGTGCAAGAATATCGTTGCATGTTCACCGCCGCGTCCCGGCGTGGGGATTGCCCCGGCGATAATATACGCAGCGAAAGTCTGCGGCGCTGACAAAATTCTGGCCATGGGGGGCGTGCAGGGGGTTGCCGCGATGACCTTTGGCCTGTTTGGCTTGCCCAAGGCCAACATCCTTGTTGGTCCTGGCAATCAGTTCGTGGCCGAGGCCAAGCGGATGCTGTTCGGGCGCGTCGGGATCGACATGATCGCGGGCCCGACCGACAGCCTGATCCTTGCCGACAAGACAGCCGATCCGATGATCGTTGCAACCGACCTCGTGGGGCAGGCCGAGCACGGCTATAACTCGCCTGTCTGGCTGGTGACGGATGATCGCGCGCTGGCCGAAGAGGTGATGCGCCTTGTTCCGGCGCTGATCGACGATCTGCCAGAGGTCAACCGCGACAACGCGGCTGCCGCGTGGCGCGACTATGCCGAGGTCATCCTGTGCGGCGACCGCGAAGAGATGGCGGCCTGCTCGGATGATTATGCCCCCGAACACCTCACCGTTCAGGCCGATGATCTTGAGTGGTGGCTGGATCGGCTGTCATGCTATGGCTCTCTGTTTCTGGGTGAAGAAACCACAGTGGCTTTTGGCGACAAGGCCTCAGGTACCAACCATGTACTGCCGACATCGGGCGCTGCCAGTTATACTGGCGGCCTGAGTGTCCATAAATACATGAAGATCGTCACATGGCAGCGCGCCACCCGGGAAGGTGCAAAACCCGTTGCCGAAGCGACGGCGCGTATTGCCCGGCTGGAAGGAATGGAAGGCCATGCCCGCACGGCCGATATCCGGTTGCAGAAATACTTCCCCGGCGAAAACTTCGACCTGACCGCCGATGGCTGAGGCAGCGCCTGCGGATTTGTTGCGCGTCGAAGGGCGGGTGGCTTGTGTTACAGGCGCAAGCTCTGGCCTTGGGCGTCGCGCGGCAGAGGTATTGGCGCGGGCCGGGGCCTCGGTTGTTGCCGTTGCGCGGCGCGCAGAGATGCTGACAGAGGTATGCGCCGATGCGGGCGGTACGCTTGCGGCGGTGCAGGGCGATGTGGCGGATCGCGACGGGATGGACAATCTGGTCGCGCGTATCGCAAGCAAATTCGGCCCCCCCGATATCGTGGTTCATGCAGCGGGTTTGAATACAAGGGAAGCGGCCGATGTCGTCACCGCCGAAGGCTGGGATGCCACGCTGGCGGTGAACCTGACGGCGCCGTTCTTTCTTAGCCAGAAGCTGGTGCCCGAGATGCAGCGCAAAGGGTGGGGGCGGATCGTGAATTTTGCCTCTCTCCAGTCTTTTCGCGCCTTTCCCGGCGGTCTCGCCTATGGGGCCAGTAAGGGAGGGGTCGCACAGCTGACCCGCGCGATGGCGCAGGCCTGGTCCGGCAGCGGCATCAACACCAACGCACTGGCACCGGGGTTTTTCGAGACCGAGCTTACAGCCGCCGTCTTTGCCGACAAAGAACGCGCGGCGCGTAATGCGGCGCAGACCTGCATCGGCAGAAACGGTGAACCCGCCGACCTTGACGGGCCATTGCTGTTTTTGTGTTCGGACGCATCGCGATACGTGACCGGGCAGGTATTGATGCTGGACGGGGGGTATACGGCGAAATGAAAGCACTGATCTATGATGGCCCGGAAACAATTGGCTATCGCGACGTACCCGATCCGGTGCCTGCGCCGGGTGAGCATCTGATCCGGGTCAGCGCGGTGGGCATATGCGGTTCGGACATGCACGCGTATCTGGGGCACGATGACCGTCGCCCCGCCCCTTTGATACTGGGGCACGAAGCTGCCGGTGTCATCACCGGGGGCCCTCGTGATGGTGAGCGGGTGACCATCAATCCTCTGGTCAGTTGTGGCGTGTGTCCGGCGTGCAAGGAAGGTCGCGAAAACCTGTGCCCTCAAAGGCAAATTATCTCGATGCCACCGCGCGAGGGGGCGTTTGCACAATTTCTCACGATGCCCGAAAGCAACCTGATTGCGGTGCCCGAGGGGGTCTCGCTGCTCAAAGCAGCTTTGGCCGAACCGCTTGCCGTAAGTTGGCATGCCGCGCGTCTGGGGTTGGACGCGTTGCATCCTTCGATGGAAAAGCGCGCCCTGATCATCGGAGGCGGCACAATCGGGCTGGCCGCGGCGCTGGCCCTGAAAGCGATGGGATGCGAGGCCGTATCGGTATTGGAGCCTAATCCCGCGCGCCGCGATTACCTGAGCCGGAAATGCGGCATAGATGCTATCGAACAGGCTGAGGGGGCCGTTCCTCTTGTGGTTGACGCGGTCGGCTATGCCGCCACACGGGCAACCGCCTCGGTCTTGGCATCGCCGGGCGGTGTGATCGTTCATATCGGGTTGGGGGAAGATACCGGCGGGTTGGATATCCGTCGCATGACCCTGCAAGAGATCACCTTTATCGGCACCTATACCTATACCAACGCAGATTTCCGTGACACGGCCAATGCCATGTTCGATGGGCGTCTGGGGCCGCTTGATTGGGTCGAGTCCCGTGATCTGTCCGACGGCGCGGCTGCCTTTCAGGATATCAGGGCGGGTAGGGTCGCTGCACCCAAGACTGTTCTTATTCCCAAAGACTGACGCACAAGCCCGCTGCGTCGTGAGTGAAACCAGCGTTCCCGCGCATAATCAGGAGCATCACATGCCCAATCATATCCTTATTCCTGTCGCTTTGGATCATGAAAACCTGGCCGGGCAAAAGCTTGAAATCGCTCGGCGTTTGCTGGCGGACGGGGGCCGGACCACACTGGTCACCGTCCTTGAAGAGATCCCGGGATTCGTGACCGAGTTCGTGACCGTCAAACAAGCCAATCATCTGTCCGAAAGCGTAAAGGCGAAACTGCGCGACATCGCTGCAGATGCGCCTGACATCTCCATCGATGTCATCTCTGGCAAAGCGGGTGTACGCATACCTGAATATGCCAAGAACGCGGGCGCGGATCTCATCATTGTGGGATCACAAAAGCCCGGCGCGACCGGGTATTTTCTGGGCTCCACAGCCGCGCGGATCGCGCGCCGGGCCGAATGCGCGGTTTATATACACAGGTAACACGCGCAGTAACAGCACACTCTGCCAGCGATGGGGCCTGACAAGTGCTGTAAGCCCTGCCCAGATGAAACGTTTGCGAAAAATGGTAGCCCGTAGGGAACACGTGGACTATCATTTAAATCAACCACTTATGTTGGCTAACCATGTCTTTATTGCACGTTGATACCCTTAAGAAAACACTGCGTATGGCTAACCTGCGACGATGTGATTTCAAAGGGCATTCGTAGGAAACGGTTCGACGATACCTGTGCAGGTTTTCCTCAAACTTGTTCATCTTAAACAACGTACAAGCAAATAATTTCACGGCAAAAAGAAAGAACCCCGGAGAGGCCTGAGAAGCAAACTCCGGGGGTTTCCGCTGTGAGTATCTAGGACTTGCGTCTCGGATAACACGGCTGACAGCTTAAGATTAGTCCGCATAGATTGCAGTATCAATCGAAAAACACTCAAGGATTGAAAGCGTGACCATTGTGCTTCTCAAGTATCTGATTTTAAATGAAAAATGGTAGCCCGTAGGGGAGTCGAACCCCTCTTTCCAGGTTGAAAACCTGGCGTCCTAACCGATAGACGAACGGGCCACTAAATGGCTAACCTACGTAAACCAAGGTTAGCCTCCGCTAAGCCATTGGTAAATAAGTTAAAATACAAGTTGGTAGCCCGTAGGGGAATCGAACCCCTCTTTCCAGGTTGAAAACCTGGCGTCCTAACCGATAGACGAACGGGCCACGCTGGCTTGTGGAGGGCCTTTTACGGATAACCCAGCACCCCCGCAAGACGAAAAACGCAAGGCTGTGAAAGTTTTTTGACCCTTTTGACGCGAAGCGGAAACTGTGTTCAACCAGCCTCTGCCGCGTCTTCCAGCCTCAGTTGCACACTTTGCCGCCCGCCCCATGAATTCACCTCTAGCCGACCGGCGAAATGGAACCGCGCGCCGCCGTGATTGCTCAGGCGATCCCCCAGCGGGCCATCGAACGCGCCAAAGGCGATGGCGTCCAGCCCGCCGGACATCCCGTCAGAGAGCGAAAGCTTCAGATGTGTCTCTCCGACACGTTTGGCAAACCGCACCTGCAGATCGGGCAGGGCATATCGTGGGGCAGGGGCTCCGGCCCCGAAGGGACCCGCCTGTTCGATCTGTTCGATCAGATCAACCGTGGCGGCAGCGGGCATCAATGTGCCGTCCAGTTTCAGATCAGCGGGGCCGCTCTGACCGGCACCCTGTTTGGCCAAGAGCTCTGACAGGCGCGCCATGGCAGGCTCCAATTGATCGCGCATGACCGTCAGGCCCGCCGCCATCTTGTGTCCGCCGCCCTTGACCAGCAAGCCTTCGGACGCAAGGCGCTGGATCGAAGCCCCCAGATCAACGCCCGAGATCGAACGGCCCGAGCCCTTGCCTTCGTCGCCGTCAAAGCCGATCACAATGGCCGGGCGATTGGCAGCCTCTTTCAGGCGTGAGGCGACGATGCCCACCACGCCCGGGTGCCAGCCTTCGCCCGCCGCCCAGACCAAAGGCGCGTCGAGCCCGCGTTCCTCGGCTTGCGCCAATGCTGCAGCGCGCACAGCGTTTTCAATCTCACGCCGTTCGGTGTTCAGCGCGTCCAGCCGTTGCGACAGGGCTTCGGCTTCGGTGATCGAATCGGTGCTCAGCAGGCGCGCACCCAGATCGGCCTGACCGATCCGTCCGCCTGCGTTGACCCGTGGCCCCAAAAGAAACCCCAGATGATAGCTGGAAGGCGCGCTATCCATGCGCGAAACATCAGACAAGGCGACAAGGCCGGGCCGCTGGCGCCGGGCCATCACCTTCAACCCCTGCCGAACCAGCGCCCGGTTGGCCCCGATCAACGGCGCGACATCGGCTACCGTGGCCAACGCCACGAGATCCAGCAGCGCCATCAGATCAGGGCCTTTCGCACCTGCCGCACGCACCTGCCGGCCAGCTTCGACCAGCATCAGAAACACCACCGCAGCTGCGCAGAAATACCCCAGATCACCGCTTTCATCCTGTCGGTTGGGGTTCACCACCGCGACGCAATCGGGCAGAGTCTCCCCGCCCAGATGGTGATCCAATACGATCACATCCGCTCCCTTCGCCGCAGCGATGGGCTCGTGGCTGAGCGTACCGCAATCCACGCAGATGATCAGATCATGCGCCGCCGCAAGCTCTTGCATCGCTGGTATGTTCGGGCCGTACCCTTCATCGATCCGGTCAGGCACATACAGCGTCGCCTGCACCCCCATCTGCCGCAGCCAGACCAGCAGCAACGCCGCGGAACTGCCCCCGTCCACGTCGTAATCAGCAAAGACCGCGATCCGCTGCCGGTTGCGCACGGCCTCCAGGAACCGGGTCGCCGCCTGTTCCATATCTTTCATCAGGCGCGGGTCGGGCAGCAACTCCTTCAGCCGGGGCTCCAGAAACCCTGTGGCTTCCATGGCTGGCACCCCGCGCCGGGCCAGAACCTGACACACCGCCCGCGGCAGATCGGTCTGCTGCACCATCATCTCGGCCGCCCGCTCGACCTCGACCCCCGGCCCAACCCAACGCCGCCCGCTCAGTGATTGCTCTACACCCAGAAACGCCACATCTCACCTCATGCACCAAGGCCGAGCCCCTTCGGACCCGGCCTTTTCATCTTTTCACAAATACTCTCGCCGAAGGCAGCGGCGCAAGCCGCTACGCGTCTTTATGCGACCACATGGGCGTGCGGTAAGACATGCGCCGGACCGAACCGGTCTTGGAACGCATCAGCAATGTCGTGGTCTCAACCCAACCCGGCTCACGCTTGATGCGTGGCAGTAACGACCCGCCCGTGACACCGGTTGCGGCAAAGATCACATCCGCTGTCACCATCTCATCGCGGGCATAGATCCGGTTCAGATCGGTGATACCGGCCTTCGCCGCACGGCCCCGTTCATCATCGTTGCGGAACAGCAGACGACCGAAAATCTGACCGCCCATGCACTTCAGCGCCGCAGCAGCAAGCACACCCTCGGGTGCCCCTCCCTGACCCATATACATATCGATCCCGGTCACTTCGCTTTCGGCGCAATGCATAACACCGGCCACGTCGCCATCCGTGATCAAACGGATCGACGCCCCGGTCGCACGGACCTCGGCGATCATCGCTTCATGGCGGGGGCGCTCCAGAATACAGACGGTGATATCTGCAGGCTCACACCCCTTGGCTTTGGCCAGCGCCTCGACACGTTCGCGCGGGCTCATGTCCAGGTTAACAACACCTTCGGGGAAGCCGGGGCCAACCGCCAGCTTGTCCATATACACGTCGGGTGCATGCAGCATCGAGCCGCGCGGGCCCATGGCAATGACCGTCAGCGCATTGGGCATGTCTTTGGCGGTCAGCGTCGTGCCTTCCAGCGGATCCAGCGCGATATCCACACCCGGTCCGCTGCCGGTCCCGACCTCTTCCCCGATATACAGCATCGGAGCCTCATCGCGCTCGCCCTCACCGATGACCACAACACCGGCGATGTCCAGCAGGTTCAGCTGTTCGCGCATGGCGTTGACGGCCGCCTGATCCGCGGCTTTTTCATCACCCCGGCCAACCAGCGAGGCGGATGCCAGTGCGGCCTGCTCTGCCACCCGGGCGAGGCCCAACGATAGCAGGCGGTCGTTGAAATCGGTTTTGGCAGCATTCATCTTTGGTATTCCTTTGGTCAGCTAAGGCGTTTGAACCGGCATAGCCTGCGCATGGTGCAGGCTGCAAGGGTTCAGACTTGTTCAATGCGCAGGGCAACGGTTTCGCCAGCCACAACATCGGTGGCACGCAGCCCCTCCAACGCGTGGTCCAGCGTCGTGCGCGTGGTTTTATGAGTGACGATCAGCACGGGTGCCGTGCTTTCCGTATGCCCGTATTGGCGCATCCGGTCGATCGATACACCCGCGTCCCCCAGAATAGCGGCCACCTTGGCCAGCGCGCCGGGTTTATCCAACAGGCCCAACCGCAGATAGTACGGGGCGGGCAGGCCGGTGATGGCAGGTGCTGCTTCCTCCAATGAGGTGGCAGGGCGCCCGAATGTGGGGATCTGCAGACCGCGCGCCAGATCACAGACATCGCCCATCACCGCGCTGGCAGTCGGGCCTTCACCCGCGCCGGGGCCGCGCAGAACGACCTGCTCAACCGCATCGCCGTCGATCACCACCATATTTGTGCCGCCCTCCAACTGACCCAGAGGCGAGTCGCTGGGCACCAGACAGGGCTGCATCCGCTGTTCCAGCCCGCGCGCGGTGTGCTGCGCCACACCCAGCAACTTGATCCGATACCCCATATCGGCGGCCTGATGGATATCATCGAGGCTGATATGCTGAATGCCCTCAATCTCGATCCCGTCGAAATTCGGCTTGGTTCCGAAGGCGATCGAGGACAAAAGCGCCAGTTTATGCGCCGCATCGATACCACCCACATCAAGGTTCGGATCAGCCTCAAGATAGCCAAGCTCGGCACATTCATCGAAAAGGGCGTTATACCCCAACTCCTGCGACTGCATCCGGGTCAGGATATAGTTGCAAGTGCCATTCATCACACCCATAACCCGCGTGATTTCATTGCCTGCCAGACCTTCGGTGAGGGATTTGATCACCGGAATGCCACCTGCAACCGCAGCCTCAAACCGGATGACGCGACCCGCGGCCTCGGCCTGTTCGGCAAGTTCCTGACCATGGATTGCCAGCAACGCCTTGTTTGCGGTGACCACATCTTTGCCACTGGCCAGCGCCGCCTCGACCGAGGCTTTCGCGGGGCCGTTTTCGCCGCCCATCAGTTCAACATAAACATCGATGTCATCGCGTTTGGCCAGGGCAACCGGGTCGGTTTCCCAGGCATAACCTGACAGGTTCACACCACGATCCTTGGACGCGTCACGGGCCGAGACTGCAGTGATTTCAATCGGCCGCCCGGTGCGGGCCTGCAACAGTTCGGCATGGCGGCGCACGATCTTGACCACACCAATTCCGACGGTTCCCAATCCGGCAATTCCAAGCCTCAGTGCCTGTGTCATTCCGCTGGGTCCTTTCTGCTCGAAAATACTGCCGTTTATGGCCAACTGTCCTTTGCGCGCTGCCTTAACGGGTTCAGGGCGCAGGTGCAATCCATCCAACCACTGCTGGTTAGAAAGAAATCCTAGTTGATCTGGGCGTCCTGCAGCGCCTGAGCCTTCTTTGCCAACGCTTCGCTGCGTGTGCTCAGGTCTTCTTCCACCTCGGCGGCTTCGCTGACCGGGTCGACCGGGGGAACAAGGTTTGTGTCCAGTGGGACAAGCCTGGGGTAAGGGGCCTTGCGCAACGCGGCGGTTTCACTGCCTTCCAGTTCGGGGATGTCGGCGCAGCCTGCAGTGACCAACACAAGGAATAGGGGGGGCAGAAGCTTCATCACGGTCCTTTTGGGTTTCGGCCTGTCTTTTTGTGATGCACCTTTTATCAGGCCGGTTCAAGCGGGCTTCTATCTGAACGCCTGTTCAGATACGGTAAAGATATGGCGCGTACACAAGGTTCCCATTCCGATATCACCGGCCCCCGCATCCGCAAGGCGGCGCTGGGCCTGTTTGCCCGTCACGGCTATGCCGCCGTATCAATGCGGCAGATCGCGGGTGAGGTTGGGGTGCAGGCGGGGGCGCTTTACAACTACACGCCCGATAAGCAGAGCCTGCTGTTTCGTCTGATGCGCGATCATATGCAAGACCTGCTTGCGGCGTATGATGATCTTGACCGTCCTGACGATCCGCAGCACGCGCTGCGCCAGTTTGTCGGCTTTCACATCCGCTTTCATCTGCAACGTTCCGACGAAGTGTTCATCGCCTATATGGAACTGCGCAACCTGACACCCGAGAATTTTACCGAGATCGAAGCGTTGCGCCGCCGATATGAGGATTCGCTTGAAAGCATCCTGCAATCCGGTGGGCAAGCGGGGCAGTTCTCGGTTACCGACACGAAAATCGCGACGTTGGCGGTGATCGCCATGTTGAACGGCGTGATCACCTGGTATCGCAGCGGTGGGCGGCTTTCGCTGGACGAGGTCGAGCAGATTTATTGGGATATGGTGCGCAAGGCAGTGACCACCTGACCCTAATGGGCCGGGCGGATGAAGGTGCCGTTGCGCAGTTCTTTGAAGGCCTGATGCAATTCCGCCCGGGTGTTCATCACAATTGGCCCATGCCACGCGGCCGGTTCGTTTATCGGAGCGCCAGAGATCAGCAAAAACCGCACGCCCTGGGGCCCGGCCTGAACCGTGATCTCGTCTCCGGTGCCGAACCGGACCAGAGTTCGGTCACCCGACATGTCGCGGATATTGACCTCTTGCCCGGCAATTTCTTTTTCCAGCAAAACCCCTGTCGGGTTTGAGGCGTCGGCAAAGGCGGCCTCACCCTGAAAGATATAGGCGAAGGCACGGCGGTACGTGTCGATGCGAAAGGTCTTTTTCACACCCGCGGGTATGGTGATATCCAGATATTGAGGATCAGCGGCGATCCCGTCGACCGGCCCTTTGCGCCCCCAGAACTCACCCACGATCACCCGAACAGCTGTGCCGTCATCATCGATGATCTCGGGGATGTCGCGGCTTTGCACGTCCTGATACCGCGGCGCGGTCATCTTCTGATCCGAGGGCAGATTGCCCCAAAGCTGGAACCCGTGCATCTGACCACTGGCAGAACCCTTGGGCATCTCTTGATGAAGGATACCGGAGCCGGCTGTCATCCACTGCACATCCCCTGCACCCAGCGTCCCGTTATTGCCCAGCGAGTCGCTATGATCGACCGAGCCGGACAGGACATAGGTAATCGTTTCGATGCCACGATGCGGATGCCACGGGAAACCGGCCATATAATCCTGCGGGTGGTCGTTCCTAAAATCGTCAAACAGCAGGAAAGGGTCCAGTTCAGACGGGTCCTGAAACCCGAAGGCACGATGCAGCTTGACCCCGGCCCCCTCCATCGTCGGGGTCGCCTTTCGGGTTTCGAGAGTTGGTCTGAGGGACATGGTTGCCTCCTGAATGTTTGACAGCAATTTAAGGGGCGGCGCGGGTGGATCAATTTGCGCAGGAACACCGAAGCTGTGCGATGACGCTCAGACATGCGAAGGGCGCTGTCCATTGCCTGCCAAAGCCGCTAAAGCAGGCGGAAGATCAGGAGAATGACATGCAAGAAGAAGTGCTGGCTAGAGTTTCGGCCTCCGCCCCCCGACGCTGGAGCGGGGTAGGGATGCTGACCACGGTTGGTGTGCTGGTGATTTACGTTGCCTTGGCCACACCGCCCCAGCTGGGCTGGCAGATATTCCTGTTGGCGGTGGGGGGGGCTGCCTTTTGGCTGGCATATCGCATGTGGCATGCGACACAGGATACGATCGAGTTGACCCGATCCGAGTTGCGTACCGGATCAGGGCAGGTGATCTGCGACGTCGAAAACATCGAGGCTGTTGACCGCGGCGTTTTTGCCTTCAAGCCCTCAAACGGCTTCCTGATCAGAACGCGGACCTCAGGCCCAAAAACATGGGCCCCGGGCCTTTGGTGGCGCCTGGGCCACCGGGTGGGCATCGGCGGCATGACAGCAGCCGCCGAGACGAAATTCATGTCAGAAATGCTGTCAGTCGTATTGGCTGAAAGGGACTAGGGGGTAGCCTCGAAGCAGGCAGGATCGGTGTTGACGATATTGTCGAAAACACGCGGATGGGTGAACACGAAGTTGTTCATCGGAAAGTCGCTAAATTCAAAGCCAATCCTGAATGGCGCTACATAGGTGTTGTTGGTTTCAACCACAATCATCGAGCCATTGTCGGGCATTACTGGAAGTCGATGCTTGATCTTGTCAATTTCCGCATCAATCCACTTTTGATAGGCCTGCCCACGAACGCAGGACCAAAGAACATCATGAACATCGTTCTCTCCATCATAGGTCAGATAGGTCACGCGCATCGAGACGGGGGCTCTTGTATCGACCATCGTCTGCAGCAGGTCGTACAATGTGTTCATATAGGCGATGTTCACGTCCTCATCTTCACGCGAGATCGTATCGGCAATAGCGTAGGTACTTTTGATGTTGAGGGTGCTCTGACGATAACTGTCGTAGTAGGTGTACGACGCAAACATCGACCAGAACAGCATTGGCAATATCAACATTGATTCTACTGAGATGATGCCGTCTTCACGTTTCAGGAAACGGCCAAACAGCCTTTTGATGTGGCTTGAGTTTGTAAGGTTAGCTGGCATCGGCCCCCTCCTCCGTTCCTTCGGAAGTGCCCGTTGTCGGGGTGTCGGATGATCCTCCGAAAGGTTCATGGACGAACACAGTCGTCGCATGCAATTCCCATTGGCCGTCGGGGTCTTGCTGCGCTAGATCACCCATCATCGAAAAACCCCAGACAGGGGAAACTTCGAGACAAGCGCGGATGATCATCAACTCATTGGAAGTCCCTTGTTCGAAGGCCACATCTTCTGGTCTACGGATCGTCGCCGGCGTATCGACGCAAAAGGGATCGGGGTCTAGCTCGTTACCGACGCGTGGATCGATGGATTTCATTTCAAGCGCAAGGTGTTCTGAGCATTCGGAAATGAGAGCCCGCTCACATACCATTTCCTTCAGCAGGGCATGTGTCCATTCGGGCTCGCCCTCCGGCAGGCGGTTAAGCCGAACTTCCCGAACTGTCATATCCAGAGAGCGTTCCAGATCGGCATGGTGGAACGAGAGCAATCCCAAATCCATACCTGAATAGGCTACATAAAGGAAAAATGGAAACCAGAAAGAAAATTCGATAGTGGCCATGCCATCTTCGTTGCGGCGAAACCCGCGCAGCCGTTTCCGCGATGCCTGTATCATTGGGTCAGCCTCAGGTTTTGAATGGAAGTGCTGATAGAATCGAACACACGTTCGATCTGAGTTCCGGTTGCCTCGTAGTACCGGGCAGGCTTGACCGCACAGTCTTTCAGCATCTGCTTGACGCTGCTGGGAGCTTCGAATGCGATTGAGAAGATAAGAACTTCTTTCTCTTCAGCCTTTCCGCAAAGCGAAACTACCTGCTCGTTCTTTTTCGAGATATCCGCAGTAACAATGGAGTTTCTTATGAAGTCGTCTGCGTAGGTATCTCCTTTAGTGCGCCTAAAGAGTGACTCAATTGCTTTGATCTCAGTATGCGCCCAGACATCAGGCCATTCCAACCTAACAGGTTGAGTGCCTAGTTCCGTGGCGTCCCGTACCTCGTCGTAAAAACTAGCGCATCGCCCTGTTGATGTATAAAATGTCTTGCAGCGGCGGTATCGAGTTGTGCCAGCACCATAAGCATGATTCTGGTATTCTTCCCGCTCCCAGTACTTTTGGTTGGAGGTGTCCTTGTTTGTCCATTCATTTATTGAAACATCAGGCCACAAAAACTGACTATTGTCTTCGTCGACAAGTACAGAGTACTCCTGCGCACCTGCATTCCAGAAAACATCAGATGGACCATCGTTGTAAGGTGGTACAACTGCCCTCTGAAGATCGTTTTTGCCGTCCGTCATCAAGACCACAACCTTAAGAGTGTCGGTTGTATTGGTTGGGCGTGGTCGGTCCTCGAATATCTTCGGAACATTCGTGTCGTTGGCAACTGTTTTGATCAGGGGTTGGATGCTCTCATCAAGAAGTGCCAATCCCCATTTCAAGCCGATATTGATAGAAGTGCTCCCTGCAGCTACCAAATTATTTATCTGTTTATTCAAGGTGTCGAGATCGTTCTGAATAACCACCATTTCACGCCGATCTGTGGGGGTATCTTCTCGGCAGGGAAAATTTGCGTCCCAAGGGGAGAATCTGGAGACAACATCGTTAGTGCTCCGATGGTCCCTATTACCGCCCCTTCTAAAATCGTTGCTACGATTGGTGAAATGCAAAGATTGAGGCACGGAAGGGGGCGGATTTGTTGCCTCACTTGGGGCGCCTATTGAGAAGGCTGTAAACGGTATTGCGGTGAAGTCAGCGGGTTGGAATTCGATACAATTGGCAACTTTGTTCCCACCGGTCGTGTTAATTTTGTCCATCATATAGTCTGGCACGCCGACCTGCTCAGAATATGGTATGATGGAGATCGAAAGACTATCATCTGCCGATTTTTCCAGCATTTCCTTGACGAAATCTTTGGCTGCTTTCTGGAGATTAGTCAGTTTCGCCCCTTCCATCGAGCCAGAAACATCCAGCACCAGTGAAATTTCGACATTACCGATGGATTCTTCAGCCGCGCTGACAGCCGTTGAATTGATCGTGTCTACGCCGCTCCATTTCATAAAATGGGTTTCGATATTCAACTGTGCGCTGGCTTCCACCTTACGCTTACCCTGAAGTTCGACGGCGTTGGTTGTGGTGCTGGTACCAGCTGTGTCACCGCCGCTGCTTGTGCCATCGGAACCACTTTCGGTACCGCTGCTGGCTGTGTCGCTGGGGTCGCTATCGCTGCCACTTGCGTCACTGCTGTCGGTTCCATCGCCATCGCTATCGCTGGAGTCGGTGTTGAGGCAGGTCTCGGGATCCACTTTGATCTCGTCAATGATGCCCGGATCAAAGCCTTCCTTGCTAATATAATCATTTACCACAACACGCGGGCACAGCTCCTGATCGAGGTCTGCGGCTGCAAGGACGGCGCGATCGAGTGCGTATTGCAGCCTCACGCGCTCACGGTCATAGCGCATCAGATCGACGGCAAACCCGGCCACGGTGAAAACGATCATGATCAGAAAGAGTGTCAGAATGGTCATCGAGCCGTCTGTCGAAACAGCAAACCGTCGCAGATGGCGTGAGCTTCTGTTCTCGCGATAGATACGGTTTAGCAGTGCCTTCAAATCATACTTGCGCATAACGAATTCCTCTGTCGACCAGACACACGGATGCCAGCCCTTTGCGGCATTAATTTTTAAACACGGATCGTGGCGAGATTTGGGCGTAGCGGCGGCTATACCCGCCGTTATTAACGAATTTCGGCGTTATTCACGAACTTTGAGCAGGTTTGTTTCGAAGGGTGAGACAATCATGCAGCATTCGTTAATCCGCGACTCACGCCATTCCGCGTGCCGTGATGTTCGTGAAACGATGAAAATAAGTGCAGTTACTGATTGCGGTAATTCACCAGCAGTGCGACAAAACGACATGACATATGTCATTTATCGGCACGGAGGATTTTATGACCGGCATTAAAGAACCCAGCTTTCGTGAGAGTGTTGATCTGATGTTCAACAGGGCTGCGTCTCTGATGGACCTGCCGCCGGGGCTGGAAGAGAAGATACGCGTTTGCAATGCCACCTATACTGTGCGGTTCGGTGTTCGTCTGCGCGGTGATATCCATACATTTACCGGATATCGCTCGGTTCATTCTGAACATATGGAACCCGTGAAAGGCGGCATTCGCTATGCGCTTGCCGTAAATCAGGACGAGGTCGAGGCGCTGGCTGCGCTGATGACATATAAATGTGCGCTGGTTGAAGCACCCTTCGGCGGCTCAAAAGGCGGGTTGTGTATTGACCCGCGCAAATACGAAGAACACGAGATGGAGCAGATCACCCGCCGTTTTGCCTATGAATTGGCGAAACGTGATCTGATCAATCCCTCTCAGAACGTCCCCGCGCCGGATATGGGCACGGGTGAGCGCGAGATGGCGTGGATGGCCGACCAATATGCGCGTATGAATACAACCGACATCAATGCGCGTGCCTGTGTGACCGGCAAGCCCTTGAATGCGGGTGGTATCGCGGGGCGGGTCGAAGCGACCGGGCGGGGCATCCAGTATGCGCTGCGCGAGTTCTTCCGGAACCCCGAGGACGTCAAACAGGCGGGCATGTCGGGGACGCTGGATGGCAAGCGTATCGTTGTGCAGGGGCTGGGCAATGTGGGCTATCACGCGGCCAAGTTCCTCAGCGAGGAGGACGGATCGCGCATCATCGGGGTCATCGAATGGGACGGGGCTCTGTTTAACCCCGACGGCATTGATGTAGAGGCCGTGCGGCAGTGGATCGTCAAACACGGGGGTGTGAAGGATTATCCGGATGCCACCCATTCGGCTGAAGGCGGCACTGTGCTTGAGGCTGATTGTGACATCCTGATCCCCGCCGCGCTGGAAGGGGTGATCAACCTGTCCAATGCCGACCGGATCAAGGCTCCGCTGATTATCGAGGCTGCAAACGGGCCCGTTACGGCCGGTGCGGATGAGGTGTTGCGCAAGAAAGGCACGGTCATCATCCCCGATATGTATGCCAACGCGGGTGGTGTAACGGTGTCGTATTTCGAATGGGTCAAGAACCTCAGCCATATCCGCTTTGGCCGGATGCAGCGCCGCCAGGAAGAGGCGCGGCATGAGCTGATTGTCAGCGAGCTGCAGCGGCTGGATCGGTATCTTGGCGATGCGTGGTCGATGTCTCCGGATTTCAAGGCCAGGTATCTCAGGGGCGCGGATGAGCTTGAACTGGTGCGGTCGGGTCTCGATGACACGATGCGCATTGCTTATCAGGCGATGCGTGAGGTCTGGCATGAGCGGGGTGATGTAGATGATCTGCGCACGGCGGCTTACATGGTCGCGATTGACAAAGTATCGAAAAGCTATCGCGCCAAAGGGCTATGAAGGTGCTAAATCAAGGTATTGGGAAAGCGGTCAGCCATCGGTCTGGCCGCTTTTCTATTTGGCAGTGTAAGGTTGGCGTCTGCCTCCGGCCCTGAACGTGCGACCCGGGGGTCGAAGGCCGAGGTTGCGATTTGAAAAAGGGCGATGGAAGGTGCCGTCGCACGCGGGTAAGCTGTACCAGATGAAACGAATCCGGGAGACCCCCATGTTGCGTATCGCCAGTGTTGCGGTCCTTTTTGCCACCCCCTTGGTTGCTCAGGAAACCAAGGAGCAAAGTTGCCAGTATCAGGCCGATGTGGTGGCCGCAGTCCAACAGGCGCGGCTGGATCGTGTCAAGGAACGGGACGTGGCGCAGGTGGTGGCTGATAACGGCCCGACTTGGCCCGAGAATTACAATGCCGCAATCCCGCTGATTGCCCCGTGGGTATATGAGCAAAAGATGCGTGATGTGCGTAAAAAGGATCTGGGAGCTGCGTGGCTGGAACTGTGCCTGCAACAATAATCCACAGCCCCCACATTTCTTTGTGGACAACCGCGCGTCATCCCCTTGGCGCGCGTTTTCATTTCTGGCAGGTTTGATCCATGTCTTTGCCCCCCGGATTTCTGGATGAACTGCGCACGCGCCTCAGCCTGTCTCAGGTGGTGGGGCGTAAGGTCATGTGGGACCAACGCAAATCCAATCAGGGCAAAGGGGATATGTGGGCACCGTGCCCGTTTCACCACGAAAAGACAGCCTCATTCCACGTCGATGACCAAAAGGGTTTCTATTACTGCTTTGGCTGCCACGCCAAAGGAGACGCAATCAGCTTTGTGAAAGAGACCGAAAATGTTTCGTTCATCGAAGCGGTTGAGATTCTGGCGCGCGAGGCCGGGATGCCGATGCCTGCACGGGATCCCAAGGCACAGGAAAAGCAGGATCGGCGCTCGCAACTGGCTGATGTGATGGAGCAGGCGGTTCAATTCTTCAGGCTGCAGCTCAAAACCGGGGCAGGGGCCGCCGCGCGCGATTATCTGACCCGTCGCGGGCTGGATGCGCAGGCGCTGGACCGGTGGGAGATTGGGTTTGCTCCGGATGGGTGGCAGGCATTGTGGGATCACCTGCGCGGCAAGAACGTGACCGAGGACCTGATCCTTGGGGCCGGGCTGGCGAAACCGTCGAACAAGGGCAAAAAGCCCTATGACACCTTCCGCAACCGCATCATCTACCCGATCCGCGATCCGCGCGGGCGGTGCATCGCTTTCGGTGGTCGCGCGATGGACCCGAATGACAACGCAAAATACCTGAACTCGCCCGAGACCGACCTGTTTGATAAGGGCCGCAGTCTCTATAACCACGGCCCTGCCCGGCAGGCGGCGGGGAAGGGGCAGCCTCTGATCGTGGCCGAAGGCTATATGGACGTGATCGCGCTGGCCGAGGCCGGGTTCGGGGCATCTGTCGCGCCTCTGGGAACGGCGATCACCGAACATCAGCTGCAATTGCTGTGGCGGATTTCGAACGAGCCGATCATAGCGCTGGATGGCGACACGGCCGGTCTGCGTGCCGCGATGCGCGCGGTTGATCTGGCTTTACCGCTGCTTGAGGCGGGGAAATCCCTGCGTTTTGCCCTGATGCCCGAGGGCAAAGATCCTGACGACCTGCTGCGCGCCGAAGGGCCGGGCGCTGTGCAGGCCGTTCTGGAAGGCGCCATCCCCATGGTGAAACTGCTGTGGCAGCGCGAGACGGAAGGCAAAGTGTTCGACAGCCCCGAGCGCAAAGCCGCGCTGGATAAATCCCTGCGGGACAAGATCAAGCTGATCCGTGACCCCTCGATCCGGTCCCATTACGGGCAGGAAATTAAAGACCTGCGCTGGCAATTGTTTCGCCCACAGCGACAATCACAAAATCGTGCGTGGCAACCCCGCGGCAAGTGGCAGCCGCAACAACCGGCGACGCCGGGGGCGCGGGCGTCTTTTCTGGCCTCGTCAGAAAATGCGGATATCGAACTGCGCGAGGCGGCGATTCTGGCCATCGCCCTCCTGAACCCTGACGTGGTGGTGCAGTTTGAAACCCAGCTGGAAGAAATGGACTGCCGCAACCCGGATCATTCCGCCCTGCGCGGGGCCATCCTGCGCCATGCAATCGATGATCCCGAAAATCTGAAAGATCATATCGTTCAAACTTTGGGGCCTGAACCCCTTGAAAACCTGCTGGCCCTTCGCCATGTCGCAGTGATCCCCTGTGTGTACAAACCGGGCGACGTTGAAAAGGCTCAGATGACGCTGGCCGAGGAACTCGCAAAGATCAAAGCGCTCCGGGGGTTGGATGCCGAGATAGCCGAAGCCGCAGAGGAGTTGTCCGATCTGGCCGATGAGGCGCTGACATATCGGCTGGCGCAAGCCGCCGAAGAGCGTAACCGTACAAGCCGCAGCCAGAATGAGGACAAGGCCGTTTTCGACATCGCTGACAATGGTGCGCGAATCAACCGTGACGAGAAAGACGCGTTTGAGGCCATCATGTCGGGTATCAATTTCGAACGGAAACGCCGCTAAAGTGATGTTTTCGTAAGGCACTGGAAAAGAAAACACGTAAACGGGTAGCCGAATCACTTCTACGCGCTAATGATTCGGCCAAACGAATCACCCATCCCTGCAGAGCATTGAATGGCCGCCAAGGATACGAACGAAGACCGCAAATCCGACGAGCAGGAACAGGAAATCTCGCTGGACATGAGCCAGGCCCAGGTCAAGAAGATGATCGCCGAGGCCCGCGAGAAAGGCTACATCACATACGACCAGCTCAATCAGGTTCTGCCGCCTGATCAGGTCAGCTCGGAACAGATCGAAGACGTTATGTCGATGCTGTCCGAAATGGGCATCAACATCATCGAAGATGAAGAGGCCGAAGAAGAAGAGAACAAGGGCTCGACCGATCTGGTCACAACCGAGGGCCCGCGCGAGGTTGCGCTGGCCGGTGCCCAGACCGAAAAACTGGACCGCACCGATGACCCTGTCCGCATGTATCTGCGCGAGATGGGCAGCGTTGAACTGCTGAGCCGCGAGGGCGAGATCGCCATCGCCAAGCGGATCGAGGCGGGCCGGAACACGATGATCGCGGGCCTGTGCGAAAGCCCGCTGACCTTTCAGGCGATCACCATCTGGCATGACGAATTGCTGAGCGAAGACATTCTGTTACGCGATGTTATTGATCTGGAGACAACGTTCGGCAACCAGCTGGACGAAGACGGTGACGTGCAGGAGCCGGTTGTCGATACATCATCCGTTCAGGCCGCCAAGCCTGAAAAGGACACGGGGCCCGAACTGGACGCCGATGGCAACCCGATCGCCAGCGATGACGATGACGATGACGACGATCAGGCCAACATGTCGCTGGCCGCGATGGAAGCGGCGCTGAAAGATCAGGTGCTGACCACGCTTGAGCGTATCTCGAACGACTTTGCGATGCTGTCGGAAATGCAGGACAGCCGGATTTCGGCGACTCTGAATGAAGACGGATCTTTCAGCGAGAAAGACGAAGAGACCTATCAGAAGCTGCGTGCCGAGATTGTTGAACTGGTGAACGGGCTTCACCTGCACAACAACCGGATCGAAGCCTTGATCGATCAGCTTTACGGCATCAACCGCCGGATCATGTCGCTGGACAGTTCCATGGTAAAGCTGGCGGATCAGGCCCGTATCAACCGCCGGGAATTCATCGACGCCTATCGCGGCCGTGAGCTGGATCCGAACTGGCTGGCCGAGATGGCCGAAAAGCCGGGCCGGGGCTGGCAGATGTTCATCGAACGCTCAACCGCGAAGGTCGAGGAACTGCGCAACGATATGGCGCAGGTCGGCCAGTATGTGGGTCTCGACATCCCTGAATTCCGTCGCATCGTGCAACAGGTTCAGAAGGGCGAAAAAGAGGCGCGGCAGGCCAAGAAAGAAATGGTCGAAGCCAACCTGCGTCTGGTGATCTCGATTGCCAAAAAGTACACCAACCGCGGCCTGCAATTCCTTGATCTTATTCAGGAAGGTAACATCGGCCTGATGAAGGCGGTGGACAAGTTCGAATATCGCCGGGGTTATAAATTCTCGACCTATGCGACCTGGTGGATCCGGCAGGCGATCACGCGCTCGATTGCGGATCAGGCGCGCACGATCCGTATTCCGGTGCATATGATCGAGACGATCAACAAGCTGGTCCGCACCGGCCGGCAGATGCTGCATGAAATCGGCCGCGAGCCGACGCCCGAAGAGCTGGCCGAAAAGCTGCAAATGCCGCTGGAGAAGGTGCGCAAGGTGATGAAAATCGCCAAAGAGCCGATCTCTCTGGAGACGCCGATTGGCGACGAGGAAGACAGCCAGCTGGGCGATTTCATCGAGGACAAGAACGCGGTGCTGCCGCTGGACAGCGCCATTCAGGAAAACCTCAAGGAAACCACCACACGGGTTCTGGCCTCGCTCACCCCGCGAGAGGAGCGGGTTCTGCGGATGCGCTTTGGCATTGGTATGAACACCGACCATACGCTGGAAGAGGTTGGCCAGCAGTTCAGCGTGACGCGCGAACGCATCCGTCAGATCGAAGCGAAAGCGCTGCGCAAGCTGAAGCATCCCAGCCGGTCACGAAAATTGCGGTCTTTTCTGGATCAGTAATACCAGATCAATAAAACCAAAGGCGCCCCGGAAGAGGCGCCTTTTTTCTTTGCGGGTTTCCCTGCCCGGATCACATTGTCAAAACTTCGATTCAAATTGGCGAGAACGCACAAGGACAGCGCGGGGTCGTGGCCTATATCGCCGGTGTCCACTCATGGACAGGCCGGGGCGAGGTGGTGGCACTGATGACCCCCGGCCACCTTCAGATACGCGACAGCGGCTGCGATACCCGCTTGCGGAACGCGCTGGGGGCCTGACCGGTCCAGCGCTTGAAGGCAGTCGAGAAAGCAGCCTGATCGGAATACCCCAGCACATATGAAACCTCGGACAGGTTCATACCGTTCTTGATGAATGTCTGCGCCAGATCGCAGCGCAGATCCTCGACAATCTCGCGATAAGACGTGCCCTCGCTGGTCAGGCGACGCGACAAGGTGCGCGGGCTGAGCCCCAGCTGTGCCGCGGCCTCTTCGGCCTGTATGATGCCACCTGGCATGGACCGGGTGATCAGCCCTTCGATCTGCGCCCGGGTTTGTTGGGCCGGGGAGTGTCGCTCAGCCAGCAGACGCTCGCCATATGCCAACAAATGCGCCCGCAGGCTGGGATCATAGGTCGGAACCGGTATCTCAAGCGAAGGCAGAGACAAGATAATCTCCATCCGCTCGGCCCCGAATCTGACGGGGAAGCTGCCGACTTTTTGAAACCTGTCCACGTGGTTCCCGACACTGTGCTGAAACCGCAGTTCAATAGGCCGCACGTTGACCTGGGTCAGCGCCCGTATACGCGCGACACCTGCAAAAAGCAGAAACTCTGTCCGGCGATGATATCGGGAAAAGCTGTGATCTTTCCAGTCCGCCTCTAACGAGGCCGAGTTGCCTGCAATGCGCAGATTGAAGGCAAGCGCGGGATCAATGATGCTATGAAACCGCGCTGCGTTTTCCAGAACCTGTTTCAGATCACGCGAGTATTTGCTGATATATCCGGTCACGCTGGAGGTTGACCTGAAATCCAACCCGGTGCGCGCGCCAAACACGATATCACCTATAGCATCGCACGCATGGCGTACAAAAAGCGCTTCTTTATGGGCGCTGCAATATGTGGCAGGGGGGTCGACATCGGCGCGAGACAGGCCGCTGGTCTTCAAGACCCGCTCGACCACGGCGGGGCCAGCATGTTCCTCAAGCTTTCGTGTCAGCAATTGAATGCGGGAAATATCGACGTCCATAATCCTGCCTGAAACTCACCCTGATAATCTGATCAGCGTAGCTGCAAAACATGGCCGCAGGCCAGCCCCGGGCCCGGGATCCTTTGTTTTGTCTGCAGCGCGCAAAGATTTGACTGGAATTGTTAAGACCTGCAACCAAGCAACATTTAAAGTGTTGTTGTTGTCGGGTCAGCGCCTCGCGGGGATGAGGTCAGAGCCTGAGCGAACGGTCCACCAAGCCGTTTAAACAGGTTCCCCGACACGCCCCCCTAACGAACGTGCGGCGCTGGTCGGTCATGTCGCATTGCGACCAACCTGCTGGCATGACAGCATCATCCTGTCCTGAGGCAACCTGTTGAAATCCCGTGGCTGACATACCGCTCGTAGAAACAGATCTGATTGTCTTTGATGGGGAATGCGTGCTGTGCTCGGGGTTCTTCCGGTTCATGTTGCACCATGATCGGAAACGGCGGTTTCGGTTTGCCACGGCTCAATCCCCGTTCGGGCAGCAATTGTATTCCAGTCTGGATTTGCCGACCCGCGATTTTGAGACCAACCTCGTTGTTGTGGATGGCACGGTGTATCAAAAGCTTGATGCATTTGCGGCAGCGATGCGGGCTTTGCCCGGGATATGGCGCGTGCTGTCGCTGTGCCGCTATTTGCCTGCCTTCGTGAAAACACCCCTGTATAATGCCATTGCCCGTAACCGGTACGCTCTGTTCGGGCGCAAGGATGTATGTTTGCGCCCGGATGCGGCGCTCAGATCGCGGTTTGTCGCTGATGGCTTCTGAGGGTGATCCGTTCCTGCGCTCTCTGACCGGGGATGATCTGCCCGAAGCCGTCAGGCAACTGCACAGCGGGGCAGGGCGCTATACGGGCCGTTGCAGTATTACCCGGGGCAAGGGACGATTGGTTGCTTTGGCGCTGCGAATTGGCGGGTTTCCGCATGAGGGTACCGACCTGCCGGTGACCCTTGCGATCCGGCAATCGGGCACAGATTGGCTTTGGGATCGGAATTTTGCGGGCCATCGAACCAGCTCTCGCCTCAGCTTTGATCATGCTCGTGGTTGGGTGCGTGAACAGATCGGCGGACTGACTATATGGTTGCAACCGGTGCGCAACAAGGCGGGGCTGGCCATCGAAATTCGCCGCCTCTGCCTGTTCGGGATACCCTGTCCCGGCTTTATGTTGCCACGCTCGGCCTCGACCGAGGCGGAAGATGCGCAAGCCCGGTTTTGCTTCGACATCTCAGCCCGCGTGCCGGGATTGGGGCTGTTGATCCGCTACCGGGGGTGGCTGGTGCCTGATCACGGGGAATGAAGCGCGATCTGAAATGATCGTGAAGCCAACTGTTCTGCCGGATGGAGTACCCTTATCTATATTCAAGGTGAAAATAGGAAGATGGCTACGATGAAACAGGTTATTTCATGCGCATTTGCTGCGATCATGGTATCGAGTGCTCCGATCGCAGTCAGCGCTGCGCCCTATGGTTTTCAGACCGAGGCGATCAACAATACCGAATTCGAGGTCATACCCCGCGCCCGCCGGGATGTTGACGGTTATTGGTGTGCGGCAGCAGATTTCGCACGCCGGGGGTTGGGTGCCGGTTGGCAGGATCGGATATATGTCTTGCGCGGCTACGGCCCCAGCGTGACTACCGGGCGCAAAACTGCCGTCCAATTCACGACCAGGTCACCCGCCAATGTCGATCAGCAAAGCAGCATTACGGTTGGTTTCAAAGCAGGTGAAAGCATGACGGTGCAAGGGGCCAATGGGCTGTGCAGCCGCCGTCAGATCTTTGAATGAACCGTGGCACAGACCGAGTTCACGATCGAAACACAGGGTGCGGGGCTTTATGAATTCACCGCCCCTGTGCGATCATGGATGCAACCCTTTTCGGATGGTTTGCTGACGCTTTTTGTACGGCACACCTCGTGTTCTTTATTGATCCAGGAAAACGCGGACCCCGAGGTGCAGAGCGATCTGCAGGCCTTCTTTCACCGGTTGGTGCCGCCGTCGGATCATCCCTCAATGTCCTACCTGCGCCATACCTATGAGGGGCCCGATGATATGCCCGCCCATATCAAGGCGGCGATGATGCCGGTGTCACTTTCGATCCCGGTGCGGGGCGGGAACCCGGCATTGGGGACGTGGCAGGGGATTTACCTGTTTGAACATCGCGCAGCACCCCATTCGCGAAAGGTTGCTGCGCATTTTGCGTGACGCTTTATATTGGGGTGAAAATTTCCGACTACCCAAACTCTAGCGGCTGCCCTATAGTTGTGGATAAGTAAGCCGCAGCGCTTACAAAAAGAGGCCGAACTAGGGACGAGGAGACGGCGGATGCGCTGCCCGTTTTGCGGAAATATCGATACTCAGGTCAAGGATTCACGCCCGGCAGAGGATCACGTCGCGATTCGCAGGCGTCGGTTTTGCCCGGCTTGTGGTGGACGGTTCACCACATATGAACGCGTGCAGCTGCGCGATCTGGTTGTAATCAAGACCAACGGAAAACGTGAAGATTTCGACCGCGACAAGCTGGAACGCTCGATCCGCATTTCGATGCAGAAACGACCTATTGATCCAGAGCGGATCGATCAGATGATCTCGGGCATCGTGCGACGTCTGGAAAGCATGGGTGAGACGGATATTCCGTCGAACAAAATCGGTGAAATCGTCATGGAGGCGCTGGCCCGGATTGACACTGTTGCGTATGTTCGCTTTGCGAGTGTCTACAAGAATTTCCAGGCGGCCGATGATTTCGAGGAGTTTGTCCACGAACTGCGCCCGCCGCAGCCATCGACAGATGAGTGAGCGAAACAGATAAGCGATATATGGCGCTGGCCCTGTCATTGGGGCGGCGTGGGCAGGGAAATTGCTGGCCCAACCCGGCGGTTGGGTGCGTGATCGTGCGCGATGGCCGCATCGTCGGGCGCGGCTGGACCCAGCCCGGAGGTCGCCCACATGCCGAACCGCAAGCCTTGGCGCAGGCGGGTGAGGCGGCAAAAGGGGCCACGGCATATGTCTCGCTGGAACCTTGTTCACATTACGGGAAAACGCCCCCTTGTGCTCAGGTCCTGATCGGCGCGGGTGTTGCGCGTGTCGTGTCTGCTATCGAAGACAGTGATCCGCGTGTGGCCGGGCAGGGCTTTGACATGCTGCGGGCGGCGGGAATTGAAGTGACCTCGGGTGTTCTGGCCGAGCAGGCTGCGCAGGATCATGCGGGCTTTTTCCTGAAGACCGAGCAGGGTCGGCCATTCGTGACCCTGAAACTGGCCAGCAGCTTTGACGGGCGGATTGCTACGGAGACCGGGCATAGCCAATGGATCACGGGGCCCATGGCCCGGCGCGCGGTGCATGCGATGCGGGCGCGCCACGATGCGGTCATGGTTGGGGCTGGAACGGCGCGGGCGGATGATCCGTCCCTGACCGTGCGGGATCTGGGCGTAACGCATCAACCGGTGCGCGTTGTGGTGTCGCGCCATCTGGACGTTCCGCTGATGGGTCATCTTGCGCGCACGGCGACCCAAATGCCGGTCTGGCTGTGCCACGGCCCGCACCCCGACGCCGAGCGTGCGCGCGCCTGGGAAGGGTTGGGCGCGCGCCTGATCCCGTGCGCGCTGGACGGACATCATGTCGAGGCTGCCGATCTTCTGCAACAGCTCGGGCAGGCGGGCCTGACGCGTGTGTTCTGCGAAGGCGGTTCAGCGTTGGCGGCGTCTCTGCTGGCAGGTGATCTGGTTGATGAACTTGTCGGCTTCACCGCCGGGCTGGCCATCGGGGCCGAAGGGCTTCCGGCTATCGGTGTGCTTGGGCTTGATACGCTGGAA
Organism: Rhodobacteraceae bacterium KLH11; assembly: GCA_000158135.1. Classification (GTDB taxonomy): domain Bacteria; phylum Pseudomonadota; class Alphaproteobacteria; order Rhodobacterales; family Rhodobacteraceae; genus Ruegeria. Next base: position 2,319,204 of record DS999531.1, read on the forward strand.
GGCGCCCCCCGGTTTGATCTGATCGAAACGCAGGCTATCGGCGGTGACATCCTGCACCGCTGGGGACGGGTCACACATTAGCGCCACCAATGCGCATGCGTTGCCAGCGCGCCCTGAAGCTTTGACAGAATACGATTGAGTGGTCCGGTCGGTGTTGGGTCCGCCCGGGCAAGACGCTCAACCGCGATCTCGACGGGGCAGGGCTGGCCGGTGACCGGATCGAAATAGCGCGGATAGTCGATCAGGGTTGCATGCACCAACCCTGCCAGCGACGGCCGTGCGCCACGCCGCGCCGGAACCGCATCCAGATCGGTCGTCAGCCCCCAACCGGAATAAAACGGAGCCCCCAGCGTTGTGACCCGAACCCCGCGCAGCAAGGCCTCGAATCCAAGCAGCGAGGTCATGGTCCACACCTCATCCACCTGCGTCAGAAGGGTCGCCGGATCCGTATCGTGGGCGATCACATCCGCCCATTCTTCAGCATCGATTTTGCCATCGCGCAAACCCGCTTCGACATCGGGATGTGGTTTATAGATCAGAACGGCGTCGGGATTGGCCTGACGCGCCGCACGCAGCAGAGTGAGGTTGGTGCGGGTATGGCTGGTTCCCAACCGGATTGAGGCATCATCTTCGACCTGACCGGGCACCAGGACCCGGTGGCCGGAAGGCAAAGCCGGTGCCGCGCTGCCGGTGTTGTATTTGCTCAAACCATCAGACAGCAGCCGTTCGATCAGCCGGTCAGCCCGGAGCTTTTGATCGGGGCGCAAGGTTTCGCGGGCGGTGATCCAATCCTCCAACCGGCTGGGCTGGGTCGGGTCGTAGTAGATGCCCAGATCATCGGTCACCAGTGACAGCGGCGGCACCAGCTCAGCCCCCAACCCGCGTGAGCGCAGAAAACCATCTTCAACCCGCGTTACATCCTGCATCTCCGCCGCCCGGCTGGCCCAGACCATATGAGGGTGTCTGGCGTTTTCCGGTGGCCCGGCCACAAACCGGACCTTGCGGGACTGCCCGAACATGCGCTGCAGATGGCGGCGTTTCCAGACCCGCATCCCGGATGCAGTCCACCCCTTGTGATCCTGCCGCCAGGCCCGCGTTTGTGCCTCAAGCGTGCTCAGCACCGTTTCCAGGTCGCATAATTGGTCATGATAGGGATCGTACCAGCGTGGGTACAGGATCATCGCTGCTGCAAATAGCTGCGCGCGCGTCAGGTTGCGTTGTCGTCGGGGCAGCGGGTCTTCGTCCCGCGTCAGGCCCCATCCGGCATAAAAGGGCTGGCCAAAAACACGGGGTTTGTGACCGGCCAGAATGGCCTCGAATCCCATTTGCGAGGACAGGGTGTAGACGCCGACAGCACCCTCCAGCAGGGACCACGGGCTGACAGGCTGCTCCAGAACCGAGACCCGATCACTCAGGTCCTGATCCGAGAAATGCCCGGCCCGATGGCCCGCCATGGTTTCCGGATGGCGCTTGATCAGAATGCGCGCGCCGGGGTTTTCCTCTTGCGCGATGACCAGCATTTCGCGGAACCGGGCGATGTCGCCCTTGCTTGCGGTGACGGCAGCATCGCCCTGGGTTTGATCAATGACCAGAACATAGCCGGGATCAGGGGGGGCGATGGTCAGGTCGAAGGCGGAATATTTGCTCAGATGCAGTTCACGCAGCCGTTCAATCGCGCCGCGTGCACGGTTTAGCAAGGCCGTATCATCAAGCGGATGCGTGGCCAGCAGGGTTTCAAGATCAGATCGGGTGGCCGGATCGAAATGCGGCCCCGACCGGTCCAGAAGCAAGCCCAGAGGGGCCTCGCCGCTGCGCCCGGGATGCAGGGACCTGAGGAAGGCGTCTTCGACCCTCAGCACCGGCACGTCGCGCTTATGCGCGATGGCCAGCCCGCGATGGGCGGTCGGGCTGTTGCCCCAGACCCCGACCAGATCATCCGGGCGCGGCAGGCCAAGCCGGATGTCATACCCGGCCAGCGACAGGATGCGCCGCACCCTTTGCTGTGTCAGGAACCCGCCGTTGTAAACAAAAAGCCGGAGGCGCGCGCCCCCGGCCGGGTTCTCCGGTTCAGAGAACATCCATCAGTTACCTGTCAGGGTTGCGACATTTGCAATCGGCGTCAGGCCACCGGCGATCAGCGAGATCGACTTGGTCCACTGCGCATACGGGGCCTCGGTGACATAGATCGTGTCGTCGTCGCGGATTACGAAATCGCGGGCGACAAACAGGCCGTTGGGCGCGGTCAGGTTGAGCAGATAGATCATGCGCTGTTCGCCCTGAAGGCCTGGCTGCCCCATCACGGCGCGCGCGATATCCTGCCGTTCATTCCGCAGAACAAAGATGCCCGTGGGGTCCGATGACAGCGATTGCAGCCCGCCAACCTGCGCCAAAGCTTCCAGCGCCGACAGATCCTGACTTTCGAAGGCAACACGCGATTGCCCCCCTGTTGAGCCGAGCGCGATATACGAGCGGCTGTCCTGTTCGACCAGAATGCGATCTCCGCCGCGCAGAGCAATATCGGTTTTGGGATTGCGGAACAGATCATCATACCAGATCGTTCCTTTCTGATTGCCGCGGATCACCGTGACAAGTGCGATATCCGTGGCGACCGCCACACCGCCCGCCTGTGCAAGCATGGTCGACAGCGTACCGGTGGGCCGTTCGATCGGGTAGATACCCGGCGCTCCGATAGTGCCCGTCACAGATACGGTCGAGCCGTCCCCCGGCGTCCGGGTGACCTGCACCTGAGGGTCGGGGGTTTGCTCTTCCAGCTTGGATGAGATCAGGGTGCGCAATTGTTCCGGCGTGTTGCCCGCCGCGCGCAGGCGACCGGCATAGGGCACGAAGATGTAGCCGTCACTGTCGACCTGTACCTGATCCAGAATGGTCGCGCCGCCGGTTTGCGAGGTCAGCAGACCATCTTCGACATTTTCCCAGATGCTCAGGCTCAGAACATCGCCGGGCCGCACTGTGTCCGACGCGACGCTCTGCGCGTTGCGGAAGGATTGCGAAAACCCGTAATGTGGCACTGCCGATGTGGCCCGTGTGATCCTGTCATCGACTTCGACGACAAAGGCGTTGCCCCCGTTTTCAACCGAACCGGCCAGAATCTCGGTTTTGCTCGGACCGGATTTGGGAAGCTGGCACGCCGCCAGAAGGCCAAGGGCCGCCACAAAAGACACCCCCCGTATCCATCGGGTTGGAAAGCACTGCACTGCCGATTTACCTCAGTTATTTTCGTTTTGGGCAGGCTACCCGGATCATCGGCGAACTTCCAGTAACAGGTTGATACAGATCACTTGATAAGGCGAAACTGTGGCGTTGCAGCCTCTGTCTGGCTGAGAACCATCTGGTAAGGGTCCTGCGGATGCAGCATCATGTCCACCGCGCGCCGCAACAATTGGCGACGCCCCCGCCGTGAATAGAACCCGCCCGGTATCTGGCTGGTTTCCAGAAGAAACTGGCGATACGCCCGATACGCTTTGCTGTCGGGCGCGTCTGGCCGGGCAAAGAAGGCCCCGATCGGCTGTCGGGACACGAATTGCTTTTTGTCATAGACAGACCGCCCGAAAATTCGCAGGGGAATACCACGCCAGAGCACCTGTTGACCCGCAGTGGAATTCACGGTGACCGCCGAGCGCGCCTCGTCCAGAAGCTGGGCAAGCTTGCCGCCGGGGACATAGTGGATGCGATCCGCGATACCGTACCGCTCCGCGAGTTGGCGGACCCGCCGCCGCAAGGGCTCGCGGTGGTTTTCCAGCGGGTGTTCCTTGATGACCAGATGATGATGCGCGGGCGCGCCGCTTGCAAAACCTGCGATGATCTGTTCAAGGAAATCCGCCATGCAGGAATAATCGGAATGGGACTGGACCGAGCTGTCATGGCCCAGTTGCAGCAACACCAGATGATAGGGGAACCCCCCCAACCTGACCCGCATGGTGGCCCAGCGGCGTTGCACCCGATGGAATGGCATCAGGGTCAGACGTTTGAAATACAGCCGAAATTCTTTTGATACAGGCAGCTCCCGATGGGGTCGGAAGTTTCGGTATCGCTGGTTCAGGAACATGACGAACCAGTGATAGAGCGCGCCGTAAAAGATGTGTTGGCGCATATCCCCCCAGTGCGATGGCGGCGGCGGCGTGTGCCCGTCTGACTGCGCCAGCGCTGTCCGCATCTGGTCAACCTCCATCTCCATAAGACGCGAGTGGCCATTTGACCCGCCTCGCTCATATGTCACCCACCATGGGCGCAGATACCCTTCCTCGAACACATGAACGGTGATGCCGCGCGCTTTGGCAATCCGGACGGCGTGGGCATGGATGGGCCGGGTGTCGCCATACAGCACGATATCAGTCACCCCATGGCGGGCGAGCAGATCGCTGAGCGCTGCGGGCCATTCCTCGGGCTGGCCCAGATAGGGAATGTAATGCGCCTTATCGTGCCAAAACGCCTGATCGCCGGCATTGAACCCCACCCGCCAGACCTGTGCCCCGGTCTTGCGCAACATCCGGCCAAGGGCACTGAAGAACGGGCCATGCGGCCCCTGCAGAAACAGGAACACGCGCCGGTCGGGGCAGGCGGTCAATGGTGTCATGCAATCTGCTCGAACAGTGGGTTTGCCATGCGAATTGATAAAATTATGCCTGTTTGTCACTTTCACGGCAAGGCAGGGCTTGCCGGTTGGGTCGGGGGCCTTTACCTCGGCACCAGATGCTAGGTTCAGAGGGTTAATAAATGTTCACAGGGATTGTCACCGACATCGGAACCGTTACCGAACTGGATCAGCAGGGCGACCTGCGGGCGCGGATCAGGACCGGCTATGAGACTGCGGGCATAGATATCGGTGCCTCCATCGCCAGCGATGGTGTCTGCCTGACCGTGATCGCATTGGGCGACGACTGGTATGATGTGCAGATCAGCGCCGAAACCGTTTCAAAAACCAATCTGAGCACGTGGCGTATCGGCAAGCGTGTCAATCTTGAACGTGCCTTGAAAGTTGGCGACGAACTGGGTGGTCACATCGTGTCCGGCCACGTGGATGGAGTGGCCGAGGTTGTTGCCGTCGCGGATGAGGGCGACAGTACGCGGGTGGCATTGCGAGCCCCGTCTGAACTGGCCCGGTTCATCGCGCCCAAAGGATCGGTGGCGCTGAATGGCACCTCATTGACGGTCAATGACGTGGATGGATGTAATTTTGGCATCAACTTCATCCCGCATACCAAAGAGGTCACCACCTGGGGTGACGTTGCGGTTGGCGATCGTGTGAACCTTGAGATCGATACTCTGGCCCGCTACGTGGCACGTCTGGGCGAGATGACCTGAGCGTCAGGTTCCCGGCCCGAACCGGGCGGTAAGCCTTTTGGCCAGCCACCAGAAAAACAGGACCAGCAGGATCGAGGCATATCCGTCAATGGCATAGTGCCAGGCAAGATGCACCGACCCCAACAGGATGACGGCCGTGAAAGCCGTCAGGCTCCAGCCCAGCCAACGCGAATAGGTGAAGCCATAGATCGCCAAAAGCGCGCTTGAAGCGACGTGCATGCTGGGCATTGCCGAGATACCACGGGCAAGCCCCGCATTGTGATAACCCTCCAGCAATGTGTTCTGGACCTTCAGCGCCCAGACCGGGCTGATCTCATGCGATTGGCGTAACAGCTCCATCTGCGGAACGAAATCCGTGCCCAGGTTGAAAGGTTCAAGAAAAACAGGGCCAACAGAGGCAAAGACAGTGGCAAACACGTTGCCGCCCACAAACCAGCACAGCACGAATGCGACCAGAAATACCGTGCTGCGGATGGGGTCTCTGCGGTCAAGGCAGGCAACACATATGGCGATGTACAGCATCGGGAACCAGATATGATAGGCCAGATTCACTGCTGTTGTTACGAAGGGCGATCCCAGAATCGGCCATAGCAATGTCCACGGATCGACACCGCCGTGCAAAACCCGATCCCATTTTGCAAATTGCGTATCCCAAAGTGAGGGGTTCACCGCATGTATTTCGTTTTTCAGGAACGTATAGGTCATAATCAGCGCGATAATGCTGATAAAGCAGACCACCGCGTCGGGCGCTTTTTCCGTATCCGTCAGCTTGGTGCGCAGGTCTTGCAACATCCACTGGATTGGTTTTCTGGGTTTAACCTTGAAAATGGCAACTCCAAGCCGCCAGAGGATGAAGTTTGCGAACATAAAGCACAAAAGCCGAAAGGATATACCCAACAAGATTGGCGTCGAAGAATCCCAGAAGGAACGGCCCACATAGAGGCTGACGGCAAGTGCGCAGGCCATTTGCAGCGCAACGAGCGACAGTAAAAGCCTGTTGCGCCAAAAGACGTTGATCAGGACGGCGTTGGAGGCAGGCAAGTCGGCGGTCTTGGACACGGGGGTCAATATCTCGTCTGACTAGAAAATCGTTGAGCCCTACGTGCCCGCGATATCGGGCGATCCGAGGGCCTGATTGGGGCAATTTGTGGACAAAGCCCGCATATCCTGCCCTGAGGTTCATGAAACGGCAACAATAGAGTAAGGGGAATCTGGGTTCTTATGCCACGTGCGCTTTGGTCCTTACAGCCACGCAATGACCGGATGTTACGGTTGCCGGGCTCTACAATACCTCGTGCAGTGCTTACGGTCTGGTCTTTGCGCTCTCACTGGTCTATCCCGCCTTGCAAACTGCTCTGCGAAAGGCTGCCCCATGAGCTTTGAAACACCCGGACCGGTTGAAGCCCAGCTGCGTGAGGCGATCAGCCCGATTGAAGAGATCATCGAAGAAGCCCGTAAGGGTCGGATGTATATTCTGGTCGATCACGAAGATCGCGAGAATGAGGGGGATCTTGTCATCCCGGCCGAGTTTGCAGATGCCGAGGCGATCAATTTCATGGCAACCCATGGGCGCGGACTGATCTGTCTGCCGATGACTGCGGAACGGATTGATCGTCTGGGGTTGCCGATGATGGCCGTGAACAACTCGTCACGGCATGAAACGGCGTTTACGGTTTCCATTGAGGCGCGCGAAGGCGTGTCGACCGGTATTTCAGCCGCCGACCGGGCGCTGACCGTGGCGACCGCAATCAATGAACAGAATTCGATGGCGCATATTGCGACCCCCGGCCATATCTTCCCGCTGCGCGCCAAGCGGGGTGGGGTGCTGGTGCGCGCTGGCCATACCGAGGCTGCTGTGGATATTTCGCGGCTTGCCGGGCTGAACCCCTCGGGTGTGATCTGTGAGATCATGAACCCTGACGGAACCATGGCGCGCCTGCCCGATCTGGTTGGTTTTGCCAAAGAACACGACATGAAGATCGGCACGATCAGCGATCTGATCGCCTACCGGTCGCGCAATGACAATCTGGTGGTTGAAACGTCACGGCAAACCGTCACGTCGGAATATGGCGGTGACTGGGAGATGCGCATTTTCACCGACCAGACTCATGGCATCGAACATGTGGTCATGATCAAGGGCGACATCACCACACCCGAGCCGGTTCTGACCCGGACCCACGCCTTGCACGAAGCGCCGGATATTCTGGGGCTCGGTCCCAAATCCTCGCGCGAATTGCCGCGTGCGATGGAAAAGATTGCCGCTGAAGGGCGGGGCGTGGTCTGCCTGTTCCGTCAGCCGCGAAATTCGCTTTATGCAGCCGAGGATGAAGGCCCGCGCACCATCAAGCAAACCGGTCTGGGTGCCCAGATCCTGTCGAAGATGGGAATTCAGGAACTGGTGCTGCTGACCGACTCGCCGGAAACTGTTTATCTGGGGCTCGACGCGTTTGGCTTGTCCATCGTCGGCACCCGCTCGATCCTCAGGGAGGAATGATGATGGCTGAACAAGACAAACATGGCGCTCTGCCAACACCCGAATTCGACAAGCCCGTGAAGCTGCTGATTGTGGCGGCTCCGTTCTATCGTGCGATTGCCGACAATCTGATTGCGGGTGCAAAGGCCGAGATTGAAGCTGCAGGTGGTACTTGCGAGGTGGTCGAGGTGCCCGGGGCGCTGGAAATTCCCACCGCCATCGCCATGGCGGATCGTCAGTGCAATTTCGATGGCTATGTGGCGCTGGGCTGCGTCATTCGTGGTGAGACCACGCATTATGAAACGGTCTGCAACGATTCCAGCCGCGCCATTCAGCTGATGGGCCTGCAGGGGCTGTGCATCGGCAACGGCATCCTGACCGTGGAAAACAATGATCAGGCCGAAGTGCGCGCAAATCCCGAAAAGATGAATAAAGGCGGTGGCGCGGCGGCTGCGGCCTTGCATCTGATCGCGCTCAGCCGTAAGTGGGGCTCTTCCAAAAAGGGCGTCGGCTTCAAGCCGCCGTCCGAGTCCATCCTTGTGGCGGACGACAGCAACGGACCCACGACAGCATGACCAAGACAGACGCGCCAAAACCGGCCAACCAGAAACGCCAGATGAAATCCGCCGCGCGCCTTTATGCCGTGCAGGCGCTGTTTCAGATGGAGCAGTCGGGCCAGACGACCGAAGCAGTTGTGACCGAGTTTCTGGATCACCGTTTTGGCGCTGTCTATGAAGGCGAAGAGATGCTGGATGGCGATATCTCGGTCTTCCGTGCTCTGGTCGACAACGCGGTCAACTATCAGGCACCGATTGACCAGATGACCGACCGTGCGCTGGTGGCCAAATGGCCCATCGCGCGGATTGATCCAACCCTGCGTGCTGTGTTCCGGGCGGCCGGGGCTGAGCTGACCCAAAGCGATACGCCACCCAAGGTCGTGATCACCGAATTCGTCGATGTGGCGCGCGCCTTTTTCCCTGAAGGCAAAGAGCCGAAATTCGTCAACGCCGTTCTGGATCACATGGCGCGTGAGGCCCAGCCCGAGGCGTTCTGACACCTTTACCCGACCCAAATATGCGCTACCCTGAATGTGAGAGCGTAATGAGGTTGGCCATGCCCAGACTGATCCGTCTTTACATCACGCAAGTTGCCATGGGGTTTGTCATCTCGGCTGTGTTTGTCGGGGCGTTGCTGGCCTTGAATGTTGGTAATCTGCGCCACCTGATCACCAGTTCGGAAATCGGCCTGATCGCGCTGGGGATGATCTGGTTCATGAACGGCATTGTCTTCGCGGGTGTTCAGTTCGCCTACAAGATCATGAGCATGGCTGAAAAGCCGCAGGGGCCATGCCGTGGAACACCTGTCGTGGATCGTTTTGAACCCGCAGTCATACGGCAGGAAACTCGCGCAGGGCGCTGATTTTCCATAGAAATAAGCGGCGGGACCACCAGTCAACCGTGCGGTTTGATTCCCGAGGACCTGTATGTACAGGTGGGCGCCAGGTAATCAGGCCAGGACCTGAACAGAGCCAGCCCCCTCGGAATTGCTTAAGGCCACCAGAATGCTACCTGTCACAAGAAGGGCAGAACCCGCCACTGGCCTAACTAGGGCGTCGGACGGGTTCGTGCAAGGGGTCAGGCATCAACTGGTTCATGCAGCGCGGTGCGCATCTTGCCGAAATGCTCGTCCCAGCCGTTATCCAGCGCAAGGATCAGGCCGAACGCTTCAGCGCCTTGTGGCAGGCCTTCGTGCTGCAGGGCAAGGCGTGTGCCGCCCGCGACGGGCTCCAATGTCCATTTGACCACGCTGACCGCGTCACCCATTGGCTTCACGGTGAATGTGTATTCCAGATATTCCGGGCGGCGTGCCGCGCGCACTTCACCCCAGATCAGCAGGTCGCCACTGGTGGTTCCGAACATCTCAAGCTTTTGGCCAGCTGTCAGGGGGCGTTCGGGTTTGTGAAACCACTCGGCCAGCCTGTCGGGGTCGGTCAGATAGGCCCAAACAGTTTCAGGATCGGCGCGCAGGAAAATGGTTTTTTGAAGAACGGCGTCGGTCATTTCTCATTCCTTTCAATAGCTTCTTTCAGATTGGCAAGGCGGTCATCCCAGAACTGGTCAAAATAGCTGAACCAGTCGAGAATCGGGGCCATGCCCTTGGGTTCCAGGCGATTGATGCGCTCACGGCCTTTGATCTCAACGGTGATCAGACCCCCATCGGACAGCACGGTCAGATGCTTTTTGACGGCCGCCCGGGTCATGTCGAAGCGATCCGTCAGTTGCGCAATCGTCATGTCCTCGGCGGCCAGCATCTGCACGATGGTCCGGCGGGTAGGGTCGGCCAGCGCGCGGAACGCGTTCTGGGTATGCGGGTTCATGGTAAACCTCATGTGATACCATTTAGTATCATATATATGAGATACCGTTTGGTATCATGTCAAGGTCAAGATGACTCTTGAAATATGTTCGCTAATTGTTCACATTTCCGGGATGACAGTAGATCTACAGCCGGGGCAGAAACTGGCCCGTGGCGTCTCGCGGCATCTGGCGACCCATGGTTATGTTTCAATTGAAGAATTCGTACCCGCCCGCGGGCTGCGCGTTGATGTTATGGGGTTGGGCCCGAAGGGCGAGCTCTGGGTGATCGAATGCAAATCCAGCCGGGCTGACTATCAGTCGGATACCAAATGGCAGGGCTATCTGGAATGGTGTGACCGATTCTTCTGGGCCGTGGACACCGATTTCCCGACGGAGCTGTTGCCCGAGGAAACCGGGCTGATCATCGCCGATGCCTATGACGCCGAAATCATCCGCATGAGCCCGGAAAGCAAGCTGGCACCGGCGCGGCGCAAGAAGATGGTGCAGAAATTCGCGGTGGATGCAGCGCGCAGGTTGCACACCCTGCGCGATCCGCGGCTTTAGGGTTTGACCGCCCGTGCGGCCTGAGCGGCGGCGCGGATCTCTTCGGCAATTTCCTCGGCCTCTTCGGGGTCAAAATCCATCGGAATCTCGATACCCGTGCCTTCGATGAACAGGCGCACCATGCCATGATCGGTGGGGCCGATCTGCAGGTTTGCTTCGATGTCGCGTTCGGTATTGATGCCCATTTACGCCTCCGGGAAATGCGCCTTGGTGCTAACGTGCGAAGGGTTGAGAATCAAGCGGCCTATCGGGTCAGATAGGGTATGCAGGACATTACGCTCAGACCTTTTCGCGCTGATGATACCCCCTGGTTGGTGGAACAACACGGGATCCTTTATGCCCGCGATGAGGGTTTCGATGACAGCTTTGCCCCTTTGGTAGCCCGTATTCTTGCCGGTTTCGTCGCCTGCCATGATCCTGCGCGCGAATGCGGATGGATTGCCGAATGCGCAGGCCAACGCCTGGGCAGTATATTCTGCGTCACACAAAGCGAACACACAGCCAAACTGCGTCTTTTCCTGTTGCTGCCAGAGGCGCGGGGGCGGGGCCTTGGGAAGCGTTTGTTAACCACCTGCATGGGTTTTGCGCGACAAGCCGGATACCGTGAGATGGTGCTTTGGACCCATGAAAGCCATGCTGCTGCATGTGGCCTGTATCGTGCCTTTGGCTGGCAATTGACAGGCAGCAAGCCGGTGCATTCTTTTGGCGTCGATCTGGTGGAACAAAGCTGGCGAATTCAGCTTTAATCCTCTTGCATTCCCCGCACCGGTTCGCTAAATCGCCCTTCACGAGTGCCGCCTTAGCTCAGTTGGTTAGAGCGCTGGATTGTGGATCCAGAGGTCCCCTGTTCAAGCCAGGGAGGCGGTACCATTTCCCCGGACTTGGACGGTTTGCCGAATAGGGTCTCAGGGCTGGCACAACACGTGCCACAAGCTGCATTCTGAAGGTTTAGTTGAGACATGCCGGACCACACGTTTTCAGAAATCCGCAAAAGCGCGCGGCTGTCGGTTGCGCCGATGATGGATTGGACCTATGGTAAATTAAATGAAATAAAATCAGATTATTAGAGTCTATCGATTTCGGATGTCGTACCTTAGTCGTACTTTTTGGAGGTTGCCGTCAGTGCTGCCTGAATGGCTTTAGTTACAAGGTGTGGATCAAATGTCGTGCGCTGCCCGTCTATCTCGACATGTAGTAAACAGTAATGTGCGTCGCTGGGTTTAGTACAACTGCAGACCTCTAACTTCGCTGGTTCCCCGTTCACCGGCGCAAGAGTAACCACAGTTGAAACTCTGGAATCCGTTGGACCGTAGTCAGGCATCGCTATCTTTTGAGACTCATGCGATACGGTCGGTTCGGGTTTGGATGTGAGGGTAGCGGGTAATTCTTCGAACCGAGACGGGTCCTCAAACTCATCAATTGGTCGTATCCACACCATCTCGCTGTACTCGTCGCGGTAGACGGTCACGCTGTCATAATCCTTGAGCGGGCGATCTGTTTGGATCATCCCTTCTGCCACAATCTGATAGATCGATCCGCGCTTGATGTGCTTCACGCGTCTGGGAGAGGGGGTGAGAGCTAGACTCTGGACGCGTTTGTCCAAGTCTCGCTGGCATTCGGCCTTGAGAGTTTCAATGATTTCATTGTCGTCAACGTGTGGATACGCAATGCTTTCCTCAAATTCATCACCGTGGCACTCGTGCATGAAGGCCCACCAACCGTCACCGTCTCGGTCGATGTTGTAGCTTCCAATCTCGGTCCAGGCTGTGAATGTGTAAGTGTCGCAATCTTCCCAAACGAGAGGCTTGGACACCACCTCCCGGCCTATCTGGGCGCGGGTGTCGGGGCGGCTCAGGGTTTCTTGCAGCGTATTGAGATCGTCTTGAGTCAAATGACGGTCAAACCAAACGACTGCCGCGCGAGGATTTTCGCCGTCACGACTAACACCACGGCACTTCGGAATGTCAGTCATCTTCCCAACCTTCCGACTATTACGCCAACTGCGATCAGCGCAATTGCCACTACCAGTATGCTTCCAAGAGCGGGGTCCATTAGCTTAACTCCTCTATTCTGCCTCAGCGTGGTGCCCATCCACCCGGGCGCGCTCGTTATTGCAGGGCCTATGTTGTCTCCGGGCTGCGCGCGTGGCCCATGCGCGCGATACCCGGGGGCATTGCAAAAAGGGCCAGGTTGCTCATTCGGCCTCCAAGGGAAACTGGGGCGTTTCCTCTCGCTCGCGGAACAATCCACCTTGATCCGATTCAATCCGGCGAATGGCGATGTCGGCGTACTCGGGGTTCAACTCGATCAGGGTTGCGTCCATCTGCAAACGGTCAGCAACAAGCCCGGTTGTTCCTGCGCCGCCGAATGGATCAAGAACCTTGCCGCCTTGGGGGCATCCTGCTTTTAGACAGCGTTCAACCAGTTCCGGCGGGAACGTCGCAAAGTGAGCCTCTTTGAATGGGCGTGTTGCTATTTCCCAGACTTGAACCGGCGCGGGTTCATAATTCCGCAGGTTCCGGCCGTTGGATTGCTGTTCTTCCTTGGACATGGCGTCCCAGTGGTCATTGAAACCAGCATGACGGCGCGAATGACCGCGCTGCTTGTCGGTCTTTTTGTTCCCCACTGCCGTGCGAGCGCCCGGCTTGCCACCTACGTATGATCCACCACGAAAACCATTTGCATCTTCATCTGATTTCCGTCCGGTCCGCACCGCCTGAGCGTCGTAATCATACCGACCCTCTTTGGTGAACATGAATATCTTTTCGTGAGACGTTGCAGGACGATCCTTGATCGACTCTGGCATCGGGTTGGGTTTCGCCCAGATGATTTCAGATCTAACCCACCAGCCCCATTCTTGCATCGCAATGGCAAAGCGGTTTGGCACCATCACTAAGTCTTTGGGCTTAAGATAACCGCCCGACATGATGCGCTTGCTGTTGCCGGTTTGGCCTTTCGCGTTTTTGCCATTCTGCCCCCGCGTTGTACTGGATGGGGAACCGTCTGCGCAAATCGGGCCTACAGTTGAGAAAGGCTTATCCCTGAATGTACGGTCATCATTGCCTGCTGCTTTGGTATCTGCCGCGGTGCGTCCATTCGGTGCGGTCGCGTAGCAATCCCCGTAATTCACCCAGCATGTGCCCGTGGGATTCAGAACGCGGTGAACCTCAGCAAAAACCCGAACCATGACGTCAAGATGTTCGGCAAGCGTCGGCTCTAAACCTATCTGCCCCTCAACACCGTAGTCGCGCAAACCCCAATAAGGTGGGGAAGTAACAACGCAGTCAAAGTGATCGTCTGGCAGCGTTGCCAGCATGTCTAAAACGTCACCCTGCAAAACGCGAAACGGCATCATCCCGCCTCCGCGTCGCTGTTCTGGGGGTGAACGGTGAAAGTGTAGGCGGCAACCCAAGGATTGACCTGCCAGCCAAAGCCTCGATTGGCGTTGAGCCCGTCCCAGAGCTTTTGGAATGACTGGACGCAGGTAACGGATTTGGTGCCAGGCATGTGGCTTTCGACAGATCCGACGCCCTCGGCCTCGGCATCCGCCTCGCTGATGTCCTGCAACCGCTCTACACGTAAGTCGGTCACTGTCAGGGTCAGGCGAGAGGCCCAGCGAGGCATGTGCATCCCTTGGCGATGACGACCGGGAACGAACCTTGGATGAACAGGATGGCTTTGCTGGCCATCAGCTTCGTATTTAACGAATTCTGTAGGCTTCATAAGCGACGGCTTTGTATGATCCAAAAAAGTCCATGCGCGCCAGTGTTCGCGTACCCAAAAACGGTCACCTATGTGCGCCGCAACGCGGCAGTCTTGAACGTACCCTTCGCCCGATATCCAAGAGACAAGTCTCAAGGCTTTGGAAATCTGCGGTGAGTGCCAGCCGTCTTGCGGCTGCGGTTTCAGAACCCGCCGTGTCTGAGTCTTTCGCCCGTCCAGAAGAGCGCGGATCATGGGGCCAGAGAATAGAATGGGGCGGTCGGTCATGATTGCGTGGCCTCGGAGCTAGTCGCGCGCCATTGCGCCTCACTGTCACCAAGGCGGTAATCCAGTTCCGCTTCCGTCTCTGGCGCAAGGTGCATGTCCTTGACCAGTTCCAGATAGACCCAATGCCACCATTTTCGGATGACTGCGTCCGGATGTTTGTAGCCGATGATTTCAGCGGCGTGCATCAGGTGCAGCTGAAAATGGTGCGGCAGCTCATCCAGACTTTGCAGGTAGCGTTCCACCACGGCATTCATTTTCTCAGTCCAGTCGTGATCCAAGCCGGATGGCCATTCATAGCTTGGCCCGGTGAATGATCCGCCTCGGGGATCGTATGGGTTCGTGAACACATTGTGGTCCAGCGCGCCAAGCAGCACGCAGCGCCGATACCAGCGGATCAGGAATTTGCAGGGATGGTACTTGGCCACACCGTCAGGGCCGCGCACAGCCGTCAACAGAACCGTCTGCTGCATGCAGGTCAGGCTATGGGTCCATTCTTGGGTTACGATCATTGCTCTTCCTTTGCTTCGATTTGATCGACAGGCTTTGCGTTGGACTGCAGCGTCTTGATCGCCTGCAGATAGATGCGCGCGCCGTTCCAGATTTGCTTTGCGAGATTCGCCCGGGCGTGTGCCTCGGCTGGGCTGATCTTGCCGCTGCGCAGATCGCGCAGGTCTTGCGACAGGCCTGTGATGATGTCTTTCAGGTTTAGATCGTCTGAAACCGGCGTTGATGCATAGTCACGTTCAGCCATAGAGCGGCCCTTCCCCAATGCTGATCCGATAAGCATCGCAGCGAAGAACCTCGGCCAGCGCGCTGATCTGTTTGATGGTGCGCCGATCCGGGTTCAGATCGCCGTATTGGCCGGTGCCAAAATCCTGCTCACAGCGCCAGCAGACCGGCGGGCGGTCATACGTTGGGGCATATTTCCATCTGTCCTGTTCGCAGTGCTTCAGGCAGATTGCGCACGTGAAGGGCTCGGGGCGCTCGGGATAGATCGTCATGCGGCTATCCTCTCTGGCATCTCATTCCATTCGCAGCCATCCAGCACCCGGCCAGCGGCTTTCTTGCCGACGCGTTGAAATGCGACGTGTCCGTATTCCAGCAAACCCAGCCCATCATCCCAATCCGATGACAGGTCAAAGTCGGCTGGGAAAAGAACGTGGCGATCATCCGTTCGCAGGTTCTGTGATGACCACAAGGGCTCGGTTCTAGGTTCCCAAGGAACCCACTCGCCCCATTGCTTGAAGAAAAACGCGGTGCCTGCTGCCTTGCACTGATCCCGCAGGCTGCGTGCCCAATCAGGATGCATGGGGCGGGCATTGGGGCCGCTTTCACCGCCGACGATGACCTGATCAATGTTGGGCGTGTCGGGATGATCGCACACCATGTGGCTGCCACAGTGTTCACAAACAGCTTCTAGATATCCGCCGCAATTCGGGCAGTGTTCGCCGTTGAACGGTTTACCCGGCGCGCCAACTTCTGCTCCACAATCACTGCACCGTTCTTCGTCGGTGCAGTGCGCGACCCGATGTCCGCACGTTTCGGCGCACTCGTAACATCCTGAAAGCCACTTTCTCAGGTCAACCGGACCTAGCAGCGGCTCCGCGCTGATGAAGCGGATTGCGGCGGGTGTCTGTAGCAGCTGCGGCACGCGCTCATTCGCACGGCGCTGGTCTTCAACCGACACGCCCAGCCAGACATTTGGCAGGGGCCAATCCTGCATGGCTTCGTAAGCGCGGTTAGCCATTACATCATGGTCCCAGCCAAGGGTCATTCCAATGGCTTTAGCCTCTTTCTCAAGGCGCTCTGGCGACCACGCGAAAGGCTCAAGGCAATCAGGCAGGCAGGACACATATTCCAGCATCCGATCTGCGCGCTTGGTAAGCACCTGGAATGTGTGTTGGGGGCAAAGCGCCATAACGGCAAACACGCGATCAATCCACTCGTCTGGCATATCCTCGTGAAACAGATCACCCATGCTGTTGACGAAATACGTGGTGGGGACCTTGCGCCTTAGCGGTTCGAGCAAAGCATTCTCCGCCAAGTTAAGCTTGCCCGTGAATACTGGTTTGCCGTTCGCCATCTTGGCGGTGCCATGGTATTGCGGTGTGCCCGGGTTCTTCGATAGCCGGTAGGCCATCCGCATGGCGTAGCAGTTGGTGCAACCGGGTGATGCAAGCGAGCAACCAACAATCGGGTTCCACGTCCGCTCGGTCCATTCGATCTTAGATTGGTTTCCCACCAGGTGGCCCCTCTCGCTCAGACGTCGAAGTAACCGGCGCGGCGTGCGCTGGGGTTTGTTGCGGCGCTGGCGGCATCCATCGCCCTGCGTGCTGCTGATTGCGTGCTGGTGTTCATCTCGCCTAGCCCTTCATCCCAAGCCAGCTCGGCCAATCTACGCAACGCGTCGGCCTCTGCCTTTGACAGCATCAGTGTTACGGTTTCGCGGCTGGCGGTGTTTGCGATGTATGAGGCCATGTGATTGGTCCTTCCTGATGTCCGTCGCTGGCCCCTGTTTCCAAGGGCCAGAAAGAGGCATCGGCGGTTACTTGCGCCCAAAGAAAACAGGCAGCTTTGTGTCGTCTGCAGCCAGCGTTGCCATTTCACGGAACGTCGCTTGACGCAGGTATTCGACCCGATGCCAGCGGATGCCCAACGCAAGACCCTGCGGCGATACCCGGAACCGGAACTTTGCCCGGATTTCGATTGGCTCTTCGCCATTGTAGAGCGGGATCGACATCTTGATTTCTGTCGGCACAACCAGCTCGCCCTTGACGTTGGTTTCGTCCTGATACTGAAAAGTGCGATCACCGCTTTCGAGCCGCACGCCGCTCTTGAACGACACGCCCTGAGTGGCTTCCAGATCGCGACAGATTTCCAGCAGCGTAGACTGATCCGGGTCCACCACATCCGCGACATTCTCTTCAATGAATTCGGCAAAGGCTGCTTGCATGTGCATCTCGCCTTCAATCGCGTTCCAGCGGTCATACTCTTCGCTGTTGCGCAGCTTCTGGGTTGCGATGTGGCACGCATGCTGGCGGTCAAGGCCATTTTCGTTGTCCGTGTGCCAGTCTAAATGCGCTGAAATCGTTCCGGCGTCATAGTCCGCGACGATGATTGAGCGCTTGTCTGAAAAGCGATTGGCGTAGTTGGTCAGGGACGCCCTGTCATCGACCGTGAGTTGTTGCTTGATCGGGCCGCGCAGTTCGTTTGGGTCTGTGACTTCCTGCAAATGAAATCCATCAGGTGCAAGAATATGTGTGCGCCCGTCATCGTGCTTGATGACAGGATCGGCCAGACGCGCGGCTGCGATGCCTGCGTCCAGCGCGTTGCGCGGCGGTGTCATGTCTTGGTTTTCCAAAGGTTTCTCCATTGGGTTGAGGGTTGGGGTTACTCAGCCGCTTCGCGCCGGGACGCGATGTGGTCTTCGATGTCGTATTGATTGGGATCACGGCGGCTCAGGCGTCCTTCGTCATCAGCGAAGTAGATGCCGGTACCCATCGGGTGCTGCGGCACGGTCGCCTTGACCTTTGGCGTGCACTCAATCTGCCCGGCCTTGTTCAGCTTGAAGGGCAGTTCGATGACCAGCTTTCCGTCACCGCCGGTTTCGTACATGGCGGACACGATCTTTTCGAGTTCTCGGTCGCCCTGACGCAGCAGTTCACCGCGCCGGAAGGTTTGGATGAATTCCAGAAAGTTGATTGTGTGGTCAGGGTTGGACATGGACCTTTCCTTTTAAGTTTCAGGGTTTTGGTTGAAGAGTTTCCGCACCATGCTGTGCGCTTCGGTGAAGCTGTTCAGGTGGGAAATGTAGACGGCGGAACGCTGCTCGCGGAGCCAGCACCAGACAAAGACCGGTACGGCCAGTGCGTATATGCCCAGTGCTTTCAGGTACTTCATAGTTTGGTTGCCCATGATCACAGCCTCGCCAGCTTTTTTGTCAGGGACGCGCGTATGTCGGCTTCCTGTGCCAGTGTTTCTTCAAAAATCCCTTGGTCGATCCGCGCCGACAGGGCGTCCTGCACGATGTCTTTTAGGGTCCGGGGTGGGATTGCCTCGGCTTGTGTGGTCATTCCCTCAAAGGATCGATTGTCGGTGCGCTTTGGCGGCGCTGTGGGCAGGCGCAGGTCCCCGATCTGATCAGGGGTGACGGCAAGTCGGGTCACTTCAATCTGCCCGCCGTAGTATTCCACAAAGGCAGTCAAGTCCTCGTCGAGGCTGGAACACATATGCACCCCAGACGGATCGTGATCCCCAATGTGCAGGATTTCGACTCGTTCATAATCGCAGGCATCGCGAGCGAAATTGTGCTTGGTTGTCACGCTGTCAAAGCCGCCTGAAGAAAGCACGGGCACGCTGTAGTCTTCGCAATATCGGGCTAGTTGGGTGAGCATACCCCGCGCTTCGCACCAGACCATCAGGTGAATAGGTTGGTTTTGTTGCCGGTCGAGACGAAAGCGCGACCCATAACTGCGGAAGGTCGTCAGAATATGGTCTTCATCTTCCCATCTTTCGGGGCTTTCTTTTGTAAGCCCGTCATCTCTGATTTCGTCCATGTCAATGATCTGCGCGCGCCGTGCGCGGTTCATTGTTTCGCAAAGGCGTTTGTAGTTCTTTTCGGTCTTTTCGAAGTCATAGTCAGAAAACAGGATGTAGAAGACTTGGCGAAGGGTCAGCGGGGCAATGTCGCTGTAGTCGCGCAGTATCGACTTGACGTTTTGTACCAGATCCATTGTGTCAGGCTTGGGGAGCCAACTGGTGATAAATCCTCTTGGTCGGGTGGTTGCCATGATTGCCTCTGTCCTTACCCGTACATTTGCTTAAATTCCCGCTGGGCTTCGGCGCGGCGCATGTCGAGATAATCGGCCAAGTCCTGCAGGTGCACGCCTTTGGCGCTCTTCTGGCTGGCCTCTATGCTGACCAAGGGCAGGGGCAGCTGCCCCTCCCTTACTTTCCGCAGTAACTTCACCTCCGTCAGGTGCGGAAAGAAATCGGCGCATATTTTATCGACGGGGATAATGGGTTGTCCGTCATAGCAGGCCATCAAGAGAAATGCTGTATTCATTCACCGCCCTCCCGGCCAAGGACGGCCTTCGCAAACCTGCGCATTCAGCGATCGTAGGGTTGCATGCATGTCGTTCATCATGCAGCGCTATGGCGGCGATCAGGCCGTGCGATGACATCGCGAATGTCAGCGAGTTCGATGAATTTGTCGGCCTTTCGCCGAAGTTGGTCAGACGCCAAAATGGGTTCCGTTTTGATGGTGGAAACAACCGACACCCGCACGCCTTGGTCCTGCAAGTATTCGACCAGTGGGCAAAAGTCCTGACTACCTGTGAACAGAACAGCGTGGTTGATGTGAGGCGTTATCCGTGCCGCTGCTAAAGCCAAGTCAACCTCAATGCGCCCCTTGAACCTGCTCCGTCCGTCGCCGTGCACAAATTCGCGGGCGTCTTTGGCGGTGACAGTCCAGCCGTTGTACTGCAGGAAATCGACCAAGGGTCGGGTGGCTATGTATTCATCGCGTTCGATCAGCATTGTGAAGTATGTCGCGCGAAGGAGGTGGCACTGCTTCTCAACCATGCTTTTGAGACGTTCGTAATCGACGTCGAAGCCGAGCGCCTTGGCAGAGTGGTGGAGGTTATAGCCATCTACGAAAATTGCCGTCGTTTCGTTTTGGTGGAACATGCTCATGCCTTTTTTGACTAGGGAGTATGAAAATTGATGGCGCACGCTGAATTCAGCGCGTGCCAGTGCGAAAAGCGTTCAGGATGTGTTTCAGCCTCTGAAGCTTGTGAGGGCTAGGGGTGCGACCAAGCGTGATCTGAAGAACTTCTTTGGCTTCCATGCAGTGTTGTTCTGCAAGAGCGATGCGACAAAGCGTATCTGTGTCTGTCTGCAGGCTGCCGCCGTCTATCTCGACGACTTTAGTGTCGATTGATCCGTCCGGCATCCTGACGGTTACGTTCCACGCCACGTTTGGCAGATTGGATCGCTGCGTGGATTCGCGGAAACGCAGAAGTTCCCGACAAGTCTCTGGGATGCCTACGGCCATTATGGCGCGATCCGTGTCGCTGAACTCACCGGTTATCCGACTGGGCTTTGGGGTGGAAAGTTCCCGCAGCAGTTTATTGGAGATTATTGCGGGTTCTGAGGTTGCGCGCATGGTTTCCTCCATCAATGCGGAGAAACTTACATAGTCTAAATATCCTATGTCAATTCTAAATAGCCTAAAAAGACTAAATTAATTGATTCCCATAAGAGAGGGAAATGTCGTCAAACGACCAAAAAGACTATGGCTGTTCATGAATTGTTTGGGCGACTTTGAAATTTTTTGCGATAGATCGAAGCCGTCTTCTCGGCCAGCCGAGACCGCAATGTGATCGGCCTGATTCCAAAGCGAATATCTGCACATGATCGCCCAGGTTTACTTCGCCACTAGGGTAGGCGCTCGGCCTTTGGAGTCCCCCTTCACATGCTGACGCGGGCATGGTCAGATCAAGATCGCGCAGAGCATTCTGTAATTTGGGTACGAGGCAGTGTCTATCGATGTGCTGGGTAACGTGAGGTCTGCGGCGACGAGAATGTTGAGCGCTATAAATTCAGCCTATGATTCCATATATACCTATGCGCGAAAGGTGTCGAAATCCTACATCCTGTGCGAGTGGGATTTTCCTCGTCAGCATATTGTGTTCTTGAAATAACCGCCGTTGTTCCCATAATGTTCTTGTTTTTGGGAGGTTATATTGAAAAAGGTTGATGTCATTTCTTGGTTAGAGGCGTCTCTTGCGGAGCCATCTGCCGAGCGTCGCGCATACCTTCTCCGTAAGTTACAAGGCGAACGCGCTCTTCAGGTGTTAGTTGAGACATTAGGGTCCGAATACGTTGAGCTTCTTCGTCAGCAGGCACAGCTTCCCCCTGAAAAGCACCGGACATAAAGTCCTCAAGTGTTGTGCCTAGGGCTTCGCAAATCTTGATCGCGGTATCAACGCGTGGGTTTTGGGTGTTGCCTTTAAACAGTTTGCGAATGACACTGTTGCTCAGGCCCGCTTTGGTCGCGAGGCCAGCTTCTGTAAGTGTCGGATCTTCGTCGATTACTGCTTTAAGTCTTTCTGCAAATGTTCTGTCTGTCATGCGCGTATCGTAGCAGAATGGGATTTTTCGACTATCGGATAAAAAGACTTTACAAAAATGGGATAAAAAGACTAATCCATGAGTCATGGAAGAGTTTATGGAAAAGGTGCGCATCTATGCGGATGCGATAGGTGTTCAGCCTTCGACGGTGGCTCAGACTGCCGGAAAAGTTAATGGAAAGGCTTGGTCCAGGTGGGAGGCGGGAGAAGGGTCGCCGACCCTGCGAACCGCAGACAAAATCCTGAAATACATGGCTGAAAACCCGGTTCCCGTGCCGAGCGAAAGCGCTGAACACCCCGTTGAGGAGCCATCTGATGCAGGGAAGCACACCACGCCTTTCACGGCCCAAATACGCGCCGCTTTTTTATTGATTTGGGGGGTGCATGGACGGTGAGATTAAATTTCCTGCACGCATTGATTGGCGGTCGCTGCGAAAGGCTTACCCCAAGAATCTATTGCTGCATGTTGATAGCCCTGCCTCGGAGGTAGTTCGCGCCGCCCGTGGTCGCATGGCTTATCTTGCCACACCGTACTCCAATCTGGTTTTGAACGATGACAGGTGCTGGGATCGCGCGCTCTCATTGGAAGTTGAGATGCGAACGGCCCGTTGGGCGCGATTGCTCGCGCGCGACGGTCTGACGGTTGTATCCCCAATATTGCAGGCGTGTTCCATCGTTCATTCCGACATGGAGGGCGACATAGATCCGATGGACGATCAATTCTGGTCGGCTTGGTGTATGCCGATTATGTCCGCTTCTGGCAGCTTCATCATTCCGCCCATGGACGGTTGGGACCGGTCTTGGGGTGTTTGGCGCGAAGCTTGCTGGGCGCTTTGGCACAATATCCCGGTTTACCTGATCAAACCCGGTACTGAGTTGAGGGGCAGTCTATGAGTGCCGTGATGCGCCAAGATACCCGGGCGATCCTGCGCGAAGAGGTCATCGGTGATTGCCGGTTGATCCTAGGGGATGCAATGCAGGTCATGCCGGAACTCGGCGCGGTTGATCATCTGATTTCTGACCCGCCTTACGAGCAGTCTTTGCATGACGCCAAAAACAGTGCTGCCAGACGGCACCGCACAGATGGTAGGGCTGAACTTTCTGGATTGGACTTTGCTGGAATTGACGAAATACGTGATGAATTTACGGAACTTTCGTCGGCAATCTGCAACGGATGGTTCGTTGTCTTTTGCACGATTGAGGGCGTGGCGAAATGGGCCGATGTAATCAATCCATCCGAAATGAAATACAAGCGGGGATGTATCTGGATTAAGCCGGATAGCACACCTCAGCTGAATGGTCAGGGGCCAGCCCAAGGCGCGGAATGCTTCGTAACAGCATGGTCTGGATCGGGCTACGCGCGCTGGAATGCGCGCGGCAAGCGGGGCGTCTACACGCACCTGACCAACCCGCCAGATCGCCACGGCGGGCACCCGACAGAAAAGCCGTGGCGGCTGATGAAGGAAATGATTCTGGATTTCACCAATCCGGGACAACTCATTCTGGACCCATTCATGGGCAGCGGAACAACGCTGGTTGCTGCAGCCCTGACCGGTCGCCGCGCCATCGGCGTGGAATTGAACCCCAAGTATTTCGACATGGCGTGTTTGCGTGTGGCCAAGGCAGTTGGGTCCGCCCGCGCGATGGGCGCGCAGTTGACCGCCGAAGTTCAGGAGGTGTTGATTTGAAACCTTGCTTCATTGATGGCATTGCGTATCCATCGCGGGCGGCAGCCGCCCGAAGACTGGGTGTGTCCCGCAGCGAGATCGTGCGCCGCCTAAAGGCAAAAGAGGTTGTGGAAACCTCGACTGATCCTGAGCCAAGCAAGTTGCGCTTGCCGCGCATTGCGGTTCAAAGGGCTAGAATGCCAAGACTCAGCCCGATGGAACGCGTGTTTCATCCGGCATGGAACTCGGCTGATGATCACCGCTTGCTGCGCCTCAAGTCGCGGGGCAAGAATTTCACTTACATCGCCGCGTCGCTGGGCCGAACGCGAATTTCTGTCGAGCAAAGGTGGCATCGCCTGCGCGTCGTGAGGGGCATTTCCAACGCGCTTGTGGGTTATGGCCTGAGCAAGACGCCTTACAACATAGAGGGTTGCAATGGGTAAGCGGCTCTATCGTGATATTGACATCAAAGGCGTGACGTACCCAACGGTCAATGATGCTGCTGCCCACTTTGGCGTGCAGGCCGAAACCATCCGGGCGGCAATCCGAAATGGTCGAATAGACACCATTGGTAGCGGGTATCGCCATCGATTCCCGATGAGGATTTGCATCCGGGGTCAGGTGTTCCCAAGCGCCAAGGCTGCTGCAAAGCACTTTAATGTCACCGTGGGTGCTATAAGGCAGGCGCTGAGCAAAGATCGGCTGGATGCAGTCGGGTTGCCGCGCAAGTACAACGGCGCTGGCGCTAAGCCCGTCACGATTGGGCGGTTGGAGTTTCCCTCAATGGCAGCGGCGAGCCGCATGTTGGGTTTTTCATCAGGCTATATCTCCAAGGCCACGCGCAGGCGTTCGCTTTCGGCGATGCAGCGCATCCTGGGAGCGGCAATGAGGGGAGAAGCGTGCCAAAGTAAAATAGGCGCACAGACCCAAAAAACAGGGGCGTTCGGACCATGACCCTTCGGCCACCCCGCTTCGAGAATGCACCGGCGGCACATTTTGATTTTGAGCCGTTTCGCGTTGCTGCTCACGGCGAATTGGAAAGTTTTCCATTGGTTGAGCCGGGTGTTTGTCTGAACCCTGTGTGTTCGCGTCGTTTCGTTCAGACGCGTAGCTGGCAACTGTATTGCTGCGACGCCTGCCGCCGTATGGATGAGGCTGAAATGCGCCGCGTGGGGCAGAAGGCTGCGCCCGCGCTGCTGGCATGGCGCATGGGCAAATATGAAAAAGAAGATGATGACCTTCGGGCGTTGTCTCGGGCCGGGCGGAACTACGCATCGCGCCTGATGTCCGAGTGGTACAGTGATCGCTTGGCGAGGGCGTCGGAAAGGGGGGGAAAGTGATAGGTTTAGCGCCAACCATACCCTTTCCGCAGGTAAGTGCCGAGATCTTTGATCGCGCGCCCAGTTTTGATGTTGATGCATCTCTGGATTCGACTACTGCGAAATGTCCGATGCTCACCAGTGAGGCTGCATTCCGCATACAACATGGTGTCCGAACCATCCGGGCTTTCAAGCACATTTCGGATGTATCTGGTGGATTTGTTGCCGTTCGAGTCCTCATATTCAATCTCGAATTCCCAAGCGCTTGGTTCGTTGTCTTCCATCATCCGCGCGGAGGAAATTATTTCAAACTCACCGCCCCTATGTTCGATTGCTCGACGTTTCTTGGCGAAGTATTCCTTTATTCCGGGGTCATCTTTTATGCTGGTTTTTTCGGTGGCATCGTTTGTTTCTTCCGTTTTCTTGTTTCTTCCGAAAATCAAATAGAGAACGGTCAACACGGCGTATCCTGCCACCGCCCAAATCAGAATATCCAGTATCATGTCTGCTCATCCTGCAATTGCTGCCACAAAAATGCTAACTTGATCAACTCGCCTGTAACGGCTAATGTCAACTCACGGCAGCAAAAAACTGTCGTCGGGTTTGGCGACCCGCCTGTCTTACGGCGCTCGAAAGCCGCGCCTCGTCGCGGCTTTTCCTATGGTCGGGCGCAATGGGAGCGCGCAAGCGCTGCCGGTTCCGTAAGGCCGGTTCGCCAACCTGTTGTTAGCCCGGCCACCCTTTTGGCGAGGGGTTTCCGGAGTCATTCGAACTTACGGAGACCGCGCATGTCCACGAACAATACCCTTTACCTATCACTTGTCACGCAACTGGCCGACCTAGAAGATGGTCTGGACCGCATTGGCGGCTTCTGTGCCGCCTACAGGCTACTTGCACCTGAATTGGATATGGAAGCTGCCAAGCCGTCCACCGAAGCGTTTTGGGCGCTATTGGAAAGCATGGACGCGACAATTGGCGCGTGCCGCACCCAAAGTGATGCAATCCACAGAACAATTAAGCGGGGGGCATTTCAATGAGGCACCGAACATGTGCGAATTGTTGGTTTTGGGATGCTGATGCCGGAGGCGAAACTGCTTATGGTCTATGCCGTCGCTATGCACCGCGCCCTGAAATGAGCGTGACTGCGGTAGAGACTGTTTATAGTGATTTCGAAAACCCGGCGTGGCCGCAAACGTCAGCGCTTGAATGGTGTGGCGAATGGGAGGGTCCGGATGACGGATAATGCTTCCAATCTACGAGTTGTTACTGATGATAAGCCGGTCTATCCAATACCTTATGGCGAACGTCTTGCGTCACATTCCTTTTTTCCGTTCCACTATGATCGGTTCCTGAACTCTGATTTCATCTTGGATGGTGCGGAATGGGATGTTCAAGGGGTAGCTCTGACATTGTGGTGCAAATCACAATATCAAAACCCAGTCGGCACCTTGCCCGATGATGATCAAAAACTCGCCGCGCTTGTTGGGGTGTCGTCCGACGAATGGGTAAAGTTCAAGCGGCGTGTTCCGTCGCCCATGCACGGATGGAAGCCTTGTTTCGTCGAGGACCGCGACGGGAATCCGCGCGACGATAAGGGGCAACGACTGATGCATGATGTGGTGGCTGAAGTCGCCTACGAAGCGTTGGGTTTCAAAGAAAAGAACGAAGAAAAAAATCTTGCCGACAAAGAAAGGCAGGCTCTGACGCGATTGAGGAAGGTCGTTGCCTCATTGGGTAACGAGCGTCTGTCTAAAGACGAAATGTACATCGTGATGCTGCATCAGTGGCTCAATGAAAATTACCCTACTGGATATCGCACCTCGCCACGTGTCGTTGAGGGGATGCATGCCTTGGGCACTCGCAACATGTGAATAACTAAAGTGTCACGATTCTGTCCGTGTGACACTTTTGGACAGAATCGTGACACTTCGGATCAGAATGTGTGGACTGTAGAAAGGAACACACAACACAAAGAATTAAAAAAGAAAATTCCGTCACCGCCCCAATACCAACCGAGCGCCAATTTGAGATCGGGGCAGATGCTATGAAAAAGGGCAAAACCGATGGACAGTACAAAACAGGCAGACGGTGAAAAGAAGGTCAAACAATTGCTGATCAAGCCTTTGGAGAGGCGTGGTTTGGCGAAACCATCCAGTTTGACTAAGGTGCAATTTGAGGAAATGGTTCAGGACTTGTGCGCGCGCTTAGCATACATGACCGAGGCCAATCTGGCAGCTTTGGAAGAACACGCGGCGGGCCATCCCAGCGGGAAAGACAAAGACCGCTTCCCTATCGCAAATCGCATTCTGGAATGGGCCGCGCAAATACAGCCACCGGGTGATGATGCATCTCCACTGATCCGAGCGGTGTTTGCCAACAATTTGGGGCGCGATGCTTTGGACAATGGATGGGCACCTGAGTTGCTTGCCGAGCTTCGCCAGTCGCGAAAATGGCCGGGTGCATGGGCGGTCAAGGGTATCAAAGAACGGGCGCATGATGCTGTCCGTAGGATAGAGGATTTAGAATATCGGTTGTCGCGTGGTGATGAACTCAACCCGAACGAATCCGATTGGCGCGTGCGGCGTTTGTCAGTCATCGAAAAGTGTCGGCGTATCGCTCAGCTTGGCACTCAGGATGGGGGCAAGGCATGAGCATGATGGGCAAGGTTGAATCGAAGGAATTGCAGTGGTTTGCCTGCCGGGTGAAGCGCAAGCAAGTTGGTGGCATCCGGACCATCACCGTTGGCGGAGAATTCAAAGCCTACCGCGATCGGGCGGGCCGTGCGTGCAAGCGGCGGGTGAACGGAACAGGAGACCGCGTGTTCCTGCCGGAGTACATCCTACGTCGGGCGGGCTTTGAAGTGTTTCTGCCGATCAAGAAGGTGCTGCGTCGCAAGAACCGCTATACCCCTGAAAAGGCACTGATTTCACAACCACTTCTGGTGGATTGGCTCTTTGTCGGCTGGCCGGTCGGGGAAAGTCGTTGGCATGACCTGATGGAATTGGACGTTATTAGCGGCGTCATGGGCACGGGTGGACATCCAATAGAGTTCCCGGCTGCGCGAGTCATGAGCCTGATGCGGCAATGGGGCGGCGGTCACCTATCATCAGAGTGCCGTCGCTACCTCAAAACGGGCAGTGAGTTTGCGGTAGGTGACACAGCCAGAGTAATCGCCGGGCCATTAGACGGCGTGCACGTTCGGGTCGTTGATGTGTCGGGACCGACAGTCAAAGCGGCCTTGGGGATGTTGGGAAGTGAAGTGGTCACAGAAATCCGTGGCGACCTATTGGAAGTGATAAAGGGAGCGAATGTTAAGCCGTAGGCCGAATTGTTAAGGGGGTTGACCGAAGCGCAGCACCGGAGTTAACAGTATTTCCACCACTAATACCAAGTCCCTGACGGAAGGGCGCAAACCCGATGCAGTTAGACCGAGTAGGTGGGGCATTTGCCGCTTCTGGCATTGCACGTTGTGATTTTGGCGAAAGAATGCCATCAGATCGCACACGATGTTACTCCGTTCGATGGCCCGGCTGCAAAGCGCGGGCCTTTTTCATGTCTGATTACTGTTTGGCACGCGGAAACGAGCAATGGAGGCAACGATGATGCGCATCTGATGTTCATTTTACCACGGTTTGAAAGCCTGTCGCGGCAATCTTGCGGCAGGCTTTTTTTGTGAGAGAACCCGAGCGGAGACTGGTCGTTGTTCAATGTAGGCGAGATTGATGTGCGGGACTTGCAGCGCTTCGAAAACATGTTGGGCGCGTTGGGAACGGAAGGACCCAAGGCAGTCAATCGCGCAATCAACCGTACTGGTGACATGGCGCGCACTCAAGTGATCAGGGCGCTGTCCAAACAAACCGGCTTGCCCCAGAAAACCATTCGCCGGGCGGTGAAGGTCAAGCGGTCAACGTGGGACAATCTGGAGTATTCTCTGCTATCGGCTGGCGGAGATGTCTCGCTGAAATACTTCAAAAAGCGTGAGACCCGCGACGGCATTGAAGCCGATCTCGGTCGTGAACGGGGCAAGGTTCTGTTCATCGGCGATACATTCTTCAAGGGCGGTGTGTTCCCGCATCGGCGGGTGGAAATCCGAAGCATGGGCGGGCATGTCTTTGGGCGCGTCGGTGGGCGAACGCAGTTGGAAAAGATCAAGTCCGGCGTGTTCATCCCGGTCGAGATGGTTGAGGGCGCATCAGCCGATGCGTTCGAACGAACGGTCGCGCAGGTTCTGCCGCGACGGTTGGATCATGAGATCAGCCGGGCGCTTGGCCTTTAGGCCGTTATCGCTGCGAAACAAACCGGGCCTTAGCTCATAAGTTAAGGCCCAAAAGGGTAGGGACCGTACCTTTTCATGACTGCACGCGGTGCGGTGAGCCCCCGAAATATCGGTAGTCAGACCGGTTTTTGAAAGCCTTAACATTGGGGAGTTAGCTTAACATTGGGCGCTTAACAGTTTAGCCCGACCAGTCCCTTACAGGATGGAAGGCCAATGAAACCAGCACATCATCAGGAGCATGAATATCGGTTGATATCTCAGGCCGAGTTTGCGCGGGAAATGGATGTCAGCCGGGCGGCTGTCAGTCAGTGGAAGTCGAACGACATCCTGCGGGATGATGCGTTCACGAAACCCGGCAAAAAAGGAAAGCTCAAATTCGAGATCGCAGTCGATCAGGTTCGGCGCAACCGTGATCTTGGTCAGTCACTTGGCAATGGTATCGGTACGCGAACCACTGTTGATCAACCTGCCCAACCCACGCCACCGCAACCTGCTGCGCTCGCGCCAGAACCTGCGCCACCTGCAGCTGATCAGCCTGACTTGTTGTCGGCTCCGCAGCCCCAGACGGTCGCGCCGGAACCGCAGCCTGCACCTGCCGAGTCGCAGATTTCCAAACCGAACACGGTTGAGGATCAGCTGAAACGCGCGCGGCTGGAAGCCCAGTTGCGCACTAACCGCATCAGCGCCGCCGAGGAAGCGGAAAGGCAGGGCCTGTTGATGGGGTCCGAAGATGCGCGTGAACAAATGATGCGCATTGCCGGGATGATGATGCAGATTTTTGAGGGTGCGCTGACCGACTTTGCGACGGTTGTTGCATCCGAATTCGGTGTGCCGAAGCGCGATGTTCTCCACTTGCTTAAGGCCGAGTTCCGCAACGTGCGCGAAACCGCCATGCGTAAGGAACGTGCCCGGCAAAAAGAAGTTGAGCGCAACGCGGTTGCGAGTGTTGATATGGAGGCTTGATTGCTGGATTTCACTGTCACGAATGCGGAGTGGGTCGCCCATGACGTGCTAGCAGAGATATTCACGCCGCCGCCGCCCGTCGATTATTTGAAGTGGGCCGAAGACAACATCGTTTTCTCAAAGCGGGAAAGTGAGTTTGACGGCCCCTATAACCGGGCGCGTTTCCGGTACTTTGACGTAATTCTTATCGCGCTTTCGTCGGACGATCCTTGCCGGATCGTCACCTTGTCCAAGTCCGCGCAGTTGGGCGGCACGGTGCTGGCAAACATCTTTACCGGTGGGTCTTTGGAAATGGACCCCGGTGATTTTCTGTATGTCCACCCGACCGATGATAACGCCCGGCGCTGGTCGAAGATGAAACTATCACCGATGCTGAAAGGCACCACGGCGCTTCGCAAAATCTTTCCGATGAAGGCCCGCGACGGTCAAGACTCAGTTTACTACAAAGAGCGCCGCGACGGGCGCGGTGCCATCTTGATCTCGGGTGCAAACTCACCCGCTGCGCTTAGTCAGGTTTCGATGAGCCGTCAGGTTCAGGATGACCTTGCCAAGTGGGATATGAACAGCGCGGGCGACCCTGAAAATCAGGCGGACAGCCGCAGTCAGGGCCGCGAGTTCGCGAAAATATTCAAGATTTCGACGCCCATGGTTGTGCCAGGGTGCCGGATCACAAAGAACTATGAGGATGGCAGTCAGGAACAACCTTACGTGCCGTGCCCGCATTGCGGGTTCATGCAGGTTCTTGAGTGGGAAAACATGCTGCAGTCTCTGGATGAAGAGCATCCAGAGCGTGCGCATTTTACCTGTCAGGGGCCTGACTGCGGGTGTGCGATTGAAGATCATCACCGCGCTGAAATGATTCCGCACACGGAATGGCGCGCTGCCAATCCCAAGGCAAAACGGTACCACCGATCTTTCTATCTGTGGTCGGCATATTCGCCGCTGCAATCGTTTGAGCGTATCGCCCGGTCGTGGCTGGCTGCGAAGGGCGATCCACCGAAAGAGCAGACGTTCTGGAACGATGTTGTTGGGCGGGCTTATCGAGTTCTTGGTGAAGCACCGCCATGGGAAGAACTGCGCGACCGGGCCAGCGAGTCCGACTATTCGCGCGGATACATCCCGACTGGGTTTCCATTGTTGACGTGTGGTGTTGACTGTCAGGGCGACCGTGTTGAATGGCAAATTGTGGCGTGGGGGCCGAACAAGCGCCGTGCCATAGTGGAATATGGTGTCTTTGACGGTCATATCTCGGAAGAGAAATGCCAGTCACGCCTCAACGATTTGCTGAAACAGGGCTTTCGCAATTCGTATGGCCGAAAGGTTCTGATTGACCTGCTGGCTATCGACGGAAACGCATACACCGAAGATGTTTGGGACTGGGCGAGAAAGCACGTTTCCAGCTGCGTTATCATGGTGCGTGGGGTTCATCCAGAAAGCGCGCCGTTGCTGGCGCGAGTCAAGAAAGAGCGCAACCGGCGCGGTAAGATCGTTCGATACTCGAAGCGGTTCTACAACTTCGCTGCCTCGGTTCTAAAGATGGGTCTCTATCGGAACCTGAAAAAAGATGATCCTCAAGAGCGCGGGTTCGTTGCGTTACCGAAGGGTCTGGAAGACGAATTTTATCGGCAGTTGACCGCTGAGACGCGTAAGGCCGAGAAAACTAAGAAAACAGGCTTCACGCGATATCTGTGGGTAAAAGACCCGAACCAAGCGAACGAAGGTCTGGACACGCATCTGCAGGCCGAGGCCGCGTTCATCAGGTTGGCGGGATCGCAACGCGAACTCACAGACGCGGAATGGGACCGGTTGTTCGCTGAGCGTGAGTGCCCGCCAGAAGAGGCGCAGGGCGATTTCGAGGACCTGTTGATGGCTACGCAACCATCGTCTGAGCCAACAAATAGCGCAGGCGATCGCGGCGCGACTTCGGGTGAGGATGCCAAGGCGCGTGCGCGCAGAAAATGGGGAAATAGAACGTAATGACATTTGGCTTGGTTCAGTCGGACGGTGTTACCCCATTGGTCGCCGCCAAATCAGCTGGGCGTCCTACAGCGCGGTATCTGCGAGACACCAACAGCGGTGTCATCGCGTCCCGCGTTGCGCCGCTTACAAACCATCGCGACGATGTGCGCCGGTCATGGCAGCGCGCGGCTGGTTTGGCAATGGACATGATCCAGAATTCCGGTCGCCTCAAAGGGGCAACGGATCAGGTTCTGGCAGACACGGTAGGCGTCGGCCTAACCCTTGACCCTGACCCTGATCTTGAGGGACTGGGTTATGACGACAAGGAAAAGGCAGACTGGATACGGTTGGTCAAGAAACGGTGGCGCGCCTATTGGCATAACGCTCGTGAATGCGAGATGCGCGGTAAGCTGACCGGCCCCAAGATGGTCGATATCGGTCTGCGCTGGTACATCGCTTATGGCGAAGTCACAGGCTATTTTGATTACTTTGACCGGACCCAGCGACAGCGGTATGGAATCACCACTGGAACGAAGCTGCGCCTCGTCCCACCGTCCCGCTTGGTTCAGGACACCAGCGAGGCCGAGGGCCTGTTCCAAGGCATCACGCATGATGACAATGGCAGGCCGAGCCAGTACCGGTTCCAAACGTCTAGCGGCGGATTTTCGGCGAAGCGCGATTATCCTGCCTTTGATGCGGATGGGCGTCCGGTCGTTATGCACATCTTGGATGAAATGGACTCGGAAGATGTGCGCGGCATTTCGCTGCTGGCTCCGGCGTTTCGGAAGCATCTGCAGGCAGAAATGCTGGACGATGCAACACTACAGATGGCTATCCTTCAGACTGTGTTTGCGATCACGCTGACCAGCGACGCACCCAGTCAGGATGCCTATGAGGCTCTGGAGGTTCTGCGGGACAGCGGTGGCAAAGAGGGTGTGGGTTACGGCGAAGAATATCTGGGCTATCTCGGGGCGCAGCTGGAACGCGCTGCCGAAGGCCGGATTTCAGTGGGTGCAGATCCGCAAGTGTCCCATCTGGGACCGGGCGAAAAACTGGGCATTGAAACGGCGAAGGTTCCCGGTCGGGATTTCCTGCCGTTTTCCAACAGCATGGCCCGCGACATGGCGCGCACGATTGGTGTCACCTATGGCGGCTTCACCTTGGATCATCGAGACGCCACCTATGCCAGCAACCGTATGGAGATGGCCAGCATCTGGCCTGTCGTCACCCGCCGTCGCGAACGCATCGCCGCTCCCATGTGCCAGATGCAGTATGAAAACTGGCTGGATGAAGAGATCGGCGAAGGACGCATACCCTTCAAAGGTGGATATCGCGCGTTCCGCGCCAATCGGGATCGGGTGAGTGCGGCCAACTGGCAGGGACCAGCAAAACCATCAGCTGATGACTTCAAGTCGGCTCGGGCGTCCACTGAGCGCCTGCGGAATGGCACAAGCTCGGTTGAAATCGAAACCGGCGAACTGGGCGTCGATCCAGACTCGCTTTTCGAGCAACGACAGCGAACGCATCAGCGTTACGTAGATGCGGGAATGCAGTCGCCATACGCACCGAAAGGTGCGGTTGCGGGTATCAAAGACGACGGAACGGAGCCGACGAACAAATGAGTGTCATGAAAATCGGCACCGAGACGGTCAACATGGACGACCCTTGCGCCATGGCAGTTGCGCTGAGGAAAGTCCGCATACGGTTGAGCGCGGGACAGCTTCGGGAAACGGTACGTATGGACGGTGAAGAGGTCGTGTTTCAGCGGGCCAAGTTGGATGATCTCAAATCACTGATCGCCGAGTATGATGGCGAGTGTCGCCGTGTCAACGGCGGCGCGACTGTCAAACGCACCCGTTACGCCAAACGCATCCGCTTCGACTGCTAACTCACACACAGGAGAAAGATATGACCATCTTGGTTGATGGCGAACTCGTTTTGTACGGGTTCGTCGGCGATGATTTTTGGGATGAGGGTTTCACGGCCATGCAGGTCATAGATGCCCTTGCGATGCTTGGCAGGGATGCTGACGTTACCGTCCGGATCAATTCGGGCGGTGGCTACACCGATGATGGTATCGCCATCTACAACGCGCTAACGGCGCATCGTGGCTCCGTTGACGTGATTGTTGACGCCATCGCCGCATCGTCTGCGTCGATCATCGCCATGGCCGGTGACACCATCACCATGCGGTCGGGTGCCCTGATGATGATTCACGATCCCGCGCGCTTCACTTGGGGCGATGCCGGGGATCATGAGAAATCCACCGAACAGCTGAACAAGCTGGCCGATCTGATGGCGGATATTTACGCCGAACAGACCGGCGAAGATGCTGCCGACATCCGTAAAGAGATGAAGGACGAACTCTGGTTGACGGGCAAAGAGGCGGTCGCCCGCAACTTCGCCACGGCGACAGAAGAGGGCAAGGCAAAAGATGTCGCCGCGTTTGACTATCGCGTCTATGCCAGCGCCCCCAAGAAACTTGTGACCAAAGCAAAGAAGGAAAAGTGGTCCTTCGAAGCAGTGGCGCGTTCAGCGGCGTCCGCCGCGCAAACCGAGGACCATGAACAGGAGACTCCACCCATGGCACCAAAAACCACATTGGCGGACGACAAGCCCGTCGATACCACCGCTGCTGACGTGAAGGCCCGGATCAAGGCCATCACCGAGGATGATGCGGCCACCGGGCATGAGGCGCTGGCGAAGTATTTCGCCTTCGACACCGACATGCCTGCAGATGAGGCCATTTTCGCGCTCAAAGTAGCGGCAGGCGACAAGCCGCAGGCGAACGCCGACGACGATGTTGACCCGGCTCAATACGAGGCCAGCCGCACCGCCGCGCGCGATCTTGCCCAGCCTGCGCCCGCCGCCAAGCCGAAAGCCGTCGCAACGATCAACACTGCCGATATCTACGCGCGTCGCAAGAAGGGAGCATAATCTATGGAAACTGTAACCATGCAAACCCGCGCCCTGTCGTTCCTATTGTCCGAAGCTGCGGGGCGTCGGTCACGTTCCAAGGCGACTATCCCGTCTGGCACCGGCAAGGTCGAGGCGAGCACCGTCCTGGGCGAACTGGATGCGAATGAAGGTCACTTTATTCCGTCGCCTGCAGATACAGTTGTTGGCAGTGAAGGTGCCGAAACGGCGAAAGCCATTCTGGCCTACGGTGTCGATGCCACCAACAACGACGTGGAAGTCACCATCATCGACCGGGACGCCGAGGCGAAGTTCCCGATGCTGACTTTCGACGCCTCGGTCGATGATCAACCGAAAAAAGATGCCAAGATTGCGCAGCTTTCCGCTGCTGGCATCCGCGTGCGCTAAGGAGTCGCTTTATGGAACAATTCAATGATCCACATTTCAGCGTCATTGCCCTCACGGCTGCGCTAAACGATCAGCCCTTCGTGCCCGGTCAGCTGGGTGATCTGGATATCTTCGAAGAAGAGGGCGTCAGCACGACCACGGTCAAGATTGACGAAAACGAAGGCAATCTTGACCTGATCGAACCGACCACACGCGGCGGGCCGGGCCAGACGGTCGGCGATGATGATCGCCGGGGCATCCCGTTTGAGATCGACCACTATGAAATCAACGACGCGGTGTATGCCGACGAGGTTCAGGGTGTTCGTCAACTTGGCAGCGATGACCAACTTGAAACAATTCAGAGCCGGGTTGACACCAAACTTGCGCGCCACGCCCGCTCTTTTGATGCGACGCTGGAACACCAGCGCATCGGTGCGATCAAAGGTGTGATTGTCGCAGTAAGTCGGGAAAGGTTTTACACAACCTTTATACGCGCTTCGAACTGGCTGCGCCCGCGCCTCTTGCATTGGGGCTCAATAGTCAGGTCCCGGGCATCGCTCAGAAAATCAAAGGTGATGTTGTCTACGCGGTAGAAGACGATCTGGACATGGCCTATGGCCATATCCACTCGATGTGCGGTCGCGACTTCCATGATGCGCTCTGGGACCAGAAAGAGGTTCGCGAGACATTCCTGGCCGATAACGAGGGATATCGTCTGCGCGACGGCGCGCCTGATGTCTTCACCATTGGTAAGGTTACATTTGAGCGTTACCGCACCGGAAAAAAGGCAACCGCTGCAAACAATGGTGCGGGTTTCATAGCCGCCAATGAGGCTCGGTGTTTCCCGGTTGGTGTGGCTGGTCTGTTTATCACCCGATTCGCGCCAGCGGATTTGGAAGAGACGGTCAACACGATTGGTTTGCCGCGCTACGCGCATCAATACGCAATGGCGAACGGCAAGGGTCGGCATCTGGATGCGCAGATGAACGCGATTTCGCTGTGCACCAAGCCGGGCGTTCTACGGACCCTGACCATCAACTAACAGCGCGATCAGTGCGAATAAAAGTAAGCCCGGCAGCATCGTTCTGCCGGGCCTTTTGTTGCATCCCAGAGCTCCATCGGTGTTCTGGCATGTTGCGAAACTAGGAGAGAAACATGGCGCAGAAGAAAAAGAAGTGGGTGCTGTTCAAAAGCACAACGACGATCCCTGCCAATATCGCTGGGACCAAAGAGGATAAACGGCTTCCCAAAGGTGAATGTGAGAACCTTCCCGAAGGTTATGCCAATTTCCTGATCACCAGTGGCCTTGCTGAAATATGCGATGAGCCGAAGAAAACCACCAAGAAAACGACACCTGTGAAAACGACCAAGAAAACGACCAAGAAAACGACACCTGTGAAAACGACCCAAAAGGCTGATGCCGATGCGGCGAAAAAGCTGGAAGAGGCGCAAGGTGTTGTTGACGGCATCGCCGCCAAGATGGAGGAGATGAGCGAAGGCGACGACGGCTGGGCCGAACTGACCGCCCAGCTGAATGACGCCCGCACCGCCTTGGCGGAACTGCAGACGTCCGCTTGATGGATCGGGGCGCTTTGCGGGATGAGTTAAAGGCAGAGGTTGACGACGTTATGGCTGAAACCATTCGTCATCTGCCTTTGTTTCGCGGCCAGCAGGATACAGATCGTGATCCCGTTGAATTTTTCGCGCCACTTCGAACAGGTGATCGCGAAGGTCAGTATCCGAGTTTCGGACGCGGAAACACGTCACGCAGTGGTGTCGCCGCAGACGGTGGTTATCTCAGGATCGACCGCACGACATTTCCCGACCTCGTCATCCGGCAGGGTGACAAGATCGTTGCACTGGATCGTCTTAGCGAACCAGTTTTTGAAATTTTGCACGTCGATGATCGCTCGCACCTCCGACTGATCTGCGAGCTAGGGGATTCCAACTAATGTCTTTGACGATGATGGCGCTGCGTATCTCGGCCATACAGGCTTTGAAAGCGGGAAAAACGCTGGTGGGTGATAGCGTTCTGGATAGCCAGATTTCGGTGTTCGACCAGACCGCCGACGGCTCTTTGAGTACCAAGGTGGAGCGGCCATTCATTGCCGTTTACACTGACTCGGCCAAGTCGGAGGATTTGGAGCATTCCGGGCTGCGGGCTAACGGGATGGTGGAGATGCTGTTCAATTGCGGTGTGTCGATGACAATGGCGCAAACAAACAAAGAAACCGGCGAAACCTACATCCTGCAGGAACTTCCGGCCACAGACGCCAACTTCGAGGCGGTGCTGGACGTGTTGGGAGTCCAGATCGGCAGGGCACTGAGCAATCCTGACAACGAATGGGCGCAGGTTTTTGGCAACTTCGTAAAGTCCTATGGGGCAAAGGAGTGCGTTCGGTCCAGCAGTACCGCTGACAATGTGCGCCTTGCGGCGGCTCAGATCAAACTGACTGTGGAAGTGTTCGCCGATCCCATCCATGGACAGGAGTTGTCAGATCAAAGTCCATGGCGACGCTTTTTGAGTTTGATGGAGCGAGACGCGATTCGCCAGCTGACATTGTTTCAAGACCTGCTGGGTGTTGCTGATCCTGCGACCGTATTTGATTATGAACGCCTGACAGGCATGACGGTTCAGACCGTTGAGGATTTGAGGCTGGGTGGATTTGAGGGCGTCGCGCGCACCGGCGAACTGACCGAGGTTGAAGATTCGGAGGATCGTGCGTGATGTCTGGGCTTTCTGTTCAATTGGAGGCATTGGCGCGACGTGTCGCGGACCTTGAGCGGCGTTTGCGATCTCAGACACGCGTCGGCAAAGTGGTGGAGGTAGATGCGGCTGAGGGAGTGGCGCGGGTCCAAATCAATGACGCGGATCAGCCATTTGTGACGGGCTGGATACCTTGGGAAGAGCCTGCAGCTGGCGCAAACAAAACGCACAACCCGCCGTCGGAGGGGCAGCAAGTACGTATATTTTCCGAGACCGGCGACCTCGCAGACGCCAGTATTCAGGGCAGCCTCAATTCGACAGCTAATGGCCGACCGTCTGGGGCTGGTGACGAATACATACTGCTTTCGGTCGGACCCGCGTCGATACGGGCAATCGGAGGCGGTTCTGCGATTGTCTTCACAGTTGGCGGTTATTCGTTGACCCTTTCGGCATCTGGCGCGGTCAATACTGGCGGCGCGCTGTCGCACGATGGCAAGGACATCGGGAAGACGCATACACATGGCGGGGTTTCACCCGGCAGTGCAAGCACCAGTGTACCAAACTAATGGAGGGCGATATGCCAGAAAAAGAAATCACCACGGTGGATTATGATGTCATGGAAGCGCGCCCCATCAACGGGCAGTGGCGTGACGTTGGGGAGACGGTTTCGCTGACCGAGCGACAAGCCATGTACTTCCTGCCGCCATACGGACAGGGTCTGCGCGCCAAGGGTGAGGGCGGTTCGTCGGAAAAATCTGCGCGCAAATCCACAAAACCGCAGGGCTAAAGCATGGACCTGAACCACGAAACCGGTGGATCGGTGGAGGGGTGGGACTCAGTGCTGCAAAGCCTTCTGACCGTCATGCGCACCCGAATAAATACGAGGGTATTCCGGCGTGAGTTTGGGTCTGATGTGCCCCTGATGATTGATGCGCCTATGAACGACAGAGGTGTCGTGTCTCTATATGTTGCTGTGGCTGAGGCAATTGAGCGCTGGGAGCCTCGCTTTGAGCTTTCGGATGTAAAGCTGCATGGTGCAGCGGACGGCGTTTTTACAATGACCCTGATCGGCAGCTACCGGCCCAAAGCACATCTCGGGGACGTTTCCACCGTATCTGATCAGAAGCGAACTGTGCGGATGCAGCAAAACCGCGTGGATAATTGGAGTATCGCCGCATGAGCCGTTTTGCCGCTCTGGACCTGACCACTTTAACGCCACTAACCACGGTGGGGCAGTTGGACTACGACGCGATCCTGGAGGCCCGCCTGGTCGAACTGGAAGCTAAGCTGGTAGAGCGTTTTGAACCTGCGAAGGTTTCCGAGATCATGGGGTTGGCCCGCAATATTGCCGCCAGTCCCATGCGCTATCTGAACGAAGCTGCGGCAGCGCGTGAGTTGTACTTGGAAAATCGAATTAACGAAGCGTTGCGTTCTGTTTTCCTTTCAACCGCTCGGGGTTCTGATCTTGATCAAATTGGTGCGAACAGGGGAGTGCTTCGCCGCGTTCTGGATGATAGCGATCCGGATAACCTGATTTTTGAAAGTGATGAGGTGTTCCGGGCGCGCATTCAGTTGGTGATTGAGGCTTGGTCGCCACACGGGACTGCCGGGTCTTATGTTTACTGGGCCTTGGACGCGGACAACCGGGTGGTTGATGTCGTGGTCTATGGACCAAACGATGATCTTGACCCGGCGATACCGCCAGCTGAGCCGCAGATGGTTATCCTTTCCAGTGAAGGCGACGGGACGGCAGGGGCTGACCTGATCGACGCTGTGTTTGACCATTGCACGAAGGACACCCGACGTCCTGTCGCTGACAAGTTGACGGTGGTGTCAGCGACACCCGTTCCCTATGCGATTGAGGCCGTGTTGCACGTCTCATCAGCGCAGGCTGCCGCAATTGTTGAAGCTACTGCCAGCGAGGCGGCGCAGGCTTTCGTCAATGGTCGCATTCGGATCGGACGCAAGCTCTATAGTACATCCATCGGCGCGGCTTTGAAGGTTAAGGGAGTTGTTGATGTTGAGTTGATTTCGCCTGCAGCCGACATCGACATAGGGCCATTTTATGCGCCGCATTGCACGGGCATTAACATCACCCTGCAGTCGATAACGGGCGGGTGGCGCGATGTCTGATAAGGATACGTTGTTGCCGCCGACCGCTACCGATCTGGTAAAGGTTCTTGATGCTCTGGAGGAGCGGTTGTTCAGCCTTCCAGTGCAGATGATAACCAAGGATCCGATGACTGCTGATGTGGGGTTACTAGATCATCTGGCGTGGGAATACTCGGTTGATGCCTGGGACTCAAATTGGACCGAGGACATCAAGCGACAGGTTATCGCCGTCAGCGCGGAAGTGCATCGACACAAGGGCACTCCATTTGCCATCCGAAAGGCCATGTCGGCGTTCGGTGTTGATATTGAACTGATCGAATGGTTCGATTCGGGCGGCTCCGGCGTTCCGGGTACATTCATCGCGCGCGCCTATGTGACCAACCCGCTTGATGGGGCGACGGATCTGATCGTCACAGATCCGATTGTCAGCGCGATGCAGGCGATACTGAATAGGGTCTCGCCAGTTTCTCGGGGTTGGGCATTGCAGCTTGGCGTTCGGTCAGAGCCAACCGTTTACCAAGGTGCTTTCGCCCTGACGCATCTGCGCGTGATCGCAGGCGCACATATTGATCCACCACCGGTACTGGATGCGACGTCTTCTTTTGCAGTGATTGCAACGACGCGGATTACCAGTATCGCTACAGCCGCGTAAGGAGCGCGTGAATGGCAGGTAAAGCACTAGCTAAAGTATCATGGAGGCTGTTTAGCAACGGTCAGTGATAGGCGCATCTGAGCGCCCAGTTTGCCCGGTGGATACCGGGTTCCACCCGGCAAATGCGTGCCGGGTTTTCTTTTTTGGTTAGGAGAATGCAATGAGCTTTCTGAATTTCCACCATGGCACGCGTCTGGCGGAATCAAACGAAACACCCGTTTTGGTCAACATCTCGCAATCGGCGGTTGTTGCCCTGCTGGGTACGGCACCGGATGCTGACGCGGACAAATTCCCGCTGAACGTCCCGGTTTTAAGTACCGGCAACCCTGCTGATTTCGCGGATTTGGGCGACGCCGGTACGTTGAAAGATGCGGTCGATGACGTGTTCGATCAGATCAACCCATATACGATTGTTATCCGGGTCGAAGAGGGGGCGGACGCTGCTGCAACCATGAGCAATCTGGTTGGCGATGTGACGGCCCAGACCGGCGTTCATGCGTTGTTGAAGGCTGAAGCGATGCTGGGCATCAAGCCGCGACTGATCGCGATCCCCGGCTTCACCAGCGGCGATGGTGTGACCGCGAACCCGGTTGTTGCTGAACTGATCGGCGTGCTGGATAAGTTGAAGGCCGTCGGTTTTGTTGACGGGCCGGACACTTCAGATGTTGCGGCTGTGGACTATCGCAAGCAGATCAATTCGCAGCGCGTCTACGTTGTAGACCCGAAGGTGCTGATCTGGGACACAAATATC
This sequence comes from Rhodobacteraceae bacterium KLH11, assembly GCA_000158135.1. Classification (GTDB taxonomy): domain Bacteria; phylum Pseudomonadota; class Alphaproteobacteria; order Rhodobacterales; family Rhodobacteraceae; genus Ruegeria. The sequence continues at coordinate 2,360,752 of DS999531.1, forward strand.
AGCGATTATGTTTCGCGGCCCGCTTCGGCCCGCTTCGCAGGTGTGCAGGCGCGCGTGGACACTGAACTGGGGTTCTGGCACTCGCTGTCGAACAAGCCGATCAACGGCATCGGTGGTGCGACGCGGGCAATCGCTTACGGGCTACAGTCGGACTATTTGAACGAAAACCACGTTGGAACCATTGTCAACCTTGGTTCGGGCTTCATAACTTGGGGCAACCGTGCGGCGACATCCGATGATCTGTGGGTGTTCCTTGCGGTTCGCCGCACGGCAGACTTCATCAATGAGGCCTTGCTGGAAGCCTATCTGGAATTCGTGGACAAGCCGTTCTCTGCGGCCAACGTCAAGCTGATGGTCGAGAGTGGCAACGCCGCGATGCGCAACTTCAAAGCGTTTGGTGCAATTCTGGGCGGTCGCGTCTGGATTGATGAGGCGCTGAACGATCCGACGCAGTTGGCCGGGGGCAAGATCACGCTGAGCGTGGATTTCGAGCCGCCCGCGCCGATGGAGGATATCCGGTTCTTGGTGCACCGGAATATCAACTACTATCTGGAAGTCACCAAGGACGCGCTGAGCGCGGCCTCGTAAGCTCCACAGTAGCGACAAACCCACTTAGCGGATGCACCGGCGGTGCATCCGTTTGTCAACGTGTTTGAGATTGGAGACACACATGAAAAGCACACCCGCATTTATTCTGCGGAACTGCATGCTTTGGGCAAACAATGACCAGAAGCTGGGGCAGTTTTCCGAAGTCGGTATTTCGATGCCGAAAGAGAAACCGGAATCCTTCCGTAACGGCGGCATGATCAAAGAACGCAAGGCTGCGATGGGGTACGAGGTTGACGATCTCGAATTCACCATGAAGGCGTTCGATCCTGCCACCATCAAGCTGATGACCGGCAAGCCCGGCACCGAGCATCCGTTCATGGTGACGGGCGCTCTGGTTGATGAAGACGGCACCACTCACAGCGCGGTTTACACCGTGCGCGGTCGCCTGATTTCACCGGACGCGGGCAGCTGGAAGCCGGGTGATCCTGCAGAACTGAAGTGCATGGTCGCTCAGAACTACGGCAAACTGGAAATCGACAATCAAGAGATGTTCGAGTTTGACGACTTCAACTATTCGGTCGGCGGCGAAAGCCAGACCGGTGACATCAATGCAGCCCTGCTGCTGAACTAAAAGGTAGAACCATGGACTTTCCTGTCGAAATCACACTGAAACGACCGATCACAGTCGATGAAGAAACTTTCACCAAGCTGGTGTTTGACGAACCTGACTTTGGCACCAACATCGCCGTCGAAGAGGCTGAGAAACCGGCTGAGCAATCCGTTCTTTTGCTGGCGGGGATGGCTGGTGTCGACCGGGCGGTGATCCTGAAAATCAAAAATCAGGATTACCTGCAGGTCGAAGAAAGGGTGCTTGGACCCTATCAGGCGCATATGAAGGCCCAGATGAAATCTCGGGCTGGTAAGTCGTCGGGAAACGGAGCCAAGGCGAAGTCGTAGCCGAGCTTCGTTTCGCCGCTGGCTTTGTCGCCAAGGTTTTCTCAACGCCCCTGCCGCAGGTATTGGCGATGAAGCAAACCGAGTTCGACAAGTGGCATCAGGCTGCGCACAAGGTTTGGGATGCGACCCGTTTGAAATTCGAGTGAGTTCAGTCTTCGGACAGCGGGCGCTGGAAAGCGTTCAGGGTCTCGCGCCTCATTGGGCGGTCGGGGCCGCTTTGATGCGTGAATGCACGATACATCAGGATCAGCAGCGCTGCAAAGGCCAGTGCGCCCCAAATGCCAACGGCAAACACAGCGAGAAAGACCGTCGCCGCAATAGCGGCGGCGATCATCAGAACGGCGAAGATCATCGCAAAGATATCCATGCACCTAAGATGGGTGTTTTCCTCAACATTTTCAAGGTGAACGGCGGGAAATGGCGACCAAACGCATAGAAACGCAGCTGACCATCCGTGCGGTGGACAAGTATTCTGCCGACGTTCGGAAAATGCAGACGGTCACTGGGCGTTTTGCAGATGGCGTTCGGACTGAGCTTGGACGGCTGCAAGGCATCCGTGGCCCACTCAAGCTCATTGAAGATTTCAAGAAAAAGCGGGACGCAGTTGAGAAATCGGCCAACGCCCTGTCGCGCGCGCAGGAGCGCGTTCGTCAGTTGAAGGCTGAAATTCGGGCCACAAAGAACCCGACAAAAAAGCTGCGTCGTGAGTTTGATGCGGCCCGCAAAACTGCCGACCGTTTGGCAAAATCGCACAACCGCAATCGCGAGCAGTTGGGCGGTTTGCGCAACCAGCTGCGTGGCGCAGGTGTAGACACCAACGATCTGGTGTCTGATGAACGTCGTCTGGCAACGGCGCTGGATCGCGGGACTTCTGCGTTTGACCGTCGTATGGAAAAGATGCGCCGACTGGACCAGATGCAGCAGCGTATCGCTGCAGGTCGTGAGCGTATGGATCGCGACTTGGCGCGCGCCGCAAACCTTAGCTTCGTGGGTGGCGCATCTCAGCAGACCGGGCGTCGGATCGTAACAGCGCTGTCCGATCCTCTGGATGAGGCCAAGACGATTGAAACGGCGATGTCCGAGATCCGCAAAGTCGTGGATTTCAGCAGCCCGGCTGATGAAGCGCGGATGAAGGCGGGCATTCTGGATTTGTCCACTGATATTCCGATGCTGGCTGAGGACATCGCCGACATCGTTGCGGCGGGCGGGCAGTCGGGTTTCGCGAATGACGAACTGCTGCCGTTCGCCGAGCGGGCGTCCAAGGTTGGCGTTGCCTTCGATATCGCCGCCGAAAGGTCCGGCACGGCCATGGCCAAGATCAGGACCGCTCTGAGCCTGACGCTGGATGAAACGGGCGTGCTGTTCGATGGTATCAACCATCTGTCGAACAACATGGCTTCGACCGCACCGGATGTGCTGGACTTCATTTCGCGCACGGGTGCGTCTGGCACGCAGTACGGTTTCGCGCCGTCTGAGACGCTGGCCTTTGGTTCGGCCATGATCGCGGCGGGTGCGCAGCCTGATGTAGCGGCGACATCATTCAGGAATACGGGACGGGCCTTGGCGCGCGGTGCAGGGGCTACCAAGCGCCAGAGCGCCGCGTTCAAGAGCATCGGTCTGAACCCCGAGGATGTAGCGAAGCGGCTGCAGCAGGACGCCGTGGGCACAACCATTGATGTGTTCGAGCGTATTGCCCAGCTACCTGAGCATCTGAGGGCGTCTGCATCGTCAGACATCTTCGGTGATGAGGCGCGGGCGATTGCGCCGCTGCTGACCAACTTGGACCTATTGCGCGAAGCTTTGGGGCTTGTGGCGGATGAGCGCGAGTTTTTGGGCAGCGTGGAGCGGGAATATCAAGAGCGCGCCAAAACAACCGAGAACAATGAACAACTGGCCGGGAATGAGTGGAAACGGCTCAAGACGGTGGCCGGTGAAACCATTTTGCCGCTCTACAATGAGTTGCTTGTTCTGACGCGGGAACTGATCGGCGCGACAACTGATTGGATCAAAGAGCATCCGAAGTTGACAAAGTGGTTGCTGGTTGGCGGTCTCACCCTTGGTGCTATGGCGGTTGCCGGTGGCGTAATGCTGACAGCAGCTGCGGGTCTTATCGGGTCTCTGGCTGTTCTCAGATTTGGCTTGGTCGGTCTGGGCGCTCGGGCGATCTTCGCGGGCGGTAGTCTGACGCGGTTGGGCGGGCGTTTCCGAATGCTCGGTCGGATGCCGCGCTTTCGGCTTGCCTCGCTGATCTCGCCAGTGCGCTGGGGCGCAAGCCTTCTGCCTGCAGTATCGTGGGGTGGGCTTGCTTCCCGGTCGGGTAAGTTCGGCATGAACGCGCGTGGGTGGGGGCGTCTGATCACGCCGCTCAAGTGGTTTGCCCGGGGGGCGTTGCGCCTGATTCCGGTGATCGGTTGGGCTGTTATGGCGGCAGAGATTGGCATGTTCGCATGGAAGTATCTTGGCCTTAGCGAACTGCCGTGGCGTGAATGGATACCCGATATCGACTGGAAGGGGCTGGCGGCGAAGATCGGTGTGTTTTCATGGAAGGCAATCGGTCTGGCACTGCTGCCTTGGTCGATCTTCATTCCGGGTATCGGCTGGGAAAACTGGTTCGGTTTTGAATGGGCCGATCTTCTGCCGGTTTGGGATTGGTCTGCGATCGTTCCCAAGTTCGACCTTTCCGGTTTTGGATTGTTTGGCGGTTCGGCAAGCGGTTCGTCATCCGATCCCGCTGAGCGGGCCGCAGCTGTTCGGCGCGGTCAATCACTGGGCTACGGTCGGGAAGTCACGCCGGTCACTGGCGCACGTTCGCTTGGTGGTCGGATGCGGGCCTTTCACTCGTACATGGCGGGTGAGCGCGGTCCTGAACCGATCTTTGCCAGCCGGGACTCCTATGTCGCCACGCATTCGCAGCTGGTCCAGATGAACAGTCTGGCGCGGGGCGCGAAGAGCGCGGCTTCGTCAGCTGCGGGTTCGCTTGGTGGTCGGGGTGCGACCGGTTTGGGGGGCGGTGTGAGTATTCATATTGAACGTTTTGAGGTCACGGCACCTTCTGGCGTCTCCGATCCCGAAGGGTTGGTGGATGTAATGGAGGACAGGCTTGGCGAACGGTTGTCGGCAACGCTTTCGGCAAGTTTTTCTGATGGTTAGGAGGCTATTTGAATGGCTGGACCTGTAACGCTGGCGTTGGGGCCGTTCCTCTTCGAGTCGCATGGCTTTGGATACACCAATCTTGGGCGATCAACGGATGTGACTTGGGCTGAACTGGAAACCGTGGGCGGGTTCAATGAACTGCAATGGACCGGCCCACGGTCGGAAACCGTAACGATCAAAGGCGTCCTGTTTCCAAGGGAATTCGGCGGGCTTGGCACGTTGGAGGGACTTCGACTGGCAGCAAAAAACGGCATACCGCTGATGCTGGTGTCATTGGGCGGCGCGGTTTTTGGAAGCCATGCCGTCCAGAAAATTGACGAAGATCGGGCGTTTCATGACCGTTCTGGTACGCCCGGTCGCAATGCCTATTCCATCGAACTGAAGCGAAAGGGCAGCGGCCTGTCGCTGCTGTCAATACTGGGGGCGCTGTAGATGGCAAGAACCTACACGACCGGGGAAGGTGAGGCGCTGGACCTGATTTGCCAGCGAGAATACGGGCGACAGGCCGGAGCGGTTGAGCGTGTCTTGGAGGCCAACCCGACGCTCAAGGATGTGGCGCACCGGTTACCACGCGGGGCGTCAATTGTCCTGCCTGATCTGAACCTGCAATCCCTTACCACGCAATCCGTGAGGCTCTGGGACTAATGATACGACCGATTGTTGCAATCACCGTTGATGGCAAGCCGGTTGGCTCAATCATTGATTCCAGGCTGATCAGCTTGAGTATCACGGATAATGAAGGCATCCAGTCGGATTCGTTGACGATGACGTTGAGCGATGGCCAACCGCATGTCGCCCCGCCACGACGGGGTGCAGCGGTATCGGTTGTGGTGACGATAGGGGTCTTGGTCACGTTCCTCGGCAACTTCATCATAAACAGCGTCACGCGCTCCTGCCTGCCGAACACGATCACGGTTAAAGGTCATTCGGCGGACCTGCGTTCTGAAATGAAGGCGGGTAAATCAAGGCATTGGGATAGTTCCAGTATCAAGAGCATCGTCAGCGGGATCGCGGGCGAGTACGGGTTGGAAACTAAGATCGCAGACGCTGTGTCGAGTTACGTTTACCCGTGGATCGGCCAGCAGGATGAATCCGATTTGTCCTTTCTGGATCGACTGGCCCTGCGCCACGGTGCGCTATTCAGTATCAAGAACGGTCTGCTTTTGTGGTTGGAGCGCGGGGCTGGCAAAACGGCAAGCGGTGCAACGATTGGACCGGCTGTTATCAGCCCGGAAACGCTGATTACCGGAAGCTGCAAGGTTTCAGAGACGGACGTGGATCGGTTCAAAACCGTCAAGGCATATTGGCATGACAGAAATGGGGCGCAGCGCCGTCCGGTTGTGGTTCCGGGGGATGATAGTGCCACGGGTGAACACGTCTTGAAGTGGCCCTACGCCTCCAAGGAAGAGGCCGAGGCTGCGGCTAAGTCAGTCGCGCGCGAGATGCTGCGCGGGGCCACGTTAATGACCTGCGGGGTGAGTGGTCGGCCCGATCTTCTGGCAGGTCAACCTTTGATTTTTGCTGGGGTTCACCCGTTTGTGGATGGTATTGAGTTCATTTTGGATCGCGTGACCCATCAATACACTAAGGCAAGTGGGTTTCGCACCTCCATCTCAGGAAAGTTGAGGGCAGAGAAATAAATTTCCGGCGCTGTTGTTGCGGCGGGCGGGCAGTGACTGAAATCTAGAGAGAAATCCAAAAATGAAAATGGAAGTTATCGGATCCGCGTCAGCGGGTATTTTTGCCGTGGCCGGTTCATGGCTGGTCGCTCAGGGTTCGGGGTGGCAATTCCTTCTAATTGCCCTGCTGGGTGCGATCGTGGCGGTTCTGGAATTGGATGGATGGCAGCCTAAGAAGGCCATCATGATCGTGGTTTTCAACACTGTCGCGGGCACATTTGGTGGGCCATTTCTGTTATCTTTGATCAAGTTCGAAGCTGGCCCGGGCGGCTTGTTGATTGTGTCATTCCTGTTGGGTTGGGCTGCGCACTCAATCATCACTGAGTCACGCGAAGTGGTTATGGACTGGTTCTTGCGCTGGATGCGGAGGGCCAACAAATGATCCGCTTGTTTCAGACGTATTGCTTCTTCAAGCGCATAGTTCGGTCGCGACTATATAAATCCATCAGGTGGTCTACTTCGGCGGCTCTCTGGTTGGCGATAGTGATCACTTTCATTCTTATCTACTTGTTCGAATAGCCGTTGCCGTGTGGCTCCAGTCGCGACGGATGACTGTCAGGATCGGGCTGTAAACCCAACAGAAAATCAAACTCTTGAGGTGTGACATGAACGTGTCGGACATCCAATTAGTGCTGGCTGATGCTGGCTACTACAAAGGCGCAATTGACGGCACGGCAGGTCCAAAGACCTATTCAGCTGTTGTCGCTGTCGAAAAGCTGCACGCACGGTCTTACCGGAAGCCGCCCGACAAATGGTCGCGCCGTCGCCGTCTGATCGGGGCTGCGCAAGCTGTTCTGCACGCGGGCGGGTTCGAGCCGGGGCCTATCGATGGTTATGTCGGCCACAACACATCAGAAGCCCTGATTGCGTGGCGCAGCAAAAAGGCCGGCGTTTCTTCGTCCGTTCCAACTGTTCAGCTTAAGGGCGCGCGAACGCACGCAAATCAGGCGCTATACCCGCGTCAATCGGATATGCACACGTTCTATGGGGCAGCGGGCGGGCCTCAGTGCACGGCTGGTGAAGTCGCGCTGCCGTTCCCGATGTTGCTGGCTTGGAACAAGCAGCAGGTCATTCGTCGTTTCTTCTGCCACGAAAAGCTTGCACGCCCCTTCAGGGACATCTTCCGGCATGCCGTAAAGCATTACGGTCAGGCGGATATTGGGCGTTTGAACCTCAATATCTACGGCGGGTGCTTCAATCACAGAAAGAAGCGCGGCGGAAATACCTTGTCCACGCACGCGTATGGCGCGGCACTCGATCTGAACCCGGCGAAAAACCAGCTGCGCTGGGGGGCCGACAGGGCGCAATTCGCCCATCCCGACTATGAGCCGTTTTGGAACATCGTCATGGCGCACGGCGGCACGCCTGCAGGCTATGCGTGGGGCGCGGATTGGATGCACTTCCAGTTCGCCCGGTTGTAATGGGGGTGCGCCGTGTTTGAGTGGTTCAAAAACAAGGTGATCGGCGGTGACACCGGCAAGCGCGAAAGCGCGTGGTTCCTGTTCCTGATCTGGCTTTCAGCGGCGGTCGTGGTGTCCGTATTGGATGCCTTGGGCGTCGAAGCGCTCTTCGCAAAAGAAATGGTCCGCTATGCCGCTCCTGCCGTCTTTGCGTGGTTGGCAGCTTCGCACGGCATGGATTGGGCAACCGTCCAGTGGAAAGGGAAGGGGCGCATCAATGGTTAATCGGATCGTGGTTGGCGTGGTCGTTGTGGCCGCGTTGGGGGCTGCGTTTGTCCTGGATCGTTCGGCGGTTGCAAAGCGGGCGCGCGAGCAAGCAATACTGCAGTGTGGACAGGAGTATAATCTTTCGGTCACTGCAGCCGAGCTTCAAGCGCTACGCGCACAAATCGCGGTCGGGAATGAGGCAAACAATCACCTGCAGGAGAAAATCCAAGTCGCAGACGGCGAGCGACTGCGGGCGATATTGGATTTGGAGGCGTATGAGCGTGAAACCGAAAATAGTCATGATGGCATTGTGGATGCCGATCTTTTTGGCCGCTTGCGGGCGAACTGAGTTTGAACAGGTCCAGGACGCGGGTCGGCGGGTAGGCGAAATCCGCGCTCAAAACAATTTGCCTGAATACCCTTCTGTCTGCCGTGAAAAGGTTCGTAGCGGTGTTCAGCTGGGTGACGGACGTGGTGCTGCGCTCTTGAAGACTGATGCCGCGCTGACTTCGCAACATGCCCGTGTGAACCTGTGCGCGGAATGGTATGACAAGGTGAGGGCAGGGCGGTCAAATGATCACCGTGGCATTCCATAAGGTGTGGTTGCTCTCGCAATGGCTTGACCGCCATGAAGATGATCCAATGCCCTGTTGGCTGGATCGCGCACCTCTACGTTTCATCTAGCAAGCGTTAACTTCTGCCCGCATTGCTGTTTCGAAAGCCGCCAAGCTTGCCAGCGTTGCAATGAGCAAGGCGAAAGCGTGCAGAGGATGGTGACCTGAAACACCCAATGACCCTCGGGTACGAAAGACCCATTGGTCGAATACTCATAAAGGAACCGTACACATGGCTCAGTTTGCCATCATGACCCAAACCGGGCGCAACAAAGAGGCCGAAGCTCTGGCCAACGGCACGCCGCTCAGCATCGCCGCAATCGCTTGGGGCGATGGCGACCGCATTCCCGGCGGGAATGAGACCAGCTTGCAGAACGAACAGGGGCGCAAAGCGGTGCAAAGCAGAGGCACCGTTGCAGAGGCACTCAATACCGCATTTTTCGACATTCTGCTTGATGTCGAGGAAGGTCCCTTTATCATCCGGGAAACCGGCCTGTTTGACACTGAAGGCGACATGATCGCCGTCGCACATTATGACCCACCGGTGAACAAGCCGAAAGACACCGTCTCAGCGCTGCTCCGGATCCATGTCCTGTTTTCTGATCTTCAGAACCTTGTCCTTCGGGTGCAGGGCACAGACGCCTATGTGTCGGCTCAACGGAGGTTGAGCGCAGGTTACGGCCTGATCGGCGGCGGCGATCTGAGCGCAGATCGTTCATTTGCTTTGGACCCAGCAGTGATTGAAGCACTGTCGAAGCCGCCAACAGTTACAATTCTATCCTCGGGCGCAAACGCCACCTATGTCACACCAGAAGGCTGCAAAGCTATTTACGTAAAAGGCGTCGGTGGCGGTGCAGGAGGTGAAGCACCGTCGAACGCTTCAAGCGGGGAAGGCCGCTTTGGCCATCCGGGTGGAAGCGGTGCCGGGTTTGAAGCATGGCTGACACCCGCCCCAGAGCAGGAGTTCACCTATACAATCGGTTTGGGTGGTGATGGCGGCGATACTCCCGGAACACATGGTGGCTCTGGCGGCTTGACCAAGTTTGGAGACCTGACCGCCCCGGGTGGCACGAACACTGTTGTTGGATCAACAGCAATAGCGTCAGGTGGGGACATCAATTATCGCGGCTCTCCCGGCATTCAGTACTGGGATGCTGCCAACAATGGCCGAAATTTTCCAAAAACGCCGGGTGGGTCCATTTTCGGGTCATCTGACTCGCTCGCGAATGATGGTTCAGGAGACGGGCAAGATGCCACAGTTCCCGGCACCGGAGGCGCGGGCGGCACACGCCGTAGTATTGGAACCAATGTTCTACTTACCCCTGGGAAAGGCGGCGCTGACGGAATTGTGGTTGTCACGGAGTATTACGGATGAAAAAGGTCGCTGAAATCACCAATGGTTCTGTTTCAAATTTAGCCAAGATTGAGGATGACGCGCCCATCCCGGACGGTTGGGTCGAGGCTGCTGCTGATGTGCGTATCAATGATATGTATGACGGCCAATCTTTCGCGACGCCTGCTGGCCCTGTCATCCCATTTGAGGATGCCAAGGCAGAAGCGTTGGCCGAGGTGAATGCCACGCACGCAAGTTACCTGAGCGTGCTGCTTGAGCGCGCCACACCCGAGGAACGGGACACGTGGCCTGCGAAGGGCGCGGCTGCAGCAGCTTTCCTGACGGACACCGCCACAGATGCTCAGACCACGCTTATTGAAACGGAAGCGGTGGGCGGTGGTATCACGGCTGAAGAGCTGGCCGAGAAAATCGCCGCCAAAGGCACCGCGTTTCACGGCCATATCGGTCAGGCTGGAGCTCTTCGCGCTTCCGGTCGAGCCGCCGTCAAGGCCGCTGCCACCGATGACGAGCTGCAAGCTGCATTAGAGGCGTTCCGCACAGAGGCACAGGCGGCGTTTGACGCGCTTGCGGAGGGTTAACCAATTAAAATTGGTTTTCCAATTAGTCAGGCCCCGAATTGACGGGGGTCGCGGTGGGCTAACACCGCAACCACGCAGCCACATGTTCAAACCGGCTGTGCCGACGCACTAAGTCCAGAAACGTCGCCCGACTCTCGCGCGAGAGCGGGTGTTACTTACTCTGGAATCAACCATGACGACAATGATAAAAGTTTCACCCGCCGCCCCAGTTGCACCTTGGTTGGGCGGAAAGAAGATGCTGCACAAGGCGATCATTGATCGGATTGATCGGATCAAACACGACACCTACGTTGAGCCATTTGTGGGGATGGGCGGTGTTTTTCTTCGCAGAACATGGAAACCGACCTGCGAGGTTGCCAACGATTTGAACGGTGAGATCACCAATCTGTTTCGCATTCTGCAACGCCACTTTCCTCAGTTCTTAGAAATGATGCGGTTTCAGGTCGCATCTCGTCGCGAATTCGAGAGATTGCGCTACAGCGATCCTCAGACCTTGACCGATCTGGAAAGGGCGGCGCGGTTCCTTTATCTGCAGCGCCTCGCTTTTGGTGGGCAAGTCCGTGGTGTGTTCGGCGTGTCGCCGGGCACAGCGCCCCGGTTTAGCATTGCCAAGCTTGAACCCATTCTGGACGCAGCGCATCAGCGCCTTGATGGTGTCGTGTTCGAGAACCTGCCATGGGAAGACGTAGTTTCACGCTGGGACACTGAAGGCACGTTGTTCTACCTTGATCCGCCTTACTGGGGTGGTGAGGCCGACTATGGAAAAAAGATGTTTGAGCGGGCCGACTTTGCGCGCCTGGCTGACGCATTGTCGGGCATCAAGGGTGCTTTCATTCTGTCGATCAATGATGTGGAAGAAATCCGAGACTGTTTTTCGGAATTCAACTTGGAGCCGGTCACACTCAAATACTCGGTTTCGAAGAGTATCGCGACAGACGCTAAAGAACTGATAATCTCTAACCGCGAGGTTCGGACTAGCCTGATATAAGTTCCTTTATGCGGCTGCTAAGAGTTGCTGTTGCGCTGCGTCGCCCCATTGCTTCGCCATGGCGGCGGCGATGCCGGGAAAAAACTTAGACCGGACCTTCCAGCGATCAGCGCCGGGGCTTGCCTTGAATACGCTATCGCGCGCTGAAGTTCCGTCGAGCGTTCCTGTAGGGCTCAATGCAGGCAGACTGCGAAGCCAAAAGCAGGTGCGTTTGCGCTCATTGTCTGGGCCCATTTCATCGGTTGCGAACTGCCAAGGCTGGACGGTTTGCGTCGGCTTCTCATAGTTGCGAATCCGTTCTTTCGCGTGGCGGTGCATCACGGGGTTTTCGACAGCTACGCAAGGGATATGTGCAACGTTCCAGACTTCGGAAAACAGCTCTGCGCCTTCGTCCAGTTCGCGCCACATGTCTTCAAGCGTGCGTCCTTCCGGGGCCTTTGACAACCAACGCACTCCACTGTTGCATAGACGAGTGCAGGGCGGGTGCATAACGGCCATCAAGTCCCATTCGTCGTTCATGACGTTGCGAATGTCGTCTTGGATATGGCGGTTTGTCGGGGTGTCACTTGAAAGAATATCGCAGGACCACGCATCGTGTCCCATGGATAAAAAAGCCTCACGAACAATTCCGCTTGTTTCACATCCAATCAAAACCTTGGCCATTTTCGCTCCTTTTTGTGATGTTAAAACGGCGATGCGCCGCCGTGGCTAATTCTCTGGTTTGTTGCTTGGGTGTAGGCGTGCATCCAATCGGCGCGGAGCGGGTCAGATTTCGCGTAGGGGCAAACAGACACGGAGAGGCCGGAATTTCCGGCGCGCATTCCCCATTCCTTCGCTTCTTGGCGGTCTTCATCGGCAATGTGAGATTGGATATCCATGTGCTGTTCCTTATTGTGGTAGGGGTGAGTGCTTGGGTTTCGCTGCCTGTCTGGCGCGAATCTGTTCGATCTTTCCCCATACGCGATTCAGTTCCAGTTCGGCGGCGGGCGTCATGCCGATAGCATTGGCGTTGCACAGCGCTGCCAGTGTCAGCATGGTTCCACCAACCTCTTGAACTGGCTCGCCGGCGTCTCGGCCAAAGACGTATTCAACCAATTGGTGGGCCTCGTCTTTGGTGCATCCAAGGGCCTGCACCAGTTCAAGGCTTTCTTCAAGAAAGCGATAATTGCGTTCCACCTTGTCGGCGGTGATGGCTTCGCCGAACGCTTCAAGCGTCCATTCTTTCACTTCATTTTGGAAGTCTCGAAACATTCGCGTTCCTTTAAGTTAACGGTGTGTCGATTTCGAATTTCGTGCGAGAAATCGGATGCAAGATCACTTCCCCGTCCATGCTTTCGACTGTGAATGTGCCATCAGCCTCGGCCACGATGAATCTACGACCATCCTCTGTTTTTAAGGTGACAGTGCCATCGATATTTGTTCGTGCATGCATCACGCTGCCTCACGAGCCAAAAAATCTTTCGCCCACATCGCCTGTGCCCGTTCTGCGTCGGATTTCATGCTGTGAATGTGGTGGTTGATCTCGCGCGCAGGCATTTTCCGGAAGTGGGTCGCTAACTTGTCATAGTGAAACGTGTTGTATGCCCAGTGCATCAAGATCGGGAACTTTTCGATGCCGCGCTTGCGGCACTCCTCTTCATACGCCTTGCAAATAGACTGGTATTGCACCCACGCCCCAGCCTCTGCAAACGCATGGAAAATAGCGCGTTCGCGTTTGTTGCGAAGCTTGGAGTCGTCCGGCAGGGCAATAATATCGTCAAACGACAGACGTACAGGTGATTTGCGCTTCAGTTTATAGTGGCCGCAGTTCGCGCAGACTTTTACCCATGCCGGTTCTTCCATCCATTCTTTTGTTTTGACATGCGGGTAGCGACCAAAATCCTCTTGGAATAGCGCGCCGCCCTTAGGACAACAGTTCTTGCAAACTTCCGATCTAGGCATGTCGTCGTTCCCTTTTGTTTTCTACACTTTACTTTTCTACAATCTATAAATAGTTTTCTACTGAAACAAGTGAAAAGTGTAGAAAACTTGAAAACCGTAGAAAACTCAGACACAAAACCCTTTGTGGTCATCGGATTCGGAACTGTGGGCCAAGAGGCCATACTCCGCACGGCAGGGGCAGAGAGGGTGTTGCAATACCCTCGCGACTTGTCTGTGTTGATCGACTTGGCTGGATTTGTTTTTCGTCCTAAGGACACGCTAATGATGGCTCAGCCGTCGATATTGAAGGCCGCTGAGTACAAAGATCTCTATGATGCTTGCGACGGCCAGCTAATGTTTCAGGTAGTGGGGCACGATCCGTTCCCGCTCAGTTCCAAGAAGCATTTTGGTGAGTTCCGCAAAATCAAGCCGCGTGGGGTTGAGACTGAGGCGGTGCAGCTCACCGGCAGACCGCGAACCGTGGCCACCTATACCGAGGAACAGGCAGACGCGATCATTCGGCTGTGGCACGAAAAGCCAAAGCGCAAGCCATCTGAGATCGTCGAACTAGCCAAGAAAATTCTTGGCCTGCCCGATGATCATGAAATGAAAACGTCTTGGGTGCGTGATCTTGTGATTAAGTACGTTGAGACTGCGCAACGCGACAAACCCGATCATTGGCACGGTATTCCGAAGGATCGAGAATGACTGTGTTGTATAGGGCATATGATGGTCTTGGCCAATTGCTCTATATCGGGATCACCGAGGATCTGCGAAACCGCTTTTACTTCCACAGGAGCAAGTCGAGATGGCATCCGTTGATGGCGCGTCGAAAGGTCAGGAAGTATGCAACGCGCAAGCGTGCCGAGGCTGTCGAAATCAGGGCCATCCGTATGCTTCGGCCTAAGATGAACGCCCGGTACAATGAGGGGTACTGTCAAGTAAATGCGCCGCTCAGTGATGAGGAGATGGTGGCGTTTCTGGACAATCTGTTCCGCGGCGCTGAAATTGTAGACGACAAATAGGAGCGATCAGGAATGGCGCAAATTCACCAATCCCAGATTCACCAAGAACCGTTCGGCGTGCGGGTGTTCTTGGATAGCGCCGAAGATGCGAGGGAGTTAGAGCGAATCCTATCGTATGGTCATTGGTACGGTGGAAGGCCCATCAAGAGTTGGGAAAAGACACCAGACCATTATGGTATCGGTCGACCTAGCATAGACGTTTATCTGCGTGACGAAGACGCAAAATAGGGAGCGCGAAGCAAAATGATTAGCAACGAAAGTGCGTTGATGGCGGTCCAAGACGGGCGTTACCTTCGGATTGAGAAGGGATTGCATGTCGGAAAAATGGGCAAGGCAATTGCCATCTCTCCCGGAATTCCCGATGACTACTTGAGGATCGATGTCGAAGGCGAAACAGTTACTGTTTCCACGAAGGACGTTTCCTGGGCCTGATTACAAGTTCACAATAAAGAGCGCTACGGCATGCATGTGGTTTTCAACCTTCTTGCTGAAACCATTTGTTAGGCGAGTGAAGCGGCGCATGTGCATACGCATGGTGGGGTTCTGACGCTCGACATGTGACATACTGATTAGGGCCTTGTCGGGCCGCCCTTCAACGGTACGCTTCTTGACCCCGGTGCATTGCCATACAGCTTGACTAGCTGAGCATAGTCCACGTCACCACCGAATGCGCCTTCCACGGCTTCCAGATACGCCTTGTGACCGTCTGTGGTCAGTGGCGCCCGGTTCGTCAGACAGTCGTGCAGATCGTCCATAAATCCGATTGCATATTCGCTGTCGCGACCACCGACCATGTAGGACACGATCAACTTACTGCCGCTGTCGATGGCTGTCCAAGTCCAAGTGTCGCCCGCGCCCTCCGGTGCCGCTGTAGCTGTCTTTATGCTCTTTTGTTTGGCGTAGGTGAACGACCAGATTCCGTCGCACTGGATCACAGATGCTTTGACGTTGCGCACATGCTCATCATGGTACATCGCGCAAGCCCGCCCCGCGTCGATATTCATCGATTGCTGACGTGAGCTTATGATGTATTGGCGAGGGCAGGTTCAGTCACGTAACAGATATCCGAAGCGCCGATGGGCTATATTTTGATAGGCCCATACTATGATTTTACCTCGTATAAAGGATTGAGACTGAAATATTTGTTGGTAGTCAACATTGAAGAAAGACAGAACCATGTTGCGACTTTTATTGCTACTATCCCTCATATCAGCCTTGGCTGCCTGTGATGTACCATTCGTACCCGGCATCTAAGCTGGCGTGCCTGTAGCTGTACAATCCTCTTGTTGGATTGAAATTTCCAATTGAGCGACTGTGTTGTACGGATCGAAAGAAAATGAAGCGGATTCCGAGCTTCATCGACGAGAGTATGGGGGCCGTGTCGATCATTTAAACTGGGCAGAATTTCTTGAGATTTAAGGTTGAACATAAACTGTCAAAAGATCGTCCGAACCAGTTCACAATTGGGAGCATCGCCTTGCGCGAATTGATGAGTCACAAAACGGACGCCACAAACTTCTTGAAGGCCATGGCTCACAATGGGCGATTGAATATCCTCTGCTCCCTCATGATCGGCGAAAAGACCGTTACTGAAATCAGTGAGGAATTTTCTTTCAGGCAATCAGCTGCGTCACAGCAGATTGCTAGGCTGCGCTTAGAAGGGCTGATTGAAGGTCGGCGTGAAGGTAAAGCAATTTACTACCGTATTGCAGACGAGCGGACGTACCGTGTTGTTGAGTTGCTGCATGAGCTTTTCTGTAGCGGTGAACTACACAATTAGGAGCCGGTTATTGACCGGCCAGTCTTTCCCGCGCAAGTTCGGCAAAGAAAGCTGATCTGTTTTCAGTTACAGCGTCGACGCGATTGAGAAGCGTCTTTGGCAGTGTAAGCCAAATTCTCTCAGCGGCGTTACTAACGGTGAATGGTAAAGCGATTATCTGACCTTCTTCGGGGTCCAGTGCCTCGATTGGGGTGGCCTTTGGCAGGGGTTTACCTGTTTCGACCAATTCCGCGATTTCCGCTTCGATCATTTCTTGAGCGCTTGCAATCGCGTCGCCTTGAGTGGCCGCGCCGCCGCCGCCGAATTCTGGGCTGAAGTATCCCCAAGTATCGCCTTCGCGATGTAGTACCATGGGGTAAAGAACAGTTTCTCTTGTAACTGATTTGGGCATGTCTGATCCTATTTCGGCAACTTCACATTTGCTTGTTTTGCGATCAACCGAGCGGTTGGCAGCGGTATTTCTTTGTGGCGTCCGACAATTGTCGTTCGTCCGTCTTTGTGCTGGAATTTCTCATGGTTAGTTCCGCCTTGGCTGACGAACCCTGCCGCTTCCAATGCTTTGATGATGTCGCGTCTTTTTGTCATGTTTTATTTATACAATTTTTAGCACGAAACAACAAGGATAAAGTGCACAAAATTGCACAAAAAAGTGAAGCTATCGCCACCAATCCTGCGGGTAAAATGGGCGACACTTTCCTTGCATGTTATCGACTGTCACCCGCTGTTCTGGGCAATCTTGCGCAATGACCGCCAGCGCTTGCGGAAGTTCGGTGTCTTCGCCCACGATCTCTAGGAAACGCACCTTGCTATAGCGTCCAAATCGGCCGCAATAATCGCATTGAATTTCTACTGTTGGCAGGGGGAAGTCTTTAACTCGCATCTGTTACTTCACCGTCTGGATGATCCTTTCGACCCACTCCCAATTCTCATATTTGTCGCCGCTTTCTTCAATGTGTGTATACCTCTGTAGGGACTGCCACGATCTGTGGCCTGACACAGCTGCCACCTGC
Source organism: Rhodobacteraceae bacterium KLH11 (assembly GCA_000158135.1). Classification (GTDB taxonomy): domain Bacteria; phylum Pseudomonadota; class Alphaproteobacteria; order Rhodobacterales; family Rhodobacteraceae; genus Ruegeria. The sequence goes on from DS999531.1 coordinate 2,378,026, forward strand.
GGGATCGTCAGTCCCATTTCGAACAGGCGAGATATTCCATCATGACGTAGGTCATGAAATCTCAAGTTCTCAATCTCAAGAAACTTACACGCTCTGGTAAAGTGCGAACTGATGGTGCGGTGGTTGAAGGGGAAAACCTGAACCTCAGACTTTGGCATAGCCTCGGCGATTGAAAATGCTGGGTCCGGTAGGTCGCAATAGACGTCATTGCCTTTCTTCTTTCCAGGGTGCTTGAGGTCTTTCACCAGAACACGCTTGGCTGATTTCATCAAACCGTCCCATTCGATCCGTGCGATTTCCTCTTGTCTACGCGTTGAGAATATCGCGAAGCCGGTAATGCGATGCATGGGGATCGAGTCTGGATAGCGTTCGCACCGTTCGTCGAAATACTCCATCAGCCGATTGATTTCGCTGATCGTCGGCCTGCGGTCTCTGCGATGAGCTTTTCCGGTAATCCCGAGCCGATTGCAGACGACAAATGCATCTTTCATCGCCTGTGGGTCAAGGGCGATATCCCAAGCTGGTCGGGCAAGGGTGAATACCGCCCCGAGGTGCGACATGTAGTTAGACACCGTCGCTGCAGTTCTTGTGATCCCGAGTTCCCGCGCAAATTCTACAAGATGGTGGCTGCGTATGTCGTCACACGCCATGTCGGCAATATCGAATTCAAGAATGGTATTGAGGCATTGGGTTTTGGTGCGGCCCATCTGCACCGAGTACTCAGAAATGTATCGTGATATTGCATCGCGCAGTTTCGGGCGCTTGCGGTTACCGATCTTAGAAAAATCGACATTAGGAGCTTTCAGTTCTTTAGTGCGTTTCTTGGCCCATGCTTTTGCTGCTGCTAGCTTGTCAAAGGTGCGTGCTTCCCTGTGCGGTTTGTGCCCCTTCTTTTTGATGACGATCTGTGCCACATAGGCTGTTGATCCGTCTTTGCGCTCACGTTCAAGTATGGTTGCCATGGTACGACTTTTGATTATGGGTACGACTTTTGTCGTACCAATAGACCAGAACGGGCATGAATAGGCAATAATGGGCCGGACTTGGGCAAGAGAAACGATGGCTGCAAAAGTAGAAACTAAAATAAAATCAAGCGCTTACAGATCTTCTCGCCTTTCCGTTGCACCTATGATGGACTGGACCGATCGGCACTGCCGTTATCTGCACCGGTTGCTTAGCGCTCAGACCTTACTTTACACCGAAATGGTGACGGCTCCGGCATTGGTGCGGGGTGGGGCGCTGCATTTGCTGAAACATAACCCTCAGGAACATCCTGTTGCGTTGCAGCTGGGGGGCTCGGACCCGGACGAACTGGCAAAGGCAGCAAGGCTGGGTGCCGAGGCCGGGTATGATGAGATCAACCTGAATTGCGGGTGCCCCTCTGACCGGGTGCAATCGGGAACCTTTGGGGCCGTCCTGATGCGAGAACCCACCCGCGTCGCGGATTGTGTCAGGGCGATGCAAGAGGCCGTGGATGTCGAGGTGACAGTCAAATGCCGGATCGGCGTTGATGAGCAAGAGCCCCACGCGGTACTGCCCGCGTTTCTGGAACAGATCAGCGCAGCGGGCTGCCAGCGCGTCACCATCCATGCGCGAAAAGCGTGGTTGCAAGGGCTAAGCCCAAAGGAAAACAGGGATATTCCACCGCTTGATTATGCTTTGGTGCATCGGATGAAGGCCGCGTTTCCGGCTCTTCATATCTCGATCAATGGTGGCATCACATCGCTTGCTCAGGCGCAAGAGCAGTTGGAGGCCGGGCTGGACGGAGTAATGATCGGGCGCGCAGCCTATCATCAGCCAACCGACATTCTGGCCGCTGCTGATGCGCAGATTTTCGGAACCGGCCGGATTGTCGATCCGACCGAGGTGGTGCAAGAGATGCTGCCTTACGTTGAGGCGCATCTGACCGAGGGCGGCCGGTTGCACCAGATCACCCGGCATATGCTGGGCCTGTTTGCCGGGCGACCGGGCGCGCGCCACTGGCGCCGGATACTCTCGGAAGGGGCGGTGCGCGATCAGGCCGGGCCCGAGGTGATCTTGCAGGCGCTGGATGCGATCATGTCCATGCCACAGGTGGAACAGGCGGTTTGAGTGAGTTTCACGCCCGAGGATGGGTCAGGTTCCCATACGATGACGCTCTGGTCGGTTGGGCCGAGCAGGCCTTGCCCGCTGCGCGGGCTTCGGTCACTGATCCCGCTTTTGCCCGGTGGCATGATTGCGAGGGCACCTGGTTTGTCGGTGTCGATGCGCTGGACAATGACGCGCAGGGCAGGGTGGCAGGATCATCTGCGCTTGGCGGTGCGGCCATCGAGATGGCGTATCGGCAATTCGGCCCCATTGATCTGCACAAGGGGCAGGTTTCGGTGATTTATCCCGGTTACCCAAAGCCGCGGCAGGGCGAAAGTGAATCGGCCGCACGTTATCGTGCCAAACGGGATGCGGCGCATGTGGATGGGTTGAAGCCAAACGGGCCAGCCCGGCAGCGCCGTGTGGATGAACCTCATGCCTGGGTCCTGGGTATTCCGCTGACCGAGGCGAGCGCTGGCGCTGCTCCTATGGTCGTGTGGGAGGGCAGCCATAAGATACTGGGCGCAGCTTTTCGTCGGGCGTTGAAAGACGTGCCGCAGAAGGATTTGGCCCGAACCGATGTCACGGCTACATATCAGGCTGCCCGGCGAGAGGTTTTTGACAGCTGTCCGCGTATCGAACTGCCCGCCCGCCCGGGTGAAGCTTACTTGCTGCATCGTCATTGCCTGCACGGCGTTGCGCCTTGGGCCGATGGGGCGCAAGCAGGTCCGGATGGACGGATGATCGCCTATTTCCGTCCCGAGCTGCCGGGCGGTGTGGCGCAATGGCTCGAATCCCCGTAACCTCCTGCCATTATTTGGCTTTGGAGGATGAGTTCGATGATTACGGTCCACACAAACTCTGATGGTACGCTGATCGAAGTGGAGCTGTCGGGCGAAGTCACAAGCGCAGATTACGCCGCAACGCTGGTACCCGCGATCGAAGCGGCCCTGAAAGATCACGACGCAGTCCGCCTGCTGGCGATCGTGACGCCAGAATTCAAGGGCTATGATCTGGGGGCCGCGTGGTCTGACACCAAGCTGGGCCTCAGCCACTGGCGCGGGTTTGAACGGATCGGAGTTGTTGCCGATCAGGGGTGGGTGCAGACAAGCATCCGGCTGGCTGCACCGATCCTGCCCTGTCCGGTACACGTGTTCGCAATGGATGAACTGGAAGAGGCGCGGCGCTGGATGCGTGAATCCCTCGGGGCCATTCATGTGACCGATCTGGGTGGGCCTTGTATACAGGTCAGCCTGATGGGGAAACTCGATTCCGAGGAATACGGTCAGGCCCAGACTGATCTGGACGCGTTGCTGCGTGAGCGTGAGGGATTTCGCTTGTTGATCGATTTACGTGAATTTGATGGTTGGCAGGGCCTCACCGCGATGGCGGCGCATTTCCGGCTGGCCGCAGGCCATATCGGAATGCTGGATCGAGCGGCGATTGTCGGGGACAAGAGCTGGCAGAAGATGGCGCAACGTATGGCCAGCCATGTGCTGGGGACACGCACCCAGTATTTTCCGGCCGAAGACTATGAGAACGCCAAGGTCTGGCTGGCGGCTGGCTGACGCAAAGGGCTCCGTTTCGCGAAACAGCGTGTGCAGCCCGGCTGCGTGTCAGTCGCGGCTCAGCCGCGCTGCCCGCCCGCCGCGACGTTTGGCCAGCCGGGGTTTGCGCGCCGGCAGGTCCTGCATGATCTCGGCACGTTCGGAGCTGTCCATCTTTGACCAGCGGCTGATCTCGTCAAGGGTGCGGTAGCAGCCCGTGCAAATGCGTTCGGTCGGGTGCACGACGCAGATCTGGACACAGGGGCTTTCAACTTCGTCCCGTTTCCAAACCATATTCGTCATGGGCGTTTTCCGATCCGTCAAAGAAAGCGCAATCTGTCCAGCGCACCTTGCAAGATATAACCGGCAGCAACGTGATCAATAACCTGTCCGCGACGTTTTCGGGTCGTATCCGCCTCAAGCAGTGCTTTTTCTGCCGCAACAGTGCTCAGCCGTTCGTCCCAGAACCCGATCTGCACCTCGGTCAGGCGGGTCAGATTTCGGGCAAATGCGCGGGTTGACTGGCAGCGGGGCCCTTCGCTGCCATCCATGTTGCGGGGCAGGCCCAGAACGATGCCGCCGATCTCACGATCTGTCACGATCTCGATCAGCCGTGCGGAATCCAGTGTGAATTTCTTGCGCCTGACGGTCTCCAGCGGGGTTGCCACACCACGCATCCGGTCTGAGACGGCGACCCCGATGGTCTTTTCCCCCAGATCCAGCCCCATCAGGGCAGACATTGGCGGCAGGGCGGCGGCGAAGTCTTCGAACACGTCATGGATCATTGCGCAATACCGGCTTGCAGGGCCGCGGCGTCGATCATCTCAAGCGCGGCGGGATTGTCCGCAAACACAGCCATGGCTTCGTCACGGATATTGATTGCTTGCTGGGCCTCCCCCAGAACGCCAAGCGCCGCGATCAGGCGGGCCCATTCCTCGGGGGCTCCGCCTTCGCTGGCCAACCGGTCCGAGAGCTGGCCAACCATACCCCGGATCATCTCCTGCCGTTCTTCGGGCGACAATTCCGCCGCAGCGTTCACATCGTCCTGACTGGGCCCCGGCACAGCAGGTGCCGCTGGCAGGTCTGGCGCGTTGAAGACACCTGCCCGAAAGGCGAGCTCATCCATCTGTGCGCGAATGGCTTCAGCCCAGGGTGCCCCTGCCGGAGCGTCACGCAAGGTATCGAACCAGATGCGATAGGCCATATCCGGTCGTCCGGTCTGCGCCAGCATCTGACCCCAATAATATCGCGCTGGCCCCAGTTTCGGATCGCGTTCCAGCGCCTGTTGCAGGGCCGCTTCTGCCTCGGGTGAAACATACCCACCCGCAGCAAGGATCATCATTTCGGCCAGGTCAGAATAGGCTTGCGCCGGTGCAGCGTCGCCAGACAGGGCAATCACACGGGATTGCGCCTCATAACCTGCTTTGAAATTGCCTGTATTCGTTTCGTGTTGGGCCAGAAGCATATGCCCTTGCAGATCATCCGGGCGCTCGGCAACGGTGTCGCGCAGCTGGTTCAGCAAGGCCGCATAGCTTTCTTCCAGCCGGGGCGCTTCAATCGGTGCAGCCATCCCCTCGGCTTCGATTTGACCGGGGCGGTTGTGGCGCAGATTCTCGGCCATTTCCAACCGGGCTGACAGCGGCATATCGGGAAACCCAACCGCGCCCATCTGGCGATACATTGCCAGGCCGCCGCCTATGAGAACAGCCGATATCAGCAGCAGCGCAGTCAGGCTTACCATGCGCGACGGTCCGGCCGTACCAGCCTCGCCCTGCATCTGGGCATCTGCGGCCAGAATACGCCGCGAGATTTCCGTGCGCACCCGTTCTGCATCGGCCTCGGCGATCACGCCCCGCGCCAGATCGCGGTCAACGCCCGCCAGCTGCTCGCGATATACATTGAGGTCATATGCGGCCATGGGCGCATCATCGCGCCGCCCGCGCAACATGGTGACGCCGAGAAAAATGGCGATGAGCAGCGCGATCAGAAAGATCAGAACCCAGAACGACATGGTTCCTCCACAATGGTTATCCTGATTTAGACCTCCGGGCTGATGGACAAAAGGGACAAAAGGCCGCGAGGAGGCCCCATGTCGCAATAGTGTATTATTGCGACGTTGCGCGGCAGGGGTAAAATGCCGGGGCGCGGCATATCTTGACCCAATCACCGAAGACCGGACGGATTCGCACATGAAACATTACTCAGCTTTTGCTGTGGCGCGCGAAGCGCTGCGTTATCACACCGGGTGGGAACGCGCCTGGCGTTCGCCCGAGCCCAAAAAGCGTTACGACGTGATCATCGTCGGGGCGGGCGGGCACGGTCTGGCAACGGCTTACTATCTTGGCAAGAACTACGGCATCCAGAACGTTGCGGTGATCGAGAAAGGCTGGCTTGGCGGCGGCAATACCGGCCGGAACACGACCATCATCCGGTCAAACTACCTGCAGGACCCATCTGCAGCGATCTATGAGAAGGCGCGTGGTCTCTACGAGGATCTAAGCCAGGACCTGAACTATAATGTCATGTTCAGCCCCCGTGGTGTGATGATGCTGGCGCAAACCCAGCACGAAATTCGCGGCTATCAGCGCACCGCCCATGCCAACGCTCTGCAGGGTGTTCAGACCGAGTGGATCACGCCCGAGCGGGTCAAGGAACTGGTGCCGATCATCAATATCGACGGCCCGCGCTACCCGGTCCTTGGGGCGCTCTGGCAAGAACGTGGCGGTACAGCGCGCCACGATGCGGTTGCCTGGGGTTATGCCCGGGCCTGCTCGGCGATGGGCATGGATATCATCCAGCAATGCGAGGTTACCGGTGTCCGGCAAGATAACGGCCGCGTGGTGGGGATCGACACCACCCGGGGTGCGATTGACTGTGACAAGCTGGGTATTGTCGTTGCCGGTCACTCTGGCCAGCTGGCCGAAATGGCCGGTTTCCATCTGCCGCTGGAGGCCATCGCGCTGCAGGCGCTGGTGTCCGAGCCGATCAAGCCTTGCATGGACGTGGTGGTCATGGCGAACACCGTACATGGGTACATGTCGCAATCCGACAAGGGCGAGATGGTGATCGGCGGCGGAACGGACGGGTTCAACAACTACACCCAGCGCGGCAGCTTCCATCATATCGAAGAAACGGTGCGGGCCCTGATCGAGACCTTCCCGATGATCTCGCGCCTGAAAATGTTGCGCCAATGGGGCGGTATTGTGGATATGACCGGCGACCGTTCACCCATCCTGTCGAAAACCCCGCTGGGCAACTGCTTCATTAACTGCGGCTGGGGCACTGGTGGGTTCAAGGCCATCCCGGGATCCGGCTGGGGTATGGCGCAACTGATGGCCACTGGTCATTCACCGCTGACCGAAGCTTTCACGCTGGACCGCTTCAAAGAGGGCCGCTTCATCGACGAAAGCGTCGCCGCCGGGGTGGCGCACTGATGGAGAGTTTTCGGCGAAAACTCTTTCCCCTTCCAGAATTCGAACTGTGCGGGCGCGGATCGGTCGCCTGCAAAACCGAGGCTGACATTATGCTGATCCTGAATTGCCCCTATTGTGGTGTAGACGCCGAAGAAACCGAACTGGCTGCCGGCGGTGAGGCGCATCTGAAACGCTATGGGCCCGGTTCATCTGACGATGAATTCCACGACTACCTGTTCATGCGCGAGAATCCGAAAGGTGTCCACTTCGAACGTTGGCGCCACGTGAATGGCTGCGGCAAATGGTTCCACGCTGCACGCTGCACGCAAACGCTCGAAGTGTTCGGAACCTACTCTGCCCAAACCACCGAACCGCCACAAAAGATCAAGGATGCCATCACCACAAAACGCCCGGGATGGTCGTGGAGAGAGCTTTCCTGATGCTTCATCTTTTCAAAAATACTCCCGCCGGAGGCTCCGGCACCTCCACCCGCGAAAGGTCCGCAGTATGAGCACCCGTCTCGCAAAACAAGGCCGCCTGATCGACCGGTCAAAACAGGTATCGTTCACTTTCAACGGCACCACGTTGCAGGGTTACCAGGGCGATACGCTGGCCTCGGCCCTGCTGGCCAATGATCAGATGATGATGGGGCGGTCGTTCAAGTATCATCGCCCCCGTGGCGTTGTCGCCAGCGGCGCGGAAGAACCAAATGCGCTGGTCGGCCTGGGGCAGGGCAGCCGATTTGAACCCAACCAGCGGGCAACCACGACCGAACTGTTCAACGGTCTGACAGCGACCTCGCAGAACCATTGGCCGAGCCTTGAGTTCGACGTCGGGGCAGCGAACACCGCATTGGCACGTTTTCTGCCTGCGGGTTTCTACTATAAGATGTTCATTCACCCAAAGCCGTTCTGGAAACATATCTACGAACCGTTCATCCGGCAGTCTGCCGGCTTGGGAAAAGCGCCCGACAAAGACAGCCGTGATGCGGATACTTACGAACATTTCTATTTCTTCGCTGATGTTCTGGTGATCGGCGGTGGGGTGGCCGGTTTGCAAGCCGCCAAAACGGCGGCCGCGTCCGGTGCCAGGGTCATGCTGATCGAACAAACCGCGCATTGGGGCGGGCGGGCTCCGGTTGACGGTGGCCGCATCAGTGGTGAGCCTGTGGATAAGTTCGTGGAACAATTAGTTTCCGAACTCGAAACAATGAGCAACGTAACCATGCGTACCCGCTGCATGGGGGCCGGGGTTTATGACCATGGGTATGTACTGGGATATGAGCGCCTGACCGATCATAAGCCCGGCACTCAGGGCCCACGCCACCGGTTGTGGCGTATTCGCGCCAAACAGATTGTAACCGCGACTGGCGCGATTGAACGCCCTCTGTCCTTTGCGGGCAACGACGTGCCGGGTGTGATGCTGGCTTCGGCCATGCGCGATTATGTCGTCAACTGGGGTGTGATCCCGGGTGAGAGGGTCATTGTGGCAACAAACAATGACGATGCCTATCGTACAGCCATCACGCTGAAGCAGGCGGGCGTCGATGTGCTACGTGTGGTCGATGCCCGCAACACCGCCGGGCCGCTGGCTGAAGAGGCGCGCCAACTTGGTATCCGCGTGGACCCGGGCAAAGCCATTGCCAAGGTCAAGGGTGGCAAGCGCGTCAAGAAGGTTGCGATCTGTAATCAGGACGGAATCGGTGGCGCTCGTGAAGAGGTCGAGGCGGATGCCGTTGCCATGTCAGGCGGCTGGTCTCCGGTTGTGCATATGTGGTCCCATTGCGGGGGCAAGCTGATCTGGGATGATGCCCAGGCACATTTCCGCCCCGACCCGTCGCGCCCGCCGCTGGGGGCAGATGGTGAGGGGTTTGTTCTGGCAGCCGGATCCTCGAACGGGCCACTGGCTTTGGCGGATGTTCTGGCGGATGCGGATGCGGCCGGGAAGGCGGCTGCGAAAGCAGCTGGGCATAAGCCAAAGCGCGGCAAAGCACCGCTTGGCGAAACCACTGCAGAAGCTCCGATGGAGGCTGTCTGGCTGATGCCCGCAAATGCGGATATCCAGCTACGCGGTAAATCCTGGCTCGATTTCCAGAATGACGTCAAGGTTTCAGATGTTCAACTGGCTGCACGCGAAGGGTATGAGAGTGTTGAGCACACCAAGCGATACACCACGCTCGGCATGGCAACGGATCAAGGTAAATTAAGTAACATCAACGGCTTGGCGATCCTGGCTGATGCATTGGAATCCGAGATTCCCAAGGTCGGCACCACCACGTTCCGCCCGCCTTATACGCCCATCTCGCTGGCGTCGATCGGTGGCGAAGCGCGCGGCGACGTGTTCCAGCCGATCCGTCAGACGCCAATGCATGACTGGCACGACAAGAACGGTGCTGATTGGGAACCGGTCGGCCACTGGCGCCGGACCTATGCCTATGTTCGCCCCGGTGAATCCGTGCATGACGCGGTGAATCGCGAGGTGAAAAACACCCGCGAAAACCTCGGCCTGCTGGATGCCTCGACGCTGGGCAAGCTGATCGTCAAAGGCCCGGATGCGGGCAAGTTCCTTGACATGCTGTACACCAACATGATGTCCACGCTGAAGGTCGGCAAATGCCGCTATGGCCTGATGTGTTCCGAGAACGGTTTTCTGGTCGATGACGGTGTTGTGGCCCGTATCGATGAGGATACCTGGCTGTGCCACACCACCACAGGCGGGGCCGAACGTATCCATGGCCACATGGAGGAATGGCTGCAGACCGAATGGTGGGACTGGAAAGTCTATGTCGCCAACGTGACCGAGCAATATGCGCAGGTTGCGGTGGTCGGCCCCAACGCCCGCAAGGTGCTTGAAAAGCTGGGCGGCATGGATGTCAGCCGCGAGGCGCTGCCGTTCATGGAATGGCGCGACGGCAGGATCGGCGATTTCGATTGCCGCGCCTACCGCATCTCATTCTCGGGTGAGCTGTCCTATGAGATCGCGGTGCCTGCGTCGCAGGGGCAGGCCTTCTGGGATGCGCTTATGGAAGCCGGGAAAGAGTTCGGCGTGATGCCCTATGGCACTGAATGTCTGCACATCCTGCGGGCCGAGAAGGGCTTTATCATGATCGGGGATGAGACCGACGGCACCGTGATCCCGCAGGATCTGGGCCTGCATTGGGCGCTGTCCAAAAAGAAAGAGGACTACCTCGGCAAGCGTGCCCATTCGCGTAGCCACATGGCCGATCCCGAACGCTGGAAACTGGCGGGGCTTGAGACTGTGGATGGATCGGTTCTGCCGGACGGGGCCTATGCGGTGGGCGAGGGCGTCAACGCCAATGGTCAGCGCAACATGATCGGGCGCGTGACCTCGACTTATTACTCGGCCAATCTGGAGCGCGGCATTGCCATGGGGCTGATCAAACACGGCCCTGACCGGATGGGCGAGATTGTCGAGTTCCCGGGCACCGACGGCAAGGCTTACAAGGCCAGGATCGTCGATCCGGTATTCTACGACAAAGACGGGGAGAAGCAGAATGTCTGAACCCATCAGCGCACTGAACCACACAAGCTATGAGGGTATCGCCAAGGTCGAGGAATGCGGTCTGCAGGGCATGATCACCTTGCGCGGTGATCTTTCTGACAAGGTGCTGGCCAAGGCCGTCAAGGACGCCACCGGGCAGAAAGTGCCCGGCCAGCGCGAAGTTCTGGTCAGTGGCGATACCGGCGTTTGCTGGATGTCCACCGACGAATTGCTGATCCTTGTGCCTTATGCCGAAGTGGGGGCAAAACTGGCCGCGATGACCAACGCGCTCAGCGGTATCCATGCGTTGGCCGTCAACGTCTCGGACGCCCGCGCCGTGTTCCGCATCACAGGCCCCTGCGCGCGCGAGGTGTTGGGAAAGGTTGCCCCGGTTGATCTGTCATCCGAGGCTTTCCAACCCGGCCAAATCCGCCGCTCGCGTCTGGCGCAAGTGGCGGGGGCGTTCTGGATGGATGACGCGGAGACGTTCCGAGTGGTCTGTTTCCGGTCGGCTGCGGATTACGTTTTCAAGTTGTTGAAGGCAGCGGCGCAATCCGGCAGTGAGGTTGGAGTTTATTGAACCTCTGATTGCCTGATGGAACGTGGGTGAGGGGGCTTTTCCCCCTCGGCCTGCGGCCTCACCCCCAGGATATTTCAGGCCAGATGAAGGGTGGATCGGCCGTATGGAAGATCAGGTTCTTGTGTTGAACAGGAAGGTCGGGAACTGTGTTAGCGCTCTTTCGCCAGTAAGGGCCGGTTTGCCGGTTTCACCGCTGAACGGATCCCGACAATGGCGGTAGAAAGCCAGATCATTTGAGAGCCTGTCCATCGCCGCAGCGCGGTTATCTGAGTTCAGATAGGGTGCGTGTGTCGAGAGAAATAGTGCCGGATTTACCTTCCTGAGCCATGGAAGCAGAGAGGGCAGGACTGCAAACTCAGCCCCTTCAATATCCATTTTCACCAAAGACACGTTGGTCAGATCGACCGAGGCCGAAAACTGATCCCAACTCATGGTAAGCGCGTCGGTGCCGTGGCTGCCGTCATGGAGTAGGGATGAGGTGGAATCGCCTGCCTCTCCGTGCGCCGATGCCATTCGCGTCACGCCAAAGTCTTCCGACAAGGCTACACTGAAGGCCGAAACGTTGCGGATGTTGTTGAGTTCAAGATTCCAAACCAAATGCCGGTATGCCACCGGATCAGGCTCAAAACACCAGACATGGCGGGCGCGACGTGCGGCATAAAGCACCGTTGGGCCAATCCAGGCTCCGATGTCGAGATAGTCCCTCTCGGGCGAGAGATGTTGATCAAGCACGTTGAATGTTTCGGGCTCCCATCGGCCCTCAGATGCTTTGCGCCAGAATTTCGAATGATAGGGATCCAGGCGGAACGGCTCGCCGTTCAGGTTGCCGTGACAGTATCCGCGGGCGCGGTAGAACATCTTGCGCGCCTTAATCAGCATCGCGGACCTCCGGGTTTTCTTGACTCGGCCCTTGACCTGCGGGCGCTGCCAAAGCATTTAACCTTTGGAAACCGCAACATTCATTTCAACAGGGGGCCGAGATGGCTTTTGAACTTCCTGATCTTCCTTATGCACATGACGCGCTGGCAGCCAAGGGCATGTCAGCCGAAACACTGGAATATCACCACGACCTGCACCACAAGGCCTATGTCGACAACGGCAACAAGCTGATCGCCGGAACCGAGTGGGACGGCAAGTCGCTGGAAGAGATCATCACTGGCACCTATGACGCGAACGCCGTGGCGCAGAACGGTATCTTCAACAACATCAGCCAGCTTTGGAACCACAACCAGTTCTGGGAGATGATGGGCCCCGGCGGCAACGCCATGCCCGGTGAGCTGGAAAAAGCGCTGATCGAGAGCTTTGGTTCGGTTGACGAATTCAAATCGCAGTTCAGTGCTGCCGGCGCTGGTCAGTTCGGCTCGGGCTGGGCATGGCTGGTCAAGAACGCGGACGGCTCGCTGGCCGTAACCAAGACCGAAAACGGCGTGAACCCGCTGTGCTTTGGTCAGACCGCGCTGCTGGGTTGTGACGTGTGGGAGCATTCCTACTACATTGATTTCCGCAACAAGCGCCCGGCCTATCTGTCGAACTTCCTCGACAATCTGGTGAACTGGGAAAACGTCGCGTCGCGGATGTGATCCATTAGCCCCTGACGGGTTAGGGAAGGGCCTGCTGGCGGTGACGCTGGCAGGCTTTTTTGTGATTGTAGCCAGTATCAAAAACCCGCGCGGCGATTATGCCCTTGCTTGCAGCAGGCACTTCAGGCCGAGCGCTTTGTTTATGCAGACAGATTTACCCTGCAACATCCGGAAAACTCATCTACCAGACTGTGCTGAGGTGGTTTGCAAAGCCAAATCTATGGTTTCAGGCGGCGTGTTTTCGACCTGCCTCAGGACATGCAGAAAACCGCTCAGAAAGACCGCACCGCCCATCAGCTTGCAGACTTCCTCGATCGCGACAAGCCAGAGCTTTATGTCCAAAGCCGCCGTTTTCGAAAAGCCCAGCCACTGCAAGACGGCTTGATCGTTTGACAGGATGTCCAGGACGATAGATGCCACAAGAATCCCGAACCCTATTCCGAGGAATCGCAAAAACCGGTCATAGCGCAGTATTTCCGCACGATAGCGATAAAGGAAGAATGCGCCAATCAGCCCATACAGCGCAATCAGCAGATCATCGATGCGATCTGTCAGGCTGGTTTGCTTGATCCCGAACCAGTGGTGTATGGCTTTGTCGATGTTTTCGTGAATCATGAACCAGTCATCCAGGGCAAGAAAGACAAACCCGAGACCAATCAGAAGCCAGATGATCTGATCCCGACGGCCGAGGAAGATTTGCAAACTGGTGAAGCCAACCAGAAACAGAAGTATTATCGAAATATGGGTGCCAACCGAGCCTTCGCGGTAGTGCTTTGCTGGCAGGTCGCGAAACACCTCTCCATGGAAGATCATGATCAGGTTGAGAAGCGCGACTGCGATGATGATGTGTCTGGTCGATATTTTCTGCAATATGGCCATGTCAACACCTTGATTATAATTGTATTTCTTGGATTTGCGCCATGGGCAGCATCCACGCGGCGAGCTGTCATGAAACATTTATATAAATGTTACAAAATCTTTAGAAAGCAGCAGGCAGGTCACAATTAGTTGTTCGGGATGCCGAAGGCCTGCCATTCCGATTAGCGCGCGCACAGGGTTTTGAGGAACGTTGTGAAGATCGCACCCCGGAACCTTCATTTCCCGCAGAACGCGCAGTCAGGCAGGCGGTGATGCAGCGCAGTCAGATGGTCTTGGTTTGCCGCTGGTGAAACCCGCCGGTCGCGGCGTGTTGGCAGAGGTCGATCCCCCGCGGATCAACGATCCCGAACACGCGGTTGCGCAGGGCCCGATTGGCAAAGCCTGAATGGCAGACGGTCAAAATACAGACCGTCGCTGTATTGACCGGATTAATCCAATAATCTGCGCAATTGGGCGAGGGCGGCATCCGGCGTATCCACCCAGGTGATGAAATCGGCCAGTGAGGCCTCGGCAAAGTTCTGACTGATCAACTGATCCAGCAGCGCCCGCAGCGTGTCCCAATACCCATCCACATTCATCACGAGAATGGGTTTGTCATGCAGCCCCAATTGTCGCCATGTAAGCGCTTCGAACAGCTCGTCCAGCGAGCCGGGCCCGCCGGGCAGGACCACTACGGCGTCGGCGTTCATGATCATGACCTTCTTGCGTTCGTGCATCGTTTCGGTCACCACAAAGCGGGTCAGGTCGGTTTTACCCACCTCGCGCTGCATCAGATGAACCGGGATGACGCCGAATGTGTCGCCTCCGGCTGCTTGGGCGGCGCGTGCAACCGCGCCCATCAACCCCACATCGCCCGCGCCATAGACCAGCCGCCACCCTTCACTGGCCAGCAAAGTGCCGAACCTTTGGGCGGCCTGCGAATAGGCCGGATTCGCGCCATTGCGTGACCCGCAATACACACAGACGGATTTCTGGGGCATAACTCGGCCTCTCTGCTCTTGTCTTCGGGGTTTTGACCCCTGATAGCGAGATTGATAGGTTGGCTCAACCGTCCGCTGGAAAGTGTGCCGATCAAGGCCTTTACCGGACGGTGTGAAAGGGAAAGAATGGACGCCAAATCGGGAAGCGGAGGCTCGGGTACCTTCATCTGGGGGCTGATTGCGGGGCTTGTTGTCGTGCTCGTCGCGGGCGGGCTGTACCTGTCGGGCTTCTTTGGTTCGTCACAGCAGCAGGCAGCACCCGAAACGGCGAAGCCGGTTGCGCAGACTGCTCCGCCAGAGCCCGCAGTTGCTGAGGCGCAGGCGCCGGAAACCAGCCAACCCGAGGGCGACGAACCGGAAGCCAGCGCGCCGAAGGCCGAAGAGACCGCCGATGAAACCTCTGCCGCCGACGAAGACGAAGAAGCCGCGCCTGCGCTGGCGGCACCTGTTCTGGATCAGATATTCGTTGAACCCGACGGAAACGCGCTTTTGTCAGGCAATGCCGAGCCGGGGGCCGAGGTCAGCGTCATGCTGAACGGTGAGGCCGTGCATAGCTTTACCGTCGATCAGAGCGGTCAATTCGCTGAATTCGTCTCGATCCCGTTTTCCGACGATGCCCGGGGGCTGGTGCTTGAGACCCGGAGCGGTGATGCGACAACCCGCTCGGACGATTATCTGATCGCAGCACTGCCTGAACCTGCGCAGCCTGAAGCCGCGGATGCGCTACAGGACGAACCGACCGTAGATATTGCCACGACGCAGGTAGCGGAGCCTGACCCAACGCCTGACGTAACCGAAGAAGACACGGGTGCAACGCGAGTGCCCGAGGAAAAGACCGAGGTTGCAAATACCGGCGCACCCACAACGCAAGAGGCTGAGCCCATAGCTGATGCGCAACCCGAACAGGACACTGCGCCTGATCAGCAGGTTGCGATCTTGCGCTCGGGCGAGGAAGGGGTTGAACTGGTACAACCGCCCATCGTGCAGGATACGCCGCCTGAACAGATTGCATTGGACACGATCGGATATTCAGACACGGGCGATGTGGAACTGACCGGGCGCGCGCAAGAGGGGTCTGCGGTGCGTCTTTATCTGAACAATCGCCTTGTGGCAGACCTTGCTCCGGCAGCGGATGGCAAGTGGCGGGGTGAGGTCGAAGGCATTGACCCCGGCGTTTACACCTTGCGCGTGGATGAGGTTGCCCCGGACGGGACCGTTGCCAGCAGGCTTGAAACCCCGTTCAAACGCGAACCCGTCGAAACCCTGCGTGCGGCGGAAACAGCCCAGCCGGGGGAAACGCCAGCCCAGACCCCTTCGATCCGGTCGGTCACCGTTCAAAAGGGCGATACACTCTGGGCGATTTCCCGCGACCGGTTCGGCGATGGGGTGCTGTATGTCAAGCTGTTCGAGGCGAACAAGGATGCCATTCGCGACCCCGATCTGATCTATCCGGGGCAAATTTTCACGATTCCAGAATAACGCTTTGGCATCGGCCTGTCCCGGGCCGCAGCCAATCTCTGACCGCAGTTAAGGTACGTGATGAGACAACCTTCCACGACCCAGACCACCCCGGACGAGCGCCGCTCGGGCTGGCGCACCATTCGCAAGGTCTCGCCCTATCTGTGGCCCGAAGATCAGCCATGGGTGAAGCACCGCGTCATTCTGGCGATGGCGATGCTGGTGCTGGCCAAGCTGATCGCGGTCTATACACCGATCCTTTATAAAGGGGCGGTTGATGGTCTGGCGGGCGAGGGCGTGCCGCCGCTGGCGCTGGGCGCGGTGGGCCTGACCGTCGCCTATGGCGTGGCCCGGATGATGACGGTGGGCTTCCAGCAACTGCGGGATGCGCTTTTCGCCCCCGTCGGGCAAAGAGCATTGCGGGCGCTCGCGCTTGAGACCTTCCAGCACATTCATCAGCTGTCGATGCGATATCACGTGACGCGGCGCACCGGGGGCCTCAGCCGGATCATCGAGCGTGGCGTGAAAGGGGTAGAGTTCCTTTTGCGGTTCCTGCTGTTCTCGATCGGGCCGCTGATTCTGGAACTGCTGCTGGTCTCGGTCATCCTGCTGTGGCTGTTTGACGTTTGGTATCTGGTCGTTGTGGCGGCGACCATCGCGCTCTACATCTGGTTCACCTTCACAGTTACCGAGTGGCGCGTGAAGCTGCGGCGCGAGATGAATGATCAGGACACCGAGGCCAACCAGCGCGCCATCGACAGCCTGCTGAACTTTGAAACGGTCAAGTATTTCAACGCTGAGACGCGCGAGGCCGACCGCTATGACGTGTCGATGAAAGCCTATGCGAAGGCTGCGCTGAAAACGGCTTATTCGCTGGCCTTTCTGAATTTCGGCCAGTCTGTGCTGATCACCGGGGGCCTGATCGGGGTGATGGTTCTGGCTGCAATGGGCGTACAAAACGGGTCGCTGACGGTGGGCGATTTTGTGATGGTCAACGCCTATATGATCCAGATCACCGTACCGCTGAATTTCCTGGGCACGGTGTATCGCGAGATCAGGCAATCTCTGGTGGATATGGGGCAGATGTTCGACTTGCTGGAACAATCCGCAGAAGTGACAGACAAACCCTGCGCGCCGAACCTCAAGGTGGATGGCGGCGAGGTCACGCTGGAAAACGTGCATTTTGGCTATGATGCCGACCGCGAGATC
The DNA here is from genome assembly GCA_000158135.1 of Rhodobacteraceae bacterium KLH11. GTDB lineage: Bacteria > Pseudomonadota > Alphaproteobacteria > Rhodobacterales > Rhodobacteraceae > Ruegeria. Next base: position 2,395,240 of record DS999531.1, read on the forward strand.
CTCAAAGGTGTGTCTCTGACCGTTCTCGCCGGGCAGACCGTGGCCATCGTGGGGGCGACCGGGTCGGGTAAATCCACCATCGGGCGGCTTTTGTTCCGGTTCTATGATGTCACCGGCGGGGCGCTGAAAATCGATGGGCAGGACGTGCGCGATGTGTCTCAGAGCAGCCTGCATGCCTCTATCGGAGTGGTTCCACAGGATACGGTGCTGTTCAACGATACGATCCGCTACAATATCGCCTATGGGCGCGAGGGGGCAACGCAGGCAGATGTGGAAGATGCCGCGAAGGCTGCCCAGATTCACGACTTTATCGTGGGCCTGCCGGAAGGGTACGACACCAGGGTGGGGGAACGGGGCCTGAAGCTTTCGGGCGGCGAAAAACAGCGCGTCGGAATTGCGCGCACTCTGCTCAAGAACCCGCCGATCCTGTTGCTGGATGAGGCGACCTCGGCGCTGGATACGGATACCGAGCAAGAGATCAAGGGCGCGTTGGCGCGCGCGGGGGAAGGGCGGACCGTTTTGACCATCGCACACCGGCTCAGTACGATAGCCGAAGCTGACAGCATCGTGGTTCTGGAACAAGGCAGGATTTTGGAACAGGGCACCCATGACGACCTGCTGCAGCGGGATGGACGGTATGCCCGGTTGTGGAGCCGTCAGCAATCGGATGAAGACGCCGCCTGATCGTGTCGCGTATTCGTGATTTTGCGTCCCTTCTTTGGTTGTCTGATCGTGCCTAGGTAACGCCACAGCACGTATATGTGCTCAAATCTTACCAAGGGAGTTGTCTGAAATGAAAATGAACAGGTTGCGCATGGTTATGGTGTCGGCTTTTGCTGCTGGCGCAGCATTCGCCTCAAGCGCTTACGCGGACCCGATCGAGGGGGTGTGGAAGACACAACCGGATCGCAAGAACCTGATCTCGCACATCCAGATATCCGAGTGCAAAGGCAAGTTCTGCGGCAAGATTTTATCGGCCTATGACAGCTCTGGCAAAGAGGTGAAAACGCCCAATATCGGCAAGCAGCTGTTCTGGGATGTCGCCAGTGAAGGTGGCGGGAAATACGGCGGCGGAGAGTTCTGGGTGCCGCTGATCGACGTGGATGTCGATCCCAAGATTACGCTGTCGGGCAACTCGCTGACGGTCAAGGGATGTGAGCACGTTGTCTGCGGGCACCAGACCTGGACGCGCCTGTCGGACAAATAAGGCCGGGATAGGAAATTCAGCGAAATACAGAATGGCGAGCCCTTGGGGCTCGCCATTTCTTATTCTGCCGCTTTCAGAGGGGATGTCGGCGGCTGGTCTGGATTGGCATCTGTGACGCCGCCCTCGTTCCACATAATTTCGGCGGCTTGCATCCCGCGTGCGCTTTGATTGATGGCCATGTCCTGCGCGATCTGGCTGGAGCGTCCTGCGGTTGCGCGCGCCAGCGCTTTGCCCAGCCATATGATGTAGGTTGTCACCCAGACCCGCAGGGCCAGAAGCGAGGGTGTGACGATCAGCGTCAGAACGGTTGCTGTTCCCAGACCGAAGACTACCGCAGTTGCCAGCTGTTTCCACCACAGGGCGGTCGGGCTGTCGATGGAATAGCCGCCACCGATGAAATCCAGCGACAGACCAAACATCATCGGGGTCAGGCCGGCCATGGTTGTCAGCGTGGTCAGAAGAACCGGGCGGATACGGGCCTCGGCCGTGCGAACGATGGCATCGATACGCGACATGTAGCGGCTGTATTCCTGATAGGTGTCGATCAGAACAATGTTGTTGTTCACCACGATCCCAGCCAGCGCCACAATCCCGGTTCCGGTCATGATGATCGAGAAGGGCTGCTGCATCACCATCATCCCGATCAGAACCCCGGTTGTAGACAGAACAACAGCAAGCAGAACCAGCACTGAATTGTAGAACGAGTTGAACTGCGCCAGCAGGATCACGAACATCAGGCCCAGAGCAGCCAGAAACGCGCTGGACAGGAAAGCCTGACTTTCAGCCTGATCTTCCTGATCACCGGTCCATTCCCAACTGATCGAGCGGGCAAACGGATTGGTCTCCAGCCATTCGGTCAGCACCGCGATCCGTTCGTTGGGGTTGATGAGAGCAAAGCTGGCTTCGCCATCATCGATGGCCGTGCGCAAGGCACCAACATTCTCAGCACCGGCTAGTTTCACAAGCTCGAACTCTGTCCCGTCGAGGCTGGTGATCGTCGTGCCGCTCGGGTTCTCATCCTCGGCGACTGCACGAACGGTGGCCAGACGCAGCTCTGCCCCATCGGGGCCGGTGGTGATCACCTTGCTGAGCCCGGGTTCAACATCCGCCTTCACGTCATAATAACGCTGCTGATCTACGCGATTGATCTCGGCCAGCTTGGCCACCGGCTTGCGGCTAACGAAGTTTGACAGGGGCACCAACCCATCTGGTGTGCGGACCTTGAGCGTGTCCAGCGTGGACAGAACCCGATCCTGATCGGGCAGGCGGACGCGGATTTCGACCTCTTCATCGGTCGAGTCGGGTCGCATCTCACCCAGCAGAATACCCCGGGTCACAAGCTGCACCATAGCACCGACGGTGGCGACATCCGCACCAAACCGACCTGCCTTGGCGACATCAACATCGATCTGCCAGTCGATGCCGGGCAGGGGCAGAGTGTCTTCGATCTTGATCAGGCCGGGCGTACTGTTAAAGGCCTCGCGCGCGGTCAGCGTTGCGGCGGTCAGCTCTTCCCAGCTATCGCCCTTGATCCGCAGATGAACGGGCTTGGCCGAGGCCGGGCCTTGTTCCAGCGCCAGAATCTCGACCGCGAAACCCGGGATTTCGGCCAGTTCAGCACTCAGTTCCTCCAGCACGAAATCGCCATCATATTCCGGCGCAACCACGTGCCGGTCGAACAGACCCCCGGCGATGGGTTCGGTGATGTTGGGCCGATCTTCCCACGGGATGATCTCAAACTGAACACGGCCCACGGTATCGGCCGGGGCAGAGGCACCGCCGTTGTTCTGGTTCAGCCCGCCTTCGCCTGCAAAGGCAAAGACGTTGATCACCGCCGGGTGGGCGCTGATCACGCGCTCGGCTTCCTGGACCATCTCATCCTTTTCAGCCAGCGAAAGGTTGCCGCGGGCCCGGACATAGGCGGTGGCCTGTTCGGGTTCGCTTTCAACAAAGAACTCAACCCCGCGCGCGTTCTGCGGAAACAGGATGAAGGCGATCCAGAAGACCAGTGCAAAAACAACGGCCACAGATACCACCGGCATCACGGGATTGCCGACGAGGAACTTGATGACATAGCCAAAGGGCGTGTGTTCCTTGGCGGTATGAACATGCTCATCCGGCGCACGTTCGATCTTTGCCGCGCTCAGCGTGACCGAGCCTGCAAAGGCCCCGAACAGGAACATGAGCGCGCCGGTAAATGCACCGCCCGGCAGCAGGTAATCGGGGTTCAGAACCTGCATCGCGCCGAGGAAAATCAGATACAGCGACGGTGGTACCAGCAAGGCCCGCCCCCACCAGGGGAACCGCGCCCGCAACCAGTTCGAGCTGCGGTCAAAACTGCGGCTCATCCGGCCCGAAACACCACCCATGACCGGCAGGTAGATCAGCGCCACGATCAGCGAGGCGGACAGAACGAAGATCAGCGTGACGGGCAGCATGCCCATGAACTCACCCGGAATGCCGGGCCAGAACAGCATCGGCAGGAAGGCACAGAGCGTTGTGGCCGTCGACGAGACGATCGGCCAGAACATGCGCTGCGCCGCTTCGACATAGGCGTGCATGGGGCCTACGCCCTCTTTGATGCGCTTGTCGGCGTATTCCACCACTACGATGGCACCATCGACCAGCATGCCAACCGCGAGGATCAGGCCGAACATCACGATGTTTGAGATGCTGACACCCATCACCGCTAGGAAGGCAAAACACAGCAGGAACGACGTTGGAATAGCAAAGCCCACCAGCAATGCTGCGCGGGTGCCCAGCGAGGCCAGAACCACGATCATCACCAGCGCAATCGCGGTCAGGACCGAGCCTTCCAACTGGCTGACCATTGAACCGACGATGCGGCTTTGATCATTTGAGGTGCCGACATCAACGGCGGCCTGCAACTCTGATGGCCATTTGGTCTGCGCCTCAGCAATGGTGGTTTTGACTTGCGCAACCGTGTCGATCAGGTTGAACCCCTTGCGCTTGACCACCTGCAGGGCCACCGTCGGCTCACCGTTGAAGCGTGCAGTGCCTTCGCGATCTTCGAACGTATAGTTGATCCGGGCAAGCTCGCCCAAGGTCACGACGCGATCGCCATTGACCTTGATCGGCAGGCCATAGACATCCTGTGCGGTTTTGAAGGACGAAGGGATCTTGACCGAGAAGGTGCCCTGTTCGGTCTCAACCTCACCCGCCGCGATCAGCTGGTTGTTGTTCTGGACCACATTGATCAGCTCGTCAGCGGTGACGTTATAGGCCTCAAGCCGCAGCGGGTCGATCACCACCTCAAGCATTTCGTCGCGGTTCCCGGCGATCCCGGCCTCAAGAACAGAGTCCAGCGCCTCAAGCTCGTCCTGCAGGTCTTTGGCAACGCGGGCCATCGTGCGTTCGGGCACCGGGCCGGTCAGGTTGACGATGACGATGGGGAATTCCGAAAAGTTGATCTCGGTCAGGGTGTATTGTTCCGCCCCTTCGGGGAAATCAGCCTGTGCGCTGTTCATCGCGTCACGCACATCGGCGGTGATCGCGGTTTTGTCCCACCCGAAATCGAACTCCAGCGCGATACCGGCATAGCTTTCGGCGGCGGTCGCGGTCATCTCTTTCAGGCCGTCCAGATCCGCCAGTTCGGTTTCCATCGGTTTGATCAACAGATTTTCGGAATCCTCGGCAGAAATGCCCGGAAACGAGACCGAGACGAAGAGGGCGGGGATTTCGATATCCGGCTCGCCCTCTTTTGGCAGGCCGACATAGGCGAAACCGCCGATCACCAGCGAGATCGCGATGAAGGCCAGAACCATTCTGGCCCGGCCAGCGGCCCAACTGACGATACCCGTCATTGCGATGCTTCCCTGTATGTTGGCGCGACCGTGACGCCGCGCGTGACGAATTCCTGCCCGATCACGATGACATCAGCAATCTCGGGCAGCCCGTCGACCCAGACACCTTCGGCGGTGTCCCGCAGCAGGCGGATGGGCATAAAATCAACCACATTATCGGTGACCACGGTGCGCACCCCAAGCTCACCTTCGTTGTTCAGGGTCAACGCGGATTGCGGCAGCAGGTGCGCTTTGACACCTTCGGCTGCGATCTGGATATTTGCGGTCTGGCCGTCACGGATCAGCAGTTCAGGGTTGGGAACGGTGATTTCGACCTCGAAAGTGCGCGTGGTTTCATCGGCTGAGCGGCTGAGGAAGGTCACCCGCCCTTCGACCTGCAAACCCGTCACCAATTGAGCCGTCGCCATCGAGCCGACGATGATCCGGTTCACCTCGGTTTCCGGGACAAAGCCCACCAGCTTGATCGGATCAAGCTGGATCACGGTGGCGCAAAGCGATCCGGGTTGCATCAGGCTGCCCAGTTCGGCGGTATCACTTTCCAACAGGCCTTTGAAGGGGGCCTCGATGGTCAGGCGATCCATCTCGCGCCGGGCGGCGGCAACGGCGGCGGTGGCAGCCTCGATCCCGGCTTGTGTTGCTTCCAGACCGGCCTCGGCGGATTTTATGCCGGCTTTGGCGGTGCTCATCTCGGCCTCGCTTGAAATGCGGCGGGTCTCTGACCCGAACCCGGTCTCCGACAGCTTGCGGGCGGCTTTCAGGTTGATCTCGGCCTCGGCCAGGCGGGCATGGGCCTCTTGCAGCCGGGCTTCGGCCTCGGGCACGCGGCTTTCGGCCTCAAGCCTGGCGGCCATCGTTTCGGCCAGGCTGGCGGGGCGGGTGCCCGGGTCAAGCTCGCACAGCAGGTCACCGGCCTCGACAAATGCGCCTTTGCGCTTGGGCTCGGACAGAACGGTCGAGATGGTTTCGGCCAGAACCTCAACCTGACGATTTGCCTTGGTCTGACCCCGCAATTGCACAGCGCTGCCAATCTCGCGCGCGGTCGAACGCAGCACGACGACACCGATCGCATTCTGGGTTTCGGCACCTTCCGCCACGTCGGCTGTGGCCTCAGCCGGATCGTCTGAGCGACCTGCAAATGCAAAAAGGGCGTCGCGCTCGAATACCAGGAAATACAGCGCAACAATGACCAATGCGGCGTTAACGAATGAAATCAAGCGCATGCGGTGTGTTCTCCAGATCTGTTCGCCTGCCCGGATGTGGTACCTGTGCTTAGAAATGGGGGCAGGCACTGGGGTTTTCTATACTAAACTGAATAGTTCGGTTTGGTTTTTTACGCAAGTCCCGGGTGTAAGGGGGCAAATGTGTAGATTCGAACCCTTGGCTTGGCCTGAACGCCGGGGTATGACATGGCGCTAGAAAAGCGGATACACGAGCCCGGGGGCCGGAATGAGCGACGCCGACAGTTTTATTGAAGAGGTCACCGAGGAAGTACGCCGTGACCGCATGTACCTGCTTTTGCGCCGCTGGGGCTGGGTTGGTGTGGTTGCCGTTGTGGCCATCGTCGGAGGTGCTGCTTTCAACGAATATCGCAAGGCCCGCGATACCAGCCAGGCCGAGGCGCTGGGCGATGCGATTCTGTCAGCTTTGTCCGAAAACGGAGCAACCGAGCGGGTCGCGAGCCTGCAGGCGGTTGAACCGCAATCGGTCGGGGGCGATGCGGTTCTGAACATGCTGCTGTCAGCCTCGCAGATCGAGGCCGGATCTGAACAGGATGCGGTGAACAGCCTCAACGCCATTGCCACACAAGGTGATCTGCCCGAAATTTACCGGGCGATTGCAAGTTTCAAGGCATTGTTGCTGCAAACCGATACGATGCCGGTTGCAGATCGCCGTCAGCAGTTCGAGGCGCTTGCGATACCCGGCGCGCCCCTGCGCCTGCTGGCCGAAGAGCAGCTGGCCCTGATAGATGTGGCCGAAGGCAACACTCAAGCCGCGCTGGATCGGCTGCAGGCGCTGCGTCAGGACGCAGAGGCCAGCGTCGACCTGCAACAGCGCGCGGCCCAGCTAATCGTGGCGCTTGGCGGAGAGCCCCAGCCCGTCGCGACACAGCAAGGTTGATCTGGCAGAGAAACGGAATTTTACAGGCGAGTTCACAGGATTATGGTAGCACGTTATTTCTCAGGCTTTGGATTGCCCGCTGCGGTGGTCGCCCTGACCGCGCTGAGCGCCTGTCAGGAACCCGAGGTTATTCTGCCCGGCGAGCGCGAGGATATTCGCGCCGCCCTCGACAATGAAACTGTCGAGACGCGTGGTGCCAAGCCGATCAGCCTTCCGGCCGCAAGCCGGAACGCGAATTGGTCGCAAAGCCCCGGCACGCCCGATTTCCGCACAACCAACGCAGCGCTGAGCACCACACCACAGCGCATCTGGTCTGCCAATATCGGCAGTGGGGACAGCCGCAAACAGCGGATCACCGCGGATCCGGTTGTTGCGGGCGGGTTGATCTATACGCTTGATTCCGGCGCAAATGTCTCGGGCGTCACGCCGCAGGGGCAGGTCGCGTGGAGCGTCAACCTGATCCCGCCCGGTGAAAAAGACGAAGATGCCACCGGGGGCGGGCTCGCCTATGCGGATGGCGTGCTTTATGTCTCATCCGGGTTTGGCCGCCTGACGGCGCTGGACGCCAGAACCGGGGCGCAGAAATGGCAGAAACGTCTGAACGCAACCGGCAGCGGTGCGCCTCTGATCAGCGGTGGCATCCTCTATGTTGTCGCCGGGGATGAGACCGGCTGGGCCGTGAATACCAAGGATGGCCGTATTCTGTGGCAGGTGAATGGCACGCCAAGCGTGGGCAATGTGCTGGGTGCACCGGCACCGGTGATCGCTTCGGAGCTGTCTGTTTTTGCCTTTGGCTCGGGTGATATCGCGGCCACGTTCCGTCGCGGGGGCATCGGGCGCTGGAATGCCTCGGTTGCCGGTGGACGCCGAGGCCGGGCTGCGGCCCAGATTGTCGACGTGACCGCCGGGCCAATGGTGTCGGGCAACGCGATCCTGATTGGCAACCATTCGGGCCGCACGGTTTCCCTGGATGCTGGCTCGGGCGAACGGAACTGGACCGCACTGGAAGGGGCTGTCGATACGGTATGGCCTGCGGGGAACAGCGTGTTTCTGATCAGTGACCGCAGCCAGCTGGTTCGCCTTGATGCCGCAGATGGTGCGATTGTCTGGGCCATCGATCTGCCGGGTTTTGTCAAGAACAAGCCGGGCCGCCGCGGCCCGATTTTTGCGCATTACGGCCCGATCATGGCTGGCGGGCGGCTGGTAGTAGCCTCGAATGATGGCTATCTGCGCCTTTTCAACCCGGTTGATGGCGCGCTGGTCCATCAGGTTGAGGTCCCCGGTGGCGCGACCACGGCACCGGTTGTGGCGGGTCAGACGCTCTATGTCGTGTCGACCAAGGGTGAACTGCACGCTTTCCGTTGATCACAAGATGCGTTAAAGGGCGCATCTTGAGTCTTGAAAGTTGAGTATCATGTCGCTGACCCTCGCCATTGTGGGGCGCCCGAATGTGGGCAAATCCACCCTGTTCAACCGCCTTGTGGGCAAACGACTGGCTCTGGTCGATGATCAGCCCGGCGTGACGCGTGATCTGCGCGAGGGCGAGGGGCGTCTGGGCGATCTGCGTTTTACGGTGATCGACACGGCAGGCCTTGAGGACGCAACAGATGACAGCCTGCAGAGCCGGATGCGTCGCCTGACCGAGCGCGCGGTGGACATGGCTGATGTCTGCCTGTTCATGATCGATGCCCGCGTTGGTTTGACCCCAACTGATGAGATGTTTGCCGAAATCCTGCGCAAACGCTCCAAACATGTGATCCTGGCGGCCAACAAGGCCGAAGGCTCGGCCGCGGATGCAGGGGTGCTTGAGGCCTATAATCTGGGTCTGGGTGAGCCTGTCCGCCTGTCAGGCGAGCATGGTGAGGGGATGACGGACCTTTACGCGCAGCTGATGCCGCTGGCGGATGCCGCAGCCGAACAGGCACAGGATGACAGCCCCGCAACAGATGTTGAGCTGGATGAGGATGATGAAGGCGAGGCCCCGCTGATCACCGACGCCAAACCCCTGCAAGTGGCTGTGGTGGGCCGCCCGAACGCGGGCAAGTCGACGCTGATCAACAAGATCATGGGCGAAGATCGCCTGCTGACCGGCCCCGAGGCGGGCATCACCCGTGATGCGATCAGCCTCCGGGTTGACTGGGCTGATCCCGAAGGCGGCAGCACGCCGATGCGTATTTTCGACACGGCTGGCATGCGCAAAAAGGCAAAGGTGCAGGAGAAGCTTGAAAAGCTTTCGGTCTCGGATGGTCTGCGCGCGGTGAAATTCGCCGAGGTTGTTGTTGTTCTGCTTGATGCAGCCATTCCGTTTGAGCAACAGGACCTGCGCATCGCCGATCTGGCCGAGCGCGAGGGCCGTGCGGTTGTTTTGGCGGTCAACAAATGGGATGTGGAAGACAGCAAGCAGGAGAAGCTGCGCGATCTTAAGGAGTCGTTCGAGCGTTTGTTGCCGCAACTGCGCGGCGCACCGCTGATCACGGTGTCGGCCAAGACAGGCCGGGGGCTGGAGCGTCTGCGCGCCGCGATCCTGCGGGCCCATGATGTCTGGAACCGCCGCGTGCCAACCGCTGCGCTGAACCGCTGGCTGACCGCAATGCTGGAACAACACCCGCCGCCAGCGCCTCAGGGTCGCCGAATCAAACTGCGCTACATGACGCAGGCCAAAACCCGCCCGCCGGGCTTTGTGGTGATGTGTTCGCACCCGGACAAGATGCCCGACAGTTACTCACGCTATCTGGTCAACGGGCTGCGCGAGGATTTTGACATGCCGGGCACGCCCATTCGCCTGACGCTGCGCGGGCAAGGCGACAAGAATCCCTATAAGGGCCGACGCAAGAAAAACGCGGGCGCGTTGGCCAAGCATCTCAAGGGCCGCGCGTAACTGCGCCAATTTTCAGCATATTTGCTCTGAGGGCGTGACAGCCCTCTTTCATCGCGCTAGCATTCGGGCGCGTGCATTTGTTTTCCGCACGCGCTGCTTGTCTGCGGGATTTCCGCGCATAATTTTGGTATTGCAATTAACCGGACCAGCCTGGGGAGCGGGCGCGATGGACCTGAGAGAATACACAAGACAATACGCCGTACAGGACAATAAGCTGGCCGCGCTCAGCTATTTCGGTACCTTCGCGGTGTATTTCACATCGCTGGCACTGGCGATCCGCTATGTCGATCAGTGGTATATCATGATCCCCGCCGGGATCGTGTTCGCCTTTGCCGCCGTGCGCCTTTATGTTCTGCAGCATGATTGCGGGCACCATTCCCTGTTCGAAACCCGCAAGCAGAATGAATGGGCCGGTCATGGGTTGTCACCGTTCACCTTCGCGCCGTTTGAGGTGATGAAGCAGAACCACAATCTGCATCATTCGGGCATCGGCAATCTTGAGCATCGTGAGACCGGTGAGATTCACACTATGACAGTGCGCGAATGGACTGCGGCGGATTGGAAAACACGTTTATTCTACAGGCTTTACCGCAATCCTTTCGTTCTGGTGCCTGTCGGGGCCCTGTTCACCTATTTCATTCGCTATCGCTGGCCCAAGAACACCTTGCGCTTTGGTGTGATGGGGGTGCTGCTTCATAACCTGTCGATCATCGTCTTTCTGGGGCTTCTTTACCTGATCGCAGGTGCCACGGGCATTCTGGTCTGGCTGGTATTTTCGCTGCTGGGGGGAATGCTGGGGGTGTTTCTGGTGTATCTGCAGCACAATTTTGAAGACACCTATTGGGATCGCCGCCCCGATCTCGATCCGAAACTGGCCGCATTGCAAGGGTCATCGGCGCTGGATTTCGGCTGGTGGTTTGACAACGCGGTGGCCTGTATCACGCTGCATGACATCCATCATTTCAATGCGCGTATCCCATCCTACCGGCTGCGGGCCTGCCACTATAACCTGCCGCCCGAATACACGCCGCGCCGGATCAAGTTTCCCGAGGCGGTGGCGGCGCTGAACCTGAAGCTTTGGGACGAAGACGCCAAGCGGCTGGTGCCATTTCCCGGCAAAACCGCAGACCACCGGTTGGCCGAAACCGGTTAGGCTACACCTGAGGCGCCGGGACAATACCCTTGCCTGATTGTATATGCTGTGTATATACGAAATAGGGATGAGAGAACGAAAGGATCCGAAATGACCGCAGTGACCGCCATGCGTGGCGTAGGACCGGCGTTGGCGCAGGTGTTGGGTGCAAATGGCTATAAGACGGCCGAAGCGGTTGCCAAGGCCAAGCCTGAGGAATTGACGAAGGTTCCGCGCATCGGCACGGCGCGCGCCTCAAATCTGATTGCGGCGGCGAAAGCGGCGGTTGAGGCTGGACCTGCTGCCAGCGCTCCGGCGCGTCGGGCTGCATCCCGAAAACCGGCAACGCGGCAATCGGCTGTCCGCCGTGTCACGGCAAAAACCAACGCGGCAGCTCGCAAGGCCGAGGCTGAACGCAAAGCCGCGCAAGAGCGTGAGGCCGCTGAACGGGCCGCTGCCGAAGCCAAGGCGAAGAAAAAGGCAAAAGCCAAAGCCAAGGCGGAAAAAGCGGCCAAAAAGAAATCCGAGATGGAGGCTGCGTTTTCCAAGGCCAAAGAAAAGGCTAAGAAAAAGGCTAAGGAAAAGGCCAACAAGGGCAAGAAAGACAAAAAGCCCAAAAAGGATGCCAAGAAGAAGGACGAAAAGAAAAAGTCCGATAAGAAATCTGGCGGCAAGAAAGATAAGAAAAAGGCGAAGAAATAAAATTTCTCCGCCTGATCCAATCCGAAACCGGCACCTGATCGTGCCGGTTTTCGTCAGGCCAGCGTACCGTCGGCCTGCAAGGTCAGTTTGCCACCCAGATAAGGTGCCAGCACATCGGGCAGGGTAACGGTGCCATCTGCATTCTGGCCATTTTCAAGCACAGCAATCAGGCAGCGCCCCACGGCCAGGCCGGAACCGTTCAGCGTGTGTACATATTCCGGCTTGCCGCCGCCCTCGGGACGGAAACGTGCGTTCATGCGCCGCGCCTGAAAAGCACCTGTGGTCGAGACCGAGCTGATCTCGCGATAGGCGTCCTGACCGGGTAGCCAAGCCTCGATATCAAACGTGCGGCGCGCACCAAATCCCATATCTCCGGTGCACAAAACGACGGTGCGATAGGGGATGCCCAATTGTTCCAGCAAATCCTCGGCGCAGCGCAGCATGCGTTTTTGTTCGGCGTCCGAATTGTCTGGATGGGTGACCGAGACCATCTCGACCTTCTCGAACTGATGCTGGCGCAACATGCCCGCCGTGTCCTTACCGGCGCTGCCCGCTTCCGAGCGGAAACAGGCGGTGTGGGCGGTCATACGGATGGGCAGGGCGGCCTCGTCCAGAATATCACCTGCAACCGAATAGGTCAGCGTCACCTCGGAGGTGGGGATCAGCCACCAGCCGTTGGTTGTCTGATAGCTGTCCTCGCCGAACTTCGGCAGCTTGTCGGTGCCGTACATCGCCTCGTCACGCACCAGAACCGGGGTCTGCATTTCGGTCAGCCCGTTCTTGTCGATATGCGTGTCCAGCATGAATTGCGCCAATGCGCGATGAATGCGCGCGACGCCTTTCGACAGGTTCACAAACCGGCTGCCAGAGGTCTTGGCCGCCGTTTCGAAATCCATCGCAGCAGCAACCGCGGGGATTTCGTAATGTTCCTTGGGTGTGAACGAGAAGTTGCGCGGCGCACCCCAGCGGGTGACCTCAACATTATCGTCCTCATCGGAGCCTTCGGGCACGTCGTCGGCGGGCAGGTTGGCGATACGCGCCAATTGATCGGTGAGCAGCGCATCCAGATCTTTGGCCTCGGTCTGCATCCGGGCAATCTCGGCCTTTTTCTCGGCCACCAGCGCGCGCAGGCGTTCGAATTCGGCTTCATCGCCACGCCCTTTGGCCGCGCCAACCTCTTTCGAGGCTTTGTTCTGTTCGGCTTGCGCTGTTTCGGCGGCCAGAATTTTGGCCCGGCGGCTTTCGTCCAGCCGCAGCAATTCTGACGACATCGGCGCATCCCCACGGCGCGCAAGGGCGGCGTCAAAAGCGGCGGGGTTTTCGCGAATGGCGCGGATGTCGTGCATATCTCAGATCCTTGAATACGTGAATCACTGAGACCGCTTATGCACCATCTGACGGGCAGGGTGTAGCACCGGTTACGGTTTATCACCGTCCTCGTGCGCTTCATGCGCCAGATGACCATCCCAGTCTTCTGCCGGAATTTTCGGCTCGGGCGGATCAGCCATGTACGAAGGCGTCATGATCTGCACGTTATTTTCGTTGAACACGGCCACGATATTGCGGTGCAGGTCGGATCTGATTTTCGGAATGATACTGCCGCGCGTGGTATATCCGTTGATCTGATAGTTGATCGCGTAGTCCGCCAAAGCGGTCCACAAAACAAAAGGTTCAGGCTTGGCCTTGATGCTCTTGGTGCGATGAGCTGCCTCAATCAGCATCGCCTCGACCTTTTCGGGCGGCTCTTCGTAGCCAATCCCGACGGTCGTGTGCAGCAACAGCCCGCTGCCATCGGTCTTCTTCGAGAAATTCACCACATCCGAGTTCATCAACTGCGCGTTGGGGATCGAGATCAGTTCATTCTTGATCGACTTCAGATGTGTCTCCATCAGCTTGATCTGAACGACATCACCGATGTGATCACCGATCTGGATGCGGTCTCCGATCGAGGTTGAACGGCGATAAATCACAAAAAGCCCGGCCAGCATGTTCGAGACAACCGAATTCGCGCCCAAGGACAGCATGGCCCCGACAAGAATGGTAAGCCCCTGAAACGCCGCCGAATCAGAGCCGGGAATATAGGGTACCGCAAATACCAGCGCGATCAGGATGACGACAACGCGGGCGATGTTGAAGGTCGGGTTCACCCAGTGACTTTCGAAATCGCCCATGTCGAACGTGCCGGCTTCGACCGCATCAAAGAAGACGCGCAAGCCTTTGATAACATACATGGTAACCCAGGTGATCAGCGCCAGCATGATCAGGTTGGGAATGTAGCTGATAACCCCCTTGAAGATCAGCAAAACCGGTTCGGTCAGATATGTCAGCAAAAGCTGTGCGAAATACCGCGTTTCGGCAAAGGCCAGAAGCACGAAGGACAGGTAGTAGTAAAAACCCAGAAAGAAGATCACCAGCAGGATAAAGTTCAGCCCATAACGAACGAGCGCCGCGATCGCCTCGGCCTGAACGCTTTTGGCGGTGGCGGTTTCCACATCTTTCAGGTGACGCGAGACAAATCTTAACGTGCGCCGCCGTATGCGACGATGCAGCCAAAGGATGATTACAATGAACAGGACAAAACCAACGGTCCAGGCAATGGCCTCGATCGCGCCAGACACGCGGGCCTGGTCCGTGCGGTTCGCACGATAGGCTATGATCGCTTCTTCGATGGCATTGCCGTGCAAAAAGCTGAGCACATCCAATTCCATCTGATCCAGTTCCGCATCCGCGACTGTGACCATCGAGATGGCCACGCCATCGACCAGAATGCGGGTCCCAAGATCGGTTTCTTCATATGTGATGGTGATGCCCGAACGATCCGAGGCCTCAGCCGCCTGGATGATGTTGTTCTGAACATCTTCGGCCCGCTCAGGCGCGGGCAGGGCGCTGGAGCCGCGCAGGAAGAACAGGGTTTCCCCGTCAACGATAACCGGGGCCTTGAACGTCTCGGATTGCGCGGTGTCTGCTGCAGGGGGTTCGTCTGCGGCATTCTGGGCCCAGAGCGGCAGCGCCAGAAGACACAGGCAGACCGTCAGCCGGAACAGCCAAGCAATAGCGCCAAGGGTCTGGTTTGATTGAAACATTAGGCCTCCCCCAATACGACTATATCCGACAGAACCGGTTTGCCTAGAACATATCTGCAACGCCAGCGGTTAAACCTTTCAACGTGATAAACGAAATAGCCGACGCGTTTGCTTGCAAACGCCTGATCCAAAGCATAGGTTCCCGCCAAATTTGCGGAGAGCCCTCCGCAGTATCAGAACAAAGGAATATCCCATGGAAGGTGGCGCAATCGCCCAGTTTCTCCCGTTGATCCTGATTTTCGGGATCATGTATTTCCTGCTGATCCGTCCGCAGCAGAAGAAGGTCAAGCAGCATCAGGCCATGGTCGAGGCCGTGCGCCGGGGCGATCAGGTTGTCACTCAGGGTGGGCTGATCGGCAAGGTATCCAAGGTCAAGGAAGGCGAGAACGAGATCGAGGTTGAACTCGCCGAGGGCGTCAAGGTTCGCGTGGTTAAATCAACCATCGCGCAGGTTCTGAGCAAGACCGAGCCAGCGAAGTAATTTCGCACGACAATTCCTTGAAAAGGCAGGGTAATGCTGCAAATTGATACCTGGAAGCGGGTTCTGATCTGGCTGGTCTGTGTGGTCGGTCTGTTCATGGCCCTGCCGAATGCGTTCTATACGCGTGTCGAACAATCGAACGATGCCAATACCGCGATCGAGCTTGGCATCGACACCCCTGAGATGCAGGCTCAGGCGGCACAATGGCCAAGCTGGCTGCCGTCATCTCTGGTCAATCTGGGCCTTGACCTGCGCGGGGGCGCTCATCTGCTGGCCGAGGTCAAGGTTGAGGACGTGTACGAGGCCCGGATGGAGGCCATGTGGCCGGAAATCCGCGATGCCCTGCGGGACGAACGCGCAACCGTGGGGACGATCCGAAAACAGCCTTCGGCCCCCGACGAGATTCGGGTGCGCATCAGCCAGCCCGAAGGGATGCCGCGCGCGCTGGAGGTGGTGCGCGGTCTGGCCCGTCAGGTGCAGACGCTGACCGGGGTTGGTGCGACCGATATCGAAGCCCGTGCCGAAGGCGATATCATCGTTGTGCAACTGTCCGAGGCGGAAAAGCTGGCCTCGGATGACCGCACCGTCCGTCAGGCGCTGGAGATCATCCGTCGCCGGATCGACGAGGTCGGCACCCGCGAACCCACGATCCAGCGTCAGGGGGCCGATCGCATCCTGATTCAGGTGCCGGGCATTGGCAGCGCCGGAGAGTTGAAAGGTATCATCGGCACGACGGCTCAGCTGACCTTTAATCCGGTTGTTGGGCCCGCGAACAGTCTGGACGATTCTGTACGACCGGGACAAAAAGTAGTTCCTTCGATTGAAGAAGGAGGGCGGCTTTACGTGATCACCTCTGCCCCCGTCGTAACCGGCGAGGAACTGGTCGACGCACAACCTTCGTTTGACCAGAACGGCCGACCGGCGGTCAGCTTCCGGTTCAACACATCGGGCGCGCGCAAGTTTGGCGACTATACGCTGGAAAACATTGGCGCGCCGTTTGCCATTGTGCTGGATGACGAAGTGATCTCGGCCCCGGTGATCCAAAGCCATATCCCGGGCGGGTCGGGCATCATCACCGGCGATTTCACGGTCGAGGAAAGCACCAATCTGGCCGTTCTGCTGCGCGCCGGTGCGCTGCCTGCGGGGCTGGAGTTCCTCGAAGAACGCACCATCGGCCCTGAACTGGGGCAAGACAGCATCGACGCCGGTAAGGTGGCCACCATCGTGGCCTTCGTGGCCGTACTGGTCTTTATGGCACTCAGCTATGGTTTGTTCGGTATTTTCGCCAATATCGCCCTGATCCTGAACGTTGGCCTGTTGTTTGGCCTGCTTTCGCTGATCGGGGCGACCCTGACGCTGCCGGGCATCGCGGGCATTGTTCTGACGGTTGGTATGGCGGTGGACGCCAATGTGCTGATCTTTGAACGTATCCGCGAAGAGCTGAAATCGGCCAAAGGCCCGGCGCGCGCCATCGAGCTGGGTTACGAAAAGGCGCTGTCGGCGATTTTGGACGCGAATGTAACCACCTTCATCACAGCGACGATCCTGTTTGCGATGGGCAGCGGCCCGGTTCGCGGGTTCGCCATCACTTTGGGTCTGGGCATTCTGACCTCGGTCTTCACCGCGATCTTCGTGACGCGCCTGATGATCGTGATGTGGTTCGAACGCCGCCGCCCGAAAACGATCGAGGTTTGATCATGAGACTGAAACTCGTACCGCAAAACACCTCGTTCGATTTTTTCAGCCGGTGGAAAATCTGGCTGGGCATTTCGGGCCTGATGATGGTGATCGCCTTCACCTCGTTCCTGCTGCAAGGGCTGAACTTTGGCATCGACTTCCGCGGCGGCACCACGATCCGCACCCAAAGCGCGCAGGAGATCGACGTGGGTGCCTATCGCGACGCCATCGCGCCACTGGAACTGGGCGATGTGACCATTACCGAGATTTTTGATCCGACCTTCGGTGAGGATGAAAACGTTGCGATGATTCGTATCCAGGCGCAGGACGGAGCCGAGGCTGTGGCGGCCACAACTGTCACAGCGGTTGAAGAAGCGCTGACCGCCGCCGCACCTGATATCCAGTTCGTCTCGGTCGAATCCGTTGGCCCCAAGGTTTCGGGCGAACTGATCCAGACCGCTGTGATCGCTGTCGCCTTGGCGATCGGCGCGGTGCTTGTCTACATCTGGTTGCGGTTCGAATGGCAGTTTGCGTTGGGCGCGGTGGCCGCTCTTGTGCATGACGTGATCCTGACCATCGGCATTTTCTCGGAACTGCAGATCCGCTTTGATCTGGCCATCATCGCGGCCTTGCTGACCATCGTCGGCTATTCGTTGAATGACACCGTGGTGGTGTTCGACCGGGTTCGTGAAAATCTGCGCAAGTACAAGAAGAAAGACCTCAAAGAGGTCCTGAATATCTCGATCAACGAAACGCTCAGCCGAACCGTGATGACCTCGGTCACCACGCTGTTGGCGCTGATCTCGCTTTATGTGCTGGGCGGGGATGTGATCCGCGGCTTTGTATTTGCGATGATCTGGGGTGTGATTGTCGGGACCTATTCGTCGGTCTTCGTGGCCTCGACCATCCTGCTGTGGCTGGGGGTCAAACGCGATTGGTCCAAGCCGTCGAATACGGCGGGCAACCAGTTCGCAAATATCGATGCCTGATATGCTCGGCCAGACCACAACCGGTCTGGCCGTCACGGTTTTTGCTGCACTGATCGCAGGTATCGTGCGAGGGTTCTCCGGCTTCGGCTCCGCGCTTGTATTCCTGCCCGTCGCCAGCCCTTATCTCGGCCCTTTCGGCGCGATCATTGCGCTGGCCACCATGGACATATTCGGGCCACTGCCCAACCTGCGGCGCGCCTGGGTGGCTGTAGACAAAGGGGATCTGGGCCGTCTGCTGCTGGGATGTGCACTGATCATGCCGATCGGGTTGTGGCTTCTGACCCAGTCCGAACCAGAACTGTTTCGCTATCTGGTCAGCCTGCTTTCCCTGTCCATGCTGGCCATTCTGATCCTCGGCTTGCGGTATCGCGGTGCGGTCCGGCGCAGTATGGTTACTGTGATCGGCGGTGCCGCGGGCCTGCTGGGTGGTGTGGCCGGGCTGCCGGGCCCCGTCGTTATCCTGTTCTACATGTCGCGGCCCTTGCCTGTTGAGATCATTCGCGCAACCATCCTGCTGTTTCTTTTCGCCTTTGATTTTCTGATCCTTGGCTATTTCGGCGCGATGGGCCGGTTGTCTGCGGCCAGTGTCGGGCTGGGGCTGGCACTTGCCATCCCCAATCTGCTGGGCAACTGGCTGGGCGGCTGGATGTTCCGCCCCGACCGAGAGAAGCTCTATCGCGCATCCGCCTATCTGGTGATCGCAGCCGCAGCCTTGTCTGGCTTGCCGCTTTGGGGCTAGAAACAGCCCATGCGCATGAACGAGATCACGTATACCAATGCTCTGCCCATCGACGGCTATGGCCCCGGTTTCTTTCGGATCGGCGGGCAGGTCCATGAAGGGGCGGTTATCACTGGCCCGACCGGAACAATGGCGTGGAACGGGTATGCCGAAACCGATACGCTTCTGGCCCTGTCTGACCACATAGATGTCCTGTTTATCGGCACTGGCAAAGATCTGGCCCATATTCCGGCCACCTTGCGCACAACGTTGGAAGAGGCTGGCCTCGGCGTTGAAATCATGAATTCCCCCGCCGCCTGCCGCACCTACAACGTTCTGCTCTCCGAAGGTCGCCGTGTCGGACTGGCGTTGATGCCGGTTTGAAAATCCAATCTTCATCTGGCCAGAAATATCCCGGGGAGCGCGAGGGGCTGGCCCCTCGCTCCGACAGTGCCTTATAGGCCCACCTCACCGCTCTGCGGCAATTCTCGCCTTTTGCCAACGCGTGCAATCGGCTAAGCGGACGCAATGACACTGGTTGTAACCGATCTGGCCATCGCCCGTGGTGGTGTTCCTGTGCTTGAAGGTCTGAGCTTTAGGCTCGAACCCGGACAAGCGCTGATCCTGCGTGGCCCCAACGGGATCGGTAAAACAACCCTGCTGCGCACGCTGGCCGGATTGCAGCCGCCACTTGCCGGAGGGATCGACGGGGCCGAGGATCAGATCGCCTATGCCTCTCACTCCGATGGTCTGAAGCCAACGCTGACGGTGGTCGAAAACCTCAGTTTCTGGGCATCGGTCTTCGGAACCCATGATATCCAGCCTGCGCTTGATGCGTTTGCCCTGACTGACCTGAGCGACCGTTACGCAGGAAACCTGTCAGCAGGGCAGAAGCGCCGCCTTGGGCTGGCGCGGATGCTGGTCACCGACCGCCCGATCTGGATGCTGGACGAACCAACCGTCTCGCTGGATAATACCGCGGTGCAGATGTTCGCCGATGCGGTACGTGCACATCTGGGGCAGGGCGGTTCTGCCCTGATTGCTACCCATATCGACCTTGGCCTCGACGCAGAGGTCCTGGATGTCGGCGCCAATAAGCCGAAACCAAGCCCCATCGACGGTTTTGACGGAGGGTTCCTGTGATCGCCCTGTTGCTGCGGGATCTGAAACTGGCCTTCCGCGCTGGCGGCGGGTTCGGTCTGGGGCTGGCCTTCTTCCTGATTGTCACCGTTCTGGTGCCGTTCTCGGTCGGCCCGCAGGCCGCATTGCTGTCGACCATCGCGCCGGGGATCCTCTGGCTGGGCGCGCTGCTGGCCTGCCTGCTATCGCTTGATCGCTTGCTGGCACTGGATTGGGAGGACGGATCGCTCGATCTGCTGGCCACTGCACCGCTGCCCCTAGAGGCGGTGGTCACCATCAAGGCCCTGGCCCATTGGCTCACCACCGGTCTTCCATTGGTTCTGGCAGCGCCCGTTCTGGGCGTGCTGTTGAATCTGCCGGCTCCGGGTTTCTTGTGGTTGGTCCTCTCTTTGCTGGTCGGCACCCCGGCCATGAGCGTCATCGGCACGTTCGGTGCCGCCCTGACCGTGGGTCTGAAACGCGGTGGCCTGTTGCTGTCACTTCTGGTCCTGCCACTCTATATCCCGACCCTGATCTTCGGGGCCGAGGTCGCCCGTCGCGGGGCCACTGGGATCGAGACACAGACGCCACTGCTGATGCTGGCCGGGATCACAGCCGCCACCATAGCCCTGCTGCCCTTCGCCAGCGCCGCCGTTTTGCGCATCAATCTTAGGTGACGGGAACAAAGATTGACCAAGGTCAATTGAGAAGCAAACCGAACCGGACTAGATAGGACCCATGTCAATCGCCGCCAAAGCCAACGCCCTCTGGAAATACGCCAATCCGCGCAAATTCCTCGCCACCAGCGAGCGGGTCTTGCCGTTCTTCTGGCTGACATCGGCTTCCTGTCTGGTCGCCGGGCTGGTCTGGGGGTTTTTCTTCACACCGGATGACTACAAGCAGGGCTCGACTGTCAAGATCATCTATCTGCATGTGCCCGCGGCGCTGATGGCGATCAATTGTTGGCTGATGATGCTGGCCACCTCGCTGGTCTGGCTGGTGCGCCGTCATCATGTCAGCGCGCTGGCTGCCCGCGCCGCAGCCCCGGTTGGCATCGTCATGACGCTGATCGCGCTGGCGACCGGGGCGATCTGGGGCCAGCCCATGTGGGGCACCTGGTGGGCTTGGGATCCGCGCCTGACATCGTTCCTGATCCTGTTCCTCTTCTATCTGGGCTATGTCGCGCTGTGGGAGGCGATCGAAGACCCCGATACGGCCGCTGATCTGACTTCGGTCCTGTGTCTTGTGGGTTCGGTGTTTGCGATCCTCAGCCGGTATGCAGTGAATTTCTGGAATCAGGGCCTGCATCAGGGGGCCTCTGTAATGCGCGCAGGGGCCGTAACCGGAACTGACACCGAAGAAAAAGTCAGCAACATCTATTTCTACCCGCTGCTTCTCTGCATCGTCGGGTTCGTATTGCTGTTCATCGCATTGGTGCTTTATCGCACGGGCACTGAAATCCGCGCCCGCCGCATCAAAGCGCTGCTGACGCGGGAAAGGGTAAACGGATGATACCTGATCTGGGAAAATACGCGGATACGGTGCTGTCGGCCTATGCTGCATCCATCGTGCTGCTGATCGCGCTGGTTCTGTTCAGCGTCATCCGGGGGCGTAAAGTCCGGGCCGAGATGGAGAAGCTGGAACAAAGGATGTCGCGCCATGGCTAAAATCTCGCCTTTGATGATCGCACCACCACTGATCTTTGGTGCATTTGCAGTGCTGGCCGGTATTGGAATGTTTCGCGATGACCCCGACGCTTTGCCTTCGGCACGTGAAGGGCAACCTGCACCGCCCGTGGCCCTGACCGAGTTTCCAGGCAAGACATTGTTTGACGATGCAACCCTGCGCGACGGTACTGTAAAACTGGTCAACTATTGGGCCAGCTGGTGCGCGCCTTGCCGCGCCGAACACCCCAACCTTGAGGCGCTAAGCGATGAAGGCATCCCGGTCTACGGTATCAACTATAAGGACCAGTTGAACAACGCCGAGGCCTTCCTGACCGAGCTGGGCGACCCCTACCAAGCCATTGGACGGGACGAACAGGGCCGTATGGCGCTGGATTGGGGCCTTTATGGTGTTCCCGAAACCTATGTGGTCGACGGCGAGGGCACGATCATCTTGCGCTTTGCCGGGCCAATCACCCAACGTGTGATCGAAAGCACGATCCGGCCCGCATTGGAACGAGCCGCCGGGACCAATTGATCTGGCCTATAAACGATAGCCCCCTGTCACGCCCAGAACCTCTCCGGTGATAAACGCGGCCGCATCAGAGATCAGAAATCTGACAGGTTTGGCGATATCTTCCGGTGCTCCGATACGACCCAGCGCCGTGTTTTCGACGAATAATGCAGCCAGACCGGCAGGCCGCGGCTCTTCGCGGATGTCGATTGCGCCGGGGGCAATGGCGTTGACGCGAATGCCTTCCGGCCCCAGCTCTTTCGCCATGGCGCGGGTCCAAAGGTTCAGCGCCGCTTTGCTGGCCCCATAAGTCACCGCATCGCGTGGCGGCAGGGCTGCATTCATCGATGAAATGCTGACAATCGAGGCCCCCCGTTCCAGATGAGGCAGGGCTGCGGCCAGCAGCGCTGCGGGTGTCAGCAGGTTCAAATCAAGGATGGCGCGGTGATCCGCTGCATTGAACGCGTCTTTGGGGGTCATGCGCACAAGCCCCGCGTTGTTCACGATGATGTCGAGTCGGCCAAAGCGGTCAATCACCTGTCTGATGACAGCCTCGGGTTGGTCTGGTTCTGTCAGATCAGACCGGATCGCCAGAATGTTGCCATCGGTCAGCATGCTGTCGGGTCTTGTCGAACACCAGGTGAAGGCCACCCGGTGATCACGGCGCAACTCCTCAACGATCGCCCGCCCGATACCGCGCGCGCCGCCCGTGATCAATGCAACCTTGCCCATCCGCGCCTCCTGTACACATCACACTGGAAAAGGCACAACAATTCAACTTCTTCTGTTTCCAAATACCTCGGAGCGCGAGGCAGAGCCTCGCAAGAAAAAAGGACGCCCAAAGGCGTCCTTTCTTTCCGTCCGGGTCAGCAATGTTCAATCCGCTTTGGCCAGGTTGCGCAGCACGTAATGCAGCACGCCGCCGTTCTCGATATATTCGATCTCGGGCGCGGTATCGATGCGGCACTTCAGGGTGATGGTCTTCTCGGTCCCGTCGCCGTAAACGATGGTGCAGGGAACCTCCTGCAGCGGCTGGATCGTGTCCAGCCCATGGATCGAGACGGTCTCATCCCCTTTCAGGCTCAGCGTCTTGCGGGTGTCGCCACCGGTGAACTCGAACGGGATCACGCCCATACCAACCAGGTTCGAGCGGTGGATACGCTCAAAGCTTTCAGCGATCACGGCTTTCACACCCAGCAGGGCGGTGCCTTTGGCGGCCCAGTCACGTGATGAACCGGCCCCGTATTGCTCTCCGCCAAAGACAACCAGCGGTGTGCCATTGGCCTGATGCGCCATCGATGCGTCGTAGATCGAGGTCTGTTCGCCATCCGGCCCTTTGGTATAGCCGCCTTCGACAATCCTGCTTTCGGTGGCCAGCATTTCGTTCTTGATGCGGATATTGGCAAAGGTGCCGCGCATCATCACCTCATGGTCGCCCCGCCGGGAACCATACGAGTTGAACTCGCGCGGTTGCACCTGACGCTCTGTCAGATACTTGCCCGCTGGCGTAGTCGTCGCAAACGACCCGGCGGGCGAGATGTGGTCGGTGGTGACCATATCGCCCAGAATCGCCAGAACCTTGGCACCTTCTATGTTCGAAATCGTGCCCGGCTCAGGCCCCATGCCCTGGAAATAGGGCGGGTTCTGAATATAGGTCGAGGTTGGCGGCCAGTCATAGGTTTCGGCATCGGTGGTCTCAACCGCCTGCCATTTCTCGTCGCCTTTGAAGACATCGGCATATTTCGACTGGAACGCTTCGCGGGTCACGGTCGCCTCAACCAGATCGGCGATTTCCTTCTGGGTCGGCCAGATGTCTTTCATGAAAACGTCATTGCCGCCCTGATCTTTGCCAATCGGCTCAGACGTCAGGTCGATATCCATGGTGCCTGCCAGCGCATAAACGACAACCAGCGGCGGCGAGGCCAGATAGTTGGCGCGCACATCCGGCGAGATACGGCCTTCGAAGTTGCGGTTGCCAGACAGAACCGAGGTCGCGACCAGATCGCCCTCGGCAATCGCCTCGGACAGTTCTTTCTGGATCGGGCCTGAATTGCCGATACAGGTGGTGCAGCCATAACCGACAAGATTAAAGCCGATCTTGTCCAGATCTTCCTGCAGGCCGGCGGCCTCAAGATAGGCCGACACAACCTGCGAGCCGGGCGCCAGCGAGGTCTTGACCCAAGGCTTACGATCCAGCCCCAGCGCCGCCGCTTTACGCGCCACCAGACCTGCGCCGATCATCACGTAGGGGTTCGAGGTGTTGGTGCACGAGGTGATCGAGGCGATCACGACCTTGCCCGAGTCCAGTGTGTACTCTTCACCTTTGACAGCGACTTCCTTGCCCATGGGGCGTTTGAACGTCTCGGCCATTTCCCTGGTGAAAGCGGCCTTGGCGTCGGTCAGGGCCACATAGTCCTGTGGGCGTTTCGGGCCCGAGATCGCGGGCACGATGGTGCGCATATCCAGCGACAGGGTGTCGGTGTAGATCGGTGCATAATCCGCGTCGCGCCAGAACCCGTTTTCCTTGGCATAAGCCTCGACCAGCGCGATCCGGTCTTCGTCGCGCCCGGTATTGCGCATATAGCGCAGCGTCTCACCATCGATGGGGAAAAAGCCGCAGGTCGCGCCATATTCAGGGGCCATGTTGGCGATGGTGGCACGGTCGGCCAGCGGCAGCCGGTCCAGCCCTTCGCCATAAAACTCGACAAATTTGCCCACAACGCCTTTTTCGCGCAGCATCTCAACGACCTTCAGAACAAGGTCAGTGCCGGTGGTGCCTTCGACCAGTTCGCCGGTCAGCTCAAAGCCGATCACCTCGGGGATCAGCATCGAGATCGGCTGACCCAGCATCGCGGCCTCGGCCTCGATCCCGCCCACGCCCCAGCCCAGAACGGCCATGCCGTTGACCATGGTGGTGTGGCTGTCGGTGCCAACCAGCGTGTCGGGATAGGCGACCTCATCCCCGTTCTGGTCGGTATCGGTCCATACGGTCTGGGCCAGATATTCCAGGTTCACCTGATGGCAGATGCCGGTGCCGGGGGGCACAACGCGGAAGTTGTTGAATGCGTTCTGGCCCCATTTCAGGAACTGATACCGCTCCATATTGCGTTCATATTCACGGTCCACATTCATCTGGAAGGCGCGCGGATTGCCGAACTCGTCGATCATGACCGAGTGATCGATAACCAGATCAACCGGGTTCAGCGGGTTGATCTTCTGGGCGTCGCCGCCCAGACCCTTGATCCCGTCACGCATCGCGGCAAGGTCAACAACCGCCGGAACACCGGTAAAATCCTGCATCAGCACGCGGGCAGGGCGGTACGCGATCTCGCGCGGGTTCTTGCCGCCTTTCGCGCCCCATTCGGCAAAGGCCTTGATGTCATCGACCGAGACGGAAAACCCGTCATCCTCGAACCGCAGCATGTTTTCCAACACCACTTTCAGCGCTGCGGGCAGGTTCGAAAAATCGCCTAGGCCCGCCTCTTGCGCGGCGGGGATCGAATAATAGGAAATGGATTTGCCATTCACGCTCAGGCTGCGGCGTGTCTTGGCGGTATCCTGTCCGACTTTGATGGGCATCTTTGGCCTCCCTCTCAAATGACGTAGAAAATGGGATTCGCTAAGGGCTATCTGTATCACGTTTGGCTTTGGTTCAAGGCCTCGATCGCAGGAACGGTCATTTTTGTATGCCATCGCATACATTTTACCGGGTCAACCTGTAAAACGGCTCTCAAGAAACCTTGATTGGCGGTTGAGTGATGAACGGGTTAGACCCGTTGTCACGCCTTACCAACCGAGATTGAGAACATGATCAGAACTGCAGCACTCACCGCGCTTGTTTCCCTTTCCCTGACAGCCCCGGCCATGGCCGAAGGCGATCCGGTTGTGGTTGAGTTGTTTACCTCGCAAGGCTGTTCATCCTGCCCGCCAGCAGACCGGATCATGCATGAGCTGGCCAAGCGGGATGATGTGATCGGGCTCGCGCTGCATGTGGATTACTGGGACTATATCGGTTGGAAAGATGAATATGCCGATCCGGCTCATACCGACCGCCAGCGGGCGTATGCGCGCGAGGCCGGGCGGTCGATGATCTATACGCCCCAGATGGTTATCAACGGGCAGCAAGATGTGATTGGCGCAAAGGGGCTTGAGCTTGAGCATCTGATCAACGCACATCTCACAGCCGCTCCCGAGGCAGAAGTCAGCGCGACGCGCAACGGCAACGAGGTAACCGTGGATGTGACCCCGGTCGAGCTGCCTGCAGATGAAACCTATGAGGTTCGGGTTGTGCAGTACTCACCCATGCGCCACGCGTCGATTCGGCGCGGTGAACTGGCCGGGCACGAGCTGGATTACGCCAACGTGGTCGAAAACTGGCAGGTGGCCGGGCAGTGGGATGGCGTCGCGCCACAGGAATTCAGGGCCTCTGTGCCACTGGATTTACCGGCTGTTGTTCTGGTTCAGCGTGCCGGGCACGGGCCGATCGTGGCTGCCGCCCGGGTTGAATAATCAGGGCATGTCCTTGGGCTGAACCCCCAGGCCCTTCCAGGCTTTCCAGCGGCGATGAATCCAGAACCATTGCCCCATGTGCTGACGCACCATCGCCTCAAGATCATCATTGGTGAACTGGGTCATGGTCTTGGCGTCGGTATGCGGGACGGGATCATGCAAAACGATCTCGAAATCGATCCCATTGGGCTGACGCACCGCATAGCAGGGGATCAGGACCGCCTTGTACTTGATCGCCAGTTCCGCGTTCAGAACCGAGGTTACGGCAGGTTTGCCGAAAAAGGTCAGCTCTTCTCCGCCATGGGCGTGCAGGTCTGACACAATGGCGATGATGCCGCCCTTCTTGAGGGCACGCACCATTTCAACCATGCCCCGGCGACCCTGTTCGAACATGGGCGCACCGGTCTGGTAGAACGCATCCACATACATGTCATTGAAATAGGGGTTTGCCATGCGGCGATAGAGGCAACCGATGGGTTGGCCACTGCGGGCCTGCAATGCGACGCGCGCGGCGAGGTAGTGCCCGAAATGAGCGGTGATCATCATCACCGGCCGCCCCTCGGCAACCGCAGCCTCAAACGCCTCGATCCCGGGGCCTGACACCTTGGCCTTGCTTTGACGGTCAATGAAACCATCCGCCGAGAAATGCTCCATGATGGCGCGCCCGGCATTGTCTGGTACGGCGCGGCAGATGCGTTTGACCTCTGCCTCGGGCAGATCGGGGCAGGTGAGCTTGAGGTTGCGGCGCACCCGCGCATTGAACCCGACCAGAGGCGCAAGCCAGCGCATCAGGGTGCCCATTGCCCCGATGCGACGCTCATAAGGTAGCAGACGCATGCCGTTGATCACACCAGCCAGAAACAGGTTGGCAACGTAGTATTTTCCAAGCTCAAATCGGCTCAGTTCCGACTTTTCCACGGGCATGGGGAAGGGCACCTGGGTGTTGTGAATTGCGCGACCAGACATACAGGCCCGATCATGCGACCACAAGTGGCCGCTGTCGCAGGTTATTCTTCGGTGCCCTCCGGCTCGACAAGTGTGATCGCGCCATCGTCGAGAAGGGCGCGGATCGCTGCCACGATCTGAGACATCGCCTCTTCGGTGTCTGCTTGCTTGACCTTGCCACGCTCTGCCATTTCTTCGCGCAGGTTGTCAGCCATGCGCGTGGACATGTTGGACAAAAGGAACTCTGCCGCGGCGAGGTCATCCCCGGTGCTGGCCCCGGCCAGTGCGGTGACAAGGGCAGGCTGGTCGACGCCGCGCAGGATGGCGGGGATATCGCGCGGCTGAATGCGGGCAGGGATATGGGCGAAGATGAAGATCGATTGCCGCACGGTATTGGCAAAATCAGCGTCCTCCTCATCCAGTGCCGTCAACAGACCATCGCGTGTTGTCGCCGCTGATTGGTTGAGGATGGCACCCACGCGCGCGCCGGGGCCATCCCGAAAGGCAGGGGTGGGACGCTGATCAAGCTGTGCAGCCAGAGACCAGCCAATCCGCTCCACCGCTTCGGGCGTGACATTGGCGGTTTTGGAAACCGCATAGGTGATCCGCCGGGCCGTGGGGCCGGGCAGATGACCCAGCAATTGTGCGGCCTTGGCGGTTTCAAGCTTTGATAGCATCACGGCGGCAATTTCGGTGCTTTCGGCCTTGGCCATTTCAGCCAGATCTTCGGCAGGCACCTCACGCAGGCGCTGCCACGGATCACCAATCTGGCGCACACCGGCAACCTTGCGCAACCGGGCTGCGGTGGCCGGGGCGATCTTGCCGTTCACCGCATCCAGCGCGCCCGCCAGCCCATGCGGGAAAGACAGGCCCACACCGTCCAGCGCATCGGCAAATTCCTGGGCGACAGCGGCCAGTGTCACCCGGTCGACCAGACCCATTTTGCCAAGCTGATGTGTCAGTTGTTCCTGCAGGGGATCGGGCAACTCCTCCAGCGGGATATCCGCGCCGTCGTTCAACAGCAACCGCACGACAACGGCAGCCTTTTCGCGGTTATTGAGAGGGCGCGGGACAACGCGCGCTGCGTCGCCATCCTGATCTGGCGCCGGAACCTGAGCGTCCGGCGCCATCTGTACCAATAGGTTTGTATCCTGCATCTGCCTGCAATGTCTTGGTTGCGTTGCAGGCAGAATAAGGAGAGTCGGGTAAAGAAACCCTGAAACTCAGTAGTTGTAGGTCAGCCCGGTGCTGATGGCCTCGCGCAGAGAGGCCTCGGCCCAGGTACCTTCACCGCCGCGCGCCTTGATCTCGCGCCATTGTGCGATTGCCAGATCGGTTTTGCCTTCAGCAACAAAACCCTGACCCATATAACTGCGGGCGAGGATGTTGTCGGGGTTGTTCTCGATGGCTTTCTGATAGAACGCATTGGCCAGCTCCAGTTTGCCCATCTTGCGATAGGTGAAGCCCCAATAGGTCTGAACCCGGTCGTCTTCCTGATCCATGATGCGCAGGATGCCCTGTGCGTTCTCGTATTGCCCGTCATAGGCCAGTTCGCGCACGGCATCATACAGCTGATCTTCGGTGAAATTGGTTTTGTTGGGTTTCACGCAGCGCCCGGCGGCTTCGTCGTAAACACGCCCGAACAGGCATTTCTTGCTGGTATTGGTCGGCTTGGGCGGATTACCACCCCCACCGCCTGCCGCGATGGCCATAGGGGCAAAGGTGAAGGCCTGAAGTGCGATGGCCGAGGCGAGTACGAGGCGCATGTTGTGTCTCCGTTGATTGAATGCTTGGATAAATCATAGCGTGTTCTGTACAAATGCTAACAACCGGCGGCTCGCTTTTATTCACGATCAGGAAAGCGGGTGCGTGATTTCCCCAAGGCCGAGACAAAACAGCCCGCGCAGATTGCTCTGACGCGGGCCTTTTTGAACAGGTTTTTCCGGGGTTTATTCGCCGAACACCCGCGCGAAAATCGTATCCACATGTTTGGTGTGATAGCCCAGATCGAACTTTTCTTCGATCTCTTCAGCGCTGAGCGCCGCAGTCACGTCGGCATCTGCCAGCAGTTCTTCCTTGAAATCAGTCCGGTGTTCCCAAACCTTCAGCGCGTTGCGCTGAACCATGGCATAGGCATCTTCACGGCTGACGCCGGCCTGTGTCAGTGCCAGCAGCACCCGCTGGCTCATCACCAATCCGGGGAACTTGTTCATGTTTTCCAGCATGTTCTCGGGGAAGATCAGCATCTTGTCGATCACGCCCGTCAGACGGGCCAGCGCAAAATCAAGTGTGATCGTGGCGTCCGGCCCGATCATCCGCTCGACCGAGGAATGCGAGATATCGCGCTCGTGCCACAGCGCCACATTTTCCATCGCCGGGATCACGGCTGCACGCACCACGCGGGCCAGACCGGTGAGGTTTTCCGTCAGCACCGGGTTCTTCTTGTGCGGCATGGCCGAGGAGCCTTTCTGGCCCATCGAGAAAAACTCGGCCCCCTCCAGCACCTCGGTCCGCTGCATGTGGCGGATTTCGATGGCGATGTTTTCGATGCTGCTGGCGACGACGCCCAGCGTGGCAAAGAATGCTGCGTGGCGGTCGCGCGGGATGACCTGTGTGCTGATCGGCTCGGGCACCAGACCCAGTTGATCGCAGACATGTTCCTCGACACGCGGGTCGACATTGGCAAATGTACCAACCGCGCCACTGATCGCGCCGGTGGCGATTTCCGCGCGGGCGTCGCGCATGCGGGACAGGTTGCGATCCATCTCAGCGTAGAAGCGCGCGAAAGTCAGGCCCATGGTGGTGGGCTCGGCATGGATGCCGTGGCTGCGGCCGATGCGGACGGTGTCTTTGTGTTCTATCGCCCGGCGTTTCAGGGCCGCCAGCAGACCTTCGAGATCGGCGATCAGGATATCGGCGGCACGGGTCAGTTGCACGTTGAAGCAGGTGTCGAGCACATCCGATGAGGTCATGCCTTGATGCACAAAGCGCGCCTCGTCACTGCCGACATGTTCGGCCAGATGGGTCAGGAACGCGATGACGTCATGCTTGGTGATAGCCTCGATCTCGTCAATGCGGGCCACGTCGAATTCCACGTCTTTGGCCTTCCACACAGCCTGCGCGTTTTCGCGCGGGATCACGCCCAGATCGGCCATGGCATCGCAGGCATGGGCCTCGATCTCGTACCAGATGCGGAATTTGGTCTCGGGCGACCAGATAGCAACCATGTCAGGGCGGGAATAGCGGGGAATCATTGGCGGCAGCACCTTTTTGTGATTGGGATGAGGCGTTGGCGCGGGGTTTAGCCGCGCAGGTCTGCGGGAACAAGGCGTGAGTAGAGGTCTGAGACGGTTTGCCCTGATTTTATTGCTCTGGCCCGGCATTTTGGGCGCAGATGGGCCCGGAACACTGACGGGGGTAAGATCAAACTGGCTCTTTCTGGCCAAAAGCGCGGCTATGGGCTGGCCGCCATCGACCCTTTGGGCCTGCCATGAGACCCGGAGCAACAGCGATATGATCCGCTTTGTAAACAAGCCGGGTGAAACCGCAGACGGGATTTGTATCGAGTGAGTTTGCCCGCAGTCCTGTTTGATTTCGAAGGAGAATGGCTCCTTTCCCGCCTCATACGTGATACCAGGGCGGGGCAGCATGTTCAGGCGGATGGTATCGCGGTTCTGCGGCGCGATGGGGACGGGCTTGTCTACGACGAAACCATCACGCTTCGCATACCCGGACAGGCCGAGATGACGGGGACGCGCCGTTACCTGTGGCGCGATGCGGGGGATCACATCGCCATTCATTTTGAGGACGGGCGGTATTTTCATGCCTTGAGGTTGGGTCAGGCCAGTGCCCGGGATCATCATGACTGTCCGCCCGACAGCTATGATGCCGTATATGAGTTCTCGGGATGGCCAATCTGGACAGTGCGCTGGGCCGTGGCCGGGCCGCGAAAATCCTATCAGATGGAAACCAGATACGCCTTGAAATAGCGGCGTTCCCTTGCCGCGGTTGTCCTCAGCGGAGATGGCCGGGCAAAGCTCTTTTATGCCGACAAAACAGGAAGCTGGACAAAACCGGTTTACTTGGGTCAATCTGAGACAAGAAAACGGATCAGGTTATTGAGATATGCATAGTTTATTAAGTTTGGGGTTCAGGGCCTGTGCTGTGGCGACTTGGCTGATGGGGGCGCAGGCGCAGGCGGATACGCCCGTGACCTATACCGACCAGGGGCGGGCGCTGTTCCGCTTTGAGGTGCCCGACTTCTGGACCCTGCGCACCGGTGGCCCGCGCGAGCTTGAGGATACGGCGTTGGGTGACGCCCGTGCGGTATCCCGCGTGATGGGCATCCGGCCGGTCACGGATGATAATGTCTGGATGGGGTTTGTCTCGCCATCCCGGGTTTCCAGCATTCAGGGCGGTCTTCGCTATCTTGAGGATATCGACAAGTTTCTGGTCAAAGACCCCACCGTAACCAGCACCAGCGATACCCGGATCGGCGGGCTGCCTGCGCATGTTGTCCGGGGTACCGGCAATCGGGATGGGCGGGGCGTGAATTTTACCGCCACCGTGATTGACCTGCCGCGTGACCGCGTGGCGATCGGGGTTGCGATCCTGCGCGACGGGGCCGACCCGTCTTATGTTGATGCGCTGAACGCCGTTTTCGCGTCGTTCCGGTCTTTGCAGTAAGGAGGCTCGGATGACCCGCAAATTGATGAAACGCTCTGTACTTGCGCTGGGGCTTGGGGCCGCAAGCTTTACACTATCCGCCTGTGATGGCGTCTCGTTCGGCGTTGGATATGGCTATGATCCGTTCTACGATTCGATGCTGTGGAACGATTACTACCACGATCATGACGTGGATATTGACGTGGATGTGACCCGCCCCGACCGGCCTGACAGGCCCGATCGACCGGAACGGCCGAACCCTCCGGCGCGACCCAAGCCGCCCATCGCAAAGCCACCTTCGCGGCCCAAGCCACCCACGGCGCGGCCTCCGGCGGCGCGGCCTCCGATCCACCGGCCATCCCCGCGTCGGCGCTAGAACAACAAATGGGTCGCGATTGCGACCCGCTCTGTCTTTGGTGAAATGCTGGCGGCAGTTGTCGTTACGTGTCGCGATGTCAGAATTAGGTAATCAGTTCCGTCGTGATCTGGGCGGTCCCTTCCAGAGTGCGGTGTACCGGGCATTTATCTGCGATTTCCAGCAGTTTGGCCGTTTGTTCCGCATCCAACGGCCCCTCCAGATGGATTTTACGGCGGAACAGGTCGACTTTGCCTTCAGTAAGCAGACCCGCATCCTGCGCATGTACCTTGTTGTGGCAGACATCGACGCGAATCCCGGACAAAGGCCAGCGTTTGCGGCGGGCATACATGCGAATGGTCATCGATGTGCAGGCCCCGAGGCCGGAGGACACGAACCCGTAAGGCGACATGCCCCGATCCGTCCCACCATACGAGGCGGGCTCATCCGCGACCGCATGGTGGCGCGGGCCGGACTGGATATCCTGCAGGTATCCTGAGGGGTCGACCTCGGTCACGCGCACGACGCCTTCGGGTGTGCCGGGCGGTGGCGCGGGTGGGCTCAGTTTGACATATCGCGAAACCCAGGCCGCGATGACACCAGCCGCATAGTCGGCATCAGCCGCCCGCGTGATCAGGTGATCGGCGTCATCAAGGGTAACAAAGCTTTTGGGGTGTTTTGCAGCCATAAAGATGGTGCTGGCATTGTCGATGCTGACCGTGTCATCGCGCGGCGCATGCAGGATCAGCAGGGCCGCCTTCAGGTCGGCGATGGCCGGGCCCAGTGCCGTTTCCGAGATGTCATCGACAAAGGCTTTGCGAATCTGGAACGGGCGCCCGCCAAGCGAAACCTCGGCGCTGCCTTCTGCCCGGATCTCGGGCAGGGCGGCTTCGAACAGGTGTGCAACATGGGCCGGATCCGCTGGCGCGCCAAGGGTCACGACCGCCTTGACAGATGGTATCCCCGCACGCGCCCGCAGTACGGCAGCACCGCCAAGGGAATGGCCGATCAGCAGGGCCGGAGCCATATCGCGCCCCGCAAGATAATGCGCGGCGGCGATCAGATCCTCGACATTCGAGGTGAAGGTCGTGTTCGCAAACTCACCATCTGAATGGCCAAGCCCGGTGAAATCAAACCGAAGAACGGCAATACCCATCGCCGCCAGACGTGCCGAGATACGCCGTGCTGCCGGTATGTCTTTGGAACAGGTAAAACAATGTGCAAACAAGGCCGTTGCCAGAACCGGCCCGTCCGGCAGATCAAGCCGCGCGGCAAGTTGGCTGCCGTCGTGACCGGCAAAGGTAATGCGTTCGGTGGGCATGGGAATTCCTTGGTATTCGAAGTTTGGCTTATACTGTGGGCTGCGGCCAATTGGCTCAACCCTTATGTCGAAGGCGTAACGGGAAGGTGAGCGTCAGCGGCGACTTTGCACGTTTATGTAGCACGTGGTGGAGGTATCATTCCAATACATGCGCAAGAAATCAAAATACGTGATGATTTACTGCATAAACATTCATTTTACTTATGGGTGAGGGATGCGCATTTTGCAGATATCCCACTAACCAAAGCGGAGGCCAAAATGGCACATACGACATCTGCACCGCTCAGCCCGACGCTCAGCCCCGGTATTCTGGCTGTGATCCTTCTGACTGGTGTGATTGGCTTTGCACTGGGGCAGAATTGGCCGCTCAGGGGGTCTTTGAAGGATGCTCCGGCTGCCATCCCGTCCGAAGACTGGCACGGCAATATCAGGCGATCCCACCGGACGCACTGAGCGGGGCAGCTAGGCAAGCCCCATAAGCTGTGCGTCGAACGGATATTTCGTAAGGTTTTCATAGCCGTCTTCCGTGATCAGCACCTGATCTTCCAGCTTGATCGAGAAGTCGCCGCCAACCTCACCAACCGCCGCTTCGACGCACAGAACCATACCCGGTTCCAGCGCATAGTCATACGCCCCTTCGACGGCCTGATCAGGATAGGCCACAAGGGGCCATTCATCGCATAATCCCACGCCATGCATCAGGCAGCCGTATTTTTGCGCCTGAAATTTGTCATCCAGCGTATGTGCGTTTGCGGTCAGTTCGGGGATCGTTACACCGGGTTTCAACATGTCCATATTGGCCATGATATGCTCATGCGCGTGCTGCATCGCATAAATCATGTCAGCGCGCGGTTTCTGATCGCCGATCCACCATGTGCGCGAGATATCAACGCAAATCCCGTAGGATCCGATCAGGTCGGTATCAAAGGCGATGATCTCGTTCTGCCGGGTGATGCGCGGGCCGCATTCCTGAAACCATGGGTTGGTGCGCTGGCCCGAGGCAAGCAGGCGGGTTTCGATCCACTCTCCGCCGCGCCGGATGTTTTCGG
The DNA here is from genome assembly GCA_000158135.1 of Rhodobacteraceae bacterium KLH11. Classification (GTDB taxonomy): domain Bacteria; phylum Pseudomonadota; class Alphaproteobacteria; order Rhodobacterales; family Rhodobacteraceae; genus Ruegeria. Next base: position 2,430,190 of record DS999531.1, read on the forward strand.
CATGCAGGACGGCCCAGATATCATCTTCCGAGGTCTTGCCATCGCCCACATTGGCGCGGGCGAACCGTTCCATTTCGGCCACTGCCAACTCGCAGGCATGGCTGGCACAGCGCATGGCCAGAACCTCGTCAGGGCCTTTTATGGCACGGGTCTTTTCGGTAAGCTCTTCGCCTTCCAGAACGTCAAACCCTTGCGCCTCAAGCGCGCGCAGGCCGTGCAGCATGATCTTGTCGACCCCAAGCCTTGTGTTGCCGCCGCCATGTTCCCCGATCAGGGCGCGCACCTCATTCGAGAACACATCCGCTGCCACATCTATCTTGTCGCCGCGATCAAAGTAGAACAGATCCGCGCCTGACCGTTGTTCGCGCACCAACGGGTTGAACCTGGACAGGAACGGTGCGTTCTTGTAATCCCAGATCACCATATAGCCATCGGCGCAAACCAGTACGGCCCGGAACGGGTTATGCGTGTTCCACAGCTGCATATTGGTGCTGTCCGTTGCATAACGGATGTTGAGCGGGTCAAACAGCAACACGCCGCCCCAATCCCGATCTACGATACCTTTAGTCAGCCGGGCCCAGCGATATTCGCGCATCCGCTCCAGATTAGGCAAGGTCAAACCGGCCGCGGCCCATTCGTCGAAAGCAAGCTGTGTCGGGCCAATCTCGATCCGGTCATTGTCGTTCGGGGTTCCGTCCCCGAGTGTTGTGCCTCGGGCCGGGTCGATCTTGCGGGTGTCGCGATAGGGTGTGTTCACAGGCACGCCTCTCTGCTTGCCGGTTCAACCTGCATAATCGGTGGCACCCCGTCTAATGATTTGCGACCGGTTGCCGGTCGTTTTTTGACCGACAACGCCCTGATCGGGTGCTATGCCTCGGCCATGGCAGTGATTTTGCAACACAGCATCCCATATGATCCGCTGGCACCGAATCCGTTGCCGGGAATCAAACCCGCTGATCCCGAAAACTGGTTGCATTGTGATGAGGCCTTCGCGGCGCAGATGCAGCACCGGGCCGAGCTTTTGATCCATCGCAAACAGGACGTTCTGGCCCAGAGCGCGGGTGCATTGGAGCCGGCGCAAGAGCTGTTGGAACTTGTTTTGAACCAGAGCTATCGCGGTGCGACAGATCAGGTTTCGCGGCCTGATGGGGTTACGGTTCGGATCGACAGGGCGCGCCCGCTGGAAACCTTGTGCCAACTGGTGCAGGAGGATTTCTGTATCCTGCAAAAACAAGGGGATGAGCATGTTCTGACCGGCGCGATCCTGTGTTTTCCCGCAAGCTGGATGCTGTCCGAGAAGTTCATGCGCCCATTGATCGCGATCCACATGCCGGTGGATGTCTATGACGTCGATATCGCCCGCAGGGTTCAGCGTTTGTTTGATGGGATCCAGCCGGGTCGGCCGTTATGGCGGTTCAACGCGCTTTGGTATCATGACGCCGAATTGTTCCAGCCCCGCAGCGCCCATCAGCGGCGCGCGCACGAGGATCAGAGCTCGGCCCGCTATCTGCGCAGCGAACGCCAGACCTTGCTGCGCCTGCCGCAGACAAGAGCGGTGGTGTTTGCAATCCATACCTATGTGCTGGCTGCCAGACAGGTCCTGAAATTGGAAAACCCCGCCTGATGGCGGGGCTCCAAGGAGGGTCTTCGGTAATTTGGTTACATGCCAAGGGCGTTGACGACCCCGGCAAAGGCATTGGTGGTGTTCAGGCCAAAAAGCGCGGTTGTGAAGGCCAGCACCTGCGTATTCAGGCGGAAATCCTCACCCCGGATCAGGTTGACGGCGGCCATGGAAATGGCAACCGGCGCCGATATGCTGGCAACAGCCCCGGTCATCCCCCAACTGCTCAGTCGCAGAATGTCACTTGGGCTTTCGATCTGATCGACAACCGGCCCGAGGTCTTGCGCAGCAGGAACATCGGTTTCGGTCCGGAACGCGATGCTGAGCAACTGGTCATCGCTCAGTCGGATCGGCCGCGGCTTTGATTGATGGGGGTTTGAGCGGCGGGGCTCGAACGGTTCAGCGTCAGCTTCGGGCAAATCCAGCCCGGCGAACGGCCCGACAACAGCTTCAAAAATCTGTTTGCGATCGCGGGATTTACGGGGGGCAATGGCGTCAAATGCGCTCATGAACTGTTCGATCGTCAGCACTGTTTGAGGCGACAGCCACTCGACACGCCGCGTCGTGCAGATATCGACCATCCGATACAGGATCACAACCAGCATCAGCTCGGAAATCTCACTGTCATCCAACAGGTTCGAGACCGGACAGATCGAGATGGTCAAGCGATTGTCCGGCGGGGACACGGCAGGCCGCACCATGGTTTTGAGGCCAGCCGTCCTGTCCATCCGTTCATGATGGTTTTGCGCGGCCTTGGAGGGGGTCGTTTCCAAGGTCAGGCGTACAAGATACTGGCTGGTGACGATGCTGGCCTCGGATGTGCTGAGCAGCGTCTTGCGCTCGACAAGATGCCCGTAATCCCCAAGCGTGGTCGCCACAACGTCGCTGAACCGCTGGAGCGCACCTTCTGTGGGGCCGTCGAACTGCAGACCACCATGGTACATGTGTTTTTCAGTCACAGCATGTTCCTTTGCCGTAATAATCTTCACAACAGATTAACGGGGGAAATGGTGCAAAATTTGACGGGAATGGAAAAAAGTCAGTTTTTTCGATTATTGATTACGCTCTGGAAACCAAGGAAATGAGCACTTCTCTTAATATCTGTGGCGGGAATGTGGCGGAAAAGCGGAGCGCAGGTGCCGTATTTCAGGCTTGCTCAGTTATCGATTCGCCAAGCCATAATGGCGATGGATTGCTGATAGACCGATGCAGCATTCCATTGCTGTATCACCGCGAAATTCGGCTCGCCGGGCTGGTAGCCACGACCGGGTTTCCACCCTTTCTTGCGTAAGAAATTCGCGGTCGAGGCCAGCGCGTCGGTCAGGTTGTAGAAATCCACCTGCCGGTCGCCTGTGGCGTCGACCCCATAGGTCAGCGCGTTGCCGGGCAGGAACTGGGTATGGCCCAGCTCGCCATGTTTTGCCCCTTTTGTCGCCACGGTAATGCTGCCCTGATCCACCAGTTTCAGGGCCCCGATCGCGTGAGGAATGAAGAACTCGGACCGGCGACAATCATAGGCCAGCGTCGTGATTGCGGAAACAACCTGACTATCACCCATAAAGTTGCCAAAGCCGGTTTCCATGCCATGGATAGCGATCAGGACGCCTGCAGGCACCCCGTACTGACGCTCCAGCGCGGCATAAAACTGGGGGTTGCGTGCTTTGCGTTTGCGCCCTTGCGCCACGATGGTATCAGCACCGCGCACCTGCATGAATTTGTCGAGTGAATATTTGAAGCTTTTCTGATTGCGATCTGCCGCTATCGTGCGCGTGGCGTATTGGGTCTGCGCCAGCGCCTGCAGCCCTTTCTTTTTCACACCAGCCCGTTTGGCGGTTTTGGCAAAGTCAGCCTTCCAGGCTTCGAACCCGTTACTGGTGTTGCCGCAAGGGGCAGAGAAGGCCAGCGACGGCAAGAGAACGGTAAGGGTGAAGAAGAGGGTCAGGCGCAGCATAAAAGAAATCCGTTATATGAATAGACAAACATCAGCCTACGTCGTGTCGGGCAGGCGACAAAAGAGTTTAATACAGGTCAAGTTCGCCTGCCTCTTTCAAAGTCTCAAACCAGTCCTCGGGGGTTTTGTTGATCTTGGCATGTTTGACCATCATTGCGTTCATGTTGGCCAAATGAGAGGCATCCGGCCATTCGGAAGGTTGCCACAGGTTTGAACGGATGATGCATTTGGGACAATGTGCAAAGACGGTTTCAACGTGGATCAGCAATGCCAGTTTTGGCGCGTGCTGCCCGATGGCCATTCCGGAAAGCAGGTCGGAATCAGCGCTAATCCTTGCAGACCCGCGCAGGCGCAGCGTTTCCATTTTACCGGGAACGAAGAAAATTACGCTGACGCGTGGATCCTTCAGGACATTGCGAAACGTATCCACGCGTTTGTTCCCGGGCCGATCCGGGATCGCGATCATGGTGTCAGAGAGGGTTTGAACAAACCCCGCAGGATCACCGCGCGGCGAGATATCCAGATGCCCATCCGGATTGGCCGAAGCGATCAGACAGAAAGAGGATGCCGCGATAAAGTCGCGGCACATCTGATCCAGCGCTGACAGTTCCTTGGCAACGATTTGCGGCAGAGGCTGACCGCAAATCTGCTCAAGCTCTTCGTCAGATGTGATCAGGTTACTGAACTCGGAAAAGTCTGCGTGGCGGGCAGGCATGAGAATACTCCGCTGAGAACAATGCTCCGAGTTTGAAAGATTGCGGCTCGCCAGTCAATTTGACATGGGTGATGAAAAAGGGCGCCCATCGGGCGCCCTTGTGAGAATTTTCGTCGAAAATTCTTAGTCAGCAGCTGTAGTACATGCCATACTCTACTGGGTGTGGCGTGTGCTCATATGTTTCCACTTCTTCCATCTTCAGCGCGATATAGCCATCGATCTGGTCTTTGGTGAACACGTCGCCCTGCAGCAGGAAGTCGTGATCGGATGCCAGCGCCTCCAGGGCTTCACGCAGGCTGCCACAAACGGTGGGGATGTCGGCCAGCTCTTCAGCGGGCAGATCATACAGGTTCTTGTCCATGGCTTCGCCCGGGTCGATCTTGTTCTTGATGCCGTCCAGACCAGCCATCAGCAATGCCGCGAAACACAGATAGGGGTTGGCGGCCGGATCGGGGAAGCGGGCCTCGACACGTTTGGCTTTCGGGCTTTCGGTCCACGGAATACGCACGCAACCTGAACGGTTACGCGCGGAATAGGCGCGCAGAACCGGGGCCTCAAAGCCGGGGATCAGACGCTTGTAACTGTTGGTCGCCGGATTGGTGAAGGCGTTCAGGGTTTTGGCATGTTTGAGAACACCGCCAATGAACCACAGCGCTTCGTCCGACAGATCGGCGTATTTGTCGCCCGCGAACAGAGGCTTGCCGTCTTTCCAGATCGACATGTTCACGTGCATGCCAGTGCCGTTATCACCTGCGATCGGTTTCGGCATGAAAGTGGCCGATTTGCCGTAGGCATGCGCCACGTTGTGGATGACGTATTTGTATTTCTGCAGCTCGTCGGCCTGTTTGGTCAGGCTGTCGAAAATCAGGCCCAGCTCATGCTGGCATGACGCAACCTCGTGGTGGTGCTTGTCAACCTTCATGCCGAGCCGCTTCATGGTCGACAGCATTTCCGAACGCAGGTCCTGCGCCTCGTCGATCGGGTTAACCGGGAAATATCCGCCCTTGACGCCCGGACGGTGACCCATATTGCCCATCTCGTATTCGGTGTCGGTGTTCCAGGATGCGTCTGTAGCATCAACTTCGTAAGATACCTTGTTGATACTGTTTGAGAAACGAACATCGTCAAACAGGAAGAACTCGGCTTCGGGGCCCATATAGGCCACATCGCCGATGCCCGATGCCTTCAGATAGGCCTCGGCTTTTTGCGCGGTGCCGCGCGGGTCGCGCTCATAGGCTTCGCCGGTGTCGGGTTCAACAACCGAGCAATGCACACAGATGGTTTTTTCTGCGTAGAACGGATCGACATAGGCGCTGTCAGTATCGACCATCAGTTTCATGTCTGATGCTTCGATCGATTTCCAGCCCGCGATGGATGAGCCATCGAACATGAAACCTTCTTCCAGAAAGTCCTCGTCGACCTGATCGGCTATCAGGGTCACATGCTGCAACTTGCCGCGCGGGTCGGTGAAACGAACGTCGACGTATTCGGCGCCTTCGTCCTTGATCAGCTGAAGAACTGCGTCTTTGCTCATTCTCTTGTTTCCTCTGATTTGAAGATGGATGTGTTACAGAGCTTCCGAGCCGGTCTCGCCGGTGCGGATGCGAATGGCTTGCTCGACGGGAGAGACAAAGATCTTGCCGTCTCCGATCTTGTCGGTCTTGGCGGCGGCGACGATGGCCTCGATGGCGGCGTCGACCTGATCGTCGTCCAGAACAACTTCGACCTTTACCTTGGGCAGAAAGTCGACAACGTATTCGGCACCGCGATAAAGCTCGGTGTGGCCTTTCTGGCGGCCAAAACCTTTCACCTCTATCACGCTGAGCCCCTGAACGCCCACGTCCTGCAGTGCCTCTTTTACTTCGTCCAGTTTGAACGGCTTGATGATCGCTTCGATCTTTTTCATTCCGGTCCACCCTTGCATGGTTGTCACGAAGGCACTGATCACGTCTAAGATCAGGCGGCAATGGGGCAGTGGATTTGAAGGCGCTGGGGTGCTTTGAAACCCGGTGTTGGATGAAATTTTGATCGATCTGCATAAAATATAATCAGAAATGAATCGCGCGAGGGTTTGAGATGACAGAATTGCTGACTGCGGGGCAGATGCGGGCTGTTGAGCAGACCGCGATCAAATCTGGTGCGGTCACCGGGCTGGAATTGATGGAACGGGCCGGGCAGGGCGTTGTCGATGCGATATTCGAGGAGTGGCCGGAATTGGACAGGCGAGGGGCTAGCCCCTCGCGCTCCCCGGAGTATTTTGAAAAAGATGAAGAGGTTTCACGGCGTGTGGTTGTGCTGTGTGGGCCGGGGAACAATGGTGGTGATGGTTTTGTTGTTGCGCGGCTTTTACATGGGTTGGGCTGGCAAGTAGAGGCGTTTCTGTATGGGGATGTGGAGAAGCTGCCCCCGGATGCGCGGGTGAATTATGAGCGCTGGATTGAGCTGGGCCGCGTTCGACCTTTTGGCGAAGCTCCGACTGGGGATTGCGGGGCTGCATTATACGTTGATGCGTTGTTTGGGACGGGGTTGCAGCGGCCGCTTACGGGGGAGGTTCTGGCATGGGCGGTGGCGCGCGCGTCTGAGCCGCAGTTGGTGAACAAGACGGTGTCTGTTGATATCCCATCGGGGCTTTGTGCGGACAGTGGTCGGGACCTTGCCGGGGAAGCCGAGACAGTGCGGGCGGGGCTCACCGTGTCTTTTCATACGGCCAAACCGGGGCATTACCTTGGTCATGGCCCTGCCCGAAGCGGGTGTCTGGTGGTCAGGGATATCGGGTTGACGGAACCTGTTGAGGGGGCGGTCAGGTTGGTGAGCGGTGAGGGCATTGAATTTGGCAAGGCACAGGGCGCGCACAAGTATTCCCATGGTCATGCGCTGGTTCTTGCGGGTGGGCCGGGCAAGACGGGTGCGGCGCGGTTGGCGGCGCGCGGTGCGTTGCGAATTGGTGCGGGGCTGGTGACGCTGGGCGTACCACCTGCAGCGCAGATGGAGGTGGCGTGCCAGATCACGGCCCTTATGCTGCAACGGGTTGACGGGCCGGAAGGCTTGAGCGATCTGCTACAGGATGACCGGTTGAACGCGTTGTGCCTTGGTCCCGGGCTGGGACTGGCGTGCGCCGCTGAACTGGTGCCGGTGGCGCTGGCAGCCAAGCGACCAACTGTGCTGGATGCGGATGCGTTGACCGCGCTTGCCGAGACGTCCGGGTGTCTCATGGCCGAGTTGCACGAAGAGTGTGTGCTGACGCCACATGGGGGCGAGTTCTCACGATTGTTTCCGGACATCGCCGAAAAGCTGGCAGCGGTACCGGGCCGGGGGCCGGGTTATTCGAAGGTGGATGCGGTTCGGGCTGCGGCGGCGCGGGCGGGATGTGTTGTTTTGCTTAAGGGGTCTGACACGGTGATTGCGGCCCCGGATGGGCGATGCGCGATCAATGCGGCATCTTATGAGCGCGCAGCCCCGTGGCTTGCGACCGCCGGGTCGGGAGATGTGCTGGCGGGCTTTATCACCGGCCTTCTGGCGCGCGGGTTTGCCCCGATGCAGGCTGCCGAAGCAGGCGCGTGGTTGCACGTTGAATGCGCAAGGCAATTCGGGCCGGGTCTGATCGCCGAGGATCTTCCCGAACAGGTACCAATTTTATTCAATAAATCAGATATTCGATTATTATAGGCGAAGATCGGCCGATCCACGATAAAAGTGGCGAGGTTTCGCCGTTATGCCTTGATCAATTCACCTCGGGTGTTTGCAAGCTGCCGGGCGCCGCGTCAGACTTGAGTTCGAGGGCCGTCGGGTGCCTCTTTGATGTTTGATGTAACATATTGATCAACATTTATTTTCACAGCGCATCCCGGCGATCCTGCGGCTGAAATGCAATGCCTGCCCGAATAGATCAGTGAGCACTGGGACCCTCACGTTTCGTGGGCAAATGGGCGGTATCTGAAACCTGAACCATTGGGGGTGAGTGACATGACAGTGAATTCCAGGCTGACTTTGGCGACCGCCGCGCTGACTGCGACAACCGCGTTACCGGCCGCCGCCGAGCTGAAATATGAAAACAAGACCGGCGGCTATGTGATGTTGTACGGTCAACTGAACCCGGCCCTGATCTCGGTCGATGACGGGGAAGAGACCGAAACCCGTGTGCTGGACAATGATCTGTCGAACAGCCGGGTAGGGCTGCGCCTGATGCAGCCATATGGCAATAACGAGTTCACGTTCCGCCTTGAAACCGGGCTTGGCTTGCCGAACTCGGCCGAGTGGAGCCAGCTGGGGACCGATTTCAGCGGCTGGACGCGTGAAGATATCCGCCATGTTGATTTTGCACTTGCGGGCGGCTGGGGTAAATTCTCGGCCGGGCAGGGCAGCATGGTCGCGGATGGCGCTGCCGAGGTGGATCTGTCTTATGTCGGAACTGCGCTCTATTCCTTTACCAACGATGAAAACGGCGGCTTTTTCTATCGCGGCACGGATGGCATCCTGAGTGATATCACGGTTGGCGATTCAAGCAGCAACTTTGATGGCAGCCGCCGCGGTCGCGTGCGCTATGATACGCCAAACTTCAGCGGATTCTCAGCCGGGATTGCCTATGGTCAGAACATCCTGTCCAGCAGCGATGATGATGACTATTACGATATCGGGGTGAGTTACGAGAGCACCTTTGCCGGTGGGGTCGAGTTTGCTGCGGCGCTGGCATATTCGGTCCGCTCGGCTGATGACGGATCGGGTGATCGCAAGGATACCCTTGGGTCGGCCTCGGTTCTGCTGCAGAACGGGGTAAGCTTTACGGTTGCTGCGGGCACCCGGGATGACGATGCCGATGGTGCGTCCGATCCCAACTATGTCTACGGTAAGATTGCCTATGAAGATCAGTGGTTGTCCTGGGGCAAGACCGGCATCGGGATCGACTACTACTCCGGCTCTGATTTTGTGAATGACGGATCCAGCACGGATGCCTGGGGGATCGCTGTTGTGCAGCGCATCGACAGTATCAACACCGACGCCTACCTGAAATACCGCAACCATGATTTCGAAGATGGCGCATCGTTTGACAACAACGAGGCCTGGGTGCTGGGCGCACGCTGGAGGTTCTGATTTCAAATCGCCGTGAAGGTGCAGCGCACCGGCCTGATCCGGGGCGTTTTTTCGTCTGATATACCGGCAAAACCGGGCTGATCGGGGCTTTGCCCCTTGCACGCGGGCGGCAGGGCAAATAGAAGGCGTCAAATTTGCCTGGCGCGCCCGTTTTGCGCGCCCCGAATCCTATGGGGACTACCAAAATGCAGGTTACCGAGACGCTGAACGAAGGTCTGAAACGCGGCTACAACATCACTGTCACCGCAGCCGAGCTGGACGACAAGGTCAATGAAAAGCTGGTCGAAGCCCAGCCCGAAGTTGAGATGAAAGGCTTTCGCAAGGGCAAGGTGCCGATGGCGCTGCTGAAAAAGCAGTTTGGCCAGCGGCTGCTGGGCGAGGCGATGCAGGAAAGCATCGACGGTGCGATGAACAAGCACTTTGAAGACAGCGGTGAGCGCCCGGCGCTGCAGCCCGAGGTCAAGATGACCAATGAGGACTGGAAAGAAGGCGACGATGTCGAGGTCGCGATGTCCTATGAGGCGCTGCCCCAGATCCCCGAAGTTGACCTGAAATCGGTCGAGCTGGAGAAGCTGGTTGTCAAAGCCGATGACGCAGCGGTTGAAGAAGCCCTGAACAATCTGGCGGAAACCGCGCAGAATTTCAAAGGGCGCCGCAAGGGTTCGAAAGCCAAGGATGGCGACCAGATTGTGTTCGACTTTGTTGGCAAGGTTGACGGTGAGGAATTCGAAGGCGGTTCGGCCGAAGACTATCCGCTGGTACTGGGCTCCAACAGCTTCATCCCCGGCTTCGAAGAGCAGCTGGTTGGCGTGAAGGCCGAGGAAGAAAAAGACGTCAACGTCACATTCCCCGCCGAATACGGGGCCGAGCATCTGGCCGGCAAGGATGCCGTGTTCACCTGCACCATCAAAGAGGTGAAGGAACCGGTCGCCGCCGAGGTTGATGATGAGTTGGCCAAGAAATTTGGTGCTGAAGATCTGGCTGCGCTGAAAACCCAGATCGCCGAGCGTCTGGAAGCGGAATATGCAGGTGCGTCACGTGCTGTCATGAAGCGCGGGCTGCTGGATATTCTGGACGAGAAAGTCTCGTTCGACCTGCCGCCCTCGCTGGTCGAGGCCGAAGCCAAGCAGATTGCGCATCAGCTGTTCCACGAGGAAAACCCGGACGTTGAAGGCGAAAACCATGAGCCGGTTGAACCCACCGACGAGCATAACAAACTGGCCGAACGCCGCGTGCGTCTGGGCCTGCTGCTGGCAGAGCTGGGCCAGAAAGCCGAGGTTGAGGTGTCGGACGCCGAGATGACCCAGGCGATCATGAACCAGGCGCGCCAGTACCCGGGTCAGGAACGCCAGTTCTTCGAATTCGTGCAGCAGAACGCGCAGATGCAGCAGCAGCTGCGTGCTCCGATCTTTGAAGACAAGGTTGTCGACTACATTGTCGAGCTGGCTCAGGTCGCGGATAAAGAAGTCAGCAAAGACGATCTGCAAAAGGCCGTTGAGGCACTGGAAGAGGAATAATCCTCTTCCACCCTTCTTTCCGGAGGGCACAAAAAAGCGGAGCCGCCTGTAAATGAGACGGCTCCGCGTGGGTGGCTTTGTGCTATGAGGTGAGGGGGTCAGGCCTCATGAGCAAAAGCACGGGGGGTCTGTAACAGAGCGGTCTTTTGCTCTGGGGTGAATGTGTCGGACAGGGCCTCGATCAATCGCAGCACCGCCTGTCTTTCCTGTTCGGTCTTGGCAGCACTCATCTGTTCGACAAAGTACTTTTCCAGATCGGTAAGCGGCTTGTGGTCCTGATTTGCAGGCTTGAGTTCGCCAGCCTTTTTGGCCTCAAACATTTCCAGCGCCTGTTCTTCTTCGACAAAGACATCGTGGTGGATGCCCGCAAACTCACGAAGGCCTGAAATCCGTTCTTCGCTGCAGTCGAGCAGGGCGGCCATCGCAGGGACCTTGCCCATCGGAACGGTTTCGCCCACATAGTCGTAAGGCGCGCAGTTCGATCGTTTCAGGACACGGTTCATAACCGGGTCGATCACGGTAATGATGTCTTCGATCCCTGCGTTGCGGCAGTATTCGAGCGACCCGATCATCAACTCGCAGGTCGCATAGGACACCGAGTTCTTTTCCTTGCCACGGGTCAGGCGTTGCGTGTCAACGCAGAAGCGGGTCGATTCCCACATGGTGGCGCTGCGCATCGGTGCTTCGCCGCACAAGATGTCTGAGAACACATCCGAAAGCATGTGTGGTCCGGTGGTCTGGAGTGCACGTACAGCGGCGACGACATTCCCCTCATCGTCGAGGCCGATTACGTATGCAGGATCCAGATGGTCGAACTGGTCGATTTCTTTTCCGTCTTCGATATTGACGTCCCAACCAAGTCGCCCGCCAAAAACCCGAGCGCGCAGTTCGAACATTTCGTCAAGTACTTCGGTGAACAGATGTCTGTTCAGCCCATCAACTACCAAAATCATGTTAACCCCCTTCGAGTGATCTGTCTGTGAATAAGACGTTACTCGGATTTCACAGCGAATCTATTGGGGGTTTCCCGTAATATTGGCTTTTTCTGGCTCAATTTTGGGAGTTTTGGTTTTAACCTGGGTAGATTAGCCCAATTCCAATGGCGCGTCCGACGGCCTGAGGTGTGGTTAGTGCATTAAGCTTTTCCCGTGAGGAACGCAAGTGCACTTCAACCGTGCGGTGTGAGATTGACAGGATATCGCCGATATCCTGCTGCGATTTGCCCGCGGCGGCCCATTGCAAAATCTCAAGTTCACGGCTTGAGAGGGTCGGGTGGTACAACATCCGACTGATCGTATCGGACGTCATGACATTGTCATGAATGTGTACAGCCAGCGATTGCAGGTCTTTGATTACGTTCGGAACCAGCTTTTTCCATTCGTCCCGACTGCAGCCGCGCGTGGCGCTCAGCAGGCCGATATCGCCATACGGTCCTCTTACAGGGATGGTAATCCCCTGATCCGGAATGCCAAAATCGTGGGCGTCGCGAAATACGCGCTGGAAATCCTTGCCGCGCTCAAGGCGGCTCCAATCCACCGGCGCGATGCTGCGCTGGCTCATATGGAGGGTCGGGTCGATCAGATGCAGGCCTTGCTCCTGATAGTGGTTCTTCCAGTCGTCACCATAGGTCACATGGCCATGAATGGTGCCGGCCGCCGGATTCATCCCCGCATAGGCCGCATGGTCCATTTCGTACTTGTCACAGACCTGACGCAGGAACTCGTCATACCGAGTATCCTGTTCGGGGAGGGTGCTGAGATCAACAATATCCATACGGTAACGACCAGCTAGACCCGAGTGAGCGGGCGGATCCCTTTGATCAGGAAAATAGGTACTGCCTTCCCTGACGTCAGCCAACACATCACATTTCCTGCATCTACACAAGAAGATGTAGGAAATGTCTGCCTTTTAAAGGGAAATGTGCCTTTGATGCACACTTATTTCGCGCCCTTTGATAACGTTGTTGTCATAATGGCAGCATGTATCATGAGATACGACGCCGCTGGTGAGTGGTTATGCATGTACCTTACAGGGTAAATGCGCAGTAAAAATGCCTAATTTGTGGCGGAAACCAGACCGGTTTCGACCAGCATACCTCGTTTCTTCGCCTCAGGGTAGTAACCTTTGGCATAGAGGAAGATGGCGCGCTGCTGATCTCCGTCTGACAACAGCCAGGCCCCGCGCAGGTATTTGCCCGCAAACTCCAGATTGGTATCAGCATCCAGCAACCCCTGGGCATTTCCGGTGTACCCCATCGAGCGCGCGGTGGCCGGAAGGATTTGCAGCAGCCCGTAATAGGGGCGGTTTACCGCCCATGGCCGGTGCGTGCTTTCCCGGATCGCAAGCTTGTGCACAAGTTCGCGCGGCAATTCATAGTGGTCGGCCCACTTGTTGATCGATGCGCGCAGCTCTGGCGTTTCATTGGGGTAAAGGGGGGGATCGAATGTATCACCCGAGCGCGAGACATCCGGGCCACCACAGGCAGCGAGCGGGGCGGCCAGCACCAGGGCCAGAACGTTGCGACGAAGGAGAGGGGTCATGTAAATGCTCCTGAATGCGAAGGGGGATGATATGAAACCTTCGCCTGATCGCAAGCCTGATCGCGAAACCGGGCCAAATTTCGCCTGTATCGGGGCAGAAAAGAAAAGGGCCACGCCAGGCGCGGCCCTTTGATCTGTAAAAGCTCAGCGCGCTCAGGCTTTGGCTTGGTCTTCCTCAGCCGGAGCTTCTTCAGCGGGAACCAGATCGTCGTCGTCCGACGCGGCCGAGCCGATATCGTCGAACAATTCGGCGATTTCGAATTCAGCGGCTGCTTCTTCTTCAGCGGCCAGTTCCTGAATCGATTTGCCCGATGCCTGCAGTTCGGCTTCTTCTTCCGAACGGGCGACGTTCATCTTGATCTCGACCTCGACCTCGGGGTGCAGCTTGACCGCCAGCGAGTGCAGGCCCAGTTCCTTGATCGGGGCGATCAGGGCAATCTGTTTCTTGTCGACGGTGAAGCCTGCTTCGGTCGCGGCATCTGCGGCGTCACGCGGGGTGACCGAGCCGTACAGAGCACCGGCATCCGATGCCGAGCGAATCACGATGAACTGCTGCCCATCCAGCTTTTCAGCCAGTGCTTCAGCTTCTTTCTTGGTTTCCAGGTTGCGGGCCTCAAGCTGCGCTTTCTGGGCTTCGAACGACGCGATGTTGGCGTTCGATGCGCTCAGCGCTTTGCCCTGAGGCAGCAGGAAGTTGCGGGCGTAGCCGGGCTTGACGTCAACGACGTCGCCCATCTGACCCAGTTTCGCAACGCGTTCCAGAAGGATAACTTGCATGTCAGTCTCTCCTTACTTCACGGCGTAGGGCAGCAGGGCGAGGAAGCGGGCGCGCTTGATCGCACGGGCCAGCTCACGCTGCTTTTTCGCCGAAACGGCGGTGATGCGCGAAGGAACGATCTTGCCACGCTCAGAGATGTAGCGTTGCAGCAGACGGGTGTCTTTGTAATCGATCTTCGGCGCGTTGTCGCCCGAGAACGGGCAGACCTTGCGGCGGCGGAAAAATGGTTTTGCGGCCATGGTTTAATGTCCTTTCGTCAGGCGTTGATCAACGGCGCTCGCGGCGGCCTTCGCGCTCGTCGCGCTTCTGCATCTGGACCGAGGGGCCCTCGGCATGCTCGTCGACCTTGATGGTCAGAACGCGCATAACGTCGTCATGCAGGCGCATCAGGCGTTCCATTTCCTGAACGGCGCCAGCGGGGGCGTCGGTCTTCAGGAAGGAATAGTGACCCTTGCGGTTCTTGTTGATCTTGTAGGCCATTGTCTTGACGCCCCAGTACTCGCTGTCGACGACGTTGCCGCCGTTGTCAGCCAGAACGGTGCCGAAATGTTCGACAAGGCTTTCTGCCTGCGCGTTGGACAGATCCTGACGCGCGATCATTACATGCTCATACAGTGGCATGTGCACTCCTGTTTATATCAAGGCGCATTTCAAAGGCGGGGCCATATGGTCCTTCGCGACCCTGCCACGAGAGGCTGCGCGATTCATCTGACTGCGAAGGATGGCCCCATATACACGTTTGAGCGCGCGGGGCAAGGGCTGCCACACCTGCCATGGTGAAGTCGCCCAATTTCCTTTAGGGTGCCCAATTGCTGACGCTTTTCGCCCCGAGGTTGTTCATGAAGCCCGGAGAACCCGGGTACCGGAAAACACAGACAGGGCAAGACAATGGCCGTCATGAACACAAACACTTTTGAACACGCAGCACCCAATACTGCATTTGAGAAATCTGTTCCCGTTCTGATTACTTTCGCGCCGAACTGGCGCGCCCGGATGATCCTTATGCGGGCCGTCGGGGTCTTTTTCATTATATCGGCCTTTTCGATGTGGCTGATCCCCGGTTCGGTCATGAGCGCCGAAGTGTGGCCGCTTAAACTGGTTGCATCACTGGCATTCCTGATCGTTGGCGTCAGCCTGCTGACAATCGAGGTGATGGATGCACGCCCCGATGCCTATTTCGACCCGATCCGCCGCGAGGTCCGCATTCTGCAAAAGAATGAAAACGGACGCCCGCAAACGGTTCTGCGCCGCAGCTACGACTCGCTGGGTGGTGCACGTTTTACCGATGATCAGGTGGAACTGTTCGACGTGGATGGCAGCCTGCTGATGAAACTGCCGCTGGAATCGGCGGATGTCAGCTCAGCACTGAAGGGCCAACTCAGCCAAAACGTGACGATTTTCGCCTGAAGTCTCTTCTGTTCAAAAAGGAACAGAATTTGTGAATCGAAAACACTTGTGTGCCGCCCTGGGGCGGCACATTTTGGTTTGCGAGCAACCCAACCGGTTGCAACAACACCATTGCGGAGATTGTTATGAAATCCACTCTTCTTGCTGCTGCTCTGGCCGTATCGGCAACCACAGCTTTTGCCAGCGCAGAGAAATACGTTCTAGATCCCAGCCATAGCCAGGTTATCTTTAACTACAACCATTTGGGCTTCTCGACCACCTATGGCATGTTCTCGGGCTTTGAGGGCGAGATCATGTTCGATCAGGAAGATCCCGCCGCATCCAGCGTGACGGTATCAATGCCGGTTGTTGAGATGTTCACCGGCTGGAAGCCGCGCGAAGATCATTTCATGACCGAAGATTTCTTTGGCGTCGCCGAAGGTGATCTGGTGACCTTCACCTCGACCGGTATCGAGGTTACCGGTGAGAACACCGCCAATATCACCGGTGATCTGACCATGAACGGTGTGACCAAATCCGTGGTTCTGGATGCCAAGCTGAACCAGGTCGGAGAACATCCGATGGCAGGCAAGCCATGGGCCGGTTTTGATGCCACCACCACGCTGGTGCGCAGCGATTTTGATCTGGGTCAGTTCGCCCCCTTCGTCAGTGACGAGGTTGAGGTGCGTATCTCGGTTGAGGCACAAAAGGCCGAGTAAACCACGAACCGCACATTGCGCCAAACCGCCGGAGGCATCTCCTCCGGCGGTTTTTTGTTGTTTTACTCGCTGCGTGTTGCGGTGAGATCGACGCCAACTGTAACGGCAAAACCCAGCGAACCTTCGGTGGGCTGGGATGTACCTACGCCAAAATCCAGCCGGTTCAGATCGACCGACCCGGCGACGCGGGCAGTGTTGCCTTCCATCTCAAGTGTGAAGGGCAGGGCGATATCCAGTGATTGTCCTTTGATGGTCAGCGGTCCGCGCGCCTCGTACCCGTTCTCCGTCTTGAACAGGTCAGCCTTGAACTGCGCGGTCGGGAACTGAGCATTGTCAAAGAAAGCCGCCCCCATGGCCTGATCCGTCACGGTGCCAAGGCTGAGCGAGCCAATGGCGATCGTGACATCCACGGTGCCGGCCAGGCCGGGCTCTGCCGGATCGTCGAAGGCAATTGCGGCGGTCCAGTCGGCAAAGCTGCCGGTGACCGGGCCGCCCAACTGGGTGATGGTGATGGCCAATGTGCCGTCCTGCACCTGCCAGTCCGACTGGACCTCGGTCAGCTCTGTAGTGCCAGCGGCGGCCTCTGAGTGATGTGAGAACATTCCGAGTGACCAGCCCCCCGCCAGAACAGCGGCCCAAACCGCCAGCGCCGCAACAGCGGGCACCATCGAGTGGTGTTGTGCAGGCGGTTCCGGGGCCTCTGCATCGCCCGGCAGCATCCGGCGCAGCGTGCTGTCTTTGTCAACGACGTGGTGTTTCAGTGCGCCAAGGATATGCAGCGCCAAGGACCCGCCCAATGTCCAGACAAACAGCCAATGCAGGCTGGCGGTAAACTCGGCCAGTGTTGCGGATTTGGGAACTAGAGGCAGGTTCTGACCAAATGGCCACAGGATCGGGGCAAAACCTTCGGCTGCGGCGTGGTGTATCCAGCCGGTCAGCGGGACAAGAACCAGTGAGCCGTAAAGCAGCCAGTGAACGGCCTCGGCGGCAAAGGCCTCGGGCTTGTTATCAGCGTTAAGCAGGCCGGGCTTGGTTTGTGTTATCGCCCAGAGGATTCGCGCCAGTGCCACGAAGAACACCGTGACCCCAATGGTTTTATGCAACGAAAACAGGCGCGCCGCGCGGGCAATGTCGCTTTCGGTGGTGGCGATATCGGGGTCATAGATCGCATGGGCCAGTTCGTTTGCGAACCATCCCAACGGAAAGGCGGTCAGGATCAGCAGGGCTGTCAGCCAGTGAAAGGCTTTGGTTACGCTGCCATAGCTGGATTCTGTGTTGGTCAGAGACATCGTGTTCGCACTCCGGGTTTGGTAGGCTGAGTGCAAGGTAAAGGGATGGTGCCGGGACACAAGTCAGAGAAATGCACAATAACGGTGTTCCAATGCAGAACGCAGGCAGTGCTTGTGCCGCGCTGTCAGTCAGTTTACACCCCGCCAAAACCTGACCAAATGCAAGAGGCACCAATGACACGCGCGTTTGTTTTCCCGGGGCAGGGCGCCCAAACCATCGGAATGGGCAAGGCTCTGGCCGAGGCTTATCCGGCTGCTCGGGCTGTTTTCGATGAGGTTGATGAGGCTTTGGGCGAAAAGCTGAGCGATCTGATCTGGGACGGCGACATCGCCGATCTGACGCTGACGCAGAATGCGCAGCCTGCGCTGATGGCAACCTCGATAGCGGCGCTGCGCGCGCTTGAGGCCGAGGGGGCATCGATTTCGATGGCGTCTTATGTGGCCGGGCATTCGCTGGGTGAATATTCGGCGTTGGCTGCTGCCGGGGCTTTGTCGGTTGCAGATACCGCGCGGCTGTTGCGGACACGCGGACAAGCCATGCAAAGCGCCGTGCCCGTGGGCGAGGGCGCGATGGCGGCCATTCTGGGCCTTGACCTTGAGGCTGTGCGCGCTGTTGCCGCCGAAGCCGCGCAGGGCGAGGTCTGTCAGGCCGCCAATGACAACGATCCGACGCAGGTTGTGGTTTCGGGCGACAAGGCTGCTGTTGAACGCGCGGCTGAGATTGCCAAGGAGAAAGGCGCCAAACGCGCGATTATGTTGCCGGTAAGTGCTCCATTTCACTGTGCGCTGATGCAGCCTGCTGCAGATGTAATGGCAGAGGCTCTGGCTGCTGTTGAAATCAAGGCACCCGCCGTGCCGCTGGTTGCAAATGTGCGGGCAGAGGCCGTGAGTGACCCGGACACGATCCGGCAATTGCTGGTGGAACAGGTCACAGGTGCGGTGCGGTGGCGCGAGAGCGTTCAGTACATGGTCGCGCAAGGCGTGACCGAAGCCTGGGAAATTGGTGCGGGCAAGGCGCTGTCGGGCATGATCCGCAAGATTGATCGCGCCCTTTCCTTTCAGGCTGTGGGGTCGCCCGAAGACGTGCAAAAAGCCGTCGCGACTGGCGAATAAGAGTGAATAGCTGCCGGTGGCGGCAGCCAGAGAGGGACAATTGATGTTTGATTTGACAGGTAAGAATGCGCTGATCACGGGCGCTTCGGGTGGCATTGGCGGCGATATCGCCCGCGCGCTCTATGAGGCCGGTGCATCGGTCGGCCTATCAGGAACGCGGGTTGAGCCGCTTCAGGCGCTGGCCGACAGTCTGGGTGATCGCGCGCATGTTCTGCCCTGTAACCTGAGCGACCCGGAATCGGTGGAGGCGTTGCCGAAACAGGCGGCCGAGGCGATGGGATCGGTCGACATACTGGTCAACAATGCGGGCATCACGCGCGACAACCTGTTCATGCGGATGTCGGATGAAGAATGGCAGAGCGTGATTGACGTGAACATGACTGCCACCATGAAGCTGTGTAAAGGCGTTATCCGGGGTATGATGAAGGCACGCTGGGGCCGGATCGTGAATATCTCGTCCGTTGTGGCGGCGATCGGCAATGCCGGTCAGGCGAACTATGCGGCCTCCAAGGCCGGTATGATCGGCTTTTCCAAGGCACTGGCGCACGAAGTTGCAACCCGTGGTATCACTGTAAACGCTGTGGCACCGGGCTTTATCACCACCGCTATGACCGAGAAACTGACTGGGGAGCAGAAAGAAGGCCTGCTGCGCAAGGTTCCGGCAGGCCGGATGGGCGATCCTGAAGAGATCGCAGCGGCTGTATTGTATCTGGTCAGCCCCGAGGCGGGATACGTTACCGGAAGCACCTTGCATGTGAACGGCGGTATGGCCATGTTGTAATCGCAATTCGGGGCGGGTGCGAAAGCGTTTGCCTTGCGCGTCGTCTGTGTTATAGGCGGCGCGTATGCGCAGGGACCGGTCGAAAGGTCGTTCTCTGATCTCCCGGTGACCCGGGATTTAAACCGCCCGGAACGGGCAAACTAAAGCCAAGCCGAACGGGCAAGGGCAGAACCGGGCGGACCGCCCTGAAATGAAATGAGGAATAGACATGAGCGACGTCGCAGATCGCGTTAAGAAGATCGTTGTTGAGCACCTGGGTGTTGAAGAGGACAAGGTTGCTGAAAACGCCTCGTTCATCGACGACCTGGGCGCAGACAGCCTGGACACCGTTGAGCTGGTTATGGCTTTCGAAGAAGAGTTCGGCATCGAGATCCCTGATGATGCAGCCGAAACCATCCAGACCTTTGGCGACGCCGTCAAATTCATCAGCGAAGCCTCCTAAACCCTTCGCATCCAGACAAAAGCGGCGCTTCCGGGCAACGGAGGCGCCGTTTTTTTTACCCTGCCTTAATTCGTGCTTGCCTAGATGAGACAAGCGTTTGCACTGTGACGCTTGAGGCAAATAATCGAGCGGGCAAGGGCATGATAAGATCCACCCCGATGATAAACACGTCGCGTCTGACCTTGTGTGCGATGCGTCCCGAGGATTTCAACCGGTTCGCCGAGATATGGCGCAACCCCGAGGTTGTGCGCCATATCGGTGGCACGCCGAAGACACGGGGCGAGGCGTGGGATTCGTTTCTGCGCAATGCCGGGCATTGGCAGATGACCGGGTTCGGCCAATGGGGTGTGGTTCTGCAATCGAATCGGACGCTGATCGGGCAGGCCGGGTTTTTCTATGGCAACCGTGCATTGGGCGAAGATTTTGACGGCTTCCCCGAGGCGGGTTGGGTACTGGACCCCGACATGCAGGGGCAGGGATACGGGCGCGAGGCTGCGCAGGCCGCGCATGACTGGTTTGATCGGGTTATTCCCGGCCCGTTGGTTGCATTGATTGAGTCAAGCCACACCGCATCGCAACGACTGGCCGAGGGGCTTGGGTATGAGTTGATCCGCGAGGCAGAGTATCAGGATGCTCAGGTCCATCTGTTTCGGCGAAATGGTCCTCCGGCGCGGCGGTGAAATCTTTCAGCTGAGATGATGCCGCAAACAGCATCTACTGTGCCGATCCCGGAAGTGATGGGGCAGCGCGCGGCGATATGGTATCGTGGTATAGCCATTTGAGTGGGCGGAGGAGAAAGCTCATGAGAATTTACCCCACGATGGAATTGCGCAATGGTCGTTGTGTCACGCTGGACAAGGGGCGTCTGGACGAGGCGATGGTCTGGCATGTGAACCCAACCGAAACGGCGCGCAGCTGGTCTGCGGCCGGTGCCAACTGGATGCAGCTCACTGATTTCGATGCAATCGAAGGGCGCGATACCAATGCCGCATTGATCGAAGAGATCATCCGGACGGCAGAGATGTCCGTGCAATTGGCTGGCGGTATGCGGAGCCGAGAGCAGGTTGAACATTGGATCGACAAGGGCGCAGGTCGAATCGTAATTGGCACTCTTGCTGCGCGGGATCCGCAACTGGTGAAGGAACTGGCCCGGCTGTATCCCGATCAGATCGTTCTGGCCGTGGATGTCTGGCAGGGATATGTGATGACCGAAGGCTGGCGCACCCAGAGCGCCTTTACGCCCATGGCCTTCATCGAAGCGTTTGCAGACACGCCATTTGCGGCCATTCTGGTCACCGATATCGACAGCGACATGGAAGATGTCGAGGCGCAGCTGGGTCTGATTTCGGGCCTTGCGGAAGCATCGCGCACGCCGATCATCGCCAGCGGTGTGGTGCGCGTGACGGATGACATTTCCCGCCTTGCCTATATCCCGAATATCTCGGGCGTGTTGGTGGGGCGGGCCCTGTTCCGCAAAACCGTTGATCTGGGCGAAGCGCTGGAGGTCGCGAAATCGGCCCATGAGCCGGTTGCCGCGTTCCAGTAATCCGCGACTATACGCCAAAGATGCGTGTGAACGAGCTGTTGTCCGGGTCAGAATCTGCTGTTGCTCTTGCCCCCGGCCCCCGGGCCGGGGTATGAGCGGTTCTCATAACAGGAAGCAGGCAAGAGGCATTTCATGCGCAGAGTCGTTGTAACCGGTCTTGGATTGGTCACTCCTTTGGCCAGTGGGGTCGAGGAAACATGGTCACGGTTGCTGGACGGAGAATCCGGCGCTGGCCCGATCACGCAGTTTGATGCCGAAGGCAGCGGGGTCACCACGACCTATGCCTGCGAAGTGCCGCGCGGCGATGGAACCGATGGCACGTTCAACCCTGACGACTGGATGCCGCCGAAAGAGCAGCGCAAGATCGAGGATTTCATCCTCTATTCCATCGCTGCTGCTGAAATGGCCTGTAAAGACGCCAATTGGCTGCCCGAGGACGAAGACGATCGCCTGCGCACAGGCGTTCTGATCGGGTCCGGGATCGGTGGGCTTGGCTCGATCGCCAACACGGCGAACCTGATCCGCGACAAGGGCCCGCGCCGTGTGTCGCCATTCTTTATCCCCGGTGCGCTGATCAATCTGGCCTCGGGTCAGGTCTCGATCCGGCATGGGTTCAAGGGCCCGAACCACTCGGTTGTGACGGCTTGCTCAACTGGCGCGCATGCCATCGGGGATGCCAGCCGCATCATCCGTGCGGGCGATGCGGATGTGATGGTTGCAGGTGGCGGTGAAGGCTGCATCTGCGAGATCGGTATCGCGGGTTTCAACGCCTGCAAGGCTTTGTCTACCAAATATGCCGACAACCCCAAGGCAGCCAGCCGCCCCTATGACGTTGATCGCGATGGATTCGTCATGGGTGAGGGCGCGGGTATCGTGGTGCTTGAGGATTACGAACACGCCAAGGCGCGGGGTGCGAAGATTTACGCCGAGGTGCTGGGGTATGGCATGTCTGGTGATGCTTACCATATTACCGCACCGTCAGAGGATGGCGATGGTGCCGAGCGCTCGATGAAGGCCGCGCTGCGCAGTGCGGGGCTGGAGCCGAAGGATCTGGACTATATCAATGCGCATGGCACCTCGACCATGGCGGATACGATTGAGTTGGGCGCGGTTGAGCGCCTGCTGGGTGACCATGCCAGCAATGCGACCATGACATCGACCAAATCGGCCACCGGTCACCTTTTGGGGGCTGCAGGCGCGATTGAGGCAATCTTCTCGATCCTCGCGATCCGCGATCAGGTGGCGCCGCCAACGATCAATCTGGACAACCCGGCTGTTGAAACGCCGATTGATCTGGCCCCCAATGCCAAGCGTGAGCGTGAGATCAACGTAGCCCTGTCGAACTCGTTCGGCTTTGGCGGGACCAATGCCAGTGTGATCTTCGGAAAGGCCAGTTAAATGTGGCGGGCCTTGGCATCGAATGCGCTGACCGTTCTGGTGGTTGGCCTGTTCCTGATGGGGGGCGTTATTCTCTGGGGCCAGTCGCAATATAAATCCGAAGGACCGCTGGAAACAGCAATTTGCCTGCAGGTCAAACCGGGCTCGAACATGACCCGTGTCAGCCGTGATCTGGAAGATCAGGGCGCGATCAGCAGCGGTTTGATTTTCCGTCTGGCTGCGGATTATGCGGATAAAGCCCAGCAGTTGAAAGCAGGCAGCTTTCTGGTGCGCGAAGGCGCGACGATGGAACAGATCGTTGATGAGATCACCAGCACTGGCGCGAGCACATGCGGAACCGAGATCGAATACCGCATTGGCGTGACCCGGACGCAGACACGCGTGCGCGAGCTGGACCCGGCGACTCTGGATTTCGTCGAGGTTGCGTCATTCGAAGTTGGTGACGGAGACGTTCCTGAAGTATACGGAGAAAAGCGGGGCGAGGCAGATACTCGCTATCGGATTTCTCTGGCTGAGGGTGTGACCAGCTGGCAGATTGTAGAGGCGCTGAAATCCTTGGAATTGCTGACTGGTGAGGTTGCGGAGCTACCCGCAGAGGGGGTTCTGGCACCGGACAGTTACGAGGTGACGCCGGGTACTGACCGAAATGCCCTTCTGGACGATATGAAGGAAAAACAACAGCTTAGGATTAATGCGGTTTGGGAGGGGCGGCAGGACGGATTGCCGCTGAACAGCCCGGAAGAGATGTTGATCCTGGCGTCGATCATCGAGAAAGAGACCGGCCTGCCAGACGAGCGTGGGCAGGTGGCGAGCGTGTTTGTGAACCGGTTGAATCAGGGGATGAAGCTGCAAACGGACCCAACGGTGATCTATGGTGTCACCAAGGGGCAAGGCACGCTGGGCCGGGGGTTGCGGCGGAGTGAGCTGCGCCGTGCAACGCCCTGGAATACCTATCTGATCGACGGTTTGCCGCCGACACCGATTGCCAATCCGGGGCTTGCCAGCCTTGAGGCTGCGGTGGCACCGGACGAGACCAGCTTTGTGTTCTTCGTCGCGGATGGAACCGGAGGCCATGCCTTTGCCGAGACCTTGCAGGAACACAATCGCAACGTCGCCAAGTGGCGCGAGATTGAGGCTGAGCGGAATTCAGGGAACTGAACCGATCTTCTGTGTTGTACAGGGCAGAAACAGCGTTTTATCCGTGTTGTACAACTTGAAACTGTTGCCCCAAACGACAGCGGCCCGGTCAATCGACCGGGCCGTTTCTTGTTCAGGCCGCTTTTGCCCGGCGCGGGCGGCGGCGTTTCTGACCGCCGGGTTTGGGCGCGCCGGAATGTTGGGGCTTTGGACCGCGACGGCGGTTGTTCTGACGGCGCGCGGGTTTCTTTGGCGCCACGGCTTCGGGCATCTCGCCACTCGCCACCGGAATCTCGATCTTCATCAGTTTCTGGATCTGACGCAGCAGGTCGACCTCTTCCGCTGAGCAGAAGGCGATCGCCTCACCCTCGCGACCCGCGCGGGCGGTGCGGCCGATGCGGTGGACATAGTTGTCGGGCACCTCGGGCAGATCGTAGTTGATCACGTAGGCCACGCCCGGAATGTCGATGCCGCGCGCGGCGACGTCGGTGGCGACGAGGATGTTGATCTCGCCGGCGCGGAAAGCCTTGATGGCACGGTCGCGCTGGCCCTGACTTTTGTTGCCATGGATCGAGGCGGCGTTGTAGCCGTCGGCGACAAGACCCTTCATCAGCTTTTCCGCCCCGTGTTTGGTGCGCGAAAAGACCAATGTGAGGGCATCCATATCTGCCGACAGAATCTCTCGCAATTTGGCGGGTTTTGCTGGTTTTTCAACAAAGTGGATCGACTGAGTGATCTTGTCAGCTGCTTTACCGGGGGGCGAGACCTGAACGCGTTGCGGGTTGGTCAGATAGGCGCGGCTGAGTTCTTCCATCTGCTTTGGCATGGTGGCCGAGAACAGCATGGTCTGGCGCGGTGTACCCAGTTCGGGCGCGATGCGGCGCAGGGCGTGGATGAAACCCATGTCGAGCATCTGGTCGGCCTCGTCCAGCACCAGATGCCGGACCGAGCTGAGGTCAACCGCCCCGCGCTCCATCAGGTCGATCAGGCGTCCGGGTGTGGCGACAAGGATGTCTGTCCCGCGTGACAGGAACATAATCTGTTTGTTGATCGATTGCCCGCCCACCACAGTGGCGACGCGCAGTTTGGTCTTTTTGGTGAGACCACGCAGGCTGTCGGCGATCTGGTTTACCAGTTCGCGCGTGGGTGCGAGGATCAGCGCCTTGGCGGTTTTGGGGGCAGGTTTGCCGGGCTGAGCCAGAAGATGGTCGATCAGCGGTAGGCCAAAGGCCAGCGTCTTGCCGGTGCCGGTCTGGGCGAGGCCAAGAATGTCGTGCCCGTTCAGCGCCAGCGGGATCGCCTGATTCTGAATCGGGGTGGGTTGGGTGAAATTGGCGCGTTTCAGCGCGTCGTTCAGCGCGGGCGCGAGGCCCAGCATGTCGAAATCGAACAAATAACTATCCTTTACAGCCCGGGGCAGTAGCCCACGGGCAAGTTTTGATGGGCCGCATCCGCGACCAACAGGGGTTGTGCGAGACCTCGGGACACGCAGGCGTTTCCTGCAGCATCTGGTCGTCGCGTCAAGAACCCTGCGTGAAGGGGAACTATGGGATGAATCGGGCGCTGTGGGGCGGGTGGGCCCGCCGATGCTCACGCGTCAGCGCTGTTTGAGGGGCACATGCGCCTTGCGGGCGCAATTGTCAAGCTCCGGGTCGGCGATAAGCTTGCAGAGGTCGCATGTTTGCCAGATACCGATTGTCAGGTTTTGCAGGATAGGCCATGACGTTCAGAGCATTACAGGGGGCGGATATGAGGACCGCCAGCATCGCCCTTGTCATCGGCGGGATGATGTGGGGCCTGTACTGGATTCCGGTTCGGTATTTCGTCGCTCAGGGGCTGGATGGTCCATGGCCGGGGATCGTGATGTATACTTCGGCGCTGATCGTGTTGACGCCTTTCCTGATGCGAGAGTGGGAAGCGCTGTTGAAAGACTGGCGTGGGCTGATCTTCAGTGGCATGTTCACCGGCGCGGCGTTCAGCCTGTTTACCATCAGTCTGGTTTATACGGATGTCGTCCGCGCGATCCTGCTGTTCTATCTGACGCCGGTCTGGGGAACGATCCTTGGGATGGTGTTTCTGGGCGAACGTCTGGGCCCGGCGCGCGTGCTGGGGCTGTTGTGTGGCCTGGGCGGCATGGTCATCGTGCTGGGAGCAGAGCAGGGGTTCCCATGGCCACGCAACACGGGGGACTGGCTGGCGCTGATCTCGGGGATCACCTGGGCATTGGGGTCGCTGGGGCTTTATCGGGCGTCCGGCATTTCGGTTCCGGGGCAGGTCTTTGCCTTTATTTCCGGGGCTTTGATACTGTCTTTGGTGAGCCTACCGTTTGGTGATGGTTTGGCCTCTTCCGAGGTGATCGGTGAGATGGTTATACGCATTGGCCCGGTTGCGCTGCTGTCTGTGCTTTATACATTGCCGATGTTCTTTCTGACCATTTGGCCCGCGACCAGACTGACCCCCGCACGTGTCGGTCTGTTGCTGATGAGCGAGGTTGTGGTGGGCCTGATCTCGGCTGCGGCTTTCTCGGGCGAGCCATTTGGGATGCGAGAGCTTGTTGGTGCGACGCTGATCGTAAGTGCTGCGTTTCTGGAGGTCATGCGGGGCTGATCGTTAACGAACCGCACGTTGGGCGTTGCATGCATGTTGCGTAAGGCATTGACTTTGCGCACTTTTGTGGATATACCTTGTGCCATGCTAGAAGAAGTGGGCAACGGCCCCGGGGCAACCCGGTGGCCGTTTTTCGTTTCTCTCGTGCGGAAAAACTCACGCATGAGGTCACAGGCAAACATGACTTTGATTACCCCGGAAGAGCGGATTTCCCAGACGGCTGATTTGTTGCAGTCGCTGGAAAGGTCCATTCGCGATCTGCGCCAGGCAGCGGAAGAACTGCGTAGGCAGATCGGTGCCGGGGAGGATGCAGACCTTGCCGGAACAGGCAAGCAACTGGGTCAGCTAGAGGGGCTGATCCGCAGTTGCCAGAAAGTGGAGACAAGCTTTGTCGAACAACATCACAGACAAGCCGGAATTGCCCAGGGGGGCTATGCGCTCGACCTTGATCGGGCACGATCTGAGATCGGGTGCAGGCTGGCTCGCCTCCGCGCCTGTTGCGGTGCAGGACAGGTTTCTGAGTGAGATCGGGGAGGGGGGGCTGTGTGCCCTCCCTTTCCTGTTCGAGTTCTGGGCACTGCCGCATCAGTTGCCGCCCGATGGGGACTGGCGGTCGTGGGTGATCATGGGCGGGCGTGGGGCTGGCAAGACCCGTGCCGGGGCTGAATGGGTTCGGTCGATGGTTGAGGGGTCTTTGCCTTTGGATAAGGGCGAGGCGTGTCGCGTGGCCTTGGTGGGTGAGACATTCGATCAGGTGCGCGACGTGATGATCTTTGGCGATAGCGGGATTTTACAGTGCTCGCCGCCGGATCGACGGCCGGTGTGGAAAGCCTCTGAACGCAAGCTGGTCTGGCCCAACGGGGCCGAGGCACAGGCGTTTTCGGCGCATGACCCGGAGGGGTTACGCGGCCCTCAGTTCGATGCCGCCTGGGTGGATGAGTTGGCCAAGTGGAAGAAGGCGGGCGAGACCTGGGACATGTTGCAATTTGCGTTGCGGTTGTGCGCCGGTGCATTTGCGGGTGTCTGCATCGGGTGCCGGAGATGATATTTCGTGGATACGGCGCACCCGGATTGATGGGGATGACTGGGGCGGGCTGGAAGTGCCGTTGGGTGAAGAGAGCGAATCCTATCTGATCCGTGTATTCTCTGCCGGGGCTCTGCTGCGGGAGGCGGTCGTATCCGGCACCAACTGGCAATATTCTGCGGTGATGCAGGCCGAGGATGGTCTGACCGGCCCCTATGACCTTGCTGTTGCGCAGGTGTCGGCCACCTATGGGCCGGGGGCTTTTGCCCATCTGGCGGTGGTATAAGAGGCTGCCATGCGCCCGGTTCTACATGGCGATATCAGCGCAGCGGCGCGGGCTTTGCTGGCCGCGCCGCCGGCCGAGCGCAGGCGTTTATGCGCCCGCATGATCGCCGAGGCAGAACTGGCCGATCGCCATATGTGCGCAACAGGGCGGTTGCATCCGGTCCTGGGCAATGGCTCGTTAATGGCAGCTGCGCGCAACCGAGTGCTGGCGGATGAGCCCGGTTTCGATGATCTGAGCTATTGCCAGTGTTTTGAGATGGTTCTGCACCTTCTGATCCGGTTTCACCTTAGCCAGAAGCACAGCTGACGCATTTGGTCGCGGCCAGATCCAGTTCAAGACGCCCGTGGGCGATAGGCTCACCGCAATCTTCGCAATAGCCGAATTCATCCTCATCCATGCGGGTCAGGGCGGTTCGAAGCCGGTGGACCTCGGTATCCCTCCGGGTTTGTTGGGCCTTCGCCATGGCCTGGTTTTGCAGCGCATCCATACGGCTGAGCCGACCCACCGCCTGCTGATCCAGCTCTACTACAGACTGGGCGTCCTGCCCGGCGGCGGATTGCGCCTCAAGCTCACTCAGGCGCTGGTGGATGAGGTGTTGGAAATGTTCCAGCTCGGCTGTGTTCATTTTTCGTTGTAATGCCCATCAAGGGTTTGCGTTTGGTGTTTTTCACACTAGATGGCTATTCTAAGCGTAGCAAAGGAAGAAAAGCCATGTTTGAAACGCGCAGCCATGTGACACCTGTGGACCCGGTCTGGGACCGTATCACCAACGAGGCGCATGAAGCCGTTGAGAAAGAGCCCCTGATGGGGGGTTTGGTGCATGCCTGTATCCTGCATCACCGCAATCTTGAGCGTGCCCTGTCTTATCGTGTCGCGGCCAAGCTGTGCTCGAACGAGATGTCAATGATGGTGCTGCGCGAGATCGTGGACGAGGCCTATGCCGATGAGTCCTCGTTGCTCGAAGCGGCGCGGGCGGATCTGATGGCGGTGTATGAGCGGGATCCGGCCTGCCACCGCCTGCTGCAGCCGATCCTGTATTTCAAGGGCTATCAGGCGATGCAGGCCTATCGCGTTGCCCATTGGTTGTGGCGCAAGGGTCGGCATGATCTGGCGTATTTCTTCCAGATGCGATCCTCGGAGATATTCGGGATCGACATTCATCCGGCGGCCCGGATCGGTAAAGGCATCATGATTGATCATGCCCATTCCATCGTCATCGGTGAGACCGCCGTTGTGGGTGACAATGTGTCGATGCTGCATTCGGTGACATTGGGTGGAACCGGCAAGGAAGAAGAGCAGCGCCATCCTACGATTGGTGATGGCGTGTTGATCGGTGCCGGTGCCAAGGTTCTGGGCAATATCGAGGTTGGCCATTGCAGCCGTATTGCCGCCGGTTCGGTGGTGCTGCAGGAGGTGCCTGCGTGCACGACAGTTGCGGGTATTCCCGCAAAGATCGTGGGTGAGGCAGGATGTGATCAACCGTCCATTTCGATGGATCACATGCTGGGCAAGGATCAGTAACCTAGTTTGAGGAGCGGTTGTTGCGTCTCTCCAACCGCTTCCTCCGCCGTTCTTCACGGCGTTGCTTGCGTAGCTCGATCCGCTTCGCCCGTTCCGCTTTTTGCTGTGCAATCGCTTCAGGGTCCGAGGATTTGAACCTGGAATTCTCGCCGGGATAGCTGTTGGGTTTGGCATCCGCGACAGCGGGCAAGCTCGTGGCCGTTATGGCAACCAGGAGTATCGTTTTGGTGAGGTCTGAGAAGCGCATGAACCACCTGTGGTTTTGTTAACCATATGTTCAGAAGGTGGTTGGGTTTGGGTGATCGAGCAACCTTATGCGGGATCACACCTGCTCACATCATGGTGGTGATGTTTGACCCCCGCCGCGGTTAGACGCGGCGGGGGTGTTTGATCAGGCCAGCATGACCATCGGGTTTTCCAGATTTTCAACGATGGCCTTGAGCAGCTCTGCGCCAAGGGCACCATCGATGACGCGGTGATCGACCGACATTGTCACGGACATGACCGTGGCAACTGTCAGCTCTCCGTCATCGCCAACGACCGGCTTCTTGACGCCGGTGCCGACGGCCAGAATACCCGCGTGGGGGGGATTCACGATCGCGTCGAAATTGTCGATCCCGAACATGCCCAGATTCGACACAGCGAAGGTGCCGCCCTGATACTCATGCGGGGCCAGTTTGCGCTCGCGCGCGCGGCCTGCGAGGTCTTTCATCTCGGACGAAAGGGCTGAGAGCGACTTGGTGTCGGCATCCTGCAGCACCGGCGTGAACAGACCGCCTTCGATGGCGACAGCGACGGCCACGTCCGAGGGTTTGAGTTGCAGCACCCGATCACCGGCCCAGACGGCGTTGCATTCGGGAACCTGCTGCAGCGCATTGGCCACGGCTTTGATGATGAAGTCATTGACGCTGAGTTTGACGCCGCGGCCTTCGAGTTGCTTGTTCAACTGGCTGCGGAATTTCAGCAGGGCGTCCAGCTTGATATCCCGGCGCAGATAGAAATGCGGGATGGTCTGTTTGGCTTCGCCCAGACGCGCGGCAATGGTCTTGCGCATGCCATCAAGCTGGATTTCCTCGTACTCGCGACCCTCATACATACGGGCCACCATGTCGGCGGAGGGGCCAGCAGGCGCAGCGGCGGGCGCTGGTGCAGCCGCAGGGGCGGGAGCTGCTGCCGGAGCCGCCGTGGCGCTTTCCACATCCGCTTTGACGATCCGGCCATGCGGACCGGAACCGGCGATCTGCGCCAGATCCAGACCTTTCTGTGCGGCAATCCGACGGGCCAGTGGGGAGGCAAAGATACGGCCGCCATCCGCTTTGACCGGCGCTGCCGGAGCGGGGGCGGGCGCCTCGGGTGCCGCTGGCGCGGCAGCCTCGTTGCCCGCGGCGGCTGGCGCCGCCTCAGGGGCCTTGGCAGGCGTGGCCGCGATATCATCAGCGCTTTCGCCATCTTCCAGCAGAACCGCGATGGCGGTGTTGACCCTGACCCCTTCAGAGCCTTCGGGGATCAGGATCTTGCCAATGGTGCCTTCGTCAACAGCCTCGAATTCCATCGTGGCCTTGTCGGTTTCGATCTCGGCCAGCAGGTCACCGGAGGAGACGGTATCGCCTTCCTTGACCAGCCATTTGGCAAGTGTGCCTTCCTCCATCGTGGGTGAAAGGGCGGGCATCAGAATTTCGGTGGGCATCTGTCTGTCGCTCCTTACCGGTAGGTCACTTGTTTGACGGCTTCGATCACCTCATCCGTGGTGATCAGCGCCAGCTTTTCGAGGTTCGCCGCATAAGGCATCGGCACATCCTTGCCGGTGCAGTTGATGACCGGCGCGTCGAGATAATCGAACGCTTCCTGCATCACCACCGAACTGATGTAATTGCCGACCGAGCCTTGTGGCCAGCCTTCTTCGACGGTGACAAGGCGGTTGGTTTTCATCACCGAATTGAGGATCGCGCCGGTGTCCATCGGGCGGATGGTGCGCAGGTCGATCACTTCGGCGCTGATGCCGTCTTCGGCCAGTTTGTCAGCGGCTTCCAGCGCGTATTGCATGCCGATGCCGAAGCTGACGATGGTCACGTCCGAGCCTTCGCGCCAGATGCGGGCCTTGCCCAGCGGGATGGTCAGGTCATCAACCTGTGGCATGTCGAAAGAGCGACCGTAGAGGATTTCGTTTTCCAGAAACACCACCGGGTTGGGATCGCGGATCGCTGATTTCAGCAGGCCTTTGGCATCGGCGGCCGAATAGGGCATCACAACTTTCAGGCCGGGGATCTGCATGTACCATGCCGTGTAATCCTGACTGTGCTGCGCAGCCACGCGGGCGGCGGCACCGTTGGGGCCACGGAATACGATGGGGCAACCCATCTGACCGCCGGACATATAAAGCGTCTTGGCAGCGGAGTTGATGATCTGGTCAATCGCCTGCATGGCGAAGTTGAAGGTCATGAACTCGACAATCGGTTTCAGCCCGCCGAAGGCCGAACCGACGGCGATCCCGGCAAAGCCGTGTTCGGTGATCGGGGTATCGATCACGCGTTTGGCGCCGAATTCGTCCAGCAAACCCTGAGAGATTTTGTAGGCCCCCTGATATTCGGCGACTTCTTCGCCCATCAGGTAGACATCTTCATCGCCGCGCATTTCTTCGGCCATGGCGTCGCGCAGGGCTTCGCGTACAGTCTGTTGCGCCATCTCGGCATCAGCGGGCCAGTCGGGCGACAGGTCCACCACAGGGGCTGCGGGGGCGGTTGCGACGGGAGCGGCCTCCTCAACCGCCGCAGGGGCGGCCTCGGTTCCCGCTGCGGCTGCGGGGGCAGCCGCGGGCAGGGCAGAGGCGTCTTCGCCTTCCTCAACCAGGATCGCGATAGGAGTGTTTACCTTGACCCCTTCGGCGCCTTCCTCAATCAGGATCTTGCCGATGATACCTTCGTCGACAGCTTCGAACTCCATCGTCGCTTTGTCGGTCTCAATCTCGGCCATGATGTCGCCTGAAGATACGGTGTCGCCTTCCTTGACCAGCCATTTGGCCAGCGTGCCTTCTTCCATCGTGGGCGAAAGGGCGGGCATCAGAATTTCGGTTGCCATGTCTTAATCGTCCTCTCAGGCGTAAATGTCGGTCCAAAGCTCGTCCAGCGACGGCTCGGGGCTTTCTTTTGAGAATTCGGCGGCCTGGTTGACGATCTCTTTGATTTCCTTGTCGATCGCTTTCAGGTCGTCTTCACTGGCGTGTTTCCCGGTCAGCAGCAGCTCGCGCACATGTTCAATCGGGTCGCTTTGCTCGCGAACCTTCTGAACCTCTTCGCGGGTCCGGTACTTGGCCGGGTCGGACATCGAGTGG
This sequence comes from Rhodobacteraceae bacterium KLH11, assembly GCA_000158135.1. Classification (GTDB taxonomy): domain Bacteria; phylum Pseudomonadota; class Alphaproteobacteria; order Rhodobacterales; family Rhodobacteraceae; genus Ruegeria. The sequence goes on from DS999531.1 coordinate 2,462,977, forward strand.
CCACGATAGCGGTATGTCTTCACTTCCAGAATGTAAGGGCCTTTGCCCGCGCGGCAGTGGGCGACAGCTTTCTCACCCGCTTCTTTGACCGCCAGAACATCCATACCGTTGACGATTTCGCCGGGAATGCCGAAAGCCTCGCCACGGTGATAGATATCTTTGGTCGAGGTCGAGCGTGTCTGAGCCGTGCCCATGGCGTATTGGTTGTTCTCAATCACGAAGATCACGGGAAGATCCCAAATGGCGGCCATGTTGAACGTCTCATAGACCTGACCCTGGTTTGCAGCACCATCGCCGAAATAGGTGAAGGTGACACCGCCATTCTCTTTGTATTTGTCCGCGAAGGCGAGACCCGCGCCAAGCGGAACCTGCGCGCCGACGATACCGTGGCCACCATAGAAGTGTTTCTCTTTCGAGAACATGTGCATCGAGCCGCCTTTGCCCTTGGACAGGCCCCCTTCACGCCCGGTAAGTTCGGCCATCACACCGCCGGGTTCCATGCCGCAGGCCAGCATGTGACCATGATCGCGGTAAGAGGTAATCCGCTTGTCACCTTCTTTCGCGGCTGCTTCGAGGCCGACCACGACAGCTTCCTGTCCGATATAAAGGTGGCAGAACCCACCGATCAGACCCATGCCGTAAAGCTGACCTGCTTTTTCCTCGAATCGGCGGATCAGCAGCATCTCTCGGTAGTAGGTTTTGAGTTCCTCCGCAGAAACATTTGGTTTCTTTGTGGTTTTTCGCGCAGCCATGGTGGCGATCTCCCCCTCTCGGACAGATAGTTTAGCGTTAAACTATCTCATAGAACATTTCTCGGCATCTGGCGAGTGCAAATGTGACGCGGGGGAATTGGCGGTGTTGCATCACTGCCAAGCCGCTCTGATTGTGGAGATGAACTGGCTGTCATTTTCACACCACAAGAGTACAACATTCACAAATCAAGTTAGGTCCGTGCAAATGATGATCCTGAAAGAACAAAAGCTGGTGTTTATTAAAACCAAGAAAACTGCGGGGTCATCCATTGAAATAGCGCTTGGACAGTTGTTAAAGCCCGGCGATTTCGCTTCTCCTCTTACGAATGATGAGGAACGCCTGCGTCGTGGTAAACGTAAGATTGTCCTGAATTCTGTAAAGCTACTGCGAGAGAGGGGCGGCGGTAAAGTTCGTGTGCGCGATCCCCATGCCGGGTTTGAAGTTGTTAAGCGGTATTTGCCCGACATCGCAGAGGACTGCACGAGTTTTTGCGTCGAGCGAAACCCTTGGGACAAAGCGGTTTCAGCCTTCTACTTCTGGATGCACCAGCGAAAGCTGGAGATAACAAATCCGACTGACCAATTCGCAGGCTTTTGCCGAGCTCAGGTAAGATACTTTTCAAGTTTTGGGCAATATTCTGAAAATGGTGAAGTCGTTGTCGACAAGGTGCTTCAATATGACAACCTTCGAACGGAATTCGATGACTTCATGAAAGAAATGGGGGTAGAGGCCGTTTCATTGGATAGCGTCCGGGCGAAATCCGGAATTCGGAAATCAAAACGGTTTGAGCTATTCTACGGCGATGATTGGAGTTTCGAAACCGTAGACCAGGTAGCAAAGGTGTTTCGTCGAGAAATAGACGTTTTTGGATACGACATCCCTCGAGCGTAGCTGTGTGAACAGTCAATAACCCGCTTGTCTATCTACCTGCGGTCAGCGAATAACGATCTCGTCAGAGCGGATCATGCCCAGAACCGAGCGTGCCTGTTGGTCCAGCAGATCAAGGTCAAGATAGGTATCTGACAGGCGGTGGGTCAGGTTTTCCATCCTCACAATCTCGTCCTTGAGCTGGTTCAGATCCTGTGAGAGCGCATCGCGTTCAGCAGCGATTTCGACCCGGCGAAACAGGCCATAATCGCCCTGCACTGCGGCAAATGTGAAATAGACGCCCAGCATGAAAGCGACCGAGAAGAATATGAATGCACCCAAACCGGGCCGATGGGAACGGGTCACTGTGTTCACTGCCGAATTACAAACTGCCTCAGAAACGTACCCTTGGCGGGTATCTCAACGCAGTATGTCACAGGTGATTCGGCTTGTGAATCCCTTTTGAAACAAAAAGCTGCTGTCTGATTATCCGGCAGCCGACACTTACTGATCCAGTGCCGCGACGCCCGGCAGGGTTTTGCCCTCCATCCACTCCAGAAAGGCACCGCCCGCGGTCGAGATATAGGTGAAATCTTTCGCCGCGCCCGAGGCATTCAGCGCGGCGACGGTGTCGCCTCCGCCTGCGACCGAAGTCAGCTTGCCCGCGCGGGTCAATGTTGCGGCCTTTAGCGCGGCTGCGTTGGTGGCGGCGTCAAACGGGGTCAGTTCAAACGCGCCCAGCGGGCCGTTCCAGATCAGGGTCTGACTTCGGTCCAGTACCTCGGATATTGCGGTCACACTTTCGGGGCCTGCGTCCAGAATCATCGCGTCTGAGGGGCATTGATCTGCTGGCAGAACCTGATGTGGCGCGTTGGCCTTGAATGCCCCGGCCACCACAATGTCGCTTGGCAGCACGATGGTGCAGCCTGCGGCTTCGGCCTTACGCATAATCCCGGCGGCGGTATCGGACATGGCGCGTTCGGCCAGAGATTTGCCGACGTCCAGCCCTTTGGCCACCAAAAAGGTATTCGCCATGCCGCCGCCGATCACAAGATAGTCGACTTTCTCGATCAGGTTGCCCAGCAGGTCCAGCTTGGTTGATACTTTTGCGCCACCAACAACGGCAGTGACGGGCCGCTTGGGCGTGCCCAAAGCGGCCTCAAGCGCGCTCAATTCCTGCTGCATCAGGCGCCCGGCGCAAGCGGGCAGCAGACGGGCCAGCGCCTCGGTCGAGCTATGGGCGCGGTGTGCTGCCGAGAAGGCGTCGTTGCAATAGATGTCACCCAGCTTTGCCATACCTTCGGCAAGGGGTACGCTGTTCTTGGTTTCTTCGGCATGAAACCGGGTGTTTTCCAGCAAGAGAACCTCGCCCCCCGCAAGCGCAGCGGCTGCGGTCTCGGCCTCATGGCCCACGCAATCGTCGGCAAAGCGCACGGGAACGCCAAATGCGGCCTCCAGCGTGGGCACCAGCTGTTTCAGTGACATCTCGGGCACGTGCCGCCCGCCGGGGCGTCCGAAATGTGCCAGCAGGATCGGCCGGCCGCCTGCGCCAAGAATGTCGCGCACAGTTGGCACGATACGCCGGATACGGGTATCATCCGTGACGACACCATCCGCGACGGGGACGTTGATATCCACACGCACCAGAACCCGTTTGCCGCCCAGTTCCATATCGTCCAGAGATTTCCAGCCCATCGCGCTTATCCTTGCCCATTGAATCCTGTTTCAGGCGGTTCTTTTCCTGCATTTTGCCCTCAGGTCAATGCGTCACTTGGCATTCGCGCGCCTGCGTCATAGGTATTTGCGCAAGTTTCAAAGACAGGAGGGCCAGATGGCCGAGATCAAAGACCCCGAAAACACGATCATCATCGAGTTGAAAGACGGCAATGTCGTGATTGAACTGCTGCCCGATGTGGCCCCGCAGCACAGCGCGCGGATGAAGGAACTGGCCCGTGGCGGCGAATATGACAACGTGGCCTTTCACCGTGTGATTGACGGGTTCATGGCGCAAACCGGCGACGTGCAGCACGGTGACATGGAAGACGGGTTCAACCTGAGCCGCGCGGGCACAGGCGGCTCGTCGCTGCCGAACGTTCCCGCCGAATTCTCGAAACTGCCCCATGATCGCGGCACGCTGGGCGCGGCGCGCTCGGCCAGCCCGGATTCGGCCAATTCCCAGTTCTTCATCAACTTCAAAGACAACCACTTCCTGAACGGTCAGTACACCGTTTACGGTCGTGTCATCGACGGGATGGAGCATGTGGACGCCATCGTCCGGGGCGAACCGCCAGCAAGCCCTGACCGGATGATCAGCGTCAAGGTGGCCGCCGATGCATAAGTTTGCTGCCGTATTCGCCCTGTTGGCCAGCCCTGCGCTGGCAACCGGCCTTGAGATCGAAATCGAAGGTGAGGGGGCTAATGGCACCGTCACCGTCGACCTGTTCGAAGACCTTGCGCCCAAACATGTCGAACAGATCACCGCTCTGGCGGCTGGCGGCCAATATGATGGCGTGGTGTTCCACCGCGTCATCGATGGCTTCATGGCACAGACCGGAGATGTTGAACATGGCCGTCTGGGCGCCGACCTGCGGCGCGCGGGTACCGGCGGGTCTGACCGGCCCGACCTGCCTGCCGAGTTCTCGGATTACAATTATGACCGGGGTGTTGTGGGCATGGCCCGGGCGCAGGACCCTGACAGTGCGAACTCGCAGTTCTTCATCATGTTTGAACCGGGTCCGTTCCTGAATGGCCAATACACTGTTGTTGGTCAGGTTACGGGTGGCATGGATGTGGTTGATGCGATCAAGCGGGGCGATGGCCCGAATGGCGCAGTGATCGGTCAGCCGGATTCGATGAAAAAGGTCACTGTGACCGAATAAATGAATGAACCCCGGCGCGTGTTTGCGGGCCGGGGCTTCGTTTTGTCGCTCGATCAATCGTCCGACGACATCGCCCGCCAGATCAATGCGCCGATCGCACCGCCGATCAGAGGGGCGACCCAGAACAGCCAGAGCTGCGCCAGCGCCGGACCATCGGCAAACAGCGCCACGCCGGTTGACCGTGCCGGGTTCACCGAGGTGTTCGTCACCGGGATCGAGATCAGGTGGATCAGCGTCAGCCCCAGCCCGATCGCAATCGGGGCGAATCCCGCAGGCGCGCCGCTGGAGGTCGCGCCCAGAATGATCACGATGAAAAACGCGGTCAGGACGATTTCGATCACCAGCGCCGATATCAGGGAATAGCCTTCGGGCGACGCCTCGCCATATCCGTTCGAGGCAAACCCTCCGACACCCTCAAAACCCGGCGCGCCGCTGACGATCAGATACAAGACGATGGCCGCAGCGATCGCGCCGATCACCTGAGCGATCCAATAGGGGATCAGGTCCTTGGCCTCGAACCGGCCGCCAATCATCAGCCCAAGGCTGACTGCGGGGTTGAAATGCCCGCCCGAAATATGACCCACCGCATAAGCCATGGTCAGAACCGTCAGGCCGAAAGCAAAAGAGACGCCCAGCCAGCCGATGCCGACATCCGCGACACCTGCCGCCAGTACCGCACTGCCGCAGCCGCCCAGCACCAGCCAGAACGTGCCGAAGAATTCGGCCATGAGTTTTGATGACATGAAAAGCCCTCCTGAAATCAATGGCTTTAAGGTTAATTCAAAAAACGTTTTTTGTGAAACTGTAGATTGTGGGGAATTTTCCTTCAAGACACGCCAGATAGTGAGTGCTGTTAGGGAATATGCTTATTCCGGTGTGCTGGCGATTGAGAACGACTACGCTCGACCCAACTTGCGTTTTTCTCCTTTGCGCCCCAATGTCCGGTATCGGTTGTGGGCTTGCGATGTGGTGGGGGTATCAAAGTGAAGTTCAAAAAGCTGTATTCGGATGCTCAAGGCGAAAGCCATTGGAAAGACATCGAAGTCGAACTTGAAGAGCAAAGCTTTGCACCACCTGCGAAAGCAATCGAGATTTCAAAGCCAGAAGCCGTCAAGCAAACCATGTTCTTGAGACTCAAGAAGGGTTGGGATGAGCCAATTCATCCCACGCCTGTCGCTCAAAAGCTCATTTGTCTTTCTGGCTCAGTGCGCGTGACCGCGAGCGACGGGGAATTCAGGGATATTGGTCCGGGTGACGTCTGGCATATGGAAGACAAGCACGGCAAAGGCCACCACACAGTTGTAACAAGCGATGATGATTTTCTTTCGATGATCGTGCAGTACGAGTAGCGGCGGCAGCGCAGACCAAGCCCTCCTGATCAACCAAGCGGATTGCGGCACTTGCGCGGTGTAATGCCGTTTCGTGCCGCATTGAGGTCATTGTCGGATTTAGACGAACACCCCTAAAACAAAAAAACGCCGCAGGGAATCCTGCGGCGTTGCTGATTGGTCTTGCCGACAGGTGTTTACTGCTTTACTTCCGCCGCCGGGTTGGCACCCGACTTGCCACCGCGACCGGGATTCAGGGGGTCGTCCTGACGCTGCACGGAACCTTCGAAATGCGCACCGCTTTCGATGGCGATGGTCTTGTGGATGATGTCGCCTTCGACACGCGCGGTCGAGGTCAGGCGGACCTTCAGGCCACGCACGCGGCCCACGATGCGACCGTTGACCACAACGTCATCCGCAGTGACTTCGCCCTTGATGGTGGCGGTTTCGCCGATGGTCAGCAGATGGGCGCGGATATCGCCTTCGATCGTGCCTTCGACCTGAATATCGCCTGAGGTCTTGATGTTGCCGGTGATGTGCAGATCAGAGGACAAAACAGACGCGGGCGGCTTGGGCTTGGGCGGGGTGCTGGCTTTGGCTTCAGCCGGTGCAGGTGCCGCCGGGGTGGCCGGTGCGGCCGGTTTTGCTGCCTCAGTCTTTTCCGATCCGGGTTCGTTGATTTTGCTCTTAGAAAACATTTCTCGCAGCCTTGATGTAAGTCATTGGGTTTACGGGTTTTCCGTTCACGCGCACCTCATAGTGCAGGTGGGTGCCGGTCGACCGTCCAGTGCTACCCATATCAGCAATATGATCCCCGCGCGAGACCCTTTGGCCCTTCTTGACAAGGATCTTGGTGTTATGAGCGTAAAGTGTCTCAATCCCGAAAGCGTGCTTGATCTTGACCAAACGTCCGAAACCCGATTGCCAGCCTGCATGAGTGACCACACCATCCGCCGTGGCAAAGATATCAGTACCCTTCGGCCCTGCGAAATCTGCGCCGTTATGCATCCGGCGCCCTCCGGTTTTGGGGTCGCGACGGGTGCCGTAGCCGCTGGTAAAACGGACGGCGGTACGCACCGGGCTGGCGAAGGGGGCCTTTTCGGCAGCAATGCGATAGAGGTTCAGCTGGTCCATCTGTTCCAGCAGGATGTTGGCGCGGATCTGGTCGGGGGTCAGTTCCTCACCGCGCGTGCTGAAGGATAAAGGGGTCAGCGGACCGCCCATACCGCTATATCCGCGCCGGACCTCGTCGAGGATACGATCTGTGGGCATGCCCGCGCTGCGGAACATCTTGTCGAGGGGTTCGACCGAGATCACCATTGCCTCTTCCAGCTGGCGGAAAATCTCGTCGCTGCGTTCCTGCATCAGGCGGATTTCAAGTTCCATCTCATCGCGCTGATCCAGTGCGTCTTGCGCATCCGCTGCGATCTGGTCACGTTGTTCTGCCGTGCGGGCCAGCGCGTCGGTCATGAACGCCATCTGGGCCGGATTGGCCGAAGCCATCATATAAGCGGCGTCACCGTCTGTACTTTGTTGAAGCTCGGCCAGTTCGGTCCGTGCTTCTTCGCGTTGCTTCATCGTCGCGCGCAGGGTGGTCTGGATCACGTCGATGCCGGTTTCCAGCTCGCGGCGGCGATTTTCTGATTCCAACAGTTCCGATTGCATCATCGAGACCTGCTCAAGCGCTGCATTGAACCGGTCATGAGACGCCAGAGCCTCGGCAGCATGCGCGTCCCGTTCGGCTGACAGGATATTCAGACGCTCCTGATAAGTGGCCTGATCGCGCTTGGCCTGTTCCCGGAAATTGCCTGATCCGATGCTGTCCATCAGCAGGATTGAAGTGGCGATCGCAGTCCATGCGACCATCACGGCAACCCCTGTCACAGCAATGATCTGGGTTTCCGAACTCAGCCGGATGAACCGTGTGTCATTGTCAGATTTCAGAAAAACCCGGCGTTCCGGAAAGTGCTGTTCGAGCAGCGAGTGTAGCTTGATTGCCAGACGTGTCCGCACGCGTCCTACCTCAATTGTCCCCATTCATCGGAGCCGGTCGTGGGTGAGTAGCCGCTCCTTGAGGCGATTGCATAAAGAGGTCAGGCGCAGTGGGCAAGTTTGTTAACCAATCACGAGCGGTGAACGGAGTTTTACCGCACGTGATCGGCGGGAATCTGCCGAAAACCGGCGTTTTCACTTAGTCCGCAGCAGCGCCCGGGGGTGGCAGATCTTCGGTCAGAGGCCAGTAGAAATCGGGGGGCAGCCCGGCCTCGGCGCGTTTCTCTTCGTTGAAGGGTGGTTTCAGGACGCCATGGAAATAGCGGCGCACGAGGTGATGGAACACATCCTTGGGGTCCACATTCTCGCGCCCGCACAGAAAGTGGAACCATTTTGAGCCATAAGCGACATGGCCGACTTCTTCGGCATAGATCACCTCAAGCGCGGCGACAGCATCGCTGGCGCTGGCCTTGCGGAAGATGTCGATCATACCGGGTGTGACGTCCAGCCCGCGCGCCTCAAGCACCATTGGAACCACCGCCAGACGGCCCATCAGATCCCCGGCGGTGTCTTCGGCTGCACGCCACATCCCGGCATGGGCGGGCAGGGCCCCGTAATGACTGCCCATCTGTTCCAGACAGTCGCAGACCATTTCGAAATGGCGCGATTCCTCCTCGGCGCATTTGACCCAGTCGTCGTAGAAACCGATGGGCATGGGCACATGGCCAAAGCGCGCGATGATGTCCCAATGCAGATCGACTGCGTTCAACTCTATATGGGCCACCGCGTGCAGCAGCGCGATGCGCCCGGCCTCTGACCCCGGGCGGCGGCGGGGAACATCGCGGGGCGACAGCAGTTCCGGTTTATCAGGACGCGCAGGGTAGAGCGGAGGCTCTGCAGTGCCGATCTCAATCTCGGGCGCATCCCCTTTGCGGGCAGCACCCCACGCGGCAGCGTAGCGTTTCGACAGGGCCGTTTTCTCGCGGCCCACCGCTGTGGTCAAAACCTCGGTCGCCATTTCGGTCAGTGTCTTGGCCACGTCTTTTCCTGCCTTGTTTCGTCGTTCCGCGCGGGTCATACCGCCTATGCCCGCGCGGGTCGAGAGGGTCAGAGCGCGCGCACCGCCTCAAGCACCTCTTCCACATGACCGGGGACTTTGACCTTGCGCCAGACGCGGGCAATTTTGCCCTCAGCGTCGATCAGAAATGTCGATCGTTCGATGCCCATCGATTTGCGCCCATACATGTTCTTTTCCACCCAGACGCCATAATCTTCGCACACGGTCTGCCCGTCATCTGACAGCAGCGGTGTGGTCAGCCCGTGTTTGGCGACAAATTTGTCATGCTTGGCGACCGTATCGCGCGAGATGCCGAAAACGTTAGCACCTGCGGCGGCAAACGCCTCAAGCTGTTCCGAGAAACCGATGGATTCCTTGGTGCAGCCCGGGGTATCATCGCGGGGATAGAAAAACAGAACGACGGCACGGCCACGCTGTTCCGAAAGGGACACCTCGCCGCCACCGTCGCGGGGCAGAGTAAAGTCGGGTGCGATGTCTGAGACTTCGGGCATATTCAAACTCCGGCTGAGATAATTAACGGTTGCCCCATATCATAGGGTGCCGTTGGCAGGTTGAAAGGCGTGGAACGCAAATTGGCCCAGCAAGAACAGCAGGATGAGGCCGAGGCAGGCAAAAAGCCCCGCCGCCGGTCGCGTCGACGCGCGGCGGGATTGTGGGCGCTGCGCGGTGTTTTTGTGCTGGTATTTCTGGCGCTGATCACAGGGTTCATGGTGATCGGTCAACATGTGCACGTGCCTGCTTGGGTGCGGGATCGGGTCGAGACCCGTCTTGATCAGGCGCTGGGTGGGGTGCAAATCCGGTTCGGTGATGTCAGTTTCATTATCCACGAAGGCTGGCGGCCACGGCTGCAACTGACCGATGTGCGCATCAGTGATGCGGCGGGTCAGCAGATTGCCGAAGTGGCCGACCTGCGGGCCAGCCTGGCGATGCGCCCGTTGTTGCGGGGGCATGTGCGGCCCAAGCGGATCATTCTGCAGGGCGCGCAAATCGCGCTGACCCGGGGGGTTGACGGCGCGCTTTCACTGACAGTGGGCGCGGGCAGCGCGCCTGTCGGGCAGGCCCGAAATCTTGCGCAACTGATCGAAGCCTCGGACGCGGTGTTCCAGTCGCCCGCGCTTTCGGCGCTTAGCTCGGTTGAACTGGATGCGATAACACTGGATTACCGCGATTTGCGACTGGGCCGTTCGTGGGTCCTGGATGGCGGGCATATTCTGGCCACCCGCAACGCACGCGAGGTTCGGCTGGCCACGGGCTTCTCGGTTCTTGCCGGGCGGGATTATGTCAGCACGATTGAGGCGAATTATACTAGCGCACTTGGCAGTCCGGCGGCGCAGTTTGGTATCTCGATCACCGATCTGCCGGCCGAAGACATTGGCGGGCACAGCCCCGCGCTGGCCTGGATGCAGGTGCTGCGCACGCCGATCTCGGGTGCGCTGCGCGGGCGTGTGGACGCTCAGGGCGCGTTGGGGCCGGTTTTTGCAACGCTGAACCTTGGCGCAGGCGCGGTGCAGCCGACGCCGGAAACGCGACCGATCAAATTCGATGGCGCGCGCACCTATTTTACCTACGATCCGAAGCACGAAGTGCTGGATTTCAATGAGGTGTCGATCAATTCCGCCTGGGGCAAGGTTCAGGCGGAAGGCAAGGCATTTCTTCAGGGCGTCAGTGCGGGCGGGCTTGAGAGTATGTCGGGCCAGTTCCGCCTGAGCGGGATTGAGGTCAACCCGGCCAACCTGTTCCCCGAGGCGATGAACCTGACGCGCGCCGATGTGGATTTCCAGATGAAACTGGCGCCATTCCGGATGCAACTGGGGCAGATGACGGTTCAGGACGGTGCCCATCACATGCGGCTCAGCGGGTCTCTGGCCGGGCTCTCGGAGGGGTGGCAGGCCGAGATCGATGCGCAGATTGACCAGATGAACTCTGATCAGCTGTTGAAATACTGGCCCGGGCGTCTGGCCCCAAAACCGCGCCTTTGGGTCACCGAGAACCTGCGGGATGGCGAGATGTCGGATCTGGATTTCGCCCTGCGCCTACGGCCCGGTGAAAAACCCGATATCTATGCAGATTTCGCGTTCGACAAAGCCGAAATCCGGTTTGTGAAGACGCTGCCGCCGATACGGGGCGCGCAAGGGCAGGCCAGCCTGCTCAACCGCCGTTTCACGGTGACGGCACAAAAGGGGATTGTGATCGCGGATGAAGGTGGGGTGGTTGATGTGTCAGGCACCTCATTCATCATCCCCGATACCGGGATCAAGAAAGTAACCCCGGCAATCACACGCGTCAGTGCCCGCGGCAGCGTGACGGCCGCGTTGTCCCTGCTGGATCGGCCGCCCTTGCAGTTGTTGACCAAGGCCAACCTGCCGGTCGATCTGGCGGACGGTCAGGTGCGTCTCGACGGAACGTTGTCGCTGCCACTGATCAAGGGGCTCAAATTTGAAGAGACCCGGTTCCATTTCGCGGGTGCGCTGTCTGATCTGGACAGTGACGCATTGGTTCCGGGGTTCAACGTCAGCGCAGATCGGCTGCGTCTGAGCGGTGACCAGACCGGGGTGGCGATCGAGGGGGATGGGCTGTTCGGAACCGTGCCGGTAAACGCCCGGTGGCGTCAGCCGATCGGCGGCGATACCCCACAGCGCAGTGAGTTGGTCGGACAGATCGAGCTGTCGTCGCGATTGATGACCCAGATCAATGCCGGGTTGCCCAATGGCATGCTGACGGGGCAGGGCCTTGCGGATTTCACGCTGGGCATCGGAGCAGGTGCACCGCCGCAATTGTCGGCGCAATCCGATCTGGTGGGGGCTGTTCTGGCGATCCCGGAATTGGGCTGGCAAAAAGCGGCCAACAGCAGCGGCACCCTGACGGCTGAGGCCACGCTGGGCAGCCAACTCAGCGTTGATGCGCTGCGGATTGATGCGGCGGGGCTGCGAACCGTGGCCAGCATATCCTTTCGCGAGGGGGCGTTCGACCGGGTCCGCTTCAGCTCTTTTGAGCTGGGCGACTGGCTGGCCGTTCCGGCAGAGCTGATCGGGCGGGGTGCCGCGCTGCCCGATATTCGTGTTTTGGGCGGCGTGCTTGATCTGGGCAAATCCACCATCGGCGAAGGAGGGGGCGAAGGCGGCGGCGCAGGGCCGGGCCCCAAGCTGGATGTCACGCTCGACCGGTTGCAGGTAACCGAAACGGTTGCGCTGACCGGGCTGACCGGGGCGTTCCAGACCACAGGCGGTCTGACCGGCAGCTTTGCCGCGCGGGTCAATGGTGGCGCAGCGATCCGGGGGCAGGTCACCCCGCGTGCGGGCCGGTCGGCTGTTGGCCTGACCTCCGAGGACGCGGGCGCGGTGTTACGCTCTGCCGGGGTTCTGACGCAGGCCCGGGGCGGGTCGCTGCAGTTGCAACTCGATCCCATTGCAGAACCGGGTAACTATGACGTGGATCTGCAGATCAAGGATACAAGGATCACCGATGCCCCGGCGATGGCGGCGCTGCTGAACGCGATCAGCCTGGTGGGGTTACTGGATGAAATGGCGGGGCAGGGGATTTTCTTCGGCGCTATCGACAGCAAGATGCGCATCACCCCGACCGAGGTGATGGTGCTGAGCGGCAGCGCCGTGGGCCCGTCGATGGGTTTGTCATTTGACGGCACGGTCGATACGGTCGCGGGCATGTTGAACCTGCAGGGCGCGATTTCGCCGATCTATCTGCTGAACGCAATTGGCAGCGTGCTGACCAAAAAAGGCGAAGGCGTTTTCTCCTTCAATTACACATTGACCGGCCCGCTGGCCGAGCCACAGGTTTCGGTGAACCCGCTCTCTGGTCTGGCCCCCCTGTTTTTGCGCAATCTGATGCGTGCCCCTGCGCCGACGGTATCGGACGGGCCGAATGCGACGCCGGACCGGCCGGATGAACCGAACCCCGCCCTGCTGACCCGGGGTGAGGACCGCTGAGCGGAAAGGTGGCCGAATCTGTCACGCCGATGTATGGCGCGGCCATGAAGCTCAGCGATTTTGATTTCCACCTGCCCGAACACCTGATTGCCACGCGGCCCGCCAGCCCACGATCCTCGGCGCGGCTGCTGGTGGCACAGGAAGACGCCATTCAGGACCGGAACGTGTTCCACCTGCCCGACCTGTTGCAGCCCGGCGATCGTCTGGTGTTGAACGACACCCGGGTGATCCCCGCCAGACTGAGCGGTCGCCGTCACCGTGACAGCGCGCAGGGGCCCGTCTCGGCTGCGATCGAAGCGACGCTGCTGGAGCCTCAGCCGGATGGGTGTTGGGCGGCGCTGATCAAGCCGCTGAAAAAGGTCAAACCCGGTGAAGAGATCGTCTTTTCGGATGACCTGAGCGCCACTCTGGATCGAGTCTCTGATGGTCAGGCCTATCTGCGTTTCAACCTGACCGGAGAGGATTTTGATCATGCGCTGGAACAGGCCGGAGCGATGCCTCTGCCGCCCTATATCGCAGCGAAACGGGCGGCGGATGAGCAGGACAAAACCGATTATCAAACCGTCTGGGCGCGGAATGCCGGTGCGGTTGCGGCACCAACAGCCTCGCTGCATTTCGATGATACCCTGCTGCGGGCACTTGCCGCGCGCGGTGTCGCTTTTACCCATGTCACGCTGCATGTCGGCGCAGGCACGTTCCTGCCGGTCAAGGTCGAGGACGTGACGACCCACAAGATGCATGCGGAATGGGGCCGGGTCAGCGCGCAGGCAGCTGCCGAGATCGCGGCGACCAAAGCCGCAGGCGGACGGGTCATCCCGGTGGGGACCACAGCCCTGCGCCTGATCGAAAGCGCCGCGCGCGGCGGGCAGATCGCGCCCTGGGAAGGCGAAACCGATATCTTCATCTATCCCGGGTTCCGGTTCCATGTCACCGATGCGTTGATGACCAATTTCCATCTGCCGAAATCGACATTGCTGATGTTGGTTTCAGCGCTGATGGGGCAGGATCGGGTCAGAACGATTTATGATCACGCCATCGCCGAAGAATACCGGTTTTTTTCATATGGCGACGCCTCTCTTTTGATCCCTTAGTCGCATCCGGTCTATCCGCGTCTTAACAATGTCGTATACAGGCGCGACTCGGGCAGCAATTGATCGCAAAGCGGACGAAACAGATCGGTAAATTTGGATCGTCGGAATGCTTCAGGTTCTTTCCAGCGCTTGGGCGCTTCTTCTGGGAATGGGATTGTTGATGGTCGGCAACGGCCTGCAGGGCACGTTGTTGGGCGTGCGGGGCGAGATCGAGGGGTTCTCGACCCTTGAGATGTCTTTTGTCATGTCAGCCTATTTCGTCGGTTTTCTGGGCGGCTCGCGCCTTGCGCCCGAAATGATAAGACGGGTTGGCCATGTCCGTGTCTTTGCGGCGCTGGCCTCGTTCATCTCGGCCGTCATGATCATGTATCCGATGCTGACCGATCCGATTGCATGGTCGCTGGGGCGTGTGCTCATCGGGTTTTGCTTTTCCGGCGTGTATGTCACGGCAGAGAGCTGGCTGAACAACGCCGCCAACAACGAAAACCGCGGTCAGGCGCTTTCGCTTTACATGATGGTACAGATGACGGGCGTGGTCAGCGCGCAGGCTCTGCTGCTGGTCGGTGATCCCGCGGGGTACGAAACCTTTGTAATCGCTTCGATCCTGGTTTCGGTTTCCTTTGCGCCCATCTTGCTGTCGATTTCGCCTACGCCGGCCTTTGACACCACCAAGCCTATGACCCTGCGCAAGTTGTTTGACACTTCGCCGCTGGGCTGCGTTGGCATGTTCCTTCTGGGCGGGATATTCTCGGCCCAATTCGGGATGAGCGCCGTCTACGGCGCACAGGTCGGGTTGAGCCTGGTCGAGATATCGATCTTCGTGGCCGTCTTCTATATCGGTGCGGTGGTGCTGCAATACCCCTTGGGCTGGATGTCGGATAAAATGGACCGCCGCCTGCTGATCATGTCAGTGGCCGCCATAGGCGGGGTGGGGGCTTTGATTGGCGTGATACTGGGTGTCACATTCACCATGCTCCTCGTTTCGGCCTTTATTATCGGGGGCATGACAAGCCCGCTTTATTCCCTGCTGATCGCCTATACCAACGACTATCTTGAATATGATGACATGTCGGCCGCCTCGGGCGGGCTGGTGTTTATCAACGGTCTTGGCGCGGTCACGGGGCCGATCATCACGGGTTGGCTGATGGGGGCGGGCGTGATTGGCCCGTCGGGCTTTTTCATGTTCATCGCGGCGCTGATGTTTGTCATGGCCGCATATGCAGCATACCGGATGACCCAGCGTGTCTATGCACCTGTTGATGAGACAGGCACCATCGCGCCGATCTACCCAACCTCATCCCCTGTTGCGCTTGAAGTCGCGCAAGAGGTTGTCATCGAGGCGGCGCAGGATGAGCAGGATGCGCAAGAACCCGCCTGACGCCGGAATTGTGACTTTTGTGTTGCAATATGTTACTGTCACAAAACTGTAAAAGAGATTTTAATGACGTTACGTCCCTGGGGAGGGCAATTACGGAGTCTAGGGCAATGGCAGGTCCTGAAGAAGTATTGAGTTTCTGGTTAGACGAGGTTGGCCCCAAGGGGTGGTACCTACAGGATGATGCGCTGGATGCGCAAATCCGCGACAGGTTTCTAACGACATGGCAAGCCGCGTGCGAGGGGAGGTTCTCGCTCTGGCTGACCTATCCCAGCGGGGTGCTGGCCTATATTATCCTTATGGATCAACTCCCTCGTAATATGTTCCGGGGCAGTAAACAGGCGTTTGCATCGGACCGGGCGGCGCTTGCTGCTGCGAAATGTGCGGTCGACAAGGGTTGGGATCTGAAGATCGATGAACCGGCCCGGCAGTTCTTTTATCTGCCGATGATGCATTCGGAAAACCTGTGCGATCAGGAGCGCTGTGTGCGTCTGATGTTCGAGCGCATGACCGAGAGCGGCGACAGCAATCTGCTGCATGCCCGGGCGCATCGCGAGGTGATCCGCAAGTTCGGTCGTTTCCCATATCGCAACGATGCACTGGAACGCGCGACAACTGAACACGAAGCCGCATATGTCAGCAGTGGCGGCTACGGATCGACCGTGCGAGAGTTGCAGGCCGCGACTTAGCTTGTCGGCGCACATCCCCGGATGACAAGAATACGGTCGGCTATGCTGTCTGCGGATGTTGTGATGGCATAATCGATCAGGTCTTCGGGGGTTTCGGCCAGGTTCGCCAGACGGGCCTGGGTGTTTTCCAGTTTATCTTCCAGCGCATTCAGCCGCTTCAATGCCGAAGTCAGCTGCTGGCGCGCGACACCGTCAAGCTGCACATTCTGACCGCGGAGTGTATCAAGATCGCTGCGCAGCGCCGCCAACTCGCCGCGAATGCCCTGTGCCTGATCACGGAGTGGGGCGATCAACTGCATGTTCTCGGTAAATCCGGCTCGGAGCGTGTCGACCGATTGCGCCAGTTTCCAGCCGAGAAACAGGCATATGGCCAACAGAATCAGGGTGGCGTTCAAAAGCGCGAGAAACAAATCCTTTAGCGTTTTGGCCATGATGTGCCTTTCTTGAAATCCAGAGCTATCAAAACAGGTAGGGCTCCTGTTCTAGCCTTTGAAAAGGCACCGGTATAGGCTGAATTAGGGGCCAGATGCGTGATCTGACTTTGCGTCACATATGTCGCGGGCAGTGATGTTGATGTGCTGAGATAAATAGTTTAACGGTAAACTAGTTTTTCATCGACCCGCGCCGAGAGGTTAACATGGCTGCACAATCCTTTGATCTGATCGTAATCGGGGCCGGCCCCGGCGGCTATGTCGCGGCAATCCGCGCGGCCCAGCTGGGCTTGAAAACAGCCGTGGTTGAACGTGAACATCTGGGCGGCATCTGCCTGAACTGGGGCTGTATCCCAACCAAGGCATTGCTGCGTTCATCCGAAGTGTTCCATCTGATGGAACGCGCCAAGGATTTTGGCCTCAAAGCTGACAAGGTTGGGTATGATCTGGACGCGGTCGTCAAACGCTCGCGCGGTGTTGCGGCACAGCTGTCCGGTGGCATCGGTCACCTGCTGAAAAAGAACAAGGTCACCGTCGTGATGGGGGCCGCAACCCTGCCGTCCAAAGGCAAGGTCAGCGTCAAGACCGACAAGGGAACCGAAGAGCTGACGGCGAAGAATATCGTGCTGGCCACCGGCGCCCGCGCGCGTGAGCTGCCGGGGCTTGAGGCTGATGGCGATCTGGTCTGGACCTATAAGCACGCGCTGCAGCCCCCGCGGATGCCCAAGAAATTGCTGGTCATCGGTTCGGGCGCGATCGGGATCGAATTTGCCAGCTTCTACAATACATTGGGCGCGGATACGACCGTGGTCGAGGTTATGGATCGCGTGCTGCCGGTTGAAGATGCAGAGATAAGCGCGTTTGCCAAGAAGGCCTTTACCAAGCAGGGCATGACCATCATGGAAAAAGCGATGGTCAAGCAGCTGGATCGTGCCAAGGGCAAGGTGACCGCGCATATTGAGGTCAAAGGCAAGATCGAAAAGCACGACTTTGACACCGTGATTTCCGCCGTCGGGATTGTGGGTAATGTCGAAAACCTCGGGCTCGAAGCGCTGGGTGTCAAGATCGACCGGACACATGTGGTGACAGATGAGTTCTGCCGCACCGGTGTCGAAGGGCTCTATGCTATCGGCGATATCGCCGGTGCGCCATGGCTGGCCCATAAGGCGAGCCATGAAGGTGTCATGGTTGCCGAACTGATCGCAGGCAAACATGCGCACCCCGTCAAACCTGAAAGCATCGCGGGCTGCACCTATTGTCAGCCGCAAGTTGCTTCGGTCGGGTATAGCGAAGCCAAGGCCAAAGAGCTGGGCTATGACATCAAAGTCGGTCGCTTCCCGTTCATCGGCAACGGCAAAGCTATCGCTCTGGGAGAACCCGAGGGGCTGATCAAAACGGTATTTGATGCAAAAACCGGCGAACTGCTTGGCGCGCATATGATCGGTGCTGAAGTGACAGAACTGATTCAGGGCTATGTGGTTGGCCGCCAGCTGGAAACCACCGAAGAAGACCTGATGAACACCGTCTTCCCGCACCCGACACTTTCAGAAATGATGCATGAAAGTGTTCTGGATGCTTATGGGCGCGTGATCCACATGTAAGGGGGGGCTCTGCCCCCGCCGCGGCAAGCCGCGACTCCCCCGGGATATTTACAGCCAGATGAAGCAGGGGATCCGTTCTTCATCTGGCCAAAAATATCCCGGAGCGCGAGGCAGAGCCTCGCAGATTCCAAGCTTATTTCTGGGTCAGGGCTTCAAGGATTCGCGCCCATGAGCGAATGCCTTTGTGGAAACTTTTGACATCGTATTTTTCGTTCGGGGAGTGAATGGCATCATCGTCATTGGCGTAGCCGACCAGCATTGAATCCATTTCGAGGATCGTATCGAAATACCCCACCACGGGAATTGAGCCGCCCATTCCGGTAAATACGGCCTCGCGATTCCATTCATCGGACAGCGCGCCACGCGCCGCTTCGAACTCGGGGCGGTCGAGATTCATCACCGAGGCGGGTGAGCCTTCGAGATCGTTGTCCCATTCTACCTTGGCATCCGGAGAAAGGCGTTCCTCTACATGCTTGCGGATCTTGTCGCGCAGCGCATCGGGATCCATGTCACCGACCAGGCGGCAAGTGATCTTGCAATGTGCCTGAGAGGGGATCACGGTTTTGGAACCCGCGCCATTATAGCCACCCCAAAGGCCGTTGACCTCAAGTGTGGGGCGCGCCCATTGCTGTTCCAGCGTGGAATAATCTTTTTCGCCGTGGGGCACGGAATAGCCGACCGAGTTCAGGTACTCTGCCTCGTCAAACCCGCAGTTTTGCCATTGACGTAACTGGTCGGCAGGAACGTCGTGTACGCCTTCGTAGAACCCATCGACCGCAACACGCCCGGTTGCTTCGTCGTAGAACGAGGCGACAATGCGCGACAACTCCCTTAGCGGGTTCAGGCCCGGCCCGCCGTAGTGGCCGGAATGCAGGTCAATGCGGGGGCCGATAATGGTGAACTCATCCTTCAGCATGCCGCGCAGTTGCGATGCGATCGATGGCACCCCGCGCGAGACCATCGAGGTATCGCAGACAAGGGCGAGATCAGCCTGAAGCTCGGTTTTGTTTTCTTCCAGAAACGGTACCAGCGATGGCGAGCCCGATTCCTCTTCACCTTCAAAGAAGAACGTGATCCGGCAGGGCAGGGTGCCGTGGACGGCTTTCCAGGCGCGGCAGGCCTCGACAAAGGTCATCAACTGGCCCTTGTCATCTGATGCGCCGCGGCCGCGGATTACCTGACCGTGTTCGGTATCTTCCAGCGCCGGGTCAAACGGATCGCGGTTCCACAGTTCCAGCGGGTCGACCGGTTGCACATCATAGTGACCGTAGAACAGCACATGCGGGCCATCGCCGTCTTCGCCGATATGCCCCACAACCATGGGGTGGCCCGTGGTTTCGCGCTTTTCCGCCGCGATCCCGATGGATTTCAGATCGGCAACCAGCCAGTCGGCGGCGGTGTCGACCTGCGCTTTAAAGGCCGGATCGGTTGAGATCGAGGGGATGCGCAAAAATGCCATCAGGCGGTCGATGGAGGTGGTCAGATCGGTGTCGATCCGGCTCAATACGGCGTCAAGCGACATGGGGCTCTCCTGCATGGTGTGGATTTGGCGCAGAGCCTAGCAGCGCAGGCCGGGCCGTCCAGCCCGTTTTGCCAAAGGAATGCGGGAAAATGCCTGCGTCGTTTCCTCGCGTCTGATAGCTGTAACTTTACTTGTCGCGCCGTGCCTTAACGGCTATTTGATGCAAATCAAAGTTGGGTTCACCGGTTCCGCTGTAGGCAGTCGGGGCAGGGGAACGCAAGGCCATGTCAGCAGGTCTGTTGCGCGGTGGCAAAATAAGTCGTCCGGGGGTACCATCGTCCGGGCATCCAAGGAGGGTCCGTTGGACTATACTGCTCAGCTCGATACAGCGATTGCCAGGCTGCATGACGAGGGTCGTTACCGGACCTTCATCGACATTGAACGTCGCAAGGGGAATTTCCCGCATGCGGTGCGGACCTGCCCGGATGGATCGCAGCAGAATATTACTGTCTGGTGTGGCAATGATTATCTGGGCATGGGGCAGCACCCGGTTGTGCTTGAGGCGATGCACGAGGCGGTGGATTCTGCCGGTGCAGGCTCGGGCGGAACGCGCAACATCTCGGGGACGACGGTATATCACAAGCGGCTAGAGGTCGAACTGGCGGATTTGCATGGCAAAGAGGCCGCGCTGCTGTTCACCAGCGCCTATATCGCCAATGACGCCACGCTCAGCACGTTACCCAAGCTGTTTCCGGGGCTGATCATCTATTCTGATGAGCTGAACCACGCATCAATGATCGAAGGTGTGCGCCGCAATGGCGGGGCCAAGCGTATCTTCCGCCACAACGATGTCGCCCATCTGCGCGAATTGCTTGCGGCGGATGACCCCGCAGCCCCCAAGCTGATCGCGTTCGAATCGATCTACTCGATGGATGGCGATTTTGGCCGGATTGAAGAGATTTGCGATCTGGCCGATGAATTCGGCGCGCTGACCTATATTGATGAGGTCCACGCGGTTGGCATGTATGGCCCCCGTGGCGGCGGCGTGACCGAGCGTGATCGTCTGGCGCATCGCATCGACATCATCAACGGAACGCTGGCCAAAGCCTATGGCGTCATGGGCGGCTATATCGCGGCCAGCGCCAAGATGTGTGATGCCATTCGTTCTTACGCGCCGGGGTTCATCTTTACCACCTCGCTGCCGCCGTCGGTTGCCGCAGGGGCGGCGGCGTCGGTTGCCTATCTCAAGCGCGCGCCTGAACTGCGTGAGCAGCACCAGACACAGGCGAGTATCCTGAAGCTGCGGCTTAAAGGGATGGGGCTGCCGTTGATTGATCATGGCAGCCATATCGTGCCGGTGATCGTGGGCAATCCGGTTCATACCAAAATCCTGAGCGACCGGTTGCTGGATGATTATGGTATCTATGTTCAACCGATCAATTTCCCAACCGTTCCGCGCGGGACCGAGCGTTTGCGCTTTACCCCGTCGCCAGTGCACGGGCCCGGTGAAATGAACCGTCTGGTGCAGGCGATGGACGAACTTTGGTCACATTGTGCGCTAAATCGCGCCGAACTTGCTGGATAATCTCACGCTAAAGTGTGCAACAAGTTTGCCGCGTGTTAGTCTTAACCTAACAAAAGTAGCGCACGAATCACTTTAAGGCGATTCGCTGTTGGCGCGTAACACGCGACAGGCAAAGATGGGGCAGCAGGAATGATTGGGCGCAGATCACAGCGCGATTCCGAAGAAGGCACGGAAGTCAGACCCAAAGGGTTTGACGACTATGAGGTACGGCTTGGCGATGTCATGCGTGGTGAGCGTGCGACAATGGGCAAGTCGCTTCTGGATGTGCAGCGCGAATTGCGGATCAAGGCCAACTATATCGCTGCCATAGAAAACGCCGATCCCGAAGCCTTTGACACCCCCGGTTTTATTGCCGGATATGTGCGGTCTTATGCCCGTTATCTGGGTATGAACCCGGATGAGACATTCTCGACCTTCTGCGAAGAAAGCGGTTTCGAAGTTGCGCATGGCATGTCGGCCGAGGCGTCGGTGGTCAAGAAAGCCCAGGGCGGTCTGCCCGCGCGCGGACCAATGGGGCGTGACCCGTTCATCTCGCCCAACACGCCATATATTCCGGGGCGCGAATCCGTTGTCAGCCAGATTGAACCACGGGCAATCGGGTCGACGCTGGTCTTGCTGGCCGTTATCGGCGGCATTGGCTATGGCGGTTGGTCCGTCCTGAACCGCATTCAGCAGGTGCAGGTCAGCCCGGTTGAACAGGCCCCTGTCGTTCTGACCGATCTTGATCCGCTGGATGCCGCGCAAAGCCGCCCCGAAGGCGAAGAACTGGCCAGTGTTGAGGCACCAAGCGCAGAGGCATTGGATCGTCTCTATCGCCCGCAAGCTTTGGATGTACCGGTTCTGGTGGCGCGTGATGCACCGATCTCAACCCTTGATCCGCGCAATGTTGGCACCTTCCGCGCGCCAGAGCCGCCGCAGATTGAGGTGGCCGAGGTTCATACGGTTGTCCGCCCTGATCTGCCGCAAGTGGTCGAGAAACTGGATACGACGCTGAAGATCGTCGCCGTGAACCCTTCGTGGATGCGTGTCACCGCAGCTGACGGCAGCGTGATTTTCGAAGGGACGCTGGGCACGGTTGAACAGGGTAACACGTTCGAAGTGCCCTTGACCGAAGAACCGCCGCAATTGCGCGCGGGTGCCTCTGGATCGGTCTATTTCTCGATGAATGGCGAACATTTCGGCCCGGTGGGTGCGCCCGGCACGGTGACGAAAGGTGTCGTCCTGTCGAAAGATGCCGTGGCCGAACAGTTCGAGGTGGCCGATCTTGAGGCGGACCAGAACAGTGCCCTGAAACAACTGGTCGCTGAATTGCAGACCGAAGCGGCAGAAGCGCCCGCCGAGTAATCGGGGCATTGCGACCTGCCGGTTGCCGGACTATCTAAAGCACAACTCAGGCTGTTCCGGACCCGCCCTCATGTCCCTCAATCACGTGCGCCCATGGCGCGACATCTATCGCCGCAAATCCCGCCAGATCATGGTCGGCAATGTGCCGGTTGGCGGCGACGCACCCATCGCCGTTCAGACCATGACCAATACGCTGACCACCGATGTGGCCGCGACCGTGGCGCAAGTGCAGGCCGCGGCAGAGGCTGGTGCGGATATCGTGCGCGTGTCGGTTCCGGATGAGGCATCAGCGAAAGCCCTGAAAGAGATCGTGCGCGAAAGCCCGGTGCCCATCGTCGCCGACATTCATTTCCACTATCGCCGGGGGATCGAGGCCGCCGAGGCCGGTGCTGCCTGTCTGCGGATCAATCCCGGCAATATCGGTGATGAGAAACGGGTGAAAGAGGTGATCAAAGCGGCGCGCGACCATGATTGCTCGATCCGTATTGGCGTGAATGCGGGCAGTCTGGAAAAGCATCTGTTGGATAAATACGCCGAACCATGCCCCGAGGCGATGGTGGAAAGCGGGCTGGAACATATCCGCATTCTGGAAGACAACGACTTTCACAACTTCAAGATCAGCGTGAAGGCCAGCGATGTGTTCCTGTCGGCTGCTGCCTATCAGGGCATTGCTGAGGCCACGGATGCGCCGATCCATCTGGGCATTACCGAGGCCGGAGGGCTGGTCAGCGGCACCATCAAATCGGCCATCGGTCTGGGCAATCTGTTGTGGATGGGCATCGGTGACACCATCCGCGTCAGCCTGTCTGCCGACCCGGTGGAAGAGGTCAAGGTTGGCTTTGAAATCCTCAAATCCCTGGGCCTGCGTCATCGCGGAGTGAACATTATATCATGCCCCTCCTGCGCGCGGCAGGGTTTTGATGTGATCAAAACCGTTGAAGAACTGGAACACCGGCTGGAGCACATCAAAACGCCGATGTCTCTGTCGATCATCGGCTGCGTCGTGAACGGCCCCGGCGAGGCCCTGATGACCGATGTGGGCTTCACCGGCGGCGGCGCCGGGTCTGGGATGGTCTATCTGGCGGGCAAGGCCAGCCACAAGATGTCAAATGACCAGATGATCGACCATATCGTTGAAGAGGTCGAGAAGAAGGCGGCCGAGCTGGATGCAGCAGTTGAGGCCGCAGAATAGGGGTTTATCTCGGCACTGACAGTCTTGAAATCTCAAGAACCAGCGACTGCCGGTCTTCAGTAAAGCTAATCGGGTGCGTCGTTAGATTTTCCCGCGCTGGCCCTCGTTGCGGGCGGCCCCATGTATCAAAATGCGTACCCCGGCATGGATCGAAGAACCCGTCGAAATCGCCAGCTTTTGTAAGAACGATACATCCAAAGCCCGCCGTGCTTATGGGGCTGACCACGAACCATTCCATGCGTGCATAAGCCTCAGGGCCAAGTTCGCGCGCAAGCGATCCGTTGTTCAGAAACTCAGTCCAATCTTCCAAGGGGATATCTGGTTCAGCCTGCGCCATCGCTGTTGCTATTTCTTCAAGGTCGCTTCGCCAAATGACCACTGGCCTTCCCGCGATGCGCAGGTTTCTGACTTCGCCCGGCTCCCAGCTTTCTATTGGTACAGAGTATACTCTGGGTTGATATTGTGCCTTGACGTCCGCTGTCGGTTTCATGCTGGAAAACAGAAACATCAGGCCAATTGCAGCCATCAACAGCACCCACCCGGCTGTCAAATAGTACAGAAAAACGCCTTTTTTCAACATGATGGATTTGCTCGGAACGGGTGCATTCAATCACGCTTTGGTTGAATGCTTATAGACACGCCTTTCCATTTGGAAGCGCGTTTTAACTGATCTGTTTGTTTTGGAAAGGCAGAAAAATTGGGTTACTCGCTAACCTTCGGATAGATAAACCCGTTCACTGGATAGTGGCTGCCATACCGCCCCGGCTGGCTTTCGACCCGAACCAGCGTCCAATCGTTGTTTTTCGAGACATCCTTGACACCCATTTTCAACGATACCTTGTTGCGGTGCCAGTTGGCGTGGTTAATGATAACCTCCCGCTCGCTGACAACATTGGATACCACAGCCACGTGGCCCAAGGGCATACCTCTGGTTGCCCGAAACGACATCACCGCACCGACAACCGGTTCGTTGCCCCGCTCAAACATATTGCGCGCCTTACCCCACCAGTCCTTGGCATTGCCGCGAATTTCAATTCCGCTGAGGTTTCGTGCATAGGGCACGCACCACACCCTATGTCCGCGGGCGTGCTTTTTGGAAACTTCTTGCAGCGCCATGAATTGACGCTCTGGATTGAGGGCTGCGTCATTTGTGCTCTGGCTGCAGGCAGAGACAAGACCGAAAAGCCCCAACGCGATCACAATTCGGACTGCACCGGGCAGGCGCAGCCCAATCGAAATTGCTTTGCGGTCGCTGTTTTTCAAGGAGCTTTGTTGCCTGTTTGAGTGGTGATGGTTTTTTACGGTTTTTTCATGGGGTATGAAAAGACCACCACCGGTTTCCCGGCAAAATTCCGCCAATTCCACACGTCGCAGCCAGCCGTGTGGCTGAATTCGTCAGCCCGTCTGTGTCTCTGGAAGAATACCGCGCTGGGATAAACAGCTTGCGATGGGGTGAGAACGGGCCACGGTAACACGTTTGTGGCCCGGCTCTCGGATCGATGCGAGCGGGGCGACTGTGCCGCCCCCTGTCTTTAGCTTTGTTCAGCCCGCACACCGTCTGCGATCTGCTGCATTTGCGGTGCAGGCAGGAAGCCGCGCAGCATTTCGGTGCCCAGTACGAAAGAGGGCGTGCCGGATATCTGCAATCTCTGGGCCAGCAGGCGGGTTTGGGTGATTTCCTCGGTTACGGCATCGCTGTTCATGGCCGCCAGAATGGCGTCAGTATCCAGCCCCAGCCCGTCCGAGAGACGGCGCAGGGTGACCTCGGTGGGCTCGCCACTGAATTCCAGCAGGGCATCGTGGACCTGTTTATATGCATCATCGCCCGCAACATGCTTGGTCGCCACGGCAAAACGCGATGAGACGACAGAGGCGTCGCCCAGAATCGGAAGCTCTTTGATGACCAGACGGATATTGCCATCAGCGGCCAGCAGGCTGGCGATTTCTGATACCGCACGGCGGCAATAGCCGCAGCGGTAATCCATGAACTCGACCAGAGTGATATCGCCATCGGGGTTGCCGCCCACCCAGCTATAGCCATCGTTGAACAGCGCGTCCGCGTTGGCGGCGACCAGTTCCTTGTCGGCTGCGGCTTCGGCTGCGGCGTTGCGTTCTTCAAGGATATTGATGGCTTCGATGATCACCTGAGGGTTCTGCAGAAGGTAATCGCGCACCTGTGCGCCAAACTCGACCTTCTCGGCCTCGCTCATTGCGTTCAGGTCCAGCGCCTGTGCCGGGCCTGTGATCATCGAAAGGCCCAACAGGGCCGGTGCTGCATGTTTAAGGATCATTTCCGTTTCCTTTTCTTTTTCTTGTCTGCGCGCTCCGAGGCGATCAGCACATCCTGTGCCCTTTGCCACCCCGGAGAGCCTTCGGGCAGTCGTGCGACAGCCCGTCTTGCGTGGATGCCAGCATCGGCCAAACGGCCCTGCAGCGCATATCGTTCAGCGGTCACAGCCGCCGCCATTCCGTCATTGCCCACTTGTGAATAGGCCAGGCCCAGATCACGCATGAGCCGGACATTCCGGTCATCTCTTGCACGCGCCTTTTCAAGCACTTGCAGGGCTTTCTTCGTCTGGCCATCAACCAGCAGCGCACGCCCGTAACCCGCCAGAATAAGCGCGTCGTTGGGCGACATTTCAACCGCCGCGCCATAGGCTGCAACAGCGTCTTTCAGATACCGGCTTTCCAGAAGAATCTGGCCCTTCAGGTCGTAGAAATATGGGTCATCGGGGCGCAGTTCCAAGGCACCATCTATTGCGGCACGAGCGCGCACCAAATCACGATTTTGATGGTGGGCCGAGGCTTCGCGCATCAGGCGGATGTCGCGATTGCTTTCTTCATGGGCCCGGCGCAGCGTCCAGTTGGGCGAGCGCAAAAAGGCCGATAGCTTGCCCTTGATCCGGGCGAACCAGTAATCGGCATTGGCGTTCTGTTTGGCCTGATCGCCGAATTCGACCAGAAACGCCTCGGCTGCGCGCAACCGTTCGCGGCTGCTGGGGTGCGAGCGCATATATGGATCCTGGTTGGCCTCACTCAGCAGTTCCTGACCGGCGAATTTGCGATGCAGATTGACCATCCCGCGCGGCGAGATTCCGGCCCACCGCAAATAGCTGGCGGCGCTGCGATCGGCCGAGGCTTCTTCGGCCCGGGTATGACCCAGAAAACTGCGCAAAGCCGAGGCCTGCGTGCCTGCAGCGATGCCCGCCGCAGCGCGCCCGCCACCGGCGGCGGCCGTTGCCAGCGCCAGCAAGGTGCCAAGCTGTGCATTGCGTTGCGCCGCCCGCAGGTTTTCGCTGCGCCGGGCCAGATGACCGTTGGCGATATGCGCCGCCTCATGGGCGATCACGGCCTGCAGCATCTCGGGGGTTTCGACCGACAGGATCAGGCCATAGTTGATATAAATGGTGTTATAATCGATGACGAAGGCGTTGAACGTGCTGTCATTGACCACCAGCACCCGCACGCGATTGGTGTTCAGGCCAGCGGCGCGCAGTATTGGAAAGGCCAGCTCACGCAGGCCATGCTCGATATCGGGGTCGCGGATCAGGCTTTGCGCACTGGCCTGTGCTGCGCTGATCACCCATGCCATCACAACCAGCACCAAGGCCGGGATTGACGCCAGCCGGGATACGCGTTCAAAAGCCATGGCTGCACCATGGGAGATGGTCATGAGAAACTCAACCCGTTCCGGGGTCGATCCCTTCATCGTGATGGACGTGATGGAGGCTGCGCGCAAAGCCGAAGAGGCAGGGCGCCACATCATTCATATGGAGGTTGGCCAACCCGGTACCGGCGCACCTGCGGGCGCGAGTGCGGCTTTGGCGAAAGCGATGAAGCAGGGGCCGCTGGGCTATACGGTGGCACTGGGCCTGCCCGCACTCAGACAGCGGATCGCGCAGCTATATGGCGCGTGGTACGATGTCGATCTGAATCCCGAGCGGGTGGTGATCACGCCGGGTTCATCCGGTGGGTTTCTGCTGGCCTTCACGGCGCTTTTCGACAGCGGCGACCGGGTTGGCATTGGCGCGCCGGGCTATCCATCCTACCGGCAGATTCTGAAGGCGCTGGGGCTGGTACCTGTCGACCTGCCAACCGCACCCGAGAACAGGTTGCAGCCGGTGCCTGCCGATCTTGAGGGGCTTGATCTGCAGGGGCTGATGGTGGCCTCACCGGCCAATCCCACCGGGACGATGCTGGATCATGCGGCGATGCAGGCGCTGATCGAGGCGGCGCAGGGGCAGGGCGCATCCTTCATCAGTGACGAGATTTATCATGGTCTGGAATATGAGGCTAAAGCCGTCACCGCGCTGGAACTGACGGATGAGTGCTATGTGATCAACTCCTTCTCCAAGTATTTCTCGATGACCGGCTGGCGGGTTGGCTGGATGGTGGTGCCCGAAGATCAGGTGCGGGTTGTTGAGCGGATCGCGCAGAACATGTTCATCTGTGCGCCCCATGCCAGTCAGGTGGCCGCAATTGCCGCGATGGATTGCGAAGACGAGTTGCAGGCCAATCTGGATGTCTATCGCCGCAACCGGCTGCTGATGCTGGACGGGTTGCCCAAGGCTGGTTTCACCAACATCGCACCGCCGGACGGGGCGTTTTATGTTTATGCCGATGTCTCGGACCTGACCGACGACAGCCGCGCTTTCGCCGCCGAGATTCTGGACAAGGCCGGCGTGGCCGTGACCCCGGGGCTGGATTTCGATCCTGCGCGCGGGCACACCACCTTGCGGTTTTCCTATGCGCGCTCTACCGCGGATATTCGTGAGGGGCTGGACCGTCTGCATCGGTTCATGGCTGAGCGGGGCGCGATACCGCAGCCCGCCTAGGCCGTTCACAAAAGCAAAGCGATGCGATAGGCTCTGCTTCGAACGATCTCGGGAAAACTTGAGGCTATGAGCAGGATATTCTTCGCATTCGCCCTGATCTGGGCGCTGGCTGGTGCTGCGCTTGCGCATGATTTCAGTGCGCTCGCCCGTGTGCTCCCGGATCAAAGCCGTATCGTTGATGAAGGCCGTTCCGGGGTCCGGGTCGAACTTGGGTTGAGCCAGGGTGTACCTTACCGGGTGTTCACGCTGCGCGATCCCTATCGGATGGTGCTGGATTTTCAAGAGGTTGACTGGACCGGGCTGGATCGTGTGGCCTTTCTTCAATCCAATCGGATCAGCGGTGTGCAATACGGGGCCTATGTACCCGGATGGTCGCGTCTGGTGCTGGAGCTTGGCGCGCCGCTGGCGGTGGAAACCGCCGATCTGCGCGTGGATGAGGCGACGGGCGCGGCGCGGCTGTCACTCTACCTGACGGGCACTGATTTTGACAGTTTTGTCGCCAATGCAGGTGCACCGCGACAGCCGGGATGGGATTTGCCAGAGCCCGCCGAGACACCGCAGCCACCGCGCCGCGACAACGCCCATGTCCTGCGCGTCATGCTGGACCCCGGGCATGGCGGTATTGATCCGGGTGCTGAAACTGCGGACACCAATGAAAAAACGCTGATGTTGACCTTCGCGCGCGAGTTGCGTGAACAATTGCTGCGCGCGGGCGGGTTCGAAGTGGTCATGACGCGGGTGGATGATCAGTTCGTTTCACTTGAGCGTCGCATTGCGCTGGCCCATCGGGCAGGGGCTGATGTGTTCGTCTCGCTCCATGCGGATTGGCTGTCCGAAGGGCGGGCGCATGGGGCGGCGGTTTATACTCTGGCGGATGAAGCATCGGATGTGGCCAGCCAGAAACTGGCGGAACGGCATGATCGGGGCGATCTGATCGCAGGTATCGATCTGGGTGGGTCTGATGATCAGGTGGCCGATGTGCTGCTGGATATGGCACGGCAGGAAACCCGCCCGCGCACCGATGCGCTGGCACGGGCGCTGGCCGAGGGGTTGGCCCAACAGGGCGGACCGATGAACAGCCGCCCGATCAGAACCGGCTCATTCTCGGTGCTCAAGGCGGCGGATATCCCGTCGGTTCTGGTTGAGCTGGGCTTTCTGTCCAGTCCCAGAGATCTGCAGAACATCCAGAACCCCGAATGGCGCGCGTCAATGGCGCAGGGGCTGATGCAGGGGCTGGAGCAGTGGCGGCAGGCCGATCTGGTGAACCGGTCCCTGATCGGCCAATAACGTAGCGGCGCAAAACGGCCATTGTAGCCTTTCGTGTTTTGACCCTGCGCGGGCGCGACATTATATAGACGGCACCGCGAGAAAAAGGCAGTAACGTGATCCGGTTTGTTCTTTCGTTTTTCGGGGCGATTTTCAGCCTCGTGACTTTGGGTATCTTCATGACCGCGCTGGTGATTGGCGCGGTGTTCTGGATGTATGGCCGCGACCTGCCCAGCCACGAGTCGCTAGCGCAATACAAACCGCCCACGATCAGCCGGATCTATTCCGGCGAGGGTCAGCTGATCGACGAATTCGCGCAGGAACGCCGCCTGTTCACCCCGTCCGAGGAAATTCCGGATCTGGTGAAACAGGCCTTCATCTCGGCCGAAGACAAGAATTTCTATACGCATCAGGGTTATGACCCGCGCGGTATTGTTGCCGCAGGCGTCGAGGCGGTGAAATCCAAAGGCGCAAATGTGCGCGGTGCGTCCACCATCACGCAGCAGGTGATGAAAAACTTTCTGCTGTCCGGCGACCGTCGCGCCGAGCGCAAGATCAAAGAGATCATCCTTGCCACACGGCTTGAGGATACTTTGGACAAGGAACAGATCCTCGAACTTTATATGAACGAGATCTTTTTGGGTCAGAACTCTTATGGTGTGACCGCTGCGGCGCAGACCTATTTCAACAAAACCCTGCAGGAACTGGCCCCGCATGAGGCCGCGATGCTGGCCGCGATGCCCAAAGCGCCCTCTGATTATCACCCTGTGCGCGAAAAGGAACGCCTGCTGGCGCGCCGCAACTACGTGCTGCGCGAGATGAACCAGAACGGTTATATCGATCAGGCGACCTATGAGATCGAGGTCGAGATGCCGCTGCGCTCGGTCCAGAATGGCGATTTTGAAAGCTTCCGCACCGCATTGCCACCGCGCGACTACTTCACCGACGAAATCCGCCGCCAGCTGAGCGAGGATTTTGGTGAGGGTGAGTTCTTTACCGGCGGTTTCACCGTCCGTGCATCTGTGGATGAAGAGATGCAGGTCGAAGCGGCCGCAGCCCTGCGCACGGCATTGCAGAAATACGACCGCTCGCGCGGGCGCTGGCGCGGCACGGGCGAGGTGATCCCAGAAGAGAAACTGGCGGATGAGGCGCAATGGCGCGAGGCGCTGGCGATCATGGAAATCCCCCGCGATGTGGTTCTGCCGACGCAATGGTACCCGGCGGTGGTGCTGAACGTGGCCGATCAATCGCTGACCGTCGGTATCGAGGACGGGCCTGCGGACGGGATCATCCCACGCTCTGACATCAAGTGGATGCAGGGCGATTTCGCGGCTAATTTCAAACGTGGTGACGTGATTCTGGTGATGGCCGGGGAAGAGGGCCAATGGTCTGCCCGTCAGGTGCCCGAGGTTCAGGGCGGGTTCGTCGCGATGGACGTGAATTCAGGCCGTGTTCTGGCCATGCAAGGCGGGTTCTCGTATCAGGATACTGTGTTCAATCGTGCGACGCAGGCACAACGCCAGCCGGGATCCAGCTTCAAACCCTTCGTCTATGCCGCCGCGCTGGACAGCGGCTACAGCCCCGCCACCATCGTTGTGGACGCCCCGATCGAGGTGAATACGCCGCAAGGCCTGTGGCGCCCGAAGAACTCATCAAACAAGTTCTACGGGCCCACGCCTTTGCGCACTGGGATCGAGCAATCGCGGAACCTGATGACCATCCGTCTGGCGCAGGAAATCACCATGCCCGTTGTCGCGGGCTATGCGGAACGCTTTGGCGTCTATGATCGGATGGGGGCGTTTCTTGCGAACTCACTGGGATCGGAAGAGACGACACTTTACAAGATGGTCGCGGCTTATGCGATGTTTGCCAATGGCGGTGAACGGGTTGAACCGACGCTGGTCGACCGTATTCAGGACCGGTTCGGCAAGACGATCTATCGCCACGATGATCGTCAGTGTCTTGATTGCAACTCAAGCTGGCTGGAGCCGGACGAGTCACCGCAGATCGTGACCGACCGTGAACAAGTAATGGATGCGATCACCGCCTATCAGCTGACGTCAATGATGAAGGGCGTGGTGGATCGCGGGACCGCCTCGGCGCATATCAACCTGCCGGTGCCCACGGCGGGTAAGACCGGCACGACCAACGAATCCAAGGATGCGTGGTTCATTGGCTTCACCTCGAACATCGTGGCGGGCTGCTATATCGGCTATGACCGCCCACGCCCGATGGGCCGGGGGGCATATGGCGGCACCTTGTGCGGCCCGGTGTTCCAGAGTTTCATGGAAAACGCGGTCGAGAAATACGGTGGCGGCCCGTTCGAGGTGCCCGAGGGTGGCCATTTCATCAAGATCGACCGCTTCAGCGGCGCACGCCTGCCCGATGACGCGTCGGGCGACTATGTGGTTGCCGAGTATTTCCGCGATGGTGTCGATGGATTCATTGACCGCGTCTATGATGGCGGCTTCGCGATGGGATCGGACCTGCCTTTGTTCGAGGAAGTCAGCAACACAGGCCGTCAGGTCACCACCTCGACCGGAGATACCATCACAGTTGGCCCCAATGCCAGCCAGGGCGACCTGCAGGGCGGCGGGCTTTACTGACGGCACAAGTTTCGCGCTTTACTCGTCTTGTGGTGTTCACGGCCACTTGCTATCACGCAAGCCTGATTGAGCAAGTTGGGACAAGACCATGCGCGCCGAAACCCAGAATATCGTGGCGGAAATCGAAAAGTCGCTGGAGCTGCTGGCGCAGCGCATGGACTATGAGACCGCGCTGCACCGGTTGGAGGAATTCAACGCGCGTGTCGAAGACCCGAACCTGTGGGACAACCCCGAGAACGCCCAGAAACTGATGCGCGAGCGGCAGATGCTGGTCGACGCGATTGAGACTTACGAATCCATCAAGACCGATCTCAGCGACAATATCGAGCTGATCGAGCTTGGCGAGATGGAAGAGGATGGCGAGGTCGTGCAGGACGCCGAAGATGCGATCCAGAAACTGCGCGCCAAATCCGCCAAGAAGGAACTTGAGGCCCTGCTGGATGGTGAGGCCGACAGCAACGATACGTTCCTTGAGATCAACTCGGGCGCGGGTGGTACGGAAAGCTGTGACTGGGCCTCGATGCTGGCACGGATGTATGTGCGCTGGGCCGAGAAAAAGGGTTATACGGTCGAGCTGCAATCCGAGACGGCGGGCGAAGAGGCCGGGATCAAATCGGCCGCGTACAAGATCACCGGGCATAATGCTTATGGCTGGCTGAAATCCGAAAGCGGCGTGCATCGTCTGGTGCGCATCTCGCCATTTGATTCCGCGGCCAAGCGCCATACCTCGTTCTGTTCGGTCTGGGTCTATCCCGTGGTCGACGACAATATCGAGATCGAGGTGAACCCCTCGGACATCCGGATCGATACCTATCGGTCGTCCGGG
Source organism: Rhodobacteraceae bacterium KLH11 (assembly GCA_000158135.1). Taxonomy (GTDB): domain Bacteria; phylum Pseudomonadota; class Alphaproteobacteria; order Rhodobacterales; family Rhodobacteraceae; genus Ruegeria. Next base: position 2,496,121 of record DS999531.1, read on the forward strand.
GCAGGCGGGCAGCACGTGAACACCACCGACTCGGCGGTGCGGATTACGCACCTTCCTACGGGAATTGTGGTGACGAGTTCCGAGAAATCGCAGCACCAGAACCGCGATATTGCCATGAAAGCCCTGAAATCGCGCCTGTACCAGCAAGAGCTGGACCGCCGGAATGCCGATATCAATGCGGCGCATGAGGCCAAGGGCGATGCAGGCTGGGGCAACCAGATCCGGTCTTACGTGTTGCAGCCCTATCAGATGGTCAAGGACCTGAGGACCAATCACGAAACCTCTGATACCAAAGGTGTATTGGATGGAGATCTGGATGGTTTCATGGCGGCAACGCTGGCCCTGAACGTGTCGGGCAAAAGCCGGTCCGAGGCGCAGGGCGAAGGCTGATTGCGGCAGCATCTGACCTCGGCGGTGCGGCTGATCAAAGGCCATTGGCAATTGATCGCTATCATCGTGCTGGTGTTTGCGTTCTGGAACACGCCCTTTGTTATACCGCTGAAAATTCTGATCGTTTTCCTGCATGAGCTTTCGCATGCCGTAGCCATTATTCTGACCGGAGGCTCAGTCGAAAGCCTGTCGGTTTCTCCGCAACAGGGTGGTCTGGTGATCGGACGGGGTGGCAATCGGTTCATCAGCCTGTCTGCCGGGTATCTGGGATCGCTGATGCTGGGCATGCTGTTGCTGTTCGTTGCCTTGCGTACCAGGGCGGATCGGGCCGTGCTGGGCATGTTCGGCGGCGTCATGATCCTGATTACGCTGCTTTATGTCCGTGATCCGTTTGCCATGGCATTTTGCGCAGGAACCGGTGCGCTGATGCTGGCTGTGGCATGGTATCTTGGCCGCAACCCCTGCGATCTGTTGCTGCGGATCATCGGGTTGACCAGCATGATCTACGTGCCCTTTGATATCTTCGATGACACAATCCGGCGCGCAGGGATGCGTTCTGATGCCCGCATGCTGGCCGAGGAATTTGGCGGCACAACTTTGATGTGGGGAGGGCTCTGGCTGGTGCTGAGCCTGATCATGATCTTCTTTTGCCTGCGCAACCTGCTGGACGGCGATAGCAACGTTCGTGTCGGCCTGAGTGTCAGATAGGCCAGCGCAGTGCCCTGCGGCACCGGAAAGATACATCCAAACCGCAGCTTTAACTGAGCGCATGGCGTCGTTAGGCTGAAGATATGCAGCCAAAGGACCCGACCATATGGATTTGACCAGAGCCTCTGCCGTTGATCTTCTGGATGATCTGTCCAGCCGCCGGATTTCAGCAGCCGAGCTTATGGGGGCAACGCTGGACAGGATCGGGGCAGTGAACGGCAGTGTGAACGCCATTGTCGCGCTGCGCGATGAGGCCACGTTGATGGCTGAGGCCCGCGCTGCAGATACAGCAGCCCCCCGGGGCCATCTGCATGGCTTACCGATTGCGGTCAAGGATCTGGTGAACGTGGCAGGGATCACTTCGACTCAGGGGTCTTTGATTTTCAAGGATCATGTGCCGCGTTCGGATGACCTGATCGCGGCCCGCCTGCGCGCCGCCGGGGCGATCCTGATCGGCAAAACCAACACACCGGAATTCGGGCTGGGTTCACACACGTTTAACCCGGTCTATGGCGCGACCCGGAACCCCTATGATCCCTCGCGGTCTTGCGGCGGGTCATCCGGGGGTGCTGCGGTCGCGCTGGCCACGGGTATGCTGGCGCTGGCGGATGGGTCGGACATGATGGGCAGCCTGCGCAACCCGGCCGCGTGGAACAACGTTTACGGGTTCAGGCCAAGCTGGGGGCGGGTGCCTTCCGAACCGGCTGGCGACAGTTATTTGCACCAGCTTTCTACCCTGGGCCCGATGGCGCGCAGCCCTCAGGATATCGGGCTCCTGCTGGATGTCATATCCGGCCCCGATCCACGATTGCCGCTGAGCTGCGAAAGCGCTGATGTGTCGCCGGTGCCGGTGGCCGGCCTGACGGGGCTCCGGATTGGCTGGCTGGGCGACTGGGGCGGGGCATTTCCCTGTGAGGCGGGGATCGTGGATCTCTGCCGCAGTGCACTGGATGTCTTTGCCACCCGTGGCGCAAGTGTCGAGGATGTTGCACCGCCGTTTGAGGCTGAACAGATCTGGGACAGCTGGATCACCCTGCGATCATGGAGTGTCGCGGCGGGGCTGGAGCCTCTGTCGCAGCATAAAGCATCCCTCAAAGACAGCGCTCGGTGGGAGCTGGCCCGTGGATTGGGGCTGAGCGCGATGGATGTACACCGCGCCAGTGTCACCCGGTCAGACTGGCATCGCCGGGCGGTGACACTGTTTGAAGACTATGATGCGCTGGTGCTGCCAGCGGCGCAGGTCTGGCCGTTTGAGGTGGAAAAACCCTACCCAACTGAAATCTTCGGGCAAGAGATGGACACCTATCACCGCTGGATGCAGGTTGTGACGCCGGTCAGCCTGCTGGGCCTTCCGTGTCTGGGCGCACCTGCCGGATTTGGCGCCAATGGGCTTCCGATGGGGATGCAGCTGTTTGGTCCACGCGGGTCAGATGCGCGGTTGCTGGCGATCGCGGCGGCCTATCATCAGGAAACCCGCTGGCCTCAGCAAAGACCCGCCATGCCGTGCAACTGAACGGAAGGAAAGAGCGAGAATGGACAAACCTTTTGGCGTTCCGACACTGAAGCCCGCTGATACGGCAATGTTGCAACAGGCGCTGGCCAGAGCCTGGCAGGATTTCCGCCGCGCCCCGGTTTATGGGCTTGTATTTGCGGGGTTTTATGTGGTGGCCGGATGGCTGCTGGTCTGGGTCACGCTGAAAACGGGAACTTCGTTCTGGCTGGTTCTGGCCGCGATCGGATTTCCCCTGATCGGCCCGTTTGCCGCAGTTGGGCTGTATGAGGTGTCTCATCGACTGGAGCAGAAAGAACGGTTGAGCCCTGCTGCCATATTCGGGGTGGTGATCCAGCAAAGCCGCCGACAATTGCCGTCAATCTGCGCCATTATCGTGGTGATATTTCTGTTCTGGTTCTTTCTGGGCCATATGATCTTTGCCCTGTTCATGGGGTTGTCGACCATGACCAATATTTCTTCGTCATTTGACGTATTTCTTACGCCCAACGGATTGACCATGCTGGCACTGGGGACGTTGGTGGGGGCTGTCTTTGCCATCTTGCTTTACATGATCACCGTGTTGTCGATCCCGATGTTGCTGGATCGTGAACTGGATTTCGTCACAGCGATGATCTCAAGCTTTGCTTACGTCAAAGCCAATATACGTGTGATGCTGGGGTGGGGGGCATTCATCGCCATCATCACTTTTCTGGCCATGATTCCCTGGTTTCTGGGGCTGTTTGTCGTGCTGCCCCTGCTGGGGCATGCAAGCTGGCATCTCTATCGTCTGATTACTGTGGCGAACCCGTCAGAGGTTGCGCCTGCCTAGCGGGAAGAACGCACCTCAGCACGCGTTGGCTTTGCGCCCCAACTGCAAAACCGCCGGCAGGTCATACCCAAGGTAATGCAGTTCGAGCCGCTGGGCACCGGAACCGGCTGCTGCCCCTTCCGACATGCGATACACGTGACCTGTCCACCGCTGACCCACCGCGCCCGGGTGCTCTGACAGGACCATCATCTGACAATCCTGTGCACCCCGACGGGACATCAGGGTGTAAATTTGCCCTCCGACACGGGATGCAATCCCCTGAACTTCGCGCGCAGAGGCAGGTGTTTCGGGCATCAGGCAGCGTGGCTCGTAGCTGCGCAGCAAGGTGCAATGGCGAATCTGGCGCACAAAAACCAACCGGTGTCGCGCCGCTTGCCGTGGGCCAGAGGCCGCCTCGGCCGCGTGATAGAACCCGGGTGCAAAAGGGGGCTGCACCCTGTCGGAAAGAAAGCGGTCAAAGATTTCAGAGGCCGGATGGCCGGAGGGCTCAATCTCGTCCAGCGGCTTCAGCAGAATGCGGGCATCCACATCGAAAAACCGGCAGATACGATCCAGCACATCCGGTCTGGGAAAGCTTTCGCCTGCCAGATAACGATTGAACTGTGTTCGGTTAATACCCAGTTGGCGGCACAGTTCTGAAACCGAAGGGTATTGACACGCCAGCTGTTTGAGGTTGGCACCGAACATGCGGCGTAAATTTGCAGGGCTGCGATTGGTCTCGGTCACGTCTTTTCCGGTTGCTGCCTTTAACTTCGAATAAACCCGATTGCGGCAGCACTGCGGCCGCGCGTCAGTCAGAAATCGTAAAGATGACCCCAACGGGGCACCAACGGGTGCTCCGCTACGTCGCTTACGCTAGCGACACCAGAGGCAAAATCAATAGGTTTTTGGCTAATTTGCATGATCTTTTTCATGCAGTTGTTCAGATATAGCTTGAACAGAGGTCCAATATGCAGCCCGACCCGATGGCGAGGCAACTCAGCGCCGCCCCGAGTGCCATGTTGGTACCGGGGCGGTGCTTTTGGTCTTCAGTCGCCGCGCAGCAATGCGGCAACGCCGGTGCGGGCGATCTCGACAAGTCCCAGTGGGCGCATCAGATCAGCGAAGGCATCGATCTTGTCCGGCGCGCCGGTGATTTCGAAGATAAATGAGTTCAAGGTGCTATCAACCACATTGGCGCGGAAGATATCAGCCAGACGCAGGGCCTCGACCCGCTTGTCGCCTTCACCCACAACTTTGATGATCGCCAGCTCGCGCTCGACCGAAGAGCCCTCAACCGTCAGGTCATGCACATCCCGAACCGAGACAATACGGCCCAGCTGTGCCTTGATCTGCTCGATCACCTGCGGGGTACCGGTGGTGACGATGGTGATGCGGCTGAGGTGGCCGGTATGGTCAACCTCGGCCACGGTGAGGCTTTCGATGTTGTAACCACGCCCCGAGAACAACCCGATAACGCGGGCCAGAACGCCGGGTTCGTTTTCAACCAGAACCGCGATCGTATGGCGCTCCTGCACGTCCGAGAAGGTTGGGCGCAGGTTGTAGGCAGAATGGCGGGTGGAGCCTTTTTTGATATGTAGGGCAGACATTTACGTCCCTTTCATCATCCAATAAGTGTCCGGCGTGTGCGGCGCCGGACAAAATTCGTCGAATTTTGTCAGACCAGAACCGAGCCTTTGGAATCGATCACGCCCTGCGTCTCGGCTTCACCCAACAGCATTTCATTATGCGCCTTGCCCGATGGGATCATGGGGAAGCAGTTTTCGTGCTTTTCAACCAGACAGTCAAAAATCACCGGGCCGTCATAGGTGATCATCTCCATGATCGCGTCATCCAGATCAGCCGGGTCAGAGCACAGGATGCCCTTGGCTCCGAAAGCGTCAGCGAGTTTCACGAAATCGGGCAGGGCTTCGGACCAGCTGTGCGAATAGCGTTCGCCATGCAGCAGCTCTTGCCATTGGCGCACCATGCCGAGGCGTTCGTTGTTCAGGATGAACTGCTTCACCGGCAGGCGGTACTGCGCGGCGGTGCCCATTTCCTGCATGTTCATCAGCCACGAGGCCTCACCGGCCACGTTGATCACCAGCGCATCGGGATGCGCCATCTGGACGCCGATCGAGGCAGGGAAGCCATAGCCCATGGTGCCCAATCCGCCTGAGGTCATCCAGCGGTTGGGATCCTCGAATCCCAGATACTGCGCGGCCCACATCTGGTGCTGCCCCACTTCGGTGGTGATATAGCGATCATAGCCCTTGGTCAGTTCCTCAAGCCGCTGAACCGCATATTGCGGCTTGATGGTTTTTTCGCTGTTGGTGAAGGCGAGGCAGTTGATCTTGCGCCAGTCATTGATCTGATCCTGCCATTGCTGGACCGACGCGGCATCGGTCTTGCTGCCACGTGATTTCCAGACCTTCAGGATATCTTCCAGCACATGGGCAACATCGCCGATTATCGGAATATCCACGCGGATCACCTTGTTGATCGAGGACGGATCGATATCCACATGCGCCTTGATCGAGTTGGGTGAGAACGCATCAATCCGCCCGGTAATCCGGTCGTCAAAACGAGCGCCGATATTGATCATCAGATCACAGTCATGCATGGCCATATTGGCCTCATAAAGCCCATGCATCCCGAGCATGCCGATCCAGTTCTTGCCCGATGCCGGGTAGGCGCCAAGCCCCATCAGGGTCGAGGTGATGGGAAAGTCGGTGGCCTCGACAAGTTCACGCAGCAACTGGCTGGCCGCAGGGCCCGAGTTGATGACGCCGCCGCCGGTATAGAAAACCGGTTTCTTTGCGGTTTCCATGGCCGCAACCAGTTCGGTGATCTCTTCAAGATCGCCTTTCATCACAGGTTGATAATGCGAGGTCGACGGTTCGGGTTCGTTATAGGTTCCGGTTGCAAACTGCACATCCTTGGGAACGTCAACCAGCACCGGCCCGGGACGGCCCGAGGTTGCGACATGGAAGGCTTCGTGCAGTACACCTGAAAGAGAGTCAGTGTCTTTCACCAGCCAGTTATGCTTGGTGCAGGGGCGGGTGATGCCGACGGTGTCGGCCTCCTGAAAGGCGTCTGAGCCGATCATGAAAGTGGGGACCTGACCGGTCAGCACAACAATCGGGATCGAGTCGAGCAGCGCGTCGGTCAGACCCGTAACCGCGTTGGTCGCACCCGGCCCCGAGGTGACAAGTGCCACGCCCGGCTTGCCGGTTGAGCGCGCATAGCCTTCGGCGGCGTGGATCGCGCCCTGTTCGTGCCGCACCAGAATGTGGCGAATATCATTTTGCAGAAAGATTTCATCATAGATCGGTAGCACGGCGCCGCCGGGGTATCCGAATACCGTGTCCACGCCCTGATCCTTGAGGGCCTGAACCACCATCTTTGCGCCGGTCATCTCACGTGTCATCTGCTTTGCTCCGTTCGCGACATGTGTCTTGCGTTTTTGCCAAAAAAAAGCCCCCGAGGTTTTTCGGAGGCGCATGGGTTCGAATATGGTTTACCGTTACCGGCCCATGCGCTGGGTTCCCACGATTACGACTAGCGTTCTCATCGCCAGAGGCTCCTTCTTTGCGTGCAGGGACATTATGGGGGGCGCAAAGGGGCGTCAACAGGCAATTGCACCAATTTTCTATCTTGCGGGCGGTATTTTGCGACATTTTATTGCGCATTTTGCCGCATCGAGGGAATTTCTGCGAAAATGCCTGCGATTTGGCCCGAACTCGGCCCGCGCATCGGTCTGAAAGCGGCAACCGAGTGTCTGTAACGGGCATGACCACGTGGCAACTCTGCGGCAGGCTGGTCTGCAAGAGCATGAATTGCACAGGTGCGCGATGCTGCATGATCTTGTGGATCTGGGACGATATCCGATCGATTGCCGGGGCTCCCGGGGGTATGACCGGATGATTGAGGATCTGAGGCGCGAGCTGGCCCGGGATGGGTGCGCAGTGATGCCCGGATTTGTTCACGAAGCCGGGCTGAGGCAGCTTTTGCAAGAGGCCGAGGCGGTTGCGCCGCGGGCGCACCGCTCGTTCAGCCGGACCAATGCCTATCTCACCAGCGATGACCCGCGGTTCGAGGTGGGGCACCCGTTACGCCGGTTCTATGACCGTTCGACTGCTTTGGTGCCTGCAGACAATTTTCCGAAGGATGGGCCGTTGCGGCGGATCTATGAATGCGACGGTTTCCTGCCGTTTATCCGGGCCGCGCTGAATGAGCCGGAGGACCGCTTCTTTCACGATAACGATCCGCTGGCTGATGTGGTCATCCACATCCTGGAACCGGGGCAGGGCCTGCCATGGCAGTTCGACATCAACAGCTACACTGTGATGTTGCTTATTCAGACGGCGGAAGAGGGTGGTGCTTTTGAATATGTTCCCAATCTGCGCAGCCCCGGGGATGAGAATTATGCCGGGGTGGCGGCGGTTCTGGACGGCAGCAGGGCGCGGGTTCGGGTGCTGATGCCGCAACCCGGCGATCTGCAGATTTTCCGGGGCCGTCATGCGCTGCACCGGGTGGCACCGGTGGCGGGCGCGCGTCAACGTTATGTCGGGATGTTCTCTTTCGTGGAGGCTGAGGGCAGGAGTGGCGCGGTAGAACGCGCACGGCAGTTATACCGGCGGGTGCTGTCGCGCCCGCATGCTTGCTCTGGCCGGTGACGGGATCATCTGATTGACTGATCCGTGTCAGGGTCAGAGGTTTGGAGACAGAGATGGCACGGATATTAGAACTGACACCTTTTGTGCTGTGTTCTTCGCTGGAAAGGCAAATCGCGTTCTATTGTGACCGGCTGGGATTCACCTGCACCTTTCAGCAGGACAATTACGCCTTTCTGCGGCGGGACCCGGTTGCGATCCGATTGCTGGAATGCCCCGCGCGCGCTGATGGGCGGCTCTTGGGGGATGATCAGTCTTTCTATATTGATGTCGAAGGGATCGACGCGCTTTACGAAAAGCTACGCCCGCGATTGCAGGGCCTGCCGGAAGGCAAGGTGCGACCACCGTTCGATCAGCCCTATCAGCAGCGCGAATTCCATGTTCTCGACGAAGATGGGACGCTGGTGTTCTTTGGCGAAGATATCAGTGAGCGCGGCAGCAGGTAGCGCTCCCGCCCGTCGTCAACGCGCCTTGCGGCGCGCCTCCTCCGGTTGGGCCGGGCAGCGCGTTCCGCGCTGCGGTCAGAAACCGGGGCTGGTGCCCTGCAGAACACCATGTTCCAGCGCATAGCGGGTGAGGCCGGCGGTGGACGAGATGCCCAGCTTGCGTTTGATGTTCTTGCGGTGGGTTTCGACGGTGCGCACCGAGATATCCAGCGCCAGCGCCACCTCTTTGTTGGATTTGCCCTGTGCCAGTTCCAGCAGGATGGTCTGTTCCCGGCCGGTCAATGCTTCGCGCGCGTTGCCGTCTTTGGGTTCCAGTGATCCGCTGGCCCCGGTGCACAGATATTGCTCGCCCCGCATCACGGCATCAATGGCCTGTTTGATCGCTTCGGTCGGCACGTCCTTCAGGACATAGCCCCGCGCCCCGTGGCTGAGCGCGGTCGAGATATATTCAGGGCTGTCATGCATCGACAGGATCAGGATGCGGGTATCGGGCAGGCGTTCGAGGATGATCTCGGTGGCGCTGAGCCCGCTGAGGCCCGGCATGTTGAGGTCCATCAAAATCACATCCGGCTGCAGCCGGGTTGCCTGATCCACTGCCTCCTGACCGTTGGACAGGGTGCCGACCACTTCGATGTCGTCAAAGCTTTCAAGCAGAGACTGAATACCTTCGGCGACCATGGGATGATCGTCGACAATAAGAACCCGGATGATCGTATCAGACATCACGAACCCGCCTTTCGTTTTGGCGTTGCATCTTCCTGCGGTGGCAGCATGTGGCTAAGCGGCAGGCTGACTTCGATCACGGTGCCATTTTGCCCGCCGCGAGAGGACAGGATACGCAGGGTGCCGTCAAGCTGTTCGATCCGTTCCTGCATGTTGCGCAGGCCGATCCCGGTACTGACATGGCCGGGTTCGTCCTGCAGGCCGCGGCCGTTATCGGTGATCCGCATGGTGGCCCCTTTCTTGTGGCCGCGCAGGTCAATCGTTACGCGGGTTGCTCCGGCATGGCGTTCGATATTGGTCAGCGCTTCCTGTGCGATGCGGTAGAGGGCAATCTTGCTGTCCTGATCCAGCCGGTTGCGGAACACCACTGTCGAGAACTGGGTCTCGATCCCGGTGCGTTCGCAGAAATCACCGGTCAGGGCTTTCAGGGCGGGGCCGAGCCCCAGATCATCCAGCACGCCGGGGCGCAGGTCGCGGCTGATGCGGCGGACCTCGGTGATGGCGGTGCCCAGATTGTCGATCCCTTTCTGCAACGGCTCCTGCGCGGCGGCATCGTCGCCACGCCCCAGCCGTCGGCGCGCATTGTCCAGCGCATAGCGGACCCCGACAAGGATCTGGCTGATACCGTCATGCAATTCGCGGGCCACGCGCCCACGCTCTTCTTCCTGCGCGTCCAGAACCCGCTGGGTGAGTTCCTTGAGCTTTGCATCGGCCAGACGGCGTTCGCGGAAATTCAGCAGCATGCCCGAGGCAAACACGATCAGCACCGCAGCCAGAACGATACCGCCGATATAAAGGAACGTGCGCTGCACCCGCGCTTCGACCTCGGCGCGGGCATTGGCGACGGTGGCGACAATATCGTCGATGAAAACGCCCGTGCCCACCACCCAGCGCCAATCCTGCAGCCCCACCACATAAGCGATCATCTGCGCCTCTTCCCCGGTTGAGGGCTTTTGCCACATAAAGCTGTGCCACCCGGCCCCCTGACGGGCCAGGCGGATAAATTCGTTCACGATCGGGGTGCCATCGCTGTCGGTCAGGCCTTCCCAGTTGCGGTTGATGAACTCGGTCTGGCGCGGGCTGACCAGATTGTTGCCATCATAGTCATAGACGAAGAAGAACCCGTCCTTGCCATAGATCATCGCCGACAGGATCTGCGTGACAAGGTTTTGGGCAACCTCATCATCCGGCGAAGCGCGCCCGTAGATATAGGCAAACCCGTTGCGTGCCTGTGTCACGTAGTTGCGCAGCTCATCTTTCTTGGCCTCGATCAGGCGGCGTTCGAGGGCTTGTATCTCGCTCTCGGCGGTGGCGCGGGATTCGTAGGCGACCACAAGCGCAATCGCCGCAACCGCCACGATCAGCGGAACCGCCGCCACAAGCGACAGCTTTTGCGCATAGGTCAGCGAAACCAGCTTTTTCAATCCCCTCATGGGCGAATCGATACGCAAGCTGAGCGAGAATTGCAAAAAGATTGGGTGGCTGAGAGGGGCAGGGCAGCGTTTGCACGGCCTGATATCTCAAATCGATACTTTTTGCGGCGGGAAACCGGAAAAAATCCGCCCCTCTACGCAGTACTAGGTATTCACATTCAGATGCCCGGGATTAGGCTGTCGCGCACTGGAAACGATCGGCCCGGAAATATCCGGGTAATGAATATGTAGGGGAGGATCACTCATATGGATCGTCGTAAGTTTCTCAAGACGTCAGCACTGGGCGGCTCGGCTGCAGCAACAACCGCATTGGCAGCACCGGCCTATGCGCAGGGCAAGCGCACGCTGACCATGGTAACATCCTGGGGCCGTGGCCTGGCAGGTGTGTTTGACGCAGCGCAAAAGACGGCTGACAACATCAACGCAATCAGCGACGGCTCTTTGACCATCGATGTCAAGGCAGCGGGCGAACTGGTTGGCGCGTTCGAGGTTTTTGATGCGGTCACGTCGGGCCAGGCGGATATGTATCACGCGGCCGATTACTATTTTGTCAACCAGCATCCCGGTTTCGCGTTCTTCACCGGCGTGCCGTTTGGCATGACCGCGATCGAGCTGAACAACTGGTACTACCACGGCAACGGGATCGAGCTGTATGATCAGCTGGGTCAGATTTTCGGCCTGAAATCCTTCTTGGCCGGGAACACCGGTACCCAGGCGGGCGGTTGGTTCAAGAAAGAAATCAACAGCCCCGATGACTTTAACGGCCTGAAAATCCGGATGCCCGGTCTGGGCGGCAAAGCGCTGGGCTATATGGGCGCTTCGGTTCAGAACATCCCCGGTGCAGAAGTGTATCAGGCGCTGGCTTCGGGTGCGATTGACGCGACCGAATGGATTGGCCCCTGGGCGGATGAAAAAGCGGGCTTCCAGGAGATCACCAAGACCTACTATGCCGCTGGCTTCCACGAGCCGTCCGCCGGCCTGACCCTGGCCATGAACCGCGACGTGTTTGACAGCCTGACCCCGACGCAGCAGAAAGCTGTGGAAATCTCGGCCGGTGATGCGAATGTCTGGAACCTGTCGCAGTACCTGATGAACAACGGCGCGGCGCTTGAGCGTCTGAAAGCCGGTGGTGTCAAGGTTCTGGAATTCCCCGATTCCGTCTGGGACGGCTTTGGTGCCGCGTCGCAGCAAGTGTTCGACGAATTCATGGGCGACGAGCTGTTCGCCGAAATCTTCAATGATTACATGAGCTCCATGCGCGCCTCGTCGGGCTGGATTTCAGATTCGATCACAGCCTACCGTTCGCAGCGCGACCGCGTATTCGGCTAAGGTTCAGTCGTACATCCGGGCTCCGCATGTCGGGGCCCGGTATCTTTTTGGCGGGCCACCAAAACCCCGGTGGTCTGAGAGAACGAGGAAACCATGCTGGACGCACTCGTCTGGTTTTTCCAGAATATCGCTCAGGCGTTTTATAATTTCGGATACGCTGTCACTCATCCCAACCTCTGGCTGGACTGGTCCGACAAACAGGCAATCATGCGGTTTGTCTATTATGGTGGCTCGGTTGAATTCTTCTTTGTCATCTTCACGCTGTTTCTGGTCGTCACGGCTGTGGGGATCTGGAAGAACCAGTTCATGTGGGGATGTGTTCGCGGGCTCGAAGCCTTCGCCAACACGTTCGGGCGTTTCTTCGCATGGGCCGGTCTGCTCATGGTGCTGCAACAGATTGTCATTGTCTTCATGCAGCGGGTTTTCACCCGGCCGGATATCTCGTTCGGTTTTGGTATTCCGCTGCAGATGGATGTCAGCTGGTGGGCGGAAGAGCTGAAGCTTTATAACGCCATGGTCGTTTGCCTGTGCTGTACCTACACCTTCGTGCAGGGGGGGCACGTGCGGGTTGACCTGATCTATGCAGGCATCAGCCACCGTGCCAAGCGCGTTGTTGATATGTGCGGATCGGTTCTGTTCATGATGCCGATGGCCGTACTGACCTGGATGTATGGCTGGTACTTCATGTGGCGGCACCTGATCGTGCCGAAACCCTCGGCCAGTGACACGCTGGACCGGCTGCTGGCCAAATCCCGCGCCTTGCGCTGGAATGTGGAAACCATCGGGTTCAGCCCCAACGGGTTCAACGCATATTTCCTGTTTAAAATCCTGCTGGTGGCCTTTGCCGCCATGGTGTTCCTGCACGCAATTGCCTTTCTCTACCGGTCGTATCTGGAATTTGTGGAAGGTGAGGAAAGCGTTGGAAAATACCTCGACAAGGACAGTCTTGGCGAGGGCGAAGAAGCCTACGAAGGCACGCATTAAGGACGGAGACCCAGACAATGCTATTCGGACTTGATGGCGTCGAGATAGGCCTCATTATCGTATTCTTCTGCCTTTTCGGAGGCATCCTTTCCGGCTTTCCCGTGGCCTTCGCCATTGGCGGGGCCGGGGTGATTTCCTTTGGGATCATCGCCGCGCTGGACAGTGCGGGGTTGCTGATCCATCAGGCGATTGACACCGGCTCACAAGCCTATCGGGATCTGGTGAATTCCGGGGTCAAGGCGGATGTCATATCGGTGTTCCGATATCCCGAACTGCCCAGAATCGCTGAACCGGTCTTTGTTCAGGGCTGGGAAACCGCGCTGGACCGTAACGTCTCATTCATCGTGAACCGGATAAACGAGCGGGTTCTGGCCGGACAATCCATTGAAACCCTGCTGGCGGTGCTGATGTTTGTTCTGATGGGCATCACGCTGGAGCGTTCGAAGATCGCAAATGATCTGCTGACTACGATGGCGCGGGTCTTTGGGCCACTGCCGGGTGGTCTGGCCGTATCAATTGTGGTTGTGGGCGCGTTTTTGGCCGCGTCGACCGGTATCGTGGGTGCGACCGTGGTGACCATGGGCCTGCTGGCCCTGCCGACCATGCTGCGCAACAATTATTCGCCGGAACTGGCGACCGGGGTGATTGCGGCCTCGGGCACGTTGGGGCAGATCATTCCGCCCTCGATCGTGATCGTTCTGTTGGGTACACTGGCCGGTGATCTGTACTCTACCGCGCAAGAGACCCGTGCTGTTGAAGCGGGATGTAGCGATGCGCTGACCTATCTGGGTGAGCCGGCGGTTGTATCGGTGGGAACGCTGTTCCAGGCCGCCCTGTTGCCGGGGATCATGCTGGCGCTGCTATACGCGCTTTATGCCTTTGGCTATGCGCTGCTGAACCCGGACAAGGCACCAGCGGTCGCGATGTCGGGCGGTTCCGGCGAGACCATCACGCGGTCGGAAGGGCTGACATGGCTGCTGGGGGCACCGGTTGCTATTATTGCAGGCGCAATGCTGCTGAGCAGCGCAGGTGTGATCGGCAGCCAGAATATCACGGTTTCGGCTTTCTCGGATGTCGGGCAGAGCGCGTCTCTGCGCACGAATGTGTCCGAGGAATGCAAGGTGTCGATGATCGAACTGCATGGTCAGTCGGCCTGGGATCAGGCGGTGGCCGAGCAGGACGAGATTGATGCCGCCGGTGGTGCCTCGACCTCTCAACGGCTGAGCGAAGAGGAACTGGCCGCTGCCAAAGAGGCCAAGATCGCCGCGACCGCGCCGATCGGAACCGGGGTTGCCGTGATTGTGGTGCTGCTGGGTCTGACGCTGGTGATGGGACGGGGCATCGCGCCATCGCGGTCGCCGCAGCCATTGATCCTGGGGGCGATCGGCCTGTTGCTGATGCTGCTGGTCGATGTGCTGCTGATCGCGCCGACCACCTCATCCGGCGCGGCCTTCCTGCTGCTGGCCCTGCCTTTTGCGCTGGCCATCTATGGCAGCAAAGAGGCCGCGGCACGATGTGCCACCAATGATCTGATCCGCGTGGTCTTCCCGCCGCTGGTTCTGATCATTGCGGTGCTGGGCTCGATCCTTGGCGGCGTGACCAACCCGACGCCCGCAGCGGCGCTGGGAGCGGGCGGGGCCATCATGCTGGCGGCTTATCGCAAGCTTCAGGATCAGGGCCGGTCGGGCAAGGTGATCATCTGGTCGACCCTTGCGGTGATCATCGCGCTGCTGATGGGGGTGAACTTTGATCTGCGTATCAATCAGGGCGGCGTTACGGTCGAAACCTGGATCGCGTTCATCATCGCCTACGCTGCCTATCTTTACGCATTGTTTGGCCTGCTGTTCGGGTGCTGGGTGTTGTATTCCAGCGGAGTGCTGACACCGGTGGTGCGCGAGACGGCGAAGGTGACCTCGATGGTCTTTACCATCCTGATCGGGTCGCAATTGCTGAACCTGGTGGTGATCTCGTTCGGAGGTGAGCATTATATCCAGCAATTCCTCAAGAGCTTTGACAACGAGTTCACGGTGTTTCTGATCGTGATGCTGGTGCTGTTCTTCCTGGGCTTTGTGCTGGATTTCCTTGAGATCATCTACATCGTGATCCCCATCGTGGGCCCGGTGATTTATGGCGGATCATTTGATCCGAAATGGGTCACGATCATGGTGGCGGTGAACCTGCAGACCTCATTCCTGACGCCACCGTTCGGCTTTGCACTGTTCTATCTGCGCGGGGTCGCACCAAAAGAGGTGACGACGGGCCACATCTATCGCGGCATCATACCGTTCGTGCTTATTCAGGTGGTCGGGATCGCCATCCTTTGGTTCTTCCCGTCGATTGTGACCATCGTACCGGATCTGATCCCGAATTGATCCGGCGGATTGCTAAGAAGAAAAGAAGGGGGCCGGTGGCCCTCTTTTTTTGTGAAGGAAGGGGCCAGCCCCTTCTTGGCCTGCGGCCAATTCAACCCCGGGATATTTTTGGCCAGATGAAGGGGCGGATCAGGAGAATTGAATCAGATCCCAGCGATTTCCGAACGGATCGCGCCAGACGGCGACGATGCCATAGGGTTCATGGCGTGGGGTCTCTTCAAAGCGGATGCCAGCCTTTTGCATGGTTGCGTGATCGCGGTAGAAATCATCTGTTTCCAGAAAGAACCCCACGCGCCCTCCGGTCTGGTTGCCGATGGATGCGTGTTGCGCGGGGTCGATGGCTTTGGCCAGCAGCAACGAGGCCTCCTGAGAGCCGGGTGGCGACACGCGCACCCAACGTTTCCCGCCGCCCAGATCGATATCCTGATCCAGCGTGAAATTCAGCAGGTTGGTGTAGAACGCAATCGCGTCGTCATAATCCGGGACCACCAGAGTGACCGCATGAAGGCTTTGCCGCATCGCGGGTCAGCCTTTGGTCGGGTGACGGTCGGGCAGCTGGATATTGGCCACCTGCTCGGCGATCGGGGCCGACGAGAGGGGGTGGTGGGCGGTTTGGTTATATTGTTCGGGGTCTTTGATCTGCCGCCATTCGCCCTGAATAAAGGCCTGCAGGCCTGAGAATTTTGCCTTGTAGCCCATTTTCGGACTGTCGGGGACCCAATAGCCCAGATAGATGTAAGGCAGCCCGGCTTCGCGTGCGATCTCGATATGATCGAGGATCATATATGTGCCCAGCGAGTTCTGCTGAAATCTGGGATCGTAGAATGAGTAGACCATGCTCAGCCCGTCATCCAGAACGTCGGTCAGGCTGACCGCGATCAACTCATCGGTTTCGGGGTCGGCATATTCCACGACGCGGCTGCGGATCGGGGTTTCCTCGATCATTGCGGCGAATTCAAAGACATCCATATCGGCCATGCCGCCATCGGCGTGGCGGGCATCCAGATAGCGGCGGAACAGGTCGAACTGTTCATCCGTGGCCCAGGGCGAGGTCGCGCGTCGTTTCAGGAAGGAATTGCGTTTGGCCGTGCGCTTTTGGCTTTTGCTCGGGCGGAAGGCCGACACATCGATGCGGGCTGACAGGCAGGCTGCGCAATCGGTGCAGGACGGACGGTAGAGCACATTCTGCGAACGGCGAAACCCTTGTTGGGAAAGGCAATTGTTCAACTGATCCGCACCGTCCCCCTGAAGGGCCGTGAACAGTTTCCGCTCCATCCTGCCCTCAAGATAAGGGCAGGGTTGGGGTGCCGTCACATAGAATTGTGGCGCAATTGGCAGCGTGTGTCGCATGAAGGTCCCGCATTTCCTCGACGGGGATGATAGCAACGGTTTCCGGTGCCGCCAAGTGTTTCACTCAGGTGTTTTTTCAGGCGCGCTGGTTGATCATCACGGTGCCGAGGAAAGTATCGGTCAGACCCTGATTGCGGGCATTGGTCATCATCATGATGACCGAGATGATCTGCAGCACCGGGATCGCCATGCTGACGAAATACCCGGCCGTGTGCGCGATGGCTTTACCGGTATCCATACGTGCGCCAAAAGCATCGCGCAGCTCGATCCCCATGAACCGCATGCCCAGCGTGGCCGAGCCATTTGCGATGGTCACGACGCGATAGACAAAACTGATCACCGCGTAGATCAGGGCCAGTATGAAGAAGCCCAGCCCAAAGGTCAGCAGAATCGCGACCGTGCAAAGCAACGAGATGAAGGCAATATCGAACAACCATGCGAAGAAGCGCTTGGTGGCTACGGATTGATAAAACTCCGGCTGGCTGTCGGGATCGGGCAGGTGGGTCATGTGTTGGTCCGGTTGTTGGGCAAAAGCACCCTGTCCCGATTGGTGGGGCAGGGCAAGGTTGGATCAGGCGGGTTGTTCGCCAGAATCCGTGTCATGGCGATTATCGCGGGCACGGTCGTCCATGAACTGGTCGAACTCGGCCTTGTCTTTTGCTTCGCGCAGGCGGTGCAGGAAGGCCTCAAAGTCTTTCTGTTCCCGTTCCAGCCGCGCCAGAGTGTCGGCCTTGTAGGCGTCAAAGGCGCTGTTGCCCGAAGGTTTCATGGCGTTCATGTGGCTGTTCCACGTTGATCGACGGCTGCAGGATTTGCTGAACATGCGTTTGCTCCAGATCATATAGGCCAGAAAGGCGAGGCCGATGGGCCAGAAGAAGATAAAGCCAAGGACCATGGCAGCGATCCAGGCCCCTTTGCCCTTGCTGTCAAGCCAGGCTTCGGTTCGGTGCAGCCATCCCGGGTTCTGTGGGACGGTGTGGTCGGACAATGCGGTCATTGTGGCTCTCCTGGTTGATGTAAATTGTGTTTACATTTCCTAGATGGGAGGGTGCGCGTGCCAATGCAAGGGGAAGATGTGAAAAAGATTTACATTCAGGCTTTCGATGGTTGACGCCATCCCGGATCGGGCGCAATTTCGACTCATGCAAGATATTGATAATAAACCCGCCCCGACGCTTGATCACATCCTTTCGCTGGAAAAACAGGTCTGGGCTGCGCTGGTCGAAGGCAATGCCGAGGCGGATCGCGCTTTGCTGAGCCCTGATTTTCTGGGGGTCTACCCAACCGGGTTTGCCAATCGGGACGATCATGTCGGGCAGTTTGCCGATGCACCGACGATGGCGCGGTATGAGCTCAGCGATACCAGATTGCGCGTATTGTCGACGGATGCGGTACTGCTTTCCTATCGTGCCGACTATCAGCGCCCGAATGCAACCGAGCGGGAGGCGATGCTGATTTCGTCCCTTTGGGAGCGGCGTCATGATGTCTGGATCAACAGTTTCAGTCAGGATACCCCGTTGGAGCGTGCATGAGCCCGGCCCTTGCCATTCACCGTGTACCGCGCGCGTTTCATCCCGAACTGGGCGCGGAAACCCGCGCCGCGCTGTCGGACCTGACCGCTGAACAGGGAGAGCTGATCGCAGGGGCGGCGGGTTCCAGCCCCTACCTCAAAGGCTTGATTGATCAGGAGCACGCGTGGTTGCCGCAGGCTTTGCAGCAACCGGATCACGCGCTGGCCGAGGTGATGGAGGCGGCGCGTGCGCTGCCTGCGGATCAGCTGAAACCGGGCTTGCGCGAGGCCAAGCGGCGTATTGCATTGCTGACGGCGCTGGCCGATCTGGCCGGGGCGTGGCCGTTGGAGCAGGTCACCTCGGCGCTGACCGATTTCGGCGCATTGGCAGCGGATGTGGCGGCAAAAGCTGAAATTGCGGCATTGATCCGGCGCGGGAAACTGCCGGGCATGGCCGAAGACGACGTTGAAACCGCCGCCGGGATGGTTATTCTGGCGATGGGCAAGATGGGCGCGCACGAGCTGAACTACAGCTCGGATATCGATCTGATCGTGCTGTTTGACGAAACCCGCTTTGATCCCGATGACTTTTACGAGGCCCGTCAGGGCATGGTGCGGGCCACCCGGAATTTCTGCGCCACGCTGAGTGACAAAACCGCTGACGGCTATGTGTTCCGCACCGATCTGCGCCTGCGCCCCGACCCGGCCGTCACCCCCGTCTGTCTGGCGATGGAAGCGGCCGAGCGGTACTATGAAAGCCTTGGCCGCACATGGGAGCGGGCGGCCTATATCAAAGCGCGCCCCTGCGCCGGGGATATCGCCGCCGGGCAACGCTTTCTGGACGCGTTGCGCCCGTTCGTCTGGCGGCGGCATCTGGACTTTGCCGCCATTCAGGACGCCCATGACATGCGCCTGCGCATTCGTGAGAATAAAGGAACCGGTGGCAGCCTTACGATTCCCGGGCATGACATGAAGCTGGGGCAGGGCGGCATTCGCGAGATCGAGTTCTTCACCCAGACCCGTCAGTTGATCGCCGGGGGCCGCGACCCCGATCTGCGGATACGGGGAACGGTCCCGGGGCTGGAGGCGCTGGCCGCCAAAGGATGGGTGCCTAAGGATGTGGCCGGGAAGCTCTCGGATCACTACCGCGCCCATCGCGAGGTCGAACATCGCATCCAGATGGTACATGACGCGCAAACCCACAAGGTGCCACAAGCCGAAGACGGGATCGAACGGATCGCTTGCCTGATGGGTCTCAGCAGTGCCGACCTGACCGCCGACCTGACCCGCCGCCTGACCGAGGTGCATGAGCTGACCGAAGGCTTCTTTGCCCCCGGACCGGGATCATCCCCTGCACCGGCGCAGGAGGTCGCGTTTGACAAGGGCATACTGGCCCGCTGGCCCACCTATCCGGCGCTGCGGTCGCAACGGGGCGCGCGGATCTTCGAACGGCTGCGGCCCGAACTGCTGTCGCGTCTGGCAAAAACCGCCAAACCCGAAGAGGCGCTGGTGGCGCTGGATGGCTTTCTGGCCGGGCTGCCCGCCGGGGTGCAGCTGTTTTCCCTGTTTGACGCGAACCCGCAGCTGATTGATCTGTTGGTCGACATTGTTGGCACGTCACACGCCCTGGCCTCGCATCTGTCGCATAATGCATCCGTGTTCGATGCGGTGATTGGCGGCAGCTTTTTCAGTGACTGGCCGGGGCAGGTGGCATTGCAGGCTGATCTGGTGCAGGCACTCTCGGGTGAGAGCGACTATGAGACCCAACTCGACCTGACGCGCCGCTGGTGCAAGGAATGGCACTTTCGCATCGGAGTTCATCACCTGCGCGGCCTGATCGACGGGGGGCAGGCCGGGCAGCAATATTCCGAGCTGGCGCAGGCTGTCATCGCGGCCCTTCTGCCCTGTGTTGCGGCGCAGTTTGCAAAGAAACACGGGGCCGCACCGGGGCGCGGCGCTGCGGTTCTGGGGATGGGGTCGCTGGGGGCCGGGCGGATCAACTCGCAATCCGATCTGGATATGATCGTGATCTACGATCCGCAGGATCAGGACATGTCTGATGGTCCGCGCCCGCTGGCCACCCGGACCTACTATGCCCGTTTCACGCAGGCTTTGATCACCGCGCTGACCGCGCCGATGTCACAGGGGCGGTTGTATGAGGTCGACATGCGCTTGCGGCCTTCGGGCAATCAGGGGCCGGTTGCGACCAGTTGGGCCAGCTTTACCAATTATCAGCAGAACGAAGCCTGGGTGTGGGAACATCTCGCCCTGACCCGCGCCCATGTGGTGGCCGGGGATGCCGGGCTGGCCGAGGATATTGAAAGCTTCCGTGCTGACCTTCTGTTGCGCCCGCGCGATCAGGGCAAGGTCTTGCAGGAGGTCGCCGAGATGCGCGCGCGCCTGGCTGCGGCCAAAACCCCTGCGGGGGTGTGGGACGCCAAGAACGGGCCGGGCCGGATGATGGATATCGAACTGCTGGCCGAGACCGGTGCATTGCTGGCCGGGATGCCGCAGCGCGATGTTCCTTCGGGGCTGGACGGCGCGGTCGCTACCGGTTTGCTGGATGTCGCGCAGGCGCAAACCCTCAAAGGCTGTTACGAGCTATGCTGGTCTGTGCAATGCGCAGCGCGATTGCTGTCGGGAAGGGTGATCGAGGCCGACAAGATCGGTGAGGGTGGCGCGGCCTTCCTGTGCCGGGCCACGGGGTTCGATCAGGTCGACCAACTGCAAACCGCGTTGCAGGATTGTTATGCCAAAGCCGCCACATTGATCGGTGGCGTCGTCGGAGGGAGAGAGAATGGGGCGCAGTGATGATCCGAACGACCACAAGGGCTTGATTCGCGAGGCCTATCGCATCGACGGCATTACCTTGCCCGAATGCCGCAGCATTTTTCTGGATTGGGCACTCAGCCTGCCCGAGACCCGAAACCAGAAACAGGCGCTGACGGATTTGCATGGCGCGTATGTCGAACAAGCCCCTGATCACCCGATGACGCAGGTTCTGGCCGAAGGATTGCAGGCCACCCACACGCCGAAGCGGCGCGGCGGCTGGCGCAGCCGCAACCGCTGACGGGGCTTTCACCCCGACCGGTTCATGAGTATGAGGGCGTCCATGACCATCTCATCTGACCGCCCTCGTATCCGTCTGAAACCCAAAGCCAATGCGCGGGGTCTGCGCCACGGGTTCCCGTGGGTCTATGCCAACGACATCGTGACGGACCGCCGCACCCGCAAGATCGCAGCAGGTGCCTTGGCGGTGCTCGAAGATGACAAGCGCGCGCCCATCGCTCTGGTCGCGGTCAATCCCGCTTCGAAAATCATGTGTCGGGTGCTGGATCGCGATATCGGGGCACAGCTGGGCCCTGATTGGTTCGAAACCCGCCTGCGCCACGCGCTGGCGCTGCGCGAACGGTTGTTTGACGCCCCGTATTACCGCTTGATCCACGCTGAAGCAGACGGCTTTCCCGGCGTGATCATCGACCGTTTCGGCGATGCCTGCGTGATCCAGCCAAACGCAGCCTGGGCCGAGGCGCATCTTGACGCTCTGACAGACGCGCTGATCAGGGTGACCGGGGTCGGCACGGTTCTGAAAAACGCATCCGGCCGCACCCGTGGTCTCGAAGGGCTGGACGACCTCAACCAAACTCTGCACGGCACGGCGCCTGACGCGCCCTTGCCCGTGCCGATGAATGGCGCAACCTATATGGCAGACCTGACCGGCGGGCAGAAAACCGGCCTGTTTTACGATCAGCGCCCCAATCATGCGTTTGCAGCGGGGCTGGTCCATCCACAGGCAAGGGTTCTGGATGTCTTCAGCCATGTCGGCGGGTTCGGTCTGGCCATGCTCGCAGGTGGTGCGGCGCAGGCGCTTGCCGTAGATGGTTCTGCTGCGGCGCTGGAGCTTGCGACGAAAGGGGCCGCCGCCTCGGGCTATGCAGACCGTTTTCAAACCCGACAGGGCGACGCGTTCGATATGCTCACCCAACTGGGTCAGGAGGCTGCAACATTTGATGTAGTGATCTGCGACCCGCCTGCTTTTGCGCCCTCCAAACAGGCGCTGGACGCAGGTTTGCGTGCCTATGAACGCATCGCGCGTCTGGCAGCACCACTGGTGAAACCGGGCGGTTATCTGGGGCTGTGTTCCTGCTCGCACGCCGCTGATCTCGGCCGGTTCCGCGATGCATCATCGCGCGGTATCGGGCGGGCTGGCCGACAGGCGCAACTGATCCATACCGGCTTTGCCGGCCCGGACCACCCACAACTGCCGCAACTGGCGGAAAGCGGCTATCTCAAAGCCGTGTTCTATCGCCTGTGAAAGCGGTTCTGGATACCTGCGTCATCTACCCCACCGTGATGCGAGAGATGTTGCTGGGGGCCGCCCGCCTTGGCCACTTTACCCCTGTCTGGTCGGCCCGGATCCTCGAAGAATGGGCCCGCGCCGCCCGCAAACTGGGCCCGGAAGGAGAGGCGCAGGCCCGTGCCGAAATAGCATTGATCCAATCGCGCTGGCCGAATGCAGAACATCCCGCCAAGCTGGGCGTCGAACAACGCCTCTGGCTGCCTGACGCCGCTGATATTCATGTTCTGGCTACAGCGATCACAAGCTCGGCGGATGTGATTGTTACCGTCAATGCCCGGGATTTCCCAAGGAATCTCCTTGCCGAAGAAGGGCTCGATCGCCGCGATCCCGATGGGCTGTTGCACAGTATCTGGCTGTCTGATCCCGACGGTATGACACAGGTCGCATCATCCACTCTGGCCGAAGCCAACCGCCTGTCCGGCGATCAATGGACGATACGCGCCCTGATGAAAAAAGCCCGCCTCCCGCGCCTGGGAAAAGCCCTCGCCACATAATCCGGGATCCTTCATCTGGCCCGGGGAGCGCGAGGGGCTGGCCCCTCGCTGCCCGAACCTATCCACCAGCGCCCCACCGCTGTTCCAACGCCTCCAGCGCCGCGATCCGCTCATCGGTTTTGGGATGGCTCATCAACCACGCCGGGACCATCCCCGCACGCTGTTGCGTCAGGTCCTCCAGCTTGTGAAACAGCGATTTCTGCGGCTCTATCCCAATCCCGGCCTTGGTCAGCAAGGCGGCTGCATATTCATCCGCCTCATACTCATCCCCCCGCGACAGGCGCGAGGCCAGAAGATGCGTCAGCATATTTGCGATCCAGACCCCGATCAGGGGGATGAACCGGCCCATAAGCATCACCAGCGCGGCCCGCAGCGCGTTCTGGCCCGAGAAATCAATCATCCGCCGTCGGGCATGACCAAGCGCGACATGACCCAGTTCATGCGCGATCACGCTGGTCATTTCTTCAGCAGACACGTCGCCATTGCGATATTTGCGATAGAACCCGCGGGTGATGAATATCCGCCCGTCCGGGGCAGCCAACCCGTTCACGGGATCAATCTCGTAGATATAGACCGGGACCCGATCAATCTCTAACGCCGCCGCCAGCCGGTCGGTCATGCGTTTCAGCGTAGGATCAGCCAGTTCGATGGATTTCGCATCCAGATCACGATGCGTGCGCCAGACGGAAATCCGGTACATCACGACAGCATAGGCAATGGCCAGCAGGATCGGAGTTAGGCGCAGCATGAGTTAGATATGGGTTCTCATTGCTGCAAGAGCAAATGGAAAGTAGGGGGCATCCTGTAAACCCACTGCAATTCGATGTGAGGCAGTTCAGTCAATTCCAGTTCACTGAGCGCGGAGAAGGTTCGGCAGCTCAAGGCCGATATCATGGCAACGCTTTAAAAGGGCCTGCCGCCGCTCTGCCGAACCGGTTGAACCGTGGAGCAATTCGATTTTCCGGGGGGAGAACCCGAAATAGCCGAAGGTCCCCTCGGTCCAGATCGTCTCAAGCGCAGCTGTGTATCCGGCAGCCTCCATTTCATCGGAACGCGCGCTCGGAAAGAGCGACTTCGAACTGTTCCGATGGCGTAAACACCCCTGATCTGGATGAAATATTCAACGAGCTAGAGCGTTGGCATGACCTCCTGAAAGATCACGACAAATCGTTTCTGCGGGGGCCGCGCCCATGACACGCCCTGCACCTTTTTCTCTCAGATTGACCGACGTTGAGCGTAAGCGACTGGAATCCCAAGCTGGGTCCATGCCGTTGGCGTCATACATCAAGTCCGTGGTTTTTGCCGACGAGGCCCCCAAATACCGTAGGCGGAAAAAACCACCTGTTGCGGTGCAACAGCTCTTGGCTGAGGTGCTGGCGCGCCTTGGCCAAACTCGCGCATCAAGCAATCTCAACCAGATCGCTAAACATCAGAACCAAGGAACTCTGATTCTTGATGACGAATTGGAAGCTGATCTTAAGCGCGCCGTCGCAGAGGTCGCGTGGATGCGGGCCAAGTTGATTGAAGCATTGGGGATCAAATCTTGATCCTCAAGGGCTCACAACGTGGCGGTGCAAAGGCTTTGGCGGACCACCTTATGAATGAGCGTGACAACGATCATGTCTCATGCTTAGAGTTGCGTGGTTTTTTATCTGATCAACTTCACAGTGCCTTGTCAGAGGCACACGCCATTTCCAAAGCAACCCGTTGCAAGCGATTTATGTTTTCACTGAGTTTGAACCCACCTGCCGGGCATGATGTCACTGAGGATGCGTTTATTGAGGCGGTGGATCGGGCCGAAGAAAAGCTCGGTCTAATCAATCAACCCCGCGCAATCATTCTCCATGAAAAAGAAGGCCGTCGCCATGCCCATGTAGTTTGGTCACGCATCGACGCGGATGAGATGAAGGCAATTAACCTGCCCCATTTCAAAAACAAGCTGCGGGATGTGTCCCGTGATCTGTTTCTGGATCATGGATGGAACTTACCCGATGGTTTGGCAGTCTATCAGAACAAGTCCCCCCTGAACTTCACATTGGAAGAATGGCAACAGGCCAAGCGCCAAAACCTTGACCCACGTGAGATCAAACAAGCGTTCCAGCAAGCATGGGAGCGAAGTGATAGTCAGGTTGGTTTCAAGAATGCCCTCGAAGATCGGGGGTATTTCTTGGCCAAGGGGGATCGGCGCGGCTTCGTCGCTTTAGATGTCGATGGGAATATCTACGCCATTCCCAAATGGACCAGCTTAAAAGCCAAGGATGTAAGAGTCAAACTGGGTTCACCAGAAAATCTGCCGTCAGTAGCAGACACGCAGTCTGACATTCTCGGCAAAGTCACCGGCCAAATGCGGGGCTTCATTTCTCCAACCAAGGATCGTCAGACCTGCGAGTTTGACCCGCTACGTGATGAACATCGCAACCTCAAACATGCCCATCAGAAAGAGCGGCAGAAGCTAAGAGACGGTCAAGAGAAACGCTGGATCGAAGAAACCAAAGCCCGATTCGGTAGGCTCAACAAGGGGCTGCGCGGTTTGTTTGACCGCCTCACCGGCAAGGCCAAACCCATTCGGTTTCAGAATGAAAAAGAAGCGCGCGCCTGTGACCGCCGCGATCAGAGGCAACGAGATTTCATGGTTTGGGAACAGATGAAGGAACGTCGCGCCCTGCAAAAATGCGTTGCGGCTCTGAAAAAACGGCATCAGGGCGAACGTCAGCTTTTGGCACGCTCCATCAGCCAAGCCTAGAGAAAATCAAACCAAACTCCACCTAAATCAATTTCACGCAAGCCCAATCTTGGCTTGTCCCTTTAATCCTTAAGAAAATTGGATGCTTGAATGCTGAACCTCCCTCAAGAACTGAGTTATACACCCATGTTCATTCGTATCGGCATCATTGTCGGTATGACTTTTATCGGGCTGGCCATTGGGTGGCTCCTCTCCGCAAACTCCGCGCAGTTTCGGCGATATGCTGTGCCTGTCATTGGCCTAGAACTGGCCACACTGGTCCTTACGCCTTGGGCCATTGTGCCGCGCTGGGGGCGGTAGTCCCAAGACAGCAATCCAACGGGTTGAACCGTTTGATCTCCATGAGTGTGGTCTGGGGTCTTGAGGGCAGGAAAGCCTCCCAAGTCGATGGGTGCAGGGAGAGTGAAATCTCTCTGCTCGGGTTCAGCTTCGACAAGCTGGCGGCATTCAATCCGCGTAGGGTTGATCTATGGGGTGCTGGGGAGAGATGACTTCTTCCTGACGAGGGATCAAACACCGATATGTTTGCTGGCTGGATTAGGGTTCAATGCCCTGCTCCAGCCATAGCTTAGGGGGATGCAACGGGGGCGCGCAGCGGACCCCCTTGCCAAGATGTGCGGTACTACCGCACACATCTTGCGGTATTCATCAATGCCGTATGGGGCGCGAATAGGGCGCAGCGGTATAGTGCCAAAACGACCCACATCTCGCGGTAGCTTTTAAAGCTACCGCTACAGTCCAATAACACTGCATAGGCATTGCTCTTGGGGTCGTGTGACTGCATTTTGCAGACTGCTAAGACAAAGGGCAGCAGTGCGAATTAAATCGGCTCTTGACGCGCAGCAATGGCATCCAGCCTTCTGCAAATGTGCATCTCCATTCTGACTGATATCCAAAAATTCGGAGAACTGCCCGAGGGTGATTTGCTTGCGGCTTCCTCCACTTTATCGAATCCCCACGAATCTCCTATCACGCTGAATTCCTTATCTTGAACTACGTTCTTCGCAGCAGCTTTGTACATGGCGCTGCGAGCAGACAGCAGAACTTTTCTTACTCGATCAATCCTTGGCGCAACCCGGTGGTAGTAAATCGTGCCCTTGTCGGTTGGGAAGTCAACGCGCGCCCGTAGGTGAATACCTACTGGCGGTGCGAAGTCATTTCGAATTGGGTTGATTGAACCATAGTCTCCGTACTCAACGGGTTCGTTATGTGTGCGATTTATTTCTCGGTACAGGTGAGCTTCTTCAAGTCTGAACTCGTCACGAGCTTCATCCCCAATCGCTGTTACCGACTTTGGGAACGATGTTCCCAAGCAGACAACTACCGCTTTAGGAATTTTTGCGCGAATGTCCCGAACAATTGGGGCGGCATAGGAAGCATGAAGAGGAGCGGTAGATGGTTGCAAGCACTCAAAGTCTAAAACGACCTCAAACACGCAATCGCCCTGACAAAACTCATTTATCCGATCAGACAATAAATCAATATCATCTAGGAAACCTTCGTCGTGCAATACGGATGCTCGATACGAAATGCGGTCATACTTTTGAGAGAAACTGTCAAATTGAGCGAAAAGGTCGCTTTGAAACTGGTCAAAGCTATCACCCTCAGTCGGGTTCACAATTAGAGTGGGGCGAACTGTGGGGTTCTTTTCGTGAAGCTCTGCGACTTTGGAGACCCAACTATGATACCCGTTAGCACTACGACCAAGATCCTCTGTTTCGGTAGAGAAAAGTGTTGGCTCTCGCGTGATGTCAACAACACAAGTTTGGCAAATGTGAAACTCGTTTTCGATTAACCAATACTGTTTCCCTATATTGTATTCAGCGGGTGCCAATTTATCCTTATTCGGTTTCTTTCGCCCGCGTGTAATTTCGCAATGAACGGAAATCTGACGCTTTCTGTCCGAACTCAAGTTTTTCCAAGCTCGAATTTCCGCATCACCCATTTTCAGCAAAAGGTGATAGTTCATTGGACACGATACCCCAATGTTTCAAGGTGATACTTCAAGGCTTCCTTTGATACTCTTAAACTTTGCGCCATTTGAGACAAATTTCCATGCGAGGCTCGGAACGCTCTTCTAACAAGATCGTCTGGCATCAAAAGTTCAGACGCGAAGTTGTTTGCTTGGTATTCAACTGGGTTCCGCTCGCCGTTTCTGTGTAAGATTTGTTCACCTTCGGGCATGGAGTGGATTTTTCCTCGGTGCAGAAGGTAGTGGGCGTACTCGTGGGCCAGCGAAAACCTCTGTCGATTCGGGTGATGGTTTTTATTCACACCAATCTCAAAGCTATTTTCTGATATTTTCTTAATGTACGCATCGTTGATCCCGAGATCGGCATACTTTAACTCAAGCTCAGGATTGGACTGAATAATCTGCTCAATTGGAACTGAGGTGTTAAGGTCTAAACCCATGCGGTTGTAATATGAAATCACCTGCTCAGGTGAATCCAACAAGCCCGGCGGAGGCAAAGCGACTTCTCGATTTCCATTTCCCGGTCGTACTGGACGTTTTGGGGCGCGAGATACCATGTTAGTCTTCCCTATCGTCTTCGTTGGGAACAGACACGGTTTCCCCAGTGTCTATCTCTTCGAAGTTGTATTCCAGCTTTTGCAGGCGCTCGGAGAAACCCGAGATGAACTCACTGTGATCCTTCCCAATTTCTCTTAGCTTTTGTATTTCCGCATCCGTAACCTTACTTTTTTCGGTAACGCGTTCATCTATGGCTTTGCGGCCATGAGCAGAGTCAAAGTATGAAGTAGTCAGTTGGGGAAGCTCGGCTTCAACATGTTGCTTGGCGGAGTATCGCAAGCTCAAAGCCGAAAGAATTCCAATTATGGTCAATATTGCGATCAGAATTACGATCAGGTTGGTGTAGAAAGTTGAAAGAACCGAAATCATACCGTCTGACTCGATGCTTCCTGTGAAAAAGCACATATGACTTTCGTTGATAGAAATACAGTGTTCCTGCGGCAGTGCTAAGAACGAAAACTTGAAGTTGGTGATCATGTAGATCACCCCCAATGTGGCCAATGTTGAAACAACGGCTGTTAGCGCGACAATGCTGATGGTTTGCGCAATCGAGGTCGAAGTCTGACCTTGTCTGTCAATGCTCATTAATAATCAATCTAAAGATGAGTTCTTGTTGTTGTTCTCACAACGTTCGACCAATTTCAATCCTACCTTCGATATTCAGTGACAATATCGTGCATGCTAACCACAGTTGTTCCACGTGACTGACTGACAATGCGGATAGAGTGGCAACTAAGGCACATTAGGCCGGATCGACGGGGAACTGGCTTCTCTTTCCCACGACGGACAAATATCCGAATGTCGAAAGGCTTGGGGATTTGAGGCGAGATAAACTCAGGTGAACCACCCTTGGTTCGGCCTATCCGGCGTCCACGATCCCCTTTTTTTTGACACCCAGACTGGTCGCTGTGCGGTGCACCTTCAGATACGTGGCGTTGATCATTGCAATTTTCTGCTCGCCATGATCTGCGGCCAGACTTGCCATCATCCGGGCGAAGGGTAGCAAAATCAATTCACTGATGCCAAATACATAGCATGTTAGAAGACCAAATAATTGCTATTGAAACGGCAATGCCCACCGCACTGGACCGTTACGAGGCAACAACTGGCGAGCCGTTCAAAGTAGAGCCCAAGCTTACGTCCGTCGAAGACGAAACATTCTGGGCTGTCGCTGAATTGGATAGCGGCACGGTAGGCATCTCAGTCAGCACGGGTATTGTACAATCGCTTTCCTATATTTGGGATGCCGCTGCAATGAACGATGGTTTTCTCGGTGGTGTGGGTACGCCAATAGCGATTGACCAAGCTGAAATGGTGCATCTTGGATTGGTCTTCCTCATGTTGCATGAGCTCAATCACTATCAGATGGGGCATTTTGATTTTATTGGGCGCTTGTGCCTGATCGAAGCTAACGTACCTGAGCGGTTGGGCTTGGTTCAGGGAAGCATGGAGGGTCCCAATGCGTATGACGCAATCGGCAAAGTGGATTGGCCGAAAGTTAAGCCCTGCCTTGAAATGCAGGCCGACCACGATGCTATAGAAATGCTGCTGGATGCCTACTCTGTGAGTGGCTGGGAATTGATCCGACGCCGGACAGCAGCCATCTCTGCCATGATGATGCTGGTCGAACGGGAAGACGCCAAACGAGAATTTGGTGGTGTTTCACACCCTAAAGCGGCCACTTGGGTTTTCCAACAGCTGGGGCATGTGATTGAGATGCCCCTGATCCAAGCGAAACTGGCTCAAGTGCAACCCGAGTTGAACATTGATCCTGCGATCCCATCTGATGAAGAACAAAGCGCTTTCAACCGCCAAGTAACAATTCCCTGCTTTTTCGACGCGGTTAATCTGGCGCGTATCGCTGAGGCCGAAACCGTAAAGGAAGATCTGGGAAGGGTGCAGGACTTCTTTCAGG
Source organism: Rhodobacteraceae bacterium KLH11 (assembly GCA_000158135.1). Lineage (GTDB taxonomy): Bacteria > Pseudomonadota > Alphaproteobacteria > Rhodobacterales > Rhodobacteraceae > Ruegeria. The sequence goes on from DS999531.1 coordinate 2,526,384, forward strand.
ATGTTCAGATAGCAAAGTTAGGTGATGCTGCTAAGTGTCGATATCTGGCCACCAGCGGCGCTGTTCAGTGGGCAGAACTTGTATCTCTGAATAGAAGATTAAGAAGTAACATAACTTTGCCCGACATACACTGGGAGCTTTGAATTGGAAGGTATTATCTCATCAATTTTGTCAATTCTCGGCCTAGGGCAACACCACTCACAAGCTGTCAGCGCAAGACGGAATGAAGCAAGTAAGCTCAACGCTGAGTTTGAACTTATGTTGAACAAAACCGCTGAAATGCTGCGATCTGAACAAGTTCACTTGATGCATCGCATTCAGGCGCTCTGTGAAGACCCCAGCGATTCTGCCCACCTGCAAACTCAGGTTGATACAATCATCGAGCAACTGTTGGCAGAGATTCAAACTGGTCGAAATACCGCGAGTAACTCTTATGAAAGAATCTCTAATGCCTCAAGTTTCGCATCTCTTCGGCAATGGGATGAAGTTATCGCAATACTGCAACGCCATCTTGCCGCGTCCAAACTACAATGGGAGAGGTCGGATAGATGCATTGGGCAATTCCATCGAATTTTGGACAACGCGGAATCTTCATTGAGCCACTTAGACGAAGTAGAGTTGAGCTTCGGAGAAATTGATGTAGAATGATCGGATTATTCTCCCAAAAGCGAAAAAACCTAGCTTTTGCCGTTCTGTGGCAGAGTTTCTGCCAACACCTGATGAATACTTCACACGCCGAACAAAAAATGCGGTACGGCGAACACAGGCTACCAGCAAACCGTGTGATCAGTAGCTTTAAATCGCTCGGGATGTCACGATCTTGGGTCCAGATGACTAGAAACCCAATCCTTCGGGCGGTTCAAAACTGTTAGAGTAATGACAATAAAGTTGGGAACCTATTCGAGATATGAGGATAGGAAACATGGCCATTTTCCGATCGAGCTCATTTTCATCGCCTTTTTTGCCGTCCAGTCGAAGAAAGCAAACACCTAGTTTTTGTTGTGGAAGTCCTTTCGTCTGCTCGCCATCTGCATGTAGTGTCTTTGCTTACGCCTAACACTATAAAGGAAAATTTCTCTCCGCCGGTGCTGTACATAGGTCAGGTGCTCAACACAAAAGTACTCTCCAACCGACCCACCTTCATCTCGGTGGATTGATGGAGGAAGTCCATCATGATTCCTGATTTTCGCGCGAACACTCCTCTTGGAAAAACCGGTTCGACGAGCTATCGTTCGTGCAGACATACGGCCACAGTTTCTGGGATCATTACACATTGCAGCCCTCCTTATCGTTGAAAGTATTCTCAAAAACCCTGCTCAATTCAAGCTTCAACACATCATGTTGATACCCGTTTGTTGTCAAGTACAAAATGTGATATTGTTAGAAAAACAGAAAGATTTTAAAAATGAGCGTAAAAGAGCAGAAAACCGAAAAAAGCGAAGCTTCTGAGCACTTCAAAATTGCTGAGAAGCAAATGAAAGACATGGAGGAAGCCTCCCGTCTCGCCAAACAAAGGCTTGAAGCAACATTACGTCTAGTTAATCAAAGACGGGCTAAATATTTAACTAAGCCTGTTAACTAAATTTTGTTTTAACCTCTACATCTGCGCCCAAAGGCGGGAATTCTCGTTCTATTACACGAGATATCCTAACATCGTTGCCTGGATTGGCTGTGTCCGAAAAATGCATTTCTACACTTTTCTCATGGCTAAATGGATCTTTTACCACTAGCTTTGGCCCGGTAAAATTTCGATCCGGCAGACTTGTCTCCAAATAAACTATCAGTTTTCTTATTGGCATAGTAAGAGTGAATTCAATCGAATGATCGACCGACAAATCTGAAAAGTCTTTTTTTGTAAAAAGATATTCAGAACTGCAAACCACATCTAGTTCATCACTGTCTTTCGACTTCAATATATCGGAGAATGAGAACTTCGTATAGAATTTGGAGCTATCCTTTTCCTTTGCTTTGGAAAAACTACTACTTCTTTGCTCAGCAAGAAACGCCGATTCAACTTCCGACGAATAATGGAACCTTGATTCGATCTCGCAACTTCGTTGATCTAAATCTGACCAACCGCCGTAACTATTAGCAATATCCGTTATATAGACCAACTCGTTTGCTTCGGTGTCTTTTCTGTAGTGGCTTCTATGATAGCGAAACGTGATCTCTTCTTTTAACACTACTCTTTCTTCAAAGAATCTTAACCGAACTATCATTTTCTCGATAGAGTACCCTCTCTTCTTCGCTAACGCATCCAAAACGCCACTTTTGCTTGGAGGAAATCTAACTTGCGAAGAAGGGAGTTTTCGATTGATTAATCGATAAAACCACATCATCAAGTCAACCGGGTGGCCAATTCCACTCTTTCCACCCCACAAGAGAACTCTTACCAGTATTAGATTCAGGCCCTTTAGATGACGTACAGGATCAAATCTAGCCACTTTTTTGGGTAGCAACTGCAAGGCCCATGCAATAATCGCTGCTGATGCAACAAAGTTCGCAGTACCGTTAAGAAGCGTATACTCAACTCTATCACAATGTTGTTTAATCAATGTGGGTACTGATATCCAATCTGAGTTGAAATTCGTGCACCAAACTGTAAACTCTTGCAAACCATGGTCAAAAGATGTCAGAATCTCTTTAAAAGACAGAATAGCTAAAATCGAAACTAGCTGTCGAGCAGTTGACAGATCGTCGTAGTGTTTCTTAATTCGTTCATATGTTTGCACCCACTTCTTACTCGAAGCAATTTCAGTGTAGACATCCTTGTCTAAAGCTTGAATGCTGTTTGAAGCTTGCTGCACCCCTTCCAGTTTTCCTACAAAAATAGCTGCAATAACTAGAAGAGCTGGAAGGATAAAATATTGCGGCTGCAATCCGTTCATAAAAACAAACGCGGAAACTTTGATTATTACAAAAACGAAACTAAGAAACAGAGTTCCGACAAACAACGGAGATAATAGATACTTCATAATACCCTAGCAGCAATACTTTTCAAATCGACTCTAAAGGTAAGAGCGTCACTAGAGCCTTCGCGAATTCTGGCGCAGAATCAGCGTGTTGTCGAGGTATCATTTGATTGAGACTAGTGTATAACTCGAATCTGCTCAATTGCGATGCTACACTTTTTGTTCGCAAGCCACTCAATTAATCCACTGATCGTGGTTGGTGCACTCGGATCGTCGGATACGACTATCACAAAGACATGAAGACCAACATCTTGGTTTTCAACGAGTGGGTCACCCCCGCCTCCACCGCTCCTTGGTAAGTTGTTTCGACCTAGTTTGACTTGAACGGATTTCTTCCCAATTTGCCCAAGCGGTATTGGATGCCACTGTCCCTTCACCCCTTGCAGCGCAACAGCATAACCATCGATATCACTTGTGAGTTCAAGTAGGAACGGTTACCCCAGTGTAAGTATTTCTCCAGCCGCCTCTAGCTGGCTTTTGCCCCTTCGGTGAGGCGCGCGACGGCTGCTGCAGTGAACGAGTTCGGGTTCGGGTGATCAAGGACAGTCAGCAGGTGCACGGTAAGCTCTTCGTGGTTTTGTGATAGCAATTGCGCTACTGTGAGAGCTCAACCCAGGTTGAGGTCAAGACTGAATTTCAGCGTGGCTTCCTGACGACAAACTACCGCGTCAGCTCGCGCATTCCCTGTTCCAGCCCAGCCAGTGTCATCGGCACCATGCGATCCTCGAAAATCTCTCGGATCATACCAATTGAGTGCGTGTAGTCCCAGTATTTCTCGGGCACCGGGTTGATCCACAGGTTCGATGCCCATTGCTCGCGGGCGCGGCCCAGCCAGACCTGACCGGCCTCGGGGTTCCAGTGCTCATTTGCGCCGCCGGGATAGGCGACCTCATAAGGGCTCATCGAAGCGTCACCCACGAAGATGCATTTGTAATCTGGCCCGTAGGTGCGCAGGACCTCATGGGTTGCGGTCTGCTGGTCCCAGCGCCGCTGATTGTCGCGCCAGACCCCTTCATAGAGGCAATTGTGGAAGTAATAGTATTCCAGATGCTTGAACTCGGTCCGCGCGGCCGAGAACAGTTCTTCGACCACCTTGATATGTGGATCCATCGAGCCGCCAACATCCAGAAACAACAGCACTTTGACGGCGTTGTGGCGTTCGGGGCGGGTTTTGACGTCCAGATAGCCATGCTCGGCCGTGGCGCGGATAGTGCCGTCCAGATCCAGCTCATCCGCCGCGCCTTCGCGCGCCCAGCGGCGCAGGCGTTTCAGCGCGACCTTGATGTTGCGGGTCCCCAGTTCGACGGTGTCATCCAGATTGCGGAACTCGCGCTTGTCCCAGACTTTCACGGCCCGCTGATGGCGGCTTTCTTTCTGGCCGATGCGCACGCCCTCGGGGTTGTAGCCATAGGCGCCGAAAGGACTGGTTCCGGCGGTGCCGATCCACTTGCTGCCGCCCTGATGGCGGCCCTGCTGATCCTTGAGGCGTTCACGCAACGTCTCCATCAGCTTGTCGAAACCACCAAGCGCTTCGATCTCGGCTTTTTCTTCGGCGCTCAGATGCTTTTCAGCCATTTTGGCCAGCCATTCGGCGGGGATGTCAACGGCGTCGAGCACCTGATCAAAACTGATCTCGTTCAACCCTTCGAAGCTGGCGGCAAAGGCGCGGTCGAACTTGTCGATATTGCGTTCGTCTTTCACCATCGAGACGCGGGCAAGGTAGTAAAACGCTTCGACATCATAGGTTGCCAGCCCCTTTTTCATACCCTCCAGAAAGGTCAGATATTCCCGCAGCGATACGGGAATGCCTGCTTTGCGGAGGGTGTCAAAAAAGGGCAGGAACAAGGGGCTACACCATACGGACCAGTATCAGGGATATGGCCAGACCAAGCAGCGCACAGGCGATGCCATACCCGGCAGCATATTGTGCCATATCCGCGCCGCTGCCATTGCGTTTGCGGGCTGTCAGAGCGCCCAGAACGGCGCCCAGAATTGCCATGCCCAAAACCACTATCATATGCCGTTATCCACCTGTGTTTGTGGCGGCTGACTGCGCGATATCCTGTGTTACCGAACGCACCACCAAATCCGAGCCGAAGCCGTAGCGTGCCCACCCGATACTGTCCAGCCTGACGGTGCGTGCCTGTTCAATCTGGCCGGCCTGTCGCAGCGCTTCGGATTTGAGCAACAACAAGGTGGCCAAAAGCGCCGCGTTCTCGGCCCGGGTCATGACATTGATCGCGTCGTTCAACGCGGGCAGGGCGTCTGCACCATGACCCTGTGCCAGCGCAAAGGCAGCTGTCTGGGCGGTGATATGGGCCCGCTGAACCTCGGTGCCCGGGGTGGCGTCCAGATATTTCAGTGCAAGGGCATATTGCTGTTGTGCCGCTTCGGGGTCGTCGAACTGCCCCATCCGCCCCAGCAGATAGTGCGGATAAGCGCGGCGTTGATCGGTCCAGCCTTGCTGCTGCCCGATCCGTGCGGCCTCATTTGCGGCATTGATCCGCCGGGCCGAGCCCGCACCGGACCCCAGCGCGCGTTGCACCGCATTGATCCATGCACGCGGCGTTTCCGAGACCGGCTGCGCGGCAATCCGGTCGCCGCGCGGGTTCAGGCGTGTAAGCACCCCGGGAAGCAGCGCTGCCACCTGTTCCTGTGTCATGCCGCTTTGCAGTTCGGGCGCGTAGGCCGCGCGCAGGATCAGCATGTCGAACCCGGTCAGAACGGTGTGAAAATTATCATCATTGAACACCGAATCCGGCAGGCGGTAGAGGTCGTTCAGCGGACCCAGCGCCTGTGCCAGTTCTTCATGCAGGCAGTCGCGGATTTCCTGCGGGCTGGCGTCATAGGGGATGAATATCCCGATCCGCTCGCGGCTGCGCAACTCGGTCCAGTTGCTTTTGCTTTTGCGCCGGTCGCGGCGGTATTCCTCAAGGCTGGAGGAGTTGGGCACAACAAAGCAGGCGGCCTGTGGCAGAATGCGATGGATCTGTTTCTGGCTTACGGCCTGAATGGTGATATTGGCCTGACCCTCGGGTATCTGGCGAATGTCGATGCCTGCCTCGCGCTGCAGCCGGGTCAACAGGCGGCTCAGGTCGCTTTGCATCGAAGCTGGCGGCATGCCGGTCAGCCGCACGGTCACCGGCCCTTCGAACCGGGTGAACACGGGCAGTTTCGCACCGCTTTCCAGCGCAAAATGAAGCGACAGGAAATCTGCTGCGATATTCTCGTTCGACCGGACCGGCGGTGTGGGGCGAGCGGCCCCGAACGATTTGGAGGGCGGCAGCACGGCCTCGATCGCCTTGATCCGGGTCGGGGCGTCGACAGGGTCAATCGCCGTACAGGCTGACAGCGCTGCCAGCAGGAATGCTATGCCGAGATGTTTCATGGGCGCTGATACTTCAGGAATGGCGACAATTTGCCGATGCGGTCGTATAATTTGCGCGCGGTGTGGTTGTTTTCCTGCGTCAGCCAGTAGACCGAGGGGGCCTCTTGCCGGTCCGCCTCGTCATAGACCGCCTGAATCAGGGCCCGTCCAATGCCGGTTCCGCGCGCCTCAGGGCGGGCATAGAGATCCTGCAGATAGCAGACCCGCTCCACCTTCCATGCGTGGCGATGAAACAGGTAATGGGTGAGCCCGATCAACTGCGTGTCAAGTTCCGCCACAAAGCAGGAAAAGTCATTTGGATCATCGCCCAAGAGGCGTGCGAATGTGCTGTCATAGACCTCATCCGCCACTTCGGTTTCATAAAACGCCAGATAATCGCGCCACATTTCGGCCCGTTGAGCCCGGTCTTCAGGGCGTAGGGGGCGGATCGCGGGGGCGGTGGGCATTATCATTTTCCTGCTCTTGCAGCCCGCGTTCTGCGTCGGGCCTTTATCTGCACAATGCTGACATCCGGCCGCCCTGATGGCAAGCCGCGATCACCGTTTGTTGCGCGCCATAAAGGCCAGACGCTCGAACAGGTGCACGTCCTGCTCATTTTTCAGCAGTGCGCCATGCAGCTTCGGCAGCGCGTTTGCCCCATCGCGCTTGAGATCTTCAGCGCTGAGGTCTTCGGCCAGCAGCAGCTTGAGCCAGTCCAGCACTTCCGAGGTCGAGGGCTTTTTCTTCAGCCCCTGCGTTTCACGGATTTCATAGAATTGAGTCAGGGCGGTGGTCAGCAACGCATTCTTGATGCCGGGGTGATGAACCTCGACGATGCGGCGCATCGTGGCCTCGTCCGGGAAGCGGATATAGTGGAAGAAACAGCGCCGCAGGAACGCATCGGGCAGCTCTTTTTCGTTGTTCGAGGTGATGATCACGATCGGGCGGTTCCTGGCCCGGATCGTCTCACCGGTTTCGTAGACATGGAACTCCATCTTGTCGAGCTCCTGCAGCAGGTCGTTGGGAAACTCGATATCGGCCTTGTCGATTTCATCAATCAGCAGCACGACTTTTTCACCGGCATCAAATGCCTGCCACAGCTTGCCCTTGCGGATGTAGTTCGAGACGTCATGCACGCGCTCATCACCCAGCTGGCTGTCCCGCAACCGGCTGACCGCGTCATATTCATACAGGCCCTGCTGCGCCCGGGTGGTGGATTTCACGTTCCATTCGATCATCGTCAGACCCAGAGCACCGGCCACTTGTTTGGCCAGTTCTGTTTTGCCTGTTCCGGGTTCGCCCTTGACCAGCAGCGGGCGTTCCAGCGTGACGGCAGCATTCACCGCAATGGTCAGATCATCGGTGGCGACATATTCAGCTGTGCCTTGGAAACGTGCGGTCATCGGGCCCTCATGCGGTTGCGCGCGAAATTGTGGTGTCCGGGTTACAGAGCGGCAATGATTTTGACAAGCCGGGCCGCTGCGTCGCCGCAGTGAATTTCTCAGCGACTCCAACCCCTTTGCTTGATTCGGATTGGCCTGAATGCCCCGGTGGTTGCAGGGTTGCCCAGAAATTGCCCGCCAATTTCCACAGAAAAACAAGGATTTGCTGTTCATTGTCTCATATTTAGACAAGTAACGTGTGACGGTGCGTTGGTCCGAAGTTTGTGTAGTGACATTCATGCGCCCGTCGGATAAACGCTGCGCAGAAGGGGGTGCCAAATGTCAGGTGAAACTACCGCTACCGACGTTTCAGGCCATACCGAGGGAGCAACTATGAAGCAGGAAGTTTTTCTGCCGGAAGATTATCGCCCGGCCGAAGATGAACCTTTCATGAATGAACGCCAGCTTGAGTATTTTCGTCGCAAGCTGCTGGATTGGAAGACAGAATTACTCGCAGGCAGTCGCGATACAATCGAAGGTCTGCAGGACAACACCCGTAACATTCCCGATGTCGCCGACCGCGCAAGCGAAGAGACCGACCGCGCGCTTGAGCTGCGCACGCGGGATCGTCAGCGCAAACTGGTCGCCAAGATCGACTCGGCCCTGCGCCGGATTGACGAGGGCGAATACGGGTATTGCGAGAAAACCGGTGATCCGATCTCGCTCAAGCGTCTGGATGCGCGTCCGATTGCAACCATGACGCTGGAGGCGCAGGAACGTCACGAGCGCCGCGAAAAGGTTCACCGCGACGATTGATCGCTGGACCATGAAGAATAAACACAAACGCCGGGGCCTGTCGCCCCGGCGTTTTTGCGTTATGGCAGGGTGATGGATATCAACGGTCTGAAATTCGGCATCATCGGCGGCGGTATCGGTGGCCTGGCCGCCGCTCTGGCGCTGCGCCATCAGGGGGCGCATGTGACGGTGCTGGAACAGGCGCCTGAGTTGGCCGAGGTTGGTGCAGGCCTCCAGATCAGTGCCAACGGAATGGTTGTGCTGCGTGCCCTGAACGTCGTGGGGAAAACGCCCGGGGCTGGCGTCAGGTCTTTCGGGACTGTGCTGCGCGATTATCGGGCAGGGCGGTTTGTCAGTGAAATACCGGAACCGGCCGCTGGGCCGACCTATTATTATCATCGCGCTGACCTGCTGGGATTACTGCACAAGGCAGCCCTTCGCGAAGGGGTGGAGTTTCGGCTGGGCAGCCGTGTCACTGAGGTGTGCGAGCACCCATCCGGGGTCGAGATCGCTTTGAAGGGCGGGGCCAGCCTGCACGTTGATTGCGCCATCGCCGCCGATGGCGGGCGAAGTGAAATCCGCTCCAGTTTGAACGGTCCTGAAGTGCCGGAATTTACACATCAAGTGGCCTGGCGGGCAACGATCCCATGGGCGCGCCGTGATCAAAAACCTTGTGCTGTTTTGACCATGGGGCCGGGGCGACATGTGGTGACGTACCCTCTTCGTGACCATACGCTGATGAACCTTGTTGCGGTTGAAGAGCGGTCCGACTGGCACGAAGAAGGCTGGCGCCTGCGCGGCGACCCTGAAGAGTTGAGGGCGCGTTTTGCTGATTTCGGCGGGCTGGTCGGCGAAATGCTTGAGCAGGTGCAAGAGCCGAATATCTGGGCTTTATTCTTGCGACCCGTCGCCGAACGCTGGCAAAACGGGCGGGTCGTCCTGCTGGGCGATGCGGCTCATCCGACGCTACCGTTCATGGCGCAAGGCGCTTGCCTCGCGTTGGAGGATGCCTGGGTGTTGATGCGATCTTTCAGGGACAGCACCGACGTGACACAGGCCCTTGCAGCCTATGAAGCCTGCCGTCGTCCGCGTGCACAACGGGTGGTCGCGGCTGCCGGTGCGAACGCCCGCAACTTCCATCTGCGCGGCCCGATGCGATTGGCGGCTCAGGCCGCGTTGATGGCCTTGGGCCCACGACTGGCACGCCGATACGAGTGGATCTACAGCCACGACGCGACGGTCTAGGGTTTCAGAGATCGAGGTCGATCCAGACCGGCACGTGGTCTGATGGTTTCTCATGCCCTCGCACCTCGGAGTCAATCCGACAATCCCGCATCAGGTCTGCGGTTTGGGGGGTCAACAGGAAATGGTCGATGCGAATACCGTCGTTCTTGTTCCAGGCACCGGCCTGATAATCCCAGAATGAATAGTGACCGGGGCCCTGAGTGCGAGCGCGGAAGGCTTCGGTGAAACCCAGATTGAGAATTTTGCGATATGCCGCGCGGCTTTCAGGCCGGAACAGCGCGTCCTCGCGCCAGGCATTGGGCCGTTTTGCATCCTCGGCTTGCGGGATAATATTGTAATCCCCCGCCATAAGCGCGGGCTCCTCTGCGGCCAGCAACGCGCGCGCGCGGTCATAGAGGCGCTCCATCCAGGCGAGTTTGTAGTCATATTTCGGCCCGGGCACGGGATTGCCGTTGGGTAAATACAATCCGCAAATCCGCACTGCTTTCTTTCCCACAACTGTGGCCTCTATCCAACGTGCCTGCTCATCCATGTCATCACCGGGCAATCCACGCGTTACGTCTTCCAGTTGCAACTTGGACAGGATAGCGACGCCGTTGAAACTCTTCTGGCCGTGCGCTTCCACATTGTAGCCGCGGTCTTCGAAAATCTCGCGCGGGAAGTTTTCATCGATCGACTTGATTTCTTGCAGAAGAACCACATCCGGTTGCGCATCATCGAGCCAGCGAGGCAAAGCTTCGGCGCGCGCCTTGATCCCGTTGATGTTGAACGTTGCGATTTTCATACGCGATCCTCCGATGCCTTAAGGCAACCTATCGCGCAGAACCGGCCCAACGGCAAGCCGCAGAGCGGGTTTGCGAGGCGCTGCCTCGCGCTCCGGGATATTTTTAGCCAGATGAAGAAACGGATCCTTAACCAATTTGTTGAAAATTACCCAAGCGGTACAGGCGGGGACGCCGATGACCGCGCCAGGTGAAGCTCTCTGGCTCTGAGCGGTCAGAGAGCGGATCCCTCTTCATCTGGCTAAAAATATCCTGGGGGTGTG
>DS999531.1:2537528-2656995 GCA_000158135.1 Rhodobacteraceae bacterium KLH11
AAACGCGCGTTCTGTGACTGTTGGGGGCAGATTCATGCCGGACTCCAAAGGTTTATTTCCTTTACGCGTTACAATATAGAAAGTGCAAGGACAGGCGACAAGGACAAGACCTTTGGACAGAGCAGGTTTTGCCTCGGATCCAGGCCGCGCGCGGGGGCGGCTTGTGCCAGAGGAAGAAAGCAGTTTCCGGTCATGCTTTCAGCGCGACCGGGACCGGATCATTCATGCCAGCGCATTTCGGCGTCTTAAGCACAAGACGCAGGTTTTTGTTGAGCATGAGGGCGATAGCTATCGTACCCGGCTGACTCATTCCATAGAAGTGGCTCAGGTTGCACGTACCATTGCCGGGGCGCTGGGGTTGAACGGTGAATTGACCGAGGCGGTCGCGTTGGCGCATGACCTTGGGCATACCCCCTTTGGGCACACTGGCGAGGATGCGCTGCACGCTTTGATGCGACCCTTTGGTGGTTTTGATCATAACGCTCAGGCCATCCGGATCGTGACAAAGCTTGAGCGGCACTATGCTGACTTTGATGGCTGTAACCTGACCTGGGAATGCCTTGAAGGCATCGCCAAGCACAATGGCCCGGTGCTGGGCGAACTGCCGTGGGCCCTGGCCGAATGCAATGCGGGGTTTGATCTTGAACTGAACACCCATGCCAGCGCCGAAGCCCAGGTTGCGGCCTTGTCGGATGATATCGCCTACAACAATCACGATCTGCTGGATGGGTTGCGGGCTGCGCTGTTCACTGATGAAGAGATCACGCAACTGCCCATCGTGGGAGAGTGTTACGCCGAGGTTGATCGCAAATACCCCGGGCTTGATCCCTATCGCCGCAGGCATGAGGCGCTCCGGCGGGTTTTTGGGGTGATGGTGTCGGACGTAATCAACACCTCGCATGGGTTGATCGCTGCCTCTGGTGCCCTGACGGTAGGGGATATCCGGCATCTGGGCCATCCGGTCGTGCGGTTTTCAACGGATCTTTGGGCCCAGCTCAAGGAAATCCGGGCGTTTCTGTTCGCCCGGATGTATCGCGCGCCATCGGTGATGGAGGTGCGGGTTGAGGTTGGCAAAGTGGTTGAGGACCTGTTTCCGATCTATCTGGCGGACCCCAAGCAGATGCCAACCCATTGGCACGCCGATATCGAGGCAGCCCCGGATGAGACCGCGCTGGCCCGGATCGTGTCAGATTATATCGCCGGGATGACGGATCGGTTTGCGCTGCAGGATCACGCGCGCCTGACGGGACGGTCTGTCCCGGTTCATTCCACCCCGATATAGGCCAGCGCCCAGACCTGCTGGCTGGCTTGATCCTGCGCGGCTTCGGCGTTGTCGGCAGGTGGGAAGACGATCATTGTGGGGCCGTAGCCCCCGATCCCCATCGGCGCGCCGTCGGCATGGGTGGCAAGGATCGGCTGATAGGCCGTAATACTGTCCCATGAGATTGTTGCCTGATAGCCATCCATGGCCGTAGGCAGCGCTGTTTTCCCTTCGGCCCCGGCCTTGATCATGACCTCCGAGAGAAGGGGGCCCTTGAAAGTGATGTCGCGCTGATGGCCTTCGGGGCCGTAGGGGATAGTGATCTCGATCTGTTCCATCGCGTTCAGCATGGCAGCGTCAAACCCGGCGGCCCCGTCATGGGTAACTTGGAGAAAGCCCAGCAGGCCGCCATCATTCTCACCGCGCGCGGGTAGGTTGGTCTCGCTGACAGCGCCACCGAGGCTGATTAACACATGGCCCTGTGGGGCGGGCATGTCGGCCAGGGCGGGCAGCGCGGCGGATAACAGAAGGCTCAGGGGCAGGGCAAGGCGCATTGGCGGTCTCCGGTTTGGTGTGGCAGGCCGACCTTAGCGGGGATTGCGGGCAAACCAAGGCCAAACTTGAGGCGTCCATTGACCTTGCCGCTTTGCGTGGTAAACCGCCGGGCAAGCAAAAGGACATCCGAAATGAACCTGTTTTCCGAGATCCGTGGCCTGGTGCTGGACGCGCTGGCGCAGATGCAGTCCGACGGCGCTCTGCCCGAGGGGTTGAGTTTTGACAACGTGGCGGTCGAACCGCCGCGTGACGCAGCGCATGGCGACATGGCGACCAATGCGGCGATGGTGCTGGCGAAACCGGCGAAGATGAAGCCGCGCGACATCGCTGATGCGCTGGCCGGGAAACTGGCGGCGGATGACCGGATCACCAGCGCCGAGGTGGCGGGGCCGGGGTTCCTGAACCTGCGTCTTGCGCCCTCGGTCTGGCAGGGTGTTCTGACGGCTGTTCTTGCTCAGGGCACCGATTATGGCCGCTCGACCATGGGGCAGGGGCAGAAGGTCAATGTGGAATATGTCTCGGCCAACCCCACCGGCCCCTTGCATGTGGGACATACGCGGGGGGCTGTGTTCGGTGATGCGCTGGCAAGCCTGCTGGCCTATTCGGGCCATGACGTGACCCGCGAATACTATATCAATGACGGCGGTGCGCAGGTGGATGTGCTGGCGCGCTCGGCCTATGAGCGGTACCGCGAGGCCAATGGCCTCAGCCCCGAGATCGCCGAGGGGCTGTATCCCGGCGACTACCTGATCCCGATCGGTGAGGCGCTGAAAGCGAAATACGGTGACAGCCTGATCGACAAGCCCGAAAGCGAGTGGCTTGAGGATCTGCGCAACTTTGCCACCGATGCAATGATGGACCTGATCCGCGCCGATCTGAAGGCGCTGGGCGTTGAGATGGATGTGTTCTTCTCGGAAAAGTCGCTCTATGGCACGGGCCGGATCGAGGCCGCGCTGCAATCACTGACCGACAAGGGGCTGATTTATGAGGGCGTGCTGGAACCGCCCAAAGGCAAAAAGCCCGAGGATTGGGAACCGCGCGAACAGACCCTGTTCAAATCGACCGAGCATGGCGACGATGTCGACCGCCCGGTCAAGAAATCGGACGGGGCGTGGACCTATTTCGCACCGGATATCGCCTATCACTATGACAAGGTCAGCCGTGGCTTTGATGCTCTGATCGACGTGTTCGGCGCAGATCATGGTGGCTATGTCAAACGGATGAAGGCGGCTGTGTCGGCTCTGTCCGATGGTAAGGTGTCGCTGGATATCAAGCTGACGCAGCTGGTAAAGCTGTGGAAGAATGGCGAGCCGTTCAAGATGTCCAAGCGAGCCGGGAACTTTGTCACCCTGCGCGATGTGGTCGATCAGGTTGGCCCGGATGTGACCCGGTTCGTGATGCTGACCCGCAAGAACGACGCGCCGCTGGACTTCGATTTCGACAAAGTGCTTGAACAAAGCCGCGAGAACCCCGTGTTCTACGTGCAATACGCTCATGCCCGCGTCATGAGTGTCCTGCGCCGCGCCGCCGAGGCCGGGATCGCGGCCGATGATGCGACCCTTGCCGGGGCCGATCTGGGCACGATCGATCATGCCTCTGAGCTGACTGTTGCCAAGAAACTGGCCGAATGGCCGCGCCTTGTTGAAATCGCCGCACGGACCAATGAACCGCACCGAGTTGCCTTCTATCTCTATGAATTGGCAGGGGATTTTCATGCGCTCTGGAATAAGGGCAATGAAGAAACCCAACTGCGCTTTATTCAGGATGGCGATGTTGCCACAAGCCAGTCAAAAATCGCTCTGGCCCGGTCTGTTTCTGTTGTGATTTCAGCGGGGCTGGGTATTCTTGGCGTTACTCCGGCGCAGGAGATGCGGTAACAAATATCGCCCGAACCGCCGGTACGAGGTAGGCAAGAAATGACCCGCGCGCCATTTTTTAAGGCGCAATCGGGCGGTGAGGCGGATATGGCACGTTACGATTACTCGGGGCATCCAGGCCCCGAGCAGGCACATTACACGAATCAAACGCATCCGCAGAATGCGTATGACACTTCTGACGAGGACTATGGGTATGACGAGGCCCCGCGCGCAGGCGCAGGGCTGGGCCGTATCTTCAATATGCTTGGGGCCGTTGCCTCACTGGCTCTGGTCGCAGGTGTTGGTGTCTGGGGCTACAAGCTGGTGATACGGGATGTCAGTGGTGTGCCCGTGGTGCGTGCTGCCGAAGGGCCGATGCGTATCCAGCCCGAAAATCCGGGTGGAACGCCTGCTGATCATCAGGGCCTTGCAGTGAATGCTGTTGCGGCGGTGGGATCTGCTGCCGCCCCTGCAGATCGCCTGATACTGGCACCGCGTCCTGTTTCGCTGACGGATGAAGATAAGCCAATGGGCGTGAAGGCAACAAACGCGGTGCATGTGGTGGAAGAACCAGCCACAGATCAGGCCACAGTAAATGCAGTGGTGGCGGGTCTTGCGGATGAAGCAAAAGCTGAACAACCACAGGAACAGGGGGTGCAGCTGGCCTCATTGGTCACGCCCGAGGAAGAGCCGGCAATTGATCCGGCTGACTACGCCGCACAACAGCCTGACCCCAAGATCGCGGCACTGCCCGGCGTGCGCAGATCACTGCGCCCGCACGTGCGCCCCGCACGCGCAACGCCCAGTTCAATCCCGTCAAACAGCGCGACCGAGGCTGCAATCAATGCTGCTGTCAAAGCTGCCGTTGGTCTGGATGTTGATCCCGACACACTGAGCAAAGGCACCCGGCTGGCACAGTTGGGCGCGTATGAAAGTGCTGATGTCGCTCAGGCGGAATGGGCGCGTCTGAACGGTCGATTTGGTGAGTATATGGATGGAAAACAGCGTGTTATCCAGAAAACCTCAAGTGGTGGGCGTACCTTCTATCGCCTGCGTGTTATGGGCTTTGACGATCTGAGCGACTCGCGCCAGTTCTGTGCCGCCCTGGTCGCGCAGGGTGCCGATTGCATCCCGGTCGCCGCCCGGTGAGGTTCGGAGCCGCGATCACCGATGCCGAAGGGCTGCGGCTGACGTCCGAAGAAAAGCACCTGTTTCGAGAAATGAACCCGTTCGGGTTCATTCTGTTTGCCCGCAATATCGAAAGTGCGGATCAGGTGCGGGCGCTATGTGATGATTTTCGCGAGGCGGTGGGCCGGAACTGTCCCATAACCATCGATCAGGAAGGGGGCCGCGTACAGCGTGTGCGCGCGCCGCTGGCGCGGGAATGGCACCCCCCGCTGGATCATGCCGTGCGTGCCGGAGATCAGGCCGAACGGGCCATATATCTGCGGTACCGGCTGATCGCGCATGAGCTGTTGGCGCTGGGTATTGACAGCAATTGCGCCCCGATGGTCGATCTGGCGCGCGACGAAACGCACCCCTTTCTGAAGAATCGCTGCTATGGGTTTGATCCCGATACGGTTTCCCGCATTGGCCGTGCCGCTGCCCGAGGGCATCTGGACGGTGGCGTGCTTCCGGTGCTCAAACATGTGCCGGGCCATGGCCGCGCGACGTTGGACAGCCATTTTGATCTGCCTCATGTCGATCTGCCGCTGGATGCGCTGGAAAACAGTGATTTCGCCCCGTTTCGTGCTCTGAATGACCTGCCGATGGGGATGACGGCGCATCTGGTCTATGACCGGATCGATCCGCAACCCGCCACGATTTCGCCCGCGATGATGACATTGATCCGCAAGAATATCGGTTTTGACGGGTTGATCATGACTGACGACATCTCGATGAAGGCGCTCAGCGGGTCGTTGCAACACCTCTCACGGCAGGCGCTGGAGGCCGGGTGCGACGTGGTTTTGCACTGCAACGGCACGTTTGAGGAGCGCAGGCAGGTGCTTCAGGCGTCGGCCGGGATGTCCGATGCGGCACAAGCCCGCGCAGAACGCGCGCTGTCGATGCGGCAACCGCCGCAGGAACTTGACATCCACGCCGCCGAGGCGGAACTATCTGCCCTAATGGGCGGGCAGGTATATGCAGGATAACCTTTTCAGCGAAGACTCGGTTTCGGTCGCCGATCGGCTGGCCGCCGAGGCGCTGATTGTTGACGTTGACGGGTTCGAAGGACCTCTGGATGTGCTGCTGACCCTGTCACGGACACAGAAGGTGGATTTGCGCAAGATCTCGGTTCTGGCGCTGGCACAACAATATCTGACCTTTGTTGAAAAGGCGCGTCAACTGCGGATCGAGCTGGCGGCGGATTATCTGGTGATGGCGGCGTGGCTGGCTTTTCTCAAGTCCCGCTTGCTGCTGCCACCTG
Organism: Rhodobacteraceae bacterium KLH11; assembly: GCA_000158135.1. Taxonomy (GTDB): domain Bacteria; phylum Pseudomonadota; class Alphaproteobacteria; order Rhodobacterales; family Rhodobacteraceae; genus Ruegeria. The sequence goes on from DS999531.1 coordinate 2,543,629, forward strand.
ATCCTGATGACGAGGGGCCGTCTGGCGAGGAACTCGCGGCGCATCTGGCGTTCCAGCTGGAGCGTCTGCAGGCCATGCGCGATGCGGCGGCGCGGCTGATGGCGCGCGACCAGCTGGGGCGCGATTTCTTCAAACGCGGGCAGGGCGAGGATATCACCCGCCTCCGCACTGTGACCTATTCGGCCACCCTGCTGGACCTGATGCAGGGCTATGCCCGCATTCGCACCCGCGATGAATTCCGGCCCTTCGTGATGGACCGCGATGCTGTCTTCACCATGGAACAGGCGTTGGAGCGGATGCGCCCTCTGATCGGGTTCGCAGGCGCCTGGACGGATATGGAGACCTATCTGCCCGACGGCTGGGATGGCGATCCGGTAAGGCGGCGCTCGGCCACGGCGGCGACCTTTGCGGCCTCGCTGGAACTGGTGAAAGAAGGACATATGGAGATGAGGCAAAGCGAAACCTTTGCCCCGATCCACCTGCGCAAGAGGACCGAAACCCGTGATTGACGCCCCCCAAGACGATGGCACCGGCACTCTGTTCGAAGCCCCACCCCTGGCCGAGCAGGAGCGGATGGTCGAAGCTGTTCTGTTTGCCAGCGCCGAGCCGGTGACGATTGCGGATCTGGAGGCGCGGATGCCCCATGGCAGTGACGCGACGCATGCGGTTGAGATGCTCAAGAAACGTTATGAGGGGCGCGGGGTCCGGGTTGTGCAGGTGGGTGAGGCCTGGGCCATCCGTACCGCGCCCGATCTGGGCTTTCTGATGCAAAAGGAAACGGTCGAAACCCGCAAGTTGAGCCGCGCGGCGATCGAGACACTGGCCATCGTCGCCTATCATCAGCCCTGCACCCGGGCCGAGATCGAGGAAATCCGGGGCGTTTCGGTCTCGCGTGGCACCATCGATCAGTTGCTTGAGATGGAATGGATCAGGTTGGGCCGCCGCCGCATGACGCCCGGCCGCCCGGTGACTTTTGTGGTCACGCCCGAGTTTCTGGATCATTTCGGGCTGGAGAACGCCCGCGATCTGCCGGGCCTGAAAGAGCTGCGCGCCGCCGGGCTGTTGGAAAACCGGCCACCTCCGGGCGTGGCTCCGCTGGGCGAGGGGCAGGAGGAAGAGCAAGACGAAGATCAGACCGAGCTGTTCGAGGAAGAGTGATCGGACAGCCCTTTTGTTGCCGCATAGGGTGCATATATTAGCGCCTGCGAAACGGAGTAGACGAATGAACGCAAATCGGATCATCGACATGATCGTGCGCCAGGTGATGCGCCGGATCGTGAATCATGGGGTGAGCAAAGGTTTCGATGTGGCAGGACAGTTGGGCCGCAAGGCCGGTCAGGGCCGCGCTAAAAAACCCTCGGCCCCTGTTTCAGGCGATCAGAACCGGGACCTCAAGTAAGGCCTCCCTGAGTCAACCAACCGCCTTGAAATGCTTCGACAGTTTCAGGCCTTGCCCCTGATAGTTCGATGCAATCCCCGCGCCATATAGTTGCGTGGGCATCTCTGCCATCTTCTCATAGACCAGCCGCCCGACGACCTGCCCGTGTTCCAGAACAAAAGGGGCCTCGTGGCAGCGCACCTCAAGCACGCCGCGTGATCCTGTGCCACCTGCCTCGGCATGACCAAAGCCGGGATCAAAGAACCCGGCATAATGCACCCGGAATTCCCCGACCATGGCCAGATAAGGGGCCATCTCGGCGGCATACATGGGTGGGATGTGCACGGCCTCACGGCTGACGAGAATATAGAACGCGCCGGGGTCAAGAATGATACGGCCGTCGCTGGTGCGCACTTCTTCCCAGTATTCCTGCGCGTCATATTCCCCGATCCGGTCCAGATCAATCACGCCGGTATGAGGTTTGGCACGATAGCCAACCAGATCGGTGTCGGGCAGTTGCAGATCAACCGAGAATCCCAACCCGTCCTGAATGACGGCAGGCCCATCAACCAGCGGCGATTGCGCGTGAAGTGTGGTCAGATCTGCATCGCTGAGAACCGCCTGACCCTTGCGGAAGCGGATCTGGTTCAGCCGCATGCCGGGGCGCACGAGGACCGAGAAGGAGCGGGGACAAATCTCGGCATAAAGCGGGCCGCAATACCCTGCAGGCACCCGATCAAACTCGGCCCCGCCATCGGTGATGGTGCGCGTCAGCAGGTCAAGCCGCCCGGTCGAGCTTTTGGCATTGGCCACCGCGCTGACATCATCGGGCAGGGCGAGCGCCTCCATCAGCGGCACCAGATAGACGCAGCCTTTTTCCAGAACCGCGCCTTCGGTGATGTCGATGCGGTGCATCTCAAACTCGGTCAGGCGATCCGCGACGGTGCGCCCTTCACCGGCCAGAAAGGATGCGCGAACCCGATAAGCCACTGTTCCCAAACGCAGATCAAGGCTGGCTGGCTGGACCTGAGCGGCAATGACCTCTGGGTTTGCGGTGATTTCACCCCGTGCGATCATCGCTTCAAGTTGCTGGTTCGGGCATACACCTGTCATCTCGATCCCCTCATGTGCCAGAGCGGGATCTGGCTTATGTGCCATAAACGTCGGTGTGATTTGGTCGGGCTAGCAGGACTCGAACCTGCGACCTTCCGTCCCCCAGACGGACGCGCTACCAGGCTGCGCCATAGCCCGACGTTGGAGTGTTCATAAAGACTTTCCCGGCGGGGGCAAGAGGAAATCATCGCCTTTTTTCTTATCCCGCCGCGTGGTGTTCGACCCGGTCCAGCCACTTGCGCAGGTCTCTGGCAATCGGCGCAATCTGGTGCAGCAACGCATCGTCATACTCTGCCCGGTTCCACGCCAGCGAGGCGATGCCCCCCATCAGCGGCGCCTCGTCCAGCTCATCGGGGGGCGGTGCGGCGGGGGCGGCGTGTGGCGTCGGCTCTTCCAGATCCATGTTAATCTGATCCGGGCGCGCAACCGGCGGGGCGGCAAAGGGCACAACCGTCTGGTCGATCACCGGTTCAGGCGGCGCATCTTCATCCAGACCGGGAGACATCGATGCCACATGCGCCACGCCTTGTTCGCGCAAAATGCGCTGCACGCCTTTGATGGTGATGCCATCCTCGTGCAGCAGCTTTTTGATGCCACCCAGCAGACGCATGTCATTGGGGCGGTAATACCGCCGCCCTCCGGCCCGTTTGACAGGTTTGACCTGCGTGAACCGGCTTTCCCAGAAGCGCAGGACATGAGCCTGAACACCGAGCCAGTCCGCAACTTCACTTATGGTGCGAAAGGCATCGGGGGACTTACTCATAACCTGGACGTCCTGAACTTACTTGCGATTCCCTGCGGCGACGCGATCTTTCATCAGATGCGACGGGCGAAAGGTCAGCACGCGGCGCGGCTGGATCGGGACCTCTTCGCCGGTTTTCGGATTGCGGCCTATGCGGGCGGTTTTGTCCCGAACGCTGAAAGTGCCAAAAGACGAGATTTTCACCTGCTCGCCACGCACCAGCGCGTCGGACATGTGGTTCAATACGCTTTCGACCAGTTGCGCGCTTTCATTGCGCGAGAGGCCAACCTCACGAAAGACGGCCTCGCTCAGATCCATTCGGGTCAGTGTTTTGTCGCCCATGCTTTTTCCCCTGTTGATGGGGCAGCATATGGCGATGGGAAATTCGCTGTCAATATCAATGAATTGCGGGCGGCTCTGTAAGCCGGATTGCGCCGGTTACCAGCGCAGCGCAACCGCACCCCAGGCCAGGCCACCGCCGATGGCTTCGGTGACGATCAGATCGCCCTGCTTGATCTGCCCGCTTTGCTTGCCCACAGACAGGGCCAGCGGAATTGACGCTGCGGATGTGTTACCATGGTCCTGAACGGTGACAACGACGTTGTCCATCGGCAGGCCCATTTTTCTGGCGGTGCCCTGAATAATGCGGATATTGGCCTGATGTGGCACAATCCAGTCCACATCATCAGTGGTCAGGCCGGCACGTTCCAGCGCGACCTCGGCTGTTTTGGCCAGTTTTTCGACCGCGTGGCGGAAGACCTGATTGCCCTGCATCCGCAGATGCCCGGTGGATTGGGTCGAGACCCCGCCATCGACATAAAGCAAATCCTTGTAGCGCCCGTCCGAGTTCAGGTCGGTTGCCAGAATCCCGCGATCATCCGATGTACCCTGACCTTCCTGTCCTTCCAGCACCAATGCACCGGCACCATCGCCAAACAGCACGCAGGTCGAACGATCGGTCCAGTCCATGATTCGCGAGAATGTCTCGGCCCCGATCACCAGCACACGCCTGGCCTGACCTGACAGGACCAGCGCGTTGGCATTGCTGAGCGCATAAACAAATCCGGCGCAGACGGCCTGCACGTCAAAGGCAAAGCCGCGATTCATCCCCAGCCGCGCCTGAACCATCGTTGCAGCAGACGGAAAGGTCAGATCCGCGGTTGAGGTCGCCAGAACGATGGCATCAATGTCATCCGCTGTCAGACCGGCGTCGGCCAGCGCAGCCTCGGCCGCTTTGGCGGCCAGATCCGAGGTCGTCTCATCATCAGCTGCGAAATGTCGCCGCTCGATCCCCGAGCGGGTCCGAATCCACTCATCCGTCGTATCCAGCGTCTTCTCGAACTCCGAATTCGGCACGACGCGTTTTGGCAAATAATGCCCGACACCTACAACAACTGAACGGCCTGCCATTCTGGGGTACTGCCTTTTTTGTTATTCTTCCGAGTGAGACGGAGACTGGGCCGCATCTTGTGCAAGCACGGCTGTCGATGCAACCCGTGCGGCCAATTTTTCAGAGAAACCGGATTCGGCGAGGGTAAAGGCCAGCTTGACCGCTGCCGAAACGCCTGTGGCGTCCGCCCCTCCGTGCGATTTTATCACTGTGCCATTGAGGCCCAGAAAGACACCACCATTGACCCGGCGCGGATCGATCCGCTTTTTCAGCCGGTTCAGCGAAGTGATTGCAAGGATCGAGGCCAGACGCGACAGCGGCGAATATTTGAACGCCTGCCGCAGCAGATCGCCAATCAGATTGGCGGTGCCTTCCCCGGTCTTGATCGCGACATTGCCGGTGAAACCGTCGGTGACGATGACATCTGCTTTGTTGCCGGGGATATCGCTGCCTTCGACGAAGCCCACGAACTCGAAATTCGCCTGATCCGCGAAATCCGAGATCATGGTATGCGCTTCTTTCAGCTCGGCGCGGCCCTTGTGCTCTTCGGTGCCGACATTCAGCAGGCCGATGCGCGGGCGGCTCAACGCCATGCCGTTGCGGGCGTAAGACGCCCCCATCAGCGCATATTGCAGCAGGTCCTTGGCGTCTGCACGGACATCCGCGCCCACATCCAGCATCACGTTGAAACCCTGCGGGTTGCGTGAGGGCCACAGGATCGCGATCGCAGGGCGGTTTACACCCGGCAGCTTGCGCAGACGCAGCATCGACATGGCCATCAGCGCGCCCGTATTGCCACAGGACACGGCACCGTGGGCCTCGCCCTGACGCACAGCCTCTAACGCGGACCACATCGAGGTCAGCTTGCCGCTGCGCACCACCTGGCTGGGTTTGTCTTCCATCCTGACCACATCGGGGCAATCACGAAAAACGACGCGTCCTTCAAGGACACGCCGTTTGGCAACCAGTTTGCGCAATACCTGTTCCGGCCCGTGCAGGATGAACCCGATCTTTGGGTTCTTGTCCGCAGATTTGGCGATACCTGCCACAACGACAGCAGGTCCCGAATCTCCGCCCATAGCGTCAACCGAGATGGTGATCCGTTCGGTTTGCGTGGGCTGATCCGTCATGCCTTCGGTCTGCGTTCAATCAGGCTCAGGCCGCGTCTTCGTCCAGGTCGATTTCGTCGGCCTGAGCAACGACTTCGCGGTCGTCATAATGGCCGCAGGACGCACAAACGTGATGCGGGCGCTTCAGCTCGCCGCAGTTCGGGCATTCGTTCGGGTTTGCAGCAACCAGAGCGTCGTGTGCGCGGCGGTTGTTGCGACGCGACTTGGAAACTTTGTTTTGTTGGACGGCCATGGCCTCAACCTTTGTCTGATATGGGCCAGCAGATTCGGCGCCAGCCGGGTTACATTCTTTGTTTTCTCGTGGTTTGACGCGCGTTTAAGGGGCTTGCCCCGCAATGTCCAACCCAAAATCCGATGAGCGCGCGAAAATACTGCGATTCTCGTCATGTTCAAGTGATTTTTCTGACCGCCTGCTATGACAGGAAATCCCTTGCCTGTCACTCGTCTTTTTTCAACGCATCCCGCAGCCCGGCCAGCCCGGCAAAGGGTTTGGCATCCTCATCCGTCATCGCCTGTTTGCCCGGTTCGGTATAGTCTGCCTGCCCCAGCTCGGCCCCGTCCTTGCGCGGGTATTGGGGCAGGGCCAGCGACAGCGCCTCGACCATCACCAGTGCGGGATCGATTTCCGCGCCCAGCGGTTCGGTTTCGTCCCCTTCGGGGATTTCGAACTCGGGCTCGTCGGGATCGGCCCAGTCGGCCACGAATACACGGGCGACGGGGGTGTCGATCCGTGTCGTCACCGGTTCAAGCGTTACAACGCAGGGCTGGATGACCGTCGCGCCCAGCCTGCCTGTCAGCGCCCAATCGTGTTTCCCTTGCGCGCGCAGGTCCCCTGCAAAGCTCAGTTTGCGCAAGCCAAGCAGCCCAAGATCCTGCTTGATCGCCTCCAGAACGTCGGGGGCGGGGCGCAATTCAAACGCGGTTGGGGCGTTCTGGGGCAGGTCCGCAACGCGCAAAGATGTCTTGTTGCTCATTCGTGAGCCTTTCCTGTGTTGAACCGGGGCGCCGGTTTGATGTAATCGGATAGGGTCCGCGACGGGCCAAGGCAAGAGGGTGTGAAAGTTGAAGGTTGTGAACAGGTTGAAACCGGCATCGAAAACACTTGTCTTTGCTGCCTGTCTGGCAGTGGCTGGCGCATGTTCGCCGATCGTCAAGAATCACGGATATGTGCCGCCGCCCGAGGATCTGGCCAAGATCAAGGTCGGGGTTGATACGCGCGAAAGCGTGGAAGAGACCATCGGCGCGCCCAGCTCTTCGGGTCTGGTGCGGGATTCGGGGTATTATTATGTCGCCTCGCGCATCCGTACCTCTGGCCCCAGACGGCCCGAGGTTGTCGCGCGCGAGCTGGTCGCGATCAGCTTTGACCAGCGCGGTGTCGTGCGCAATATCGAGCGCTTTGGCCTGGAGGACGGGTATGTCATCGTACTGGACCGCCGCGTGACAGATTCCAACGTGGAAGACAAAGGCTTCCTGCGGCAGTTGCTGGGTAATATCGGCAACTTCAACCCGGCGAATATTCCGGGTGCCAGCAACTAGGCTGCCCGGGTCTCTTGCGTCGGTCACAGGACGGTCACACATACTGTGTTAAGGGCCAGACAGATGTGACCGGTTGGCAACCGCAGGAGGATGCAACCATGGCTGTTTTGTTGAGCAAGGGCCGGTACCGTGCCCGGTTGGCGCAATCCGCGCGGGACGTGGCGGCGGCGCAGAAGCTGCGGACCATGGCTTTTGGAACCGGGCAGCTGGATTGCGATCAACACGACACCCGCTGCGCGCATGTCCTGATCGAGGATATGTGCGAGGCGGGTCAACTGGTCTGCTGTTTCCGAATGCTGACGATGCGGGGTGGCAGCGAGATCGGGTTAAGTTATTCCGCCCGGTTCTATGATCTGTCTGCGCTTAACGCTTTTCAGGGGCCGATGGTGGAAATGGGCCGCTTCTGCATTCATCCTGAACGGAGTGACCCGGATATCCTGCGTATCGCATGGGGCGCGATGACAGCTTATGTAGACCAGAACGGAATCGAGATGTTGTTTGGGTGCTCATCTTTCGCGGGAACCGAGACGGCGGAGTATCTGGATGCGTTTGCCATGCTCAAGCATCGGCACCTGGCTCCGAAACGGTGGTTGCCTCGGGTTAAAGCGCCGGATGTGTTCCGGTTTGCCGCGCGGTTGCGCCGGCGACCGGACGTGAAGCGGGCGATGCTGCGGATGCCGCCATTGCTGCGCACCTATCTGATGATGGGGGGCTGGGTCAGCGATCATGCGGTGGTCGACCGGCATATGAACACGCTGCACGTCTTCACAGGTCTGGAGATCGGGGCGATTCCCGCAGAACGCAAACGCCTGCTGCGCGCGGTTGTCGGGTGATTTGAGTATTTTGCAAAAGGTGAAACAGGGGCGTTGACGCGTTGCTCTGGCCGGTTTAGCTGGCGGGCATGGCGAGAATTCCTTTGTTGCAGATGTCCGGCATTTCCCTGACCTTTGGGGGCGATCCGGTGTTTTCCGGCCTTGATCTGGTGGTGCAGCCCGGTGACCGGGTGGCGCTGGTCGGGCGGAACGGGTCGGGTAAATCCACCTTGATGAAAGTGATGGCGGGGTTGGTCGAGGCGGATCAGGGGGGGATCGTGATCCCTCCGGGCAAGTCCGTGGGGTATATGGAGCAGGACCCCGGCATGCAGGGATTTGCCACGCTTGGAGATTATGCATCAAGCGGGTTGGAGCCGGGTGAGTTGTATAAGGTTGAGCGTGCGGGTGAAGGTTTGAAATTCGACCCGGCGCGTGCGGTTGAGACCGCCTCGGGCGGTGAGCGGCGGCGCGCGGCGCTGGCCAAGCTGATGGCCGAAGCGCCAGATCTGATGTTGCTGGACGAGCCGACGAACCATCTGGATATCGAAGCCATTGCGTGGCTTGAGCGCGAGTTGGGCGCGACGCGGGCAGCGTATGTTCTGATCTCGCATGACAGGGCTTTTTTACGTGCGCTGACCCGGGCAACGCTGTGGATCGATCGTGGGGCGGTGCGGCGGCAGGAACAGGGGTTTGAGGCCTTTGAAACCTGGCGTGACAAGGTTTGGGAAGAAGAAGATCAGCAGCGGCACAAGCTGAACCGTCTGATCAAGTCCGAGGCGCGGTGGGCTGTTGAGGGCATCAGTGCCCGGCGCAAGCGCAATCAGGGCCGGGTGCGCGCGCTGCAGGCGCTACGGGCCGAGCGTGCGGCGCAGATCAAACGTCAGGGTTCAGCTGCGATGGCGTTGGAGTCCGGTCCGAAATCAGGGCGAAAGGTGATTGACGCCAAGGGTGTTTGCAAGGCGTTTGGAGCGCAGCAAATCGTGCGCAACTTTGACCTGCTGGTGCAGCGCGGTGACCGTGTGGCTTTTGTCGGGCCGAACGGGGTGGGTAAAACCACGCTGCTGAAAATGCTGCTGGGTCAGGTTGAACCGGATGAAGGCACGGTGGCCTTGGGCACCAATCTTGAGATTGCGGTATTCGATCAGGCTCGGGCGCAGCTTGACCCGGAAATGAGCCTGTGGGACAGCCTGACCGGCGATCCCGAGATGCGGGTTTCAGGTAAGGCCGATCAGGTGATGGTCGGTGGGCAGCCCAAGCATGTGGTGGGCTACCTCAAGGAGTTCCTGTTTGATGATGCGCAGGCAAGAGCGGCCGTTAAGTCTTTGTCGGGTGGAGAAAAAGCGCGGTTGCTTCTGGCAAAGCTGATGGCGAAATCGTCCAACCTTCTGGTGCTGGACGAGCCGACAAATGATCTGGATGTCGAGACATTGGATCTGCTGCAGGAATTGCTGGACGACTATAACGGCACTGTTCTGCTCGTCAGCCATGATCGGGATTTTCTGGATCGGGTGGCTACAACAACGATTGCGATGGAAGGCAATGGGCGGGCAACAGTTTATGCCGGTGGCTGGTCTGACTATATCGCGCAACGCGGCGATGTGGCTGGTAAAAAAGAAGAGAAAACAAAGCCTTCAAGGCTGAAGGTAAAGCAAGAGGCGAAACCGAAGGCGGGGCTCTCATTCTCGGAAAAACACCGGCTTGAGAAACTGCCTGCCGAGATCGCCCGGCTGGGGGCCGAGATCGCCAAGCTTGAAGAGCTGATGTCGGACCCGGAGCTGTTCTCCCGCGAACCGGTCAAGTTCCAGAAAGCGACCGAGGCGTTGGTTGAACGGCAGGAAAAACTGTCAGCGGCCGAGGAAGAGTGGTTGATGTTGGAAGAAAAGGCCGAAGCTGGTTAACGGCGCATGACATTGTCGCAGCTTTGGCCGTGTTTCAGCGCATCCGCAGGGCGCCGTCGATGCGGATGACCTCTCCGTTCAGGTAGCCCATCTCGACGATGAACCCGGCCAGCCGTCCGTATTCGCGCGGGTCGCCGAGGCGGGCAGGGTTGGGAACGTCGGCAGCGAGCTGTTGCTGCACCTCTTCGGGTAAACCGGCCAGCATCGGGGTCATGAAGATACCCGGCGCGATGGCCATTACACGAATGCCAGAGGAGGCCAGATCGCGGGCCATGGGCAAGGTCATGCCGACCACGCCACCTTTCGAGGCAGCATAGGCCGCCTGTCCCTTTTGCCCGTCAAAGGCGGCGATGGAGGCGGTATTGATGATCACACCGCGCGCGCCATCAGGCTCGGGATCATTCCTGGCCATTTCGGCGGCGGCCAATCGCGAGACGTTGAAGGTGCCGACCAGATTGATGTCGATCGTGCGTTGGAATGCGTCCAGCGGGTGGGGGCCATCTTTGCCAACGGTTTTGGCACCAATCGCGATCCCGGCGCAATTCACGGTCGCGGTGATGCGGCCCATCTTGTCCATCGCCTGGGCCATGGCCGCGGTGACCGAGGCCTCATTGGTGACATCGGTTTGCACGAAATGCCCGCCAATCTCTGCCGCGACCTGTTGGCCGCGTTCGGAGCCGCGGTCGAAGATGGTGACCTGCGCACCGTTCTCGGCAAAGTGACGGGCCGTGGCCTCCCCCAGACCGGATGCGCCACCAGTGATAATTGCCGCGGTGGTTGAAAGTTGCATGGTCGGTTCCTCCACAAGATATGAACAAATGTTCATTAACCGGATCAGGGGATGTTTGTCTACTGCATGGATGCTGTGGGGCTGGCCAAGGGAAGAGTGAGCGTTCACGCAATTTCCGCGGTTTCGTGAATGAACATGTGATCGGGTCGGCGTGTTTGGCTGTCAGGAGGCACTGATATGGTTATGGTAATGAATGCAAAACGGACGCTGGGCGCACTTGTCGCGGCCCCTGTTTTCGGACTGCTGCTGACCAGCAGCGTGGCTGCAGCACCAGAGGTATGTAACGGACGAACGGCACGCGCTCTGGCAAATGCTGGAGATTATACGGGGCTGTGTGATTGTGCGCAGGTGACCCCGAGTTTCCTTAGGCAACTTCAACGACGGTCGGATTTTGAAACGACGTTGAGTGTAACGAGCGCGCAGTGTCCGGCGCTTGCGACTCTGCTGACGGATTTGCCGACAGCGAGCATTAGCGCGGCCACAACCTCCAGAGGCGAGGATCGCAATTCTGATCCCGGTGGTGACGGCGGTGGCGCTGGTGGTGACGGCGGCGGTGCTGGTGGCGATGGCGGCGGTGCTGGTGGCGATGGCGGTGGTGCTGGTGGCGACGGCGGTGGCGATGGTGGCGACGGCGGTGGTGCTGGTGGCGACGGCGGTGGCGATGGTGGCGACGGCGGTGGTGCTGGTGGCGACGGCGGTGGCGATGGTGGCGACGGCGGTGGTGCTGGTGGTGACGGCGGTGGCGATGGTGGCGACGGCGGTGGCGATGGTGGCGACGGCGGTAAAGCGAAAGGTAAAGGTGACGGAAAAAGTAAGGGTAAAGGAAAAAGTAAGGGCAAAAGTAAGGGTAAAGGAAAAAGTAAGGGCAAAAGTAAGGGTAAAGGAAAAAGTAAGGGAAAGAGTAAAGGTAAAGGTAAAGGTAAAGGTAAAGGTAAAGGATAGTCGACCCTTCGGACCACATACCCTAACGAGAAACGGCCACCGCTACGGTGGTCGTTTTTTTTGATCGGCTAGGTTAGATCGAATCGACCAGCACGGGCTGCTTTACATCAGGCGGTCTCTCGAAGTTTGAGGCGATGCGCAAAGCACGCCACCCAAATGCAGGAAGTTGGCCCAAACTTGCGGAGCGCGATACAGGATCGCCGCAGGGCAGAACGGCCGCCCGAAAGCGACCGTTTGATGGGTCAGCCCAGTTGAACCAACGCGTGCCGTTTCTTGCCCGCGCTCAGCTTGATGGGTGATGACAGCGCACCTGCATCGATCATCAGCCCGGCATCGGTCAGGGGGGCGTCGTCCAGCTTGGCACCGTTTTCGGCGATCAGGCGTTTGGCCTCTTTGCCGGATTTGGCGAGGCCCGATTTCACGATCACCTGCACGATGGACATGCCATCCCCCAGTTCTGCCGCGCTGAGCGTCAGGGTCGGAAGATCGCCACCCACGCCGCCTTTTTCAAAGACCTCGCGGGCGGTTGCTTCGGCTTTGGCCGCAGCTTCGGCGCCGTGCAACAGAGTTGTCACCTCGTTTGCAAGGCGAATCTTGGCCTCGTTGATTTCGGCCCCCTGCAATGCGCCCAGACGGTTGCACTCCTCCACCGGCAATTCGGTATAAAGCTTCAGGAAGCGCCCCACATCCGCATCGGTGGTGTTGCGCCAGAACTGCCAGAACTCATAAGGAGACCGCATCTCGGCATTCAGCCAGACGGCTCCGTCCTGCGATTTGCCCATTTTCTTGCCATCACTGGTGGTCAGCAGCGGTGAAGTCAGACCGTAAATCTCGTGATCCAGCACACGGCGAGTCAGGTCGATCCCGTTAACGATATTGCCCCACTGATCCGAGCCGCCCATCTGTAGAACACAGCCATAGCGGCGGTTCAACTCAAGGAAGTCATAGGCCTGCAGGATCATGTAGTTGAATTCCAGAAAGCTGAGCGATTGTTCGCGGTCCAGCCGCGATTTCACCGACTCGAACGAAAGCATCCGGTTGACCGAGAAGTGTCGCCCGATATCGCGCAGGAAATCGAGGTAGTTCAGATCGTCCAGCCATTCGGCATTGTTCAGCATCAGCGCTTTGTTTTCAGCGTCGCTGTCATAGTCGATATAGGCCGAGAACACCTTTTTGATGCCTGCGATATTCTCATCAATCTGTTCTGGCCCCAGCAGCGGGCGCTCATCGGCGCGGAATGACGGGTCACCCACCTTGGTTGTGCCGCCGCCCATCAGGGTGATCGGCTGGTGGCCGGTTTTCTGGAACCAGCGCAGCATCATGATCTGGATCAGGCTGCCCACATGCAACGACCTGGCCGTTGCATCAAAGCCGATATAGGCCGGTTTGCACCCACTGATCAGCGCCTCGTCAAGGCCCTGATAATCGGTGCAGTCGGCAAGAAAGCCGCGCTCGATCATCGTGGCGATGAAATCCGATTTGGGGTGGTAGGTCATATCGTGCCTCAGATTGATGTTGCGGGGCACTGTATAGGGGGCAGGCTGGGCAAGGAAAAGGTGCCTTTTTCCCGCATGCCGCGTTGGCGGTTTGCATGCGTGCTCTTCCCGACCCGCCTGGAAAAAATTATGGGGTTTGGCGATCCGTGTCTTGCCATATGCCTGACAAAGCGGGCAGGTTGAACACGCTACATCGTCTGGTTGAGCGCTGTCCGGCCAGACGAGGAACCGCAAAAGCAGTAGAGAGCAGGAGAGACGCGTGAGCCGGACCACCGGAAAGACCGGGCCGATCAGGGCCCTGGGGGCGATGTCGGGGACCTCGCTGGACGGGGTGGATGCCGCCGTGGTTGAAACTGACGGGCAGCGCCTCTTTGGCTTTGGTGAAAGCGCTTATCGTGCGTATTCCGAAGACGAGCGCGCGGTTCTGCGTGCGGCGCTGGGCCAGTGGCACGGCCCCGAGGTCGAGGCGGCGGGCATCCTGACAACGCGCGCCCATGCCGAGGCACTGGCCGAGTTCGAGGATGTAGACCTGATCGGCTTCCACGGTCAGACATTGGCGCATGACCCGCGCGGGCACGGCACGCTGCAGGTGGGGGACGGGCTTGGGCTGTCGCAGGCGTTGGGGCTGCCGGTGGTTTGGGATTTCCGCAGTGATGATGTGGCTTTGGGGGGCGAGGGTGCCCCGCTGGCGCCGTTCTTCCATTTTGCCTGTGCCAAATGGATCGGTGCAACGCAGCCGCTGTGTTTTCTGAATCTGGGTGGGGTCGGCAATCTGACTTACGTTGACCCGTCCTTTGACGGGCCCGAGGTGCCGGGCGCTTTGCTGGCTTTTGACACCGGGCCTGCCAATGCGCCGGTCGATGACATTATGCAGGCGCGGCTGGGTCTGCCGATGGACCGCGACGGTGCACTGGCGCGGGAAGGCACCGTTGAGATGGGCGCGTTGGAGCTGTTTCTGGCTGAGCCGTTTTTCAATCGAATGCCCCCTAAATCTCTGGATCGAAACGATTTTGCCGAGATGATCCGGCTGGTGCAGGAGCTTGGCGATGCAGATGCCGTGGCGACGCTGACGGGGATGTGCGCGGCCGGGGTGGTGCAGGGGATTGAACATTGTCCCAAACCACCCGCCCGCCTTCTGGTCACCGGTGGTGGGCGTCGCAACCCGGTGCTGATGGAAATGCTGCGCGCGGCGCTGGATTGCCCGGTTGAGCCGGTCGAGGCCGTTGGTCTGGATGGTGACATGCTTGAAGCGCAGGCCTTTGCCTATCTCGCCGTGCGCGTGGCACGGGGGATGCCGACCTCATGCCCGGGAACAACCGGGGTCAGCGCCCTGGTCGGCGGCGGGATCGTAAGCCGGGTGTCAGAGGCGCGGGTCGGGTAAGCGATCTCTGGCCGGGCTCAAGCTTCGGGTAAGGCCTCGGCCTCAGGTCCGTGGAATTTCGAACCCCGGTTCGGCCAGTTCAAATCCGTCAAACTCGAAACCCGGCGAGACGGTGCAACTGACCAATGTGTAGGCTCCGGTGCTGCGGGCGGCCTGCCAATGGCCTTGCGGCACGATCACTTGCGGTGCGCCTTTGCTGAGATCGGGGGTCAGCAGATGATCGCGGGCCGGGCCGTCGTCGGTTGCGCTGAGTGACAGGATCAGCGGCGCACCTGCATGAAACAGCCAGATTTCAGTGGCGTCGACCTTGTGCCAATGGCTGCTTTCGCCCTCGGTCAGTAAAAAATAGATGCAGGTGCCGGTGGCGCGGCCCGGGTTATCAGCGCGCCATGTTTCCCTGAACCAGCCACCTTCGGGGTGGGGCTGCAGATCGAGTTGCCTGATGATGTCTTGTGCGGTCATGGTGGCCTCGGGTGGTTTTTGGTGATTATGCATGTGTGGGCGTGATCTGCTATGGCAATTGCGCAAGCAGACCATATGTTTGCCGCATGACCCTGATGATCCCGTTTGATAATAGCTATGCCCGCCTGCCAGATACGTTCTACGCCCGGCAGGCCCCTGTACCCGTCCGCGCGCCGCGCCTGATCGCGTTCAACGCCGATCTGGCCCGACTGCTGCAGATATCGCCGGGTGATGCTGAAGAGATGGCGCTGGCATTTGCAGGCAACACGGTGCCCGAAGGCGCGCAACCGTTGGCGCAGCTTTATTCGGGGCATCAGTTTGGCAACTACAACCCGCAACTGGGCGATGGCCGGGCTGTGTTGCTGGGCGAAACCGTTGGAACCGATGGTGTCAGGCGGGACATTCAGCTGAAAGGATCAGGCCCGACACCGTTTTCCCGCCAAGGCGACGGGCGTGCCTGGCTGGGGCCGGTGCTGCGCGAATATGTCGTGTCCGAGGCGATGCATGCGCTGGGCATTCCCACAACGCGGGCGCTGGCGGCGGCTGAGACAGGTGAGATCGTGCTGCGCGAAGGCCCGATGCCCGGCGCGGTGTTGACGCGCGTGGCGCAAAGCCATCTGCGTGTGGGCACGTTTCAGGTGTTCGCCGCACGTGGAAAGTTGGACAACCTGCGGCAACTGACCGAATACGCCATCCAGCGGCACTATCCACAGGCCGAGGGGCCGATGGGTCTGCTGCGTGCGGTCCGGGACGCGCAGGCGCGGCTGATTGCCGGGTGGATGGGCGTCGGGTTCATTCACGGGGTTATGAACACAGATAACAGCTCGATCGCGGGTGAGACCATCGATTATGGCCCCTGCGCCTTTATGGACAGCTATCATCCCAATACCGTCTTCAGCTCGATCGACCGGATGGGGCGGTATGCCTATGCCAATCAGCCCGATATCGCGGTGTGGAATCTGGCACAGTTGGCGACAGCGCTGATTCAGCAGTTCGAGGATAAAGAAGCCGCCGTTGAAGAAGCGACCGAGATTGTGCATGCCATGCCTGACCTGATGCAGGCGCAATGGCTGCAGCGTTTTCGCGCCAAGATCGGCCTGACCCGGGCCGAGGACGGGGATCTTGAGATGATCTCGGACCTGCTGACACGGATGGCGCAGAATCAGGCGGATTTCACCAATACATTCCGCGCGCTGGGTGACGCGAGCGCCCGCGACCAGTTTACCGACCCCGCAGCCTATGACGAATGGTCCAAAGGCTGGCAGGCAAGGCTGGACGGGGAAGAGGCGCCTGCGAAGGTGATGGCTGCCGCCAACCCGGCCTTCATCCCGCGCAATCACCGGATTGAGCAGATGATCGAGGCAGCAGTGCAGGGCGATTATACGCCGTTTCACCGCCTGAACGACGTGTTGGCGCGGCCCTATGAGGATCAGCCGGATGCGTCTGATCTGATGCGGCCCCCGGCAGAGCAAGAGGTGGTTCAGGCCACGTTCTGCGGAACGTAGGCGACCGGGGTTGGTTAGCGGGGGGTGTCCGAAAAGGGTTCTGCAATCACCTGATGGGCATCTTCGTAAACGATATACCCAATCCGGTTTGATCGCAGGGTGTCGATCTCATAACCGTTTTCCTGCAGCAGGGCGACCATCTGGTATGACTTTGACAATATGGCATCAGCCTCGGGTCTGAACCAGCTGAGCCCCTTGGTGTTGCGCCGAAACGCGCCTTTGGATTTTGTCCGGTTGAACCGGTAGGGGATATCCAGATTGTCGCGAAACCAATCCAGCAGCGCCTCAAGCCGAGCCGAGGTGAATTGGTCCAGCTCAGCCATGTCGCGCAGATCATATGCGGCACAGAAGAACCCCTCGCGCGCATCCATTCCGTCGATCCTTGCCGGGTGCACAAACCTGATAAACATGGCCCAAAGGGTGGAGCGGCGGCGCAGGAAGCTCAAGAGGGTTTTCGCCCGGCCCGGCTTGCACTTGTCGGGTTTGATGGCAATCTAGGGATCAAATGGATTTCGGATGCCTATGACACAATCTTCGACCCTGCGCCTTGCCAGCTATAATATCCAGAAATGCGTGGGCCTCGATTTGCGACGGCAGCCGCAGCGGATTTTGCAGGTCATCGAAAGCCTGCAGGCCGATATCGTGGTTCTGCAGGAGGCGGATAAGCGGCTGCCACCACGCCCTGCTGCCCTGCCGCATTTCATGCTGGACGAGGCAGGATGGCAGATCGTTGATCTGGGCGGTGCAGGCAGTCTGGGCTGGCATGGCAATGCCGTGATCTGGCGCGGCGACGCGATTGAGGTGCGACAGACCGGTCATCATGACCTGCCGGGGTTGGAGCCCCGGGGCGCGGTACGGGTAGAGTTCGACACCCAGATCGGGCCTTTGCGCGTGATGGGGATGCATCTGGGCCTGTTGTCTGCGTCCCGTCGGCGGCAGATCACCCATATCCGGCATTGCGATTCCGATCTGGCGGATATGCCCACCGTCTGGGCCGGTGATTTCAACGAATGGTCGCGCCAGCCGGTGCTGGATCATCTGGCCCCCGACATGCGATTTCTGCCTCCGGTACCCAGTTTCCCTGCCGCGCAGCCGCTGGGCGCTCTGGATCGGATTGCCGTGGGGCAGGGGCTTGAGGCCGCCCTGCACGGGGTCCACAACGCGCGGCCTGCCCATATCGCGTCGGATCATCTGCCGGTCTGGGCTGATCTGCGTCGCGTCGCCTGAAGGGTAAATCGCCTGTGGCGTGGCGCGCGCAGACATATTATGACAGGGTTTCGAACAGTTCCGGGGGTCCCTATGTCCGACACGATTATCGCCCGTTGCGAAGCCAAGGGCCTGCGCATGACCGGCCAGCGCCGGACAATTGCTCAGGTTTTGCAGCAGAGCGAGGATCACCCGGATGTTGAAGAGCTGTATGCCCGCGCCTCGGCCGAAGATTCGGGGATCTCGATCGCCACGGTTTATCGCACGGTAAAACTGTTCGAAGAGGCCGGAATTCTTGAGCGGCTGGAATTCGGCGATGGCCGGGCCCGCTATGAGGATGCGGAGCGGGATCATCATGACCACCTGATCGATATGCAGTCCGGCGCGGTGATCGAATTTGTCGATCCCGAGATCGAGGCTCTGCAAGAGAAGATCGCGGCCAAACTGGGCTACAAGCTGAAAGGGCACCGGCTGGAACTTTACGGCGTTCCGCTGGAAAAAGACTGACCCATCACAAATCGCGATCCGGGCGCTCACGCTTATTCATCATTCCTGTCGCAATTATGGCTTGCGATGTCGTGAAACTTGCGGTTCTGCTGCCATAGGGGCGCATTTGGTGTCGGCCCATCCCAACGGAAACGCGCATGAACAACGTAAACGGCATTTTGCTGATCATCGGCTCGATGGCAGCCTTCGCGCTTGAGGACATGTTCATCAAGCACCTCTCGGTTCAGGTCTCGACCGGGCAGATCATGGTTGTGCTGGGCCTGTTTTGCGGGCTCATCTTTGCGCTGATGTCGCTGTTCACAGGCAAACGCGTTTTCGACCCCGTCGCCTGGCAGCCGCTGCTTTTGATCCGCGCCGGAACCGAAGCCATCGGTGCGCTGAGCTTTGTGACTGCTTTGTCACTGGTTGATCTGTCGACCGTGGCCGCCGTCTTTCAGGCCATGCCGCTTGTCGTGACCATGGGGGCCGCGCTGTTTCTGGGCGAACAGGTCGGCTGGCGACGGTGGAGCGCGATTGGCGTCGGATTTGTCGGCGTTCTGATGATCATCCGCCCCGGGTTTGAGGGGTTTGAACCGCAATCTCTGTTCGTCGTGGCCTCGGTCATCGCGATTGCGGCGCGCGACCTGATCACGCGTCGGCTGGATACGCGCGTGGCCTCGTCGGTGGTTGCGTTGCAGGCCTATATCGCTGTGGCGTTGGCTGGAATTGCAGCGATGGTTTTTGGATCTCAACCCATCGTGACTTTGCAGCCGGTTCAGATTGGCCCCTATCTGGGGGCCATCGGCTTTGGTGTTCTGGGGTATTACGGCATCGTTACCGCGATGCGGATTGGCGAGGCATCTGCGCTGACCCCGTTCCGGTATACCCGGCTGGTCTTTTCGATCGCCATAGGCGTGCTGGTATTCGCAGAGCGCCCCGACAGCATGACGCTGGCCGGAGCGGCGGTGATCATCGCATCGGGCCTTTACGCGTTCATACGCGAACGCCGGCTGGCACATGCGATCGCTTTGGCCTGAGGGCACCCGCACTGTTGGCGCAAACATCCGGCTGTTAGCCCTAAAGCGCGCAGAATATGTATGTTAGCGATAACATAGCTGGTTTACATTTCGCCGGGTGCTGCTATGAGGCATGCAATTGTTGGCATCATCGGGACCCGTATCATGAGCACCATCATCGACATCCACGCACGCGAGATTCTGGACAGCCGGGGCAACCCGACCGTCGAGGTAGACGTGATTCTGGAAGACGGCACCATGGGCCGCGCTGCCGTGCCCTCGGGCGCGTCAACCGGCGCTTATGAGGCGGTGGAAAAGCGCGATGGTGACAAGGCGCGCTATCTGGGCAAAGGCGTTCTGGAAGCCGTGGCTGCCGTGAATGGCGAGATCGCCGAAGAGCTGATGGGCTTTGACGCGACCGAGCAGGTGGCCATCGACCAGGCCATGATCGAGCTGGACGGAACCGAGAACAAGGGCCGCCTGGGCGCCAACGCCATTCTGGGTGTTTCGCTGGCCACCGCCAAGGCGGCGGCGGATTTCACCACGCAGCCGTTGTATCGTTATGTGGGCGGCACCTCGGCGCGGGTTCTGCCCGTACCGATGATGAACATCATCAACGGCGGTGAACACGCGGATAACCCTATCGACATTCAGGAATTCATGATCATGCCGACCGCCGCCGCGAATATCCGCGAGGCGGTGCGCATGGGGTCCGAAGTGTTTCACACCCTGAAGAAAGAGCTGTCGGCCGCAGGCCTGGCCACCGGTGTGGGCGACGAAGGCGGGTTTGCCCCGAACATTGCCAGCACCCGTGAGGCGCTGGATTTCATTCTGAAGTCCATTGAAAAGGCGGGCTATAAGCCGGGCGAGGAAATCCATCTGGCGCTCGATTGCGCGGCGACGGAATACTACAAAGACGGTAAATACGTTCTGGCGGGTGAGGGCACGACGCTGACCTCGGATGAAAACGCTGCCTATTTGTCGGCGCTGGTGAATGATTACCCGATCATTTCCATCGAAGATGGCATGTCAGAGGATGACTGGGACGGCTGGAAAGCCCTGACCGATGCCATCGGCGACAAGGTGCAACTGGTGGGGGATGACCTGTTCGTGACCAACCCCGCACGTCTGGCCGACGGGATCGCGCGCGGCTGTGCCAACTCGATGCTGGTCAAAGTCAACCAGATCGGTTCCCTGACCGAGACCCTGCGCGCCGTCGATATGGCCCATCGCGCACGCTATACCAACGTCATGTCCCACCGCTCGGGCGAGACCGAGGATGCCACGATTGCCGACCTGGCCGTGGCCACCAATTGCGGTCAGATCAAAACCGGTTCACTGGCGCGGTCGGATCGGTTGGCCAAATACAACCAGTTGATCCGTATCGAGGAAACGCTGGGTGAGGTTGCGGAATACGCAGGGGCGTCGATCCTGAAGCGATAGGCCGATGTCGCCACGCAAAGCCTGAACAGGCCCCGGCTGATATGCCGGGGCTTTTTTTTCGCCTCAACCGGAACGGGTGCGGAAACCATGCAAAACACGAAGGCATATCACGCAGGAGAGTCGTTTTTCCGCAAAACAACCTTAGACATAAAGATCATTATGTGTGAACTTGTTCCTATTCGCGACCTGTTGACCCCCGATACGTTGCGGATATTGCAGAAAGGGGGACAACATGTCTGCTTCAAAGATCTTTCTTGTAATTTCAATGCTTTCGGTGGGGTTTCTTGCCGCGTGTTCCGGGCCGGGGACCTATCCCCTTACTGGGATGGAGGTATCGCAGAACGATCCTGTTCAGGACATGCCCAATCCGGCTGTGATCTTCCGGGGGGAGTCGCGCTAAAGCGATTTGCTCATCAGCATATAGCGATCGCGGGGCCTGAAACCTGACCGCAGATAAAGCTTCTGTGCGGTCTCGTTGGTGCGGTCGACCTCAAGATGCAGCGCGGTCAGCCCCGCCTCAGAGAGCGCCTTGGGGAGGTCCTGCAGCACCTCGGTGGCAATCCCGCGGCCCCGGACGGCGGGACGAATGTAGATTTCATCTACGAAGGCATCCATGCCGCCATACTCGACCGACCAGCCGAAGGTCAGCACGATATAGCCCAGCGGCGCGCGGCCCGGGCCAATAAGATAGACGCATCCGTGCGGGATACCCTCCAGCAGAGGGGCCAGCGCGGCACGCCGGTTGTCGTCATCCTGCGCGATGCCGGATTCCGAGTGAAAGGCCGACACCAGCGCCATCAGGCGATCAAGATCGTCGGGACGGGCGAGGCGGAGTGCGGCGGTCATAGACGGGCCAGCCTTTCTGTGAGCAGGGTGAAAAAGCCATCGGCGTCAATCTCGCCCATGAACATTGCATTTGGTTCGTGGTCCGTGACGCGCCACCAATCGGCAACGGTCATGCCCAGGGTCAGCTCGGATCGGGTTTCGATCCGGACGTTGATATGACGGCCCGAAAACAGCTCGGGCCGGATCAGATAGGCCGTAACGCAGGGGTCGTGCAGCGGGGCACCTTCGGACCCGTATTTCTCTTTGTCGAAACGCTCGAAAAAATCGGTCATTTCCGCGACCGCGTGGCCAACCTTGCTGTCCAGCGCGCGGAATGCATCGTTGCGGTGTTTGGTGACCAGTGCGTCATGGGTAACGTCCAGCGGCATGACCACGATATGGACGCCGGATTTGAACACAATTTCAGCCGCTTCCGGGTCGACATAGATGTTGAATTCCGCCGCGGGCGTGATGTTTCCAACCTCGAAATAAGCCCCGCCCATCAGGATAATTTCCTGCACGCGGGTAATGATATCGGGCGCTTTCAAAAAGGCGCTGGCGATATTGGTCAGAGGCCCCAGCGGGCAGAGCGTCACCGTGCGGGGATCATGTGCGCGCAGGGTTTCGATGATGAAATCAACTGCATGGCCCTCGGCCAGAGGCATCTGCGGATCGGGCAGAACAGGACCATCAAGCCCGGTTTTGCCATGCACATGTTCGGCGGTCACCAGCGGGCGGTTCAGGGGGCGATCACAGCCAGCATGGACGGGTATATCGGTGTGACCTGCCAGTTCGCAGACGATGCGGGCGTTTTTGGCGGTCAGGTGCAGGGGCACGTTTCCGGCGACGGCGGTGATGCCCAGAACCTCAATCTCTTCGGGGCTGGCCAACGCCAGAAGGATGGCAACGGCGTCATCCTGACCGGGATCAGTGTCGATGATGATCTTGCGGGGCATGGTCGTCTCCGGGAGGCGTGAAGGTCGGACACTCGCAAGTGTCGCCGCACTTGTCTAGCCGAATTAGACCTCTGCCGGGGCATCCACCGGCGGGAGTTTGCCATTGGCGCGGTGTTCTTCGATCTTGACCTCATCCCACAGCGCGTCCATCTCGGCCAGATCACTTTGGGCAGGGGTTTTGCCGCGCGCGGCAAGCCGTGCCTCGACCTGTTCAAAGCGGCGGGTGAACTTGGCGTTGGTGCGGCGCAGGGCGGCTTCGGGTTCGATGCCCAGATGGCGGCCCAGATTGACGATCACAAAAAGCAGATCGCCGAATTCATCCTCAAGCGCATCGGGGTCCATGCTGTCGCGCGCCTCTTCCAGCTCGGCGGCCTCTTCGGTGATCTTGGCGAGCACATGGCTGGCATCGGGCCAGTCGAACCCCACACGCGCGGCGCGTTTCTGAAGCTTATGCGCACGCAGCAGGGCAGGCAGGTTGGCAGCGACGCCGTCCAGCGCGCCTTTCTGTTCCTTGCCCGCGCGTTCCGCTGCTTTGATCGTCTCCCAGTCCTTCGTCTGCTGGTCGGCGGACTTGTCGCGGGATTCGTCGCCGAACACATGCGGGTGGCGGGCGACCATCTTGTCCGACATGGTGCGCACCACATCCTGAAAGGTGAAATGCCCGGCTTCTTCAGCCATTTGCGCGTGGAAGACGGATTGGAACAGCAGATCGCCCAGCTCTCCCTTCAACTCGTCATAGGCCTGCCGTTCGATGGCGTCGGCGACCTCATAAGCCTCTTCGATCGTGTAGGGGGCAATAGTTGAAAAATCCTGCTCGATATCCCACGGGCAGCCGGTTTGCGGATTGCGCAGGCGGCGCATGATTTCCAGCAGACGCTCGATCCCTGCGTCCGTATCGTGGATCAGAGGATTTTCGGCCATTGCGAACCCTTTCGTTCCGGTGTCAGATGCATCCATCCCGCAGTCCGGATCAGGAGTCCACCCCAGATGCCCGTCGTCAACCGAATTGCTGATTTCGCTGCCGATATGGCCCGGTGGCGCCAGCACCTGCACACAATCCCCGAGCTGGAGTTCGAGTGCTATGAAACCGCCGCCTTTGTGGCCACGCGCCTGCGTGAGTTCGGAGTGGATGAACTGCACGAGGGGATCGCCAAAACCGGGATCGTCGCGATCATCAACGGGCAGGGCCCGGGGCCGACCATTGGCTTGCGTGCTGATATGGATGCGCTGCCGATTACTGAGGAGACGGGCGTGGAATACGCCTCGACCAATCCCGGCAAGATGCATGCCTGCGGCCATGACGGGCATACCACGATGCTGCTTGGCGCGGCGCGCTATCTGGCCGAGACACGCAATTTCGCAGGCCGCGTGGCGCTGATCTTTCAGCCCGCCGAGGAAGAGGGCGGAGGCGCGGGCGTGATGGTCGAAGAGGGCATCATGGACCGGTTCGAAATCTCTCAGGTCTATGGCATTCATAACACGCCGGGTCGGCCCGAGGGGTTGTTCGAAACCACACCGGGGCCGCTGATGGCGGCGGTGGACACGTTCGAGATCCACATTCAAGGCGTTGGCGGCCACGGGGCCATGCCGCATGAGACAAAAGATCCGGTGATGGCAGCCTGCGGGATCGCGCAGGCGATCCAGACCATCGTCAGCCGCAACCACTATGCGCTGGACGATCTGGTGGTGTCGGTGACGCAGATTCATGCCGGTACGGTGAACAATGTCATCCCCGATACCGCCTATCTGAACGGCACTGTGCGCACCTTTGATCCGATGGTGCAGAAGATGGTGATGGAGCGGATGGAGCAGATTGTGGCGGGGCAGGCGGCCTCATACGGGGTCAGCGCAACGCTGGATTATGTTGTGGGTTATCCAGCCACGATCAATAACGCCGAAAAGGCTGCGTTCGCCGCTGACGTGGCGCGGGATGTGTCAGGCGCGGAACGCGTGATCGCCGATGCCGGTCGCGAGATGGGGGCCGAGGATTTTTCCTACATGCTGCAGGCACGTCCCGGTGCATACCTGTTTCTGGGGCAGGGTGAAGGTGCCGGGCTGCATCATCCGAAATATAACTTCAATGATGTGATCGCGCCTGTCGGGGCATCGTTCTTTGCACGGCTCGTCGAAAAGGCGCAGCCGCTGGTTTGAGCACAAAGGAACTGGAATGGCACTGGAAGATTCAAAGAACTACGTGGATGAGGCGTTCACCAACCCCGAGCTCAAGGGCGTCTCGCATGAGAATACCTTTGGGGGCGCAACCTCGTTTCTGCGGCGGCTTTACACCAAGGACCTGACCGGTGTGGATATCGCCGTGACCGGGGTTCCGTTCGATCAGGCGGTGACCAACCGTCCCGGTACGCGTCTGGGGCCGCGCGCGATCCGCGAGGCCAGCACGCTGCAATCCCCCGATGAACCGTATGGCTGGCCGTTTGATGCGCTCAGCGAGCTTGCGATCATCGATTACGGGGATGTGGCCTTTGATTACGCCAATATTCCGGCGTTTCCCGGCACGCTGACGGATCACATCCGCACCATTCTGGCGGCGGATGTAGCCTCGGTCACTTTGGGCGGGGATCACTATATCAGCTTTCCCATCCTGAAAGCCTATGCCGAGAAATACGGGCCGATCTCGCTTTTGCAGTTTGACGCGCATACAGACACATGGGCCGATGACAATATGGACCGAGTGGATCACGGCACGATGTTCTACAAGGCCGTCAAATCGGGTGTTGTGGACCCGCAGAGCTCGGTTCAGGTGGGCATACGCACCACCAACAAGGACACGCTGGGCGTTAACGTCATTGACGCACGCGAGGTGTATGAGGCAGGCCCCGCCGCCGTGGCACAAAAGATCAGGCAGATCCTTGGGGATCGTCCGGTTTATCTGACTTTTGACATTGATTGTCTTGACCCGGCTTTTGCGCCCGGCACCGGCACGCCGGTCTGGGGTGGGCTCAGCTCCATTCAGGCCGAGATCATCCTGCGTGATATCGCGGGGATCAATATCAAAGGTGGTGATGTGGTCGAGGTGTCGCCACCCTACGACACCTCGGGCGCGACAGCGATTGCCGGGGCGCATGCGGCGATGCAGATCATTTGTCTGCTGGGGTGGAACAAGCTGGTCAACCCTTGACCTCGGGGTCTTAACCTTTGGTTAGGCATAATCCCGGTATCTGCTTGGTGAGGTACCGGATCGGAGACATCACATGACCCAGTACAACCAACCGATTGGCGGCAACGATCTGGCGCGATTCTCGGGGCCGAATACGTTTATGCGCCTGCCGCAGGCAGCTTCGCTTGAGGGGCTGGATGTGGCGGTGCTGGGTGTTCCGATGGATATCGGCACCTCGTGGCGGTCGGGCACCCGGTTCGGGCCCAAGCAGATTCGCAGCGAAAGTGCGATGATCCGGCCCTATAACATGGCCAACGCTGCGGCCCCGTTCGACAATCTGCAGATCGCCGATATCGGCGATCTGGCGATCAACACCTTCTCGCTGGCTGACAGTCTGAAGATCATCAAAGACAGCTATGACGGTATTCTGGCGCAAGGCGTGACACCGGTGGCGATGGGCGGCGATCATTCGATCACACTGCCGATCCTGCGGGCGATGGCGGCCAAACATGGCCCGGTCGCCCTGGTCCATGTCGATGCCCATGCGGATGTGAATGACGAGATGTTCGGCGAGAAGGAAACCCACGGCACCGTTTTCCGCCGCGCCTATGAGGAAGGGCTGATTGTGCCCGACAAGACCTTCCAGATTGGCATTCGCGGCTCGGGCTATGCCGCCAGCGACTTTACCGAGGCGCAGGGCTGGGGCTTTCGCCAGTATCCTGCGTGGGAGTTGTGGCAACAGAACCTGACCGAGATCGGCTCGCTGATCCGGAAAACGGTCGAAGATTACCCGGTCTATATCACCTATGATATCGACAGTCTGGACCCGGCTTATGCGCCGGGCACCGGCACGCCCGAGATCGCGGGCCTGACGACCCCGCAGGCGCTGCAACTGATCCATGCGCTTGCAGGTATGAACGTGGTGGGGTGCGATCTGGTCGAGGTGTCTCCGCCCTATGATCCGTCGGGGAATACGGCGCTGACGGCGGCCAACCTGCTGTTCGAACTGCTGTGTATCCTGCCCGGTGTGACGTCACGATAAGGCGGTGGAATAGGCCCGGGCCGGGTAGGCTGGGTAAGGGTTGGAGTTAGCGGCGGATGAAAATGGTGCTTTGGGTTTTACTGGCCGTGGTGGTTGTGCTGGGCGGGTATATCCGTCTTGCCCCGTCCGACCCCGCGCGCTGGCATGTGGCATCGCAGGGCACTGGGCGGGATCTGGGCGGAGGTGTTGTCCGGGTGATTGAGACCGGTCCTGACGGGTTGGCGCGGCTGGACGCAATCGTGCGCCAGACCCCGCGGACCACGGTTCTGGCCGGTTCGGTGGGGGATGGGATGGTGACCTACATCACGCGCTCCAGAGTATTTGGATTTCCCGACTATACGACTGTGCAGCAGGATGGTGACACGCTGCGCCTCCATGGGCGGCTACGATTTGGCCGGAGGGATTTCGGTGTCAATCGAAAGCGGATCGAGGGGTGGCTTGCTGTGTTGCAATCCTGATGACAAACACCCCTCGGAAACCTCGCGCCACATGGGTACGTTCAGTGACATCTGGCACTGGGCCATGAACATGCGGCCACCCACCTGCAGGCAAATCATCTCGCCCAGCTCAACCCGGCTGCCGGATTTGTCGGTGCAATAACAGTCGCGCACCTCGCCATTGGGGCCAACGTAGTCGGCCATTGCTGGTGTCGAACAAAGGGTTATGGCCAGGAACAGACGTTTCATAAGCCAAACCTAGCACAAGGCAGGGCCTTGACCAACGCCCCCGGATGATAGACACCGCGCAGATGATCCCCGAAGAACGTCTTGAACAGATCACCCAGCGATTCCAATACCTCGAAGCGGCCATGGCCGATGGTGCCTCGGGCGGGGATATTGCGGCTTTGGCCAAGGAATATTCAGACCTCAAGCCGGTGGTGGATCAGATCCTGGGGTGGCGTCAACTGGTGGCGGATCTGGCCGAGGCCGAAGCCATGTTGTCCGACCCGGATATGAAAGAGCTGGCCGAAGAGGAAATTCCCCAGTTGCAGGCGCGCATCCCCGAGGCTGAACATGCGCTGCAACTGGCGCTGTTGCCGAGGGACGCCGCAGATGCGCGCCCGGCGATGCTGGAAATCCGGCCCGGTACCGGTGGGGATGAGGCGGCCTTGTTCGCCGGTGACCTGCTGCGCATGTATCAGCGCTATGCGGAAGGACGGGGTTGGCAGTTTGAAATCATCGAGGAACAGGCCTCGGATCTGGGCGGGATCAAAGAGGTGGTGGCCCATATCAAGGGCGACAACGTCTTTGCACGGATGAAGTACGAATCCGGTGTGCACCGCGTGCAGCGCGTGCCCGAGACCGAGAGTGGCGGTCGCATCCATACCTCGGCGGCCACCGTGGCGGTTCTGCCCGAGGCCGAGGATGTGGATATCCAGATCGACGCCAATGACATTCGTATCGACACGATGCGCAGTTCGGGGGCGGGGGGGCAGCACGTCAACACCACCGACTCGGCGGTGCGGATCACGCACCTGCCCAGTGGCATCGTTGTGACCAGTTCCGAGAAATCCCAGCACCGCAACCGCGAAATCGCAATGCAGGTGCTGAAAACGCGGCTGTATGATCTGGAGCGCCAACGGATCGACAGCGCGCGGTCTGCCGATCGCGCCAGTCAGGTCGGGTCGGGCGATCGGTCGGAACGAATTCGCACCTATAATTTCCCGCAAGGTCGCATGACCGATCACCGTATTAACCTGACGCTCTATAAGCTGGATCAGGTGATGCAGGGCGATCTGGATGAGGTGATCGACGCGCTGACTGCAGATGATCAGGCGCGGCTTCTGGCCGAGATGGCGCAATGATCGCGGCGTTGACAGCAGCGCAGGCCATGGTTGCGGCCACCGCGCGTTTGCGGGCCGCAGGCGTGCCCGATCCGGCGCGGGATGCGCGGGTTCTGCTGGCCCATGCGGCACGGATCGAGGCCAGCCGGGTGACGCTGATCGCGCCCGAAGAACTGCCGGTTGATATCGCCGAACGCTACGATCAGCTGATCTCGTTGCGGGCCATCCGGGTGCCGGTGTCACATCTGTTGGGCGAGCGAGAATTCTATGGCCGCCGGTTCAAGGTTAGCCGCGACGTGCTGGACCCGCGCCCCGAGACCGAAGCGCTGATCGAGGCGGCGCTCAGCGAGCCTTTCGACCATGTGCTCGATCTGGGCGTGGGGTCGGGTTGCATCCTGATCACCTTGCTGGCAGAGCGCGCCAGCGCCGCCGGGGTTGGTGTTGATCTCAGCGAATCTGCCTGCCTGCAGGCCAGCGCCAATGCGGTGCAGCATCAGGTGCAGGGGCGGGTAGAGATTCGTCAATCCGACTGGTTCGAGAACATTGAAGGGCAATTCGACCTTATTGTTTCCAATCCACCCTATATCTCGGCGGATGAGATGCAGGAACTGTCGCCCGAGGTGCGCGAACATGAGCCACGTATTGCGCTGACGGATGAAGGCGATGGGCTGGATGCGTATCGCCGTATCGCGGCTGCAGCCCCTGATTTTCTTACACCCGGCGGGCGGATTCTGGTCGAAATCGGGCCAACGCAAGGTGCTTATGTTTCAGCATTGTTTGACGCGGCAGGGTTGACCGGCACGCAAGTGATCCCCGATCTGGATGGGCGTGACAGGGTGGTGGGGGCCAGAATGCCGCAGCCTGCCAGAAACTGAGGCTGAAAAGTGCCGATTGATGTAAAAAAGCTGCGACATTATCGAGAATCCCCTTGTCTGAACGCTCAGGACATGTTTACTCAAGACTAGTCGGCGAGGTTGACGCTGTTTCAGCGCACCCCTGACGCCAAGCCCAAAAAGTCGATAGCGCGTAACGGCACAAGCCACTGAGCAGAGTTTAGATACAAGTTGATCGACAGTGAATTGATAAGGCTGACGTAAAGTAAGATGAGATCTTCCAAATCCCGCTCGCGGGCCAAGAACAACCGCAATCGCCCTTCTGGTGGTAACGTCGTAAACCGGGTTTTTGACAGCTCGGGCCCCGAAGGCAAGGTACGTGGCACGCCGCAGCAGATCATTGATAAGTACAATCAGCTGGCGCGCGACGCGCAGCTGTCGAATGACCGTGTGGCGGCTGAGAACTTTCAGCAGCATGCCGAGCACTACTTGCGTATGCTCAGCGAGGCACAGCGCGAGATGGAAGCGCGCCGGGAAGAGCAGGAGCGCCAGAACCGCGAACGCCAGGCCGAGCGTGATCGCGAACGTGCCGAGCGTCAGGAACGCGAAGCAGCCCGTCAGGCGGATCCTGCCGAAGCGCCACAGCCCGATGTTGTGGATTTCGGGAATGAGGCCGCCGCACCGGAATCCGGGTTGGTAGAGACGCCGGAAAGCAAGGGTGCTGAGCCCGAAGCGACCGAGCGCAAGGAAAAGCCGCGTCGTCCGCGCACCCGCAAACCCAAGGCCGCCCCGGCTGCTGCTGAGGATGCCCCCAAGACTGACGGCGATGCGCCGGAAGCGGCGGAATAAACCAGGCTCAGATCAGGTCTGACAGAAGTTCGGACCAATGTTGAAACGAACCTCCCATGCGACCCATCGCGTGGGACCCGAAATAGAGCCGTTCCAGCGCGGCTGATTTACGGTCCAGCATATCGGCGGGCGCATCGGGGCGCAGTTCCTGCAGAACCGACCGCATCGCGATGCGCAACCGCTCTGACACGCGGGTGCAGCGGGCAGCGCAATCGGGATCGAACGGCGCCATTTCCACCATCGCGTTGCAAACGAAACAGCCGACATTGGGGGAAGGTTTGCCCGGGTGGTTTTCAGTGCGCAGAAACATTCTGACCAGCCGCTCATGCGGGGACCCGGACGACGGATCGGTCATCTTTGCCAACGAGATATTCAGGCGTGTTTCAGCATAGTGATCGATGCTGCGCAGATATACCGCGTGCTTGTCGTGAAACGCTTTGTAGAAAGAGCCCCGCGTCAGGGACATCGCATCCAGCAATTCGGGCAGGTTGGTGCCCGCATAGCCATGTTCCCAAAAGGCCACCATGGCACCTTCTAGCGCGCTGGTTTCGTCAAACTGTCTGGGTCTGCTCATCTGTGTTTTGTACTTGTTACTGAACGGAAACCGCCCGAGGGGGTCGGGCGGCTTCTTTTGGGGGTCACATTAGGATCGATTCCGCTCGACCTCAATGGCCGGGCGCGTTGATCAGGATTCAGGCAGTGGCTGAGGGTGAATGAACCCCAGTTCCGGTTTGGCGGAATGAGGGAAGAAGTCGGTTGATCCATCCTGCAGCCCGGTATGAACCTGTTCCCAGTTGGCATGGGTCAAGGCAAGCATTTCGTCCTTTTTGGCCAGATAGCGATCTTTCACTTCTTCTGACCAGTTCAGGTACAGCTTGTCATCGTCGATAAACCAGCCATTCACGAAATCGACCTCTGCCGCATAGCCATTTGCCACGGCCCAGGAGCACCAGCCGTTGTTCTGGGGGGCGTAAGCTTCGGGGTTTTCTTTGAACAGGTTCAGATTTTCCGCGCTTGAGAACACCCAGATCCGATCCTTGTATTCGGTGCGATGTTCCATGGTGCCCTTGGCGGGTTTGCCTTCGGTGAAATAGGCCACCATGTCAAAGCCATCCATGGCAATGCCGCGGCTGGTTGAGTTGAGCACATGATCGCTGACACCTGCCGAGTCGGCTTGTGCCGCATGTGATCCGAGAACGAGAGCTACGGCGCAGACCGCGCCCATTACGAGTTTCTTCATTGGTACCTTCCCTTAGTTGGTTTGTTTGGAACCAATTGGTACACAACTTACTCAAAGGGACTTATCACAAATTCGTGATATTTCACGGGTTGAGAAATATAACGAAATACCAGCGGCTTATTTGGTGGCGTCGCAGCGCATCGGGTCTGGTTCAGGCGCTTTTAACCATCCGGGCAAGCCCGCAGAATGATTCGAGCGGGATTTGCTCGGCCCGGTCTGTGGGTTTAATGCCAGCGGCGATCAGGCGATCTTCGATATCCGGTGCGATGCCTCTGAGCGAGGCGCGCAACATCTTGCGGCGCTGGTTGAAGGCTGCAGCAACAACGCGGGACAGAGTGGCGGCGTCGGCAGGATACCGGGGCTGAGGCAGGGCGCTCAGATGGACCACGGCGCTTGAGACTTTGGGCGGCGGAGTGAACGCTCCGGGTGGCAGGGACATTGCAATATGGGCATCAGCGCGCCATTGCGCCAGAATGGCGAGGCGGCCATAGGCCTTGCTGCCGGGTTGCGCCACGATACGCTCGGCAACCTCGCGCTGGAACATCAGGGTCAGGCTTTGCCAGAAGGGTGGCCATTCCGGTGGGGTCAGCCAGCGCACCAGAAGCTCGGTGCCGACATTGTAGGGCAGATTGGCGGCCACGCGGATGGGGGGGGTCAGGTGAGCAAGCGGATCAATTTCGAGCGCATCGCCGTTGATAACCTCCAGCCTGCCGGGATAGGCAGCGGCGATATCATTAAGGGCGGCGATACAGCGGGTGTCTTTTTCCAGCGCAACAACCTTGCGCGCGCCTTCCGACAGCAGGCCACGCGTCAGACCACCGGGGCCGGGGCCGATTTCCAGCACATCGCATTCCGTCAGATCGCCGGCCTGTCGCGCGATCTTGGCTGTCAGGTTGAGATCCAGCAGGAAGTTCTGACCCAGCGATTTGCGGGCCGACAGCTGATGGGTCGCAATGACCTCGCGCAGCGGAGGGAGGGTGTCGATGGTGTTCATACCCTACCGTCGCGCAAGGGGATGCGGGCATGCCAGAGATTTTTTGCCTCCGGCGGGGATATTTATGGCCAGATGAAGCATTAGCGGGTTCCGGCCATGGATTGAGCGAGTTTGAGGGCCTCGATCAGGCTGGTGGGGCTGGCGCGGTCCTGTCCAGCGATATCCAGCGCGGTGCCGTGATCGGGAGACGTGCGGATGAAGGGCAGGCCCAGCGTGACGTTCACGCCGCGGTCGAAATCCAGCGTTTTGATCGGGATCAGGGCCTGATCGTGATACATACAGATCGCCGCGTCATAGTTGGCGCGCGCTGCGGCATGGAACAGCGTGTCAGCAGGGTGAAGGCCTGAGAGGGTATAGCCTTCGGGCTGGAATTCGGCGAGTAGCGGGGCAATCCAGTCAAGCTCTTCCGTGCCCATTTTGCCGCCTTCACCTGCATGGGGATTCAGGCCCGCGATGGCGATCCGGGGGCTGTCGATGCCAAACTGGTTGCGCAGGCCCTGGGCCGTGATTTCGATGGTTGCGCGCAGGAGGTCGGGGGTGAGGGCGCTTGGCACGCGGGAGAGCGGGATGTGGATGGTGGCGGGCACCACGCGCAGCTGGTCGCTGGCCAGCATCATCACGACCCGCTCGCGACCGGCCAGTGCGGCCAGAAACTCGGTATGGCCGGGATAGGAGAAACCGGCACCTTCGATCAGGGCTTTTTTGTGGATTGGTGCTGTGCAAAGGGCTTGTGCCGCGCCGGATCTGGTAAGCTCAACGCCGCGTTCGATTGCGTCGACGACCGAGGGGGCATTCGCCGGATCAGGCTGGCCGGGTATGTTGGGCGCGGGGAAATCGACCTGCAGAACAGGCAAGGCCGTGGCGCAGGCGGACATGGCTTGGGCCGGTTCCGTGATCCGGGCAATGGGGGTGCCAGCGGGCAGGTGCGCGGCGTCGCCGATATAGAAGAACGGGCAGGTGCCGCGCAGGGCATCCCAGGCTTTGGCCGCGATTTCGGGCCCTATTCCGGCAGGCTCGCCGCAGCTGAGCGCGATCGGGGCTGTCATTGCTCGACGATGACGGCGTCAGACCTTAGCTGTTCCAGCAGGCTGTCGGCAAAGGCCTGAAGCCGCTGCTGCGTCAGCGCGTTGGCGACATCGACGCGGGTGGTGTTTTCACCCAGATCGCGCGTGCGGCTGCACAGCATCAGGAATACCAGCGTCTGCCCGTTGTTACGGGTCAGCGCGGTGGATGCTTCATTCGGGTCAAGCTTGGCCAGCTCCAGCGCCACATCGCGCGGGATTTCGGACGGGCTGGCCGAAATACGCTCTAACACCTCCGGCGGTTGTTCTTTGGCGAGGCCATAGAGGTCATCGCAGGTGTCGATCTCTTCTTTCAGTCTGGCAGCCTCTGCCAGTGTGTCAGCGCTGCGGCCGCCGGGCAGGTAATAGATTGCGTAATCGATCTCGGAATAGCGTGGCGCGGCTGTTGCAACCTCGCGAATGCCGCGCATCTGGAACAGGGCAACGGCGTTTGACAGCGACAGGGGCTCGGTAATCTCGCCGTTTTTCAGGCCCAGAATGACCGGTTGCAGCGCCGGAGGAAGGTTGGAAAGCGAAAGCCAATCCAACCGGCCACCATTCGTGCGCGTATCGGCGGCTGAATACTGAGCTGCGGCTGAGGCAAAGCTTTGCTCATCAGGAAGCTGCGAGATTTCGTCGGCCAGTGCTTCGGCTTGAGACAGGGTTTGCGGCGTGACCGGAATGATGATCTCGGACAGCAGAACCTGCAATCCGCCACCGCCACCCTGACCCAGGGCGCGGTTGATTTCGTCTTCGCTCGGGCGGGCCTGTGACAGAAAACGAGCGCTGATATAGTCGCGCCATGTCAGCTGGTCTGCCACGAAATCGCGCACGGTTTCCCTGGAGACGCCCGCATCGTTAAGCAATTGCAGGAATTCTTCGCTGCTTAGATTGCCGCGCGCCGCGATATCATCAATGCCGGTCTCGACGGCCTCGGGCGCAGCCTCAATCCCGGCTTCGCGCATGACCTGCTTGCGCAGGCGATCGTCGATCAGGGCTTCGCGGACCTCGATCTCGGAACTGTTGGGCGCGCCGAGCAGTTCCAGAAACTGCTGACGTTGCTCCAGCTCGTACCAGGTGACGATATCCTGATTGACCCGGATCGCAGGGGAAAACAGGCTCTGGCCCTGTGCCTGCGGTGTTGCCATTGCGGTCAGCGCAAGGGCCATCACTGGCAGAATCGAAGCACGACAGCCCGAGCGGAGAAACTTTGTGAAACCTGAGATCAACTGCATTTTCTGTTAAACTTCTGTCCCTCGCCTGCGACGGAATACCCTGTCAGGGCTACGGTAAAGCCGAATTCGGTCGAAGGCTCAATACTTGATGTGGAGGTAAAGCGCCTGTTGACGGTCATGTTAACCTGCACACACTCGTTTTCGTAGGTCAGACCAAACCCAAGGCGGAGCGGTTCGGACTCGCTGAAATCATAGCGGGCGTTGGCCCGGGTCAGCCAGTTCTGGTCGATGCGATAGCGGCCCGCGACCCGCAGCTCTGATATCTCGTCACTGTTGAGTTCTACCGGATCGGGTTCCAGCCAGACATAACCGCCGGACAGGGCTGTATCACCCTTGGACCAGGCCGCGCGCAGCTCGGCCTTGGTAAAGCTGAAATCGCTGTTCAGAAGCCCGCGCGCGGCCAGGGTCAGCCCTTTGCCATTATTCAGTTGCCCGGCCAGCAGGATGTCTGACTTCGTTCCCTGAAGGCCCGAGGTCAGCGTAAAATCCGGATCGGCGTCCGCGCGAAACACCTGACCCACGGTTGCCTGCGCTTTCCACCCGTCGGAATTGTAGCGGGCCCAATTCAGGCCGACCACTGTCGCCAGGCCATCCTCGCGGCGATCTTCGGCCGGAAAGCGCGACAGCGCCAGAAGATTGCCCTGATCGAATTCCTGAAACGTGCTTTCATCATTGGGCACATCCGTATCCGAGACATGGGTCCACCCGATTTGCGCGATGGGCTCCAGAAACTGGGTCGCGCCGTTCTGCTCGCGGCGCAGCAAAGGATAGCGCAACGTGAAGGCAGCGCGGGGGGTAGTGCGGGTCACGTCATTCGGGAAAGTGCTGTCATTGCGGATGTTGAACGTATCAACCGCCGCGCCCAGTTGGGCTTCGGCGCGCAATCCGGTGGCGAAAGTCCAGTTGCGCAACCATACGGCATCGAAGGTGGCCCGCGCAACGTCGCGGCCAACGACATCCTGATCGCTGGTGCGTGTGTGCGTGTGGCCGATGAAAGCCAGCTCAACCTCGCCACCCAGGGCTTTGGGGAACAGGCGTTTGCGATAGTTTACGTCAAAGATGCGCGAGGGGATTTCATCCTGCTCTTCACTGTCCCGCAGCGTTTTGTAATGGATGAAACTGGTCCGGAAAGCGGTATCGCGCTTGATCCGCTCAAGGGCGATTTCGCTGCGCAACCGGTCGAAATCGGGCAGGCCGTAATCGGCCAGATACGCATCGTCCGACGTGGTTTTGATATCGAAGGTCAGGCGATAGCTGTTGCGCAGGCTGAACTGACCATCGGCGAAGAAATAGCCACGATCCTCACCGGGTTGGATGTCATCACGTGTATATGCGCCCTGCAACCGGATGCGCCCGTTTTTGAACGCTTGCCGGTAGCGCAGGCCGAGCGTGCGGGTTCTGGAAGAGAAATAGGGCGTAACCGTCAGGTCTTTGTGATCACCCAGCTTGAAGAAATAAGGCACCAGCAGCCCGGTTCCCAATTGGGATGTGGTACGGATCGACGGTACCAGAAAGCCGGTGGCGCGATCCAGCGTCGGGTCGGGCAGACGCAGGGTCGGGAAGTAGAAAACCGGCACGTCCAGAATGCGAAACTGGGCGCCCTCGAAATAAAGCTGACGCTCAAGCTGGTCATGGGTCACCTTGCGGGCCCGGATTTGCCAGAGCGGCGGTCGACCATTGGCACAGACATGGCAGGAGGTGGCCGCGACCTTGCTGAACTGCGTATACCGGCCTGCGGCGCGTGTGGCCTGAACCGAGGCGATCTGCACCTGCTGGTCAAACACCATGCGTGCCCCCATCAGCAGGCCGTTCTGGATGCCGCTATCCAGCTGTGCCGAATCCGCCAGCAATGTGCTCTGACCACCCTGATCGATGCGGATCGGTCCCGTCAGGTTCAATTCACCGGTCTCGCGATCGTAAGTCACGCTTTGGGCGGTCAGCTTTGCATCACCCTGATAGGCTTCGACATTGCCCTCGGCGACCAGTTTGCGATCCGGGGTGATGAAAATCTTGTCAGCCACCAGCAGGGCAGGCTGGGCTTGCTCTGCCGCGTCCGGGGCAGTGGCCTCACCTCCGGTCTGTGCTGCGGTGGCGGCAGGCAGGGTCAGGATCAGGGCAGTCGAGAGAACAAGGGACAGGACGGAACGCATCAGCCATCCTCGGCATGTAGAAGCAGGCCCAACGACAGAAGGATCCCTGCGAATGGAGGCGCCCATGCGGCGACAAAAATCGGCAATTGCCCGTTCTCGCCGAGAATCTGAGCGAAATTGCGGATGAAATAGATGCCGAACCCCAACAGCACGGCGGTCAGAACGGCAATCCCTGTGCCGCCGAACCGCACATGGCGCATGGTAAAGGCGGCACCAATCAGCACCATCGAGACCAGAAACAGCGGGCGCGCAAGCTGAACCTGCAACCAGACCTCGTATTGCTTGGTGGCAAACCCGGCCTCGCGCAGATCGCTGATCAATTGCGGCAGGTCGTATACGGATACCGAATCCTGCTGCCCCAGCGTGTCGAGAATGCGGTCGCGCGTCAGCGTTGTGGGCAGGTTCAGAACCTCATGGGTTGTGGCGTTTGTCTCGGGGTTCAGATCGTCCTCCAGGGTCCAGACCTTGGCCTGACGAAGCGTCCAGTATCCGTTTTCCAGATCTGCCTGCCGGGCTGCGATTTGCTGGTTGGGTTTACCGTCTGACGAGAATGTTGTGATGGTCACATCATGCAGGGCGAAATCATCCCCATTCACCGTACCGGTTGCGTGGATCACCGATTGCCCCGAGGCCGAAGCCTGCCGGAGCCAGAGCCCCTCGCCACTGATCGACAGGGCAGAGCTGCCCTGATTTCGGTAGCCATCCGCCAGACGCTGAAATTCTTCCGACGTGGCGGCGGCGATCGGATTGAGCAGTGCTACTGCAAACCCGCCGATCATGAGTGCAATAAACACCGGCGCCAACAGCGCGCGGATGCCAGACCGTCCGATGGCCCGGGTCACCACCAGCTCGGAACTGCGGGCAAGCCCTACGAACAGGGCAATCGTCGCCAGAATCATCAGCAGGGGCAGCATTTCGCTGATGGCGGCAGGCGTGTTCAGCAAGGTCAGCTGCAACAACTGCCCAAAAGACAGATCAACACTGTCAAAACGGCGCACCTGTTCGATCAGATCAATCAGGATCATCAGGGTCAGAAATATCCCGCCGATAACAAGGAAACTCTGGACAAAGCGGCGGGCAAAGTAACGGTCGAGGATCACGCAGGCATCTCCGCCCGATCGCGGCGCAGGGGAATCACGTGCGGGCATGATCTGATGCGCGACGGCCTGTACCTGCCGATAGATATCACGTTTTCTCCCCCGAAGCCTGCCGTTCTTTTCGCGCGACCATAATGCAATTGCCCGGCGGGGAAAACTGCTATCTGGTCAAGTGCCACTGTGCGGGCTAGGTCTTGGGCAACACATTTTGCAGGAGAATGATATGAGCAGTCTGGTACCGGTTCGTTTTACCCCTTTTGATCTGGATGCAATGGCACAGGCCGAAGGCCGCGTTGCAATCATCATTCCCGACGATGGCAAGATGAGCCCCGCGGCACGCCGGGCCAACCGTCTGACCAAGGGTGCAGTGGCCCGGTTGGTGGAAAGCGAGCGGTTCGGCAAGGTCAAATCGGGGGATGTGATTTCGCTGGCATGGCCCGCTGGCATGGCGGCCGAGGCGCTGGACATTCTGGTACTGCCACGCCGCCCCGATCATAGCGAGGCGCGCAAGGCCGGGGCCAAGCTGGTGAAGCTGGCTGTGGGAAAGCGTGTTCTGGTGATGGCAGCCAATCAGGTGCGGGTCGAAGAGCTGGCACTGGGCATGGCGTTGCGCGCCTATGATTTCGATGTGCATAAAACCAAAGAGGCCGATCCGGCAGGTGAGATCATCATCAGCCACTCCAAGGCGGATGAGGCCGAAGCTGCCTTTGCTCCGCTTTATGCCGTTGCTGATGGCGTGCGCATGACCCGCGATCTGACCAATGAACCTGCAAATGTGCTGACCACCACCGCGTTTGCCGACCGGCTGGCCGAGATGGAAACGCTGGGCCTGAAGGTCGAGGTTCTGGAAGAGGACAAGCTGGCCGAACTGGGGATGCGCACCTTGCTGAGCGTCGGACAGGGCTCTGTCAGCCCGTCGAAAGTTGTGGTGATGCAGTGGGATGGCGGCGACGCGGATGACGCTCCGCTGGCGCTGGTCGGCAAGGGTGTGGTGTTCGATACCGGTGGTATTTCGCTGAAACCTGCTGGTGGCATGGAAGACATGACCATGGATATGGGCGGCGCTGGCGTCGTGGCGGGCACCATGCGGGCGCTGGCCAGGCGCAAGGCCAAGGCCAATGTTGTGGGGCTTGTCGGGCTGGTCGAGAATATGCCCTCGGGCAATGCCACGCGCCCCGGGGATGTGGTGAAATCGATGAAAGGCGACACGGTTGAGATCATCAACACCGATGCCGAGGGCCGTCTGGTTCTGTGCGACGTGATGTGGTACGCGCAGGATCGGTTCCAGCCGGTGGGCATGATCGATCTGGCGACGCTGACGGGTGCGATCATCATCGGGCTGGGGCACGAGAACGCGGGTGTGTTTTCGAACAACGACACGTTCTGCGATGCTTTCCTGAAATCAGCAAAGGCCGAGGATGAAGGCGCATGGCGGATGCCGCTGGGGCCGAAATATGACGAGCAGCTGAAATCTCGTATTGCGGATATGAAGAATGTGGGCGGGCGGCCTGCCGGGTCGATCACCGCCGCGCAATTCCTGCAGCGGTTTGTGAAGGAAGAGACGCCGTGGATTCACCTCGACATCGCGGG
This sequence comes from Rhodobacteraceae bacterium KLH11, assembly GCA_000158135.1. Taxonomy (GTDB): domain Bacteria; phylum Pseudomonadota; class Alphaproteobacteria; order Rhodobacterales; family Rhodobacteraceae; genus Ruegeria. The sequence goes on from DS999531.1 coordinate 2,583,125, forward strand.
GGTGGCCTCGGTCTCGTCCGAGACGTCCTATGCGCCCAAAGGGGCCACTGGCTGGGGCGTGCGCGCGCTGAGCCGGTTCGTGCAGGACAATTTCGAGGGCTGATCCTGTGGGGGCTGTCTATTTTTACCACCTGACCCGTCAGCCGCTGGAGCGCACTCTGCCTGTGCTGCTGGACAAGGCGCGGCAGGCCGGGTGGCGAATTGCCGTTCGGGGGACTGACCCCGCGCGGATGGACTGGCTGGACGAAAAGCTGTGGCTGGGGCCTGAGGAGGGGTTCCTGCCACATGGCCGCGCCGGCGGGCCGCATGATGCGGCGCAGCCCGTTTTGCTGACCACCGGGCCCGAGGCTGCCAACAGCGCGGCCTGCGTGATGGCGGTGGACGGCGCGCCGGTCGAGGCCGATGAGGTTACCGCGCTGGAACGGGTCTGTATTCTGTTCGACGGGACTGATCCGGACGCGGTGCAGCGCGCGCGCGGGCAGTGGAAAGCGCTGACAGGTGCGGGATGTTCGGCGCAATATTGGTCTGAAGAATCAGGGCGTTGGGAAAAGAAAGCCGAAGCCTGAACCGATTTGGTTTTTTAAGGAGATTTGAGATGGAAATGAAGCCTTTGGGCCGCACGGGGATTATGGTGTCGGAATTGTGTCTGGGCACGATGACCTTCGGTACACAGACCTCGGAAGCAGAGGCGCATCGCCAGATGGATGTGGCGCTGGCGGGCGGGATCAACTTTGTCGACGCGGCCGAGATGTATCCGGTCAACCCGATCTCGGCCGAGACGGTTGGGCGCACCGAAGAGATTCTGGGCAACTGGAATGCTGCGAACAGGTCCCGGCGCGGGGATTATGTGCTGGCCACCAAACATTCGGGCGAGGGTTTCGTGCATGCGCGAGGTGGCGCACCGATTTCGAAAGAGACCATTCCGGAGGCCATCGAAGGCTCATTGCGGCGTTTGCAAACGGATTGCATTGATCTTTATCAGTTCCACTGGCCCAATCGCGGCAGCTATATGTTTCGGCAGAACTGGGATTTTGTGCCGACAGGTCATAACCGCGATGAGGTTGTGGCCGAGATGCAGGAAAGCCTGATGGCGCTGCAAGCGCAGGTCGATAAGGGTAATATCCGCGCCTTTGGCCTGTCGAATGAAAGCGCCTGGGGGACGGCGCAGTGGTTGCGGGCGTCGGATGAGGCGGGTGGCCCTCGGGTTGCGTCGATCCAGAACGAATATTCACTGCTGTGCCGGTTGTTCGATACCGATCTGGCTGAGCTGTGTGTGTTGGAAGATGTGGGGCTTTTGGCCTTTTCACCACTGGCGGCGGGCTTTTTGACTGGCAAGTATCAGGGCCATGTCGTGCCGGACGGGTCGCGTATGTCTTTGGTGCCTGACATGGGTGGGCGTAAATCGGATCGGGTTTTTGATGCGGTGACAGCCTATCTGGAGATCGCCGAGCGTCATGGGCTGGACCCGGTGCATATGTCGTTGGCGTGGTGTTGCAGCCGACCGTTCATGGCGTCGACCATTTTCGGGGCAACGACCGTGGCGCAGCTGGAACATATTCTGGCGAGTAAGGATTTGAGGCTGTCACAGGATGTGATGGCGGATATCAGCGCGGCACATCGGGCCTTTCCGATGCCCTATTGAGGGGGGAAGGGGGCGCTGCCCCCGGCTCCGCAAGCGGAGCCTCCCCCGGAGTGTTTTTGAAAAGATGAAGAGGCCGCCGTCAGTGATGGGTGGGTTGTATGCGGTCTTGTCTGAGGTCGCGGGCCGAGAGGCCGTGAGCGGTGCGGAAAGCACGGGCGAAGGTGGATTGCGAAGCAAACCCGGTGGCGAGCGCCACATCCATCAGGGGGAGGTCGGTATCGGTGACAAGCCGGCGGGCCTCGGCCAGGCGCAGTTGCAGGTAGTGATCTGCGGCGTGGTGTTCAGGCGCAGGCGGAATTGTTGCTGCAGGGTGCGCGGGCTGGTGCCCAGCGTGTCGGCGATCTGGGCCAGAGGCAGCGGGTCGTCAAGCGCGGATTCCATCAGCGCGTTGGCCTTGGCTGTCAGGGCCGTGTGGCGATGCGGAGCGCCGGTGCGGCTTTGGGGTTTTGACGGCTCGGATGTGCCTTCGTAGAGGAACAGGCCCGAGACACGGGCCGCGAACCCTGCGCCATGGCGGGCTGCAATGATGTGCAGCATCATGTCGATTGCAGGGACGGCGCCGCCAGAGGTCAGGCGATTTGCGGACACGGTGAACCGGTCGGGGCGCACATCGACCTCGGGGAAGCGGGCAGCGAAGTTGCCGAGGTCCTCCCAGTGGGTTGTGGCGGCGTGACCGTCGAGCAGACCGGCCTCGGCCAAGAGCCAGGGACCGCCATCGATCCCGGCCATGGTGGCCCCGCTGGCGGCGATGCGGCGTAGCCCGGCCAGCAGGCTGGGCGTGGCATGGCGGGCCAGTTGGAACCCGGCCACGACGATCATCAGGTCACAGCCCTGCAGGCGCGCCAGCGGGGTGCCTTGCACGGTCAGGGCGCTGGTCAGCATTGCGGGTTCGGTGGTGGCTGTGACGTAGTCCCAATCAAAAGCGGGCCGGTCTGCCAACCGGTTGGCCGCGCGCATCGGATCGACCGCGGCGGCAAAGCTGAGCGTGTTGCATTCGTCCAGCACCAGTACCGCCGTTTTAAGGGCGCGGTGTTCGGGTTGAAGGATATTTTTTGCGGATTTCATCAAGTCTGATTCGCATTTCGCCAAGTGATTTGCTTAAGGCTGCGTCAGAGTTGGGGTTGACGCAAATCGGAATCCGGGGAGAAGCCTGGGGAAAACCCAAGGTAAAACCGGGTATAAGCTGGGGAAAACGCCATGCCTTTGGAAATGAACCGCGAAGTCTTTATCACATGTGCTGTCACCGGCTCGGGCGGGACGCAGGATCGCAGCCCACATGTGCCGCGTTCACCTGCGCAGATTGCCGACAGTGCGATTGCTGCAGCCAAGGCGGGTGCAGCGGTGGTGCATTGCCATGTGCGTGATCCCCAGACGGGTGCGCCCTCGCGTGATCTGGCGCTCTATCGTGAGGTGACGGATCGTATCCGCGATGCCGAGGTTGACGCGGTGCTGAACCTGACGGCGGGCATGGGCGGGGATATGGTCTTTGGCGGCATTGAAAACCCTCTGCCTTTGGCTGAGGCCGGTACGGATCTGGTTGGTGCCACCGAGCGTGTGGCGCATGTGGCGGAATGCCTGCCCGAGATATGCACTCTGGATTGCGGCACGATGAATTTTGCTGAAGCCGACTATGTGATGACCAATACGCCCGGCGCGCTGCGCGCAATGGGGCGGATGATGACCGATCTGGGGGTGAAGCCCGAGATTGAGGCCTTTGATACCGGCCATCTGTGGTTTGCCAAGCAACTTGTAAAAGAGGGTATTCTGGACAGCCCTGCCTTGGTTCAGTTGTGTATGGGTGTGCCCTGGGGCGCGCCGGATGATCTGAATACCTTCATGGCGATGGTGAACAACGTGCCGGAGGATTGGATCTTCAGCGCGTTTTCGCTGGGACGGCATGAGATGGCTTATGTGGCAGCCTCGGTTCTGGCGGGTGGCAATGTGCGGGTTGGGCTGGAGGACAATCTGTGGCTTGAGAAAGGGGTGCTGGCGGAGAACTGGCAGCTTGTTGAACGGGCTGGCAGCATCATCGAAAACATGGGCGCGCGGGTGATCGGGCCGCAGGAGGTGCGTGAGAAGTTGGGATTGGTGAAACGGGCCCCGGGGGCGCGGTGAAATTGGATGGATTGGGGGCCAGCCCCCAAACCCCCGGAGTATTTCTGAAAAGCTGAAGATGCAGGGTTGAGCGGGTTTAATGTCATGAAAACAGCGGCAATTATTGGTGGTGGGGTTATTGGTGGCGGCTGGGCTGCGCGGTTTCTGCTGAATGGTTGGGATGTGCGGGTGTTTGATCCGGATCCGGACGCCCGGCGCAAGATTGGTGAGGTGCTGGGAAATGCGCGCCGGTCTTTGCCGGGTTTAAGCGATGTGCCTTTGCCGCCTGAGGGGGCACTGACCTTTCATGATGACATGGGGGCCGCCGTTCGGGGGGCTGTGTGGGTTCAAGAGAGTGTTCCGGAACGTCTTGATCTGAAGCTGAAGGTTTATCAAAGTGTGCAGGAGGTCTGTGATCCGGGTGCGATCATCGGGTCTTCGACCAGCGGGTTCAAGCCTTCAGAGTTGCAGGAAGGGGCGTTGCGGCCTGAGCAGATCGTGGTGACGCATCCGTTCAACCCGGTTTATCTGCTGCCCCTGATTGAGCTTGTGCCGAGTGATGCGAACGCGCCCGGGATGGTTGAGCAAGCCAAAGAATTGTTGAAATCTGTTGGGTTCTTTCCACTGCATGTCCGCAAGGAAATCGATGCGCATATTGCCGACCGGTTCCTTGAAGCGGTCTGGCGCGAGGCACTGTGGCTGGTCAGGGATGGTATTGCCACGACCGAGGAAATTGACGAGGCGATCCGTATGGGCTTTGGCATCCGCTGGGCGCAGATGGGGTTGTTCGAGACTTATCGTGTGGCCGGTGGCGAGGCCGGGATGCGGCATTTCATGGCGCAGTTCGGGCCCGCGCTGAAATGGCCCTGGACCAAGCTGATGGATGTGCCGGAGTTTACCGATGAGCTGGTTGATATGATCGCCGATCAGTCGGATGCGCAGTCGGGGATGCATTCGATCCGTGAGTTGGAGCGTATTCGCGACAACAATCTCGTTGGTATGATGCGCGCGCTCAAGGCGCAGAACTATGGTGCGGGGGCGGTGCTGAACCAGCATGACGCGGTGCTGAGGCCGGGGGCTTTGCCGACGCTGGATCAGGCTGATCTGAGCCAGCCGATCTTGACTCTGGCCCGGGCGGTACCGCTGGACTGGACCGACTATAACGGCCATATGAATGAGGCGAAGTATCTGGAAGCCTTCGCCGCCGCCACCGACCGGTTCATGGAAATCATCGGCTGTGATGCAGACTACATCGCCTCGGGCGGCAGCTACTTCACTGCCGAAAACCACATCCGCTATGTGCATGAGGTTCATGCGGGTGCGCGGATTGAATGCCGCACGCAGATGCTGCTGGGGCAGGGTAAGAAACTGCACGTGTTCCACAGCATGTATGAAGGGGATACGCTGCTGGCCACGGGTGAGAGTTTTCTGCTGCATGTCAGCCTTGAAACCCGCCGCCCCAGCCCACCGTCACCTGAAATCGAGGCCGCGATGGCGCGGGTTGCGCAAGCGCAGGCCGGGTTGCCCTATCCCGAAGGGGCCGGTGCGGCGATCCGTAAACCGGGATGAGCGGGCGGGTTCTGATCACGGCAGGCGCCTCGGGTGTCGGGCGGGCGATGGCCAAGGCGTTTGCGGATGCTGGCGCGCAGGTCTGGGTGGCGGATATGGACCCGGCCGCTTTGGCAGACTGCCCGGCGCAATGGAGGAAAAGCCGGGTCGATGTGTCTGACGAAGCTGCTGTTGCGGCGATGTTCGCCGAGTTGAAAGAAGAGTGGGACGGGCTGGATGCACTCTGCGCCAATGCCGGTATCGCCGGGCCGACGGCGGCGGTTGAAGAGGTCGCGCTGGCCGATTGGCGGGCTTGCTTGTCGGTCAATCTGGAAGGGGCGTTTTTATGCAGCAAATACGCGGTGCCGCTGATGAAGCCGCATCGCAAAGGCGTGGTGCTGATCACGTCGTCAACCGCTGGCCAATATGGCTATCCCAATCGTGCACCCTATGCCGCCGCCAAATGGGGCATGGTCGGGCTGGGCAAGACACTGGCGATGGAGCTTGGGCCGTATGGGATTCGCTGCAACGTGATTTGCCCCGGTGCGGTCGAAGGGCCCCGGATGGAAGGCGTATTGCAGCGCGAGGCCGCCGCCAAAGGCATGACCCGTGATCAGGTTTATGATGGCTATGCGTCAGGCACCTCGATGGGTCGGTTTGTCGAGGCGCAGGACATTGCCAATATGGCCGTTTTTCTGGCGTCAGATGCGGCGCGGCTGGTATCGGGTCAGGTGATCGCGGTGGATGGCCATACGGTCAACCCTGATCCGAAGCTGTAAACTCAGCCCTGATTGGGGCCGCGAATCTGGCGGATCGCGCCGCGAACGGCCTGCCAGTCCTGTGCTTCTTGCTGGTTTCCGGCGGCTTCGCATTCGCGCATTTTCTGCGCGGCTTCGGCCTCGGCCCGATCCCCATGGGCCGTGTAAAGGGCACGTGCGTATTGAGCGGTTTTGAGTGCGTCCATTCCTGTCATCCTCCATCTCAGATCGGAATGTCAAAGGGTTCGCGCGGGGTGAGTATACTATAGTTTGCTCTACGGGTCATGTTTCTGTGATCTGCGGTTTGGCTGAGGGCCGATCTTATCAGGGATCAGGAAAAACCAGACCGCATCCGCTCTGGCCAAAACCCTGATTTGAGGGCAGAAGAGAGCATGAGTTTATGGATCCCCGTCACCATCGCCGCCGCCGCGTTTCAGACCGTGCGGTTCATGCTGCAGAAATCGCTGAGCAGCGTGAAACTCTCGGCTGCCGGTGCAACCTTTGCGCGGTTTGCCTATTCGCTGCCGCTGGCCTTGCTGGGGCTGTTTGTTGCGCTGGGTGTGACCGGGTTTGACCTGCCAGCGCTATCGGTGCGGTTCTGGGTGTTTGCCGTGATTGGCGGAACCACTCAGATTTTAGCGACCATATGCGTGGTGGCGCTGTTCAAGCAGCGCAATTTCGCGGTTGGCATCACGTTCAAGAAAACCGAAGTGATCCAGACCGCTATCGTGGGGTTTCTCATCCTTGGGGATCAGGTTTCATCCGGGGCGCTGATGGCTATTCTGCTTGGGCTTCTGGCGGTTCTGTTGCTGTCCAAAACACCCGGCGACAGCGGCCCATGGTGGCAATACCTGACCAATAGGGCCTCACGCCTTGGGTTGGGGTCGGGCGTATTGTTTGCGTTTTCGTCCGTCAGCTATCGCGGAGCGTCGCTGCAGCTGGGAGATATGGATGCCTGGTTCCGGGCACTGGTAACGCTTGCGGTGGTGGTGTCGTTCCAGTTCGTCAGCATGGGGCTGTGGCTGTTGTGGCGCGACCGGGCCGAGCTGCGCGCGGTGTGGGAGACCCGGCAAACCGGCGTCTTTGTCGGACTGACCAGCCTAAGCGGGTCATTTTGCTGGTTCTTTGCCTTCACGTTGCAGAATGCGGCCTATGTCAAGGCGCTGGGGCAGGTCGAGCTGATTCTCAGCCTGCTCGCCTCGATCCTGTTTTTCAAAGAACGTATCACCCGGCGTGAGATTGCCGGGATGATGTTGCTGGGCCTGTCGATACTGGCGCTTGTATCGTCGATCTAGCCCGCGCGCCGCTCGTCAAAGCTGAGCGCGATAAAATTGGGCAGGTGATCCCCCATACCAACAACGGGCCGGCCGTTATCGTCGCGGCGTCCGCGACCACGCCCTTTGGGTTCGCGATCCTTGCGGCTTTCGCTTTTTCGACTCTCTGATTCTCTGGCCTTTTTCTCGGGCTTCGGAGCTTCGGGTTTCGGCTCATCTGCCTTGACCGGATTGTCGATGCGCGGAATTTCCTTCTGGATCAGGCTTTCAATCGCTGTCAGAGCCTTTTCATCGCGGCCCGAGCAAATGGTGATCGCTTTGCCTTCACGGCCTGCACGCCCGGTACGACCGATGCGGTGCACATAATCTTCGGGGTGGCCGGGGACATCGAAGTTGAACACATGGCTGACCGAAGGCACATCCAGCCCGCGCGCGGCCACATCCGACGCGACCAGCAGGCGCAACGTTCCATCGCGGAAGCCATCCAGTGTTTTCATCCGTTGCGACTGGTCCAGATCCCCATGGATCGCGGCGGCGTCATAGCCGTATTTCTTCAACGACTTGGCGCAGATATCCACATCGGTCTTGCGGTTGCAGAAGATGATCGCATTGGTGCATTTGTCGCCTTCGGCATCGATCAGCGCGCGCAGGGTCTTGCGTTTCTGGCTGGCCTCACGATCGCGGCGACCGCCTTTGAACATGACCACACCCTGTTCAATGGTTTCCGAGGCGGTGGCTTGCCGCGCAACCTCGACCCGGGTGGGGGCCGACAGGAACGTATCGGTGATCCGCTCGATCTCGGGGGCCATGGTGGCCGAGAAGAACAGCGTCTGGCGGGTAAAGGGCGTCAGCGAGAAAATGCGCTCGATATCTGGGATGAACCCCATGTCGAGCATCCGGTCGGCTTCATCCACCACCATGATCTGTACGCCTGTCAGCAGCAGCTTGCCACGTTCGAAATGGTCCAGCAGACGGCCCGGCGTGGCGATCAACACGTCAACGCCGCGATCGATCAGGGCATCCTGTTCCTTGAAGCTGACACCGCCGATCAGCAGCGCTTTGGTCAGCTTGAGATGTTTGGCATAGGTGTCGAAGTTTTCGGCCACCTGTGCGGCCAGTTCCCGTGTCGGGCACAAGACCAGCGAGCGCGGCATCCGCGCCCGCGCGCGTCCACGTGCCAGCAGCGTGATCATCGGCAGGGTGAAACTGGCAGTTTTGCCGGTGCCGGTCTGGGCGATCCCCAGAACATCACGCCCTTCCAGCGCTGCAGGAATCGCGCCTTCCTGGATCGGGGTCGGAGATTCGTATCCGGCTTCCTCAATAGCTTTGAGGACCTTCGGGTTCAGGTTCAGTTCGTTAAACTTTGTCATATATGTCCGGTTCATGCGGACTCTGGACCTGGCCCGCGCGTCTGAAAAAATGCCGGGCCCGGATGGCCACGCGCCTGATGCGCGGTGCGGCTTGAGCGCGGACATAACAAAATCATAAGGAAGGGTCAAATGAAGACGGCTTAACCTGCGCAAACCGGCGCAAGACGGCAGTTTCCAGCAACAATTCAGGTGGTTCCCGGGAAGTGTTTCGTTACTTTTTCGCCCAGATTCAACGGCCTGTGCCGCAGCAAGCCCTGATCTTTTAATCGGGCCTGAACGTTCGGATCGGCACCGCTGAGTTCATCGTAAAAAGCGCGCAGACCAACTTCGCCCTGTTCTGCCTCAATCCAGCTGAGCAGTTCATGCATGTTCAATCCACCCATATGCCGGGGGGCATTGGGGGACATTCCCGGCTGATACGAACCGCGCTCCAAACGAAACCTATAATGTGCCAGCCAATGTTCCCAGTCCGGGGCGTGCCGGTGGCAGAGTTCGATCTGAGGGATTTCCAGCCTGGCGGGCACAATCACGTTGCTCTGATAGACATTGTGAATGCGGTCCTTGAGGTATTTGAGACCGGAACGAACAAAAATCTTGCCCTGAACATGGCTTAGAAAGCCGCCCAGAACGAATCCCCCAAAATTGGGGTAAAGCGTTTCGACAAGCGCCGCGCGTTCGGGGCCGGACGGGATATATGCCTTGTACATGTCCTCGCCACCACACAACGCTTCCATAGGGCGAATACGGGCGGCAAGTGTGTCCGAAGGAATATCCGCCAACACGTTTTTTACCGGTGCGTGCGGCCACAGGAATTCGTCAATGTCGATATGAGCCAACCAATCCAAATCGGTCTGGCGGTAGATAAACGTCGCGTTGTGGGATTGTCGGACCTGATGCTTCTCGGGCCGTTCGATCCCGCGACGTTGCCAGAATTCCCCGTTGCAGACGCGGATTTCAATTTTTGGATGTCGTCGCAGCACCCGTACCGCGCGTCGGTTTGGCTCGTCCAGAAATACATGCAGACGGTCGACGCCCAGGTCGATGTGATGTGCGGCAAATCGCAGGATATCGTCCAGTGGCGCGCGCGTTGTGCACACGATGCCCCAGGTTGGCCCGTCCTGCGTCATGTGGTTCCTGAACGCTCCGTTGTTGCCGCTAATGCGGGGCGGGCTGCATTGCGCGCCTCGTATTAAGTCATCATTTCCTTTGTCGCCGTCAGGCTCAGGTCCGGGTAATCGCGCACCACCCGGTCGATATCCCACTGCAGCCGCGTCAGGTAAACGATGGCGCCGTCATGGTCATGGGCGATATGCTGCTTGTTGGCGTTGACGAACTGTTCGACCTCGGCCTTTTCACCGCTGACCCAGCGGGCGGAGGTGAATTGCGACGCCTCAAACCGCACGGGCAGGCCGTATTCCATCTCGATCCGGCTGGCGAGCACTTCGAATTGCAGCGCGCCGACAACACCCACGATGAAGCCCGAGCCGATCGAGGGTTTGAACACCTTGGCCGCGCCTTCCTCGGCAAACTGCATCAGGGCCTTTTCCAGATGCTTGGCCTTCATCGGATCGCCCGGACGGACGGTCTGCAGCAATTCCGGCGCGAAAGAGGGGATGCCGGTCACCCGGATCACCTCGCCTTCGGTCAGGGTATCGCCGATGCGCAACTGACCGTGGTTGGGAATACCGATGATGTCGCCCGCCCATGCCTCTTCGGCCAATTCCCGGTCAGAGGCCAGAAACAGCACGGGATTCGAGATTGCCATCGGCTTTTTCGAGCGCACATGCGTCAGTTTCATGCCGCGCTTGAAGTGACCGCTCGCCATGCGCACAAAGGCCACCCGGTCGCGGTGCTTGGGGTCCATATTGGCCTGCACCTTGAAGACAAAACCGGCGACCTTCTTTTCATCCGGCGCGATCTGGCGGGGCTCAGCCGATTGCACCTGCGGCTGTGGGCCGTAAGCGCCGATACCTTCCATCAGTTCCTTGACGCCAAACGAGTTGATGGCGGAACCGAACCAGATCGGGGTCATGTGCCCCTCAAGAACCGCCTGCGGGTCGAGCTTGGGCAGCAATTCGCGCGCCATCTCAACCTCTTCCAGCAGCTTGTCGAGCAGGTGTTCGGGCACATGTTCGGCCAGTTTCGGATCGTCCAAGCCTTTGATTTCAATGCTTTCAGCCACCTTGTTGCGGTCGGCACGGTCCATCAGCTCCAACCGGTCGCGCAGCATGTCATAGCAGCCGATGAAATCACGGCCCACACCGATGGGCCATGCGGCAGGCGTGACGTCGATGGCGAGCATTTCCTGAATCTCGTCGATGATCTCGAACGTATCGCGGCTTTCGCGGTCCATCTTGTTACAGAAGGTCAGGATCGGCAGGTCGCGCAGGCGGCAGACCTCGAACAGTTTCTGCGTCTGGCTTTCCACACCTTTTGCGCCGTCGATCACCATCACGGCAGCATCCACAGCTGTCAGCGTGCGATAGGTATCTTCCGAGAAATCGCTGTGACCGGGCGTATCCACCAGATTGAACCGGAAATTCCCGTAATCGAACGACATGGCCGACGCGGAAACCGAGATGCCGCGATCCTTCTCCATCTGCATGAAGTCCGACCGCGTGCGCCGCGCCTCACCCTTGGCGCGCACCTGACCAGCCATCTGGATGGCACCGCCATACAGCAGAAACTTTTCCGTCAGCGTCGTCTTGCCCGCATCCGGGTGCGAGATGATGGCGAATGTCCGGCGCCGGGCGATCTCGGGCGGCAGAGAGGGCTGGTTCGAGGTATCAAGCATGCTCGCGCGTATAGGCGGGGAATCCTGCCGAAGCAAGACAAAGGGGGTGGATCGAATCGCGGTTCTGTGACTATAAGAACATATAGTGAACAAAATATGGAGTGGATCAATGAATTTGAAAGAAATCGCGGATGAGCTGGTGGCGGGGTGCCGTGAGGATCGCGCCAAGGAAAACCTGAGCAAAATTTATGCAGCTGATGCTGTATCAGTTGAAGCACAAGATATGGAAGGTATGGGGCGCGAGACGCATGGTATCGAAGGCATTCGTGGAAAACACGATTGGTGGGAGGGTGCGCATGAAGTGTCAGGTGCCTCGGTCAGTGACCCGTATATCCATGGCGAGGATCGGTTCGCGGTCATTTTCGAAGTACAGGGCAAGGTGAAGGAAACCGGTGAAACCTTTGATATGAAAGAGGTTGGTCTCTATCACGTCGCAGATGGCAAGATCGTGCGGGAAGAGTTCTTTTACTGACGTGGTTTGAATTCTGGTCTTCCCCGTCTGGCCGGTGCTAGACAGTCAGGCGACATCAGATGGGGAGGACGCAATGGATCTGGGTATCAAGGGAAAGCGCGCGCTGGTCTGCGCCAGCAGCAAAGGGTTGGGTCTGGGCTGTGCCGAAGCACTTGCCGCGGCCGGAGTGGGCCTTGTTATGAACGCGCGCGGTGCTGAAGCGCTGGAGGGTGAGGCCGCGCGCCTGCGATCCGAATACAGCGTGGATGTGCAAACCGTGGCCTGTGATGTGACAAGCCCCGAGGGTCAGGCGCGGGTGATAGAAGCCGCTCAGGATGTTGATATTCTTGTGACAAATGCGGGCGGCCCCCCTCCGGGGATGTGGTCGGACTGGGAACGGGATGACTTCATCAAGGCACTGGATGCCAACATGCTGACGCCAATTGCGTTTATGAAAGCACTGCTACCGGGGATGATGGGCAAGGGCTGGGGTCGGGTGGTGAACATCACCTCGCAATCCGTGCGTGCGCCGATCCCCGTGCTGGGCCTGTCAAACGCGGCACGAACCGGATTGACCGGCTATGTGGCCGGAACCTCGCGGCAGGTGGCTCCGCATGGGGTGACGATCAACAACCTGTTGCCGGGCATTCATGCCACCGACCGTGCGGATGCTCTGGACGGTGGCGTTTCGGCGCAAAAAGGGATCACGATTGACCAAGCCCGTGCTGAGCGTGCCGCCACCATCCCGACCCGCCGCTATGGAACACCGCAGGAGTTCGGCGCCACCTGCGCGTTTCTGTGTTCGCAGCATGCCGGGTTCATCGTTGGGCAGAACATTCTGCTGGATGGCGGCAGTACCAATCTGACGATGTGAGCTATGGCGCAGAATTTTTCACTGAAAGATCAGTTGTTCAACGCAGAAAAAACCAGCTATCTTGCGGGTTTGTTTGCGAATGCTGATCCGGGTTTCGACGCGGTAGCGTTCGAGGCAAAAGTGATGTCGCGCCTGCCTGAGCTTGAGTTGAAAGAGCGGATGGCGTGGATTGCCGCGTGCCTGCAAGAGGCCATTCCGGGCGCGCTGCCAGAGGTTGCTCCGACCCTGTTACGGGCTTTGCCGCCACCGCTCGACCCCGATAAAAGCGATGATGATTTTGGCGATTTTATCTTTGCACCCTTGGGTGACTGGGTGTGTGCGGTTGGTCTGGATCACCCGTCTTTGGCACTTGATGTGCTTGAGGAACTGACCCAGCGCTTTTCCATGGAATGGGCGATCCGCCCGTTCCTGAATCACCACCCCGATCTGGTGCTGGAGCGGATGCGGGTCTGGTGTGACCACCCCAGCTATCATGTGCGCCGTCTGGTCAGTGAGGGCACACGCCCGCGTTTACCCTGGGGGCAGGCGGTCGGCTTGGCACTGTCGGATCCGCTGCCGCTGCTGGACCGGTTGCAGGGGGACCAGACGCGCTATGTCACGCGGTCGGTGGCCAATCATTTGAACGACATCACCAAGAAAGATCCCGATCTGGTGCTGGAGCGTTTGCGCGTGTGGAATGAAACCGGGCAGCAGGACGGGGGCGAATTGCAGTGGATGACCGCTCATGCCTTGCGAGGCCTCGTGAAATCGGGTCACGCGGGGGCGATGAAAGCGCTGGGATACGATCCGGACGCCGAGATTGCGGTTGACGTTCAGATCAGCGGCCCCGCGCGGATCGGTGAGGCGCTAACGTTTGAAACTGCGTTGAGTGGTGACAAGGATCAGCCGGTTCTTGTTGATTATATCATTCATTTCCAACGCCCTGGCGGCAAGATCTCACCCAAGGTGCATAAGCTGAAACAGACCGTGCTGGAGGGGGGCACCCTGGCGCTTGAGAAACGGCATAGGCTGAAAGGCAACGCGACCACTTTCAAACTGGTACCCGGGCCGCACCGCCTGGAAATTCAGGTAAACGGGCGCGTTTGCGCAGGCGTGGATTTCGAACTGCTGGCCTGAGCGTTGTCACGGTTTTGTCATTTCACGGGCTGATGGATTGCGCGGTGCGGCCTGCTGCACTAGCTGCGATGCAATCAGTTGCAAAAGGAACACCCAGATGAAGCATGAGGCTGTGCAGAATTACTATGGTGAGGTGCTGCAGGGCAGCGCCGATTTGCAGACAAATGCATGCTGCACGCCAGATGATATGCCCGATCACGTCAAGGGAATTCTTTCGCAGATTCATGATGATGTGTTGACGCGTTACTATGGTTGCGGGTTGATCGCGCCGCTTGATCTGGAGGGGATGCATATCCTCGATCTGGGCTGCGGTGCCGGGCGCGACGTGTATGCTCTGTCCGCGATGGTTGGCGAGACGGGGCGCGTTGTGGGCGTCGACATGACGCCCGAGCAACTGGACGTGGCGCGGGCGCATCAGGATTATCACGCAAAGGCCTTTGGGCATTCGGCCAGTAATGTCGAATTCCATCACGGTTATATCGAAAAGCTGGATGAGCTGGACCTTGAGCCGGGCTCATTCGATATCATCGTCTCCAACTGCGTGATTAATCTGGCAACTGACAAGGCTGCTGTCTTGCGTGGTGCCCACCGTCTGTTGAAAGAAGGCGGAGAGATGTATTTCTCGGACGTCTACGCCGACCGCCGGGTTCCCAAGGCCATGGCCGAGGACGAGGTTCTGTATGGCGAGTGCCTGTCGGGCGCGCTGTATTGGAATGATTTCCTGTCGATGTCACGCGCGACGGGATTTGGTGATCCGCGCCGTGTGACACACCGGCCGTTGACAATCGAGAACCCGGTGCTGGAAGAACGGGTTGCACCGCTTAGCTTTATTTCGGCCACCTACCGTCTGTTCAAACTGCCGGAACTTGAACCCGCTTGCGAAGATTACGGTCAGGCCGTGATTTACAAGGGAACAGTACCGCACGCGCCGCATGAGTTCGTGCTGGATGACCATCATCTGATCGAGGCTGGCAAGGTGTTTCCGGTATGTGGCAACACATGGATGATGTTGCAGGATACGCGTTTTGCCCGGCATTTCGAGTTCATTGGCGATTTCTCGACCCATCACGGGATTTTCGAAGGATGCGGCGGGGAAAGCCCGTTTGTGGTGGAAGGTGAGGCAGCCTCGAGCGGCTGCTGCTGATACCTTGCGCCTGAGGGGCGGGGTTGCTATCCCCGCCCAAGCCCGATGAATTTGATCGGGAAAGGCAACGGGGCCCCATCGGTGACAGTAACAACTCCTCCTCCTCGGCTGGAAATCCGCAATCTGGTCGCGCGCTTCGGCGGGCGGGTCGTGGTGGATGACGTCTCGCTGAGCGTACAGGCCGGGCAGGTGACCTGCCTTCTGGGGCCGTCGGGCTGTGGCAAATCGACCACCTTGCGGATGATCGCAGGGGTCGAAATGCAAAGCTCGGGCGAGATCTATGTGGATGGCAAGCTGATCTGTGACACGGTGTTTCGGGTCCCCCCGGAACGGCGCGAGATCGGGTTGATGTTTCAGGATTTTGCCCTGTTTCCGCATCTGAGCGTGGCAGACAACGTGGCGTTTGGCCTGAAAGGCAGCAAGGAACAGAAACGCGCGCGCGTTGAGGAATTGCTGGCCAAGGTTGATCTGCTGCGTTTTGTCGACGGGTTCCCGCATCAGTTGTCGGGCGGCGAACAACAGCGGGTTGCGCTGGCTCGGGCGCTGGCACCGCGCCCGCGGATCATGTTGATGGACGAGCCGTTCTCGGGGCTCGACAATCGTTTGCGCGACGGTATCCGGGATGAGACGCTTTCGATCCTCAAGGAAGAGGACGCCGCGGTTTTGCTGGTCACGCATGAGCCGGAAGAGGCGATGCGGATGGCGGATGAAATAGCACTGATGCGGCGCGGCAAGATCGTGCAGCAGGGCGCGCCCTACAACGTCTATACCCGTCCGGTCGACAAGGCAGCGGTCGCGTTCTTCAGCGATGTCAATGTACTGAAATCGCAGGTGAACGGCGCGCTGGCGGAAACTCCGTTCGGACAGTTCCTGTCACCCGGCGTGCCGGATGGAACAGATGTTGAGATCGTTTTTCGCCCGCAACATGTCAAACTGGATTTTGACCGCAACGGCAAAGGCCCGGTGCCCACAGCGACCGATGGCGTCGCCGCACGCGGCGTGGTTGAACGGGCACGGTTTCTGGGCAATGAAAGCCTTGTTGAGTTCCGCATGGACCATGACGGCTCGATCCTGAAGGCGACCGTGCCGAATGTGTTTGTGCCGAAAGAGGGCCGGGTTATGTGGCTGACCATCCGCCGCGACCGGTGCTTTGTGTTCCCGGCCTGACGCCCTTCATATGCATTTTCGCCCAAAGTGGTGCGTGAAAGCCGCAGATTGCGGGCCCGCTTTGCTTGCCGCAGCGCGGGGGCGGGTCTATCAAGGGCCAAACACGGGGTGGATCGGGCATGCGCATTCTTCTGACAAATGATGACGGCATCAACGCGCCGGGGCTGGTCGTGCTTGAGGCGATTGCCGCCCAACTGGCAGGCCCGGATGGCGAGGTCTGGGTGGTCGCCCCGGCTTTTGAGCAATCCGGGGTGGGGCATTGCATCAGCTATACGCATCCGATGATGGTCGCCAGGCTGGACGAGCGGCGTTATGCCGCCGAAGGATCGCCGGCGGATTGCGTTCTGGCGGGGTTGCATGACGTGATGAAAGATGCACCGCCGGATCTGGTGCTTTCCGGGGTCAATCGGGGCAACAACTCGGCCGAGAACACGCTGTATTCCGGTACGATCGGTGGCGCGATGGAGGCGGCACTGCAGGGCGTGCCCGCCATTGCCTTGTCGCAATATTTCGGACCCCGCAATCTGGGGCTGGACGATCCATTTGAAGCAGCCGTCAGATATGGGGCTGATCTGGTACGTCGTATTCTGGAGGCAACTCCAAAAGAACAGGGCGATTACCGCTTGTTTTATAACGTGAATTTCCCACCGGTTCCGGCAGATGAGGTGCTGGGCACCCGTGTCGCGCCACAGGGGTTTCGCCGGGATACCCATTTCGGGGTCGAGCCGCACAGCTCGCCCTCGGGCCGCCGTTTTTTGTGGATCAAGGGCGGGTACCAGCATAACCCGACCGCACCGGGCACGGATGCGGCTGTGAATCTCGACGGCTATATCTCGGTCACGCCGATGCGGGCCGATCTGACGGCGCATGATGCGCTTGAGGCATTGAAGATCATCGAATGACAGGACCAAGCGCTGAAACCACCATGCAGTTCCTGTTTGCCTTGCGGTCACGCGGGGTGACGGATGCACGTGTGCTGGCGGCGATGGAACAGATCGACCGGGGGCGGTTTGTCAAAGGCCTGTTTGCTGAACGCGCTTATGAGGATACGCCACTGCCGATTGCCTGTGGCCAGACGATCAGCCAGCCCTCGGTTGTGGGGCTGATGACACAGGCGCTGCAGGTGCGGCCTCGGGACACGGTGCTGGAAGTGGGCACCGGCTCGGGCTATCAGGCGGCGATCCTGTCGAAACTGGCGCGGCGGGTTTATACGGTGGAACGGCACAAGCGCCTGGTGCGCGAAACCGGGCAGCTGTTTCGCGATCTGGCGCTGACCAATGTGACGGCGATGTTGTCGGATGGCTCGTTTGGATTGCCCGAACAGGCTCCGTTTGACCGTATCATTGTGACCGCTGCCGCCGAAGATCCCCCGGGGCCGCTCTTGGCGCAGTTGAAAATCGGCGGTATCATGGTGTTGCCGGTGGGACAGTCGGATGCGGTGCAGACCCTGATCCGGGTCACGCGTACCGAAACCGGGCTGGATTACGACGAAATATTACCGGTTCGTTTTGTGCCTCTGCTTGAGGGGCTGGGAAAAGACGGAGCCTAAAGCTATACTAACGGTGCCGGAACCCCGGAGAACAGGGGCAGGTGTTGAGGACAGTAAAATGAGAGCAGTTTCCAATTCAGCAATACGCCGCTGTGCAACCGGTGTTGCCGCGCTTGCAATTCTGGCCGGATGCGAAGGACCGTTCGACTATGACTTGCGCGGCAATGTCGGCGGGTTTTCCACGACGGACGCCGCACTGGCCGCCACCGCCAGCCGCCCGACGCCGGATGCGCGCGGGGTGATTACCTATCCCAACTATCAGGTTGCTGTGGCCCGCAGTGGCGACACCGTGGGGGATGTTGCGGCCCGCATTGGTATGCCGGTGACCGAGCTGGCCCGGTTCAATGGGCTGCAACCCAACGACTCGCTGCGTGATGGCGAGGTGCTGGCCCTGCCGCGTCAGGTCGCTGCTGCGAGCAATGTGGATATCGCGACGATTGCAGGTACTGCGATTGATCAGGCACCGGATTCGGGGTCCGTTCAGACCTCGACCCTGCAGCCTGCGCAACCCGCGGCGGCCCCGGCCCCTGCTGCCGCCGGGCCCGAACCGATCCGGCATAAGGTAAAGCGGGGCGAGACCGCCTATACCATCTCGCGCCTGTATCAGGTTTCGGTGGAATCGCTGGCCGAGTGGAACGGGCTGGGGCCCGATTTCACCGTGCGCGAAGATCAGTTCCTGCTGATCCCGGTCAAGGATCAGGCCGCACCTCGCACGGCTGCTGTCACAACGGCTGTGACCGAACCGGGAGAGGGGTCGCCAACCCCGACGCCGCCCAGTGCGACCCAGCCTTTGCCGGAAGAGGAGCTGTCGGCAGCGACGCCCGTTCCGGATGTCACCGCCGAGGCCCCCACCAGCACGGGCACATCTGCATTGGCCATACCAGTGAACGGGACAATCATTCGTACCTATGCCAAAGGCAAGAACGAGGGGATTGATGTTGCGTCAGCCCCGGGGGCGCCGGTTACTGCGGCCGAGGCCGGGACCGTTGCCGCCATTACGGCGGATGCGGATCAGGTGCCGATCATCGTGATCAAACACAACAACGATTTGCTGACGGTTTATGCCAATGTCGACGATATCACCGTCAAGAAGGGCGACCGGGTGCGGCGGGGGCAAAAGATCGCCTCGCTGCGCGGTGGCGACAATGCCTATGTGCATTTCGAGGTGCGTCAGGGCTTTGAATCGGTAGATCCCGAGCCCTATCTGAAGTGACCGGAATGGCCCGTTCCGGGCCATGCCTCCGGCGGGGATATTTATGGCCAGATGAAGGGCGGATCACCCGTTCGGATCGTAGTCGCTGAGCCGCTTGCCGGGTTCGTCGATGAAAAGCTCGGGCAGGGGTATGATGGTTTCGATCAGGTCGATGCGGAAGACGCGGAAGGCGTTGCGCAGCTCGCACCAGGCGGTGAGGGTCCAGACACGGCCCCAGTATTCCATGTGAAGCGGGCGGATGGTGCGTTCGGTCGGGGTGCCATCGATGCGGCGATAGCTGAGTTCCAATTTCTGGCGCGATTTGATCGCAGCGCGGATCGGGGCCATATGAGCCAATCCGCGTGCGGCATCAGCGAAGGGGTAGACGGCGAATTTCCAGGTGTCGGCCTCGGCCACGACTTGCGTTGGCAGCACGGCATCGATCTTTTCGGCCAGGGAGTCGGCGGCGGATTTGAGGTCGGGGTCGGCGGCCTCGGCAACGATGGCCATGCCAAGGTTCAGCGCCTCAAGTTCGGCCGGTGTCAGGTTCAGGGGGGGCAGGGTGATCTGTTCGCGCACCATGTAGCCCACGCCACGTTCCCCTTCGACCGGTACACCGGATGCGACCAGCGTATCCATATCGCGATAGATCGTGCGAACCGACACCTCAAGCCGGTTTGCAATGTCCTGCGCGCGGTGCAACTTGCCGTCGCGCAGGATCTGGATGATGTCAAACAGACGATCAGTGCGGCGCATGGGGCGCTGCCCTGACGGTTATCAGGTGGTCATGTTCCATAGCACGTTCTCGTGGCGCATCTGGACGCTGTCGGGGTTGATCACTGCCATCATCGCGGCGGCGCAATCCTGCTGCATGAAATCAGTGGCAGCGTTCTGTGCGGATTTCATATCTGTCCAGACGACATAATCCGTCCAGCGGCCATCTTCGCCACGGCTCAGGCGCCGGTGGGCGAAGCCGGGGGCGGCGCGAACGAACCCTTCGGACGCTTGGCTGAGTTTCACATATTCCTCAGGGCTTGTGCCGTTGGCGAGGGTAAAGGTGACGATTTCTGCGACATGGGTCATGTGGTTCTCCGTTGACCAGGTTTCGATATCGTCTTTCTGGGCCATCGCAACTGACATAAACCTGTCAGTTGAAAAAAGCCAGCCTGCAAAAAATGCGCGGTCCGCTCAATTTCACGTGCAGATTTGATGTGATGCACTTTTGCTGTTGCGCGTCCGGGCGTAGATACGGGGCCAGATCACATTCCCGGCGTTCTGCGCCGATGTAGAAGGAGACAAGACATGCTCAACAATATCGGCCTTCCCGGCCTGCTGCTGATCGCCGTTGTGGTTCTGGTACTGTTCGGCCGCGGCAAGATCAGCTCGTTGATGGGTGAGGTGGGCAAAGGGATCACCGCGTTCAAGAAGGGCGTCAAGGACGGCTCGGAAGAGCTTGAGCAGGATGCGTCCGAGCTGGCCAAGGACGTCACCCCCGAGACCGACAAAGACAAGGTCTGAGCCTAGATGTTTGATCTGGGCTGGACCGAGCTTCTGGTCATCGGCATCGTTGCACTGATCGTGGTGGGGCCAAAGGACCTGCCCGTTCTGTTTCGCAATGTCGGGCGCTTTGTCGGCAAGGCGCGCGGTATGGCACGCGAGTTCAGCAGCGCGATGAACGAGGCGGCGGAAGAGGCGGGTGTCAATGACATCAAGAAGGGGCTGAATGCGGCGACCAATCCGGTTGGCAGTGCCATGGACGGGATCAACGAGGCCGCCCGCGATGTCGCCGACAGCCTGGACCCGACCAAGTTCGGCCCGGAAACCGAAACCGGCAAGCTTGCCGCTGAGCGGGCTGAGCAGGCCAAGAAGATTCAGGCGTCCACCGCGCGTGTGACCGCGGAACGCAAGGCCAAGGAAGCCGCAGATGCGCTCGCCAAGGCGGAAAAGGCTGAAGCGGCGCTGAAACCCGAAAGCAAGACATGAGCAAGACTGATGAGATCGAGGACAGCTCGGCACCCCTGATCGAGCATTTGGCCGAGCTGCGCACGCGGCTGATACACAGCGTTGTGGCGTTTCTGATCGGCATGATCATCTGTTTTACTGTGGCCACGCCGATCTTTAACTTCCTCACCCATCCGTTATGCGAGGCCCTGACCGAGCGCGGGCAGGATTGCGGGCTGATCTTTATTTCGCCGCAGGAAGGGTTCTTTGTCGCGATCAAGGTCTCACTGCTGGGTGGTTTCATTCTGGCCTTTCCCTATATCGGGATGCAGTTGTGGCGATTTGTGGCACCGGGTTTGTACAAATCGGAAAAGAATGCGTTTCTGCCGTTTATGCTGGCGTCGCCCTTCATGTTTCTGCTGGGGGCCAGCTTTGCGTTCTATGTTGTCACGCCTCTGGCTTATGATTTCTTCCTCGGGTTCCAGCAATTTGGCGCTGAAGGAGAGGCTGTCGCGGACGGGGCAAATATCGCGCCGCTTAGCGTTGTGTTTCAGGGTTCGGCGCAGGAATATCTGAACCTGACGATCAAGTTCATCGTCGCCTTTGGCCTGTGCTTCCAGTTACCGGTGCTGCTGACGCTGATGGGCAAGGCCGGGCTGGTCAGCGCCGAAGGTCTGGGCGAGGTGCGCAAATATGCTGTGGTTGGCATTCTGGTGCTTGCTGCCGTGGTGACCCCGCCGGACGTGATCACTCAGATCATCCTCTTTGTCGTGGTCTATGGGCTCTATGAGATATCCATATTCCTGGTCGGTCGAGTCGAGAAAAAGCGCGAAGAGCAGCTGCGTGCAGAAGGCTATTATGACGATGAAGAAGCCGAGGCAGATGCCGATATGATGCAGGACTACGAAGACACCAAGTAACTTGCGGAAAAGAATAAAAAGGCGCGTCGGCAAACGGCGCGCCTTTTTCACATGCAGCTCTTGCTGTGCCGAACCGAACATGGTTGAACGTCGCCCAAACACCCCGGAGAAACCGATGGACGATCAAGCCCTGAACCGTATCGCAGACGCGTTGGAGCGCATGGCGCCGGCCCCTCTGGCCACCCCCGATTTCAACGCGGCTCCCGCCTTTGTCTGGCATGTTGAACCTGACCGGCTGGAGCCCGTCACGCAGGTCAATCGTGTCGATCTGGATCTGTTGGTCGGGATCAACCGCTCGCGGGATACGCTACTTGATAACACGCGCCGTTTTGCCTCTGGATACAAGGCCAACAACGCGCTGCTCTGGGGCGCGCGAGGGATGGGAAAATCCAGCCTGGTCAAGGCGATACATGGAACCCTGCAGGATGAACACCCGGACCTGAAACTGGTCGAACTGCAGCGCGAGGATATGGCCTCGGTTGCGCGCCTGCTGAACCACCTCAGGCCCGCGCCGTACCGGTTTATCCTGTTTTGCGATGACCTGTCGTTCAGCCATGATGACCAGCATTATAAATCGCTCAAGGCGGTGCTGGATGGCGGTATCGAAGGTCGCCCCGAAAACGTGGTCTTCTACGCGACGTCGAACCGCCGCCACCTGATGCCGCGTGATATGATCGAAAACGAACGCTCCAGCGCCATCAACCCGTCAGAGGCGGTGGAAGAAAAGGTCTCGCTCTCGGATCGCTTCGGCCTGTGGCTGGGCTTCCATCCTTGCGATCAGGATGAATACCTTGCGATGATCAACCGCTACTGCACCGCCCATGGGGTTCAGGTTGATCCCGAAACCCTGCGCGCCGAGGCGATCGAATGGCAAGCCACCCGGGGCGCGCGATCCGGCCGCGTCGCCTGGCAATTCTTCGTTGATCTCGCCGGGCGCAACGGCGTCCATATCACGTAATCCGCCCGCTTCATCTGGCCAAAAATATCCCCGCCGGAGGCATGGCCCAACAGGGCCATACCTTCAAAGCTGCGCCAGTATCCGCGCGGCCTCATCGGCTGTGCTGGTCAGCGCATCGCGATCCTCGCCGGGATGAAACCGGGCGCGCACTGCGGTGGGCATGGGCGCGGGTGCCACAATCGATATCCGCGGACCGGTCCGCGCGGTTTCCGCGGCCCAGCTGCGCGCCAGCGCCATCTGCGCGGCCTTGGTGGCCCCATAGATGCCATAGAATTTCTCACCCGCCTTCGGGTCGTCAAAGAACACCGCATGACCGGCCTCCCCCAAAAGAGGGGCCACATACGGGATCAGAACCGAGGTCGCCGTGGCATTGATTGTCGTCGACTTTGTCCATTCCTTGGGATCAACAAAATGCGCAGGGGTCAGTGCAGAGGTATGGATCGCCGTATGCAGCCACAGATCCACCTTGCCCCAACGATCATGGATACCCCGGCACAGCGTCGCCATCGCGTTCGGATCACTGATATCCATCGGTGCCAATGTAGCCGAACCGCCCTTGGCCTGGATGCGGTCATCCAGCTCTTCCAGCCCACCTGTGGTGCGCGCGACAGCAACGATATGATAGTCGGGCACCAGTGCTTCGGCCAAGGCCGCACCCAACCCGCGTGAAGCCCCGGTGACAAGGGCGATTTTGGTCTGATCGGTCATGACTGCGGTTTGAACCCGTGCGGGCAGGGCGTCAAGTCAGGATCAGCTGCCAGGAATGTCGATCCGGCGGTTCTGGCCGCTTTGTCGCAGCACGACGCCCTCAACATCAATTGCAACCACCTTGCCCGAGCCCACACGGCTGCCGGGTTTTACCTTTTTCACCCGACCTGACGACAGGCGCATCAAAGCCTGCAATTCAGATTGGGGGCCGAAAACGCCCAGTACTGAAACCGAGTTCTTCTTCAGCGCACCCCTTTGCGTGGCGGCGCTGGCGACCGTTGTATTTGCCATGATCTGCGGCCGGGCTGCACGCCCGGACCCTGTTTTGTGAGTGGTGTGTGACGCTCGGGTATCACGGGGTCTGGCGAAGCTGAAGGCACCTCACCAGAAAGTCATGGCGATTGTCCCGGGTCCCGGAACA
Source organism: Rhodobacteraceae bacterium KLH11 (assembly GCA_000158135.1). GTDB lineage: Bacteria > Pseudomonadota > Alphaproteobacteria > Rhodobacterales > Rhodobacteraceae > Ruegeria. The sequence goes on from DS999531.1 coordinate 2,607,046, forward strand.
AATCATTGTGTGCTCAGCAAAACATATCGGCGGATTCTGACCGATAGCTGCCAGCTGGTACCGCTCGCCACTGGAACAGGCTCAGCCGATGGCCAGCTTTGAGGCGTTCCACGAACTGCCGGTGCCCTGCATATCTTCGCGCTTCTTGCTGACCCGGCTGCTGTTTTCGAGACTGTCCAGATAATCCCCGTCAACCCCGATGATGTACTTGCCGTCAAAGCAGGAACATTCGAAGGATTCGATCTCTGGGTTGCCTTCTTTGGCGGCCCAGATCAGGTCATCAAGCTTCTGATAGAACAGCGCGTCAGCGCCCAGCTCCTTGCGGATTTCTTCGACCTCTTTGCCAGAGGCGACCAGTTCGTGCCGGGTGGGCATATCGATGCCGTACACATTGGGAAATTTCACCGGCGGCGAGGCACTGGCGACATAGACCTTTTTCGCCCCGGCCTCCCGGCACATCTGGACGATTTTCTTGATCGTATTGCCGCGCACGATTGAATCGTCGATCAGCAGCACGTTGTGCCCTTCAAATTCCAATGGCACCGCGTTCAGCTTGCGCCGCACGGATTTCTGCCGCTCTTCCTGACCGGGCATGATGAAAGTGCGCCCGACATAGCGGTTTTTCACAAGACCTTCGCGATAGGGGATACCGGTGATCTTGGCGGCCTCAAGCGCGACAGGGCGGGCGCTGTCAGGTACCGGGATGATCCGGTCAATCTCAAGCCCTGAATCCTGTATCTGCTTTGCAAGGGTCTGGCCCATGCGCATCTGGGTTTTGTAGACCGAAACCCCATCCAGCAGTGAATCCGGGCGGGCAAGGTAGACATATTCAAAGATACAGGGCGTCAGCTTGCCTTCGACGGCCTGGAACTCGTGCATATTGCCGTCAAGATCGATCAGGATCGCCTCACCGGCGCGCAGGTCGCGCAGCTTGTCGAAGCCGTTGATGCCAAAAGCCACATCTTCCGAGGCAAAGGCGTAATCATCCCCAGCACCGGGTGTTTCACGTCTGGCCACCGAAAGCGGGCGGATGCCATGCGGGTCGCGGAAGGCCAGCATGCCGACACCGGCGACCAGACAGATCACGGAATAGGCACCCTGAACCCGCTCCATCGTCATCTTGACGCCCGCGAACAGGTTGCGGATCGGGTCGGCATTGCCGTTAACCTTGATGGCATCGGCCACCTTGTCGGCAAGGACGTTCAGCAGAACTTCGGAATCCGAGGTTGTACGCAGATGCCGGCTGTATTTCGCAGTGACCTTTTCGCGCTGCTTTTCGGTGTTGGTGATGTTGCCGTTATGGACCAGATAGATGCCGTAGGGCGCGTTGACAAAAAAGGGCTGCGCCTCGGATGCGCTCAGCGAGCCTGCGGTGGGATAGCGGACATGGCCCATGCCGACCTTGCCCAGCAGGGTTTCGGCATCGCTGGTGTTAAATACGTCCTTGACCAGCCCGTTTGCCTTTTTCTCGCGGAAGAATTCCCCATTATAGGTCACGATCCCCGAGGCGTCCTGACCCCGGTGCTGCAGCATCAGCAACCCATCATAGATTTCCGCAAAGACATCATGCGTCCGGCTTGCGATCCCCAAAATCCCACACATATACGGGCTCCAATTGCTATGGCTTGCTCAGGCTGGCGTTCTCGGGTCGGGCTGGCGGCGGCTGGGTATCTGTAGGGGGTTTTGCAGGCCGCGCAGGTGGCGGTCAGGCTCACGCGCAAGGGCGGCCAGCGCAAAAGAAAACAGATACAGCAAGATCGGCAGCTCCGATTCCATGTCGGTATGGCCTCCACATACTGCCTATTGCTGCGCGTGTCATCAAAGGATCACAATTGTGATTTGTCGCAGGTAACAATTGTGTTTGCAGAGGGTAACTGGTGACAAAACGGCTGGCGTATGCTGTCATCCGGATCAGGGGCAGGATCAGCCGCCCCGGCAGAGCGGGACAGAAGGCAGCCATGTGGCAACCCAAGCAGAACAGCCCAAAGCAGGACCCCGTCAAGCGGCGCTGTCATCGCTGCCGCGGGGCCGGGCGCGCGCCCTGCGAGATCTGCAAGGGGTCTGGCGAAGTGATCAAAAGCCGCGACCAGCATGGCAGGCCGATCTCAAGCCGGTGCGACGGGTGTTTCGGTCTGAAAACCATCCGGTGCACTCTTTGCGGCGGTGAGGGGTTTGTCTGAGCAGGCATGAAAAAGCCCGGTCAGGCCGGGCTTTTTGCTCATGGTTGTGATGGCGATGGGATTAGCCGTCAGATGGGGTGGCCGCATTATCGGCGGTGCAGCTTGCAACGAGTTCTTCGTACTGGGCGGTGACCCAACCCAGCGCCGCTTCGGGGTTTTGTTCCTCGATCTGGCCGCTGAACTGTTCGAACACCTTGGCCGAGCGGCTTTCATCAACCATCGTATAGGACTGGCCGGTCATCACGGTGTCATAGACAAAGAAGGCGATGGCAACCAACAGGATGCCACGTGCGACACCAAAGAAGAAACCCAGCGCCTGATCCAACCCGCCAAGCGCCGAACGTTGTACCAGCGACGAAAACAGCGGCGTGAAAATACTGACCACGATCAGGGCTACGGCAAAGACGGCGGCAAAGCCGGTAATCACCGACAGCTCGCAACTGTCGCGCAGGAACTCTCCGACAACCGGCACCTCTTTGACCAGCGGCACAGCCTGTGGTGCGAAGATAAAAGCCAGCACAGCGGCGGCGACCCAGCCAGCGATCGCGAGCACCTCGCGCATGAAGCCGCGCGAATAGGCCAGCAAGCCTGACAGCACGATGATCAGGGCCACAACCCCGTCAATAATTGTAAAACCTTCCATGGCCCTCGCCTGTTCTTTTACTGCCCCTTGGGGCGCGACCTTAACCTGCTCCGAAGGTTTCGCCAACAAACCCCACCAAATCAGAGGGTCGGGTGAGTGTCAGACCTGCCACAGTGCCGGTTTTGCCACCCGCCGGAGCAATTGCCGCTGTGAAACCAAGTTTTTGCGCTTCTTTCAACCTGTTTTCGGTTTGCGGGGCCGGTCTAAGTGCCCCGGACAGCGAGATTTCTCCGAAAACGACGGTGTCGGCGGGCAGGGCGGTATCTTCGCGCGCGCTGAGCAGCGCAGCGGCAACGGCGAGGTCGGCGGCAGGTTCGCTGACTTTCAGCCCCCCGGCCACGTTCAGGTAGACATCGAGCCCGGCAAAGGGGATGCCGCAGCGGGCCTCAAGCACGGCGAGGATCATTGCAAGCCGCCCGCTATCCCATCCCACGACCGTGCGGCGCGGCTGAGAATGCGGCGAAGGCGCGACGAGGGCCTGCAGTTCCACCAACACAGGGCGCGTGCCTTCAATGCCTGCAAAAACGGCCGAACCCGGGCTGGGCGTGCCGCGTTCTGACAGAAACAGGGCCGAAGGGTTGGTGACTTGCGCCAACCCTTTGCCGGTCATTTCAAACACGCCGATTTCATCCGCCGGGCCAAAGCGGTTCTTGACCGCGCGCAGGATGCGGAACTGGTGGCCGCGTTCGCCCTCGAAATAAAGCACGGTGTCGACCATATGTTCGACGACACGGGGGCCTGCGATCTGCCCTTCTTTGGTGACATGGCCAACCATGATGATCGAGACGCCATGTCGTTTCGCAAACGTGGTCAGTTCATGGGCCGCCGCGCGAACCTGTGACACTGAGCCGGGTGCGCTGTCGACATTGTCGGCCCACATGGTCTGGATCGAGTCGATGATGGCGAGGCCGGGTTTTTCGGCCTCCAGCGTGGTGAGAATGTCGCGCAGGTTGGTCTCGGCGGCCAGTTGCACGGGCGACTCTTCCAGGCCCAGCCGACGTGCGCGCATTCTAACCTGAGCGCTGGCCTCTTCGCCTGAAACGTAGATCGTTTTGATCCCATTGCGGGCAAACCGGGCGGCGGCCTGCAGCAGCAGGGTGGATTTTCCGATACCGGGGTCTCCGCCCACCAGCAGGGCCGAGGCAGGGACAAGGCCGCCGCCGAGAACGCGGTCAAGCTCTTCAACACCGCAGAGCGTGCGGGGCGGGGGTGTTTCCTCGGTTGAAAGGTCGGTGAGCGCGATCGACTGGCCACGCTTGCCGCCGAGGGATTTCTTGGCTGGCCCGGCCGAGAGCGGTGTTTCCTGAACGATGGTATTCCATTCGCCGCAGCCATCGCAGCGGCCGGACCATCTTGTATGTGCAGCGCCGCAGGCCGAGCAGGTGAAGGATTGTGTTTTTGCCATGACGCCCTTCGTGCCCGAGGCCGGGCGGTTCTTCAAGCCCTTGCGGGCTTTCATCTCCGTCGGTGGGGCCGCCGCCTCAGGCCCGATGGGCCCTCGTTGGCGGCAGGCGCTTGTGCGCCTATTCCGCGGCCCTTGGCGGGGTCATGGCGACCACGCTGGCGGCGCCGGGGTTTTGTTCGTCAGCGGAGGATTGCAACTGGGCCGACAGTTCGGGCAGCAGATCAAACAGCTCGTCCCTGAGGCGGGCGAGTTGGGATTTGGCAATGGATTCCTCGATCTCGATATCGCGGGTCCATTGGCGCAATTCGTGCTGGATGATCTGTGCGTCTTCGATGCGCTGCTGGAACTGCTCGACCTCTTCCTGCCGTTGCTGCAGGAAGGTGCGGGCGCGGGTGACTTTGGCGTCTCCGTAGGTATCGGCCAGTTCCTGACTGACCTGGCTCATCTGGGCGGCCAGTTCCAGCACTTGCGGTTCAAGCGACTGCAGATCGGGATGGTCACGCAGGAAGGCCATACGCTCTTTCACCGCATCGAATTCAGAGGCCAGCGCGAAGGCACCGCTGCGGTCGGAGGCATGTGCGATCTGATAAGCCCCCGCAACGTCCTGCATATTCATCGTGAACTTGCGATGGGTGTTTTCCAACGCCATCATGCGGGCGTTTGACGGCAGGTAGAATGCCAGCATCAGCACCAGAGCGGTCAACCCGATCTGGATATAGGGACCGGCATCAATTGCTGCACCGCCACTGAGACCGGCCTGCAGGGAAAGCCATGGTGTGATACCGAAGGCGGACAGAACCGCTGTTGTAACCGCGAATAATGCGGCGGCGCAGATCAGGAAAAAAGTTAGTCTTAATAAGGCATTCTGAAATTGCAATGTAATAGAGTGAAGGGCGGCCATGATGTCGATCTCCTTCTTTAACCGATACGAAACCGGGTCAAAGCGGACGACTATCAAGCACGATATGATCCGCTGTGGACCCGTGAACTACAAACACGTTGCTGCTCGAAATATCATAAAGATACTCAGAAAGGCGTTTTCAATCAATCAGGTCTGAGGTTTTCGTGATCCGAATGTCATCTCTGTAATATGACCCAGGGTCAGCGAGGCCAGAATGCACCCCGTAAAAAGATAGAGCCCCCAGGCCGTTTCGATGGTGGCGTATGAGATGCCTTTGGCCAGCGTGATGTAGAGCGCGATGAGGAAGATGTCGGCCATCGCCAGCTTGCCGAGGATATTGAGCGCGGGCTGGACGCGCGGGTCCAGCAGATTCCATTGGACCAGCGCGGTACCGATGGTTTTGATGTAAGGCGCGAAGAGGGCAAAGACGGTGACGATCAGTGCGAGGAAGATGTCGGATTTCCACAAGGATTGCAGCCCGGTGATGACGCTGATCTCGCTGAGACCAAAGATCGGCAGCAGCCCTGCGCGCATCAGCGGGGCGAACCACGCGATGGGGTAGAGGATCAGGAGCGAGAGGGTGGCGAGGCGGAGGGTCATGGACAATCCCGGTCAAGGCAACTGAACATCTAGGGGGTGGTCAAATTGCCTGCAAGTTTTTCGTTGTAGTTGCCTAAGTCGACACTATGGTTGCGAAATCTCTTATTGTCTTCTCCGAGTTGCGATGCCTGAACCTGTCATAAAAGTTCTGAGCGGTCCTTCTGCGCTCAGCAAAGGTATGTCTGATGCTTTGACGGGCGGGGCAAGCTCACTATTGTCAGCCGGAAGTTCTGCAGCAGATCGGTTCCCATTTGACCGAGAACAACTCTTCGGCGTTCTACATTTCCGGCTTTATGAAACAGATAGGGCACGTAAGAGAGCGAGGTGGTTTGGTGGCCGCCTCTACAATAAGCTTTCTGGTGAGGACGCAGGCTATATTCCGGTTTCCGGGATGCATCTCAGGCAGACGCTTGACGCCATTCGCATTCAAACCCCAGATTTTGTAGTAAATGCGGGGCAATATCTGCTGAGATATGATTACGCTAAGCGTGCTTATGAACAGCTAAAGGGCGAACGGGAAGCCGAGGCGGGTTAACGCACCGCCTCGATCGGCCCCTCTGCGCTGCCGCTGATGAACTGCTCTACATAGGGATCACCCGAGGCGTCCATCTGGCCGACCGGACCGGTCCATTGGATCACGCCTCCGTGCAACATCGCCACGTTGTCGGCAATCGCACGGACCGAGCTCATGTCGTGGGTGATGGTCATCGCGGTGGCGCCCATCTCGGTCACGATTTCGCGGATCAGGTCGTTGATGACGCCGGACATGATCGGGTCCAACCCAGTGGTGGGCTCGTCGAAAAAGATGATCTCGGGCTCGGCGGCGATGGCGCGGGCCAGGCCGACGCGTTTTTGCATGCCGCCCGATAACTCGGCAGGCAGCCGGTCGGCGACGTTGGACTTCAGGCCCACACGGCGCAGCTTCTCGATGGCAATTTCGCGCGCCTCATCGACCGGGCGCTTCAGTGAGCCACGCAGCAGGCGGAAAGCGACGTTTTGCCAGACCGGCAGCGAATCAAACAGCGCCGCCCCCTGAAACAGCATCCCGAAGCGCGCCAGAAACGCATCGCGATCGCCTTTGGTGGCGTCTTTGCCGTCGACATAGATCATACCGCTGTCAGGTTGGATCAGGCCAAGGATGGATTTCAGCGCCACCGATTTGCCGGTGCCCGAGCCGCCGATGATGACCATCGAGGTGCCCTTGGCGATCTCAAGGTTCATACCTTGCAGGACGTGGTTGTCGCCGAAGGCTTTATGTACGTTCTCCATCCGGATCATAGCGAGAAAAACACCCCTGTGAGTACGAAATTGGCGGCGAGGATCAGCACGGCGGCGGCCTCGACCGAGCCTTTGGTGGCCCGGCCCACGCCCTGCGCGCCGCGGCCCGAATTCATGCCGTAATAGCAGCCCATGATGGCGGCGATCACGCCGAAGGCCGCGCCTTTGACCAGTGACGAGACGATATCGCGCATCTCAAGGAAATCCACGGTGTTTTTCAGATAGGCCGCCGGGTTGAAGCCCAGATTTTGCGTGGCGACGGTGTAACCGCCTGCAATGCCGATGATATCTCCGACCCCGACCAGCACCGGGACGGTGATCAGGGCGGCCAGAACGCGCGGGGCGGTGAGGTATTTCATCGGGTGGGTCGACAGGGTGACCAGCGCGTCGATCTGCTCGGTCACTTTCATCGTCGCGATCTCGGCGGCAATCGAAGACGTTACGCGCGCCGCGATCATCAGACCGACCAGCACGGGGCCAAGTTCCCGCACCATGCCGATGGCGACGATCTGGGGCACCACGGCCTCGGCGTTGAAACGCGCGCCACCTGCGTAGATCTGCAGCGCCAGCGCGCCGCCGGTGAAGATGGCGGTCAGGCCAACGACGGGCAGCGAAAGCCAGCCGATATTCAGCAGCGCGATGCCAAATTCGCGGGGGTAAAACGGTGGTCTGAATATATGCGAAACCGCGTCGAGCGCGAACAGCGCGACGCGGCCAAACGCGGCCAGCATGGTCAGGATGGCGCGTCCCAGCTCACCCAGCAATGAGATGGGGTTCATTCCACGTAGCCCCGGGAATAGCGGCTGCCGAGTGAGGTCAGAATTTCATAGCCGATGGTCCCGGCCGCCTCGGCCAGATCATCGACAGTTTGGTGCCCGTTCAGGATACGCAGGCGTTCGGGTGTGTATGGCAAATCGGTTACATCCACGGTGATCAGGTCCATCGAGATACGTCCTACCACCGGGCAGGGCTGATCACCAGCGAATGCGTCAATTCCGCCGCCGATGGCGCGATGCAGCCCATCGGCATAGCCCGCCGCAACGGTGGCGATCTTTGACGGGCGGCGCGCTTTCCATGCATTGCCGTATCCGACCGTCTCACCCACAGCCACGTCGCGCACCTGAATGATGGGCAAATCTACCGTGACCACCGGTTTGGCCCCGGCAAAAGGCATCCCGCCGTAAAGACCAATACCCGGGCGGCAGAAATCAAAGTGGTATTCCGACCCCAGCAGAGTGCCACCGGTCGCGGCCAATGAGCGGGGCACCTCGACCCCGTCGGTCATCTGTTTGAATGTCTGCAGCTGCTGCTTGTTCATAGGATGCTCGGGCTCATCCGAGCAGGCCAGATGAGACATTACCACCAGCGGATCAAGCTTAAGCGCGTCGTGGCGCAGTTCGGCCCAGTCCGAAGGCTCCAGCCCGAGGCGGTTCATGCCAGTGTCAAGCTGAATGCCGAACTTGCGGTCGGGCAGGGCCTGAAGATGGCGTTTGAACTGTTCGGGCGAGTTGATCAGCGGCGTCAGGTCGTGATTGCGCAGCAGATCGGCGTCACCTTCCATATGACCCGAGAACACGGCGACCATCGGGCCGGGCCCAACCGCTTCGCGGACGGTTGCGCCTTCTTCGGCTGCGGCGACGAAAAACTTGCGCACCCCTTCTTCTGCCAGCGCCCAGGCAACCGGTTCGGCACCCAGCCCGTAGGCATCGGCCTTGACCACAGCGCCGGTTTCAACATTTGTGCCAGCATCAAGCGCTTGCCAGTTTTGAGCCAGCGCGTGAAGATTAATCGTTAAATGTGCGGTACTCATAATGCTGTTCATGACATTGCCCGATCCAAGGTCAAGAGGGAAGAGAACGAATTTTCGTGCGTGGCTGCCACGCACAGGATCGCAGGCGTATGCGCCGTGTTGGATACAAGGGATTTTTGCCGGTCGCAGATCGGGCAACAACACAAGCAGGCGGCGCATGGATTGTGGCGCAAGATAGCCCAAAGACAGAAACTTGACGCTATCGTTTACGCCTGAAGAACTTAACCCAGTAACGGCTTGTTATTGCTGACATGTCGCGCCACCAGTTTGCGCTGGCGCTTGCCGCTGGGAATGTGGCAGGCGGGCGCGGTCAGGTGGGCCTCGGACAGGTTGGGAAACAGTTGCAACAGTTCTTCTCGCGCGGTGGGTGGCATGGCGCGCAGAGCCTGAGGGCCAGCGAACAGGCTTTCACTGGGGGCCCCTTCGGCAAAGACAATCACATGTTTGTCAAAGACGAGGTGGAAATAGGTGACATCGGTGACGCTGGTGTCGACAAAAACGCCGGGCAACCCGGTCAGCCGGATGGCTGAGACCAGAACGGATTGCGTTTCAAACATCCGCTGCGCAATCGCGGAACGCGTCAGCATCCTGTGCTGGCGTGAAACCAGCATATCGCGTTCCGGCAGGTTTTGACCCAACGCGCCGGCGACGATGCGCACCGGGCGCAGCTCCGGCGCTTTGATCAGATCGGCGTATCGCACCCTGCGCGACAAAACCAGCTGCAGTGGTTGTGGCGCATCATCATCCAGCGTCACAAGCCGGTCACCCGGCTTGAGATGTTCTACCAAAACCTCACCCTTGTCGGTGAGAATGCGGGTTCCGGCGGTAAAACAGGGCGCACCGGGGCTGGGGTTGGGGTCTTCGCTGAAATTCACCCCGTCGGTTGAGCTGAGCGACGATGTGTCATCCGTGCCGTTTGAGCCGATCTGGGTCGAGGTCTGCCCGCTGGCCGCCCCTTGTGATGCCGTGACGGTGGCGTCAAAGGACACAAAGCTCAGCAGTGTTCCGTCATCGTCCAGAGACACCGCCCCAAACCGGTTGATCCGCGCCGAAACGACGTAATAGTCGAACCCGTTGACGGTGGACATTGGCGCAGTATCCACTTCGGTTGTGCTGCGCACGGTGCCGTTTGAGTTATACACCTGCACCGTAAGATCAGACACGTCCGTGCCGGTTGGAACGCGGATTTCGATGAAATCATCGTCCGGGGCAAAATTAGGCCCGTTCCGGTACCTTATTTCCGAGATGATGGCAGGCAATGCGACGGGCCTTGGATTGTGTCAGTTCGGGGTGCGTGTGTTCAACCTAAGGTAACACGGTTGCCGAAAAGATAAAATCAGACGCGAGCTAGCCTGCGCCTTTCATCAATACCCTTCGATCTGGCCGTCCTGCTGCCAGGGTTTGACCAGATTGCCAAAGCGGGTGAACTGGGCCTCAAACGAAAGCTCCACAGTGCCGATGGGGCCGTGGCGCTGTTTGCCGACGATGACCTCGGCTTTACCATGCAGGCGTTCCATGGCCTGCTTCCACTCTTCCATCTTTTCCAGCTCGTGATCGCCGGGCTTTTCGCGTTCTTTATAGTATTCCTCGCGGAACACGAACATCACCACATCGGCATCCTGTTCGATCGAGCCGGATTCCCGCAGATCGGAAAGCTGCGGGCGCTTGTCATCGCGGCTTTCGACCTGTCGGGACAGCTGGGACAGGGCGACAACGGGGATGTTGAGTTCCTTGGCGATGGCTTTCATGCCCATGGAAATCTCGGCAATCTCGTTGACGCGGTTGTCGGACATACCGCGGCAAAGCTGCAGATAGTCGATCACCAGCAGATCCAGCCCATGTGTTCTTTTCAGCCGCCGCGCGCGGGCCGCAAGCTGAGAGATCGGCAGGGCGGGGGTATCGTCAATAAACAGCGGGCAGGCTTCCAGTTCCTTTGCGGCATCCACGAAACGGCGGAACTCGGCCTCGGTCATGTCACCCTGACGGATTTTGTGTGACGAAATCTCGGACGCTTCAGCCAGAACCCGGCCTGCCAGTTGCTCGGCACTCATCTCCAGTGAGAAGAAGCCAACCACGCCGCCGTCAATCGCGCCTTCGCTGCCATCGGGTTTCTGCCCGCGCTTGTAGGCCTTGGCCACGTTGAACGCCACGTTGGTCGCCAACGAGGTCTTCCCCATCGAGGGTCGCCCGGCCAGAATGATCAGGTCGGACGGGTGCAGCCCCCCCAACTGCTTATCCAAGTCGGCCAGACCGGTGGAAATCCCCGCCATGCCGCCACCGCGCTGGTACGCCTCGTTGGTGACGTTGACGGCTTCTGTGACCGCCTTGAGGAAGGATTGAAACCCCTGTTCGGTCTGGCCCTGCTCGGACAACTGGTAGAGCTGCTGCTCGGCCTCGACGATCTGTTCTTTGGGCTCGCTGCTGACATCGACCCGCGCCGCCTTGTCCGAGATATCCCGGCCCAGCCGGATCAATTCGCGCCGGATGGCAAGGTCATAGATCATCTGGGCATAGTCATGCACCGCAAAGGCACTGATCGAGGCACCGGCCAGTTTGACCAGATACGCCGGACCACCCAGTTCCTTCAGACCCTCATCTTCGGCCATGAAAGATTTCAGTGTGACGGGTGAGGCCAGCGCGTTCTTGGCGATGCGGGTCGAGGCAACCTCGTAGATACGCGCATGAACCGGGTCATAGAAATGCTCGGCCCCGATGATCGAGGCGACCCGGTCATAGAGGTCATTGTTGGTCAGGATCGCACCCAGAAGCTGCTGCTCGGCCTCAATCGAGTGCGGCATGGTTTCCGGATTCTGAATCTGCGCCGCTGCCTGTTCGATACTGCTGATCTCGTTCATCATGTCCCCGCTGCCCGTTCGGAGGTTCTACACGCGAAACGCCAGCGCAAGCTATCTGGAAATACCTGTGGCTAACTTGGGGTAAGGCCTTGGGATAACTTTCCTGACAGTTTGGATACCTGCGTATGCGTGGCTTATTATGTATGAATTGGGGAAAAAGTCACCAGATATCGTGGCCGCACGGGCGATTCTTCCGGGCTTATCCCCACTTTGTCCACAACAGGATTATGTGGTTTTATTGGCTTCCTGCCAGCCGCGCGGGTCGTTCAGGAAAGCCTCGACCCCGCTAAGGGTCTCTTCATCAAAGGCCTTTTGCGCCTTGGCTTCGGCCAGAACATCCCACCATGTGCACAGGGAATGCAGTTTCACACCGTGATCGCCCAGCGTTTTCTCGGTTTCGGGGAAGATGCCATAGTAGAAGATCACCGCCGTATGGCCGCAGGTCGCGCCGGTTTCGCGGATCGCATCAACAAAAGACAGCTTTGACCCGCCATCGGTGGTCAGGTCCTCGACCAGCAGCACGCGTTCACCTTCGCCCATCGCACCTTCGATGCGGGCGTTACGGCCATAGCCCTTGGGCTTTTTGCGCACATAGGTCATCGGCAAGGCCATCCGTTCGGCCACCATGGCGGCAAAGGGGATGCCCGCGGTTTCGCCACCGGCGATGTTGTCGAATGCCTCAAAACCGGCCTCGCGCATGACGGTGACGGTCAGGAAATCCATAAGCGTGGACCGGATGCGCGGGTACGAAATCAGTTTACGGCAGTCGATATAGGTCGGGCTGGGCAGGCCACTGGCCAAAGTGAACGGCTCACGCGAGTTGAAATGCACCGCCTTGATCTCCAGCAGCATCCGCGCGGTCAGGCGGGCGATTTCGGTGCTGTCGGGGAAGGAACTGGGGATCATGGCGCAAACCTCTGGGCTGAAAGGACGTTGCGGGCTGATAGCCCGTCCGCAAGCCCGGAGTCGAGAGGGGAGCAAAAGAAAAGCGGACCCCCAAGAGGTCCGCTTTGGCCCTTGCGGGCGATGGGCAGCCAAGGTGGGCTTAGCTGCTCATGTCATAGGCACGTTCGCCGTGTACCGACAGGTCAAGCCCGTTGGTCTCAGTCTCGGCGTCTACGCGAAGCGGGGTGATCAGCGCAACCACCTTCACCAACACAATCGTGACAACTGCCGTAAAGACACCCACGATCACCAGACCGCCCAGCTGCGCGGTCCAGGTGCCCAGACCGAACAGCGCGATCATCAAGGTGCCGAAGATGCCGCCGACACCGTGGACGGCGAAGACGTCCAGCGTGTCGTCGATGTTCAGCTTGTTGCGGATGACGTTGACACCCTCCTGACACAGCACACCGGCCACCGCCCCGATGATCAGGGCCTGAACGGGGCCGACAAAGCCCGAAGCCGGAGTGATCGAGGCCAGACCCGCGATGGTGCCGGTCACCAGACCCACCATCGAGGCTTTGCCAAAGCGGATGCGTTCCCACAGGGCCCATGTCAGCGACGCGGTGGCGGCGGACAGGTGGGTGACGGTCATGGCCATTGCAGCGCCTCCGTCAGCCGCCAGTTGCGAGCCGCCGTTGAAGCCAAACCAGCCGACCCACAGCATCGCGGCCCCGATCATCACGTAACCGGGGTTGTGTGGAGGCGTCGTGCGGTTACGGCGAGGGCCGAGGACAACGGCGATGATCAGCGCAGCCAGACCTGCTGTTTCATGCACCACGATACCGCCCGCAAAGTCGCGCACGCCGATCTCGCCCAGAATTCCTCCGTCAGCCAGCATGCCGCCGCCCCATATCCAATGCACGACCGGGGCATAGCACAGCAGCATCCACATGGCCGAGAAGGTGAGGACAAAGCCAAAGCCCACACGCTCGACATAAGCGCCGACGATCAGGGCGGGGGTGATGATGGCAAAGGTCATCTGGAAGGCGAAGAACAGGATCTCGGGCAGGGTACCGGCAAGGCTGTCGGCGTCGACACCATTCAGGAAAGCCTTGCCCAGCCCACCCCACAGGCCGCTTTCACCCGGGCCAAATGCAATGGAATAGCCTGCGACCAGCCACAGAATGCTCATCAGACAGGCAATCGAAAAGCAATGCATGAACACGCTGAGTACATTTCGGGCGCGCACAAGCCCGCCATAGAACAGGGCAAGGCCCGGCAATGTCATAAACAGAACCAATGCAGTTGCCACAATGATCCACGCTGTGTCGGCTCCGTTCATTGGCCGCGCTCCTCTCCCTATGACGCCGGGCTGCCCGAACAGGGCGCAGGCCGACATCTCATGAATGATGTGCAACGCGTTGAAGCGGAGCAGCGGTGAGGAAAAAAGAGGCGATCCCGCAGAGAGGCGCTTATTTCGTCATCCCTTTGTCAAATGATGACGAAACATGCAGCCTTTGTGCGATCAGCCCTGTTTTTGGGCAAAGTTGGAAAGCCCGCTGAGCAACAGGTGCAAGGCATGGTCGCACGCCATCCGGCGCACCGCGTCGCGTCCGGGGGCACCGAATTCCATGGTTTCGGTCAGTGTGGTCTGACCCGCGCCGGCCAACCCAAAGCACACGCGGCCTTCGGGTTTGTATTCGGACCCGCCCGGTCCGGCGATCCCGGTGACCGAGATTGCCAGTTGCGCGTGTGACTGGCGCAACGCGCCTTCGGCCATCTCGTGCGCGACCTGTTCCGAGACGGCACCGAAGGCCTTCAGTGTTTCGGGCCGGACGCCCAGCATCTCTTGCTTGGCGGAGTTGGTATAGGTGACGAAACCGCGCTCGACCACGGCGGAACTGCCGGGAATATCGGTCAGAGCGGCAGCAACCATACCGCCGGTGCAGCTTTCGGCGGTGGTAATCATCACCCCACGGGATTTGGCACGATCCAGCAGGTCAGGCACGTTCATAGGCCTAATACCCCATGCGCGATGCCGGCCAGAACCGCCACGCCGATAGCCGCGAAGATGCCTGCGATCACGTCATCCAACATCACCCCCATCGGGTCACCCCGCCGGTCGGCCCAGCCAACCGGACCGGGCTTGGTGATGTCAAACAGGCGAAACAGCAGGAACCCGGCGACCCAGCCGGGCCAGAGGGCGGTGACCTCGATCCCGTGCGACCACGCAGGGTAGGACACGGCCCAGATCGCAATGAACTGGCCTGTGACCTCATCAATCACAATCTCGGAAGGATCATGATCATCCTGACCCGCCGTCATGACGCGCGTGGCCCAAAGGCCAGCGACGAAGGTCCAGATCGTGGCGACGAACAGCAGAGGGAACCCGCCGATCACGTGCAAAAGCCAGGCAAGGGGCAGGGCGGCCAGCGATCCCCAGGTGCCGGGGGCCGGACGCAGATAGCCGACGCCGCCGACGGTTCCAATCAACTGTGCCGCGGTCATGGTTTCACCAGACAGGCTGTGGCGAGCGAGGCAATACCCTCGCTGCGGCCGGTGAACCCAAGCCGTTCCGAAGTGGTCGCCTTGACCGAGACCTGATCGGTGCGCAGCCCCATGATATGCGCCATTTCCGCGCGCATGGCTTCGGCATAAGGTCCGATTTTGGGGTGCTCACAGACCAGCGTGCAATCAACGTTCGAGATGCGATAGCCCATCTGTTCCGCCAGTTCGACCGCGTGGCGCAGGAAAATCCTGCTGGCCGCGCCCTTCCATTGCGGATCCGACGGGGGGAAATGCTGTCCGATATCGCCTTGCGCCAGCGCGCCATAGATTGCATCGGTCACCGCGTGCATGCCCACATCGGCATCCGAATGCCCCTGCAACCCACGCGTATGCGGGATTTTCACACCGCACAGGATCACATGATCGCCATCGCCAAAGCGGTGCACGTCGTACCCGTTGCCCAGCCTTACGTCCATATCCGTTCCCATTATACGTTCCGCCCGGTCGAAATCTTCGGGGCGGGTGATTTTGATATTGTCCGCGTCGCCCGGAATAATAGCCACATCAATCCCGGCGGCTCGGGCAACTTCAACATCGTCAGCGGCCCCACCGGGATGCGCCGCATGGGCTGCTGCGATCATGTCATAGCAGAACCCCTGTGGCGTCTGCGCCGCATAAAGCCCGCCGCGCGCCTGGGTTCCCGTCACCACCGCCCCGGCACCGGTCCAGAGCGCATCGGTGACCGCAAGCCCGGGGGCCGCGGCGGAGTGGGTATCCAGCGCAGTGAGAACGTCGCGGATGATCCGGTCACTGACGCAGGGTCGGGCGACATCGTGGATCAGAACCTTGGTGATGTCATGCCGGGCCAGCGCATGCAGCCCGCTGCGCACCGAGCTTGCGCGGTCGGCACCACCGGGGGCGAGGATCAGGCCAGATGAGGCAAACGCCGCCCACGCCTCTGCGTCGTCGGGTGACAGCACCAGCACAATGTGGTCAACGCGATTCCGAAACCGCTCGATCGTCCAGTCGGCCACCTTGCGCCCGTGCAACATGCGCCACTGTTTGGGCGTGCTGCCCCCGGCGCGTTCTCCGCGTCCTGCGGCGACGATAATGGCGGCGGTGGTCATGGCTGACGGCTCTCCTGCATTGAGGCACTGTTTAGGTGGCGGTGAATGCATAGGCAATCACCCGCGTCAAAATGCCTAAAAATTGTGCATATGGTGAATTTGCAAGCTTGAATGCTGCCGTTTTGTTGTTCATATGCTGCGATTTCGATATTAAAAGCCCAACTGCTCAAGGAATAGGCACATTGACCCTGCGTCTTGCTGAGAAACATCTGACCCCTCCGGTGCTGCTGGCGCCCATGGCTGGAATCACTGACCGGCCGTTCCGCGATCTGGTGATGCGCTTCGGGGCCGGGATGGTCGTCAGCGAGATGGTCGCCAGCCAGGAGATGGTGCAGGCCAAACCCGGCGTGCGTGAACGGGCCGAGTTGTCGGCGGATGTGGAAAACACCGCCGTGCAACTGGCCGGGCGCGAGGCGCATTGGATGGCTGAAGCAGCCCGGCAGGTTGCCGACCGGGGTGCGCGGGTGATCGACATCAACATGGGATGTCCCGCCAAGAAGGTGACCAACGGCTATTCCGGCTCGGCTTTGCTGAAAACGCCCGATCATGCGCTGACGCTGATCGAGGCCGTGGTGGCGGCGGTGGACATTCCGGTGACATTGAAAACGCGGCTGGGCTGGGATGACAGTTTGCTGAACGCACCCGATGTGGCGCGGCGGGCGCAGGATGCCGGTATTCAGATGGTCACGATCCATGGGCGCACGCGCTGTCAGTTCTACAAGGGGCGGGCTGATTGGCAGGCGATCGGCGCGGTGAAAGAGGCGGTCTCGGTCCCTGTCATCGCAAATGGAGATATAACGGGTCCCGGTGCTGCGCGAACGGCTTTGGATCAATCCGGCGCTGATGGCGTGATGGTGGGGCGCGGTGCGCAGGGCAGGCCATGGTTGCTGGCCCAGATTTGCCATGACCTCTATGGCATTGCCCCACCAGATATCCCAACCGGGTCAGCCCTGATCGACATGGTGCGCGGTCACTATCAGGCGATGCTGGCTTTCTACGGCACCGATCTGGGCCTGCGTGTCGCGCGAAAACATCTGGGCTGGTACATGGATGATGCCGGAACGCCCGCCACATTACGGCGCGCGGTCCTGACCTCGCGCGACACAGGCGAGGTGCTGCATCTGCTGGGCGACGCGTTGAACGGTTCGGCGGAGGTGGCGGCATGACCTCGGACCAGAGCATCTGGGCCTCGCTGCCGGTTCCGGCCTTCATCATCAATGCCGAGGACCAGATACTGGACATCAATTCCTCGGGCGAGGGGTTTCTGAATGCCTCTCGCAAGGCCGTGATCGGGCATCCGGTCTGGGATCAGATCGCGGTCGATGCACCGCTGGAGGAAGCCTTCTTGCGGGCCCGGCGGCAGGGTACGCCCTTGTTCGTGAACGATGTGGATGTGGGCTCGGGCAATCGCGCGCCGCTGCAATGTGCGCTGCAGATCGCGCCGCTGATAGGGCACCCCGGAGCGATGATCATGATCATTTCGCCGCGCGAGTTGTCGGGGCGGATGACGCGGGGCAATACGGTGAAGTCTGCCGCGCAATCGGCCATCGGCATGGCCGAGATGCTGGCGCATGAGATCAAGAACCCGCTGGCCGGCATCACCGGCGCGGCGCAGTTGCTCAGCATGAATATCGCGCAGCAAGACCTTGAACTGACAGATCTTATCGTCGAGGAAAGCCGCCGTATCGTAAAGCTGCTGGAGCAGGTGGAGCAGTTCGGCAACCTGTCGCAGCCTGATTTCAGACCCGTCAATATTCATGATGTGCTGGACCGCGCACGCCGGTCTGCGCTGCTGGGCTTCGGCGCGCATATGACCATTGTTGAGGATTATGATCCTTCGCTGCCATTGGCCTACGGAGACCCGGATCAGTTCCTGCAGGTGATCCTGAACCTGCTCAGGAACGCCTCGGAGGCCGCTGATGGCAATGGCACAATCCGGCTGCGCACTTACTTCGAACATTCGTTCCGATTGCGGCGCAGCGACGGGTCGGGGCATTCGCTGCCCCTGCAGGTTGAGATTATCGATGACGGTCCGGGTCTGCCCGAAAATATTCGAAGTGATATTTTCGATCCCTTCGTGTCGGGCCGGGAAAACGGCACCGGGCTGGGGCTGGCACTGGTCAGCAAGATCATATCCGACCATGACGGCTGGATTTCAGCGGAGTCTGTGCCCGGGCGCACGGTTTTCCGCCTGTCCTTGCGGCGTGCGCCGCCGGACGCCCATGAAAAGGAGAGCATCTGATGGATGGCACTATTCTGGTTGCCGATGACGACCGCACGATCCGCACGGTTCTGACTCAGGCCCTGACACGGGCAGGCTGCAAGGTGCATGCCACGTCGTCACTGACCACGCTGATGCGCTGGGTGGCCGAGGGGAAAGGCGACGTGGTGATCTCGGATGTGGTGATGCCTGATGGGAACGGGTTGGAGATGCTGCCCAAGATCGCGCAGGACCGGCCCGGTTTGCCGGTCATCGTGATCTCGGCCCAGAACACCATCATGACAGCGATTCAGGCGGCCGAGGCGGACGCCTATGATTATCTGCCCAAGCCCTTCGATCTGCCCGATCTGATGAAACGGACCGCCCGCGCTTTGGATCAGAAACAGCGCGCGCAGGTTGAACCGGTCGAGGCGGGTGACGATCGCCCTGATGAGTTGCCACTGGTCGGTCGCACCCCGGTGATGCAGGCGCTGTATCGTCTGGTGGCGCGGGTGATGAATACCGATCTGCCGGTGATGATCTCGGGGGAAAGCGGTACAGGTAAGTCACTGATCGCGCGCGCTATCCACGATTTCTCGGATCGCCGGACGCTGCCCTTTGTGACCGCAACGGCGGCGGATCTGAGCGATCTTGAAGGCCCCGCGCGGGTCATGGCGCGGGTGCGGGGCGGGACGCTGTTGATCGACGAAATTACCGATATCGATGATGAGATTCAGGCCCGTATCGTGCGCATGATGGACACTCCGGGTGATCACGTGCCGCGTTTCATGGCCACCAGCCAATCGGACCTGACCGAAGCGATGGAAAGTGGGCGCGTGCGGCAGGATCTGTACTATCGCCTCTGTGGCGCTACGATCCATGTTCCGGCCTTGCGCGAACGTGTGGATGATATCACCTTGCTGACCGATCACTTTCTGGGACGTGAGGAACGCGACAGCGGTGTGCAGCGCCGACTAAGTCCCGACGCGGTTGAACTGGTGCGCCGGTATTCCTGGCCGGGCAATGTCCGCCAGTTGGAAAACGCGATCCGTCGTCTCAGTCTGACCAGCCGCGCTGATGAGATATCACGCACCGAAGTGGAAATGGTATTGGGCAGCCAGCCCGAAGCCGAGCCGGTTCTGGGCGATGGCGAACGCGAGAAGCTGTCATCTTCAGTGGCGCGTCACCTGCGGCGCTATTTCGATCTGCACGGGAATATCCTGCCGCCGCCCGGCCTTTATCAGCGCATTCTGCGCGAAGTCGAGGCCCCTTTGATCGAAATCGCCCTGGATGCGACCGGGGGCAATCAGGCAAAATGTGCTGATCTTCTGGGGATTAACCGGAATACACTGCGGAAAAAGATCACCGATCTCGATATTCAGGTGACACGTCGCCGCAAACTGATGTAATATCGCCACACAAACCGTGGCATTCGGGTTCGTACCCGGGAACGACCACGACATATGGCGGTCAGCCGCGCAGGCGGCACATCAGTAAGAGGGCAGACGGTGGCAACCCGGGCACAGAACGGGCCGATCCTATCGATCAACCGGTGGCGCAAGTCCCGGAAGATGCGCAATTTCAGTACCTTGGGGCTTGTTGTTCTGGGGCCGTTATTGGCGCTGGCGACATATCTTGTAATTGGACCTTTTGATCTGGGCGCGGCTGCACCGACGCTGCGGCTGATCCTGCTTGCTGATCTGGTCTATGTGCTGGTTGTGGCAGCCCTTGTGCTGGGGCAGCTTTTCAGCCTGATCGCTGCACGGCGCGCCAAATCAGCGGGCTCTCGCCTGCACCTGCGTTTGATCGGCGCATTCACGCTGTTGGCGCTGGTGCCCACCGTCACAGTGGCAATCTTTGCCGGGCTGACCGTGAATATCGGGCTTGAGGGCTGGTTTTCGGACCGGGTGCGGCAGGTTGTGGGCTCGTCGCTCAGCGCGGCAGAGGCGTATGAGCAGGAACACCGGCAGGGGTTAACGCAGGACGCAGCGGCGCTGGCCCGTTTTCTGGATAACGCGCGAACGCTGGACTACTACATCTCGGATGCAGAGCTGCGCGAGGTTCTGGCCCAAGGGCAGGCCCAGATTCAGCGCGGTCTGCGAGAGGCCTATGTGATCGATGGCAGCGGGGAAATCCGGTCGCGCGGGGATCGCTCATACCTGTTTGATTACGAGGCTCCGACGCCGGAAGAGATGATTGAGGCGAATGATCAGGGCGTGGCGATCATTGCCGATTGGGAAAACAGCGAATTTCGCGCGCTGGTGCCGCTGAAGGCGTATCTTGACCGCTATCTTTATGTCAGCCGCGAGGTTGATGGCGAACTTCTGACCCTGCTGGATGAGACCAAGGAAACGGCGCAATTCTACAGCCAGCTTGAAAGCGAACGCGGCAGGGTTCTGTTTGAATTTGGCCTTTTGTATCTGGGCTTTGCGGTGATCCTGATCCTTGCCGCCATGTCGCTGGGCATGTGGTTTGCCGAACGCCTCTCGCGCCCGGTTGGCCGCCTGACCACCGCAGCGCAGCGCGTTGGGGCAGGTGATCTGGGCGTTCAGGTCTATGAAGAGGCCAGCGATGACGAGATCGCGATGCTGGGTCGCTATTTCAACCAGATGACCCGTCAGTTGAAGGGCCAGCGCGACACGTTGCTTGAGAACACGCGACAGATTGAACGTCGGCGGAGGCTGTTTGACTCGGTGCTCAGCTCGGTGACCTCGGGTGTTGTCGGTGTTGATCCCGACGGTTGCGTGACCTTTGTGAATCGCTCGGCCGAGCGGTTGCTGGGATGGTCCGGCGGCGAACAGGATCTGGCCATCGGTATCGCCGTGCCCGAGTTTCTGCCACTGTTCGATGATCTGAAATCCAGCGGGCAAGAGGCCGTGCAGGGGGAGGTGAAGGTAACCCGCAAGGGCCAGCTTGAGAACCTTCTGGTGCGCATGGCCAGGCGGCGTGGCGAGGATGGCCGGCCGGAAGGCTATGTGGTGGCTTTTGATGATGTGACCGATCTGGTCAGCGCGCAGCGTATGGCCGCCTGGGGCGATGTGGCCCGTCGTATTGCGCATGAGATCAAGAACCCTCTGACCCCGATCGGGCTCAGCGCCGAGCGGATCAAACGTAAATTCGCACGCAAGCTGGATGAAGAAGACAGCGGCAGCCTGGAATCGATGACCGATGTGATCGTGCGGCAGACCAACGATCTGCGGCGGATCGTGGATGAGTTTTCGAAATTCGCACGGATGCCCGAGCCGGATCGGCGCGAGGAAAATGTTGTTGGTCTGGTGCGCGAGGCGGTGTTGCTGCAGCAAGCCGGGCAGCCGGATGTTCAGATCGATGCGGATCTACCTGCGGAGCCGATCCTTGCGGATGTGGATGCTACGATGCTGAGTCAGGCGCTGACAAACCTGATCAAGAACGCAGGCGAAGCCATTGGTACGCTGAAAGAAAAAGGCGCGCCGGACAATCTGGAACCTCAGATCAAGGTGGTGGTTTCCAGCGATGACGCCGGGACGCAGATCACCATTGCTGATAATGGTATTGGCCTGCCTGAAGACCGGGCACGGCTGTTTGAACCTTATGTAACAACCCGTGACGAGGGCACCGGCCTTGGCCTGCCCATCGTCAAGAAGATCATCGAAGAACATGGCGGAGCGCTGACATTGGAAGACGCGCCCACATTCGACGGACAGGACCATTTCGGCGCGATGGCTGTCATTCGTCTTCCCGGGGCCTCAGGCGGCCCGACAGTCGCGCCGGAAAAACAGGCGATTAAAACAAACAAACTGAAAGCAGGCCAAAGATGAGCGACATTCTGATCGTAGATGACGAACGCGATATTCGCGAACTGGTGTCCGATATTCTGGAGGACGAAGGCTATTCCACCCGGCTGGCGGCAAACTCGGATGAGTGCATGTCGTCGATCAATTCTGAACCGCCCGGATTGCTGATCCTCGATATCTGGCTGAAGGACAGCCGCATGGACGGGATCGATATCCTGAAAGCGGTCAAGCGCGACAACCCGGATGTGCCGGTGGTGATCATTTCGGGCCACGGCAATATCGAGATCGCAGTGGCGGCCATCAAGCAGGGGGCTTACGACTTTATCGAAAAGCCCTTTAATATTGACCAGTTGATGGTGGTGATCCGTCGCGCGATGGAAACCTCGCGCCTGCGCCGCGAGAATGCCTCGCTGAAACGGCAAGAGGTCAGCTGCTCGGATATGATCGGCAAGTCGGCCTCGTTCCGGGCGATGCAGGGGCAGTTGGACAAGGTGACCAAGTCGAACGGCCGCGTCATGCTCAGCGGGCCGGCCGGGTCGGGCAAGGAGATTGCCGCGCGCTATATCCATGCCCATTCCAACCGGGCCAATGCGCCGTTTGTCACCGTGAACTGTGCGGGGATCGAGCCCGAGCGGGTCGAAGAGGTTCTGTTTGGACGTGAATCATCCGAGCGCGGCATCGAATCCGGCCTGCTGGAAGAAGCGCATGGCGGTGTCGTTTACTTCGATGAAGTCGCGGATATGCCGCTTGGGACGCAATCCAAGATCCTGCGCGTGCTGGTCGATCAGCAATTCCAGCGGGTTGGCGGATCGGACAAGGTTCGGGTCGATCTGCGCGTGATCTCATCGACCAACCGCGATCTGGAAGCAGAGATCGCCGCAGAACGGTTCCGGGAAGAACTGTATCACCGGTTGAATGTGGTTCCGATTGCGGTGCCTTCGCTGGAGGAACGGCGCGAGGATATTCCGGTTCTGGCGCAGCATTTCATTGAGATGTGCAACGAAACCCAAGGGTTGCCGGTGCGTGCATTGACGGATGAGGCCGTGGCCCTGCTGCAGACGATGACCTGGCCGGGCAATGTGCGTCAACTCAAGAACCTGATCGAGCGGGTGCTGATCCTCGGGGATGGCAACGGGCCGATTGAGGCACGGGAATTGCCCAGTGAGGAAGAGAAATCTGACGAATCCGGTCGCGTGGTGCTGTCGGGGGCGCTGGCAACATTGCCTCTGCGTGAAGCCCGCGAAGCGTTTGAACGTGAATACCTGCTGACCCAGATCAATCGGTTTGGTGGCAATATCAGCCGCACAGCCAGCTTTGTCGGCATGGAACGCAGCGCGCTGCACCGTAAGCTGAAATCGCTGGGGGTTGTGACCTCGAACAAATCCGGCGCGCGGGTGGCACAAATTGATGAGCCTGAACCGGCAGAGTAACGGCCCCGGTTGACGATCAACAAACCCTCGGCGCGACGCGCACCGGGGGTTTTGCTTAGCAGGTTCAGCCCGCTTGCCCCGGGGTGATGATCTGGAATGAACCATCGTCGAATTTGACAAAGCAGGATGCGGTGTTCAGCGGCGGCAAGGTAGAGGTGCGCGCCGGTGTGACCCGTGATTTGACGCCCTGTTTGCAGGGCGGCAGGCTGACCGGGTGATATCCTTTTTGCGCCATGCATTGCGCCTCAACCTTACTCCGCAGCCCCTGATTCACATCAACCGTGTAGATCCGGCCCGGCTCCCACCAGCCCGGGTTGCGATAGCATCGGCCATTTCGGTCGCAATAGGTGCGTCCGGGCCAATAGGTTGGCGGGCTCTGCCGGATCTGATTGGCGACGGGCGCATCTTTCAATGCTTGCACCTGACAGGCGGTGGTTTCGGTCTGCATCCGCGCAACGCTTTCGCCTTCGCGGTAATACAGCGAAAGCGGGCTGCAGGCTGACAGGGTCAGCAGGCTTATCAGGACAGGCAGTATTGTTTTCATGACCCGAGTTTGCCGCACCGGGCACGCCATGACAATTCAATTGACCGCTTTGGGGGCATCTGTCATTCAAAGATTTCAGGCAGAAAGGCCAAGAGCATGAAGGTCATCATTTGCGGTGCCGGTCAGGTTGGCTGGCAAATTGCGCGTCACCTGTCGGGCGAGCTGAACGACGTGACGGTGGTGGACAATAACCCCGATCTGGTGCGCCGTGCGACCGAAACGCTGGACGTGCAGGGGATTGCCGGGTTTGCCAGCTATCCGGATGTGCTGGAACGGGCAGGCGCGCGCGATGCCGATATGATCATCGCGGCAACCCATTCAGACGAGGTGAATATGGTCACCTGTCAGATGGCGCATTCGGTGTTTGCGATCCAGCGCAAGATCGCGCGTCTGCGGTCGAAATCCTATCTTGAGGCCATCCACTCCGACCTCTACCGCCGCGATCACCTGCCTATTGATGTGGTGATCAGCCCCGAACGCGAAGTCGCCGCCGCCGCCATGCGCCGCCTGTCGGCACCGTCAGCCTTCGATACCGAGATTTTCATGGACGGCAAGGCGCAGCTTTTGGGTATTCGGGTTGA
Organism: Rhodobacteraceae bacterium KLH11; assembly: GCA_000158135.1. Classification (GTDB taxonomy): domain Bacteria; phylum Pseudomonadota; class Alphaproteobacteria; order Rhodobacterales; family Rhodobacteraceae; genus Ruegeria. The sequence goes on from DS999531.1 coordinate 2,631,766, forward strand.
GGAAGATTGCCCCATCGTGAATACGCCTCTGCGTCAGCTGACCGATCTGTTCTCGACCCTCAGCTCGATTGTGGTTGGGGTCCGGCGCGATGGTACGCTGTTTGCGCCCGAGCCCGATGACCAGCTGTTTGTCGGGGATGAATGTTACGTTTTCACCAGCGTCAAGGATGTCGACCGCACGATGGAGGTGTTCGGCAAGGCGCAGCGCAAACAGGACCGTCTGGTGATTGTCGGCGGCGGCAATGTCGGGCTGGAAGTGGCCCGCACGCTGGAGGAACGCGAAAGCCGGGTGCGGGCCAAGATCGTCGAACGTGACCGCAAATGCGCCGAGGTTGCCGCCGAGGCGCTGGAGCGGACAATCGTGCTGAATGGTGATGGTCTGGATGCCGCATTGCTGAGCGAGGCGGGCATCGAAAGGGCCGACGCCATGCTGGCCGTGACGGATGATGATCGCACCAACATGCTGGCGGCCGTCCGGGCCAAGGGCAAGGAATGCCCGCTGGCCATCGCCTTGATCAACGATCCCAGCATGGTGGCGCTGATGGGCCCGCTGGGGATCGATGCCTATATCAACCCGCGCGCCACCACTGTCAGCTCGATCCTGCGTCATATCCGGCACGGACGTGTGCGGCAGGTCTATTCCATCGGCGACGCCGAGGCCGAGGTGATCGAGGCTGAGGTGCTGTCGACTTCACCCATGGCCGGGCAGAGGCTGCGCGACATTGACTTTCCCGAAGGTGCTCTGGTTGGGGCCGTGCGCAAGGGGGATGAGGTTCTGCGCCCGACCGGCAGTCTGCGCATCGACGAGAAAGACGTGGTGGCGATCTTTGCCATGGCCAAGGATGTGCCCGAGGTGGAACGCCTGATGCAGGTCTCGATCGATTTCTTCTGATGTTGCAGGCGCGCGGACAACAACGGATCGGAGTGATGCGGCGCTTGCCGTTATTGCTGATGATCTGGGGCGTTGTTGCGCTGGCAATGTGGATACCGGCGGCTTATGCGCTGGCGCTGGATGATCATGAGACCTCGCGTTCGTTTTTCTATTCGGGGCTGTTGGGTTTGTTTGCCGTCTCGATCATCGCTCTGGCGATGTCGAACCGCAATCCCAAGCGCGGGACATTGGGGCAGCTTGCGGTGCTGTTGGCGGCCTTCACGATTCTGCCTGTATTCCTTGCCATTCCGTTTCACGACGCGCTGGGTACAACCAGTTTTCTGAACGCCTATTTCGACATGGTCAGCGCCTTGACCACGACCGGGGCTGATCTGTTCCCCGATCCCGCCCGCCTGTCGGCCCCGCTGCATCTGTGGCGCGCGCTGGTTGGCTGGATCGGCGGGTTGCTGATGTGGATATCCGCCGCAGCGATCCTTGCCCCACTGTCGCTTGGGGGCTTCGAGGTCACAGCGCGGGGGCAGCCGGGGCGTCCGGTTTCCGGCGTGGCACAAAGCGAGAAGATGGATCCGCGCGGCTACCTGTTGCGGGTGACGCGCACCCTGACCCCTGTCTATGCGGGTCTGACGGCGGTGATCTGGGTGTTGTTGCTGATCGCGGGAGAACAGGGTCTGACGGCCGTGTGTCACGCGATGTCGGTGATGGCGACCTCGGGCATTTCGCCGGTGGGCGGGCTGGAGGGCTCCACCGCAGGTATCACTGGCGAGGCCATCCTGTTTCTGTTCCTGTTTTTCGCGCTTTCAAGGCTGACCTTTTCAACGGATACAGCAACCTCGGGCTATTCAAGGCTGGATAAGGACCCGGAATTCCGGATCGGTCTTTTCATCGTACTGGTCGTCGCGGTGTTGTTGTTCATTCGGGTGCTGGCCGGTACTGCAGAACTGGATATTCAGGTCACGCCGGGGCAGGCGCTGAATGTGGTGTGGGGCATGATCTTCACGGTGATGTCCTTCCTGACCACCGCCGGGTTTGAAAGTGCCAACTGGAATGATGCGCAGCAATTGTCAGGTCTGGGCACACCCGGGCTGATCCTGATGGGGCTGGCGCTGATCGGGGGCGGGGTGGCGACCACCGCAGGGGGGGTGAAGCTGCTGCGGGTCTTCGCGCTCTACCTCAATGGCAAGCGCGAGATTGACCGGCTGATCTATCCGTCCTCTGTCAGCGGTGAGGGCGGCGGCAACAGGCGCATTCAAAGCGACGGTGCCTTTATCGCGTGGATCTTCCTGATGATGTTTGCCCTGACGCTGGCGGTGTTCGATCTGTCACTGGCGGCCATGGGGGTTGGCTTTGAACAGGCGATGGTGCTGAGCGTGGCGGCGCTGAGTACCACCGGGCCGCTGATCGAACTGGCAACGGACGTGCCCATTCGCCTGATCGATCTGTCGGATGCGGCCAAGCTGACGGTCTGTGCAGCGATGGTGATCGGGCGGCTGGAAACCCTGGCAATTGTCGCGTTGATCACCCCGGCGCTGTGGCGCGATTGACGCTGGGGCAGGTATCTGGCCTTACTGCCTGATTTTTCATCTGGAATATCTGCGCGCACCACTCCATAGTATGCCAGAGGGAGCGCGTTGGTCCGCAGCGCGTAGCAAGAACAATGGCGAGATTATAAAAATATGGCTTCGGACAGACAGAATCTGCAGGACGCGTTCCTGAACAATGTACGCAAGGCAAAGGTCCCGGTCACAATTTTCCTGATCAATGGCGTGAAACTGCAGGGTGTGATCACCTGGTTCGATAATTTCTGCGTGCTGCTGCGCCGCGACGGACAGTCGCAGCTGGTCTATAAACACGCGATTTCAACCATCATGCCGTCGCAGCCGATCAACCTGTATGAGGGCGAAGACGCCTCTTGATGGAACATGAAAGGGCGCGCACCCGGGCCTGGGTGCTGCACCCGGAAATCAAATCAGATGAACAGCGCCGTGTTCCCGGACCGGCGCTGGAAGAGGCCGTGGCGCTGGCCGCTGCTTTGCCCGATCTGGATGTGGTCGGGTCTGAAATCGTGCGTCTTCAACGCGCGCAGGCCGGTTTGCTGTTTGGCAGCGGCAAGATCGAGGAACTGGCTGAGCGGCTGCATGACCATGAGATCGAGCTGGTCTTGATCGACGGTCCGGTAACGCCGGTACAGCAACGCAATCTGGAAAAGGCGTGGAAAGTCAAAATCCTCGACCGGACCGGGTTGATATTAGAGATTTTCAGTGACCGCGCCCGCACCCGCGAAGGTGTGTTGCAGGTTGAGATGGCCGCGCTCAGCTATCAGCGCACGCGTCTGGTGCGGGCCTGGACCCACCTTGAACGTCAGCGGGGCGGGTTGGGATTTGTCGGCGGGCCCGGCGAAACCCAGATCGAGGCTGACCGGCGTGCCATTGATGAACAACTGGTGCGCCTGCGCCGGCAGCTGCAGAAAGTGGTCAAGACCCGCACGCTGCACCGCGCCGCGCGGGCCAAGGTGCCATATCCGATCGTGGCTTTGGTGGGGTATACCAACGCCGGAAAATCCACATTGTTCAACAGCCTGACCGGGGCCGAAGTGATGGCCAAGGATATGCTGTTCGCCACGCTTGACCCGACCATGCGGCGCGTTGAATTGCAGGACGGGCCCGAGGTGATCCTGTCGGACACGGTGGGGTTCATCTCGAACCTGCCGACCGAACTGGTTGCCGCGTTCCGGGCCACGTTGGAAGAGGTTCTGGGGGCCGATCTTGTTGTCCACGTGCGCGATATCAGCCACGAGGATTCCGAGGCGCAGGCGCAGGATGTGGAAACCATACTTGCCTCGCTTGGAGTTGATGATGATCGCCCGCGGCTGGAGGTCTGGAATAAGATTGATCTGCTGGGCGCCGAGGCCCGCGAGGCCACTTTGGCCCGCGCCGAGCGTGATCCTCAGGTCTTTGCGATCTCGGCCGTAACCGGCGAAGGCGTGGCCCCTTTGCTGACCGAGATTGCGACCAAGCTGCAAGGCACCCGGCACCAGCATGTTCTGAACCTCGGCTTTGCCGAAGGCGACAAACGGGCGTGGTTGTATCGTCAGGATGTGGTCCGGTCGGAAGAACAAACCGAAGACGGGTTTGAAATTACGGTGCTTTGGACAGAAAAGCAGGCGGCGCAATTCGCAGCGTTATAAAGGCGGGGGGCAGATGCCAGACAGTAGAACCTATCTGAAAGGTCACATCATGGTACCGACCGACCGTATTGAAGCGGTCCGCGCCGCCTTGCCCGAACACATCACCCTGACACGGGCCGAGCCCGGCTGCATTTCTTTCGAGGTCACGGAAGACACCGACATCCCCGGACGGTTCAATGTCAGCGAAGTGTTCGAGAACAAGGCCGCTTTTGAGGCCCATCAGGCGCGGACCAAGGCGTCAGACTGGTTTCAGGTGACCCAAGGCATTCCGCGCGAATACTCAATTACTTCGGAATAATGTACTCTCTGGATCAGGCACCGTCGATCTGGCGCTGATAATCGTCAGCATCAAACCAGCCCAGCGAAGTCTGAACCTTGAAATCAGGCGTCAACTCCCACTCTTCCCAACCGCGTGTAACCACATGGTTGCCGGTCTGGGAATGGTGCCCCTCTAGCGTCCAGACAAAAATCGCGTGGTTTCCAGCCCAACGCATCATATCGCAGCGGACCTCAAGATCGGGGAATTCGGCATAAAACCCCTTTGCCATTTCAGCGATTGCGGGTCGGCCTTGCAGGGGCTCTCCTCTGTTGATCGTGATCTGGCCATCTGGCGCGTAAAATTCAGCCACGGCCTCAGGCTCGCCCGAGCTCCATGCGATGGCATAATCGCGCGCGAGATTGTTCAGCCTGTCTCGAATACTGGCCATTACTCCCCCCGGAAAAAAACATCTTGGCTCGATGGTAGGCAAATCCCCGCAAGCCGTCCACGGTGGGGGCAAAAGAGGGCGGGGTTTCGCCGAATGGCTTTAACGCGGGATCAGGTTCGTGACGCCAACGGCTGCGGCGCGGGCAAGATCGGTGTCCAGCGACATCGGGATATATTCGCCGCGCCGCCAAAGCTGTGCCTGATCGTCATAATAGCGTGACAGGAAATGGCCCGATTGCCCGGTTGCCGTGATAAAGACCGAACTGTCAGGATCGGCAAAGTCATAGACCCCGCGATAGCCTGCCCCATGCACGTTCTGGAACGGGTCGGGGCCTTCGCCCGAGGTGCGCCCGCGCAGCAGCGTGTTGTCCCCCCCGCTGGTCGATTGGCGGATATTGACGAAGAACCGCAGCACCGGCACTTCGCCCAGAACCGGGTGGTCATGCGTGGCCTGATGCGCATCCCCCCAGCGTAAGGATTCCAGCGCGCTGCCATAGCGTTCCGAGATCCAGATCAGCGCGTCATCCAATGCAAGTCTGGCCATGTCGGTACAGGTTTCAACCGGTGCGCTTTGCCGGACATCGCACCAGACCGAGGCCCCGTCGATATCGCGGTAGACGCGCTCGATGAACAGCGGTTCGACATGTTTGTACTCGGCCGCGAGCGGGCCCAGCTCATCCGTGATCAGCCGGATTTGCAGGGCGCGCAACCAGGCGGCATAGATCAGCGGCTCGGGCAGATGTTCGTTCATCTCGCCGTTCCAGTTGGCCAGCAGGTCCAGTGCGATCTGGCGTTGGCGTGCGGGGGTGCCTTCGGGGGCGGCTTCTCCGGTGAACCACAGATCAGCGCCGATCAGGGGCAACAGTGAGCGGGCGGTGAAGCTGACGGTATCCAGCTGCGCCTCGATAAAGCTGTCGCGAGTGTGCACCTCACGCGATTGCATCAGGCGTTCCCAGCGGTGAACCCGCTGTGTATCGCCCCAATTGTAAGAGACATGCCGGGGAAAGGGGCGGTCGATGATCTTGTTGTTGGTGTTGCCCAACACGCCGCCCAGCGGGGCCACGAATTCGGGGTTATCCGCATAGGGCAAGCGGCCCCGCCAGCGGTTCCGATCCAACCAGCCGGGCGTCGGGATGCGCCCGCGGCTTTGATTGCTCAGGTCCCGTCGGGGCATGGCGCCCACCAGTTTCAGGCCAATCGTGTTCTCATCGACCAAAGACAGGTTCTGCGAGGGTGCGATGTAATCTTCGGCCGCCGCAATCGCCTGCCGCACGGAATCTGCGTTCATCAGCGCCAGCGATGCGCTCATCGAGGTGTCGCGCGGGCTGAGCGCGCTCCAGGACAGCGAGGCGACGTGGCCCGGAGGTGTGATGGTTTCCAGATCGTAGTGGGTTCCGGGCAGAACCGGCCCGTTCTCGGTCCAGCGCAGGGTCAGGGTGATGGGGGCGGCGTCCTTGATCTCGATGATCGAGGGGCGGATCTGAAAGCGTTTGTACCCATCCGGTGTCAGGTATTCTTCGGGGGTGTCGGGGTTCAGCTGCTCGATGTGAACATCCTGATCATCCAGATAGGATGAGGTCAGCCCCCAGCCCAGCCTGTCACTGCGCCCGATGGTGATCGCGGGAACACCGGGAATGGTCGCGCCGATCACGCCCCCCTTGGCCAGTTCCAGCCGTGCCAGATACCAGATGCCGGGCGCGGTGAAGCCCAGATGCGGATCATTGGCCAGAAGGGTACCGCCACTGGCTGAACGAGAGGGCGCTGCGTTCCAGGCGTTTGATGCGCCTGCAAGACCGCGTTGCGGAAAGGGCGAAAGCGGAGTGTCGGGCATCGGTGTGCCCTGCGCATAGCGGGGCAGGTTTGGAAACAGCGCGGCATATTCGGGCAGGGCGGCGATACCCGGTCCGGGCACGTCGGGCAGAATGTCAGCCAGCCGCGCCGGATCATTCAGCATCAGCGAGGTCCGGGCGCGCAACACCTCATCCTCAAGATGGCCGGATAGCTGCAGGTTCATCAGCTTGATGATGGCAATGCTGTCACCCGGCTGCCAGGGCGGGACGGGGGCATTGAACAGGAACATTTCGGGTGCGCCCCGGCCCAGCGCCTGTTCATTGATCTCGGCCAGTCGCGCGTTGATCCCGGCAGAGTAGGCGCGCAACGCGGCCTTTGTGTACTCGTCCTGCACCTCGACCGAGCGATGGGCCAGACCATAAAGATCGAACCTGCGCAGCAGCTTGTCGATATGCACAGTGCGCTGGCCGAAAACCTCGGACAACCGGCCCTGCACGGTACGGCGCAGAACGGTCATCTGCCACAACCGATCCTGTGCGTGGGCATAGCCGAGGCCAAAGAACACATCCGGGTCACTTTGCCCAAGGATATGCGGTACGTTTGCGGTGTCGCGGACGATCTCGACCGGGGCGGTTATCCCTTCAACCTCAAGGGTTTGATTGTATTCGGGCAGGGATTGGCTGGCCAGAAAATAGATCAGCCCAACGGCTGCAACGATCAGCAGGATCAGGCCCGAGGCAATTCTGATCAGCCAACGAAAGACGAGATCCATCTGTGTCCCACTTTATTTGCATATTTCTGTTTGCCGGAGGTTACTGGAACACATAGCCAACCGAAAGAGTATTGCCGCCTCAATTTGTTCAATACCACTACAACTCGGAACCCCGCTGCAAAATGAAGCGGGGTTCGTCAGAGGGGGGGAGGTGGTAAGCGTGATTTCAGGGGATGATGCGGGTGTATTTGGTGCCTTCGACCGTCGCGCCGAATTTCAGGCCAGCCTGTCCAAAGACGGCAGCCAGCACCGGATAGCGCAGCTGCGTGGTGTCGGTTGACAGCGACTCGCCCGTTGCATCGACGACGTATCCGATATCCGCCCCGGCAGTCCAGCCGTTGGAGCGGCGGAAATCATTCAGCGCCTCTTCGGTCATGAAGAACAGCACATGCGCATATTGCTGCGCACCGATTTGCAGACCCGCGCTGCCGGAGACGGCCGAGTAATAATCGACCGTAACGCCCTGAATGCGCAATGCACCCTGACCATAAGCGCCGCCAAAGATGAATCCGGCCTCGGTGATCAGTGGCATCACCAGCATCCCGTTGGCCTTGTTGGCAATCTCAACGGTGTTGGGGTATTTGCTGTACATCTCGGCCAGCGTTGCATCGACGCGGGCATCAAGCTTGGTTGCGTTGCTGTTTCCGACACCGTTGCCGCAGGCTGCGGTCAGCGTCAGCCCGGCCATGCCAAAAGCAAAGCCGCGACGGCTCAGTCGGGGAAAGTTTGAACTGCTCATGTTTCTCTGTCTCTGTATATGTGCCTGATATGTCGGGTCTTCCCGATCTTGTCTGCAAGGATACGCCGATTGCGCCCGCCTGTCACGGGAAAGCTGTGCCGTCAGAGCGGTAAATCGGCGAAAAATTGCGAAAATTTGGGGTTTTAGCGCTGCAGGATACGGGCGGCTTCGGGGGCGAAATAGGTCAGGATTCCATCGCAACCGGCCCGTTTGAAGGCCATCAGGCTTTCCAGCATGACCCTCTGGCCGTCGATCCAGCCATTTTGCGCCGCGGCCTGGATCATCGCGTATTCGCCCGAGACCTGATAGGCATAGGTTGGCGCGCCGAAACTGTCTTTTACCCGTCGACAGATATCGAGATACGGCATTCCCGGTTTGATCATCACCATATCCGCACCTTCAGACAGGTCGCGTTCGATCAGGCGCAGCGCCTCGTTCGAATTGGCAGGGTCCATCTGATAGGTTTTCTTGTCTCCGGTCAGCGCACCGGACGCCCCGACCGCGTCCCGGAACGGGCCATAAAAGGCGCTGGCATATTTGGCGGCGTAGCTGAGGATCATGACGTTGTGATGGCCCGCGCTTTCCAGCGCCTGGCGCATCACGCCGATCCGGCCATCCATCATGTCGGACGGGCCGATGATGTCGGCCCCCGCCTCGGCTTGCGCCAGAGCCATCTTGACCAGCGCCTCAACCGTCCGGTCATTCACAATCTCGCCATCAACCACATAACCGTCATGGCCATTGACGTTGTAAGGGTCCAGCGCCACATCGGTCATCACCGCGATATCGGGTGCCGCCGATTTGATGGCCCGGATGGCCCGGTTTGACAGGTTGTCGGGGTTCCAGGCCTCGGCGCAGTCTTCGGTTTTCAGGGCGGGATCGGTGTATGGAAAGATGCAGATGGCAGGAATTCCAAGGGCTTGCGCCTCAACAGCTGCTTTTTCGATCAGATCGACCGAGCGGCGCATGACGCCGGGCATCGAGGGAACGGGTTCTTCGACACCTTCGCCATCACGCACAAAAACCGGCCAGATGAAATCATCAACTGTCAAAACATTCTCGCGCACCAGTCCCCGGATTGCCTCGGATTGGCGCGCCCGGCGGAACCGGGCAAGGGGGTAGGGGGCGATGGTCGGTTTCATGTCGCACTCTCCTTGAACAATTGTGCATTGGGTGGCATGAATTGCCGGTGGTCTCAAGGGTAACAATAGACGCGTCGGTGCGAAGAGGGTCCCTGCAGACAGTGAATAAAGGGCTGACGCTTGGACATATACTCTTCGATTTTCGAACTGATCGATATGCGGAGCTTCTCGAATCTGTGGTTCTGGATCGGGTTGGCTGTGCTGTGGTCTTCGACCAGCCACTGGGTGATGGGCGTTCCCTATGATCTGGTTGTGCGGGCCCGGCGTGTGGGCGGGCAGTCAGAGCAGGATCTGCTCGATATCGCCCGCATCAACTCGAACAGGGTGCTGTATGTTGTTGATACATCAGGGCTGGTGATGCTGGCGATCGCCTGTTTCATCCTCTCGGGATTGGCCATAATGGGGTTCTTTTATGGCCTGGAATTTGCTCAGGCCCTGTTTCTGTTGCTTATGCCGATGTGTTTCGTGACGTTGTTGAGCATTTCGGCGGCGCGAAAATTACGCCAGCAGGACGCGACGCTTGAAAATGTCTCAAAAGCACTGACGCGGTGCCGAACATATACACAGATTATCGGGATGTTCTCGATCCTGATCACCGCGTTCTGGGGAATGCACCAGAATATGTCGATTGGTGTGCTGGGTTAGTAGTCTCTGAAAGGCAAGACAATGACGGCTCCGAACCACGTAAAAGTCGGCGGCGCCCCCGAGGGGTTTGATGCACAGCTTGTGCTGAATGAGGTCGCCCGGTCGGGCGGCCCGGTGGCCCATGTCGCCCGCGATGACAAGCGGCTGGAGGCGATGCGCGCCGCGCTGGCCTTTTTTGCGCCCGATATGCCTGTCTTTGTTTTTCCGGGCTGGGATTGTCTGCCTTATGACCGCGTCTCACCCAATGCCGATATCTCGGCGGCGCGGGTGGCAACGCTGGCGGCACTGGTGCATCAGATGCCGGATCGGTTTGTGTTGCTGACCACGCTGAACGCCGCAACCCAGCGCGTACCGGCGCGGGAGGTCTTGCGCGCGGCGGCCTTCACCGCGTGCGTCGAGCACCGGATTGACGAAGATGCATTGCGAAACTTCCTTGTGCGTATGGGCTTCACCCAGAGCCCCACGGTGATGGAGCCCGGTGACTATGCGATCCGGGGCGGCATTATCGATATCTTTCCGCCCGGCGAATCCGGCCCCGTGCGGCTGGACCTGTTTGGTGATGTTCTGGACGGGGCGCGCCGGTTTGACCCGGTGTCCCAGCGCACGACCGAGAAACTGGATGTGGTCGAACTGGCTCCGGTGTCCGAAGTTATACTGGACGAGGCCGCCATCACGCGGTTTCGCCAGAACTACCGTATCGAGTTTGGTGCGGCGGGTACGGATGATCCTCTTTATGAGGCCGTGAGTGCGGGGCGGAAACATCAAGGGATTGAGCATTGGTTGCCCTTCTTCCACGAAAAGCTGGAAACGCTGTTTGATTACCTGCCCGGGGCTACGATCTCGCTGGATGATCAGGTCGCGCCCGCACGCTTGGCGCGGTGGGATACGATTGCTGACCAATACGAGACGCGGAAGCTGGCGCTGGAAAACCGCTCGCGCATGGACACTGTTTACAAACCCACACCGCCCGGATTGCTGTATCTGGATGACACCGCGTGGGAGCAGGCCGTCGCAGGGCGGCGCGTGCTGCAATTCAGCCCTCTGCCGCAGGCCAGCGGACCGGGGGTGATCGATGCGGGCGGACGGATCGGGCGGAACTTTGCCCCTGAACGCCAGCAAGAAAGTATCAGCCTGTTTGGCGCGCTGGCCAGCCATATCACCGACAAGATGGAGAAGGGGCCAGTGCTGATCGCCTCTTATTCCGAAGGCGCGCGCGAGCGTTTGACCGGGCTGATCGAGGATGAAGGACTGGCCGAGGCCATCCCGGTGACAGACGGCACCCGCGTCGGGAAACGCGGCCTGCATCTGGCGGTCTGGGCGCTGGAGCACGGGTTTGAAACCCCCGACCTGACGGTTATCGCAGAACAGGACGTGCTGGGCGACCGCCTGATCCGCCAGCCCAAGAAACGCCGCAAGGCCGAGAACTTTCTGACCGAAACCCAATCGCTGTCCCCCGGTGATCTGGTGGTGCATGTGGACCACGGTATCGGGCGCTATCAGGGGATGGAGGTCGTGACCGCCGCCGGGGCTGCCCATGAATGTCTGCTGCTGGAATATGCCGAACAATCCAAGCTGTACCTGCCGGTCGAAAACATCGAACTCTTGTCGAAATACGGCCATGATGAGGGGTTGCTGGATCGGCTTGGCGGCGGCGCATGGCAGGCCAAGAAGGCGAAGCTGAAAGAGCGTATCCGCGAAATGGCGGACAAGCTGATCCGCATCGCGGCCGAACGCGCCTTGCGCAAAGCTCCGATCATGGACCCGCCGCCCCACGCGTGGGATGAATTCAGCGCCCGGTTCCCCTATCAGGAAACCGACGATCAGTTGCGCGCGATCTCTGAGGTGATGGAGGATATGCATTCCGGCGCGCCGATGGATCGCCTGATCTGTGGCGATGTGGGCTTTGGCAAGACCGAGGTCGCCATGCGCGCGGCCTTTGTGGCTGCCATGTCGGGTGTGCAGGTGGCGGTTGTGGCCCCGACCACACTGCTGGCCCGCCAGCATGCGGCCAGCTTCCGGGAACGCTTTCGGGGTTTTCCGCTGGAGGTCCGGCAATTGTCGCGCTTTGTGTCAGCCAAAGAGGCGCAGCAGACGCGCGACGGGCTGGCGCGCGGCACCGTGGATATCGTCATCGGTACTCATGCATTGCTGGCCAAGGGGATACGGTTCAACAATCTGGGCCTGCTGATCATCGACGAAGAACAGCATTTTGGCGTGGGGCATAAGGAGCGCCTGAAACAGCTGCGCTCGGACGTGCATGTGCTGACGCTGACGGCCACGCCGATCCCGCGCACGTTGCAACTGTCGCTGACCGGTGTGCGCGATCTGTCGATCATCGGCACGCCGCCGATCGACCGGCTTGCGATCCGCACCTATGTCAGCGAGTTTGATGCGGTGACGATCCGCGAGGCGCTGCTGCGCGAGCATTATCGCGGCGGGCAGAGCTTTTACGTAGTGCCGCGCGTCTCGGACCTGCCCGGGATCGAGGAATTTCTGAAAGAGCAACTGCCCGAGCTGACCTATGTGGTTGCACATGGACAGATGGCGGCAGGTGAACTTGATGACCGGATGAACGCGTTTTACGACGGTAAATATGACGTTCTGCTGGCCACGACGATTGTCGAAAGCGGGCTGGATATCCCAACGGCCAACACAATGGTCGTGCATCGGGCGGATATGTTCGGCCTTGCGCAGCTCTATCAGATCCGGGGTCGGGTGGGTCGCTCTAAAACCCGGGCCTATGCCTATCTGACCACCAAACCGCGCCAGAAACTGACCGCAACAGCCGAGAAACGCCTGCGCGTTCTGGGGTCACTGGATACGCTGGGGGCCGGGTTTACGCTGGCCTCGCAGGATCTGGACATTCGCGGCGCAGGCAATCTGCTGGGCGAGGAGCAGTCGGGCCAGATGCGCGACGTGGGTTATGAACTCTATCAATCGATGCTGGAAGAGGCGATTGCCAAGATCAAGGCCGGTGAGATGGAAGGCCTCAGCGATGCCGATGACCAATGGGCCCCGCAGATCAATCTGGGCGTGCCAGTTCTGATCCCCGAGGATTACGTGCCCGATCTGGACGTGCGTCTGGGCCTTTACCGCCGCCTGTCGTCCCTGTCGACCAAGGTGGAACTGGAAGGCTTTGCCGCCGAACTGATTGACCGCTTTGGCAAATTGCCGAAAGAGGTGAATACCCTGATGCTGGTGGTGCGTATCAAGGCGATGTGCAAACGCGCCGGGATTGCCAAGCTGGATGGCGGGCCGAAGGGCGCGACAATCCAGTTTCACAACGACAAGTTCGCCTCGCCTCAGGGGCTGGTCGAATTTATCCAGAACCAGAATGGGCTGGCAAAGGTCAAAGACAACAAGATCGTGGTGCGGCGTGACTGGAAGAAGGACGCTGACAAGATCAAAGGCGCCTTTGCCATCGCCCGTGATCTGGCCGAGAAAGTCGTGGCCCAAAAGAAAAAGACCAAGACCTGAGCCCCGGATTTCAGTCGCCGGTCACAAAGGTGCACAGCTGCCAGTCGCCCGTATCGGACTTTACGAATGCGGCGCGGTAGCCTGTCATAGGTGTCAGAAACGTGCTCAGCAGATAGCCTGATGTGCCGTCGGTCAGCCGAATTTTCTGATATTCTTCGCCGGGTTGAAAATCGGGTGCGATCACGATTTCATGGCTGATCAGCGCAAGGATGGCAGCGCCGCGTGACGGGGCCTGACGCAGCGTGATGTTATCGCCTGAAACAAAGAACGCGGTGAACGGATCCACCGACGCGGGCAGGGTGATCTGCCAGTGATGCGGCATCCAGAATTCACCCTGATCGTCGAAATATCCCGGCTGCGAGATGGTATCCTGCAGTTGCGACCAATAATAGTCGCGAAGCTCGGCTGCCTCGTCCTGAAACTCTTCAGCCAATGTTTCCGGCGGTACAGTCAGGTTGGTGCGGAACTCTTCCGGGCCACCCGCACTGCCATGGCTGAGGTAGATTTCCGGGCAGGCGGCGGCGGTGACGGCGTCGGTGTCGCGGGCCTTGATCTTCGCAAGCAGACCTTCGCGGAACGCGGCCACAGAAGGATCACGATCCGCCTCATCCACCGGTGGAAAGGTTTGGCGTTGCGCAAGGGCTGCGCTGGCGATCAGCAGGCTGACCACCATAAAGGGTATTCTCATTCCGCAGCCCTCATCGCTGCCTGCGCACAGAAGCACGAGGCCCCGACCGCTCCGTCAGCGCGGGCCAGCGCAAGATCGAGGCGTTGCTTGATTTGCTGGATTTCAACTGTCTCCCCCCGTGCTTTCAGGCAATCATGCAACCCTTTGAGGCTCCAGACATTGTCGGGGTGGATCGAGGCGCGGCTGAGCGTGCCACCAAGGCCCAGATCCTCGCGATAGACGGCCTCGGCCTCGGCGGTGTGGCCCTGCTCGAACAGCAGCGCGCCAAGGGCATGGCGGGTCGGCTGCATCCAGCCCCATGGCTCGTCATAGGGCAGCGTATCGTCCAACTCGACCGAGCGGCGCAGGTGGGCATAGGCGATTTCATGGTTGCCTTTGCGATACTCGATCTCGCCACGCAGCATTTCTGTTGCGATCTCCAACAGGTCAATGACGCGATTGTTGTGCAGGCGGCGGGTTTCGGGCACGCAGGTTTTGGCGGCAAGGAACAGTTGCTCTTCGGCCTCGGCCTGCGCCACATCGCCGGTTGCGGCATGGGCGATGGCGCGGGCGTAATGGATCGTTGCAGTGAGAGTGCGGAAAAGATCGGGATCATCGGGCAGTTGCAGCGCCTTGGCCTCGGCCCAGCGACCAAAACGGATCAGGATATGCGGGCCCATGGACATGTAGCTTTCGAAATAATCCGCCATGGGCGGGCTTTCGATGCGCAGCAGTTCCTCGGGTGTTGTGTCCCACAGGCCCTGGTTGGCCCGCAGCGCCGGTTCCATCTGGCCCAGAAACAACGCGCCGTAGATAGCAAAGTGATAGTTGTGCTGGCGATAGCCGGTGTAGATGTTGAACGCGCCTTCACGCTCGTAATATTTCAGATCGACCTCGGATGCTTTTGCGTTCCAGTAGGTGACATTGTGGTAGTGACCGCAGAGCACATCGATATGGGTTGGCATATGCACCAGATGCCCGGCATCGGGGACCAGCGTGCGCAGGATATCCCCAGCTTTCAGGGCTTTTTCGGGCGTTGGTGACATCTCCATCAGATGCACATAAAGGTGCAGCAGACCGGGATGGGACATGGCGGCCGGGTCGTCGGCCATTGCGGCTTCCAATGCCTCTTGCGCCTCAAGCGTGGGGGCACCTTCGGCAGGCAGCCCGGTTTTCAGGTCCCACATCTGCCAGGGTGTGAGGTTCATTAACGCCTCGACATAGATCGTGCGCAGGTCCAGCTGGTCAGGTTGATCGGCAAAGGCCGTGCGCATGGCATCGGCAAAGTCATAGTCCCACGCGTGCATGTCTTCGATTGGTTCGCGCTGCGGGTAGCGGGCGGGCAGGGCACGGATCAGGGCCTGTTCAACCGGCGTGCATTTATCGAGCAAAGACAGAGCCTTTTGCGTGGCGTCAAAAGCAATGCCCAGTGCCTTGGCCTGCCCTTGTTCATCCCGCAACTCCCACGGCAGGTTATAGTTCGGCCCCGCCGCGTAAGCCACGCCCCAATGGGCCATGGCACAGTCAGGATCATGTTCGGCGGCCTGCTGGAAACAGACGACCGCCTCGTCATGGTTATAGCCATAGGTCCAGACCAGCCCGCGATTGAACCACAGCTGCGCCTCGGGTGATGTTGTGGTGATGGTGCAGGAATGTGTCCCCAGATCGTAATAATCGCTCATGATACCCCCCAACGAAATACGGGCAGGTTAGCGCGATTCAGCGGCTCTGCACAGGTCAGGCGGGCAATCTGTTTTCGATCCGGCCCATATGCAGCATCAGACCAAAGCCAAGGATGCACATCGTCAGAATCCCGGTCGTCAGCGGTGTGATCGAGCCGTCGAACAGCAACCCGATCGGGGCTGCGATTGCTGCGGCCAGCACGGTAGCGATCGAGCCGATCACCGAGGCCGCCATGCCCGCGATATGGCCCATCGGTTCCATCGCGATGGCGTTCAGGTTGCCCATGGTGATGCCAGCCATGAAGAAGACCGAAGTTTGCCACGCCACAAAGACGGCAAAGGATGCGTCGGGTGAAAGCGGTGCCATGTTTATCGCGATGACGCTGCTTGTGATCAGAATCTGGCCCCCCAGCGCCCATGTCACCATACGGCGCATCCCCACCCGCACCACCACTGCGGCATTCAGCAGGCTGGCCGAACCAGAGATCAGTGCCACGACGCCGAACCAGAAGGGGAAGCTGTCAGCCCGGTCGTGAATGACATCAAAGATCGGCTGTACCATGGTCAACATCGTGAACAGCAACCCCATGCACAGCGTCTGCACCATGATCGACAGGCGCACGGTCGGGTGGGCGAACATTTCCTGCACCGCTGCGATCATCAGCGGCAGGCGGAAGGGGCGGCGGTTTTCGGCGGCCAGTGACTCGGGCAGGCGCGTGCCCATCCAGATCACGATGATCGAGGCGAACAGGATGAAGGACACAAAGATGCCGCGCCAGCCCACCAGCGCGATGACACCCGCACCCAGCAGCGGCGCAATTGCCGGGACCAGAGTGAAGATCATCATGGCGATTGAGATGATGCGCGCCATCTCGCGCCCCGAAAACAGATCGCGAATGATTGCCAAGGCCACAACACGCGGACCAGCAGCACCCAGCCCCTGCGCGATCCGCGCCGCCAGCAACAATTCCAGCGAAGAGCTGGCCCAGGCCACCGTCGATGCAAGGATGTACAGAGCCGCGCCACCAAAGATCACGGGTTTGCGCCCGATAGCGTCTGATATCGGCCCCGTAAAGAATGTACCGATGCCCATCCCCAGCACGAATGAGGTCAGGATCAGCTGCGCCTTGTTCAAGTCATCGGGGCTGAGCTCTGCGCCGATCTCGGGCAGGGCGGGCAGCATCGAATCAATCGAAAATGCGATCGTGGCGAACATCATCGCGACCAACGCAATGAATTCGCCCCGGGACATACGGTCAGCCATGGGGGACTCCTTCCCGATCGCGCTATCACGGCGCGCCGGGATGGACTAGATCACAAACGCACAGACCTATGTGCTATTCTGCAGGGGAAGCCTCAAGTTGAGACATGATGTCCGAGATCACTTTCTCCCATAAATCAGGAGGTTGCGCCCCGGGAACGGCGTGTTGATTGGCCACGATATAGGTGGGGACCGAATTCACACCCATTTGCCGGGAATGGGTGTCGCGGGTGCGGATATCTTCCCGGTCAGCATCCGATTGCAGCAATTTGCGCACCACTGCGGCGTCCATGCCGACGCTGTCGGCGATATCCGCCAGCACTTCGGTATCGCCAATATCGCGGGCATCGACGAAATAGGCGGTAAACAAGGCGTCGACCACGGCGTTCTGTTTGCCCTCGATCCCGGCCCAATGGATCAGGCGATGGGCGTCCAGCGTGTTGGGCGTGCGTTTCATGCCTTCAAAGTCGATCTTCAGGCCCGCGTTTGCGGCATGTTCGACAACGGGCGCATAGGCGCGCACCGCGCCGTCCTTGCCGCCGAACTTGCGCTCAAGATATTCGCGCCGGTCCATACCTGCATCGGGCATGTCAGGGTTCAGTTGGAAGGGATGCCATTCAATCACGAACGGATGGTCGGGCACCGCCGCCAGCGCCTTGTCCAGATGGGTTTTGCCGATATAGCACCAGGGGCAGATCGGATCGGACATGATGTCGAGTTTGACGGTTTGGGTCATTCAGCTTTTGCCTTGAAATAGGCCGGCAGAGCACGGCGCAGGAGTTTGCCATTGCCCCCGGTCGGCAGCGCAGACATATGAACAAAGGCGCGCGGTTGTTTGTAACGCGCCAGTTTTCCAGACACATAGGTCTGCAACGTGGTCTCGTCCAGTTTTTCAGGGCCGGTATAGAAAGCAACGATCACGGATGTGTCCTGTTTGACCTCAACCGCTGCGGCGCCAACCTGCGTGATGCCGGGGTGGGGCGACAGCGCGGCCTCAACCTCGACCGGTGATACCCGGTAGCCGCCTGCGTTCATCATATCATCGTCGCGACCCAGATAGGTGATTTGCCCGTCAACCGCCATCGCCCCCTGATCGCCGGTCAGGAACCAATCGCCCTGCATGCGCGCGGCAGCCTCGTCGGGGGCGTTCAAATAGGTCAGCATCAGGCCCGGATCGTCGCGGTGAACGGCAATGGTGCCTTCCTGCCCTTGTGGCACCGGCCCCTCCGGCCCAAGGATGGCGATGCGCCGCCCCGGTTGGGGTTGTCCCAGCGCCTCACCCCGCGCCGGGTATCGGGGACCCGATGAGATGAAGGTCGAGCATTCGGACATGCCGTAAGCTTCATACAGTTCTGTTCCAGTGCAGTGCACCCAACTGTCGTGCAAATGACGCGAGAGCTTCTCACCCGCGCTGAGGCCGTGCCGCAATTCGGGTAAATCAAGCCGCTCTGCCCCGTGTATCATCTTGCGAAAGACGCCGGGCGCGGCGGCGAAGAGGGTCACGCGGTGCTGTCGCAGCAGGGTGGGCAAATCGCGGATATCGGTTCCCGGTTCAGGGATCAGTGCTGTTGCCCCGATGGTCCAGGGGTCCATCAGGCCGGTGCCCAGCGTGTAGGTCCAGTTGAACGCACCCGCGTGGCACAGCCGGTCCGAAGGCCCGAGCCCGTACCAGCCATCCACCATCATCTGCCGGGCCCAGATCGCCCGGTGCGCATGGGCCACCGCGCGGGGTTTGCCCGAGGTCCCCGATGTATAGACCACATATCCCAACCGCCCGGGGTCGCCCATGGCGAAGTCAGCGGGGGGCAGAGACCGCATCTGTACCAGCTCGGCCAGAGTTATCTGCCGCGCGTGAGGGGCGCATGCAACTTGCGGGTCACGCAGCACTGCGGCTGGGTTCAGCTCGTCGATGATCTTTGCTGTCTCGGTCTCGGTCAGCTGTGACGAGGTGGGAACCGGAACCAGCCCCACGGCGATGGCACCCAGATAGGCGATCGGAAAATCAACGGTATTGCCCAGCCGCATCAACACGATATCACCGGGGCGCAGGCCTGTTTCCAGTAATCCGGTTCCGGTTCGCAGGATTGCGGATTGCAGGTCGGCATAGGTCCAGTCGGTTGCGGTATCCGGCCCCAGCACCGACAGGGCCGTCTTTTCAGCCAGGTCTTGCGCGTGGCGCAGGACATGGGCGGCCAGATTGAACGGGCTCGGGCAGGGGGCAGGAGGCCCTTGATCAAAGATCGATAACATGAGAACTGGCTATCGTCGCGCGGGGCGCGTTGCAAGCGGGCCATACTGGCCATATAGAGAGGCCCATGGTGACCAAAGATCACAATTCCATCGTTCGAATTGCCCGCGACAATGGCGCCAAGACCGAGCTTGAGCCGGTTGATCTGGGGGCACGCGTGCGCGAGCTGCGCAAAGCCCGGAACTGGACGCTGGAGCATGCGGCCAGTCAGGCGGGGCTGGCGCGTTCAACGCTCAGCAAGATAGAAAACGGCCAGATGTCGCCCACGTTTGACGCGCTGAAAAAGCTGGCGACCGGGCTGGAAATCTCGGTGCCGCAATTGTTCACCCCACCGCAACGCGATCAGGTGATCGGGCGCATGGCTGTGACCAAGATGGGCGAGGGGGCCTCGCACCCGACCACGACCTATGAACATGAATTGCTGGCCGAGGCGCTGACCAAAAAGCAAATGCTGCCCTATCGCGCCCGTGTGCGGGCCCGGTCAATGGACGAGTTCGAAGGTTGGGTGCGCCATGATGGCGAAGAGTTCCTGTATGTTCTGACGGGTGTGGTGCGCCTGTTCACCGAATTCTATGAACCGGTCGAGATGCGCCGGGGCGATAGCGCCTATTATGACGGCAGCATGGGGCACAACGTGATTTCTGTCAGTGATGAGGATGCGATGATTCTGTGGGTGACGTCACTCACCCAGTGACTGGCGCATTTCGCGATTCAGGGCTTCGGTGAACAGAAAATCCTCAAGCTCTTCGCGGGCTTCGTTCACCGTCAGGTGGTGGCGCTCGGCCAGATAGGCCTCGAATTGCCTGCGGTCTTGCGGCACATGCGCCATATCCCGGTCGCGCAGGTTCGGAAACCTGCGTTTCGCACGTGCATATGACGCATCCCAGTCTTGCGTCAGATCAGCCCAGTTCAGCATTTGCGAGCCTTCCTTGGTTGGTGTTTTCAGGACTGCTCTCCCCTTTTAAAGGGTACGAAGGCGGGCAGGTTGTGGCAGACATGACAAAATGTCGCAGGCTGTTTCAGGGCACCTGCCAACAAAAAACCCGCTGCGGAGATACCGCAACGGGCCGACGGACCTGCAGTTAAGTGAGTGGCGGCCGGTCCGTTATTCTTCTGGCTGGAACAGCCAGTTCAGTATTATGTGCCCGATAAATACAGCAATTATCTGCATCAGGATAAACATCGGGATATGGGCAGGATATATACCGGCGAACGTATCCGTAAAGCCCCTTGCGATGGTAACTGCCGGATTGGCAAAACTTGTTGATGATGTGTACCAGTAGGCGCCGGTGATATAGAGACCCACAAGTGCTGGTACCGTATCGGGCTTGTGCCGAATTCCGCCGAAAATCACGAATAACAGGCCCAGCGTTGCGATAATCTCGGAAAACCATTGGTGTGATCCGGTGCGGTGCAGGGTTTCCGAGGTCTGCAGAATCGGAAGGTCGAACATAAAGTGGCTGGCCCACACCCCGATGAGGCCCCCCGCGATCTGCGCCAGCACATAAGGTGCAACCGCCCGCCATGGGTGTTCACCGCGCAGGGCGAAGGCAAGTGTCACCGCAGGGTTGAAATGCGCGCCCGAAACCGGGCCCAGAGTGGTGATGATGGCATAGAGGATGCACCCCGTTGCAATCGCATTGGCCAGCAGGGCCAGCGCGATGTTTCCGTCCGACAGGGTTTGCGCCATGATACCTGAACCGACGACGCCGATCAGCAGGAAAGCGGTGCCGAGAAACTCGGCGAAATACTGGCGGGCAGTCATGCGAGGGTTCCGATACGCTTGAGTTGAGCGGTCAACTCGCCACCGTCCATCGTTTCAAGAGGCAGGGCCAGCAACGCCTCGGCGCGGCGGCCCAGAATGTCATAGGCCGTGCGAAACGCTGTGTCCCAGTCCGCTTCGATGGCTGCGGCGGGATCTTCGACGCCCCAATGGGCGCGAACCGGGGCACCCGGCCAGACGGGGCAGGTTTCTTCGGCCGCAGAGCCGCAAACGGTGATCACCAGATCCATTTCCGGGGCGTCTTCTGCAGCAAACTCATCCCAGCTTTTTGAGCGGGCGTCGCGGACCTCGTGGCCCTTTTCACCCAGCAGGGTCAGCGATTGAGGATGGACCTTCCCGGTGGGATTGGACCCGGCAGAGTAGGCATGCACACGCCCGTTCCCGGTGTGATTGAAGATCGATTCCAGCAGAATCGACCGGGCCGAATTTCCGGTACACAGAACCAGTATGTTCATTGGGGATATCCTTGGGTTGGTCAGGGATTATTCAGCCATGCGGCCAATGTCGTCGACTTTGTGCTGCAGTGAGATGCGATCGAGCGTTTCAAAGGGAAGGCTCGCAAAAGCGGTGATGCGGTTGCGCAGCAGGCCATAGGCCTGTTGGAACGCCAGTTGCTTTTGTGCGTCGGTTCCTTCGGCCTTGACCGGATCGGGCAGCCCCCAATGGGCGCTCATGGGTTGTCCGGGCCAGGTGGGGCAGGCCTCATTTGCGGCATGGTCGCAGACGGTGAACACAAAATCCATTTGCGGAGCATCGGCTGTAGCAAACTCATCCACCGATTTCGAGCGCAGCTGGGAAACGTCATAGTCTTTCTGCTTCAACAGCTCCAACACGCTGGAATTCGGACCATCTGACGGGGCCGTACCGGCGGAATAGGCGCGGAACAGCCCGTTGCCTTCGGTGTTCAGAATGGCTTCGGCCATGATCGAGCGGGCCGAATTTCCGGTGCAGATGAACAGGGCGTTCATAACGCGGTCAGGGTTCGTCATAATCGGGTCCTCAGAGGGTTTCAGGCACAGATCGGGGCGATTCTGACAGCACTCTCCCAACAGCCCGTCGAACAGGTCGCGCACGGCGGGCAGGGCGACCGTGTATTGCAACGACGTTCCGCTGCGGGTCTGTTCGATCAGCCCGGCGGATTTAAGGGCATTGAGGTAGGTTGATGTGGTGTTGGGTTTCAGCGCCAGCGCTTCGGCGATTTGCCCGGCGGCCACGGAATCGGGATAGCGGCGCATCAACAGCCGGAACAGGTCCAGCCGTTTGGGATGCGCAAGGGCGCTTAGTCTGTCATGAATCTCTATTTCCATATTTCATGAATTATGGAAATAGAGAGCGCGCGTCAATCCTCATACCACCAGACTTGCGGCATATATTCGGGCCCATCGCCATAGATCGGCAGGGTTTCGGGGTGCTTGAGCTCTTTGATGTGGGCAATGCGACCGACATCGAAGTTCCAGATCGGGATGACATAGCGCCCTGCGCTCAGCACGCGATCCAGTGCGCGGGTGGCGGCCACAAAATCCTCATGGCTTTCCGAGGCAAGCATGGCGTCGATCAGCCCGTCCACCGCCGGTGAGGTGATACCCATCACGTTACGCGTGCCGGGTGTATCGGCGTTGTCGCTGCCCCAGTAAAAGCGCTGCTCATTGCCCGGCGACAGCGACAGCGCCCGTCGAAACGGGGTCATGTCAAAATCCTGCGCATCAATGAGTGCGGTATATTGTGCATCATCAACTTTTTCGACGTTCAGTTGAATCCCCAACCGTTCCAGCGCGCGGGCATAGATTTCGGCGATCACATCCACATCCTGCACAACATTCAGGCTGCCCTGGCTGATCACAAGGTCAATCTGGAACCGTTCCCCCTGCGCGTTTTGCAATTGACCATCCTGAATGGTCCAGCCTGCCTCTTCCAGCAGTTTGAGCGCCTTGCGAATGTTGCGCCGGTTGCGTTCGGTCCCGTCACTCTGCGGCAGCTCATAGCCCTCCAGCGTGCCGGGGGGCAGGTCCGTGGCGTAGGGCCGAAGCAGTTCTGCAACACGGTCGCTGGCGGCGCCGGGTTTCATTCCCAACTCAGAACCCGAGAAATACGAGGTAATTCGGGGCTGCGCGCTGCCGGTGATGGTGTCGTTGATGAATTCGAAATTGAACGCCAGTGTCAGCGCCTCGCGGACGCGCCAGTCATCGAACGGGGCTTTGCGGGTATTCACCGCAAGGCCGGTCATGCCCGATGGTTTCTGGTGAGGGATTTCGGTTTTGACAACATCACCGCGTTGCGCAGCGGGGAAGTTATATTGAGTATTCCATTTATCCGCGTTGAATTCGCGCACGGCGGATAGCTCACCCGCCTTGAACGCTTCGAAGGCGACCGTGCCGTCGCCATAGAACTCGATCCGCATGTCATCGAGATTCATGGTGCCTTTGCGGACGGGGATATCGGCCCCCCAATAGTCGGGGTTGCGGCGCAGGTTCACGTAACGCCCCGCCTCATAACCATCGATCACATAAGGCCCTGAGCCGATGGGGATGTCATGCAATTCTGCGTCGGCGAAATCCTTCCCCTGCCACTGCGCTTTTTGCAGGATCGGGCGCAGCCCTGCGATCAGCGCCAGTTCGCGATCGGGTTCGTTAAAGGTGATGCGCAGGCTGCGTGGGCCGGTCTGCTCGATGCTGTCGATTTTCCCCCAAAGCCCGCGATATCGCAGGTGGCCTTCGGTACCCAGCGTTTCATATGACCAGATCACATCTTCGACGGTGACCGGCGATCCGTCCGAGAAACGGGCGTTTTCGCGCAGGGTAAATTCGACCCAGGTTCGGTC
The DNA here is from genome assembly GCA_000158135.1 of Rhodobacteraceae bacterium KLH11. Classification (GTDB taxonomy): domain Bacteria; phylum Pseudomonadota; class Alphaproteobacteria; order Rhodobacterales; family Rhodobacteraceae; genus Ruegeria. The sequence continues at coordinate 2,655,573 of DS999531.1, forward strand.
AGGATCAGTCTCAACTGATTCGGCTAACAACCCATAAAGAGTGAAAGGTTCGTCCCACGAGCGGCCCATCAGGCTTTCATGGGTCCAGAATCTCAATTGCCAGGGTGACGTGCCTTTTTGCACGAACGGGTTCAAACTGTTATAGCCGCCGGTATTTCCGAACACGGCTTTGCCACCTTTGGGTGCCTCCGGATTTGCGTAGGGCAGCGACACAAAATCCGGTGGTAGGGCAGGGTCGCCATACATAGCTATGCCATGAGCCGATTCTGCCGAGGCCAGCGAGCCGGTGAAAATGCAAGTGATTCCGGCGATAATGGAACGAAGAGGGTGGAGATAATCGGGGCTCATTTTGGAAACAATCCTGCTCTGGCCTTATTTTGTTTGGGATTCACGGTAGCCATGATTTTTCTTATTATCAAACTTTTAGCTTGGACGGATGCAAAGAATTGCTTATAAAGGATGCACTGCTCGATAGGTTTCTTGCCTGTATGAAACCTGCCTCAATAACTTAACGCCCGCTTCGTGCGGGCGTTTTTTTTGGGCAGAGATCACAGGGACGCCCCCATCAGATCATTCCCCGTTTCCTTTGCAGGTGCAGCATGGCACTGTGCGCCCGAAACGAAATCACGACGGAGAGCGGTCATGAGCCTGGCGGGAAAAACGGCCATTATTACGGGATCGAATTCAGGGATCGGATTGGGCATCGCGCGCGAACTGGCCAGGGCCGGGGCGGATGTGGTTCTGAACTCGTTTACCGACCGGGATGAGGATCACGCGCTGGCTGCTGAGATCGGGCAGCAAACCGGCACCAAGGCGCGCTATATCAAGGCGGATATGTCAGATGGCGACGCGTGCCGTGCGCTGATCGAACAGGCAGGGGCCTGTGATATTCTGGTGAACAATGCGGGCATACAGCATGTCGCGCCGATCGATCAGTTCCCGGCCGACAAATGGGATGCGATCATCGCGATCAACATGAACTCGGCCTTTCACACGACCGCTGCGGCGTTGCCGATGATGCGCAAGGCCGGATGGGGGCGGGTGGTGAATATCGCCTCGGCCCATGGTCTGACGGCCTCGCCTTTCAAAGCGGCCTATATTGCGGCCAAACATGGTGTGGTGGGGATGACCAAGACCGTGGCGCTGGAAACGGCGCAGGAGCCGATCACCTGCAACGCGATTTGTCCCGGTTACGTGCTGACGCCGCTGGTTGAGGCACAGATCCCCAACACGATGAAAGAGTACAACATGAGCCGCGAGGATGTGGTGAAGAACGTCCTGCTGGAGCGGCAGCCCTCCAAGGAGTTCGCGACGGTCGAGCAACTGGGTGGCACGACCATCTTTTTGTGTTCTGACGCTGCAGCCCAGATCACCGGAACAACGATTTCTGTTGATGGTGGCTGGACTGCATTGTGATGGTTCA
>DS999531.1:2657032-2704066 GCA_000158135.1 Rhodobacteraceae bacterium KLH11
TTGGGAAAAGATGAAGGGGCAGGATTGTGAAGAAGATCAATCTGGCTTTGCAGGGTGGTGGTGCGCATGGTGCCTTTACCTGGGGTGTTTTGGATCGTTTTCTGGATGAGGATGATATCGAGGTTGCCGCGATTACGGGCACCTCGGCCGGGGCGCTGAACGGGGCGGCTTTCAAGTCGGGCATGGTGCGGGACGGGCGTGCAGGCGCGCGGGCCAATCTGGATGGGCTCTGGGCGCGGATGGGGGCTGTGGGTGACATGTGTCTGGCCAACTGGATGCAGGCTATTGAACCGGCCCGGATTGCGCAGGCGATGGAATATTCTTTGCCGTTTTCCGCAGGCGATGCGTGGTCGCGGCTTGTCTCGCCCTATGCCTATGGCCCGTTTTATCAAAACCCGCTGGAGGCGGTGGTGGAGCGGTTCAATTTTGATGAGATATGTGCCGATGAGGGCCCGCGTTTGTTTGTTTGCGCAACTTGCGTGCGCAGCGGCAAGATCAGGGTGTTTACCGGCGCAGAGCTTTCGACGGATGCGATTCTGGCGTCGGCCTGTCTGCCCAATCTGTTTCAGGCGGTTGAGATTTTTGACCCCGGGTCGGGCCGGACCGAGGCATATTGGGATGGTGGGTACACGGGAAACCCGGCGCTTTACCCCTTGTTTAATGGTGATTTGCCTGACGATGTGGTGATCGTGAACATCAATCCGCTGGAGCGGGATGAGGTGCCGAAAACCCCGCAGCAGATCCAGAACAGGATCAACGAGATCAGTTTCAACTCTTCCCTGTTTCGCGAGTTGCGGGCGATCAGCTTTGTTCAGCGCCTGCTGGCCGAAGGCAAGTTAAAGGCTGGTGAGATGAGCCGCGTTCTGGTGCATATGATCGCCGATGATGACTTGATGAATGACCTGTCGGTGGCAACCAAGACTGTTCCCAATCCGGTCATCCTGCACAAGCTGAAAGCGGCCGGACGCAAGGCGGCGGATCGGTTTTTGGGGGACCACAAGGCCGATCTGGGTCAGCGCAGCACGGTGAACCTGCCGGAGATGTTTGGTTAGCTATTCTGGCGGCTGGGTCGGGTTTTTTTCGTTCGGATAAACAAGCCCCGCCGAAATCACCAGCTTTGCCGCGTCTTCTATGGACATGTCCAGCAAGATCACGTCTTCGGCCGGGAAGAACAGCAGAAAGCCCGAGGTGGGGTTCGGGGTTGTGGGGACAAAGATGCTCAGCAATTCGCCGCCGGTTTCGGCGCGTTCGCTGACCTCTCCGCGGGCTGTGGTCGAGACAAAGCCGATCGCCCAGATGCCGCGGCGCGGGTATTGGATCAGGCAGGCTTTCTCGAAAGAGCGCTCGGTCTGGGCAAAGACCGTTTCCGAGATTTGCTTGATCCCGGAATAGACAGAGCGGACGACAGGCATCCGGCCCACGAGGCTTTCGGCGAAATGGATCAGCGAACGGCCGAGGATGCCTTTGGCGATCCAGCCGACGATGACCGTGAAGAGCAGGAAGATGACGACGCCCACGCCGCGCAGGTTGATGCCGACATATTCAGAGGGCTGGAACCTTTGCGGGATCAACGGCAGCACGGCGCTGTCGATCCAGCCGACCACGGACCAGATCAGCCATATGGTCAGCCAGACGGGCGCGATGACGACAATGCCCGTCAGAAATGAGGCGCGCAGCCGGGACAACAGGCCCGGTCGGCGGTGAGGTTCTTCGTCAAACGGCGTATTCATCACGGTCCTGAGTGGTTTGCCGGGTTAGTTAAGCAGTCAGGCGCTTTGGTACAATAGGGATGTGTGCTCACGCCAGTGCAGAGACTGAGCGTGCGATCGCTGCGGCCAGCCGGGCGTTGTTGCGCACCAGCGCGATATTGGCCCGCAGCGAGCGGCCTTCGGTTCGTTCAAAGATGCGTTGCAGCAGATAGGGCGTGACCGCTTTGCCTGTGATCCGGTGAGCATCCGCGTCAGCCTGCGCCGACGCGATGATCGGGGCCAGTTCATCGGCTGGTATCTGATCGGTGGACGGGATCGGATTGGCAATCAGCTGGCCGCCGGGCAGATCCAGCGCGCGGCGGGTGGCGTGGGCCCTGGCGATAGCCTCGGCGCTGTCCATGCGAAGAGGGGCGGGGTAAGGTGATCTGGCGGACCAGAAAGCCGGGAACTCGTCTTGTCCATAGGCGATCACAGGGACGCCCAGAGTTTCAAGAACCTCAAGCGTTTTGGCCAGATCAAGGATTGCCTTGGCACCGGCTGCCACGACTGTGACAGGTGTTTGTGCCAATTCATGAAGATCAGCTGAAATATCGAACGAGGTTTCCGCCCCTTGATGCACACCGCCGATGCCACCGGTGGCAAAGACTTCGATGCCCGCGTAATGCGCTGCGATCATGGTGGCTGCAACGGTGGTCGCACCAGTACCGCCGGTCGAGATACAGGCGGCAATATCCGCGCGCGAGATTTTGGCGACGCCTTGCGCCTGACCCAGTGCCTGAAGCTGGTTGGCTTCAAGCCCGACATGCAGCTTGCCCTCGATCACGGCCATGGTGGCGGGAACCGCACCCGCATCGCGGATGTCCTGTTCCACCTGCGTGGCAACCTCGATGTTCTGGGGGTAGGGCATGCCATGGGTAATTATGGTGCTTTCCAGCGCGACAACGGGTTGGCTTGCCTCTTTGGCGGCGCGCACTTCGGCAGAGTACTTGAGGTCGATCACAGTGGGGTTTCTCCGGAAACATAGGTGGCGGCGGCTTGCAGGGCACGGCTGAGGGCCTCGGCGTTTGAGGCCCCATCGGCCTCGGACGCGATATGTGCCGCCATGAAAGTATCGCCTGCACCCGTCACGCGTGTGACAAGTACGGCCGGGGGCGTTTGGGTCAGGATATCGTCTGCGCGACCCACGGTGGCGGAATGGCCACCATCCGTGACCAGCACCCGCAGCGCGCCGCGATCCAGCAGGCCTTTGGCGGCGGATTCGGAATCGCTAAATTCGCGCTGGCACAAAAGGCCGGCTTCTTCGAGATTTACATAAAGCGTCGCGCGGGCGTGTTTGAGGAAGGGCAAAAGCCGCTCGGCCTTGCCGGGTGAGGCCGGGGCGACGCGCAGATCGGCACGGGCAAAGGCCGGGCTTTGGGCGATTTTCTCCAGCAGGTCCAGCGTCAGGTTGCCATCCAGCGCGATGGGGCCTGCGAAAGGTGTGCCCTCAGAACCCAGCGGGCCGTGCATCAGGGGGTGCAGGATTTTGGCCCCCGCGGCCTCAAGCGAGTGCGCATCCGCAATGGCCGCGATCAGCCCATTCGCACCCTCAACCGCCATATACCGGTCGGTGGGCAGATCCTGCGAGCGGTAGATATGATCCGTGATCATGCCCAGACGGGCGCAGGCACTGACCAGCTCATCCCCCTCCGGGTCGCGGCCAATCGCGGTCAGCAAGGTGGGGGTCATCCCAAACCGCGCCAGTGTCATGGCGATATTCATGGCCACACCGCCGGGCAGGCGGGTGATCCGCCCCGGCACATCGGATCCCTGCCGCATGGCACTGGCCGAGCGCCCGATCACGTCCCACAGGACCGATCCGATGCACAGGATTTCGCTGGATTTTGTCATGCCTCGTGTCATGCCGCAGCCCCGCGATGGGCGCAAGGGATAACGCTTACATCGCGCTGGTCAGGGCTTTCAGGGTGGCCAGCGGGTCATCCTGTGACCAGATTTCATCCCCGATGCCGAAGAAATCGGTGCAAGGCGCAAGGGTGTGGATCAAATCCGGCGTCAGGCCGCCTTCGGCGACAACCGGCACCTCGATCATTTCGGACCACCACTGGAACAAATCCTGCCCGGCAGTGGTGCCGTCACCCAGTGCAGAGGTGCCGACCGGGCCAAAGGCGATATAGTCAGCGCCCGTTTCGCCCGCTGTCATGCCGTCGTGGCTGGAGGCGCCGCAGAAACTGCCGACAACCGCATCTGCCCCCAGTTCCTTGCGTGCGGCGCGCACGGATCGGGCGGCGTCGTCCAGATGCACTCCATCCAGCCCCAGCCGCTGTGCCAGCATCACGTGGTTCGAGATAACGATCGCCACGTCGCGCGCGTGGGCGACCTCGCGGCAGGCATCGGCGGCGCGGGCGATCATGTCTTCGTCCTGACCCGCAAGCGCCAGCCGGATACAGGCGATTTCGGCCCCGTCGAGCACACGGCCCAACTGATCGGGAAAGCTGCTGAGCGCAATGGTCGGGGGCGTAATCAGGTAGATCTGCGGCTGCTCGGGGGTGTCCATGGCGCGTCCTTCGGCTTTGTCGTCTTGGGCGCGGTTTAACGGATTGCGCGGGGGAAGCAAACTTTTTGCCTGCCGGGCGCGTATTTGGGACCAGAACAGGCAGGGGCGGCTTGCCCTTGGCCTATGTCGCGATTAGAGCGGGCAGAGTTTTCGGAGTAAGCCATGCCCAGCGATACGTCCCAACCTTCCTTTGTGCTTGTGCGCCCGCAGATGGGTGAAAACATCGGTGCTGCGGCGCGGGCGATGTGGAATTTCGGTCTGGACCGGATGCGGATCGTAGCCCCCCGGGATGGATGGCCAAACCCCAAAGCGGTGGCCATGTCCAGTGGTGCGGGGCGGCTGCTGGACGAAGCGCAGCTGTTTGACGATCTGGGGCGCGCGCTGGCCGACAGCACATATGTCTTTGCCACCACGGCGCGGCAGCGCGGGTTGACCAAGCCGGTCTACAGCCCCGAAAAGGCCATGCAGATCGCTGCTGAGAAAGTAGCAGCGGGCGAAAAGGTCTCGGTTCTCTTCGGTCCTGAACGGGCAGGGCTTGAGAATGAAGACATCGCCAAGGCCAACGCTATCATCTCGGTCCCGGTAAACCCCGAATATGCGTCGTTGAACCTGGGCCAGTGTGTGCTGCTGACGGCGTATGAATGGATGCGCCAGACCGGAGAAGTGGTGCATGAGGCGACCGATCTGGGCAAAGGTGACTGGGCCACAGGCATCGAGGTCGAGAAACTGGTCGAACACTATGAAGACCGGCTGGAAGAAGCCGGGTTCTTTTACCCCCCGGAAAAGGCCGAGGGGATGAAGGTGAACCTGCGCAATCTGTGGTCGCGGATGCGCATGACGCGGGCAGATGTGCAGATGCTCCACGGGGTGATGCGTCAGATGGTCCGCTGGAAGGAGAAGGGCTGAGGCTGGACCTCTGCCAGCGCAAGCCCTAGCTTTCGACGAAATCCAAGGCACATGAGGACAGCATGAGCGGCAAGCGCAGCATCTTCGAAGACGTCTCAGACAACGAAAAGCAGGACAATGTTCAACCCGGGATGATAGACCGGGGGCGCGGTGGGGCGCGGCAGGCGATCCGGCTTTGGCTGATGGTGCTGTTTGCACTGGTCGTGGTGATGATCGCAGTCGGAGGGTTGACGCGCCTGACCGACAGTGGCCTGTCGATCACCGAATGGCGACCCGTAACCGGGGCCCTCCCGCCGATGACCGAGGCGGATTGGCAGGCCGAGTTCGACAAATACAAACAGATCGACCAGTGGCGCATTCAGAACCAATGGATGGAACTGGACGATTTCAAATCCATCTATTGGTGGGAATGGGGCCACCGTCAGCTTGGCCGCGTGATCGGGCTGGTCTGGGCCCTTGGGTTTTTTGGCTTTCTGGCGGCGCGTAAAATTCCAACCGGCTGGACCGGAAAGCTGTTGATTCCCGGCCTTCTGGGCGGGGTACAGGGCGCTGTCGGCTGGTGGATGGTTGCGTCAGGCGTCACTCAGGGTGAGGGGATGACCGCTGTTGCCAGCTATCGGCTGGCCATCCATCTGGGGCTGGCTTTCGTGATCCTGGGCTTTCTGGCGTGGTACATCTTTGAACTGGCACGGGACGAGCGCGACCTGATGCAAGCCAGACGGGCAAAAGAGACCAAATTGTTCTCGCTTTCGACCGGCTTGTTGCATTTCACCTTTTTGCAAATACTCATTGGCGCGATGGTTGCCGGGATCGATGCCGGTCGCTCTTATACCGACTGGCCGCTGATCGGCGGGCAGCTGCTGCCGCCAGACGCCACCGCGCTTGACCCGATCTGGCGTAATTTCTTCGAAAGCCCCGGTCTGGTGCAGTTCATCCACCGCTGCGTCGGCTATCTGTTGTTCATCTTCGCAGTTATCGTCTGGCGCCGTGGCGGAACCAGTGCGCATCCGCAAACCCGTTTTACCTTCAACGCCGTGTTTGCCGCCCTGTCCTTTCAGATCATCATCGGCATCCTGACCGTTCTTTATGGGGCGCCCTGGCAGATCGCGATTTTCCATCAGTTCATGGCCGTTATTGTCTGGACCCTGATCCTGCGCGCCCGGTTCCTGACGGCCTATCCAATAGCAACCTCGATCCGGGGAGCCTGACATGACCGCATTTGACACTCTCATGGCGTTTCAACGCGAAACCTCGGCGCTGGGGCAGATTGCCGGGCGGTTGGGCTGGGATCAGGAAACGGTAATGCCACGCGGGGCCGCGCCGCAACGGGCCGAGGAAATGGCCGCGATCGAGGCCGTCCTGCACGCCCGCCGCTCGGACCCACGGGTCGCGGACTGGCTGGAGCAAGCCGCGCCGCAGGACGAGGCCGGCAAGGCACAGCTGCGTGAAATCCGCCGCGCCTATGACCGGGCCGTGAAAGTGCCTGCGGATCTGGCAACGGCGATTGCCCGTGTGACCTCGGCGGCACAGGGGCAATGGGCGCAGGCGCGGGCGGACGAAGATGTCGCAGCCTTTCTGCCGGTTCTGGAAGAGGTTGTTTCGCTGAAGCGTCAGGAAGGCGAAGCTCTTGCGCAGGGCGGTGACATCTATGATGCGATGGTCGAGGATTACGAGCCCTACACCACAGGGGATCAGATCGCCGCGATCTTCGATGAAATGCGTCCCCGTCTGGTTGCCCTGCGTGCTGCCGTTCTGGACCGCCCGGAACCAGCCGCCCTGACGGGTACCTTTGACGAGTTGACCCAGATGCGCCTGTCGCAAAAGCTGGCCTTGGCGTTTGGATATGATCTGAACAATGGCCGCGTCGACAAAGCCGTACACCCGTTCAGCTCGGGCAGTGGTCTGGACGTGCGCATTACCACCCGCACCAGCGAATCCGACCCGTTCAATTGCTTCTACTCAACCATTCACGAGGTCGGCCACGCAGCCTATGAGCAAGGCATCGCCCGAGAGTTCCTGCTGACCCCTCTGGGTCGCGGCGTGTCCATGGGCGTGCACGAAAGCCAAAGTCGGATTTATGAGAACCAGCTGGGCCGGTCGCGCGCGTTCACCGGATGGTTGTTTGAGCAGATGACCGGGGCGTTTGGCGATTTCGGGATTGCGGATGCAGACGCGTTTTACGCGACGGTCAACCGGGTCCATAACGGCTATATCCGCACCGAGGCTGATGAGGTTCAATACAACCTCCACATCATGCTGCGTTTTGATCTCGAACGTGCCCTGATGGCCGGGGATCTGCAGGTCAGCGATCTGGAGGCCGCCTGGAATGACCGGTTCAAGGCTGATTTCGGATACGCGGTCGACAAGCCCTCGAACGGGTGCCTGCAGGATGTGCACTGGTCGGTTGGCCTGTTCGGTTATTTCCCGACCTATTCGCTGGGCAATGTCTATGCGGGTTGTCTGTATCAGGCACTGCGAAACGCTGTGCCGGGGCTGGATGCACAACTGGCCGCAGGCGACACGTCAGGCGCGACCGGTTGGCTGCGTGAGAATGTGCAACAGTTCGGAGGTCTCTACGCGCCACGCGAAACGATCGAGCGCGCAAGCGGCGTAGAACCGGGGCCTGCGCCTCTGCTGAGTTACCTGGAACAAAAATTTGGCGATCTGTACGGTCTTTGATCCAGTGCTTCACAGGTGAGGCGCTGGTATGCCTTCAATGCGCATGGCGACGGCTGCGAAAAACAATACGCTGCCGGTCAGTACGAAGATATGCCAAATCGTGTTGTGATAGGGCATCCAGTCCAGAAGATAGAATACGACACCGGCGGTATACACGATTCCACCTGCAATCATCAGGATCAGTATGGTTGAAGGCATCTCGGCCAGCATGGGCTGACCGGCCCAGACCGCAGCCCAACCCATGGCTAGATATAGCGCCAGCCCGGGCCAGCGAAAGCGCTGAGGGTCTGTCATCTTCATCGCTGTTCCAAGTGTGGCCAATGACCAGAGCCCGATCAACAGCCCCGTTGCAGGGGCTCCCGACAGCAGGACAAAGGGCGTATATGTGCCTGCAATTTTGGCGTAGATACCCGAGTGATCGAGACGCCGCAAAAGTTCGGACCAGCGGTCACTTTCGATCATGTTGTAGAGCGCTGAAAAGCTGAGCATGAACACCAAAGTGATGCCATAAACTGACGCCCCCAGCACAGCCGCCGGATTTGAGCGGTAATAGATCGTCAGGACAACCAATACCGGAACCGCAATCAAGGCCGAACTGACGCCCAACACATGAACAACCCCGTCGCTGAAACGTTCGGCGCGGCTATAGGCCGGGCGGATATGTGCAAAAGACTGCATGCCAGTAAACCTAGGCGGCGGTATAATCCCGGGCAAGCGACGCAACCCTGGTCTTGGCAAGATCGTGATCTAAAACGACAAAACGCCCGCAGAACGGGCGTTTTTGTTTCATTTATGTTGCGAAATGTGAGGGTTATACCTCAGTTTCCTCTTCACCCTGATCGGCGATCCAGGCGACGCTTACGACCTCTTCTCCTTTGCCGGTGTTGAACACCTTCACGCCGCCCGCGCTGCGCGAACGGAATGAGATACCGTCAACCGGCACGCGGATGGACTGGCCTTTAGAGGTGGCCAGCATGATCTGATCGTCAAGATCCACCGGGAACGAGGCCACCAGTTCACCACCCCGCATGGCCCTGTCCATTGCAGCAACACCCATGCCGCCGCGCCCGCGAACGGGATAGTCGTGGCTGGAGCTGAGCTTGCCCGAGCCGCCGCTGGTAATCGTCAGAATAAGGTTCTCGGCGGCTGACATCTGGGCATAGCGTTCCTGCGAGATCGAACCGGGTGTGGCTTCGTCCTCATCCGTTTCGCCGTCATCTGCGATCCCAGCCACGGCGCGGCGCATCTTGAGGTAAGCGGCGCGTTCATCCGGGTCGGCCTCGAAATGGCGGATCACGGACATCGAGACCACATGATCGCCATTGGTCAGCTTGATACCGCGCACACCGGTGGATTCGCGCGAGTTGAAGACCCGCACATCGGTGGTGCGGAAGCGGATCGCGCGGCCTGAATTCGTCACCAGCATCACGTCTTCATCTTCGGAACAGATGCGTGCGTTTACCAGTTCCACATCTTCGGGCAGTTTCATCGCGATCTTGCCGTTGCGGCGGACATTGGTGAAGTCCGACAAACGGTTGCGCCGCACATCGCCTGCGCTGGTGGCAAAGACGATCTGCAGGTTCTCCCATTCCTCGTCAGGCACGTCGACGGGCATGATCGCGGCGATGGAGACGCCGGTCGGGATCGGCAGGATGTTGACGATCGCCTTGCCCTTGCCGGTCCGGCTGGACTGCGGCAGGCGCCAGGTCTTGAGTTTGTAGACCATCCCGTCGGTGGTGAAGAACAACAGCTGGGTGTGGGTGTTCGCCACGAAGAGGTTGGTGACGACATCCTCTTCCTTGGTCTGCATCCCCGACAGGCCCTTGCCGCCGCGCTTCTGCGCGCGAAAATCGGCCAGCGGGGTGCGTTTGATGTAGCCGCCGGATGTGACGGTGACGACCATGTCTTCGCGTTCGATCAGGTCCTCGTCTTCCATGTCGCCAGACCAGTCAACGATCTCGGTGCGGCGCGGCACGGCGAATTGTTCGCGAACGCTGCGCAGCTCGTCTCCGATGATCGACATAATGCGCTCGCGTGACGACAGAATATCCAGATATTCCTTGATCTTGGCGGCCAGTTCTTCCAGCTCGTCCGTGACCTCTTTGACGCCGATCTGGGTCAGCCGCTGCAGGCGCAGGTCAAGGATTGCGCGGGCCTGAACCTCGGTCAGATTATAGGTGCCGTCGTCGTTCATCTTGGACAGAGGATCGTCGATCAGGCGCAGATAACCTTCGATCTCGGACGCGGGCCAGCGGCGCGTCATCAGCTTTTCGCGTGCTTCGGCGGCGTCGGCCGAGGACCGGATCGTGGCGACCACCTCGTCCACATTCGAGACAGCCACAGCCAGACCACACAGGATATGGCTGCGTTCGCGCGCTTTGCGCAGGTCATAGGCGGTGCGGCGGGCGACAACATCCTCGCGGAAGTCGATGAACGAGGTCAGGAACCGGCGCAGGGTCAGTTGCTCGGGCCGGCCTCCGTTCAGCGCCAGCATGTTGCAGCCAAAGGATGTCTGCATCGGCGAGAAGCGGTAAAGCTGGTTCAGCACCACCTCGGGCGTTGCATCGCGTTTCAGTTCAACGACAACACGCACGCCGTTACGGTCGGATTCGTCCTGCACATGCGCCACGCCTTCGATGCGTTTTTCACGCACCGCTTCGGCGATCTTTTCGATCATCGAGGCTTTGTTCACCTGATAGGGGATCTCATCCACGACGATGGCGTAGCGGTCTTTGCGGATCTCTTCGGTTCGGGTCTTGGCCCGAATGATGACGCTGCCGCGGCCCTCAAGATAGGCTTTGCGCGCGCCGGAGCGGCCCAGCATCACACCGCCGGTCGGGAAGTCGGGGCCGGGGACGTATTCGATCAGTTGCTCGGATGTCAGGTCCGGATCGTCGATCAGCGCCAGCGTGGCGTCGACCACTTCGCCCAGATTGTGCGGCGGGATGTTGGTGGCCATGCCCACGGCGATACCGCCAGCACCATTGACCAGCATGTTCGGGAAACGCGCGGGCAGGACGGTCGGCTCTTTGTCCTTGCCGTCGTAGTTATCCTGAAAATCAACCGTCTCTTTTTCGATATCGGCCAGCAGAGACGCGGCGGGTTTGTCCATCCGTACTTCGGTATAGCGCATGGCCGCCGGGTTATCGCCATCCATCGAGCCAAAGTTGCCCTGACCATCCAGCAGCGGCAGCGACATCGAGAAATCCTGCGCCATCCGCACCAGCGCATCATAGATCGCGCTGTCACCGTGGGGGTGATACTTACCCATCACGTCACCTACGGGGCGGGCCGATTTGCGATAGGCCTTGTCGTGCGTATTGCCGGTTTCGTGCATCGCGTAGAGGATACGCCGGTGCACCGGCTTCAACCCATCGCGCAGATCGGGGATCGCACGGCTGACGATGACAGACATGGCATAGTCCAGATAGGACGTGCGCATCTCGGATTCGATGGACACCGTCGGACCGTCATAAACCGGGCGATCTGGCGGAGTTTCATCCATATTTTCAGGTGTTTCTGGCGTATCGCTCACGTGGACTGCCCGTGTCTTGTTCTTGATCTATATCTTGTGGATGCACCTTATCAGACCCGGCACATAAGGTGCAAGCAAGCAACTTTCTTGCGGGTGAATTAGGTCGGTAACACCCGAGTAACATATTGTTATCTAAGTATTAGGTAGTTTCCGTGTTACCCTGAAGAGACCTTGCAATAAATCTGGAGGTCTGCATGGCGCAAAGTGAAACCGAATTGATGCTCAAGGGGTACGGGCTGACGACGGCGGAATTCTTCTATCACATGCCCGATTATATCCATGTCCTGAATACGTTCATCTGGCAGGAATATGACCTTGCGCCGGATCATCCGAAACTGTTCGAATTCATAGACTTCTGGCAGCGCGAGATCGACGGGCCGCTGCATTCGGTCAAGTTTACCCACCGCAAGATGATCGCGCCCGGCGAATGGCGCAATATGGTGGGTGAGTTCCGGGTGAACTGATCAGGCTGAACAGCTTGCCCCGCCCAGAACGCAGAACTTGGCGCAATGCGGGTGGTTCAGATGCACGTCCGCTTCGGCTTCGGCCAAGGTCGTGCCCAGTTCGAATTCCGGTGAATAGGGCAGCAAGGTGCAGGCCAGAACCGCAGGGCGATCAGCGCCTTTTCGCTTTACCACCATACGCGAGCTGGCGCACATCACCGCATCGGGTGATTTGTTCAAAATACCCCAGCAAGCGGTTGTAATCTCGGGCACTTCCACTGTCTCGTCCATCTCGGGGAACAGCACGGTTTGCCCCGGATCCTGCGCATCAATGTCAAAGCCATGCTCGGCAAAAAACGCGCCATAGCCTGCGCGGCTTTCGGCGTCGGTATCGCCCCAGACGGTGCGCCCGGCAATCGCCATTCTGAAGCCGTTGTCACGCAGCCATTCCATCCCCGTCAGGGTTTTTGCAAAGCTTCCCTTGCCGCGTTCTTCGTCATGAAGTTCAGGGCGATAGTGATCGACCGAGATCCGCAGCGTCAGCTTGTCGGCATAGTCGCGCTGCAGCTCCAGCAGGCCCTCACGCATTTTACGGCGCATCATGGGCAGCATGGCGTTGGTCAGGATCAGCACCTCATATCCACGCTCCAGAGCCGCGCGGGTCATGTCGATCATCTGAGGGTTCATAAAGGGCTCACCACCGGTAAAACCGATCTCGCGTATGGGCCAGTTGCGCTCTTGAATCTGATCCAGATAATCGCGCACCTCGTCCGTGGTGATGTAAACCAGCGCATCATTGGTCGGGCTGCTGGCGATATAGCAGTTCACGCATTCGATGTTGCAAAGCGTGCCGGTGTTGAACCAAAGCGTCTCGGGATTGGTCAGGGCAACCGACGCGCGTGTCTGCCCGTCTGCTGTCATCAAACTGTCCTGAAACTTGCCGATATTGGCTGCCTGAGGCGCGTTATCTTTCATGCCGGTATCCGGTTCTGTGCATTGATCGATCTGACTTAGCCGTTTGTACCGGTTTCGTTAAGGGTGTTGTCTACCTGCTGACAGAGTTTTGATTGGGAAGAAAATTGCTGACTGGTGGCGCTAACATTGGACATGACCAAAGTCGCAAGGTAAGGGAAAGCCATGGTTTCTCGCGTTATACCCGTAGACCCGTTTGATCTGGTCATTTTTGGCGGAACCGGCGATCTGGCGCAGCGCAAGATCGTGCCGGCGCTGTTTCGGCGATACTGTGCCGGACAGTGGCCGCATAACAGTAAAATCATCGGCGCGGCGCGCGGTGAGTTGAGCGTTGAGGGCTTTCGCAACATCGTGGCCGATTCGTTGCATCAGCATGCGCCGATGCGGGCCCGGGATGCCGACGCCATGGCCGGGTTCCTGCAGCGCGTTGACTATGTTCCGCTTGATGCTTTGTCTGATGAAGGCTGGGCGCAATTGGCCGGAAAGCTGAGCGACGATCGCATCCGGGCGTTTTACTTCTCGGTCGGGCCCAGCCTGTTCGGGCCGCTGGCCGAGCAGATCAGGGCCCATGATCTGGCCCTTCCGCAGACCCGCGTTGTTGTGGAAAAACCCTTTGGGCACGATCTGGCAAGTGCGCGGGCGCTGAATGCGACTCTGGCGGCGCATTTCGATGAGGGGCAGATTTATCGGATCGATCACTATCTGGGTAAAGAAACGGTTCAGAACCTGATGGCCGTGCGGTTTGGCAACATGCTGTTCGAGCCGCTTTGGAACAGCCAGTATGTGGATCATATCCAGATCACCGTGGCCGAAACCGTCGGTATTGACGGGCGCGAAGAATATTACGAACGCGCAGGCGCCATGCGCGACATGATGCAGAACCATCTGATGCAGCTTTTGTGCCTGATCGCGATGGAGCCACCCGCAAAGTTCGATCCCGACGCGGTGCGCGATGAAAAGCTCAAGGTGATCCGCGCGCTCGACCCGGTTGAGCCGCACCATATCGTGCGTGGTCAATTCGCCGGTGAAGGTGAGAGCCGCGGCTATCGTGAGGTGGTGGGCAACCCGCGCTCGACCACGGAAAGCTATGTGGCCTTGCGCACTCATATCAGCAACTGGCGGTGGGCGGGTACTCCGTTCTATCTGCGCACGGGCAAGCATCTGGTGGCGCGATCCTCGGTCATCAATGTGATGTTCAAGGACGCGCCGCATTCGATCTTCGGGGAAGAGGCCGGGCGTCACGCCAACGTGCTGTCGATCCGGCTGCAACCGAATGAGGGTATTACCCTGAAGGTGACGATCAAAGAACCGGGGCAGGGCGGAATGCGCCTGGTTGATGTGCCTCTGGACATGAGCTTTGCCAAGGCGCTGGGGCCTGAAAATCAGGACCCGCCTGACGCTTACGAACGGCTGGTGATGGATGTGATTCGGGGCAATCAGACCCTGTTCATGCGTGGCGATGAGGTCGAGGCCGCATGGGCCTGGACCGATCCGATCATCGCGGGGTGGCAGGCGCGTGGCGATGTGCCCAAACCTTATGACACTGGCAGCACCGGCCCGGGCGACGCCGAGCTGCTGATGAAACGGGACGGTCGCCGCTGGCAAGGGATAAACCCATGAATATCAAAGACTATGCCGACCGCGACATGCTGGCGATCGATGTCGCCAATGAACTGGCCGGAGATCTTGAGGCCGCCTTGCTGCATCATGATACCGTCTCATTGGCGGTGCCCGGAGGGACGACTCCGGGGCCGGTATTTGACGGGCTGTGCGCCGCCGATCTGGATTGGGGCCGGGTGCGTGTTCTGCCCACGGATGAGCGGTGCGTGCCGGGTGATCACGACCGGTCGAATGAGCGCCTGATCCGCGAACGGTTACTGACCAATCGCGCGGCCGCCGCGCAGTACATTCCGCTGTATGTTGCTGGCAAAGACCCCGGGGGCGCGGTGTCTGAGATCGAAAGCCAGATCACCCCGAACCTGCCCCTCTCCGTGCTGGTGCTGGGGATGGGAGAGGATATGCACACCGCGTCGCTCTTTCCCGGGATGCCGGGGTTGACAGCGGCGTTGGACAGCCATGCCCCGGCACTGGCGGTGGCGCGCCCTGCCGTGCAGCCCGAGGCGCGGATCACGCTGACGGCCCCGGTTCTGGACGGGGCGTTGTCGAAACATCTGGTCATCTTTGGTGCGGCCAAGCGCGAGGCGCTGGAACGGGCGATGTCACTGCCGCCCGACGAGGCCCCCATCGCAGCCGTGCTGAGCGGTATGACAGTTCATTGGGCGGAGTAAGAACGTGCAGTTGGATCATCTGAAAGCGCTGGCGGAAGCGCAGCAGAATCACCGGATTCCCGACCTGTTCAACGCGGATGCCAGCCGGGCGCAGGGGTTTTCTGCCTCGACCGGCGATCTGCTTTTTGACTATTCGAAGACGCAGATTGACGCCGATATCCGGGTGGCCCTGCTGCGTCTTTGCGATCAGGCCAATCTGGCAGACCGCCGGGCGGCAATGTTTGCGGGTGAAAAGATCAATGAAACCGAAGCACGCGCGGTGCTGCACACGGCCTTGCGCAATCTTGACGGTGGTCCGGTCGCGGTGGATGGTCAGGATGTGATGCCGGATGTGCTCGACACCCTGCAAAGGATGCGTGTTTTTGCTGAAGAGGTGCGTAGCGGTGCAATCGCCGGGGCCGGGGGCAGTTTCACGGATGTGGTGAATATCGGCATCGGTGGCTCGGATCTGGGGCCGGTCATGGCGACCCACGCGCTGTCGCCCTATCATGACGGGCCGAGGGTGCATTATGTCTCGAATGTGGATGGCGCGCATATTGCGGATACGCTGCGCAGGCTTGATCCGGCGCGGACGCTGGTGATTGTTGCGTCCAAGACCTTCACCACCATTGAAACCATGACCAATGCGCGAACCGCGCGGGCGTGGATGCGTGAGGGCGGCGGGGATCCTGCCCGGCAATTCGCAGCCGTCTCCAGCGCTGTGGATAAGACACAGGCCTTTGGTATCCCGGAAACCCGTGTCTTTGGCTTCGCAGACTGGGTGGGTGGTCGCTATTCGGTTTGGGGGCCCGTTGGCCTGCCTGTGATGATCGCTGTCGGCTCAAACGCGTTTGATGCGTTTTTGCGCGGCGGGCAGGCGATGGACACGCATTTCCGCTCGGCCGATTGGGTCGAGAACGTGCCGGTCATGCTGGCGCTGGTCGGTATCTGGCACCGTCAGGTTCTGGGGCACACGAGCCGCGCGGTTCTGCCCTACGATCAACGTTTGTTGCGGCTTCCGGCCTATCTGCAACAGCTTGAGATGGAATCGAACGGCAAGTCGGTGGCGATGGATGGCAGCGCATTGACCATGCCCTCGGGGCCGGTGGTCTGGGGAGAGCCCGGCACCAACGGCCAGCATGCGTTCTATCAGTTGATCCATCAGGGGACCGATGTGATCCCCTGCGAATTCATGGTCGCCGCCAATGGGCACGAGCCCGAGCTGGCGCATCATCACCGTCTGCTTCTGGCCAATTGCCTGGCGCAGTCAGAGGCGCTGATGCGGGGCAGGTCGCTGGGCGAAGCGCGCGCGCGCATGGCGGAAAAAGGCCTGACCGGGGATGAGTTGGAACGACAGGCCCGTCATCGTGTGTTTGCCGGGAACCGCCCGTCAACCACGTTGATCTATCCGCAGCTGACGCCTTTTGTGCTGGGCCAGATCATCGCGCTCTATGAACACCGCGTTTTTGTCGAGGGTGTGTTGCTTGGCATCAATTCCTTTGATCAATGGGGCGTTGAGCTGGGCAAGGAACTGGCAACGTCGCTGGGTCCTGTTGTGGATGGGGACGCCAGCGCCGAGGGCAAGGATGGGTCGACCGCTGCGCTGGTGGCTTATGCCCTGCGGCATCGCGATTGACGCCATGGCAGCTTGCATTCCCCTATTGTCAGACAATTGAAACATTGGCAGGGTCATAGCCAAGCTATTCCGGCGCGACCCGTGTGGCAAAGCGCTGGCAACAGGAGGAATGTCCATGCTGGGACAGATGATGACGCAGCCCTTGCTGATATCGTCGCTGATCGATCATGCAGAGCGCTACCATGGCCAGACCGAGATCATCTCGGTCGAAACCGATGGTACGGTGACCCAGACCAACTGGGCGGGGATTGCGCAAAACGCCCGGCGTATGGCTTCGGCCCTGTCGGGGTTGGGTCTGGAAGCGCAGGATCGTGTTGGCACACTGGCCTGGAACAATCGCCGACATCTTGAGATCTACTATGCCGTCTCGGGCGCGGGTTTTGTCTGCCATACCATCAATCCCCGGCTGTTTCCGGACCAACTGACCTTTATCATCAACCACGCGCAGGACCGGGTGCTGTTCTTTGATGCCACGTTCCTGCCACTGGTTGCCGCGCTGCATGAAAACCTGACCGAGGTCCGGCATTTCGTCCTGATGGGGTCACGGGACGAGGCGGCATTGTCGCAAGTGCCCGGCCTGCTGTTTTACGACGACCTGATCCAGACCGGAGTTGATGATTATTCCTGGCCCAGCTTTGATGAAAACACGGCGTCAAGCCTCTGTTATACCTCGGGAACCACGGGTGACCCGAAAGGCGTGTTGTATTCACACCGCTCTACGTTGCTGCACAGTTTTGCGTCGAATACCTGTGATGTCATCGGGTATTCTGCAATGGATGTGGTGATGCCGGTTGTGCCGATGTTTCATGTCAACGCGTGGGGCTCGCCCTATGCCTGTGCCATGTCCGGGTCGCGCATGGTGATGCCCGGCCCCGACCTGCACGGAGAGGCGTTGGTCAATCTGATCGACGCCTACGGGGTCACGCTGGCGATGGGCGTTCCGACCATCTGGCAGGGGCTTCTGGCCCATGCGGCCCAAAGCGGATCGATGCTGGACAGCCTGCAACGAACCGTCATCGGCGGGGCCGCCTGTCCGCCCTCGATGATTGAAACCTTCCGCGAGACTTATGGTGTCGACACGGTGCATGCATGGGGCATGAGCGAGATGAGCCCGCTTGGCACCACCAATTATCCGATGGCCAAGCATCTGGACCTGCCAATCGAGGCGCAACACAAGCTGCGTGAAAATCAGGGGCGTCCACCATTTGGTGTCGAGCTGAAGATCATCGACGATGATGGCAAGGACCTGCCGCATGACGGCGAAACCCAAGGAGATTTGCTGGTGCGCGGTCACTGGGTTCTGGACAGCTATTATCAGCTGCAGGATCAGGGCTTGTTGCAGGATGGCTGGTTCGCCACCGGCGACGTGGCCACTCTGGATCCTGATGGCTACATGACGATCCGCGACCGCTCGAAAGATATCATCAAATCGGGTGGCGAATGGATCAGCTCAGTTGAGTTAGAGAATATCGCGGTTGCGCATCCGCAACTCGCCACAGCCGCCGTGGTTGGCGTGCCCCATCCCAAATGGGACGAACGGCCGCTGCTTGTTGCGGTAAAGGCGGAGGGTGAGGACCCGTCTGAGCAGGATTTGCTGACCTTTTTCGATGGCAAGATCGCCAAATGGCAGGTGCCGGACAAGGTCGTGTTTGTGGATGCGCTGCCGCTGAATGCGACGGGAAAAATCCTCAAACGCAAGCTGCGCGCGGATTTCAGCGATATCCTAACGGGATAACGGTGATTTTTGGAGAATTGGCTCCGGCGGTAGGGATCGAACCTACGACCAATTGATTAACAGTCAACTGCTCTACCGCTGAGCTACGCCGGAACGGTCCGCGCCGTATAGCAACCTCATTTTGCGGCGTCCAGAGGGTGGGGAAGTTTTTTCGTCGAAAAAACTCGCGTACCGAAAGCGGGCGTGTAATTGTTGATTTGAGGAAAGGGATTTGGCTCCGGCGGTAGGGATCGAACCTACGACCAATTGATTAACAGTCAACTGCTCTACCGCTGAGCTACGCCGGAACTGAGGGGCGTATAACAACCCGGATTTTCGCCGTCCAGAGGGGAAGCGCATGGGTGGGTAAAATTTTTGTATGGGTTAGCTGATCCTGCAAAAGCTGGCTGTTGCTGAAAGCTGGCCATCCGGTGCGACGCGGGATTTTCCCGTCAGATCAACCAGGTGTGCGAAAACGTTCCGCTCTGCTGCGGGCAATAGCCTTGCAGCGGTGTCGGAGTAGATTCGTTGCGCGAGTTGCCCGGCAGTTGCAGGGCCTTGTGCCAGGGTTTCGAGAATCTGGTCCTCGCGCATCAGGCGGTGCTGAATCAACCAATCCAGACGCGCGGCCGGATCCGTGATCCGCGCGCCGTGACCGGGGTGAAAAACCGACCATTCACGCGCACGCAACCGGTGGCAGGCTGCCATGAAATCCGTCAGATCACCATCAGGCGGGGACACCAGAGAGCTGGCCCAACCCATCACATGATCGGCGGTAAAACAGACATCGCCCCAGGCCAGCGCAATGTGGTTGCCCAGATGGCCGGGCGTGTGAATCACCTCCAGCTCCCAGCCGTCTGCTGCTATGCTCTCGGTATCTTGCAACTCGATATCAGGGCGGAACCCGGTGTCGATCCCCTCGCCACCACCGGCCAGACCATTCTGAGCCAATTGGATCATGACAGCGCTGCGCCCGGCTTGCGGACCCCCAAAGGCAAGGATGGGGGCACCTGTTCGCACTGCAAGGGGGGCGGCCAGCGGAGAGTGATCCAGATGGGTGTGGGTGACGATGATGTGGCTGATCCGCTGACCCGGTTCCAGGGCTGTCAGGATCGCATCGAGATGCCGCTCGCTCAGCGGGCCCGGATCGATGACGGCGATGTCGCTTTCGCCCAGAAGATAGGTGTTGGTGCCGCGATAGGTCATTGGTGACGGGTTGGGTGCAAGAACCCGCCGAAGGCCCGGCGCAAGCTGGTAAACCTGTCCGGGGGTCGGATTGAAATCGTCGGGAGCTTGCATTGTGACCTCTTCCTCTTGTCCGGGCAGCCCGCTAGGTTTAGCGCATGTCGACCCAATGGCTCAAACCCTATATGCCGCGCAGCCTTTATGCGCGCGCCGCGCTGATTCTGGTGCTGCCGGTGATCGTTGTGTTGCTGGTTGTGGCGATTGCCTTTCTGCAAAAACACCTCGAAGAGGTGACGGCGCAGATGACCCGCACCGCCGCGCGTGAAGTGACGCTGGTGACGGACGTGATGGAAGGGGCGGAAACCCAGTTGCAGGCGCTTGCTGCCGCGCGGCAGGATCTGCAGGTTCTGAACATGACGGCCCGGTTTCTGGAGCTGAACGCAGAACCGCAGAGTGGCTCTC
Source organism: Rhodobacteraceae bacterium KLH11 (assembly GCA_000158135.1). Taxonomy (GTDB): domain Bacteria; phylum Pseudomonadota; class Alphaproteobacteria; order Rhodobacterales; family Rhodobacteraceae; genus Ruegeria. Next base: position 2,677,095 of record DS999531.1, read on the forward strand.
GCCGGTGGTATGATTTCATCGCCCCACAGGTCGAGACAGAGCTGCGCGCGTTGCTGCCCGAGACAGTCTATGTCGGGCTGCCGGACGGGCAGGAAGTACAGCTCTATCTGCAAACCGATCTCGGTATTCTTGAGCTCACCTTCGATCGTCGGCGCCTGTCACCTTCGGCGCCGCATCAGCTGATCGTGACGATGGTGTTTTTCGCGGCGCTGATAACGTCGATCTCGTTTTTCTATATGCGTAACCAATTGCGCCCCATCACGCGTCTGGCGGATGCAGCGCAGGCTTTTGGGCGCGGGCGCGTAGTGCCGTACACACCGGGGGGCGCAATCGAGGTGCGTGCAGCAGGCAATGCGTTCGTCGATATGCGCGCCCGAATCGAACGGCAGATCGAGCAGCGGACGCTGATGCTGTCGGGGGTCAGCCATGATCTGCGCACGCCGCTGACGCGGCTGAAGCTGGGTCTGTCGCTATTGCCCGAGGACGAGGCCGCGCCTTTGCTGCAAGACGTGGACGAGATGCAGTCGCTGCTGGATGCGTTTCTGGATTTCTCGCGGGGCACTGCGGAAAGTGCGCCCGAGTCGGTGCAACCTGTGAACTGGCTGAGCCAGATTGTCGATGATGCTCAACGTGCCGGGCAGCCGGTTGAACTGGTTTCTGTCGAAGGGCAGGGGGCGGCGATGCTGCGTCCGATGGCGATGCGCAGGGCGGTTGAGAACCTGATTGGCAACGCGACCCGCTATGGGTCCTGTGCCGAAGTCAGCCTGTCGCTGACGCCCAAGTCGTTGCGTATCCGGGTCGAAGATGACGGGCCCGGTATCCCGGTCGAACAGCGCACCGAAGCGGTGAAACCCTTTACCCGGCTGGATCCGGCGCGAAACCAGAATCAGGGCAGCGGCGTTGGTCTGGGGCTTGCCATTGTCGCCGATATCGCCCGTGTGCATGGCGGTATTTTGCGGCTGGGCAGCAGCGAAAAACTGGGCGGGCTATGCGCGGATATCGTGATCGGACGGTGATTTGGTAGGCCCGGCAGGACTTGAACCCGCAACCAAAGCGTTATGAGCGCTCTGCTCTAACCAATTGAGCTACAGGCCCACCGTGCCGCCTTGGGTATCACGATGGCGGCCCGCGTCAAGCCTGACCGTTGCAACATGCGTCACAATCGAATAACCCGCGCGCAAAGCACTCATGAGGGATTGGCCATGACAGCGGGCAAGAACGGAATCACCTATGCCGACGCAGGCGTGGATATTGACGCAGGCAACGCATTGGTCGATCGGATCAAACCTGCGGCCAGGCGCTCTGACCGGTCAGGCGTGATGAGCGGCCTGGGCGGGTTTGGCGCCCTGTTCGACCTCAAGGCAGCCGGGTATGAGGATCCGATTCTTGTCGGTGCAACCGATGGGGTTGGCACCAAGCTGCGGATTGCGATCGATACGGGTGTTGTTGATGGCGTGGGGATTGATCTGGTGGCGATGTGCGTCAACGATCTGATCTGCCAAGGCGCTGAACCCTTGTTTTTCCTTGATTATTTCGCAACCGGAAAGCTGGATACCGATACCGCCGCGCGGATCATCGAAGGCATTGCCGAGGGCTGTGTGCAATCCGGCTGTGCCCTGATTGGCGGCGAGACGGCTGAGATGCCGGGCATGTATCCTGACGGTGATTTTGATCTGGCGGGCTTCTCGGTCGGCGCGATGGAGCGTGGTGCCACACTGCCCGAAGGCGTGCAGGCAGGAGATGTTCTGCTGGGGCTGGCCTCGAACGGGGTGCATTCGAATGGGTATTCGCTGGTGCGCAAACTGGTTGAGATGTCGGGGCTGGGCTGGGACGCGGCGTCTCCGTTTGGTGCGGGGACACTGGGCGAGGCGCTGCTGACGCCGACGCGTCTTTATGTAAAGCCCGCGCTTGCGGCGATCCGCGCCGGGGGTGTTCATGCCCTTGCGCATATCACGGGCGGTGGCCTGACCGAGAACCTGCCCCGTGTTCTGCCCGAGGGGTTGGGTGCCGAAATTGACCTGAACGCATGGGACCTGCCGCCCGTGTTCCGCTGGATGGCCGAAACCGGTGGTATTGCCGAAGCAGAGATGCTGAAAACATTCAACTGCGGCCTCGGCATGATCGTTGTCTGCGCGGCAGATCAGGCCGAAGCGCTGACGGCATTGCTGGCGGAAGCAGGCGAATCCGTTGCGCGGATCGGCACGGTGACCGAAACACCGGGCGTGGCCTATTCAGGCAAGCTGCTGTGAGCCATCAGCGCGTCGCGATCCTGATTTCGGGCGGTGGCTCTAACATGGCGTCGCTGATCGACAGTATGTCGGGTGATCATCCTGCGCGCGCCTGTCTGGTTCTGTCGAACAACCCGCAGGCGGGGGGGCTGCAGAAAGCGTCCGAACGCGGCGTTCCCACCGTTGCAATTGATCACCGGGAGTTTGGCAGGGATCGGGCGGCTTTTGATGCCGAGATGCTCAAGACGTTGCTGGATGCGCAGCCCGATATTCTATGCCTGGCCGGGTTCATGCGGGTGCTGACCGAAGATTTCGTGAATCACTGGCAGGGGCGGATGCTGAACATTCACCCGTCACTGCTGCCAAAATACAAAGGCCTTAACACCCATGCCCGCGCGATCGAGGCCGGCGACGCAGAACATGGCTGCACCGTTCACGAAGTGACCTTTGCACTGGATGACGGGCCAATTCTGGGGCAGGCGCGTGTGGATGTCCGGGCAGGGGACACGCCGGAAGCGTTGGCTGCCCGGGTGTTGAAGCAGGAGCATAAGCTTTATCCTGCGGTGCTGCGTCGTTTTTGTATGGGCAACAAAGACCCGGTTCTGCTGCCTTGATCTTTTGCAGCGATTTACACGCACTGGTTATTCGTCTTATGGTCGCATATCGCTCGGGACGAGGACACACGGGCAGTCACAATAACCAAAAGCAAGAACAGCACCGCGCATGAAGACCCTGACAACGACGCAACAGCTGGCCGCATTCTGTGCGGAGGCTGCGCAATATCCTTATGTTACCGTAGATACCGAGTTTCTGCGTGAACGCACCTATTATTCCAAACTCTGCCTCGTGCAGCTTGCGGTCCCGGCTGAAGGGGACGACAGTGCGGTGCTGGTTGATCCGCTGGCCGAGGGCATGTCGCTTGATCCTCTGTACGAGCTGTTTCGGAATGAAAGTGTGGTCAAGGTTTTCCACGCAGCCCGGCAGGATCTTGAGATTTTCTGGGTTGACGCGGGCGTTTTCCCGACGCCGCTGTTCGATACGCAAGTGGCCGCGATGGTCTGCGGCTTTGGCGAACAGGTGGGGTATGAGACTCTGGTGCGCAAGATCTGCAAGGAAGGCGTGGACAAGACCTCTCGCTTTACCGACTGGTCGCGGCGCCCGCTGACTGAGGCACAGAAATCATATGCGCTGGCCGATGTGACCCATCTGCGGAAAATCTACGAATATCTGGCGGGTGAACTGAAAAAGACGAAACGCGATCATTGGGTCGCGGAAGAGCTGCGGATTCTGACGCGTGCCGAAACCTACGATATCCGCCCGGAAGAGGCCTGGCGCCGGGTCAAGACCCGGACAAATTCAGCCAAATTCCTTGCTGTGGTGCGCGAGCTTGCGCAGTTCCGCGAAGCCTATGCGCAGGAAAACAACGTACCCCGCAGCCGCGTGTTCAAGGATGATGCGCTGATCGAGATGGCCTCGACCAAGCCGAAAACGCCCTCTGATCTGGGTGGCTCGCGTCTGCTGCTGCGCGAAGCCCGAAAAGGCGCAATCGCCGAGGGCATCCTGGCGGCGGTCAAACGGGGGGTGAATTGCCCGCCGGACAAGCTGCCCAAGGTGGATAACAGCCGCGATAAACTTAAGGTGAACCCGGCACTGGCAGATCTGTTGCGCGTTTTGCTGAAGTCAAAGACCGAAAGCGCCGGTGTTGCGGCAAAGCTGATTGCGTCCAGTTCCGAACTGGACCAGATCGCTGCCGGAGAGCGCGAGGTGCCCGCAATGTCAGGCTGGCGGTTCGAGGTTTTCGGCGAAGATGCGTTGCAGCTGTGCGAAGGGAAGATCGCGCTGGCAGCCAAAGGGCAGGCCGTTCAGGTTGTCACCCTTTAGCGGCGGCGGGATTCCAGCGCATTTTGCTGGCCTTTGACCCGCACCAGACGGATGCCTTCCAAGTCCTGATTGCTTACGTTGACGGCTTCGGTAACCCGTCTGGAACGTTCATTGCCCTGAACGGTGGCGTATTCGGGATAGTCGACCCGAAAGGTGAACTCCATAACACCATTTTTCGTGAGTTCTTCGGACCTTACCCGGGAAAGCTGGGCGTTATAGGCACCCTGTCGATTGGCGGTGCCCGATACAAAGATGATCGCACCGCTGGCGGTTGGATCAATGCGCAGCTCATCGATAACAGCAATTGGCACGCTGTTGTCCTCGACCTCACCGCGGGCGAACAGGCTTGTGCCCTCGCTTTGCTGAGGGATCAGGGCGTCCGCATCATCGACCGAATATTCTTCCGTCGCAGCGGTGCTTTTGCCGAACCAGTTCGACGGGTTCACCCGCGAGCCGCGCCAACCGCTGCATGCGGACAGAACCATTGCGGAGACAACAAGGACAGACAGAGTTTTGTGCATCGACCCAACACTTTGCGCAACTTTACCTGCACCGGGTTAACGCAAATTCGGTAGCTTGAAAAGCCACGCAAGGGGCTGGACAGCGGGTTAAGCTGAGCATAGGTCACAATTGTGATCGCGTAACGCAAGGACAAGCCGCCATGGCAACGCCCGCCTTTGAAGAAATTGTCGAGGATTTCGAGTTCCTGGAAGATTGGGAAGATCGCTATCGCCATGTGATCGAGCAGGGCAAAGCGATGGAGCCACTGGATGACGCGTTCAAGGTGCCTGCGACCAAGGTGGACGGTTGTGCAAGTCAGGTCTGGCTGCATCCAATGGTCGAGAAGGGCCAATTCCGCTTTGATGGTGATAGCGATGCCTTGATTGTACGCGGTTTGATCGCCGTTCTGCGCACGCTTTATAACGGGTTGCCCGTGGCAGACGTTCCGAAAGTGGATGCCGGGGGCGAGTTGGCGCGGCTTGGATTGCACGACCATCTGTCAGCGCAGCGTTCAAACGGGCTGCGGGCGATGATCGAGCGGATTCGCGAGGTCGCGCTGGCCAGCGCCTGATCCTTATCCGGTGTGACCTGTCGGCCTGCGTGCGGCCCAGTCGGCAAGTGTGGTTTCCAGATCGCCGTAACCGGTCTGGCGGCGCTCAAAATCCAGACCCATCCGTTCAGCACAATCCCGGGCGCGCCTTGTAAGCTCGGGATCATTGGTTTGTGCCTGATAGACAAGCTTGGTGTAGTGCCCGAAATACATCTCTCGCAATTCGGGGTGGCGATCCAGGCCCAGTGGCTTCCAGACAAACGCATCAAATTGCCGGGCGAGGAAATCGGTCAGGTAGAAGGCGGTAATTTCATCATCGCCATGGGCCGCAAAGGCCTGATTTCCTTCGAAGAAAGAATAGCAATGGGGGCCTTTGACCATCTCGACCCCCAGCCGCTTACACGCGGCCTCCAACAGCCCGCCAGTGCCGCAATCGGCGTAGACGATATAGATCTGATCGTAAGACTCACGATGTTTGGCAACCGCATCTTCAACCGCCTGAGTGATCTTTTCGGGATGCACATGCAGGATGGCAGGCAGGCAGGTCAGGGCGATATGATCCCAGCCGTTACGGTGTTTCAGGTCAAGAATCTCGCGCGCCAGAGCACCACAGGCGATCAGCAGAATCGATTCAGCAGCGCGCGGCACTGCATATCCTTCGCGGGTCAGGCTGTCGTCATCTGGCGGTGGTGTGTCGATCATCTGAGCTCTCTGGTTTGCGACCGGGATATCACGAGACGCGTGTTTGGACAAAAAAGGCCGCCCGGATCAGGGCGGCCTGTTTCACAATTGGGTTTGTGCTTTAGCCCGCCAGTTGGTTGTGCCTGCGCGACATGAAGTCTTTGGCCATTTCCACGGCTACAGCCGCATCTCGGCAATAGCCATCGGCACCGATAGCCTTGCCGAACTCTTCATTCAGCGGCGCGCCGCCTACAAGTACCACATAATCCTCGCGCAGACCCTGTTCGACCATCGTGTCGATCACAATCTTCATATAAGGCATGGTGGTCGTCAGCAGGGCGGACATGCCCAGAATATCGGCCTGCTCGTTCTCCAGCGCTTCAAGGTAGTTTTCGACCGGATTGTTGATGCCCAGATCGACCACCTCAAACCCGGCACCTTCCATCATCATCGCCACAAGGTTCTTGCCGATGTCGTGGATGTCACCCTTGACGGTGCCGATAACCATCTTGCCAACACGCGGGGCACCGGTTTCGGCCAGCAGGGGCTTCAGGATCGACATGCCACCTTTCATCGCGTTTGCGGCTAGCAGAACCTCGGGCACAAACAGGATGCCATCCCGGAAATCGTGACCCACGATTGTCATCCCGCCGACTAGCGCTTTGGTCAGGATGTCATAAGGCTGCCATCCGCGTTCCAGCAGGATGTTCACGCCTTCCTCGATCTCTTCCTTCAGGCCGTCATATAGGTCGTCAAACATCTGCTCGACGAGTTCGTCGTCATTCAGTTCGGACAGGACAATGTCTTCTTCTTCAGACATGGGGCGATTCCCTGAGCTATTCAGACCCGCAGGCCCGTGGTGGCTTTCTTTTCCGTTTTTGGCCATTTCGCCGCAGGTCTACTGTGACGATTACGACCTCGGTGGTTCCGAGACCGACCTATACGCTTAAATTTCGCAGCCAGCGATGTATATTTTTGCAAGATCATTCTGCATTTGTTTCATCTCTCTGCGCCAAGTTCTTCTAAGCTCAGCAGGTTTTACGGGTCAGCGCGGGCCGGGGCAGGGCGCGCCTGACCTTGCCAGAGCGATATGTTTGCATTAGATCACAGATATGGAACAAAAAGAGAACAAATGCCTGCGCCGATAAAACATCCCGGTCGCGGCACCACCTCGAACGCTGCCGGGCGGTTCGAGCGGTTTACCACGGATGTTACCGACGATGGCTGGGATTTGCCCGAAGACCTGCCGCCGTTGCGGACCGAGGTAAGGGATGAGGTCGCCCGCAGCCTGATCTCGTATAACAAATCCCCTGATCTGCCGTTCGACCGCTCGATAAACCCCTATCGGGGGTGCGAGCATGGTTGCGTGTACTGTTTTGCGCGGCCAAGCCATGCCTATCTGGGGCTGTCGCCGGGGCTGGATTTTGAAACGCGTCTGATTGCGCGCCCCAATGCGGCGGATATTCTGCGGCGCGAGCTGTCTGCGCGTTCCTACAAGGTGGCGACGATGGCGTTGGGCACCAATACCGACCCTTATCAGCCGGTCGAAAAAAGCCGCCGAATAACAAGACATTGCCTGCAGGTCCTCAGTGATTTTCAACATCCGGCAGCGATTGTGACAAAAGGCACGATGATCGAACGTGATCTGGATATCCTTGCCCCGATGGCCCGAAAGGGCCTTGTGCGGGTGGGTATCTCTGTGACGACGCTGGATCCCGATCTGTCACGCCGGATGGAACCCCGCGCGCCATCACCGAGGCGTCGGCTGGCGGTGATCCAACACCTGTCCGAGGCTGGCATACCCGTGCGGATCATGACCTCTCCGGTTGTTTCGGGGCTCACGGATCATGAGCTTGAAAGCCTGCTGGAAGCGGGTCGGCAGGCCGGTGCTGATGCCGCAAGCTGGATCATGCTGCGGCTGCCGCGCGAGGTCTCGGACCTGTGGAAGGACTGGTTGCAGCAGCATCAGGCGGGCAGGGCTGACAAGATCATGGCCCGGCTGCGCGAGATGCATGGCGGGAAAGAATATGACCCGCGATGGGGGCACAGAATGCGGGGTGAAGGGACCTATGCTGAAATGATCGCACACCGGTTCGATGCTGCGGTCAAACGGTTGGGTCTGGCGACACACACGCCCGCGTTGCGATGCGATCTGTTCAGGCGCCCTCCGCAAGCGGGGGATCAGTTGACTCTGTTTTGAACGCTTGGCTCAGAAACTGATGCCGATCCCCGCGGTGAAACCGTTGACTGTATCGCTGCCATAATAACGGACCATCAGCCGGGTGGTCGTGACCCAGGGCACCCAGGTGTCGGACAGGTCTACCTCGATCCCGCCACCCACGCGCGCCAGCCAGTCGGTGTTCAGCACCAGGGCCTGATCCCCGATCAGATAAGACACCGACAGATCGCCCACCCAGCGGACCGGGCGTCCGAACATCCGCTTTCCGGTCGGAAACCGATATCGCGACCAAAGAACCGCATTCGCAGCGGTTGATTCGACCAGAAGGTCCTCGCTGTCGCCGATCGGCCAGTATTCGATATGGGTATACCGCAGACGCGCCTCAAACTCCCGGTCATTGGACAGGGACCGTTCGTAAGAGACGGTCATCGAGCCCCCGGCACCCCCGGCCCAGATACCACCGCTATCAAGGAAGTCCCGGTCCAGCCCCAACCGGTTGGCAATGGCCTGCGCCCCGATGGAAGCATCCGTTTGCGTGCGCCCGACCGAGATATGAGCCATCGGCGTCAGCTTCCAGTATTCGCCCATGTCAAACTGATATCCAACGCCACCGGTAAGCGCGAAGCTGGTCCATTTGAGTGGGATTGGCGTGGTTTCACCAGACCCGCCAAATGTCAGAACCGGATCATAGCGCGCATAGCCGACATACCCTTCAAGATAGATCGGAACGCCTTCGCCCAGCCGAAAGCCCCCGCCCAGTTGCGAGGATTTGAAGTCATACTCGCGGTCATCCGTGTTCGATTGCAATGAGATAAAGCTGGCAGCATCATCGGGGATGCCCACCAGCCCCAATATGGCGAGCGATCCGGCTGCGTTTTCGCGCTGTTGTTCCTCAAACGCGCGCTCAAGCAAGCTTTGCGCCGATGCGGAATGTGACAGCAACACCAGTGACAGGGACAAAATGGCAAAACGCATGTGGGTCGGATTACTCTTGCAATGACCCTAAAATAATATGCGCAGACCTGCATGGGTGAAAGAAACAACGCCTACGTTGCGGAACTTCAACGCAAACGGTCGCATTTCGGTAACGTTGCGGATCAAACAAAAAGACCCCGGAAACCCGGGGTCTTTGCGTTGGCTTATCCTCGAAGATCAGCGGTTTTCGATATCCACGTAGTCGCGGGTTGTGGAGCCCAGATACAGCTGACGCGGGCGGCCGATCTTGTTTTGTGGGTCTGCGATCATCTCTTTCCACTGGCTGACCCAACCGACAGTACGCGACAGCGCAAAGATCGGCGTGAACATCGAGGTCGGGAAGCCCATCGCCTCCATCACGATGCCGGAATAGAAGTCGACATTCGGGAACAGCTTTTTCTCGATGAAATATGGATCTTCCAGCGCCTGTTTTTCAAGGGCTTTGGCAACCTGCAGCTTCGGGTTGTCCTCAATGCCCATCAGGTCCAGAACCTCGTCCGCCGATTGCTTCATCACCGTCGCGCGCGGGTCGAAGTTCTTGTAAACCCGGTGGCCAAAGCCCATCAGGCGGAACGGATCGTTCTTGTCCTTGGCGCGCTCGATGAATTCCGGAATCTGCTCTACGCTGCCAATCGCTTCCAGCATTTCAAGGCAGGCCTGATTGGCACCACCATGTGCCGGTCCCCACAGGCAGGCGATGCCTGCCGCGATACAGGCAAACGGGTTCGCACCGGAGGAAGAGGCCAGCCGCACCGTCGAGGTCGAGGCGTTCTGCTCGTGATCGGCCTGCAACATAAAGATACGGTCCATGGCGCGGGCCAGAATCGGGTTAACCTCATAATCCTCGGCCGGAACCCCAAAACACATGCGCAGGAAGTTCGAGGCATAGTCCAGATCGTTGCGAGGATACATGAAGGGCTGGCCGATATGGTATTTATAGGCCCATGCAGCGATTGTTGGCATTTTCGCGATCAGACGATGTGACGCGATCTCGCGCTGATGCGGGTCCGAGATATCGGTTGAATCGTGATAGAACGCAGACATTGCCCCCACAACCCCGACCATAATGGCCATCGGGTGCGCATCCCGGCGGAAGCCGCGATAGAAATACTGCATCTGTTCATGCATCATGGTGTGGCGGGTGATCGTGGTTTCAAACTTCTCCAGCTCACCTGCCGAGGGCAGATCGCCGTAAAGCAGCAGGTAGCTGAGTTCGAGAAAGTGAGATTTCGACGCCAGCTGTTCTATCGGATAGCCGCGATGCAGCAATTCGCCCTTGTCGCCATCAATGAACGTGATCGTGCTGTCACAGCTGGCGGTCGAGGTGAAACCGGGGTCATAGGTAAATACGCCAGCCTGACCATAAAGCTTGCGAATATCGATCACATCGGGCCCCGCAGTCGGAGAAAATACCGGCAGATCATAGCTTTCGCCGTGGACAGTCAGAGTGGCTGTTTTTGAGCTCTCGGTCATGGTTATCCCTTCTTCATTCGTGCGTATGTCGGCGCTGTCCGACAAGGCAGGCAACAACTGCGCAGCTTGGCACAGCCCGTTTTTAGCGAGGCAGCGTTACCCTAATGTGAAATCAGGCAGTGTCCGCTGCATCAGAAAGCCGTGCCAGAGATTCATCCCGCCCCAGCACGAGCATCATGTCAAATACCGAAGGTGTAACTGCCCGACCCGCCAGAGCCGCCCGCAGCGGTCCTGCCAATTTGCCGAACTTAACCCCTTTCGCTTCTGCAAACGAATTCAGGGCCTCCTCCAGTTCGCTCCGGGACCAGCTAGCATTTTGCAGATGCGGCGTCAATTCGCTCAGTATACCATCGGATACTGTTGACAGCGCTTTTGCCGCTTTTTCGTCTGGCTGAATCGGGCGGGAAGTCAAAGCAAAATATGCTTTTTCAAGAAGTTCAGGGAAGGTGCGCGCCCGGTCTTTAAGGCAATACATCGCCCGGCCCAGATCACTATTTTGTGTTTCGCTCAGGGGCGGCAGGTCGGCTGCAGCCAGATAATCTTTGATTTCGCGCTGCAATGCAGCATCATCTGTGACGGCGATATGTTGCCCGCACAGGTTTTCCAGCTTCTTCAGATCGAACCGGGCCGGGCTTTTGCCAATACCATCCAGATCGAACCAGTCCCGGGCCTGCGCGTCGGTGAAAAACTCATCATCCCCATGGCTCCAGCCCAAACGCGTCAGATAGTTGCGCACCCCCGCTGCAGGATAGCCCATCGCCTGATATTCCTGTGCGCCCAAAGCCCCGTGCCGCTTGCTGAGCTTTTTGCCATCGGGGCCATGAATAAGCGGGATATGCGCCCAGACCGGCACATCCCAGCCCATCGCCTCATAGATCATCATCTGGCGCGCGGCGTTGTTGAGGTGGTCATCGCCCCGGATCACATGGGTCACGCCCATATCGTGGTCATCGACAACGACCGCCAGCATATAAACCGGCGTTCCGTCCGAGCGCAGCAGGATCATGTCGTCCAGCTGATCGTTACGGATGGTCACATCGCCCTGAACCTGATCGCGAATGATGGTGGTTCCGTCCTGCGGGCTCTTGATACGGATGACAAAAGGCAGGTCGGGGTGGGTTGCCGGGTCAGCGTCGCGCCAGGGGCTGCGAAACAGGGTCGATTTCCCCTCGGCCCGCGCCTGTTCGCGGAATGCGGCAATCTCCTCCTGGGTCGAGAAACACTTGTAAGCCTTGCCCTCGGCCAGCAAATGTTGCGCGACCTCGGCGTGGCGGGCTGCCCCCTCGAACTGGCTGATAACATCGCCATCATGATCCAGACCCAACCATTCCATCCCCTGCAGAATCGCGGCCGTCGCCTCGGGGGTTGAACGTTCGCGATCAGTGTCTTCGATCCGCAACAGGAACTTACCGCGGCGACCCCGGGCATAGAGCCAGTTGAACAGCGCAGTGCGTGCGCCGCCAATGTGCAGAAATCCGGTGGGAGAAGGGGCAAAACGGGTGACGACCTGATCGGACATTGTGTGGATTAACCTTTTGGTAACCGTGTCGGGCTTACTGTTAGCGCCTGTCTAACGAGCCCGAAGGACGGGGGCAACCATGCGTGTTCTGACACGGGTCGAGACCGCGTTGCTGACCCAGCGCGGACATCTGTTTCCCTGGTCTCCGGTCTGTCTGGCGGTTGGAATTGGCTGGTATTTCAGCCTGCGGTTTGAACCCGGGCCGGGTCTATACGGCGGGATCGCGGTGTTGGCATTGCTTGCCATCGGGATCAGCCGCCGGGTGTCGGTTGCCTGGGCGCCGCTCGCAACAGGTGCGGCGGTGATTGCGTTGGGGTTTTTGCTCGCGGGTGCGCGGGCACACTCGGTTGCAGAGCCGGTTCTGCAATGGCGCTATTACGGCCCCGTCGAGGGGAGGGTCGTGGCGCTTGACCGCTCTGCATCGGATGCGTTGCGGGTGACTTTGGATCAGGTGCGAATCGGGGATGTGCCTTTGGACCAAAGACCGCAGCGCATCCGGCTATCCTTGCATGGCGATCGCGTGCATCTGTCTCCGGGGCAGAGGGTCATGACCACCGCGCATCTGTCACCGCCACAAGGCCCGGTCGAGCCCGGAGGGTTCGATTTCCGCCGTCACGCCTGGTTTCAGCAGCTCGGGGCTGTGGGATATACGCGGGTACCGGTTCTGACCATCGCCCCGGCGCAGGCCGGGCGCGACGGTGTACGCGTCACGGCATGGCGCATGGCCATTTCGGACCACGTGCGCGCGATCTTGCCCGGCGAGGCCGGAGGGTTCGCCGCCGCTGTGACCACCGGTGACCGTAGCGGTATGGGGCAGGCCTCGCTAGAGATGTTGCGGGCGTCAAATCTGGCGCATCTTCTGGCCATTTCCGGGCTGCATATGGGGCTGTTGACCGGGTTTGTCTTTGTCGCCTGTCGTATCGGGTTGTCGACGGTTCCGCCCATTGCCCTGCGTTTGCCCGTTCGGAAGCTGGCCGCGCTGGCTGCGCTGATGGCGGCGACGATCTATCTGTTTTTGTCCGGCGGGAACGTCGCGACCGAGCGTGCCTTTGTCATGGTTTGCGTCATGTTGGGGGCGGTGCTGCTGGATCGCCGTGCGATTTCGCTGCGGGCGGTGGCGGTGGCGGCGCTGATCGTGCTTGCCTTGCGTCCGGAAACGCTGCTGAGCCCGGGGTTTCAGATGTCGTTCGCCGCGACGACAGCCTTGGTGGCGGCATTTGGCGGGCTGCGAGAGTACGGACGGCTGCCGGGCCCGAAATGGCTGCGCCCGGTTCTGGCTTTGGTGATGTCCTCTGCCATTGCCGGGATTGCAACGGCTCCGATCGGGGCTGCGCATTTCAACACGATGTCACATTACGGGCTGGTGGCGAATCTGCTGTCTGTCCCGGTGATGGGAACCGTGGTGGTACCGGCGGCGGTTGTTGCGGCCCTGCTGGCACCGTTCGGGGTGGAATGGATCGCACTTTACGTCATGGGGGCTGGATTGCGATGGATCCTTGCGGTGGCACAATGGGTTTCGGGGCTGGAGGGGGCCCGGGGCTACGTGACCAGCCCGCCGGATTTTGTTCTGCCGGTACTGGCGGCGGCGCTTCTCTGGCTGATCTTGTGGCAGGGGCGCGCAAGGTGGCTGGGTGTAGGTCCGGCCCTTTTTGCCGTGGCCATGTGGGGGCAGGGGCACCGACCGGAGGCGCTGATCGCCGAGACCGGTGGCCTTGTCGGCGTCATGACCGAGCAGGGCCGCGCGGTCAGCAAACCCAAGGGCAGCGGCTTTGTTGCAACCGTCTGGTTGGAAAACGATGGAGACAGCACAACTCAATCAAATGCGGCCACGCGCTGGCCTGATGCCGGGGGCGAGATTCAGCGCTTTCTGCTGGGGGATAAGGAAATCATTCACGTGACCGGCAAACGCGCGGCCCGGGGTTATGACGAATGCAGGCAAGATCAGATCGTTGTTGCGCCTGTATCGCTGACACTTTCTGGTCCGTGCAGGGTTTACGACCCGGACGCGCTGCGGGAAACCGGCAGTCTGGCCCTGTCCAAAGGGCATCTGTTCACCAGCACAGAGCTTTCGGGGCAGCGCCTCTGGTCGCCATAACCACGTCAGTAGCTGCGGATCAACCCGACCAGACGGCCCTGAACCTTTACTTTGTCTTCAGGTAATACGCGGGTTTCATAGGCTGGATTCGCTGCCTCAAGCGCGATGGCCTGACCGCGCCGGAAGAAGCGTTTCAGCGTCGCCTCCTGATCTTCGACCAGAGCCACCACAATATCCCCGTTATCCGCCGCCGAGGTCTCGCGGATCACCACGACATCGCCGTCGTTGATACCGGCTTCGATCATCGAATCCCCGCGCACCTCAAGCGCATAATGCTCGCCGCTGCCCGACACCATCGATCCCGGCACGGCGACCCGGTGCGAGACATGGCTGATGGCCTCGATGGGAACACCGGCGGCAATCCGGCCCATGACGGGCAGCTCCATCGCGTCAACCGTAACGGGCTCAAAATTGGCCGGGCGCGGGCCTTCTGGCCGATCCCCCGAGATTACACGCGGTTTAAAACCAACAGTCGGTTCGCCGCCCAGGCTTTCGGGCAGTTTCACAATCTCGATCGCACGGGCCCGATGGGCGAGGCGGCGGATAAAGCCGCGCTCTTCCAGCGCGGTGATCAGACGGTGAATTCCGGATTTGGATCGCAGGTCCAGCGCCGACTTCATCTCGTCAAAACTGGGCGGAACACCATCCACCTGCACGCGTTTGTGGATGAATTCCAGCAAATCCAACTGCTTCTTGGTCAACATCGCTCACACCTCATCGCTCATGCGTTTTCTTTTGTTCTACGCATGTTCACGTTTTGTGTCAACGGATTTGCTAGATCGCCAGATACCTGACTTCATCGCCCACATCCTGTGCGGGATCATGCGGGGCACGCACCAGCAACGCATTTGCCTGTGCCAACACACTGAGGAGCGAGCTGTCCTGATCGTCACAAGCCTGAATGCCCGAGGGGTCCAGAACGGCGCGCATGTAGTGCTCGCGCGGGCCATTCTCAGTCAAGGGTCGGGTCAGACGCGCGGTCTGGAACGGTGTCAGAACCTGCTCGATGCCCAGCATACGGCGCACCATCGGGACCAGGAACAGATACCCGCAAACCATTGCGCTCACAGGGTTTCCGGGCAGGCCAACCATGGCAGCGTCACCCAGACGCCCGGCCATCAATGGTTTGCCGGGGCGCATGCGGATTTTGTAGAAGGACCGCTCCATCCCGAGGCTTTCCGAGACCTGCGCGACCAGATCATATTCACCAACCGAAGCGCCGCCGATCGTCACCACCAGATCAGCGCCCTGTGCCAGCCCGAATGCGGTCTCCAGCGAGGCCACGGTATCCTGCGCGATGGGCAGCACACGCACATGCGCGCCGATCTGTTCCAGCAGGGCTTTCAGGCCAAACGTATTCGAGGCAATGATCTGATCCGGGCCGGGTGTTTCACCGGGCATCACCAGCTCGTTCCCCGTTGAAATCAGGGCGACCACGGGTTTACGCGTCACCGGAACCGAGGCAATGTTCATAGCCGCCATAAGCGCGACATCCTCGGGCCGCAATTGCCGGGGGGCGTCGATCCGGGTGCCGATGGCAAAATCTATCCCGGCGGGGCGGATATTGGCTTTGGGGCCGGGGGCGTCGGTGATGGTAATCAAATCGTCGCGCCGGTCGACATCTTCCTGAATGACAACAAAATCGGCCCCATCAGGCACAGGCGCGCCGGTGAAAATCCGCACCGCCTGACCGGGGCCTAAAGCGCCGTCAAACCGCTGACCTGCCGCCGCTTCGCCGACCACCTTGAACATGGCGTGCAGTTCAACCTCGGCTGCCTTGACCGCATAGCCATCCATCGAAGAGGCCGCAAACGGGGGCTGATCCCGGGTTGCGGTCACGTCCTGTGCCAGAATACGGCCAGCAGATTCCGCCAGCGCAACCGTTTCTGACGGAAGCGGACCTACAAGATCGAACAGCAGGTTTCGTGCGTCTTCAACTGAAATCATGACGCTTCGTAACGTCCTGATTTTCCGCCGTCTTTCAGCAAAACCCGAACGCTGCCAATCTCCATCGCCTTATCGACCGCTTTGGTCATGTCATAGACGGTCAGGGCCGCGGTTGAGACTGCGGTCAGCGCCTCCATCTCCACGCCGGTCTGGCCTGATGTCTTGACGGTTGCCTCGATCTGAACGCCGGGCAAATCCGGGTCCAGCGTCAATTCTACCGCGACCTTGGTGACGGGCAGAGGGTGACAGAGCGGAATCAGATCGGGCGTTTTCTTTGCCCCCATGATCCCGGCAAGCCTTGCTATACCCAGAACATCGCCCTTCTTGGCGCGACCTTCTGAAATGATATCAAAGGTTTCCTGTGCCATCCTGATGTGGCCTGCAGCAACTGCAACCCTGTCGGTGACGGCTTTATCCGAAACATCCACCATATGGGCTTCGCCTTTGGCATCGAAATGAGTCAGTGGCATCACATCACTCCTGGGATAAGCGGATTGGCGAGCAGGGTGCGGGTGGCCGCCGCGACGTCCTGCTGCCGCATCAGGCTTTCCCCGATCAGAAAACAACGCGCACCATAGCGGGCGATATCGGCCAGATCAGCGGGGGAACTCAGACCACTTTCACACACAATGGTTCGATCGGCGGGGACCAGTTTCGACAGCTGGCGCGTGGTATCAAGTGTGGTCTCGAAGGTCTTGAGATTACGGTTGTTTATGCCGATCAGAGGGCTTTTCAGATCGCCAGCGCGTTCCAGCTCTTCAGCGTCGTGCACTTCGATCAGGACATCCATACCCCAATCAAACGCTGTCTGCTCCAGTTCAGCGGCCTGAGCATCGCTGACCGAGGCCATGATGATCAGGATGCAATCGCCACCCAATGCGCGGGCCTCGACCACCTGATAGGGGTCATACATGAAATCCTTGCGCAAAGCAGGCAGTGAACAGGCGGCCCGGGCCTGCGTAAGATAGGATTTGTCGCCCTGAAAGCTGGGTGTGTCGGTCAGCACGGACAAACAGGCGGCGCCGCCGTCCTCGTAAGCCTTGGCAAGCGCCGGTGGATCGAAATCAGCCCGGATCAGCCCCTTGGAAGGGCTGGCCTTCTTGACCTCGGCAATCAGGCCATACCCCTTGCGCGTGGCTTTGTGCAGGGCCTCGGCAAAGCCTCTGACCTCGGGTGCATTCCGAGCCTCAGACTCCAATGTTTCCAGAGATTTATGCGCTTTATCTGATGCGATCTCTTCCAGCTTGTAGGCTTTGATCCTGTCCAGAACGGTCTCGGTCATGCGGCTTCCTGTGTGATACGCGCCAGGGCGGTGATTTTGTCTTTAGCTTTGCCGCTGTCGATGCTCTCGGCGGCCATGGCCACACCTTCGCGCAGATCGCTTGCCGCTCCGGCCACGACCAGCGCCGCGGCAGAGTTCAGCAGCACCGCATCGCGATAGGCAGATGGCGCGCCGTCCAGCAAGGCGCGCAGGGCAACGGCGTTTTCCTCGGGCGTGCCGCCAAGGATATCTTCGAACGGATGTACGGGCAGACCCGCGTCTTCGGGGTGCAGCTCAACCTCTTTGATCACGCCATCCTGGACCGATGCGACCCAACTGATGCCGGTTATCGTCAGTTCATCCGTGCCGTCAGATCCATGCACCAGCCAAGCGTGCTCGGCACCGAGCAGCCCCAGCGTTTCCGCCATCGGGCGGATCAGATCGCGGCTGAACGCGCCGGTCAGTTGCCGTTTCACCCCGGCAGGGTTGGTCAGGGGGCCCAGAATGTTGAAAATCGTGCGGGTCCCAAGCTCTTGCCGCGAAGGCATGACATGGGCGATGGCCGGGTGATGCATCGGGGCCATCATGAACCCGATCCCGACCTCTTCCAACGCCTGTTCAACAACCTCTGGCCCGACCATCACGTTGATGCCAAGCTGGCCCAAAGCGTCGGCCGCGCCGGATTTCGAACTCAGGTTCCGGTTCCCATGCTTGGCAACGGTAACACCCGCACCCGCCGTCACAAAGGCCGTGGCGGTTGAGATGTTCAGCGTGCCTTTGCCGTCACCACCGGTGCCAACGATATCCATGGCCCCGGCGGGGGCTTTCACCGCCTTGCACTTGGCGCGCATCACGGCTGCGGCTGCGGCGTATTCATCGACCGTCTCGCCACGCGTGCGCATGGCCATCAGCAACCCGCCGATCTGGCTGGGCGTGGCGGCCCCGTCAAAGAGAATACCAAAGGCCTTTTCGGCCTCGGAACGGGTCAGGGGGCGGTCAGCCGCCGCGCCGATCAGCGGTTTCAAAGCGTCGCTCATGCCGGGACCTTCATGTCGTTCAGGAAGTTCTTCAACAGGGCGTGGCCGTGTTCAGAGGCGATGGATTCGGGGTGAAACTGCACCCCGTGGATCGGCAGGTCCTTGTGCTGCAGGCCCATGATGGTGCCATCCTCAAGCTCGGCCGTGATCTCCAGACAATCGGGCAGAGTACCCCGATCCACGACCAGTGAATGATACCGCGTGGCCTCAAAAGGTGAGGGCAGACCGGCGAACACGCCTTTGCCCGTATGATGCATCATCCCCATTTTGCCGTGCACAATCTCGTGACACCGCACAACCTTGCCGCCGAAAACCTGCCCGATGGTCTGGTGCCCAAGGCATACACCCATCAACGGGGTTTTGGTCTCGGCTGCGGCTTCGGTCAGCGCCAGACAGATGCCAGCCTGATCCGGATCGCAGGGACCCGGGCTCAGCAGGATGCCGGCCGGGTTCATTGCCATGGCCTCCTGCACATCCAGCGCGTCGTTGCGGCGCACGACCATCTCGGCGCCCAGTTCACCAAGGTAGTGAACAAGGTTGTAGGTAAACGAGTCATAGTTGTCGATCAGCAGCAGCATTTGGGCACTTATCTTGCTATGGGCATTTCTGGCTGGCGATGCAGCCCCGAGCCACGGTATAATGTCGGAACATACATGCTCAGGCTTGTGCGGCAGCGTCAAGAGGACATCCCCGTCCAACGCCCGAACAAGTGAGCGCCGCAGAAGATGGCGTACTGGCGGATGAGGCAGGAAGCAACGCGAGAGGCGAGATTTCGATGGGCGGATTTTTCGGTGGACTGATCGCCGGGGCGATCGCTGTACTGGCACTGGGCGTGGTGCTTTCGGTAACCACGCCGTTGTCGCGAAAACCTGACGTTGTCGAGACAGCGCCCGAAGTGTCGAAAGCGCCTCAGGTAGCAGAACCGGTCGAGCCTGATGACACCGGGGCCGAGGCTGATCTGGTTGAGGTGACGCCATCGGGCCCCGAACGCCCGGAGGACCCGTCAGGCTCTCTGGCCAGTCTGGAAGGGATCGAGCTAGAGCCCGGCGCGCGCCCTGAAGCAGCGGCAACGCCTTCCAGCCCTGAAACCCCGCAAACTACGACTGCGCCGGTGGTCAGCGTTCAGACCGAAGCGCCAGCTGCCCCACAAACTCCGGTTGCCGCGCCGGAACCGGCCCAGCCTGAAGCCGCACCCGTCGTGATCACGGATGCTCCACCACCGCCAGAGCCCGAGCAAACACCTGAACCGCAGGTGGTTGAAGCAACACCAGAGGAACAGGTGGTTGAAAGCGCACCTCAGGAAGACGCGCCGCAAGTTGCTGTCGTGGAGCCTGAACCCGAAAGTGTTCCGGAAATTGAAAGCTTGCCGCAGGAAAACCCGATTGCAGTGGAGGGCGAAGAGGATACCCGCCCGGTTCGCCAGCCGCGTGTTTTGACCTTACCGCAGATCGGCGGCGAGCAATCCGAAAGCTCTGGCACGCTGATCGGCAAGCGGGTTGTGCCCTTGACCGAGCGGGACAATCCACCCGCCGAGACCCCTGAGGTTGTGGTCGCCACCAAACCGATTGACGAATATGCCGCCAGTTTCGACAATCCAGAGGCCAAGCCATTGATGTCGATCATCCTGATTGATGATGAAGGTGCGTTCGGGGCCGAAGCCCTGCAGGATTTCCCATATCCGATCAGCTTTGCGGTCAGCCCCAATGACCCGGATGCGGCAGAGAAGATGGTGCGCCATCGCGAAGCCGGGTTCGAGGTTCTTGCCCTGATCGATCTGCACGAGGCCGCCAGCGCGCAGGATGCCGAGGTGTCGTTGTCAGTCTGGTTGGACGAACTTCCCTATACGGTCGGCCTTCTGGAAGGGGTCGAAAGCGGCATCCAGGGCAACCGCAAACTGGCCGATCAGGTGGCCGCGATTGCAGGGGGAACCGGGCGTGGGCTGGTGACGCAGGATAGCGGGTTGAACACCGTGCAGAAACTGGCCGCGCGCAACGGGATTCCCTCTAGCGTGGTGTTCCGGGATTTCGATGGGGCCCGGCAGGACCCCAAGGTCATGCGGCGCTTTCTGGATCAGGCCGCGTTCCGCGCCGGGCAAGAGGGGGCCGTCGTGATGCTGGGCCGCCTGCGCCCCGAGACGATCTCGGCCCTGTTGCTATGGGGGCTTGAGGATCGCGGGAACCGCGTGGCGATGGCCCCGATCTCGGCGGTGATGCTGAATGAGGTTCAGCAGGACGATTCCGGATCGTGATACTGAAACAGCGTCGCCGCGACGACGCTGTATTTAATCGTTCCCGTTGCCGGTAAATCGTGCAGCATCCGCTGCAGCACGGCGTATCGCGTTCGATTTGTGGACGGTTTCCATATACTCGGCCTCGGGGTCGCTGTCATAAACGACGCCGCCACCGGCCTGAATATAAAGCTTGTGATCCTGCACAATCGCAGTACGCAGCGCAATGCACATATCCATGTCGCCGCCCGCGCTGAAATAACCCACACCGCCGCCGTAAATGCCGCGCTTTTCCGGCTCCAGCTCATCAATGATTTCCATCGCACGAACCTTGGGCGCACCTGAAACCGTGCCCGCTGGCATCCCGGCGAAAAACGCGTCGAGCGCGTCTTTGTCTTCGGCCAGCTCTCCGACCACGTTTGAGACGATATGCATCACGTGGCTGTAGCGTTCGATGATGAACTCTTCGGTCGGGCGCACGGTCCCGATTTTTGAAACGCGACCGGTGTCATTCCGGCCCAGATCAAGCAGCATCAGATGTTCGGCCAGCTCTTTTTTGTCGGCCAGCAGATCAACCTCGTGCGCCTTGTCCTCTTCGGGGGTTGCCCCGCGTGGGCGGGTGCCTGCGATGGGGCGGATGGTCACCTCGCTGCCAAAGACCCGCACGAGGATTTCGGGGCTGGCACCAACCACCTGAAAGCCACCGAAGTTGAAGTAGAACATAAAGGGGGACGGGTTGGTGCGCCGCAAGGACCGATAAAGGGCAAAGGGCGGCTGAGGGAAATCCTGTGTCCAGCGTTGGGCGGGAACGACCTGAAAGATATCCCCCGCGCGGATGTATTCCTTGGCCTTTTCAACCGCTTCCATATAGCCGGATTTGGTGAAATTCGAGACCGGAGCGCCAACCTCCAGCGCCTCCCCCAGATCGCGGGTTTCCGCGGGCATGGCGCGTTCCAGATCGCGCACCGCGTCCATCACCCGTTCTGCCGCTTGCGCATAGGCCGCTTTGGCTGATTGCCCATCGCTGACCCATACGGGCGAAACAACCGTAACCTCACCTTTCACGCCATCCAGCACAGCAATCACCGAAGGGCGCAGCATGATGGCATCGGGCAGGCCCAGCGGATCAGGGTTTATGTCGGGCAGGTATTCGACCAGCCGCACCATGTCATAGCCCAGATAGCCGAACAGCCCGGCTGCAGCTTGCGGCAGGTCATCTGGCAGCGCGATGCGGCTTTCGGCCAGCAGCGCGCGCAGATTGTCCATCGGGTTGCCATCCTGTGGTGTGAACGCCTCGGCATCGAAACGGGCCGAACGGTTCAGCGACGATGTCTCGCCGTGGCAGCGCCAGACCAGATCAGGCTTCATCCCGATGATCGAATAGCGCCCGCGCACTTCGCCGCCGGTGACCGATTCAAGCATGAACGCATCTTTCTGCGCGCCTGTCAGTTTGAGCATCAGCGAAACCGGCGTATCCAGATCGGCGGCGAGGCGGGTGTAGACAACCTGATTTTCGCCCGCGTCATAGGCGCGCGCGAAGGTTTCAAAATCCGGGGTCAGGGCCATGTGCGGTCTCTTTTAATAACTCGCCCGCACCGCATTCAGTGCTTGCTGATCCAGTACAGGGCGCGCGCGGGTCTGGGCGTTGCGCACATAGATATCGAAGATGTTCTGCGCCAGCGCCTGATTCATCTGCGCCGCCAGCGCATCCTGCATCTGGCGCTGCTCATCCGTCTCGGCGGGGGGCAGTTCCTCATCCAGACGCACGATCAACGCGTTGCCATTGCCCGGAATGACGCGCAACTCGCCCGGCTCCAGCTCAAATACCTGCGCCATGAAATCAACCGGCACATCGTCAAGGAAGGCGGTGCGCGTCAGTGCGTTTTCCACACGGAACGGCAGGCCGGTTGCCGTGAAATCACCATCTGTCGCCAGTTGGGTGAGAATCGCGTCGGCCTGATTCTGCAGCGCCCTGGCGGTCTCTACCTGCATCCATGCCTCGGCAACACGTGCGCGGGCACTGTCCAGCGGTTCCGGGCGCGGTTCCAGCACTTGGTTCAGGCGCAATGCAAAGATCGAGCCGTCTTCGAGGAAGCCGATTTCGGGGAAATCGCCCTCTTGCACAGCCACAGCCGCCGCGCGGAAGCCGTCATAGGCCGCAACGCCGTCACCGCTTTGCTGGGTCCAGTCGATTGTTCCCAGCTCCATTTCAGTGTCGGCGGCCAGGTCCTCAAGCGTGGCACCACCGGCCAGCATATCGTTGATATCCTCGGCCTGCGCTTCGATCAGACGGCGCGCGCGATCAGCCGCAAGCTCTTCGCGCAGCTCGGGCCTGGCCTCTTCGAAGCTGACATTGTTTTCGGCCAGAGTGCCGTTGATCCGAAACAGGGCAGGGCCGAAAACCGTTGGAAGCGGGCCGACAACATCATCAATCCCGGCTGCAAACACGGTATCCGCAGCATCACCAAGGTCTTCGCGGGTGACATCGCCCAGATCCACATCGCTCAGCTCAAGCTGGCGGTCGCGGACGAGCTGTTCGAAATCTGCACCACCCACTTCCAGCTGAGCCAGCGCCTCGGTCGCGGCTTCTTCGCTGGGGTAGGGCAGGCGTTCAACCAGCCGACGTTCGGGCTGAAGGTATTGCCCGGCCCGTTGATCGTAGAGGCGGCGCAGCGCGTCTTCGTCAATCTCGACCGCATCAAGCAACATTTCGGGCGACAGGATCGCATAGGTCAGGCGTTTGGTGCGGGGCAGGGTGAAGCGGTCAGTATTCTCGTCATAAAAAGCCTGAATTTGCGCATCCGTCGGCTGGGGCACGGGTGTTTCCAGCGCCTCGGCGGACAGCGTTGCCAGGGTAAAGCTGCGACGGGCCAGAACGTAGTTCGCCAGCGCCTCGGTCAGCGCAAGAGGCATTTCAACGCCACCTATAACAGCCCCCTGAACGATGGTGCGTGCAGATTCCTTACGCAAATCCGATTCGAACTCGGCATCGGTCATGCCGACCTGTTCCAGCTGAAAGCGATAGGCCTCGCGATCGAATGTACCGTTTACACCCTGAAACGCCGGGATCTGGACGATCTCGTTTTGCAGGTTTTCGTCACCAATCGAGATACCAAGCTGCGCGACCTCGTTATCCAGTGCCGCCAGCGCGATCAGCCGCGACAGCGCCAATTGGTCAAGCCCAAGATCATGGGCTTGCGCGATTTGCATCGCCTGCCCGGTCTGGGCCTCGACCGCGCGGATTTCGCGTTGCAACTCGCGGAAATAGGCGTCCACGGAAACGCTTTCATCGCCAACCTGCGCGACAGTGCGCACAGTTCCGGTCAGGCTGGTTGCGCCGAACCCGGCAAGGCCCAGCATCAGAAGCCCCATCAGAATCCAGACAAAGGTTTTCGATAGCTTTTTCACGCCTGCGGCCATGATGCCCTCTTGGTTAGGTTAACAGGTCTTTGCCTGTTGGTTGCGGCCTTGAATACGACGCGTGCCGCCGGGGGGCAAGCTTAGAAGGACAAGGCCTGCAGCCGGTCGAACAATTGCGCGATTCCGGCCCGGTCAAGATTGGCGAAGGCAACCCGGACCTGCCGCTTTCCCGCGGGGTCGTGATCGGGCATGAACATGGTGCCCGGCAGCAACAGAACGCCCGCCTGACGCACCAGTTGCCGGGCCAGCTGGTCCGAGGCGAGGTCGAACGGATGCTCAAGATAGGCAAAATAGGCGCCAAGCCCCAGCAGCCGCCACCCTTTCTGTTCAAGCTGCGGCATGCCCTCAGCAATCGCTGCACGCCGGTCCAGAATTTCGTCACGCTCAGCCGCGACCCATTGCGACAGGTTCTGCATGCCCCAAAGCGCCGCAAACTGGCCAAGCTGGCCGGGGCAAATGGCGACCGTGTCCAGAAACTTTTCGATCTCGGCCAACAGCGGCGCGCCGGTGGCAATTGCGCCCACGCGGTGCCCGGTCAGCCTGTAGGCCTTCGAGAAGGAGTAGAGATGTACAAAGGTTTCATCCCAGCCCGGTTGCTGGAACAGATCATGCGGCGCACCGGTGCGGCTGTCGAAATCACGATAGGTTTCGTCGACCAACAGACGAATTCCCGTTTCCCGGGCCAGATCATAGAATTGGCGCACCAGCTCGGTCGGGTATTCGACGCCACCGGGGTTGTTTGGCGTTACCAAGGCAATTGCCCGGGTTTTGCTGGTGATCAGAGCGCGGGCATGTTCGGGGTCCGGCAGTAGATTGGCCCCGGTCGGAAGGTCGACCGTATTGACCCCTGCCATATCCAGCCACATTTTGTGATTGAAATACCAAGGAGTTGGAAGAATAACCTCATCCCCTTGATCCGTGAGCGCCGAGATCACCGCTGAGAATGCCTGATTGCAGCCTGAGGTGATTGCAATCTGCCCGGCAGAGAGTGCTGCCGCGTAATGATCGCTGATTTGTGCGGCAAGCGCGGCGCGCAGGTCGTTGTTGCCAAGAACCGGACCGTAGAGATGCGCGCTGTCATGATGGAGCGCGCAGTCAGCTATGGCCTGACGCAGTGCCAGCGGCGGTGGATCAACCGGGGCGGCCTGACTGACATTGATCAGCGGGCGCCCGGTCGGGAATTCGACCCCTTCAAGCCAACGCCGCGCCTCCATCACCGGAGGGGGGAAAGTGGCACTGGTGCGGCTGTGAGTCATGACGTGACCATTTTTGCGAGGCTCTGCCTCGCGCTCCGAGGTATTTGGGAACAGAAGAAGTTGGGATCAGTCGGTTCCCCGGTAAGGTTCCACATATTGCAGAGCCATGTCCCACGGGAAGAAAATCCAGGTGTCCTGGCTGACTTCGGTGATGAAGGTATCAACCATTGGGCGGCCTTTGGGTTTGGCATAGACGGTGGCGAAATGCGCCTTGGGGTACATTTCACGCACCAGTTCCAGTGTTTTGCCGCTGTCGACCAGATCGTCGATGATCAGAACACCGGTGCCATCGCCCATCAAATCCGGGTTCGGAGCCTTCAGCACCTCGGCTTCGCCCTGCGCCTGATGGTGGTAGGATTTCACGCTGACCGTATCGACCGTGCGGATATCGAGTTCACGGCTGACGATCATCGCAGGTGCCATGCCGCCCCGGGTGATTGCCACAACCGCGCGCCAGGCTCCGTCATCGGGGCCTTGCCCGTCCAGCCGCCAGGCCAGCGCGCGGGAATCGCGATGAATTTGATCCCAGCTGATGTGAAACCCTTTTTCGTGCGGCAGGCGATCCTTGGCGCTCATGAACTGTTACCCTTTTTCAACATCCGGCGCGTCGACGGCCTTCATGCCAACAATGTGATATCCCGAATCTACATGCAGGTTCTCACCGGTCACGCCGCTGCTGAGGTCAGACAGAAGATAGAGCGCCGACTTGCCGACATCATCAATGGAGACGTTCCGGCGCAGGGGCGAGTTATACTCGTTCCACTTCATGATATAGCGGAAATCGCCAATGCCACTGGCGGCCAATGTCTTGATCGGACCGGCCGAGATCGCGTTGACCCGGATGCCGTCCTTGCCCAGATCTTCGGCCAGATATTTGACCGACGCCTCAAGCGCAGCCTTGGCAACGCCCATCACATTATAATGCGGCATGACCTGTTCGGCCCCATAATAGGTGAGGGTGATGGCAGAGCCACCATCGGTCATCAGTTTTTCAGCGCGTTGCATGACTGCGGTGAAAGAGTAGACCGACACATCCATGGTCAGGTTGAAATTCGCCCGGCTGGTATCGACATAGCGACCGCGCAGCTCGTTCTTGTCGGAAAAGCCAATGGCGTGGACGATGAAATCCAGCTTGCCCCATTTTTCTTCCAGCGAGTGGAACAACCCGTCGATCGAGTTTTCGTCGCTGACGTCGCAGGGCAGAACGATCTCACTGCCCAGTTGTGCCGCCAGAGGATCGACACGTTTTTTCAGCGCATCCCCCTGATAGGAAAAGGCCAGTTCGGCCCCGGCATCGGACAGGGCGCGGGCTATCCCCCATGCGATTGATTTGTCATTGGCCAGTCCCATGATGAGGCCGCGTTTGCCGGCCATCAACTGATTTGACATCTTCGGTTCTCCGCCTGTCGTCGCGTTATGTCCGGTTGGTTTATGCCATTGATTGCTCTGCATCAAGGCCATGCGCTCTTGCCCGCAGCAGGTTCTCGCCTTAGGGTCGTAATCAGATGTTTCCAGGGGATGGAAATGAACGAGCGTAGTGGCATCTTTGCCGGGGCCGATCCGTTTGAAATTGCGGGCCGGTGGCTGGCCGAGGCGGAAAAGACAGAACCCAACGATCCCAACGCGATTGCGCTTGCAACCGTGGATTCGGGTGGTTTGCCGAATTCCCGGATGGTTCTGCTGAAGGACATCGAGCCAGACGCCTTTGTTTTTTACACGAACTACCACAGCGCCAAGGCGCA
>DS999531.1:2704246-2783928 GCA_000158135.1 Rhodobacteraceae bacterium KLH11
TGGCGCCTGTCGAGGTAGAGTTCTGGGCCGATGGTGCCTTCAGGCTGCATGACAGGTTTCAGTGGAAACGAGATGATGTCGACTCCGAGTGGCAAGTACAGAGGTTAAATCCATGATGTCCGCGTATCGTGAAATGCAAGTCTTTGTGAACAAACAGGTTTTTCAGCTTGAATTTGCGGTCCAATATCATAAACACAAACCCTTAACGACTTGCCTATCATTGTAACGGGAAAACAGTGCCAGAAGATCTGAACAGCATGTATCGCGTCCGTGGACACGTTAAATGGTTCGACCCCGCCAAGGGGTACGGATTTGTTGTGTCCGACGATGGCGGGCCGGACATCCTGTTGCATGTCAACGTGTTGCGGAATTTCGGGCAAAGCTCGGTCGCCGACGGGGCAGGCATCGAGATCATGACGCATAAAACCGACCGCGGTGTTCAGGCGGTTGAAGTGATCAGCGTTGATCCTCCGGTGCGTGCCGAAACGATGATGCTGGCGGATTTTGCCGAACTTGATCCAGCGGTAATCGGAAGTGCTCCGTTAGAGGCGGCGCGCGTCAAATGGTTTGACAAGGGCAAAGGGTTTGGCTTTGCCAATGTTTTCGGCAGCAGCGAAGATGTGTTTCTGCATATTGAGGTTCTGCGCCGTTCCGGTCTGGCTGATTTGCAACCGGGTGAGGCGCTGGCGATGCGGGTGATCGACGGCAAACGCGGACGTATGGCGGCTCAGGTTCTGGCCTGGGAAGCTGCTTTGAACAGCTGATCCATACATGATGAAATTTGCGACAGTTCTGGTGATGGTGGCGGCCCTGTCTGCCGGAACCGCCTGGGCGGAGTGTCGCGCGGACAGGGTTGAGTTGCGAAATGAGGCGGCTCAGGTCCGGTTTGACATCGAACTCGCGGTGACACCGCAGGAACGCTCTCGCGGCCTGATGTTTCGGGAAAGCATGCCCAGCCGGTCCGGGATGCTGTTTATCTTCGATCCGCCGCAGCCCGTGGCCTTCTGGATGAAAAATACCCTGATCCCGCTTGATATGATCTTTGTGGATCGCGCCGGGACCGTTACGCATGTGCATGAAGGGGCCAT
Source organism: Rhodobacteraceae bacterium KLH11 (assembly GCA_000158135.1). GTDB lineage: Bacteria > Pseudomonadota > Alphaproteobacteria > Rhodobacterales > Rhodobacteraceae > Ruegeria. The sequence continues at coordinate 2,705,335 of DS999531.1, forward strand.
TCCCGGTGATCTGACACCGATCGAGGGCGGCGATTCGGTTTATGCCGTGCTTGAAATCAATGCCGGTCTGGCCGCGCGCTATGGCATTCAGCCCGGAACCCAGATGCGCCACGAAGTTTTTTCGCAAGGTCCTGCAATTTGGCCCTGTTAGGGCTTTTCAAATCAGATTGGCGCGTTTAGGAAGGCGCACGGTCCGGGGCGTGGCGCAGTCTGGTAGCGCACCTGTTTTGGGTACAGGGGGTCGTAGGTTCGAATCCTGCCGCCCCGACCATTTTCTCTCTTACACCGGTGTTCCACCGTAATTGCTGTAAAGCCGAGAGAAATCCCTGTCCAAATCTGCACTTTCGATGGGTATCCTCAGGGTTTTGCCACTTTTCTGCGGGACCAGAAAAAACAGTTCGGCATCGACGCGATAGCCTGATTGATTCTTGGTCGAGCTCAGCCGGGTCACAATCTGCGGCAGGTTCTGCGGATAGCCATCAAAACTGAGAATCAGGTAGGCGGTGGCTTCGGGTGACAGGGTCTCGCGGCATTCGAAGGTGCCGGTGCCTGTTTTGACATATTTGTCGCCGGGCCCGGCGCAATCGGTCTTGAATGAGTTGAACAGGTTTTGTGGATATCCCGGGAACTGTGCACTTCGGGAGGCCGGCGGGGCCTCTTGTGATGTGCAGGCCACGATCAGGGCCAGGACGGGTAACAGAGAAAACAGACGTATCACCAAATCATTCCCATCCCGCCGTGTCATGGTTGCCTGATTATGGCATGCGCCGCGTGGTGGTGACGATGATTCTCTGAAAAGCTGCTTAACATCTGATTGCATGACCTATTGCGCCTAACCATGGCGGAAAAAAAGAGAATTCAATTTGGGAAATCCGGGCAGTTTCGAATTGAGAGTTCAAATACCCCTGTGGAGGAATCGCGGTTTGGCGAAAAACCGCCTGTTCGTTGAAATAGGTCAACTTAAAAATTTCAAAAATGAGTGAAAAAGCTCGTTGACCAACTATGCGTGTATACGTCAGATTGTATGGACCGATAGACGAGCCACTAAATCTGGTAGACAATGACCGGAAAAGGCTTCGGGCGAGGGACGGAAAGCAAACCAGTATGACGTGAAACCGTATTTACGGTTCTGCGCTGTGGCAGGCAGCGTCTGGTCCCTTGCGCCTTGTGTTTATCGCCAGTGCGGGCGGCACCCCGCCATATCAAAATTTGGTGCCGGGAACTGAAATTTGGACAGATCGAAGCTGGGGCAGCGGACATGAAGATTGAAAGAAAATTCACCAAACCGGGTCAGGATGCATATGCCGAACTGGATTTCGTGTCCGCGACGTCTGAGATTCGCAATCCCGATGGTACAATCGTGTTCCGCCTCGATGATATCGAAGTGCCCTCAAGCTGGTCCCAGGTTGCCAGCGATGTGATCGCGCAGAAATACTTTCGCAAGGCAGGCGTTCCATCCCAGCTGAAGAAGGTCAAAGAAAAAGACGTTCCTGAATTCCTGTGGCGTTCTGTTCCGGCCGATGGCGCGGAATTTGATGGCGAGACGTCTTCGAAACAGGTGTTTGACCGGCTGGCTGGTGCCTGGGCCTATTGGGGCTGGAAGGGTGGATATTTCTCGACCGAGGATGACGCGCGCGCCTATTTTGACGAGATGCGCTATATGCTGGCGACCCAGCGCGCCGCGCCGAACTCGCCCCAGTGGTTCAACACGGGCTTGCATTGGGCCTATGGAATCGACGGTCCGGCGCAGGGGCACCATTATGTCGACTACAAGACCGGCAAGCTGACCAAATCAAAATCCGCCTATGAACATCCGCAGCCGCACGCGTGCTTCATCCAGTCCGTCGATGATGATCTGGTGAACGAAGGCGGCATCATGGATCTGTGGGTGCGCGAGGCGCGCCTGTTCAAATACGGAAGCGGAACAGGCACCAACTTCAGCCATTTGCGGGCGGAAGGCGAGGCACTGTCGGGTGGCGGCAAATCCTCGGGCCTCATGGGCTTTCTCAAGATCGGCGACCGCGCCGCTGGCGCGATCAAATCAGGCGGGACAACCCGTCGGGCAGCAAAGATGGTGATCGTCGATGCAGATCATCCCGACATCGAACAATTCATCGAATGGAAGGTGATCGAAGAGCAGAAGGTGGCCTCGATCGTTGCCGGATCGAAGATGCACGAGAAGATGCTGAACGGCATTTTCGAGGCCATCCGCACTTGGGACGGTGCTACCGAAGACGCGTATGATCCCAACAAGAATGACAGCCTGAAATCGGCCGTGCGCGAGGCGAAAAAGGTCGCGATCCCCGAGACTTATATCAAGCGCGTGCTGGATTATGCACGGCAAGGTCACGACAGTATCGAATTCCCGACCTATGATACAGATTGGGATTCGGAAGCCTACAGCTCGGTTTCGGGTCAAAACTCGAACAACTCGATCCGCGTGACCAATGCGTTCCTGACCGCTGTTGAGAAAGACGCCGATTGGGAGCTGATCAACCGCACCGATGGCAAGGTCGCCAAGACCGTTAAGGCGCGCGATCTGTGGGAAAAGGTCGGCCACGCCGCATGGGCCTGCGCCGATCCGGGTATCCAGTTCCACGATACGGTCAACGAATGGCACACATGCCCCGAAGATGGAGAGATTCGCGGCTCGAACCCGTGCTCGGAATACATGTTCCTTGATGACACGGCCTGTAATCTGGCGTCGATGAACCTGCTGACCTTCCTCAAGGATGGTGAGTTTCAGGCGGCGGATTACATGCATGCCTCGCGTCTGTGGACCCTGACGCTGGAAATCTCGGTGACGATGGCGCAGTTCCCGTCGAAGGAAATCGCGCAACTGTCTTATGATTTCCGCACGCTGGGTCTGGGCTATGCCAATATCGGCGGCCTGCTGATGAACATGGGCTACAGCTACGACTCGGATGAGGGGCGGGCGATCTGTGGCGCGCTGACCGCGATCATGACTGGTGTGGCTTATGCGACGTCCGCTGAGATTGCTGGCGAACTTGGCCCGTTCAAAGGTTATGAACGCAACGCTGACCACATGCTGCGCGTCATTCGCAACCACCGCCGCGCCTCGCAGGGTGTGACCGAGGGGTATGAGAAACTGGCAGTGAAGCCGGTTCCTCTGGATCATGGCAACTGTCCCGACAAGCGTCTGATTGATCTGGCAATGTCAGCTTGGGATGAGGCGCTGAACCTTGGCGAGAAGAACGGCTATCGCAACGCGCAAGCCACCGTGATCGCGCCCACCGGCACCATCGGTTTGGTGATGGATTGCGACACCACCGGGATTGAGCCGGACTTTGCGCTGGTCAAGTTCAAGAAGCTCGCGGGTGGCGGTTACTTCAAGATCATCAACCGCTCAGTCCCGTCGGCGCTGGAAAAGCTGGGCTATTCCTCGGCTCAGATCGAAGAGATCGTGGGTTATGCCGTCGGCCACGGCACCATCGGCAATGCGCCGGGGATCAACCACACCTCGCTGACCGGCCACGGCTTTGGCCCGAATGAACTGGCCAAAGTGGACGCCGCGCTAGAAAGCGCCTTCGACATCCGGTTCGTGTTCAACCAGTGGACGCTGGGCGAGGATTTCTGCACCGGCGTTCTGGGCATCCCGGCGACCAAGCTGAATGACCCGACCTTCGACCTGCTGCGCCATCTGGGCTTTACCCGCGCCGATATTGAGGCGGCCAACGATCATGTCTGCGGAACCATGACGCTGGAAGGCGCGCCGCACCTGAAGGAAGAGCACTATTCGATCTTCGACTGCGCCAACCCGTGCGGCAAAAAAGGCAAGCGTTTCCTTGGGGTTGATAGCCACATCACCATGATGGCGGCGGCCCAAAGCTTTATCTCGGGTGCGATCTCGAAGACGATCAACATGCCGAATGACGCGACCATCGAGGATTGCCAGAAAGCCTATGAACTCAGCTGGTCGCTGGGTGTGAAGGCTAACGCGCTCTATCGCGACGGCTCGAAACTGTCGCAGCCGCTGGCCGCAGCGCTGGTCGAGGATGATGATGAGGCGGCGGAAGTGCTGGAAAGCGGTTCGACGCAGGAAAAAGCTGTCGTTCTGGCCGAGAAGGTGATCGAGAAGGTTGTGGTCAAGGAAATGATCCGCAGCCATCGCGAGAAACTGCCCCATCGCCGCAAGGGATATACCCAGAAGGCGATCGTGGGTGGCCACAAGGTTTACCTGCGGACAGGCGAGTTCGAAGACGGCAAGCTGGGCGAGATTTTCATCGACATGCACAAGGAAGGCGCGGGCTTCCGGGCGATGATGAACAACTTTGCCATCGCGGTCTCGGTCGGCCTGCAATACGGCGTGCCGCTGGAAGAGTTCGTGGATGCCTTCACCTTCACCAAGTTCGAACCGGCGGGGATGGTGCAGGGCAACGACTCGATCAAGAACGCAACGTCGATCCTGGATTACATCTTCCGCGAACTGGCCGTGTCCTACCTGGATCGCACCGATCTGGCCCATGTGAAACCCGAAGGTGCCACCTTCGACGATCTGGGCCGGGGCGAGGAAGAGGGCGTTTCGAACATCTCGGAGATCAGTGAAAGTGCTGCGTCCAAGTCATTGGAAGTGCTGAAACAAATCAGCTCAACCGGTTATCTGCGCAAACGTCTGCCGCAGGATCTGGTGGTGTTCAATGGCGGTCAGGGCGATGCGGTCGGTATGGCAGAAACTGCCGCAGCTTTTGAAGCGCCCGTCGCGGAAACTGCTGTCGCAACCGGCATGGACGCGCGCACCAAAGCCAAAATGCAAGGCTACGAAGGCGACCCGTGCGGTGAATGTGGAAACTACACGTTGGTGCGCAACGGCACCTGCATGAAGTGCAACACCTGCGGCGCGACAAGCGGGTGTAGCTGAGTTTAGCGCCCCGGCAACCCGGGGTGCAGGGGTCGGATCACTGTCACAGGGATCGACCCCGACGAATACGGAGCAAGGCGCTGAGACTTACCATCTATGCCTTGCTCCACTCGGCCGACATGCCCGTGTGGGCCGGGAACAGGGTGGGGCGGAATATTTGCTCCCTCCCACTCTCTCACGGGGCGGGTGCGCTCGTCCCATGCGCAGTCCAGGCCGCAGGCAAAAAAACACCGGGCGGTCAACGAAATGAGCCTGGAAGGCGAAACTGACAGGGGGCTTCGGCCCCCTTTCTTTTTTCAACCTCGAGTCGGGTGTTGAGCAGAGCTTTGCCGGATTCCCATGTTCGTATCGGGCAAGACTCGCCGAAATGTGATGTGACCGTTTTGTGCGGCAATCCTCCGCAGATATGTACCCGCCAAACACGCAAAGATTGGCGCGTGAAGGTGAAAATCAATCCAAACGGGTGACGTTCCATATGGATGGCGGTTTTGTGATGCTTGTCCGGACGCAAACATTCAGGAAAACGCAATCAGGAGACATAATATGAAACCGCTAAAAGTGACCGTAATTTCGACGCTGCTCTTTGGTCTGCCGACCTTGGTTTCGGCTCAAGGGTCAGCTGATACCAATGGGGATGGGGTTTTGACCATCGAAGAGGTGCAAGTTGTGGTGCCCGATGTCGATTCCGAAAGCTTCGCGCAGATGGATGCCAATGGCGATGGTGCGCTTGATCAGGATGAGATCACGATTGCCGTACAGGCAGGTCTTTTGCCGCCGTCGAACGGTTAACGCCAGGGCTATATGGCGGCCCGGGCTTTTCGGGCCGCCTGATATCAAAGAGTTACAAGGACAAGTGAATGTTGAACCGGCTGCGAATCTCTGCGTCCAGAACCGGATCGAACCTTGCATTTGCAGGGGCTGACAGGATCTCTTCTTTCCGGGCGATGGCTTTTGCGATCAGATCGGGTTTGCCCAGTTCGGCCCATTCCTTGGGTGAGGTCCGATCCCCGAAATTCGGATAGACGTAATCCGCCTGCATCCGGCTGAGCGTCGCATCCGTTCCAAGATAATGCCCGGGGCCGCCCAGGCAAACCTCGGCCATCTGATCCAGCGCCAGCGTCTCGTCCGAGACCTCAATCCCACGTACACAGCGTTGCGCCTGACCGATCAGATCGTCGCCCAGAATCAGGGATTCATGGCAAAACCCCAGAAGGGAGGAGTGCATGCCAGCTGCTTCATACACCATGTTCAAACCGGACAGCCCGGCCATGACGTTCGAACACATCTGCTCCCACCCGGCTTGCATGTCGGGCAGTTTGGCGTCCGACGCCCCGGCCGCCGCACCCCCGGGCAGGTCATAAAAGCTGTGCATTTGGGCGCAGCCCGCGCTCAGCAGCGCTTGCTCGCCCGAACCGACCGACATTGCGCCGGTACGCAAGTCAAGACCGAAGGGCCAGGTGCCAAAAATCGCGGGTGCACCGGGCTTTACGGCATTTACATAAACCAAACCGGCCAGGCATTCTGCGGTGGCCTGAGCGATCGCGCCAGCGATGGTTGAGGGCGCGGTGGCACCCGCCATTCCGGCAGACAGCAGCAGTATGGGCATACCGGCCTTGATGCATTCCTCCATCACCTGACAGCTTTCGGTGGCAAATTTCAAAGGTGGCACAACGAAACAGTTGGTGTTCGAGACAAAGGGGCGTTCTCGCCACGCGTCTTCGCCGCCCGCAATCATGTGCAGCATTTCCACTGCGGGCGCTACATAGCTGGGGTCGGTGAATGAGGTGCCGATATGTTTGAACGTGCCCGAGCAGCAGGCGTAGATGGTGTTGAGGTCCATTTCGAGGTTGTCGGTAATATCCCGGCACACCATAGGGCGTTGAACGAAATGGATATTTTCCAACTGATCGCAGATGCGGGATGCGTCATGCAAATCCTGTACAGTCGAATCCCGATACTCACTGCCGGTGACATCGACCATATGAACTGCAGCCCCTGCAGTTCCATAGTGTACGCGATTACCCGACAGGATCAGATCAGTCGCCTCATTGCGGCTGTACAGCGTCACCTCGCGATTGGCTTTGGCAAGTGTGTCTTCCACCAACGCGGGCGGAAAGCGAAGCCGACCATCGTCGCCCAAGCTGCATCCAGCCTGTACGAGATAGTCGATACCGCTGTCAGGTGCATCTGCCAAGCCTATGGTTTCAAGCGCTTTTAACGCAGCGCGATGGATTTTCTCCACGTCGGTTGAACTGAGCGGCGTGTACTGGCCGCCCTCCATCCCCGGGCGCACGGGGCGCAGGTGGTCAGGCAGAGCCGCCGCACGCGCGGCACGGCGCGCGGCGCGTCCGCCGCTGCGCGATGAGGTACGGGATTGATCATTCATACAGGAATTCCGAATCTAGGGTGAGATATGACGTTCAGGTGCGGTTAACGCACCCGGGGCCGCCCCCGAGCCGCACGCCCGCGATCCGCACCAATGGTGCGGCTGACCAGACGTATCTTCCAATCCCCGTTCTGCATCGGTTTCCTCAGCTTGTCCGGGCCAGTGTTTCAAGGCCGCGCCGCACAATCTGTTCTGTTTGCGACCTGTCGGCGGATTTCTTTGCGGCAACCAACAGTCAACAAGGAAGCACAAGACTACGTGAATAAATGTTTTTCCCGTTTCAATTGGAATCTGTTAACCTAGCGTTAGGTAATTGAATGAGAGTTTTAGATTTAGTGGGAATTTGGGGTTGGCTGCCGACCTCTCCACCCCGTTGATGCGCCCAGACCGGCACAGGATGTTTGGAGGTCTGAATGAAATTGATCAAGGCCACGCTCGTCGCTGCACTCGTGTCAGGTGCCGCACCGGTATTGGCCGAGGACTGGACCGGCGCGTATGTCGGTTTCAGTTTTGGTTATGCAGATGTTGACGGGTCTGGCGGGGCAGGTGGCAGCGATGGCAGTTTCGGTCCTCTGATCGGGTATGATTACGATTTCGGTAATTTCGTTCTGGGGGGCGAACTAGAGTATAACCGGCTGAACCTTGATCTGGGCGCGTCTGAGGGCAGTCTGGACAGTATGTCTCGTCTGAAACTGCGCGGCGGCTATGATTTTGGCCCAGCCTTGGGTTATGTCGTGGTCGGCACCGCGCGGGCCAGCACCTCGGGCAACAGTGACACCGCCGCCGTCTACGGGATTGGCGTCGCCTACCCACTGGGGGATCGCTTTGTCATCAGTGGTGAGGCGTTGCGGCAGGATTTCGAGAATGTGCCGCGATCGGGCGGAGATCTTGATGCGAATGTCTTCAACCTGCGCACGACCTTCCGGTTCTGATCTGCAGATAATCTGTGGTGATGCAGGCCTCCCCTCAGCCTGCCCAAGCGCGACCTCTGTCCTTCACAGGCCATTTCCAGACTTGGCTCGGGCAGGTGCCCATGTTATCGGGTCGATATGAGCCCGATGACCTGCACCATTATTTGCTGCATTCCCTGCTGATTTCTCACGCGGGCCGGTTTCTTTCGTTTTCATCTCTGGAACAAGTTGCTAAGCCCGCGCCAACGCGTTGAGACGCATGCTGTTTCAGGAGCACGACCCGATGACGACGATCAAGCTGCACAACACCCGGACACGGACGAAAGAGAGTTTCGTGCCGATCGATCCCGACAATGTGCGGATGTATGTCTGCGGACCCACGGTCTATGACCGGGCGCATCTGGGCAATGCGCGACCGGTGGTTGTGTTTGATGTTCTCTACCGGTTGCTGCGGCATGTTTATGGGCCGGATCATGTGATTTATGCGCGTAACTTCACGGATGTGGATGACAAGATCAACGCAACCGCGCTGGCGCGCAAGCAGGCCGGGGCGGACGGGACGCTGGAGCAGCTGGTGCAGGAGCGCTCGGACGAAACCATCGGCTGGTATCTGCACGACATGGGTGCGCTTGGCGCGCTGGAACCCAATGCAATGCCGCGGGCGACGCAGTACATTGCCCAGATGATTGCGATGATTGAGGACCTGATTGCCAAAGGCCACGCTTATGCGGCTGAGGGTCATGTATTGTTTGCGGTGGATTCGTGGCGCGAAGGATATGGCAAACTCTCGGGCCGGTCGGTCGACGATATGATTGCCGGCGCGCGGGTTGAGGTTGCGCCGTACAAGAAGAACCCGATGGACTTTGTGCTGTGGAAGCCATCGAGTGATGAACTGCCGGGATGGGACAGCCCCTGGGGGCGTGGGCGTCCGGGCTGGCATATCGAATGCTCTGCCATGGCTTACGAGCTGCTGGGCGAGAGCTTTGATATTCACGGTGGCGGCAATGATTTGATGTTCCCACATCACGAAAACGAGATCGCACAGAGCTGCTGTGCGCACCCCGAAGGGGAGTTTGCGCGGGTTTGGCTGCACAACGAGATGCTGCAGGTCGAAGGCAAGAAGATGTCCAAATCGCTGGGCAATTTCTTCACCGTGCATGATTTGCTGGAGCAGGGTATACCGGGTGAGGTGATCCGGTTTGTGTTCCTGCAGACCCATTATCGCAAGCCGATGGACTGGACTGAAAAGAAAGCGCGTGATGCCGAGGCAACGCTGCGCAAGTGGCGGGCGCTGACAGCGGGCATCGAGCCCGCCGCCAGCGCGGCACCTGCGGTGATCGTGGCGCTTGGGGATGACCTGAACACAGCAGGTGCCATTGCCGAACTGCACCGTCTTGCTGCGGAAGGTGACGCGGCTGGCTTGCTTGCAAGCGCGCGCATTATCGGGTTGTTATCTGACGATATGGGCGCATGGGTGGAAGCCGGGGCTGTTGATTTGTCATCCTATGCCGAACGGTTGGCGCATGCCCGGGTCGCTGCGATGCAAAGCAAGGATTTCGCCGAAGTGGATCGCCTCAAGGCTGCTTACATTGCCGCAGGGCTGGAGGTTCGGATGGGCAAAGAAGGTGTCGAACTGGTTCCCGGTACGGGGTTTGACGCAGGAAAGCTGGCGGATGTGTGATGGTCCATCTGAGCGGGAACAGCGCCCGTTGCGGGTGTAACAAGGATTGAGCAGCCAGCGGGAGCGAGCGATGAACAAAGAGCGCCTCTATCTTTATGACACCACATTGCGGGACGGGCAGCAGACGCAGGGTGTGCAGTTCTCGACCCCCGAGAAGGTGCAGATCACGCAGGCGCTGGATGCGCTGGGTGTGGATTATATCGAAGGCGGCTGGCCGGGGGCAAACCCCACCGACAGTGCGTTTTTCGACGTTGCACCCAAGACATCGGCCTGTCTGACCGCGTTTGGGATGACCAAACGGTCGGGGCGGTCAGCCGAGAATGACGATGTGCTGGCGGCGGTGATGAATGCCGGGGCACCCGCGGTCTGTCTGGTCGGGAAAGCGCATGACTACCATGTCACTCATGCGCTCGGGCTTGAGCTGGACGAAAACACCGAGAATATCCGCGCTTCGGTCGCGCATATCGTGGCACAAGGGCGCGAGGCGCTTTATGACGCCGAGCACTTCTTTGATGGCTACAAGGACAACCCGGCATATGCCGTCGAGGTGTGCCGTGCGGCCTTGGAGGCAGGCGCGCGTTGGGTGGTGTTGTGCGACACGAATGGCGGAGCCCTGCCAGCCGAGGTCGGGCGGATCGTGGCTGAGGTGATCGCAGCGGGTTTGCCCGGGGACCAGCTGGGCATTCACACGCACAATGATACCGAAAATGCGGTGGCCTGTTCGCTGGCCGCTGTGGATGCGGGTGCACGACAGATCCAAGGTACGCTGAACGGTCTGGGCGAGCGCTGCGGCAATGCCAACCTGACGGCGCTGATCCCGACGCTGATGTTGAAAGAGCCCTATGCCTCGCGATACGAGATCGGGGTGAAGCCCGAGGCGCTGGCAGACCTGACGCGGATCAGCCGGATGCTGGATGACATACTGAACCGGGTACCCAGCAAGCAGAGCGCGTATGTCGGGGCATCCGCGTTTGCCCATAAGGCGGGGCTGCATGCCAGTGCGATTCTCAAGGACCCTTCGACCTATGAACATATCGACCCGGCGCGCGTTGGGAACGCGCGTATCATTCCGATGTCGAACCAGGCCGGACAGTCGAACCTGCGCAAGCGCCTGACCGATGCCGGATTGACGGTTGAACCCGGTGATCCCGCCCTTGGGCGCATTCTGGAACGGATCAAGCTGCGCGAGGCTGAAGGCTATTCTTACGATACTGCGCAATCCAGTTTCGAGCTGCTGGCCCGTGAGGAACTGGGGCAATTGCCCGAGTTTTTTGAGGTCAAGCGCTACAAGGTGACCGTTGAGCGTCGGAAGAACAAATACAACAGGATGGTCAGCCTGTCCGAGGCTGTGGTCGTTGTGAAAGTAGATGGTGAAAAGAAGCTCTCGGTCAGTGAATCTCTGGACGAGGACGGCAAGGATCGTGGCCCCGTGAATGCGCTGGCCAAGGCGCTGGCCAAGGATCTGGGGCAATATTCCCAGATACTGTCGGATATGCGGCTGGTCGACTTCAAAGTACGCATCACGCAGGGCGGCACCGAAGCGGTAACCCGTGTGATTATCGACAGTGAAGACGGGCAGGGGCGCCGATGGTCTACTGTAGGTGTCAGCGCCAATATCGTGGATGCTTCGTTCGAGGCGTTGCTGGATGCGATCAACTGGAAGCTTGTGCGCGATTGTGTGCCGCAGTCTGCCGCCGCCGAATAGCGTGGAGTTTGACGACGACATAAAAGCCTGCGCCGCGCTGGTGCATCGGGCCGATCCTGATCGCTTTATGGCAGCAATGGCGGCTCCGGTTGCTGCCCGCAAGGTGCTGTTTCCGCTTTATGCGCTGAACGTCGAGGTTGCCCGCGCGCCATGGGTCACGCAAGAGCCGATGATTGCCGAAATGCGCCTGCAATGGTGGCGCGATGCGTTGAAGGAGATTGCCGAAGGCCCAACGGTTCGGCGGCACGAGGTCGTGACGCCGCTGTCTCAGGTTCTGTCGCCGCATCTTGCCGCGCAACTGGATGAGTATGTTGCTGTAAGGCGTTGGGATATCTATCGCGATCCGTTTGAAGACAAGGCACATTTTGAGGCCTATATCAATCAAAGCTCGGGAACGCTGACCGTGGTGTCGGCGCAAGCCCTGGGTCAGGCTGACGAGTCCGTCTTACGGGATTTCGGTTATGCCATGGGGGTTGCCAACTGGTTTCGCGCCATACCTGATCTTGAGGCGCGGGGCCGGATACCGCTGCTGGATGGTACACAGGATGGCGTCAGGGCCTTGGCGCATGAAGCGCTTGGGCGACTGCAACAGGCGCAATCCGCGCGCGCGGCCGTGTCGATACAGGCCCGACCTGCGCTATATGTGGGGTGGCAGACCGAATGGGTATTGCGAAGGGTTTTGTCTCAACCCTCGCGCGTGGCTGCCGGTGATCTGGCGCAAGGCGAAATCCGGCGTCGGTTTTCATTGATGCGCACGGCTGCGACAGGCCGTTGGTGATGGCGTGCTTTTGACACGTCCAACACGTTAAGCGACGCGCGCTCCGGCGGGTTTGAGCATCAGCCACAGCAGCGCGCCACCGGCCAGTGTCAGCAATGGGATCATGGCGAGGTTCACCGCCGTCCAGCCCTCGATTGGCGAACCGCCCGAGCAGTTCATCAACCCGCCCGAGGCCAGCGACGCAAGGGTCACGCCGCCAAAGACCAGCAGGTCATTCAGGCCCTGCATCCGCCCACGCTCGTGCACTTCATGCGAGTCGGCCAGCATGCTGGTGGCCCCGATAAAGCCAAAGTTCCAGCCGATTCCCAACAAGATCAGTGAAACGAAGAAATTGCCCAATTCAACGCCGTTTAGTGCAACCAACCCGGCACCCCCCAGAATAACGAGGCCAAGGGCCACGATTTTCTCGACCCCAAAGCGGGCGATCAGATGACCGGTGAAAAAACTGGGGATGAACATAGCCAGCACATGGCCGGTCACGATGTCGGCGGCATCGCCTTCAGTATAGCCACATCCCACAACCGCCAGCGGTGTTGATGTCATGACAAGGTTCATCAACGCGTATGAGACCATGGCGCAGATGATCGCCACGGCAATGCGCGGCGTCTTCAGCAGCTCTAACCGGGTGCGACCTTTGGGTTCGTCCTTGGTGGGTTTGGGGGGTGTCGGGATATCAAGGAAAAAGAACAGGGCCGAGCCAATCACGTTGATTGCAATGACGGCCAGATAGGTGCCGAGAAAGGGAACCACATAGGCCTGCGATGTCAGCTTCACGATTTGCGGGCCGATGATTGCGGCCGCCAGCCCGCCCGCCATGACGTATGAGATCGCCTTGGGCCGAAACTCGTCCGACGCGGTGTCGGCTGCAGCAAAGCGATAAAAACCGTGTGCGCTCATATAGATACCGGTCAGGAAGCTGCCCATCAGGAAGATCGGGAACGAGCCGAGAAACAGGCCATACGCGCCAACCACACCACCCGCTGCCCCGGCGCCGGAGCCCACAAGGAACCCCGCACGACGCCCCCAGCGCTGCATGATGGCCGAGATCGGCGTGGCGGCCATCATCGAGCCCAACACAATCAGCGAGATCGGCAACGTTGCAAGGCAGGCGTTGCTGGCCAGCGATTGCCCCGCCAACCCACCCACGATGAACATCATTGGCATCTGCGCGCCAAGAAGGGCCTGTGCTGCCACCAGAACGATGACGTTGCGTCTGGCCTGGCTGTTGTCTGGGGTGGCGGCGATCATTGTCATGGGCAAAGGGTTATCTACGATTGAGACCCGACACAAGCCGCTTGCATATGCGGCGCATCGGCCTAACGTGCAGGCAAGTATTTATTGTCGGAGACCGCATGTCCGTCGGACGTATCATCGAAACCCCGGATTGCGTGACCGAAGGGGCTGAATGGCTGGCCGGGGCCTGCCCGCGAATGGCTTATGCGATGGATCAGGCCGGCCCGTTGCCATTGCGGCGCAAGCCGGACGGGTTTGCGCAGCTGCTCAGCGCGATTGTCAGCCAGCAGGTCAGCGTGGCCTCGGCCAATGCAATCTGGAAACGTCTGCAGCAGGCAAAACTGACCGGCCCGCGCAAGATCATGTGGGCGTCGGATGATGATTTGCGGGCCGTGGGCCTCAGCCGCCAGAAAATCCGCTATGCCCGCGCACTGGCCGAGGCGCGGATCGATTACAAAGCGCTGCGGGATGCCCCGGATGATGAGGTCGTGGCGATTCTGACCGAGGTACCGGGCATCGGCGTATGGACGGCAGAGATATACGCCATGTTCTCACTGGGCCGCGCCGATGTGATTGCGCCGGGTGATCTGGCGCTGCAAGAGGCCGCACGGATTCTCTACGACTTGCCCAAAAGACCAACAGATAAAGAGTTGCGCCAAATGGCCGAAGCCTGGTCACCCTGGCGATCGGTTGCAGCGCGGGTGCTCTGGGCCTATTACCGGGTCGCCAAAGAACGGGAAGGGATCAGATGACACGGGTTTTGAATGCGCTCCGGAAAGAGCCGGTTTCGGGGGACACACGTTCGGTTGTTGTCTTTGTTCATGGCTACGGGGCCAACGGGGCTGACCTGCTGGGGCTGGCTGATCCGCTGGGGGAACATCTGCCCGATACGCTGTTCGTGGCCCCGGATGCGCCCGAAGAGATACCGGGCATGCCCCACGGCTTTCAGTGGTTCCCGATCCCATGGATCGACGGCTCGTCCGAGGAAGAGGCCCGGCGTGGCATGGAAATGGCGGTTGAGGATTTCAATGCCTTTCTCGATGCGCTGATGGTGGATGAGGATGTGCTGCCAGAACAGGTTGTCCTGTTCGGGTTCTCGCAAGGCACGATGATGAGCCTGCATGTGGCCCCCCGCCGCGAGGACCCGGTGGCCGGGATCGTTGCGTTTTCAGGCCGGTTGCTGGAGCCTGACATGCTGGGGGATGAGGTGACCAGCCGCATGCCGATCCTGCTGGTGCATGGCGATGCAGATGACGTGGTGCCGCCGCAATCCCTGCCCGAAGCCGCCGAGGCGTTGCAGGGGGCCGGGTTCAAAGAGGTTTATGCCCATGTCATGAAAGGCACGGGCCACGGCATTGCGCCCGATGGGCTGAGCGTGGCGCTGGCCTTCATCCGTGACAAGCTGAGCTTCTGATAGAACGCGCGCGGGTGGTGAGAGATCACGCCCACAGATGCGCTTCGGTAAATTCTACCGAGTTGCCCGATGGATCGCGCACGTAAAGTGAATGCGCACCGTTGGGCCAGTCAAACTCGGCATCCACCGGCACGTTCCAGTTAAGCAAGTGTTTGCGCATCGCGTCGATTTCCGGACGGGTCAGAACCAGACACACATGGCCGGGCCCTCGCGCGCCGTGCGGCGGAACAGGCAGGGTGGGGTTCAGCGGCGGCTGCTCGGTTTCATCCGCGTTGAACAGCAGCAAGACTGATTTGCCAATGCGATAGAAAACGTGCCTGTCGGATACACGCTGAATCCTGGTCAGCCCCAGAAGATCGCCATAGAACTGCTCGGCCGCGTCCAGATCGTCTACATAAAGAGCTGCTTCCAGTATCGCTGAGGGGGCAGGTATGTCTGGCGTTGCTTTCATGATGTCAGCTTAGCAGGCCGGACCCTGTGTTGTCATCGCCTTGGGCGGCGGTCCCGCTTGCGCGACGGTGCGGCGCTGAGGGCAGGCATGGGCAGGCTTTCCCACTGGCCGGGGGCGAGGCCGTCCAGCGACCAGTCTCCGATCCGGGCGCGGATCAGGCGCAGGGTCGGGTGACCCACGGCGGCTGTCATACGACGCACCTGACGATTGCGGCCTTCCCGAAGCGTGAGTTCGATCCAACTGTCGGGTATGGTCTGACGTACACGGATCGGCGGGTTACGCGGCCATAGCCCCTTGGGCTCGTTGATCATGAGCGCCTTGGCAGGGCGCGTCAGGCCATCCTTCAGCTCCACGCCATCCTGCAACGCCTTCAACGCTGCCGCATCCGGGCGACCTTCGACCTGAACCCAATAGGTCTTGGCCATTTTGTGTCTGGGGTCGGATATCTGCGCCTGCAGCCGCCCGTGATCGGTCAGCACCATCAAACCTTCGCTATCGCGGTCCAACCTGCCTGCAGGGTAGACGCCGGGCAGATCGATGAAATCTGACAGCGTGCTGCGGGGCGAGTCGGCATTCGCCCGATCGGTGAACTGCGGCAACACATCGTAAGGTTTGTTGAAACGGATGAACCAGGACATGGCCCCGCCTTAGCCCGCAGACCACATCAGCGCAAGCTGTGGATAACTGTCATAACCTCGTTACGGATTCGGATTAACCAATACGCGAGATATTGTGTAAACTCAGGGCTTGTCAGAGTTTTAACACGATATATAGTCTAGATAAGGCCGGGGCGAGTGTTCCTCGCTCTGATGTCAAAAAACGGGCAGCTGAGTGCGAGGAGCGATTCTGTTATGGACGGAGACTTCAGGACCGAATTTGTCAGGGAACCCGGTGTGCTGAGGCAGCATCCGGCCTTGGTTTTGAATGCTGATTATCGTCCATTGTCTTATTACCCGCTGTCTCTCTGGCCCTGGCAGGAGGCGATCAAGGCCGCATGGCTGGACCGCGTTGATATCGTGGCCGAGTATGACGAGGTGGTCCGAAGCCCCAGTACCGAGATCCGAATACCCTCGGTCGTTGTGTTGAAAGACTATGTAAAACCCAGAAAGCGCGTGGCCTTCACGCGCTTTAATTTATTTCTGCGGGACGAATTCAAATGCCAGTATTGCGGCAGCCGCGAAAACCTGACCTTTGACCACGTGGTGCCGCGCGCGGCCGGTGGGGTGACAAGCTGGCAGAACGTTGTTGCGGCGTGTAGCCCCTGCAACCTGCGCAAAGGGTCAAAATCCCTGCGTCAGGCCAGAATGTCGCTAAATAAACCTCCGCGCCAGCCCGATGCCGAAGCGTTGCGCAATATAGGCCGGAAATTCCCGCCGAACCATCTGCATGAAAGCTGGATCGACTTCCTGTATTGGGACGCCGAACTGGATCAGCAATAGCGTCTATCGTGCCCGCCAGGCTGCGACCCAGATCAAGACCAGCCCAGCCGACAGCAACGCGTTCCAGCCTGCCATCGAAATCCCCAACATCTCCCATGGGATATCATCGCACCGCACCAGCGGCGCGGACATGATCTGATCCATCAACTCCTGCGCGCTGAGCCCGCCAATATCACCCGAGGTGCAGGTTGATGGGCCTTCCCACCAGCCTTGTTCAACACCTGCATGATAAAAGCCGATCCCGGCTGTTGTGGCTGCGGCCAGTGCGCCCAGCAAGGGCAGGGGCCGGATGCCGGGGAACGCGAAGGCAAGAACCCCAAGCACAACCGCAGCCCCGTGCGGATAGCGTTGCCAGATGCACATTTTGCAGGGAGCCAACCCGCCCAGATGCTGAAAGCCCCAGGCCCCCAGCAACAAAGCCGCCGATCCAAGCGTCGCAATCAGAACCAGTGTTCTTTTCGTCATAGGTACCGCACCAGAAAGAAACCACCAATCAGCAACACGACAAACAGCGTGAAGACCAGACCCAGCCGTTTCTCGATAAAGCCCCGGATCGGTTCACCAAAACCCCAGAGCAACCCTGCCACAACAAAAAACCGCAAAGCCCGCGCCAGAATCGAGGTTGCGATAAACGTCCCCAGAGGCATCCCGGTCCAGCCCGACATGATGGTGATGACCTTGTAGGGAAACGGGGTCACCCCGGCTGCCAGCACAGCCCAAAAGCCGAAATCGTTGAACCGGGTATTGAACTCTTCCATCGCGTGGGCCTTGCCCATGGCTTCCAGTACAGGTTGCCCGAGACTTTCATAGAAGAACGCTCCGATGGCGTATCCCAGCATACCCCCCAGCACCGATGCGACCAGCGCGACCGAGGCGATCAGCCAGGCGCGGGACGGCCGTGCTATGATCATGGGAATCATCAGAACGTCGGGCGGGATCGGGAAAAAGGAACTTTCGATGAATGCGACAATCGCCAATGCCCAAAGCGCATGGGGATGTTCGGCCAGACGGAGGGTCCAGTCATAAAGTGATCGCAACATAAAAAATACATATCCCGCTAACAGTTGTTGCAAGCCAAACCATGTGCCTGCCTGACCGTCAACCTCGGCTATTGAAACAATCGACGCGATGGTTGTTTTTTGCCTCTGGACCTTCTCTCGGTAGGGCGCTAATCCAAGTGACGTGGCCCAAGTGGCGGAATGGTAGACGCAGGGGATTCAAAATCCCCCGGTAGTGATACCGTGCCGGTTCGAGTCCGGCCTTGGGTACCATGGTAAAAACAGGGGGTTAGGGGAACCTGCTCTCTGTTTTTTCTTTTGCGTGTTCGCGGTGTTTACTCAGGCCCTCAGTCGCTTACACGGGTCGGACTGCAACATCAGGACAACGAGGTCGGCTTTCAATACCCGGTCATCTCCAGATAGCCGCGGCCGGTATGGCTGCCGGTGACAGTGACCGGGCCTTCCCAGTATTCGAAGCGGGTTTCCATCCAGGCTTTGGGGGTCAGGGCCGAAACCACGACATCAATCCCGCGATCAGGCAATGAAACGCGCCATCTGGTCGGAACATCACGTTGCGCTATTGGGCTGGTTTCGAGTGGATCGAAACCTACGGCACCATCCGGCAGCGGGGTCGTCCGGCCGTCAGGATCGATCCATGTGGCTGCGGTGAAATCCCCTCGGTCGCCGCGCAGGCGGAAGGCCATGAGCTTGTCGCCATCATCAAAGCTGAGCGAGAACCAATCCCAGCCGCTTTGATCCTCGGCCAGCGGTTGTGAAGACCATTCGCGATCCAGCCAGCCCCGGCCGGTCACCTCGATCGTTTGGTCGGGCAGGTGGAGGGTGCCCGAGACCGTATAGAAGGGTTGTGAATAATAATAGCTGGCCTGGCCATCGGCGGATTTTACCGAGTATCCGGCATTGCCGTGGAACACCAGCGGGCCTTGCGCCTGCAGCCGCAGATCATAGCTGAAACCTGTGCCACTGGCCGTCAGGTCCAGCGTGTCCAGATCGTCTCCGCGCATGTGCCATTCGTCGATCCATGCCTCAAAGGGCTGTGCGGTGACACCGGCCTGACCGATGCCGCCCCGCGACAGGCGCTCGGCGAAATAATGGTCATCCGGCGTTGTTACCGCGGCGTGGCCCATCCAGAGCTGGGGGCTTTGCCATCCGGTGGTCTCGGACGGTTTGAGGGCGGATCGGAACAGCGTCCACTGGATGCCATAGTCGCGCCCGTCAGAGCCTTTGAGGTTGGCTGTCAGATACCACCATTCGATCCGGTAGTCCGGGTGCGGGCCATGATCTTTGGGAAACTGAAAACTGTGGCCCGGTATGGGGCGTTTGAACCCTTCTGCGCTGCCGCCCAGACCGGCATAGCCTTGTGCCCAACTGGCGATCGGGAACAACAGGATCAGGATCAAGGCTTTAACGTTCATTGGCGAAAACCCTTAACAATGTGGCCGGTGGCAAACGCAGCAGTCGCCAGGCGGGCAGGGCTGCAGCCAGCGCGGCAGCCAGCACGGTCAGAAGGAACAGACCCAGCCAGTCGCCGGGAAACAGATGCATGGGCAGGCGCCAGCCGAAGGCCTGCACATTGATCACCGCCAGCAACACCCATGCAAGGATCAGCCCCAATGGCAGCGCCAGACAGGCGGTCAGCACCGCCAGCAGGACACTGCGAAAAAGCTCCAGCCGGGCCAGTTGCGCGCGGGTCAGCCCCAATGCCCAGACCGGGGCGACCTGCGGCAGACGCTGGGTCCATAGTGTAAGAAGGCTGGTCAGGATCGCAAACCCCGCCACCCCCAATGTCAGCACATTCAGGGCCGAGGTGATGACAAAGGTCTTGTCGAATATCGCCAGTGACTGGCTCTTCATCGCTGCCTGCTGGACGACTGCCGAAGATGGCAGCTTGAACTGTTCGCGCAGCGTTTGGGCCAGCTCGGTGGCGTGCCCGGGTGCGATCCGAATGCCAAAGCGCCGGGTCGGAAGGCCGGGGATGATCTGATCCAGTAATGACATCGCCACAATGGCCTGGCCGGTGGGATTGCCATAATCGGAGTAAACGCCAGCAATGGGCAGGTTGTGCCCGGGGGGGATTGACAGCACGTCTCCGGGCCACAGATCGGCGCGACGGGCCAATTGTTCGTTGATCAGCACCGCCCCACGATTGTGAACATGATCCCAGACATCCGGCCCCTCTGCGATCAGGGGCCAATGCTGGCGATAACTATCATGATCTACGATCCCATAGAGGAAGAGCGGCCCGCTTTCATGTGACAGCTCGGTGCTGCGAATGGGCAATATTGCCGAGACCTGTGGGGTCAGCCACTCGGTAATCTCAGCGCCTTGGGCGTCATCGGTGGCGGTGACGTAAAGTTCAGAGGTCAGGCGCTGATCCAGCCAGCCGGTGAAGGTGAGGCGGAAGCTGGATACCATTGTTCCCACGCCGATATTTGCGGCCAGAGCCAGCAGCAGCGCCATCAATGCCAGCGAAAGGCCCGGCAACTGGGCACGCATATCTGCCAGCACCCATTGTGCAATCGGTCCGCGAACCTGTTTTGCCAATATCGACAGCACGCCGGACAAGAGCAGCGGCAACAGCAAGGCAGCCCCGGTCAGCAATCCGGCCAGCAAGGCAAAGCCAGCGATCAGCCCTCCGATCGTGACATAGGCGATGCCCCCCAGCGCCAGCAGGGCAAGGCCCAGCGCGCCCGTGATCCGGGCCGAGGTTTTACCACCGCCCCAGGCCTGCAAGCCCGGTCCGGCAAGAATTGGCATATGGGCCAGCCGCCACAAGGCATGGCCACTGGCCAGCAATGTGCCGCCGGTTGCCATGGTCAGACCCGCAGCGGCCCATGCCGGCCGTAGTGACATCTGCCCGTCGATTGGTGCCCCGTAAAGCCCGCGCAGGGTGGCGGCAACATCCGGCAGCAATGCCCCGGCAAGGAAATACCCCAGCACCAGCCCGATCAGGCCCCCGATCAGCGCCATCAAAAGCAGCTCGCCCAGAACGATCCAGATCAGGTGTCGCATCGGCAGGCCCAGCGCGCGTAGCGTTCGGATCATACCGCGCCGCTGGGCGAAGGCGAGGCCAACGGTTCCATGTACGATGAACAGCCCGACAGCAAAAGAAAGCAGGCCGAAGGCGGACAGGTTAAGATGAAAGCTATCCGTAAGCTGTGCCGTATCCAGTTGGGCCGATGGTGAAACACGTTGAAGCTCGGGCGCGATTTCGGCCAGCGGCGGCACGCCCCGGGGTTGGTCGGGCAGAACCATCAGACGGGAAATCTGGCCGCGACGGTTCAAGAGCTGCTCGGCCACTCCGATATCGGTGAGCACCAGATCAGGCGGCAATTCTGTGCTGGTCAGGACGGGTGGGAAACCATCTGCCGGGCGGAACAGCGGTGCCAGATCCGGTGACATCAGCAAGCGCCCCGGCGCGGTCAGTATAGCGGAAGGATCCGGCGCGGTCCCGGCCTGTTCGACCTGTATGATCGCGGGCAGGGCCGGGTAGGTGACCATATCCACCCCCAACACGCGAACGGGGCGTCCGCCCACCCGGATCGCGCCTTCCAGCAGCGCAGCCACTTGCCAACCCGCCCGTCTAAGCGCGACATAGCGCGGCAAGGGAATGAACCCGCCCGGCACGCGCAGCTCGTCAAACTGGCCGATGGCAAGCTGTGCATTTGCACGCTCATAACTGGCGCGCGCCTCGGCATTGATGGCCTGCACCGCGGACCAGAGGCAGGTTGCCAGCGCAATTCCGGTCAGCAGGGTCACCAGTTGCAGCGGATGCGCGCGCCAATGGGACAGCAGAACCTGAGCCGCCGCGCGGATCATGCGATCCGCCCACCAGACAGATGCGCCCGCGCGTCAAGCTGCGAGGCGATCTCGGGCGAATGCGTCACCAGCAAAAGCGCCGCACCGGTATCGGCGACCAGCGACAGCATCAGCTCCAGCACCACGGCGCTGGCGGTTTCGTCCAGATTGCCGGTTGGCTCATCCGCCAGCAGCAGCCGGGGCCGGGTGGCCATGGCCCGCCCGATGGCCACACGCTGCTGTTGCCCGCCCGACAGGTTTTCGGGGTAGCGCTCCAACAGATCGGCCAGACCCAGCCGCTCGGCCAGATGAGAGGTCCAGCCCGGGTCATCCTGACAGGCCAGACGGGCGTGGATCGAGAGGTTTTGCGCGACAGTCAGCGACGGGATCAGGTTGAACTGTTGAAACACCAGCGACAGCGTGTTGCGTCGCAATGCCGCGCGCCCGGCGTCATCCAGAGGGGACAGAGGTTGCCCATCCAGCGTGATCTCACCGCTGTCAAAGCCATCGAGTGCGGCCACCAGATGCAACAAGGTACTTTTGCCGCTGCCGCTTTCACCGGTCAGCGCCAGCGTTTGCCCCTGCGCCAGCGTCAGCGAAACACCGTTCAGCACGGGCCGCCCGCCGGGATAGGATTTCTGGACGTGATCAATTGATAGCAACATACCGGTTCTCGTCTGGCCTCGTCACAATGTGCAACGCGGCGCGGCGCTGTCCAGTGCTGAAAACGTCTCGGGCCCCGGCGGTCAGGGTTGTTCGCTGGCGCAGAAAGCCCCATGGTGAGGCCAAGACCAATACACAGGACCGAGACCACTCTATGACTTTGTCACAGCAGATACTTTGGGGCAGCCTCTATCTGGGCATCTGTTTTCTCATCGAGATCATACTTCTGACGCTGTGCGTTCTTGTCATTCGCGGGCTGGTCGAGAAATGGGAAGCGCGCAATGCGATACTGACAACCGCAGGGCCAATCAGTGTGGCGCTGTTGTTCATTGTGCTGACCCATACCGTTCAGGTCTGGATCTGGGCCATCGTCTGGGTGCTGGGGGATGTGCTGCCGGATTGGAACACGGCGCTGTATTTCTCGTTGGTGACATTCACGACGCTGGGCTATGGCGATATCGTGTTGGGTGAAGGGCTGCGCATTTTCGGTGCGTTTGCCGCGGTTACTGGTCTGCTGGCCTTTGGGCTTTCGACCGCATTTCTTGTCGCATTGATGACCCGCGTATTTGAGAAACGATTCCTGAACTAGAGGATCGGTGCAAACAGCCGCGCAAGGGGTGCGCCAAACCGGATATGAAGCGGCTGTTGGGGCAAGGTGCGGGTCAGCTCGTATGCCGAGGCGAAATCGTTTTCCAACATCTGCGCCAGCGCGCCTGCGGCGCGCGGGTCGAAAAACAGGGCCATTGCCTCGAAATTCAAGCGGAAAGAGCGGTTGTCGAGATTGGTGGTACCAACCGCAGCCAGCGTGTCATCCACAACGAACGCTTTTTGGTGCATGAAACCGTCAGTATAGCGAAACACCCGCGCGCCGCTGCCACGGATTTCATCGAAATAGGCAAAAGCGGCCAGCCAGGGCAGCCGGTGGTCGATGGCGTCGGGTACCAGAATACGCACGTCTACACCACGCAACGCGGCATGTTGCAATGCGGCCATAACGGCAATGTCGGGCACGAAATAGGGTGATGCGATCCACAACCGCTTTTTCGCTTCGGCGATGGCGGCAAAGAACATCATCGCGCCAGTTTCGGTTTCGTCGCCCGGACCTGTGGCGACCAGCAGCGCATTCATGTCCTGCTCGGATTCGCTGCCTGCCCAGTCAAGCTGGTCGATCAGGTCTTCGTCGCGCGCCCAGTGCCAATCCTCGGTGAAGATCAGCTGTAACTGCCGCACAATATGGCCGGTCATTTTGAGATGTGTATCCCGCCAGCGGCCGAAACGGGGGCTTTGGCCCAGATATTCGACCCCGATATTGTGCCCGCCGATAAACCCGGTTTCGCCATCCACGATCACCGTCTTGCGGTGGTTGCGGTAGTTCAGCTGAAAGCGAAAATTCGGCCCGCGCTGTTCGCGCGGGTCAGCGACATCCACACCTGCCGCCCGCAGGGTCTCAAGATAACTCGCGGGCAAGCCATAGCTGCCCACCGCATCGGTCATGAACCGCACATGCACCCCGCGTTTGGCGGCGGCGATCAGCCTGTCCTGCACCTTGCGGCCCAGATCGTCATCGCGGACGATGTAGAACTGGATCAGAACATAGTTCTTCGCCGCGTCGATGGCATCGAGAACGGCCTGAAACGTGGCCTCTCCGTCGATCAAAAGCTCGGCTCCGTTCCCGCGTGAAACGGGCAGATGGGCCAGCGCTTCGAACGGGCGGGGGTTGATCTGCATCTTGTCCGGGTCGGGTTTCGAGAAATCCGCGAAGGTTTTGATCCCTTCAACCACACGTTCACTCTCTCTCCGGGCGATGCGGTAGCCGCGAAAGCGATGATGCCCCAGAAACAGGTAGAGCGGCACGCCGAACATCGGGGCCGACAGCAGGAACACCACCCAGCCCACGGCGCCTTGCGGTGTGCGGGCGGTCTGCGCGGCGCGCACTGCAAAAAAGACTGCCACGCTATAGAGCGCAAACAGAAAAAACGAAACGAGCAATGTCCACATCAGGGCGTAGTGATCCGGGTTGTTCAGTTTGCCCCAGTGTAGATGCGCGACCAGTCATTGGCCATATCAACGATGACCCAGCCCATACCGGGCCCCTTGTCCAGCCCGTCGACCAGCCGCCCGATCGGGCTTTCCCGGTCATAGGCCCATTCGCGATCCGCATCGGTATGATGGATCAGCACGCCCAAACGCGGGCCCGGGCCGGCAGTGGTCCATTCCAGCATGGCGAAATCCCCGTCCGAGTTCCCTCCGGCAAGAATCGGGCGCCTGCCGATGGTACGCTCGATATTGATCGGCTTGCCGTCCTTGTCATCGATAAAGGCGATGCCGGGGCCTTTGACAATGACCGGGGTATCGCCGTTCGCGTCATAGGCTGTCTCACCATAAGTGCCCAGGATTTGCTCGGGTGGAATACCATAGGCCTGTTCAGCGAAGACCCGCATGAAATGCAGACCACCGCCCGAGACGATATAGGTTTTGAACCCTTCATCGCGCAGATACCGCAGCAGTTCGACCATCGGCTGATAGGTCATTTGGTCATAAGGCAGCTCTGTCTCAGGGTGCCGGGCTGTTTCTAACCACTCGGCCACGGCTGTCTGAAACGCTTCGACGCTGCTGCCCGAGTGTGATGCGTTGACCACCTCAATCAGCGCATCATGCCCGCCCTCAAGCACGGTTTTCAGATCTCCGGCTGCGGCGGCTTTCAGCGCCGGGGTGGTCAGGATCGAAGGATCTTCTTTGGCAAGCTCGGCCAGCCGGTCCATCGCAAAGATGAACTGAAAGTAAACGGGCTGTTCCGCCCAGAGCGTGCCATCATTGTCAAACACCGCGATCCGTTCCGCCGGGGTGACATAACTTTCACCCGCCGGATCGGTGACTGCATCGATAAAGCTGATGATCTGCTGCTTTGCCTCCGACCCGGTCCAGCTGGGCATCGGATCAGCCAGCGCGGCAAGGGGCAGAGCAGCCATAACTACTGTGAGTTTAAGGATATTCATGAAAAACCTCTGAGTTCGGGTTCAGGGGCTGCCTGAATGAGCAGCCCCTTGTTCTGGTCTCAGTTCGATGTAGGCTTGGTCAGTTTCTGCATCACCTGATCCAGACTGAAGCTTGCGGCTTCCTGACGTGGCGGGAATTCCTGAAAGGTGCTCAGGAAATTCGCCACGTATTGTTGCGCCGGAACCAGAAAATAGACCCGGTCAATCATCCAGTCGTAATAGGTGTTCGAGGTCCGGTATCCGCGCTCATAAGGATCGCGGCGCAGATTGACGACGATGGGAACCCGCAGTTCTGTGAACGGTTCCATCCAGGCGCGGAGGGTGGCCCAGGCTTTCTGCTCAAGGAAGATCAGCTTCCAGTCGTCAAAGCGCAGCGCCGACAGATCACCATCATCGGTGAAATAGAAAATCTCGCGCCGTGGGCTTTCCGTGGCCTCGCCGGTCAGCAATGGCAGGATGTTATACCCGTCCAGATGCACCTTGTAGTCACGGCCCATCGCGGGTGAGCTATAGCCCGCTTTCAGCTTTTCCTTGATCTCGGGATCGCCCGCCACGGCAAGATATGTGGGCAGCCAGTCCATGTGATGCACAATCTCGTTGCTGACAGAGCCAGCCTCGATCTTGCCGGGCCAGCGCACCATGGACGGTACCCGCCAACCGCCTTCCCAGTTGGTGTTCTTTTCGCCCCAGAACGGGGTCGATGCCGCGTCCGGCCAGGTGTTGTAATGCGGGCCATTATCTGTGGAATAGTGCACGATCGTGCTATCGGCGATACCCAGCTCATCCAGCAGGTCCAGCAATTGGCCAACCTGAATGTCATGTTCGATCATCCCGGCAGTGTATTCGTCGGCAGGGCTGCCGATCATCTCGTTGGCCTTCTGGCGCATCTCTTCCTTCACATGGGTGCGGAAATGCATCCGGGTGCCGTTCCACCAGACATAAAACGGTGTGCCGTTCTCGTTGGCCTCACGAATAAACGCGACAGCGGCTTCCAGCGTCTCTTGATCAACCGTTTCCATTCGCTTGCGGGTCAGGGGGCCGGTGTCTTTGATTTCACCCCCGGCTGAGGATTTGATAACGCCACGCGGGCCGTAGGCCTCGCGGAAGGTGCGGCCATCGGGCAGCAGGGCATCACCGGGGTAGTCTTCATGCTCGGGCTCTTCTTCGGCGTTCAGGTGGTAGAGGTTCCCGAAAAACTCATCAAAACCGTGGTTTGTGGGCAGATGCTCATCCCGGTCACCCAGATGGTTCTTGCCAAACTGACCGGTGACATACCCATGATCTTTCAGCAGGCCCGCAATGGTCGGGTCTTCGATCTGCATTCCTTCTTTCGCTCCGGGCAGACCAACCTTGGACAAGCCGGTCCGGAAAACCGATTGCCCCATGATGTAAGACGACCGGCCCGCAGTACAGGATTGCTCGCCATAGTAATCGGTGAAGATCATGCCTTCCTGTGCCACCCGGTCGATATTGGGTGTGCGGTATCCCATAAGGCCCATCGTATAAGCGGAAATGTTGGACTGGCCGATGTCATCGCCCCAGATAACAAGAATATTGGGCTTTTGATCCTGCGCCCATGCGGGCAGGGTCATCAGCACTGTGACCGATGCGGCAGCGGCGCGACGTAATCTGATGCGCCAGTTTTCTGAAAAACGGGAGGTGGGTAACATGTGTTGCTCCTGAATTGATGGACATCCTGTCCGGCCGAATTTAGTAGCGATCGCGACGGGAATGGCATTAGTATCCGTCGGTAAGCTGCAGATATCCGGGCAAAATCGAAGGGATGCCAGGAATCGTATGACACTAATCTATGCCAGTGCAGCGCGTTGAAATTTATCACATGATGAAGTTGAAATATATAGATGTTAAAAAATGACCCAGACCTGACAGCCTTGCAGGAAAGCCCCTGGTTCAGCGCTCGGTCCAGGGCGTTCCAACAGGCGTTGACCGATTGCGCCGTGCGGCGGTCCTATGACGAGGATGAGGCGCTGTATCTGCAGGGCGATGCGGCCAACGGTATCCACGCGGTGCTGGAGGGAAGTGTAAGGATTACGGTTCCGGCCGATGACGGGCAGGAGTTTGTCATCCATCAGGAAGGGCGCGGCTTCTGGATCGGTGATCTGGCGTTGTTCGCCACGAACTACAGGCTGGTCAGCGTCGTGGCGATCGGGTCGACTGATACGCTGTTCTTCCCGGCCTCGCGGCTGGATCGCATGGTGCAGAAAACCCCCGAGTTTCTGCGGGACTTTTACGCCCTGACCCACGAGAACATGCAAAAGGCCCTGCGTATCATTGCCAATCTTGCTGTGACCGGCACCGAAAAGCGTCTGGCTTTGCGTCTGTTGCATCTGGATGAGGTCAGCACCGACGCCGAAGGCTGGATTCCTGTGTCACAGGAAGAGCTTGCGGCCATGATTGCCGTCTCGCCGCCGACTCTGCACCGGGCCCTGCATCGTTTGATCGAGCCCGGCATGATCGAAGGCGGGTATGGTCGGCTGAGGTTGCAAGACCGCCGGGCCCTGATCGCGCTCTGTCAAAGCTGACGCTGGGCAGATCGGTTATCCTCGCCCAGCCGTCCGTCGAGGGACATCAGGATGGCGATGGGGCGCAGCGCGGGGATGTGGCTGAAGATGATCAGGATGCACACGGTCAGGGGAACGCTCAGGAACGCTCCGATCAGGCCCCAGACCGTTGTCCAGAAGGTTAGGGCCAATATGACAAGGAAGGTCGACATGTTCAGCGACCGCCCGAGCATGGCCGGATCCAGAAAATTGCCGATCACGAACTGAAGGGTGCCGCAACCCAGTACGATCACCAGAAAAGGACCGATCGTATCGAACTGCACCAGTGCGATCATCGCAGGAAAGATCACGGCGATGATTGACCCGATGGATGGGATGAAGTTCAGCGCAAAGGTCAGCACGGCCCAGGTCTCGGCGTATTCCAGACCCAGAACCCTGAAGACGCTGTAGCTGATGGTGGCCGTAATCAGGCTGATGAACGTTTTCACCCCTACATAGCGTTGCAGGCTGGATGAGATCGCATCCAGCACCGATGCCAGATCGGCCCCCAATTGCGGATTGCCTGCCGCAAGCTGGATTTTATGGCGGAAGGCAAGGCGCTCGGCCATCAGGAAAGCGACATAGAGGCTGATCAGAAAAAACTGGTTGAGCAATGATGTGGCGCTGCCCAGCAACAGCCGGGCGACATAAGACATATCGATGCTGATCAGATTGTCGCGAATAAAGCTGGTGACATCATTGCCCACCAGCCCGGTAATCCTGTTCACAGCCCCGTCGAACTGGCTTTCATAGGTATTGATCGAGCGGGCGAACTGCGTGGCCTGACTGCCCAGAATATACATGATCATGAACAAACCGGCCAAAACCACCGTAACACCTGCGAGATTCGCCAGCCAGATCGGCGCACGTGTCAGGGCGATCACCCGATCGCTGAGTGCCATGATCAGGACATTGACCAACAGCGCCATGGTCAGCGGGATCAGAAACGCGGCCCCGGCATAGAGGCCAAGCACCACCAATGTGGCCACGATCACGACATCGCGCAGCACGCTGAGTTGCAGGCGCGCGCGGGGTTGGCTGTCTTGCGGGTCAGAGGTCATGCAATGGCCTTGGTCAGGGTGTCGCCCTCAGGGGGCGGGCGGGATATTCTGCGAGTCTGCACAGGCGGGCCGGATTATGCAATCCACACAGGCGGTTATGCGCGGGAATTCAGTGCAGTTGCCCAATTGGCGGTTCTGCCAGCGGAAAAGGCAGGCTAGGCTTAAGCGATGTCACGCGTTTTGATTCCCTCATCCAGCCAGTTCTTGCGCGGCCTCTGGCTTGCCGTGCGCAGGTTCAACAACAAAAACGGCTTTGTCATGAGCAGCCACGTCGCCATGTCGCTGATGATGGCGCTGTTTCCCTTCGTATTGTTCACCGTTGCCTTGGCGGGCGCGTTGTCTCAGGGGTATGTGACCGATGAATTGATCGAACTGATCTTTGGCGCGTGGCCTCAGGATGTTGCTGATCCGATCGTCTCGGAACTGCGGGCGGTTCTGGCCGGTGCCGGATCGGGGGTGATTACGCTGGGGGGGCTGCTTGCGATCTATTTCGCCTCGAACGGGGTTGCGGCTGTGCGTCAGGCGATGACGCAGGCGTATCATGATCATGACAGCTGGCCGTTCTGGAAAACCCGGCTGCTGTGTATCGCGCTGGTGATCATTGGTGGCGCGGCCATTCTGGCCATCGCTGCGGTTGAGGTGGTTCTGCCGGTCTATACGCGTCTGGTATCAGAGAAGACAGCTGTTGATGTTGATCACTGGCTTTCGGTTGACCGCCTGAGGTGGACCTTCACCGTGGCCGTACCCGCCGGTACCGTTATTCTTGCCCATCTGGTTTTGCCGACCAGACGGCATCGTTTGCCCCAAATCCTGCCCGGCGTTGCACTGACGCTTGCGCTGTGGGCTGCGGGCGGGTGGGGGTTCTCGGTCTATATCGCCCAGTTCGCCAGTTACAGCGCCACTTATGCCGGGCTTGCGGGGGCGATGGCTGCGTTGATTTTCCTGTATCTGTGTTCGGCCATGCTGATCCTTGGGGCGGAATATAACGGGGCGTTGATCGATATCCAGAACGCGGAAAAAGACCGTTGAACGCGCGCGCATTTCTGTTCGCGGTTTTAGCGGGTGCGACAGGTCAGGCGGGGCAGGCGCAGGACTATGTCGGCTCGGCTGTCTGCGCCGATTGCCACCGGGATCAGGCCGAAAGCTGGCAGGGCTCGCATCACGCTCTGGCCTGGACCGAGGTCGCAGATGGCGCTGTGCTTGCCGATTTCGACGATACGCAGTTTTCGCATGACGGGATGCAAGTGATGTTTGCGGATCGTGATGGCGCCCTGTCGGCGCAGGTAACCGGGAAAGATGGCGTAACGACCGAATATCCTGTGCATTCTGTTGTTGGTATCGCGCCACTGCAGCAATATCTGTTCGAAACCGAGCCCGGCCGGCTGCAAAGCTTCGATGTGGTTTGGGACACGGAAGAAGGCCGCTGGTACCACCTTTATCCAGATCAGGACCTGCCGCCTGATGACGGGCTTCATTGGACGGGGCCCTACAAGAACTGGAATGCCCGCTGTGCCGAATGCCACGCGACCGGATATGTAAAGAATTATGAGGCCGAGGCTGCGCGCTATGCCTCAACTCAGGCCGAAATTGGGGTCGGGTGCGAAGCATGCCATGGGCCGGGCTCGGCGCATATCGATTGGGTTGGCGGGCAGGCCCCGCCGGACGGGCTGAACGCGTTCGGCTTTTCGATGAGCTGGGGCAGGGGGCAGACCGAGGCGGAAATTCAGCAATGTGCGGGCTGCCATTCCCGGCGTGAGGCACTGGCGGATGGCAATCCGCTGCCCGGAACGCCTTATCACGATGCCTATAATCTGGCCCCGCTGCGACCGGGTCTCTATCACCCTGACGGGCAGATTCTGGATGAAGTCTATGTTTATGGCTCATTCCTGCAATCGCGAATGTATGCGCGCGGCGTTGGATGTATGGATTGCCATGATCCGCATCGGGCAGAGCTGAAAGCTGACGGTAACGGCATCTGCACCCAATGCCACTCGCCCGCTGGCAATCCCGATTTTCCGACCCTCAGGCTGGCCGAGTATGACACGCCTGCGCATCATCATCATCCCGCGGGTTCCGAGGGTGCGCAATGCAAGAACTGCCATATGATCGAACGGGTCTATATGGGCGTGGATGGCAGGCGCGATCACAGTTTTCGCATCCCGCGGCCTGATCTTGGGCTCGGCGTGGATGCCTGCACCGATTGTCATGCGGATGAGGGCCAGCCATGGGCAGCACAACAGATATCAGCGTGGTTCCCCGACGCGTCGCACAGGGTGGCACATTACGGGGCGTCTTTTGCCATGGCGGCAGGCGGTGAACCGGGCGATCCCGAAGCTCTGACCGCGATTGCACTGGACCGGGAACAGGCCGGCATCGTGCGCGCAACAGCGCTGTATCTGCTTCAGTCTTTTGCCTCGCCAGAGCTGGCCGAGCGGTTGGCACCAATGCTGGCCGATCCCGATCCCCTGGTGCGGGCGAATGCACCAGCGCTGCAACGGCAGGCCCCTGTGACGGCGCGTGTATCACGGCTTGAGCCGCTGTTATCCGATCCGTTGCGCAATGTGCGTATCGCGACCGCCAAAGAGTTTCTGACCATTCCCGCACAGGCCCTGACACCTGCGCAACGGGTGACGGCGCAACACGGCATGGCCGATTGGCAGCGCAGCATGTCGCATCGTCTGGATTTTCCTGAAACCCATCTTGTGCTGGGCGGGTTGGCGCTGACCTTGCGAAACGCACAGGCCGCAGAACGCGCCTTTCGCGAAGTGGTGGCGCTGGACCGGCAGCGGGCTGAGGCATGGCCCATGCTGGTACAACTGGCCCATATCAACCGGGGCCCTCAGGCCGCGCTGGCCGCATTGGATGAGGCGTTGTCGGTCCTGCCTGATGATCCGAACCTGAAACAGCTGGCGCGGGATATGGGGCGCTGATCGGCACCGAACCGGCAGAATTGCGCCATGTTCCCGGCCCATTGTGCGGCTATGCATCCTGTACACCCACGGAATGTCAGCAGGTATGAGATGCCGGATCAAACAGCCCTATTTGTAAGGCCCGCCACGGTTACCCGAAAGGTCACGCTGGATCAGCGCATCGAGGAATTGCGGGCGCGCAAACCTGCTGACCTCAATCACGGTGAGGCGCTTTTGTTGCAGGGGATGGCTATGGCCTCGCTCAGAAAACAGTGCATCGCGCAGGACAAGATCGATCTGAGCTGATCTCAGCCCCGAAATCCGGTAGCAACCACGAATTTCTCGGAACTGTTCGAACGGGATGCGGGCGGTTTGACATTGGCGACCTTCTGGAACTTCTGTTTCAGAAGCTTCTGCAAATCACCTTCGGCCCCGCCGGCCAGAACTTTGGCCACGAAGGTGCCGCCCTCTTCAAGAACATCAAAAGCGAAATAGGCCGCTGTTTCGCACAAGGCCATGATCCGCAGATGGTCGGTCTGCTTGTGCCCCGAGGACGCGGCTGCCATGTCTGACATCACCACATCTGCCTTGCCGCCAAGCCAGTCCTTGACCTTCTGGTCGGCGTCATCCTCCATGAAATCCAGAACATGGGCTGTCGCGCCTGCAACCGGTTCGACCTCTTGCAAATCAACGCCCAGAACCGTGCCGATGCGTTTGCCGCTTTTCTCACCCAGCGCGTTGACGCGTTTGACGGCCACCTGCAGCCAGCCCCCGGGCGCGCAGCCCAGATCAACCACGCGCGCACCGGGTACGAGAAACCGGAACTTTTCATCCAGTTCCAGAATCTTGAACGCGGCGCGTCCGCGATAGCCTTCGGCTTGCGCGCGCTTCACGTAAGGGTCGTTCAGCTGCCGTTCCAGCCAGCGTGTCGAGCTGAGCTTGCGCCCGCGCGCGGTCTTGACCTTGACCTTCAGGTCGCGCTGCCCGCGGCCTGAGCTGTTTTTGCCACTTGGTGTCTTCGCCATCAGAACGGTCCGTCTTCCAATACCCCGTCCGCACTCATCTGCGCATAAAGCAGGCCTTCGCGCAGCCCCCGGTCCGCCACGGAAAGGCGGTCGGTGGGCCAGCAGCGTAACAAAGCCTGCAAAATGGCCGAGCCGGACATGATCAGGGCCTGCCGGTCATCGCCGATCCGGGGATCGCGGCGTCGCCCATGAGGGCCGAGTTCTAGATAGCCGCGTATGACTTTGTCAATCTGATCGCTGGTCATGCGCAGACCATCCACCTTGGTCCGGTCATAGCGTTTCAGGCCAAGGTGCGAGGCTGCAACGGTTGTAACCGTGCCGCTGGTGCCGACGATCTGGAACCCCTCGCGGGTCTGTTCGTCCTTGTAAGGGGCGAAATCGGCGAGGTTTTCTTCGAAAAACCAGCTCATCAATGCAAAGCGGGCCGAGTCGTCTTCGACGTCATTGAACTGGTCGCGCAGCGTTGCAACGCCCAGCGGGACGCTGATCCAGTCGACGACCTTGGCCGCCGGAAAAGGGCTGTCAGCGGTGTGGAACCCGTTATGCAGGCGCATGATTGCCGCCGGACGGTCGCGGCGCGGCACCGAGGAAATGTCGATCCAGACCAGCTCGGTCGAGCCGCCGCCAATATCCACCACCAACAGCTGTTCCGTTTTGGTCGACACCAGCGGCGCGCACGAGATTACGGCCAGACGGGCCTCTTCCTCGGCCTCGATAATGTCCAGCGTCAGCCCGGTTTCGCGTTTGACCTGCCGGATGAAATCGCGTGAGTTTTTGGCGCGTCGGCAGGCCTCGGTCGCGATCAGCCGCATCCGTCTGACCTTGTTACGCTTCAGTTTTTGCTGACAGATTCTAAGCGCCTGCACAGTCCGGGCCATGGACGCCCGTGACAAACGCCCGGTACGCTCAAGCCCCGCGCCCAATTGCACGGACTTGGAAAAACTGTCTACCACATGGAACCCGCTGCCCTTGGGCTGGGCTATCAACATGCGGCAGCTATTCGTACCCAGATCCAGTGCCGCATATAATGCATCCGGATCGGGCCTTGCCGGCGCGGGGCTTTCGACCGCTTTCGGGAACGCGCCCGCACCTTTGGGACGCTTGGGCGCCATCGTAACGCCCTCCGATTTTCGAGTTACCCCGACCATAGGTCGCGCGCTGCAATCACGCAAGACGCTCATTAAAGTCATTAGAATTTTGATGTTCGGAATCTGCGCGCAAGCCTTTAAAGCTGCGATATCCCATCGGGGGCGAAAAGGTCGCTGTGAATGCGCCTTGTGTCGAAATTCGACCGGCTGGCCCCCATATTGAAGTTTAGAACCGGCCCATGCGGTCAGAAGGAATCAACGGCAATGCCTGACGTCACCATAGTTTACTGGCGCGACATTCCCGCCCAAGTCATCGTTGGCAAGGGGCGTCGTGGCGCCAAACGGCAGCTGGAGGAGCGGTTCGAACAAGCCATCGACCGGGCTGCCATGAAGGTGAACGCCAAGGACAGCGATGCCTATCTGGCCGAATGGCGCAAAGCCAAACCTTTTGCAGTTGAGGGCGACCCGTCCGAGATTGCCGAGGCCGAAGCCCAGCGTCTGGAAACGGAGTACGATCAGGACCGCATCAAGACCCTGATCGCCAATGACGGTTGGGCATGAGCCCCAGATCTATATGGGAGGCCGCGATGGCTTTGCTGAACTTCAAGAAACGTGACGCCGCTGAAAACGGCCCGGTAAACCCGACCGTCGAAGCCTTTTTGCAGGGCTATTCGATTGAGGTGATGCCCCGCACCGCCGAAAAGGTCGAGGATTTCCGCGCGCTGCTGCCCGAGGGCACACGCGTCTATATTGCCCATATCGAAGGCTCGCCGATTGAAGACATGGTCAACACCGCCAGGCGTATTGCGGCGCAAGGCTATCCGGTCATGCCACATTTTCCGGCGCGCATCATCAAGGATGCCGCGACGCTTGAGAACTGGATTTCCATGTATCAGGGCGAAGCGGGTGTTGAGCAGGCGCTGCTGCTGGCCGGTGGCGTGACCAAGCCCCATGGCGATTTTGACAGCTCGATGCAGTTGCTGGAAAGCGGCCTGTTCGACAAGGCGGGTTTCAAGCGCCTGCACGTGGCGGGCCACCCCGAAGGCAACAAGGATATCGACCCCGACGGCTCGACCCGAAACGTCGATGAGGCGCTGCGCTGGAAGCAGAAGTTCAACGAAACGACTAATGCGGAAATGGCGCTGGCCACGCAGTTTGCCTTTGACGCCAAGCCGATCATTGCCTGGGCCGACAGTCTGAAAGAGGCGGGGATCGATCTGCCGATCCATATCGGTATCGCGGGCCCGGCCAAGCTGCAGACCCTTATCAAGTTCGCCATCGCCTGCGGTGTCGGCCCCTCGCTGAAAGTTCTGCAAAAGCGCGCGATGGATGTTTCCAAGCTGCTGCTGCCCTACGAGCCGACCGATGTTCTGACTGAACTGGCCGAGCACAAGGCGGCCAACCCCGATTTCAACATCACCAATGTCCACTTTTTCCCGCTGGGCGGCATCAAGACCAATGCCAACTGGGCGATCAATAACGGCGGCGCTTCGGCAAAGCCTGCTAACTCCTAAGGAACGGATATGACCCGTACAGTCGTCGAATCAAAAACAAAAACAGCCGTTCTGGGCTTTGATGAACCGTTCTGCGTGATCGGTGAACGGATCAACCCGACGGGCCGCAAGAAACTGGCGGCCGAGCTGGAAGCGGGCGATTTTTCAACCGTCGAGAAAGACGCGCTGGCACAGGTTGCAGCGGGTGCGACGGTTCTGGATATCAATGCGGGCGTTGTCTACAACTCGAACCCCAACCCGAACGAGACCGAGCCACCGCTGATGCGCAAGATTGTCGAGCTTGTGCAGGGTCTTGTTGACGTACCGCTGTGCATCGACTCGTCCGTTCCCGGCGCGCTTGAGGCCGGTCTTGAGGCGGCTGAGGGCCGCCCGCTGCTGAACTCGGTCACGGGTGAGGAAGAGCGCCTGGAACTGGTTCTGCCGCTGGTCAAGAAATACAACGTCCCGGTTGTGGCGATTTCGAATGACGACACCGGCATCTCGGAAGACCCCGATGTGCGCTTTGCCGTGGCCAAAACCATCGTTGAACGCGCTGCCGATCACGGCATTCCGGCCCATGACATCGTGGTTGATCCGCTGGTGATGCCCATCGGTGCGATGGCCACGGCGGGGCAACAGGTGTTCGCGCTGGTCCGTCGTCTGCGCGAAGAACTGGGCGTGAATACCACCTGCGGTGCGTCCAACATCTCGTTCGGTCTGCCGAACCGTCACGGTATCAACAACGCCTTCCTGCCGATGGCGATGGGCGCGGGCATGACCTCGGCGATTATGAACCCGGTGGCCTTGCCGGTGACCCAGAAGAAGATCGCCGAGAAGAAAGCAGCCGTTGCCGCCGCTGGCATCATCCTGCCCGAAGGTATGGATGATGAAACCTTTGTTCAGATGTTCGGGCTGGGGTCCACCAAGCCACGATCCGGGAAGGAAATGGAGGCTATCCGCGCTGCCAATCTGCTGACCAACAACGACGCGCATGGCGGCGAGTGGATCAGGTTCAACAAGTCGCCTGACGAAGCCGCTGCAGGCGGCGCGGCGGGGGGCCGCCGCGGAGGAGGGCGCCGTCGCCGCGCGTGATCTAAACTGCTCTGCTAAAGGCCGGGCGAATTGCCCGGTCTTTTTCGTTGCGGTTCAAGTCATGGCCCACACGCTTTGTTTGTGCCTTATTGAACTTGCATCACGTAGCTCTGGCCGGTATTGAAAACAGCGCTGCGGGTATGGTGAAAAGGTATCACACGAGCTTCCCAAG
Organism: Rhodobacteraceae bacterium KLH11; assembly: GCA_000158135.1. Taxonomy (GTDB): domain Bacteria; phylum Pseudomonadota; class Alphaproteobacteria; order Rhodobacterales; family Rhodobacteraceae; genus Ruegeria. Next base: position 2,742,086 of record DS999531.1, read on the forward strand.
CTCTTGTTACGGGTTCGATTCCCGTTACCCGCTCCATTTCCTCTGACTATTCCGGACGGCGGGCCTGAAGCAGGTTAATCATTGCCGGAATTCTTGTGCCCTGAGGGGTCTCGAACGGGGCAAACTCCTGTGCCACCGCGTCGCGAACAGCGATCACATCCGCTTCGGTTCCGTTGAAATGGGCAATCGTGCGGGGCGAGGGACCGACACGAGCGCTCAGCGCGGCCGCCCCGGCAGCGGTTTTTGGGCCGGTCAGGTTCAATGGGATCGCCTCCACCCTGATCTCGGACAAGCCCGCCTGATCCAACAAATCAGCAACGCGCTCGCGATCATGGAAGGCCAGCGGTCCGGGGGCATTTCTGTCCACTTTGGGCGGCTGGCCCATGCGTTTGACGGCGGCCACATGGGGGATTTTGAACCAGGGATTCTCTGATAACTCGCCCCAGGCGGCAAAGACGAAACGGCCACCGGGTTTCAAACCGCGGGCCATATTGGTGAAGGCGGCAACCGGATCATCAAAGAACATCACGCCAAAGCGCGAGATTGCCACATCGCGGTTTCCCGCGGCCAAATCACCTGTTTGTGCATCAGCATATTGGAACGTCGCATTCGCCAGCCCAAGCTGCGAAGCTCGCGCCTCTGCCCGTGCCAGAAACTGCTTGGAGATATCGATACCCAGAACATCGCCTTTGGGTCCAACACCCTTGGCTGCAGCCAGCGTGCTGACACCAGTGCCGCACCCGATATCCAGAACCCGCTGACCGGGTTTCAGCGCGGCTCGGTCAAGCACAAGATCCAGAACCGGCGCAAAAAGCTGATCCAACTGGTCTTCATAGGTCAACCACATCATGCCCAGATCGGATTTGCCCCAGTATTCTTCCTGATCCAGATTCATCGTCAACATGGCGCGCCCCTCCTGATTGAGGGGATTATGACCGCCTTCTGCGGCGGCGACCAGATTTTTCCTGCTCTCCGCCGCCTGTGTTGAACGAGGGCGCGGGCAGGGTGACCACCTGCGCCAGTTCGGGGAACGGGTCAGTTTTATGCGGGATCGCATTGGCGGCGACGAAATGGTCCTGAAACTTGGGCTCGATGGCAGTTTCGATCTTGGTGATCTCGCGCACGACACGTTCGATCTCGGCCCGCGATCCGATATTGCAAAGCGCAATCCGCGCGCCTGTTCCGGCGGCGTTGCCCGCGCTGGAGACCTTCTCAAGCGGCGCGTCGGGGATCATGCCCAGAACCATCGCGTGTTTGGTCGAGATATGGGCGCCGAACGCCCCGGCCAGCACCACGCGATCAACCTTGTTGACCTCCATCTCATCCATCAGCAGGCGTGCGCCTGCATAAAGTGCCGATTTGGCCAGTTGGATGGCCCGGATGTCGCCTTGGGTTACCGTGATGCGCGGGCCGCCTTCGGCGCTGGCGTCGTGGATCAGATAGGCGTGCGTGCGCCCCTCGGGCACACAGCGCTCGGTCCCGGTTTGAGCCGCCGATCCGATTAACCCGCTTTCATCCAGCAGCCCGGCGATGCGCATTTCGGCCACGGCCTCGATAATGCCCGAGCCGCAGATGCCGGTGATGCCGGTCGTGGCGATATCAACGTCGAACCCGTCCTCATCCGACCATTTCTCTGAGCCGATGACGCGGAAGCGGGGCTCTTTGGTGGCCGGGTCAATCTCGATCCGCTCAATCGCACCGGGCGCTGCGCGCTGGCCCGAGCTGATCTGGGCCCCCTCGAAGGCGGGGCCTGTGGGTGAGGAACAGGCCAACACCCGCTGGGTGTTGCCCAGCAGGATTTCAGCGTTAGTGCCCACATCCACGATCAGAACGAGGTCGCTGGATTTGCCCGGCTCTTCCGACAGCGCCACAGCGGCACAATCCGCGCCCACATGGCCTGCGATACACGGCAGGATGTAAACCTGCGCGCGCGGGTTCATGGTGGACAGGTCCATATCGCGCGCGGGCAGGGATATCGCCTCAGACGTGGCCAGCGCGAAGGGGGCCTGACCCAGTTCAACCGGGTCGAGGCCCAGCAGCAGGTGGTGCATGACCGGGTTGCAGACGAACACCGTTTCCACGATCAGCCCGGCATCAATCCCGGCCTCGTCAGCGATCGAGGTGGTCAGGTCGTTGATCGCTTCGCGCACCGCTTTCGTCATCTCCCGGTCGCCGCCGGGGTTCATCATGGCGTATGAGACGCGGCTCATCAGGTCTTCGCCAAAGCGGATCTGCGGGTTCATCAGGCCCGAAGACGCCTTGACCTCACCGGTTTCCAGATCGGTCAGATGTGCGGCGATGGTGGTTGAGCCGAGGTCGATCGCCAGCCCGTACAGGCCGCCTTCATGCAGGCCGGGCCAGATTTCCACAACGCGCGCCACCTTGTCCTTATGGCCCTTGTGCAGGGCCACGGTAACCTCCCACTTGCCCTTGCGCAGCACCAGCTGCAGCTTGGACATCAGCGACAGGTCTGCCGAGATGCTTTCGATCTGCCACTGCTCGCGCAGGGCGCGTTCCAGCCGTTCCAGATCGCCGGTCGGGGAATGCATGTCGGGTTCCTCGACCACCACGAAATACAGACGCGTGGCCGGGTCCATGGTGATGGCCCGCGCAGTGGCGGCCTTGCGCACGACCTGACGATGGACCTGACTTTCAGGAGGGACGTCGATCACCACATCCCCCTGCACCGAGGCCTGACACCCAAGCCGGCGGCCCGGCTTCAGCCCACGCTTGTCGTCATAGCGCTGCTCGACCGCGTTCCATTCGCTCAGCGCGCCCTCGCCCACGATGACGCCGTGCTTGGGAAACTCGCCATAGCTGGGGGTGATCTGGCATTTCGAGCAGATACCGCGCCCGCCGCAGACCGAATCCAGATCAACCCCCAACTGCCGCGCGGCCGTCAGAATCGGAGTGCCCACGGGGAAATGCCCGCGTTTGCCCGATGGGGTAAAGACGACAAGGGGATCGGTGGTCATGATTGGCCTGCCTTTTCAAACGCGCATGTGTTGCGCGCAAGATATGGGTTTGTGCGGAAAGGGAAAGGGCATTCAGCGGCAGGTTTTGGGCAGCTTGCGTCGTTTTCAGGCGCGGCATTGCCCCGCATGTGAAAGCAACTTGGGTCAGGGGGCTTTCCCTTTCGTCAAATCCGTGTAATAGGGTCACCGTCAAACGGGCTTTTGCATGGGGTTATCAGATGCAGATTCGTGAGGCACTCACCTTTGACGACGTTCTTCTGGTTCCGGGCGCATCTTCTGTGCTTCCGGCGACGGCGAATACCACCACGCGCGTGACGCGCGAGATCACCATGAACATCCCGCTGCTCAGCTCGGCGATGGACACGGTGACCGAGGCGCGTATGGCCATTGCGATGGCACAGGCGGGCGGCATCGGCGTGGTGCACAAGAACCTTTCGATCGATGAACAGGCGCGCGAGGTGCGCCGCGTCAAACGGTTCGAATCCGGTATCGTCTATAACCCCGTGACTTTGCGTGCAGACCAGACATTGGCTGACGCCAAGGCTTTGGTTGAACGCTATAACTTCACTGGCTTTCCGGTGATCGAGGAAGGTGGCCGGGTTCTGGGGATTGTCACCAACCGGGACATGCGCTTTGCCACCTCGGATGATACGCCCATCCATGCGATGATGACCACCGAGAACCTCGCGATGCTGCAGGAGCCTGCTGATCTGGAAGAGGCCAAGAGCCTGATGAAAGCACGCCGCATCGAAAAGCTGCTGGTGGTTGATGGTGCAGGCAAGCTGACCGGGCTGCTGACGCTGAAAGACACCGAACAGGCCGTGCTAAACCCCACGGCCTGCAAAGACCGCCTGGGCCGTTTGCGCGTCGCCGCTGCAACCTCAGTTGGGGACGCAGGCTTTGAGCGTTCCGAACAGCTGGTGGATTCCGGTGTCGACATCATTGTTGTCGACACGGCGCACGGGCATTCTCAGGGCGTTCTGGACGCGGTGAAGCGGGTCAAGACGCTGTCGAATGAGGTTCAGATCATTGCGGGCAATGTTGCCACCCAAGAAGCAACGCAGGCGTTGATAGATGCCGGTGCGGACGCGATCAAAGTGGGCATCGGGCCGGGCTCGATCTGTACCACACGGATGGTTGCTGGCGTCGGCGTGCCTCAGCTGACCGCCATCATGGATTGCGCAGCGGCCGCCGGGGATGTGCCGGTGATCGCGGATGGTGGCATCAAGTTTTCCGGCGATTTTGCCAAGGCGATCGCGGCGGGTGCTTCTTGTGCCATGGTGGGTTCGATGATCGCGGGGACTGATGAAAGCCCGGGTGAGGTGATCCTGTATCAGGGCAGATCGTTCAAGTCTTACCGGGGCATGGGGAGCCTCGGTGCGATGGCACGCGGCTCGGCAGACCGGTATTTCCAGAAAGATGCTGCCAATGACAAGCTGGTGCCCGAGGGGATCGAAGGACAGGTGGCCTATAAGGGATCAGCCGGTGCCGTTATTCACCAACTGGTCGGTGGCTTGCGTGCCGCGATGGGTTACACGGGATGTGCAACTGTGGATGAGATGCGCAAGAACTGCAATTTCGTCAAAATCACCGGTGCGGGTCTGAAGGAAAGCCATGTGCATGACGTTCAGATCACCCGTGAAAGCCCGAATTACCGGGTGATGTAGCGCCCGTCGCGCTCTGATCAGGGCGCGACAGAGTGCTGGCAGAGAGGGACGGAGCCCAAGATGACACCTGCCGCCCGTGTTCAGGCCGCGATCGGTATCCTTGACGACATTCTTTCTGGCGCGCCGGTTGAGAAGGCGCTGACTGGCTGGGCCCGGCGCAGCCGGTTTGCAGGGTCGAAAGATCGCGCTGCGATCCGGGATCACGTATTTGACGCCTTGCGGTGCAAACGGTCTTTTGCGGCGCGCGGCGGGGCGGGCACGGGCCGGGGCCTGATGATTGGCGCGCTCCGGTCTTCGGGGATTGACCCCGCGCTGATCTTCACAGGAGAGGGGTATGCCCCCACGCAGCTGACCGAGCGCGATCAAGGGCGCGCCTTGCAAACCGACGCCGAGCGTCTTGATATCCCCGAATGGCTCTGGCCTGCGTTTCAAGCGTCTTTGGCGGAAGCGGCCGAGCCCGCAGCCGTGGCGTCGCAATCCCGCGCCCCGGTGCATCTGCGTGTCAATCTGGCAAAAACCGATGTGCCCGCAGCGATCAGGGCGCTTGCAGCCGAGGGCATTCAAGCGCAACCTCATCCCGCATGCGACACCGCTCTGGAGGTTGTTGAAGGCGCGCGGAAACTGTCTCAGGGTGCGGCTTTTGCAGCGGGTCTTGTCGAGCTGCAGGACGCGGCAAGTCAGGCTGTCATCGCGGCGCTTGATCTGCAGCCGGGCATGCGGGTTCTGGACTATTGCGCAGGTGGCGGCGGCAAGACCCTGGCGCTGGCAGCCCGAGGCAGCGGCGTGCAGGTTTTTGCCCATGATGCCAATCCGGGCCGGATGCGTGACCTGCCAGCACGCGCGCAAAGGGCAGGTGCCGATATCGCCATTTTGACGCAGGATCAGGTTGCCGCCCGGGCTCCGTTTGACATTGTGCTCGTCGATGTTCCCTGTTCCGGTAGCGGATCGTGGCGGCGTGCTCCGGCGGGGAAATGGGCGTTGACGCAGGACCGGTTGCATGAACTGACTGAGATTCAGGCAAGTATATTAACCAATGTCGCACCACTGGTTGCGGGGGGTGGCACGCTTGCTTACGCGACCTGTTCAATGCTGCGGGTTGAGAATGATGCAGTTGTCGATGGCTTTCTGCAGGCCCATCCAGACTGGAAATCCGGGTTCCGCAAAACGTGGCTGGTTTCACACGGAACCGATGGATTTTACACAGCGCACTTGACGCGCAACTAAACTGGATAAATCAACTTAAAGAAGTTTTGGCGCTGCCTTATTAAGCGCAAGTTAACCATTGCGGGCCGATATTGGTCAAAAATTGTCTAACACGAGCCTTTTATGTCCAGTGTTTCTGAATCTTTTCCCAATCGTTTGGGGCGATGGCGATCAGACCACGGCCGCTATGTGTCGCTGGGGTTGATTGCTTTTCTGTTTTGCCTGATGCCCGCGTTTGGGGTTCTGCCCTCTGACTGGAGCTGGGGCGTCGCCACCGCGGGTCTGACATTTCTGGCCGTAGGGGCTGTGGCCGCCGCCCGATCCTGGATTGCGGCTCGGATCGAGCGGCAGGCTGCCTCCACAATGTCGGCGTTTCTGGAGCAAGAGCCCGACGCCTGCTTTGTCACCGACGCAACAGGCCGGATAATCATCGCCAATACCGAAGCAAAGAACCGGTTTACGTCAGGTCCCTGCAGGCAGCTGGACCAATGCCTCAGAACCGTCTTTGCCAATCCGGCGACCATTTTGTTGCGTTTGCAATCATTGGCAAAAGCCGAGGGCAAGGCGCAGGAAGATGTTGTGACACGCGGGCAGACGATTGCGGTTTCCGCGACATCTCTGGATTACGATCGGTTTTGCTGGCGCTTTAGGATGCGGGCGAAACATCCCTGGGACAGCGCGCAAATGCCGGTTATAACCTTTGGGCACCATAATGTTGTTCTTGATGCCAATAAGGCAGCGACGGACCTGTTCGGCCATTCTCCGGCGGGTTTGAAGGAAGTTTTTCAGGGGCATACGGTTACGCCGGACAATGTTGCACGGATTGCCACGCCGGAGGGCGAAAAACCCTTTATCCCCTCACTTCTGAGAGAGAGCGGGACCGCGCGCGATATTCTGTTCACCCCGACCAGCGATGCGCCTGCGCAGCGCCAGACAAGCTCATTCGCGGACCTGCCTGTTCCGATCATGTGTTTGTCACCGCAGGGCGAGATCGAGCAAGCCAACCGGCTTGCAATCCAGCTGGTGGGCGAGATCGAGATTGGGGCGTCAAACATTGCGAACATGATGCAAGGGCTTGGTTATCCCATTCGGGAATGGCTGGCCCGCGCTGTCGAAGACGACTCCGGACCCGTATCGGAATTCCTCCGGCTGACGCGCAAGGACAAAGAGATATTTGTTCAGGTGACGCTGTCGCGCATCCTGAAAGATGGTCAGGTTTTCCTGATTGCGGTTCTGAATGATGCTACCGAACTGAAAACGCTTGAGGCACAATTTGTGCAGGGCCAGAAGATGCAGGCAGTCGGGCAGTTGGCTGGCGGGGTTGCGCATGATTTCAACAACTTGCTGACAGCGATTTCAGGGCATTGCGACCTGCTGCTGCTGCGCCACGATCAGAATGATCCGAATTACGGGGATCTTGTGCAGATCAATCAGAACGCCAATCGCGCGGCGGCTCTGGTCAGTCAGCTATTGGCGTTCTCGCGCAAACAGACCCTTCGCCCCGAGGTTCTGGATCTGCGCGATACGATCTCGGATCTCATTCATTTGCTGAACCGGCTGGTGGGTGAGAAAGTACGCCTGACCCTCAGCCATGACCCGGTGCTCAAACCCGTCTGCGCTGATAAACGGCAGTTGGAGCAGGTGTTGATGAACCTTGTCGTCAATGCCCGCGATGCAATGCCCGAGGGGGGCGAGATCCGGATCGAAACCGAAGTGCTGACGCTGGACCGCGCGCTCTCACGCGACCGGGCCACGGTACAGCCGGGTGAGTATGTGACGGTCAAGGTCATCGACAGCGGCGTCGGAATACCCGCAGACAAACTGCAAAAAGTGTTCGAGCCGTTTTATACAACCAAGCGCACGGGCGAAGGCACAGGTCTGGGTCTGTCCACGGTTTATGGCATCGTCAAGCAGACCGGCGGGTTTATCTTTGTCGACAGCATTCGGGGCAAGGGAACCGAATTTACGGTCTTGTTGCCGGTCAGCGCGGCGATGCAGACCGCTGAGCCGGTGACGCCGGAGGCCCCGGCAGAGCAGGGGCCGCGGCAGGGCGAAGGTGTTGTTCTTCTGGTCGAAGACGAAGCCCCCGTGCGTGCGTTCGCAACGCGGGCGCTCCGGCTGAAAGGATATACCGTGCTGGAGGCGGAATCAGCTGAGGATGCATTGCGTCTTCTGGATGATCTGAACCTCGTGGTGGATGTGTTCGTGACCGATGTCGTGATGCCCGGGATGGACGGGCCGACCTGGGTGCGGCAGGCGATGAAGACGCGCCCGGACGTGCGGGTTGTCTTCATGTCTGGCTACACCGAGGGCGCGTTTGGTGAAACGGGCCCCGAGATTGAAAACTCGGCTTTCCTGCCCAAGCCATTCTCATTGACACAACTGACCGAGGCGGTGTTCCAGCAACTCAACTAGCGGCATGATGCAGCGCGAATTCAGCACCGTGCAGGGACCGGAAACGCTGTTCGATCTGGTCCGAAAGCTCAAGCGCGCATCTGGGCGAGACATTCTCGCGCTGAAGCTGAATGTCACACTGCAGGCGATTTTGCAGGAAATGCAGGATTTTATCCTGATTTTCATACCTGAACACATGGGTGACACCGGCACCGTTGCTGCGGGGTTGCAGGAACTCAGTCTGACAGCCGACATCGGCGCATGCAGGGCGCGGGGTTTGCATGTAGGCGTTCAGATAGTCATCGAACGTCAGGGACTGCGTGGAATGGGCGTCGCCCGCCAACTCTGCGCGCCTGCGATATCGATACCAGCTTCCAAGCCAGTCGATGGGTTCGCGCACGACAGCCATCACCTCCATTTCGGTATCGAACATCTTGCGGAACATCGTCTGAAAGAAACGGTCATACCGGCGCATATTGGCGTGTTTCAGGTCAGTCGGCCCTGAAACAACAAGATCGGCCCGGTCACGCAGGGCCGTTTGATAGGCGGTGCTGCCAGTTTTGGGAACAGACAGAAGCGCCAGACGCTCTTTATAGAATACAAGCACTTTATTGTTTACCTTCAATGCCTTTGCTGTTTCAGATTGTCGTAAACGACTCTTTAACACAATTGCTCAAAAGTAGTTTGCATAAGTTTTAGTTGAAATGTTCTCTTTTTGGTCTCATAAGGAACAAGAGGCGAACAAAGCAGCGATTGCCGCCCGATCAAGGGTGTGACAAAAGAGAAGGCGACAGGACAATGGCGGATCTTCTGACGATGAGCGACAAGAAAAACGCAGACAAGCAAAAGGCGCTCGACAGCGCGCTGGCACAAATCGAACGGCAGTTCGGCAAGGGCTCGATCATGAAGCTGGGCGAGGATGCCAAGCAGGACATCGAGGCCAGCTCGACCGGCTCGCTGGGGCTGGATATCGCGCTGGGAATCGGCGGTTTGCCGATGGGGCGGATTGTCGAGATTTATGGGCCGGAAAGTTCGGGCAAAACCACGCTGACACTGCATTGTATTGCCGAACAGCAGAAACGCGGCGGTGTTTGTGCGTTTGTAGATGCCGAACATGCGCTTGATCCGCAATATGCGCGCAAACTGGGTGTCGATCTGGACGAGCTTTTGATCTCGCAGCCCGATACCGGCGAGCAGGCGCTTGAGATTACCGATACGCTGGTGCGCTCGGGGGCGGTGAATATGGTCGTGGTCGACTCGGTTGCGGCACTGACGCCGAAGTCCGAGCTGGAAGGCGACATGGGCGACAGCAATGTGGGCGTACAGGCCCGTCTGATGAGCCAGGCCATGCGCAAGCTGACAGGATCAATCAGCCGCTCGAACTGCATGGTGATCTTCATCAACCAGATTCGGATGAAGATCGGCGTCATGTTCGGCAGCCCCGAAACCACCACCGGTGGTAATGCACTTAAATTCTACAGCTCGGTCCGTCTGGACATCCGCCGCATCGGTGCGATCAAGGACCGGGACGAGGTTGTTGGCAACCAGACCCGCGTGAAGGTGGTCAAGAACAAGGTGGCGCCACCGTTCAAGCAGGTGGAGTTTGACATCATGTATGGCGAAGGCATTTCCAAGATGGGCGAACTGCTGGATCTGGGCGTCAAGGCCGGAGTGGTCGAGAAATCGGGCTCGTGGTTCAGCTATGGCGACGAGCGGATCGGACAGGGGCGTGAGAATGCCAAGCAATACCTGCGCGACAATGCCCGCATTGCTTTGGATATCGAAGATAAGATCCGTGCAGCACATGGTTTGGATTTTGAGATGCCGCCTGATGCGGAAGAGGATGACATCCTCGAAGCCTGAATGATTGCGGAGGGGGAGAGTGGCATTCCCCGCACATTACATAAAGAATGACTGAGAATGCTCAGTACAAGGCGGTCCGTCAGGTCCGCCTTGTCGCGTTCTGGCGCGCCTCGCCTGTGGACACTCCCGGGGCGGAGGGCTAAACCTTCGCATACCCTAACGAATGCGCGCCGAGAGAGCCCTATGCCCACGCTGAACGACATCCGATCAACCTTTCTGAATTATTTCGCCAAGCAGGGGCACGAAGTGGTTGCATCCAGCCCGCTGGTGCCGCGCAACGACCCGACGCTGATGTTCGTGAACTCGGGTATGGTGCAGTTCAAGAACCTGTTTACCGGTGTGGAAACCCGCGACTATCAGCGCGCGACAACCTCGCAAAAATGTGTGCGCGCCGGTGGTAAACATAACGATCTGGACAATGTGGGATACACCGCACGTCACCATACCTTCTTTGAAATGCTGGGGAATTTCTCATTCGGGGATTATTTCAAACCCGAGGCAATCCCTTTTGCATGGGAGTTGATTACCAAGGAATTCGGGATCGACAAAAGCCGCCTGCTGACAACTGTGTATCACACGGATGATGAGGCGTTTGAGATCTGGAAGAAGGTTGGTGTGCCCGAAGACCGGATCATCCGCATCGCCACAAGCGATAACTTCTGGCAGATGGGGCCAACCGGCCCCTGTGGCCCGTGCACCGAGATTTTCTATGATCACGGCGATCACATCTGGGGTGGCCCTCCGGGTTCGGCCGAGGAAGATGGCGACCGTTTTATCGAGATCTGGAACATCGTTTTCATGCAGAACGAACAGTTCGAGGACGGCGCGATGGTAGAGCTCGACATGCAGTCGATCGATACCGGTATGGGGCTGGAACGGATTGGCGCGCTGTTGCAGGGCAGCCATGATAACTATGACACCGACCTGTTCAAAACGCTGATCGAGGCGTCGGCGGACGCCACAAATGTCGACCCCTATGGCGATCAGAATGTACACCACCGGGTGATTGCAGATCACCTGCGTTCGACGTCGTTCCTGATTGCTGATGGGGTGATGCCGTCAAATGACGGGCGCGGTTATGTGCTGCGCCGCATCATGCGCCGTGCGATGCGCCATGCGCATCTGTTGGGTGCAAAAGATCCGATCATGTATCAGTTGGTGCCAACTCTGGTACAATTGATGGGGGCGCAGTATTCCGAACTCGGTCAGGCGCAACCTCTGATCGAAGAGACGCTGCTGCTGGAAGAGACCCGCTTCAAGCAGACGCTGGATCGCGGCCTCAAGCTGCTGGATGACGAGCTTGCCGGTCTGCCCGCAGGTGACCCGTTGCCCGGTGAGGCAGCATTCAAGCTCTATGATACCTACGGATTCCCGCTTGATCTGACACAGGACGCATTGCGCGAAAAAGGCCGCACGGTTGACACTGACGGGTTCGACGCCGCCATGGCTGAACAGAAAGCCAAGGCCCGCGCAGCTTGGGCAGGATCGGGGGAATCGGCTGATCAGGTGGTCTGGTTCGATGTTCTGGATACAGCCGGGGCCACGGATTTTCTGGGCTACGACACCGAGAAGGCCGAAGGCCAGATCGCCGCTCTGGTGGTCGATGGCGTGCTGGTCGACAGCATCGAACAGGGCGGCAGCGGTTGGATCGTGGTCAATCAGACCCCGTTTTATGGCGAGGCCGGTGGCCAGGTTGGTGACACGGGCGAGATTCGTCGGCTGGATGCGCGCGATGATGTGGCACGTGTCGAAGACACCCGAAAGTTTGCCGAGGGCAAGGTCTATGCCCATAAGGTAACCGTTGATCACGGGGCCATCTCGAAAGGGGATGCGGTAGAGCTTGAGGTGGATCACGCCCGCCGCACCGCCATTCGCGCGAACCATTCGGCGACGCATCTGCTGCATGAAGCCCTGCGCGAGACGCTGGGTGATCATGTGGCACAGCGCGGCTCGCTGAATGCGTCAGATCGGCTGCGGTTCGATTTCAGCCACTCCAAGGCGCTGACTTTGGACGAGATGAAAAAGGTTGAGCGTGAGGTCAATGCGTTCATCCGTCAGAACTCAACCGTTGAGACACGTATAATGACCCCGGATGACGCCCGCGAACTGGGTGCGCAGGCGCTGTTTGGCGAGAAATACGGCGATGAGGTGCGTGTGGTCTCGATGGGCAAAGCCACCACCGGTAAAGGGCAGGATGGTGAAACCTGGTCGATCGAGCTTTGTGGGGGAACCCATGTGCGTCAGACCGGTGATATCGGTACGTTTGTTGTGCTGGGTGACAGTGCCAGCAGCGCGGGCGTGCGCCGGATTGAAGCTCTGACCGGGGATGAGGCATTCAAATACCTCTCGGCGCAGGATCACAGGTTGGGCACGATTGCGCTGGAGCTTAAGGCGCAGCCGGATGATGTGGTGACGCGCGTAAAGTCACTGCTGGATGAACGCAAGGCGTTGCAGAACGAGGTTGCGCAATTGCGCCGTGATCTGGCCATGGCTGGCGGGGCCGGGCAGGGCGGTGGTTCCGAAGCGCGGGATGTGAACGGGGTTGCGTTCATGGCGCAGTCGTTGACCGGTGTATCCGGTAAGGACCTGCCGGCGCTGATTGATGAACACAAAAGCCGTTTGGGATCAGGCGTTGTGCTGCTGATCGCGGATACCGGTGGCAAAGCGGCGGTTGCCGCGGGTGTGACAGCGGATTTGACGGATCAGTTATCTGCAGTGGATCTGGTTCGGGCCGCCGTCGCAGAGCTTGGTGGCAAAGGCGGCGGCGGGCGTCCGGACATGGCACAGGGCGGTGGCAAGGATGCTTCGAATGCAGACGCGGCGATCAGGGCTGCGGAACAGGTTTTGGGAGGATAAGATGGCAGCACTCTGGATTGCGCATGTAACGGTTACTGATACCGAGGCGTATGGGAAATATGCCGAACTGGCGGGGCCAGCCATCGCGGCGCATGGGGGCGAATTCATCGCCCGCGCGGCGCGGTATGTTCAACTGGAAGGCAAAGAGCGCCCACGCAATGTGGTCGCCCGCTTCCCCTCGGTTGACGCAGCGGTGGAATGCTACAATTCCGCTGCGTACCAGCAAGCGCTTGATCACGCGCGCGGGGCCAGCGAACGCGAACTGGTTGTTGTTGAGATAACAGACTGAGAATCGCACCCATTTCGAAACTTCTGTAACGCAACGAACGCTGGTTCGTTGCGTTTTTTGTGATTGCGCCTTGCGTGGATGCCGCTTTGTTCGTCAGGCGAGGTCTTTATTATTTTGTTATACGTCAAATAGTTACCTAGATTTCGCCAGACGCTTGCACAAGTAAGCCGAACAAATTGTGGCGGGTGACGCCATGATCTTGCGCGGAAATGGTCACGAAAACCGACGAATTTCCGCCGCTTTTCCCCCTCACCTTGACGAAAGATTGCGCGCGACCAGGGGTTTGCGGATATTTTCAGGAAACCAGACAGGGTTCTGACGCGCTTCGATCATATGGATTGTACAGGACTCGAGGGACAGGCATGAAAACCTTTGGCACTCTGCTAGGCGCGATGGGCAAACCTGCGGCAAAACTATGCAATCAGGTCAGTATGGCAGTTGTGTTATCGGGGTCGTTGTTGATTGGCGGCGAGGTATCGGCAAAGGATGCCGCGTTTATCCAGAGCGTGGCCGCTTCGCCACCACCTTCAGGTGCACAGCAGCTCTGCCGACAGTATTCCTGGGCGTGTGCACATAACAGCGCCACCAGATTGTCCAGTGCGCAGGAAATGCAGTTGGTCAAGCAGATCAACCGCCGCGTGAATGCATCGACGCGGGAAATAACCGACCAGTCCCAATATAAAACCCGCGAGATGTGGGCATTGCCGACCTCACGAGGGGGAGATTGCGAAGATTTCGCCCTGCTGAAAAAGCGGGATCTGATCAGAGCGGGTATCGATCCGCGTAAACTTCTGATCGCAACCGTTCTGGACACCCGCCGCAATTCTCACGCTGTGCTGGTTTACCGTTCCAGTCAGGGTGACCTTGTGCTTGATAACCTGACCAACCGGATCAAGCCATGGAATGATACGCGTTATCTTTTCTTGCGAATGCAGGACCCGAAACAACCACGCAACTGGGTTGGTGTCTACGGGCGGAGCTAAGTTGCCTTAGTCTGGCTCCACCCGTCTTGTTGGGATAGAAGTGACCTTAGGTGTTGTTACCATCACCGTTTGGATCCCCCGGGTTTTCACTTTCTGAACCCGGGCCGCCGCCACCGGTACCACCGCCGCCGCCACCGGTACCACCGCCGCCGCCACCGGTACCACCGCCGCCGCCACCGGTACCACCGCCGTCGCCACCGTCACCACCGTCGTCGCCGCCATCACCACCGAAGGTCTCGTCATCGCGCCCGTCACCGGAGCGTTGTTCAGCAAAACCGATAGATGCAGTTGGAAGGTCGGTTAGTACTGCAGCAAAACCAGGGCAGTCGACCAGAGTACGTTCGATGATGTCCTCAAAGTCGGCGCGCCGCTGAAGGTAGCGCAGCATCCGCGTACTCACGGTGTCGCAGGCACAAAGTGTATCAGAGGATACGGATTGTCTTGCTGTTTTTACGGTGCACATCTCAGCTGCTTGCGCAGGTCCGACCCAAACGATGGGCAATGCCGCACTGGCAAAAACAACGGATAACAACTTGGATTTAATGCGCATAGCGCCACTCCTCGGATACTCGTTAACTACATCGCCGTATACAAAAACGGCGTCACACTTTGAACATAAATTCCTCTTTCTATCGCCTATTTTCAAGCCAACAGTTTGGTGAGTGTCTGTGATCCAGCTCACTCATGAGGCGATTTACATATAAAAAACAAAAGGAAGACCTGACGTGGGGGCAGGCCTTCCTTTTTTCGTGCTGTTTCTGAGTTGGCGTAAAAATGTCACGATTGCGGCATTGTTTCCGTCACGTGAACAAGCTTGCAGCGCTCATCAGGCTGATTTAGCCATCCGTTTACGCTCATGCGGATCAAGGTAGCGTTTGCGCAGCCGGATTGCGTTTGGCGTAACCTCTACCAACTCGTCGTCATCGATATAGGCGATGGCCTCTTCCAGCGAGAACTGAACATGCGGTGTCAGTCGAACCGCATCGTCCGAGCCGCTGGCACGTACATTGGTCAGTTTCTTGCCCTTCAGCGGGTTCACCTCAAGATCGTTGTCGCGTGAATGTTCGCCGATCACCATGCCTTGATAGACATCGGTCTGTGGCCCCACAAACATCCGGCCCCGCTCTTCCAGGTTCCACAAGGCATAGGCGACGGCCTGACCCTTCTCCATCGAGATCAGCACACCTGCGCGGCGGCCCGGGATTTGTCCCTTGTGGGGTGCCCAGTCGTGGAACACGCGGTTCAGCACGCCGGTGCCGCGCGTATCGGTCAGGAATTCACCGTGATAGCCGATCAGCCCGCGTGAGGGCACATGCGCGATGATGCGGGTTTTACCAGCCCCGGCAGGGCGCATCTCGACCAGTTCGCCTTTGCGGGCACCGGTGATCTTTTCAATAACCGAACCGGAATAGTCGTCATCCACATCGATGGTGACCTCTTCGATGGGCTCAAGGCGTCGACCATCTTCCTGGCGGAACAGAACCTGCGGGCGCGAGATGCTGAGTTCAAACCCTTCGCGACGCATGTTTTCGATCAGAACACCCATCTGCAGTTCACCGCGCCCGGCGACTTCGAAGGCTTCGCCGCCCGGAGTGTCGGTGATGCGGATGGCGACGTTCGATTCGGCCTCTTTCATCAGGCGATCGCGGATCACACGGGATTGGACCTTCTTGCCATCACGTCCAGCCAGAGGGGAATCGTTGATGCCAAAGGTCACGGTGATGGTTGGCGGGTCGATGGGTTGCGCGGGCAGGGCGTCTTCTACCTGCGGGGCGACCAGAGAATCTGCCACGGTGGCTTTGCTCATACCTGCGATAGTGACGATATCGCCAGCTTCGGCCACATCGATGGGCTGTTGGGCGAGGCCGCGGAAGGCCAGAATCTTGGAGGCGCGGAAGCTCTCGATCAAACTGCCATCGCGGCTGAGCGCTTTGAGGCTGTCACCTGCCTTTAGTGTTCCGCTTTCCACACGACCGGTCAGAATGCGCCCGATAAACGGGTCGCTTCCCAACGTAGTGGCGAGCATCCGGAAGGGCTCATCCTTCTTTTCGATCTGTTTTGGGGCAGGGACGTGATCAACAATCAGATCAAACAGCGCAGTCAGGTCTTTGCGCGGCCCATCCAGTTCCATATCCGCCCAGCCCGAACGGCCCGAGGCGTACATGGCCGGGAAATCCAGCTGATCATCATCAGCGCCGAGATTGGCGAAAAGGTCAAAGCATTCATCCAGCGCCCGGTCAGGCTCGGCATCCGGTTTGTCGACCTTGTTCAGCACCACGATGGGGCGCAAGCCCAGAGCCAGCGCCTTGGATGTCACGAACTTGGTTTGCGGCATGGGGCCTTCGGCTGCGTCGACCAGCAGGACAACACCGTCGACCATGCTGAGAATCCGTTCGACCTCGCCCCCGAAATCGGCGTGGCCGGGGGTGTCGACGATGTTGATGCGCGTGTCTTTCCACTCAACACTGGTGGCTTTGGCCAGAATGGTAATGCCGCGCTCGCGTTCCAGATCGTTGCTGTCCATGGCGCGCTCGGCCACGGCCTGATTTTCCCGGAACGCGCCGGATTGTTTGAGAAGCTCATCCACCAGGGTGGTTTTACCGTGGTCCACGTGAGCGATGATTGCGATATTGCGCAGGTCCATGAGAGGTCAGCCTTTGAACGGGAAGTTGCCGCGCGCATAACGCGGCGCGGCGAAATATGCCAGCCCTAACCGGTGGGCAGTGATCTGCTGTGGCAAAAATAGACGAGTGATCAGAATCGGGCAGACACGGTGTTTTGGTGGATCGGTTCGCCTGAATACGGATAACACAACCCTAAAATGAAGTTTACCAAAGGTCAGGTAAACCGGACTATTCGGGCATAAGGCGTCGTGTTAGCAACTTAAGCGTGGTTAGTAAGTTGTTAACGAGTCTGATGATATGACGAATTTCGCAAAATCTGTCATTATCGTTTCGGTATTGATAGTGGCGCTGGGGTGGCTTGCAGGCGGGGGGTCCGTCGACATTGATGCAGCCCAGAATGTTGAACGGTTAACGGGTATTCAGGTTTAGGCGCCCGCCGAACGATATATGTGAAAAGGAGCCTTCGGGCTCCTTTTCTTTATTCCGGGTTCTTTAGTCCGGGGCGATGCCTGACCGCGTTTTACTGTTTTTCGATGGCTTTGAGTTTCGAACGATGCTCGGACAGTCTTTTTACAACGAACTGCCGCGCCTTGCGTTCGGCCAGCCGGACACGGATTTCGGTCAGAAACGCTTCTTCCAGAGATTGCGATGATGCGCCAAGCAACTCGCCAACCTCAACAAAGAACCGGTCCTCACCGGTTTCATCCATCACTTTCATCGTGTCCTCTGCCAGTCGGGCGGCGAGGGCGGTGACGGTGTCAGACATCAGCGTGTGTTCTCGGTCAGGCGGCGTTTAACATAGTCGGTCACGTCGGTCATCAGCGTGTCCATGTGACGGTCCTGGAAGAAATGGTCAGCACCTTCCACCTCGTTATGGGTGATGGTGATGCCTTTTTGCTCGTGCAGTTTGCCGACCAGAGATGCGGTATCTGCGGGCGGTGCCACGCGATCAGCCAGACCGTTGATGATCAGACCCGAAGACGGGCAGGGCGCGAGAAACGAGAAATCATACATGTTCGCGGGTGGCGAAACGCTGATGAAGCCGGTGATCTCGGGGCGGCGCATCAGCAGTTGCATGCCGATCCATGCGCCGAATGAAAAGCCAGCAACCCAGCAATGCTTGGAATTGTTGTTCATCGATTGCAGGTAATCCAGCGCCGAGGCCGCGTCGCTCAACTCACCTACGCCCTGATCATATTCGCCCTGACTGCGCCCGACGCCGCGGAAGTTAAAGCGCAGAACAGTGAAGCCCATGTTATAAAAGGCATAGTGCAGGTTGTAGACCACCTTGTTGTTCATGGTCCCGCCGAACTGGGGATGCGGGTGAAGCACGATGGCGATCGGTGCGTCTTTTTCCTTTTGCGGGTGGTAGCGGCCTTCCAGGCGGCCTTCGGGTCCGGGAAAAATCACCTCGGGCATGTGTGCTTTGGTCCTGTTTTTTGACGCGTCGGTACGAAGATGATCTTGACGGTAATCATCCGGCACCTTAGAACGGTTCTAATTACATTGTGGCGCGTTACAGCGCTGCCAGTGGGAGATACGCATTGGCTGCGGCAACGTCAATGTTTTCGCGTGGTTCTTGGCGGGAGGAAATGATATGAAACTGTCGACCAAGGGCCGCTATGCCATGGTTGCACTGGCTGACATCGCGCTGCAATCATCTGACGCGCTGGTCACGCTGGGCGAGATTTCGGAACGTCAGGACATTTCGCTTCCCTACCTTGAACAGCTTTTCGTCAAGCTGCGCCGCGCCGATCTGGTCAGCTCGGTTCGTGGCCCGGGCGGGGGGTACCGTCTGGCGCGCGCGCCCTCGGAGATCCGGGTGGTCGAGATTCTGGCGGCTGTTGATGAGACGGTGGATGCGATGCACAAGGGGGCCGGGGCTACGGGCGCGTCTTCGGGCAGTCGGGCGCAATCCCTGACCAATCGGCTGTGGGAAAGCCTCAGCGCGAATGTCTATGTGTTTCTGCATCAAACCCGGCTGTCAGATGTGATCCGGAATGATATGGCACCGTGCCCGGCGGTCCCGACCTTGTTTTCGGTTGTGGACGACTAATCCGGCGATGCGGTTGATGTGCTTGGAAAGACCCATGTTGGAAAAGATACATCTATGAAACGGGTTTATCTCGATCATAATGCAACGGCCCCTTTGCGGCCCGAGGCGCGCGACGCGATGATCGCGGCGATGGATCTGGTGGGCAATCCCTCCTCTGTCCACGCCGAGGGGCGTGCGGCGAAAGCAGTGATCGAAAAGGCCCGCGCGCAGATTGCGACGGCATTTGGCGCGGACGGGGCGGATATCATCTTCACCTCGGGTGCGACCGAGGCTGCCGCTTTGGCGATGGCCGGGCGCGACCTGCTGGGCGCTGCAGTTGAACATGACGCGGTAAGAGCCTGGACACGCGAAACTCTTCCCGTTTCAGCGCAGGGGCAGGTGGCGATCACCGACCCCGCGCAGTCGACCCTGCAATTGGCCAATTCCGAGACCGGTATCATTCAGACCACCCCCGCGGGTTTGGCAGTGACGGATGCGACTCAGGCCTTTGGCAAGCTGCCGGTTGCGTTCAACTGGCTGAATGCCGAGATGGCGCTGATTTCTGCACACAAGCTGGGCGGCCCAAAGGGTGTGGGCGCGCTGGTGATGAAGCGCGGAACCGATCTGGCGGCGCAGATTAAAGGCGGCGGGCAGGAAATGGGCCGCCGGTCCGGCACAGAAAATCTGATTGGAATTGCAGGGTTCGGCGCTGCAGCTCAGGCCGCAGCGGCCGATCTTGCCAATGGTGTTTGGGAAAAAGTTACCAAACTTAGAAATATTCTAGAAAACGCTCTTGAGGCTGGTGCCAAAGCTACTATTTTTGTCGGGAAAGATTATGAACGGCTCCCCAATACGCTGTGTTTCGCGACACCCGGATGGAAGGGCGAGACGCAGGTCATGCAGATGGATTTGTCGGGTTTTGCGATCAGCGCCGGCTCGGCCTGTTCCAGCGGCAAGGTGCGCGCCAGTGCTGTGCTGACCGCCATGGGATTTGACGAACAGACCGCAGCCAGCGCGATCCGCGTGTCGCTGGGGCCTGAGACAACGGAAGAAGATGTGCTGCGTTTCTCTGAAACGTGGTTGGACAAAGAAAAGAAGCATCGCGCGCGTGCCGCGTGATTTGACGGAGGGTGTTACATGGCCGCTTTGGACCAGACCCAGGTAAAAGAGGGTGTCGATCAGGAAACCGTGGATGCGGTGCGCGAGGTCGGCGGAGCATATAAATACGGCTGGGAAACCGAGATCGAAATGGAATACGCGCCCAAGGGCGTGAACCCGGACATCGTGCGCCTGATTTCGGATAAGAATGATGAGCCGGAATGGATGACCGAATGGCGTTTGGCCGCGTTTGAGCGCTGGACCAAGATGGAAGAGCCCAACTGGGCGATGGTCAACTACCCCGAGATCGATTTTCAGAATCAGTATTATTATGCGCGTCCGAAATCGATGGAAGAAAAGCCCAAGTCTCTGGACGAGGTCGATCCCAAGCTGCTGGCCACTTACGAAAAGCTGGGTATCCCGCTGAAAGAACAGATGATTCTGGCTGGCGTGGAAGGGGCTGAAAATGCGCCCGCCGAAGGGCGCAAGGTCGCCGTAGATGCGGTGTTCGATTCGGTCTCGGTCGGCACAACCTTCCAGAAAGAGCTGAAAGAGGCTGGGGTTATCTTCTGCTCAATCTCCGAGGCGATCAAGGAACATCCAGAACTGGTGAAGAAATACTTGGGCTCGGTCGTGCCGGTGTCTGACAATTTCTATGCCACGCTGAATTCGGCTGTATTCTCGGACGGCTCATTCGTCTACGTGCCGCCGGGCGTGCGCTGCCCCATGGAGCTGAGCACCTATTTCCGCATCAATGCCGAAAACACCGGCCAGTTCGAGCGCACCCTGATCATTGCCGACAAGGGATCCTATGTCTCTTACCTGGAAGGCTGCACCGCGCCGCAACGTGACACGGCACAGTTGCATGCGGCTGTGGTTGAGATCATCATCGAGGAAGATGCCGAGGTAAAATACTCGACCGTCCAGAACTGGTTCCCCGGGGACGAAAACGGCAAGGGCGGCATCTATAACTTCGTGACCAAGCGCGCCGATTGCCGGGGGGATCGCTCCAAAGTGATGTGGACGCAGGTTGAGACCGGATCGGCTGTGACGTGGAAGTACCCGTCCTGCATCTTGCGTGGCGATGACAGCCAGGGCGAGTTTTATTCGATCGCGATTGCCAACAACTATCAGCAGGCCGATACCGGCACCAAGATGGTTCATCTGGGCAAGAACACCAAATCACGCATCGTGTCCAAGGGGATCAGCGCGGGCAAAGCGCAGAACACGTATCGTGGTCTGGTGGCGATGCATCCCAAGGCGAAGGACAGCCGGAACTATACCCAGTGTGACAGCTTGCTGATCGGCGATAAATGTGGCGCGCATACAGTGCCTTACATCGAGGTCCGCAACAACTCGTCCCGGGTTGAGCACGAGGCGACCACATCCAAGGTGGATGATGATCAACTGTTCTACTGCCGCCAGCGTGGCATGGATGAGGAAGAGGCGGTGGCGCTGGTCGTCAATGGATTCTGCAAGGATGTGCTGCAGGCCCTGCCAATGGAGTTTGCGATGGAAGCGCAACAACTGGTTGCGATCTCGCTGGAAGGTTCCGTGGGCTGATCCCACATTTACCTGAACAAATATATTGGGGCCGGGTGGCTCCTTGCGGTATGCAAAAGGACAAAATATGCTGGAAATCAAGAACCTGCACGTGAAACTTGAGGAAGAAGACAAACAGATTCTCAAAGGGGTCGATCTGACGGTTGACGCCGGGAAAGTGCATGCGATCATGGGGCCCAATGGTTCGGGTAAGTCGACGCTCAGCTATGTGCTGTCGGGCCGCGATGGGTATGAGGTGACTGAAGGTTCGGCCTCTTTGGGCGGTGAAGATCTGCTTGAGATGGAACCGGAAGAGCGTGCCGCTGCCGGGGTGTTTCTGGCGTTCCAGTATCCGGTCGAAATACCCGGTGTGGGCAACATGACCTTTCTGCGCACAGCGGTAAACGCACAACGCAAGGCGCGCGGCGAAGACGAATTGTCGGCCACGGATTTCCTGAAAGAGGTTCGCGCCAAAGCCAAAGCGCTCAAGATCGACGCGGATATGCTGAAGCGCCCGGTTAACGTAGGCTTTTCGGGCGGTGAGAAAAAGCGCAATGAAATCTTGCAGATGGCAATGCTTGAGCCCAAGATGTGCATTCTGGACGAGACCGACTCGGGCCTTGATGTCGACGCTATGAAACTGGTCGCCGAGGGCGTGAATGCGCTGCGCGATGAAGGGCGTGGCTTTCTGGTGATCACGCATTATCAGCGTCTGCTGGATCACATCAAGCCGGACGTGGTGCACATCATGGCCGAAGGTCGGATCGTCAAATCGGGCGGTCCGGAACTGGCGCTGGAAGTGGAAAACAACGGCTATGCCGACATTCTGGCCGAGGTGAACTGATGGCTTTGCCCCAAGCAAAACAAACGGTAACCGAAGAACGGCTGGCCACGTTGACCATGCCGGATGCGGGCTGCACGAAAAAGGCGCGCGAGGCTGCCTTGGCGCGCCTGCGTCAGATGGGTTTGCCCGGTCGTCGGGATGAGTACTGGAAATACACGCGTCCAGACACGCTGACCTCTGCTGAAGCGCCAACCGCGGCTCTGTTCCAGACCGATGAGCCGACGATGTTCCATGAATTCGATCGGCTGAAGATCGTCTTTATCGACGGCGTGTTCAGCCCCGAAGAATCGGATGAGCTGTCGCTGGAAGGCGTAACCATCGATCGCCTTGAGGATATCTGCGGTAAAGATATCCACTGGGCCAAAGAGTTATACGGCGTTCTTGAAGCAAACGGGCAAACACCAGTGCAGCGCCCGCTGGCAGCGCTGAATACCGCCTATGCCTCGGACGGTGTGGCGATTCACGTCACGGGAAAACCCTCAAAACCGATCAGCCTGATCTATCGCCACGCCTCGGAAACGTCGGATGCGATCCTGCATCATGTGGTACGCGTTGAATCAGATGCCGAGGTAACCATTCTGGAGAACGGCCCCGCGGCCTCGCGCTTTAACAAATGTATGGAGATCGACATCGCCGATGGCGGCGCGCTTCACCATATCCGCGCGCAGGGCCGGGATCATCAGCGGCGCGCGGCGACGCATATGTTTACCCGGATGGGGACGGAATCGGTCTACAAATCCTTCACCCTCACGGTGAATGGCGTTCTGACACGGAACGAGCAGGTGATTGAACTGACCGGCGATGATGCGGTGGCGCATGTGGCGGGCGCGTGCGTGGGGGATGGCGAATTCCATCACGATGACACGGTTTTTGTCACCCATGACGCGGTGAATTGCGAAAGCCGTCAGGTGTTCAAGAAGGTGCTGCGCAACGGAGCAACCGGCGTCTTTCAGGGGAAAATCCTTGTAAAAGAAGGCGCGCAGAAAACCGACGGATATCAGATCAGCCAGTCGCTGCTGCTGGATGAGGACAGCCAGTTTCTTGCCAAGCCCGAGCTGGAAATCTATGCCGATGACGTGGCGTGTTCGCACGGCTCAACCTCGGGCGCGATTGATGAAACGGCTCTGTTTTATCTGCGCTCGCGCGGGGTTCCGACCCGCGAGGCGACGGATATGCTGACACTGGCTTTCCTTGCCGAAGCGGTTCAGGAGATCGAGGATGACGCACTGGCCGAAGTAATCGTTACGCGACTGCAAGATTGGCTGGCACGCCGCCACTGATGCCTGTCACAACGGATATCGTGGCCACGTATCGCGGACCGGGGCGTGTTGTGCGCCGCCTTCTGGATATGGGGCCACGAGAGGACCGGGCGCTGGCGTTTGTCATGGCCTTTTGCATCGTGGGTTTTATTGCTCAATTGCCGAGCCTTGCCCGGCAGGCCCATCTTGAAGGGTCAGAGCTGAACATGCTGATGGGCGGCGCCTTGTTGGGCTCGGTCTTCATCTTGCCGCTGTTCTTCTATTTTCTGGCCTGGCTGTCCCACTTGATTGCACGGCTTGTCGGTGGCAACGGGACCAGTTATGGCGCGCGGCTTGCGCTGTTCTGGGCGCTGCTTGCGTCGGCCCCGTTGGTGTTGCTGAACGGTCTTGTGGCCGGTTTCATCGGGCCCGGCCCGGCACAAACCCTGGTTGGGCTGATATGGCTTGCGACATTCCTCTGGTTCTGGTTGTCGGGTCTGAAACAATCACAAAAGGCCGCAAAATGAACTCTGCCGCGCTGTTGAATATGGTCGTTCTGACCCTGTCGAACCCGGCCGAGGCCGCCCGAAAGCTGCTGGCGATGCCGCTTGGCCGCGAGGTTTTGTGGCTGGTGATCGCTCTGGTCGTGGTTCTGAACGCCTTGGTTCAAACCGCGTCGGGCTTTGTCTTACCGTATATCAACCCGGACGTTCAGCAGGTTGTCGAACCGATTCCGCGGATGCTGTTCGTATCGGTTTCGGCCATTCTGATCAGCGTGGTGGTCTTTCTTATGGTGGGGCGGCTTTTGGGCGGGCGCGGGTCGTTTGACGGCCTGCTGACACTTGTGGTCTGGCTCCAGCTTTTGCAGGTCGTGGGGCAGGCGATAACGTTGGTTACGGTCGCAGTGCTGCCGTTTCTGTTTCTGCCCGCGACCCTCGCGATGTTGGTGCTGAGCCTCTATATCACCCTGCATTTTCTGAATGAGGCGCATCAGTTCGCGTC
The DNA here is from genome assembly GCA_000158135.1 of Rhodobacteraceae bacterium KLH11. GTDB lineage: Bacteria > Pseudomonadota > Alphaproteobacteria > Rhodobacterales > Rhodobacteraceae > Ruegeria. Next base: position 2,766,699 of record DS999531.1, read on the forward strand.
TCTCGGGAAATCGTTTCTGGTGATCCTGATGTCGGGGCTGGTTGTTTTGCCGTTTGTTCTTTGGCTGCTCCCGGATGGGGCTGTGTAGGAAATCTACCATGTATGACGTACAGAAAATTCGTGCCGACTTTCCTATCCTGTCGCGACAGGTCAACGGAAAACCTCTGACCTATCTCGATAACGGGGCGTCGGCGCAGAAACCTCAGGTGGTGATTGACGCGATCACGCAAGCCTATGCGCATGAGTACTCGAATGTGCATCGCGGCCTGCACTATCTGTCGAATCTGGCGACCGAGAAATATGAGGCCGTGCGCGGCACAGTCGCCCGGTTTCTGGGTGTACAGGATGAGGATGAGATCGTCCTGAACTCGGGCACGACCGAGGGTATCAATCTGGTGGCCTATGGTTGGGCCATGCCGCGTTTGCAGGCGGGCGATGAGATCGTGCTGAGTGTGATGGAGCATCATGCCAACATCGTACCCTGGCATTTCCTGCGCGAACGGCAGGGTGTGGTTTTGAAATGGGTGGATGTGGACGCAACGGGCCATCTGGACCCGCAAGCGGTGATTGACGCGATTGGTCCTAAGACGAAACTGGTCGCCGTGACCCAGTGTTCGAATGTGCTGGGCACCGTGGTGGATGTCAAAGCGATCACGCAGGGCGCCCATGCCAAAGGTGTTCCGGTTCTGGTGGATGGCAGTCAGGGTGCTGTGCATATGCCGGTGAATGTCGAAGATATCGGCTGTGATTTTTATGCGATCACCGGCCATAAGCTTTATGGCCCGTCCGGTTCGGGCGCGATCTATATCAAATCCGACCGCATGGCCGAGATGCGCCCCTTTATCGGTGGTGGCGACATGATCAAAGAGGTCTCGAAAGATCAGGTGATCTACAACGATCCCCCCATGAAGTTCGAGGCTGGCACGCCAGGTATCGTACAAACCATCGGATTGGGTGTTGCGCTGGATTACATGATGGATCTGGGCATGCAAAACATCGCCGCGCACGAGGCCGGGTTGCGCGATTATGCGATGCGGCGTCTGGCCGGGTTGAACTGGTTGCAGGTACAGGGCACCACGGCGAACAAGGCCGCGATCTTCAGCTTCACACTGGATGGGGCAGGGCATCCCCACGATGTTTCGACCATTCTCGACAAAAAAGGCGTCGCTGTACGCGCCGGGCATCACTGCGCGGGCCCGCTGATGGATCACCTGGGCGTCACCGCCACCTCTCGGGCCAGCTTTGGGCTCTATAACACCACGGATGAGGTCGATATCCTGATTGATGCGTTGGAACTGGCACATGAGCTCTTTGCCTGAGTGCCTTGCGGTTTTGCAGTTGCACCCGGCCCGGAACGAGGGTAGCTAACGGCCAAGGCACCTGTAGCTCAGCTGGATAGAGCGCTGCCCTCCGAAGGCAGAGGCCAGAGGTTCGAATCCTCTCAGGTGCGCCATAATTTGCCATATTATTACTTAATTACAGCAACTTACGTCCGTATTGCGTTTCGAAGGGTGACACTTTAGGTGACACATGTCGAATAGCTGGTACAGATACGGTCCCCTGATGATCAAGATAAAGCACGTCCAATGGCGTCGAGGTATTGCAAAGTATCGTCGCCCCATACCTGAAGATATACGGTCCTTTTACGATGGTAAGAAAAACTACTTTGAAAGTCTGAAAACCAAGGACGCGGCAGAGGCTGTTAAAAAATCTCAAGAGTTGACCAAACAGCTTGACAGAAAGTGGAGCCTCTTGAGGTCCAGTAATGCCGACGAGGTCATCCTACGCGAACAAGGTATGGCTATTCTTCAGAATCATAATCTCGAACCGGGACAAGCCTCCGAGTATGCAAAGCACGACCTTGAACCTGCCGCATTCGTTAACGAACTGTAAGCGGTGCGCTGATCACACCTGCGCGGAGTGGTTCCACGGCAGCAGGTCGTTGATTTGGGACTGTTTGTGTCCTCGCGCGATGGCGGTCAGTGTTTGGGTGAGCCAGGCATGGGGATCGATCCCGTTCAATTTGCAGGTTTCGATCATCGAGGCGAGGATGGCCCAGTTTTGCGCTCCGACGTCATGGCCAGCGAAGAGTGCGTTCTTGCGGTTCAGAGCGATTGGGCGGATTGTCCGCTCGACACTGTTGGAATCCAGTTCCACGCGACCATCATCGAGGAACATGGTCAGGCCTTCCCAGTGCTTAGCAATGTAGCTCAGGGCTTCGCCGATGGGTGATTTGGCGGAGACGCGGGAGCGCGTTTCCCGGAGCCAAAATTCCATCTGATCAATGGTTGGTTTTGAGCGTTCCTGCCGCACTGCGTTCCGGGTGGCCGGGCTTTGGCCTCTGATTTCCTTTTCGATGCGGTAGAGCGCCTGGATTTGCGCGATACCTTCATCCGCAATCGGAGTGGCTTTGCCAGCTTTTGCCACATCAAAGAGCTTACGACGGGCGTGTGCCCAGCAGTGCGCCAACCGGATCGAGCCCTCCTGCCGTTTGAGCAGGCGGTTGTATCCGGCATAGCCATCAACTTGCAGTGTGCCGTTGAACCCTTCAAGAATTTGCTTTGCGTATTCACCGGCGCGGCCGGGTGCATATGTGAAGGCCACACCAGGCGGGTCGTCCCCACTCCAGGGCCGATCATCGCGGGCGAGCGCCCAGAAGTAGCCTGTTTTGGTTTTCTTGCGACCGGGATCAAGGACCGGAGCCACGGTCTCATCCATGAATAGCTTGGTTGACCGCTTCAGATCGGCCATCAGCGCGTCATAAACAGGACGCAACTCAAATGCTGCTCTGCCAACCCAGGCGGCCAGTGTCGAGCGATCCAGAACAATGCCTTGCCGGGCGTAGATCTGAGCTTGGCGATATAGCGGCGTGTGATCCGCGTATTTTGAGACGATCACATGGGCGATGGCTGCCTCGGTTGGCATCCCGCCTGGGATCAGATGCGCCGGGGCCGGAGCCTGGACGATGCCTTCTTCGCAGGACCGGCAGGCATATTTCGGGCGGCGGGTGACGATCACCCGGAACTGGGCCGGAACGATATCAAGCCGTTCACTGATATCCTCACCAATGACATGCCGTTCAGAGCCACAGCCGCAGATGGTGCTGTCCGGCTCGATCACCTCTTCGATGCGCGGCAGATGTTTCGGCAACGACCCCCGGTTGCTCTGGCGCGGCGCGGAAGTCCGTGTTGGCGTGACAAGCGGATTGGTTTCGCCCTCGGCCTCAATCTGGGCAATCCCGGTTTCGATATCTTCCAATGCCAACTCGAACTGGTCTGGATCAACCTTTTCGGATTTACGACCAAAGAGTGCCTTCCTCAGCGCCGCGACCAGTGTTTCCAGACGCGCATTCTGCTCGCCCTGGGCCACAATCATGGCTTTGAGCGCATCAATGTCATCGGGAAGATCAGCGGCCGCAATCATGGTCGTGATCTACCAAAACGGACACTTGGCTGCCTGCCCAAACGGGTGCGCGAGTCACTCTGCCGCAGTTGGTGGACGCGCTGACAGTGCCTTCACTTTCCGCCAGTCCAACCCGGCAAACAGCGCCTCGAACTGGGCATGATTGAGCGACATCAGGCCATCTCGGATCGCAGGCCAAGTGAATGTTGTCTCTTCCAGCCGCTTATACGTCATCACCAGCCCGGTGCCGTCCCAATAGAGCAGCTTCAACCGGTCGGCGCGCTTCGAGCGAAAGACAAACACGGTTCCGGTGAACGGCTCCTTACGCAGTTCATTTTGCACCAGCGCTGCCAGCCCGTCATGACCCTTTCGGAAGTCCACCGGCTTCGTCGCCACCACGATCCGCACCCGGTTCGACGGAAAGATCATGAGACCCCATTCAGAGCGTGGACGATCTCGGAAATCCGTTTGGGCGACGTGGCTGCGCCGAGTCGAATAGCCACGTCACCGTGGACAATCTCAAGCCAGTCAACGGGTTCTGATGGTGCCGTCGGAGCCTCAGGTTCAATCACAACCGGCGCAAATTCTGCGCCGGCCAGTTCCGGAACAACCAATTTACCTTCTCGCGCAAGGCGACGCCATTCAGACAGATGGTTCGGCCGCATTCCAACTCGCCGCGCGACTTCGTTTACGGTCACCCCTGGAACCAGCGTTTCCGCAACAAGCTGGCCTTTGAGCGCTTCCGACCAGCGCCGCTTACCATCCCGCCCGATCAAAACCTCATGGCCCGCAACGGACTCCAAATGTAGCTCCCGATGGACTCCCATAATAACCTCCTGACAATTCTTCACTCCGCAGCGGAATCGCAGATCAGGCAGACTTCAGGAAGGTGGGGTTGGGACACCGCTTACAACGAACTCCTTGAAGAGTCCCGTGATCAGGATGGCTATGCACCGGGAGTAGTGCCGGAAAGGCTTACCCCGGCGCTAAGAAAAGCTGCCGAACTATTCTATGCTACCCCCTCTGAACTTCAGGATTTGACTGCACCTTACTTCTCAGAAGTGAAGGATAAACACCTGTATTTTAAACCAAAAAAGGTAGGGGATAAGCAGTTCGATCTATCGGTTTCTAAATTCTTGGAAGTTAACGGTGACTTGCCAATAAACCAGTACCACAGGATGCACGGAAACGCATTTGTAGAGGAACTCTTAAAGTCTGTTTCCCCTGCAACAGTCAAACGTTACCTAGCCCAAGTAAGGCCAATATTCACCACTGCAATTGAGGAATATAGGATTGTGATGGAGAACCCGCTGTCAAAGATACCCATTCCGGGTCTGGAAGATGACTTTGAAATCAAGGTCTTACCATATTCTCTTGAACAACTTTGGTCCATTCAGCAGCGGTGTATGGAAGTTGACGATGAATTCCGATGGGTCATTGCCGCACTGAGTAACACCGGAGCGCGTTTGTCGGAAGTAGCTGGCCTATACCGAGATGAAGTCTTTCTGGATGAGGATGTTCCATATATCCAAATTAACTTCAGTAGCTTACGCAGAATTAAGAATAGAGGTTCTATTCGTACCGTGCCTCTGGTGGGGGTGTCATTATGGGCGGTCAAACGTGCCTATGATGCTTCATCTGACAGCGAGTACCTATTTCCAACCGTAGCTAGAAATGGGCGTTATGACGGAAAGGCGCTTTCCACCAACCTGAACAAGTGGCTGACAAACCAAAAACTACGGGGGAAAAGCAAAAACTTCACAGTCTCCGACACTCCATGAGGGACCGTCTAAGAAACTCCTATTGCCCACCAGACGTTGCTTACCGCATTGGTGGTTGGAGGATGGGGGGTGTGGGCGAAGACTACGGACTCGGGCATCACCTGAGCGTTCTGCATGAAGCTATGCTCAAGGTACTTCGTGATGAGGCGGCGTCTGGAAAGGACATGCCCTCTTTGATCCCACGAGAACCAGAAAAATTAAGTTAAACAACCTCAACTCCAAAACTTCAAAACAGGAAGATACAGAACAATGAATTCAGAAGACCAAGTGAACCGGGAAATGTTCCAAATGCTTGAAACCGTGATGTCCAAGGGCGGAATGCTAGACATGTCCGAACTGAATAGCCTGTGGCGTCTGCTTAGTGATCTTGGTTCGGAACTGACGGTTGATCCGCGACCCAGACCAGTTTTAACAGTGGTGGAATAGCACCAAAGATATTTACCAAAGATAGCTATTAAGGCATCGGGTTATCACCCTGCAATACAAGCAGTACCCTAGGTGGCTATCTTTGGTTATACCCTAAGACCTACCCTAGGTAACCCGCATACTAAAGGTATATATTAACGGGGCTAACCTTCCCTATAAGTACGAATATCGAAACACGCGTTTCTGCCTTAAATTGGTCTAAAGGAAAGACCACACCCTAAGCAGCCGAATCCAGATCAGCCAGTATGTTCTGAGGGTGGCGTTTGGATTTCTTCTTTTTCTTCGGAACTGAATACACCTTGTCATTCCCAATGGAGGCCAGAGGGTAGAATTCCTTCAGCCAGAAACCACGAGACTGAGCATCTTGCGGGAACAGGGTGGCTAGACTTGCATCCAGCATAGCGAACCGTTCTGCACGGATCGTCTTACCTACAGCAGCTTGCGCACCGGCATTCACAACGCCAGCACCTTTGGAAACTACCCCACCTGTGATACCTGCATCAGCCAGTCTATGTATCACATCTTCAGCGACATACTCACCACCTTGGAATGCGGAGTTTCCGACAATCAATCCTTCTTGGGCCGCTTCCTGAAGACCTTCCTTGGTGAACTTCAAAGCAGCGCCAGCGCCCTTACCAACGGGAACCAGTTCGACCAGTCCAGAGGCAATGGCCGTGGTTAGGTCACCTAGGTTGGCTGTGTCGTCCAAGCCTTGAGACGAACGTTCATCCCTAGCTTCACCAAGAGCCATAAGGGTGCCAACACCAGTGCCCACACCGGTAGCAGCAAGACCAGCAGTACCACCAATAGCAGCACCGACAGATGCGCCAACACCCACACCAACACTAGGTAGGCTTTCAGCAACAGAGTAACCAAGCGACGATAGAGCATTTCCAAATTCACCTTGTCTTAAATTCTTTACGATACCGTCAGCCTCTTCAGGCCGTTGGTAGTTCCTTCGGGCAATGTCGGCTTCGTTGCTTTCAACTTGGGCCTTACCCACATCTTGCAGCCATTGGGAACCTGTCAGTTGTCCCAGACCTTCGATACCTCCACCAATCATCTTACCAGCGGAGTCAAAGCCATACTCAATAGCATCGAATGCACTTGAGTTGGCGGGTTGGTCAGGAGCCGTAGCCCCTGCCATTTGTTGTTGTAGTTGGCGATACGCAGCGCCTAGCTTTTGGACTCCTTCAGTGTCACCGTTTGCATCAGCAGCACGGATGCCAGCCTCAAGCCGTTTTAGATAATCGGCGTTCATGGGTGAGCCTCATACGTTGTACCATTAGAGGGAACATTACGTGGCAGCGGCTTGTTGGGCATAGATGATGCAGCCCCCGGCTCTGGCTCAGAGTCATCCTTCTTTGTGCGTTTCCGCTTAGGATTTGACGAGTTCCATAATCCTTTTGCCTCATGGTAATACCGTGCGATGACGGTTGGGTTAGCGGAGTTGAGTTCTTGCAAACTATCTATGTTCAAAACCTCAAAAAGGTCGGAGCCTTCTGAACCGGGTACGTTCAAGGCTTGGTAAAGCCAAAGACATTTGGACCGCCGGGTTGAGTCCCATTTCTTAGTCTTGGGGATAAGTCTTGCCACTTCTTGTCCATAAATTTTGTCAGATGGGTGCTTACTGCGTAAAGCGCTCATCAATCTACCAATGGTATCGTAATCTTCATTACGTTCATTCAGGCGTTGGTTGCGGGGTTCTTCCAGTGCCGTTGAAGCGGCTACCGCTTTTGCGAGCAATGCTTCGTCAATTGGGTGATCGTGTTTTGTCATATGATTTTCTTTCTTTTGGGTTTAAGTCTTTCTTTAGACCCCCAAAAAAAATAGAAACCGTGTGGCTTCTAATTTCTTTAAGGGGTCAGAGGAAGGGTTGCGGAAACTGGTTCGGCTGGTCGTGACGGGTTCCAGTTTCGTCCTCCTTATAAGGTCGAATAACTAAACATTTGATTTGCCTCGATTGGCGTAGGCTGTGGGTCCGGTTTCTTCCTCCTTATAAGGTCAAATATCGCAACAAATTGGATATGCCTCGTGGAGTCCCTGTGAGGTGTCTTTGGCTGGCTGCCCGCTTCTCCTATGGAAATTCACTTTACCCCATTCAGGAACCCTCTCCGTGGCTCTGGTGAGGCTTCAAATCAAAGGGGTCGAAGATAAAAACAATAATAACAACAACAACAATAAACCCCCGTTTTTTGAAGTCGGTTTTCAAAACCCCGGCCCCCTTTGGCGAGGACAGAAAAAACTATGTGGGTTGTCGGGCTGGCGCTTTGTAAGATCAAAGCACGGGGATGGTGATGCAGTGCGTATAACTTAGTTACCATTCATACTGACTAGCCGTTGGTCTCAATAGGGCTTGCCCTCGTGGTGCAATCTCATGTGTCCAAATTTGTGTACCAATAGAATTTCTGTTGACATTTTGAGACATGTGTATCTCTATATCATAAATCCTATTGAGAAAGGTGAGACATGCTGATTGGCTATGCGAGAACATCAACCTTGGATCAGAAAGCAGGGTTCGAAACTCAACTTGAAGAACTGGCGGTCCAAGGGTGTGAGAAGGTTTTTAAGGAACAGGTCTCTTCCGTCGATGTAACCGCCCGTGAACAGCTTAGTCAGGCACTAGAGTTCATACGGGAAGGGGATACACTGGTTGTCACCAAACTGGATCGCTTGGCCCGTTCAGTTGCCCATCTGCTGTCCATCCTGAATGAACTTGAAGGCAAAGGTGCCGCGCTGAAGATTGTAAACCTTGGTATTGACACCTCAACTCCGACTGGCAGGCTGATGTTGACCGTACTTGGTGGCATTGCTGAGTTCGAACGTGGGATCATGTTGGAGCGTCAGAGAGAGGGTATTGCCAAGGCAAAGGCCCAAGGTAAGTACAAAGGACGCAAGCCAACTGCACGTGCTAAGGCTGACAAGGTTTTGAAGCTGCGCTCAGAGGGTGTTGGCCCTTCAGAAATCGCCCAGCGCCTCGGAATCGGCAGAGCATCAGTCTATCGGATAATGAGCAGTCAAAAAGAACAACTTCCGTAGTATTGAGAAGGTGATAGAACTTGACCGCCTAAAATAGAATGTCGGCTGTGAACGGCTGAACCATCTTTGAACAACACACTTGTTGATTGAACAGCCCCAGAGTTAAGCATTTCCAAGAAAGTGATACCACCCGGCCCAGAGTTATAACTAACTTCGGATACTCCGTTGTTCCCTTTGACGTATGCTTTTCCTTGAATCGTATCGACCATAAACTCTAGGCCGAAATCACCACCGTGCTTAGGTCCAACCTTCAGGGTATAAAAGTCCGGGAAGATGCAGCTAACGTCTACTACCTCTGCCGCGACTGCTGACACACTCAAACAGTAGCACGTTAGCAATGCCGAAAACTTCATTCACTTGCTCCTAGGTAAAAGCCATTGGGGATGTATGCGCATCGGCATAACACTCCGAAAAGTGGAAATGATTCAATAGGGTTTTGAAGTGTCGGGTAGTTCAGCGACTTTGGGAGATTAATGTTTGAGCATTGTGCATTGTGGGCAGAATGGCCTTGTGGATACCCCACACCAACGAAATCAGAATATGGAATGTTATTTGGTGTTTTGAAACGGATGGCTGTATATTTGCATTCCTTGAACACCAAAGCTAACCAAAGATTTAGCCTCAGGTCCACAATGAAGGAAAAAGGGTGACACAAAGGGTGACACATGGAGATTTACGGTTGACGCAAGTGATTGTAATAAAATAGAAATACGAAACGTAAATTGGAAAAAAATCCTCTCAGGTGCGCCATTTCACCAGAACACAGAAAAAGCTGCAAAAGCACCTGTCGATCTGAACCAAGGTCGCAATGTTCTGGAGTGTTTCCTGGCCAGCTATTCGACATGAATCATTTGTCAGAGCGCAACGCTCACATAGCGTCTTGCACTTCACACATCGTTGCAAGATGGAATGGCGCCCACGGGAGGACTCGAACCCCCAACAGCCCGATTAGAAGTCGGATATTCTATCCAGTTGAATTACGTGGGCGCAGATTAGTAGGTTTTGGACAATGCCGGCAGATAAGTCAACTTGGTAATTTGTGAGTTTTCTGTAGATATTTTTATTTATGCTCAAAAGGTTGCGAGCTTTGTGAATCTTGTGGCATTCCGGTAAACCTGCCTGAACAGCTCGAAACAGTTTTGATATTCTTCCGGGGTCATGAAGCGTATCGATTTCATCGACCGTGAGCGTGCCGGGCGTTATTGCCGATCAATGAGCCCTGAGTTGTCAAAGAATGGGTTTGGGAAGAAAAACAAAGCCCCCAACAGAGCGATCCGAGGGGGGCAATTCGTACAGATCCGAAACAGAAAAAGCTTAACCACGCCAGGTTCGAATGTCGCCGCAATCCATGTGGACAAAGTTTGAACGGTAATACTGACCAACACCACCGGCGCGGCAGGACATGGCAGCCCTCGCCATTTGTGATACGGAACGAGAGGACAGACGCAGATCAGCAGCCTGACCCTTCATGTGCAGAGAATTCTTGGCTACACCCCGCGACCGCGACCGCAGCATTGCGTTGGTTTTCGGCGAGCGGTAGCCCGATAGCAGCATGTAGGGTTCGCTGACATCCAGCATGTTATGCGCCGCGGCCATGATGTCGATCGTGCGCAGATCCATGGATTTGACCTGATCATTACGCCAGTCGCGCATGAAATGATTGACCTCTTTCACCGCGTCCTTGATGTATTTGCCGTCAACCCAATAGACCATATCAACACGTTCGCCAGTGCGACCGGAATACATGCGGATGCGGCGAATATCACCACCGCCACGCAGAAAGCCTGCTGCTTTGGAATAGGTTGGCGCTGCAACAACTGTTGTAGCCGCGAATGCGCCCAATAGGGCGCGCCGGGTCAAGCCCGATGCACTGCTCTTGGTCATTTCAGTTTCGTCCCGTACTGTTCCTGCCTGCGCACGATGTTACGTGCACTGTCTTAATTTTTTCCCATCCCAGATGCGGGATTTATGGCACAGTCGGAATCATCAGCCAAGAAGTCTTTGTGAATAGCGAATTCAAGGGGGAATTTTCGGCAGTTTTTTGCGCAACTGATGCAAGTATGCATGGACCGGGCGTAATCAACAGGCCAGCGATGCAAACGCGCACCAGCGCTGGAAAGATGATCTTTGGTGATGAATTTGTGAATAGACAACGGCGGCTTAGCTGAACATTATTTTCAGACGCCGCATTTAATACGTGCTAAGTAATTGAATAACCAAGGTCGTCTCATGTCGTTTGTTTCCCGTGCCCGTTCCAGTGTTTTTGCGATAGCCCTGCTTGCGGCCTCAGGCTCTTTTGTTCAGGCCGATACAAGCGGGACGGCATTCCAGATGGCCGTGGCCGAAAGCACTTCTGCCAACCCGGTGATCGCCGAGTATTACCGGACAAATGGGTTTGAGCCGATCTGGGTCGCGGATACGCCCGTACATGCGGCAAGGCGTGCTGCGCTGATCGATGCGCTGTCGACAACCGATCGCCATGGCTTGCCCGGCGCGCGCTATGATGTCCACGATTTGATCATGAAGATGGAAAACGCGCGCAGCACCCGCGATCTGGGTCAGATCGAGGCTGAGTTGAGTCGTGTTTTTGTCAAATATGCCAGCGACTTGCAGTCCGGCTCTGTGCGACCTGCGCAGATCGACGCGGGCCTTGTCCGAGAGGTTGAGCGGCGCGCGGCGGATGAGCATCTGCGACAGCTTGTTTCGTCCGAAGGGGCGGCCTATTTCCGGGCACTGATGCCGCAATCGCGCCAGTATATCGCGCTGATGAAACAGAAAAAGGCGCTGGAGGCTCTGATTGCCCAAGGCGGTTGGGGTGAGACGGTGCCTGTCACCAAGCTTGAACTGGGTGACACGGGCGCGAATGTGATCAAGCTGCGCAACCGGCTTGTGGCGATGGGGTACCTCAAACCAACTGCCAGCCCGATCTATGATGATGAGCTGCTGGGTGCCGTGCAGGCCTTTCAGATCGCGCACGGGCTTGAACCGGATGGCGTTGCCGGCAAGGGGACGATTACCGAGGTCAATCGCCCTGTCTCGGATCGTCTGAAAGCTGTTTATGTTGCGCTGGAACGCGAGCGCTGGTTGCCTGAGGAACGGGGTGAGCGGCATATCCTTGTGAATCAGGCAGATTTCTCAGCAAAAATCGTCGATGACGGGCAGGTTACGTTTGAAACCCGCGCCGTGATTGGCAAGAACACGCATGATCGCCGCAGTCCTGAATTCTCGGATGTGATGGAGCATATGGTGATCAATCCCAGCTGGTATGTTCCCCGCTCGATCATCACCAAAGAGTATCTGCCCAAGCTGCGTGCCAATCCGAATGCGGTCGGGCACATCCAGATTACGGATCGTCAGGGTCGGCAGGTGAATCGCGGGGCCGTTGACTTTAATCAGTTCACCGCCCGGAACTTCCCGTTTTCGATGCGCCAGCCCCCCAGCAAAAGCAATGCGCTGGGGCTGGTGAAGTTCATGTTCCCCAACAAGTACAACATCTATCTGCATGATACACCTCAGAAATCTCTGTTCTCACGAGAGGTGCGGGCGTTCTCGCATGGCTGTATCCGGCTGGCGCAACCGTTTGAGTTTGCCTACGCGCTTTTGGCGAAACAGGAAGAGAACCCAAAGGCGTTTTTCCACCGTGTTCTGAACACGGGCAAAGAGACGACGGTGAAGCTCGACAAGAAAGTGCCGGTACATCTGATTTACCGCACAGCATATATCGGCCCGAAGGGTGAGGTTCAGTATCGTCGCGATGTTTATGACCGGGATCGCAAGATCTGGGAGGCATTGCAAAAGGCAGGGGTGGCCCTGCCGGACGTTCAGGGGTAATCACAGGGCAAATCCTGCCAAAAGGACGCCCGATATGCAGTTCACCATTCAACAAATCGCCGAGGCGCTTGGGGCTGAGGCCGATGGCCAAACCAGTCTGACCATCCTGCGCGCGGCTGAACCCGGGGATGCCGGGCCGACTGATCTGGCCATGGCAATGTCCCCCAAATACGCCGAAGCGTTGAAAAATGGCGCGGCGCGGGCTGCTGTTTTATGGGACGGGGCCGATTGGAAGGCGCTGGGTCTGGAAGCTGCCATTTTCGTTCAACGCCCGCGTAGGGCGATGGCCGGGATTACCGCGATGCTGGATCGGGGGCAGGGGATCGCACCGGGCATTCACCCCTCGGCCATCATTGATCCGACTGCCGAGATCGGGGCAGATGTTGCAATCGGACCGCTGACTGTGGTCGGGGCACGGGCACAGATCGGGGCCGGGTCCGTTATCGGGGCGCATTGCGTGGTTGGCATGGATGCGATGCTGGGCGAGGGCGCTTTGTTGCGCGAGATGGTCAGCATTGGTGCCCGTGCGCAGATCGGGAAGCGATTTATCGCTCAACCCGGCGCGCGTATCGGTGGGGACGGGTTCAGCTATGTCACGCCCGAGGTGTCGGGGGCTGAAAATGCACGGAAAACACTGGGCGATCAGGGCGAGGCCAAGGCGCAAAGCTGGTTGCGCATTCATTCCCTCGGGGCGGTCGAGATCGGCGATGATGTCGAGGTCGGGTCTAACTGTACCGTCGACAACGGGACCATCCGCAACACGGTGATTGGCAGCGGGTCCAAGCTGGATAACCTCGTGCATGTTGGCCACAATACCCGCGTCGGGCGCGATTGCCTGCTTTGTGGCCAGACCGGTGTGTCGGGCTCGGTCGAGATTGGCAACAACGTGGTGCTTGGCGGTCAGACCGGCGTGGTCGACAATATCTTTATCGGCGATGGTGTGATTTCCGGCGGCGGCACGAAAATCCTGTCCAACGTTCCTGCGGGACGTGTGATCATGGGGTATCCGGGGATCAAAATGGAAACTCATACTGATATTTATAAAGCGCAACGCCGTCTGCCCCGTTTGGCCCGCGACGTTGAAGCGTTGAAAAAGGCTGTTTTCAAACAGCCTCCGAGCGATTAAATCATCCCCAACGCGATAACCTAGGGGATCGACATGAGCATCAGCGACCGCGTCATAAACATCATCGCCGAACAGGCCGTGCTGGAGCCTTCGGACGTGACGCCAGACAGCACGCTCGAAGATTTGGGCATCGATAGTCTGGGTCTGGTCGAAAGCATCTTTGCCATCGAAGAAGAATTCGATATCACGGTGCCCTTCAATGCGAATGAGCCTACGGCCAGTGATTTCGACATTTCGAATGTGGCGGCGATCATCGCGGGCATCGAAAAACTCGTATCGGAAAAGGTCTGACCGCCGGTATGAAACGCGTCGTCATTACGGGTGCTGGCACCATCAACTCGCTGGGCCATTCTGTTCCCGATACTCTGGAAGCCATGCGAGAGGGTCGGTGCGGCATCTCGGAACTGGAATTCCGTGACGTGGACCGGCTGTCCATCAAGATCGGCGGTCAGGTGCGGGGGTTCGAGGCCGAAGGGCGCTTTAATCGCCAGCAGATGACGCTGTATGACCGGTTCACCCAATTCACCCTGACGGCTGCGAAAGAGGCAATCGATCAGTCGGGTATCGTTTTCTCAGGCGATCTGGCTGCGCGCTCTGGTGTGGTTCTGGGCACGGCGGGGGGCGGCGTGTCGACCTGGGATGACAATTATCGCTCGGTCTATGAGGACGGCAAGAACCGGGTGCATCCGTTTGTTGTACCCAAGCTCATGAACAATGCCGCCGCCAGCCATGTCTCGATGGAGCATAACCTTAAGGGGCCCAGTTTCACCGTCTCGACCGCTTGCGCCTCGTCGAACCACGCCATGGCGCAGGCGTTTCAACTGGTCCGCAGTGGCGCGGCACCGGCGATGGTCACCGGCGGGGCGGAATCCATGCTGTGCTTTGGCGGGGTCAAAGCGTGGGAAGGCCTGCGCGTGATGTCAAAAGACGCCTGCCGCCCGTTCAGCGCCAATCGCAACGGGATGGTGCAGGGCGAGGGGGCCGGTATTTTTGTGTTCGAAGAATACGAACATGCACGCGCCCGTGGTGCAGATATCCTGTGCGAGGTGGTGGGCTTTGCCATGTCCTCGGACGCGGCGGATATCGTGATGCCCAGCAAACAGGGGGCCTCGCGCGCGATGGCCGGGGCGCTGGCGGATGCGCGGCTGAATGCCAGCGACGTTTGCTATATCAACGCCCATGGCACCGGAACTGCGGCCAATGACAAAACCGAATGTGCTGCAGTAGCGGGTGTATTCGGGCCGCATGCGGATGATCTGATGATCTCATCCACCAAATCGATGCATGGTCACCTGATCGGCGGAACCGGCGCGGTTGAACTGCTGGCCTGTATCATGGCGCTGCGCGATGGCGTGATTGCGCCGACAATCGGGTATGAAGAGCCTGATCCCGAATGTGCGCTGGACGTGGTTCCGAACGAAGCGCGCGACGCGAAGGTTGACGTGGCGCTTAGCAATGCCTTTGCCTTTGGCGGCCTGAATGCAGTTCTGGCGCTGAAGCGGATATAAAAAAGCCGCCGTGTGACAACGGCGGCCTTAAGATCAAACACAATGCGTGCTTTAGTTCGGGGCGACATTCAGCCCGGTGAACCCTGCGGTAAACCCGCTCAGCGACATTTCCATGTCCAGAATCTGATCCGGTAGGCGTGCGGGAACAAGGGACAAGACGGCTTTTGACCCCGATTTCATCGCATCGATATCGCTTTGAGTGAAACCAACCTGCGCGACGCAACCGATCGAAACACAGTGGTGATAATTATACAGCTTGCGTGGCGCACCATCGATCGAGATCGCCAATTGCGCCTGCAGCAGAGTCTCAAGCGGGACAATGATATTCGCCCAGGCAACTGCCGCGCCACCTTCGGGCAGCTTGCCCAGTGAGATCTCGGCAATCGGGTCGCCTTGCTGATTGTTCAGAATCTGGACCATGGCGCAGAGGTCTTCGCCCTCTTCAGCTTTCAGGCAAGAGATATTCCAGTCGCCCGATTTCTCTTTGATATACTGCTCGCCAACGCGCGGACCCGACTGACCCAGATCGAGATCGCTGCCAATCCCGGTTTCCGTCTGGGTGCCGGTTTCGGGGGTGTCCGCAGCTTCCTGCGCATAGGCGGTACCGCATAACAGTAGAGCGGCCACCATATTAAGGGGGACAAGTTTCCTGATCATGAATGCCTCATCTTGCTGATCCAGCTTTTTGTCTGCTCTATCACCGTAAACCGGCGGTGTCAGGGATAAACCGAATATCTGGCTCTGAATTGAACGGTTTTTCGCCGAGTTGCTGAATACGTCAATTCTGGCAACGAAAAAGGGAGCCGGTGGAGCGGCTCCCTTTTATGAATTTTTCTCCCCGTCGGACTGGCCGACTTAGTTATGGCGAGACGTTACGAAAGGGGAACCCGTCGGTCAACTCCTAACCCCTAAAAAAACCCTTAATGATTTCTGAATTTATTCATATTGCCAAAAAAAACCGTGCCCGAAGGCACGGCCAGTCGACAGGGAGGAAGTTTGCCCCCGCAGCGGAACCGCCCGGAGACGAGATTTACTCTCGCAGCGAAAGGTTAACTTTGTATGCTTACTGCAGATCGGTAGACTTCAGGGCAAATTTTCAATGGACAACAAAATCTTTATCGGCGGTGCGGGCAACGGGTACAGTCAGGCGCAGGGGCTTTCGCTGAAATACGCCAACCGTCATGGCCTGATTGCCGGGGCGACAGGAACGGGCAAGACCGTCACGTTGCAAATTCTGGCCGAAGGGTTTTCGCAAGCGGGGGTTCCCGTGTTTCTGGCCGATGTCAAAGGCGATCTGTCAGGTCTGGCGCGCCCCGGCAGCGAGGATCACAAACTGCATCAGGCGTTTCAGGAGCGGGCCGAGAAGATCGGGTTTGACACCTTCTCCTATGCCGCGTGCCCCGTCACGTTCTGGGATTTATTCGGCAAACAGGGCCATCCGGTGCGCACGACGGTGACCGAGATGGGGCCATTGCTGCTGGCCCGTTTGATGGAGCTGAGCGAGGCGCAGGAGGGCATTTTGAACATTGCCTTCCGGGTGGCCGATGAAGAGGGCATGCCGCTGCTTGATCTCAAGGACTTGCAAGCGCTTCTGGTCTGGATTGGCGAGAACCGAACCCGGCTTTCGCTGCGCTATGGGAATGTCTCGACAGCGTCGATCGGGGCCATTCAGCGGCGTTTGCTGGTGTTGGAGAACCAGGGCGGCACCAACCTGTTTGGCGAACCTGCGCTGGATCTGTCTGACCTGATGCGGACGGATGCAAACGGGCAGGGGGTGGTGAACATTCTGGCCTCGGACAAGCTGATGGGGGCACCGCGCCTTTACGCCACGTTTCTGCTGTGGTTGCTGAGTGAACTGTTTGAGGAATTGCCCGAGGTCGGCGACCCCGACAAACCCAAACTGGTCTTCTTCTTCGACGAGGCGCATCTGTTGTTCGAAGACGCGCCCAAGGTGCTTGTGGACAAGGTCGAACAGGTGGCGCGGCTGATCCGGTCAAAAGGGGTGGGTGTTTATTTCATCACCCAGAACCCGGCTGACATCCCCGAGGATATTCTGGGCCAGTTGGGCAACCGGGTGCAGCATGCACTGCGCGCGTTCACGGCCCGCGACCGCAAGA
>DS999531.1:2784007-2969238 GCA_000158135.1 Rhodobacteraceae bacterium KLH11
CGCAGCTTGCCCGATCACACAGGCCGACGCCATCGGTGATCGCTGCATCGCCGATGGATGCGAAATACGGCACGCTAACAGATCGCAAATCGGCCTTTGAAATCTGCAGGCCCGCGCCGAGGCCGCCGCCAGAGCCGCAGAAGACGCAGAAGCCGAGGATACGCTTGAACAACAAACCCCGATGGAACGCGAATATGCCTCGGCCCGTCGTTATTCGGGCAGTCGTGTGGGGCGTTCATCCGCGCGGATCACGCGCAAGAAAGATACGTTTGCCACCGCGATGAGTGAGGCCGTGATCAAAGAACTGAAGGGAACAACCGGGCGCCGTATCGTGCGTGGTATTCTGGGCGGATTGTTTCGCAACCGCTGAAGGGCGGTACGTGGCGCGCAATCAGATGCGCGCCATCCCCGATCATCGGTTCAGACGGCGCAGACCTTCCTGCCGGCAGTAGGTATCCGCCTCGGGCACCGACATCTTGGTTGCCGGGAAATCAATGGCCCGATCCCAGTCAACGCGGCTCTGACTGTAAAGCTGACAGGTCACAACACCCTTGGGCGTCTGAACTTTGACCGGGGTGGTCTCCAACTGTTGGGGCGATGGAACGCAGGCGGATAGTGCCGTCAACAAAGGCACTGCGATGGCGAATGATCTGAGTGGTTTTTTCATTGCGAGTACGATGCTCTCATCCTGGTAAACTGTTAGATCGTTAACGGTCCGCGCCAAAACAAGCGGAGCGGGGCACAGCCACGATGTGGTAGATCGCGGTGCACTGGTTTACGCTTTTTTGATCTTCCGCACAATAAACCGCGCCGAATGACGGCGCGGCAGGGGAATTTCTTGCGATTTGTTGCTTATTTCTCGGGTATCAGCCCGCGTGGGCTGAATCTGAGGACAATCAGCAGAATCAGGCCCATGGTAAACAGCCGCATATGGGCTGCGCTGTCGATCAGATGTTCCCTGAGCGCGCTGCCATCGGGCATGCCTGCCGTGATCAGATTCATCAGCCACAGGCCAATGGGTTCGACCTGTACCCATAGAAACCAGATCAGAAAGGCCCCCAGAACCGCACCGAAATTATTGCCTGACCCACCCACGATCACCATCACCCAGACAAGGAAGGTAAAGCGCAGCGGTTGGTAGGCGCTTGGTGTCAACTGACCATCCAGCGTGGTCATCATCGCACCTGCAATCCCGCAGATGGCCGACCCCAGAACAAAAATCTGCAAATGGCGGCGGGTGACATCCTTGCCCATGGCCTCGGCCGCGACCTCGTTGTCACGGATCGCCCGCATCATGCGGCCCCATGGGCTTCTGAGCGCCATCTGCGCCATCCACAGCAACATCAGCAGAACAATCGCAAACAGCAGCGAATAGCCCAGCTTGACCGACAGGGTCGACGCAGTAACCGGATCCAGGCCCAGCCACTCGGCACGCGCAACAAAGCCCGGATCCTGCTGCAGCTCGACCTCATAACCAACGACCGGGGCAGGGCGCGGAATGCCGTAGACATTCTTGACCCCACGGGCCAGCCAGTCTTCGTTCTTGAGAACTGCGATAATGATCTCTGCAATCCCCAGCGTGGCGATCGCCAGATAGTCAGACCGCAGCCCCAACGCCGTTTTCCCGATCAGCCAGGCAGCCCCGGCAGCCAGCAGGCCACCCGCAGGCCAGGCCAGCAGAACCGGCAGGTTCAGCCCCCCCAGATGACCGGCAATTGCCGGGTCAATAGCTTCGACAG
Source organism: Rhodobacteraceae bacterium KLH11 (assembly GCA_000158135.1). Classification (GTDB taxonomy): domain Bacteria; phylum Pseudomonadota; class Alphaproteobacteria; order Rhodobacterales; family Rhodobacteraceae; genus Ruegeria. The sequence goes on from DS999531.1 coordinate 2,785,747, forward strand.
CTGCGACATTGGGATCAAAGACCGCGCGGTAAACAAAGAAACCCACGATCAGAATTCCGATGATCGTCAGCGTCCTCAGCCGCCCCCTGGGCATCTTCTGCGCTACCAGAACGGTGGCCACAACGGTCGCGGCCCCCAGCAACAGGGCGAGGATGATCCCAAAGCCGCCCGCGGACCAGGCTCCGGGCGTTGTAGGGGTTGAAAACAGCACCACGGCCAGCCCGCCCAGCGCAACAAAGCCCATCACACCGACGTTAAAGAGACCTGCAAACCCCCATTGCAGGTTCACCCCGATCGCCATAACGGCCGAGATCAGCCCCATATTCAGGATCAGAATCGCCGCATTCCAGCTTTGCGTGAACCCGGTCAGCAGGATCAAGGCGCCAACAACAGCAAACAGCAGGGTGTTTTTGACCGGCTCGCTCATACCGCTTTCCCCTTGAACAGACCTGTAGGTTTAAACAGTAGAACAATCAGCAGGATGACAAAGCTGACGGCGAATTTGTAATCGGTGGACAGCAGTTGCACCAATCCCGAAGGTGCCAACTGTTCCGGGGCCAGATAGGTCAGCACCTTTTTCCATGCATAGGTGATGGTCACCTCGGAAAAGGCAATGATAAACCCACCCGCGATAGCCCCCAGCGGGTTGCCCAGCCCACCCACGATGGCCGAGGCGAAAATCGGCAGCAGCAGCTGAAAATAGACGAATGGCTTAAAGCTTTTGTCGAGCCCATAGAGCACCCCCGCCGTGGTCGCCAGCGCAGCAACGATAACCCAGGTGATCATCACCACACGTTCGGGATTGATACCGGACAGCAGAGCCAGATCCTCGTTGTCGGAATAGGCGCGCATCGACTTGCCGGTACGGGTTTTGTTCAGAAACCAGAACAGCAGTGCGACGGCAACAACGGCCACAATCACGGTGATACCCTGAGAAGTCTTGATCGCCAGCCCCTCACGCAACCCGGTCATCTCCTTGAAATCCCGCGCCGAGACGATGAACCGTGCCCCGTCCGAGAACCTCTGATCATCCGGCCCGATGATGAAACGAACAAGGCCGTTCATGATGAACATCACACCCATCGACACGATCACCAAAATGACCGGCTTGGCCTTTTGTTCGCGGTAGAACCTGTAAACCAGCCGGTCCGTGATCAGCACCAGAACGATGCAACCCAAAATCGCAAAAGGCAGGGCCAGCAGAGCGGTCGGCAGCGGGCCGAAGCTGATCCCGGCGGCTTGTAGACCCCACGTGACCAGCACGGCGATCATCGCGCCAAAGGCCATCGTGTCGCCATGCGCAAAGTTCGAGAACCGCAGAATGCCATAGATCAGCGTCACCCCGAGCGCGCCCAGCGCCAACTGGCTGCCATAGGCGATTGCGGGAACAAGGACGAAGTTGGAGAGCGCCACAAGGGCGTTGAGGAAGTCCATTAGCCATTTACCTCGCAGCGGCCAAGGCCGGTCAGACTTATACCTTTGCCTACAAAGACGTGGGTCGTGTACGCAACAATCCCATCAGCAAACAAGCTGAAGGTGTAAGAGGCTGATCGTGTCGAATCCCAGCCATGCGCCGTCATCAAGTCGTCCGTTACGTGTTGGACTTTAAGTAACGGTAGTCCACCATCTCCCAGACCAAGGCGGAGCTCATTGTCGGGCAATATCTCAAACTCGAAATCAACACCTTGGCCCGTCTTGGTTGATTGGCAGGTATCGATATTGGCACACGTGTATTCCAGCTTACACTTTGTGACTTCTTGTGCGGCGACCGCACTGGTAACGGCAGACAGAACTACTGTGAGGAATAGCACTTTCACCCTCACCCCCCCAAGAAACTCTTGCGCACTTCGGGATCCCCCAGCAGTTCCTTGCCCGTGCCGGTATAGGCATTCCGCCCCTGAACCAGCACATAGCCCTTATCCGCAATCTCCAGCGCCTGCCGGGCGTTCTGTTCGACCATCAGGATCGGCAACCCGGTGCGCGAGACTTCAATGATCCGGTCGAACAGCTCATCCATCACAATAGGTGAGACACCGGCGGTGGGCTCATCCAGCATCAGCACCTTTGGCTGCGTCATCAGCGCGCGACCTACGGCAACTTGCTGGCGCTGCCCGCCAGACAATTCTCCGGCCGCCTGATGGCGCTTGTCACGCAGGATCGGAAACAGATCATAGACCTGCTCCATCGTGTCCGAAAAATCATCGCGCCGGATAAACGCACCCATCTCCAGATTCTCCTCAACTGTCATCGAGGTGAAGATATTCGAGGTCTGCGGCACAAACCCCATCCCCTTCATCACCCGGCCCTGAGGCGACAGCCGCGTGATATCCTCCCCATCCAACCGCACCGCGCCAGAACGCACATCCAGCATCCCGAACAGCGCCTTCATCCCCGTCGATTTTCCGGCACCATTCGGACCAACGATGACAGCAATCTCGCCCCGATCCACTGCGATCGAGCATTCATGCAAAATGTCGGGCCCCCTGCCATACCCACCGGTCATGGTGTCGCCAATCAAAAAAGGCTCAGCCATCTGCGGGATCCTTCTTCATCTGGCTAAAAATATCCCGGGGGTCATGGGGGCAGAGCCCCCAACACATTTTACCAAGCGCGCCGAAGGCGCTCATCTGGATCACAGAACTCACGCCCCGGCCTCCAATTTATCTTTGTTCTTCAATCCGGTGCCCAGATAAGCTTCGATCACCTGCTCGTTGGCCTTGATCTCGTCCAATGTCCCTTCGGCCAGTACCTTGCCCTCGGCCATGCAGATCACAGGATCGCAAATTTTGCCGATGAAATCCATGTCGTGCTCGATCACCACGAAGGTGTATCCGCGCTCTTTATTCAGGCGCAGGATCGTGTCGGCGATGGTCATCAGCAAGGTGCGGTTCACGCCCGCGCCCACCTCGTCCAGAAACACGATCTTGGCGTCAACCATCATGGTACGGCCAAGCTCCAGCAGCTTCTTCTGCCCGCCCGAGACCTGACCCGCCTTGTGATCCGCCAGATGTTCGATGGTCAGAAACTCCAGCACCTCGTCGGCCTTGGCCTTCAGCGCACGTTCCTCATCGGCGATGCGCTTGCGTCCAAACCATGTGTTCCAAAGCGATTCACCCGATTGCGCACCAGGCACCATCATCAGGTTTTCGCGGCACGACATCGATGAAAACTCATGCGCAATCTGGAAGGTCCGCAGCAAACCCTTGTGAAACAGCTCATGCGGGGGCAGGCCGGTGATATCTTCACCATCCATGAAAACCTTGCCGCTGGTCGGTGGCAGAACGCCTGCGATCACGTTGAACAGAGTGGTTTTTCCCGCCCCGTTCGGCCCGATCAGACCGGTGATCGAGCCCTTCCGGATTTCCAGCGATGCCCCATCCACCGCATGAAACCCGCCGAAATGCTTGTGCACGTCATCGACGACGATCATCTTTTCCCCCAGCTGCCGCTTTCAGCACTCTTGTTCCACCCCGTTTGCCGAGGTGCGGCCTTTTTCCATTGAAACAGCCCGGACACAAGGTCCGGGCTGCTTGTTTTCATAACCGTTAACGCAGGATCAACGGAAGTTGACGGTCTTCATTTCCCCGTCGATCACTTCGATTTCACGGTACGAACCCGCGCTCTCACCGGGGCCGATCAACTCGACGCTTGAGGCACCGACATAATCGATGTCCTCACCCGCCGCCAGCAACTCCAGACCCTTGGCCAGTTCACCCGGATAGATCTTCTCACCCGGAGCGTTCGCAACATCCATGATTTTCGCGCCATACTCCGCCGGGCTGGAGGACCCGGCCGCTTGCATGGCCAGCAACAGAAGAGCAGCCGCATCATAGGATTCGGGCACAAAGATGGACGAGCCATCAAAACCTTCGGTCTCGGCCATGGCGTAGAAGCTGTCTGCCGCTTCGCTGGTCGAACCGGGCGCCTGACCAAATGAGCCATCCAGATCAGGACCAACATTTTCGGGCAACGAGTCGCCAATCATGCCGCCGGGCAGGCCAAAGGTATCAAATGCGCCGCTGTCCAGCGACGACTGGATGATCCCCAGACCGCCCTGATCCAGATAACCGGCGACAACCAGCAGATCGCCGCCCGCTGAGGCCAGCGCACCAACTTCGGCGGAATAATCCGCTTTGCCATCTTCATGGGCGGCAACAATGGTGACCTCACCGCCGACGGCCTCAAACGAGCTTTTGATCGCCTCCGAGATGCCTTTGCCATAGTCATTGTTGGTATAGGTCAGCGCGATCGAGTCGATGCCGCGGTCTTTCAGAATCTGTGCCATGATCTCGCCTTCGCGGGCGTCCGATGGCGAGGTTCTGAAGAACAGATCATTGTCTTCCATGGTCGACAGGCCCGGCGATGTGGCCGAGGGTGAAATCATGACCAGGCCATTGGGCACGGCGACGTTTTGCAAAATCGCGCCGGTGACGCCCGAACAATCGCCCCCAACAAGGCCGTTGATCCCTTCGGCGATAAGGCGTTCTGCATTCGACGTTGCCAGCGCGTTATCCGCACATCCGGTATCCGCGCGGATGGGGGTCACTGATGCGCCATCAAGCAATTTGCCCGAATCTGTCACTTCTTTCATCGCCAGCTCGGCCCCCTGAGCCATTGCCGGTGACAGAGATTCAATCGGGCCGGTGAATCCGAACATAATGCCCAGCTTGACATCTTCGGCCATTGCGGTGCCCGCAAGCAGAGCGGTTGCTGCAGTTGCGGTAAGCAGCTTTTTCATCAAGGTTACTCCCTCATTATTGTATGAACGTCTTCGTTCCGGCCATGAGCCTAGGCAAGCTGTTCAGAAAAGAAAAGTCCTAACGAAAAAGTGCTTTTGCGCGATGCGGTGCTATCTGTTCTGATGGGTTTGGCCTTGTCCCGGGTGCGTTCTGAGGCGGTTGGAGAATAAACATGCTGCGAGCTATCGTGATTTTCGCTCTGTTCATCTGGTCGCTGCCGGGTTGGGCGGATCAGCTGGATACCTCTGCAGGGCCGGTTCAGATCACCCCGATGATAGAGGGGCTGGATACACCCTGGGCCGTGGGCATCCTTCCCGATGGCAATTTCGTTGTCACCGAGCGCGAAGGTAAGCTGCTGTTTGTTGACGGGGCGACAGCAAAACCGGTTAAGGGATTGCCGAAAGTGGCCGTGAACGGGCAGGGCGGTTTGCTGGATGTCACCATCGCACAGGATTTCAGCCGGACCCGCGAGTTGTTTCTGACCTTTTCCAAACCCCAACGCGGCGGCGCGGGAACGGCGGTTGCAGTTGCCCGGCTATCCGAGCGTGGCGATCGCCTGACCAACCTGCGTGTGATTTTCGAGGCCATGCCGGGGGGCTCGACCGGGCGCCATTTCGGCTCACGCGTGGTTGAGGGCAATGACGGTACCTTGTTTGTCACAATCGGGGATCGCGGGGACCGGCCCGCGGCTCAGGATCGCTCGAACCATATGGGCACGGTGATCCGGATCAACCGGGACGGATCGGTACCCGGTGACAATCCTTTTGTGGGGCAGCCTGATATACGGCCGGAAATCTGGTCATTCGGGCATCGTAACCCGCAAGGGGCCGGTCTGGATTTGCAGGGGCGGCTTTGGGTTTCGGAACATGGGGCCAAGGGCGGGGATGAGGTCAACCTGATCCGGCCCGGTGCCAATTACGGCTGGCCGGTGATTTCTTACGGCGTGCATTATTCGGGCCAGAAAATCGGCGAGGGGACCTCGAAACCCGGGATGGAGCAGCCGCAACATTATTGGGACCCGTCCATCGCCCCTTCGGGCTTGCTGGTCTATTCCGGCAAGCTGTGGCCAGAATGGAAGGGGGATGTGTTCGTTGGGTCGCTGAAGTTCGACTATATCGCGCGGCTGTCGGGGAATCCTGTGCGTGAAGTCGAGCAGATCAAAGGCCCCGAGACCGAGCGGGTTCGGGATATCGTCGAAGCCCCGGATGGGTCGATCTGGTTTATCTCGGTTGGGCAGGGGGCTGTCTTTCGCATGACGCCCCAGGGTTAACCCGACAACCGCCCACTTTGTGCACCACGCTCGCGATAGGGCGTGGTGTTATAATGTGCCCGGTAGCATTTCGAGAAATGCGAGGGGCTGGCAAAGCCGCAGGCCAGCGCCACGTTAATGACACTCATATCCGTCTGCATCAGAAGATTGCGCGCCTTGTGCAGGCGCAACTCCATATAATAGCGCTTGGGTGAGCGGCTGAGATAGCGGCGGAACAGGCGTTCAAGCTGGCGGGTCGACATGCCGACATCCTTGGCCAGAATAGAAGGCGAGATCGGCTCTTCTATGTTTTTCTCCATCATCAGGATGACCTGGCTCAGCTTTGGATGGCGCACTCCGATCCGGGTGGGCGTGGACAGGCGCTGTGTGTCCTGATCGGTGCGGATCGAGGAATAGATCATCTGATCTGCCACCGCGTTGGCAAGGTCTTCGCCATAATCCTCGGCGATGATCTTGAGCATCAGATCAATCGACGAGGTGCCGCCCGCCGTGGTCATCCGGTTGCCGTCGATCTGAAACACCGATTTAGTCAGGTCGATATTGTCAAACTCTTCGACGAAACTGTCCGAGTTTTCCCAGTGAATCGTCGCGCGCTTGCCGTCCAGCAGCCCGGCCTTGGCCAGCGTATAGGTGGCAGTGCACAGCCCGCCAATCTTCAGACCCTTGCGGGCTTCGCGTCGCAGCCAGTTCAGCACGCGTTTTGTGGTCGCCGCCTGAACATCGACACCGCCGCAGATCAGGATCACGTCGTCGCGCTGCAACTCGCCCAGATCGGACTCCAGTTCGAAAGTCGTCCCGGCAGAGCAGCTGACGCTTTCCCCGCCTTCACCGGTCAAAGTCCAGGTATAAAGCTCTCGACCGGCCATGCGGTTGGCGATGCGCAGGCTGTCGAGCGCTGATGCAAAGGACAGCAGGGAAAACCGGTTCAGCAGCACAAATACGAAGTTATGCGGCTTGCCCGCGCGGCGATCCACAGTGACAACTTGGCGTTGCTCTTGCATGGCGAACTGTCCTTGATTCGGCACGTGCCGGGTTTTCTACGGCAGCGGTATTCAAGCCACCATGCTCAAACCCGCTTTGCGGCGTCAAGAGGTGCAAATCGCATATGGCCTCTCTTCAATGCATTTTGTATAGAGACCACCTGAAATACCTCAGCGGAGATCAAAGCTATGACCGAGTGGCAAAAAACGAACTGGCGCAACAAGCCCCGGGTTCAGATGCCCGAGTATACCGACGCGGCCGCATTGGCCAAAGTCGAGGCGCAGCTTTCGCAGTATCCCCCGCTGGTTTTTGCCGGCGAGGCGCGGCGGCTCAAGCAGCATCTGGGTGCGGCTGGCCGGGGCGAGGCCTTCCTGCTGCAAGGCGGTGATTGCGCCGAAAGCTTTGAACAGTTCAGCGCCGATGCGATCCGTGACACGTTCAAGGTGATGCTGCAGATGGCGATGGTTCTGACCTATGGGGCCAAGGTTCCGGTGGTCAAGGTGGGCCGTATGGCGGGGCAGTTTGCCAAACCGCGCAGTGCCCCCACCGAAGTGGTGGATGGCGTGGAACTGCCCAGCTACCGCGGTGACATCATCAACGAGCTGGAATTCACCCCCGAAGCCCGCATTCCGAACCCTGCCAAAATGCTGCAGGGTTATACGCAGGCGGCGGCGACGTTGAACCTGTTGCGGGCTTTCTCGACCGGTGGTTTCGCCGATATGAGCCACGTACACGCGTGGACACTCGGCTTTACTGATGAGCAGGACGTTCAGAAATATTCGGAAATCGCCGACCACATTCAGGATTCGATCGATTTCATGACTGCGGCGGGCATTACTGCGGATACCACGCATGAATTCTCGTCGGTTGAATTCTACACCAGCCATGAAAGCCTGCTGCTGGAATACGAAGAGGCGCTGACCCGTCTCGATTCCACATCGGGCAACTGGCTGGCCGGATCGGGCCATATGATCTGGATCGGTGACCGCACCCGTCAGCCAGACGGGGCGCATGTGGAATTCTGCCGGGGCGTTCTGAACCCGATTGGTCTGAAATGCGGCCCGACAACAACCGCAGAAGACCTCAAGGTTCTGATGTCCAAACTGAACCCGGAAAACGAAGAGGGTCGCCTGACCCTGATCGCGCGCTTCGGTGCCGGCAAGGCAGGTGAACATCTGCCGCGTCTGGTCAAGGCCGTGAAAGAAGAGGGTGCCAAGGTAACCTGGGTCTGCGACCCGATGCATGGCAACACGATCAAATCGGCGACCGGTTACAAAACCCGGCCCTTTGACTCAGTGCTGCGCGAGGTGCGGGATTTCTTTGGTGTACATCAGGCCGAAGGCACAATCCCCGGCGGCGTGCATTTCGAGATGACGGGTCTGGACGTGACCGAATGCACCGGCGGTGTGCGCGCGGTGACCGAAGAGGATCTTTCAGATCGCTACCACACCGCGTGTGATCCGCGTCTGAACGCCTCACAGTCGCTGGAACTGGCCTTCCTTGTGGCCGAAGAACTGACCAACCTGCGCCGCGACCGCAAGAAACGCGCCGCAAGCTAAGCCGGGGCGTTTTCAGGTTAACAACGGCGGGCCGTGCTGCCCGCCGTTTTTCATTCGCCTTTTTATTCGTCGCGGGAAGAGACAAGCCGCAGGTGCGGTGCGCCCTTGAAGGTGCCTTGATTTTCGGCAAAACCCACCGCCTGCTGCGGGTCAGCTTGCTGAGGGCGCTGCAGTTTGGAAACCATATGTTCGCGATGGTCAGAGACGATGAACCGGCGCGGCGTGGCCCCGATTGCGCCATCGCTGACCATGACCCCCAGCACCCGGCTGATATCCCCAAGGTCGCTTCGAAGCGGCAGCAGGATCATCCGCGCCTGCAGGTTGGCCCGCCCCATCTTGCCTTTCGAGATCAAACCCAGTTCGACAACTGCCGGGGCCGAAAACACCCGGTCCAGACGGGTTTTGATGTCGTCGCGGGCAGCAGGCTCGAAAAACGCGGTCAAGGGCATGCCGCGTATTTCCATTCCAGCCAGTTTGTTCAGATGACTTCCTGCCAGTCGAAACCGCGCCAGCCCCGGCGCGATCCGTTCCAGAATAAACGTATATTCAAGGATATTCTCAAGCCCGCGTGGATCAATCTGCGCGCGCATGGGAACGCTGTCACCTGTCAGCAACGCGGTCCAATACGCTTCGGCCTGCCGGATCGGGGACAGGCTGCGCCCACTGTCAAATCGGTCCATTGCGACGATCTTTCCAAATTCTGAGCCGGAACCAATCCCGAAAAAGGTTTTCATTTCATCACCCTATCGTCAATCCATCGCGATTTTCGTAAAATGCCATCTATTGGGCAAAGCTGCGATCTGCCAGCTTTTCTGATTGTCAGATTGACACGGGTTAATACAATTTTGGAGCAATTATTTAACGAATGGTTAACCTCTGGGCATTGTCGCGCAGATGAGCGGGGTCTTGCCCCCTGACCGCCAATGGCATTAGGTGCAGCGAGCGAGTTTGACGGAAAGGGCAGGCATGATCAAATCCATGACTGGTTTCGCCTCGGGCAAAGGGGCGTTTGGCCCTCATAGCTGGAGCTGGGAACTGCGCAGCGTCAATGGCAAGGGGCTGGATATGCGCCTGCGTCTGCCCGACTGGCTGACCGGGCTTGAGGCCGCGCTGCGGGGGGATCTGTCGAAACAGGTAAACCGGGGCAATGTGTCCCTGTCGCTGCGGCTGAACCGGGAAGAGACCGCCACAGACGTTCAACTGAATACCCGCACGATGGAGGCCGCGCTGGATGCGCTGGCCCAGACCGAGGCACTTGCAGAGGCGCGGGGCATTGCGCTGGCGCCCTCGAAAGCCAGCGATCTGCTGTCCCTGAAAGGCATGATGGAGGCCGGAGGCGACTCGGACGATCCCGCGCCGCTGGTTGAGCAGCTCAGATCGGAATTTTCCAGCCTGCTCTCGTCTTTTCTGGATATGCGGCAGACTGAGGGGGCCGCCCTTGGCAATATCCTGAATGGACAGTTGGACCAGATCGCAGAACTGACTGGTCAGGCCGCCAAACTGGCCGAACAGCGCCGGGACGAGATGGCGCAGGCCTTGCGGGACAATCTGGCCCGTGTTCTCGACAACGCGCAAGGGGTCGAACCCGAACGCATCGCGCAAGAACTTGCGCTGATTGCGGTCAAGGCGGATATCACCGAAGAAATTGACCGGCTGGCCGCCCATGTCAGCGCCGCACGCGCGCTTCTGGCGCAGGATGGTCCGGTCGGACGCAAGCTGGATTTCCTGATGCAGGAGTTCAACCGCGAGACCAATACGCTTTGCTCTAAATCGCAGAATGCGGAATTGACGGCGGTCGGGTTGGAGTTGAAAACCGTCATCGACCAGATGCGCGAGCAAGTACAGAACGTTGAATAAGGACGGGAACAATCGCATGGCGGATCGCCGAGGCCTTTTGATCATACTGTCCTCGCCTTCGGGCGCGGGCAAATCCACTCTGGCCCGGCGATTGATGCGCTGGGACAGCGACCTGGAATTTTCAGTGTCAGCCACAACCCGCGCCCCACGCCCGGGCGAAGAACATGGGCGCGAATATTACTTTCTGTCAGAAGAGCTGTTCAAACAGCAGGTCGCCGACGGCCAGATGCTTGAGCACGCCCATGTGTTCGGCAACTTCTATGGCTCACCCGCAGGGCCGGTGCGCGATTCGATCACACAGGGGCGCGATGTGCTGTTTGATGTGGACTGGCAGGGCGAGGTGCAGATCCGCAATTCGGATCTGGGCAAACACGCGCTGTCGATCTTCATTCTGCCGCCCTCGATCCGCGAACTTCGCCGCAGGCTGGAAGGGCGCGGACAGGACAGTGCGGATGTGATCGCCAAACGCATGCTCAAAAGCTGGGACGAGATCAGCCATTGGGGCTATTATGATTACGTTCTGATCAACGATGATCTGGATGCCACCGAAGAGCGGTTGAAAACCATCGTCAGCGCCGAGCGCATGCGCCGTATCCAGCAACCCAGCCTGCAGAACCATATCCGCGCGTTGCAAACCGAGTTCGAGAGCCTGTCATGACGATCTATGCATTGGGCGAACACACACCGCAGATACATCAAGACAGCTGGGTGGCCCCCGATGCCAACCTGATCGGAAAGGTGGTGCTGGAACAGGGGGCCTCGGTCTGGTTCGGGTGCACCATTCGGGCCGATAACGAGGAAATCCGTGTCGGTACGGGCAGCAACGTGCAGGAGGATTGCGTGTTGCATGTCGATCCGGGGTATCCGCTGACCATCGGTACGAATTGTTCGATGGGTCACAAGGTCATGCTGCATGGCTGTACGATCGGGGATAACTCGCTGATCGGTATGGGGGCCATCGTGCTGAACGGTGCAAAGATCGGCAGGAACTGCCTGATCGGGGCGGGGGCGCTGATCACTGAAGGCAAAGAGATACCGGATAATTCGCTGGTCATGGGGGCGCCGGGCAAGGTCGTGCGGCAGCTTGATGAGGCCGCGGTGCAGAAACTCACGCTGACCGCGCTGCATTATCAGCAGACCATGCGCAAGTACCGAGACACCCTGACACCGGTTTGAACCTGAATGACAGATAACCTTCTTTCTGAACTTGTGGCGGCAATCCCGTTGCCCGCCCTGCTGGTCGACCGGGCCGAGCGGATCGTGGCCGCAAATACCGAGGCGCGCACCCTGCTGGGTCATGTGATTGAGGGCCGGCATTTTGCCACCATCCTGCGCCAGCCACAGGTGATCGATCTGGTGGAGCAATGTCTGCGTTCGCAACAGCCGGGAAAGGCGCGGCACCTGTCAAATGACGGGGCGCAGGATACCACATTCGAGGTGGAGTGCCGTTATATGAACGGTACCGATAAGGTGCTGGCGGTCTTTCAGGATGTCACCCATCTGGAGCAGGCTGGCCAGATGCGGCGGGATTTCGTGGCCAATGTCAGCCATGAACTGCGCACGCCGCTTACGGCGCTTATGGGGTTTATCGAAACGCTGCGCGGCCCCGCGCGTGATGATACTGCGGCCCGGGACCGGTTCCTGCAGATCATGACGGACGAGGCCAACCGGATGAACCGGCTGGTGGGCGATCTGCTCTCGCTCAATCGTGTCGAAAGCGAGGAACGGGTCAGGCCCAAAGAGCCGCTGAAGCTGACCGGGCTGATCCGCTCCACCCTCAATACGCTCAAACCGCTGGCAGATGATGCCAGCGTCAGGCTGTCACTGGATGCGCCGGATGAACCGGTTGAGATGGTCGGGGACAGCGATCAGCTGCGTCAGGTGTTCACCAACCTCGTCGAGAATGCGATCAAATACGGCGGCAGCGGCGGTGTGGTCGATGTCATTGTCACTCTGTCCGAGCGCGATACCGCCATGCGCGGGCCAGCCGTGCGGATCAAGATCGTGGATCAGGGGCCCGGGATCGACGCCAAGCATCTGCCCAGACTGACTGAACGTTTCTATCGCGCAGACAGTCACCGCTCGCGCGAGTTGGGCGGGACCGGGCTGGGTCTTGCCATCGTCAAACATATCCTCAACCGCCACCGGGGCCGGTTGCGGGTGGAAAGCGAGCTGGGGCAAGGGGCGGTTTTCACCGTTATTCTGCCGCGCTGATGACCTCTGTTCCCGGCGAAAATTCCCGTCAAGTTAAAATCTTTTGAGAATTTCGTGAGTTGTCATGAATCTGTTACATACCTGTCACAAAAGGCTTACGCGCAGATCATAATGCTTCGCGCAGATCATCATGGGGGTGATCAAAACCCATCCTTCTCAAGGAGACCGAAATGTCCTTTGTTAAACTGTCGGCTTCTGCGCTGGCAATCGCTGCCGTCTCGGCAACCGCTGCAGTTGCGCGTGACAATGTTCAGGTTGCCGGTTCGTCAACCGTTCTGCCTTATGCTTCGATCGTTGCGGAGCTGTTCGGTGAAAACACCGACTTCCCCACTCCAGTTGTTGAATCCGGCGGCTCATCGGCCGGTCTGAAGCGTTTCTGCGAAGGTGTTGGTGAAAACACGATCGACGTTGCCAACGCGTCGCGCGCAATTCGCGAAAAAGAAATCAAAGCCTGTGCCGAAAATGGCGTGACCGATATCATGGAAGTGCGCATCGGTTATGATGGCATCGTGTTCGCAAGCCAGCAGGCTGGCCCTGCCTTCACCGCGTTCCAGCCGGCAGACATCTACAACGCCATCGGCTCGAAGGTCATGAAAGACGGTGCTCTGGTTGATAACAGCTACAACAGCTGGGCCGAGTTCAACGGCGACCTGCCTGATGTTGAGATCGCCATGTTCATCCCCGGCACCAAGCACGGTACCCGTGAAGTGTTCGAAGACAAAGTTCTGCTGGCGGGTTGTGAATCGACCGGCGCCATGGAAGCCATGATTGCAGGCGGCATGAGCGAAGATGACGCCGAAGACGCATGCCTTGACGTGCGCGCAGACGGCAAGTCGGTCGACATCGACGGTGACTACACCGAGACTCTGGCCCGCATCGACACCAACCCCAATGGCATCGGCGTGTTCGGCTTGGCGTTCTACGAGAACAACACCGACAAGCTGAAGGTCGCGACCATGGGTGATATCGCCCCGTCGACCGAGACCATCGCTTCGGGTGAGTACCCCGTGTCGCGCCCACTGTTCTTCTACGTCAAGAAAGCGCATATCGGCGTGATCCCGGGCCTGAAAGAATACGCTCAGTTCTTCACTCATGATGAGATCGCAGGCGGGTCGGGTCCTCTGGCCAACTATGGTCTGGTGGCCGATCCTGAACTGGCAAAAACGCAGGATGCCATCGCCAACGAAGTGACCCTGGGTTCGGGCAGCTAATCCGGACACTGGTTCGACGATTGGGGCGGCCATCGGTGTCGCCCCTAAGCATCTTTTAAATTCCCAATCGAGACCCGTGGGGGTGTTATGCCGATAATTTGGCTTTTCCTGATTGTGATCGCGATCTCTGCAATCGGATATTTGCTTGGGCGCTCACGTGCCTTGCAAAGCGCAGGCGGTGACAGCCGAAACCTGCATTCGCTTCCAACTTTTTACGGTGCGAACGTTGCCCTGAAGACCGTGATCCCGGCGTTTGGTCTCTTGATTGTCTGGTTGCTGGTGCAACCACTTTATGTGAACTCTCAGGTGTCGGAAATGATCCCCGATACCGCGGTCAAAGAAGGGTCGTCGCGCAGTCTTGTTATGGCTGAAGTCCGCCGTACTGCTGACGGGCTGAACAATGCGGTGGCACGGGGGCTGCTCTCTGAAACCGAAGCCGCCAACCCGAATGCTGATAGTGCTGAAGTTACCCAGCTTCTCAAGGAAGCAGGGCAGGTCGTGACTTCAGATATCAGCAAGCCGGTTTTGCTCGCTGCCCAGAAACACCGTGTTATGAACGCGACCGGATACTCCGTCATGACGGTCGCTATAATTCTTGTGGCATTGGCCGGTGCCGTCTTCAGCTGGTTTCAGACCCATTCCGAATACCGCGCGCGCAATGTGGTAGAGCAGGGCGTGCGCGTTCTGCTGCTTGCCGCGGCCTCCATCGCGATCCTGACGACAATTGGGATTGTGCTCTCGCTTGTCTTCAACACGTGGGAGTTCTTCAAGCTCTACCCGGCGTCAGAATTCTTCTTCGGCACGACCTGGGCCCCCAGTTTCTCGGGTCGGGGCGGTGCATCTGATCTGGGGATCATCCCGTTGCTGTGGGGTACGTTCTACATCTCGCTGGTCGCGCTGCTGGTGGCCGTGCCCATCGGGCTGTTCGCGGCGATCTACCTGAGTGAATATGCATCCCCGCGTGTTCGCGCCTTTGCCAAGCCGCTCCTTGAGGTGCTGGCCGGTATCCCGACAATCGTTTACGGCCTTTTTGCCCTGCTGACCGTGGGCCCGCTTTTGCTGGGTATTTTCGGCGATAACGGGCTGGGCTGGATGAAGGCTGGCACCGCCGTTATGACCGCCGGACTGGTCATGGGCATCATGCTGATCCCGTTTGTCTCATCATTGTCGGACGACATCATCAACGCGGTGCCCCAAGCCATGCGCGACGGGTCTTACGGGCTGGGTGCGACCCAATCGGAAACCATCCGTCAGGTCGTTCTGCCTGCTGCCTTGCCGGGGATCGTCGGTGCGATCCTGCTGGCCGCCTCGCGCGCCATTGGTGAAACCATGATCGTGGTTCTGGGGGCAGGAGCCGCCGCACGGCTCGACCTCAACCCGTTTGAAGCCATGACAACCGTCACCGCCAAGATCGTCAGCCAGTTGACCGGCGACGCCGATTTCGCCTCGCCCGAGGCGCTGGTTGCCTTCGCCCTTGGCATGACCCTGTTCGTCCTGACGCTGGGTCTGAACATCTTTGCCCTCTACATCGTGCGCAAATATCGGGAGCAGTACGAATGACCGACGCCAGCATGCAAAGCCCGGAAACAGGTCGCCACGCGGTTTCACTTACCGCAGCTGACCCGCGAACCATAAAACGCGCCAATGCGGAAAAGCGCTTTCGCGCCTACGGTATCATCGCGATTGCGACGGGCCTGTTCTTTCTGATCGTGCTTTTTGCTTCGATCCTGTCGCAGGGCATACCCGCCTTTCAACGCACTGTTGTCAGCGTTGATTTCACGCTGACACCGCAGCAGCAGGAAGAGGCCGAAGGCACGCTGTTCAAGACCAAAGCGTACTCGGACCTGTTCATTGCGGAACTGAACGCGGAACTGGCCGAACGTGGGATCACCGTTGACTTTGATGAGGCCGCGATCGAGCGTCTTCTGGGTAAAGTTGGCGGTACAATTCGGACCTTCTATGCCGACAATCCCGACAAGCTGGGCGAACCGATTGGATTTGACCTGACCGCATCCAGCCGTGTGGACGGTTACTTCAAGGGCCGTGTCTCTCGTGATACCTTGCAAGACAGCCGTTTTCTGCAGCTTAGCGATCTTGATCTTGTAGACGCACTGGAAGAAGCGGGCATCATCAAGCAGGTGTTCAACTGGCCGTTCATAACCGGGGCTGACTCGGGCGTGGACAACCCCGGCGGTGCAGGCATCGGGGCCTCGGTCGTAGGCTCGTTCTTCATGATGCTTGTGGTACTTGGCCTTTCACTGCCCATCGGTGTGGCCGCGTCGATCTATCTGGAAGAGTTCGCGCCTCAGAACAAGTTTACCGATCTGATCGAGGTAAATATCTCGAACCTTGCGGCGGTTCCGTCGATTGTGTTCGGTATTCTGGGTCTGGCCGTGTTCATCCAGTTCATGCACCTGCCACAATCAGCGCCGCTGGTTGGTGGTCTGGTGCTGACCCTGATGACACTGCCGACGATCATCATCTCGACCCGCGCCTCGTTGAAGGCCGTGCCGCCATCGATCCGCGACGCGGCGCTTGGGGTCGGGGCCTCAAAAATGCAGGCCGTGTTCCACCATGTGCTGCCGCTGGCGGCGCCGGGCATCCTGACCGGGACCATCATCGGACTGGCGCAGGCGCTGGGTGAAACAGCACCCTTGCTGTTGATCGGCATGGTAGGTTTTGTGGCGCGCGGATATCCCGACGGGTTCCTGGCGGGCTTTACCGAGCCGAACTCGGCCATGCCGGCACAGATCTACACCTGGGCCGCGCGTGCCGATGTCGGGTTTTACGAGAAAGCCTGGGGTGGCATCATCATCCTTTTGATGTTCCTGCTGACCATGAATATCATCGCAATCATCCTGCGCCGCCGCTTTGAACGCCGCTGGTAAATGGGGGCTATAATGAACGACATGACACGAGTGGAGAGAGCCGTGGACTCCAAAGACATCAAGATCGCCGCAAACAATGTTCAGGTCTATTACGGCGACACGCACGCCATCAAGGATGTGGATGTCAAGATCGAGGACAAGACCGTCACGGCGTTCATCGGCCCGTCGGGCTGCGGCAAATCCACCTTTTTGCGGTGCCTGAACCGGATGAATGACACCATTGATATCTGCCGGGTGCAGGGCGATATCCTGCTGGATGGCGAGGATATCTATGACAAGCGCGTCGACCCGGTGCAGTTGCGCGCCAAGGTCGGTATGGTGTTCCAGAAACCCAATCCGTTCCCCAAATCGATCTATGACAACGTGGCTTATGGCCCGCGCATCCATGGCCTTGCCAAGAACAAGGCGGAACTGGATGAGATTGTTGAGAAATCCCTGCGCCGGGGTGCGATCTGGGATGAGGTCAAGGATCGTCTGGATGCCCCCGGCACGGGCTTGTCAGGTGGTCAGCAACAACGCCTGTGTATCGCGCGTGCCGTCG
This sequence comes from Rhodobacteraceae bacterium KLH11, assembly GCA_000158135.1. Classification (GTDB taxonomy): domain Bacteria; phylum Pseudomonadota; class Alphaproteobacteria; order Rhodobacterales; family Rhodobacteraceae; genus Ruegeria. The sequence continues at coordinate 2,803,007 of DS999531.1, forward strand.
CGACCGAGCCGGAAGTTCTGTTGATGGATGAACCCTGCTCGGCGCTTGACCCAATCGCCACAGCACAGGTCGAAGAACTGATTGATGAGCTGCGCTCGCGCTACTCGGTGGTGATCGTGACCCACTCGATGCAGCAGGCGGCGCGGGTCAGCCAGAAGACTGCGTTTTTTCACTTAGGTAATTTGGTTGAATTTGGTGAAACCGGGCAGATCTTCACCAACCCCGAGGATTCCCGGACGGAAAGCTATATCACCGGCCGCATCGGCTGAGCACAGGATTATTGCAATGAGCGAACAACATATCGCATCGGTTTTCGACCGGGATCTCGAAGCCATTCAGGCTCATATCATGAAAATGGGCGGTCTGGTCGAGGCCGCCATCATGGGGGCGGCACGGTCGTTGGAAACCCGTGATGAAGAGCTTGCGAAAGAGGTGCGACAGGGCGACAAGGCCATCGATGCGCTGGAAGAGTTGATTGACGAAGAAACCGCACGTCTGATTGCGCTGCGTGCTCCGACCGCAAGCGATCTGCGGCTGGTGCTGTCGGTGCTGAAAGTATCAACCAATCTTGAGCGGATCGGCGATTATTCAAAGAACATTGCCAAGCGGACAACTGTTCTGGTCAGCGCAAGCGAAATCAACGGCAGCGCCGCAGCCCTGCGCCGCATGGCGCGCGAGGTCGAGCTGATGCTGCGCGACGCGCTGGACGCCTATATCCAGCGCGATGCCGAACTGGCCGCCGACGTGATCGAGCGTGATCTGGAAGTTGACCAGATGTATAACGGCCTGTTCCGCGAGTTTCTGACCTTTATGGCCGAAGACCCGCGCAACATCTCATCCTGCATGCATCTGCATTTCATCGCCAAGAATATCGAACGTATGGGCGACCATGTGACCGCCATCGCCGAACAGGTGGTGTATCTGGTCACCGGCGAGCGGCCAGCCGAAGCCCGGCCCAAAGCCGACAACACCTCGCAAACGATCTAGGAGATCAACTGTCATGTCTGCTGATCAACCGACAGTTCTGGTGGTTGAAGACGAATTGGCCCAGCGTGAAGTTCTGGCCTATAATCTGGACGCCGAAGGGTTTCGCGTTTCCCGCGCGGCCAGTGGTGACGAAGCGTTGTTGCTGGTCGAGGAAGACCGCCCTGACATCATCGTGCTGGACTGGATGATGCCCAACCTCAGCGGGATCGAGGTTTGTCGCCGTCTGAAAACCCGGCCCGATACCCGCTCGATCCCGATCATCATGCTGTCGGCGCGATCGGAAGAGGTCGACAAGGTGCGCGGGCTGGAAACCGGGGCAGATGACTATGTGGTCAAGCCTTATTCAGTGGTTGAACTGATGGCACGCGTGCGCACCCAGCTGCGACGGGTCAGGCCCGCCACGGTTGGGATCCGGTTGGAGTTCGATGATATCATTCTGGACTCGGAAACCCACAAGGTCAGCCGTGATGACAAGCCGTTGAAACTGGGGCCAACCGAATTCCGGCTGCTCAGCACGTTCATGGAAAAACCCGGCAGGGTCTGGAGCCGTGAGCAATTGCTGGATCGGGTCTGGGGCCGCGATATCTATGTCGATACACGGACGGTCGATGTTCATATCGGACGGCTGCGCAAGGCGCTGACCCAGCATGGCGGTGAAGATCCGGTGCGCACGGTGCGCGGGGCGGGATACGCGTTGGGCTGATGTTCAGCGGGGCAGCGCGTCATCGGGCTGCGCCTGAGAGGCCAGCCAATGCCTGAACTGCCGTAACGACTCGTCGCGCGATTTTTCGCGCGGCCAGACAAGGTAATAGGCCCCCAGCGTCTCAACCGCATCCGGGAAGGCAGCGATCAGCCTGCCGGTGGCAAGGTCTTGTTCAACCAGATAGTTCGGCATCAGGGCCACACCCAACCCGTGCAGCGCGGCCTGACTGATGGTCGTGAACTGGTCGTGAACCGTGCCGGGCAGGGGATGTGGATGCGCGACGCCCAACTGCTGAAACCAATCCTGCCAGGCGCGGGGCCGCGTCTGGATGTGGAGCAATGGCAGTTTCAGCAACGCCTCCGGAGAGGCTGGCACGCCCTTTGGCAGTAAACCGGGCGCACATACTGGCAATACCCGTTCTTGACTTAGCAACAACCGGTCGGTTCCCGGCCAATCCGGTTCGCCGAAATGTAAGGCTGCGTCAAAGGGTTCCGAGGCAAAGTTGAACGGTCGCATCCGCGTCGTCATGTTAATCGTGATGTCAGGATGCAGCCGCGCGAAATCGGGCAGGCGCGGGACCAGCCAGCGCATTCCGAATGTCGGCAGGATCGCCAGATTCAACGTCCCGCCAACCGGGGCGACATGCAGTTTGAGTGCCGCCTGAGCGATCTGCGACAGCGCGGGTCGAATATCCTGAACATAGTCCTGCCCCGCTTTGGTCAGCGACAATCGCTTGCGGTCGCGGTCGATCAGCTGGGCACCCAGATGGGCCTCAAGCGTCTGGAATTGCCGACTGATCGCGCTTTGCGTCAGCGACATTTCATCTGCAACGGCTGAGGCCGAGCCGAGACGGTCCAGCGCCTCAAGCGCGCGCAACGCCGTGATGGGCGGCAAGGCAGGGCGATGTGTGCTCATCTATGCGTTTTGATCATGAAACATTGAAAATGTCTCGCTGTTTTTTGACAAAAACTCAGGCTAAGGTGTTGCAAACTCATCCCAGCCGGAGAAAACCGATGAACGCTCCAGACACAAAACCCGTCCTGCGCGCCAAGGATGCGCCCGATCTTGGCAGTTTCAGCTGGGATGATCCGTTCCGTCTGAACGATCAGTTGGAAGAAGATGAACGCCTGATCGCCGACAGCGCACGTGCCTATGCGCAGGAAAAGCTGCAGCCGCGCGTCACGCAGGCCTTTCAGAATGAAGAGACAGATCCGGGCATCTTTCGCGAAATGGGGGAGATGGGTCTGCTGGGTATCACGGTGCCGGAAGAATACGGCGGCATTGGCGCGGGCTACGTCTCTTACGGGCTTGTCGCGCGCGAGGTTGAGCGGGTTGATTCCGGCTATCGCTCGATGATGTCGGTGCAAAGCTCGTTGGTGATGTACCCGATCTATGCGTATGGCAGCGAGGAACAGCGCCGGAAATACCTGCCGAAACTGGCCAGTGGCGAATGGATTGGCTGCTTTGGACTGACCGAGGCTGACGCGGGTTCCGACCCGGCGGCGATGAAAACCCGGGCCGAAAAGATCGATGGCGGCTATCGCCTGACCGGCAGCAAGATGTGGATTTCAAACGCGCCGATTGCGGATGTCTTTGTTGTCTGGGCCAAATCAGACGCGCATGACGGCAAGATCCGCGGCTTTGTCCTTGATAAAGGCACCAAGGGCCTGAGCGCACCGAAAATCGAGAACAAGCTGAGCCTGCGAACCTCGATCACCGGTGAGATTGTGCTGGATGGGGTTGAGGTGGATGAGGCAGCGTTGCTGCCGCATGTACAGGGGCTGAAGGGGCCATTCGGCTGCCTGAACCGCGCGCGCTACGGGATCAGCTGGGGCGTTATGGGCTCGGCCGAATGCTGCTGGCATGCGGCGCGTCAATACGGGCTGGATCGGAAGCAATTCAACCGTCCCCTGGCGCAAACCCAGCTGTTTCAACGCAAACTGGCCGACATGCAGACCGAAATCTCACTGGGCCTGCAGGCCAGCCTGCGTGTGGGCCGCTTGCTGGATCAGGCCGAAGCCGCACCCGAGATGATCTCGATCATCAAACGCAACAACTGCGGCAAGGCGCTGGATATCGCCCGGATGGCGCGTGATATGCACGGGGGCAACGGTATCTCGCTTGAATTCCACGTGGTGCGCCACATGATCAATCTGGAAACCGTAAACACCTATGAGGGCACCCACGATGTGCACGCACTGGTGCTGGGGCGCGCGCAAACCGGACTTCAGGCGTTTTACTGATACAAGCGCTGTTCGGAAAATTAGTGGCGGAGAGACAGGGATTCGAACCCTGGGTGGGCTTGCACCCACAACGGTTTTCGAGACCGCCCCGTTCGACCACTCCGGCACCTCTCCGCGGGGGTCTGTGAAGGGGGGATTTAGTGGTGAACGGGCAGGGGTGCAAGCAGAAAATTCCCGAATTTGGCGTTCACGGGATTTTCCATTGCCAGAAGGCGGAAAACACCTAGGCTGATAGCCATGACCTACCATATCCGACAGTTTGCACTTTGCTTCATCCTTCCGATTCTTGCGCTTGGCGTCATGGCACCGCCTTCTCAGGCGGCCAGCCGGGACAGGATCGAGGCGTTTCTGACCACAACCGGGTTTGACGTGGCGCTGGAAAGCATCGCGCAGGCGTCGGCGTCTGCGCCGCAGATGCTGGGCATTGATCCGGACGGTTTCGGAGCTGACTGGACAAGGCTGACCAACGAAGTGTTCGATACCGAAGAGATGCACGAAACCGCTGTGTCGATTCTGGAACAGACGCTCAGCGACGATGCGCTGACCCATGCGGTGACCTTTTATGCGTCGGATCTGGGCCAGAGACTGGTCGTTGCCGAAAACGCAGCACATGTGGATGAGGATGACGATGCCAAGCAGCTTGCGGGGCAGGAAATCATTGCCGATCTGATCAAGAACGGATCGTCCCGTGTTGAAAGCCTGAAGCGGATGAACCGGGCCGTGGACGCCAGCGGGACCTCTCTGCGCGCCTTGCAGGAGATTCAGGTGCGGTTTTTGTTGGCGGCGAGCGCTTCGGGCATTATCGAACTGCAACTTGATGGCGATGAATTGCGGGCAATGATGCGCCGGAACGAAACGGATATGCGGCGGTCGCTGCAATTGTCGGCTTTGGCGAACGCGGCCTATACCTATCAGGATTTCCCGGACAGTGACGTGGACGCCTATGTCAACGCTCTGGAACAGCCTCTGATGCAAGAGGTTTACGAACTGCTCAATGCCATTCAATACGAGATCATGGCGATGCGGTTCGAAGTGCTGGCGGCGCGGATGGCCGAACTGCGCCCGGCGCAGGATATCTGATGCGATTGCTGGCTGCCGCTGCCGCCCTGACGCTCTGGGCGCTGCCGCTTGCAGCAAGTGAATATGCTGAACGGTTGATGCGGGCGATGCATCTGTCGGATTTCATGGAAACCCTCAGCGCCGAGGGCATCGCGCAGGGGCAGGCGATGGACGAGTCGATGCTGGCCGGGTCAGGCGGGGCCTATTTTCAGGCGCAGGTCGAGGATTTGTATGACCCTGAGGTAATGCATCAACAGCTCTCGCAGGCGGTTGCGCGCAAGATGACGCAGACACAGCTTGAGCAAGCCGCGATCTTTTTCGAAAGCGATCTGGGGCAGACCATCGTTTCGCTTGAAAATTCCGCAAGGCGGGCGATTGGAGATGAAGCGATTGAGCATATGGCGCGCGCGGCCTATGATCAGGCAGACCGGGATGAGGTCTTTTTCCGGCTGGTGGAGGAATACGTTCAGGTCAACGATCTGATCGCAAAAAACGTTCGGGGCACGTTGAGCGCCGATTACAGCTTTTACCGCGGGCTTGCCTCGGCTCCGGGCGGTGTGTTTGACGAAGCACTGGTGCTGGAGGAGTTGTTGGCCCAGCAAGAAAACACCAAGGCAGAGACGACAGAGTGGATGTATTCTTTTCTGCTTTTGGCTTATCAGCCGCTGAATGAGGCGCAGATGCGCGAAAATATCGCCTTTTCGCGGACCGAGGCAGGCCGGGCATTAAACACGGCACTTTTTTGAAGGTTTTGACGAGATGCTTGATTCCATTTCGTTTCGTCTGGGACAGGCGGTTGCGCAGGCCATGCGGGCATCGGATCTTTAAGCCCGGATTGTGGGTTGACTTTCCTGAGCAATATTTGGATAAGCGCGCATCCCGGCCGGTCTTCCGCGCCGGGTATCGTTATTATTTGGCCCTTTGGGACATGTCCCGGGCCATTCACTCGGCCCGAAAAGGGCGCGCTGTTCGAGGTGGCGAAAGCCGGCAAACTCCCATAAGGGGACCACAGAACGCGGTTTGGAAAAGGAAAGACGCATGTTTGCGGTCCTCAAGACTGGCGGCAAGCAGTACAAGGTTCAGGCGGGCGATATCCTCCGCGTTGAAAAACTGGCTGCCGACGCAGGTGAAAAAGTTCAATTCAACGATGTTCTGATGCTGGGCGGTGACGCTCCGGTTGTTGGTGCACCTTTCGTTGAAGGCGCAGGCGTACAGGCCGAAGTGATCGAACAGATCAAAGGTGACAAGGTCATCAAGTTCGTCAAGCGCCGTCGTAAGCACAGCTCGAAGCGTACCGTTGGCCACCGTCAGAAACTGACACTGGTCAAGATCACCGACATCCTGTCGTCGGGCGCTGACAAGTCGGGCATCAAGGTTGCAACCGGTTCCGCCCCGGCTGGCGAAGCGGCCCCTGCTGCGAAGCCCGCCAAGAAAGCGGAAGCCAAGGCAGAGGCGCCCGCCGCTGCGGCTGCTGCGGACGATCTGACCGCGCTGACCGGTGTTGGTCCCGCCGCTGCCAAGAAGCTGGCAGAGGCCGGTATCGAGAGCTTTGCCGCTCTGGCCGCCTTGTCGGACGAGCAGATTGCTGCTATCGACACCATCAAAGTGAAACCCGAATGGGTTGAGCAAGCCAAAGAGCTGGCTCAAGGCTAAGGAGAGAGAGAATGGCACATAAAAAAGCTGGCGGTTCCTCCCGTAACGGTCGCGACTCAGCTGGTCGCCGCCTTGGCGTGAAACTGTATGGTGGTCAGGCCGCCATCGCAGGCAACATCATCGTGCGTCAGCGCGGCACCAAGTTCTGGCCGGGCGAAGGCGTGGGCATGGGCAAGGATCACACCATCTTTGCAACCACCGATGGCGCCGTAAAGTTCCACAAGGGACTGAAAAACCGCACCTTCATTTCGGTCCTGCCAGTGGCGGAGGCCGCAGAGTAAGCCGAAACCCAGAAGGTTTAATAAAAAATTCATGGGGGACCGGCAGAAAATGCCGGTCCCTTTTTCGTTTTAACATAGTCGTGATCGCCAGAACCGATGACCGTCGCAACCACCAGTTTCCTCATTTTTGCCGCCTCGCAGGTTGGCACGCCGGGGCCTGCCAATATGGTCCTGATGGGAACAGGTGCGCGCTATGGGTTTCGGGCGGCGCTGCCTTTTGTGGGCGGGGTTGTTCTGGGCAAGCAATTGATCATCTGGCCTGTGGGTTTTGGCCTGTTGCATCTGGCCGAACAGGCACCGATGGTCTTTTCGGTCCTGAAATACCTCTCGGCGGCTTACATCATGTGGCTGGCCTGGAAAATTGCCAATACGCGGCTTTCGCGCCAATCCGCAGACGGCAGCGCGCCCGGCTTTTGGGCCGGGCTGATTGTGCATCCGCTAAACCCCAAGGCCTGGGCCATGATCATCGCCGGTTTCACCGGATTTGTGGCCGCAGGAACGCCCAGTTTCGAGGCGACGATCACAATTGCTCTCTGTTTGTTGTTGTGTCAGGTGGTTCTTCACCCAATCTGGACATTTGCCGGTGATAGAATTGCCCATGTGGTTGAAGGACAGCCTGCGGAAAAATATCTGATGTGGATGTTAGCGAGTCTTACTGTTGCGTCCGTATTATTCGTGTTGTTCGGAGGAGGAACGCACTCATGAAGCTTGAGGCAATAATAAACCAGCCGGTCATCGAAACCGAGCGGTTCGATCTGCGCCCGTTGCGCCGGTCGGATATGGGTCTCATTGAACATTATGCAGGTGATGAGCGTGTGGCGCGCATGACGGCCTCGATCCCGTACCCGTTGCCACCGGGCTCGACCGAAGCGTTCGTGACGCGGGCAATGGCCGAGGATCGCGATGAAGATGTCTGGGCAATGGACGCCACCAAGGATGGCGGGCCGGAACTGATCGGCTTGATTTCTTTGACCCGGCTGGATCGCAACCAAACCGAAGTCAGCTACTGGGTTGCGCCTGTGTATTGGAATACCGGGGTGGCTTCGCTGGCCGTTGAAACGCTGGTAAACACCAACCCGTTGGAAAATGCGACGATGTTTGCCAGCGTATTTCAGGACAATCCAGCCTCGGCGCGGGTGCTGACCCATTGCGGGTTCCAGTATCTGGGTGATGCGGAAACCTATTCGGTGGCGCGCGATGCGAATGTGCCCACCTGGACATATACAAAGAAACTCTGACTTGTGGCCGATGGGGCCTTTGCAGTAGGGGACAGACATGAAATTTCTCGATCTTGCAAAGGTCTACATCCGGTCCGGGGCCGGAGGTGGCGGCTGCGTCAGTTTCCGGCGCGAAAAATACATTGAATATGGCGGGCCTGATGGCGGCGATGGTGGCAAGGGCGGATCCGTCTGGGCCGAGGTTGTGGATGGGCTGAACACCCTGATCGATTTCCGCTATCAGCAGCACTTTTTCGCCAAAAACGGCCAGCCCGGGCGCGGGCAGCAGCGCACCGGCAAGGATGGCGATGACATTATCCTGCGCGTGCCCGTCGGGACCGAGATTCTGGATGAAGACGAAGAGACGGTCATTTGCGATCTGACCGAAGTTGGCGAACGGGTTCTGCTGGCCAAGGGTGGCAATGGCGGTTTCGGTAACCTGCACTTCAAATCCGCCACCAATCAGGCCCCGCGCCGCGCCAATCCGGGGCAGGCGGGGATCGACCGCACAATCTGGCTGCGCCTGAAGCTGATCGCCGATGTGGGCCTGCTGGGCATGCCCAATGCGGGCAAATCAACCTTTCTGGCGGCCACGTCGAACGCGCGGCCCAAGATTGCCGATTATCCGTTCACCACCCTGCACCCCAATCTGGGTGTCGTCGGCGTCGATAACGTCGAATTCGTCGTGGCCGACATCCCGGGCCTGATCGAAGGTGCGCATGAAGGGCGCGGGATCGGCGATCGGTTCCTGGGCCATGTGGAACGCTGCGCCGTGCTGTTGCATCTGGTTGATGGCGCCTCGGAAACCGTCGCCGAGGATTACCGCACGATTATTCACGAGCTTGAGGCCTATGGCGGCGAGCTGGCGGCCAAACCCCGGATCACCGTGCTGAACAAGGTCGACGCGCTGGATGATGAGGAACGCGAACTGGCACAGGCCGAGTTGGAAGAGGCCGTTGGCGGCCCGGTCATGACGATGTCGGGCGTTGCACGTCTGGGTGTAACCGAGGTTCTGCGCGCCTTGCGTGCGCAAATCGATGAAAACCGCCTGCGCCAAAAACCCATAGAGGAGGCCGCGCCTTGGCAACCCTGACCACAGCCAACCGGATGGTGGTCAAGATCGGGTCTGCCTTACTGGTTGACCTGGTGACGGGCCAATTGCGCCTGGAGTGGCTGCAATCGCTGGCGCAAGATGTTGCCTGGCTGAAAGGGCAGGGGACGGATGTGATTCTGGTCTCGTCCGGCTCAATCGCGCTTGGTCGGGGGGTTCTGGGGCTGCCCATGCAGGATTTGCCGCTGGAACAATCGCAAGCAGCGGCGGCAGTTGGCCAGATACGGCTGGCCCGTGCTTATGAAGAGGCGCTGACGCCGCATGCAATCAAGACCGCGCAAGTTCTGGTCACACTGGAGGACAGCGCCAACCGCCGTCGCTATCTGAACTCTCGTGCAACGCTTGAGACGCTGCTGGGCATGGGTGTGGTCCCGATTGTCAATGAGAATGACACCGTCGCAACGGATGAGATCCGATATGGTGACAATGATCGCCTGGCCGCCCAGATCGCGGTGACCGTTGGGGCGGATCAGTTGATCTTGCTGTCTGATGTAGACGGGTTTTATTCGGGCAATCCAAATGAGGACCCGACCGCCACACGCTTTGACATGATTGAACAGATCACGCCCGAGATCGAGGCGATGGCCGGGGATGCGGGCTCGGGCCTGTCGAAAGGTGGAATGAAGACCAAGCTGCTGGCCGCCAAGATGGCCACCGCGGCGGGGTGCACCATGGTGATCACCGAAGGATCGCCATTGAACCCGTTGAAAATGCTTGAAAACGGGGCGAATAGCACATGGTTCACCGCAACGCTGGACCCACATGCTGCGCGCAAACGCTGGATTTCGGCGATGAAGCCACGCGGTGAGATCATGGTGGATGGCGGGGCTGTCGCGGCGCTGTCGAATGGCAAAAGCCTGCTGCCCGTTGGTATCGTAGAGGTGACGGGCGAATTTGGCCGTGGTGATCCGGTGACGATCCTCGATCCAGCAGCCAGACCATTGGCGCAGGGCCTCAGCCGTTATACTGCGCAAGAGGCAGACGCGATCAAGGGGCGCAAATCCACCGAGATTGAGGCCACGCTGGGTTATCCCGGCCGGGCCGTGCTGATTCATCGCGACGATCTGGCACTGTGATAGAACAGACCATCTGAAAGGCATCTGAGATGAAAGATTTCGACAGTATTCCCAGCCTGATGGACGATCTTGGCAAACGGGCCAAAGGGGCCGCACGTGTGCTGGCCTTCGCCAGTGCCGAACGCAAGCACGCAGCGCTGATTGCAGCGGCTGATGCGGTCTGGGCCAACCGGTCAAAGATCATCGAGGCCAACCGGAAGGATATGGAATTCGGGCGCGACAAAGGTCTGAGCCCGGCCATGATGGATCGCCTGATGCTGGACGAGGCGCGTATTCAGGGAATGGTGGACGGTTTGCGCTCGGTCGCGGATCAGGCCGATCCGGTGGGCGAGGTTCTGGCCGAATGGGACAGGCCCTCGGGCCTGAATATCCAGCGCGTGCGCACGCCGCTGGGTGTCATCGGCGTGATCTATGAAAGCCGCCCGAATGTGACAGCCGATGCCGGTGCGCTCTGCCTGAAATCGGGCAACGCCGTGATCTTGCGGGGCGGGTCCGAGAGCTTTCATTCGTCAACTGCAATCCACGCCTGTCTTGTCGAAGGGTTGAAAGCGGCCAACCTGCCCGAAGATGCCATCCAGCTTATCCCCACGCGCGACCGTGCCGCCGTGCAAGAGCTTCTGACCATGACCGACTATGTGGATGTGATCGTTCCACGCGGCGGCAAGGGGCTTGTCGGGCTGGTTCAGCGCGAGGCGCGGGTGCCGGTTTTTGCCCATCTCGAAGGCATCGTGCATATCTATATCGACAAATCCGCTGACCTGCAGAAAACGCTGGATGTGGTGTTGAACGCAAAAACACGACGTACCGGTATTTGCGGTGCTGCCGAATGCCTTCTGGTGCATCAGGACGTGGCTGACACCCTGGGTCGCGATGTTGTGGCGGCCCTGCGCGCGGCGGGTGTTGAGGTGCATGCCGAAGGCGCTCTGGCCAGTGATGATACGATACCGGCCACCAACGAGGATTGGGGCAAGGAGTTTCTTGACAGCATCATCGCGGCCAAACCCGTTGCAGATATTGAGGCCGCGATTGACCATATCAGCACCTATGGCTCCAGCCATACCGATTGCATCATGGCCGAGGATCCTGCTGCCGTCGCGATGTTCTTTGAACGGCTCGACAGCGCCATTCTGATGCACAATGCCTCAACCCAGTTTGCCGATGGTGGCGAATTTGGGATGGGGGCCGAGATCGGGATCGCCACAGGCAAGATGCATGCGCGCGGCCCGGTCGGGGCGGCACAGCTGACCAGCTTCAAGTATCTGGTACGCGGAGACGGTACGACGCGCGCCTAAAAGCGCAGCGTTACACGGGTTGCAGTCGTTTCAACTGCAACCCTGCGCCCCATCGGTGCCGCAGCTTCGGGCAAAAGCGCAAATTGCACCTGTGCCGGGCTGACCTTTTCGGCGAAGCATCCGTTTGCCACACCTTTCCAGAGGCCGCTATCAAGGCTCAGTTTGTCGGCCATTCCGGTTACCGTCCAGGCATCGCTCCGGACGGTGATCTCAACCTCGCCACCAAACGGCATCGCGCTTTCGCAGCACATCAAAGCCAGAAAGGCGAGCTTGACCTGATTGCGCGGCACAGGCTCCGTCAGGGTCCAGACGATCCGGACACGCCCGGCGCGTTCGACATCCTTCAAAAGCTCAACCACCTCAGCCCGCCCCAGCGGCTGATCGCTTGCAGCCCCGAAGGCCACGCGAAAGAACCGTATCCGCGCCCCGGCGCTGCCGACACTGCCCGAGATCAGCTCCATCTCGGGGCCCTTGACCGCGCCAACCATCTCCAACAGCTCCAACCCGTTGGTGATTGCGCCGATCGGGCTGATCAGATCATGACAGATCCGGGAACCGATCAACTCGGCAAGGTTGACGTCTGATGCGCCCATGCGTACCTCCTGCTGCATCTGCCGCAGGAGCCGGAGCCCCGATATGACAGATCTCAATGCCATTCTTGCACCGGGCATGTATGTCCGCCACCCCGATTTCCCCGATTGGGGCGTTGGACAGGTGCAGTCCAACATCGCAGGCAAGATCACCGTTAACTTTCGCGAGCAGGGGAAAGTGGTAATCGACGGAACACGCATAGCCCTGATGCCGGTCTTTGATCCGTGAAACTGGTTTAGGAAAGGTTAACAACCACGCCGAAACCTGCGCATATTGCCTTCGCATGGCCAACTGGGGTATCAGCGCGCAATGCACAAAACGGATCACCCCTGATGGCAACTGCAGGCCCTTCTTTTACCGTCAAACTTGCCAGTACCGAGGCCGAGCTGGAAGCTGCACAACGGCTGCGATATGATGTGTTTGTGCGCGAACTGGGCGGCGGTGGCGCATTGGTGGATCATGAGGCAGGCCTCGAAAAAGACCGGTTCGATCCCTGTTTTGATCACATGCTCGCAATCGACGATTCGACGGGGGAAACCATAGGGGTTTACCGCCTGCTGCCCGGTGATCGTGCTGCCGAGCTGGGGCAATTTTATTCGGAAGATGAATATGACCTGACGGTTCTCAAGCAAAGCGGCCGTAAACTGCTGGAGCTTGGCCGATCCTGCCTGCACCCCGACTATCGCGGCGGCACGGCGATGTATCACCTGTGGAACGGGCTCGCCGCTTATGTGGCCGAGCGTCAGATCGATATTCTGTTCGGCGTTGCCAGTTTCCACGGCACGGATGTGCAGGATCTGGCCCAGCCGCTGTCGATGCTGCATCATAATCACCTGGCACCGCCGGATCTGCGGGTACGGGCGCAGCCGGCTGTTTTTCAAGCGATGGACCTTGTCAGCCCCGATGCGCTGGATCGGCGTGCGGCAATGGTGCAGGTGCCGTCGCTGATCAAAGCCTATCTGCGCCTTGGCGGTTTTGTGGGCGAGGGGGCCTATATCGACCATGCCTTCAACACAACCGATGTCTGCCTGATCCTCGATACCGCGCGGATGAACGAGCGCCAGCGCCGCATCTATGGCGGAGCATGATCCGGTGAGCGACCCGTCATGGCAAAGCGAGGATGCGCCTGATCCGGTTCAGCTTGGCCTGTTTGGCTGGCTGCTTGTTCTCTTGCGCGGGCTGCCGCTTGCGATTCTCGTATTTGGCGGCTTGCTCATTCTGTTGATCATTCGGCTGTTCGAGCGCCCGCTTTACGGTGTGCGCCGTCCCATCACTCCGTTCATTTCCCAGTTCGTCTGCCGAAATGCCTTTCGCATATTGGGCGTTGGCCTTCGCAGTACCGGAGAGCTGATGCACGAACGCGGCGCGGTGGTTGCGAACCATACATCGTGGCTGGACATTTTCGCCCTGAACGCCCGCAAAAGGGTTTATTTCGTGTCCAAGGCGGAAGTTGCGAACTGGCCGGGCATCGGCTGGCTGGCCCGCGCGACCGGCACGGTCTTTATCGACCGGGATCGCAGAAAGGCGCGCGAGCAGACACTGATATTCGAAGAACGCCTGAAAGCCGGTCATAAACTTTTGTTCTTCCCCGAAGGCACATCGACCGATGGGTTGCGCGTTTTGCCATTTAAAACAACACTTTTTGCGGCATTCTTCACCGAAGAACTGCGTGATTTCATGTATGTTCAGCCGGTTTCAGTGATCTTTCACGCCCCTGTCGGTCAGCCAGACCGCTTCTATGGATGGTGGGGCGATATGGATTTCGGGCCGCATCTGCTCAAGACCCTGGGCGCGCGCCGACAGGGATGGGTCGAGCTGATCTATCACGCGCCTGCCAAAGTCAGCGATTTTGAAAACCGCAAGGTGCTGGCGGCACATTGCGAGGATGCCGTGCGCCATGCGCACACGCTGGCGCGGGCATCGTAAAACATTACGCCTGATCATAAAGTTTTATGATTTTTTCCTTGTAGCGCGCGCCGCACTGCCTTATACGCGCGCCATTCAAACCCGCAGGCGGGGTTTGGGCTTTTTGAGGGAGACATCCTTATCTGGCCCGCCGGTTGGAGCATCCGCTTCTTTCACCCCCGCCGAGGCGTAAACCGGAAAAGGAAAATTGCATGGCTCTTCCCGAGTTCTCCATGCGTCAGCTGCTGGAAGCTGGCGTTCACTTTGGTCACCAGACACAGCGTTGGAATCCCCGCATGGGCCCGTTCATCTACGGCTCGCGCAATGGCATCCACATCATGGACCTGACCCAGACCGTTCCGATGCTGGATCAGGCGCTGCAGGCGGTTCGTGACACCGTTGCAAAAGGTGGCCGCGTTCTGTTCGTTGGCACCAAGCGTCAGGCAGCGCAGCCGATCGCAGATGCGGCTGAAAAGTCGGCTCAGTACTACATGAACCACCGCTGGCTGGGCGGCACGCTGACCAACTGGAAAACTGTTTCCCAGTCGATCAACCGTCTGAACCAGATTGATGAGGCGATGGAATCGGGTGCCGAAGGCCTGACCAAGAAAGAGCGTCTGGGCATGGAGCGTGACCAGCAGAAGCTGCAGGCGTCGCTGGGCGGTATCCGCGAGATGGGCGGCGTACCTGATCTGCTGTTCGTCATCGACGTCAAGAAAGAAGCACTGGCCATCGCCGAAGCCAACAAGCTGGGCATCCCGGTTGTGGCTGTGGTTGACACCAACTGCTCGCCCGATGGTGTGGATTACATCATCCCCGGCAACGACGACGCCGCGCGCGCAATCGCTCTGTACTGCGATCTGGCCGCGCGTGCTGCTCTGGACGGTATGACCGCTCAGATGGGGGCCGCTGGCGTTGACCTGGGCGCTTTTGAGGAAGCTCCGGTAGAAGAAGTGGTTGCTGAAGAAGCGCCCACAGCAGAAGAAGCCGCGCCGGAAGCCAAAGCCGAAGCGTAAGCTGCCCGTCACGTAAATGACATATGGGGCAAGGTAGACCTGCCCCAATTCCGTTTGAATTGAGGAGAGCCAAAAGATGGCAATCACAGCAGCAATGGTTAAAGAACTGCGCGACTCGACCGGCGCAGGCATGATGGACGCAAAAAAAGCGCTGACCGAAACCGGCGGCAACATGGACGAAGCCGTTGACTGGCTGCGGACCAAAGGTCTGGCCAAAGCGGCCAAGAAATCCGGCCGCACCGCGGCCGAAGGTCTGGTTGCAGTGCACGTAGACGGTGGCAACGGTGTTGCTGTCGAAGTGAACTCGGAAACCGACTTTGTCGCGAAAAACGGCGAGTTTCAGGAAATGGTCGGCAAAATTGCCTACGCGGCTGAAGGTGTTGACGATGTTGACGCGCTGCTGGCTGCTGATCTGGGTGGCAAATCCGTTGCTGACACCCTGACCGACAAGATCGCCACCATTGGCGAAAACATGTCGGTGCGCCGTATGTCCAAACTGTCGGGCGACACTGTTGTATCTTATGTCCACAACGCAGCCACCAACGGTATGGGTAAAATCGGCGTTCTGGTTGCGCTGTCGGGTGGGGATGAGACCATCGGCAAGCAGGTTGCGATGCATATCGCGGCACAGAACCCGGCGGCCCTGTCCGAAGCGGACATGGACCCGGCTGTTGTCGAGAAGGAAAAGCAGGTGCAGATGGATATCGCCCGCGAATCCGGCAAGCCCGAGCAGGTGATCGAAAAAATGATCGTCGGCCGCATGAAGAAATTTGTTGCGGAATCGACCCTGCTGAACCAGCAGTTCGTTGTGAACCCCGATCTGACCGTCGAAGCCGCAGCCAAAGAGGCTGGCGCAACGATCACCGGTTTTGTCCGTATGGAAGTTGGCGAAGGCATCGTGGTGGAAAAAGAAGACTTTGCCGCCGAAGTTGCCAAGGCAGCCCAGGGCTAAGGCCAAACTATCGCAGCCTCAGAGGGGCTGCGGATACTTTACAAACCCGGTTGCATCACGCAGCCGGGTTTTTCTTTTATGCGAAAACTGCTGATCGCCCGCGGAACAGTCTTGCAAGGAAGGTTGGGGATTGAGGGGCCCCGCTATGATGGGGATGGACAGGGCCCCTCAAAAATTCCGACAACAAGACGCGGACGAATAGACGCCTCAAAGTCAGAGCGATCAGAGAGCTTTGGTATCACAAAGATCAGATCAAAACGTTCCCTGGCTAAAGCCACCACTCACGGAACATGACCAATTTGCAATTTTAGAGAGAGATTCGGAAAGTCATGTATTCCTTACCTTAGGTCAATCTGACGCAGTATCGCGTCAAAACAGGATCAGGCTTCCATTACGAACATCTGATTCTGCAGCGCTGCCTTCAAGACAGCCTGTGCCGTGGTTTCAACCGAAAGCGCCTCACGCGCCAGGCGCAGGTGTTTTTCGACCGTGGCTGCTGTCAGCCCCATCAGCAGGGCGATATCCTGCGTGGTCTTCCCGTCCCCCACCCATTGCAGAGCTTCGCGCTGGCGTTTTGTCAGGGCGCGGTTAGGCGCATGATAGGGCAGGGTCAGGATTTTCAGATGGGCGACATTGTTCATCAGCAGGATATCGTCCCCATGCTTGTCCCAGACCCCATTCACCTCTTTCTGGCTGCTGTTGCGTGCCGCCAGCGATATCGCGCCTTTGGTCCGCATCGAAACCGAGGTGAAGCTGACCGTATAACCCACTGTTGTATCGAAGGATTTGTTGAATTCGTATACTTTGCGTTCTTCCGGCGACATGACGCCGCTGGACATCATATCGTGGATCATGCTCCAGCTTGCAGCACCTTCGTTATCCAACGCCCATTTCAGCATCGGGGCATGAAAATAAAGCCCGGACCGCAAAAACCCATCCAGATAGTCTTTGCAATGGTTGCTCAAAATCACAAAATCTTCGGGATCACCCAACGAAGTTGCGGTCCGATACTGGGTATAGCCATAGAGTAAGCGGTCAAACCCGAATTTTGCCATCTGACGGCAATGCGCATCCCAAAGCTCTTCCAGCGTTTTGGTGTAACTGAGAAAGTTGAGATACTCGTTGAGGGTCATCCTGCGCCTTTCTCGGCCAGATGAGCCGCAAGAGCGTCCAGCGCCATAACATAGCTTTGCGCCCCAAACCCGCAGATCTGGCCGAGAGCGACAGCCGCGATATAGGATTTGTGCCGAAACGGTTCCCGGGCGTGGATATTCGACAGGTGAACCTCGACCAACGGCACTTCGGCTGAGGCGATCGCATCCATCAACGCAACCGATGTATGCGTATACGCGCCCGCGTTCAGAACGATACCATCCTGTGTGCCACGCGCCGCGTGGATCGCATCAATCAGCGCACCTTCATGGTTTGACTGGAAATGCGTGACGGTCTGCCCCAGGGATTGACCATGTGAGATACACAGGTCTTCGACCATCTTCAAAGTCGTGGATCCATAGACCTCGGGCTGCCGTGTGCCCAGCATGTTCAGGTTCGGGCCATTCAGAACCAGTATGTTATGCATCTTCTACCTGTCCCCATCTTCCTTTTTTGTCATAAACCCGAAACTGTGATGCGTCCAGCGGCCATGACGCCTTTGGGGAGAACTGTTGTTTTATATGTGGGTTTAAGGCGCTGGTTCAGATTCTGCTGCCATTTACATATCGCCCATCGTGACCACAACTTTTCCGCGAGCTTCCCGCCGGTCCAGCAGACCAATAGCCTCGGCAGCGCGCGTCAGCGGGAACCGGGCGCTGATCCGGGGGGCAAGCTTTCGCTGGCCATACAACCTGAACAGCTCTTGCATATTCCGGGCATGACCTGCCGGATCGCGAAACACGGATGCGCCCCAAAACACGCCGGTGATCTGGCAGCCTTTGAGCAAGGGCAGGTTCAATGGGATGCTGGGGATGCCGGCAGGAAACCCGACAACCAGATAGCGCCCGCCCCAGGCGATGCTCCGCAAGGCGGGTTCGGCATAATCTCCGCCAACCGCGTCATAGACCACATCGGCACCGTCCCCTCCGGCCAGCGCCTTGATCCGGGCCGACAGGGCCTTTTGCGCCGCACGGTCCAGTTCGCGCGGATAGATCAGGGTTTCATCGGCCCCGAGCTCCTGACAAAACGTGGCTTTGTGTTCGGATGACACCGCGGCAATCACCCGCGCGCCCATGGCTTTGGCCAGTTCGATGGCGGCAGAGCCTACGCCCCCTGCGGCACCAAGGATCAGCACCGTCTCACCCGCTTGCAGGTTCGCGCGGTCCTTGAGGGCATGATAGGACGTGCCGTAGGTAAAGATAAAACACGCCGCATCCTCAAACGGCATGGCATCCGGGATTTTGACCGCCGTCGAAGATTTGAGCGTCAGATGCGTGGCAAAACCCCCATGCCCCGTAAGCGCCAGCACCCGGTCGCCGGGGGCGAAATCAGCAACACCTTCGCCGACCGAGAGGACCTCGCCCGCGATCTCACCGCCGGGCGCAAAGGGGCGGGGCGGTTTGATCTGATAGAGATCCCGGATCATCAGCGTATCGGGAAAATTCACGCCAGCGGCCCGGACACGAACCAGAATTTCACCTCTTGCTGGTGTCGGATCGGGCAGGGTGGTCAGTTCCAGTGTTTCCGGACCACCCGGTGTGACGCTAAGTAATGCCTGCATGTGCCCCTCTTGCCCCTTGCTTCGCCGAGGTTGAAATCGTTGGATTATAGGCAAGCATTGTCAAGAAGATGACCCGACACTTGCCGCAACGGTATGCTGTGGCCGCCTGAAGGAGAGCCCATGACCCCCGAGACCCTGTTTTCACTTCGCGGCAAGACTGCTCTGGTAACCGGCGGCGCAACGGGGATCGGGCGCATGGCGGCCGAAGCGCTGGTGCAGGCCGGAGCGCATGTTCTGATCGCTTCGCGCAAGGGCGATGCCTGCGAAGAAGCTGCAGCCCGGCTTAACGCGATAGGGGCGCCGGGCTCAGCCGAAGGTTTCGCGGCAGATATCAGCAGCGAAGAGGGGATCAATGCGCTGGTGTCCGAGGTCAACAAGCGCACGCAATCGCTTGATATCCTGATGAATAATTCTGGTGTTAGCTGGGGCGCGCCGATGGGGCAATTCCCCTATCACGCATGGGACAAGGTGATGTCGGTGAATGTGGCAGGTATCTTTGACCTGACCCAGAAACTGCTGCCGCTTTTGATAAAATCCGCCTCGGATGAAGATCCGGCGCGGGTGGTCAATGTGGGCTCGGTGATGGGCGAAGTGCCTATGGGGGACGGGGCTTACAGCTATTCGGCGTCGAAGGCCGCAGTGATTCATCTGTCGAAAATCATGGCCAAGGAACTGGCCCCGCACCGGGTCACGGTGAATGCGCTTGCTCCGGGGCCGTTCGTGTCCCGCATGACCGCCTTTGCGACCGAAGATGAAGACACGCGCGAACAGGTGGGTCAGGGGGTACCACTGGGCCGTGTGGGCCGGGCCGAGGACATTGCGGGCTGTCTTCTGTTCCTGTGTGGTCGTGGTGGCAGCTATGTCACCGGCGCGGTCTTACCGGTTTCCGGGGGGATCAACGTACAAACGGCAGGCAATATCTTTGCGGCAGCTCTCTAGATTTCCATTCAGGTGCAGGTGCCAACATGGACAATAGCTTTGATATTAAAGCAGTAGATGCCTATCTTAAAGCGCATCTTCCTGGCTATCACGGCCCGCTTGAAGCCACGAAATTCGAGGTTGGACAATCCAATCCCACCTATCTGCTGCGCACAGCTGCGCAGACTTATGTGCTGCGGCGCAAACCTCCGGGGGTGCTGCTGAAATCTGCTCATGCGGTTGATCGGGAGTTCCGGGTGCAGCGCGCGCTGGCAAACAGCACTGTTCCGGTGCCGCAAATGTATTTGCTGTGTGAAGACGACGGCGTAATCGGCTCCGCCTTTTACGTGATGGAGCATCTGCAAGGCCGCATCTTCGTCGATCCGGTCATGGACGGCGAAGACAATGCCACCAGGGCAGGGGCGGTCGACGAAATGAACCGTGTTCTGGCCGAGTTGCATATGGTCGATATCGACGCTGCGGGCCTTGCCGATTATGGCCCGCCGGGGAATTACTTTGAGCGGCAGATCGCCCGCTGGACCAAGCAATACCGTGCCTCGGAAACCGATACGATCCCCGCAATGAACCAACTGATCGCGGCGCTGGAGCATCAGATCCCTCAAGAGGATAACCAGCGAACACTGGTGCACGGGGATTACCGCATCGACAATCTGATGTTCGACGCAAATGGTACCACCTGCATCGGCGTTCTGGATTGGGAATTGTCGACCATTGGCCACCCTTACGCCGATCTGGCGGCCGTTATCATGCAATGGCAGCTACCACCTGGCAAAGAGGGGCGCGGGCTGGCAGGCGTGGATCGGGCGCGTCTCGGACTGCCTTCGGACGAAGCGTTCATTGCCGATTACTGCGCACGGCGCGGCCTGCCGGGGATCGACAATTTCGGCTTTTATCTCGCGTTCAACTTCTTCCGTATGGCGGGGATTCTTCAGGGGGTCTACAAACGTGCGCTGGATGGGAACGCCTCAGACCCGGCCCGGGCGCGTGCTTTTGGTGCCTATGTGCCGATCTTTGCCAAACATGGTCTGTCTGCAATAGAAAACGCGTAGAACGGAAAATGCAGGAGCTTTTGTCATTTTCCCGGGATGCGGCATACACCCGCGATTTATGCTGTTGCTTTGGCCCCGAGAACGGCAAGATCGCGGCACCCAAAACGGAGCTTTCTCATGGGGTTTGATCCCTCGGCCCTGACCCATATCCAAAACTGGATGCACAGATATGTGGACCAGAAGAAATACGCAGGCAGTGCCCTGTTGATCCATCAGAACGGGCAGGAGGCGTTCTTTCACGCCTGCGGCCGCCGCTGCATCGAAAACGATCTGGCCTTTCAGCGCGATAGCCTGGTTCGGATCTATTCGATGACCAAACCCGTCACCTCGGTCGCGCTGATGATGCTGGTTGAACGCGGAGAATTTCATCTTGGCGCACCGGTATCGGATTTCCTGCCGGAATTCGCCGCGATGCAGGCACTGATTCCCGGTGCGACGCGTCTGGATCAGACCGAAGACGCACCAACCCCCAACCTGCATCAGTTGCTGACGCATACCAGCGGCCTCAGCTACCCGTTCAACCCCGGCCTGTTGCCGAAAGCGATGGACGAACATGGCCTGATCTTCTCGCCGCAACAGGGAACGCTGGCGGACCGGGTCAAGGTTCTTGCGCAATTGCCGCTGGCGTTCCAGCCGGGCACACGCTGGGAATATTCAGTCGGCATTGATGTCATCGGGCGTGTCATCGAAGTTGCATCGGGTCAATCCCTGGATACGTTTTTCGCCGAACATATTTTTGAACCGCTTGGGATGCGCGAAACCGCCTTTACCGTGCCTGCCGGGGCAGGGGACAGGTTTGCCTCGCTCTATACCCCACTCGAAGGGGATGCCATGGCACTGAACGCGGCAAAGTCGGGTGGTGAGACGTTGCGTCTGGTCGATAACGCCGGAGACTCGCCTTTCGAGGCGACAACAACATTCTCAGGTGGCGGAGGGTTGATCAGCACGATCGACGATTTCAGCCGCTTTGCCGAGATGCTGCGCAACAAAGGCAGCGGCCAAGGGGCCCGCCTGCTTGGACCAAAGACCATAGAATTCATGATGCGCAACCACTTACCCGGCGACATTGCATCAATGGGGCCGCAAAGTTTTGCCGAACAACCCATGGAGGGCACAGGCTTTGGCATCGGTGGTGCCGTGGTGCTGAACCCGGCGCGGGCCGGAAGCCCGGGCTCGGCTGGTGATTTCGGTTGGGGCGGGATGGCCTCAACTTATTTCTGGGTGGACCCGGCTAATGCGCTTTCGACCGTATTCTTCACCCAGCTCTCGCCCTCCAGCTCTTATCCGTCACGTGCCGAGCTGAAGGCACTGGTGCACGGGGCGCTTGTTGAATGACCCAGATGCGGATGATACCTGCAAGCCGGGGCAGGCTGGAGAACCGTAAATGACTGAAGCCGAACGTATATTACTTGATCTGCTGGATATAGAACGGCTGGAGGTTGATCTTTTTCGCGGTACCGGTTCGGGCGGTGAAACCCCGACACGGATTTTTGGCGGGCAGGTGATCGCGCAAGCGCTGGCTGCGGCCTATAGAACGGTCGAGGACCGCCTGTGTCATTCGCTGCATGCCTATTTCATCAGGCCCGGCGATCCATCCATTCCCGTTATATATCAAGTAGATCGCGCGCGGGATGGAGGTTCATTCACAACCCGGCGCGTGGTGGCGATCCAGCATGGTAAGCAGATTTTGAACATGTCAGCCTCGTTCCACACACAGGATGAGGGGTGGGATCACCAACACCCCATTCCCCAGGTGGATGCCCCGGAATACCACCCGTCACGCGATGAGCTGCGCCAACGATACCTGTCCCGCGTGCCCGACAAGCTGAAACCCGAATTGCTGCGCGAGCGGCCCATCGAAGTACGCGAGGTCGGGCCGCTGGATATCTTCGCCCCCGAAAAAGCAGATGACCGGAACCATCTTTGGTTCCGCATGAACGCAGCCAATCATGTAGATACCATCACACAGCATCTGTTGCTGGCATATGCCTCGGACATGAGCTTGCTCAGCTCGGGCATGCGACCTCATGGGCTCAGCTGGTTTACCGGCGAAATCGACGGGGCCAGTCTGGATCACGCCTTATGGTTTCACGCGCCGGTCCGGTTTCAGAACTGGCACCTGTATTCAATGGAATCCCCCTGGACGGGGCAGGGGCGCAGCTTCAATCGCGGCTCAATCTATGCGCAGGATGGCCAGCTTGTCGCCTCGGTGGCGCAAGAAGGTTTGCTGCGCCGTCGAAGGCCACGTTAGACATCATCGGTAAACTGTTGATTTAACTTGTTCATACCGCTGATCCAGCGATCATAATCCGATGTTTTGAGACGCATATAGTCAAGAACCTGCGGGTGCGGCAGGATCAGAAAACGCTGTTCCGCCAGTGCTTCAACACAGGCCTGTGCGACATCATCGGGTTCAAGAATACCATCGATTGCTGCGACCGATGTCTCGTGACCACGTATCATCTCTGACCGGACGGCCTGCGGGCAGAGAACAGAAACCCGGATGCCCTGATCGCCATATGTAAGCGCAACCCATTCGGCGAATCCAACAGCGGCGTGTTTAGACACACCATAAGGGGCAGCGCCGGGTTGGTTGAGCAAACCGGCTGCCGACGCTGTTGTCATCAGGTAACCACCGCCACGGGCAACCATCCGCGGTATCAGATGCCGGGCGGTCCAGACATGTGACATCACGTTGATCTTCCAGATACGATCCCAGTCGGCATCCGGCACGTCGAGCCCGCCCAACGTCAAAATCCCGGCATTTGCACAAAACAGATCAATCGGCGCGATCGTGTCCTCAACAGTCTCGATCAGCTTTTGAATATCGTTTTCCGCAGAAACATCGCACCTGAAGGCATCACCGCCGATTTTCGCAGCAACATTCCGAGCGCCATCCAAATCGATATCCGCGCAGATCACATGGGCACCTTCGTCCGAGAACCGCTCAGCAAGACCACGGCCAATACCGCCGGCTGCACCAGTGATGACCACGGTCTTTTGGTTTAGCTGCATGAGGGTGCCTGTGTGTGCTCAGAATTCAAATTCAGCGTAGCATCTTGTAGAAATACCGCCAATGCATGTCGCACCTAAATATATAACATAATACCAATTATACCTAAATCTTTTAAAGCAGCTTACTCACACTGCCCGGTCGATCAAACGCAGTATCTTATAGAACCGTCGCGTCGCCTCAACTTAAGATCAGGACTTTTCTGGGCAAACCCAAACGTGACTTCACAACGCTTTACAAGAGACGCTGCTGCTACTAACCAAGCATTACGCAGGGGAGTCTCGCTTTGGAGACTGAGAGGCTGACAGGGCAAATGCCCGGTGATGCGACCCTTTGAACCTGACCCAGTTGACACTGGCGTAGGAAGCTAGGGATGCATTGCCACATGCAGGCGGTGCCACCTGAACAGAAGGCGTATCTCGCCCTTGCCTCCTCTCCACGTTCATCTGGTGTTTTTTTGAGACCCGAGCTTGAGGAGCGCCAAAAATGAATATTCCCAATCCAAAGATCACCACGGGTGAATTGCCCGCGTCACGCAAGATATACGTCAAAGGCAGCCTGCATCCCGACCTGCGCGTGCCTATGCGTGAAATATCGGTGCATCCCACCGCGGGGGAAGCACCCTTGCCGGTTTATGACAGCTCGGGTCCATATACTGACCCTGAGATACTCACAGATATCAAGCAAGGTTTGGCACCGTTGCGCCGCGCGTGGATCGAAGCGCGCGGGGATGTAGAAAGCTATGATGGGCGGGATATACAGCCTGCAGATAACGGCTTTGTCGAAGGCGCGCACCTGACCCCCGAGTTTCCGATCAAACCAAAGCCATTGCGCGGCCGGGATGGCAAAGCCGTGACCCAACTCGCCTATGCCCGGGCGGGCATTGTCACTCCTGAGATGGAGTTTATCGCGATCCGCGAAAACCAACTGCGGGAACTGGCCCCCTGCCCTCGTGATGGCAATGACTGGGGCGCCAGCATACCGGACTATGTGACACCGGAATTCGTGCGCGACGAAGTTGCCGCAGGGCGCGCCATCATCCCTGCCAATATCAACCATCCCGAAAGCGAACCGATGATCATCGGGCGGAATTTCCTTGTGAAGATCAACGCCAATATGGGCACCTCTGCCGTAACCTCTTCGATGGAAGAGGAAGTCGACAAGATGGTTTGGGCGATCCGTTGGGGGGCTGACACCGTCATGGACCTGTCCACCGGCCGCAATATCCACAACACCCGGGAATGGATTATCCGCAACTCTCCTGTTCCGATCGGCACCGTACCGCTCTATCAGGCTTTGGAGAAGGTCAATGGCATCGCCGAAGATCTGACATGGGAGGTGTTCCGCGACACCCTGATCGAACAGGCCGAGCAAGGTGTGGACTATTTCACCATCCATGCGGGTGTGCGTCTGCATATGGTTCCGATGACGGTGAACCGGGTGACCGGGATCGTGTCGCGCGGTGGTTCAATCATGGCCAAGTGGTGCCTGCATCATCACAAGGAAAGCTTCCTGTACGAACATTTTGATGAAATCTGCGATATCTGCCGCGCCTATGATGTGTCGTTCAGCCTGGGCGACGGCCTGCGTCCCGGCTCGATCGCGGATGCCAACGATGAGGCACAATTTGCCGAGCTTGAGACATTGGGCGAACTGACCAGGATCGCCTGGGCCAAGGATTGTCAGGTCATGATCGAAGGCCCCGGCCACGTCGCCATGCACAAGATCAAAGAGAACATGGACAAGCAGCTGGAGTGCTGCCATGAGGCACCCTTTTACACGCTTGGGCCCCTGACCACAGACATCGCACCGGGCTATGATCACATCACCAGCGGGATAGGCGCGGCGATGATCGGTTGGTTCGGCTGTGCGATGCTGTGCTATGTCACGCCCAAGGAACATCTGGGTTTGCCCGATCGGGATGATGTGAAAACCGGGGTCATCACCTACAAGATCGCCGCTCATGCTGCCGATCTGGCCAAGGGCCTGCCGGGGGCGCAACGCCGCGATGATGCCCTTAGCCGCGCCCGGTTCGAATTCCGCTGGGAAGATCAGTTCAACCTGTCCCTTGATCCGGACACAGCACGGGATTTCCATGATCAGACCTTGCCGAAACAGGCGCATAAAGTTGCCCATTTCTGTTCCATGTGTGGCCCGAAATTCTGCTCGATGCGGATCAGCCATGACATCCGGGCCGAGGCCCAGAAAGAAGGGATGGAGGCTATGGCTGCCAAGTTCCGCGAAACCGGTGATCTTTATCTGCCCATAGCAGAATCCGAAGAATAATAAACATGTGCGGGGGCCGGTTTTACCGGCCTCGCGCCACCCCCTCAGGGGTTGGCGCAATGCGATCCGTCAACGCGGATCTATCGGGCCAGAGCCAAGTGCCCGTTCCCTCTTTTCGATCTGGTCGCACGGCGCAGGCCAAACACAATAATACCGCTTTTTTGTATTTTTTTCATAACAGTGCGGTCCGATGGCATGATGTCGCCGTCGCCTGCGCTGTAATCAGCGCCGTGTGGCTCAAACGTGGAATGTGCCGCAAATTCACGGGTTTTCCCCTTTGCGATGTCGTAGATTCTGACCATCTCGGCGACACATCATTTGAAGGAGACACTCAATGTCGCGTCTATTGCTTATCGTAGCCATCGCCGTCATCGGCGCGGGCGCTTATTATTTTGCCACTAAACCAGAACCCACCCCGACAGAGCAGCTACAGTCAGCTGCCGAGCAGGCCTCTGACGCTGTTGGCGATGCAGTTACCGCCGCGCAGGATGCTGCCAGCGATGCAGCTGATGCGGTCACGGAACAGGCCTCTGAGGCTGCGTCTTCCCTGACCGATCAGGCTTCTGAGGCGGCATCGTCCGTTTCAGAACAGGTCAACGACGCTGCCTCTGAGGCCGGCGATCAGATTGCAGCCCTGACAAGCCAGGGGCAGGAACTGTTCAACTCGTGGGTTCAGGACGGCATGCTGACCGCGCAGAATTTTGACTATGATGCCATCGTTGACTCAGTGCAAAACAGCACTTTGACACAGGATATCAAGACACAGGCCCTGAATATCCTTGATGAGATCAAAGCCTCACCTGAACTGGTAGTTGCCAAGATTCAGGAATTGCGGACATTGCTGACGCAGTAACACACCCGCACAGAGCTGGCCCATCCCGGGCCAGTTCGCCCTGCCCCTATGTGGCGTGATTTCCGCGACGCTGCGGCAGATTCAATGGATCTCATGCCTCTTGCGCGTTTGGCATGGCCAATCCGAAAAATTTGAAATATTCATCAGAGACTTACATTCCGTCATAAACGATATGGCGCTGGCGCCTTTCTGGACAAGGAGTTTTCGATGACCACTCTGCCCGCCACCATGTTCGCCATTGTTCAAACCCATGATGGATATTCGGGCGCGGCAACCGGTCCGGCGCTAGCGGACGCGGCGGATTGGCTGGCCGAGGCGGAATTGCCAGTGCCTGCTCCCGGGCCGGGTCAGGTTCTGATCCGGTTACGCGCGGCCACGGTCAATCCATCCGATATCCATTTTGTCAAAGGTGAATACGGGCAGCCACGGGTCAAGGGCGCGGCGGCCGGGTTCGAAGGCTGCGGGGACGTTATAGCCACCGGAAGCGGTGCCGAAGCGCTGCAGGATCAGCGCGTGGCCTTTGTGGCTGCGGGCGCGGGTGCATGGGCCGAATATGTGGTGACGCAGGCACAGATGTGCATCCCGTTGCGATCTGATATCTCGGATGAAGACGGGGCTGCGCAGATCGTTAACCCCCTGACAGCCATGGCAATGGTCGATATCGCCCGCGAGGCTGGTGACGCTTTTGTCGTCTCGGCTGCCACCAGCCAACTGGGCAAGCTGATGTGCAGTCTGGGGCGTGATCTGGGTTTGAAGCCGATTGCCCTGGTGCGCCGGGCCGAGGCGGTTGAATCGCTGAAACAGGTGGGCGCGGCAGAGGTTTTGGTCACTGGCGATCCCAAGATCACACAACAGTTCGCAGCGATCAGCACCGCCCTGAAACCCCGTGTCTTTCTGGATGCCGTCGCTGATCAACTGTCAGAGCAGCTGTTCTGCGCCATGCCCAACGGCGCACGCTGGGTTTGTTACGGCAAGCTGAGCTCTGATTTACCCAGGCTGACGCAGATGGGGCAGTTGATTTTCATGCGCAAGCGGATCGAAGGTTTCTGGCTGACCCGCTGGATGATGGATACGCCCCTTGCCGACCAGATGCGCGTTATAGCTGAAGTTCAGGCTCGTTTTGCTGATGGGCGCTGGAAAACCGATATATCCGAACGGCTTGCCTTGCGGGATGTCTTGCCGAATCTGGCCAGTGCGCTGAAAAAGAGTGACGGCAAGGTCATCATCACGCCATAGTAGAACAAAGCGCCGGAGCAAACCGGTTTAGGGAGGGTGAGATTGGATAACGCACAGCTGCTGATCAGCGGGCTGGCGAATGGCTGTGTCTACGGCCTGATCGCCCTTGGCTTTGTGTTAATCTACAAAGCAACCGAAGCGGTGAATTTCGCGCAGGGCGATTTCATGATGCTGGGCGCCTTTGTCACCATTGGCCTGACAAACACCGAATATATAGGGTTGCCTTTCTTGCTGGCGCTACCGCTTTCGCTGGGGATTATGGCGGCCTTGGGCTATCTGGTCGACCGTCTCATCATCCGTCGCCTGTTCGGAGAAAGCCAAACCGCCGTCGTGATCCTGACCATTGCCCTTGGTTTCGTCATCCGCTTTGTTGCGGGGCTGATCTGGGGGCACGAACCGCAGACACTGCAGAACCCGCTTGCCGGCAAAGAGGTCCGTTTTGGCGGGCTTGTTCTGGGGATGGAGGACGTGGCCGTTATCGTCGTCACCGTGCTGCTGACCTGGGGGCTGTATGTGTTCTTCAGCAAAACCAGACTGGGCCTTGCAATGCAGGGCGCTTCGCAGAACCAGTTGGCGGCGTATTACATGGGTATTCCGGTGAAACGGGTACAGGGGCTTATCTGGGCTTTGGCCGGGATCGTGGCCGGGATCGCGGGTATTTTGTTCGCCGCAAAGGGCTCGGTTGATCCAACGACCGGCCTGCTGGGGATCAAGGCCTTTGCCGCAGCCGTGATCGGTGGCTTTGGCAGCCTGCCCGGAGCGTTGGCGGGCGGGCTGATCGTTGGCGTGATTGAACCCTTCGCCAGCCGGTACATCGCCGCCGGGTACAGCCAGATCGCGCCTTATGCCCTGCTGCTGGCGGTGCTGATCTTCCGCCCGCACGGGTTGTTCAGTCAGGTCCGGGTCAAGAAGGTCTGATTGCATGAGGATCGTTTTCAAAACCAGCTACATGCAGGATATCCGGCCCTGGAAGGATGGCTATCAGCTTTGCCTCTATCTGATCCTGCTGGCGATGGTCGCGGCAGCGCCCTGGTGGCTGGATGATTTCTATCTGGGAGAGCTGACCAACGTGCTGGTCTGGGCGATCGCTGGTCTGGGCCTGATGATCCTGACCGGACACACCGGGCAGGCCAGCCTTGGCCACGCGGCATTTCTGGCTGTCGGATGCTATTCCAACGTCATCCTGATTGAGGCCGGGGTACCCTTTCTTCTCGCTTTCCCGCTTGCCGGGCTTCTGACGGGTATTGCAGGCGTGACAGTGGCAATCCCTGCCCTGCGCTTGCATGGTATCTATCTGGCGATCTTTACATTGGCGCTGTCAGTGCTGATGGACGACATCATCGTCTTGGCCGAGCCGATCACCGGAGGGGTCGCGGGTAAGTATTTGGGCGGGGTCGAGATTTTTGGCCATCTGGTCGACCGCTGGGGAACACCTGATCAGTTCTTCTGGCTGGTGCTGGGTGTCGCCGTCATCGTCACGCTGGGCTATATCAACCTGCTGCGTTCGCCGCTGGGGCGCAGTTTTATCGCTGTGCGGGATTCCGAGGTCTCTGCGCAGGCGATGGGCGTGGACATTGCCCGCACCAAGATGATCTCATTCGCGCTGTCCTGCGCCGTCACCGGTCTGGCGGGCGCGCTGATGGGGCTTTATGCCGGGGCGTTCAACAATGAGACCTTCAGCGTCATCATCTCGATCCAGTTGCTGATGATGATCGTGATCGGGGGCCTCGGCTCGATCCATGGGGCATTCCTTGGGGCCATCGTGATCGGGTTTCTGCCGCAGTTCCTGTCGATCTCGAAGGAATATGTCGGGGCCATAATCGGCAGTAATACCGTGGCGATCCCGGGCCTTGAATTTGGCATATTCGGGGTCATCCTGATTGCTTTCATCCTGTTTGAACCCATGGGCATGTATGGCCGCTGGTTGAAAATCCGCACATGGTTCGAGCTGTTCCCCTTCTACCGCAAGGATATGTTCAAGCGTCAGAAATCCTACCTCAAGACGGAGCGCCTTAGATGAGCCTGCTTGAGTTTGAAAACGTCACCCTGACCTTTGGCGGATTGACCGCGGTGGATGATCTGTCATTTCAGGTCGAACACGGCGAGGTGTTTGCCATTGTCGGGCCAAACGGGGCCGGAAAATCCACGGTTTTCAACCTGATTTCCCGGTTTTACGATCCTGATGCAGGTGCGATCAGGTTTGACGGGCAGGATTTGCTGCAGGTGAAATCCTCGGGCGTTGCAGCTTTTGGTGTGGCGCGCACCTTCCAGAATATCGAGCTGTTCGAACATGCGACCGTCTTGCAGAACCTGCTGGTCGGGCGACACAGGCATCGCCGCACCAATCTGCTGTCCGAGATTCTGTTCACCCCGTCCGCCCGGCGACAGGAAATCGAGAACCGGGAAAAGGTGGAAGCGGTTATCGACTTTCTCGACCTGCAGCCCTTTCGGGACAAGCTGATCTCGGGCCTGCCCTACGGCGTGCGCAAGGTGGTTGAGGTCGCGCGGGCTTTGGCAACCGAACCAAAGCTGCTGCTGCTGGACGAACCCGCCTCGGGCCTGTCGGTGGAAGAGACCACGGATATGCGTTGGTGGATCGATGATATCCGACGGCAGATGGGGATCACGGTGCTGATGGTGGAACATGACATGGGGCTGGTCTCGGGCGTGTCTGACCGGGTTCTGGCCATGGCCGATGGTGCGAAACTGGCGCTTGGCACACCGGCGCAGGTGCAATCGCATCCAGCCGTGATCGAGGCCTATCTGGGAAAAGCTTCATGAGCCAACCGGTCCTCAGCATCCGCAACATCGAAAGCTTTTATGGCCCCATCATGGCCATTCGCGGTGTGTCGCTGGATGTGCATCCGGGCCAGATCGTCTCGATCCTTGGTGCGAATGGCGCAGGCAAGACGACCCTGATGAAAACCATATCGGGTGTCATGGACCCCGAGAAAGGGACGATTTCTTTTGATGGTCAGCACATTCAGGGCCTTGAGCCGCACAAGATCGTGCAAAAAGGCATCGTACACATACCTGAAGGGCGCGAGGTTTTCCCGCTGCTGACTGTCGATGAAAACCTCAGCCTCGGGGCCTATACCCTGACTGACAAAGGCCAGATCGATCACGACCGCGATCTGGTGTTTTCATACTTCCCCATCCTCAGGGACCGCCGCGCGCAAGAGGCCGGAACGCTGTCGGGCGGGCAACAGCAGATGCTGGCCATCGGGCGCGGGTTGATGGCAAACCCGAAGATCATGCTGCTGGACGAGCCTTCACTGGGTCTGTCGCCGCTGCTGGTTCAGGAAATCTTTGATATCCTCAAACGTCTCAATGATGAGCAGAACATGACCATGATACTGGTCGAGCAAAACGCCACCGCCGCGCTTGAACTGGCCCATCATGGCTATGTGATGGAGATTGGCCGCATCGTCATGGACGGCACCGCGGATGTGCTGATGCAATCCGAAGATATCCGAAACTTCTATCTGGGCGTTCAGGAAGAAGGCGCGCGCGAGAACCGCCGCTGGAAACGCAAAAAGACGTGGAGGTAGGCCGGATGGATGCAAGCGCCCTGCCCCCTCAGGCCATGATCAACGGCGTGCGGTTCAATGCCACCCCCGGGCAGCGACCGCTGCGGGTCGATGGCTGTACCACGATCTGCGCGCTGTTCCAGAAACGTTGCGCAGAGCTTGGGCCGCGCACAGCGCATCGCGAGAAAGATTTCGGTATCTGGAAACCCTATTCCTGGGCCGACTATTGGCAGCATGCCAAATGGATCGGGCTGGCACTGCGCAAGCTGGGGCTGCAACGGGGCGAGGTGGTCGCGATCCTGTCCGAAGACCGCAAGGAATGGGCCTGGTTCGATATGGGCATCCAGTGCGTCGGCGGGATCGCCTCGGGCGTCTACACCACGGATTCAGCCATCCAATTGAAATATCTGATCAACGACAGCAACAGCCGGTTTCTGATTGTCGAAGACGAAGAGCAACTGGACAAGTTCTTTGAGGTTGAAAACGACCTGCCCGATCTGCTCAAGGTCATTATCCTTGAAGACGAAGGTTTGCATGAGCTCACCCACCCTCGCTGTATGATGATCGAGGATCTCTACGCATTGGGTCAGCAGGCTGAACGTGAAGCGCCGGGTGTTTTCGAGGCCGAGATCGCACTTGGCACGCCGCAGGATACGGCATTGCTTGTCTATACATCCGGCACCACCGGAAACCCCAAGGGTGCGATGCTGAGCCATGAAAACATCATGGCCGCGATCGAGGCCGGGGCCCATTCCCTGCCCTCGCTTGCGACGGATGAGCAGCTGTGTTTCCTGCCGCTCTGCCATATTCTGGAACGCGATGTGTCGATCTACTATCCGCTGGCAACAAAAAGCACCGTCAATTTCGCCGAAAGCCCCGAGACCGTGTTTGCCAATCTGCAAGAGGTTTCGCCAGCCACCTTCACCGCCGTCCCGCGCGTGTGGGAGAAGATCTATGCCCATGTCCAGTTCATGGTGAAAGAGGCAACACCAACCGGTCGGTTTGTGTTCTCTCGGGCGCTGAAGGCGGGCATGGTGCGGGCCGAATACATCCTTGCAGGCAAGCCTGTCCCGGCCCTTGTCGCGATGCGGTTCGGGCTGTGGGATCGGCTGGTCTTCCGCAATCTGCGCCGGATGCTGGGGATGGACAGGATGCGCCGGGGCGGCTCGGGCGCGGCCCCGATCTCGCCCGATCTGCTCAGATGGTACTGGGCCATTGGCGTGCCGATGGTCGAAGGCTTCGGGATGACCGAGACCGCCGGTATCGCGGCGCTGAATACGCTTGAGGCCAACAAGATCGGCACCATCGGCAAGCCGGTGCCGGGAAACGACATTCGTATTTCGGAGGACGGGGAAATACAGGTCAAAGGCCTGAATGTTTTTCAGGGCTACTGGCGCAACAACGCCAAAACCGCCGAAACCTTCACCGCAGATGGCTGGCTGCGCACCGGTGACATGGGTCATGTTGACGAGGATGGCTTTGTGACAATCACAGGTCGCCTGAAAGACATCATCATCACCGCTGGCGGCAAAAACATCACCCCCGCCGAGATCGAAAGCGCCCTGAAATTCAGCCAGTATATCTCGGACGCCGTCATGATCGGGGATCGGCGCAAATATCTGACTGCACTGATTATGATCGATCAGGAAAACGTCGAGAAATTCGCACAGGAACGCAAGATTCCGTTCTCGAATTTCGCCTCTCTTTGCGCCGCACCTGAGGTCATCGCGTTGATCGAACGTGAGATTGCAGCCGTAAACAGCGGTTTCGCCCGCGTCGAACAGATCAAGGATTTCCGCCTGATCGATGTGTTGCTGAGCGCCGAGGATGAAGAACTGACCGCCACAATGAAACTGAAACGTGGATTGGTGGAAAAGAAACACGCACATCTCATTGAAGATATGTACACTTAACCAAGGGGCGACCTACAGGGAGATAAATTATGAAAAACCTGATTCAACGTCTGGCCGCAGC
Organism: Rhodobacteraceae bacterium KLH11; assembly: GCA_000158135.1. Lineage (GTDB taxonomy): Bacteria > Pseudomonadota > Alphaproteobacteria > Rhodobacterales > Rhodobacteraceae > Ruegeria. The sequence continues at coordinate 2,836,686 of DS999531.1, forward strand.
CACGGCCCTGACCGCATCCGCCACACTTGGCGCAGCACAAACGCAGGGGGTCACCGATGATGAGATCGTGATCGGCTCGGTCAATGACCTGAGCGGTATTTTCGCGGCAGTCGGCGTACCGGCGACCAAAGGCGCAAACGTGGTTTTTGATCGCGTCAATGCTGCTGGTGGCGTGCATGGGCGTAAAATTCGGTATGTGATTGAAGATAACGGTTATCAGTTACCGCGTGCGATGCAGGGCTATAACAAGCTGCTCAATCGCGACAAGGTATTTGCCATGCTGCAATCGCTGGGCACGCCGATGAATATGGCAGGATTCAAACTGCTGGACCCGAAAGGCATTCCCAATGTCGCCCCCCTGACCGCTGCGCGGCAGATGCTGCAAGAGCCGGTGAGGAACAAGTTCACCTCGTTTTCCACCTACTACGATCAGGCACGGATTGGGGTGAAATATCTGGCAGGTGAGTTCGGCTCACAAGCGGTTTGCTCGATGTATCTGCCCACCGACTTTGGCGAAGAAATTCTGGACGGCAGCAAAGCCGGTGCCGAAGAAGCCGGAATTAGCTTTGCCGCGGAAACCACTCACAAACCAGACGAAACGGACTTTGTTGGTTCGCTGAGCAAGCTCAGGGAAGAGGGTTGCGATATCGTCACCATGGCGTTGGGTGTACGTCAGGCGATCACCGTTGTGGGCACGGCCAAGAAGATGGGGCTGGAGGATATGAAATTCCTTGGAACCTCGGCCAGTTTTCTGACGGTGGTGGCACAGGTACCCGGTGGCGTGACCGATGGCTTCTATGCCGCGGCTTCCTGGCAAGACCTGTGGGCCCGCGCAGCAGAGCCTGCCCCGGCGGCGTTCATTGCCGAATACAAGGAAGCAACCGGTGAAGACCCCGTGGGCTTTGCAATGCTGGGTTATTCAGCCGCCGAAATGATGGTTCGCGCACTTGAGGTTGCTGGCCCTGATCTCACGCATGACAGTTTTATCGCCGCGATGGAGACGCTGGATTATCAGGATGATCTGGTCGGCAACCATATCACCTACGGCCCGGATGATCATCAGGGGGCCGATACGGTTTTTGTGAATGTCGTGGAAGATGGCGCCTGGAAGCTGGTTTACGAAGAATAAACCCAAGCTGATGGCCAACGAAAAAGGGCTCGCGGTTGCGAGCCCTTTCTATTTCGTAGTTCTTGGCGATTAACGCTTCGAGAACTGGAACGAACGACGCGCTTTGCGCTTACCGTATTTCTTACGTTCCACAACGCGGCTGTCACGGGTCAGGAAGCCAGCGGCTTTCAGGGCACCACGCAAGGACGGATCGTACAGTTGCAGCGCTTTCGAGATGCCGTGCTTGACCGCACCGGCTTGACCGGTCAGGCCACCGCCCTTGACGGTTGCAACAACGTCGAACTCACCTTCCACACCGGCAACCTGGAACGGCTGGCGCAGGATCAGCTGCAGAACGGGACGTGCGAAGTAGGTGTCCTGATCCTTGCCGTTCACGGTGACCTTGCCGGAACCCGGCTTGATCCAGACGCGGGCAACAGCGTCTTTACGCTTGCCGGTGGCGTAGGAACGGCCCAGCTCGTCACGCACGGGTTCACGTGCGATGACTTCCTCAGTCACGGTTTCAACGCCTGCAACGGCGCTCAGCTCTTCGAGAGTATTGATCTGATCAGCCATCGGTCATTAGCTCCGGGTGTTTTTCTTGTTCATGGATGCAACATCCAGAACTTCGGGCGCTTGCGCCTCATGAGGATGCTCGGCACCGGCGTAGACGCGCAGGTTGGTCATCTGCTGACGCGCCAGACGATTGCCCGGCAACATGCGCTTGACCGCCTGGGTCACGACGCGCTCGGGGTGTGCGCCTTCAAGGATCTGCTGCTTGGTGCGCGACTTGATGCCACCCGGGTGGCCGGTGTGCCAGTAGAAGTTCTCATCGCGCTTCTTGCCGGTCATCTGGATTTTGTCAGCGTTGATCACGATGACATTGTCGCCCATGTCCATGTTCGGGGTGAACGACGCTTTGTGCTTGCCACGCAGGCGCATGGCGACGATCGAGGCAAGACGGCCCAGAACAACGCCCTCGGCGTCGATCAGGATCCATTTCTTGTCGATGTCTGCAGGTGTTGCAGAAAAGGTTTTCATGGCAGGATAGTCCTGTTTGATGTGAAAGACCGCCCCAGCGGAGCGGCCCGAATTCGATGGAGGGGGTTTAGACCTACCCGCCATGCAGGTCAATACACGCAAAACAGATTTAACTATGCAATAACAATACGTTATAAAATAGGTATTATTTTACCCCACAAATCCGGGTGCCATCAGACATTAAACGCTGATCTGTTCGGGCGGATTGTCGAGCAATGCACGCAGGCGCAACATTGCATCCTCGAACTGCTCTAACGAGACATGCCCGTTTACCGCGATGCGTACCGCATTGGGTGCGCGCCCGTCACGCAATGCAAATTCATCGGCTGAGCGTAGCTGAATCCCTTCACGCTCAGCTGCGCGGCTGAATGCTGCCGATCGCCAACCAGACGGCAAACTTAGCCAGACAAACGGAATTTCGGGATCCCAATTCAGCTCAAACCCACCCAGCGCATTTACGGCCACCCTCACATATTCCCCCATCTTGGTCCGAACGTCCCGAGCCAATTGGCGGGCATTCGGATGTCCCAACAATAATCGCGTCAGCTCTGCCAGTGGCTGTGCAAGGCCAAAATACCCGTATTCTGCGGACCTGCGCAGATCGCCACCGCGCTCTTTCGGGGCGACCGCAAAACCAACGCGCAGCGCAGGTGTCAGGGTTTTTGAGATCGAAGAGACATGCCAGCCCCGTTCGGGCGCCAAAGCGCGATAGCTCGGGGCGCGGGCGTCACCCATGCGATAGCAGTCATCCTCGATAATCTGCAGGTCATATTTGCGGGCAACCTCCACAACTTCCTTACGTCGCTGCAACGGAGAATGCCCGCCTGTCGGGTTCTGGACCTCGGGTGAGACGCAAATCGCCTGCGCTTTGGTCTGCCGCAGGATATGGTCCAACGCGTCGGGGCTGATCCCCCATCTGTCCATCTTCACGCCGATCACTTCTGCACGCATCAGCTCACCTGCCCGCCGGAACCCGGCATAGGACAGGTCTTCAACCAGAACCACAGGTTTGGGGCCACTCAGAACGGTTTGAAATACCACACAAAGCCCACTTTGGCCGCCATGGGTCAGCACAATGTCATCTGCCGCAACCGCACCCATCGGCAGGTCGGCCAGCCAATCCGCCACAACCTGACGCACTGGTTGATAGGCATCCCGGGTGGGGTAGTTCATGAACATGCGCGGATCGCCCTGCGCGACTTTGGCAAGACATTCACGGATCAGGGCCACCTGCCCCACATCCGGCAGGCGCGGGCTGAACAGGCTGACATTCGCGCCGGATTTGTCATCCTTCATGTGCAGCTGTCGCGACCAGACATCATCAAGGATGGGCGACCGTGGTGGGGCAACAAATGTACCCCGCCCGACCTCGGCCTGTAGCAACCCTTCGTCTGTCAGGATCGTATAGGCCCGCGCGACCGTACCCGGCGTGATATTCAATCGGTAGGCCAGCTCTCGTACCGGGGGCAGTTTTTTACCGACCTCCAGTGATTTGTTTTCTATTGCTTTTCGGATTGTATCAGCCACCAGAGTATATTTCGGGCCCTTCGATTTCGGGAGCGCGTCCGGCCAAATTGTATCCATTACAATTCTTTCTTTGATTTCGACACAATATTGAATGTACCAACTATTTGTACTGAATAAGTTGATATTGTGTCAATACAATTTGAAAGGATACCCAGGATGACACGCGCAATGAACACCTCCGCCCTTATGCTGCTGAACGCCAGCCCCCGGCTGCCGCTGATCGCCGCGCTGGCCGTGCGGTTTGCAGCGATTGTCACGCAATGGGAACAGCGCCGCCGCAGCCGCATCAATTTGGGCAAGCTGGATGACAGATTGCTGCGTGATGTCGGGTTGACGCGGCATCACGCAGATCAGGAAGTCAGCCGCTTTTTCTGGATGTGATACGTAATCCCCAGTCCCGTTTACGGGACCTCTTCCTGGCCGGGGCTTGCCCCGGCCTTTTTTTATCCGAATGCCGATGCTGCTGATCCTTCGGGTGGAAGAGAATAAGTCATGCTTGCCCGCGCGACCGGTTTGTCGGACCCTTCCGAATACATCAGCACATCGCCAACCGCCAAAGTCCGGCCCAGCTTGAGCAACTTGCATTGGGCGATCATATCGGCCCCGCCCTCTGGTTTGCGCAGAAAATCGATCGAGCTGCTGGTGGTAACCGCCAGCGATTGCCGCCCCTTTCGCGCCAGGACCAGGGCGTAGACACAGACATCTGCAAGCCCGAACATCGAGGGGCCAGAGACCGTGCCACCGGGGCGCAGGTGCCGTTCCTCGACCCGCAGGCGCATGGTGATGGTTTCTTCGGTCAGCTCCACGACCTCAAAATCCCTGTGAACCTGTGGAAAGACCTGCGCCATGTACTCGGCCAGTTCTTTTTTGTTCAACGCTAATGACATGCTTTCCCTCTTCCTTCTGCGCCCCTAGAGTTGGCCCAACAGCCAGCGGGAGGGCAAGATGGCAATTCTGGAACGTAACGACACGGGCGCCATAGCGCGGCTGCAAATGAATACGCCCGAGCGTCTGAATGCGCTGAGTGACGAAATGCTGGCCGCCCTGCAGGATGAGCTGGACCGGCTGCGCGAGGACGGGTCGATTCGGGTTGTGATCCTCTCTGGCGCGGGCAAGGCCTTTTGCGCCGGGCATGACCTGAAACAGATGACGCAAGGCCGGCAAGCCAGCGATGGCGGGCTGTCTTACTTTCAGGACCTGTTCGATCGCTGCGCCAAAATGATGATGTCGATACAGTCCCTGCCCCAGCCGGTCATCGCCCAGACCCACGGGATTGCAACCGCTGCCGGATGCCAATTGGTTGCAACCTGCGATCTTGCCATCGCCGCCGAGGGCACCCGGTTCGGGGTCAACGGTGTTAATATCGGCCTGTTCTGTTCAACACCGATGGTAGCGCTTAGCCGAAATATACCGCGAAAACAGGCGTTTGAGATGCTGACCACCGGGGATTTCATCAGCGCCGAGCGCGCCGCGCAGTTGGGCCTGATCAATCGCGTTGTACCGGGGTCTCTGCTGCAGGACGAAACAAATGCGCTGGCCGAGAAACTGGCGACAAAGCTCAGCAGCGCCGTCAAAATCGGAAAACAGGCGTTTTATCAACAGCTTTCGATGCCTACTGAACAGGCCTATGCCCATACGGCCGAGGTAATGGCGCAGAATATGATGGATCGCGATACCGAGGAAGGAATCACCGCGTTTGTCGAGAAACGACCGCCTGATTGGCGGCAGTAACGCGACTATTTTAGACATTTTTACCGACTGTTCGCATTTTTTGGCTTTTCAAAAGGGCGACACTGTGGCAAAGCTGGGTCAAGGCTGAGGCCTCTAGATACTTTTGGGTCGCCGTGGGCGGAAGGTCCCTCCAAGCTGGTTTCTCTCACCGGCATCGACATTCCCGCAGCGGCGACCCCAAGAATCCTCCTTCCGGTTTTAACGTGCTGATGCATTGCGTATGGCTCTGCTCTGCCCTATTTGGCTGCGCATGACAGATAGATTGCATATCGTGGGTGGCGGCATGGCCGGCTCCGAAGCCGCCTGGCAGGCGGCTGAGATGGGTGTGGATGTTGTGATCCACGAAATGCGGCCACAAACAGGCACCTTTGCGCACCAGACCGGCAATCTGGCCGAGATGGTGTGTTCAAACTCTTTCCGCTCGGATGACGACGAACAGAACGCCGTTGGCCAGCTGCATTGGGAGATGCGCGCGGCAAACGGGGTGATCATGACCACCGCTGACGCCCATCGCCTGCCCGCCGGGGGTGCGCTTGCGGTGGACCGCGAACCGTTTGCCGAATCCGTGACCGCCAGATTGAAAGCTCATCCGCGCATCTCGGTCACGGCGGAAGAAGTCACTGAACTGCCAGCAGAAGGGCACTGGATCTTTGCCACGGGGCCGCTGACCTCACCTGTTCTGGGGCAGGCTATCCGGACCAGAACAGGGACCGAGGCGCTGGCATTTTTCGACGCGATTGCCCCCATCGTCTATGCCGAAAGCATCGACATGGGCAAAGCCTGGATGCAATCGCGCTATGACAAAGGCGAGACCGAGGAAGAGCGTACCGCATATCTGAACTGCCCTATGGACCGGGACCAGTATGAGGCGTTCATTGATGCGTTGCTGGCCGCCGACAAGACCGAGTTCCATGAAGGCGAGACCGCCGGGTATTTCGATGGCTGTCTGCCGATTGAGGTCATGGCCGAACGTGGTCGCGAAACACTGCGTCACGGTCCGATGAAACCCGTGGGCCTGACCAACCCGCATCAGCCCGATGTCAAACCGCATGCCGTGGTTCAGCTGCGGCGCGACAATGCGCTGGGTACGCTGTTCAACATCGTCGGCTTTCAAACCAAGATGAAGTACGGCGCGCAAACAGATGTTTTCCGTATGATTCCCGGTTTGGAAAATGCCAGCTTTGCGCGGCTTGGGGGTATCCACCGCAACACCTTTATCAATTCCCCCACCTTGCTGGATTCGCAGATGCGGCTGAAATCCCAACCCAATATCCGCTTTGCCGGACAGATCACCGGGGTTGAGGGCTATGTGGAAAGCGCGGCGATGGGGTTGCTGGCCGGACGGCTGGCCGCGGCCCAGCTGTTGGGGCGTACCCTGCCCGACGTGCCGCAGGACAGCGCCATGGGCGCGCTGATCCACCACATCACCGGCGGGGCCGAGGCGAAGACATTTCAGCCGATGAACGTGAATTTCGGTCTGTTCCGGCCTGTTGAGGGGCTGAAAGGCGGTCGTCGCGGGCGCAAAGACCGCTACAAGGCCTACACGGACCGGGCAAAAATCGTTTGGCGCGACTGGCTGGGGCAGTGTTGACTGGACGCCCCTCCCGACCTGCGCCTAACATGTAGGCCATGAGCGACAAGTTTCTGAAAGATACGTATGATCTGAAGTCTGCGCAGGAAACGCAGGAGCACTATCAGAGATGGGCCGCGTCTTACGACACCGAGGTCGGTTCGCATACCTATGTGACGCCAGATCGGGTGGCGGCGGCGCTCAGGCCTTATGTGCCTGATGCTGACACTCCGATACTGGATTATGGATGCGGCACAGGCCTGTCGGGGCTGGCGCTTCACAAGGCTGGCTTTCGCGCGATCGATGGCATGGATCCAACGCCCGAAATGCTGGAAGGTGCCAGGATCAAAGGTGTTTACCGTACCCTCATCCCGTTTGACATCGCCGATCCCGCACCTGTCGAGGCAGGCAAATACCCGGTCATCGCTGCGATCGGCGTCGTCGGAGCGGGTGCCGCACCACCAGAGACCTTCGATCTGCTCATGAATGCGCTGCCGCGTGGCGGGTATCTGGCCTTTTCATTCAATGATCACACGCTGGCTGATCACGCCTATACCAGCCGCCTGAACGATTGGCTGGATATGGGGCACGCGCGATTGCTGTTCCGGGAATACGGGCCGCACCTTGTCGGGATGGATATGAAGTCTGACGTTTATGTTGTCGATAAATTGTGAATTTTCTTACCCGTTTTGCCCCTTCACCAACCGGCCCTTTGCATTTGGGGCATGCTTATTCAGCGCTTCTGGCCCATGACATGGCTCTGGCAGAGGGCGGTGGTTTCCTGTTGCGGGTCGAGGATATTGACCAGAGCCGGTCCCGCCTTCAATGGGAAGAACAGATCTATCAGGATCTAACATGGCTGGGCCTGCAATGGCCGCAGCCAGTGATACGGCAATCAGACCGGCTGCCCCGGTATCGTCAGGCACTGGAGATGCTGGCGGCGATGGGGTTGGTCTATCCTTGCCGGTGCAAACGTGCGGATATCGATGCCGCTGCCGGTGCACCTCAGGAGGGCGTGCCTCGGTTCGGGCCGGATGGGCGTATCTATCCCGGCACCTGCCGTGACCGCCCCCTTGGCGATGCCGGCCCCGATGATGCTCTGCGGCTGGATATGCAAAAGGCGATAGATACTGGTGCGCTGCGCAGTTTTCAGGAAACCGGTTCTACCCATGCAGGCCGGCATGCACTGGACGCAGAGGCGCTGCTGACCGGGGTCGGCGACATCATCCTTGTTCGTCGCAATATGGGCAGTTCCTACCATTTATCGGTTGTTGTGGACGATGCCGATCAGAACATCACCCATGTAACGCGCGGAGAGGACCTGTTTGACGCCACACAGATACATGTATTGCTGCAAGGTTTGCTGGGTCTGCCTACCCCGGTCTACCATCATCACCGGCTGATCCGGGACGCAGCCGGAAAGCGCCTTGCCAAACGGGACGATGCGCGCGCTATCACGCTGTACCGGCAACAAGGCGCCTCACCCGCTGATATACGCGCGATGGTCGGGATGTGATCACCGATGCTGCTGCGGCCTGCGGGTGTCAGACCATCGGTTTCATCAGCTCAACCTCGTTGCCATCCCGCACTGCGGTATAGAAACAGCTACGTCGGTTGGTATGGCAGGCAGGTCCGGTCTGGTTCACCAGAACCAGCAGGCAGTCACGATCGCAATCGACGCGGAAATCCACCAGCTCCTGCACGTGGCCCGAGCTTTCGCCCTTGATCCAGAACGCCTGACGCGAGCGCGACCAATAGGTAACCCGCCCGGTCTCTAACGTGCGCGCGATGGATTGCGCGTTCATCCAGGCCATCATCAACACCTCGCCGGTGCTTTCGTCCTGGGCAATGGCGGGAACCAATCCCGCCTCGTTGAATTTCAGCGTCGATGTATCGAACGCGACAGTCTGTGACATCGTAAAAACCTTTTGCATCCCCAAGACTGGCCACTATGTATGGGGAACAGTCAACGAGGGAAAGCGCCATGAGCGGCGAAACCGATCTAATAAAGCTCTATTCCGGCCGTATTCTGGCTTTGGCGGCGGATATCCCACATCTGGATCGTCTGGATGCGCCCGATGCGACCGTGAAGAAGCGCGCGCCGCTTTGCGGGTCAACCGTGACGGTTGATGTCAAAGTGGACGATGGGCGGATTACCGAGTTTGGACAGGATGTGAAAGCCTGTGCGCTGGGTCAGGCCTCGGCCTCGATCGTTGGCAGCGCAGTGATCGGAGCAACCCGGGCACAGGTCGAAACCGCACGTGACCAGCTTGTTGCGATGCTGAAAAAGGACGGCCCCGCCCCTGATGCCCCCTTTGACGGGCTTGAGGTCCTGATCCCCGCACGTGAGTACAAGAACCGCCATGCCTCGATCCTGCTGGCGCTGGAAGCAACCGCAGAAGCGCTGGAGCAGGCCGAGCAGGCCCATTGCGCCTGAACATAGTAATTTGCGGCAAATCTGTATAATGCTCCTCTTGTAAGAGTTGAGGGGTTGATCTTGAACAATTTGCTGGAACATTTCGTAACGCTTTGGGTTGTGATTGACCCCATTGGCACGATCCCCGTCTTCATCGCTGTCACTGCCGGGATCGCGGCGGGGGCGCGCCGGAAAACTGCATTGCTGGCTGCGCTGGTCAGCGCTGGTATTTTGCTGTTCTTCCTCATCTTCGGACAGTTGGTAATCGAAGCGCTGGATATCGGCCTGAACTCTTTTCAGGTGGCTGGCGGGATCATCCTGTTCCTCTTCGCGCTGACCATGATTTTTGGCGAAAGCAAACAGGCAGTTGAACAGCGTCAGGCTGAAGAAGATGCAGATGATCAGTTGCACAAGACCAACCCGGCCATATTTCCGCTGGCAGTGCCGTCTCTGGCCTCGCCGGGGGCGATGCTGGCCATCGTGGTTCTAACCGACAACAACCGATACAGCATTGCCGATCAAAGCATCACCGCGCTGGTGATGCTGGCGGTGATCGCTATTGCGTTTGTTCTGATGCTGTTGGCCGAACCTATCATACGTCTGATCGGGCATTCCGGCGCTGCAATCATCAGCCGCGTGATGGGGATGATCCTGGCCTCGGTCGCGGTGAACTCGGTCCTGTCCGCGACGATCGCGATCATCAAAACCGGCGAGCTATAAAAAAACCGCCGCACCTTCCGGGCGGAAAGGGCGGCGGCAGGCTATGCGTGTCTCATGTAGGGTCCGGATAACCGCACAGGGCCGAGGCAGGCCCCTTCAAGGGAAATGGGACAGGCAGGTCACCCTTGACTATGACGGGGAGACAAGCGCGGTCGTATCGGCATGAGATCGCAGGCAGAAAGTCTTAAAACCCGGTCGGCAGATGAAGGGCAACCACCAGCATCACCACAAGTGAGACCACCCCGACAGCATCCTGCAAAATCGTCGATTGCGAACGGCTGAAAGCGGTCTTGATCTGGGTCAGCATGGTCTCACCTCCGGTCTGGGCTTAATCCTTTGTTGACCTTTTGTTCTCATATTCCAGTGAGTCGGTAAAGAACTTTTTAAGAACATTTGTGAACTTTATGGGATTTCCCATCTAACCCACTGAAATCAAACGAATCGCCTGATCCTGTTTCATGAGCCACAGAAGAACACGCGCGGCCTGCCCCCGGTCCGAAGTGAGTTTCGGGTCAGCAGACAGCAGGGTACGCGCGTCCGATTGCGCCACGGCCATCAGCCCGGCCTGACGTTCCAGATCGGCAATCCGGAATTTTGGAAGGCCCGATTGCGCCGTGCCAATCAGATCCCCCGCCCCGCGCATCTGCAGATCGGTTTCGGCGATGCGGAATCCATCCTCGGTTTCACGCAACACCTCCAGCCGTTTCCGCCCGCCTTCGCTCAGCGGCGGTTGATACATCAACAAACAGGTCGAGGCATCTTCGCCACGCCCAACCCGCCCCCGCAGCTGGTGCAATTGCGCCAGCCCGAATATTTCGGCCCGTTCGATGACCATGATGGTGGCATTGGGTATGTTGACCCCGACCTCGATCACAGTGGTCGCAACCAGTACTTTGGTGCGTCCGGCCTGAAACGCGGCCATAGCGGCATCTTTGTCGACCGGGGGCATCTGGCCATGCACAAGGCCCACAACATCGTCGCCCAGCAGCGCGCGCAACCGCTTGAACCGTTCTTCCGCCGCGGTCAGGTCCGAAACCTCGGATTCGTCGACCAACGGACACACCCAGTAACATTGTTTGCCCGCATCAATCGCGTTGCGCAGATGGGTGACAACCTCCTCCATCCGCTGCGTGCTGACAATCGCCGTCCTGATCGGTTTCCGGCCGGGCGGCTTTTCATCCAGCACCGAGACGTCCATGTCCCCGTACTGCGCCAGCGCCAGACTGCGCGGTATCGGAGTTGCCGTCATCACCAGCACATCCGCGCGCTGGCCTTTCTCGGACAGTTCCATGCGCTGGCGGACGCCAAAGCGATGCTGCTCATCGACGATGGCCAGCCGCAAGGCTTTGAACTCAACATCCTCCTGAAACACTGCATGGGTGCCGACCAGTATCTGGATATCCCCCTGTTTCAGCGCCGCCAGCTTGGCGCGCCGCTCGGCCCCCTTGTCACGCCCGGTGAGGATTTCCAGCACAACCCCGGCCTCTTCAGCCAACGGGCGCAGCCCGTCCAGATGCTGACGGGCGAGGATTTCAGTGGGTGCCATCATGACCCCCTGCCCGCCCGCTTCGACGGCGATCAGCAGCGCCATGAACGCCACAAGCGTCTTACCGGCCCCAACATCACCCTGCAGCAATCGGTTCATACGTGTTTCTGACGCCATATCCGCGGAAATTTCCTCGACCGCCCGCGCCTGCGCCCCGGTGGGCCTGTATGGCAAACTGGCAAGCACTCTGGATTGCAGCGTCCCGGTTCCGACGCTGACAATCCCCCGCGCCTTCCGCTCGCGTTGCCGCGCCAACGCCAGTGTCAGTTGATGTGCAAACAGTTCATCATAAGCCAGACGTTCTCGCGCCAGAGCAAAAGGCGCAACGTCATCAGCGCCTTGCGGATGGTGCGCGGCACGCATGGCCGAGGCCCAGCCGGGCCAGCCCTGCCGGGCGACCTGAGCCGGGTCGGCCCATTCGGCCAATTCAGGCACCCGCGCCAACGCGCTTTGCGCCGCCTTATACGCTGTTTTCTGGGTGACGCCCTGTGTCAGATGATAGACCGGTTCGAACTCTGGCAACTCACCGGCGTTTTCGGGTGCAACCATGTGATCGGGATGGACCATCTGTGCCATGCCATCGAACAGTTCAAGCTTGCCCGACACCACCCGACGCGCGCCCTGCGGCAGCAGCTTTTTCAGGTAATCCCCCCGGGCATGGAAAAACACCAGCTGGAAATCCGTCTGGCTGTCTTCCACATGGATGCGATAGGCCCCCCCTTTGTTGCGGGCAGGCCGGTGGGTGCCGATCGTGACCTCAACAGTCAACGTCGTGGGGAAATCAGCACCCTGAATACTGTCGCGCCGCCGCCGGTCGATTACCGCATAGGGCAGCGCAAACAACACGTCGCGGGGGGATTCGATACCCAGTTGCCCCAAAAGCTGCGCGGTTTTGGGCCCCACGCCATCCAGCGTCTCAAGCCCTGCAAAAAGGGGAAAGAGTTGCTCTGGCCTGCCGCTCATAGATCCCCGATCAGCTGCAACCAGCCATCCTCGTCCAAAGTCCTGATGCCCAGATCGGCCGCCTTTTTCGCTTTGGACCCTGCACCGGGCCCTGCCACCAGCAGATCGGTTTTCTGGCTCACCGATCCCGAAACCTTGGCCCCCAACGCTTCGGCCCGCGCCTTGGCCTCGGCGCGTGTCATCTTTTCCAGCGTTCCGGTGAAAACAACGGTTTTCCCGGCAACCGGGCTGTCCGAGGCAGGTGCATCGGGTGCAACAATCTCCAGATGCTTGCGCAGGGTATCAAAGGCCGCGCGCTCATCGGCATTGGCAAATGCATCGGACAATGACAGCCCGAGTGTCGCCCCTATGCCGTCGATGCCGATCAAATCAGCCCACGCGCTGGCCGCATCTGCCGGAACCTCCCTTCCGGCAATCACGCTGTCGCGGGCATCCTTGAGTTTCGCGCGCCGGCCTTCATCTGCGGCTGCAATCCGTTCAACCTCTTCGGCCTCGTCAGCTGCACGTTGGGCCAGCGCGGCGGGGCGGGCCGTATCAATCGATGCTGCCATAACATCCCAGTCGCGGTAAAACAGCGCCAGATCTTTTGCCCCAACCTCACCGACATGGCGAATGCCGAGGGCAAATAATAACCGCGCAAAGGGGATTTTTCGTTTGTCTTCAATCGCCTCAAACAGGTTATTGGCCGAGGTGTCCCCCCAGCCATCCCGGTTTTTGAGCCGCGCGAGGGCTTTGGTATCCCGCTCTTGCAAGGTGAAGATATCCGCCGGGGTGTTGATCGGCAAAACCGGGTCACCGTAAAACATCTCGATCTGTTTTGCGCCCAGACCTTCGATATCGAACGCTTTGCGGGACACGAAATGTTTCAGTTTCTCAACCGCCTGCGCCGGACAAATCAAACCGCCGGTACAGCGGCGCACGGCGTCCCCCTCTTCGCGGGTCGCGTCACTGCCGCATTCCGGGCATGTGGTCGGGAAGGCGTAGGGTTGCGCATCCGCGGGGCGTTTCGACAGGTCGACATCGGCCAGTTTGGGGATCACATCCCCTGCCCGGTAAACCTGAACCCAATCGCCCACACGAATATCCTTACCATCGCGAATAACCCCGCCTTTGGCATCCCGTCCAGCGATGTAATCTTCGTTATGCAGGGTGGCGTTTGAAACGACCACGCCCCCCACCGTCACCGGATGCAGCCGCGCAACGGGGCTGAGCGCGCCGGTGCGGCCGACCTGAATGTCAATCGCCTCAAGCCGGGTCCAGGCCAGTTCGGCGGGGAACTTGTGCGCAATCGCCCAACGCGGTGTGGTGGAACGGAACCCCAGACGAGACTGCAAACCCAGATCATCGACCTTGTAGACGACGCCATCAATGTCATAACCCAAGGTGGCACGCTGCGCCTCGATCCGGCGATAATGGTCGAGCATCTGTGAGGGAGTGGCACAGAGCCGGGTCAACGCGTTGATCTGAAATCCGAACGCTTTGAGGCGCTGAATTGCCCCCATCTGCGTTTCGGCCAGCGGCGCGGACAGCTCTCCCCAGGCATAGGCGAAGAACTTCAGAGGGCGTGCACGGGTGATTTCGGAATCAAGCTGGCGCAGCGAGCCTGCCGCCGCATTGCGGGGATTCGCGAAGGTTTTGCCACCGGTTTCGGCCTGCCTTGTGTTCAGCGCCTCAAAATCCTGATGCGACATATAAACTTCGCCCCGGACCTCAAGCACATCGGGTGCCCCGGCGATCCGATGCGGGATATCCGCCACCGTGCGCGCGTTTGCGGTGACATTTTCACCAACCTCTCCATCACCCCGTGTTGCCGCCTGAACAAGTTCACCCTGTTCATAACGCAAGGACAGGGAAAGGCCGTCAATCTTGGGTTCAGCTGTAAAGGCAAGTGGCGCATCACCTGTCAGCCCAAGATATTTACGAATCGAGCGGTCGAAATCAACGATATCTGTATCGTCGAACGCATTGCCCAACGACATCATGCGCATCGCGTGAGAGACCTTGGCAAACCCGTCCGACGGGCGCGCGCCCACTTGCTCTGATGGGCTGTCCGTGCGTTTCAGATCGGGGAAACGTGCTTCGATCTCGGCATTGCGACGCTTGAGGGCATCATAGTCCCCATCAGACAATTCGGGCGCATCTTCAGCATGATACAGCTGATTGGCCCGCAACAGCTCAGCGGCCAAACGGGCCAGTTCCTGTTGTGCGTCCTCTTCTGTCAGATCTGCTACCGCAGTGGTCTTGCTCATGGCCTCGCCCTGTCACATCGTGTTGAATCCCAGTGATAGGGCGAGGTCATGGTCAGGTCCAGTGTTGTGCTGAGCCGTGAGTGGTCTTGCCGCCCCGGACCTTTGGCGGCGTTTCAACAGGTCAGGCGCCGACCGCCAGGCGCGGTTCGCTCATGCCGTTCGATTGCGGATCGCGCAGCACATACCCCCGGCCCCAGACCGTTTCGATATAATTTTCCCCGCCAGTGGCATTGCTGAGCTTTTTGCGCAGCTTGCAGATAAACACATCAATGATCTTGAGCTCAGGCTCATCCATCCCGCCATACAGATGGTTCAGGAACATCTCTTTCGTCAGCGTGGTTCCCTTGCGCAGGCTCAGAAGCTCAAGCATCTGATATTCCTTGCCGGTCAGATGTACGGTCTTGCCATCCACCTCAACGGTTTTTGCGTCCAGATTCACGGCAACCTGCCCGGTATGGATCACCGATTGCGAATGCCCTTTGGACCGGCGGATAATCGCGTGAATGCGCGCCACCAGCTCTTCACGATGGAAGGGTTTGGTCAGATAGTCATCCGCCCCGAAACCAAAACCTTTGATCTTGCTTTCGGTATCATCCGCGCCCGACAGGATCAGGATCGGCGTTTCTACCCGTGCGATGCGCAGCTGGCGCAGGACCTCATGGCCATTCATATCCGGCAGATTCAGGTCCAACAGGATCAGATCATAGTCATAGAGTTTGGCCAGATCGATGCCTTCCTCACCAAGATCGGTTGCGTACACATTGAGATTGGCATGTGTCAGCATCAGTTCGATGCTCTTGGATGTGGTCGGATCATCCTCGACGAGAAGTATTCGCATTCAACTGCTCCAATTTGGTTAAATATCTTCGGTTCGAAATCAAACTGGCCAAAAATGGTTAACCTGTCGTTACCGTTGATTCATTTATTCACCTTCCACTTTAGGTTGTCGATATTTTTTTATCGCCGTGACCTTCAAAGCGTCGACGCCATGTTCCGCCACTGCAGCGACCCATAAATTGAATTCTTCATCGCTGATGCCATAGCGTTTCTTGGCTTCTGACAATGAAATCAGGCCGTAAAGCACCCCGCGCACCACGATAACCTTGCGCGAGGCCACCCAGCGCCTTGTGTCGGCAGGGGGTAAATCCGCGCGTGTCAAAACGCTGCCATCCGGCAGGGTCACCGACCTTGGGCCTTCCACTTTGTGCAAATACATCTGTCATACCTTCTTCTGCTGCGACAAAGCTGTGCCCAGCCTACTTAAAAGGGCGTGAAACCGCCCCTTGAGAGTGTGTAGAATTTTCCTATATTCTGCCGGTCTTTCTTAACCCGGACTGGAATCACCATGGCCCTGGATGCCAAGACCCCGCTGAACTCGCTTGGCTTTGCCAAACCGCCCTCGGAAACGCGGGTGGTGGTGGCCATGTCCGGTGGCGTGGACAGTTCGGTTGTCGCCGCCTATCTGGCCGATCAGGGTTATGATGTGGTGGGCGTGACGCTGCAGCTCTATGATCACGGAGCGGCGCTGGCCAAGAAAGGCGCGTGCTGTGCCGGGATCGATATTCACGATGCGCGGCGCGTGGCCGAGGAACGTGGATTTCCGCACTATGTTCTGGATTATGAAAACATCTTCAAGGACGCCGTGATTGATGAGTTTGCCGACAGCTATCTGGCGGGCGCAACTCCGGTGCCGTGCATCCGGTGCAATGAACGGGTGAAATTCAAGGACCTGCTGGAAACCGCCAGGGATCTTGAGGCCGATTGCATGGCCACAGGTCACTATATCCAGCGCAAGATGGGGCCGAATGGTTCGGAACTGCACAGTGCCGAGGATGCGAATCGCGATCAGTCGTATTTCCTGTTTTCGACCACGCCCGAGCAACTGGATTTTCTGCGTTTCCCGCTGGGCCACCTGCCCTCGAAAGATGCCACGCGTGAGATGGCAGCGCAGTATGGCTTGGCTGTGGCGGACAAGCCGGACAGTCAGGACATTTGCTTTGTGCCCAACGGCAACTATGCCAGCGTCATCGAGAAACTGCGCCCCGGTGCCGCAGAACCCGGTGAGATCGTGCATGCCGATGGCCGCGTTCTGGCGCAGCATAACGGCGTGATCCACTATACCATCGGTCAACGTCGGGGTCTTGGCATCGGCGGCCTGACCGAGCCGCTCTATGTGGTCAAGCTGGACGTGGACAAAAAACAGGTCGTGGTCGGCCCCAAAGAGATGCTGGCCACCCGAACCGTTCCCGTGCGCGAGATCAACTGGCTGGGCGATGCACCGTTTTCCTCGCAAGACGAATGGCATGTCTCGGTCAAGGTCCGCTCGACCCGCCCCCCGCGCGAGGCGATTATCCGGCCCCTGTCGGATACCACCGCCGAGGTTGAATTGCTGACCCCCGAGGAAGGTATCTCGCCGGGTCAGGCCTGTGTGTTCTATGAAACAGGCGGCAGCCGCATCTTTGGCGGCGGCTGGATCTGGCGCGGATACTAGGCCGAGGTCGGCTCAAGCTCAGCTTCGATCTGGATTTGCAGCGCATCATTGAAACGGTTGAACGCACCGCACAGGGCGATGCGCCACGTCAGCTCGACGATCTGCGCATCGCTGAACCATTCCCGCAGATCTGACACTTCGGCGTCACGCATCCGGCCTGAGCGGGTGGTCACCGCCTCGGCATAACGCACAACCGCCTTGTCGCAGGCATCCAGTTCCGCATGATCTTCTACTTCGGGTAACCGAGCCACGCCTTCCGCGCTCAGACCGGTCACAGTTAACCACGGGGAGTGATGTGAGACGCAGTAATCACATGCGTTCAGTTTCGACACCGTGACCATCGCCAGTTCCAGCGCCCGGCGCGGCAGGGTGTCTTGCGCGCGCAATGTGTTCAACATGCCCGTCACATGTTCCAGCACCGGCGGGCAATGGGCCGCAACCCGCGCCCAGTTATCAAACGGGCCATAGCCACCAAGCGCCGCATGGGCGGCTCTTGCCTCTTCGGTCATCTCCTGATCGCTTAAGGGGGCGATACGGCTCATGAGTGTTCTCCTTTGCCGCAAGGATATCCCAGCGAAAGGGCGGCGCAACCGGGAAGTGGGATCACAAACCCGGGAAGATCAGTCAGGACATGCCCCGCAGGACCGCACGGGCAGCGCGCAAGCCCGGAGCCTCACCGCCCCGCCCCAGCCGGTCCATGGTTGTCGTCATCGCCTGCTGTTGCGTATCGGGCTGCGCGGTCACGCCGTTCAATGCGGCGGCAATTCTGTCTGGCTGGCAGTCATCCAACAGGCATTCCGGCACAACACGCGTATCCGAGACCAGATTGACCAGAGTAACCGTATCCAGTTTGACCATCCGCTGTGCGATCTGCCGGGTCAGCCAGTTCAGGTTATAGGCGATCACCATCGGGGTCGCCTGCGCCGCAAGTTCAAGCGATACGGTTCCCGAAGCCGCCAAGGCGACCTCGGCCCCGGCAAAAGCTGCGCGTTTCAGCGCCTGCGCTTCGTCCGTGGGCATATCGCGCGGATCCAGAACCACTGTCTGACCGGGCCAGTTCCGGGTATGGGCTGAAACCGCATCAACCATATGCGCGACTGAGGGCACGACGACGCGCATATCGGGTCGGTTTTGCAGAAAGACCGACAGCGCCGCGCCGAAAACGGGGGCCAGCCGGTCCACCTCGCCCCGGCGCGATCCGGGCAGCGCCAGCACATAGGGCGCATCGTTCAAATCACAGGTGCCGCGGAAATGTGCGATCTCTTGTTCAGTGGCGATGGGTTCATTCACCACCGGGTGGCCGACGAAATCACATTCCATCCCGGCCCGCTCCATATAGGGCGGCTCGAACGGCAGCAGCGCCAGAACATGATCGATGACCTTGGCCATCTTGTCCGCCCGGCCCGGTCGCCACGCCCAGACACTGGGCGCGACATAGTGAACGGTGCGGATATTGCTGGCCGCTTTGACCTGCTTGGCGACGCGCAGGGAAAAATCCGGGCTGTCGATGGTGATCAGGACATCCGGTTTTACCTCAAGCACAGCCTGCGCGGTTTCGGCGATGCGGCGTTTGAGGTGGAAGAACTTTGGCAAAACCTCGACCAGCCCCATAACGCTGAGCTCGGCCATGGGAAAGCGGCTGCTCAGGCCTTGCGCCTGCATCAGAGGGCCACCCACACCATCGAATTCAATGTCTGGAACGAGGGTCTTCAGCCCCTCCATCAGCGCGCCGCCCAACCGGTCGCCCGAGGGTTCTCCGGCGACCAGAAAAACACGCATCAGACCGCGCGCTCGCGGATCGTCAGAAACAGGCCCAGGCGATTGCATTCTTCAATCACACGCTCCCGATGCAGGACGAGGACGCCGCCTTTTTCGATAACGATACCAGACAGGCCCGCGGCCACGGCTCCTGATACGGTATCTGGTCCAATGGCTGGCATATCTGCCCGCCGGTCCTGATCCGGCTTGGGGCCTTTGAACAACACACCGCCACCGGCATCGGGGCGCTGGGTCAGCGATTGCAACATCCAGGCGGTGCCATAAATGCCTTCGATCGCCAGTGCCTGCCCTTTCAGCACCACGCAAGCCTGACCGATATCAGCGGCCCCCATGGCGCGCAGGATGCCCGCAGCGCGATCCGCATCGCTCAGATCCGATGCCGAGGGCTGCACCTCGGTCAGACATCCCAGAGCTGGCAGCAAATCCGGCGCAATTGCATGCGCGGCCCGCACAGACAGGCCCGCCTGTTCGAATATCTCGATCACCGCGCGCAACGCCCCGTCATCGCCGGACATGATGGCCTTTTGCAGAATCGGCACCAAAGGCATCGTTGCGGCATCAATGCGCGCAGGGTCCACAGCAGGGCGACGTACCGCGCCCGCCATACAAACCTCGGTCACGCCGCGTGACTTCAAATCGGCGATAAAGCTGCCCAGCTGTTCCAGCGGAAAGATGACATCAGCGGTCAGCGTGTCAGGTTCGAACCCTTCCAGCGCACAGATCAGCGGGCGCTTGGGCAAGCACGCGACCACCTCATCCGGCAATACCCCAGTTCCTGCAATCAGCGCGAGCATGGTTTATTTCCTTGGGGTCAGGAATGAACGATCCGTATTGCCGGTCACAAAATCGACGATCTGGCGAACGTAGTCGTTGTCAGCATCTTCGCCCAGCCGGTTGGCACGATCCATGAAGGTGCCTTCACCTTCTGACAGCTCTTTGAAAGCCGCGCGCAACTGGGCAATATCCGCCCGCGTCACGCCCCGGCGCTTGAGCCCCACCAGATTGAGCCCGTCAAGCTCACCCCGCGGTGCCTGTACGAGGCCATAGGGGATCACGTCATTCGGAACCATGGTCAGCGCGCCGATAATCGCGCCCCTGCCGACACGCACAAATTGATGCAGGCCCGAGATGCCGCCAACGATCACGTCATCTTCGATAATGCAGTGCCCTGCAGCCCCCGCGTGATTAACCAGAATGACCCGGTTGCCGATCTGCACATCATGCGCCACGTGGACACCGGCCATCAGCAGACAATCATCGCCGATCCGGGTGATGCCGCCGCCGCCATCGGTGCCGGTGTTGATGGTCACATGCTCGCGGATGCGATTGCGCGCGCCGATTTCAAGACGTGTGTTTTCACCGCCAAACTTCTTGTCCTGCGGAATCTCTCCGACAACGGCAAAGCTGAAGATGGTCGTATCTTCGCCAATCACGGTATTCCCGGTGACAACCACATGCGATTTGAGCTCAACCCGATCCCCCAGCCGGACCTGAGGACCGACATGGCAGAACGGCCCGACAATGCAGCCCTGACCGATCTGCGCACCGTCTTCGATGATTGCGCTGGGGTGAATCTCGCTCATGTCGTTTTTTCCATGTCCCAGTCGACATAGGCTGAGAATTCAGCTTCGGCGGCAACCTCGTCGTCCACGGTCGCGCGACCGCTGAACTTGAAAATCTTGCCGCCTTTTTTGCCGCGCACGGTTTCAACATGCATCTCAAGCACATCGCCCGGAACAACCTTGCGGCGGAACTTACACTTATCGATATTCATGAAATAGATCAGCAGCTCGCTGTCGATCACATCCATTCCGACACCCAGCATAACGCCTGCGGTCTGGGCCATCGCCTCGACAATCGTCACACCCGGCATGATCGGTGTACCCGGGAAATGACCCTGAAAATGAGGCTCATTCATAGTGACATTCTTGATGCCCACTGCGGAATGATAGCCGGTGATATCGACCACCTTGTCGACCAGCAAAAACGGATAGCGATGCGGCAAAATCCGCTGAATCAGCTGAATGTCGGCGCTCTTGGTTTCCGTGGTCATGGTGCGGATGTCCTGTTCTGGAAGTCTCTTTCAAGCGTGGTTAACAATACCGGCCCCCAAGGGCAAGCCAGCCTATTCACCCCTGCCGTCTTTGAGGGTTGTGCCATCCCCGATTGCGGCGTCTATCCGGGCAATCGCGGCCTCGGTGATATCGGACACATCCGAGCTGAGCACGACGGTCGCACGCTCGATGACTATAGACGCGCCATATTCGCGCAGAAGCTCGATCAATATCGGTTGCGCCATCTCGAAAAACTGGCCACGCGCCTCTTCACCCTGCCGCGCCAGAAGATCAAGCTTGGCGCGCTGGCTGTCACGGTGCGATTGAACTTTCTTGTCGAAAGCCTCGGCCAAAGGGCGGAATTCCTCGGCCGGTAGTGTTGCGCGCTTTTCAGTAAGCTCTTTTTCTTCTTGGCTTAACGCAGCAACGATCCGTTCATTCTCCTGCGCAAGCAAAGCACTCTCGGCCTCGATTTCGCCGAACACCCGCCGACCGAACGCAGACTCTGCAAAGAGCCTCTCGCTGGAGATGGTCAGAACGCTTGTCTGCGGGACACCCAGCTGTTGCGCCCGGGCGGGCTGGGTAACCAGCGTCGCCAAAACACACAGGGCCCAAACAGGGCCCTGTATCAGTCGCATGAACACGCTCCGCATTACGAAATCAGAACTGTGCCTGAATCGTCAGGTCAAAGTTCCGTTCGTTGTCGAACTCTTCTTTCTTCAGCGCTTTCGAGAAGTTGAAGCGCAACGGGCCGAAAGGTGTTGTCCACAGAACCGAGACGCCGACGACATGGCGGATCGACCCGTTGGCGCCAACGATATCGGCCCCTGCGGTATCCACATTGTCGATGTTATAGAGGTTGCCGACATCGTAGAACACACCACCGCGCAAGCCGAACTCTTCCGGCAGACCCAGAGGGAAGTCAGACTCAAAGCGGGCGACCCAGTAGTAGTTACCACCAATCGCATCGTCCTGACCGTTCGACAGGTCACGCGGGCCGATACCTGCGGGCTCAAAGCCCCGGAAAACGCTGGGGCCCAGCACAAAACGGTCAATCGTCCGGCTGAAATCATCCCCGGTCCAGTTCAGCGCGCCAAGTTCCAGACTTGCACGCAGCACCACCTCTTCGTTCAATACGCGTTTTTGGGCGATGGCACGGGCGGTTGCCTGAATGTATTCATTGTCACCACCCAGACCAGCCGCATCCACGCCGGCCTCGAACAAAACACCGGCTGTAGGATTCAAACCACCCAAACGGCTGTCATAGACATATGAGATGCCCACCGAGCTTGAGGTGCGTTCACCCTGGGCGATTTCAGAAGCAACAACAGCGCCGTTCGTTTCGTTATTTTGCTGCGTCATCTCGCTGCGTTCCCAACCATAGCGCAAGCGCAAGGCCGAAAGTTCGCCGATGGCATAGCTGATCTGCGGGTTGAAAAAGACCGTCTTGGTGTCAAAGCTGGCAAAGCTTGAATTTGTTGTAGACAGCCCAAGCCCCAGATCAAAGCGCAGCTTCCGGCCCAGCAGATAGGGTTCGGTGAAGTTGATTGAATACTGTTCGGCATCCTGCGCGGTCGACAATGTCACGCCAAGCGTCTGGCCGCGTCCCAGAAAGTTGGATTCGCTCAGGCCCACCGCGATCCCGAAGCCATCCGACGCCGAGAAGCTACCACCAAGGCTAAGCGACCCGGTTGGCTGCTCTTCAACATCGACATCAACGATAACCTGACTGGGAGAGGACCCTTCGCGCGTTTGCACATCTGCAGCCGAGAAGAAGCCAAGCGCGCGAATGCGTTCTGCACTTTGACGAATCTCACGCGGGTTGAAAGGATCCCCTTCAACCGTATCAAACTGGCGACGGATCACCCGGTCGAGCGTTGTGGTGTTACCCTCGATATCAATGCGCTCAACAAAGATGCGCGGGCCGCGGGTCAGCACGAATTGCACATCCAGGGTCAGATCACGCGGATTGCGTGTCACGCGTGGCTCAACGCGCAGGAAGTCGACGCCGTTTTTCAACCCCAGGCGCTCCATCCGTGCAATCGAGTTTTCCACCAATGACGGCGAGTAGATCACGCCCGGCTTGACCTTCAGCGCCTCCTGATACGGTGCGGCGTCCACCCCCTCAATCTCGCTGACGGTCGATATCTGGCCAAATGAAAACTGCTGACCTTCGGTGATGTTCATCACCAGAAAGAACGCATCCCGTTCACGGGTAAATTCCACATTGGTGCTGTTGACGCGGAAATCGACATACCCACGCGACAGGTAGAAATCGCGAAGCACCTGTTTATCGAACTCGATCCGGTCCGCGATGAATGTGTCGCCCCGCAGGAATGTGCGCAGGATGTTGGCCTGTTTGGTTTCGAGCACCCGGCGCAGCCGGCGGTCTGAATAGGCGCGGTTACCGACAAAGCTGACACGCTCAACTTCTATGGTTGTGCCCTCGGCAACCTCAAAGATCAGATCAACGCGATTGTCGCTGCGGCGGATAATGCGTGGGATCACGGTGGCCGACACGCGGCCCTGCGCCGAATAGACTTCGGCAATCAGATCGGCATCCGCTTCGGCAGCCTGAGGGGTAAAGACCCGGCGGGTCTGCGACGAGATCACTTCAAGCAGAACATCATCCTTGACGCGGTTATTCCCCTCGATGCTGATCTGGTTGATTGTCGGATATTCCTCGACCTCGATCACCAGCGTATTGCCGCGCGGCGTCAGTTCGACTGTTTCAAAAACACCACTGTCAAGCAAACGCTGAAAGGCATCATTCAGTTGCCCGGCAGTCACGGTTTGCCCGGCTTCGATTCCCGTCCGGGCGATGATTGTCGAGGTTTCGATCCGCCGGTTCCCTTCGACCTCGAAGCCGTTGATGGTGAAGGATTGCGCCTGCGCAGGTTGCGGCAGAACCAGCAAACCCGGTGTAGCAAAAAGAAAAAAGAACGTTAGTGCCTGCCACAAAATGTTGCTTTGCCGCCGATGAGAGCCGCAGTATGTGCCCGTGCCCCTGCTGTCAGTCATTTTTATCACTACCCAGAATTTTCAGACTTTAGCTGCTGAGTAGCCCGATTGCGGAGCCATGTCAAAAGACGAAAATGCAAAAACGGCCCAGCGGGCCGTTGCAATCTTGTCAGACGGAATGGGAAGAATCACAAACCGAAGAAATAACCGCCAACAGCCAGCGCCAGCGCGGTGACGCCAAAGCTAAGTAACGCATCCCAGTTCAGCAGGAACAGGACACTGACACTCTGATAGGATTTCTGCAGCGCTTTGGTCATCTTTCATGGGTCCATTGGTGTGAATCTGACCCACAGCATAAGCCTCAATTAAGGCAATTTTGCGTCCCAACGGTGCCACTACCGCCTTAATCAGCAAAACAGGTCGTTACTGACCGAGAAGACCATCAGCGACAGGATCAGGGTTATACCAATCGCCATCAACACCCGCAGGGCACTGTCGCTGGGCGGCTTCCCCGAGATCGCCTCATAGGCATAAAAGACCAGATGCCCGCCATCCAGCGCCGGGATGGGGAACAGATTCAACAGCCCGACGGCGGTGGACAGGACCGCAATGAAAAAGATGAAGTTCTGCGCCCCCTGACTTGCCATCGCGCCCGAGGTTTCTGCAATTCCAATCGGGCCCGATATATTGCAGGTGCTGATGGCACCAGTGATCATATGCCACATGCCAGACAGAGAGCCTTCGATGATGCGACCGGTCTGAGCCACGCCGCCTTTCACGGACTCCCAGACACCTGCCGGAACCGTCTCGGGTTCGATCATCATGCCACCCACGATGCCGATGCGCCAATGGGTGACAAATCCGCCATCTGGCCTCGGTTCATCCGTGCGCCGTGGTGCCAGCGCAAATTCCAGATCTGCCCCGTCGCGCCACACGTTCAGCAACAACGCGCGCCCGTTTGATCCCTCGACATGCTCTTTCAGCTGTTCGAAAGCAAATATGGGATCACCATCAACCGCGGTGATCACATCACCCTGCTGCAGCTGAATATCCATCGCAGCACTGCGCGGGGTAACCTGCTGAATAAGCGGAGGGAACAGCCAGGGGGCCGAGACATCAATCGTCTCGCCATCGCGAATAACCGTGTAATCCAGTTCCGGTTGCACGGGCAATGCATTGATGAAGTCGGACCATGTGCCTGAATCATCAAAATCAGGCGTTGAAACCCCAGCAATTGCAACAACCTGATCGCCTTCTCGCAAGCCTTGTTCAGTCCCCGGAAGCGGTTGCAGGGACCCGATGGTCAGCGGCTCTCGCGAAACCCCTTGCGACCAGAGCACAAAACCAAACACGGCGATCGACATGATAAAGTTAAAAACCGGTCCCGCCGCCACGGTGGCTGCCCGTGCCCAGAGCGGCGCGCCATGCATGGTCCGGCGCAGCTCTTCTGGGCTTCGCTCGGCAATTTCACTCATCGCGTCGCCATCCTTGCCGGATGCGGCATTGGCATCACCCAGAAACCGGACATAACCCCCGAAGGGCAGCAGCGCGATCTGCCAGCGGGTGCCGCGCTTGTCCATCCGGCTCCAGAGCACGGGGCCAAACCCGATCGAGAACACCTCGGCATGGATCCCGGACCAGCGACCAACGATGTAGTGGCCGTATTCATGCACCGCCACAATCACGGAAAGCGCAATTACAAAAGCAACGATTGTATAAAGCAAGTTGCCGAATTGCGGGATCAAAGCGAGTATGTCCAAAAGTTCTATCCTGCTCGTTGAAAGACGGTTTCATCGACCCACTTGCGTGCGAGATGGTCCGTTTGTTTTACATTATCAAGGGTCAGCGGCGCATCAATCAGGCCATTTTCAGCCTCAAAGCGTTCCAGTACCGCTGCGACCGCATCGGCCATGTCCGGGAACCTGATCCGCCGCTCGATGAAATGATCCAGTGCCCGCTCTTTGGCGGCATTGAAGATCGCACCCGACAAACCGCCCCGCTGCATGACTTCGCGCGCAAGCCGCAGGGCGGGATAGCGGTCCTCGTCCGGGGTGTTGAAGCGCAACTGCCCCAGTTGCGCCAGATCCAGTCTTGAAACCGGCAGATCCAGCCGTTCGGGCCAGTGCAGCGCATACCCTATGGCATGGCGCATATCCGGCGCACCCAGATGGGCCATCAACGCGCCATCCCGAAAACCCACCAAGGCATGAACGGTGGATTCGGGATGCACAAGAACCTCGATCTGTTCGGGGCGAACACCGAAATATTCTTTGGTCTCAATAACCTCCAGCGCCTTGTTGAACATTGACGCGCTGTCGATGGTGATCCGTTGCCCCATATTCCAGTTCGGATGGTTTGAGGCTTGTTCAACCGTCGCCCCGGCCAACTCACTCAGCGGCCAATCCCGGAATGCGCCCCCGCTGGCAGTTATGATGATGCGTTCGACACTGGCCATATCCTCGCCGACAAGCGCCTGGAAAACGGCCGAATGTTCACTGTCGACAGGCAGCAGCCGGGCATTGTGTTGGCGCGCCGTGTCCAGCACCAAAGGCCCCGCGCAAACCAGCGTTTCCTTGTTGGCCAACGCCAGGGTCGCGCCCTGTTTCAGCGCCTCAATTCCGGGCGCAAGGCCCGCCGCCCCAACAATGGCCGACATGATCCAGTCTGCAGGACGTGCGGCGGCTTCGATCAGCGCCGCCTGCCCTGCTGCCGCGTGGATGCCGCTGCCTGCGAGCGCAGCGCGCAAATCCTCCAGACAGTCGTCAAACGCGGTGACGGAGACATCTGCACCAAGACGTTTTGCATCCTGCGCCAATTGTTTAATATTGCGGCCACCTGTCAGCGCCACCACATCATAGGTATCCGGCTGCCTTGAGATCAGATCGATGGTATTCTGCCCGATCGATCCGGTCGCACCAAAAATGGACACCTTGCGCATCACATGCCTCCGGGCGCGTAAAACAGCCCTGCGATCAGAACAAACAGCGCCGCCCCCATCATCCCGTCAAACCGGTCCAGAAACCCGCCATGCCCCGGTATCAGGTTCGAGCTGTCCTTGACCCCAAAGCGGCGCTTGGTGGCGCTTTCAACGATATCGCCTGCCTGACTGGCCATCGAGGTCAGAACCGAAACCAGTATGAACGGTAGGCCAAACCCGGCGTAAAACGCGAAGATCGTACCGACCACAGCCGCAGCCACCCACCCCCCGAGCGTTCCTGACCACGTTTTCTTGGGGCTGACCTTGGGCCAGAACTTAGGTCCGCCCAGCGTTTTGCCAACAAAATACCCGGCAATATCGGTGGCCGCGACAACCAAAATCAGCCAGACCATCCAGCCAAAGCCCTGACTTTCCCGAATCCAGATGAACCCCAGCCCCGATGTTGCGATCCAGATCGCGAACAGGATGTAGATGCCGCGCGCCCGCCTGATTTGCCCCGCGCCCACCAGCGCAGGTGCCAGCAGGAATGGCAGCTTGTACAAAGGCGGCAGATGATAGCTGAGCACCACGGCAACGCCCGTCAGCAGTGCGAGTTGAATCGCGACGCCCGCACGCTCGGGGTCGATCATCCGCACCAGCTCCCACGTCATCAGGCCGCAGACCGCCGCAATGAACGCCTCGAACCAGAGCCCGCCCAGCCAGACCTCGATAGCGGCGACTGCGACAAGAACCACAGCCGACAGAACCCGGGTTGTCAGATCAGACCACCGGCCTTCACTCATGCCGGAACCGCTCCAAACCGCCGCTCACGGGCACCATAGCTGCGGCAGAGGCGCTCCAGCTCTGCAGCGGTGAAATCCGGCCAGAGCGTATCGCTGAATTCATATTCGGAATAGGCCGATTGCCAGAGCAGAAAATTCGAAATCCGCGCCTCGCCGCTGGTTCGGATCACCAGATCAGGGTCGGGCAGAACACGCGTGTCCAGATATTTTGGCAGCGTTTCTTCATCCACATCCTCGGGGCGCAGCACACCTTTGGCCACGTCACGGGCCAGCCGTTTGGTCGCGCGCGCCACCTCATCCCGGCCGCCATAATTCAGGGCAACGGTCAGATGAACCAGATCATTCTGCTCGGTCTCGTGTTCAAGCGTATCCATCAACTCGGTCAGCTTCGCATCCAGCCGCACCCGATCTCCGATGAAACGGACGCGAATGCCGTTTTCTTTCAAGGTCTTGGTTTCTTTGGTTATATAGCGGCGAAACAGGCTCATCAGGCCCGCAACCTCGACCTGAGTGCGTTTCCAGTTCTCGGTCGAGAAGGCAAAGATCGTCAGATATTTGATCCCGAGCCTCGGGCAGGCCTCAACCACTTCGCGGACGCGGCGCGCGCCCGCATGATGGCCAAACAAACGTGGCCGCCCGCGTGCCTGCGCCCAGCGACCATTGCCGTCCATGATGATGGCGACGTGGCGCGGGCCTGCTGTTGGCGTGGTATCGGGATCCTTGGGCATATCGCGCGGCTCAGACCTGCATGATCTCGGCTTGTTTTGTCTCAAGCGCCTCGTCGACAGATTTGATCATCGCATCTGTCAGCTCCTGCACCTCGGATTCCCAGAATTTCTGGTCATCCTCGGACATACCATCCGCTTTTGCTTTCTTGATCTGATCCATACCGTCACGGCGTACATTTCGGATCGAAACACGCGCGCTTTCGGCGTATTGACCTGCGACCTTACCCAGCTCGCGGCGGCGTTCCTCGTTCAGTTCGGGAATCGGCAGCATGATGATCGTGCCGTTCAGCTGAGGGTTAATGCCCAGGCCGCTTTCACGGATCGCCTTTTCGACTTTACCGACAAGGCCTTTGTCCCAGACATTTACAGTGACCATCCGCGGCTCGGGGACATTGACGGTGCCAACCTGGTTGATCGGGGTCATCGATCCATAGGCATCAACCATCACAGGCTCAAGCATCGACGCTGATGCACGCCCGGTCCGCAATGAGGCGAATTCGGTTCTGAGATTGGCCATGGCGCCGTCCATCCGGCGTTTCAGATCATCAGTGTCGAGTTCGAAATCATTAGACATGCTGCTCACTCCCCGTCTTCAGGTGATGTTTGGATGGGTCTTAAGCCATCACAAATGGGATGTATAGCAATCATGGTCACGAAATGTGGCAATAGCCAGAACTGTTTCCGGCATTTGCACCTCATTCACGACGCACAAACCGGCCGAACGCTCTGTCCGGGCCGGTTTGTCTGGCTTGAATAACGTCAGGCGTTCACATCCACCACGACGCGGCCTTTGACTTGGCCTTGCAGAATATCAGCGCCCAGTTTGGGCAGGTCCGACAGGGTTGCCGGATGCACCATGGCCTCAAGCTTGTCCATCGGCAGGTCGGTCGCGACACGCTGCCACGCCCGCACACGGTTGGCGTAGGGCTGCATGACACTGTCGATACCCAGCAGATTCACACCGCGCAGCAGAAACGGGATCACCGTCGCAGGCAAGGCCGCGCCGCCCGCCAGACCAACCGCCGCGACCGAGGTGCCGTATTTCATCTGCCCCAACACGCGTGCCAACATCGCGCCGCCAACCGCGTCGACACAGCCCGCCCAGTTTTCGCTTTCCAACGGGCGCTTGGTGGTTTCGTTCAGCTCATCGCGCGCGACAATCGAGGATGCGCCAAGCGATGTCAGATAGTCTGCGGTTTCGGGCCGCCCCGTCACCGCGGCCACCTCATAGCCCAGATGCGCCAGAATCGCTGTCGCGACCGAGCCCACGCCCCCCGCGGCCCCGGTCACCAGCACCGGGCCATGACCGGACTGCAGCCCATGATCTTCCAGCGCCATGACCGCCAGCATGGCGGTAAACCCGGCCGTCCCCACAGCCATCGCCTGCCGCGTATCCAGCCCGTCCGGCAGGGGCACCAGCCAATCCGCGCGGGCATTGGCTTTTTGCGAATAGCCCCCCCAATGGGCCTCACCCACACGCCAGCCAGTCAGGACAACCTTGTCCCCGGGTTTGTACCGCGCATCCGATGACTGCTCGACCGTGCCCGCATAATCGACGCCCGGCACATGAGGGTAATTCCGCACCAGCCCGCCACCCTTGGGTGACATGCACAGCCCATCCTTGTAGTTCACCGTGGAGTATTCAACGGCAACCGTCACGTCTCCGTCCGGCAGCGCCTCCTGTGTGATCTGCTTGACGGCAGCACTCGCAAGGCCGCTTTCTTCATCTTTTTCAACAACAAGCGCGTTAAACATCAACTTACTCCTTTTATCGCCGCAATGGGCTTTGTCCTGAAACAGGGGCTCAGCGCCAGAAACTTTCCTGCACATGCGCCCATCGCATTCCGTGTTCTGTTATCAACTCGATCCGCGTACCCGAGGCCCAGTGGGACCGGTCAACCATCCCGATGGCCACATTCACACCGAACTCGGGTGAAAACGCGGCCGAGGTCACCTGCCCGACCTGCCGCCCGCCGGCCATCAACGGCCAGGCCTGGGTACACGCGCCGATCTCACCCTCGATGGCAATCGGTCTGATCTGCCGGGAAGGCCCGTTTTCCGCCTGATCCGCCAAAGCCGCCTTGCCGATGTAATCCAGTGCAGAGTTACAAAACCGCGCCAATCCGCATTCATAGGGTGTATTTTCCCGCCGCATGTCGGACCCGAAACTCAGCAGGCCACTTTCAACCCGTTCAATCCCGCTCGGGCATCCCGCGCGGACGTTCAGATCGCGGCCATTGGCAAACAGCATATCCCAGAGCGGCATACCGTAATCCGCCCCTTCCACATAAATCTCAAAGCCGCCTTGTTTCGACCACCCCGACCGGGCCACCACAAATGTCGTATCTTCGAAGGATAACCGTTTGTAGCGAAAGAAGTTTATGTCTCTGACCTCTTCACCGAATACCCGCGCCATCAGATCCTCGGCTTTGGGCCCCTGTACCGCCAGCGGTGAGACGTCGGGCTCACACACCTCAACATCCAGGTCCAGAGCAACAACAAGCCCCAGAACAAACTGCCACAGGTCCCCATCAGCGACCGACAGCCAGTAGTGATCATCGGCCAGTTTGATCGCGACCGGATCATTCAGCAAACCGCCGTTGTGGTCCACAATCGGTATGTAATAGCACTGATCCGCCTGCATCCGGTCCATATCGCGCGGGCTGATCATCCGCATCAACCGCAGCGCATCCGGGCCCTTGATCTGGACCTGACGCTCGCATGACACATCCCAGACCTGCACGTGCTTTTTCAGATGCGCCGCGTCTGCCTGCAGGCTTTCAAAGACCGTTGCCAGCAGCGTGTGGTTATAAACGGTGTAGCCCTTGACCCCTTGCGCCTCGACACCCGGGGTAAACGGCGTTTTGCGCACGCGGGGGTTCGGTGTGATGACTGCCATGTCAGGCATCCTCGGGCAGAAAGACGAGGTCACTCACCGGCGCATCTGAACCTGCTTCGGTCAGCATCTGGTGCAATTGCCCGCGATGGTGGGTCTGGTGGTTGAACATGTGGATCACGCATTGCGCATAAGGCTTTGTAACGTCGCTTTCTTTCGCCGCCGAGTACCAGGTGAACAGGCCGCTCAGCTGGTCATCCCCCAGCGTGTCGGCCCAGGCAGAAATCCGCGCGTCAATTTCATCGCGCAGCGGCAGCCAGTCAGAAAGATCATCGCATATCGAGACGCTTTCAGGGATGCCACCACCCGGACCCGGCCCTTGATCAAAACGGGAAATCCATATCCAGTCTCCCCAAAGCAGATGGTTGGCCGTTCCCATGATCGAGCCAAAAAATGCGTGACGATCCCTGACAAGAGATTTGTGGCTCAGACCTTGAAGAAAGCCGCTTAACTGGCTGTTCTGCCAACGATTGTAACGCGCCATTTCGCGCGCATAGGCACCGGTGATCATCACTTTGGTCCGCGCCAGTCGATCGGACAGATCTCGGCCGATTTACCTCCAAAATCCCACACGCGACCATAATCGCGCACTTTGGATTTCGTCCCTTTCGCCACGATAATATCCGGCCCCATCCAATATTTCGAATTCGAAACCATTACGGGATGTTCGGGGTCTTTCCCCGTCAGCATCTCAATCTCGCCCTGTATCTTGCGTCCGATCGTGATCCGGCGCTTGGCTCCGTCCCGTTCGATCTGAACCGGCGCGCGCTCGGCGCCGATGATATCGCTCACCAGCATTGTGAACAGTCCGGTCGTGCCGCCCGCCTGACCGCTGAAAATCTGCAACAACCCGTTGTAAGCCTTTCCACTGGCGCGCTCATCAACATAGGCGGCGACCTTCCACTGGCCCTCGCCCATACGGCCCGGAATATCGACCAGCAAGCCGACATTCAGCCCCGACAGGTCTTCGCCCTCATAATGGCCCTCGTCGATGACGATGCCCATCCAGGCATGGCAATACCCTTCAGTCGGAGGATGCGCACCCAGCGACACAACGCAGGGGCAGAATACATCGCACGAGCAGTTCAGGATCAATTCCCCCTTGATGGCCCAATCGGTGGGGCTCATCTCACGCCGCTTGGGGTTGGGCATCCGGCTATCGATCCTCTGGCTGATTGGCAGCCTGTCAGATTCCGATTTTCTGTTCTTTGCCATCAGCTTATCCTCCGTATGCGATGTGATGAACAAACAGCGCGAAGCCGCCTGCGATCAGGATGAACCCCATCGGACGCGTAACCGCGTGTCCGATCTGGGGCAGTTTTTCCAAAACCATGAACAGGGTCGCCAGCCCCATCCATAACAAGCTCATGACGCCGCCAACAAAACCCAGAACCATGAAACCCCAGCAACAGCCGACGCAGAATGCCCCCAGACCGATCCCCATCCGCAGACCACCGGCGAACCCGGTTTTCCAGTGACCCAGGAAATAAGTCATCGGCGCGTGGCAGACGCCATGGCAAACCTCTTTCGCGCGGGTAAACTGGAACGCCCCCACTGCTATCAAAAGACCACCGGCCAGATACGGCGATCTGGCAATCCCCAGCATGTCGACCGCGCCACCGAACAACAGCCCAAGCTGCAACCCCGTGATCAGCGCGGCAAACCCAACCCAAACCACGAAATAGCCCAGCAGAACCCCCAGCCATCCGGCCCGCGTTCCATTTGCGCTGCGGATCAGGTCGTCATAGCTGCGTAGCGTTGGTATCAGAGTGGGCAGCATCATTGCGGCCATCATGATCGCCCACATCCAGAACAGCGGGCCGAACTCGGCCATGGGCATATACATGTCCATACGCGGATCCATCGCCGCCATGGTCTGCCCCATCGGGCCGGGCCGGCCGATCCAGTCCAGATCCATATCGCGGCTCATGGTAAACATCATCCACCACGACCAAAGGATCGCGATATAGAAACCCAACCAAAGCGCGCTGCGGAAAACTGAGCGACTCATGTTTCCCTCCCGACTCAACTCTCTTGCTTTTCAAATGTCAGACTTTTAAATGTCAGACAAATAAAAAGTCGCACTCGTACAGAACAACCATGAAAATCGACCCTCAAAACCCTGCTGATCTGTCCGCCCAAATTGCGCAGGCGATACGGGATGCGATCGTCTCGGGCCGTTTGATCGTCGATGAACGCCTGCCATCTGAATCCGAGCTGGCTGACCAGTTTCAGGTGTCACGCCCCACGGTTCGGGAGGCGTTAAAACGGCTTGCTGCTCAATCCCTTATCCGAACGCAGCGGGGCGCGACAGGTGGCGCTTTTGTCAATCGGCTGAGTTTTGAGGATGCCTATTCCCAGCAGATTACAACCTCTACGCTGTTGCTGTCGATGAATGCGGTCAATTTCGATACGGCGTGCGAGGCACGCTATGCGCTGGAACGCGCCTGCGCTGTCCTGTCGGCACAGCGCCGCACCGCTGATCAACTGGCGACCATGCGGGCCGAAATCTTTCGTCAGGCGCAACCGGGCCTCACCGATGAGGCATTCTGCGCCTCTGACGTCGCCTTTCACCGCGCACTGGTGGATGGTGCGGGGAATCCGGTGCTGTCGTATCAGCTTGCGGGTGCTGTCGAGGCTATGCAGCCCCTGATGAACATGATCACGTTCACCGCGCGATCACGCGAAGAGATCATTGCCCTGCACAGCAGCATCGCCGATGCGCTGGAAGCGCGGGAGGCGGCGCTGGTCGACACGGCTTTGGTCAAACTGGAAGCCTATACCCGACAATTGGCCCGGGATGTGGCCGCAAGACGGCGCAAAACAGGATGACCTCCCCCTGCCGTGATCAGCGTTTCAAGAACGATATCTGGAACTTAGACACTTTTCTTTGTGTTAAAAACAGCTAGGTTCGGAATAACCCACCAACAAGACGCGGAGATCATGATGACCACAGCCCTTAATGTGATTGCCGCCTTGCTGACGATCGGCTTTGGCCTGTTCGGGTTTCTGGCCCCCGCCTTTACCGCCAATGCGCTGGATCTGGCACCGACCAAAAGCACCATGGGTCTGAGCGAGATGCGCGCCTCGGTCGGCGGGTTGTTCGTGGTTACGGGCGCCGCTGTGCTATGGCTCAACACACCGATGGCCTATGCCATGTTGGGGATTGTCTATGCCGGTGCGGCGCTGGGGCGGTTTGTCTCGGTCGCGGTGGATCACCCGCCTTTGATCAAAGCGCTGACATTTGGTGGAATCGAGCTTGTTCTGGCGCTCTGGCTGATCCTCACCAACATGAGCCGAGCATCGTAACTTACTGAAAAATATAAAAGGCACTTGCAGAAATCCAGATTTGCATCCCGACGCATCCTGACCTATATATGATCTGTCCTTCGGGACTATGGACATAAACGCGCTCGTAATAAGCGGATCGGACCCGGGGGCGGTACCCGGCGGCTCCACCAATATCTTTCGTTTGAAGATCATGGGGCCGAAACAGGATCGACGAACGTCTAAAGGGGTTAGCTTTGTCTCGGCTGTCTGCCACCGTTACCGGCGAAAATAGTACAATTGCAAACGACAATCGTGCTCCGGTTGCAGTTGCTGCGTAAGCAGTAACAAGACCGAAATCTAAGCCCTTGCGCCTAGCCGCGTAAGGCGGGGTTCGCAGGTACCTGGCAACAGAAACCTGCATTTTCCCTGTTATGTCTGTTTGTTGCCAATACCTCATCTGGGATTCAGAGTTTATTCACTCTTATGAGCCATCTTTCTGCCTATGCGACAGGAGGGCTGAGATGACGAATTCTGACAGGTTGAAAGCGTGGTATTCGGAAGTCTGGGAAAAGGGCAATACAGACGCGATTGATCAGTTCTTTGCCCCGGATACGATGGCCGAAGGGCTGATCCCCGAAATGCAGGTTGGTGCGGATGATTTCCGTGATCTTGTCTCGGCCTTTCGTCACGTGCTGGGCGATATCACCGTTGATCTGCCCAAAATCATCGAAAACGGGGATTGGGTGTCCGGCATCCTGCATGTCCGCACCTTCCGCGCAGATAACGGTGCCCCGCTGGAGGTGACCGGGCAGGTCATGGCGCGGTTCAAGGGGGACAAGATGGTTGAGGCGTATAACCAGTTCGATTTCATCTCACTCTTTGAGCAACTGGGCCAGTTCCCGCAGGATACTCTGCCGGTTTGCATGACCGGGCAGCGGCTGGACTGGACGGGCTGACGGCAATTGCCAACTTGACCCATGCAAGCCTTCCACGCTAGCAGAGGCGCGACGGGTTGGCTTGCGAACATCCCCTAAGGCGGCAGCCCGGGTTCGCATGTATCCCAAACAGCAGGGAAACATACGATGGCTGCCCTTGACGGGATGACACCCCAACCACTGTTGCGCCGGATGGGTACCGCCCGGGCGCGGGTTGAGTTGCCTCCATGCGAGACATTCTGTCAGGCCAATCCCGAGGGCCACGGGTTATGACACCATCCTATCAAGAGCTTGTCAGGGTTTTTGGACGGATCGGGCTTTTGTCTTTCGGCGGGCCTGCAGCACAGATTTCGCTGATGCATCAGGAACTGGTTGAACGGCGTCCATGGCTGGATGAACAAACCTATCTGCGGGCCCTGTCGCTTTGCATGTTGTTGCCCGGCCCCGAAGCGATGCAACTTGCCACCTATGCCGGTTGGCGTTTACGCGGCGTGACCGGAGGGCTGATCGCCGGGGGTCTGTTTGTATTGCCGGGCGCGGTGGTAATCGCGGCTCTGGCGGCGCTCTATGCCGCATTTGGGGCGCTGCCTCTGGTGCAAGCCGGTTTTCTGGGCGTCAAGGCCACCGTTATCATCATCGTCCTGCAAGCCTTGCGAAATCTGTCACGCAAAGCGCTGACAGATGTCGAGCATCAGGTGATCGCGGGGCTTGGGTTTGTGGGTATTTTCGTCTTCAACCTGCCCTTTCCGCTGATCATCCTCTGTGCCGCGCTTTGGGGCTATGTCACCTCGAAAGCAGTTCCGCCCGAACCTGTCCAGACAAGCCCGAGCCTGAACAAACCGGTTCAAACAGCGCTTTTCTGGCTTACCCTGTGGCTTGGGCCTTTGGTTGTGCTGCATCTGAGCGGTCAGGACCTGCTCAGCGATCTGGGCTGGTTCTTTGCCCGTCTTGCGGTTGTCACCTTTGGCGGCGCTTATGCGGTACTGGCCTATATGACGCAGACCGTGGTCGACACCTATCAGTGGATCAGCACGGATCAGATGATCGACGCATTGGGGCTGGCCGAAACCACCCCCGGCCCCCTCATCCTGGTGACGCAGTTTGTTGCCATGCTCAGCGGCCAGATTGCAGGCGGGGCGTCGCTGGCTGTTGCGGCAGGGCTGGTTGCGCTCTGGGCCACGTTTGTGCCCTGTTTTCTGTGGATATTCCTCGCCGCGCCCCACCTGGACAAAATCGCCGCCCGTCCGCGCCTTGGCGCTGCCATGCACGGGATCACGGCGGCTGTTGTCGGGGTGATTCTCAACCTGTCCGTGTGGTTCGGGCTGAATGTGCTGTTTGGCAGTATTGCCGGGTGGAACTGGGGGCCGTTCTCACTCCCCCTGCCCGACCTGACAACGCTGGATATCAAGGCGTTGGGTCTGACATGTGGTGCGGGCCTGTTGATATTTCGGCTAAAAACCGGTCTGGCAACCACATTGGCGGTGATGATTGCGGCCGGTATCGGATTGCAGGTTTTATGATCAATACCGTCCGACACGGCCTTTCGTTTCCGTCCGAATCCCTTATGCTGAGGCGAACCACTTTCGAGGATCAAACATGTCGCAAGACATCGACTACGGGAATCTGATGCACACTGCCATGCGTGGTCTGATCAAGACCGTGCTGACTGGCGTGTCTGAAACCGGCCTGCCGGGCGCGCATCATTTCTTCATCACATTAGATACGCAGCATGAAGGGGTCGAACTGGCCGATTGGCTGCGCGAGCGCTATCCGGATGAAATGACAATTGTCATGCAGCACTGGTTTGAAAACCTGGAGGTCGGCGAGAACGGCTTTGCAATCACGCTGAATTTCGGGGACGCGCCCGAACCGCTTTACATCCCCTATCTGGCGATCAAGACCTTCGTCGATCCATCGGTTGAGTTCGGTTTGCGCTTTGAAGGCCCCGAGGATGAGGATGAAGATATTCACCTGACCGACGAGGCCCCGATTGAGGTCGATGTGGAAGAGCCAGAGCCGCAGCATGACGCGGATGTGGTTTCACTCGACAGCTTCCGCAAATAGCCCAAACCAGACCCCGCTGATTGCGGGGTTTAGTTTTTCCTGAGGAACGTCTCGACCGAGCGGGATTTTACCCCATCCCGGAACCGCGAGAAGGACAGGTTCAGGCCACCCTCGGCCAGTGTCCGGTCAAACTGCTGCAACTCATACCCGCCATTTTCGGCTATGAACAGCGAGAAGACCGTCAGCGTATTCCCTTCAATCCGACCCCAAACAAAGGGTTCCCCTTTCATCGGGTCCAGCGGCACCTCATGGCCAAACACGTTCCGCTTCATCGCGGCAGAATAGACATCCGGGCGATCCGAGCTCTGGAAATCAACCGAATATTTCTCATCCTTGATCCGCCCGTCCGCTTTATAGCTGATCGTGGACCAACTGATATTGAAACCACCGCGAATCTCATGGATCGAAACGCTCATATCCCGCGGGGTTGAGGTTCCGTCTGAGTCGATCACCTCGGCCGAGCCGGTATAATCGCCCAAAAAAGGCGCGATATCGGCGGCATGGGCCTGCTGTACAAGGGCTGCCAGCCAGAGGCATGCAGCAAACGCGGCCAGATAAACTGACCGTCCCGGGAATGATAAGCGCATAGCAGCCTCCGTCGCGATTACACTTTACCATTTTAACTCTAGCCCGCCGACGTACAATGGCACTGTTTTCGTTCATGGAAATTATTTCCGGCCCCGTCATCTATACCTTTGACCAACCCGCGTTTAAGGTGCGCGCAACTGGCCGATTGCGCCACAGCCTCGCTGCGGGTAAACGGCATACGACTGCATACCAGACGGAGTGACCGATGTCCCAGACC
The DNA here is from genome assembly GCA_000158135.1 of Rhodobacteraceae bacterium KLH11. Classification (GTDB taxonomy): domain Bacteria; phylum Pseudomonadota; class Alphaproteobacteria; order Rhodobacterales; family Rhodobacteraceae; genus Ruegeria. Next base: position 2,875,260 of record DS999531.1, read on the forward strand.
CGCACCGAATCCGACAGCTTTGGCCCGCTTGAGGTGCCCGCCGACAAATATTGGGGCGCGCAAACACAGCGTTCGATCATGAACTTTCCCATCGGCTGGGAAAAACAGCCTGTTGCCATCGTGCGCGCGCTGGGCGTGATCAAAAAGGCCTGTGCGATGGAAAACAAAGCAACCGGCAAGCTGGACGCGCAGGTTGCGGATGCGATCATACAGGCCGCCGGAGAGGTTATCGACGGCAAGTTCGACGACAATTTCCCGCTGGTCGTCTGGCAAACCGGTTCCGGCACACAGTCCAACATGAACTCGAACGAAGTCATTGCGAACCGCGCGATTGAGATTCTGGGCGGCCAGATCGGATCGAAAGACCCGGTTCACCCAAACGATCACTGTAATATGGGGCAGTCGTCTAACGACACCTTCCCCACTGCCATGCATATCGCCACCGCGATGAGCGTGCGCGACGTGCTGCTGCCGGGGCTTGAGAAACTGGCCCAGGCGCTGGAACAGAAGGCCGATGAGTTCAAGGATATCATCAAAATCGGGCGTACCCATACGCAGGATGCGACGCCTCTGACTCTGGGTCAGGAATTCAGCGGCTATGCCCACCAGATCCGTCAGGGCATCGCCCGCGTGGATGCGGCCATGCCGGGGATCTACGAACTGGCACAGGGCGGTACTGCGGTTGGCACCGGGCTGAACACCCAAAACGGCTGGGGCGAGGCAGTGGCGGGCCATATGGCCCAGATTACCGGCCTGCCCTTTGTCACCGCACCCAACAAGTTCGAGGCGCTGGCCGCCCATGACGCCATGGTCTTCCTGTCGGGCGCGTTGGCGACGATTGCGGGCAGCTGCTACAAGATCGCCAATGACATCCGCTTTCTGGGCTCGGGCCCCCGCTCGGGTCTGGGTGAGTTGATCCTGCCCGAGAACGAGCCCGGCTCATCCATCATGCCCGGCAAGGTAAATCCGACGCAGGCCGAGGCGCTGACACAGGTCGCGGCCCATGTGATGGGCAACAACGCGGCAATGAACTTTGCCGGTTCGCAAGGCCATTTCGAACTGAACGTTTATAACCCGATGATGTCCTATAACCTGCTGCAATCGATCCAGCTGCTGGGCGATGCAACCGACAGCTTTACCGAACGCATGTTGCTGGGCATCAAGGCCAACGAGCCGCGGATTGACAAGCTGATGAAGGAATCGCTGATGCTGGTGACCGCGCTAGCACCGACCATCGGTTATGACAACGCCACCACCGTCGCCAAGACGGCGCATAAAAACGGGACCACCCTCAAGGAAGAGGCGATTGCACTGGGCTTTGTGGACGAGGCAACCTTTGACGCGGTCGTGCGCCCCGAACAGATGATCGGGCCCAGGGACTGATGGGCAAACCGGTTAATCTGAACCGGTATCGAAAAGAAAAAGCGCGGGCCGAGAAAAAGGCCCGCGCGGATGCAAATGCTGTGAAACACGGGCAAAGCAAAGCGGAAAAATCCGTTACCAAGCTGGAACAGGACCGGCAGCGCCGTGATCTGGATGGCCACAAGGTAGAAGAATGAGCGGTCGGCCCGTCAAACGCTCGCTCACCTTGCAAGGGCATCGCACATCGGTTTCGCTTGAGGATGAATTTTGGCAGGCTTTCCGAGACATCGCGCAGGAAAAACATCTTCCGATCAATGTGTTGGCAGCTCGGATTGATGCGGAACGCGATCCGGAAACCGGGCTGGCCTCGGCCATTCGCGTGTATATTCTGAACAGATATCGCAGCGCCGATTGATGCCTTGATCCAGACCCCTTGCGTCACGTAAGGTCAAAGAGAACAAAAAGGGTACACGCATGAGTAATACAGTAGAAGGCCCCGACGGACAGCCCCGCTGTGCATGGTGCAGCGCCGCGCCTGAATTCTTTGAATATCATGATAATGAATGGGGTTACCCTGTATCTGACGATCAGCGACTGTTCGAAAAGTTTTGCCTGGAAAGCTTTCAATCCGGCCTCAGCTGGCGCACCATCCTGTCAAAGCGCGAGAATTTCAGGAACGCGTTTTGTAATTTTGATTTCAACGAGATGGCCGAATTTTCTCATGCTGATGTCGAACGGCTTCTTGCTGATAAAAGCATCATTCGCCATCGCGGCAAGATCGAAGCGGTCATCAACAACGCCCGCCATGTGCAAGAGCTGATTGCCGAAAAAGGCTCATTGGCGGCGTATGTCTGGGGGTATGAGCCCGAGACACCGATGACACCGCAAAGCGCGACTACCTCGGCAGAATCCATCGCCATGTCGAAGGATCTGAAAAAGCGCGGCTGGAAATTTGTTGGCCCCACAACGGTGTTTGCCTTCATGCAGGCGATGGGGCTGATCAATGATCACGCAATCGGCTGCAGCATGCGCGAAAAAGCGGCGCAGATGCGCCGCGATTTCATCAAACCCGAATAAGCTCTGATCAGATCGACGCGCGATAGATGTTGTCGATGTTACCGCCAAGTGCCGCGTTGAAATCCGCATCCGACTGCTGTTTTGAAAGACCCTCGGTCAGCGCACGTGAGAAAGAGGCGATCATCTTGCCGTTCTTGCCGAGCAGATCACACGCCTGTTCGGTCGAATACCCGCCCGACAGCGCCACCACGCGCAAAACACGCGGGTGATCAGCCAGCGCATCATAAAGGTTCGCCTGGCTCGGGATCGTCAGCTTCAGCATCACCTCCTGCCCTTCGGCAAGTTGGTCGAGGTTTTTCAGGATTTCCGCTTTCAGAATATCTTCGGCTTCGGCCTTGCTGTCCGAGTGGATGTTGACCTCGGGCTCGACAATCGGAACCATGCCCGCATCGGTGACAACCCGGGCAACGTCGAACTGCTGCGCGACAACATCGGCGATGCCCTGCGCGTTCGCTTCATGAATGACCGACCGTTCCTTGGTGCCAAACACGCCATCCGCCTTGGCCAGCGTGTCGGCCAGCCCCGGGATCGGTTTCATCATCTGAACACCGTTGGCCTGCTCTTCCAGCCCTTTGTCGATCTTCAGGAACGGAACGATGCCTTTGACCGACCACAGGTAATCGGCCACTTTTTTACCATCGATCTGCTCGCCCAGAGTGCGTTCAAACAGGATGGCACCGATTACTTTATCCTTGGTGAAATCATCCGCCAGAATGATCCGCGCGCGCATCTTCTGGATTTCGCCAAACATCTCTTCGTCAGAGCTGTAGTCCGAGGCCTCAACGCCGTACAATGCCAGCGCTTTGGGGGTCGAGCCGCCGCTTTGATCCAGTGCAGCAATAAATCCTGCGCCTTCGGACATCTGTGTGCGCTGTTCTGCTTTCGACATAACTCTTTCCCGTTCAATATGATTCCGCGTTTCCCACCGCATACAACAAGCCGTGAGGTGATGGTAGGTTGTTAGCGCTCAACCAGGCGCAGCCAGATCCCGTCTTTTGATCTGACTGTCAGGTGCGCGACCGGTACCGGGGTGCCCCCCTCGATCACCTCAAACCGATACCGGCGCAGCAACATCGACAGGATTAATGGCCCCTCAACCATCGCAAAACCGGCACCGGGGCAGACACGTGGCCCGGTTGAGAATGGAATAAAGGCCTCGCGCTGGCATGTCTTTCCATTTTCGGTCGACCAGCGGCTGGGGTCAAAATCATCGGGTTGGTCCCACATCCGGTTGTGACGATGCAGATGCCAGGGGCTGACCACGATCTGCGCCCCTTGCGGGATATCCCGGTCGCGGAACCGTTCGGGGCAGATGGTTTCACGCACCATCATCGGGACCGGAGGATAAAGGCGCAGCGCCTCGCGGAACACATCGCGGCTGAGTTTCAATTGCGACATCACCGCAAAATCCGGCACATCCAGCGCACGCGCCTCTGCTGCCAGCCTGTCCTGCCATTCAGGGTAGAGCGCCATCAGATAGAGCGCCCAGGCAAGGGCTGAGGCGCTTGTTTCATGCCCGGCCAGAAAAAAGATAGCAACCTGATCCACCATTTCCTGCGTGTCAAAACACTGGCCCGTCTCCGGGTCCGGTGTTGTCATGATCTTGGTCGCCAAATCATCAGGGGCCGTTCCCGCCTTGATCGCGCGCGCGCGTTCTGTTGTCAGGTGGCCAATCAACTCTCGGATCTGGCGCGCGGTTTCGCGGGTTCCGCGCGAGTGAAAACGGGGAACCCAATGCGGCAACCGCACAAAGGCCGCAAGGTTCAACAGCGGCTGTTCGCGTTGATAGATGCGAAACTTGTCGAAAACCTGGGCAGCCACCTCATGCTCAATCGGTACCGAAAACAGCGTGCGAAAGATAACATCCGCAGCGGCGTGGCTGGTGATTTCCTCACATTCCAACGTTTGGCCAACATGGGCCTCAAGCCGGTCCACGCAGGCCTGCGCCGCGGCAACCATGGCAGGAAAGCTGTCTTTCAGCCGTCCGCCTTCAAAGGCCGGGTCGATGATCCGCCGCTGGCGTTTCCAGGAATCGCCATTGGTCAGAAACACCGACTGCCCCAGCAATGGGTGCAGACCTTCGCTGATCCGGCCTGATTTGGGGAACGCGTCCGGGCGCTCTTTCATCACGGTGCGGATCAACGCGGGCTGGTTGATCAGGTAGGAGCGAAAGAACGGCGTCCGAAACTCGGCCATCCATGCGCGGTACAGCCGTTGGGGCTGCGCCGACAGCAAATCCTGACGAAACAGCCGCAGATACCGCCAAAGCGAGACCTTGCCGGGGCGGGCCAGCGGCTTGGGCGGCCTCATGCTGCCACCGAGGTGTATTTCGAAACGGGCCGTTCGATGCGCGAACGCGATGGGGCACGATCCGCAAAGCGGTGCCGCAGCGTCCGGGGGCCCGCCGTAATGCGGAAATAGTCGTAATCTCCGGGGTGATCAAAGGCGCAGAGGTACTGGAAATGCAGGCGAAAAAAGCGCCATCTCAGTTGTTTCCATCGTGCGGGTGACAGAGTTTGGGTAAAGGCGGCCGACAGCACCAGCGGCCAGCGCCTATCCGGGCCCGCAACGCCGCTGACGGCCACCGGATCACATAGCGCAAACGCACAACCATCGCCGGGGGCCGAGATATCGACCCATGTAAGCTCTGGGTGTCCTGACAGGTACCGAAGGTCTGCACGCAGCCTATGGGCCCGGGGCAGAAAGGAAACCATGGGCACAACCTGCCCCAGCGTCAGAAATGACAGGGCGGGACCTGTTGGCGCAGCCGCGCGCTGCTGCAACAGCTGCGCCAGCACGCTCACGCCCAGATGCGCGCCAGAGCTGTGGCCGACAACCAGCACCTCGTCCACATCTGTCTGCAGCGCCTCGGCGATCAGGTCCGAGAACTGGTTCAACCGTGTTTGCAGCTCAGCGGAATAGGCCCCTTTCAGCTGCGCCGAATGCGCGTAGTCATGCATCAGATAGTAGGCAAACAACCGGTTATCGAGCTTTCGAAACCAATGCATCAAGACGTAAGCAGCCCCCCCAGCGGGCAACAGCCCCGCCCACCCGGCAAGCGGGTGCAGAACCGCAAATACTCCCCAGGCGACCGCCAACCCTGCCGCAAGCTGCAGCAACAGCATCGCAACGGGGTACAAGGCGGCAATGACCGGCCCCTTTCGCAACCGCATCAGCCGCCAGAGCGCACCGGTTGCAATGTAAATCCACGCTGTACGCGCCAGTTGCAGGTAGGTCGCGGGGATCGATTGGGCCATGCTGTCGCGCACGATATCCGACCAAACCAGCACCTCGACCTCGGTCTCGACCAAAGCGCCATCTTGCTGCGAGGTCACATGCCAGCCATAAGGCCCCTCGCCCGTCTTGGCGCGGATATCGATCTCATAGCCCGAGATTTCGGCCTGTATCCGTGCCTCTTTACGATAAAGCTCGCGATAGCGGCGCGGATGAATCGGATCATAGCCGGGAATGTAAAACACCCGGCGTTTGCGTATCTGCGAATGGGGTTGTTGACTGCTCATGACCCGGCCCTCTGCCGCGCAGATTAGCGCAGCGATGTGGCCAAGGTAAGGCCCGCTGTTCGCTCATCTACGTCTCAGGTCAGAGGGTTAGCCAAAGGCCGCCAAAGCCGGGAAAGTTTCCAGAAGCCACCAGCTGAATTCGGTAAACAGACCGGTGATCAGCATGATGCCGACAAACAGAAGCAGACCGCCCATGACCTTTTCGATCGTGGCCATATGCGGCTTGATCCGGTTCATCACTGCCATCGAGCGATTCAGGAACATTGCAGCCAGCAGAAACGGAATACCCAGGCCCGCAGCATAGACACCCAACAACAGCGTTCCGCGCGCAACCGAGGCCTCGGACGCTGCCAGAGACAAGATCGCACCCAGTTGAGGGCCAATGCACGGGGTCCAGCCAAACGCAAACGCAAGGCCCAGAATATATGCTCCAAAGACCGAACCGCCGGATTCGCCGGTTTCAACACGCGCTTCGCGGTCCAGCAGGGGAATGCGGAAAACATTCAGAAAGTGCAGACCGAAGACAATCACAACCGCGCCCGAAAGCTTGGCGAAAAGCACCTGATTTTGCAGCACAAATGCCCCAAAGGCCGAAGCGGTAAATCCAAGCAGCAGGAAAACCGTCGACAGCCCCAGAACAAAAAACAACGCCGACAGGGTTGCCTTGCGCCGGGCGCGGGCCTGATCCTGCATTTCGTTGATGGTCACGCCGCTCATATAGGCCAGATAGGGTGGCACAATCGGCAGCACGCAGGGCGACAGAAAGCTGATCAGCCCGCCCAGCATGGCGATGAACATGGCGGGCAAAAGCCCTGCGTCTATGATGTCAATTCCGAACATAAACCAGCACATATGTGATCGTGCAGCTTTCGTCACGGGGCAATTCGGTCACATCCTCGTGCATGCCCGCTGGACAGCATCGCCCGTTGGAAATATTTCAATCCCATGACGGATGAGACAGAAACGCTGGACGCGCTGGGGCTGCTTTGCCCCTTGCCGGTCCTGAAAGCCCGCAAGCGGCTGAAATCGATCCCCGCAGGGGGCTTGCTGCGGGTGCTGGCCGATGACCCTGCGGCCATTATCGACGTGCCCCATTTCTGTACCGAGGCAGGCCATACATTGGTGTCGCAAGACAGCGCAGAAGGCCATCAGATTTATCTGATCCGTAAATCCGGTTAACGCCCCGGCCCCCGATAATGAAAAGGCGGGCCATCTGGCCCGCCCTTTTGGTCACTGTCCCAATGACCACCATCCCCGGCGCTTTGGCTTGGCTGGTACCGGTTCCGGTTCTTCCACGACTGCTTCCAAAACGGGCTCGGGCGTTGGTGCCTCTTCTGTTTCGGGCTCAGTCTCGGCAGGTTGATCCACGGCCACCGGCGCATCCGCTTCTTCGGGGGCTTCTGCCGCCGCTTCCGGCTCGGGTATTACTTCGGGTTCGGGTGTCGCCTCAGGCTCCTGTGGTTCAACAACCGGTTCAGGCTCAACTTCCTGAGGTTCAGCTGTGATCACCTCAGCGTCCTGACTGGCGGCTGCGTCCTCAGCCTCAGCCTCAGCCTTGGTTGCCTCGGCTTCGCCCTCTGCGTCCTTCTTGCGGCGACGCGGCGCGCGGCGTTTCTTGGGCTTGGCGGCTTTCTCAGTTTCTTCTGTCGCAGGCTCAGGTTCGGCTTGCTCAACCTCGGTACTGTCAACTTGCGCATCGGTTTCTGCGGCCGCGGCCTCACCCTCGTCTGTGGTGCCTTCCGGCGCATCGCCATTGCCCGCGCCTTTCTTGCGCCGACGCCGACGCCGTTTGCGTTTGGGCTTGCTTTCTTCCTCGCCCTGCACCGGAGGCGTGTCCTCGGCGCTCTCTTCCTCGTCGGTGGCATCGACCATATCCATCAGAGAGGCATCCACCGAAACCACCGGAGCCGTCGCCTCGGGGACAACACGGCTGGCGGTCTTGAACTTTTCAAGCGAGAAATCGGGGCTGACCAGATGCACATCCCCTTCGATCCGCACCGACAGGCCATAGCGCGCTTCGATCTGGGCGATATGTTCGCGCTTCTGGTTCATCAGGAAGTTGGCAATGCTGACCGGGCACCGCACCAGCACCTCGCGTGAGCGGCGGCGGGTTCCTTCTTCTTCAATCTGGCGCAGGATCGACAATGCCATATTATCATCCGAACGGATCAGCCCGGTGCCATGGCAGGCCGGACAGGGCTGCGTCGTCGCCTCCAGCATACCGGGGCGCAGGCGCTGACGGCTCATTTCCAGCAGGCCGAAACCCGAAATCCGACCCATCTGAATGCGGGCCCGGTCGGTTTTCAGCTTATCCTTGAGACGCTTTTCAACGGCCGAGTTGTTCTTGCGCTCATCCATATCGATGAAATCGATGACAATCAGGCCAGCCAGGTCACGCAGACGCAACTGGCGCGCCACTTCCTCAGCCGCCTCAAGGTTCGTCTTCAGCGCGGTTTCCTCGATCGAACCTTCCTTGGTTGCCCGGCCCGAGTTCACATCGATCGCAACCAGTGCTTCGGTTACACCGATCACGATATAACCGCCGGATTTCAGCTGCACGGTCGGGTTGAACATCCCCGCCAGATAGCTTTCCACCTGATAGCGCGCGAACAGGGGCAGCGCATCCTCATACCGTTTCACGTTCTTCGCATGGGACGGCATGATCATCTTCATGAAGTCCTTGGCGATGCGATATCCACCCTCGCCTTCAACCAGAACCTCATCGATATCGCGATTATAGAGATCGCGGATCGAGCGTTTGATCAAATCGCCTTCTTCATAGATTTTCGCAGGCGCGATGGATTGCAGCGTCAGTTCGCGAATCTGCTCCCACAGACGCTGCAGGTATTCATAGTCGCGCTTGATCTCGGATTTGGTGCGCTTGGCCCCCGCAGTGCGCACGATCAAACCGGCCCCGGTGGGCACATCAATCTCTGCCGCGATATCCTTCAGCTTCTTGCGGTCTGCCGCATTGGTGATCTTGCGGCTGATCCCGCCCCCGCGCGCCGTGTTGGGCATCAGCACGCAATACCGACCGGCCAGCGACAAGTATGTGGTCAGCGCGGCACCCTTGTTGCCACGCTCTTCCTTGACAACCTGCACCAGCAGAACTTGACGCACCTTGATGACTTCCTGAATCTTGTACCGACGCGGGCGCGGCTTGCGCGGTGGGCGGATGTCTTCGCTGTCATCCTCATCGGCGACCGATTCGATAGACGCGTCCTTGGCGGTGGCATCAGTTTGCTTGCCCTCGCTGTCAGCCTCTTCGTCATCAGCCTCAGTCTCTGCCTCAGCTGTGCCATCGTTTTCAGCCTCGGAGATTTCGCCAGCCGCCTCCACGACCTCTTCTGCCGCAACCTCCTCAGCGGGTTGCTCCGCTGTCTCGGCGCTGTCTGCCGCCCCGGCAGCGTCATCAGCCTGCGCTTCTGTCGGCTCCTCCGCCGCACTGACCTCTTCAGGTTCTTCGACCGGCGTCTCAGTCACCGTCTCCATCGGAGATGTACCTTCAGGCACCGACAGATCCGCAGACTGTTCGCCATCATCCAGATCAATCGTTTCCATCCCCGACGGCTCCGACGAGACATCCATGGTCTCGACCGGATCGTTGGATTTTACATCCGCCGCCTTGCTGCGCGACCGCGACCGGCGCTTTTTGGGCTTTGCCTCATCAGCTTCATCCCGCGCGCGCATGGCTTCGGCATAGGCACGCTCTTCCTCCATCAGCGCCTCACGGTCAGCGACGGGGATCTGATAATAATCAGGATGGATCTCGGAAAACGCCAGAAACCCGTGCCGGTTTCCACCGTAATCCACAAAAGCCGCCTGCAACGACGGCTCGACCCGTGTTACTTTTGCAAGATAGATGTTGCCAGCAAGCTGGCGTTTGTTTTCGGATTCAAAGTCAAATTCCTCAACCTTGTTTCCGTCCACCACCACAACGCGGGTTTCCTCCGCGTGGGTGGCATCGATAAGCATTTTCTTAGCCATGTGTCCTTGGTGCACCACGCCAAACGCGTTGTCCTAACCCATCCAGGCGGACAGGCGCTTTTGGGGAGGTGTCTTGTACGGGCGATATCGGACGGCGCGCGGCAAGGTCTGGCGCCATGGCCCCTTGCCCGTATACTCAATCGTTGCGCGCGCGTCATCGCGGTTCTTCTCCGACAGGCGCGGCTCACCACCACCTGCCCATTTGTTCCTTTCGCCCGGCGATGCGGGCTCAGGTATTCAACTGCCCCGGTTGGGGCACAATCGGTCTGCTGAACCATGCGGGTTTGATCCTCATCACCGGATCAGCAGCGAAACTCAAAGCTTGGGACTTGCGGGCGCAAAAATCGCCCTGCCCATTGCAACACCATAAAAGCAGTCCTGTGGAAAAGACAATGGGCAAACTGCATGACCCTCACAGAAGAGCCGCAGGGTCCCTTCATCTGGCCGAAAATATCCCGGGGGTGAATTGAGCCGCAGGCTCAAGAGGGGGCTGGCCCCCTCCCTTTACAAATAGTCTGACCGCTGCAGGCCGTATTTGGCCATCTTCTCGTTCAGGGTCCGGCGCGGCAGGCACAACTCATCCATGACGGACGCGATCGACCCTTTGTGACGTCGCATCGTATTGTCGATCAACATCCGCTCGAAGGCTTCGACATACTCTTTCAACGGCTTGCCTTCCGTCGTCATCACCGGCTGCATTTCCTCGTGATCCGACATCAGCAGCGACGCGATTGTCCCCGACCCGCGCCGTGATTGCAGGACGGCGCGTTCGGCAATGTTGATCAGCTGCCGCACATTCCCCGGCCATGGGGCTTGCAGCAATTGCGCCGCTTCCTGCGCACTGACCTGCGGGGCCTCGCAGCCATATTCCTCGGCGAACTGCTCGCTGAGGCGCGTGAACAGTGTCAGAATGTCCTCACCGCGCTGGCGCAGCGGTGGCATGGTGATGCGCAGCGCGGCAAGCCGGTAAAACAGATCGGGCCGCAGCACGTCTTCAGATGTCTTGCCCGCCTCCTGCAGGTTCGAAATCGCAACAATCCGCGTTTCTGCCGGCGTCCCCTGCTCGTTCATCACGCTCAGCAGACGCGCCTGCAACGTGTCGCTCAGCGCTTCGACATCTTCCAGAACCAGCGTCCCGCCGCGCGCTTCTTCGATGGCGGGCAACTGGGTGTCTTCCGGCAGCATCGGTCCGAACAAACGCTTCGACAGCGCCTCTTCCTCCAGCGCGGCGCAAGACACCAGAACAAATTTCTTGCCCGCCCGGCTGCCCACGGCGTGCAGCGCATGCGCGACCAGGGTCTTGCCTGTCCCGGTCTCGCCATCGATCAGTACATGACCATCCGCCTGCCCGAGATCGAGAATATCCTCACGCAGACGCTCCATAACCGGGCTCGCGCCGATCAGCTTGTTCATGATCTGCGTGCCGCCCGACAGCTCGCGCCGCAGCGCGCGGTTGTCCAGTGTCAGCCGTCGTGCACTGCTGGCGCGTTTTGCCAGTTCCGACATCCGGTCTGGATTGAACGGTTTTTCAAGGAAATCAAATGCACCGACCCGCATGGCCTCAACCGCCATGGGGACATCACCGTGGCCGGTGATCATGATGACAGGCAAAGTGCTGTCTGCCCCCATCAGCTTTTTCAGCAGCTGGATACCATCCATTCCCGGCATCTTGATGTCCGAGATCACGATGCCCGGATAATCCGGCCCCAATACCTTGAGCGCATCCTCGGCGCTCGAAAAAGTCTCAGTGTCATAGCCCGACAGCGCAAGCCATTGGCTGATCGATTGACGCATATCCTGTTCATCGTCCACAATGGCGATCTTCATGGCCTGTGCCATAGTCACTTCCTTTATTCCGCGGCCTCAAGGCCGTCGCTACCCAATATGGGCAATTGCATCTCAAACACCGCGCCACCCTGCTGGCCGTTGCGCGCGGTCAGGCGTCCGCCATGGTCGTTCACGATCCCGGACGAGATGGCAAGCCCCAGACCAACCCCGTCTCCGGGGCGTTTGGTCGTGTAGAACGGTTCAAACAGGTTCTCGATATCCTCGATCCCGTGACCATTGTCGCGCACCGTCAGAACCGCCTGATCACCCGCGGCCAGAATAATCTCGACATCAGGCTCATCGACCGATTTGGTTGCATCCAGCGCATTGCGCAACAGATTGACCATAACCTGTTCAATTCGCATCCGATCCCCCATCACTATAACAGGGTCTTCGGGCAGAATCTGGGTAATCTTCACATGACGCTGGCGCAGCTGTGGCTCCATCATCGACAGTGATGAGGCCAGCGCTTCGCCAAGATTCACGGGCGAAAACGCATCCGCGCCCTTGCGCGCATAGGATTTCAGCTGCCGCGTGATCGCGCCCATCCGCTCGATCAAACCATCGATACGGCCAAAACTGGCCAGTGCCTCTTCGGGACGGTTCCGGCGCAGCAGCAGACGTGCGCCCGCCAGATAGGTTTTCATCGCGGCCAGCGGCTGATTCAGCTCATGACTGACCGCCGCCGACATCTCACCCAGCGCCGCCAGTTTCGAGCTTTGGGCAAGGGTCTGCTCGGCAACTTCCAGCGTCTTTTCAACCCGTTCCCGTTCAGCAATTTCCCGCTGCAACCTCAGGTTCAATGCGCGAAGCTCCGCCGACTCGCGCTGGAACAGGGTCATGCGCGACGTGGCCCTGCGGCTGAGCGCATAGAAGGTCAGCGCCAGAAGAATCGCGAATACCATGATCTCCAGCGCCAGCACGCTGTTCACCCGCTCGCGGATCGACGAATAGGTGGTGAACGAGGTCATTTGCCAGCCCCGGAACGGAATGCGCGTTTCCAGCCGCATTACGGCCTCACCTTGCAGATAGGCGTCGGGCGGCAAAGCGTGCCAGTCTGTCGTGGCGCGGATCGCGCGCTGGATCGCGCTTTGTGGCGGCTGGCGCAGTGTTGCGGCATTTTCCTCAAGGCCGCGCCATTGCGGCTCGGTCGACAGGATGATGGTACCTGTGCTGTCCGTGACCATCACGGCATCCGAAATCCCGGCCCAGGCCCGTTCGAATTTCTGCAGGTCAACCTCAACCACGATCACGCCAAGGATCTCGGCATTGGCCTCGATCCGCCGCGAGTAGACAAAGCTGTATCCACCGGATTCACGTGGAATCACCGAAAAGATCGTCGCGTTTGATCGCATCGCATCAATGAAATAGGGCGTGCCGCGATGACCCTCGCCCAATCGGTTCCGCATGGTCGCCGCACGGGTCAGCCCGTCACGGTCCAGCAGGAAGATCGAGGCGGCACCGATCTCTTCGACAAACGAGATCAATCGCTGGCTCGACAGCGTATAATCGCTGGATTGCAGGGCCGAGATCAGCGTCGGATCGCGCGCCAGCAATTGCGGCACAATCGAGTTGCGGCGCAATTCGCTCAGCAGGTTACCGGAATAAAGCGCCAGACGCAGTTCGGCCCGGTTTCGGGTGGATTCGGTGAACCGGCTGGTCAGCAGGCTGTTGGTTACCCAGATCGTCGCGACCGTTACAACCAACAACAGCAGAATCGCCAGCCGCAGTCGCCATCCCATCGGCGATCCGCGCAAACGGCTCAGAAACCTGTTACTGCGTGGTTGTTCTTGCGCACTCATGCTCAGACGCTACGCGTCCCGACCGATGACCTCAAGTCACGCTGGGGCCAACACACCCGCCAATGCGCGGAAGAGCGCCGTTCCATCCGTGCCTCCGTGGCCTGAATCCGCCGCCCGTTCGGGGTGCGGCATCATCCCTAACACGCGGCGGTTGTGGGATAATATGCCCGCAATATCGTCGCGCGAACCGTTGGGATTTTCGGCGTAAGTGAAGGCAATACGGTCCTGATCCCTCAGTTCCGCCAGCGTCTCGTCATCGGCAAAATAGTTACCATCGTGATGGGCAATCGGGATGTCGATGACATCACCCGCATTATACCCTTCGGTAAAGGCGCTGTCGCTGGTTTCAACTTTCAGCCCAATCGTGCGGCAGATGTATTTCAGACCTGCATTCCGCAGCAGAGCACCGGGCAGAATACCGGTTTCGGTCAGGACCTGAAAGCCGTTGCAGATGCCAACAGCGTAACCGCCCCGTTCAGTATGCGCGGCCAGCGCCTTGCAGATTGGTGATTGCGCGGCAATCGCACCGCAACGCAGGTAATCGCCATAAGAAAACCCGCCGGGGACACCGACAATATCGATGCCATCAGGCAGCGCGGCATCCTTGTGCCACACCATCTCGACAGAAAACCCGGCCTGTTCAAAAGCGACGGCCAGATCGCGATCACAATTGGAGCCGGGGAAAACGATGACGGCGGCGCGCATGGCGGACCCTCCTTGGCAGGGAAACTTCAGAGCAGTTCGATCTCAAAGCGTTCGATGACCGTGTTGGCCAACAGCTTTTCACACATTCTGGTCACGTCGGCCTCGGTCGCGCCTTCGGTCAGTTCCAGATCAATCACCTTGCCCTGACGGACACCTTCGACCTGATCAAAGCCCAATGCACCCAATGCGTGACGCACGGCCTCACCCTGCGGGTCCAGAACCCCGTTCTTGAGCATCACATGCACTCGTGCCTTCATCTCGGAAACTCCAGTCATGGGCCACCTGCAGGCCCGTTTCGTTGCGCGCGGGATACCCCGCTTATCCGTTTCGGACAACCCCGCGAATGGAGGTTGATCTCAGTTGATCAGCGTTGGTTTGGTGACGTTGCTTTTGGGCAGAACACCCAGACGGCGCGCGACCTCGGAATAGGCATCCGTCAGGCTGCCCAGATCACGGCGGAACACGTCCTTGTCCAGCTTCTGACCGGTCTCGATATCCCACAGGCGGCAGCTGTCAGGGCTGATTTCGTCGGCAACCAGCAGGCGCTGGAAATCGCCCTCATAAACGCGCCCGATCTCGATCTTGAAATCGACCAGACGGATACCAACGGCCAGCATCACGCCGCTCATGAAATCATTCACGCGCAGGGCCAGGCTGAGGATATCGTCCATGTCCTGCTGGCTGGCCCAGCCAAAGGCGGCGATATGTTCCTCGGTCACCAGCGGATCACCCAGCGCATCATCCTTATAGCAATATTCGACGATCGGACGCGGCAGTTGCGTACCCTCGGCGATACCCAACCGCTTGGACATCGATCCGGCCGCATAGTTGCGTACAATCACTTCCAGCGGAATGATCTCGCAATTGCGAACCAGTTGTTCGCGCATGTTCAGCCGCCGGATGAAATGGGTCGGCACACCGATCTGGGCCAGACCATTCATGAAAAACTCGC
Organism: Rhodobacteraceae bacterium KLH11; assembly: GCA_000158135.1. Lineage (GTDB taxonomy): Bacteria > Pseudomonadota > Alphaproteobacteria > Rhodobacterales > Rhodobacteraceae > Ruegeria. Next base: position 2,890,493 of record DS999531.1, read on the forward strand.
TGAGGCGGTTGTTCAGAACGCCCTTGCCATCGATGACATCTTTTTTCTCAGCGTTGAACGCGGTCGCGTCATCCTTGAAATACTGCACGATTGTGCCCGGCTCGGGGCCTTCATACAGAATCTTGGCCTTGCCTTCGTAGATCTTTTTGCGACGCGCCATGAGCGACCTTTCCAGTCTGGGGAAAGGGAATGAGTCCCCTTACGTTGGCGCCCTCATAGTGCAAGCCCCGCATTCCCGCAAGTTTGCTGCCCCGAGGGTCTTTGACGCAGCGCAAATACCTTGCGCCCGAAGCCTCCTATGGTCATATCATCAGGAAACAGCACGTAATCCAAGGGGTCCCCGACCAATGACGACATTCGATGAACGTGAAGCCGCGTTTGAAAGCAAGTTTGCCCATGATGAAAAGATGCAATTCATCGCACGGATGCGCCGTAACCGGTTCATGGCTGTCTGGGCCTCGGCGCTGAAGGGCGAAACCGTGGAAGAGGCACGGGAATACGGAAAAGAACTGGTGCGCACCGATCTTCAGAATGTCAGCGAAGATGACGTTGTCGAAGCGGTAAAGGGCTATCTCGGCGATCTGGCGGATGAGGCGAAAATTCGTGAGAAGATGGTTGAGCTGCTGGTTGAAGCCAAGGAACAGGTGATGGCGGAAGCCGAAGTCTGAGGCTTGCGCTGCAGGGCTCATGATCTTCATGAGTTTTATGAATTTGATTTGACGCCCCGGTCGTGAGACACGGGGCGTCTCTGTTATTTGACAGGTTTCGGCCTCATATTTGGAACACCCCGATGACAAATGCGCTCAGCACCCTTCTGGAAACCGTCGATGTCGTTCTTGCAGATGGTGCGACGGGGACCAATCTGTTCGCGATGGGTTTGCAATCCGGGGATGCTCCTGAGCTATGGAACGTGGATGCACCTGACAAGATCAGGGCGCTGTATGAGGGTTCGGTCAATGCGGGCAGTGATCTGTTCCTGACCAACACCTTCGGCGGGACTGCTGCGCGCCTGAAGCTGCATGAGGCCCAGAACCGCGTATCCGAACTGAACCGCATCGGTGCCGAACTGGGACGCGAGGTTGCCGATAAAGCTGATCGCCCCGTGATTGTTGCCGGATCGGTTGGCCCGACCGGCGAGATCATGGAACCTGTGGGCACCCTGTCGCATGCCGAGGCTGTCGAGATGTTTCACGAACAGGCCGAAGCGCTGAAAGCGGGCGGTGCAGATGTATTGTGGCTGGAAACCATCAGCGCCCCGGAAGAGTTTCGCGCCGCCGCCGAGGCATTTTCCATGGCTGACATGCCTTGGTGTGGCACCATGAGCTTTGACACTGCAGGGCGCACCATGATGGGCGTTACATCTTCTGATCTGGCAAACATTGTCGAAACTCTGCCCAATCCACCGCTGGCGTTTGGGGCCAATTGCGGAACGGGTGCTTCGGACATTTTACGCACCATCCTTGGGTTTGCAGCACAGGGGACCGAGCGTCCTTTGATTTCCAAGGGGAATGCAGGCATCCCGAAATATGTGGATGGTCACATCCACTATGACGGGACACCCGAGTTGATGGGTCAATATGCGGCCATGGCCCGCGATGCTGGCGCGACGATTATCGGCGGCTGCTGTGGCACCATGCCTGAACATCTGCGCAAGATGCGCGAGGCCCTGGATACTCAGCCAGGTCGGGAACGCCCGACGCTGGATCAGATCACAGACGCGCTTGGCCCATTCACCTCGCCCTCGGACGGTACGGGCGATCAGGCTGCCCCCGAACGGCGCACGCGTCGTCGTCGCCGCGCCTGAGCGGATGCTCAGCGCCCTTCGAACTTGGCGGGGCGCTTTTCCAGAAAGGCCACCACCCCTTCGGCAAAATCCCGGGTGCGCCCGCATTCACCCTGTAAATGCGCCTCGGTCGCGAGCTGTTGAGGCAGGGTGTTGTCATAGCTTCCCCGGATCGCCTGTTTGATCGCGCGGAACCCGGCGGTGGGACCATTGGCCAGATAGCTCGCCCGTTCGCGCCAATGTGCATCAAAAAGATCATCCGCCACCGCTTCCCAGATCAATCCCCAATCATCGGCTTGCCGCGCGCTGATCTTGTCGGCAAACAGGGCCGCCCCCATCGCCTTGGCAAACCCCATCTGACGGGGCATGAACCAGGTGCCGCCCGCATCCGGCAGCAGGCCAATCCGGGCGAAAGCCTGCAGGAAATAGGCGCTTTCGGTTGCGATCACCACATCGGCAGACAGTGCCAGATTGGCCCCTGCCCCCGCCGCCGGACCATTGACCGCTGCGATGGTGGGCACAGGGCAATCATACACAGCCTCAAGCATCGGCTCATATTCATCCCGCAGCGCGCGTTCGAGATCGATCTTGCCTGTACTCGACGCATCCCCCAGATCCTGACCCGAACAAAAGGCAGGCCCCGCGCCGGTCAGTACAATCGCGCGGGCCTGCTGTGCTGCGTCTTTCATCGCATGGGTGATCTCGGCCCGCATCTGCGTCGTCAGCGCATTCATCTTGTCGGGCCGGTTCAACGTCAGAACCGCCAAATCGTCGGTTATGTCCAGAAGGACCGCTTCGTATTCCATGCAAAACCTCACCTGCGCCGCGTTTCGCGAAACCCTGACGCAAATGTGAGGGAAGGAAAAGCGGAACCGCGCGTCAGTCTTCCAGAATTTGACGCAGGCGTTTTTGCTCTTCCGTGCTTAAGCTGTCGGAAGAGGCCGTGTTCTGCTGGCTTGAGCGATTGCGCAGAAAGCGCCATCCCACCGCTGCGGCGATCAGCAGCATTATTGGCCCGGACAGCCATAACAACAGATTGGCCCCGGTCGTGGTCGGATTCAGCAACACATATTCACCATACCGGGCGACGATGAAATCCACCGCTTGCTGATCGGTATCCCCGGCAACCAGACGTTCCCGCAGCAAAATACGCAGATCGCGCGCAAGCTCGGCATTGCTTTCGTCAATGCTCTCATTGCGGCAAACCAGACAGCGCAAACCGGTGCTGATGTCACGCGCGCGCGCCTCTAGCGCGGGATCATCCAGAATCTCATCCGGCTGCACCGCTGACACCGGGGACGCAATCAGCAGCAGGATCACCAACAGACGTTTCATTCCGCAGGCACCCCGCCCGGAGGCGTTTTCTGCGCGCCCGCTGCAACCCGGAAGCGACGATCCGACAGGCTGAGCAACCCACCCAAGGCCATCAGGAAGCACCCGCCCCAAATCCAGTTGGCTAGCGGTTTGATATAGGTGCGCAACACCCAGCCACCATCGGCCTGCTGATCCCCGATCACAACATAAAGATCACGCAAGAACCGATAGTCGATTGCCGCCTCAGTCGTGGGCATGCCCGCCACCGGATAGTCACGCTTTTCCGGATTCAGGACATTGATAAACCGCCCATCTTTCTCGACCTTTACATCTGCTGTTGTCGAGAAATAGTTCGGCCCCTGCACCCGGCGCACATCCTGCAGCGTCAAGGTGAACTGCCCCACCTCAAAGGGCTGGCCGGATTGCGCAACGCGAATATCCTCAACCTCCCACGCTGTCAGGCCCGCGATCGCGAACATGGTCACACCCAATCCGGTATGGGCCACAGCCTTTCCCCAATCCGCACCGGGCAGGCGGAACAGGCGGCCAACGCTGCCCTTGCGGCCTGTACGGCTCCAGAGGTCAACGATGGCACCAAAGGTGATCCAGGCCCCCAGAAACAGCCCCACAGGCCCCAGCGCACTGCGCCCGGACTGCATCGCCCAGATCAGAACCGCCAGCGCCACCGCCAGCGCAAACGCATAACGCAACGACCACGCCGCACGGCCCAGCCTGCCCCGTTTCCACGGCAACATGGCACCGACGGGCAAGACGATGCCCAAAACAATCATGAAAGGTGTAAAGGCCGCGTTAAAAAACGGCGCACCGACCGAGAGTTTTCTGTCAAATGCCATTTCGGCCACCATCGGCCAAAGGGTGCCGAAGAAAACCACGAAACAGCTGACCGCCAGCAGGATATTGTTCAGAATCAGCGCGCTTTCACGGCTGACCACGCCAAACACCCCTTTGGCCTCCATCGCCTGCGCCCGCGCAGCGAAAAGGGTCAACGCCCCACCAATGAAGATCACCAGAATGAACAGGATAAACACGCCCCGCTCGGGATCGTTGGCAAAGGCATGCACCGATGTCAGCAGGCCTGAACGCACGATGAAGGTGCCGATCAGAGAGAAGCCAAAGGCAATGATGGCCAGCAATATGGTCCAGCTTTTCAGCGCTTCGCGTTTTTCAACCACAATCGCCGAATGCAGCAACGCCGCCGCCAGAAGCCATGGCATGAACGAGGCATTCTCGACCGGGTCCCAGAACCAGAAACCACCCCAACCCAGCTCGTAATAGGCCCACCATGATCCAAGCGCGATCCCGATCGTCAGGAAGACCCACGCCGCCAGCGTCCAGGGCCGCACCCAGCGGCCCCATGCGGCATCCACCCGCCCCTCGATCAAGGCGGCGACGGCAAAGCTGAAGGCCATGCTCAGGCCGACATAGCCCAGATACAGGAATGGCGGGTGGAAGGCCAAACCCGGATCCTGCAGCAACGGGTTGAGGTCCCGCCCATCAAAGGGTGGCACAGCAAGCCGGTCAAACGGGTTCGATGTGAATAAGATAAAAGCAAAGAACGCGACGCCGATGGCAGCCTGCACCGACAAAACGCGGGCTTTCAGCGTGGGCGGCAGGCCACCTCCGAACACCGCAGCCATGGCTCCGAACAGCGCCACAATCAGCACCCATAGCAGCATCGAACCTTCATGGTTTCCCCAGGTCCCGCTGATCTTGTAAAGCATCGGTTTGGCCGAATGACTGTTTTCAACCACCACCCGCAGCGAGAAATCCGAGGTCGTGAAAGCCCAGACCAGGGCGCCAAACGCAAACGCCGTCAGCAGGAACTGCGCCAGCGCGGCAGGCTCGGCAAAAACCATCCAGCCATTCCAACGCCTGGCAGCCCCGATCAGAGGCACCACAGTCTGCACAATGGCGACAAGAAAGGCTAGGATCAGCGCGAAATGGCCAAGCTCTGTAATCATGGCTCGCTTATACGCGGGCCGCTGAACAAGCACCATTCACATTCGCCTGTCCCTCTCGCACATAGTGTCGCGCCTCAACCGCTGCGCAAACGACGCCAATCTTCCAATGCAGGGTTCGGGTCTGCCTGCATGACCGCCTCAGTCAGGGACGCATCAGGCCCGGTGTCAGCAACGCCCGGGTGACCAGCCCGCAACGCGCCGAGGGCTTCAAGGTTGGCAATCAACTCAGGAACCCGCCGCATCGCCGCGCCGATCTCTCGTTGAAACTCCTGCGCTTTGACCTGATGGCGCGCGCCGAAATAGAACGAGACGATCACCCCCAGCAGCCACCATAACGGTTCCGGCACCAGCGCAATGCCCTGCATGCGCGCGGCAAACCACAGGGGATCAATCATCGCCGCCAGAAACAACCCCAACGTCCCCAGCGCCAGCGCCGGACGTGGCACGCGGTTCAGCCCATCCATAAACCGGTCAAACCCGCCTTTGGCGGGCACCTGAAACTCGGCCCCGAACTGCGCCATGGCCGCACCCCGCAACGTGATGGCACGCTCTGCCCCGTTCTCGGCATTTTCACGAAAAACCTCGGTGGTCTCGCGCACGACATTTCTGCCGCCTCCAAACAGCAGCCCCAGAAGGCCCGATATCAACCCCATCCCGCAATCCTTCTCTGAAACTCAGCGTCGCTCAGATGATATTTGGGCGACAGAAACTCTTCGGCACGGCGAATCCAGCCGCCTTTCCCGCCTGCACGCGTCCGGGCATATTTGCGCAACGCCGCCCGATGGTCAGCCAATCGAAAGTAATAATTGCGCCGCGCAACCCCATAAGCGTCCCGCAAAGCCAACGGCCCGGGATCCGCAGCAGCCATGCTCGCGCGCGCGGTCTGCGGGCCAATCACCCCATCAACCGCCACCTCAAACCCCATCTGACGCAGAAGATTCTGCAGAATCCTGATCGCCTGCCCCCCTGCGTTCACATACATATCGAAAACTGAAGCGCGCAAAACCTCCGGCAATTGCCCCAGGCGCGGCTTCTCGAAGTAATGCGTCAGAAATATTTCCACGGCCTGGGCTTTGTTGAGAGCCAACACATCATTTCGCGTCACCAGACCATCGTGATCCAAATCCAGACCCAGACGACGCATGGTATGGATCGTCACCCCGTATTTCGTCGCCCCGCCGGGATCATCGGGATCGTCGACAAAACCACCCTCACGGGCGACTATACCTTCCGCAATCTGCCGAACCGTCTGCATGAAACCATCCCTTGTTCAGATGGCCCAAACGGTCAGGCAACAGCGTTAACACCGCGACAAAACAAAGGGCGCTGCCTGCCTGTCACACGCAACGCCCCGCTTCTTCTGTTCAAAAATACCTCCGCCGGAGGCATGCAGCGCAGCTGCATTCAGCTATCGCCAACCTCTTTGTAGAGGCCCTGCTCTTTCAGCGCATCCACAACCTCTTTCGGCATATAGGTTTCGTCATGTTTGGCCAGTATTTCAGTCGCTTCAAAGACACCGTCCACATAACTGCCGGTCCCGACCATACCCTGGTTTTCCGAAAACAGATCAGGCAGAACACCGGTAAAGGCGACCTTCACACTCTCACCCCCATCGGTGACCACAAAATGCACCGTCTTTCCCTGCCCGCGAATGATCGAACCCTCTTCAACCAGTCCGCCAATGCGAAACACCTCACTCGGCTGCGGGGGTTCGGCGATCACCTGGCTGGGGGACCGGAAGAAATTGATGCCATCGCGCATCGCATACCCGATCAACGCCGTCGACAAGGCCAGCGCCACAGCAGCCAGCACAATGATCTGAACACGACGACGTTTCCTGAGCGTTTTCATACCGTCCTCACGGGAACAGAGGGGCCATCATCAGCCCCCGGGTTTCATCCTCACCTAACATCAGGTTGGCGTTCTGCAAGGCCTGCCCGCTGCTACCTTTTGTCAGGTTATCCAACGCAGCCACCACGATTGCACGACGTTCAATCCGGTCGGCAACCACGCCGATATGGCAGAAATTTGAACCCCTTACATGATGGGTTGAAGGTGTTTCCCCAAAAGGCAGCACCTGCACGAAGGGCTCGGCTTCATAAGCAGCGCCCAGCGTTTCATACACGCTCCGGGGGTCACCTTTCACATAAGAGGTCGCCAATATACCCCGGTTCGCCGGGATCAGATGCGGGGTGAACTGGATATGTACCGTGCGACCTGCCAGTTCCGAGAATTCCTGATCGAACTCTCCCAGGTGCCGGTGCGTTCCACCAACCGCATAGGCGTTCGCCCCCTCGCTCAGCTCGGCATGCAGCAGGTTCTCTTTCAATGCCCGCCCCGCGCCGGAAACGGCGCATTTCAGATCGAGAATGATGTCATCCAGATCGATTACCCCTGCCGAAATCAGCGGCCGCAGCACATATTGCCCGGTCGCCGCGTTGCATCCCGTTCCGGCAACCAGCCGTGCAGCGCGGATGTCGTCGCGATAAAATTCTGTCAGGCCATAAACGGCCTCTTGCTGATGCCCGAGCGCGACATGTGGATTGCCATACCATTTCTGATATTCGTCGCCATCGCGCAGCCGGAAATCTGCCGACAGGTCGACAATTTTAAGCGTATCGGGCAGTTCGCGAATGACCTCCTGACTGGTCTTGTGCGGCAAGGCGCAAAAGCAGAGGTCGATCTGGGAAAAGTCGATCTGGGAAATCTTGCAGAGCACCGGCAAATCCAGATGACGCAGATGCGGAAACACCTGTGCCATGGTCTGTCCGGCCTTACGCTCGGCGGCCAGAGCTGTGATTTCCATATTCGGATGCTCGGCAATCAGCCGCACCAGTTCGGCACCGGTATAGCCCGAAGCGCCCAGAATTGCGATTTTATGGGTCATGTCAGACCTCTTTACTTGGATGTCACATGATATGACCGCCCACGTGACGGTCAATAAGTTACGAAATCGGCAAAGCCCTGCCCTTGATCTGAGTCAGGTGGCTTCAAACGTGGTTTTTCGTCGGAGGAACTGAGTCGCGCGATCCGTCACAACACCCGGCTTGCCCGTGGTCAGATATCCGCCTGCACCTTCACCCAACATGTTCGGATGACGCTGCAAATAATCTGCAAGGCTTTCAGCCACCAGATCGCCCTGACTATACACCTTTACATGCGGGCCAAGCGCCTGCTGAAACGTCTCGGCCATCAGCGGATAATGCGTACAGCCCAGAATAGCGGCCTGCGGTTCCGGCATTTTGCGCTTCAGGGCATCCACATGACCACGCACCAAGGCCTCGGCAAGGATCATGTCACCGTCTTCAATGGCATCAACCACACCACCGCAAGCCTGCGCCTCGACATCCACGCCAATGGCGCGAAACGCCAGTTCCCTCTGAAACGCACGGCTGGATACGGTCGCAGGGGTGGCAAACAGGGCAACATGCTGCACCTCGACCTCTCGCGGTGGAGAGTTATCCCCCCACTGCCGCTCGGTCAGAGCCTCGATCAGCGGCACAAACACACCCAGCACCCGCTTGCCTTCGGGCACGCCTGCCTCTTGCATACGGCGCAAAGCGGCGGCGCTGGCGGTATTGCAGGCGAGAATCACCAGATTACAGCCCCGATCCCACAAACCCTGCACGGCGGCGCGGGTCAGATTATAGATATCCTCGGCATCGCGCACGCCGTAAGGCGCGTGCGCGCTGTCCGCGTAATACAGAAAATCCACGTCGGGCAGACGTTTCTGTGCGGCGTTCAGGACGGTCAGACCGCCCAAGCCGGAATCAAAGATGCCTACTGCCATTTGCCCCTTCAGGCGCGATGCCGTTCCTCAAATTCATAGCCATAGTCATACGACTTCAGCGGCTTTGGAGACAGCTCATACGTGGCTTTGCGCAGGAAATCCATCATCTTGCGCGTGTCCGTGCCCAATGGGTCCAGAATGTCGCGCCCGATCGGTTCGCCGACAACCACGCGAACCGGCGTATCGACGCGCTTTTTGAACTCTTTGATCAGCAACCCCATTCGCAGCGTGCTGTGCAGATGGCTGGCAATCTGGAACAGGCGCGAGGTGTGACCTTCGAAGAACACAGGCACCACGGTCGCGTTGGATTTGGCCACCATCCGTGCCGTGAAACCACGCCAGCCCGGGTCCATCGGATGGGCAAAAGGCTTGACCGCCGTACTGACCGTGCCGCCCGGAAACACCCCGATTGCCCCACCCTCAGCGAGATAGTTCAAAGCGGTCTTGCGAGTCTCAAGGTTCAGCTTGACGGCCTCTTTCGTCTCATCGAACGAGATTGGCAGGATGATGCGGTTGATATCTTCGGCTTTGCGGAACACGCGATGCGCCAGAATGCGAAAATCACCGCGCGTCTGGGACAGGATATGCCCCATCATCAGCCCATCCAGAATGCCGTAAGGATGGTTTGCGATCAAAATCAGCGGCCCGTCTCGCGGGATGTTCGCCAACGCACCTCTGACCACATCCAAAGTCAACCCATAGCGATCCACCATCACAGACCAGAAATCGCGGCCTTGCGCCACCTCCTGCTCGTACCCGTCAGCGCGACGGATCAGGCGCATGCGGCCAGTGGTGTTTTCCATCAGCTTGATCATTATCCGCCCGCTCCGCGTTTCCGCAGAATGGGCATAGGAAATGTCACGGACAACGTGATGGCGCGAGGGCATTGGTTCCTCCGGTTTACTGCCGTCTAAATAAGGTCGTGTAACCAATTTGCATAGTTTCCGTGACACGGTTGTGAAACTTCACTCTGCAGCAGCTTTCATCTCGGGCCCGCCATCGCGGATGACGGCCAGCAATTCCTCGCGCCGTTTTGCGGCCCTTGCTTCGTTCGCCAGCAGAACCGGGCCAAATCCGCGAATGTCCAGAGGCAAGGATGCAAGCGCCACAATCGCATCACGGGTCTCGGGCGTCAGTTTGGGCAGAACCTCTTTCATGTCTTTTTCATACTGACGGATCAGCGCGCGTTCCATCCTGCGTTCCGCCGTATAGCCAAACACATCAAGAGGGCTGCCGCGCAGAACCTTTAGTTTCGCCAGCAGCTTCAGCGGCCCCAGCAACCACTCACCAAAGGCCCTCTTGGCCGGGCGATCAGTGTCACCCTTCGAGCCCAAGACCGGAGGCGCAAGGTGGAAGGTCATCCGAAAGTCACCATCAAACTCGGCCGCGGCCTTCTGGCGGCTATCAAGAAGAAGCCGCGCGACCTCGTATTCATCCTTATAGGACAAGAGCTTATGATATCCTTTGGCAACCGCCTCACGAACCTTGTTATCCTCAGCACTCTCGACCAGCTTGCGATAACGTTTCGCCAGACGCTTGCCTTGATACCCGATCAGATGCGCGGCGCGGAAATCGATCAACTGGTCGAGGGTCTTCGGCAGTTCCGTTACATTCGGGCTGAGGATTTTTGTGGCCTCATCCGGGTGCGTCACCGCCCAGCGTCCCAACGCGAAGGCGCGTTTGTTGCGTTCAACCGCCGTGCCATTCAGTTCAATCGCCTGCAGGATCGCGCCAAGGCGGAGGGGTAGCAGACCGCGCTGCCATGCGGCACCAAGGATCATCATGTTTGAATAGATTGAATCCCCCATGACGGCCCGCGCCAGATCAGTGGCATCGAACAGATCAACCGAGTCTTTCAGACGCGCACGCAGAGCAAGCTCAAGCTGATCACTGGGGATCTGAAAATCGGTGTCCCGGGTGAAATCGCCGGTGATAATCTCATGACTGTTCACAACCGCCCCGGTCCGGCCCGCCTGCGTCAGACCCAGTGTCTTGGCCCCGGCCGATACCACCAGATCGCCCCCGATCAGGGCGTGAGCCTCACCAGTGGCCACACGAATGGCGCTGATATCTTCGGGACGGTTCGCAAGACGGCAGTGGATATGAACCGCGCCGCCTTTTTGCGCCAGCCCCGCCATCTCCATCATGCCGGCGCCCTTGCCATCGATCTGTGCCGCCTGCGCAAGGATAGCGCCGATAGTGACAACACCGGTGCCGCCAACCCCGGTAATCACCACATTATGGGTCCCGTTGATCTGCGGCAGAACCGGTTCAGGCAGGTCGGGCAGGTCAACATCGGTTGTTGCCTCTTTGCGCAGTTTGGCCCCTTCAAGCGTTACAAAAGACGGGCAGAATCCGTTCAGGCACGAGAAATCCTTGTTGCAGCTCGATTGATCAATCGCCCGTTTCCGTCCCAGCTCGGTTTCCTTGGGAACGATCGAAACACAGTTGGACTGCACCCCGCAATCCCCGCACCCCTCACAAATATCGGTATTGATAAACACCCGTTTGTCCGGGTCCGGGAACATGCCCCGCTTGCGACGCCTGCGCTTTTCGGCGGCACAGGTCTGAACGTAAACAATGACCGATACGCCCTCGATTTCACGGAATTTTTCCTGAACATGCATCAGCTTGGCACGCTCGAATGTTTCGACATCCGAAGGCAGCGCGCCAAAGTTCACATCTTCCTTTTCGTCATACACAACGGCCACATCCCGGACGCCCATGGCCTTGACCTCGGCCACGATACGCTCGGCGCTTAACCCGCCTTCATTGCCCTGCCCGCCGGTCATGGCAACGGCGTCGTTGAACAAAATCTTGAAGGTTATGTTGGTGCCAGCAGCCAAAGCAGCCCGGATCGCCTGAATGCCCGAGTGATTGTAGGTTCCGTCACCCAGGTTCTGAAAAACATGTTTCGTGGTCGAGAACGGAGCCTCGCCGATCCAGTTCGCGCCTTCGCCGCCCATCTGGGTGAAACCGGTCGTCTCGCGATCCATCCATTGCACCATGTAATGGCACCCGATCCCCGCATAAGCCCGGCTGCCCTCGGGCAGTTTGGTTGAACTGTTGTGCGGACAGCCCGAGCAGAAATACGGCAGCCGCGCCGCGATTTCCTGAGCGTTGTCCGCCCGCCGTGCCTCGGACAATTGCGCGAGCCCTGCGCGCACGCCTTCCGTGTCGCGCCCCTCTTCAATCAGGATTTCGCCCAGTTTCTCGGCGATCATAATGGGATCAAGCGCCCCCCGGGTCGGGAACAGCTCTTCGCGGTGCAACGCCCCGGCCCCGCCTTTGTACCAGCCGTATACGCGGCGGCCGCGGCGGTCATCGAAGATGGCCTCTTTGACCTGCACTTCGATCAGCTTGCGCTTTTCTTCGACAATCACGATCAGGTCCAGCCCTTCGGCCCAATCGTGGAAGCCTTTCATATCCAAAGGAAATGTTTGGCCAATCTTATATGTGGTGATGCCAAGCCTTTCGGCTTCGCCCGCGTCAATATTCAGCAGCGACATGGCGTGCACCAGATCCAGCCAGTTCTTGCCTGCTGCGACGAAACCGATCTTTGCACCGGCTTTGCCCCAAACACGCTGGTCCAGTTTGTTGGCATGGGAAAAGGTCTCGGCCGCAAAGCGCTTGTAATCGATCACGCGGGCCTCTTGCAGATGGGGCGTATCACCCAGCCTGATGTTCAGACCGCCTTCGGGCATGTCGAACTGAGGCACCGTCAGCTGCATACGATCCGGGCCGCCATCCACGACCGAGGTCACCTCAATCGTGTCCTTCATGGTTTTCAGGCCAACCCACACCCCGGCAAACCGGCTGAGCGCAAAGCCATAGATGCCGTAATCCAGTATCTCCTGCACCCCGGCCGGGCTGACCACAGGCATGTACATATCCACCATGGACCATTCCGACTGGTGCAGCACGGTCGAGCTTTCGCCGGTGTGGTCATCGCCCATCGCCATCAGCACGCCGCCATGCTGTGCGGTTCCCGCCATATTGGCATGCCGCATAACGTCGCCCGAACGGTCAACGCCGGGGCCCTTGCCGTACCAAAGGCCAAACACGCCATCGAACTTGCCATCACCACGCAGCCCGGCCTGCTGGCTGCCCCAGAGCGCCGTCGCGGCCAGATCCTCGTTCAGACCATATTGAAAAGTAACATCACTTTCGGCCAGCTGCCGTTCCGCACGAGACATCTGCTGATCCACCGCCCCAAGCGGTGAACCGCGATACCCGGTCACCAAACCCGCAGTATTGAGACCCGCCGCACGGTCACGTTCTTTCTGCATCAGCATCAGACGCACCAGCGCCTGTGTTCCGTTCAAAAGAACCGGGCTTTTGGACAGATCAAAACGGTCATTCAAGGTGATTTTCGGCTGACTCATCTGACGTCTCCCCTCGTCGGATTAGTGTGCTGCATTAATGATCATTTTAGGTCACAAATACTGACCTGCATAGTAAATTTCTTCGGCAACATAACGATTTCCCGGTTTGATTGTGGAAATTGTTACCTGTTTCATATAGGGCTGCCGGAGGATAACGAAAGTTGCGGCGATGGATTGGGACAAGCTCAGAATATTTCACGCGGTTGCAGATGCGGGCAGCCTCACGCATGCCGGGGACAAGCTCAATTTATCTCAATCCGCCGTGAGCCGTCAGATCCGCGCCCTCGAAGAATCGCTGGATGCGACCCTTTTCCACCGCCACGCACGCGGGTTGATTCTGACCGAACAGGGTGAATTGCTGTTTGATGCCACCTCGGCCATGTCCAAGCGCCTTGATACCGCCGCCGCGCGCATCCGAGACAGCGAGGATGAGGTGTTTGGCGTTCTGCGCGTCACCACAACCTTCGGGTTCGGCACCCTCTGGCTTGCGCCGCGCCTGCCGAAACTCTATGAGCAATATCCCGATCTCAATATCGATCTGATGCTGGAAGAGCGGGTTCTGGACCTGCCCATGCGCGAAGCTGACGTTGCCATCCGCATGAAAGAGCCCAGCCAGGCCGATCTGGTGCGCAAACGTCTGATGACCGTGCGGATGCTGCTTTATGCGACACGAAACTATCTGGACAGCCATGGTGGCGCCCCTGAATCTCTGGAAGATATCGCCAGGCATCGTCTGATCTGCCAAACCCCATCCGCCCCACAGGTCGGTGCCGGGGCTTCAATGGTAAAGCACCTGATGGCCTACAACCCCGGCTCTTTGCTAACCGTGAACAATTATTTTGGCGTTTTGCAGGGCGTTCTGCATGATCTTGGCATTGGCATGCTGCCCGATTACGTGACCGAGGATTTCCCCGATCTGGTCCCCGTCTTGTCAGATATCGAAAGCGCGGATGTGCCAGTCTACCTTGCCTACCCCGAAGAACTGCGCCATTCCAAGCGTATCGCAGCCTTCCGTGATTTCGTGCAGGATGAGATCATCGCCCATCGCAAACAGCTAAGACAGATGGGAAAACTGTAGCCATGCGCTCAGAACATAGCGGGCATGACGCGTCTTCAGCCTATTAGCCCTTGATCGTTCACAACCTGAACCCTAAATGGGCAATTGAAGGCGGTGATGCTGAAACGCTCATCATCTTCATACCTCCCTGTTGGACTACGGCCGAGCTTAGTGCTCGGCCTTTTTTTTACCGCTGGCACAACAAGGCCAGCGGAAAGTGCTGGGAAAATCAAACGCTTCAACCTATGATCGCCAAAAAACGATCAAATTTTCGTGTTCGAGGGCAAATTGATGTTCCACTCACTCCGCCTGCTGCTGGCGACGATATCGGTTTTATTGCTGGCCGTCCCGCTTCATGCACAAAGCACAAGTTCGACCTCAACGGTCGCCATCCCCGAAGACCTGACACCCGCACAGGTCGACGATCTGGTGGCGCGCATGTCCGACGATCAGGTCCGCGCGATCCTGCTGGAACGCCTTGATGCCGTTGCTGAAAAGCACGCGGCCGCGCAGGAAGGTGTTCAGGACCCGTTAACCGAACTTCATGAAATCTGGGCGGAAATGGTATCTTCCTGGACCCAGGTTCTGACCACGTTGCCGAACATCGTCAGCGCGCAAGTTACCGTTTTCAACAATTTTTCGGACAGGTTCGGATCGGGCGGAGTATTCAGTATCATCGGGCTTATTCTGGCAGCTCTGGCTGCTGGTTACATCGCCGAGAAATTGTTTATCTTCCTGACCCGCCGGTGGCATGAAACAACCGAGGGTGCGGCTGAGGGCGATCTCTGGGGTGCGGTCAGATATCTGTTCCGCCGCTTCTGTCGTGAAATCGCCGGGCTGATTATCTTTTACGTCGTCCTGCGTGCGTTCGGGCGCGGATTGCTGACCCCCGAACAGATCACCTATGCCGCGCCATTTGTCTTCTATCTGATCTGGGTTCCCCGTCTGGGGGCGGCCACGTCGCGCTTTATCCTTGCACCACAAAAGCCGCAGTTCCGGCTGGTAAACATTGACGATCACTGGGCCAAATACCTGCACCGTAATCTGATCGGCCTTCTGATTCTGGTCGGTTTCACGCTGTTTGTGGTCCGTTTCAACGGGCTGAACGGCGTGACCGCAGAAGATACACGCATCGGTTTCTGGCTCAACGCCGCGATCCACATCTATATTGGGCTGATCGCCTGGACTGCGCGCGAGGGGCTGTCTCAGATGATGCTGGGCAGCGATCCTGACCACACCAGGTTCGACGAGGAGGTCGCCCATTATTACCCCTATTTCGCCATCGGCGTATCGGTGGTGATCTGGCTATTGGTCGAGTTTCTGGTGGCACAGCGCGACCCCGCGATGATGCGTCTGCTGGGCACCGGGGCGCATTTCACAACCATGTTCTGGCTGTTGATCGCCCCTGCCCTTGATACATTGATACGGGGGCTTGTGCGGCACCTGCAGCCGCCGATGGCGGGTGAAGGGCCACTGGCTGAACGCGCCTATCGCTCGGCCAAACGCAGCTATATCCGGATTGGGCGGGTTGTCGCAGGTCTGTTCGTGCTGTTCATGATCGCCAACGCCTGGAAGCTTGATCTGCGCCATGTCGCCTCGGCCGGGATCGGTGCCGAGGTGGGTGGGGCCGTTATCGAGTTCCTGCTGATCATCGCGGTCGGCTACATCATGAACGAGGTTGTTTCGCTCTGGATCAACCGCCGTCTGGCGAAAGAGCAGACCGCAGCCGAAGCTCTGGATGAAGAAGCCGGTGGCGAAGGCGGCGGTGTGGGCGGCTCGCGTCTGGCAACGGTTCTGCCGCTGCTGCGGATCACTGCGCAGATCACCATCGCCGTGATCTTCGGCCTGCTGGCGCTTGGGGCGCTTGGGATCAACATCACGCCCCTGCTGGCCGGTGCTGGTGTTCTGGGTCTGGCCATCGGCTTTGGCGCGCAGAAACTGGTGGCCGATATCGTGGGCGGTATCTTCTTCCTGATCGATGATGCATTCCGCGTGGGTGAATATGTCGATGTGGGCGGCACCATGGGTACGGTCGAGAAAATCTCGGTCCGGTCGATGCAGCTGCGCCACCACCGGGGCCCGGTTCACACGATCCCATATGGTGAAATCCAGAAGCTGACCAATTTCAGCCGCGATTGGGTGATCATGAAGCTGAAGTTCACCGTGCCGTTCGATACGGACCCCAACAAGGTCAAGAAGATCTTCAAGAAAATCGGGGCCGAGATGATGGCGGATGAGGTTCACAAGGATGGCTTCCTGCAACCGTTCAAATCGCAGGGTGTGTTCGACTTTGATGATGTCGGCATGATCATCCGGGGCAAGTTCATGGCCAAACCCGGCAAACAGTTCACGCTGCGCAAGGAAATCTTCAACCGGGTCAAGGCCGAGTTCAATGCCAATGGCATCGACTTTGCCCGCCGCGAGGTGCGCGTTGCAATTCCGGGTTTGGAAGAAGCCGAGAACCTGTCGGAAGAACAAAAAGCCGCCGTTGGCGCCGCCGCTGCGGATGCCGTCAACAAGGAACAAAACCCGGCTTAACCTTCTGGGGTCAGGCTTTGCCCTGCCATGGGGGGCTCGCAGATCAAAACCAAAAAAAGGCGGAACCGGCCAGATCGCTGGTTCCGCTTTTCCCTTTCAGAATGGCCCTGCGCTGACTTGGCCCTTCCCCCCGGCGCGCCCTTGCCCTAAAAGGCGCGCAACCTCGGCCACCATGGACACAGGACAGACGATGCAAGAGCCCGCCATCACCCCGGATCTGATTGCCGCACATGGGTTGAAACCCGAAGAATACGACATGATCCTCGAAATCATCGGGCGCGAGCCGACATTTACCGAGCTTGGCATCTTTTCGGCCATGTGGAACGAGCATTGCTCGTACAAGTCCTCCAAGAAATGGTTGCGCACTTTGCCCACCTCGGGGCCACAGGTGATTTGTGGGCCGGGGGAAAACGCGGGCGTTGTCGATATCGGTGATGGTCAGGCGGTGGTCTTCAAGATGGAAAGCCACAATCACCCCTCCTATATCGAACCCTATCAGGGCGCGGCCACCGGCGTGGGTGGTATCCTGCGCGATGTCTTTACAATGGGCGCGCGGCCTGTTGCTTCGATGAACGCTTTGTCTTTTGGCGAACCGGGACATCACAAAACCCGCCAGTTGGTGAATGGTGTGGTCGAAGGTATCGGCGGCTATGGCAATTGTTTCGGTGTTCCCTGCGTGGGCGGCGAGGTTCGGTTCCACCCTGCCTATAACGGCAACTGCCTCGTGAACGCCTTTGCTGCCGGTTTGGCCGATAGCGACAGGATTTTCTACTCCGCAGCCTCTGGCGTGGGCATGCCTGTCGTCTATCTGGGGGCCAAAACCGGGCGCGACGGCGTAGGCGGGGCCACCATGGCCTCGGCCGAGTTCGACGACACCATCGAGGAAAAACGCCCCACCGTTCAGGTCGGCGATCCCTTCACCGAAAAGCGCCTGATGGAAGCGACGCTGGAACTGATGCAGACCGGCGCGGTGATCTCTATTCAGGATATGGGCGCGGCTGGCCTGACCTGTTCCGCGGTTGAGATGGGCGACAAGGGCGGTCTGGGCGTGCGCCTTGATCTGGAAAACGTTCCCCAGCGCGAAGAGAACATGACTGCCTATGAGATGATGTTGTCGGAATCTCAGGAACGGATGCTGATGGTCCTCAAGCCCGAACTTGAGGCCGAGGCCCGCGCCGTGTTCGAGAAATGGGATCTCGACTTTGCCATCGTCGGTGAAACAATTGCCGAAGACCGTTTCCTGATCATGCACAATGGCGAGGTCAAAGCTGATCTGGTTCTGTCCAAACTCTCTTCAACCGCGCCCGAATATGATCGCCCATGGGAACCGACCCCCGCTGCAGAGGAACTTACCGAGGTTCCCCAGATTGATCCTATCGACGGCCTGCGCGCTTTGCTCGCCTCGCCCAACTATGCGGGCAAGCAGTGGGTTTATGAACAATATGACACCATGGTCATGGCCGACAGCGCGCGCACTCCGGGTCTTGGTGCCGGCATGGTTCGTGTGCATGGCACTGACAAGGTGCTGGCCTTCACCAGCGACGTCACCCCGCGCTATGTTCGGGCCAACCCGGTCGAAGGCGGCAAACAAGCCGTGGCCGAAGCCTATCGCAACCTGACTGCTGTGGGCGCCAAGCCGCTGGCCACCACCGACAATCTGAACTTCGGCAATCCCGAAAAGCCCGAGATCATGGGCCAGTTCGTCGGCGCGATCCAAGGCATCGGTGCTGCGGTTGGTGCGCTGGATGTGCCTATCGTGTCCGGCAACGTCTCGCTTTACAATGAAACCGATGGTCAGGCGATCCTGCCCACGCCCACTATCGGGGCTGTTGGTCTGCTTCAGCACCCGGATGAGATCATTGGCAACGAGGTGCGCGAAGGCCATGTTGCGTTGGTGATCGGTGAAACCCAGGGCCATCTGGGCCAATCCGCCCTGCTGGCCGAGGTCTTCAATCGCGAGGAAGGCGACGCGCCGCATGTCGATCTGGAGGCCGAGGCGCGCAACGGTGACTTCATCCGCGCCAACCGCGAGATGATCAAGGCCTGCACCGACCTCAGCGATGGCGGTCTTGCCCTTGCCGCTTTCGAACTGGCCGAGGCGGCTGGAGTTGGCGTGTGCCTCGACGATGCCACGACCGAGTTCCTGTTCGGCGAAGATCAGGCCCGCTATCTGGTCGCCTGCAACTTCGATCAGGCCGAAGCGCTGATGATCGCCGCCGGTCAGGCCGGTGTTCCGCTGGTCTCGGTTGGCCGGTTCACTGGTGATTGCGTGAAAATCGGCAGCTCTGAGGCCCCGCTGGCTGAACTTAAGGACACATTCCGCAGCAGCTTCGCCGAAGCGGTCGCGTAATCCCCCCTCGTTCCGGTTCCGAATATGGGATTCCTGCGCTCGCATCCGGGTGCAGGATTTCCCGTTTCCCGGTTGCCGTGCCACCTTGCGCGCCTCTGCGCATCGCTCTACATCTTGGTAAATATCTTCAGGAGAGACCTACATGCCGATGAGCGCCCACGAGATCGAAGCCCTGCTGCGCGAAAGCTTTCCCAACGCGGAGATTCAGGTTGGCGGCAGCGATGGCGTGCACATGTCCGCAATGGTCGTGGATGAAAGCTTTCGCGGCAAGAACCGGGTGCAACAACAGCGCGCGGTTTACGCGGCCCTGAAAGGCAAGATGGACGGCCCGGACGGAGATCTGCATGCCCTGGCGCTGACCACCAAAGTGCCGGAGTAGAATGGAACATGCGATTGTAATCTCAATTGCGGTTTCCGTTTTTGTATTGCTCATTGCACTGTTAGCGAGGAGCCGATCCAAAAACGAACCGAAACCAAAGCGTGGCTCGCGTCCCGGGGTAGGTTACCGCACAATCCACGCAAACTATGACTCGGGCGGGTCCGGCGGAGGGCATTCCACACAGTATCGTGTCCCCAAGGATCCACAAGACTACGCCAAAGCTATGATGCCGAAGAGCAAAGGAAACGCGAAATGACCGACGTGAAGACCCAGATCGACGAAACCGTCAAAGCCAATGATGTGGTGCTGTATATGAAAGGCACCAAAGAGATGCCTCAGTGCGGGTTCTCGTCCCGTGTGGCTGGCGTGCTGAACTATATGGGCGTTGAATACACCGACGTGAACGTGCTGGCGGATGAATCGCTACGTCAGGGTATCAAGGAT
The DNA here is from genome assembly GCA_000158135.1 of Rhodobacteraceae bacterium KLH11. Lineage (GTDB taxonomy): Bacteria > Pseudomonadota > Alphaproteobacteria > Rhodobacterales > Rhodobacteraceae > Ruegeria. The sequence goes on from DS999531.1 coordinate 2,910,515, forward strand.
TACTCGGACTGGCCGACCGTGCCCCAGCTTTATGTCAAAGGCGAATTTGTGGGTGGTTGCGACATCATCACCGAGATGACCCTGTCAGGCGAGCTGGACACGTTGTTTGATGAAAACGAGGTCGGCTATAACAAAGACGCAGCCGACAAAATCCGCGAAGCAAACGCTTAAGCTATCGGCTGGTACAGTCCTTGAACAGAACGCGTTCAGGGGCTGTGCTGCCATCGGCCTGATGCGTGATTGTCGCCTCCCATCCTTTTGAGCGCAGGGTGTATGTCCCCGCCGCGCCAACGGATTCGTAGCGAACGCCCGAGCCGCTCTCGACCTGCTTCATCGCGATCAACTGATCCTCAAGCACCATCGCGGCAGCGCCCGTACCATCGGCGGCGTTGAAATAAGAGATCGGCACCTGCGTGTTGTTCTCGCAATCAAAGCTCACCGACAGAATGTCGATCTCGGCCAGCGCAGCGGTACCGTATAGCGACATCGCTGCCATCAGGCAGACGGTCCGGGACATGGTCATTCGGCCGCCCTCTCTTCGATTACGGCTGCCAGCGCTTCGGCCCGCGCCGCCATTTCGGCCAGCGTGTCCGTAACCGAGGGCGGCACCACGGCGACCTCGATCCGCTCGGGTTCGGGCTGGGGCTGGTTGCGCAGCCGTTTCAGCTCGGCCTCGGCTTCAGCCAACCTGGCCTCAGCCATCTTGATACGATCTTCATGGGCGGCGGCCTTGTCGGCCAGCATCAGCCCGGCCATCAGCAGCATCCGCGATTCCGGCATGCGCCCGATCTGATCTGACAATACCTGCGCCTCATCATCCAGCAGTTTGGCTGCTGCCTGCAGAAAGGTCTCTTCGCCGTCCTGGCACGAGACATCAAAGCCCCGTCCACCGATATGAATGGTCACTTCGGGCATTATTCCACCTCTCCTTCAGCCAGATTGGCATGGGTCAGCAAGGGTTCCAGCCGTGCCAGAACCGCATGTGCCTCAGCCGCGTCCGAGGCACGGGCGGCGCGGGTCGCCTCCAGCTCGGCGGCAGTGGCCCGGTTCAGCATATCAGCATCGGCCACGCCATCCCGGGCGGCGGCCCGCAATTCGTCCACCGCGCCGCGCAGTTGCTCATTGGCGCTGCGCAGGCGTTGAAGATCGTCATCAAGCCGCGACATGGCCGCGCCATGGCTGGCCCGTTCTGCGCGCAACATCTCAAGCTCGGCGCTGAGTTCTGCCACACGCTCGCTATCGGCCAGTTCCGCACGCAGGCGCGACAGCTCGGCCTCCATCTCTTCGGCCCGGTCTGCGATCGGGGTCAGTTGTTCGACCTCGACGCGCAGTGACTCCGCCTCTTCGGCGGCGTTCTGATAAGACCGCAGCGTCGCGATCTCGGCTTTGAGCGCCGCAACCTCATCATTGTTTTCCAGTGCTGCCTTGGCATCCGCCAGCTCGGCCCGCGCGGCCTCGACCGTGGCCAGTCTTGACGTTGCCTCGGCCAGTTGTTCACGCAAGGCATCCGCCTCGCTATCTGAGGCCGGCTGCGCCCTCAGCGCGTCAATCTCCTGCGCGTGCCTGTCCTTGAGCGCGCTCAGCCGTTCTTCCAGCTGCGCGTTGGCCACACGTTCCTCTTCCAACGCGGCGCGCAAGGCTGCATCCTCGCCCGCTCCTGCCGGAGCGCCCTCGCGCAACGTGTCGACACCGCTGCCGATCCGCTCCATCGCTGTTATGATACGGCGTTGTAGTTCTTCGATCTGGCTCATGCCCCTGTCACCTCTTTACCAAGGTTCGTTCTGTCGCGCGCCTGCCCGAATCAAAAGCGGCGGCTGTAAACCCTAGTCTAACGGAATGTAGTGGAAAATACCCACTGTTTGGTTTCAATCACTTGCAGAACGCTCTTCAAGCGTCAGTTCAGGCCCACATCCGGTTCTGCTTGCACTTTGTCAAGTGGATGGTATTCAGCGGCGCAACTGCCCGTAACCCAAAGGAACAACGCCCGTGGACCTGACTGCGCTGCGCACCGCCAACCCCGAACACTGGGACAAAGCTGCGGCCATCCGCACCCTGACCCTAGATGCCGTCGCTGCGGCCAATTCCGGCCATTCCGGCATGCCGATGGGCATGGCCGATGTCGCGACCGTGCTGTTCGAAAAACACCTGAAATTCGATGCATCAAGCCCCAACTGGCCGGATCGTGACCGGTTTATCCTGTCGGCCGGTCACGGCTCTATGCTGATCTATTCGCTGCTCTATCTGACCGGCCATGCTGACGTCACACTCGACCAGATCAAGAACTTCCGCCAGCTGGGCGCCAAAACGGCAGGTCACCCCGAAAATTTCCTGGTTGACGGGATCGAGACCACAACCGGCCCGCTGGGCCAGGGCATCTCGAACGCTGTGGGCTTTGCCATGGCCGAAGAGATCCAGCGCGCGCATTACGGCAAGAAGGTTGTCGATCACTATACATATGTGATCGCAGGCGACGGCTGCCTGATGGAAGGCGTCAGCCAGGAGGCGATCACGCTGGCAGGCCGTCACGAGCTGGGCAAACTGATCGTGTTCTGGGACAACAACAACATCACCATCGACGGCACCGTGGATATCGCCGACCGCACCGATCAGGTGCGCCGTTTCGCAGCTTCGGGCTGGCAGGTGATCGAGATTGACGGCCATGACCCACAAGCCATCGACGCCGCCATCGTGCAGGCAAAGAAATCGAAAAAGCCGACCATGATCGCTTGCGAAAGCCACATTGCGCTGGGCCACGCGGCGCAGGATACCTCGAAAGGGCACGGCGCGCTGACCGATCAGGACCAGTTGAAAGCCGCCAAAGAAGGCTATGGCTGGCCGCATGATGCGTTCCACATTCCTGCCGAAGTCAAATCCGCATGGGAAGCCATCGGTGCCCGTGGCACGGCCGAGCGCGCGGCGTGGGAAGAGCGTTTTGCACAAATATCCGAACGCAAGCAGGCCGAGTTCAACCGCGCCTATGCGTTTGAGGCGCCCAAGAAACTGGCCGGTGCCATCCGCGCGTTCAAAAAACAGATGTCCGAGGATCAGCCCAAGCTCGCCACCCGCGCCTCGTCGGAAAAGGTTCTGAACGTGGTCAATCCGATCATGTCCGAGACCGTGGGCGGCTCGGCTGACCTGACTGGCTCGAACAACACGAAATCCGCCGATATGGGCGTGTTCCTGCCCGAAAACCGCAAGGGCCGTTACATCCATTACGGTATCCGCGAACACGGTATGGCTGCTGCAATGAACGGCATGGCACTGCATGGCGGCATCCGCCCCTATGGCGGTACCTTCATGGCGTTCACCGATTATGCCCGCCCCTCCATGCGGCTGGCGGCGCTGATGAAGGTGCCTACGGTTTTTGTGATGACGCATGACTCGATCGGCCTGGGCGAAGACGGGCCGACCCATCAGCCGGTTGAACATCTGGCGATTTCACGCGCGACGCCCAACACCTATGTGTTCCGCCCCGCCGACACGGTCGAGACGGCTGAGGCGTGGGAACTGGCGCTGACCTTCAAGGAAAGCCCCTCGGTCCTGTCGCTGACCCGTCAGGGCGTGCCGACGGTGCGCACAGATCACAAGACCAAAAACCTGACCGCACAAGGTGCTTATGTTCTGGCGGATGCAGAGGGCAAACGTCAGGCCATTCTGATTGCCACCGGGTCCGAGGTGTCTCTGGCCATGGAAGCAAAGGCGATGCTTGAGGCAGAAGGGATCGGCACACGCGTCGTCTCGATGCCCTGCATGGAACTGTTCGCGCAACAGGATGAAGCCTATCGCAAGCGCGTCCTGCCCGGGGGCCCTGTTCGCGTCGGTATCGAGGCCGCCATGCGCGCCGGTGGCTGGGATCGCTGGTTGCTGGGCGAACGTGGCCGCGAAGCAAAGGCCGGGTTCATCGGCATGTCCAGCTTTGGTGCGTCAGCCCCGGCTGGCGAGCTTTATCGGCATTTCGGCATCACCGCCGAGGCGACCGTTGCCAAGGTCAAAGAACTGTTGGGTTAACCCTTTGAAATCATATCCGGAAAAAGGCGGCCTAAACGGTCGCCTTTTTTGTTCGCGCGGTTGTGAGGTGCCGTGAGCACGCGCAACCTATTCCCCCTGCCCGACCACAATATCTGTGCTGCGCCAATTTCAATTCAGGGATACCTCATGAAACGTAACCTTTGCGCCCTTGCGCTGATCGCAATCTCTTCTCCTGTGTTTGCAGAGGGCTTCGCCTCGAAAGACGAAATCCAGCGCGCGATGGGAGATCACACCTATCAGGGCGGCATGCTGACCGGTTCTTTCAGCGAGTATTACGCCGCAGATGGCACGATCAAAGGTGACGGATACACCGGAACATGGCGCGCCACGGACGAGGGCATGTGCTTCGCATATGGCACGGATCCCGAAAACTGCTGGAATCTGAAGATTGACGGCAATGTCGTGACGCTGTTCAAGGACAGCGCGGTCGACGGGGCTGGTGTGATCGTCAAAGGCAACCCCAACAGCTATTGACAGATGGTGGCGCGGGTCACAGCCGCGCCCATCCGGATCAGTGTTTTTTCGTCAGTTTCCCGGCAACCGGGATCAGATCAAACCCCCAGGCCAGCCCGAACACACCGTCCATCGTTGCCTTGGCAATCCATTCAACGGCCGCAACCCACTGCGCCGAAACCGAATGGCCAACAGCATGGGCCCAGTCATGAATATGGTGCCCCAGCCAGCCAAAGCCCAACACTTCAAGCCCGTGTATGACGATGGACCCGCCAACCCATAACATCGCTGCGGTTCCGATGATTGACAGGGTCTTCATCACAGCAGGCATCGCCTTGACCAGCCCCCGGCCCAGCCCACGCCCGACAGGCGTTGGTGCGTTATTGGCCAGAAACAAACCCACATCATCCATCTTCACGATCAAAGCGACCGAGCCATAGACGGCCACCGTCACCCCGATGCCGACTACGGCCAGCGTTGCCGCCTGCATCCACAGGTTGGGGGCCTCAATCGCCGCCAGCGCAATGGTCATGATCTCGGCTGACAGGATGAAATCAGTCTTGATCGCGCCCTTGACCTTCTGCTCTTCCAGATGCCCCGGGTCGACCACCTTCATATCCTCATCAATGGCTTTGCTGCCATGTGGGAAAAGCACATGGAATATCTTTTCAGCCCCTTCGAAACACAGATAAGACCCCCCCAGCATCAGCAACGGCGTGATCAGCCATGGGGCGAAATTGGCTAATAGCAAAGCAACGGGTAAAAGCAGGATAAGCTTGTTGAAAAATGACCCGCGTGCAATGCGCCAGATGATCGGAAGCTCGCGCGCGGGGGCAAAGCCCTGCACGTATTTCGGCGTCACTGCGGCATCATCAATGATCACCCCTGCCGTTTTGGCCCCGGCCTTCCCTGCCGCTGCAACCACATCATCAACCGACGCTGCCGCAACCTTTGCAATGCCTGCCACATCGTCCAACAAGGCCAACAGACCACTCATCGCGCATCCTCTCATTTCACTGCCGATGCCGACACTACCTGATCCAACCCTTAGCGCAAGCGTTAGCGCAATCGGCTTAGGTTTGCGCTAACACCTTAAAAATATGCCATTTTTGCCCTTTTGAGATTCAGCTTTCGGGTCTATATGGCCTGCAACACAAGCGCAGTTTGGAGACGTCGGATGACCATCAAGGTCGGTATCAATGGTTTTGGCCGCATTGGCCGCTGTACCCTGTCGCACATTGCCGCATCGGCGCGCAACGACATCGAAGTGATCAAGGTCAACGCGACCGGCCCGCTGGAGACCTCGGCCCACCTGCTGAAATATGACAGCGTCCATGGCCGCTTCCCGCGTGAGGTCTCGATCGAGGGCAACACCATGGATCTGGGCCGCGGCCCGATGGAGATGTTTTCGACCTACGACATGAACGAGCTGGACTGGGAAGGCTGCGATGTCGTTCTGGAATGCACCGGCAAGTTCAATGATGGCATCAAGGCCAAAACCCACCTTGAGCGTGGCGCAGGCAAGGTGCTGCTGTCGGCCCCCGGCAAGAATGTGAACAAAACCATTGTGTTTGGCGTCAACCACAACACCCTGACCGCCAATGACAACATGGTATCGAACGGGTCCTGCACCACAAACTGCCTGGCCCCGCTGGCCAAGGTTCTGGACGAAGGCGTTGGCATCGAACACGGCATCATGACCACGATCCACGCCTATACCGGCGACCAGCCGACGCTGGACCGCCGCCACAGCGATCTGTATCGCGCGCGCGCAGCCGCCATGTCGATGATCCCGACCTCGACCGGGGCAGCCAAAGCGCTGGGTGAAGTTCTGCCGAACCTCAAAGGCCGTCTGGACGGTTCCGCCATCCGCGTGCCAACCCCCAATGTCTCAGCGGTTGACCTGTCCTTCCGTGCGTCGCGCGACGTGACCGTCGAAGAGGTGAACGCCATCGTCGAAGAAGCAGCCAAAGGCCCGATGCAGCGCGTGCTGGGTTATGAGCCCGCGCCGCTGGTCTCGACCGATTTCAACCATACCGAAGAAAGCTCGATCTTCGCCCCCGAACAGACCCGCGTGGTCGATAACCGGATGGTGCGCGTGCTGGCGTGGTATGACAATGAATGGGGCTTCTCGGTGCGTATGGCCGACGTCGCCGTTGCCATGGGTCGCCTTAACTGACCTTTCGCACATCGCTTGTACCTTGTTGCCCGCTCAGGTTATCTGAGCGGGCATTTTCGTTCGGGGCTGCAATGACCAATCAAATCGCCATCTGGCTTGGAGTTCTCATTCTTGGCGGCCTGATGCTGGACGTGGCGCTCTTTGGCACTGAACATCTGCTGTTTCTCGGCAAAAAGCTCTACGATTTTCTTGACTGGCTCGCCTTCTGGCGCTGAAACCGGTTTTGCTTGACTTTCGTACCAATCTATATTTGTTAGCGCTAACCATTGATCGACTACATTCTGGCGGAGCGCATCATGACACTCAAACTGGCAATCAACGGATTTGGACGGATCGGGCGTGGCGTCTTGCGGGCGGTTATGGAATCGGGCCGTAAGGATGTAGAAATCGTCGCCATCAACGATCTGGGCAAGCCTGACATGAATGCGCATCTGTTCGAGTTTGACAGCGTTCATGGCCGCTATCCCAATCCTGTGTCGCTGACCAAAGCAGGTCTGGATATTGGCGCCGGTCCTATCCGCCTTAGCAGCGAGCGTGATCCCGAAGCGCTGAACTGGTCAGATATCGATGTGGTTCTGGAATGTACCGGTGTTTTCCGCACCCGCGAAGCAGCCGAACGGCATCTGCAGAACGGATCGAAAAAAGTTCTGATCTCGGCCCCGGCCCGTGGCGATGGTGGTGTGAAAACGGTGGTCTTCGGTGTGAATGATCACGAACTGACCGCCGAAGATATCGTGGTCTCAAACGCGTCATGCACCACCAACTGCCTGTCGCCCGTTGCCGCCGCGCTGGATGCGGGCCTGGGTATCAGGCACGGCAATATGACCACCGTCCACGCCTATACCGCCAGCCAACCGGTGCATGACACTGCGGGCAAAGACCCCTACCTGTCGCGCGCAGCCGCGCTGTCGATGATCCCAACCACCACGGGCGCGGCCTCGGCTGTGGGTCTGGTGCTGCCGCAACTGGCCGGGAAGCTGACCGGGCAAGCCATCCGGGTGCCTACCCCCAATGTCTCGGTTGTCGATCTGGTGGCCGAAGTTGCGCGCCCGACCACCGAAGACGAGGTAAATGCGCTGTTCGTGGACGCCGCTGCGAAAACCCCGGGCGTGTTGGCGGCAGAAACCCGTCCGCTGATCTCGATCGATTTCAACCACGATCCCCACAGCTCAACCGTCTCGCTGGCCGAGACCAAAGTGACCGACGGCACGCTGGTGCGCGTTCTGGCCTGGTATGACAACGAATGGGGGTTTTCGAACCGGATGCTGGACACCGCCGCCGCAATGGGGGCGCTAACCTAAGCGCCCTTGCAATGCGGTATTCACGCGGGGCGTGACAAATTTTGACACGTCCCCGTTCAGCCGGGCGATCTCTTTAACCAGTTTCGATGCAATGGCCTGATGCCGGGCCTCGGCCATCAGAAACACGGTTTCAATCGAATCGTCCAGCGCGCGATTCATGCCAACCATCTGGAATTCATACTCAAAATCCGCCACAGCCCGCAACCCGCGCACGATGATCTGAGCCCCCACATCGCGGGCGCAATCGATCAGCAGGTTCTCAAACGGATGGGCAACGATCTCGGTTCCTGTCTGCACACTCAGATGAGCGCATTCCGCCTCGATCATCTCAACGCGTTCTTCCAGAGAAAACAGCGGCCCCTTGTCGCGATTGATCGCCACACCGATGACAAGCTTATCCACCAGCGCAGCAGCGCGGCGAATAATGTCAATATGGCCCAGAGTGATCGGGTCAAACGTACCGGGATATAATCCAACCCTCATCGGGTTCTCCTGCGCAACAAAATTTCCGCGCAAGCAAACATAACTCTGCTGCAGGCGCAAGGGGTGAGGCGGCGATTGCCCTTAATGCCCCATGATCATGCCTTCCAGGGCGTTTTTCTCCATCGCAAGTTCGGCCAGCTGCGCCTTGACCGCATCGCCAAGTGTTACGATGCCAATCAGTTTACCGTCTTCGACAACCGGCATATGCCGAAAACGCCCTTCGGTCATGCGCGACAAGATGGCCTCAACCGAATCCTGCTGGGTGGCGGTGACCAGATCCCTGGTCATATAGGCGCTGACGGGTTTGCCCAGACAACCGCTGCCGCTGGCTGCAAGTTCGCGTACGATGTCACGTTCAGACAGAATGCCCAACGCCGTCTGCCCCCCGTCCTCTGAGATGATTACAGTGCCAATCCGCCTGGTCGCCAGAATTTCCGCCGCCTGTGAAACCGTTGCTGATGGTTCGACCGTGACAACCCCGTCAGTGGCTTTGGATTTGAGAATGGCCTGAACAAGCATAAGCAAAAACCTCCGGAATTACGTACTGTTTTCCAAAGCGTTGCCGGAATGTCTGAATGTGTCAAGGTGAAGTGTCACACTCCAGCCGCGCCACCTCATCCCGAAGGCCCCGAGTCAGGGCCTCGGCAAAGCGGTTCAACCGTTCGTTGCGCTGATCGCCCTGATGGCGAACCAGATAGAAGCCCCGGGTCAGACTGACCTGATCCGTCACGATTTTCCTGAGACCGGGATGAAAAGGCAGCGTGAAATCATGCGCAACACAAACGCCCGCCCCTTGCGATGCGTGCCGCAGCTGCACCGACACCGAGTTTGATGCAAGCGCGACACGGTCAACCCCGATATCGTTGAGGTAATCCAGTTCACGGTCAAAGATCATGTCGGGGATATAACCGATCATGCGGTGAGCGCTCAGATCATCAACCGTCCGGATCGGCGCGTGGTCATTCAGATAGGTCTGACTGGCCACGACATGCAGGCGATAGTCTGTGATCTTTTTGACCAGCAGCTGACCGCCTGTCGGCGCACTGACCGTAATCGCCATATCCGCCTCGCGCCGGGACAGGTTGATGATCCGCGGCAGGGCGAGAATCTGGATATCCAGATCAGGATTGGCATCGCCGATCTGCGCACATACCTGCGGCAGCAGATAGTTGGCACATCCATCCGGCGCGCCGATACGAATCTGACCGCTCAGCGATTTGGCCGAACCCGACATTACACCGGTCGCAGCGCGCATCGCCTCTTCGGCCTGCAGCCCGTGATCCATCAGGCGCTGGCCTGCGGTCGTCAACACATATCCCTGCTGCGATTTCGTGAACAACATCGCGTCCAGCGCAACCTCAAGCCGCGCAATCCGGCGCCCCACGGTCGCGGGATCGATCTTCAGCACCCGGCCCGCCGCTGACAGACCTCCCTCGCGCGCGACGGCAAGGAATACACGCAGGTCATCCCAGTTCGGTGTCATCACCTTTCCTTGTATTTTGCTTTTGCAATTCTGCAAAACTGATTTGAAATATTGCCTCTGTTCACGGGATTTTCGCAAGCCTATTCTGCGCGCAACCCTATTCGGAGGAGTTTGCGATGAATGATCTGACCCATTTTCTGAACGGTGAAATGGTCGCCGGCACATCTGGCCGGTTCGATGATGTGTTTAATCCGGCCACGGGCGAGGCCCAGTATAAATGCCCGATGGCAAGTGCGGCCGAAACGACGAAAGCCATCGAAGACGCTGCCGCAGCCCAGCCTGCCTGGGGCGCCACCAACCCGCAAAAACGCGCGCGGGTGATGATGGCCATGGTTGGCCTGATGAATCGCGATATGGACAAGCTGGCCGAGGCGCTCAGCCGGGAACACGGCAAGACCATTCCTGACGCCAAGGGTGATCTGCAGCGCGGGCTGGAGGTGATCGAATACTGCATTGGCGCACCCCAGATGCTGAAGGGTGAGTTCACCGACAGTGCAGGCCCCGGCATCGATATGTATTCTATGCGTCAGCCTCTGGGCGTTGTGGGCTCGATCATGCCCTTCAACTTCCCCGCCATGATGCCGCTGTGGCACGTTGGCCCGGCGCTGGCCTGCGGCAACGCCGTGGTTCTGAAACCATCCGAGCGTGACCCTTCGGTTCCCTTGATGCTGGCTGAGCTTTTTGTCGAGGCTGGCTTGCCCAAAGGCGTGTTCCAGGTGGTAAACGGCGACAAGGAAGCCGTTGACACCATCCTCGACAGCGAGATCATTCAGGGCGTCAGCTTTGTGGGCTCGACCCCGATCGCCCAGTATATTTACGCCCGGGCCACTGCAAACGGCAAACGCGCGCAGTGTTTTGGCGGTGCCAAGAACCACATGATCGTAATGCCCGATGCCGATATGGATCAGGCCGCTGACGCGTTGGTCGGGGCCGGGTTCGGCGCGGCAGGCGAACGCTGCATGGCGGTTTCGGTGGCTGTACCGGTTGGTGAGGAAACCGCCGACGCATTGATCGAAAAGCTGATCCCGCGTGTCGAAAAACTGAAGGTCGGCCCCTACACCGCAGGCGACGATGTGGATATGGGCCCGGTCGTGACCGGAGCCGCCAAAGAACGCATTCTGGGCCTGATCAACTCGGGCGTAGAGCAAGGGGCCAAACTTGTCGTCGACAACCGCGATTTCAACCTGCAAGGCTATGAGGATGGCTTCTTCGTTGGCCCGCACCTGTTCGACCACGTGACGCCTGAAATGGACATCTACAAGCAAGAGATCTTTGGCCCGGTCCTGTCCACCGTGCGTGCGGGGTCTTATGAAGAAGCGTTGAAGCTGGCTATGGATCATGAATACGGCAACGGCACCGCGATCTTCACCCGTGACGGCGACACCGCGCGTGATTTTGCCAGCCGCGTGAATATCGGCATGGTCGGCATCAACGTGCCGATCCCGGTTCCGCTGGCCTATCACACCTTTGGCGGCTGGAAAAAATCCATGTTCGGCGATCTGAACCAGCACGGCCCGGACAGCTTCAAATTCTATACCCGCACGAAAACCATCACCTCGCGTTGGCCATCGGGTATCAAGGAAGGTGGCGAGTTCAATTTCAAAGCCATGGATTGATCCTGCCGGACCTTTCCGCCGCTCTTCAACAAAACGGCCCCCCCGCGGGGCCGTTTTTATTTAGCCATTTCACGAGAAATTCAAACTCGACCCTCTGGAAAAATATCCCACTCCCTCTTACTTTACGCACAAACCCAAGATTGAGCAGTTCCTTTACCCCGGAGGCAATTTTGTCCCAGAACCGTATGACCCGCCGCCATGCCCTGCTGGGCGCTGCATCCCTGATTGCAACCCCCGCTCTGGTACGGGCCCAAAGCGTGGATGCCTTCCCGCAAAGCGAAGACGCAATCAGCACTCAACTGCCGGTGCGCCGGAATGTGTCCTCGTTCTCGCAACAGAACTGGCAGGATCATTTTGATGAGCTGGGCGTGGGCTGCCTGCTGGCCGATATCACCAGCCGCGCGGTCCATTATTGGGGGCCGGATGGTACCTATAAACTCTATCCCAGCTCTGTCCCGATGAGCGAGGAACTGACCAAGCGCGGCTATACCAAAGTTGTCCGCAAGCGCGAGAACCCAAGCTGGACCCCAACCGCATCGATGCGCGAGCGTGACCCGTCACTGCCGATACGGATGGAAGGCGGCGACCCCGGCAATCCGCTAGGTACGCGCGCGATGTATCTGGACTGGCCTGCCTATCTGGTGCATGGCACCCATGACACGCGCAAGATCGGCCGTCAGAGCTCATCCGGCTGTATCGGCCTCTATAACCAGCATGTGGAAGAACTCTATCCGCTGGTACAGGTCGGCACGCAGGTTCGCCTGCTGTAACCACTTTCCACTGACCCGCAAAAAAAGCCCCGGCCAAATTGGACCGGGGCTTTGTTTTCAAAGGGGGTCTGAGGGGGGGTTATTCAGGCAGAATGACTGTATCCACCACGTGGATCACGCCATTGCTGGCCTCGATATCGGCCTGCACCACTTTGGCATCATTTACCTTCACGCCATTCTTTGCGTTGACGCTCAGACGGTCCCCCTGAACGGTCAGAACCTTGGCGCGCTTACCGGCGATGTCACCTGACATGACCTTGGCGGGCACAACATGGTAGGTCAGGATCGATACCAGCTGATCCTTGTTCTCGGGCAGCAGCAGCGTTTCAACCGTGCCTTCGGGCAGCGCAGCGAAAGCTTCGTCCGTGGGCGCAAACACGGTGAACGGGCCATCACCCTTCAGCGTATCGACCAACCCGGCCGCCTGGACAGCAGCAACCAGTGTGTTGAAAGATCCCGCAGAAACGGCGGTATCCACGATATCAGCGGCCTGAGCCTTAACGGGCAGTGCAAGGGCAAGTGCGGCGGCGGCGCCCATGAAAGTGCGGCGGAACATGGCTGTAAACTCCTCTCCAGCTTGTTATGGGAAGGAGTACGGGGCTTTCGCCCGGCCGGATCACATTAAGGTCAATTTTCCTTGAGCTGCACCCAGATGCTCTGCGCGCGACCATCTTTCAGAAATGGCAGGGCCTCCACTGCATCCGGGCGATCCTGCTGCAGGTAGTATCCGGGCCAAAGCATTGAATAAAAACCAGATTGCAGCAAGGCATGCAGCATATACTGCTCTCCCCAGCCGGGGCAGTCATAGAAAAAGCGCTTGGGGTATTCATAAGGCAGAAAAACATCATGCACATGGATCACAACGCCCGGTTTCAGCGCCGGAATGATCCGGCAGAACAGATGGGCCACATCATTGCTCATCCGCACCACATGGCTTGAATCGATGAACAACACGTCCCCGGCCTCCAACTGATCGAACAGCGCAGGATCGACCTCTTCCAGCCGTTTCTGTTCGAACTGATCCACGACATGGGCGATATCGGCGCGCGGATATGGGTCAATCGCGGTGATGGTTGTATCCAGCCCCCCATCAATGATCGCCTGCCGCGTGACGCGGGTAGAGTTACCGCAACCCACCTCGATCACGCGTTTTGGCTGGAACCTGCGGATCATCAGATAAAGCGCATCCGCATCCGGGCTGTCATAATAGCCGTTCCCGATGCAGTAACCGGTCTGGTTGCGGTTCGGATCTTTCAGGGCTTCCAGCGCGTCGGCGTGCTGCTGAAACTCTGTGACCAGTTGAGAGATATCGAACCCCTCCATCCCCGGTGACAGAGCATAGGCCGGTCGGGTCAGCCCCCCTGCCCGCTCAAACGCTTCCAGCCGCGCCTGTTCGTCCTGCTCGGTCACCTTGTCGACCAGCTTCACGCCCAGCTCATCAAGGGCCGCGTTGATCTGAGGGAATTTTCTGGGTTTCACCGGACAGCTCCACTTTGCATTGCGCCTGTTCCTTACCGTTGCGGGCAGGGGCTCTGCAAGAACCCTCACCTCAAACCCTTGGCAAATGAAGTGTTTCCGTATTCACTGATCTGAATTGAAGAACGAGGACGACCATGCAGCAGGAATTCACCCTGGGGATCGAAGAAGAGTATCTGTTGGTTGACCGCGACAGCCTGCAGCTGGCCCATGCGCCCCCGGCCCTGATCGAGGCCTGTCAGAATGATTTCCAGGGGCAGGTCAGCCCGGAATTCCTGCAATGCCAGATCGAGGTCGGCACCCGGCCACATGCAACGATCCGATCCGCCCGCGAAGACCTGAAGCGCCTGCGCTCCTGCGTCTCGGCACGGGCGGCGACATACAATCTGAGTCCGATCGCCGTATCCTGCCACCCCTTTGCGAACTGGAAAGATCAGCATCATACCCGCAAGGAACGGTATGATGCGCTGCAACATGCGCTGGGCGGTGTGGCGCGTCGTATGCTGATCTGCGGGATGCATGTGCATGTGGGGGTCGAGGATCAGGCCCTGCGCGCTGATCTGATGCCGCAGCTGTCCTATTTCCTGCCCCACCTGCTGGCGCTGTCGACCTCTTCGCCCTACTGGAGCGGTGAGGATACCGGCCTTTCGTCCTATCGCCTGACCGTATTCGACAATCTGCCCCGCACTGGCTTGCCTCCGGTTTTCACCAGTTGGGGGGAATATGAACGCACCACCGGCGTGCTGGTCGAACTGGGTGTCATTGAGGATACTTCGAAAATCTGGTGGGATCTGCGCCCGTCACACCGCTTCCCCACCCTGGAAACGCGCATCATGGATGTGCAGCCGCGGCTGGAACACACGCTGGCGCTGGCCGCACTGGTGCAGGCCCTGACCCGCATGCTGTGCCGTCTCAAAGCGCGCAACCTGCGATGGCGGCAGTATGACAAATTCCTGATCGGCGAAAACCGCTGGCGCGCACAGCGCTACGGGGTCGGTGAGGGCCTGATTGATTTTGGCGACCGCTCCATCAAACCCATGGCCGAGCTGATCGGCGAATTGATGGGCATGCTGGCAGAAGATACCGAAGCTCTGGGCACCATGACAGAGCTTGCACGCCTGCGGCAGATCGCGGAAAGCGGCACCTCAGCCACCCGCCAGCGGCGGGTACATGCCGAAGCAATGGCGCGCGGGGATGATCCCGGTATGGCGGTTGTCAAACACCTGATCGAAGAATTCCACGCGGACCTTTAGACGCGAACAACAGCCAGACGATCCTGAACCCGATCTGCCGGTTTCCGTTCAGTATCGGCTGCAGGATGACAGAATCCACGACCTGAACATCAGCAATTGCCCGCCCATCGGGGCTTTGTGTGGCCTGGTATCGTCATTACCCGGCAAGGTTTGCCGCGGTTGAAAAATTTCTGTAAGGATTGCGAAATAAAACGCTTGTTCAATTCTGCACCCAACAGGGAATACACGTCATGGATTTCGCGCTGACCGAGGAACAGACAGCCATATTTGACATGGCCTATGCCTTTGGCCAAGACCACATCGCACCCTTCGCGCGCCAGTGGGAAACGGACGGCACGATCCCGAAAGACCTCTGGCCCAAAATCGGCGAGCTTGGCTTTGGCGGGCTCTACGTCTCGGAAGAAGGCGGTGGGTCGGGGCTAGGCCGTCTTGATGCCACATTGGTGTTCGAAGCCCTGTCAATGGCCTGCCCATCGGTTGCGGCGTTTCTGTCGATCCACAACATGTGCGCCAAAATGCTGGACAGCTTCGCCAGCGACGATCTGAAATCGCGCATCATGCCGGGTATCCTCAGCCTTGAGACGGTTCTGAGTTATTGCCTGACCGAACCCGGATCAGGTTCAGACGCCGCAGCCCTCAAGACCCGCGCCGAGCGAACCAACGAAGGCTTTACCCTGAACGGCACCAAGGCCTTTATCTCGGGCGGTGGGTATTCTGATGCCTATGTCTGCATGGTCCGCACAGGTATTGACGGCCCGAAAGGGGTTTCAACAGTCTATGTCGAAGACGGCACCCCCGGCCTGAGCTTTGGTGCACTGGAGCAGAAAATGGGCTGGAAAAGCCAGCCCACCGCCCAGGTTCAGTTTGATGATTGCAAAATCCCCGCTGACAATCTGGTCGGTACCGAAGGTGACGGGTTCAAATACGCCATGATGGGGCTGGACGGGGGCCGTCTGAACATCGCCGCCTGCTCGCTGGGGGCTGCTCAATACGGGCTGGACATGACCCTGCAATACATGTCGGAACGCAAGGCCTTTGGCCAGCCGATTGATCAGTTTCAGGCCCTGCAATTCCGGCTCGCGGATATGGAGATCGAACTGCAGGCTGCCCGCACCTTCCTGCGTCAGGCAGCATGGAAACTGGATCAGGGCGCGCCAGATGCGACCAAATTCTGCGCCATGGCCAAGAAACTGGCGACCGAGACCGGATCAAAAGTGGTCGATCAATGCCTGCAACTGCATGGTGGTTACGGTTATCTTGCTGATTATGGCATTGAAAAGCTTGTGCGCGACCTGCGTGTGCACCAGATTCTGGAAGGCACCAACGAGATCATGCGCGTGATCGTGGCGCGCCAGATGCTCTCCAATCGCTGAGGTCTTCATGTCCGATATCGATATCCGCACCGCAGGCCGGGCCGGACGCATCACGCTAACGCGGCCAAACGCTCTGAACGCCCTCAACTACGAGATGTGTTTGGCCATCGACGCCGCGCTGCGGAATTGGCGTGAGGATGACTCGGTCGACCTGATCATCCTTGATGCGCTGGGCGACAAGGCCTTTTGCGCAGGTGGCGATATTGCTGAACTTTATGCAACCGGAACCAAGGGCGATTTCGCCTATGGTCAGGCCTTCTGGCGCGACGAATATCGCCTGAACGCATTGATTTTCGAATACCCCAAACCGGTCGTCAGCTTCCTGCAGGGGTTTACCATGGGCGGCGGGGTCGGCATCGGATGTCACGGCACCCATCGCGTTGTGGGCGAAAGCTCGAAGATCGCGATGCCGGAATGTTCCATAGGTCTCGTCCCCGATGTGGGCGGCTCCCTTATGCTTGCAAAAGCACCGGGTCGACTGGGTGAGTATCTGGGCACCACCGGCCATCGTATGGGCCCCGGTGACGCGATCTACGCCGGGTTCGCCGACATCTATATACAGCAAAACGACTGGCCAGAGCTCATCCAACTTCTGGAAGCATCCGGTCAAACCGAGGCGCTTGAGGACCATGCAACGCCTGTCCCGGACAGCCCATTGGCGCAGATGCAGGCAGATATCGACAAATATTTTCACGCAGAAAACCTTGGCGAAATCTTAAATAACCTGCGTAATGGCGATGAAGAATTTTCGTCGAAAATTCTCGCCACACTCCAACGGAATTCTCCAATCTCGATGGCGTGCACCGTGGAGATGATGCACCGGCTGCGGGACAGCGATTTAACTCTGCACACCGCTCTGGATCTGGAATACCGCTTTACACACCGTGCGATGGAACATGGGGACATCCTTGAAGGCATCCGCGCGCAGATTATCGACAAAGATCGCAACCCGAAATGGCAATTCGCTGACATGAATGTGCCCGCGGCGAAGATATCCAAAATGCTGCAACCGCTTGGTGCGGATGCGCTAAGTTTTGCAGAGGAGTAAAGGATGAAAATCGCATTCATTGGACTGGGCAACATGGGGGCTCCAATGGCAGGCAATCTGGCGCAGGCCGGGCATGACGTGACTGGATTCGACCGCGCCGATGTTGCAGTCGAGGGTGTTGCAATGGCGACCTCTGCCGCTGCTGCGGTTGCAAATGCTGATGCTGTCGTCACCATGCTGCCAAATGGCCAGATTCTGCGTGCAGTGGCTGATGAGGTTATCCCCGCGATGCAGGAAGAAGCCGTCCTGATCGATTGCTCGACCGTAGATGTGGACAGCGCACGCGCCGTGGCACAGCAGGCAGCGGATGCAGATTTGCTTTCCGTGGATGCTCCTGTTTCTGGGGGAATAGGTGGCGCGGCTGCGGGGACGCTTACCTTTATGGCCGGAGGCACTGATGCGGCCTTTGCCAAGGCCGCACCGCTGTTTGACATCATGGGTCAAAAAGCCGTCCATTGCGGTGAGGCTGGCTCCGGTCAGGCGGCGAAGATCTGCAACAACATGATCCTCGGCGTCACTATGATAGCGACTTGCGAAGCATTCGCCCTAGCAGATAAGCTGGGGCTGGATCGGCAAAAGATGTTCGACGTGGTCAGCACATCGTCGGGTTATAGCTGGACCATGAACGCCTACTGTCCGGCCCCCGGTATTGGCCCACAAAGCCCCGCAGACAATAGTTACACCCCCGGTTTTGCCGCCGAGCTGATGCTCAAGGACTTGCGCCTGAGCCAGCAAGCCGCCGACAGCGCTGATGCCGATACACCGATGGGACAGATCGCAACGGCCATATACGAACAATTCGTAGAACAGGAAGACGGCCTGGGCCGCGACTTCAGCGCCATGTTGCCGCGGTTTGAAAAACGCTCGCGCAGCTGACCACGTCGAGGCGACTCCGAACAATCATGGGTTTGCGGAGAAAATTCGCAGAATTTTCTCCTCACCGATGGCAGCTATTCCGCTGCCACAGCCTGCGCGTCCAGCATCGGCTTCAGATAACGCCCGGTATGGCTATGCTCACATTGTGCAACTTGCTCGGGCGTTCCTTCTGCGACGATCTGACCTCCACCGTCACCGCCTTCGGGACCGATATCAATGATCCAGTCGGCGGTTTTCACCACGTCCAGATTGTGCTCGATCACGACGACTGTATTCCCCTGATCAACCAGCTCATGCAGCACTTCCAACAGCTTACGAACGTCTTCGAAATGCAGCCCCGTTGTGGGTTCATCCAGAATATACAGTGTCCGACCGGTCGAGCGTTTGCTGAGTTCCTTCGAAAGCTTCACCCGCTGCGCTTCGCCCCCTGACAGGGTTGTCGCCTGCTGACCTACCTTGATGTAGCCCAGCCCAACCCGCGCCAGCGCATCCATCTTGTCCCGGATCGACGGCACCGCCTTGAAGAACTCCTGCGCATCTTCCACAGTCATATCAAGCACATCCGCGATGGACTTGCCCTTGAACTTGATCTCAAGCGTCTCACGATTGTACCGCGCGCCTTTACAGGTTTCACAGGTGACATAGACATCCGGGAGAAAGTGCATCTCGATCTTGATCACACCATCGCCCTGACATGCCTCGCATCGCCCGCCTTTGACATTAAAACTAAAGCGACCGGGCTTGTAGCCGCGCGCCTTAGCCTCGGGCAGCCCGGCAAACCAGTCACGAATCGGGGTGAAAGCCCCGGTGTAAGTCGCTGGATTCGAACGCGGAGTCCGCCCGATGGGGCGCTGGTCGATATCAATCACCTTGTCCAGATGTTCGAGCCCTTTGATCGTCTCACACGGTGCCGGTGTCTGCCGCGCACCGTTCAATCGCATCGAGGCGGTCTTGAACAGGGTCTCGATCGTGAGCGTTGATTTGCCGCCACCGGACACGCCGGTTACGCAGACGAATTTACCCAAAGGGAACTCGGCCGTCACGTTCCTCAGGTTGTTTCCGGTCGCCTTGACCACCGTGACCTTCTGCTTTTTGCCCTTGCGGCGCTCGGAAGGAACGGCAATCTCGCGGGTGCCCGACAGATACTGACCGGTGATCGAAGCCGCATCTGTGGCGATCTGATCCGGGGTACCGTGGCTAACCACCTGCCCGCCATGCACACCAGCCCCAGGGCCAATGTCGAACACATAGTCAGCCTCGCGGATAGCCTCTTCGTCATGCTCAACAACGATCACGGTGTTTCCCTGATCACGCAGGTTCTTGAGCGTCCCCAACAGACGATCATTATCGCGTTGGTGCAGGCCGATTGACGGCTCGTCCAGAACATACAGCACGCCGGTCAGACCCGAGCCGATCTGGCTGGCCAGCCGAATGCGCTGGCTCTCGCCTCCGGACAGGGTACCACTTGAGCGTGACAGCGTAAGGTATTCCAAACCAACGTTATTCAGAAATCCAAGACGTTCACGGATCTCCTTCAGGATCGCCCTTGCAATCTCGTTCTTCTGCGCACTCAGGTGGTTTGGCGCGTCCTCCACCCAAGCCAGAGCCTCCCGGATCGACATCTCGACCACCTGCCCCACATGCAGATCGGCGATCTTAACAGCCAGAGCTTCGGCGCGCAGACGGTACCCCTCACACGTGCCGCAGGGGCGGTTGTTCTGATAGCGTTCGAACTCTTCCCGAATCCACGCGCTGTCGGTTTCGCGATAGCGGCGCTCCATATTCGGAATGACGCCTTCGAAGCTGCGTGTCACCTGATACACGCGGCCGCCTTCATCATAGCGGAACTGAATTTCCTCGTCGCCCGACCCGCGCAGGAACACCTGCTGCACCTTCTTGGGCAGGTCTTTCCACGGCGTGTTCTTGTCGAACTCATAGTGGCGCGCAATGGCTTCGATGGTTTGCAGGAAATACGGCGATTTGCCCTTGCGCCATGGGGCCAGTGCCCCATCATACAATTTCAGAGTCTGGTCAGGTACGACCAGTCGTTCGTCAAAAAAAAGTTCTACCCCCAAACCGTCGCAATCCGGACAGGCGCCAAACGGGGCGTTGAACGAAAACAGACGCGGTTCGATCTCGGGGATGGTAAAGCCGCTGACCGGGCAGGCAAAATTCTCGCTGAAAGTAATCCGCTTGGACTCGCCTTCTTTTGGCGCGGTCTCAAGGATTGCAATCCCATCCGCCAAGTCCAGAGCGGTGCGCAGACTGTCGGCCAGGCGGGTTTCCATGCCTTCGCGCACCACCAGACGGTCGACCACAACGTCGATGTCATGACGGAACTTCTTGTCCAGCGTTGGCGGCTCATCCAGTTCATAGAACGACCCATCGACCTTTACGCGCTGAAAGCCCTGTTTGCGCAATTCAAGGAACTCTTTCTTATATTCGCCCTTCCGGTCGCGCACGATGGGGGCCAGAAGATAGCCACGCGTGCCCTCCTCTTCGCCCATGATCCGGTCGACCATGTCCTGCACCTGCTGCGCCTCGATCGGCAGCCCTGTGGCCGGGCTATAGGGCGTCCCGGCACGGGCGAACAGCAGCCTCAGATAGTCGTAGATCTCGGTGACAGTCCCGACGGTCGAACGTGGGTTTTTCGAGGTCGTCTTCTGCTCGATCGAGATCGCCGGGCTCAGGCCGCTGATGTGGTCCACATCAGGCTTCTCCATCATATCGAGAAACTGGCGCGCATAGGCCGACAGGCTTTCGACATAGCGGCGCTGACCCTCGGCATAGATCGTGTCGAACGCCAGCGAGGATTTACCCGAACCGGACAGGCCGGTGATGACCACCAGTTGATCCCGGGGAATGTCGACATCAATGCCTTTGAGGTTATGCTCGCGCGCACCGCGCACCTCGATATTCTTCAGCTCAGCCATTTCGGCCCCCAAAAACCAACGCCCCCCAGAGATAGGCGAGCGGCGCTGAGTCTCCAACCGAAAAATTAGAACAAAGAATGAACAGGCGGATTTTCGACACCTTCCGCATCTGCCTCAGCAGGGTTTGACCCAGCTCGAAATACGCTGCCATGCGATTCAAGCGACCACGCATGTCGAAACAACCGCCCGGATAAACGCAACATGCCTTAATCGAGCGCTTTGCGCGCCAGTGCCCAGGCGCAAATCGGGAAGTCAGGATCATTGTCCAGTACATCCGTTTCCGGATCGTAAACCGGCGGCCATTCGGGTTCGAGATTGCGCAGCGCTGCCTGCCGGTTTCCCCATTGCTCGGCCCGGATATGGGCCGGATCGAAACCGCATTCGCTTAGCAGGTTCTTCAAACCTCGCGCCGACCAGCGGGAACAATCATGAGGGGCGGCGTGAAAGGGTATGAAAAAGGGCACCGCCAGCCAAAAATACCCACCCGGCCGCAGCATCTCCTGCACGTTCAGGGTGGCTTCGATTGGGCGATCGAGATGTTCCCAAACCTGATTGGCCAGAACCAGATCGCAATGTCGCACCTGCTGCTGATCATCCAATACCGGCCCGGTACAGATGTCGTGTTTTACCCGCCAGGCCTGCTGATAGCTGCGAAACCCGAACTGCTTGCCCCACGAACCGGATATCTCCACAACATCCAGTGTCTCTGGCTTCAACCCTCGAATCCAGCGCCGGCTTTTCCGTGCCATGATGACTCGATTCAAACTGGTCACTGCTTGCCCCCGGTAATTTTCCGCCAATAAATCATGCAATTGACCGGATGTCGGCAGAAAACCTTACAAAGAGCATATGAATTTCTGTCTTTGGTGAAAATGGCGCGGTTGACGGGGCTCGAACCCGCGACCCCCGGCGTGACAGGCCGGTACTCTAACCAACTGAGCTACAACCGCGCATTTAGGGTCTATCTGCGATCCATTGACCCGGATCGAAGGCTGGCAGTGATGGCGCGGTTGACGGGGCTCGAACCCGCGACCCCCGGCGTGACAGGCCGGTACTCTAACCAACTGAGCTACAACCGCCCACTGCCCGTTCATCTCTGAACGTTGGGGTGTATTATGGCTACGGTTGATCAGCGTCAAGCGGCGTTTTCAAGTTTTTTGCCCGATCCCGATTTTTTCCGCATCCTCCAACTTTTTTGCAGGCCCGCGCAACTCGGATATCCGCCAACCCTGACCCGATCTGGCGGCTTTGATCTTGCGAACAAACCCGAGGCCCTGTAAGAGCCACGCCTATGGGTGATTAGCTCAGTGGTAGAGCGCTTCGTTCACATCGAAGATGTCAGGAGTTCAAATCTCTTATCACCCACCATATTTTTCAATGACTTACGCGACGATGATGATGCAAGATCAGTTTATTCCACTTGCATTATTGCATCAGCCGCTGACATAGGCACCGGTTCTGGGGCGGTAGAATATCTTTTGATCGTGCAACCTGCCCAACAGGGCATGCGCTTTTCGCACAAACTCTTCCCGGGCTTCCCTGACATCATCGGTTTCATCGGCATCTGCCTTTGATCTTGACGCGATGACGTGGCGCATGGCCTCTTCGATCAGGTTCATATCTTCGACCGAAAGTTCAAACAAATCATTGTACTGAGGCATTCTGGGGTCTCCTACCTGGGTGCTATGATCCAATCTGCCAGAAGTTGGAGCTTATTTCCACTTCCAACACCAGGGTTGGCTCTGCCGAACAAAGACTATCGCCAGTAACGAGGGGCCCGGTCCAGCCAAGCCCCTCGAATAAAAAAGGCGGGGATCAACCCCGCCTTTGCTGTTTGCCTTAATGGGCCGTGGCAGATGGCCCTGACCCTTCGGCGGCCTGAGCCGCCGCAGCGGCGGCCTCTTCTGCGGCCTCGTCCCATTCAACAGATTCGGGTTCGCGCACCAGAGAATGTTCCAGAACTTCCGAGACGTGCTTGACCGGAATGATTTCCAACCCTTCTTTCACATTGTCCGGAATATCGGCCAAATCCTTTTCATTCTCTTCCGGGATCATAACGGTCTTGATGCCACCCCGGAGGGCCGCCAGCAGTTTCTCTTTCAGCCCGCCAATCGGCATCGCGTTGCCGCGCAGCGACACTTCGCCGGTCATGGCGATGTCTTTGCGCACGGGAATACCTGTCAGAACTGATACGATCGATGTCACCATGGCCAGACCAGCGCTGGGGCCATCCTTGGGTGTGGCGCCATCCGGCACGTGAACGTGGATATCGATCTTGTCGAACTTCGGCGGCTTCACACCGATCTGGGGCGAAATGGACCGCACGTAAGACGAGGCCGCATCGATGGATTCCTTCATCACATCGCCCAGCTTACCGGTGGTCTTCATCCGCCCCTTGCCGGGCAGTTTCAGCGCCTCGATATGCAGCAGATCGCCCCCCACCGACGTCCACGCCAGACCGGTCACGACACCAACCTGATCGTCCTGTTCGGCCAGACCATACCGGAATTTCGGCACACCCAGGAAATCATCCAGATTATCCGGGGTCACGGTGACCGAGTCCGCCTCTTTCTTGATGATCTTGGTCAGCGATTTCCGCGCCACCTTGGCAATCTCGCGTTCAAGGTTCCGCACGCCCGCCTCGCGAGTATAGGTGCGGATGATCGATTGCAGCGCCTCATCGGTCAGTTCAAATTCCTTGGCCTTCAGGCCGTGGTTTTTGACCTGCTTGCTGATCAGGTGCTGCTTGGCAATCTCGGATTTTTCCTCTTCGGTGTAGCCGGCCAGCGGAATGATCTCCATCCGGTCCAGCAAGGGCCCGGGCATGTTATAGCTGTTCGACGTGGTCAGGAACATCACGTTGCTGAGGTCATATTCGACCTCAAGATAGTGATCCATGAACGTGCTGTTCTGTTCCGGATCCAACACCTCCAGCATCGCCGAGGCCGGATCACCACGGAAATCCTGCCCCATCTTGTCGATTTCATCCAACAAGATCAGCGGGTTCGTGGTTTTCGCCTTTTTCAGCGCCTGAATGATCTTGCCGGGCATCGAGCCAATATAGGTCCGGCGGTGGCCGCGGATCTCGGATTCGTCGCGCACGCCGCCCAAGCTGATGCGAATGAACTCGCGCCCCGTGGCTTTGGCAACCGACTTACCAAGCGAGGTTTTACCCACACCCGGAGGGCCAACAAGGCACAGGATCGGGCCTTTCAACTTTTTCGACCGCTGCTGAACCGCCAGATATTCAACGATCCGTTCCTTGACCTTCTCAAGCCCATAGTGATCGGCATCCAGAATATCCTGCGCCCGGCCCAGATCCTTTTTGACGCGGGATTTGGTGCCCCAGGGCAGCGACAGAATCCAATCCAGATAGTTGCGCACAACCGTGGCCTCAGCCGACATGGGCGACATGTTCTTGAGCTTCTTCAGCTCGCCCTCGGCCTTTTCGCGCGCCTCTTTTGACAGCTTGGTCTCGGTGATCTTGGCTTCCAGCTCGGCAACTTCATTGCTGCCATCCTCGCCATCGCCCAGTTCTTTCTGAATGGCCTTCATCTGCTCATTCAGATAGTACTCGCGCTGGGTCTTCTCCATCTGGGATTTGACACGGGTCTTGATCTTTTTCTCGACCTGCAGAACCGACATTTCGCCCTGCATCAGGCCATAGACCTTCTCAAGCCGCTCACTGACGCTGAGCGTCTCAAGCAATTCCTGCTTTTGTTCGACTTCGATGCCCAGATGCCCCGAGACCAGATCGGCCAGCTTGGCGGGCTCGGTGGTTTCACCAACGGCGGCCAGCGCCTCTTCGGGGATGTTCTTGCGCACTTTGGCATAGCGCTCGAATTCATCAGCAACCGTGCGCAGCAGCGCTTCGGTCGTGGTGACATCGCCGGGGATTTCGGTCAGATACTCGGCACGGGCTTCGAAAAACTGATCATTTTCCAGAAATTCCGTGATCTGCACCCGCGCCTGCCCTTCGACCAGCACCTTCACGGTGCCATCGGGCAGTTTCAGCAGTTGCAATACGTTGGCCAGAACGCCCGAGCGGTAGATACCATCAATTTCGGGATCATCGTCACCGGGATCAACCTGGCTGGACAACAGAATTTGCTTGTCATCCTGCATCACCTCTTCCAGCGCGCGGACCGATTTGTCTCGGCCCACGAACAGCGGCACGATCATATGCGGGAACACCACGATATCGCGCAACGGCAGAACGGGGTATGAGGAATTCAGAGGCTCTAGCATGCTCTATCCTTATCATTGGCAAGACGGCGCTGGTCCCTGTCAAAGGCAACCATTGGCTGTCTCCTGTCTTGGACGATAAAGGTGGGGCACCTGTTCCCCCATTTCAACCTCATCGCCATTTGTCGTGATGCAGCATGACGCGACGATCTGGGGACTTCAAGGCATCCGCAAGACATATCCACGGATTTTCGTACAACCTGCTTAGAATAACGGCAATCCGGCCCCCAGCTCGGCTCAGAACACCTTTTGAACGGCGCGGGACAGAAAGAACCCGTGGCCAACCTCATTTTTGCATTCCAGACCCTTTTTCGAGGAGTGGCAGACAAAGCCGCCAAACCTGCCTGTCACGCCATAGTCAGCCTGATCAAACCCGTCGCGGTTGCGGTTGACCGGCTGGCACAGCATTCGCACCGCACCCTGATTGGTCATGAAGAAGTCATGCCCCCAATCCGATTGGCATTCCGCAGGGCGCGGCAGGGCTGGCGCGCCGGTCCGTTCGATAATGGTGCATGTCAGGTCCGAGGTATCGGGGCTCTGCCCGACAACGCACTGGATGTTTTCGGATGGCGTCTCGAAGGTCCAGACATCTGCAACAGACGCTGATGCGAACAGGGTGAATACGATAGAAATAAGAAAACGAGGCATAGAATCCTCCTGAACAAAAAACATGAAATTCGTAAATGGAATAGCAACAATATAGCAAAAAATGCAGGGTTTGTCACTGTTGGGATCGCAACCTAAAGTGGCTCGATATCACCTTGTTCACGTTGCGCGTGAAACCGGGCCTGCCATTCAGCAAAGGTACCCGCCGCGATTGCGTCTCGCATCCCCTGCATGATCTCCTGAAAATAATGCAGGTTGTGCCAGGTCAACAGCATGCCCGATATCATCTCGTTCGAGCGGAAGACATGATGCAGATACGCGCGGGAATAGTTCGAGCAGGCCGGGCAGGTGCACTGCTCATCCAGCGGGCGCGGATCCTCGGCATGGCGGGCGTTCTTGATGTTGACGACCCCGTGGCGCGTGAACGCCTGCCCGGTACGGCCCGAGCGGGACGGCAGAACGCAATCCATCATATCAACGCCCCGCGCAACCGCGCCAACGATATCATCGGGCTTGCCCACCCCCATCAGGTAACGTGGTCGGTCTGCGGGCAGAAAATCGGGTGCGTAATCAAGGCAATCAAACATGGCCTCCTGCCCCTCACCCACGGCCAGACCGCCGATGGCATACCCTTCGAAACCGATCTGCTTCAGCGCTTCGGCGCTTTCTTCGCGCAGGTCCTGTTCCAGCCCGCCCTGCATGATGCCGAACAAGGCATGCCCCGGGCGATCCCCGAACGCCACGCGCGAGCGGTCGGCCCATCGCATCGAAAGACGCATCGACTCGGCGATGCGGTCGCGATCTGCAGGCAACGCCGGACACTCATCAAAACACATGACAATGTCCGACCCCAGCAGGCGCTGGATCTCCATTGACCGTTCCGGGGTCAGTTCGTGTTTCGAGCCGTCAATGTGGGATTTGAACGTCACGCCTTTTTCAGTCAGCTTGCGCAAACCGGCCAGCGACATCACCTGAAACCCGCCGGAATCCGTCAGGATCGGGCGGTCCCAGTTCATGAACTTGTGCAGACCGCCCAGACGATCAATTCGTTCCGCCGTAGGGCGCAGCATCAGGTGGTAGGTGTTGCCCAGCAGGATATCTGCCCCGGTCGCGCGCACGCTTTCAGGCATCATCGCCTTCACCGTCGCTGCGGTGCCCACAGGCATGAACGCCGGCGTGCGCACCTCGCCCCGCGGCGTGTGGATCACACCGGTGCGGGCCTTGCCATCGGTCGCTTTCAGGTCAAAAGAGAAACGGTCTGTCATCTGGGGCCTCGGGTCGCGGAACCGGGCAGGCTTTGCCCGATCTGCGCCGCCATTGCAACCCGTCAGGGCAGCGTGGCCACCCGTTCCGTAAACAGGCGCACCACCCCTGCCCCATCCACATCGCGACAGACACGAACAGATGGTCGCGACGGATCGATACGCGTGGCACCCCGTTCGGGACCGTCCGTGATCACCTGCAATCCCGTTTCGACCAGATCGAACATCGGCTCATGTGTGCAGGCAATCACAGCGGTTGAATCGTGCAGGCCACAGCCGTCCAGCCCGCCGACCTCTTTGTAGAATTTGAGGTAGAACCGCGAGATATCGTGCAGAAAGCCCCCCATATCGCCGGAGCGTCGGGCCAGAGCCTCAAAGTCGGCAGCTGTGTAGAGCGTTTTCAGCGTGACATCCAACCCAACCAGCACCGTGGGCGGCGGCGCAGCAAACACCACATCGGCGGATCTGGCATCGTGATAGATATTTGCCTCGGCATGTTCGGTGATATTTCCCGGGCAGAACACTGCCCCTCCCATGATCACAAGCTTGCCAAGGTTCCGCGAAAACCCGGAATCCAGCCGCATGGCCTCGGCGATGTTGGTCAGCGGCCCGATGGCGCAGATCACCAGTTCATTGCGATGAACCCGCGCCATTTCAACAAGGAACTCAGCCGCAGGCAAATCATGGTTTCTGCCAATATGCGGGACCTCGGTGAGATCGCCAAAGCCCTCGGGCCCATGCACATGTTCAGACGGGGAATGGCCGGTTTCGCCACACGCAAAGCGGGCCCCCTCGGCCACCGGGATATCCAGACCCAGCTTGTGGGCCAGAAAGCGCGCGTTCCGGCTGGACTGGTGTACATGGGTGTTGCCAAAAACAGTCGTCAACCCGATCAGGTCGATGTCGGGGGCGGCGGCGGCATAGGCAATGGCCATCGCGTCGTCGATGCCCGGGTCTGTGTCAATGATCAGCTTCATCCCTGCCCGATACCGCAACCATCACCGGATGCAAAGCAGCCACAGCCCCGAAATTACACACCACATTATCGGTTTCAGAGATTTGCATTCATCCCCGCTCAATCCATACCAGAGTTGAAATCGGGCGACTCAATCCCCAAGTGTATACTATAGTACACAAAAAAATAAGAGGACAGATATGACAGAAGACCAGATTATCGGACTGCTCACCTCGAATATCATATACCTGCTGGCGGCGGCCTTTGTTGTCGTCATCATCCTGAAGGGTATCAAGATCGTGCCCCAATCCGAGAAATACGTGGTCGAACGCTTCGGCCGCCTGCATTCGGTGCTTGGGCCGGGGATCAACTTTATCGTTCCTTTTCTGGATGTTGCGCGCCATAAGATATCTATCCTTGAACGCCAGTTGCCAAATGCGACCCAGGACGCAATCACCAAGGACAATGTTCTGGTACAGATCGATACTTCGGTTTTCTATCGCATTCTGGAACCTGAAAAGACTGTCTACCGCATCCGTGACGTAGATGGCGCGATTGCCACCACCGTGGCCGGTATCGTCCGTGCCGAGATCGGTAAAATGGATCTGGACGAGGTTCAATCGAACCGTGCGCAACTGATTGAACGCATTCAGGAAAGTGTCGAGACCGCTGTCGATGACTGGGGCATCGAAGTGACCCGCGCCGAGATTCTGGATGTCAATCTGGATCAGGCCACCCGTGACGCGATGCTGCAACAGCTGAACGCCGAACGGGCCCGCCGCGCGCAGGTGACCGAAGCCGAGGGGCAAAAGCGCGCGGTTGAGTTGCAGGCCGATGCCGAACTTTATGCGGCCGAGCAAACCGCCAAGGCCCGCCGCATTCAGGCCGAGGCCGAGGCCTACGCAACCGGCGTTGTTGCCAAGGCCATTCAGGACAACGGCATTGAGGCCGCGCAATATCAGGTTGCCCTGAAACAGGTCGAGGCCCTGAACGCGCTGGGCAACGGCACCGGCTCGCAAACCATCGTTGTGCCTGCAAACGCGCTTGAGGCCTTTGGCAACGCGTTCAACATGCTGAAAGGAGGCAAGTGATGGCAGATCCTTTCTGGCTGACCTGGTGGATCTGGCTGGCCGGGGCGCTTGTGCTGGCCATCCTCGAAGTTGTCCTGCCCGGGTTCATCTTTCTGGGGTTTGCAATCGGTGCCGGGATTACGGGGATTTTGTTGCTGGTCCCCGGCCTGAACCCCGGCCTGCCGATTCTGTTGCTGATCTTTGCCGTGCTGTCACTGATTGCCTGGCTGGTGCTGCGGCGGATGTTTGCGCTGCCGCATGGGCAGGTCAAAACCTTCAATCACGATATCAATGACTGATGCAACGTGGCGCTTGTCAAAGGCGCCACTGCACCTCTGGACGCTGCCGCACAGTTTCCCTATATAATTTCTCAGGTAACAGACCCGAGGCATGAATGACTCATCCAAGTGAACAGCTTGAAGGCAGCCCGCTGATCGCGCCTTCGACCATCGAGCATCCCCTATATGAACCGGTTGTGAATGCATGCCGGTCGGTCTATGACCCCGAAATCCCGGTTAACATATATGATCTGGGTTTGATCTACACAATTGATATCAATAGTGAAAATGCGGTCAAAGTCATCATGACGCTCACCGCCCCGGGTTGCCCTGTTGCGGGCGAAATGCCGGGCTGGATCATGGAAGCCATCGAGCCCGTTGCCGGTGTCAAAGAAGTAGATGTCGAGCTGACATGGGAACCCCCCTGGGGTATGGAGATGATGTCGGATGAAGCCCGCCTTGAACTGGGCTTCATGTAAGACATCGCTGTCGGCCAGATGTGACCGTTTACTGCGAAACGGTTATGTATCTGTTACAAATCCGTAAATTTATCGATACAAAATGTCCGTATGTTCGCCACGCAAGCACCGGCTGTCCCCGCTGTGCTGGCGTCCGGGCCAATTTACCTGTCTATCACCCCTGAAAAGATCTGCCCCGGATTTTGACCGCCCTCGCCCGGGGGCGGTCTCTTTTTATCTCATAAGTCAATAGACGTGGTCAGTTGATGTCGCAGGTTGATTTGATTTCTGCCGCTCTGGCATCCAGCTGCTTGATATAATCGCCCGAGAGCATCTTGAGGTGCTTGTTTTCAGTGCCGGTCACCAGCCCCAGCAAGGCACCCGCTGGCAGGATGGAAACCACGCTTTCAACCTGCTGATCCTCGGCATGCTTCTTTTCAGCAGCGATTGCGCGCAAATCCCCGGGCGCGGTGGCGCAATTGACCGGGTGGCGTTTGACATCGTTGGCAGCCAGCGCAGCGGTAGTCAATACGATACTGACCAACCCGGATATAACCGTTTGGCGGATAATCCACTTGTCTTTTGCCACCATCACTCTTCGCCTCCATTCCACATCTTCACCAAACAGTCCTGAACACTTGTCACGCTAAAGCCATTCTGCGGTTGCAGGCAAGCCGTCGCAGCTGCAGGATTTATCGCTCTCCTCTCTTGAGCCCGGCCCCCGCGGGCCCTAGATTAGTGTCAACGCGCGAAAACGGAGCCCCTCAATGTTTGGCATTCCCGGCAAACAAGCCGTGACCATGACAGAAAAAGCCGCTGAACAGATTGTTCGGCTGATGCAATCCGGCGGTCATGTCGGTCTGCGCATAGGCGTCAAGAAAGGCGGCTGCGCGGGTATGGAATATACCATGGACTATGTCGATGAGGCCGACCCGAATGACGAGGTCGTCGAACAGGATGGTGCCCGCGTTATGATCGCACCGATGGCGCAGATGTTCCTGTTCGGAACCGAGATCGACTATGAGGTTTCTCTGCTGGAATCGGGTTTCAAATTCCGCAACCCCAATGTGGTTGATGCTTGCGGCTGTGGTGAATCGATCAAGTTTGACGAAACGATCTCAGCGCAAAACTAGGTCGTCGCCTGTAAATGCACATAGGTTTCATTGAACCGCCGCGTCAGATGCTCACCGGCGCGAATGAAAGTGCCTGATCCCGGTGGTGCAACATTGGTATCGTAAGACGGGTTAAAGAACAGCGGAACCGAGATTCGCTCTGCCGCCCCACCCCGGACACGGTGTTCGGTCGCCTTGACCTCTCCGCCGGTCCAGAATTCCAGCATTTCGCCAAAATTGATGATGAACTGCCCCGGCGCGGCTTCGACCGGCTGCCAGGTGCCGTTGGGCATACGAACCTCAAGGCCCGGCGTGCCGTCGGTTGCCAGCAAGGTCAGGCAGCCATAATCGGTATGGGCTGCAATCCCAAAATCGTTTTCTCCTGCCCAATCAGGGCGTTGCGGATAGTAGTTCCCGCGCAGCAGCGCCATCGGGGTGTCGAATGCGGCATCAAAACTGCCAGCCTCCCGGCCCAGTGAAACAGCGATCATGCGCAAGATTCGCATGGCAACAGCGCAAGCGTCCGAATAGTAGCTTTGGATCGTATCGCGAAACATCTCTGCCCCCTCAGGCCACAGATTGGGGGCGTATACGCTAAGCCCGCGACCAGCATAGGGGCTGTCGGATGGCAGTTCGAAACCGCAATCAAACACCTGCTTGTAATCAGGGTTGGCATCCGGATCGACCTGTTCAGAGCGTGACGCGCCCCAACCGCGATTGGCACCGGTTGCCGCCATATCAACACTTTGCTTGATCTCGTCTGGCTGGCGGAAAAAATCGCGATAGGCCGCAAGGACCTGCCCGATCCGGTCCGCACTCAACCCGGTATTGGATATGCGAAGAAACCCCACCCGGCCAACGGCGTCTCGCAGCTTGTCCATCTCGGCCGGGTCGTGCTGATCCAGCTTTGCAAGGTCCAGATTGTCGATCATGCGGGCCTCTGACTTGAGCGGTTCATCCGGTTGCCTGTTGCGGGACCTGCAACCGGAATTGTCAGCCCCGCCTGTGGGTGATATCCGATGCGTAGAACCATAAAAACGGAGGGATCGCAATGCGGCGCAAGTTAGCAGCAGGCAACTGGAAAATGAACGGAACCGGCGCTGCGCTGAACGAGCTTGAGGCGCTGCGCACCGCCTGCCCCGCACCGTCTGTTGATATCCTGATCTGCCCTCCGGCGACATTGCTTGATCGTGCAACCCGCGTGGTCGCAGGGTCCGGCATTGCGATTGGTGGTCAGGATTGCCACGCGGCGACCTCGGGCGCGCATACCGGTGATCTGAGCGCGGATATGCTGCTGGATGCAGGCGCAAGCACGGTCATTCTGGGCCATTCCGAACGACGCGAGGATCACGCCGAGCAAAACGAAGACATCCGCGCCAAAGCCCGCGCCGCAATGGATGCGGGCCTGAAGGCAATCATCTGTGTTGGCGAAAGCCTTGAACAGCGCGAGGCAGCCAACACGCTGGATATCATAGGTGGCCAGATGTCAGGCTCGATCCCCGACCAATCCACCGGCGAAAACCTGATCGTCGCTTATGAGCCGATCTGGGCAATCGGAACGGGCAAAGTGCCCACTTTGGACGAGATCGGCGAGGTTCACGATTTCATCCGCGCCCGGCTTGAGCGCCGTTTCGGCGAAGGTGTGGGGCGTTCCGTCCGTCTGCTCTATGGCGGGTCGGTCAAACCGGGCAACGCCGCCGACATCTTTGCCGTCTCCAACGTCGATGGCGCGCTGGTTGGCGGCGCGAGCCTGAAGGCCGCAGATTTCGCGGGCATCATCGACGCGCTGCAAGAGGCCTGAGCAGATACTCAGGCCAGTTTCATCGTTATCAGGCCAGTCACAATGAGACCTGCCGCAAAAATGCGCGCGGCCGTAAGTGTTTCGCCCAGAAACATGATGCCAACCAGAAACGCGCCAACTGCGCCGATACCAGTCCAGATGACATAGGCGGTACCCAGCGGCAATGTGCGCATCGCCAGCGCCAGCAGACCAAATGATCCGATCATCGCAACACCCATGATCGCCGTGGGCCACATGCGCGTAAACCCGGCCGATTGCTTCATGGCCACAGCCCAGATGATTTCCAGAAGGCCGGCGAACAGTAAGTAAATCCAAGCCATTAAGAGACCTCTTGTCCTTTCGGGTCGTCCCGAATGATCACCCATGGCGGGGAGGTCGTCCTCAGGCCTTACATAAGAAACCCGGCGCTCGGATCAAGGCAGGGCACGAAAAAACCGGGCGGCGCGGGCCGCCCGGTTTCGATTGCCGCTCAGGCAGGGACCTAGTTGGTTATGATCTCTGGCCCCATGAACGTATTGGGCAGGAAGGTCGATATCCACGGGATATAGGTCACCATGATCAGGAAGACGAACAGCACCGCCAGGAAGGGCAGCGCCGCCTTCACCACGCCCATCATCGGCATTCCCGCCACGCCGGAGGTCACAAACAGGTTGAGCCCAACCGGAGGCGTGATCATCCCGATCTCCATATTGACCACCATGATGATGCCCAGATGGATCGGATCGATGCCCAGTTCGATGGCAATCGGGAACACCAGCGGCGCCACGATGACCAGCAGGCCCGAGGGCTCCATGAACTGCCCACCGATCAGCAGGATGACGTTGACCACAATCAGGAATGTCACCGGCCCCAGACCTGCCGACAGCATGGCGCTTGCGATATGTTGTGGCACCTGCTCATCCGTCAGCACGTGCTTCAGGATCAGTGCGTTGGCGATGACGAACAGCAGGGTGACGGTCAGTTTCCCGGCCTCAAACAGCGTGTGCTTGGTGTCGGGATGGAAGAACGCCGTGACAAGCGCATGGGGCTTTTTCAACAGCGTCAGATTCGGGCTGCCCTCTTCTGTGCTAAGCGGCCCCATGTCCTTGTAGACAAAGCTCGCAATCAGGAAGGCGTAGACGGCCGCCACAGCGGCGGCCTCGGTTGGCGTGAAGATACCGCCATAGATGCCACCCAGAATGATGACGATCAGGAACAGGCCCCAACCGGCCTCGCGCGCCGAGGTGAAGATCTCACCCCAGCCTTTCCAGTCGCCTTTGGGCAGGTTCTTGACCTTGGCCATAACGTAGATCGTC
Organism: Rhodobacteraceae bacterium KLH11; assembly: GCA_000158135.1. GTDB lineage: Bacteria > Pseudomonadota > Alphaproteobacteria > Rhodobacterales > Rhodobacteraceae > Ruegeria. Next base: position 2,944,870 of record DS999531.1, read on the forward strand.
ACCATCAGCATCAAACCGGCCATCAGCCCCGGAATAACACCTGCAAGGAACATGCGCCCGACCGAGACCTCAACGGCTGCAGCATACACCACCATCACAATGGAGGGCGGGATCAGGATGCCCAATGTGCCTGCGTTACAGATCACACCAGCCGCGAACTCCTTGGAATAGCCGACCTGACGCATCCCGGCGATGACGATAGACCCGATGGCCACAACCGTGGCCGGAGAAGACCCGGACAGGGCGGCAAACAGCATACAGGCAAACACACCCGCAATCGCCAGACCGCCGGGCAGATGCCCCACACAGGCAATCGAAAACCGGATAATCCGCCGCGCCACGCCGCCTGTCGTCATGAACGACGAGGCGAGGATAAAGAACGGAATGGCCAGCAGGGTAAAATGCCCCTCAAACGCCTCAAACAGCGTGGCCGCAACCGAGGCCAGCGAACTGTCGGAATAGATCAACAGGAACAGGGTCGAGCTGAGGCCAAGCGCCACCGCGATCGGAACCCCGATCAGCAGCAGGCCGATAACCATCGAGAATAGAAGAACAACATCCATCAGTCATGCTCTCCCTGCTGGGCGCGAACCTCTTCGATCTCGTCCTCGACCTCGTGGCTGGCGACAAGACGGTCGGCTTCGCCGCGCCAGATCTGAACAGCGACCTGCGAAAACCGGATCACCAGCAGCACCATCGACACCGGCAGAACCAGATAGGGGATGACCTTGGGCAGCTTCTCATACCCTTCGCCATAGTTGATCAGTTCTTCCAGAAACCGCAGCGGTGCGACCATGGGAATGTCATCAACCTCATAGAAGCTCTGGCTGCGCGCGCCGGTATCGAACCCGGTCGGGAACCAGCGGCCTGACGTGGGGGGCAGATCGGCGAAGACCGCCCAATAGTCATATGACCCCTTCAGCAACAACAGCGAGAACACCAGACAGCATCCCACCGCAATCAGCGCCAGAATCCGGCGCGGTGCGGGGGCCAACATGTTCAGGATCGCATCCACACCCAGATGCGCATGTTTCTTCACCGCATAGGATGCCCCCAGCAGCACCAGCCAGCCAAAGGTGAATACCGTCAGCTCAAGCGCCCACAGGATGTTGGAATTAAACACAAACCGCGCAATTACATTCGCAAAGGTGACGACCGTCATCACCCCCAACAACAGCGCAATCATCGTCTCTTCGATATGGTCGACCAGCCCGCTTGGTCCGGGTTTCGCACCAGACATCTCTCTGTCCTCGCATTTTTATGATGAGGGTCAAGGGGTGGCGGGCCTGAATACGGCCCGCCCGGCCTGCGCGTCGATAACTCCCCAGTCCCCCGACGCGCGGCCTGATCCGGGATCAGAACCCGGCGTTGATCGCCTGCGCGGCGTCGATCTTGTCCTGACCGACATCGCCTGCAAACTGATCCCAGACCGGTTTCATCGCATCGACCCAGGCCTGGCGTTGTTCAGGGTTCAGGTCACGGATGATACCCCCCGCGTCGGTGATCGAGGCTTTGGCCGCTTCATTCACAGAAAAGGCCTCCTTGTTCCGCTGCTCGGTGACTTCGGACAGAATGGTCAGGAACTGGTCACGCACCTCCGGCTCAAGGCTGTCCAGCCAGTCCACCGAAGTCACAACCAGATAGTCGATGATACCGTGGTTGGTCTCGGTGATGCCGTCCTGCACCTCAAAGAACTTCTTGCCATAGATATTCGACCAGGTGTTCTCCTGCCCGTCCACAACGCCCTGTTGCAGCGCGCCATAGACTTCCGAGAATGCCATCTTCTGCGGGCTGCCACCGATGGCCTCCATCTGCGCCACCAGCACGTCCGAGGACTGCACACGGAACTTCAGACCATCCGCATCCGACGGATCAACCAGAGGCTTGTTGGCCGACATCTGCTTCATACCGTTGTGCCAGAACGCCAGCCCCTGCAAACCGCGGCGCTGCATGCTGTCTTTCATGGCCTGACCATCGGCCGAGGCCTGGAACGCATCCACGGCATCGATGTTCTTGAACATGAACGGCAGGTCAAACAGACGGAACTGCTTGGTGAACTTTTCGAACTTTGACAGCGACGGGGCGGCCAGTTGCACATCGCCCTGCAACATCGCCTCAAGCACCTTGTCGTCGTTATAGAGGGTCGAGTTGGGGAACACCTCCATGCACATCACGCCGTTCATCTCGTCATTTACACGCTGTTCCAGCAGTGATGCGGCGATGCCCTTGGGGTGTTTGTCGGTATTGGTCACATGCGCGAATTTGACGACGATCTCACCGTCGTCACAGGCCGCCATACCAGCGGTCGCCGTCACGGTAAGCGCAATCGCGGTCGCTGCCGTTGTCAGGAACTTCATCTGTCATTTCCTCCCAGACTTCATAGAAACTCAGATCAGGCGCCGGTTGACGCCCTCTGCAGCGGAGTGAAGCGAATCGCGGCATCGCTCTCAACCGTTTGTTGCGCTGCATAAGTGATGATTATTTATTAATATATTTCATATATTTACATGAAAATTACCCACCCTTCATCACAGGCCTCGCAAGGCTCTGTGCGGAATTTCGCACATGCGATCCCCGCGTTGTGCGGATTTTCGCACAAAATTCGAATCGCTCAGAACGAATCATGCGCGGGCCCCGCAGCACACCAGCAGCCCGCCTGGGCGGGCTGCCCGGCCCAACGGTTTTGACGGCATGAAAATGCCGGTAAAAGCGGCGGGAGCCTTTGGTTATCGGCGATAATCTTCCGGTCGGATGTGATAGCGCGACAGCTTGTCGTAAAACGTCTTGCGCGGCAGTTTCAGTGCTTTCGCCGCATCAGCCGCTTTTCCGTTGTGGCGTCCAAGCGCCGCGATCAGCAACGAACGTTCGACGCGCGCCAATTGCTCGCTCAACCCCTGATCCGCGGCCTGTGCAACCTCTTCCGGCATTCCCAGGACAAATCGCATCGCAGCAGACATCAAAGACCGCGCGTTCCCCGGCCAGTTCTGCGTCATCAACGATGCCAGATGCGCGGGCGTGATCTCAGGCTCGGCGATCCCGGCCTGCTCGGCCGCCTGCGCAACGTAACGGCGAAAAATCACAGGGATATCCTCGGGGCGCTCAGAGAGTGCCGGAATGCGCACCCGCATCACATCCAGCCGATAGAACAGATCCGCATTGAACCGGCCCTGAGCGGCAAGCTCGGACAGATCAGCGGTGGTCCCCGCGATAATGCGGGCCTCCGACCCTTGCTCAATCAGTTCCAGCGCCGCGTATTGCGCGGTATCCGACAGGGAAGAAACCTCGTCCAGAAACAGCGAACCACCCGCCGCATCGGTACAGCTTTGCATCAAATCATCGGGTGTCATGCTTGACGCAGGGCGTTTGACAAAAGGCCCCTGCCCGACCGGAGACATCAGATGCACAACCTCGGCCACTTTCGAGATACCGCTGCCCACCGGCCCCGTCACAAGCACCTCGGCCCGGGTCGGGGCCACGTTGCGCACCCGTTCCCGCAAGGCCTCTGCCCGTTCCGACAACCCAAACAGAAGACGCGCCGCAGGATCACCCCGTTCAAGCTCACGCTTTTGCTCACGCTGATGCAACACCTCGGTCCGCGCGGCAAAGGCCTTTGCCAGCACCGCAAGAAGATCGGCCGCAGCACAGGGTTTTTCAAGAAAGTCGTAAGCACCCTGCCCCATGGCCTGAACCGCCGTGGGAATATCCCCCTCACCCGTCAACAGGATCACCGGCAATTCGGGGTCAATCTCGCGCGCATAAGCCAGCAGGTGAAACCCGTCCCGCCCCGGCATGCGGATATCCGAAACAATTACCCCGGCAAAATCCCGGCGAATGTGGTCTTTGGCAGCCACAAACGATCCCGCAGAAACAGGCTCATACTCAGCCAGTTCAAGGGTCTGCGCCAACGCCTCGCGCACAGCCGCATCATCATCTACCAAAAGCACTTTGCGGATCATGCGGCGTTATCCTTTTCGCAGGGTTCCAGTTCAACCGTGAACTCGGCACCGTCATCGGTATTGGCACCGCGAATATCCCCCCCGAAACTTTGGACCAGCCCATACGAGATCGACAGACCCAACCCCATTCCTTCGGATGTGCCGACCGTCTTGGTTGTATAAAACGGTTCGAACACGCGGTCGGGATCTTCAATACCGGGCCCCGTATCGCGGACTGACACGCGGATCGGCTGCCCTTCGGTCAGGGAAATCGCTATCTTGCGTGCGGATTGGTCAACCATAGCATCTGCCGCGTTGTTGATCAGATTGACAAATACCTGCACCAGACGCACCTCACCGCCCCAGGCGTGAATCTGCGCCTTGGGGGGATGCCACTCCAACGCAACGCCTTCATCGCGCAAGCGCGTTTCGGTCAATTCGGTTGCCGTATTCAGAACCTGCACCAGATCAACACGCCCCATCGGCTCGCTTTCATTTCTGGCGAAGGCCCGCAAGTTCTTGATGATCCGCGCCATACGCGCGGCCATGTCCGAGATGCGGCCCAGATTTTCACCTGCCTTTTCGCCCTTGCCACGTTCCAGAAACGCCGACCCGTTATCGGCAAATTGCCGGATCGCCATCAGCGGCTGGTTCAACTCATGACTGATACCCGCCGACATCTTGCCCAGGGCGCTCAGCTTGCCCGCCTGCACCAGATCGGTCTGGGCCTGCTTCAACGCGGCCTCGGCCTCTTGCCGCTCAACCACCTCGCGCCGCAAAGCCGAGTTCGCCGCAGTCAAGGCCCGCGTGCGCTGCGCCACGCGGCTTTCCAGCACAGTATTGGCCTCGGCCAAGGCGCGCCGCCGCTCAGAGGCCAGAAACAGCAACGCCCCAAAGGCAAAACAGATCGCTGCAATCGCTGCCGCCTGCAACCCGGCCAGACGCCGCGCCGGAGCGACATCCACCAGCACCTCAGCCGTCATGTCGATCACCGGCAATTCAAGCGTCAGATGCAAGGCGCGGCGCGGCAGATAGCGCCCCCAATCCAACTGCCACAGTTCGTGCCCTCCCACGCGGGTTGCAGCGAAATCAACCGTCTCCCCATCCGGTAACGTCAGACCCTGCTGGCCATTTTCGCGACGCCAGAACAGCAGATCCGACCGGTTCGAGATAAAGACAACGCCCGCGGCATCAATGAAAAATACCGCTTCGGTACTGCCGCGCCACGTCTGTTCCACATCCTGTACATCGGCCACCACCATCAATGCACCCTCGATCTGCCCCGAGGGGCCAAAAGCCGGGGCCGCATAGGTATAGATACGGTCGCCACTGGCCTCCAGAACCCCATGCGCACTTCCCAGCGCGCCCTGCATGGCACGTTCGAACGCGGGATGCGTGGCCAGATTTACCTGCGCCACGGGCTGAGCGGCCACCAGCACCCGGCCGTCACGATCCAGATACATCGCATTCACCGCAGCCGTCTTGTCAGCCACATCCAGCAACATGTCACGCGCCGCCTGCTGCTGCGCCGGGCTCTCAAGCGAACGCAGCACAGGATGGTCCGCCATCAGAACAGCCACCTCCTGATAGACCTGCATCTGCGTGCTCAGACGGTCAGCGGCCAATTCAAGATCAGCCTCCGCTTTCTCGCTCAGCTGCGATAGCGCCTGACGATAGCCATAGGTCCAGACGGCAGCCGACAACAAACCAACCGCACACAGGAAACCGGCAATGATCCAAATCCGTTGCATGCCTAGGGTCTTGCATTCGACGCCGCGCATGACAAGTCTGCGCAGCATGAAGAGGCTGTCTCAATCCCCGACCGACCCGGCATTTGTGCAAAACCCCTACCCGTTTTACGATACCGCACGCCAATATGGTGATCTTGTCTATTGGGAAGACTACGGCCTGATCGCAGCCGTCTCGCATCGGGCGGTGCACACCCTGCTGCGCGACCGGCGCTTTGGCCGCGAAGCCCCGCCGGAATGCGCAGGCATCGGCCCCGATCACCTCGCACCCTGGCGCGCGGTCGAGGCGCAGTCGATGCTCGAACTCGAACCACCCCGGCACACCCGCCTGCGATCATTGGTCATGCGGGCCTTCACATCCCGCGCCATCGCCGCGCTGTCGCCATCAATCGAACAGCTGTGCCACGATCTGATCTCAGCATTTCCCGCAGAACCCTTCGATCTTCTGCCCGCCTATTGCACGCAGATTCCCGTGATCACGATCTGCCAGCTGCTGGGCGTACCCGAAAACATGGCACCGCAACTCCTCAACTGGTCGCATGCGATGGTTGCGATGTATCAGGCAAACCGAACCCGTCAGACAGAAGACGCTGCGGTGAAAGCGACCCAAGAGTTTACAGCCTTTCTTACCGATTACATCGAAAAGCGCCGGAATAACCCGCGCGACGATCTGATAACCCGGTTGATCGCAGCCGAAGAAGATGGCGATAAACTCTCACGGGACGAGTTGATCACAACCTGCATCCTTCTGCTGAATGCCGGTCATGAAGCCACCGTCCATGCCATCGGAAACGGTGTTAAGACAATCCTGACGACCGCGACACAAGCGCAGGTAATGACACCGGGAACACTCGACGGGTTGATCGAAGAACTCCTGCGCTTCGATCCGCCACTGCACATGTTCACACGCTACGCCTATGAACCGGTCGAACTCTTCGGGCATCGCTTTGCCCGCGGCGATCAGGTCGCATTGCTGCTCGGGGCCGCCAATCGCGATCCAGCCGTCTGGCCCAAGCCGGATCACTTCGATCCCTTGCGAAAGACCAGCGCCAATACCAGCTTTGGCGGCGGTCTGCACTTCTGCGTCGGTGCCCCGCTGGCGCGTCTAGAAATGCGCCTTGCGCTCACCATTCTGTTTGACCGCTGCCCAAACCTGAAATTTGCAGAAAACCCCGCATACTCAAACAGCTACCACTTCCATGGGCTCACCGGATTGAGGGTGGCAACCTGACATCCGCCGCCGCCAGAAACCGTCCGGATCCAGTCTTCATCTGGCCAGAAATATCCCGGGGGAGTCGCCGTCAGGCGACGGGGGCAGAGCCCCCGAACTTGCCGCTACGCTGCCCCTGCAGCCTTCAACGGCAGCATGGTGGTCGACTTGATCTCTTCCATCGACAGCAACGCTGTCACGTTATGCACCCGCACCTCAGAGATCAGCGCCTGATAGAAAGCATCATAGGCCCGCGCATCCTGACCCGGACTTTCAGAATATAATCGATATCTCCCGCCAATCGATGCGCCTCCTGCACCTCCGGGCGATCACGCAACGCTTTCAGAAACTTCTGCTGCCACTCGGCTTCATGTTCCGAGGTCCGGATCAGCACGAAAAACGTCGCCTCAAACCCCAGCGCTTCAGCGTCCAGCAAAACAGTCTGCTGACCGATCACCCCGGCACCTTTCAGCTTGCGAATGCGATTCCAGACCGGTGTCTTCGAACTGCCAACACGGACGGCAATTTCATCAAGCGACTGGCTGGCATCCCGTTGCAGCTCGGCCAGAATTTTCCGATCCGTGTCGTCTATTCGAACCGACATTCCAATTTTCCCTTCATTTCGAAACTCTCGTTCCACATCGCCGCCACCACAGAACATGTGTCCTTATTTAAGCAGCAATATAGCGCTTTACCGGGAATATTTCCTATATTAAGAGCCAAGTCAAACAACCACCGAGACGCAAGAGATGTCGCTTACGCACACACAAGGACATACAGGGCATGTCGACTTTGTCGGCGCAGGCCCCGGTGACCCTGAACTGCTGACCCTCAAGGCCCTTTCCGCCTTTGAGACCGCAGATGTTGTGCTGCATGACCGCCTGATCAGCGATGACATTCTGGCCCTGGCCGGACAGCGTGCAGAATTGGTTGACGTTGGCAAGGCTGGCTTTGGCCCGTCCTGGAAACAGGACGACATCAATGAATTGCTTGTTGAATATACCCTGAGGGGCAAGCGGGTCGTGCGTCTGAAATCCGGTGACCCGACCGTATTTGGACGTCTGGACGAAGAAATCGAGGCGGTTGAAGCCGCCGGTATGTCATGGCGCATCGTACCCGGCATCACGGCTGCGTCGGCAGCGGTGGCCAGCATCGGCCAAAGCCTGACCCGTCGCGGCCGCAACTCCTCGGTCCGGTTTCTGACCGGGCATGACATGAAAGGCTTTGCCGATCACGACTGGGCCGCGCTGGCGCGCACCGGTTCGGTTGCCGCCATCTATATGGGCAAGAAATCGGCCCGCTTTGTGCAGGGCCGTCTGATCATGCACGGTGCTGATCGCAAAACCCCCGTGACATTGGTGGAAAACGCCTCGCGTCCGGATCAACGTATCCTGTCCACCACACTGGATCATCTTCCCTCGGATCTGGCCACAGCAGAAATGCACGGCCCCGCCCTGACCTTTTATGGCCTCGCGCCGCGTGACGCTGCCCGGGCCCTGACCGAATTCAACAAGGAGCTTGCCTGATGGCCCGCGCTTTTACGCCCAAAGTTGTTACCGCCAATGACCTGCTGGAAGGTGACGTGATCTATCAGACCGAGGATGATCGCTGGTCGCGTGATCTGTCCGAGGCCGAGTTGATCACCGATGAGGCCCATGCACAGGTCCGTCTGCTCGACGCGTCCCGCCAGGTCAACAAGATCGTCGGCGCGTATCTGGCCGATGCAGTTGCCGGTGAAAACGGCCCCGAGCCCACCCATTTCCGAGAGGATTTCCGCCGCACGGGCCCGTCCAACTATGCCCATGGCAAACAGGAAACTTCCACGCAGCCCCGGGCCTGATCTCAGGCTCTGTCTCCCCTCTTCAAGGCCCCGGGTTCGGGGCTGCAACTAAGGACAGCTAGACATGTATCGCTACTCCGAGTTTGATCACGAATTTCTGGCCGAGCGCAACGCGCAGTTCCGTGCGCAGGTCGAGCGCCGGATTGACGGCTCATTGACCGAAGATGAATTCAAGCCGCTGCGCCTGATGAACGGTCTGTATCTGCAGCTGCACGCCTATATGCTGCGCGTTGCGATCCCTTATGGCACGCTCTCCAGTGCGCAGATGCGCCAACTGGCCCTGCTGGCTGAAAAGTGGGACAAAGGTTATGGCCATTTCACCACCCGTCAGAACATCCAGTACAACTGGCCAAAGCTGAACGACGTGCCGGATATGCTGGACGCGCTGGCCGAGGTTGGCATGCACGCCATCCAGACATCGGGCAACACCATCCGCAACGTGACCGCCGACCATTTCGCCGGTGCCGCCGCGGATGAGATCGCCGACCCGCGCCCCTATGCCGAACTGCTGCGCCAGTGGTCGACCGACCACCCGGAATTCCAGTTCATGCCGCGCAAGTTCAAGATCGCGATCACCGGCAGTGAAAACGACCGCGCCGTGATCAAGGCCCATGATATCGGCCTGCAACTGGTTGAACGTGACGGCGTTCTGGGTGCCCGCGTTATCGTTGGCGGCGGTCTGGGTCGCACCCCGATGATCGGCAAGGAACTGTCTGAATTCGTCGCCTTTGACGATCTGCTGGCCTATCTTGAGGCCACCGTTTCCGTCTGGAACCAGATCGGCCGCCGCGACAACAAGTACAAGGCACGCATCAAGATCACCGTGCATGAGCATGGCATCGACGCCATCCGCGCCAAGGTGAACGAGCGTTTCCTGCAGGTCCGCCCACAGTTCAAAGGTGCCGACATGAACCTGCTGGAAGAGATCAAGGGCCACTTTGCGCCGCCTGCCTTCCGCGACGCTTCGGTCGCCTCGTTTGAAAGCGCCTATACCAATGATCCGGTTTTCCGGTCGTGGGTCGACACCAACATTGCGCCGCACAAAAACGCGGACCACGCAATCGTCACGATCTCGATCAAGAAGCACGGTGCCACGCCGGGCGACGCGACGGCCGAGCAGATGCGCGTCATGGCTGATCTGGCCGAAGAGTTCGCCTATGACGAGCTGCGCATCAGCCATGAGCAGAACGTGATCCTGCCGCATGTCCACAAATCGGACCTGCCCGCGATCCACGCCAAGCTGAAAGAACACGAACTGGCCACTGCCAATATCGGCCTGATCAGCGATATCATCGCCTGCCCCGGCATGGATTACTGCGCGCTGGCGACGGCGCGTTCGATCCCGGTTGCGCAGGAAATCGCGACCCGGTTCGAAGACCTGAAGCTGGAGCATGATATCGGCCACCTGAAGATCAAGATCTCGGGCTGCATCAACGCCTGTGGTCACCACCATGTGGGCCATATCGGCATTCTGGGTCTGGATCGCGCAGGCGTCGAAAACTACCAGATCACACTGGGCGGTGACGGCACCGAGACAGCGGCCATTGGCGACCGCACCGGTCCGGGCTTTGCCTATGATGAGATCGTGCCCGCGGTAGAACGCATTGTGGACACCTATCTGGAACAGCGCGACAGCCCCGAGGAAGAATTCCTGCAGACATACCGTCGCGTGGGCATGGCCCCGTTCAAAGCCGCGCTTTACCCCGAGGCGCATGCGAATGCCGCTTGATCTGATCCAGACAGAACTGGGTGCCGACCGCAGCGCGCTGACCGAAAAGGTCGAGGCGCTGAACGCCCGGTTCCGCCACCACAGCGCGCATGACGTGATGCATGGCGCCATCGAAGAGATCGACGAGCTTGCTCTGGTCTCAAGCTTTGGTGCGGAATCCGTGGTGTTGCTGCATATGGCAGCGGTGGTCGACAAGATGACCCCGGTGCTGTTCATCGACACCCAGATGCTGTTTACCGAGACGCTGGAATACCAGCAGGAGGTCAGTGAGCGTCTGGGCTTGCGCAACGTCAGGATCATCCACGCGGATGATGACGATATTCAACGCGATGATCCCTATGGTGCATTGCACCTGCGGGATACGGATGCGTGCTGCAACCTGCGCAAGACCTTCCCGCTGCAACAGGCGCTGACCGGGTATTGCGGCTGGATCAGCGGTCGCAAACGGTTTCAGGCCGGCACCCGTGCGGCGCTGGAGTTTTTTGAGGTCGAGGACGGAACCGGCCGGATCAAGGTAAACCCGCTGGCTCATTGGGCGCCCGAAGATGTGCGCACCTATATGACCGAGAACAACCTGCCGCGGCATCCGCTGGTGGCCAAAGGATACCCGTCGATCGGTTGTGCGCCCTGCACGTCTCCGGTCAAAGAGGGCGAAGACCCCCGCGCCGGACGCTGGCGCAATCAGAACAAGGAAGAATGCGGCATCCATTTTGTCGATGGCAAGATGGTGCGCGCCGGAGAGAAAACATGAACGTAATCGTAACAGATGAGGGGTTCGCCCCCGATGATTGGACCGATGGTTTCGTCACGCTGGAAGATGCCGCAAATGATGTGGTTGCACTGGATGTCGCCTCGGATACCGATCCGGACGAGCTGATTGATCGGCTGGGCAGCGCCCGGATGGTCCGTGTCGATTTTCCGTCCTCGGCAGATGGGCGCGGCTTTACCATCGCGCGCATCTTGCGCCTGAAAGGCTACACAGGCCGTTTGCGCGCCAGAGGTCATGTGCTGGCAGATCAATACGCTATGGCGCGTCGCAGCGGTTTTGACGAGGTTGAGATTGATCACAGCCTTGCATCGCGCCAGACCGAAGATCAATGGCTGGCACGCGCCAACTGGAAAGAGAACAATTATCAGGCCCGCCTGCGCGGCTAAGCCCGCCCGCGCCAGCTTGTGACAAGAAAGGGGCAATCAGCCCCTTTTCCTGACCTGGATCAAAGATTAAACGGAGATGTCGGTTTAGCTGACCGGCAGTGCAACGATGACAGAGATGAAACCCGTGAGTGAAGCAACCGCCGTCAAGGCCCCCGTCCTGCCGGACGCCCAAACCGTTACCGAGGTCAAGCACTGGACCGACAGCCTGTTTTCGTTCCGCGTGTCGCGCCCTGCGTCGTTGCGGTTCCGCTCAGGCGAGTTCGTGATGATCGGCCTGATGGGCGATCCCGATCCCAAGACCGGCCGCCAAAAGCCGCTGTTACGCGCCTATTCCATCGCCTCGCCATCCTGGGATGAAGAGCTGGAATTCTACTCGATCAAGGTGCAGGATGGCCCGCTGACCTCGAAACTGCAGCACATCAAACCGGGTGACCAGATCATCCTGCGGCCCAAGCCCGTTGGCACGCTGGTCCATGACGCGCTGCTGCCCGGTAAACGTCTGTGGTTCTTCGCCACCGGCACCGGCTTTGCGCCTTTCGCTTCGCTTCTGCGCGAGCCGCAGACCTATGAGGATTATGATGAGGTCATCATCACCCATACCTGCCGCGAAGTGGGCGAGCTGGAATATGGTCGTCAGTTGATCGAAAATATCAAGCAGGATGAACTGCTGGCGGAACTGATGGGCGAAGGTTTTGCCGACAAGATCCGTTACTACCCGACCACCACGCGGGAAGAGAGCCCCAAAATGGGCCGTATCACCAACCTGCTGAAAGACGGCACCGTGTTTGCCGATCTGGGCATCGAAGGCGGCATCAAGCCCGAAACCGACCGCGCGATGGTCTGTGGCAGCCTTGCGTTTAACCTCGATATCAAAGCGATCCTGGAGGATTTCGGCCTGCGTGAAGGCGCAAATTCCGAACCCAAAGAGTTCGTTATCGAAAAGGCCTTTGTCGGCTGATTACGGTATCGGCCCGGGAAATGACCCCGGGCCGATACGCTCACCGCTTATTAAACCCGCAAAATTCAGGCATTTCTGCGTTTATGGCGCTTGAAACACCTTGCAGGGCAGTCTAAATTCCGGCCTCGAAATTCTGCAATCATCAAAGGAATGAACCCATAGCTCGCAGACCTCACAACGCGCCGCCGCAGAGAGATACCGGACCGCGCGTCAATGACAAGATCCGTGCCCCCGAAATTCGCCTGATTGGCGCCGAAGGTGAAAATGTCGGGGTGGTTCATCCCGCAAAGGCCATGCAGATGGCTGCTGATGTTGGCCTTGATCTGGTTGAGATTTCGCCCAATGCCAATCCGCCGGTCTGCAAAATCATGGATTTCGGCAAGTTCAAGTATGAACAGCAGAAGCGCGAAAGCGAAGCCCGCAAGAAGCAGAAGATCATCGAGGTGAAAGAGGTCAAATTCCGGCCCAACACCGATACGCATGACTATGACGTCAAGATGCGCAACGTATTCAAGTTTCTTGAAAACGGCGACAAGGTCAAAGTCACACTGCGGTTCCGTGGCCGTGAAATGGCGCACCAGAATCTAGGTCGTGAACTGCTGGAACGTGTGGCCGAAGACGTCAAGGATCTGGGCAAGATCGAGAACATGCCCAAGATGGAAGGCCGCCAGATGATCATGATGATCGGCCCCCTGCCACAGAAGTAATCAGACCTCTGATCAGAGAGCGCAAAGCCCCTTCGCTGCCGAAGGGGCTTTTTTGCACGCACTACCGTCAAATGACCGAAGTGATCGCGCGATCCAGTTTATCGACCAGTTCCGTAAGCTGCTCTTCCTCGATGATAAAGGGCGGAGCCAGCAGGACATGATCACCATTGCGCCCATCCCGCGTGCCCGACATGGGATAGCAAATCAACCCTTCAGCCATAGCCGCCTTTTTGATGCTGGCCGCTACGCCACGGGATGGATCGAAAGGTGCCTTGGTCTCGCGATCCGAAACCAGTTCCAATGCCCGAAACAACCCCCGGCCGCGAATATCGCCGATGTTTGGGTGCTGACCAAATCGACTTTCCAGCAGGGTTTGCAGCTTGTCCCCCATCACACCCGCTCGGGCGGGCAGGTCACGCGACGTAAGCTCCCGGACCACTGCCAAAGCCGCCGCCGTGGCAACCGGGTGTCCGATATAGGTATGGCCGTGCTGGAAAAAACCCGACCCTTCGCAGATCGCATCATAAATCCGGCCCGAGCACAGCATCGCACCTATCGGCTGATACCCGGCCCCTAACCCTTTGGCGATACACAGGATATCGGGCGCAATCCCATCGTGGTCACAGGCAAACAAATGACCCGTGCGCCCCATTCCGCACATCACCTCATCCAGGATCAGCAATACCCCATACTTGTCGCAAATCTCGCGGATGCGCGTGAAATACCCCTCAACCGCCGGAACGGCCCCAAGCGTGGCACCAACCACGGGTTCGACCATAAACGCCATGACCGTGCCGGGGCCCAGACGCAGGATTTCAGCCTCCAACTCGTTCGCAACCCGCTGACCGTAATCAAAGCTGCTCTCCCCTTCGGTTTTTTCAGCATACTCATAACAGGGCGCGATATGCGTCATCTCGATCAGCATCGGCGCAAACTGCGCGCGACGCCATTCGTTGCCACCCGCCGAAAGCGCCCCCAGCGTGTTGCCGTGGTAGCTCTGTCGGCGTGCGATGACATGGCGGCGCTCTGGCTGACCGGTCTCCAGATAATATTGCCGCGCCAGCTTGATCGCCGCCTCGGTCGCCTCGGACCCGCCCGAAACGAAATAGACACGATCCAGATCACCGGGTGCATATTCAATCAGCAAATCAGCCAGCGCCTCAGCCGGCTCCGAGGTCATGAATCCGGTATGGGCAAAAGCAATCTGCTCTACCTGCTCTTGCACCGCTTTGACCACAGCCGCATTGGAATGACCGAGGCACGAAACCGCCGCATCGCCGCAATCCAGATAGCGGCGTCCTGTCGAATCGATCAGATAACACCCCTCTCCACCTGCTGCGATCGGCAGTTCTGATTTTGTATGGCGTGGAAATACATGGCTCATGTCGCTGTCCTTCTGAGAAGATCAATCAACGCCGCAACCGAGGCGGCGTTGTCGGCCCAAACCTGACCATCCGGGCCGGTCAGGCTGTTTTCAAAACCCACCCGCAGATCGCCGCCCATTTGCGCTGCGCGATGCAGGCACAGATGTTCCTGCGCACCAAACGCGCAGACCATCCAAGGGCCAGCACCTTCGGGAAACGCATCCATATCTTCCGGCACCGATTGCTGCGCGGTGGCGTAACGACCGAGAACCAGAAGGCGGTCACGCTGATCTGCCCTGACCACACCCGCCTCTTGCCAATGGGCCAGCAATTCCGCATCCGCCGCATCATACAGGATATGCTGAACCCGCGTTCCCTGATCTGCGCATAACGCATAAAGCCGTGGGGCAAGCTCGGGCGCAGATGCAACCTCGCGCACAGAGACCGAGGCCCAATCCGGGCTCACCTGCTGCAAGCAGTCAAATTGCGCCTGCACATCAAACAAACCGGCCGACTCGGTGGTGATCTGAATATCCAACTGCGGCACCTTGCGACCCAGTTCGGCCATCGTTTCACGATACAGGCCTGCATCCAGCGTGTGCCGCCCCGCCTGATCCCGCACATGCAGATGCACCCCATTCGCACCCGCCTGCTGGCACGCAATGGCGGTTTCAACGGTCTCATCAATCGTAATCGGCAAGGCCGGATGATCCCCATGCCCACGCCGCGCACCGTTCGGAGCCACCAATATGTAGGGCAGCGCCCTGCCCCCGGCCCTCACTGTCTCTGGTTCCGTCATCGCATCACCTGCTTCATATGTCCTTGCACCTATACTCTGCGCATATGTTTTCAATTTGCATTTTTCATAACATTTGTTTTTCTATACTCATGCAACAATCCCAAATCCAACTGACCGAACGACTGCGACAGGATATCGACTCTCAGCCCGCGCAGATGCAGGTCGCCGCCAAGTATATTATTGATCACCCCGGTGACTTTGGCCTGGATCCGATCCGCGTGACGGCCTCCAAAATCGGTGTCAGCCCCAATGTGCTCGTGCGTCTGGCGCACCGTCTGGGTTTCGACGGGTTCGAGGCGTTCCGGAGACCCTTCCGACAGACCCTGGTCACCGACCGTGAAGATCGGTTGGGTCAGGATTGGCTCAGCCAGATGCAATCCGGCGATAGGTTCAGCGCTGCACAAGCCAGCTATGCGCAGAATGAACTGAATGTCGTGAACCGTTCGCTACGTCTGGCGAACCCGGCCCTGATCAGGCAGGCAGTTGATCACATGACCACCGCAGATCGTTGCTTTATCACTGCAACACGGGCCAGCTATGCATTGGCCTATTATTTTCACTATGCCGGTCGGATGGCACATCCCGGTTTTCAACTGATCCCTCGGCACATGGGCTCGGCCGTCGACGATCTGCTGGAAGCAGACCCGAACGATTGCCTCTTTGCGATCACCGTCCATCCCTATTCAGCCGACACCATCCAATCCATGCGCTTCGCCCGTCAACGTGGCATGCGGATCGTACTTTTATCGGATAGCGCGGTCATCGCCCCCGGGGTCGAGCCGGATGTCACCTTACCAGTCAGCACCCGCGCCCGGCACCATTTCTCAAGCTTCTCAGGCGCGATGGCCGTGCTGGAATGCCTGTTGGGGCACCTCTTTGCTGCAGGCGGATCAACGGCACGAGCCCGCGTGGACCGCTACCAACGCGCCCGGGAAGATAGCGGCGCATATTGGCGCCCGGCAAAACCGCCACGAGTACGGAAAACGTAGAAAAACCCCGGCTGTTCCACCGGGGCTCTCCCATCAACTCTGACCCTTGCTCACATGCAGGCTTCGACAGCACGCTTTGTCATAACGCTGACCAGATGCGCACGGTATTCCTTGCTGCCGTGCAGATCACCGATCATGTTCATCGGATTGATACGCAGATCCATCAGCGCGTCCGGGCGGAACTCCTTACCCAGCGCCGCTTCAGCTTCGGACCAGCGGAACACACCGTCCTCGCTGGCACCGGTGATCGCCACGCGCACACCATCAGCAAACCGGGCCACATAGGCCCCAACCAGCGCAAAACGCGAAGCTGGCTGCAGGAATTTCTGATAGCTCGCCGCTTGCGGCACCGGGAACCGCACCGAGGTAATGATTTCACCCTCATCCAAAGTGGTGGTGAACATACCTTCAAAGAAATCATCCGCTGCGATCTGCCGTGCATTGGTCACAATCGTGCCCCCCGACCCCAGCACAGCCGCCGGATAACAGGCCGCCGGGTCATTGTTGGCAACAGACCCACCAATGGTCCCACGATTGCGCACCGCCGGATCCCCAATTTGCCCTGCCAGAGCCGCCAGCGCCGGATACGCTCCGGCGGCCTCTCGGGCGACCACGGCATGGGATGTCGCACCACCCACCGAGACCGCCCCGTCATCTTCAACACAAACCCCCTGCATTTCGGGGATCCCGCCAAGAGACACCAGCGCTGACGGCGCCGCCAACCGCTGCTTCAGCGTCGGGATCAGGGTCTGCCCGCCCCCCAACGCCTGCGCATCCTCTCCACCGAGCGCGGCAACCGCATCCGCGATGGTCGAGGGTTTCTCAAACTCGAAATTATACATTTCGCTTTTCCTTTCCGAAGAACGCAGATCCGTTCTTCATCTGGCTATAAATATCCCGGGGGTCCGGGGGCTGGCCCCCGGTCCGCCCTCTCCAGTCATCCGTTCATCGCCGCCCAGACGCGCGATGGGCTCACCGGCATGTCGATATGATCAATCGACTTGCCTCCCGAATTCAACGCATCCAACACAGCGTTAATCACCGCAGGCGGAGATCCGATCGCTCCGGCCTCACCACAACCTTTCACGCCCAGCGGGTTATGTGTACAAGGCGTCTGGCTGGAATGATCAACACTGTAGAACGGCACATCATCAGCACGGGGCATGGCGTAGTCCATATAAGACGCGCTCAGCAACTGGCCGTTTTCGTCATAGGCGCAGTTCTCCAGCAGCGCCTGACCGATCCCCTGACCAATACCACCATGCACCTGACCGTCCACGATCATCGGGTTAATGATATTGCCAAAGTCATCCGCCGCAGTGAAGGCCTCGATGCTGACCTGACCGGTCTCGGGGTCCACCTCAACCTCGCAGGCATAAGCGCCCGAGGGGAAGGTGAAGTTGGCCGGATCGTAGAACGCGGTTTCTTCCAGCCCCGGCTCGACCTCCAACGGGAAGTTGTGCGGCACATAAGCCGTCAGGGTCACATCGCCCCAGGCCACCGATTTGTCGGTGCCCGCCACGCTGAACTGACCGTCTTTCAGCTCGATATCAGCCTCCGAGGCTTCCAGAAGGTGAGCGGCAATCTTCTTGGCCTTGTCGATCACCTTCTCGGTCGCCTTCACCATGGCCGAACCACAGACCGCCAGAGACCGAGACCCATAGGTCCCCATACCAAACGGAATCTTCGAGGTATCCCCATGCACGATCTCAACCATCGACTCGTCGATGCCGATCATGTCAGCCACAACCTGCGGGAAGGCAGTCTCATGCCCCTGCCCGTGGCTGTGTGCACCCACCATAACGCTGATCGAACCGGTGGCATTCACCCGCACGGTCGCGGCATCATAAAGACCCGCGCGCGCGCCCAGCATGCCAACGATATTCGAGGGCGCAATCCCGCAGGCCTCAATATAGCAGTTGATGCCCAGACCCCGCAGCTTGCCATTGGCCTCGCTTTGCGCACGGCGGGCGGCGAAACCAGCCAAGTCAGCGGCAGCCTCCAGCTTGTCCATCGTTCCGTCATAGTTCCCGGTGTCATAGGTCAGCGCCACCGGCGTGTCATAAGGGAACTGAGTGATGAAGTTCTGGCGGCGCAGCGCAATCGGATCGACCCCCAACTCGCGCGCGGCTTTATCGACGACACGCTCCAGCTGATAGGTCGCCTCGGGCCGACCCGCACCGCGATAGGCATCCACCGGCACCGTATTGGTGAACATCGCCTTCACATTCACCTGAATGACCGGCGTTTTGTAGTTGCCCGCCATCAGCGTGCCATGCAGCCAGGTTGGAACCGAACTGGAGAAGGTCGACAGATACGCACCCATATTGGCATAGGTATCGGTGCGCAGACCGATAAAATTGTTGTCGGCATCCAATGCCAGCTCAATCCGGCTGACATGGTCGCGGCCATGGGCATCGGATATAAAGGCCTCGGACCGGCTCGACGTCCATTTGACGGCGCGATTGCAGGCCTTGGCGGCGAAGGTACAGAACGCCTCTTCTGCATAATGAAAAATCTTGGTGCCAAAACCGCCACCCACATCCGGCGCCACCACACGCACTTTATGCTCCGGCAGGCCCAGAACAAAGGCACACATCAGCAGGCGGATCACATGTGGGTTCTGCGACGTGGTATAGAGCGTGTACTCATCCGTGCCGCGGCTGTATTCGGCCACGGCCACGCGCGGTTCCATCGGGTTGGCGACCAGACGGTTGTTGACCAGATCCAGCGTGGTCACATGCGCCGCATTGGCAAAGACCTCGTTGACCTTGTCATTATCTGCTTCACCCAAATGCCAGTCATAGCAGATGTTGTTCTTGAGATCGTCATGAACAAGCGTCGCGCCCTCTTGCGCCGCGGCTTTCATGTCAAGCACCGCGGGCAGCTCCTCGATATCGAGCTCAATCGCCTCGGCGGCATCGCGGGCTTGCTCAAGGCTGTCGGCCACAACGGCGGCGATCGGATCACCCACGTGACGCACCTTGCCCTGCGCCAGAATCGGGTGCGGCGGCTCCTGCATCGGGGCGCCGTGCCGGTCAGTGACTTCCCAGCCACAAGGCATGCCGCCCACGCCTTCGAAATCCTTGCCGGTGAACACCTTGACCACCCCCGGCATGGTTTCGGCTGCCGAGGTATCTATGGATTTGATCCGGCCATGCGCGATGTCGGACCGCAGAAAATGTACATAGGCCTGGCCATGTACGTTGATGTCGTCGGTATAATTACCCGCTCCGGTCAGAAAGCGTACGTCCTCGCGCCGCTTGGAACTGGCTCCGATGCCACTGTCTTTGGGCATTGCTTGTTCTCCTCCCTGGAAAAGAATTTTCGTCGAAAATTCTTGCGCGCCTTACTCGGCGGCGATGTTTGAGACGTCCTGACCAGATGCGGCCATGATTGCTTTCACGATATTGTGATATCCGGTACACCGGCACAGGTTGCCTTCCAGATATTTCCGAACCTCACCTTCTGTCGGGCGTGGATTTTCTTTCAGCAGCGCAGCCGCGCTCATCACCATGCCCGGCGTGCAGAAACCGCACTGCAATCCATGATGATCCTGAAAAGCCTGCTGGATCACGTTCAGGGTGCCGTCTTCGGCTGCCTGACCTTCAATCGTGCCCACATCGGCACCATCTGCTTCCAGTGCCAGCATATTGCAGGACTTTACCGCTTCGCCATTCACATGAACCACACACGCGCCGCATTGGGCCGTGTCACACCCGACATGCGTGCCGGTCAGCGACAGGTGTTCACGCAAAAAGCTGGACAGCAAGGTCCGGCCTTCCACGTCACCGCTAACGGCTTGACCATTCACGGTCATTGAGACCTGTGTCATGAGTTCCTCCCAAGTAAGTGTTTTGCTGTTGAGCCCGAGTTAAGCACGGGAAATTTTGTTTGAGAACCAAAATATTTACTCGATTTTTCCGTGCCTTCTGCCCTCAGCCCCATAAGGATGATGCGTTTGGTTAAAAAGACAAAAGTGCCGTAGCGTCACTTGCCCCCGGCTGCCCGGGGTTGTGGCCGTGTGGGGATCTCTTTCAGCAAGCCGCCAACCCCCATCGCTGCGATGTCTGCCCCCGTCGTTTCAATGCCACAAGCCACGCGAGACAATACCCAATCTGCCCCGTTCAACGCAGGCGAGCGTGCGCAGCCCGGCAATCCGATGACAGGACGGTCCTTCAAGGCCCCGAGAAACAACAGATTTCCCGGATCAACCGGCATCCCGAACCGGTCAACAACGCCACCTGCCGCACGGATCGACGCAGGGGCCACATCATTTTCATCAGAAGTGGCCGAACCGGTCAGAATCATCACAAGCTCGCCCCGAAGGGCCTGCACCGCTGCGGCAAGCGCATCCATCCGGTGCGGCACAAGCTGCACGTCAAACAGTTCCATACCCAACGCCTCAACCCGGCCACGAATGGCGGCGATCCCTTTCTCGTTCGGTGGACCCCCGGCAATGTCTGTCACCACAAGCCCTGCGGTGCGGTATTGTGGCCGCACCAAACGAACCGCGCCCTGCGCCTGCTGCATCGCGGTCTGCACGTCAGATCGCGGCACCGCGTATGAGATCACCTTGATCGTCGCCACCATACCGCCTGCACCCATCTGCTGAAATTGCGGAACGGTCGCCACGGTGATCATCGGATTGATGCGGTTGAAACGTTGCAGGGCCTCCGGATCCAGCACCGCCACGCCGGGCCCGTCTGCCAGCAGATTGACCCGCCCGGTAAACGCCTCGGTCACCCGCAGATTGGCTTGGGCAGGGTCCGGGGCCAGCGCTGTCGCCAGCATCGTGGCGGCCTCATCCTCGTGGCAGTCGCCGGGCTCCAGCCGGGCGACGGTGACCTCGGTCAGACCCGCCTGTCGCAGTTGCGCAACGTGATCAGGGGTCAGCGTGATGCCTTTGCGCAGCTTGCGATCCCCCGCCTTGACCGAGTGGGCAAGGATGGCGCCTGCGGCCTCTGGCAGAGCGACCGGGCCGAATTTCACGCCTTGCCCCGCAGAACAGCCGTCATCTGGGCCAGTATGGCAACCGCGATCTCGGACGGGCCAGCAGCGCCAATATCAAGCCCGACCGGGCCATGAATCCGCCCGATCTGGGCGTCAGAGAAACCTGCCTGTTTCATCCGCTCAACACGTTTGGCATGGGTGCGTGTCGATCCAAGCGCACCGATATAAAACACTCCGGCTGTCAATGCGGCCTGAAGGGCGGGATCGTCAAGCTTGGGGTCATGGGTCAGCAGGACCAGCGCCGTGCGGGTATCCAGCCCAAGCTTGGCCACGGCCTCATCCGGCCAGTCGGTCAGGATGGTTTCGCCGGGGAAACGGGCGTCCGAGGCAAACGCCTCGCGCGGGTCGACAATGGCGGGATCATAGCCTGCGATCCGCGCCATTGGAACCAGCGCCTGTGCGATATGGACCGCGCCAACCACAATCAGCCGAAGCGGCGGGTTGTGGACGGCGATAAAGGTCTGACCGTCTTCTTCAAAGCCGGACCTGTCCATCCGCAGCCGTGCTGTATGGGCGTTGCGACGCAAGGCCCGGTGGCCGGTTTCGACATTCACCTCATAGGCCAAAGGCTCGCGCCGTGCACGCGCCGCGACCAGTTCGGCCAGCATCGGCTCTGGCAACACCTTGCCCACCGGTTCAACCAGAATCCGGATCGTGCCACCGCAAGCCAACCCGACCGCAAAGGCATCATCATCACTGACCCCGAATTCCAGCAGCCGTGCCTCACCCTCTTCAATGGCTTCCAGCGCCTCGACGATCACAGCACCTTCCACGCAGCCACCTGATACCGAGCCCTCGATCCGACCATCACCTGCGATGACCAGCTGTGCACCCACGCGACGCGGGGCGCTGCCCCAGGTTTCCACCACGGTGGCAAGGGCCGCCCCCTTGCCCGCGCGATACCAGCTCAAAGCGGTTTCCGGGCTGTTGTCGAATCGTTCCATAAGGGCCTCCGGCAGTGCTTCGGCACAACATAGTGAGCTTTACGTCGATGAAAAGCGCCCGAACGGTGTGTTTTCGGGCAGCGACGAGCTGGATTGCCACTCATATTCACAAAGTATTGATTGTTGTCGCTGCACCTTCTAGCCTGCCTGTGCATCCTGAAAACACAAGGATGCATCCCTGCATATTTCAAAGCGGAGACAAAGAGTTGAAACGCATTCTTACACTGGGCGCGGCGCTTGGCCTGATGACAGCAAGCGCCGGTTGGGCTGATACATTTCTGAAATATGGCGAGGTCGAGGGCTGGAAGGTCTTTATTGATCAGGACAAGAAATCCTGCCTGATCGAAGCCGTCGACGATGCTGAAAACGTGGTGCAGATGGGGCTGACCGAGGATCGTGGCGTGGGCTATGTGGGTGTCTTCACCAAAGCCAAGACCGATATCAAAAGCGGTGAGAAAGAGGCCGTGGCCATCCTGTTGGGCGACAATCTGTATGTCGGTGAAGCCACCGGGATGAAGGGCAATATCACCAAAGGATACTCCGGCGGCTATGTGCTGTCAGACGATCCGCAATTTGCCGATGACATCGCCAGGAAAGAAGTGATGCTTGTGTTCCCGGAAAAGGAATTTGCCTTCACGGTTGATCTGACAGGCACTTACAAGGCCATGGAAATGGCCCGCAAGTGCAACGCAGAACAACTGTCGTAGATGCTAGCTGGAAAGCGCGTCCAACAGGCGCGCTTTCTGCCCCTGATCATCGGGTTGCGAGATCACGGCGGCCAGATCTTCGAGCGAGGCAATTGAATGCCCCGCGCGAAAGCTGTCAACATGTGGCAACATGGTCGCCACGCCCTGTGCCTTGGGCGCAAAACCATCCCAGCGCAACAGCGGGTTCAGCCAGATCAGGCGTCGGGAAGACAGGTGCAGGCGTTCGATTTCCTTTCCCAGCACCTCGGGATCGCCCCGTTCAAGCCCGTCGGTGATCAGCAACACCACAGCGCCCTGCCCCATAACCCGCCGTGACCAATCCCGATTGAACTGATGCAGGCATTCGCCGATCCGCGTGCCGCCTTCCCAATCCTGCGCCTCGGCCCCGGCTGCGGCAAGGGCGGCATCGACATCCCGTTGATGTAGATGGCGGGTGATATTGGTCAGGCGCGTGCCAAAGGTGAAGGCGTGCACTTTGGCCCAGCCCGCCCCTTTTTCGTTCGAAACCGTATGCAGAAAATGCAGGATGATCCGGCTGTACTGGCTCATCGAGCCCGAGATATCACATAGCGCCACCAGATTGGGCCAACGGGGTCTGGGCTGTTGGTGGGCGATATCGCGCAGCTCTCCGCCCTGCCGCATGGCGGACCTGAGCGTGCGGGCGCGGTCGATACGATAACCCAGATGGCTGGCCTGAGCGCGGCGGGATTCAATCGGTTTGACCGGCAGGCTTAACCGCGCAAGCAGACGCTTGGCCTGAGCGATCTCGGCCGTGCTCATCTGTTCGAAATCAAGGCTGCGCAAGCGTTCGTCGGAAGACGCGGTCTGGGTTGCGTCAATCTCGATCTCGCTTTCCTCTTCTTGCGCGGCCGTTTCAGGCTGATCGGGTTCGACCCCGTCCAGCAAAGCCTCGGCCGCGCGCTTTTCTGCGGCGTCTGCCTTACGTTCCTCCTGCACGCCCCGGATAGCGGGCAGCATCATCGACATCATGTGTTCAAGATAACGTGGATCACGCCAATACAGGCGAAAGACCTGTGCAAAGACGGTGCGATGTTCGGGCCGGTTTACAAAGCAGGCGTGCAGCGTCCAGTAAAAATCCTGCTTTTCGCTGAAACCCGCTGCCTGCACGGCGCGGATGGCATCAACGACCCGCCCTGTCCCAATGGGTAAACCCGCTTTGCGCAAGGCCCGGGCGAAATGGGTGATATTCTGGGCCAGTTTTGGGTTTTCAGGGGTAGTGAGGGGGAGTTGCTCGGCCATCACATTCCATG
>DS999531.1:2969258-3035855 GCA_000158135.1 Rhodobacteraceae bacterium KLH11
GCATCAGGCCGGTTCGAGTGTTGCTTTGGCTTCGTCCAGAAGGCGTTTGGCCTCGGATCCCTGCAGTTTCTGGATATCGTCCTGGTATTTCAGGATCGCGCCCAGCGTATCGCCGATCACCTCGGGGCTGAGGTTGATCACATCGAGCGCCAGCAGGCATTTGGCCCAGTCGATGGTTTCGGCAACGCCGGGTTTTTTGAACAGGTCTTCGGTGCGCAAGCGCTGGACAAAGGCCACCACCTCGCGGCTCAGCGCCTCGGCGGCTTCGGGTGCGCGTGTGTGCAGAATTTCGATCTCGCGCTCGAAATCGGGATAATCGACCCAATGATAGAGGCAACGGCGTTTGAGGGCATCATGCACCTCGCGCGTGCGGTTTGAGGTGAGGATGACGATGGGTGGCTCGGGTGCCCGGATGGTGCCAAGTTCGGGGATCGTAACCTGAAAATCGCTGAGCGCTTCGAGCAGGAAGGCCTCAAAGGGTTCGTCGGTGCGGTCCAACTCATCGATCAGCAAAACCGGCGCGCCGTTTTCGTCAGGGCGCATGGCTTGCAGCAGCGGGCGTTCAACGAGGTAGTCGTCCGAGAACAGCTCGGTCTGCAACGCGCCGCGATCAGCCCCGCCCGCGGCTTCGGCTGTCCGGATTGCCACCATTTGTGCGGGGAAGTTCCATTCATACACTGCTGAAGAGGCATCAAGGCCTTCATAACATTGCAGCCGGATCAGACGCCGCCCAAGGCCCGCCGCCATGGCTTTGGCAATCTCGGTTTTCCCAACGCCAGCCTCCCCTTCCAGAAAAAGGGGGCGGCCCAGTTTCAGCGACAGAAAGACAACTGTGGCCAGGGCACGCCCGCAAACATAGCCCTGCGCCCCGAGCATCTGCTGCACGGCATCGATGGAATTCGGCTGCGTCATAAGACCCCCTTTTGCGTTCGGCCCAACAGGTCACGCCAATGTTCCGGCGTCAAGGCCATGGTCCACAAGGGACTTACGGCGATCTGGCCCGTTGACAAGTGCTTTGACGTGATTGAGGGCCTTTCACCGCCGTAGTGGCTGTGCTAGCCGGAGGGCATGACTGAGACTCTGACGATCCGCCGCCCCGATGACTGGCATCTGCACCTGCGCGATGGCGCGATGCTGCAAGCTGTCCTGCCCGAAACCGCACGCCATTTCGCGCGTGCGATTATCATGCCTAATCTGGTGCCCCCTGTGGTGACCGGTGCGCAGGCCGCCGCGTATCGCGATCGCATTCTGGCAGCGCTGCCAGAGGGTATGACGTTTGAGCCGCTGATGACGCTGTATCTGACCGAAGACACCGACCCCGAGGATCTGGTTGCCGCCCATGCCAGCGGCCTGATCAAGGCGGTCAAGCTGTATCCGGCCGGGGCGACGACCAATTCGGCCTCGGGTGTGCGCGATTTCGACAAGGCGCGACCCGTTTTGGAAAAGATGGCCGAGATTGGTCTGCCGCTTTGTGTGCATGGCGAAGTCACGGATGCCGATATCGACATTTTCGACCGGGAAGCAGTGTTCATCGACCGGATTCTTGATCCGATCCGCAGGGCGACGCCTGAATTGCGGGTCGTGATGGAACATATCACCACGTCAAACGCGGTTGAGTATGTGAAAGCCAACGAGACCAATCTGGCTGCTACGATCACGGCGCATCACCTGATCATCAATCGCAATCATATCCTTGTGGGCGGGATCAAGCCGCATTATTACTGTCTGCCCGTCGCCAAACGCGAAGAGCATCGTCTGGCGCTTCTGGCCGCCGCAACATCAGGTGATGTGCGGTATTTCCTTGGCACCGACAGCGCGCCGCATACGGATGACAATAAAGAAATGGCCTGTGGCTGTGCTGGCTGCTTTACCGCCACGAACACTGTGTCACTGGTTGCTGAAATGTTCGACCGTGCGGGCGCGCTGGACAAGCTTGAGGGCTTTACCTCGCTCAACGGACCTGCGTTCTATCGGTTGCCGGTGAATGAAGGCACGCTCACGCTGACCAAGGGCGATCCGGTCGAATACCCGGCAAAAATCGAAAGCAGTGACGGACCGGTTACCGTATTTGACCCCGGGTTCCCGCTGCATTGGCAGGTCAGCTAGTCACTTAGACGTTCTGCCAAATCCGCTGCGCGCCCGCCGGTGCGCAGCATGGACCAGATCGCATCGGCCTCGTCACCTCCGATCAGCTTCGCCGCCTTGTCCCGCACGCGATCCTCACGATCCGGCAAGGACATCGGGGTCAGCAGGTCATGGCTGGCCTCAAGCCGCGCGCCATCCCGGCGCAGCAGTGACAGAAAGGCCTGTGTTTCGGTCAGGCTCTGATCCTCTTCAACCGTGATCCGATCACGCAGAGATTGTAACCTTGGGTCCGCGCAGACCTTATCGGAATAGCTGCCCGGTAGCGCGGTATCATAACCCATCGCCTGCATCGCAATCACCGTGCGGTACGAAAATTTGGCGCCCAATCCACTGGTTGGGTGCAACTGATTGCAGACGCTCATCCACCGAGGGTGTGTTTTAACCTTGATCTCAGCCACTTCCGGTTCGGCGATATCAAGATCGCGCGCAGCCTCAAGCGCGGCGTGCAGCCCGTGACAGCAGGCGTGAAACTTGTGGCTGACACTTTCAAACAGCCATTCGTCGCCTAACCCGTCCAATGCGCTGGCCGTATCATTGGCCCCAAGATGGGTTGCACCAAAACCGTGCGGCCCTTCGATCGCATCCGCGTTTGGCCGGAACCCGTTGCGAACCAGCTGCGCGGCTTCAACCCCGTTCGAGGCCGCCAGCCCTGCGTTATAAGGCTTGCCCATGGTTCCAAACTGCGCCTTCTGACCCGAGGCGCGCGTGGCCGTCAGCCCCAACAGATCACGCATCTGCGCTGTGTCAAATCCCATCAATCGACCCGCCGCAGCAGCAGCGCCAAACGCGCCTGCCGTGGCCGTCTGGTGGAAACCGGCCTGATAGTGACCGCGCCCCAGCCACAACCCGATACGGACAGAGACCTCCATCCCGACAAGCGCGGCCTCAAGCAGATCGACCAATGGCCGGTCTTCCCATTCGGCCAGGGCAAGCGCGGCGGGAAACACCGCAACCGACGGGTGGCCGATATGGGCAAAATGCGTATCGTCATAATCCAGCGCGTGTGACACCGTGCCGTTCACCAGCGCCGCGCCGCGCAAGGGGGCTGCACCACCCCCGAACAGCCGGGCCTGTGCTGCACCGCTTTCTGCCAGAACCATCTGGCGCACGATACGCGAGACTGCTTCTTCGACCCCGGCCCGACCGACCGCAAGCCAATCCAAAGCGGAAAGGGATGTTACAACACGCGCCTGCGCGGTCGCCGATATCGGGCCCGTCGCAAACGCGGCAAGTGAGGATGTCAGATCGGTCATACAGCGCAGTCTAGCGCGCGCCGCCTGCGCGTAAAGCCTCAGCCGTAGAGATCAGCCGCGCGCTGTTCAAAGGCGCGTACAATGCGGTGCATGGCTTCGTTGAAGACAACGCCAATGATGCCCTGAAGAACCGCATTCTTGAACTCGAAATCAACATGGAACGAGACGTTGCACCCCGTGCCCGTATCCTCGAACTGCCAATCCGAGCGCATGTATTTGAACGGCCCGTCCAAATATTCGGTATCGATCCGTTTCTGCGCGTCAAACAGCGTCACGCGGCTGCCAAAGCGTTCGCGGAACACTTTGAACGAGATGACAAGATCAGCCTCCATCACCTTGCCATCACCTGCGGCATAGGTCCGGTGAATGCGGGCGGCGGCGCACCAGGGCAGAAACTCCGGGTATTTCGCCACATCTGCAACCAGATCATACATCTGCTGGGCGGAGTAAGGCAGCGGGCGGGTCTCGGAGTGAGTTGGCATGGCGTCCGGTATTAACTGGTGACAATGCCGCGTGATTTCGTATGTTGCGCGCCAAAGATCAAGGGGGTAGCGATGAGCCAGGGTGCATATGTCATAGATGAGATGATCTCGGCCAAGGCCATCGCCGCGCGGATCGAAGAACTGTGCCGCAAGATAACGACAGAGTTCGGCAACACCGATAAACTGGTCGTTGTGGGCCTGCTGCGCGGCAGTTTCGTGTTCATCGCCGATCTTGTGCGCGAGCTGGATTTGCCTATCGAGGTCGATTTTCTTGAGGCCTCATCCTATGGCGACTCGATGGAAAGCAGCCGGGAAGTGCGCATTCTCAAGGACTTGCGCGGCGCAATTGAAGGGCGTGATGTGCTGGTGGTCGAGGATATCGTCGATACCGGTCACACGTTGGACCATGTCACCAAACTGCTGCAGAGCCGTAAGCCCCAGCGCCTGAAATCCATCGCGCTGTTGGACAAGCCCAGCCGACGCGAGGTCAATTTCCGCTCGGATTGGGTGGGATTTGAGATCCCTGATGAATTTGTCGTGGGGTACGGTATCGACTATGCGCAGCGGAACCGGAACCTGCCGTTCATCGGGAAGGTTCGATTTGTCGAAGATCAGGCATAGGGATACCGCCCGACGTCCTGATACGCCTTCTGACCCGTCACTGAAGCAGGTGCAGACCCCTTGGAGATCAGGTCTTGAGCGTCTCTTCTATGGCTGTCAGAAAAATCTCGGTCCCGATTGGGATCAGCGCATCGGGGAAATCATAATCCGGGTTGTGCAGTTGCGGGTGATCCCGCCCGGCCCCCAACCAGAACATCGCGGTTTTCGCACCTTTGCCAAATTGCCCGAAATCTTCTGAAAATCTTTGCGGTGTCGGAACCAGCCTGCAGGGCACATCCCGGATACGGCAGGCCTCGGTCAGAATCTGCACGGCCTCATCGGAATTGCGACAGGCCTCGAATACATCATCATAGGTGATTTCGACACTCAGGCCCTGCGCGTGCGCGCTTGCGGTAACCCGTTGCTCAGCCTCTTGGATCAACTCGGTCATCCGGGTGTCGGACACCGTGCGCAGGGTCACCCAAAGCTCGGCCAGACCGGGGGCCACGCCAAACGTGGCCTCGCCCAACCACGCATGCGTCACGGTGGTCAGGGCATAGTCAGCATCCAGCGCACCGCCCTGCCCCAGCGTTGCGAGGGCAGGCAAAAGCTCGGCCAGCGCTCCGGCCGGAGACACCCCATCCTGTGGTGCCGCCGCATGAGAGGTCTTGCCCGTCAAAGCGATCCGCATACCCCGCGAAGCGCAATTGGCCGGGCCCGAGCACAGCTCAACCGCGCCCAGCTCCAGCCCCGGCAGATTGTGCAGAGAAAACACATAATCCGGCGCGATCTGGGTGAATTTCGGGTCGGCCCGAAAGGCCATCGCCCCCTGTCCGGTTTCTTCCGCAGGCTGGAATATCAAAACAACCCGCCCCCTGGCCGGACGCTGATTCCCCAGCACAAAAGCCACCCCAAGCACCATCGCCATATGGCCGTCATGCCCGCACAGATGCCCTTTGCCGGGATATTGTGACGCATAGCGGGCGCTGGAAATCTCTTGAATCGGCAAACCGTCCAGCTCACAGCGGATCGCGACAGTTGGACCGGGCGAACCGCTGTCATAAATCGCCGCAACCCCATGACCGCCAATCCCGGTCAGAACCGAATCGGGGCCGCAGGCCTGCAACAGATTGGATATGCTCGCCGCCGTCCCGCGTTCTTCACCCGAAACCTCGGGCACCTGGTGCAATTCGTGGCGCTTTTCGGTCAGCCAGGATTGAAGTTCGGGTTTCACCCTTGGTTCAACTTCTTTTGCCGGGCCTCGCGCAGACGGGCGAAATCATCCCCCGCATGGTAAGAGGATCGGGTCAGCGGCGTTGCCGAAACCATCAGAAAGCCTTTGCCAAACGCGGCTTTTTCATACGACGCAAACTCTTCCGGCGTGACAAAGCGGTCAATGCCGTGATGTTTGGGGGTCGGCTGCAGATACTGACCGATGGTCAGAAAATCGATATCCGCCGCGCGCATGTCATCCATGACCTGACGCACCTGCTGTTCTTCCTCACCCAGTCCGACCATGATACCGGATTTGGTGAAAATCGACGGGTCCAGCTCTTTCACCCTCTGCAACAGGCGCAGCGAGTGGAAATAGCGCGCGCCCGGGCGTACCTCGGGATAGAGGCCGGGAACCGTTTCGAGATTGTGGTTGAACACGTCCGGCTTGGCCTCAACCACAACTTCAAGCACCGAAGGATCACATTTCAGGAAATCCGGCGTCAGAATCTCAATCGTTGTCTTCGGTGACCGGTGCCGCACTGCGCGAATGGTCTGGGCAAAATGATCAGCCCCGCCATCCTCAAGGTCGTCCCGGTCAACCGACGTAATCACAACGTGGTTCAGACCGAGTTTCTGCACAGCATGGGCGACGCGCCCCGGCTCAAACGCATCCAGAGTATCCGGTTTGCCAGTCGCGATGTTGCAAAACGTGCAGCCCCGGGTACAGATTTCGCCCATGATCATCATGGTCGCGTGGCCCTGGCTCCAGCATTCGCCCACATTGGGGCAGCCAGCTTCTTCGCAGACGGTGACCAGATTGTTTTCGCGCATGATCTTGTGGGTATCCGCATACCCCTTGCCGCCCGGCGCTTTCACCCGAATCCATTTCGGTTTGCGCGGCGCGGCATTGTCAGGTCGATGCGCCTTTTCAGGGTGTCTTTGCTCGGGTATTTTCAGATCACGCACAGTTGGCTTTCCTGACTGAAGGTCACGTTGCTTTGCGCTTAGCATAAACCGACTTTATTGGTTACACCAGCAATGCATAGCCGCTATGCGCCGCGCTGACCTGATGCGGCTACAACGGGCGCTCAGGCTCTGTCTGTTGGTCAGGTGCGGGTTTGGGAAACCACCCGCGCCCCAACCTCCCGGATCACCTCGGCAAGCCGGTCAAACCAACCCGCCCCCTCGGTTGAGGTGCGACGGACCAGCCCGATGGTGCGCGATGGCTGCGGTTCCCCGAACCGTAGAAGGCACAAACCCGGCACCGCGTCGCGTTCGGCACGCGCCGCAAGCTCGGGCATCAGTGTCAGGCCAAACCCCTCGGCGACCAACCGCGACAAAGTGGCCAGCGAGGACGCCCCCATATTGATCTGACCACTTGTGCGATTCTGCCCGCAAACTTCAAGCGCCTGATCCGTCAGGCAGTGCCCATCCTCCAGCAGCATGAGATGCGCAGCCCTTAGGTCCACAGGCCGCAATGCATCCGGGTCAGCGGTCAATCGATCAAGGCGGGTCTGGCTGCCTGCCAGCAGGAAATGATCTTCGAACAGTGGCTCTTCATGGATGGATGTCCCGCCTGACGGAAGCGCCAGGACCGCCGCGTCGATCTCGCCGACATGCAGCATGGACAAAAGCTGTTTGGTCCGCGCCTCGCGAATCTGAACCCGCAACGAGACATCCCCCGCACGCAACCCCGCCAGTACTCCGGGCAAAAGATAAGGGGCCACGGTGGGAATGATGCCGATAGACAAGGATCGCTGCCCGCCAGAATGATCGCTGGCAAACCGATCCAGCTGCTCGGCCGCTTTGAGAACCTGATCGGCATGGTCAAGCACATCCCGACCCAGCGGCGTCAGCAGAATATCGCGGGCCTGCCGTTCAAAAAGCGGCCCGCCGATCGATTCTTCCAACGCCTTGATCTGAACCGAAAGCGCAGGCTGCGATACGTGGCAGACCTGAGCCGCACGGCCAAAGTTTCTCTGGTCGGCCACGGCGCGGAAATACTGCAATTGCCGGAAAGTGAAATTCATAACCTTTGATTATCACCTGACGTCCAAACCGCAAGCCCGGCATATTAAAGCAATCCCGGCTCAGCCAATCATACGGTCCCGCTCGGCCTGTTCTTCATAATGGCGCTTCAGCCGTTGCAACGCGATCCGCAAGACGATCTTGCCCGATCGTGCCGACCATCCCATACGCTTTTCCGCCAGTTCCAGCCCTTCAAGATAACAACAGCAGCGCAGTGCAACATCGCTGAGGCCCGGCCCAAGGTCCGACAGCGCCCGCGCCACGCGATCCCGCGCGCCCGACGGCCCCTGCCCGATCTGGCCGTTCGCCACAAAATCTCCGCCCACGCCAGCGGTCAGAAACCGATCCCAGTTCTGCGTGACCTGAGGCCCAATCTGCGCCAGTTCAAAATCTTCCCGCAACCGCTCTCCGGCGCTGACCAGTGTTTCATCAAGGAACGGCTTTCCATCCCGGTCACGACGGCGCGCCAACGCGATCAAAGGGCTTTCAACCGTGCTGTAGCGAACCCGGGGCTGGCGTGCTGCGTCAGATCTGGCTGTTGCAGGTTGAAACGGGGTCTGCGCCTCGGCCATGCCGAACTCACTCTGGGTCCGGGCCCGGTTTTCCGCCTCGGCGATCAGATGGCTCAGCGCTGCGCGGCCCGAAGTAGAAATCCGATAGCGGGAAATCCGGCCGGGATTGTCGCACGATATCCAGTCTTTCAACGCCAGAGCCTGCGCGATTTCACAATCCACAACAGCTGTTTTGGTTGTCCCGCCCTCGCCGCTGTCCCGAACGACAACGGCCTTGTCCATATCTTCCGCGACCGCAAGAACCGCACCCGACTCGCACATGCGCCGCAGCACCCGCAGTGCTTCCAGCTCGAACTGTGTGTCCGCAGCCGTATGCGCATCGATGTTGGGTGGCGCGGCGATGAAAGCGCCGCTTTGATGATCGACCGTCGGGAAATGGGATTTGGCCAGTGAGTGCAACGCCGCATCCACAAGCGGGTCGTCCCGGCGCATCTCAACCTTGCGAATCTGTCTGAGGATCGTTGAGGCATGGCAGCCTGCAGATCGCGCAATGTCCCGGATGGAGCGTCCGGTTTCGGTATGCGCCAGATATCGCTGCGCCCCTTCAGGAACCCATGCCGGAACGGTGAATGCCTCGCTGTTTTCCATATTTCTTCGCCCTTGTCGACAAAACAAACTGACAGTTTTCGCCGTCGAATTCTTAGTTAACCAAATCTAACTAGAGTCGCTTTCGTTACTCGTTCGTTAACCGCAGACGGCACGAAGCAGAATTGATTCAAAATCATAAACACTCGTGAAACCATAGTTCGGGGTGATCTTTAACAAGGCAGCACCCGCGTAAGTTGTGTCACATTTCCGGCACCGAAATTGAGCAAGAAGGAAGTTGCCGTGCAGGACCTGATGACCATGATCGCTAGACTTCAACGCCCACGGCTGCTGGCCCGCGCCGCCAAGATCGGGGCGCAGGATTACAATCGGGACCGACATCTGCAACGTCTGTTGGGATACGGATCAATACCCGGCTCGGGTGCCGCCCTGATCCGGTTGATGGATCTGGAACGCGAGATCAATACGCAACGAAAAGAGGATGATGCCGCCTATTCTCTGGTCCGGCATCTGGACCTCCTGATTGCGCTGATTGGCGAGGCGCAGCTGTATCAGGCCAGCCGCGCCCCGCGGTATCAATGATCAGGTGAAAGCATCGGGCATAGACGCTTTCTTTTCCGCCACATACGCGTCCAGTGCTGCCTTCACATCGGGGTCGATCTGTGGTTGCTGGTAATTGGCCAGCAAATGGTCGACCCGCGCGGTGGCCAGCGTCCGGGTATCGCGGGCGCCCTCTTCTTCCCAGGTCTCAAATGGCTTGTAATCCAGCAGATCGGTCTTCCAGAAGGCATCCTTGAAATTCGCCTGCGTATGGGCACAGCCCAGATAGTGGCCGCCCGGGCCGACCTCGCGGATTGCATCCATCGCCTGCGCCTCCTCGTCATAGGCGACGCCCTTTGCCAGCCCGTGCAACACGCCCAGCTGGTCGGCATCCATAACAAATTTCTCGAAATCCGCGACCAGACCGCCTTCGAGCCAGCCACAGGAATGCAGCATGAAATTCACACCCGATGTCAGCCCCATGTTCAGGGAGTTCGCGGTTTCATAAGCCGCCTGCGCATCCGGCAGTTTGGATCCGCAGAACGAACCCGCCGACCGATATGGCAGCCCCAGCCGGCGCGCCAGTTGCCCTGCACCATAGGTCACGTGTGACGCCTCGGGCGTGCCAAAGGTCGGCGCGCCCGAATTCATGTCAATCGACGACACAAAAGCACCAAAAATTGCCGGGGCACCCGGGCGGATGATCTGGCTATAGGCCACACCTGCCATCACCTCGGCCAGAACCTGCGTCAGAGTCCCTGCAACCGACACGGGTGCCATCGCACCGCCTACGATAAAGGGCGAAATAATGCAGGCCTGATTGTTGCGGGCATAGACCTCAAGCGCGCCCATCATCACGTCGTCGAACGTCATCGGCGAGTTGATGTTGGTCAGCGAGGTCATCACCGTGTTGTTCTGCACGAAGTCTTTGCCGAACAGGATCTCGCACATCTCAACCGAATCCTGCGCGCGGGCAGGATCAGTGACCGAGCCCATGAACGGTTTGTCCGACAGCGTCATATGCGCCATCAGCATATCCAGATGGCGCTTGTTCACCGGAATATCGGTAGGCTCACAAACGGTGCCCCCCGAATGGTGCAACCATTTGGACATATAGGCCAGTTTCACGAATTTGTTGAAATCATCCATCGTCGCATAGCGGCGACCGCCCTGCGCGTCCCGCACGAACGGAGGGCCATAAACGGGTGCCAACACCAAGTTACGGCCACCAATCACCACCGTTTTCTCAGGATTGCGGGCGTGCTGCGTGAATTCGCTGGGGGCGGTCTTGATCAGTTCGCGCGCCAGACCGCGTGGCAGGCGCACACGCTCGCCATCAACATCCGCACCGGCATCGCGCCACCGTTCCAGCGCAGCCGGGTTGTCTACGAAATTGACCCCCACCTCGGCCAGCACGGTTTCGGCGTTGGTTTCGATGATCTCCAACGCTTCTTCGTTGAGAACTTCGAAATTGGGGATGTTACGTTCTATGTATTTCGCGGTTTCAATCCTGACCGCCGTGCGCTCGGCCCGGCGGGCGGCACCACCGCCACCTCGTGCTCTGCGCCGGGTGCTTGCCTCTGCCATGAGAAAATCCCGTTGATTGGTTGGTTCGTCAATTGTGTTACATCAACGACCACCAGCGCCAGAGGTAGGATACGGCGCAATAGGGGTAAAAGCGACATGCAGCCGGGTTTGCGACAAGGACAGCGGGATCAGACGCTACGTCACCGGCTTTTCCATCCGTATGATGTTGCCCCGGGCCTCAACCTCTTGCCACCCCAGATGGCGATACATGGCGCGGGTGCCCTTCATCAACCGGTGGGTGCGCAGGCACAGGGTCGACAGGCCAGCCGCTGCGGCAAAGACCTCTGCCGCCCCCAACAACCGACGTGCGACACCGCGGCCCTGCGCATGAGGTGAAACACCAAGATTGAAGATCATCAGCACCTCCTCATCCTGGCCAAACACGATGACACCCAAAAGCCGCCCCTGCGCCTCGGCAACAACAACCTCATGCGCGTTGATATCGTCCTGAATTCCGGCAGTTACATCGGGCAGATCAGGTATATCCCGCCTCGCCTGAGCATAGGCATCGGCAAGACAGGCCCGAATCGCCTCGGCATCATCCGGCACTGCTGCTCTGAGGGTGAGTTCCGACATCTCTTGCCTCTCTGGGTCAAACCAATCTCACAAAGCTCAATTGACGTCATTGCGCTTGCACAAACAAGGCTTGCGACCTAATAGCCAGTCATGAGCAAAACATCCCACGACCGCCTTCTGATCATCGACTTCGGCAGCCAGGTGACGCAGCTGATCGCCCGCCGTCTGCGCGAGCTGAACGTCTATTGCGAGATTCACCCCTATCAGAACATCACGATGGATTTCGTGCGCGACATGGCCCCGCGCGCCGTGATCTTTTCGGGGGGGCCCGACAGCGTTACCCGCGAAGGCTCTCCGCGTGTGCCGCAAGAAATCTTTGACTATGGCGCGCCGATCCTTGGTATTTGCTACGGCCAGCAAGTGATGATGCACCAGCTGGGCGGCAAGGTCGAAAGCGGCCATGGCACCGCCGAGTTCGGCCGTGCCTACGTGACCCCCAATGCCAAGCTCGACATTCTCGCGGACTGGTTTGGCGAAGGCGACGAACAGGTCTGGATGAGCCACGGCGACCACGTCAGCGAAATCGCCCCGGGGTTTGAGGTTTTCGGCACCTCACCCAACGCGCCTTTTGCCATCACCGCCGATCCCTCGCGTCATTTCTACGCGGTGCAATTCCACCCCGAGGTGCACCACACCCCGAAAGGCGCCAAACTTTATGAAAATTTCGTAAAGCTGGCCGGGTTCTCGGGCGACTGGACGATGGGGGCTTACCGCGAACAGATGATTGCGAAAATTCGCGAACAGGTCGGTGACAAAAAGGTCATCTGCGGTCTGTCCGGCGGCGTCGACAGTTCGGTTGCCGCGATCCTGATCCACGAAGCCATTGGCGATCAGCTGACCTGCGTGTTCGTCGATCACGGCCTGTTGCGCAAGAACGAGGCGACCGAAGTCGTTGGCATGTTCCGCGACAACTACAACATCCGGCTGATCCACGCGGATGAAAGCGAGCTGTTTCTCGGTGAACTGGACGGGCAAAGCGACCCCGAAACCAAGCGCAAGATCATCGGTAAGCTGTTCATTGACGTGTTCCAGAAACACGCCGATACAATTGAGGGGGCCGAGTTCCTCGCTCAGGGCACGCTGTATCCCGATGTCATCGAATCGGTCTCGTTCTCGGGCGGGCCCTCGGTCACCATCAAATCGCACCACAACGTGGGCGGTCTGCCCGAGAAGATGGGCCTGAAACTGATCGAACCCCTGCGTGAACTGTTCAAGGACGAGGTGCGCGCCCTGGGTCGCGAACTTGGCCTGCCCGACAGCTTCATCGGCCGCCACCCCTTCCCCGGCCCCGGTCTTGCGATCCGCTGCCCCGGTGAAATCACCCGCGAGAAGCTTGAGATTCTGCGTGAAGCGGATGCGATCTATATTGATCAGATTCGCAAGCATGGCCTGTATGACGATATCTGGCAGGCCTTCGTTGCCATCCTGCCCGTCCGCACGGTTGGCGTGATGGGGGATAGCCGGACCTATGACTACGCCTGCGCATTGCGTGCGGTGACATCCGTCGACGGCATGACAGCGGATTATTATCCGTTCAGCCACGAGTTTTTGGGCGAGACCGCAACCCGTATCATCAACGAAGTCAAAGGCATCAACCGGTGCACCTACGACATCACCTCGAAACCTCCGGGCACGATCGAGTGGGAATAAAGCCGTCTGCGCAGGTTGTTGATCACGTCGCTTTGGGGTCTCAATCGGACCGGCAGAGGTGACGCAGCCCATGGACCGCGATAAATCGCAGATCGGCAAAGCCGCACTCTGGATGACAGGCGCGATTGCTTCCTTCTCTGCGATGGCGATTGCCGGGCGAGAGCTGAGCGTGACGCATGATACATTCGAGATCATGTTCTACCGGAGCCTTGTTGGCATCTGCATCGTCGCCCTGATCCTTACTGCGACGCGCAAATGGCATCAGGTCACGACCCAGCGGCTGGATTTGCACGGCATCCGCAACGTGATGCACTTTATCGGTCAGAACCTGTGGTTCTATGCGGTAAGCGTGATCCCGCTGGCGCAGGTTTTTGCGCTGGAATTCACCAATCCGATCTGGGTCATTCTTTTGTCTCCGCTGTTTCTGGGCGAACGCCTGACCGCTTTGCGCCTGACCTCTGCCCTGATCGGGTTTGTCGGGATTCTGATCGTTGCCCGACCGGGGGCTGCCGCGCTCGACCCCGGCGTGATCGCAGCCGCTGCATCAGCGGTTTTCTTTGCGCTGGCAACGATTTCCACGAAATCCCTCACCCGGATCACCAGCATCGGCTGCATCATGTTCTGGCTGACCTTCATGCAGGCCGGATTGGGATTGGTGGCCTCAGGTATTGACGGTCAAATTACTTTGCCCACCCTGGCAACCGCCCAACTTCTGCTGCTTGTCGGCGTGGCAGGCCTGCTGGCGCATTATTGCATCACCAACGCCCTTGCCATTGCCCCCGCCACGGTCGTCGTCCCATTTGACTTTGCCCGCCTGCCGACAATCGCGATCGTCGGAATGATCCTTTATCACGAACCGCTCGATCAATGGACATTGCTGGGGGCCGTGGTCATTTTCACCGGGATTTTCCTGAACGTCTGGTCCGAAAATCGTAACAATTCGGCAACACACTCAATCCGTGCCGACGCAGACTAACGCTCCGTCACCGGTTGACCTTATTTTAAGGTTTAAGAGAGTAACACCCGGTAACAAAGCCGCGCGCGCATTTGAGGGTGCACATTGCAGGCTTTTGGACAGTAAAGGGAGGAACAAATGAAAAAAGCGCTGTTTCAGGCGTGTGCATTGTGTGTCGGAGCGACAACAGTACAGGCGGGTGGCATTGACCGAAGTGGTCAGGGTGTCAATATTCTGTTCGAAGAAGGATCAGTGGTGCAGTTTCGTCTTGGCTATACAGATCCAGACGTCAGCGGCACACAAGATGGCGTCGATTCCGGCAACGTGGCCAATGACTTTTTCACGCCCCATCTTGCTTATAAACACGCCTTCAGCGACCAGTTGGATTTCGCTTTGATCTATGACGAGCCGTTCGGCGCAGATATCAGATATCCGTCAAATTATCCGCTTTCAACCAATCCGTTGGCAGCACTCGGCGGGCGATCGGATGTGCTGCGCGCGGAGGCAGATATTGACGCAGTCACCGCTTTGATGC
Organism: Rhodobacteraceae bacterium KLH11; assembly: GCA_000158135.1. Lineage (GTDB taxonomy): Bacteria > Pseudomonadota > Alphaproteobacteria > Rhodobacterales > Rhodobacteraceae > Ruegeria. Next base: position 2,983,943 of record DS999531.1, read on the forward strand.
GGTACAAGTTTGATAATGGCTTTAGTGTCATCGGTGGCGTTCGCGCCCAACGCTTCAAGGCAAATGTGGCAGTACCGGCCGTAGCAGGTTATGAGATCGACACAGATACCGAAATCGATTTTGGTTATGTTGTCGGTGTCGCCTGGGAAAAACCGGAAATCGCAGCCCGGATTGCTCTTACCTATAACTCGAAAATCACTCACAATTTGTCCGAAGTTGAATCGAACAATACCCTTCCGCCTCCGATTCCTGTGGGTCTATCTAGCCAAGACACCACAACCGAGGTAGACACACCACAATCGATTAACCTCGACTTTCAAACCGGTGTAGCGCCTCGAACGTTGCTTTTCGGGTCAATTCGTTGGGTTGACTGGCCACAGGCTGTTTTAGCACCACCCGTATATGTCGGCCTCTTGGGTGACAATCTGGTGGATTTCCCGGATGATACGTTCACCTATTCCCTTGGAATGGGCTACCAATTCTCCGACGAATTCTCGGGGGCCGTAACGCTTGGGTATGAAACCCGAACCGGCTCTGAAGTATCCAATCTGGGACCAACCGATGGCTTCTGGAGTGTTGGCTTAGGTGGCACCTACTCATTTGAGAATACACAAATCTCGGGGGGCGTGCGGTACACAGATATTGGTGATGCTACGACAACCACCGGTGGAGAATTCACTGACAACAGCGCGTGGAGCGTTGGTTTTCAAATCACCTACGCTCTGGACTGATACAGCCTGAATACTAACCTCAAAACCCCGCCCATCCGGCGGGGTTTTTCGCATGTCCCGGGTCGATCCATGACTTCACAAATTCTCTCCGCACGCACATGGTCCGAGCATAATAGAAACCGATGATCGCATTGTGCGGACAGGTCGGGAAAGCCGCAGTTCCCTTCCAGCCAACTATCCAGTGGGCGGGTTGGTAAGAAGCATGCTCGCCGCGGTTGACTAGGCATGATTTCTCCAACCAGTAACTTCAAATATTACGTCGCTACCAAGCCTGCTGACTTTAAAAAAGGCATGAATGGGCTGGCAGCAGCTGTTCTAAATGAACTCAAGTTTGATCCATTCAGCGGTGCTATCTTTATCTTCCGTACGAACTGCGCAGACAACAAATCGTGGCTTGCGTCAGTATCTCGTTTTAAGGGGGTAGCTCAGACATACGAGGGCCAACGAGAGAGGTATTCCCAGATGCAATATGTTCTTCATTTCGGGTGCGAAAGAGCTGAGTGTTCCGGGAACGCCAAGATAAACCTCTGCTCTGTTCAAAGACACCAAAAGTGCAAAACGACACCAGACAGATGCGTGCGTCGGTGCGCAAGCTCATCGTTTGCGCACCAGTGTCAACCGGATCAGATCACAGTTCCACAACGACTTTCCCGCTCGCAGTTCCATGCGTCAGATGCGCGTAAGCTGCGCCGACATCCGCCCACCCAAACTTATTTTCGTCGACAATCGGTTTGAGCACGCCGTCATCCGCCAGATCTGCCAGTGTCCGCAAGATATCTCCATGAGTTTGCCGCGCGACATTGTGCATCATCGGGATCAGCATGAAGACGATATGCAGCGACAGGCCCTTAAAATGCGCAGGCGTCAAATCAATCTCGACCATCCCAACTGTTGAGGCGACATGGCCATTGAGCCTGGCCGCTTCGAACGAGTTTGTCATGTTGGACCCACCAACACTGTCAAACACCACATCGAAGCCCACACCACCGGTGTGATCTACCACGTAGTCGGCCACCTTTTGCGTGGTGAAATCCAAGGGGCGTGCGCCCAGTTCTTCGATTAAGGTCATCTGATCCGCACCACGACCTGTTGCGGATACAGTAGCGCCAAGGTGGCGCGCGATTTGCACAGCAACATGGCCAACGCCACCTGCACCGCCCTGAACCAGTACAGTCTGCCCCTCGGCAACGCCAGCCCGAGCCAGCCCTTCGTAGGCCGTGATGCCGACGAGAGGAAGCGCTGCGGCTTCCCGCATGCTCAGCGTCTTTGGTTTTTTTGCAATCAGGCGGAAATCCGCGTTTATGAACTCTGCAAGAGAGCCCGGCAGGTCCATCAAACCACCGGCGCAGCCATACACCTCATCACCAGGGGCGAAATTTGTTACGCCATCGCCCACGGCGACGACAGTGCCTGCAAAATCCATGCCAAGCACGGCTGGCAATGCGGGGGACAGAGGCAGCGCCTCGCCCATGCTTCGGATCATCGTGTCGACGGTGTTGACGCTGACAGCAGCAACTTTGACCACCACATGTCCGGAAGTCGCGACAGGGTCGGGCATCTCTGCGGGTTCAAACTGTGCGTCGGGCCCGTAGCTGTTCAGAACCATTGCTTTCATTGGAACATTCCTTTTCTGGCGTCACGCCAATTCGCGCTGCATGATGGGCGCTCTGACATGATCGTTTTGCGAGAGAGTCATTGGTTGTTTGAGGGTCAACCGCTTGGCGAGGCCGCCAAGGTCGGCCAGCATTTCCTGGCCTTGCACGTTTGCGGAGCCGAAGTTGAATGTCACCGTTGCGGTGGTGTTTGCAATAGTGGCCTCAAAGGTTTGGAAGTTTTCGTACTTCATCAGACAGTTCTTTCTTGGCCCCCGACGCGGCAGGCGTGAGGGATGGGATGAGATAGAGACGGATGTGCTTGACGTTTTCGCGCCGTTTGGGTCAGCCTGTGTGGTTGGTCAAGCCTCTGATGGTGTTCATGACGTCGGCAACGTGACCTTTGTCCAGTGCTGCGGCATGCGGATTTGCGAAGGTGCCGCTGTCATTGTCAAAATAAGCGCCCGAAGCGTCGGCGAACCGCTCACCCAGGGCCGCATCGATCAGGATATCGGCGCCAATGCTCATGTCGTTCCCGGCAACGCCAAAGCCTTCTTTCACCATCTTAGAGGCCAATAACGACCCGGGGTTTATAGCGATCATCACTGGTGCATTGGCGCGTGATTTCGGCCAATCCTGGGTCCAGATGGTGATAGCCAATTTACTTTGAGCATAGGCTTCCATATCTGCCAGCGGCACATTGCCTTGCATGGCCTTGATGTTCACCGAGGCCTGTGCTGCCGATGACAGATTCACAACGCGCCCCTCGGTGGGAATGACCGGCAGCAGCAGTTCAGTCAACAGATACGGCGCAAGCGTGTTCACGACAAAGCGAATGTCCTGCCCGTTCGCGAGCACGGTTTGTGGGGCTTTCAGCACACCTGCGTTGTTGATCAACACATCCAGTTTATGATGTTTGGCCCGTACACTTGCGGCCAGCTCTCGAACCGCGGTCAGATCGCTCAGATCAGCGGAATAAGTTTCGACATCGCCGCCGACTGCGGCCGCCGCGGCTTCCAATTTAGGCGCGCTGCGGCCATGCAACAGTACCTTGTGCCCATCGACGGCCAGTTTCTTTGCCGTAAGCAAACCAATGCCGTCGGTTGAGCCGGTGATAAGAATAGTCTTGGTCATCCGTTTGTCCTTCAGGAAAAGTCGGGCAGCACAATGTCCGCCAGATGTTCGAGGGTTTCGTCGACGGGTGCTTGATTGAACCTCAGGTTCAGTGCGACATGATTCACCCCAAGCGTTGCAATCTCGCGCAGATAGCTGCGAAGAAAATCAGTACCAGACTGAAATCCGAGGTGGATCGGGCGCGGTGGTACAGCAGGGTCAGCGACGACATCGACATAAAGCGATTGCATAACGGGCTTATCTGGCTGGCCCGCTGCTTGCACGCGTCGCCGGTAATCCGCGATGACCTGCCCCTGAGCGACCGCGTTGCGCGGATAGGTCATCCAACCGTCTCCGTTCTGTGCCACCCAATCGGGCGTTTGCTGGCTACCACCGGTAATGAGCATTGGCAGGCGCGCGCCATGCGGTTTTGGCAAAAGGTCGATCCTACCAGACAATATGCCCTGCGCGTTTTCATATTCGGGATAGGACGAGCCAACCGCGCGAATGTATTCGAAAACGTCGCGAAAACGTGCCCCCCGGTCGTCATAACTCTGGTCCATTGCCGGGTATTCTTCGGGGCGATCACCAGAGGCAACACCCAACAGCAACCGCCCACCGGAGAGTACATCCACAGTCGCTGCTGCCTTGGCGACGTGTGCGGGGTGGCGCAGTGGCAGGATCACACTCGATGTTCCAAGCGCAATCCGATCCGTTGCTGTTGCCAGCGCACCCAGATAGACGAATGGATCGAAAATCTGTCCGGGATCACCGAAATCTGGAACATTGAAGGGCACATCACGCAGCCAAAGCGCTGCAAACCCAAGATTCTCTGCGCTCCGAGCCGCTTCCAGATGACCCCGCAGCGTCGGCTTTGCACCAACCGCATAGGCTTCGAGCGGCAGCACAAGGCCGACGCTCAGCCGCCCGGGACGAAACACCCGGCTATAGGCCACGTTGATTTGGGCAAACTCAGCAGGCTGCATTTTATCCAACATATTCTAGCCCTCTTTGCGCACGTGGTAGTTGACCGCAGCCGTCCGTGTCATCTGCCCCTCTTGCCCATCTTCTGTTGCGTCCGTGAAAAGGATTTAACTTTAATCAAATTGAGTATAAACAACATAATTGTGGATTGATAATTCTGGTTACGAATATAATGGGTTTGGATACAGACGCGCTTCGATTGTTTGTGAGAGCGGCGGACATGCTGAACATCAGCGCCGCAGGGCGTGCGCTAGGCATGGCTCCAGCCGTCTCCAGTACAAAGCTCGCCAAGTTGGAGCAAAGCCTGGATTCCGAACTATTGCACCGCACGACGCGCAAAGTGTCGCTATCGGTCGAAGGTGCCGATTTCCTGCCGTTCGCCCGCGAAATCATCGCTCAGGAAGAAGCCGCCCTCGCGGCTTTGGGCAAGCAAGCGACGACGATCAAGGGCACATTGCGCTTCGCGGCCCCAAGCAGTTTTGCGCAACTCTACATAGCACCAATCATTCCGAAATTTCTTAAACAATACCATAATCTTACGCTTGACTTACGCTTGTCGGATGTGCAGTTCGATTTGATCGAAGGAAGCTACGACCTTGCACTTAGAAACGCGCCACTTGTAGACACCAGCTTGAAAGGCCGCAAATTGGCCGATGACCGGCGCATTCTCTGCGCTGCGCCGCACTATCTCGATACTTACGGTATTCCTGAAACACCTGCTGATCTGGCAAACCACCACTTGATCGCCTTCCAAAATCGCCAACCGCGCCCGCTGACAGGACCCGCAGGCGAAAAAGCTGTTTTCGATCCCGCATCGGCCAAAGGTCAATTGATTATCGACGACGGCCAAAGTCAGGTCCGTGCCACTCTGGCCGGAGCCGGTATTTCCCTGAACGCTCTGTGGAGTGTGCATGACCACCTGAAGTCAGGCCGGTTGACGCGGGTTCTGCCAAACTTTGAAGCGAGTGAAGACAATGTCTTGTGGTTGATCTATCCCAAATCCAACGTACTGTCCCCCAAAGTGCGGGTATTCATTGACTTTCTAATCACCGAGATCGGCGCAAAACCGCCTTGGGAAATCTGAACCAAAATAGGTTATCTGTGGCAACTTCGAAGTTGAGCACAACAACGAGGCAGTTCAGATACTGACCGACCCAGGCTTTTCCGGCTCGGTGGCCAGCGGCGACAAATCTGACAAGGAAGAAAGCACGGGCGGCTCTCGGTGCTTTGTGGATTGTGATCTGGAACCGGCGTATCTCTGCCCGCAGATCTGGGGTGTGTTTCTGATCATGGGGCTTTTGAACACCGTGCTGCCCTTCTCGCTTATGGCTTCGGGGCAGTTCTATGTGGAAACCGGGCTGACCCCGGTCCTGAACGCCGCCACCGCGATTGACGCCGCTGATCGCCCGTTTTAGCTAGGGCAAAACAAGAGGTGACGGATAATGATTTACAACTCGGCAACGGACTGGCGCGATGCCGCGCGAAAAAAAGTGCTGTTCTTCGGCATGTCCGGGCTGGGGAAATCCTATGTCTCGAACACCCTGCGGGATGCGGGGGATTGGTTTCATTACTCGATCGACTACCGCATCGGCACCCGTTACATGGGCGAATACATCACCGACAACGCCAAGGCCGAAGCGATGAAAGTGCCGTTTCTGCGCGAGCTTCTGCTTACGGATTCGATCTATATCGGCTCAAACATCACGTTTCAGAACCTGACGCCGGTCTCGGCCTATCTGGGCAAACCCGGCAACCCCGAACGCGGCGGTCTGGAGATATCCGAATACCAACTGCGGCAGGAACAGTTCCGACAGGCCGAAATTTACGCTCTGCTGGACACAAAATACTTTGTCGAGCGGGCCAGGCGCCTCTACAGCTATCCCAACTTTATCTGCGACACCGGTGGGTCGATTTGTGAATGGGTCGAGCCCGAAGATCCGAATGACCAGATTCTGACCGAACTGTCCAGCCAGACGCTGATGATCTGGATCAAGGGCGATGACGCCCATACCGAAGAGCTGATCCGGCGTTTTGACAAGGCGCCCAAACCGATGTCGTATCAGGCTGCCTTTCTGCAACGGGTCTGGTCCGAATACCTTGCCCTAAACACCTGTTCGGGCGATGAGGTTGATCCCGATGCGTTCATCCGCTGGACCTATGCGCGGGCGCTGGCGCACCGGCAGCCGCGCTACGAGGCGATGGCGCGGAACTGGGGTGTCACAATCGCAGCGGACGATGTCGCGAAAGTACGTGATAGCGCTGATTTCAATGAGTTGATCGAGCGCACCCTTGAGACCCGCCCCAACCCCACCTAAGTTCCAGACTTCCTTCGCAGTTTCAACGATGTGACCTGATGCCGATCAAGATACCCTCAGACCTGCCCGCCTTTGATATCCTCAGCAATGAGGGCGTTATGGTGATGCCCGAAGATCAGGCATCGCGGCAGGATATTCGACCGCTGCGGATCGGCCTGCTGAACCTGATGCCAAAGAAGATTCAGACGGAAAACCAGTTTGCCCGCCTGATTGGTGCGACCCCGCTGCAGATCGAGCTGTCGCTGATCCGTATGACAGAGCATCAGACCAAGAACACAGCCGCCGCACATATGGCTGAATTCTACCAGTCTTTTCAGGAAGTTAAGGATCAGAAATTCGATGGCCTGATCATCACCGGCGCCCCAATCGAGCATCTGGATTTTCCCGATGTCACCTATTGGGACGAGATGCGCGAAGTGTTCGAATGGACCCAGACCAACGTACATTCCACCTTTGGTGTCTGCTGGGGTGGTATGGCGATGATCAACCATTTCCACGATGTCAAAAAACACATGCTGGATGCCAAGGCATTTGGCTGTTTCCGGCACCGGAATCTGGCCCCATCCTCTCCGTTTTTGCGCGGCTTTTCAGATGATTGCGTCATTCCTGTCAGTCGCTGGACAGAGATGCGGCAATACGAGATTGACGCCGTGCCCGACCTGATCACTCTGCTTGGCAGCGATGATTCCGGCCCCTGTCTGGTTGAGGATCCGATGCATCGTGCGCTCTATATCTTCAACCATTTCGAATATGACAGCGATACGCTCAAACAGGAATATGACCGGGACGTGGCCAATGGCACATCAATCAACGTGCCGATCAACTATTATCCCGATGATGACCCAAGACAGAATCCGCAGAACCGTTGGCGGAGCCACGCCCATTTGCTTTATGGCAACTGGATCAGCGAAATCTATGAAACAACGCCGTTCGATATCAACCGGATCGGCGTCGATACAACTGATTTGAGGGCCTGAACCGATGCTGCGCGCCGGTATCGTTGTTCTGGTTCTTTTGGCAATTGTCTGGGGCGTGGCGATCTGGCGTGCGACGGCCAACGAATCCCGCACCGAGGCCGCGTTTCCCCCCGAAGGTCAAATTCTGGATGTGGACGGCATCGCCGTGCATGCCGTTGTCATGGGCGCAGGCCCGGATGTGGTGCTGATCCATGGTTCAAGCGGCAACACGCGCGATATGACTTTTGCGCTGGCACCGATTCTGGCCGATAATTATCGCGTCATCGTGTTCGACCGGCCCGGGTTAGGTTACTCGGAAAGGTTTAACTCCGATGGCGAAACCATTGTTGAACAAGCAGAAATCCTGCAGCGCGCGGCGGCACAGCTTGGTGCTGAAAAGCCCATTGTTGCCGGGCAAAGCTATGGCGGGTCGGTCTCGCTCGCCTGGGCTGTCACGCGGCCTGAAAACATCTCGGCCCTGGTGCTGATAGCACCGGCTGCTATCCCGTGGGAAACGCCGCTGGATACGTTCAACACGATCGGCTCGACCTCTGCGGGCAATGCGCTGGCTCTGCCTCTGATTTCCGCCTATGTGCCCGATTGGTACGTCTCAAAGGCGCTGGATCGGGTTTTTGCTCCGCAGAAAGCCCCGGAAGGATATGCTGAACATTTCGGCCCCGAGCTGAGCATGCGCCGCGCTTCCATGCATGCAAACGCCAAACATCGGGCAAATCTGCTGGCTGAGGTGACCGCGCTTGAACCCCGCTATGGCGAGATCGCCGTGCCCACCGAAATCATCCATGGCACGGCTGATACCACTGTCAAACTGGAATGGCATTCCAGGCGTCTGATCGAACAGATCCCCGGCGCGGAACTGGTCGAGCTGGAAGGCATCGGCCACATGCCACAGATCGTTGCCGCCCCCGAGGTTGCCGCCGCGATTGATCGTGCAGCTGAACGTGCGGGTTTGCGTTAGGCTCATCCGTAATCCATAGTAAGATATGGATTTTATGGCGAGGCCAGACATGACCCGATCAGAACAGGGCGCGATCGAAAGCTATTTCCGCAACCACGCGCCTGCGCCCATTCGCAAGGCCATCGAAGAGGCCAAGAAAGGCGAGATTCTAAATCCGTCCTACCCCTACCCGGAGAAAATGAAGGGCAAAGACTATGACCGGCAGATGAATGCCCTGCAGATTGAACTGGTCAAAATGCAATCCTGGGTCAAGGAAACCGGGCAACGCGTGGCGATCCTGTTCGAAGGCCGCGACGCGGCTGGCAAAGGGGGCACGATCAAACGGTTTCGCGAGAACCTCAATCCGCGGGGGGCCCGCAATGTCGCGCTCAGCAAACCGTCCGAGGCTGAACGCAGCCAGTGGTATTTCCAGCGTTATATCTCGCACCTTCCTTCGGCCGAAGAAATCGTGTTCTTCGACCGCAGCTGGTACAATCGGGGTGTCGTCGAAAACGTCTTTGGCTTTTGCACATCTGACGAGCGTGAACGTTTCTTTCGGCAGGTTCTGCCGCTTGAGAACGGGTTCCAAAATGACGGTATTCACCTGTTCAAGTTCTGGCTGAATGTGGGGCGCGCGGAACAGCTGAACCGTTTTCTTGCCCGTGAAACCGACCCGTTGAAGCAGTGGAAATTAAGCCCGATCGACATTGCGGGCCTGCAGAAATGGGAAGAATACAGCCAGTCCATCTCGGAAACGCTTACACGAAGCCATTCCGAACATTGCCCGTGGACGATCATCCGCTCGGATGACAAGAAACGTGCCCGGTTGGCGGCCATCCGCACTGTGCTGAGCGCGCTGGATTACACCGAAAAAGATACAGATGTGGTTGGCACCCCGGATAAGAAAATCAGCGGCGGGCCGGACATCTGGGATGCCTGAGCGCTTGATAACACAAAACCCGGCACGCGCTGGATCAGACCCCAGCCTCTGCATATATAACACCAAAGACGCCTGAGGCCGGGATGACAAAACGCGGATACCACCACGGAAACCTGAAACAAGCCTTGATCGAGGCCGCCCTGTCCCTGATCGAGCAAAAAGGACCGACGGGCTTTACCCTGTCCGAGGCGGCCAAAACAGCCGGGGTGACCCCGGCTGCGGTCTATCGCCACTATCAAGGGCGCGAAGACCTGATCGCCGAGGCGGCGCGTCAGGGGTTTGAGATGTTCGCGGACCTGATGCAGTTTGCCTATGACAAAGGGCAACCCTCTGCGCTGGCGGCGTTTGAAGCCACGGGGCGCGCCTATCTCGCCTTTGCGCGCAAACATCCCGGCCACTATATCGCCATGTTCGAAAGCGGGATTTCGGTGAACCGGACACCCGAACTGGCCCTTGCCGCCAACCGCGCCAAAAGCGTGTTGGAGAAAGTCGCCGGTGATCTTTCGCAGCATATCCCACCAGAAAAACGCCCACCTGCATCCATGTTCAGCGCCCATATCTGGGCGATGAGTCACGGTGTCGTCGAACTCTACGCGCGTAACACTGGCGCCAGTTCCCCTTTCCCGCCCGAGGATTTGCTGGAAAGTGGCATCGGCATCTATCTGCGCGGTCTGGGTTTGGTCGCACAAGACGAGTAGCCATATCGACATGCGGTCGATCATGCTGCAATATCAGCATCAATTAATGCATAAATATGAATATAATGATCATGCGCTTGCGCACGGTTCCGCCATTCTACGCGACGCTGAAAATTATACGGCCTTCACCCGGGCACAATCTGCAATTGCCGGGGAATGTCGGCGCGAAAATTGGACAAAACCCAAGATGCAGCGGCATGATTGCGCATAAAACAGAATTTAAAAACAAGGGATTCAGCGGGAGAACAGCAATGGGTACAACAACAAGATGGCGCGCATTGGCGCTGGGGGTGTCATTGGCTGGCACAACGGCCTCTATGGCCATGGCGCAACAATCGGATTGGTCTTATGCGGCTTCGATCTATCTGTCCATGCCTGAAACCCGAACCTCTTTGAACACGCCAGCAGGCACTGTGGATGGAACCCTGAGCTTTTCCGACGCGCTTGAGAACCTCGATTTTGCCTTCATGGCTGCCTTCTCGGCCACCAATGGACGTTGGTCGTTTCTGGCCGACTACAACTATACCGACCTCTCTTTCAGCAGTGATACGCCCGGCCCTGCCAGCTCGGGTCTGGAGACCTCATTCACCACGCAATATCTCAGCGGCTATGCCGGTTATCGGGCCTATAGCGATCAAACCGCAAACGTGGATATCATCGGCGGGTTCAGGTGGTTCCGCACCGAATCCGAATTCAGACTGCAACCGGGTGCCGCCCCCGGCAGGCGTACAAATGTTGACGAAAGCTGGACCGATCCGATCATCGGCGCACGGGCGCGTATGACGTTTTCGGATAAATGGTCAGGTACAGGGCTTGTCGATTATGGCGGCTTCAGAAGTGGTAGCGAGACCTGGCAAGTGTTGTTGACGGCAGATTATGCAATCAACGAACGCTGGTTGATCCGGGGCGGATACCGTTACATTTCATTCGACCATGATATTGATGGCAATGACTTCAAATTCGATCAGTCCGGGCCGCTTCTGGGTGCAACCTATCGCTTTTAAGCCGTGGGCCCAAATCGCGCAGACTTGATGAAATTGGCAAGGAGCCTAAGGGAGTCGAACTTCGCAAGCTCTCATCGTTTCTACGAAACGACTGCCGCCCGGCAAGAATATCTGATTGGCGCTGGCATTTCGCTGCGCGAAAAGCCGGTGGCGGAGAGACAGGGATTCGAACCCTGGAGACGGTTTCCCGCCTACACACTTTCCAGGCGTGCGCCTTCGACCACTCGGCCACCTCTCCGTGCGGGCGATATTTGGACTATCGAAACCGGATTTGCAAGGCCCGATTAACGCTGAATTACAGCTCGTCCCCGTCGCCCGAATCCACATCTGCTTCGGTCAGATCAATCGGGCCGGAACGCTTAGCGAGCCCCGCAACTTGTTGGGCTGATTCCGCTTCGGGCTGCGGGTCAGCTCCATTGCGCAGCACTTCGGCATTGCGCAGCCAGACATCGCGCTGCGCGAACGGAATCTCGATACCTTCTTCCACGAAGCGGCGGTTGATCTCATGGTTCATATCCGATTTGACGGACAGCACCCAGTTCACATCCCGCAGGATCGCGCGGATTTCGAAATCCAGCGAATCCGCACCAAACCCCTGGAACACGATGCTGGGGGCCGGGTTTGCCAATACCATCGGGTGCGCGTTTGCGATCTCGCCCAGAATCGCCTCAACCCTGCGGGTATCGGTGCCATAGGCCACGCCAACGGGCACAATCAACCGACCAATCGTATTCCCGCGCGTGTAGTTCGTAACCACACCACTGATCAGGTCCGAGTTCGGTACAATCACATCTGACCGATCGAACGTCTCGATCCGCGTGGACCGGACCGAGATATCGCGGACATACCCCATCATTCCGTTCACATCGATCCAGTCCCCTTTTGAAATCGGGCGTTCGACCAGAAGGATGATCCCCGACACAAAGTTCGACACGATGGTTTGCAGACCAAAACCGATCCCGACTGACAAGGCGCCCGCCACGATGGCCAGCGATGACAGGTCGAACCCGGCAACGATGATGGCGATCAACGCCGCCAGAAAAAACCCCGATATACCCGGTTCCCGATACGATGGCATTCTGCCCGCCCGGATCAATGCTGGTCTTGGGCAGCAATGAGTTACGCAGCCCGCTTTGCAAAAGGCGGGTCAGCATATAGCCGATGGCAAAGATGGCAGCGAAGGTCAGGAAATTGCTGGGTGAAATCGTGACGCCACCGATATCGAACCCCAGCAGCAACCGCGACCAGGCCTCAAGCAGATCAGTCTCACGGGCCCCCCAGTAGAGCGCCAGAATAGGCAGGGCCAGAATGGCCAGCCCAAACCCCACCAGCACCGAGAACAGCGAATCCCGCGCCGCCTCGCCCTGCCCCGACAGCCAACCGTACACAGCGCTGATGAAACGCTGAACAATCACCAGCGCTGCGATCAGGATCAGAGTTTCGACGGCCGGGAACACAATCGCCTCGGCGGCGTTAATATAGCCAAACGCCGCCAGAACCGGCGTCGCGATACCAAGCAGGAACAAGGCCCGCCGCAGGAACTCGATCAGTTGGCTAAAGCCTGCGGCACGCCGGGGCGTGTCCTGATCTGCCTGATCTTGCCGGGGCTCAGATTGTCTGATCTGCCGCACACGCAGTAGCAGCAATGCGGTTGCCAGAACGACCGGAAAGCTAACAACGGCCCGTGTCGCGTCCGAGATATTTTCGATCTGCTCAAATAAAAGCGTCAGTTCATGCAGAATGAGCATCAGCGCAAGCAGATCAATATAGACCCGTAGCTCTTTGATTTTGCTTTCTGTTAGCCGCTGAAAGTTCTGGGCGGCCCCCATCAGGTAAATCTGGCGGCCGATCCAGTCAAAATAGAACAGGATCGCGGCCCAATACGGAACCTCCTGAATCAGCAGCGTCCCGCGCAATCCCGGTACACCCGTCAGCATAATGGCCGCTATCAGCGCCACAACACCCAGCCAGGGCAGCACGATACGCAGCAGCGAGATCACAAAGGTCCAGACACCGCTGCCATGGCCGCCGAAAGCACGCAGATAGGCCCCCCCTTTTTCAGACCAATTGCGCCCAAAAAGCAGCAACACAGCCGAAATAGCCAGCAGGAGGAATATGCCGAGACCGCGCTCACGGATCTGTTCCTGCACGGTATCGGTGCGCAGATTTTCGACCGTTTCGTTGATCAGGCTTTGCGATGCTTCCTTTACATCGATCCATGCCGGCCGCCAGAAAATCGGGTTCAGGGGGGATGGCCCCCGTTCCAGCAACTCTCGTTTTTGACGATCCCGGATGATCCGGTCGATCTCACTGATCAAGCCATTGGCCCGGCTGAACGCTTCGTCCGAGATGATACGCGGGACACGCAAACTGTTAAGCTGGCTTTCCAGATGTTCCCGCAGCTTGGCAATGTCTTCCGGTTCAGTTTCGCCATCCGCAGGCGCAGGACCCAAGGCCTTAAGCTGCCCTTCCAACGTCTGGATACGATCGGTATTCGCGCCCCGCGCGCGGTTAAAGTCCTCTCGGTAACTATTTATTTCAGAACGTAAATTCTCTAGGGAAGCATTCGATGCCCGGCTGGCCCGGATCACGGATTCCGCCCGGTCCGCCGTGCTGACCCAGCCCTGATAATATTCGCTCTGCTGGTCTGTAAGCTGGGCGGATGCAATGCCGCCCAGCCCAAACAGGCATAACAATGTCAGAACCAGAAACAGGCGGACCTGTCGCAGCATCACACGTCCTCGAACACGCCGGGTATGCTGCGGGGTGCTTCGGTCATCCAATCGGGGACCGGCAATTCCTTCTCACGCAGAAATTCAGGGTTGAACAGTTTCGACTGATAGCGGGTGCCATAATCGCACAGGATGGTGACGATGGTATGCCCCGGCCCGATGTCTCTGGCCAGCCGTACCGCACCGGCGATGTTGATCGCGGTCGAACCGCCCATCACCAGACCCTCATCGCGCAGCAGGTCAAAGATATAGGGCAGCGCTTCATTGTCGGTCATCTGGTACGAGAAATCCGGCGTGAACCCTTCGAGGTTTTTGGTAATCCGCACCTGCCCAATGCCTTCGGCGATCGAGCTGCCCTCCATCGCGATCTCACCGGTGGTGTAATAGGAATAAAGCCCGGCCCCCATCGGATCCACCAATCCGATCTTGACACCTTTGGGCTGCAGCACGTCTGCCACCCCTGCCAGCGTCCCGCCCGAACCGACAGCGCTGACAAAGCCATCCACCTTACCCCCGGTCTGTTCCCAGATTTCGGGGCCGGTTGTCTCAACATGCGCCTGCCGGTTTGCGACATTATCGAACTGATTGGCCCAGATTGCGCCGTTGGGTTCAGACTGCGCCAGTTGTTCGGCCAGACGGCGCGAATAATGGACGAAATTGTTGGGGTTACGATAGGGTGCGGCGGGTACCTGCACCAGTTGCGCCCCCGCCAGCCGGAGCATGTCTTTTTTCTCTTCCGACTGGGTTTCAGGTATGACGATTACCGTCTTGAACCCCATCGAGGCACCAACCAGCGCAAGACCGATACCAGTGTTGCCTGCAGTCCCCTCGACAATGGTACCGCCCGGTTTCAGGTCACCACGCGCTATCGCATCGCGGATGATATACAGTGCCGCCCGGTCTTTGACCGACTGCCCCGGATTCATGAATTCGGCCTTGCCGAGTATCTCGCACCCGGTCTCTTCGCTGACGCGGCGCAGCCGGATTAAAGGTGTTTTACCGACCGCGTCGGCAAGGTCTTGTGCAATGCGCATGGCGTCCTCTTGTCATGTAGTGTTGCAGCAGATTTACAGGTGCCCAGTCGCGATCACAAGCGGCGATAGTTATGCACGCAGACGCGCACGGTGCCGGGCCAGCCAATGCGCCAGCGACAGAAGCGGCAAATCCTTGAACGCATGCGCGTCCACAAGATTGATAAAGTCGTCGAACGGTATGATTTTGCTGCGAATATCCTCACCCTCTGTGGCCAGACCACCGCCTTCGACCGTCGCGGTCAAATCACCCAGACCGACATAGAGGTGCACGTATTCGGTTGACGACCCGCTGGAGGTATATGCCCCGCCTGCATATTCCAGCGCGCTCAGTACGATCTGCGCCTCTTCCCTGGCTTCGCGGTGGGCGGCTTGTTCGGGCGTTTCGCCGGGGTCGATCATGCCTGCGACGGGCTCCCACATCCAGGGCTCGGGGTCGTCAATCATGAAAACGGGGGGCCGGAACTGTTCAACCAGCAAGACCGTATCGCGCACCGGGTCGTAGGGCAGGACAATCACGGCAGCCCCCTGCATCAGCGCACTGCGATGCAAAACCGGGCCCATCGCACCGTTATATTGCCGGTGCTGCAGGTTGACCTCGTCCATCCCGAAGTAATTGACATAGGCGCGCTTGTAGCTGTGTAAGGTCACATCCTGTGCAATATCCCGGCCCTCTCCGATATTGCGGTGACGGGCAGCCAGCCGGGCCCAGGCGCGCGTTCGGATAGCCGGAAAACTGCGCGCGATAGCAGCGGCATCAACCCTGCCGTAATGGGCCATCACCTCTTCGGCTGCCAATACCGAGACTTCGCCCCAGTCCCTGACCCAAGCGTCCAGTTCCCACAGCGCTTTGGGGTTCCACAAACCCGGATCGGGGAAAAACACCTGCGCCTGATACCTGCTTTCATCGCAGGCCGTGACCGTTTGCGCACGCAGATCATAGTCAAACCCGCCTTCGTAATAAGCCAACCGGGCGCGTTCGTCATCGCTGAGGCCCTGAACCAGCAGGCCTTTGGCTTGCGCTCCGCGTTCAGCAACGATCATCGGAAAAGGCTGATCCTGCACCGCATAAACAGCATGATCAGGCAGCGTGGCGTCGCGGATTGACAGATGATCCGAGCCCGGCCCCAGAACCAGCTGCAACAACGGCGCATGGCGCAAGGTGCCATAGAAAAACAGAGTGGACAAAATCAGAGGCCCCCGGTTGGCAGGTCAGAGCTATCGCCAGCGACGAACGGCGATTTCGGTCAGTATGCCGCTGACAACAGCCCCGACAGCCAGCGTGATCAGGATCTCGGGCGCCAGAAGTTGTTCGCCATAGCCAACACCGATCTGGAAAATCGCCAGCAAGGCCTCAAACGGGCCGCCAAACCGGTGGCGCATGGCCTGGCTGAACATCTCATAGGTGCCTTGTACGAACAGACCCCAGAACACCAGCGCCACCACGCCGGTCAGGCCGTTGTTAACAGCCGCCGTCCAGCCCCGGCCGGCGCGTTTTCCCATGATGACCCAGCCACAGGCCACGCCGAGCAGCATGTTGACATAGGTGAAATAGCCATAGCTTTTGCCCTCTTCCCCGTTGTCGATGATCATGCTCGAAACAAGAAATGCGATCACCAGCAGACACAACGCGGCAACAAGACGTGAGGCTGTAGGCATTTGGATTTCCGTTCTTTAACTCGGCTTTGCTATGGTAATCTGTGTCACATCGCAATTACCGGTGTCAAAGGCCGCGCCACATGCGGTCAAATAATAATTCCACATGCGGCGGAAACGCTCATCGAAACCCAGTTCGGAAATCTGATCCCATTTGTCGTTAAACGTCTCGTACCAGCGGCGCAGAGTCAGATCATAGCTTTTGCCGAACTCTTTCGAGCGCACAACCTTCAACCCGGCTTGATCAATCTGTTCTTTCAGGATTGACGGCGCGGGCAACATCCCGCCCGGGAAAATATATTTCTGAATGAAATCAACACCGTTCTTGTAAATATCCCAGCGATGATCCGCGACGGTTATGATCTGCAACGTCGCTTGCGCACCGGGTTTCAGCCGGTCCCGAACCGTATCGAAATAGGTTGGCCAGTATTTCTGACCCACCGCCTCGAACATCTCGATCGAGGCGATACCGTCATACTGGCCCCGCTCGTCCCGGTAGTCCTGCAACTTGAATTCCACCAGATCAGAAAGCCCAGCCTTTTCAATGCGCTCTTTCGCGAAATTCAACTGCTCCTGACTGATCGTAAGCCCGGTAACACGCAACCCGCGCTCTTTCGCGGCATATTCGGCAAAGCCCCCCCAGCCGCACCCGATCTCAAGGATATGATCACCGGGTTTGGCCCCCATTTCGTCCACAAGGCTTGCGTATTTCGCGGTTTGCGCACTCTCAAGGCTTTCCTGCCCGGTCTCAAAAATAGCGCTGGAATAGGTCATCGTGTCATCCAGCCACAGGCCATAGAAATCATTCCCCAGATCATAATGGTAGGAAATGTTCTTTTTGGCCTGAGCCCGATTGTTGCGGTGCAGCCAGAACCTGAGCCTTTCATAGGCGCGTACCAGAAACTGTCCGGTGAAATCGTCATAGACCGTCTCGGTCCCCAGATGGACAAGATCCATGAAGCTGCGCAGATCCGGCGTGCTCCAGTCGCCTTCCAGGTACCCATCGGAAAAGCCCAGCTCTCCTTCACGCACCAGCCGGGAAAAGATATCCGGGTCGTGAATATCCACATGGGCAACCGGGCCCGGTTGGGCGGCATCGGCACGAAAGACGCGACCGTCCGGTAACGCGATATCAAGCCGACCGCTCTTCATCCGGCCCAACATCTTGAAGACTTGCGCAAAATATCTTGGCAGGTTGTCCTGCCCTTCGGTGCTCGTCAGGAACATCCGCTCTCCCCTCTGCGGTTGCGGATTAAAGCTAGGGCGGGATTCGGTTTCTGGCAAGTTTTCAGTTCCTTACTGGCTTTTTTCTGCTCTCAAACGCGCGCAAAGCGCGGGTCCGGCCTTGTTTCAGACCCACCACAGGTTCGGGATACGGGTCATCCGGCGAAAGCCCCCAGGATCGCGGGATGGCATCAAAATAGGCCAGAGCCGTAGCCTCTGGTCTTGCCTGACCTTCTGCGATCCAGCGGCGGATATAACCCTCGTCCGGATCAAACCGCACACGCTGGGTTTGAGGGTTGAATATGCGAAAATAGGGCGCAGCATCAGGCCCCGATCCCGCAACCCATTGCCAACCCATCGCATTTGCGGCCGGGTCCCAATCGGTCAGGCAATCCGCAAACCAGTCTGCACCAAGCTTCCAATGTGTCATCAGGTGTTTGGTCAGATAGCTCGCCACAATCATTCGGGCGCGGTTATGCATCCGGCCGGTCACATACATCTGCCGCAAACCGGCATCGACCAGCGGAATGCCGGTTCTTGCCTGCCGCCAGGCGCGTATCTCGGGCGTGTCAGGGTCAGTTCCCCAAGGAAACGTATCCCATTCGGGTTTCCAATTGTCCGTCAGCAGATGCGGCCAATGATACATCAGATGATAGGCAAACTCACGCCACACCAACTGCCGCAAATAGGCATCAGCACCCGGCGCACCCGTCCGGGCGGCATTCTGAACCCTGTGCCAGATCATCCGCGGGCCGATTTCACCCAGCGACAGATATTCGGAAAGGTCCGAGGTTCCGGTCTTGTCCACCCGATCCCGTTGCTCGGCATATTGGTCGATGCGGTGCAGGAATCCATCCAGCTGATCCCGTGCAGCGACCTCTCCGGGCCGGATGAAGGGGCGAGCGATCCTTGCCCCGCGCCGCATGTCGCGACCCAGTTGCCAATCGGCCAGTTGATCCGATCCGGGCCAGCCTTCCGGGGCCATCAGCCGTGCAGGACCTGGTTCGGGTGTTGGAACATCCCGGCCCTGCACCGCGCGCCACATTGGTGTGAACATCCGAAACGGCTGGCCTGACTTTGTGGCGATGGTCCACGGCTCAAACAACAGGTGCCCCGCGAAAGAGCGCACTTCGATCCCTTGCCCGGTCAGGGCAGACTTGATCCTGGTATCCCGCGCAATCGAGACCGGTTCGTATCCGCGCGACCAGAAAACGGTGCCTGCACCGGTGTCCCTGATCAGGCTTTCAAGTACATCCAGCGCCGCGCCTTGGCGCAAGATCAGACGGCTGCCGATTTGGGAAAGCCCTTTGGCAAAGGCCTCAAGCCCCAAACCCAAACGCCATTTCGGCGCAGCACCCAGAGCTTGAACCGCGTCATCCAGAATGAAAACGGGCACGATAGGACGCCCCGTTCGCATCGCCGCGCTGAGCGCCGGATGGTCGCTCAGCCGCAGGTCGCGCCTGAACCACAAAATGATCGCTGAATGCGCCGGTGCCATGTCCACCCTGTGTTTTCTTCGAATTACGAAGCCTCAGGGAAAATGGATCACAAAACGCTGTCAAGCGCCTCCAAAAGCTGATCAATTTCCTGTTGCGAGGTGTAGTGTGTGAAACTCAGCCGTAACACACCCTGCTCCGCATCAACGCCCATCGCGGTCAGCGGGCGAACAGCGTAAAAATCGCCGCCACCTGCCATGACGCCGTGTTGCGCCAGTTCAGCCGCCACAGGCTCGGCCGCACGATTGAGGGCCAGAGCAACCGTCGGGGCCCGGCGGTTGGCGTCAGAGGGGCCCAGCAGGCGCAGCGTGTTGCGATCCTTGACCGCATCCAGCAAGGGCTGAAGCAGCGCAACCTCATGCCCGCGCATCAGATCATGCACAAAGCCTCCCTGCGCGGACGCGCCGGTTTCGGGCCCGCCATGATGTACACAAAGCAATTCCACATAATCCGCCAGACCCGCACAGGCAGCGATCTGTGCATGATCGGGACCTGCCGGGGTGAAACGTTTATACAGCGAGTCGCCATTGAAATGATGGCCCTGATTGGGCAGCATCTCACCCAGACTGCGCCGAATGACCATGCAGCCCTGATGCGGACCGTAGGTCTTGTAGGCTGAAAACAGGTAGATATCCGGCCCCAGATCACCAATATTCGGCAACCCGTGCGGCGCGTATGAGACACCGTCAACGCAAACAAACGCACCCGCCGCATGCGCGATGGCGGTGATCTCGGTCACGGGATTGATCTCACCCACCACGTTCGAGCAATGCGGAAAACAGACCAGACGCACCTTTTCATCCAGCAGGTTCTCAAGATCCTGCGGGTTCAGCGATCCGCTGTCCGGATCGATCTGCCATTCCCGTACTTCAATTCCATCGTCTGCAAGACGGCGCCATGGCCCTGAATTGGCTTCGTGATCCTGATTGGTCACCACAATCGCATCGCCGGGCCGCATCCATTGACGGAAGGCCTGCGCCAGAACATAGGTGTTCTGCGTGGTCGAGGGGCCAAAGCTCAGCTCATCCGTCTCAACGCCCATGATCGCAGCCAGCCGGGTGCGCGCCTCATCCATTTCTTCACCGGCCAGACGGCTGGCATCATAAGGCGCATAGGGTTGCACCTTTCGCTGGGTATAAAAGCGCGTCAACCTGTCGATCACGGGTTTGCACGTATACGAGCCACCCGCATTTTCAAAAAAGGCCTGCCCCTGCAGGCTGGGTTCGGCAAAAGCCGGGAACTGTGCCCGAACGAAATCAATATCGAGGGTGCCCATCACACGTCTCTCCCTTGTCATGCGCCAGATTCCAGGAATTTGCCCGCGCATGATCCGGACAGCTCCGAAAACAAGGCAGGTCTTCCAGCCACGCCGCGGCCCCATGAAACCTCACAGAACCGGCGGCAGCCCTTCTGCCAAGAAGGACCGGGCCAGATAGCCAGACGATGTTCGCGGGGTCAAGCACCCGTGCAAAAGGATCGTTTACCTTCGCGTGATGAAGCGTTGAAAACGATGATACGCCCCGAGGCCCGAGCCAGAAAGCACCGGAGCCTCAGAACATTAATCTATTGATTTTAACGAATGAAAAAGGCGGGAAATCTAACCCTGAACCTTGGTATAGGTGCCCTCACCCGCCAGAATCCCCCGGAATCCGCCCGGCTCATCCAGACCGAACACAATCAGGGGCAGGTTATTGTCACGCGCCAGCGCAATCGCCGATGCGTCCATGACACGCAGCCGTTTGGCCAGCACATCATCATAAGAAACCGAGTCGTAACGTACCGCATCCGCGTGAACCTTGGGGTCTTTGTCATACACCCCGTCCACGCCATTCTTGCCCATGAAAATGGCCTGACACGCCATCTCGTTGGCGCGCAGCGTGGCGGCGGTATCTGTGGTGAAATAGGGGTTCCCGGTTCCGGCCGCGAAAATGCATACGCGCTTTTTCTCAAGGTGGCGCACCGCGCGGCGGCGGATATAAGGTTCGCAGACCTCATCCATCCGGATGGCCGAGATGACGCGGGTAAAAACGCCAACCCCTTCCAGCGCGGATTGCATCGCCAGCGCGTTCATCACCGTCGCCAGCATGCCCATGTAATCAGCGGTCGTGCGCTCCATCCCCTGGGCCGAGCCGGACAGGCCACGAAAGATATTGCCGCCACCGATTACCATGCAGATCTCAACCCCAAGATCATGAACCGATTTCACCTCTTGCGCGATGCGCTGAACGGTGGGCGGATGCAGGCCGAATCCCTGATCCCCCATCAGCGCCTCCCCCGAAATCTTCAACATAACGCGGTCATATGTTGTTTTGGGGGTTTCAGCGGTTTCGACGGATGGGGAAAGGCTCATGTTGCGCTCCGGGCTGGCACGGGGTTATTTTCCGGCGCAAAATGAAGCAAAACCTCCGCAGGTTCAATGCGGATCGTCAGGAACAGGGCAACCATTTATGGCCGATACCACCACGACCCGGCTTTGGGAGCAGTTGCCGCCCATCCCCGACAACGCGCCGGTTCTGATTGCCGGGCCCACCGCGTCGGGGAAATCCGCGCTGGCCCTTTTGATTGCCGAACGCTGCGGCGGCGTGATTGTCAATGCGGATGCCAGTCAGGTCTATGATTGCTGGCGCGTCATTTCGGCCCGTCCTTCGGCCGGGGAAGAGGCGCGCGCGCCGCACCGGCTTTATGGCCATATCACCTATGATCAAAGCTATTCCACCGGCCACTGGCTGCGCGAGGTCACGCCCTTGCTGACGCAAAGCCCGCGGCCCATTATCGTGGGGGGGACGGGTTTGTATTTTACCGCGCTCACTGAAGGGATGGCCGATATCCCGGCAACACCACCAGATGTGCGGGCCAGAGCAGACGCGCTGTCCCTGCCTCAAATGCTCGACGGTGTTGACGCGCGGACCCTGCAGGGGCTGGACACACAAAACCGGGCCCGCGTTCAACGCGCGTGGGAGGTCGAACACGCCACCGGCCGCGCACTGGTCGACTGGCAGGCCGAGACACCGGCCCCCATTCTTGATCTCGCCACCACCGTGCCGCTTGTTTTCAACGCCCCAAAAGACTGGCTGCTGGATCGGATCAACCGCCGTTTTGACCAGATGCTGCAACAGGGTGCGCTGGATGAGGTCGCCGCAATGCGGGATCGCTATGACCCGTCCCTGCCCGCCTGCAAAGCCATCGGCGTGCCCGAGCTGATGGCATATCTTGAGGGGCAAATGACCCTGGACGAAGCCCGCGACCGGGCGACAATCGCGACCCGGCAATTCGCCAAGCGTCAACGCACCTGGTTTCGCGCGCGCATGAAGTCATGGCAACAGATCGATGCTGCGTCCTGACCGCCAATAGTTGTCACACCTCAACAAAGTCACGCCACAAAGCGATCACTTCGGAATCTGACAATCGCAGATCTTTGGCTCACGCCATCACAGGGCTCGTTTCAGATTGAAACCATATATCGTTAACTTTCCCTAAAGACGTTGTTTTTGTGCGGTTGATGACCACTTCCGACATTGACGCTCGTAAAAAACTGGTGCGGAATATGCCCAAGGGGATAATCCCGAACCTGACAGTTCAGCCTTTGTTGTTGGTCGGTGAATACTAATCACGATAGCGCCAGGCGCGTTCAACCGGAAATGAGTGCTCAGGAAAGTGTCTCAGGGGAAAGCTATGGACAACCAGACCACCAACGGCAAACCGACGCATTGGGCCGCAAGGATGCACGCCTGCGAGTATCGCGCCGGCACCCTGAACCGCCGTGAATTCCTGAGCCGCGCGACGGCGCTGGGCCTCGCGATACCTGCGGCCTATGGCCTGATTGGTCTGCCGTCACCGGCGATGGCGCAGGAACCCCGGCGCGGCGGCACGATCCGCTTTCAGATGGAGGTGCGTCCGCTCAAGGATCCGCGTACCTATGACTGGACACAGATCGCCACCTTCACGGCGGGCTGGCTGGAGTATCTTGTTGAATACAACAATGACGGATCGTTCCAACCCATGCTGCTGGAAAGCTGGGAGGCCAATGATGACGCCACTGAATACACGCTGAATGTTCGCAAGAGCGTAAAGTGGAACAATGGCGACGATTTCACCGCCGAAGACGTAGCCCGCAATATCGAAGGCTGGTGTGATACATCGGTCGAGGGCAACTCGATGGCGTCCCGCATGGCGTCGCTGATTGATGAAAGCACCGGGAAAGCCGCAGAGGGGGCGATCAACGTTGTCGACCCGCACACAGTGAGATTGCGGTGCAACGCGCCCGACATCACGATCATCCCCGGCATGGCCGATTATCCGGGCGCGATCGTGCACAGCAGCTTTGATGCGAACACGATGCTGGAAAACCCGATTGGGACCGGCTTCATGATCCCGGAAAGCCACGAGGTTGGCGTCAAAGGTGTTCTGGTCCGCAACGACGGGTTCGACTGGTGGGGCTATGCCGCAGGTAAAGGCGGTTATATCGACCGGATCGAATTCATTGATTACGGCACCGACCCGGCAAACTTTCTGGCCGCCTTCGAAGCCGACGAAATCGACATGAACTGGGAATCAGTTGGCGAGTTTGTTGATATCTTTGACAGCATCGGGTTGGTCCGTTCGGAAATCCCTTCGGGCTTTACGATTGTCATCCGTCCCAACCAATTGGCGACGGATGCAGATGGTAACAAAATCTACGCAGACAAACGCGTTCGTCAGGCTCTGGCCATGGCCGTCGACAACGAGGTCTGCCTTGAGCTTGGCATGTTCGGTTACGGCATAACCGCAGAGAATTGCCATGTCGGCCCGATGCACCCTGCATATGACCCCGCCATCACCCGCATCCCGGTTGATCCCGCCGGGGCCAAAGCTTTGATCAACGAAGCCGGTCTGGGCGATTTTGAGCATGAGGTCATTTCGGTTGATGATGACTGGCGCCGGAACACGACAGCCGTGGTCGTTGCGCAATTGAACGACGCCGGGATCAAAGCGAAACTTACCATCGTTCCCCTGCCAACCTATACACAAGACTGGAACAAATTCGCCTTCTCCTCGACCAACTGGAACCACCGCCCCCTTGGCACGCAAATTCTTGCGCTGGCGTATAAATCAGGCGTTCCGTGGAATGAAACCGGCTTTGCCAACGAAGAGTTTGATGCCCTGTTGGCCGAGGCGAACTCACTGGCTGATGTGGACAGGCGTCGCGACGTGATGGGTAAGATACAGGCAATCATGATCGATGAAGGTGTGATCATCCAACCTTACTGGCGGACAGCAATGCGCCATCATCGGGAAAATATGGTTGGGGTCGAAAAACACATCTCGGACCTGCCGCAGTTGTACAAGTTCGGCCTGCTCTCTTAGACCCACCCTGACAGAACGGCTTTTTATCCGTCGATACAGTCAAAGGGCCGATCAATGACCGGCCCTTTGCGATTTGCGCCAATGTCTTGGGGAGACAGCAGTACTGGCGCGTTGCTGGTGAGTGGCGGTTCGGGTTCCCCTGCCCGATTAGCCGGTCATGACATTATTGCCGAAATGCATGAACTCCTGCGACATGCCCGCCACCTCTTCGGCTTGCAATTGCAGGCTCGCACTGTCGAGCATCTTATAGCTTGGCTGCGCCTTCACCCAATCATCGGCAGCTTGCAGCGTGGTCAACGTGTAAGAAGTGACCTCGTTCAGATAGTGGGTTGGGATGATCACCTTGGGCTTCAGTTTGGCGACGATATCGTTGCCCTGCTGATAGCTCAGGATATGTTCCGAGCCATCAACCGGCAGGGTCAGAACATCCACCTGCCCGATTGCATCCCAGAACTCTTGCGGCGGGTTGTGGCGGTTGTCGCCCCAGATCAGCGTGCGGATGCCGCCGGTCTCGACCAGATACACCACCATATCCATGTGACCTACATTGTTGGGCGGGCAAGCCTCGGCCCCGAATTCTGCCAGCGCGTTGGTCCATTCATACCATCCCGGCGCGACGCAGGCGTGCTTGTCGGCAAAACCGGTGATCTTGACATCGGCGAACTCAAAATTGCCAACCATCCGGTCCAGAACCATGGTTGAATGCGGACGTTCGATCGCGTCATGGTCAAAATGCGCATGGGTGGACAGGGTGATATCAACCGGGATTTGCGGGAACTCATTGCGGAACCACAACCCCCATGCGCCAGACGGATCATCGCGCCAGGGATCGAACAGCACCGTGGCCCCGTTGGGTGAGGTGATCCTGATCGCACAATGCCCGAAATAGTCGATCCCAACCGTGCCCGTGCTGGTCTGGCCGGTAGACCCCTGAAGATCAATGACATGATTGTTGTTGCCCGGCTGCAGCCAGGCCTGTGACTGCGCCTGCGCAGGCTTGCCCGCCACCAGCGATGCCCCTACACCTGCGGCACCGGCGGCCATAAAGAACGACCGGCGTGACAGGCCCTTTGCCAATGTGTCCCGTTGCCCGTTCAGCAATGTTGGTTTCAGATCTTTGCGGTCCATCCTGATCCTCCCGTTTGGACGGGCGCGGTTCAATCCGTGCCCCTTGGGCCAGCCTAGCGGGCCCGGAGAGGGCGGCTCAGATCAGAAAAATCAGGGGGGAATATGGGGGCAATCCCCCTATTCCACGATCAGGAAATCGACAAAAGATGGCTGCGCAAATTCTGATCGCGGCCTTCAAGGCCAAGTTTCCGGCGAATATTGTTGCGATGGAAATCGATGGTCGAGGTTTCCCGCGACAGCGCCCGCGCGATATCCTTGGTGGTTTTACCCGACATCACCAACTGCGCGATCTCCATCTCGGTCGGCGTCATGACCGAAAACGCATCCGACAGTTTGTCAGACAGCATCGAGGTGATATCCCTCAGGTTACTCTCGGCCAGATCCAGATAAACGTTCGAGGCATCGCCCTCGGTCAACTGGCCACGCAGCTTGTCCAGATAAGGCAGCACCATCGCACGAACGCGTTCGACGATATCCTGATCGCGATCCTTCCTGTCATCGTCAAGGCTGGTCAACAGGACCCGCAACGCCGTATTGGTTTCCTGCAATTCCCGCGTGCGTGCCTTGACGCGATGTTCCAGCTGCGCCAGCGTTTCATTCAGTTTCTCTTCCAACGCGCGACGCAGGTAAACCTCTTGTATCAAAGCCAAATCTGATTCGACCATGCGCGCAAACTGCGCTAGCCCCTCACGAAACAACAGCGCGCGGCGATTGCGGTTGCGGTCCAGAACGCAGATCGTTCCAAACACCGCGCCATCCGGCCATTTCAGCGGAAACCCGATGTAAAAGGACATGCCATGCTCCATGTCCTCGTTATCGCTCCAGGCCGGGTCGCAGGTCGCGTCCTCGACCACAAACTCTCCGTCGCGTTCCAGAACACCCTGACAATAGAGCTTGGGATTCAGACGAAAGTTCATACCCACAGGGTACGGGTTTTCCGGATGGTCTGACGTAATCAGCACAGCGTGATCCGGCGCTTCGGTCTTCATGATCAACGTGGCGGGTACGTCAGCGAGCTGTGAAACGAGGTCAACCAGACGCTGCCAGTTGGCCATTGTATCCGGTGGGATATCCGGTCGTTCGTGGATCATCGCAATAGTCACCAGTCCAAGTGTTGCCCGATCAGACTAGGGCAGCGTCTGGTGCCTGATCAAGAAACAGCCTCTCTGCACCGCAGCGCAGGTTAGATCAGCCGCCCCAGATCACTTTCACGTAATTCTGGGTTTCCTTGTAGGGGGGAACGCCGCCGTGCTTTTCAACCGCCTGAGGTCCCGCATTGTAGGCTGCCAGAGCCAGACGCCAGGATTTGAACTTGCGATACTGCCACGACAGGTACCGCGCGCCCCCTTCCAGATTCTGGATCGGGTCATGCGGATTGACGCCAAGCAGCCGGGCCGTCTGCGGCATCAGCTGCGCCAGCCCCAGCGCGCCCTTGTGCGATTTGGCCTGCGGATTCCAGCCACTTTCCTGCTGAACGAGACGCAGGAACAGCTCTTCCGGGACATTATGCTGCCGGGCAGCTTTCCGTGCGTGCGTCAGATACTGACCCCGGTAGTTGCCGGTATAGCGTTTGACGAAATTCCCACGCTCAGTCTTGGGTTTAAGGCGCTCGGAATCACGGTACTGCGAGGCAGCTCTGCTATCCAACACTTTGGACTGCTTGAGAAATAGCGCTTTTCTATTCTTGGTAGACAGCGTTTCCGCCTGCGCCGCAACCGACGTCAGACAAAGGCACAAAGCACAAAACCCACAAATCAGAAACCGCATTCGCGCCAATCCCGAACGTTCAACAACCAGACGAATTATAGCTAAAACAGCCGGAAATGAAAGCATGGTTAAGCCCGCCTTGATTTTTTTCAGGTCAGAGATGCGTGATCAATCATGTTTCAACCCCGGCGCAGCCCGTATAGGGTCAGCACCAGAACACAGCGCCAGATTCGGGCGCGATCCAGTCAGAGAGGAACGAGGGAATATATGGCGGGTTCAGTCAATAAGGTCATTTTGGTCGGCAATCTGGGCCGCGATCCCGAGGTGCGGACGTTTCAGAACGGTGGCAAGGTCTGTAACCTGCGCATCGCCACGTCAGAGACCTGGAAGGATCGCAATACCGGTGAACGCCGCGAACGGACGGAATGGCATTCGGTCGCCATTTTCAACGAAGGCCTTGTCCGCGTCGCCGAGCAATACCTGCGCAAGGGCTCAAAAGTCTATGTCGAGGGCCAGTTGCAGACCCGCAAATGGCAGGATCAATCCGGTCAGGATCGCTATTCGACCGAAGTTGTTCTGCAGGGCTTCGGCTCGACCCTGACGATGCTTGACGCCCGTGGTGAAGGCGGCGGCGGTGGCGGTTATGGCGGCGGTCAGGCTGGCGGCGGCTACGGCGATCCCTATGGCGGCCCCTCCAGCGCGCCTGCACCGGCGTCGGGCGGAATCGACGACGACGAGATTCCGTTCTAAACCAAACGGAGACACAACATGGCATGGTCTTTCTCATTCGGCCGCGTGCTCGGTTCGGAACTGAAGGTCCATGTCACCTTCTTTTTATTGCTGGCCTGGGTAGGGTTTGCCGCCTATTCCGGTGGCGGCTGGCCTGCCGCTGTTGAAAACATCCTGTTCGTTCTGGCCCTGTTTGCCTGCGTCGTGGCCCATGAATTTGGTCACGCACTGATGGCCCGGCGGTACGGCATCCGCACCCCCGATATCACTCTGTTACCCATCGGCGGGTTGGCCCGGCTGGAACGCATGCCCGAAAACCCGATGCAAGAGGTCTGGGTGGCGCTGGCTGGCCCGGCGGTGAACGTGGTGATCTGGGCGCTTCTGGTGGTTCTGGGGGCCGGGATACAGCTTGGCTCTCTGAGCCAGTTGGACTCGGCCGGAACTGACCTGCTCAGCCGGTTGGCCTATGTGAACCTGCTGCTGGCGGCGTTCAACATGATCCCCGCCTTCCCGATGGATGGCGGGCGCGTTTTCCGCGCCCTGCTGTGTTTAAAGATGGAGCGTGTCAAAGCCACACGGATTGCCACGCTTGCGGGGCAGATTGTGGCTTTCGGGCTTGGCTTTATGGGGCTCACCTCTGGCAACCCGATCCTTGTGCTGATCGCGGTGTTCGTCTTTATCTCGGCCAGCAGCGAAAATCAGGATGTCGCTCTGCGTTCGGTTGCACGCCGGGTCATGGCGCGGGATGCAATGATCACGGAGTTCAGAGCCCTGTCACCCGATGACACTTTGGCGACGGCGGCACAGGCTGTGATTCACACCACCCAACATGAATTTCCGGTGCTGTCGCAGGAAGGTGAGCTGGTCGGATTTGTCACCCGAGACCGCCTGTTCGCAGCCCTTGCAGCGGATCATCCACGATCGGACTCTGCGGTCTCAGTCATGGAAACCGATATTCCCAAAGTCAAACTGACCAGCGGGCTGAACAAGGTTCTGGATGGGCTGCACAAGGGCGCGCCTGCGGTCGCGGTGTGTACCAGATCAGGCCGGATGGTGGGCTATATCACCCGCGAGAACATTGGTGAGTTGATGGTGATACAGGGGCGCTGATCCCTGCGTCAGCAAACGGCCAGCGCATCCTCAAGCACCGAGACAACCGCGTCACGCGGCACATCCGAGGTCACAAACGCCTGCCCGATACCGCGTGCCAGAATGAACCGCAACTGGCCATCGATCACCTTTTTATCCTGCGCCATCAGATCCACCAGCGTCTGCGCATCCGGCAATTCTCCGGGAATGTCGGCCAGATCGGTTTTCATGCCCATCGCCCGCAAATGCGCCCGCACGCGGCTGGGGTCCTCCTGCGGGCAAAGCCCCAGTCGGGACGACAGCTCAAACGCCAGAGCACAGCCGATCGCAACGCCTTCACCATGCAGCAGACGATCGGAATAGCCCGTTGCCGCTTCGAGAGCGTGGCAGAATGTATGGCCAAGGTTCAGCAGGGCACGATCGCCCTGCTCGGTCTCGTCGCGCGCAACAATATCGGCTTTCATCTGCACCGACCGGGTTACCGCCTGCACGCGCGCAGCCATATCCCCTGACGACAACAGCGGGCCGTTGGTTTCAAGCCACTCGAAGAACGCGACATCCCCCAGCAACCCGTATTTGACCACTTCGCCATACCCGGCCAGAAAATCCCGCGCGGTCAGCGTGCCCAGAACCGCCGTATCAGCCAGCACCAGCGAAGGTTGATGAAACGCCCCAATCAGGTTCTTACCCTGCGGCGCATTGATCCCGGTCTTGCCGCCAACCGAACTGTCCACCTGTGCCAAAAGCGAGGTCGGGATCTGCACGAACCGAACACCGCGCCGCATCACGGCGGCTGCGAAACCGGCCAGATCACCAATCACGCCACCGCCAAACGCCACGACCACATCGCGCCGTTCGACCTTTTGGGTCAGCAACCATTCCACCGCGCGTTCAAAATGCGGCCAGCTTTTGGTGGCCTCGCCTGCGGGCAGGGCCAGGGCGCTCATCTCGATACCCGCGCCTGCAAGCCCGTCGCGCAGCGCATCCAGATGCAGGCCCGCCACCGTCTCATCCGTCAGCACCGCAACGCGCGGGCGAGGCAGCAGCGGTGCAATTCGCACCCCGGCCTGCGCCAGAAGGTCCGGGCCGATCTCAACATCATAAGAGCGTTCGGCCAGATCAACATGTACGGTTTGATGCATTAAATCCGTTCCAAAATATCCGGGCGCGCCGCCATCGCGACCAACACCCGATCCACCATATCCTCGATCGCGGTTTCACCGTCCGAATCGGCAACCAGATCGGCCTGTTCATAGATCGGTACGCGCGCCTGGTACAAATCACGCAATGTCGCATAGGGATCGGCAGTGCGCAGCAATGGCCGCGTGTCCTTGTGCTTGACGCGGTTCCACAGCACACCCAGATCGGCGCGCAACCAGACCGAGGCCCCCCGCTCGGAAATCATCTTGCGATTTGCCTCTGTCAGAAAGGCCCCGCCACCGGTGGAAAGGATGCCCTTTTCTTCGTCCAGCAGCCGCCCGATGATCTGAGTCTCCTTGCTGCGAAAGAAAGCCTCGCCATCGCGGGCAAAGATTTCGGGGATGGTCATATTGGCAGCCGATTCGATCTCGGCATCGCTATCGAGAAAGGGAACGCCAAGCCGGGCTGCCAGCGCGCGGCCCACGGCCGTCTTGCCCGCCCCCATCATTCCGACCAAAACAACGGTTTTGTGCAGTTGAAACAGGTCAGCTGTGTCTGAACGCATCGGGTTATGCTTAATTTCGCTCATTTCGTCGTGAATGACGTGATCTTAAGGAAAATGCTAGGTATAACTTGGCCAAAAGCAAAAATTGAGGCAGCGTTCACCCATGGGTCGATTGATCAAGCTCCTGATTTACCTCATCTGCCTGAGTTTCATCGGGCTGGTAGGTTATGCCTATATCGGGCCGTTCTTCGGTGCCGATTTTTCGGCACCCAAAGATGAAATTCGCGAACCGGTCATCCTGAATGCTGACTAGGGCGACTTTGCTGGCGTTGTTTCTGGCCGGAACCACGCAAGCACAAACGCAAGAACCGCTCTCGGTCATCGACTGGTTGACCGCGCCGCCAGAGAATCTGCCGGGAACTGTGTTGCTGGAGCCTCCGGTAACGCAGACGGGGTTGCAGCCAGATGTTCAGGTCACCCCGCTTGAGGCATTGTCGCCCCCTTTGGGGCTGGTGGCCTCATCGGTCACAGGCCTGCCGGTGGATTTGTGGCAAGGCAGCGAACCCGAGCGCCTGGCCGAGCTGATCGCACGGGTGCCTGTCAAATCGAACCCGGCGATGCAGCGGCTGCTGTTTACCCTGTTGCTGTCCGAAGCGCGCGCACCCACTGGCGATTCGGCGCGTGACACCCTGTTAATGGCGCGGCTGGATCGGTTGATGCAGTTGGGGGCCTCGGACCCGACGCAAGCTCTGGTGCAGCTGGCAGGTCCAACTGATACGCAGGCGCGTTTCGGCCGCTGGTTCGATGCCACGTTGCTGACCGGCGATGAAGATCGCAGCTGCACCGCCCTGATCGCGCAACCGCACCTGTCACGCGACTATGCGGCACAGATATTTTGCAAAGCGCGCCGTGGGGATTGGACCTCTGCCGCCCTGACGCTTGAGGCGGCGCACGCGTTGCAGATTTTGCCCGAAGATGAACTGGCCCTGCTTGACCGGTTTCTCAGCCCTGAATTGTTCGAAGGGGCCGCATATCTGCCCCAGCCCGAAGACCCCGACCCGCTGACCTTTCGCTTGTTCGAAGCCATTGGTGAGCGTCTGCCAACCGCGTCCCTGCCGCGCGCCTTCGCGAATGCTGATCTGCGTGATGTGGCCGGGTGGAAAGCCCAGATCGAAGCCGCCGAGCGCCTGACCCGCATCGGCGCGCTGACCCCGAACCAGTTGCTGGGCCTCTATACCGAACGATCCCCTGCGGCCTCGGGCGCGGTTTGGGATCGGGTAGCCGCCATTCAACGATTTGAGGCCGCGCTGGATACCGGCGATTCCGAAAAGATCGCGAAAACGCTTACGGCTGTCTGGGCGCAGATGAAAACGGTCGGGCTTGAGGTCGCCTTTGCCGAACTTTTTGCCCCACGGCTGGCCCCTTTGACCTTGCCCACGGACGTGGCTGAGAATCTGCGTTGGCGCATATTGCTGCTGTCAGAGCTCTATGAAGACGCAGCCCGGACAGTGCCGGGCGGGTCTGATGCCAACCCGTTTCTGGCCGCACTGGCGCAAGGTGATCCGGGGCGCGCACCCTCGCCCACGCCGCTGGCAGATGCCATTTCACAGGGCTTTGCCTGGTCCGCCCCCGTGCCTTCGGATATCGACAGATTGCTGAACAACAACCAGTTGGGCGAAGCCATTCTGGAAACCATGCAACTGTTCGCCCACGGCGCGCGCGGCAATCTGGTGGACCTGACAGCCGCGATTGCCACATTCCGCCGTGTCGGGCTGGAAGACACCGCCCGCCGCGCCGCATTGCAACTGATGATCCTGAACGGAGCCTAGCGATGGCTGCGCCCGCGACACAGGATCTCTGGATTTCGACTTTCCTTGAGGCTCAGGCCGCAGAACTTGGCGCAGCGAACAATACGTTGCTGGCCTATGGGCGAGACCTAAAGGATTTCGCTGATTGGCTGATGCGCCGCAAATCCGGCTTTGCCGAGGCTGACCGGGACCAGATCGAGGGTTATCTGATCGATTGTGACGCGCAAGGCCTATCGCGCGCGACCCGGGCACGGCGGTTGTCGGCGATCAAGCAACTTTATCGCTTTGCGTTCGAGGAAGGCTGGCGCGAGGCCAATCCCGCCATCCAGATCAAAGGTCCGGGGCGCGCCAAGCGGCTTCCCAAAACACTGGACGTGCCCGAAGTGGATCGCCTGCTGGAAGCCGCGCGCCGGACCGGGCGATCTGCGGCGGACAGAATACGCAACACCTGCCTGATGGAGTTGCTCTATGCCACCGGCATGCGCGTCACCGAGCTGGTATCCCTGCCCGTTTCCTCGGCCCGGGGCGACCCGCGTATGTTGCTGGTGCTTGGCAAAGGCGGCAAAGAGCGGATGGTGCCCCTGTCTCCGCCAGCCCGCGACGCGCTGGCCGAGTGGCTGAAACAACGCGATGATGCGGAGGAACGAACCGTCGCCAAGGGCGGTCAGGCGTCGCGCTTTCTGTTTCCGTCACGCGGAAAATCCGGGTATCTGACCCGGCACCGGTTTTTTCTGCTGGTGAAAGAACTGGCCGTCGAGGGCGGCGTTTCCCCCGCGAAGGTCACCCCCCACACCCTGCGCCATGCCTTCGCCACCCACCTGCTGGCCAATGGCGCAGACCTGCGATCTATCCAGACATTGCTGGGCCATGCCGATGTGGCGACAACCGAAATCTACACCCACGTTCTGGATGAGCGTCTGGCCGAATTGGTGCTGGAACACCACCCGCTGGCCAAAGACGACCCCGCAGATCAGGGCTAACCCCTTGATTGGCTGAGGTCGCAGCCCCATAACGGATGCAGTAACAGGAATAACCCAGGACCGATGGAACCCACCTCTTCTCTGCTTGATAGCGCTTTTTGGATCACCTCCGGCTCTATCCTTCTTCTGCTCGTATTGTCGGGCTTTTTCTCTGGCTCGGAAACGGCGCTGACCGCATCGTCACGCGGCAAGCTGAGGGCACAGGCCGACAAAGGCTCGCACGGGGCGCAGAAAGCGCTGGATATAACGGATGATAACGAGCGTCTGATCGGCTCGGTCCTGCTGGGCAACAATCTGGTCAATATCCTTGCCGCCTCGCTGGCGACTGCGCTGTTTACGCGGCTGTTCGGCGAAAGCGGCGTGGCGCTGGCAACACTGGTGATGACTCTGCTGGTGCTGATCTTTGCCGAAGTGCTGCCCAAAACCTATGCGATCACCAATGCCGAAAAAGCCGCAGCTCTGGTCGCGCCGGTGATCAGCGTGGTCGTCACCGTGTTCTCGCCGATGGTTGCCGCCGTCCGGCTGCTGGTGCGCGGCGTGCTGCGCCTGTTCGGCGTGCAGATCGACCCGGACAGCAACATTCTGGCCGTGCGCGAGGAAATCGCAGGCGCGCTGCAGTTGGGCCATTCCGAAGGCGTGGTCGAAAAAGAGGATCGCGATCGGATCCTGGGTGCGCTGGATCTGGGGGATCGCGCGGTGGAAGAGATCATGCTTCACCGCTCGAATATCGAGATGATCGATGCCGATGCAGAGCCCGAGGCGATCCTAAAGCAATGTCTGGAAAGCCCGCATACCCGCCTGCCGGTCTATCGGGACGAGCAGGAGAATATCGTGGGGGTCGTCCATGCCAAGGACCTGTTTCGCGCCATGTACGCGCAGGCTGGTGGCGCGAATGGTGATGCCGAACGCCTCAAGAACTTTGACATCGCAAAGGTCGCAAATGATCCCTATTTCGTGCCCGAAACCACCACGCTGGATGATCAGATGCGCGAGTTTCTTCGGATGCACAGCCATTTCGCGCTGGTCGTGGACGAGTATGGGTCGCTACGCGGGCTGATCACGCTTGAGGATATTCTGGAAGAGATCGTGGGCGAAATTGCCGACGAATTCGACATAGAAGAAGAGGTGCCCGTCACCCGGACCGACGATGGCCAGTACCTTGTCGAAGGTGCCATGACCATCCGCGACGCCAATCGCGCGCTCGACTGGTCGCTGCCGGATGAAGAGGCCAACACGCTCGCCGGGCTGGTGATTCACGAGGCGCAGATGATCCCGATTGTTGGTCAGGTTTTTTCGTTCCACGGGTTCCGGTTCGAGGTCACGGCCCGTGAAGGGAACCGGATCACCGCCCTGAAGGTCCGCCCGCTGCTGCAACTAAACTAAGCGCGCCTTGTTCGATGCAATCCACGCGCGAATGCGGGGCTGACTTAACCAGAGCTTAACAGCGTGGTGGCAAGATGAATAAGATTCCGATTATCCTGCTGGCCGCGGGTCAATCCAGCCGCATGCGCGGCGCAGACAAGCTGATGCAGACGGTTGCAGGTGTACCGCTGCTGCGCCTTGCGGCGCAACGGGCGCTGGCTGTGGGGCCGGTCATCGTCGCCCTGCCCCCGGCTCCGCATCCCCGGTATGGGGCGCTGGCGGGTCTGGATGTAAAACCCGTTGGAATTTCAGATGCCGAGGAAGGCATGAATGCCAGCCTGAGGGGCGCAATGGCTGCACTGCCGCCCGACGCACCCGCAGTGATGATCCTGCTATCAGACCTGCCGGAGCTGGAATCAGAAGATTTGCGCGCCGTCCTGAGCGCAGTCAAAGCACGCCCTGACAAGCTGATCTGGCGCGGCGCGACCGCAGATGGGAAACCCGGCCATCCTGTTGTTTTCGAACGATCTCTTTTCGTAAAGCTTCGGGGGTTGACCGGTGATGGCGGGGCGCAAACCATCGTGCAGCACTGCAAAGACAAGGTTCATCTGCACCATCTGCCCGGCCAGCGGGCTCTGCTTGATCTGGATACGCCCGAAGCCTGGGCCAGATGGACAGCAAGCCGCCCTTCAAAATAAACGCGGCCCGGTCGCGAACGACCGGGCCGGTTGCCCAAAAACAGGACTACCACTTTCACCAATCTTGCAAGCGCTGCCAGATCACCAATCAGGCTGTCTGACTATGTGCTGCCGAACCTAAACAAGACCCCCTCGTTAACATGCCGCTCAGCGCTATGAAGATTGAGATGCGCCCTCAGCACCCCCTAGTGCTTTGGGCCCCCCTCAGTTGGGCAACACCAATGTCGCCTATCAGATGCTTTCAAACAACGTAAAATTGGAAGAATTGGTAAATTTTGGCTGCACCTGCTTGGCTTTCGGGCAACAATGCAACACCCACTAATCTCGCTTTGGTTGTATGAAGTCAGGGAGCTTTTGTGCTGCCAGAGCCGTTGAACGCAGGTGAATAGCTTATTCTTCACGTTTCACAGAGATGTAATCACACCTCCGTGTCTTTGACTCAGTCGGACGCACAACCCTGAGGTGAAGACAGGCCGCGCGGTTTTGCGCGCGGTTTCTTTGTTAATAAAAATGATTCAATTCAATACTTTTTGGAAATTATTGACTTCGTCGGCAACAATCCACCGATTCGCCTGTTTCAGATCAAGCTGATTCCCGCCATCTCGCCCGATCTGACCATGACATTAGAGCGGCGAAACATGGCGAAATTAAGGTTTCTTAACAATTCACTCAGGATATCCAAAGGTTACTTGCGCATCTGTCATCCCAAGGCGCGGACTGAACCGCCAAACACAGACAGGAGTCACCATGAGCATCCGTAAATCCTCACTGCTTTTGCCACGCACATCCAACTGGATGGGAATCAGCGCATTGGGCGCGGCCATGTTAGCCACAACCGCCCTGCCCGCGATGGCGGACGAAGCACTGGCCGATCTGGTCGAAACGGTTTCCCCGTCGGTTGTCACGATCATCGCCACGCAGGATGCTGCGCCAACCCCTGTGCAGGGTCAGGATTTCGAAGGCCAGCCATTTGGTGAATTTTTCAAGCGCTTTGGCGTCCCCGAAGGGGTTCAGCCCCAACAACGCGGCCCAAGCCAGGGTCTGGGATCAGGGTTTGTGCTGGATGAGGCGGGTTATATCGTCACCAACCACCATGTTGTCGACAATGCCAGTGAAGTGACTGTGCGCCTGAGCGATGATCGCACATATGATGCCGAAATCATCGGCACCGACCCGTTGACGGATATTGCCGTGCTCAAGATCGACGCCGGAGAAGATCTGCAGCCGGTTCAGATGGGCGACAGCGACGTCATTCGCGTCGGCGAAGATGTGGTGGCCATTGGCAACCCGTTTGGCCTGAGCGCAACCGTGACCACCGGTATCGTATCCGCGAAAGAGCGCAACATCTCGCAAGGCCCCTATGCCGAATTCATCCAGACGGATGCTGCGATCAACCGGGGCAACTCGGGCGGTCCGCTGTTCAATATGGATGGCGAAGTCATCGGCGTGAACTCGGCGATCTACTCGCCCAGCGGTGGTTCGGTCGGGCTGGGTTTTGCCGTAACCTCGAACATTGTCGACCACATCACGGCCGATCTGCTGGATGATGGCGAAATCAGCCGGGGATGGCTGGGTGTCTCGATCCAGAGCGTCAGCCCGGAACTGGCCGCTGCCATGGGAATCGACACCGCAACCGGTGCACTGGTATCAGATATCGTACCCGACAGCCCCGCCGACGGCGTGCTGCAGCAAGGTGACGTGATTCTGTCATTCAACGACGAAGCCGTTGAAGCCAGTAACGATTTGCCAATCCTTGTGGGCACCACCAAAGTAGGTAGCGACAGCGTTCTGACCGTCTTGCGCAATGGCAAGGAAGAACAGATCAAACTGACGATCGGGCAGCATCAGTCTGCTTCGGCCCAACCTGACAGTGTTGCAGAAGACAAGTTCGAAGGCTCGGTGCTGGGTGTAACCGTGGCACCGCTGACGGAAGCGGCGCGTGCTGAAATCGGCGTGGGTGAAACGGTCGATGGTGTTGTTGTCACCGATCTCAAGCCGGAAAGCCCTGCGGCCAAAGCCGGGTTGCAACGCGGCGATGTGATCGTCCGGTTGGGTGGGCTGGATACCGCCACCCCGGATGCACTGAAAGCTGCGCTGGAAAGCGAAAAGACCGATCCGGCGCTGGTGCTGATCAATCGCGGCGGCAACCAGATCTTTGTCGCGGTCGAGATCGCCTGACACCTCTCACCCCAAGCGCGCCACATGATGGGGAGATCTGGCGTGCTTTTTCCGGCGGCCCGGTTGTCCACGCGCTGCCGGAACAGCCGGGTGCGGCAACGCACCCGGCATGTTTTTTTCAAAGAGTATCTGTGTTTATATCCTGACAAGAAGGAGCCCCGACCATGAGCAGACGCCTGCTGATCGTTGAAGATGACCAAGATACACGCGACTTCATCGCCAAGGGGTTTGGCGAAGAAGGCTATGTGGTCGAAGTGGCCGCAGACGGTCGCGAAGGCCTGTACCATGCCACCGATGGCGGGTTCGATGCGATTGTGCTGGACCGGATGCTGCCGGGCCTTGACGGGTTGTCGCTGATCAAATCCATGCGGGCGGCGGGGCTGAAAACACCCGTTCTGATGCTGACCGCAATGAGCGCAGTAGACGAGCGGGTCAAGGGCCTGCGCGCGGGCGCGGATGATTATCTGGTCAAGCCGTTCTCGTTTCAGGAACTCCACGCCCGGATCGAGGCTCTGCTGCGCCGCCCGCAGGAGGCCGAGGAAACGCCGACGCTCATCTGTCGCGATCTTGAGATGGATCTTCTGACCCGCAAGGTCACCCGCAATGGTCGCGAAATCACACTGACCCCACGAGAATTCCAGATACTCGAATTCTTTTTGCGCCGGAAAAACCGCGTTGTCTCGCGCACCATGCTGCTTGAAGGGGTTTGGGATTATCACTTTGATCCGAACACCAATGTGGTGGATGTTCATATCTCGAAACTGCGCCGCCAACTGGATGGGGACGGGGCGGATCCGGTGATTGAAACGGTCCGCGGGGCCGGATACATGGTTTCGGATGGATAGCCTGCGCCTGTCGCTGAAAAATTCCCGTACACGGCTGGTTCTGGCCAGTATGGTGCTCAGCACTCTGCTGACGGCGACCGTGTTAACCATGGTCTATGTCACCGCCAATCGCACGATCTCGGGCGAAACACGCTCGGTTGTCTCGGCCGAGTTGACTGGGTTGGCCGATGAATACGAGCGGCGGGGCATGATCGGGCTGATCACCGCGATTGAACGGCGCCTGCCCAGTGCGGCCGAGCGCGACGCCCTGTATCTGCTGACGGGCAGGCAAGGTGCGAAACTGGCAGGCAACCTGTCACGCTGGCCCGAGGGGATAACGCCCGGCAGCGGCTGGGTCGATCTGCAGCTTCGCCGGGGAAATACGGACGAATATGTTCCGATCTCTGCCGCCTCTATCCGCCTGCCCGGTGGTGAACGCCTGCTGGTCGGGCGCGATGCGCTGGCCCGGCAACAATTTGACCGCGTGCTGCTGCGGTCGGTGGCGCTGGCGCTGGCGACGGCATTGGCGCTCAGCCTGTTGACCGGCTGGCTTTTGACCCGGCTGGTGTTTTCACGCCTCAAGGACATCGCGGACACCGCCGACAACATCGTTTCCGGCGATCTGGCATTGCGGATGCCGCTGCGTGGTACGGGTGATGAATTTGATCAGGTCGCAGGCACGTTGAACAACATGCTGGACCGCATTGAAGAGTTGATCAGCAATCTGCGCACCACGTCGAATTCGATCGCCCATGATCTGCGCTCGCCCCTGTCGCGCCTGCGTCAACGGGTCGAATCACTCGCAGAACCGGGCAAAAGCGATCAGGATCGCGAGGTCGACATGGCCCGCGCAACCGGAGAGATCGATCATCTGCTGCGGGTTCTCAGCCAATTGACCGAAATTTCCCGCGCCGAGGCCGGTTTGGGACGAGAGCAGTTTGAACCCGTAAAGCTGTTGCAACTGGTCGGAGATGCGGCCGAGCTTTACGAGCCGGTCGCCGCTGACAAGAACATCCGGCTTGAGGTCAAAGGCAACGCCGCCCCGATTCAGGGTCACCGTCCGCTGCTGTCGCAAGCCCTGTCAAACCTGCTGGAAAACGCCATGCGCTATGCACCGCCGGGCACCGCCATCACCATCGAGATTCGGGAGGACGGCGATTATACGCTGCTCAGCGTCCGCGACCGCGGCCCGGGTGTGCCCGAAAACGATCTGCCGCGCCTGCAAATGCCCTTTGTCACACTCGACCCCGCCCGGACCGAACGCAACGCGGGGCTGGGCCTTGCGCTTGTGGCCGCCATCTCGCACATGCATGGCGGGTCTTTTCTGGCACAAAACCGCAAGCCGGGGCTGGAAACCACGTTAAAGCTGGCGCGCAAATCCTGATCAACTGTGCCTTCTAACGATCTGTATTGAGTAACTTAATTCAAAGTATGGAAGGCAACGCGGCGTAGCCACGGAACCGGATGCGCCCTCCGCGGCACCTTGGCTGTCGAATCCGATAATCAGGAAAGCGCTTCAAAAACCGCCCCAGCGCAACGCGCCCCTCAAGGCGCGCCAGGGTCAGGCCCACACAGACATGCGGCCCGCCCGCAAAAGCCAGATGCCGGTTTGGTTTGCGCGTTATGTCGAAACAGTTCGGGTTGGCAAACACAGCAGGATCACGATTGGCCGCTCCGATACACAGATGCAGATTTGTTCCCCGCGCGATGCGCAAACCACCCAATTCCACCTCTGCTGTGGTCAACCGATTGCCAAACTGGTTGGGTGAGCGAAAGCGCAGAACCTCTTCTACTGCCGAGGAAATCAACCTGTCATCATCCAGAAGGCGCTGGCGTTGATCCGGGTGATCGTTCAGCAGCGCCAGCCCGTTGCCGATCAGGTTGGTGGTCGTCTCATGCCCCGCATTCAGAATGAAGATACAGTTTTGCAGCAGCTCTGTTTCACCAAGCTGCTCATCTACACCTTCCCCCCGGATCAGGCGTGTCAGAACATCTGTGTCCGCATCCCCCGGATGCGCCCGCCTGCGGGCGACCAGATCCCGAAGGTAGCTCTTGAAATCGCGCACCGCGCCGTGGCCTTGTTGCAGCTGAGCATCCGTCAAAGCGGGCTCCAGCGCGCCAAGGATGGACAGAGACCAATCGCGCAGCGGCCCACGCTCATCCATCGGTATGTCCAGCAGGTTGCCGATGATCTGGATCGGTATGGTCGAGGCAAAATCCGCGATCAGATCCACCTGCCCCCTGCCCGCCATGTCGTCCAGCAAAGCATCAACCGTTTCAATCAGGCCCGGCTCCATCCGCGCGATGGCGCGTGGCGTCAGGGCCGACGTCATGATCTTGCGCACCCGCGTATGCAGCGGCGGGTCCGAGAACACCAGCGAGGTCGTGTGATGTTCAAACAAAGGCGACCCGACCCCGAATTTTGGCCCAAACATCGCTTGTTTGTCGGATGAATAAAGCGTGGTGTCGCGGTAAATCGCATCCAGATCAGCGTGACGTGACACCAGCACCGACCCATCTGGCTGTCGTAAAACAGGCGCATATTCAAGCAGCGCATCGTAAAAGGGAAACGGGCTGTCAACAAAACCCTCTGGCGGGTTCATCAGGTCCAGGGTTTGCGCGATCTCCCTCAGGTTTTTATCGCTCATACATCGCTCTCCCTGACATTTGGTTAACGCAACAGGTAAAAGCAAACAAGCTTGCGCTGGTGACAGGCCGCACCGGGCGGGATAAGACAAGGCATGTCTGATCCGGTGTCTTCAATCCGCAACCTCGGCCCGGCCTTCGAACAGGCCTGCGCACGCGCTGGCATCATGTCGGCTGAGGATTTGCGCGCGCTGGGGCCCGATGCGGCCTACACGCGGCTGCTGCAGGCCGGAACCCGCCCGCATTTCATCGGATATTATGTATTGGTCATGGGGCTGCAGGGCCGCCCGTGGAATGACTGCAAGGGTGAGGAAAAGAAAGCGCTGCGGGAGCGGTTCGACGCGATCAAGGCCAGCGTCAGCCGGGCACCTGAAAGCCAAATGATCTCGGATCTGGATGCAGTGGGTGTGCGCGTGACGGCGCAAGACCTCAAACCCGTTTAGGCATGAAAAAAGGCCGCCCCATGACAGCGCGGCCCATTCTATCAACAGGAACCGAGGCTTAGCCGACCAGTTCGATGCCCGAGAAGAAATACGCGATCTCAACAGCGGCCGTTTCAGGCGCATCCGAACCGTGGACCGAGTTTTCGCCAACCGATTCAGCAAACTCGGCGCGGATGGTGCCGGGGGCTGCGTCTGCGGGGTTGGTTGCGCCCATCACTTCGCGGTTCTTGGCAATGGCACCTTCGCCTTCCAGAACCTGAACAACAACCGGAGCCGATGACATGAATTCGCACAGTTCGTCATAGAACGGGCGTTCGGCATGCACGTCATAGAATTTGCCTGCCTGCGCTTTGGTCATGTGGATGCGCTTTTGGGCAACGATGCGCAGGCCTGCCTCTTCAAACTTGGCGTTGATCTTGCCAGTCAGGTTGCGGCGGGTTGCATCGGGTTTGATGATCGAGAATGTGCGTTCCAGTGCCATATCGGCCTCTCCTTACTATCAGGCGCGAGATGCGCCGAAATCCATCGCGCGCCGCCTAGCATGGTCTGTAGCTCATGAAAAGTACTATGATCGTTTATTGGTCAAATCGTTTCCGACAGGGCCTCTTGCTGGTCAACCCAACGGGTATAGAGAATGGCCAGAAGGCCCATGAAACTGCTGACCAGCATCATCCCAAGCACCACATACGGGCCATTGTCGGGGCTGACCAACGCCCCTGTCGCCGAAGTCAGGATCGCACCCAGCGCTACGGTCATTGCCCCTGACAACCCGGCTGCGCTACCCGCAAGCTGCGGGCGCACCGACATCAGACCCGCCGTCGCATTCGCCACGGTCAAACCGTTGCCAAACCCAACCAGAATGGCCGACCCGAAAAAGCTCCAGATCGAGCCATACCCGGCTGCAAACACCATCAACCCGAAGAGTGGCCCGACCGAGGCCGCGACCCGTCCCGCCAGAATCATTGTCGTCAAGGGCACCTGCCCGGCTAACCGGCCCGTCAAAAAACTGCCTGCCAT
The DNA here is from genome assembly GCA_000158135.1 of Rhodobacteraceae bacterium KLH11. Taxonomy (GTDB): domain Bacteria; phylum Pseudomonadota; class Alphaproteobacteria; order Rhodobacterales; family Rhodobacteraceae; genus Ruegeria. The sequence goes on from DS999531.1 coordinate 3,026,967, forward strand.
AAAGCCCCAGGTGATGATGCCTATCCCCAGACCCAGCGCTGCGGGGTTCAGATCAAACCATGTGGCGGCAACAAGAGGTGCCCCCGTGATGAAGGCGTAAAACCCCCCGATCGAGAACGCGGCGCAAAAGGAATACCCCCAAAACCTGCGCGAATTGAACAGCTGCGGATACAGCTTCATCTGCGCCGTGAAGGTGGCTGTTGTATTTGTGTTGGTCTCGCCCAGATCCACCCAGACCAGCCCCAAAAGCACGCTACCAAGCACGCAATACAGAACAAACCCCGCGCGCCAGCCGTACAACATTTCAAGCACGCCACCCAGCATGGGCCCCAGCATCGGAGCCAGCGCCATCGCCATTGACACATAGCCCAGCTTGCTGGCGGCTTCACTTGGGGGATGCATGTCGCGGATGGCGGCCCGGGCCAAAACCTGACCGGCGATAACGGCCCCCTGCAACATGCGAAAACCCAGAAACACCCAGATGGATTGCGCCAGCGCGCATCCGACCGAAGCGATCACAAAGATCGCCATACTGACCAGCAAAACCGGCCTGCGCCCGAACCGGTCGGACAAGGGGCCCATGATCAGTTGCAGCACCGCCGACAGCGCCAGATATCCCGCCACCGCCACGTTCACCAACGCATAATCCGCTTGCAGGTCCTCTCCGATATGAGGCAGCGATGGCAGGAACATATTCAGCGACAACACCGACAACGCAGTGATCAGGACCAGCGTGATCAGGGATGGCGGCGATTGCGCGGGTCTCATTGCAAATTCCATTGGAAAGAAACGTGTCAGCGCTATCACATTGATCGGTCGCGAAACAAGTCAAGGTGCTGGCGGCGCATTTCGTGCTCTGCTAAGAGCGGCGTCATGCTACGGATTGAAGATATCACCTATGCGGTTGAGGGGCGTCCCCTGTTTGATGGGGCCAGCGCAACCATTCCCGATGGTCACAAGGTTGGCCTTGTCGGGCGCAACGGTACTGGCAAAACGACATTATTTCGCCTGATCCGCGGCGAACTGGCCCTGGAATCGGGCGATATCGCCATCCCGAAACGCGCCCGGATCGGTGGGGTCGCGCAAGAGGTGCCCTCGTCCGATATCTCGCTGATCAACACGGTTCTGGCCGCCGATACCGAGCGCAGCGCGCTGATGGCCGAGGCTGACACCGCCCAAGACCCCGCGCGCATTGCCGACATCCAGACCCGTCTGGCCGATATCGACGCCTGGTCGGCCGAGGCCCGCGCGGCCTCGATCCTCAAGGGGCTGGGGTTTGACGATGAAGACCAGTTACGCCCTTGCTCGGATTTCTCGGGCGGTTGGCGGATGCGCGTGGCGCTCGCCGCTGTGCTGTTTTCGCAACCCGACCTGCTGTTGCTGGACGAACCGACCAACTATCTTGATCTTGAAGGCGCGCTGTGGCTGGAAAGCTATCTGGCCAAATATCCCCATACGGTCATCATCATCAGCCATGACCGTGGATTGCTGAACCGGGCTGTGGGCTCAATCCTGCATCTGGAAGACCGCAAGCTGACCTACTACGCGGTGCCTTACGACAAATTCGCCGAACGACGTGCCGAACGGCTGGCGCAGGCCGAATCCGAGAATACCAAGGCCAAGGCCCGCATCGCGCATCTGCAAAGCTACGTGGACCGGTTCCGGTATAAAGCCTCCAAAGCCGTTCAGGCCCAATCCCGCCTGAAGATGATCGAGCGCATCCAGCTTGTATCCACCCCGCAAGAGGCCGCCTTGCGCGCCTTCACCTTTCCAAAGCCCGAAGAACTGTCGCCGCCCATCATCCAGCTGGAAGGCGGCGTGACGGGCTATGGCGAGACCGAGGTCTTGCGCCGCCTGAACCTGCGCATCGATCAGGATGATCGCATCGCGCTGCTGGGCAAGAACGGTCAGGGTAAATCCACCCTGTCGAAACTGCTGTCAGATCGTCTGCCGCTGATGGCGGGCAAAATGACCCGCAGTTCCAAGCTACGGATTGGCTATTTTGCGCAACATCAGGTCGATGAGCTTTATGTAGACGAAACCCCGCTGGACCACTTGCGGCGTCTGCGCCCGGATGAGGCACCGGGCAAGTGGCGGTCGCGTCTGGCCGGGTTCGGGATGAATGCGGATCAGGCCGAAACCAAAGTGGGGCGACTGTCGGGCGGACAAAAGGCGCGGCTTTCACTGTTGATCGCCACCATTGATGCCCCGCATATGCTGATCCTCGACGAACCAACCAACCATCTGGATATCGAAAGTCGCGAGGCATTGGTCGAGGCGCTGACCGCCTATTCCGGCGCGGTGGTTCTGGTCAGCCACGACATGCACCTGCTGTCACTGGTGGCAGATCGGCTGTGGCTGGTTTCGGACGGGACCGTCAAACCCTTCGACGGCGATCTTGAGGCCTACCGCGCCCTACTGCTGGCGCGTGACAAGCCCGTCAGGGAAAAGCCTCAGGTGATCAAACCCAAGCGCCCCTCGCGCGATACCATGCTGGCCCTGCGTGCCGATCTGCGCAAATGTGAAGACCGGATCGAGAAGCTGACGGATATGCACGAAAAGCTCTCGGCGAAACTGGCAGACCCCGCGCTTTATGAGGATGACCGGATCAACGATCTGGAAACCTGGAACCGCAAATTCGCCGAAGTGGTCGAGGCCATGCAAAAGGCCGAAACCCTCTGGGTCGCCGCAGCAGAACGGCTGGAACAGGCCGAGAGCGCCGCATGATCGATCTGGCTTTCTTCATAACGGGGTTCACCGCGATGTTCGTGGTGATCGACCCGTTCGGGACCGCGCCGATCTTTGTTGCGCTGACGCAGGATATGGATGCCGCACTGCGCCGGAAAATCGCGATCCGGGCCTGTCTGACCGCGACGGGCATTCTGATCGCCTTTGCCGCTTTTGGTGAAACCGTTCTGGGGTTTATCGGCATCTCGATGCCTGCCTTTCAGGTTGCCGGGGGCGCATTGCTGTTCCTGACAGCACTGGACATGCTGTTTGATCGCCGCACCAAACGGCGCGAGAACCGGGCAGAAGAGGAAGAGCACCCCGACCCTTCTGTCTTTCCACTGGCGATACCGCTGATCGCCGGACCCGGCTCGATCGCCACCATTATCCTGTTGGCCGGTCAAAACCCTGGCGTGCAAGGCATCGCCGCAGCCTGCGCCGTGATGTTGGGCGTGATGGCAGTTGTGTTGCTGTTCTTTCTGGCCGGAGGTCTGATTGCGCGCATTCTGGGCAAAACCGGGCTGAACGTGCTGACCCGGATATTGGGGATGTTGCTGTCCGCCCTGTCGGTTCAGTTCATTCTTGATGGTCTCAAGGCCTTTGGTTTCGCGTCCTGAGACCCCATATACAGTACCAGGTAAACGCGTGCAGGTGATGGAATGGATGGTGACGATTTAGGGCGGTTGATCTACCTTGGCCTGCTGGGCGGGGCGTTGTTGATGTGGGCCCTGACACATAATCGCCAGTCGCTGGGTAAAACCATGCAACAGGCCGCCGCCTGGGTGTTTATCTTTATCGGTGTTATCGCCGTTGTCGGCTTGTGGGATGACATCCGCTCGACCGTTGGGCCAACTCCGCAATTGACCGTAAGCGATCACCGGATCGAAGTCCCCCTGTCGTTCGATGGCCACTATTATCTGCCCATGCTGGTGAACGGTCAGGCGGTGACATTTCTGGTGGATACCGGGGCCAGCCAGATTGTCCTGAGCACGCAGGACGCCGAGCGTGTCGGGATCGATACCGATCAACTGAACTATCTGGGCCGCGCCTCAACCGCGAATGGGGTGGTGCGCACAGCTCCGGTGCGGCTCGACAGCCTCGCGCTGGGGCCGATCACGGATCGTAATGTTCCGGCCTCGATCAATGAAGGTGAGCTGCACCAGTCATTGCTTGGGATGGAGTATCTGCATCGCTTTTCAAATATCCAGTTCGCCAATGGCCGGTTGATCCTGTCCCGATAAGGGCACTTCTCAATTGAGAACGTAACAAGAACATGCTAGCATGACTGCATGTCGTTACACCTTCTGCACAACAAACCCGCGCGCGCTGCGCCGGGGGTGAAACTGCATCCGCAGATCACCCTGCAACTGGCCCGCGTGCATGAGGTCTGCGGCCCGGCGCGGCGTAGCTTTGCCATGTGGCTGGCCAGCCAGATGCAGGGGCCGGTGCTGTGGATTTCCCCCACCTGGGAGGTGGGGCAATTACACCCTGCCGGAATGCTGCCCTTTGCCGACCCGTCCCGGTTTCTGCTGGTCCGCCCCCAGAAAGCCGAAGACCTGCTCTGGTGTATGGAAGAAGCTTTGCGCAGCGGCGCAGCGCCGCTTGTCATTGGGGATCTGCCCGGCCCGCCGGGGCTGACCCCGGTGCGGCGGATGCATCTGGCCGCTGAACAGGGGGGCATATCGGGGCAGGCTCCGCTGGGGGTGCTGCTCACCCCGGATGAGGGCGGGGCACAAGGGATCGAGACACGATGGCATATGACCCCGTCCTGTCACGAGACAGCCGGCAGTTGGGTCCTGACCCGCCGCCGCGCCCGCGCCCTGCCCCCGGCCAGTTGGCAGGTTACGCAGGCCTCTCTCCATTCCGGCCTGCAGCTCAGGCAGATCGGCACGGACGATGTTCCGGTCACCCCTTCATCAGGATCACACAACTTGTGATTGGTCAAAGCAGGGTCAGCGCCCTAGCCTTCCCGCCATGACGCATCTGACCCCCAAAGAACACAAGGCTTTTGCATGCCCCACCTGACCCGACGCACTCTGATCGCGGGTCTGGCGGCCCTGCCCCTGACGCGCACGGCTGACGCGGCCCTGACCCCATACGCGCTGGCCCCGGATCGTACTTCGGTTGGCTTTACCTTCGATCTGTCCGGCATTGCACAATCCGGTACGATGCCGATCCAGTCGGCCAGGGTTCTGGTCGATACCAAGCGCCTGCAAAACAGTCAGGTTGATGTCATTCTGGATGTGGCCGACGCACGCACAAAACTGCCCTTTGCGCGCCGCCCGATGCTGAGCGAAAGCGTTCTGAACGCGGCCAACCACCCCACCATCCGGTTCACCTCAAGCAAGATACAGCTTGGGCCGACAGGTCGCATCTCGGAAGGGGCAACTGTTACCGGTGATCTTACGGTGCGCGGCGTCACCCGCCCGGTAACGCTGACGGCCAGCCTCTATCGGCAACCCGGCAGCGCAGCGGATGATCTCGACATGTTGTCCATCGGGCTGGTCGGTACCCTCAACCGTCACGAATTCGGCGCGTCAGGCTATGCTGATCTGGTGCAGGACATCGTTGGCCTGAACATCCATGCCGAGATCGTCCGGCAGCGTTAAAATCAACACCCCGAAAAGGCAAAAAACGACGCGCTGACGTCGAATAGGCACGCGCAATTTGTGGCAAGAGGGCCAAGCTACGGCCATCATGCGTACAATCATTTCATTTGCCGCCCTTTTCCTTTCCGTCATTCTGCTGCAACTGTCGACAGGCGGGGTTGGTCCGCTGGATGCGATCTCGGGGCTGACGCTGGCGTTTTCGACAGAACAGATCGGCCTGCTGGGGTCGTCGCATTTCATCGGGTTCTTTGTCGGATGCTGGTGGGCCCCGCGCCTGATGGGCAGCGTCGGCCATTCGCGTGCATTCGCGGTTTGCACCGCTTTGGGGGCGATGGGGCTGATCGGGCACACGCTGACCGACAACCCCTATATATGGGCCGCCTTGCGGATCGCATCAGGCACCTGTGTTGCCGGGTGTTATACGGTGATCGAGGCCTGGTTGAACGCCAAGGTAAATAACGAAACCCGGGGCCGCGCGATGGGCACCTATCGGCTGGCCGATATGGGGGCGTCACTCTGCGCCCAGTTGATCATCGCGGTTCTGCCTCCGGCCTCTTATGTCTCGTATAATTTGCTGGCCATCTTGTGTTGCGCCTCGATCCTGCCCTTGGCGCTGACCCGCGCCAGCCAGCCCGAGACACCCTCGGCCCCGCGCCTGCGCCCCAAACTGGCATGGCGCTGCTCACCCCTGGCCGTTGCAGGGGTCATTGTCGCAGCACTTAGTTCGGCTTCTTTCCGAATGGTCGGCCTCGTTTATGGGCAAGAGGTCGGCCTTGGCGTCGATCAGATTGCCTTCTTTCTGGCGGCCTTCGTGCTGGGCGGAGCGCTGGCGCAATACCCGATGGGCTGGCTTGCTGACAAATATGACAGGCGCTGGGTCCTGATCGGGCTGTCGATCGCAGCCGTGCTAAGCTGCGCGATCACCATGGCGGCAGCACATACCGGGCCAACCGGGGTGATGCTGTCAGCCGGGCTGTTTGGTTTCACCGCCTTCCCGATCTTTTCAGTTTCATCCGCCCACGCCAATGACTTTGCCACAGCCGAACAACGGGTCGAGCTTTCGGCCGCATTGATGTTCTGGTACGCGCTTGGGGCCATTGCCTCCCCCTACATCTCATCGACGCTGATCCAACAATTCGGCCCCGGCGCGTTGTTTGCCTTTGTCGCGCTGGGTCATGTTTTCCTGATCATCTTTGGTCTGGCGCGGATGCGCGCGCGACCCACACCACAGGATCGGACCCACTATGTCTATGCGCCGCGCACGTCCTTTACCATCGGGCGTTTGATGAAAGGGTTTCGGGACAAGTGACAGAAAAAGGGCCGGGAAATCCCGGCCCTTTCGGTTTATTGCTGAACGGGTGTGGTGCTCTCTTCGACCAAATCCACCACTTCATCAGGGTCCATGGTCGGCTCAAGCGCGCCATTGACCACCCCGCCAACGCCGTTCTCCATCGAAAGGCCAAGCTCTTCCCCAAGCTTCTTGAGCGCGGGCATCTGGACGGCCATCCCCATGATCGAATCCAGCGCCTGATTGACGACCGGTTTGTCGCCACCGGCAGCGCTGCCACCGGGCGCCCCTGCGCCGATCCCGCCGACCTGATGGATTTTGATCGAGTCGATCTTTTCGGCCGGTTTGACCATTTCCGAGATAATCGACGGCATGGTCTCAATCCGTGCCAGATCCACCTTCATGCGGATCTGAGCGGAGGACAGAGCATTGTCAGCTTCGACAATCGCGCGCTTACCTTCCGCTTCGGCCAGCATGTCGTTCTTTTTGGCCTCGGCCCGGATGTTCAGCGCATCCGCATCCGCCTGCGCTTCTTCACGGCGGGCTTCGGCGCGGTCGGCGGCGGCCTCTTTCTCGGCCTGCGCGGCCAGACGGATAGCGGTGGCCTGACGTTCCGCCTCGCGCGTGGCTTCGATCAAAACGATCTGCTTTTGACGCTCGGCCTCGGCCACTTCGCGGGCGGTTGCGACGGCTTCGGTCGCCTTGGTCGCCTCGGCCCGGGCCAGATCGGCAGATGCACGCGCGCGGCTTTCCTCTTCGGATTTTTGCGCGATGATGATCTGGCGTTCCTGTTCGGCCACTTCGATCTCACGCTCTTTGGCGATCTCGGCATCGCGGATCTTGCGCTCGCGCTCAATCTCGGCTGCGCGGATGGCTTCTTCACGGGCAATCCGGGCGCGTTCAGTTTCGCGTACCGAATCCTCGGTCCGAGCCGCGATCTCGGCCTCTTGTGCCACGCGCAGGGTTTCAACCTGCTGCGTCTGTTCAATCCGCGCCTGCTCTTCATCCTTTTCGATCAACAGTTTCTGGCGCTGAGCTTCCATCGCCGCGCGGCGCACTTCAACCTCGGCATCCGCATCGATCTGCGCGCGCTCTTTCTTCGAAGTCGCGATGACCTCGGCCAGTTTGCGCATACCAACCGCGTTGAAGGCGTTGTTCTCATCCAGAGCCTCAAACGGCGTCTGGTCCAGTGCGGTCAATGAGACGGATTCCAGCGACAGACCGTTTTTCAGCAGGTCCTCGGACACCGCATTCTGCACCTCCTGCACAAAGTCGGCGCGGTTTTCATGCAGCCCGTCCATGGTCATCTGGGCTGCCACGGCGCGCAGACCATCGATCAGCTTACCTTCGATCATCTCGCGCAGTTGCTCGACATCAAAAGTACGGTCGCCCAGCGTTTGTGCGGCACGGGCGATGCCCTCTTCGGTTGCCATGACCGAAACGTAGAACTCGACACCCACGTCTACGCGCATCCGGTCTTTGGTGATCAGGGCAGCCTCACCGCTGCGCTGCACTTCCAGACGCAAAGTCTTCATGTTGACGGGGCTGACCTCGTGCAGCAGTGGCACGATGATGACGCCGCCATCCATGATGACTTTCTTGCCACCTGCACCGGTTTTTACAAGGCTGACCTCACGGGTCGCGCGGCGGTAGAGGCGGCCAAGAACGAGGCCTATGAACAAAAGTACCGCTAAAATGGTCACAACTAAGACGGCCAGGAATGGGAATTCCATGCAATATCCTCCGTTTTGGGTTTAAAAGTTTTGTTAGTCTGACAAGCCGACCAGAACGAACCGGTCACGCCGTCGATCGCGCAGAACAAGGACTTCGGTGCCTTGATCCAGCGCATCTTTGTCCTGCAGCGGCTCAGCGCGCAGGTAGTGGGTATTGCCGAAGCGATCCATCACGCGCACCTCGGCGGGGCGGCCGCGGGATGCGGTGCCCTGACTGATCACGCCACGACGGCGCGCCAGCATTCTTTCCGACATGGCCTCGGTCTCGGTCTTGGGCAGCAGCCGGGCAAAGACCCCGCCAAAGCCGCGTGCAAACCACAGGCCGAACGCACCGGCGGGGATCGCCGCGATCCAGCTTGGCAGATCAACGCCCAGCAGATCGCGCAGTGCCAGTTGCAGGCCCATACCGGACAGGCCAAACCCCGCCAACAGCACCACCAGCCAGATCATAAAGGGCATCTGGCCGATCCCCAGCCACGCCATAGGCCCTGCCACAGCAGTACCGGGCATTTCAGCCTCAACCTCGGCCAGT
>DS999531.1:3036037-3124921 GCA_000158135.1 Rhodobacteraceae bacterium KLH11
CGAACAAAAGCGCCAGCGCAAAGGTGAAGGGCGCAAAAGCACCCTCAAGCAAAAAGTCGAACATCAGCAGATTGCCCTCGTTATCGTATATTTTTTATTTGTATACTTTTGTATACTATCAAAATGGGAAGTCATTGTAGAAATTCAAGAGGTTGTGATTCCAAATTACAACCCAAGGGTAATTCACCGCTTGAAATTCCCGCAAATCACAACAGATGAGCGCCGCACTTTTTCCCGCAATACGTGTTTAAAATGTCATCCCCCTGAAAGCCGGGGTTTTGCTGGGCCGTGACATACGGTAGACGGGCGCGCAGACAGACATGTGGAAACGAAATATGGCCCGGATTCTCATCACCTCGGCGATCCCCTATATCAACGGGATCAAGCACCTCGGCAATCTGATCGGCTCGCAATTGCCGGCCGATCTGTATGCGCGCTATCAGCGTGGCCGGGGCAACGAGGTCATGTTCCTGTGCGCCACGGATGAACACGGAACACCGGCAGAGCTGGCTGCAGCAAAGGCTGGCAAGCCGGTGGCTGAATATTGCGCGGATATGTATGCCGTACAGGCCGATATCGCCAATCGCTTTGGCCTGAGCTTCGATCATTTTGGCCGCTCATCCAGCGACCAGAACAAGCACCTGACCCAGCATTTCGCAGGCAAGCTGGAAGAGGCTGGCCTGATCCGCGAAGTCAGCGAGAAACAGGTTTACTCCAACACGGATGGCCGTTTCCTGCCCGACCGCTATATTGAAGGCACCTGCCCCAATTGCGGCTATGATCGCGCGCGCGGCGATCAGTGCGAAAACTGCACCAAGCAGCTGGACCCGACCGATCTGATCGAGCCACGCTCGGCCATTTCCGGCTCGACCGATCTGGAGGTGCGCGAGACCAAGCACCTGTATCTGCGCCAATCCGCGCTGAAAGATCAACTGGACGCATGGATCGACAGCAAGAGCGACTGGCCGATCCTGACCACCTCGATCGCCAAGAAATGGCTGCATGACGGTGACGGGTTGCAGGATCGTGGCATTACCCGCGATCTGGACTGGGGTGTGCCGGTCAAGAAAGGCGATCAGGACTGGCCCGGGATGGAGGGCAAAGTCTTCTACGTCTGGTTCGACGCACCCATCGAATACATCGCTTGCGCCGGTGAATGGGCCGAGGCAAATGGTAAAACGGATGCCGATTGGGAACGCTGGTGGCGCACCGACAAGGGGGCCGATGACGTGCGTTATGTGCAGTTCATGGGCAAGGATAACGTGCCCTTCCATACCCTGTCTTTCCCCGCCACCATTCTGGGGTCGGGCGAGCCGTGGAAAATGGTCGACCACCTGAAATCGTTCAACTATCTGAACTATGACGGCGGGCAGTTCAGCACCTCTCAGGGCCGTGGCGTGTTCATGGATCAGGCGCTGGAAATCCTGCCCGCCGATTACTGGCGCTGGTGGCTGCTGAGCCATGCACCCGAAAGCAGCGACAGTGAGTTCACGTGGGAAAACTTCCAGCAATCGGTGAACAAGGACCTTGCCGACGTGCTTGGCAATTTCGTCAGCCGGATCACCAAGTTCTGCCGCTCGAAATTCGGTGAAGCTGTCCCCGAGGGCGGGGAATTCGGCGCGCGCGAACAAGAGCTTATCGCGGAACTGACCAAACGTATCCGCGCCTATGAAGGCCATATGGAGGCGATGGAGGTCCGTAAATCCGCGCAGGAATTGCGGGCGATCTGGGTCGCGGGCAATGAATATCTGCAATCGGCAGCCCCATGGTCCACCTTCAAGGAAGATCCCGCGCAAGCAGCCGCTCAGGTCCGTCTGGGCCTGAACCTGATCCGCCTTTATGCAGTGCTGAGCGCCCCGTTCATCCCCGAAACCTCAGCCAGAATGCTGAGCGCGATGAACACGCTGGATACCGGCTGGCCCGACGATGTTGACGCCGCCCTGCGCGCCCTGCCCGCAGGCCACGCATTCACGGTGCCTGACGTGTTGTTCGCCAAGATCGCGGATGAGCAACGTGAAGACTGGCAAAACCGCTTTGCCGGGACACGCAGCTGACAACAGACGATTTTAGGTGACGGCGGCGGGGGTTCAGACAGCCTCCGCCGCTTTTCTTTGACGGGTGCGTGGTCACGGGTACCTGCTGCGGAAGCGTGTGAATGATGGGCTTTTCGCGGTTAAGTCTGCCGATCAGAACAAGATTTCCATCTCGCTTATCTCGGACCTTCATTGGCAACACGCTTGAGAATTAAAACCAAACCCGCCATGCTGGCCGAAAGATTCATTCGACTCGTCCGGGCAATCCCGTTGCCCGAATGTGCAATCCATAGTGTGAACGAGGCGCTTCCATGTCCCTTGAATTTAATGAACTGTTACCCCGCCCACACCGCGTTGTCGGGGCTGCAAGCGTTTATCTTGCCTTGATTGCATGTTTCGCCCTGCCTCATGCGGCAATGGCGCAGGATCAGGCTGAGGCACCCGCCCCCAAGGTCTCTATCGCAGCGGCCTATACCGAAGAAATCACCGAAGCCGCCACCTTCATCGGCCGCGCCGAGGCCACGGACAAGGTTGACATCATCGCGCGCGTCAGCGGGTTTCTGGACAGCCAGAATGTCGAAGATGGCGCATTGGTGAAACAGGGCGATCTGCTGTTCACGATCGAACCCGATCTCTATCAGGCCACGCTGGAAGCGCGCAAAGCCGATCTGGACCGGGCCGAGGCCAATCTTGAGCTTGCCAAGGTCGATCTTGCCCGTAAGGAAGAGCTGTACAAGCGCGAAGCGACGCCCGAGTCGGAACGCGACATCGCCCGCGCCAGCGAATTGGTTGCCGAAGCCGAGGTCAAAGCCGCCAACGCCGCGATTCAGCAGGCCGAGCTGGACCTGAGCTATACCGAAATCCACGCGCCGTTCTCTGGCCGGATCGGTCGGGTCACCACCAGTGTTGGTGACGTTGTGGGCCCGACCAACCCGCCGCTCGTCACTCTGGTCAGCGAGGCACCGATCTACGTCAATTTCTCGTTGAACGAAAAGCAGTTCACCACGGTTCTTGAACAGGTCGGGGAAAACCCGGCATCACTGGCTGAAAGCAATAAAAGCCCGAATGTGCACGTGACCTTGCCAAACGGAACTGCGCTTGATGAAACCGGCGAGATCGTTTTTGTCGACAACCGCATTGATCCGCTGACCGGGGCAATCACCCTGCGGGCAGAGTTCGACAATGCCCAACGCCTGATTGTCGATGGGGCTTTTGTCAATGTTCAGATCGAAGCGCTGGAGCCCACCTTGCAGGTACTGGTCCCGCAGGCCGCGTTGCAACGGGATCAGCGCGGCGACTTTGTTCTGGTTGTCAATGACCAGCAGATGGTCGAACAGCGCTATATCACCACCGGAGATACCGTGGGCACCGCCATCATCGTGACGGACGGCCTGCGCGAAGGCGAAAGCGTGATCGTCGAAGGCCTGCAGCGGGTGCGCCCGGGCGTTGCCGTCGATGCGGTTGTCGCCTCTGAACAGCCGGGAGAATAATCCATGTTCTCAGCCCTGTTCATCAGCCGGCCCAAGCTGGCGCTTGTTATTTCGCTGGTCCTGACCATTCTGGGCGGGATCGGGTACCTGGTTCTGCCGGTCGCCCAGTTTCCGGATATCACGCCCCCGGTCGTCAGCGTGACGACCACCTATACCGGGGCCAATGCCGAGACCGTGGAAAACACCGTGGCCGCCCCCATCGAGGCGCAGGTCAACGGTGTCGACGACATGATTTACATGACGTCGACCTCATCCGATAACGGCTCATATTCGCTGAACGTGACATTCGAGGTCGGCACCGATCCTGACATCGCATCCGTCAACGTGCAGAACCGCGTGGCGCAGGCGATGGCCTCGCTGCCGTCCGAGGTGACATCATCAGGCGTGGTAACACAGAAAGCCTCGACCAACATGCTGTTGCTGGTCACGCTGACCTCGCCCAACGGCACCTATGACAGTGTGTTCCTGTCGAACTACGCCTCGATCAACCTCAAAGACGCGCTGGCACGGGTTCAGGGTGTGGGCAAGGCGGATGTTCTGACCAATCTGGAATATGCGATGCGCATCTGGATGGACCCCGACAAGATGGCCGCGCTGTCCATTACGCCGGGTGATGTGATCAATGCCATCCGCGAACAGAATATCGAAGTCTCGGCAGGTTCTATCGGGGCACCACCTGTCCCCGAAGGGCAGACATTCCAGTACACCATCAAAAGCAAGGGCCGTCTGACCTCGGCAGAGGAATTCGGCGATATCGTGATCCGCACCGGCGACGCCGGGGCAATCGTGCGCGTCAGGGATATTGCGCGCACCGAGCTGGGGGCCGAATTCTATGCTGCCTCGGGTTATTTTCAAAGCGTGCCCGCGACGGTTCTGGGCATCTATCAGGCCCCTGGCGCAAACGCCCTTGCGGTGTCCGAGCGTGTTCAGGCCGAGCTTGAACGGCTGTCACGCTCTTTTCCTACCGATGTGGAATATGACGTTCCCTTCAACACAACCGATTTTGTCGAACAGTCTTTGAATGACGTGGTCTCGACCCTGATCCTGACCTTCATTCTGGTGATCACGGTTGTGTTCATCTTCCTCGGCAGTTGGCGGGCGACCATCATTCCGGCGGTGGCCATTCCGGTCTCTTTGATCGGGACCTTCGCTTTCCTGCTGGCCTTTGGCATGTCGCTGAACACGATCTCGCTGTTCGCGCTTGTGCTGGCCATCGGGATCGTTGTGGATGACGCCATCGTTGTGGTCGAAAACGTCGAACGCATCATCGCGGATGAAGGGTTGCCCCCCGCCGAGGCGACCCGCAAAGCCATGGGGCAGATCACTGGCCCCGTGATCGCAACCACGCTGGTGCTGCTGGCGGTCTTTGTGCCGGTCACCTTCATGCCCGGCATCTCGGGGCGGCTGTATTCGCAGTTCGCGGTCACCATCTCGACCGCTGTTGTGATCTCGTCCATCAACGCGCTGACGCTGTCTCCGGCGCTTTGCGGGCTGGTGCTGAAACCACGCTCGGGGCCGCCAAAAGGGCTGCTGGCGATGTTCGAAACATTCATCGGAGGTATGCGCAGCGGCTATGTCGCCATCGTGCGCAAGCTGTTGATCCTGCCGGTTGTCTCGCTTGGCATTATCGCAGCGTTTGCCATGGGCACCGGAACCATAATGGGGAACACGTCCAAAGGCTTTATCCCTCTTGAGGACAATGGCTATCTGTTTGTCGATGTACAACTTCCCGACGCCGCAACGCTTGAGCGCACGGAAACTGTCACCGCGCGGATCGATGAGCAGATTCAGCAGATACCGGGCGTTTCCAGCACCGTTCTGGTCAATGGCTACTCGCTGCTGAACGGGACAATAACCAATGGCGCGGCCATCTTCGTCAACCTCACCAACTGGGAGGAGCGGCAAGAACCTGACCTGAGCGCAGATGCCATTCTGGGCAAGGTGCTGGCGCTTGCAAATCAGGAATCGGCGGCGTCAATCGTGGCCTTCAACCCGCCGCCCATTCAGGGCCTCGGCATGTCTGCAGGGGTCGAGATGGAGGTGCAGCAGACCGGCGGCGGCTCGCCGCAGGATCTGGCCTCGGCGGTGGGGTCCTATGTCTATGCGGCCAATCAACGGCCCGAGATCGCGCAGGCCTACACGACCTTCCGCGCAAACGTGCCCCAGTTATTCGTCGATCTGGATCGGGAAAAGGCCAAAACCCTGCAGGTTTCAGTGGCCGAGATTTTCCAGACCATGCAGGCGCAGCTTGGGTCCTACTATGTGAACGACTTCAACCTGTTTGGTCGGGTCTATCGCGTGATGATTCAGGCCGAAGGATCATACCGGAGCAATGTCGAGGATATCTCGGACCTCTATGTGCGATCCACAAAGGGTGAGATGGTTCCGCTGGGCACGTTGATCGATGTCGAGAATGTACTGGGCCCGGTCTTGCTGAAACGGCACAACCTGTTCCGTTCGGCCACTGTCACGGCCGTTCCGGCACCCGGTCTGTCAACCGGTGATGCGATCAATGTCATGACCGAGGAATCGGCCAACGCCCTGCCCCCCGGCTATGCTTTTGAATGGACCGGTACGGCGCAGCAACAGCTGGCCTCGGGCGGGCTTGTGGTCGTCATCCTCGGGCTGGCGATCCTGTTCGGATACCTGTTCCTTGTGGGGCAGTATGAAAGTTGGACGATGCCCGTCTCAATCCTGATGTCTGTCACCGTGGCGCTCTTTGGGGCTGTGGCGGCGGTGGCGATCGTCGGGAGTGATATCAACCTCTATACGCAGATCGGGATGATCATGCTTGTGGGGCTTGCCTCGAAGAACGGGATTCTGATCGTCGAATTTGCCATGGAGCAACGGGCCAACGGCCTTTCAATCAAAGAAGCCGCAGCCGAGGCCGCCTATCAGCGTTTCCGCGCTGTCATGATGACGGCCCTGTCCTTCCTGCTGGGCGTGGTGCCGTTGCTGGCCGCCAACGGTGCTGGCGCTGCCAGCCAGAAGGCCATCGGTGTCGCCGTCTTTGGCGGCATGCTGGCCGCGACCCTCTTTGGGGTTATTCTGGTCCCGGTTCTTTACGCCGTGATGCAGAGCCTGCGTGAATGGGTCAAGGGCAACAAGGGCACCCCGGACCCGTCCGAGGAAACCGCCTGAAACATGCCAGAGAACCAAAACGCCCCGCTGCCTCGGCGGGGCGTTTTCTTACGCCTGCTGATCTACCGATCGCTCAGCCATCCACGCTTTGATCCGGGCAATCTGTTCTGATGTCAGACGCAAACCCAGTTTATTGCGCCGCCACACCACATCTTCAGCGGTACGCGCATATTCCTTGTCCATCAGCCACTGCAATTCGGTTTCGGTCAGGGTTGCCCCAAAATCCTCACCCAGATCGGCCAGAGCTTTGGCTGACCCCAGCAGAACAAAGGCCTCGGTCCCGTATGCGCGGATCAGGCGTTGTGCCCAGATCTTGGTGAGGAAGGGATATTCCGTCAGCAAGCTTTGGGTCAGGTCGGCAACCCCGTCCACCGGGAAATCTCCGCCGGGTAACGCCACGCCTGCAGTCCATGGCCCGGGCAGATCAGGGAAGTGATCGGCCACCTTTTCAAGCGCGCTTTCGGCCAAACGCCGGTAGGTGGTGATCTTGCCACCAAAGACGTTTAGCACAGGTGCGCCGCCCGCCATATCGACCTTGAGCGTATAATCCCGCGTTGCCGCCGTGGCGCTGCTGGCCCCATCGTCATACAGTGGTCTGACGCCGGAATAGGTCCAGACGATATCTGCCCGCGTCACCGGTTTCGCGAAGTATTTCGACGCAAAGTCACACAGATAATCCTGCTCGGCCTCTGTACAGACCGGAGGATCGGATGGGGTATCATGATCCTGATCCGTGGTGCCGATCAGCGTGAAATCCTGCTCGTAGGGGATGGCAAAAATGATGCGGCCATCTTCGCCCTGAAAGAAATAGCATTTGTCGTGATCATACAGTTTGGGCGTCACGATATGGCTGCCACGTACCAGCCGGACACCTTCGCGGGAATTCATGTGAATCCGGGTCTGAATAATGTCCCCGACCCAAGGTCCCCCGGCATTGATCAGCATCCGGGCCTGCACAGTTTCGGTTTTATCGCTCTCGCGATCCCGGATCGTCACGTGCCACAGGTCATCAACCCGTCTGGCCGAGGTCACTTCGGTGCGCACCATGATTTTCGCGCCGCGCGCCTCGGCATCGCGGGCGTTCAGAACCACGAGGCGCGAATCCTCGACCCAGCAGTCCGAATATTCATAGGCTGTGGCGAACTTGTCCTGCAGCGGCGCACCTTCGGGGCCTGAACTCAGCGTCAGCGAGCGGGTTCCGGGCAGGATTTTGCGCCCGCCCAGATTGTCATACAGAAACAGCCCCAACCGGATCAGCCAGGCCGGACGCCGCCCCCGCATCCACGGCATCACCGTGCTCAGCAGTTTTGAGGTCGGCGTTTCGGTGTCAAACCGCATATCCGCGTGGTATGGCAGAACAAAACGCATCGGCCACGCGATATGCGGCATGGCGCGCAGCAAGGTCTCGCGCTCAATCAGGGCCTCGCGCACCAGACGGAACTCAAAAAACTCCAGATATCTGAGCCCACCATGAAACAGCTTGGTCGAGGCTGAAGAGGTGGCAGAGGCCAGATCGTTCATCTCGGCCAGTGTAACCGACAAGCCCCGCCCTGCCGCATCCCGCGCGATGCCACATCCATTGATGCCCCCGCCGATGACAAAAAGATCGGTTATCCGGTTGCTGTCCGATGACATATCCAAACGATTCCCCAACGTGGCAGATCTGCGCGCATTAATGTCCGTACCATTCGTATCGTCAATATATTTATTCTTTTATCTTCGTTTTAAACACATACAGAAAGATATTAGCAATATTTCTCGATACCAGCTTGCGAAAACCCCAATATAGAACATAAACGAACATACTGAACCGAGGAGCTTGCTGATGTCTTTGTCTTTCCGCCAGTCGGACATTCTTGAAATCGCCAAAGACGAAGGCCGGGTCACTGTTGAGGAACTGGCCAACCGTTTCGCGGTTACCGTGCAGACCATTCGCCGGGACCTGACCGAGCTGTCCGAGGCAGGCAAGCTGGACCGGGTGCACGGGGGTGCGGTGCTGCGATCTGGTGTGTCGAATATCGGATATGAAGACCGGCGCGCCCTGAACCACGACGCCAAGACCAGCATTGCCGAACAATGTGCGGCTGACATCGCCGAAGGCAGCGCGGTCTTCATGAACATCGGCACCTCGACCGAGGCGGTTGCACGTCAATTGCTGAATCACAAAAACCTCATGATTGTGACCAACAACATGAACGTCGCTAATATTTTGGCCGATAACCCGGAATGTCAGATCGTCGTCACCGGCGGCGTCCTGCGCCGCGCTGACAACGGGCTGGTGGGCAATCTGGCGGTGTCGACCATCCGTCAGTTCAAGTTCGATCATGCAATTATCGGGTGCTCGGCCCTGGATACGGATGGCGATCTGATGGATTTCGATCTCCAGGAAATTCTGGTCAGCCAGACGATCATCGCGCAGGCCCGAAAGATCAGCCTTGTGGCTGACACCTCCAAGTTTCAGCGCACAGCCCCGGCGCGGATCGCGTCGCTGGCCGATATCGACACGGTATATACGGATGCCCCGCTGCCCGGCGAGCTGCCGCTGAAATGTACCGAATGGCAGACCCAAATCGTCGAATGCTCACATACATCTCAGATCAGCCGGAAATTGATTGAATAACTGGACAATAGCGTCTGGGGATGGAACAGTTTTCCCGACAGGAGGCGCGCGTATGGGACTTTTGGGGCAACCACTGGGCTACTATGACTATCTGACGATTTTGGCACTTATCCTGCTGCTGGCAGCGGTGATGGCGCTGTTTCTGTTCATCATGGGCTTACCGGGGCGCATTGCAATCAAACGCAATCATCCGCATGCCGAAGCGGTCAAGATGATGGGCTGGATGGGGTTTCTGGCCATCGTGCCATGGGTGCATGCCTTCATCTGGGCTTTCCATGACGGTGTTACCGTGGATGTACGCCGCGGACCCGAAGATGAACGCAAAGCCATACGGGATGAGATCAAGCGGTTGGGCGGAACCGTGAAACCTGAATATCAGGATCCGCTTGATACCGATGAAACGCAGAAAAGCTAAGGTCAGAGGAAACCATCCCCCATGTTAGTCGCCCTTGGCATCACGCTCTTCTATCTCATTTTTGTCTGGTTTGTGTTTTTCAAGGCGCGGTGGCTGAAGTTCAACATCATGTGGGGCATCGTCTCGTTCTGGGTTGGTGCGCATCTGCTGCTGATCTTTCTGGTCGCGCTGCGGTTTTTCCAACCCTTCTCGATTGACAGCCATGTTGTCCGCTCGACCATCCAGATCGTGCCCCGCCTGACACAGCCGACCATCCTGACCGAAGTGCTGGTCGAACCCAACACATGGGTCACCAAGGGGGAACCGCTTTACAAGTTCGACGATACCGTCTTCTCGCTGGCGGTAGACAAGGCAAACGCACAATTGGTCGCGGCCCAACAGAATGCGAAAATTCTGGAACAGGATGTGATTGCCGCAAGCGAAGCGGTCGAACGCGCCAACGCACAATTGGCATATGCGCTGACAGAACAGGCCCGGTATGAAAACCTTGTTCCCGCAGGCGGGGCCCGTCAGGACGAGCTGGATCGCTGGAACGAACAGGTTGCGGAAGATCAGGCAAAGATCAAAGAGGCTCAGGCCAATCTGGAAAAGGCCAATCTGGCGCTTGATTCGCAGATCGACGGGGTCAACACAGGCATTCTGGAGGCCGAGGCGCAGCTGGGCGAGGCCGAGTATTTCCTTGAAAACACAACCATCTACGCGCCCGAGAATGGCATGATCGTGTCACAGCAGGCCCGGCCCGGGATGGTAGTGGGCGAAATTCGTCTTGGGGCTATTGCCAGTTTTGTCACCGAAGACAGCCCCTATATTCTGGCCACCTTCCGGCAGCAGAACCTGAAATTTGTCGAGGTCGGCCAACCGGTCGAAGTTGCACTGGATCTCTATCCCGGTGAGGTTCTGAACGGCAGGGTCGAGGCGATCTGGTGGGCCACCCGCCAGGGCCAGTACCTGCCCTCGGGCCGCCTGCCCGGCTTTGAGCTGCCGAAACTGCCCGGGCGGATTGCGGTGCAGATTTCGGTTGATGTGCCCGAAGGTCATACATTCCCCGCAGGCGGGCATGCGGCAGTGGCGATCTATACCGGCATGGGTAAAAGTTTCGAATTCCTCAGACGCATCAACATCCGCCTCTATTCCTTCGCCAACTTCATCCGACCGCTGGATATCTGAGAATGCGCACCATAACACTCCGCCGCCTGTTGGGCACTGCCCTGTGTGCCGCCGTTCTCACCGCCTGCGCCCCTGTGGGGCCGGATTTTGTGCGCCCGAACTCTCCGGTCGTGAAGCAGTGGATTGAAGTGAACAGCCCCAGCGCAGGTCAGAGCGGCCTGACCTCGCGCAGCGCGCCCGTGGTCAGGTGGTGGGAGACATTCAACGACCCCACGCTGAACAAACTGATCGCCGAGGCCTATGCCCAGAACCTGACCCTGCAGGTCGCCGGGGCCCGCGTGTTGCAGGCCCGCGCACAGCTTGGCATCGCGTTTGGCGAGCTTTACCCGCAATCGCAGGCCATCGGCGGCTCATTAGAGCGTCGACAGATCAGCGACAATCTGGGGCCGATCGCCGATGTGCGCCGGATCATCCCGCTGGACACCGAATTCTCGACCTCGCAGGTGGGTTTTGACGCGCAATGGGAACTGGACCTTTGGGGCCAGCAACGCCGTGGCGTGCAGGCAGCGCGGTCCAATCTGGCGCTGCAGGTGGCCAATTATGACGATGCGCTGGTAACGCTGACCGGCGATGTCGCTGCGCTGTATATCAATATCCGCTCTTTGCAGGAGGCTTTGAGCGTCGCCCGCGAGAATATTGATATTCAACAGGTATCTGCAGACCTGACGCAACTGCGGTTCAACAATGGTGTGACTACCGAACTGGATGTGCAGGAATCGACGGCACTGCTCAACAACACCAAGGCGCTGGTGCCTCAGCTGGAAAGCGATCTGGCGCAGGCGCAGAATGCGCTGGCGGTGCTGCTGGGTAAAACGCCGTCGCAAATGGCCGGTCTGCTGGGCAATTCAGGGCGCATTCCGGCCGCACGTTCGAACATCGCGGTGGGTGTTCCGGCAGAGCTGTTGCGCCGCCGCCCGGATGTGCGCGCCGCCGAACTGGCCGCCGCAACGCAATCGGCGCAGGTGGGCATTGCGCTGGCGGACCTCTACCCGCAATTCATTTTGTCGGGTTCAATCGGGCTGCAGGCCTCGGGCGGGCGCGATCTGTTCAGTTCCAACAGCACCACGGGTCTGGCCAGTGCAGGCGTGGTCTGGAACGTGCTGAATTATGGCCGGATCAAGAACAACGTCCGTGCACAGGACGCCGCATATCAGGCCCTGATCGCAAATTATCAGAACACCGTCCTGACCGCCTATTCCGAGGTGGAAAGCGCGATGGTCGCCTATGCGCAGGCCCGCAAACAGGTCACGTTCTATCAGCGCAGCGTCGAGGCATCGCGCAAAGCCGCCGATATCGCCGTCGATCAGTACCGCGACGGCATCGCCAGTTATTCCCGCATCCTGAACACGCAAACCGCCCTGTTGCGGTCGCAGGCGAATCTGATCGAAGCACGGCAAGAGGTCTCGTCAAATCTGGTCGCGATCTACAAAGGTCTGGGCGGTGGCTGGCAAATCCGGCAAAATCAGGAGTTCCTGCCCGAAACCGTGCTGGCCGAAATGGCCTATCGCACCGATTGGGGTGATCTGTTGCAGAAAGCACCAACCGGCGTCAGCCTGAACTGACCCCTATTTCGTCAGCCCGCGCAACCCGCCAGAGATCAGGATATTCACCTCATACAAGATGCGCGGCGCGGCCAACCCGCCGGGGCTGGCCAGATAGTTCGGGCTCCATTCCGGGTCAAACTTCTGCTTGAAACTGCGCAGGCCCTCGAAGTGATAGAACTGTTCGCCATGCTCATAAACAAACCCGCCGATGCGGTTCCAGAGCGAGGCGAGTTGCCGGTTCTCGATCCCCGAAAACGGCGCCGCCCCCAGTGAGAACCAGTGGAACCCCTGCGCGGCCCCCCATGACATCATCTCGGCAAACAGCGCGTCCATGACAAAGCTGGGGCTGTCAGGTTCATATCGCATCAGGTCCAGCGACAGTTCAGATTTGTTGCCGCCCTGAAACAGATTTGCAAAGGCCATGATCTTGCCCGTCTCATCGCGCAGGACCGCGTGATCAAAATAAGACAGGTAGTCTTCATCAAAGCCCCCCAGGGCAAAGCCCTTTTCCTCGCCTGCTTTGCGCGCCAGCCAGTGATCGGAAATCGCGCGCAGTTCGGGCAGTACCGGGGCAAGGTCCTCTTTCGGGATGATCTCGAACACATAGCCCTCGCGCGCGGCCCGGTTCCTGGCCTGCCGGAACCGTTTGCGGGGCTTTCCGTCCAGCGAGAAATTGGTCAACGGCACCCGTGCCACCTCGCCAATCTTGAGGATCGAAAGGCCAAGGTCCAGAAAAGTCGGCAGGTACTTGGTGGAGACGCTGTAAAAGGCGCAAAGCTTGCCCTCACGATCCGCTTGTTCGCGCAGCTGCCAGATCAGTTGCTGGCCCGCCTTCTCATCGCCTACGGGTTCGCCCTTGGTGATCAGGGCATTGCCGGTGTCGGCATAGGCCAGAAAGGCCGTCGCATCGTCGGAGATCAGGAACTGCTTGTCGCCGGTCAGGGAAATCTGAGACTCGGTATCCTCGCATTCCATCACCAGCCGCTCAACAACTTCGGGGATTTCGGTGCGGGTCGGGGTCGGAATCTCGCGCCCGAACAGCGAGTTCACCGCCACCACCCCAAGGATCACGGCCACCACAAGGCTGGACCGCAGGAAGCGCGAGGCGTCGCCATTCCACGCAAACTCCCACCACAGGGCGTTCTGATATTCGACATGGGAATAGGAAAACAGCCCGATCCAGAAGATCACCAGCAGCAAAGCCATAACGCTGACCAGCCATGGGATGTTCAGGCGAAAGATCGACGCACCGCTGACCCGATAGAACGCGCCACGGAACATCGCAAGCAAGGCAATGGTGCCAAGCAGCGAAAGCGCCTCATGCATGTCCAACCCTTTGGTCAGCGAGGCCACAAAGCCCGCCACCATCAGCAGCATCGCCACGATCCAGGCGCGGTAGAGCTTTCGGAACAACCCCCGCGACACCAGCAGCAGCAGAACACCCACTGCGCTGCCCGCCAGATGTGAGGCCTCGACAAACGACAGGGGCAGCACCTCGCGCAGCACGCCAAGGTTCCGGGAACTGGCAGGCAGAGCCCCGGACACAAGCAGGATCACCCCCGCCACAGCAGCGATACCTGCGGCCACCATTGGAACAATGGGCCGGATGGCACGGTAAACCCAGACCGCAGCCCCCCCGATGCGATGGCGTTGCGTCAGCGCCGATGCAGCCGCAATCGACAGGCTTGCGATCGCGAAAGGCAAAAACGTGTAAACGATCCGGTACAGCAACAGCGCCGCAATAACATCCGAGCGGCCGGATGCACCAAGCCCCGCCATCAATGTGGCCTCGAACACGCCAATCCCGCCCGGCGCGTGGCTAAGAATACCAACCGCAATTGCGGCCACATAGATTGTGAAGAAATACGGATAGCCGACCCCCAGATCGTCAGGCATCAACACATAAAGCGCCATCGACGCGCCAAACAGATCGCCAACCGCCGCAACTGTCAGCAGGCTGGCCAGCTTGCCGCCCGGCAGGTTGAACCCGAACCCGCCATAGGCCAGCCTCCGCCCCCCGCTCGACAGCCAGACGAACAATGCACCGAGACCTGCCAGCAGGCTCATGCCGATTACTGTTTCTGTCGTCTCACCAATCGGCATGATCTTCGAGACGCCATCGGGATGCAGCGTTAGCAACAGGCCCAATATCAGGATCAACCCCATCCAGAATGCCACCCAGGAGGTCGCGATCACCCCGGCCACCCGCCCCAGATCCAGCCCCAGCGAGGCATAGATGCGATACCGGATCGCTGTGCCGGTGATGTAAGAGAACCCAAGACAGTTCGACACCGCATAGCCGCTTGCCCCGGCCAGACCGGCAACCGGCAAGGGCACCTTTCCCCCGGCCACGCTTTGAACCGCGAAGACATCATAAAATGACAGCGACAGGAAACTGAACGCCGTCCAGCACAGCGCAAAGAACATGACCTTCCATGAGGTCGCTGCGATATCGCTTTGAATGTCCGTCCATTTCACATGCGCGGACAAGTCATGCAGCACCACCAGCGCGATCAGCGTCACCAGCGCCGGAACCGTCAAACGCACCAGCGGCTTTTCCAGAATCCCCGCCAGGCGCCCGACTGGCGTCTCTTCAGGTGTCGCCTCTGTGGTCATTCCGATTGCCCCCGCTCAGCCCGCTACGCCGGATTGATGAATGCGCCGAGCTTTACACGTTTTTACAAACCCACAAAGCATGTTACGCGATTATCATGTCCGGCCCTTGCGCGTGGAAAGCAACAGATTGGTTTCAGATCGGGTAATACCTTCCATGCGCCTGATCTGGAACAGGACCTCATCCAGATCACCCAGCGTCTCGGTCCCGATCTCGGCGATCAGGTCCCAACTGCCATTGGTTGAATGCACGGCGCGAACCTGCCGCATCGCGGCGATCCGGGATCGAATCCTCTCGGTCCCGCGCCCCTCGATCTCCAGCATCATCAAGCCGCGCACGGGGCTTTCAGACACATCCTGCCGGGTCACGACCGTGAAACCCACGATCTCGCCGGATTGTTTGAGCCGCTGCAATCGACTGCGCACCGTGGTTCGGGTGACCCCCAAAAGCTCAGCCAGTTCAGAGAGCGAGGCACGCGCATCACGGTGCAACGCACTCAGCAAGCGGCTATCCAGTTCGTCCATCACAGCTTACCATTTTGTGTTTAGTTGATTCAGTTTGATCATTTTGATCTCTTTTCTCAAGCCATATCGAGTCGGTAGATAAACACATGGACAAAAAACACATCATATTGGCCGGTGTTCCAATGGATGCCGGCAAACACCGTCAAGGGTGCCGGATGGGGCCCGATGCCTATCGCGTTGCGGGCCTGATGCAGGCACTGTCCGATCTGGGGCATACTGTGGCTGACATCGGCGATACCCAACCCGACCCGGTGGAGTCGCCGGAAGACCCGCACCTGTTCGCCCTGCCCGAGTGCATCGGCTGGACACAGGCACTCAGCCGTATGGCGCAAGAGGTCGCCCGGCAAGGTTTACCGATTTTCATGGGGGGCGATCACGCACTTTCCATGGGAACGGTATCTGGCATGGCAGCGCATGCGAACACCTTGGGGCGTCCGCTTTTTGTCCTGTGGCTGGATGCCCATAGTGATTTTCACACCCCCAGCAGCAGCGGCAGTGGCAACCTGCACGGCACGCCTGTGGCGTATTTCACCGGCCAATCGGGATTCGATGCCTTTCCGCCGCTGGTCACGCCGGTCCCAACCGATCGTGTCGGCATGATCGGCCTGCGCTCGGTTGACCCGGCTGAGCGTGCGGCGCTGGAAAAAGATCAGGCGATGCTGGCCGATATGCGCAGCATCGACGAGCACGGCATCAAAACCCCGCTGCTTGCCTTCCTTGATAAGGTCCGTGCTGCCAACGGCATCCTGCATGTCTCGCTGGATGTGGATTTCCTCGATCCGTCAATCGCCCCCGCAGTCGGCACCACTGTCCCCGGTGGCGCGACCGAACGTGAGGCGCATCTGGTGATGGAGTTGCTGCACGAAAGCGGCCTGGTCTGCTCGCTCGACCTGGTTGAACTGAACCCGTTCCTTGATGAGCGCGGGCGAACCGCAAAACTGATGGTTGATCTGGCCGCCTCGCTGATGGGGCGCCGCATCTTTGACCGACCAACCCGGAGCTTCTGATGACGCAACCTTCCGACAAGGCCCTCGTGCCCTTCGTATCCGTCGACAACATGATGCGCCTGATCCACCATATCGGGGTCGAGCAGATGATCACCCAGATCGCCGCCCAGATCGAGGCGGATTTCAAGCGCTGGGAAAGCTTCGACAAAACGCCACGCATCCCCGCCCACTCGCCCCACGGTGTCATCGAACTGATGCCCACCTCGGACGGCGAGGCCTATGGGTTCAAATATGTGAACGGACATCCCAAGAACACATCCGAGGGTCTGCAGACAGTAACGGCGTTTGGCCTGCTGGCGGATGTCTATACCGGCTATCCGACCCTGCTGACCGAGATGACAATGCTCACCGCCCTGCGCACCGCCGCCACGTCGGCACTGGTGGGTCGCTATCTGGCCTCCAAGTCAGCGTCGACAATGGCGATGATTGGAAACGGCGCACAATCCGAATTCCAATGCCTCGCATTCAAAGCCATGTGCGGAATTGATACCGTCCGGCTCTACGATACAGATCCGAATGCCACCGCAAAATGTGCTGCCAACCTTCAGGGTAAAGGGCTGGCGGTGATCCCCTGCAAAACGCCGGAAGACGCGATCGAGGGCGCACAGATCATTACCACATGCACTGCAGACAAGAAATACGCCACCATTCTGACCGACAACATGGTCGGACCCGGTGTCCATATCAACGCAATCGGCGGCGACTGCCCAGGTAAGACCGAACTGCATCGCGATATCCTGCTGCGCTCAGACATCTTCGTCGAATACCCCGAACAAACGCGCATCGAAGGTGAAATTCAGGCACTGGAGGCAGACCACCCCGTCACCGAGATGTGGCAGGTAATGACCGGTCAGGCCAAAGGGCGCACGGATGATCGGCAAATCACCCTGTTTGACAGCGTGGGCTTCGCGATTGAGGATTTCTCGGCCCTGCGCTACATCAAGAAAGCGATAGAAGGCACTGAATTCTTTGAGCCTCTGGACATGCTTGCAGACCCGGACGACCCACGTGATCTGTTTGGCATGCTGATGCGGGCTGAATAACGCCGCGCGCGCCCTCGACCAGCGACGAACGCAAACCATAACCAAGGGGGCTCTGCCCCCGTCGCCTCCGGCGCCTCCCCCGGGATATTTATAGCCAGATGAAGATGGGATCCACTCTCTGGCAGAAGCCGAAGAACTTCACCCGGCGCGGTCATCAGCATTCAGGCCTGGGCCTCAGGAACAGAATCGCCCACGCCATTAAGGATCCGTTCCTTCATCTGGCCATAAATATCCCGGAGCGCGAGGCAGCGCCTCGCAAAAACCTATCCCGCGAGAGACGGCAAGTAGAGAACGATCCCTGGAAAGGCGACAAGCAAAGCAATCGTCAATGCATCCGCGATGAAAAACGGGGTGACGCCTTTGAACACGTCCTGAACACTCAGATCGGGCCGCACTCCGGCAACAACAAAGCAGTTCAATCCGATGGGTGGCGTGATCAGGCAGAATTCGGCCATCTTGACGACCAGTATCCCGAACCAGATGGCGCACATTGGTCCTGACATTCCAAAAGCGCTGTCTGCGGCGCTGACGGCCTCTCCTCCGTTTAGTGCCATCACTGCCGGGTAGACCACTGGCAGCGTCAAGAGCAGCATTCCGATGGCATCCATGAACATGCCCAGTACGGCATAGGCCAGCAGGATGCAGATGAGGATCAGCATCGGCGACATTTCAAGTGAGGTGATCCAGTCCGAAAACGCCCCGGGAAGATCGGCGAAACCCAGAAAGCGCACATAAATAAGGACACCCCAGATGATCGCAAAAATCATCGCCGTCAGTTTGGCCGTTTCAAGCAGGGCCGATTTGAACTCGGGCCAGCGCATGCCGTGGATCAGTGCAAAACAGAACACGATAAAAGCCCCGATGGCGCCGCCTTCGGTCGGGGTTCCCCAGGCCTTGTCGCCAAACGGGTTGTAGACAAAGCAGATGATAATCAGGATCACCGCCACAATGGGCAATGCGCCCGGCAGCGCGGCAAAGCGCTGTTTCCAGCTAAAGCCTGTCACCGGAGGCCCGACAGATTTGAATACCACCGCGATGCCGACGATCAGCAGGCCATAGATCACCGCCGAAAACGCTCCGGGGATAAATCCGGCGAGCAACAGTTTCCCCACGTCCTGCTCAACAATGATGGCATAGATCACCAAAATCGCCGAAGGCGGGATGAGCGAGGCTAATGTTCCGCCAGCGGCAACCACCCCTGCTGCGAAACGCTTGTTATAGCCTACGGCCAGCATCTCGGGGATGGCGATGCGGGCAAAGACGGCTGAGGTGGCGACTGATGCGCCCGAGACGGCGGCAAACCCTGCAGTAGCAAAGATGGTTGAGACAGCCAGCCCGCCCGGCACCCAGGCGATCCAGCGTTTTGCCGCTTCGAACAAGGCGCGGGTCAGGCCGGCGTAATAGGCCAGATAGCCGATCAGGATGAATGTGGGGATCAGGCTCAGCGTATGTGACGCCACTTTGGAATGCGGCACTTGACCGGCTGTTTTCACAGCGATTGTCAGCGCTTTTCCAAACCGGTCAGGATCATATCCGAACTTGGCCCAGAAGATCCAGACCAGCCCGATCAAACCGGCAAGCCCGGCGGCAAACGCCACGCGCATACCCGTGACCACAAGCACCAACAGCCCGGCGGTGACCCAGAGGCCGATCTCTATCGTATCCATGGGTCAGCTGCGCCCTTCAAACTGTTCGGCCTCGGCCGCCGCCTGCGCTGCGGCGTCCTGAATAAGCGGTACCGCAACCGGTTGTTCCAATCCCAGCACAAAAGCGCGCCCGTAGCCCCAGACCTGCACTGCAAGCCGGGCGCAAAGAACCGAAAAGGCAACAGGTGCCAAAAGCTTGGCAGGCCAGATCGGTATGCCGATATCAATCGAGCTGTCACGGCTCCACAACGGCGCGCCAAAGTCAAATGACCGGTCAAAGTGCGACCAGCTGCCCCAGACAAGCGCCAGCATCAGCAAAAGGATCAACAGGACCGAGGTCAACTCGAACAACCAAAGAGCCCGCCCTTTCAGGCGCGAGATTACAATATCCATACGGATATGCCCCCCATCCCGCTGCACATAGGAGATGCCCAGAAACGCGATCAAGGGCATTGCCTGTTCGATCCAGTCCACATAACCCGGCAAAGGGGCATTCAGGGCGTTGCGACCGCTGACCGAAACAACGGCCAGAACCATCAGGCCAAATACCGCAAAGCCGCTGATCAGCGCCATAAAGCGCTCTAACCCTAACAAGCGATGATCTATTCGGCTGAGAAGACTGCCATCCTCAAGCACTGTGGCATGTCCTGCCATCTTGATTTTCCTTTGCGTACAGGAAAACCGGGCGCCCGATGGCACCCGGCAGTATCGCGATCAGTTGCCGCCGCGCTGTTGTTGCAGCGTTGCCTGCACAAGATCGTAAAGCTCTTGCGCGGGAAGCCCCTGCGCTGTCATATCCTCGATCCATTTCGCCCGGATCGGATCAGCAGCCTGGGCGCGGAATTCTTCGATCACGGCGTCATCGATCATGACCTTTTCAACGCCCTTCTCTTCCAGAACACCGTCCCATTGCTCTAGCAGACCACCATAGTTGGCAAGGTAATGCGCGATGGCTTCGTCAATTGAACTGTCCAGCGCCTCTTTATGCTCAGGCGACAGCGCCTCGTAGGCGTCGATATTCACAACAACGGGGCAATTGACCGTGCCCGGGTTGAGGTTGGCTGTCCACCAGTCGGCTTCGTTGATTGTGCCGAAGGACAGATGGGCATGCTGGGCAAAGGCCACGGTATCGACCACACCGGATTCCATTGCATTGTAGGCTTCGGTTGCAGGCACCGAGGTCGGCACGCCGCCAACAGCTTCGAAAGCCTGCCCCAGACCACCCGTGGCGCGCACGCGCATCCCGTCGAACTCGGCCAGTTGATCGCGCGCATCACCTGTACCGACCAGATTGTACTGCGGCATGGGCGAGGTCATGATGATCCGCGCGTTCCACTGGGCCATCTCGTCCTTGACGGCGGGATGATCATAGACCGCGTGGCTGACCGCCACTTCCTCGTCCAGATTGCTCACGCCCAGAAATGGCAGTTCCAGAACCGTGATCGCGCGGTTTTTGTCGCGGTGATAGCCGGCACAGAACTGTGCCATCTCAAAGGCCCCGATCTCGATGCCATCCAGATTCTCTTTGGGCTTGGACAAGCCGCCATAGCTGACGTTGATGGTGAATTCACCACCGGTTTTCTCGCTGACCAGTTCGGCCAGTTTCTCGACATGTTCAGTAAAGGCGCGGCGCTTACCCCAGACCGAGGCGCTCCATTCCGTCGCGGCCGCCTCGGTGACAAACGCCATACTCAGGGCGGCAACAGCCGCACCGCTCAATATCTTATTCATTGCAGATCTCTCCCTTTGGCGCATCCCTTTTCGGGCTGCTTGCGGAAGAAGCTAGCGTTAACTTCGGGATGTGCCAACCCCTGCCTCAGCCACCAACCTGTGCTGCAACAAAGCCGGTCGCACCGTGGCCATGCAAAGTGAGGTTGTGCCAGCTAAAAAAGAGTTACAATTACCCTATTGTTTAACAAATACTTTACTCGGAAAATTTTAATTTATTTACAATATTTCCATCAGGCCCGAAATTTGTTGACAAACAAACTCAAGGATTCCGGCAATTTATTTATTTCTTTTCTGAACCCCGTATTATTCACCCCGGGGAGGAAACGGATCGACATTGCCTGACCGGCGGGCATTATCAATCCCACATAATCCAGTCCAGAGGGAGGAGCCTCAAAAATGACCACCGCTGCCCAGGCAGATGCCAAGACATATCCGCCATCCGCAGAAACCGTCGCCCGTGCCCATGTCGACGCTGACAAATATGCAGTCATGTATGCTGCCTCGATCAACAACCCCGAGGCGTTCTGGGACGAACAGGGTAAACGTATCGACTGGATCAAGCCCTATACCAAAATCAAAGAGGTCGATTACACCCTCGGCTCGGTTGGCATCAACTGGTACAGCGACGGCACGCTGAACGTTTCGGCCAATTGTCTGGACCGGCACCTGACAGCGCGCAGCAATCAGACTGCAATCATCTGGGAGCCTGATGATCCCAATGATGCGGCCCAACACATTACATATGCTGAACTGCACCGCCGCACCTGCCGGATGGCCAATATTCTGGAATCAATGGGTGTGTGCAAAGGTGACCGGGTGGTCATCTATCTGCCCATGATCCCCGAAGCGGCCTATGCCATGCTGGCCTGCGCCCGGATCGGAGCCATCCACTCGATCGTTTTCGCAGGCTTCTCGCCCGATGCGCTGGCCGCGCGGATCAACGGGTGTGATGCCAAGGTGTTGATCACCGCCGATGAAGCCCCGCGTGGTGGCCGCAAGACAGCGTTGAAATCAAACGCTGACGCCGCTTTGCTGCATTGCAAGGACACGGTGAAATGTCTGGTCGTCAAACGCACCGGCGGGCAAACCACCTGGGTGGACGGGCGCGACCATGACTATAACGCAATGGCGCTTGAGGCGGATGACTACTGCGCCCCGGCTGAAATGAGTGCCGAAGACCCGCTGTTCATCCTGTATACCTCCGGCTCGACCGGGCAGCCCAAGGGGGTTGTTCACACCACCGGCGGCTATCTGGTCTATGCCTCGATGACGCATGAGATCACGTTCGATTACCACGACGGTGACGTTTACTGGTGTACCGCTGACGTGGGCTGGGTCACCGGCCACAGCTATATCGTCTATGGCCCGCTGGCCAATGGTGCGACGACGCTGATGTTTGAAGGCGTGCCCACCTATCCGGATGCTTCGCGGTTCTGGCAGGTCTGCGAGAAACACAAGGTGAACCAGTTCTACACCGCCCCCACGGCGATCCGCGCGCTGATGGGTCAGGGCAACGAGTTTGTCGAGAAATGCGACCTCAGCGATCTGAAGGTGCTGGGTACGGTCGGTGAGCCGATCAACCCGGAAGCGTGGAACTGGTACAATGAAGTTGTCGGCAAGGGCAACTGCCCGATCGTGGATACCTGGTGGCAGACCGAGACCGGTGGCCACCTGATGACCCCCCTGCCCGGCGCGCATGCGATGAAACCGGGATCGGCCATGAAGCCGTTCTTTGGCATTGAACCTGTGGTTCTGGACCCGCAATCCGGTGTCGAGATCGACGGCAATGGCGTCGAGGGCGTGCTGTGCATCAAGGACAGCTGGCCCGGTCAGATGCGCACCGTCTGGGGCGATCATGAGCGGTTCGAGAAAACCTATTTCTCGGACTACAAAGGCTATTACTTCACCGGCGACGGCTGCCGCCGCGATGAGGATGGCGACTATTGGATCACCGGCCGTGTGGATGATGTGATCAACGTTTCGGGCCACCGCATGGGGACGGCCGAGGTCGAAAGCGCGCTGGTCGCGCACGCCGCCGTGGCCGAGGCCGCCGTGGTGGGTTACCCCCATGAAATCAAGGGGCAAGGCATCTACTGCTATGTCACGCTGATGAACGATCAGGAGCCAAGTGATGAGCTGCTGAAAGAGCTGCGCACATGGGTCCGGACCGAGATTGGCCCGATTGCCAGCCCCGATGTGATCCAGTGGGCCCCGGGCCTGCCCAAGACCCGCTCGGGCAAGATCATGCGCCGCATCCTGCGCAAGATCGCCGAAAATGACTTTGGCTCGCTGGGCGATACCTCAACGCTGGCCGATCCGTCGGTGGTCGAGGATCTGATCGAAAACCGGGCCAATAAGTGAGGATGTGATGGACGCTGCCACGATCACCGCTCCTGCTGTTCTGATCCTTCTCGGCCCTCCGGGTGCCGGGAAGGGGACGCAGGCCCGCATGCTGGAAGACAAGTTCGGTCTGGTTCAACTCAGCACCGGTGACCTGCTGCGCGGTGCTGTTGCTGCGGGTACCGAGGCTGGCAAGGCGGCAAAGGCTGTGATGGAGGCCGGTGATCTGGTCAGCGATGGCATCGTCACTGCCATCCTGCGCGACCGCATGGCCGAAACCGACTGCGCCAAAGGTGTCATTCTGGACGGGTTCCCGCGCACCACGGTTCAGGCCGAGGCGCTGGATGGGCTCCTGGCCTCGACCGATCAGAAGATCAATGCGGCGATCAGCCTTGAGGTGGACGACACCGAGATGGTGACCCGCATCTCGGGGCGGTACACCTGTGCCGGTTGCGGCGAAGGCTATCACGACACGTACAAACAACCGGCAGAAGACGGCAAATGCGACAAGTGCGGCCATACCGAATTCACGCGCCGCGCCGATGACAATGCGGAAACTGTGGCGTCGCGGTTGTCGGCCTATCACGCGCAGACTGCACCGTTGATTGACTACTATCAGGCCCAAGGCGTGTTGAAAGGCATCGATGCCATGGGTCAGATCGACGATATCGCCCGCGACCTGCAAGCGCTGGTAGGCGACATAATGGACTAAGGGGGAGGAGAGAGGCCCCCAGCGGCCTACCCCGACAACAGAATACTTCAATGAACCGCTCTGGCGGAACAGAGGAGTTATGCCGGACGTCACGGGGCGTCTGGCACAATCGAGAAGCGGCCCATCGCACTGGAGGAGTTGGGCACGGGCCGCCAACGAGCAAGCGAAGGAGGAACCGCGATGGCGGATCAATCAACAAACTCCGCGCAGGCTGCCGACGCCGATAAAGGCTATTGGCAGGCCAACCTGCGCCTCATCTACATCAGTCTCGCGATCTGGGCGCTGGTGTCGTTTGGATTCGGCATTCTGCTGCGTCCGCTGCTATCGGGTATTGCCGTTGGCGGCACTGATCTGGGCTTCTGGTTTGCTCAGCAGGGATCGATCCTGGTCTTTCTGGTGCTGATCTTCAACTACGCCTGGCGCATGAACAAGCTGGACGCTGAATACGGCGTGGACGAGGAGTAAGCGGAATGGACCAGTTTACCATCAACCTGCTGTTTGTCGGCGCGTCTTTTGCGCTGTATATCGGCATCGCGATCTGGGCCCGCGCGGGGTCTACATCGGAATTCTACGCCGCCGGTCGCGGCGTTCACCCCGTTACCAACGGTATGGCGACAGCGGCAGACTGGATGTCTGCGGCCTCGTTCATCTCGATGGCGGGTCTGATTGCCTTTACCGGCTATGACAACTCGACCTTCCTGATGGGGTGGACCGGTGGCTATGTGCTGCTGGCACTGCTGCTTGCGCCTTACCTGCGTAAGTTCGGCAAATTCACCGTCTCGGAATTTATCGGTGACCGCTTCTACAGCCAGACCGCGCGTATCGTGGCGGTGATCTGTCTGATCGTGGCCTCGGTGACCTACGTGATCGGTCAGATGACCGGCGTTGGCGTGGCCTTTGGCCGCTTCCTCGAAGTCTCGAACACCACCGGTTTGCTGATCGGCGCGGGCGTTGTGTTTGCCTACGCAGTGTTTGGTGGGATGAAGGGCGTGACCTATACTCAGGTCGCTCAGTACTGCGTGCTGATCACCGCCTATACCATCCCGGCGATCTTCATCTCGCTGCAGCTGACCGGCACCCCGGTTCCGGCACTGGGTCTGTTTGGTGACACCGCCAGTGGTGAGCCCCTGCTGACCAAGCTGGATGCCATCGTGACCGAGCTGGGCTTTAACGACTACACGGCCCACCACTCGAACACGCTGAACATGGTGCTGTTCACGCTGTCGCTGATGATCGGTACCGCAGGTCTACCGCACGTCATCATGCGCTTCTTCACCGTTCCCAAAGTGTCTGACGCACGTTGGTCGGCCGGCTGGGCGCTGGTGTTTATCGCTCTGCTGTACCTGACCGCTCCGGCCGTTGGTGCGATGGCGCGTCTGAACATCACCGATATGATGTGGCCCAATGGTGGCATCGAAGGTGGCGCTGTGTCCGTCGAAGATATCGATAATGACGCACGGTATGACTGGATGGCCACATGGCAGAAAACCGGTCTGCTGGATTGGGAAGACAAGAACGGCGACGGCAAGATCCAGTACTACAACGACAAGTCTGAATCGATGACCGCCATTGCAGAGGAAAAAGGTTGGGCCGGTAACGAACTGACCAATTTCAACCGCGACATCCTGGTTCTGGCCAATCCCGAGATTGCCAACCTGCCGGGTTGGGTGATCGGTCTGGTCGCTGCCGGTGGTCTTGCGGCTGCTCTGTCGACCGCAGCGGGTCTGCTGCTGGCGATCTCGTCAGCTGTGTCCCACGACCTGATCAAAGGTGCGATCAACCCGCAGATCTCGGAAAAAGGTGAGCTTCTGTCGGCGCGGATCGCGATGGCCGTGGCCATTCTGGTGGCGACCTATCTGGGCCTGAATCCTCCAGGCTTTGCGGCGCAGACGGTGGCCCTGGCCTTTGGTCTGGCGGCAGCCTCGATCTTCCCGGCGCTGATGATGGGGATCTTCTCGACCCGCATCAACAACACCGGTGCGGTTGCGGGTATGCTGGCAGGTCTGACCGTCACGTTGATCTACATCTTCCTGCACAAGGGCTGGCTGTTCATTCCTGGCACCAACTCGTTCACCGATGCAGACCCGCTGCTGGGTCCGATCAAGTCGACCTCGTTCGGCGCAATCGGTGCCATGGTCAACTTTGCCGTCGCCTACTTCGTGGCAGGCGCGACCAAAAAGACCCCGCAGGAGATCAAGGATATGGTCGAAAGCATCCGCATTCCCCGTGGTGCGGGCGCAGCTCAGGATCACTGAGTTTGATGGGGTCGGGATCCTCGGTTTCCGGCCTCATCTTTCGATCCACTGTTCCCGCCCGGCATACCACCGGGCGGGGCTTTTCATTCAGACATCCAGGACACTCCCATGCCCCTGTCGCAAGATGAGATCATCCGGTTTCTGAAATCCGTTCACCCCTATGACGCGCTGCCCGCAAAGGTGCTGGACGATCTGACCCAGCGGGTCGAGATCCGGGAACTGGACGAAAACAGCCTTGTCTACGAATTGGGCCACACCCTGCCCGGGGTATTTGTGATCTATGAGGGACAGGTTGAAATTACCGATGAAAACGGCGCGGTGGTGTCCCATCTGGGGCTGCGAAACTCGTTTGGAGAGCGCGGTCTGCTGAAAGACGGTAAAGCCGTTACAAAGGCACGGGCGCATACGCCCTCGGTGCTGATTGTCCTGCCCGCTGATCTGGTTCGGGTGTTGATCGACGGGCACGCTGTCGTGTCGCGGTTCTTCAACCGCACACGCGGCAATCGGAATGGCCCGCACAGCCTTGTCACCAGCACGATCGACATTCTGATGGCACACGATCCGGCCACCTGCCCGCCTGACACCCCGGTGCAGACTGCCGCGCGGATCATGCGTGACCGCCATATCTCATCGCTCTGCGTGACCGAGGGCGACGCGTTGCTGGGTATCGCCACCCTGCGCGACATCTCGGGCAAATTCGTGGCTGACGCGATGCCCGCAGCCACGCCGGTTTCATCTATCATGACCGCCAACCCGATCACGCTGGCACCATCCGATATCGGCTCGGACGTGCTGCATACGATGATGGAGCGTGGCATTGGTCATATCCCGATTGTCGAGGCCGGGCAGCTTGTCGGCATCGTTACGCAAACCGACCTCACACACTATCAGGCGGTTAACTCTGGTGAACTGGTGCGCCGGATCGCCGGTGCCAGCAGCGCCAAAGAGATGGCCGTTGTGACAGCCGAGATACCGCAATTGCTGGTCCAGCTTGTCGCCAGCGGCAACCGGCATGAGATCGTGACGCGGCTGATCACCGATATCGCGGATACCGCGACGCGGCGGCTGCTGGCCCTGGCCGAAGAAGAGTTCGGATCGCCGCCGGTGCCCTATCTGTGGCTGGCCTGCGGTTCGCAAGGACGGCAGGAACAGACGGGCGTGTCGGATCAGGACAATTGCCTGATGCTGGATGATCGCGTGACGGATGTTGATATGGCCTATTTCGCGGCGCTGGCCAAATTCGTCTCGGACGGGCTGGATACATGCGGGTATTTCTATTGCCCCGGCGACATGATGGCGACAAATCCGCGCTGGTGTCAGCCCGTGCAGGTCTGGCGCGACTATTTCAAGGGCTGGATCGCCAAACCCAACCCCGAAGCCCAGATGCTCGCCTCGGTCATGTTCGACCTGCGACCCATCGGAGGCGCGTTTGACCTGTTCACCGACCTTCAGGCCGACACGCTGGCGGCGGCCAATGCGAATTCGATCTTTGTGGCGCATATGATCTCGAACTCATTAAAGCACACGCCGCCGCTGGGTCTGCTGCGCGGCTTTGCAACAATCCGGTCGGGTGAGCATCGCGACACGCTGGACCTGAAACATAATGGCGTTGTGCCCGTCGTTGATCTGGCCCGCATCTACAGCCTGCAAGGCCAATTGTCCGAGGCCAATACCCGCGCCCGCCTGAGCGCGGCAGAGGTTGCGGGTGTACTCAGCCCCTCGGGCGCGCGCGATCTGCTGGATGCCTATGATCTGATCGCGGAAACACGGCTGGATCATCAGGTCAGGCTGGTCAAATCCGGTGAAAAACCGGACAATTACCTGCCGCCGTCCGATTTGTCGGATTTTGAGCGAAGTCATCTGCGCGATGCGTTTGTGGTGGTAAAAACGATGCAATCGGCGGTTGGTCATGGCAAAGGGATGCTGGGTTGACGCCAATGCGGGATCAGAGGGCGGGATCGCCTTTGGCGCCCGTATCTGGAGCAAGAAAAAGAGGCGGATCGCGCCTGAAGGGTGGAGAATACATATGTTTCTGGAACTGATCGGCACGGTTTTTGCGGGCTTCGCGTTTGCGGGTGTCGTGATGGTGGTAAACAAGCTCAGCGGTGGCCGTTTGCCCAAATGGGCCGCACCGGTCGCGGCGGGCATCGGGATGATCGCGATGACCATCACCAGCGAGTATTCCTGGTACAACCGCACAAAGGACCAGTTGCCCGACAGCCTGACCATCGTGCAGGAGGTCGAGAGCCGCGCCTTCTATCGCCCCTGGACATATGCGGTGCCCTTCGTGGATCGGTTTGCCGCCATTGACACCGTCTCGGTGCGTCGCAATGACAGCATCCCGGATCAGCGGCTTGTTGATCTTTATTTCTTTGGCCGCTGGGCTCCGGTCTCGAAAATACCGGTCGCAGTAAACTGCGCTGAAAACAGCCGCGCCAATCTGGTCGACGGGGCCGAGTTTGCCGATGACGGGCGGCTGGTAAACGCAGGCTGGGTCAAGGCCGGGCAGAACGACCCGGTGATCGAGGCAACCTGCGGGGTCTGATATGCTGAACCGCCTGAGCCTGCGCCTGAGGATTTTCCTGTTCTTCCTGCTGCTT
Organism: Rhodobacteraceae bacterium KLH11; assembly: GCA_000158135.1. Taxonomy (GTDB): domain Bacteria; phylum Pseudomonadota; class Alphaproteobacteria; order Rhodobacterales; family Rhodobacteraceae; genus Ruegeria. The sequence goes on from DS999531.1 coordinate 3,064,920, forward strand.
GCTGTGGGTGGGCTTGTCATCAGTTCGCTTGCCCTGTGGGTCAGCTATCAGCGGATGAATGATCCCGCTCTGATCGGGGCCTATATCTTTGCCGGGATTCTGATCGCTTTCGGGCTTGTGGCGTTGATCGTGGGCGTCTGGCTGCTGTTTGATGACCATGTCGCCAAGCCGATCGAACGGCTTTCGGCCCAATTGCGCGCAAGGGCGCATGCCGGGGTCAGCACCGATCTTGACCTGCAGGCCGCGCGCTATCTGGGTGATCTGGCCCCCGCCGCTGCAGGGTTGGCTGAACAACTGACAGAAACCGCCATGACCACCGCCGAAGCGGTCGCCGCAGAGACCGCCCATCTGGCTACCGAGAAGCAACGGCTAACTGCACTGCTGACCGAAATCCCCATCGCCATGCTGCTGGCTGGGCCAAAACATCAGATCGTTTTGTATGACGCGCAGGCCGCCGGGGTTCTGGCCCAGATCGCGCCGCCGCGGTTGAACGCCTCTTTGTTTGACTATCTCGAAAGCACGGGCCTGACCGACGCTTACAGAGAGATGAGCAAGACCGGTCTGGATGTCGATTGTACCCTGACCAGTGTTGACGGGCGGCAGTCTTACTCGGCCCGGATGAAACCGCTGGGCGATGCGCCGGGGTATATGCTGGTCTTCGAAGACAGCGTGGCCCGCATCCCGCCCGAAGGCGCGCGGCCGCTGGTCTATGATTTCGATCTGCTCGACACACCCGGCGATGACGTATTCGAGGATCGCCCCCTGCGCGATCTGTGTTTCGTGGTCTTCGATACGGAAACAACGGGGCTTCTGCCGCACAAGGATGAAATCGTCCAGATCGGCGCGGTGCGTGTGATCAAGGGCAGGATTGTTGAGGGCGAGCAGCTGGATATGCTGGTTGACCCCGGTATCCCGATCCCAGCCGCCTCGACCAGAGTCCACAAGATCAACGATGCCATGGTTCTGGGCGCGCCCGATATTGCCAAAGCCGGGCTTATCTTTCATCAATTCTCCCGTGACGCCGTTATTGTTGCCCATAACGCACCATTTGACATGGCCTTTCTGCACCGCCACGCCAAGCGGATGGGGGTGGAATGGACCCATCCTGTTCTGGACACGGTCCTGTTGTCGGCAGTTCTGTTCGGAGCCAGCGAAACCCACACACTGGATGCGGTTTGTGCCCGGCTGGGTGTCACCATCCCCGCAACCCTGCGCCACACGGCTTTGGGCGATGCAGTGGCCACTGCCGAGGTTCTGGTTCGCATGCTGCCCATGTTAACCGCCCGTGGGATGGCAACCTTTGGCGACGTTATCGCGGAAACCCGCAAACACGGGCGGCTGCTGGAAGATCTGAACTGATCAGACGATACTGAATACGCCAAAGCTTTTCGTGGACAATCCCCGCGCCGCATGGCACCTGAGACAGGCCCATTGAACGAGCGTGTGATGACCGAAAAGACCTTTATTCCGGGCCCCGAGCAACGCCTTGCCTTTCGCGAGGCTCTGGGCTGTTTCGGAACCGGCGTCACCGTGGTGACAACCAACACGCCCGAAGGTCCGGCTGCAATTACCGTCAATTCCTTTGCATCGGTGTCGCTGGACCCGCCGCTGGTGCTGTGGTGTCTGGACAAGCATTCGAACCGGTATGATGCCTTTCACGCCTGTGAACACTATGCCATCCACGTGATGGCACAGGAACAGCACGATCAGGCCCTGCATTTTGCCCGCAACGGGTTCGACTTTTCCCATGCCGACTGGCACTCTGACCCGGATGGGCGGCCCCGGCTGGCCGAATGCCTTGCCCGGTTCGATTGCCGCCTGTCAGCGCGGCACGAGGCCGGCGATCACCTGATCCTTGTCGGCCATGTCGAAGCCGTCATGCATCGCCCCGGTCAGGGGCTGATCTTCAAGCGCGGGCAGTTTGGCGGATTTGCCGATCTGATCTAATCGTCCAGCGAGCCATGGACGGCCAGCGCTTCCAGCTGGGTCTCTTGCGGGGTGATGACACGGAAAGCCTCATGCACCCCCGCCCCGGTCAACTCCCGGGCAACGGTCAGCAGGGTGTTGGGGGCATGGTCCTCGCACATATCCGACATATGTGTGATCTCGGTCCGGGCCACCTCCAGCGCCGCCTCAACCGAGGGCGCGCCATACAGACGCACGAAATGCTCGGCCAGATTCTGTGCGATCTGCTCCATCTCGGCCGGTTCGACCTGAGTGACCGCCACAAAGGTCACCCGGCCAAAGGTCTCAAGCCCCAGCCAACCGTTGGCAAAGGCCTGACGGGCCTTGCCCTCCAGATCGCCCTCGCCCCAGTTCGAGAACTCGAACCCGCCCGAAATGCACCACTCTCCTGTGCGGGCGGGAGAGTGAAATACGTTCATATCGCTTTCGTCGAAATGGATAGCACGGGCCAGTTTCATTCTGCGGTCTCCAACAAATCAGTCAGCGGGCGCAGATGCGTGTCGGCACCATCACGGATCAGCATGCCGAACCGCTCATCTGTCCCAAGGAATACGCCGGTTTCGCCAAACGGCTCACCGACCCCACGCAACAGCCCCATCCATTCTGCATGAAGCGGCGCGTTGCCGTCCTCTTGCCAGCGATTGAGCCAGGTCAGCATGTGGCGCGACCAGCTTTCCACCAGTGTCACCGCCGAAACATCCGCGCAGCCTTCGTCATAAAGCGCAGTCACATCCGGGGTCTCGCCCGGTGCCTCACCCGTTTGCAACAGCGCCAGTTCCCATCCGATGATCAACCAGTCCGGCACCTCGGACACATCGGTTGATGAAGCTGCTGTGCGAAACATCCCGCATCGGGCCCCGTTCACGCAGATCAGGCCGTCCCATCCAAGATGCACGGCAACTTCGGGGGGGGCCAGAGCCCCCAGCGCGTTCTGGAACCCAACCGCGCAGAGCGGCAGCATGGCCATCGCATCCTGCAGGGGCACCTCGGGCGCAAATACAATCGCAACCCGCAGATGATCGGCCTGAATGTTATAGACCACCGTCCCCGCATCGCAGCCCAGCGCCGCCATGGCCTGTGCCCGGTCAAACGGGGCCTCGCCCCCCTGAACCGGGTGGCCTGTCAGCAGCGGGGGGAAAACCGGCTCGGTCATGCGTTGCCCTTGGCGATCAGATCGCGCGCAACTTTGCGGAAGGCCTCGGCCTGCGGGCTGTCGGGTTTGCTGACCACGATCGGGGCACCACCATCTGCCGCAAGCCGGATATCCAGATGCAGCGGGATTTCACCCAGAAGCGGAACGCCCAGCGCCTCGGCCTCGGAGGCAACGCCGCCATGCCCAAAGATATGTTCCTCGTGGCCGCAGTTTGAGCAGATATGGGTCGACATATTCTCGATCATACCCAGTATGGGCGTCTTGAGCTGATTGAACATATCGATCCCCTTACGGGCATCAATCAGCGCCACATCCTGCGGGGTCGAGACCACGATGGCCCCGTCGACCTGAAATTTCTGGCTCAGCGTCAGTTGCACATCACCGGTTCCCGGCGGCAGGTCAACGATCAGCACGTCCAGAGCGCCCCACTGAACCTGGCTCATCATCTGTTGCAGCGCGCCCATCAACATCGGCCCGCGCCAGACAACCGCCTGCCCTTCGTTGGTCATAAGACCCATCGACATCATGGTAACGCCGTGATTGCGCAATGGCAGGATCGTTTTGCCATCCGGGCTGGCCGGACGTCCTGAAACGCCCAGCATCCGGGGCTGCGACGGGCCATAGACATCCGCATCCAACAGGCCAACGCGCCGCCCCTCGGCGGCCAGCGCACAGGCAAGATTGGCCGACACGGTAGATTTACCCACCCCGCCCTTGCCTGAGGCGACCGCGATGATCCGATCGACCCCCGGCACAGCCTGCGGCCCGGTTTGCGATGGCTTGGGCTTGGGCTTCAGATCCGGCGGTGCCTTGTCAGAATGCGCCGTCAGCATGGCCGAAACCTTGCTTACCCCCTCTACCGACTGCGCTGCTTTCTCAGCCGTCGCGCGCACGGGCTCCATCTGTTCGGCATGTTTGGGATCGATCTCAAGCACGAAACGCACGGTATCATCCTCGACATTCAGTGCCCGCACGAGGCCTGCGCTGACGATATCCTGCCCCGATACCGGGTCGGTGATCTGCTTGAGGTTCTCAAGAATCGCGTCACGGATACTCATGCCATCCCTCCCATGAACTGCCCCGCAATCAGGGCCTTGCGTATCGACAAACTGTGGTCGCCGCTCATTGCATGTGTCTCCGTCTCGTTTTGTTCATTTGACGCATTTGGTTGATCCCCGTTAGGTTTGGCCATGCGCTTTGTCCTGTTGTGCCTGAGCCTGACGCTCACCGCCACCCCCTCTTGGTCCCAAGAGACGCTTGGTCTTTCTGCTCCGGAGGAGGTCGCAAGCTCGGGTCTCTTGCAACATATTCTTCCGCGCTTCTCTCTCAAGACCGGGATACGCGTTATTGCTGAGGAAAACGGTGTCATGTCACTGACCTCTGCCCCGCCCGGCGATCCGGTCTTTGCCCGCGATGGCACAATCTACCATCTGCGCATCACAGATGCCCCGAAACAGGAACGGTTCCGCGACTGGCTGCTTTCGGATATCGGCAAACGGACGGTCGAAAGCTTTGCGCCGCCGCAAGGTGCCCCGTTCAGTGCCAGTTTCGAGACCGCAGCTGTCGACGACGTGCAAGAGGTCGAAGGCGATGCCGCGCTGGGTCAGGATCTGTCGCTGAGCCTGTGTGGCCGCTGCCATGTTGTCGGCCCGCAGAATCGCATGAACGGGCTTGGATCCACCCCCTCTTTTGCGGTGCTGCGCGCCATGCCCGACTGGTCCGAGCGGTTTCAGGCCTTTTTCGCCCTGAACCCGCACCCTGCCTTTACCCAGATCGACGGCGTGACCGAGCCGTTCTCGCCCGAACGCCCCTCGCCCATACACCCGGTCAGGATGAGCCTTGAAGACCTCGAAGCCATTCTGGCTTTCGTCGCTGCCATCAACGCCGCCGATCTTGGCGCACCTTTGCAATTTCAGTGATCCTTGCGCTTCGAGAAGTAATCATCCGTCGTAACAACGCGCGGCCGCGGGGCCGACTGGAACGGATTGTCAGCACTGTGAAACTGGGCGTTCACCCGGCAATTGTCACACATCTGGATCATCCGCGCCTGTTCCGAGGTGGCAAACATCGGATGGGTTCCCGAAAGCTTTTCCATGATCCGTTCAACCGTTGACTTGACGCCAAAAGCCGCACCGCATTCGACACATTCAAACGGCTCTTCCTCATTCAGCACCTGCTGTGACAGTGCCCTGTCGCTCAGGTCAAGTTGAGGCACAAGCTCAATCGCCTGCTCGGGGCAGATGGTCCGGCAGATGCCGCATTGCAGGCAGGCATCCTGCTGAAAATTCAGCTGCGGTTTGTCCGGGTTGTCGATCAACGCCCCTGAGGGGCACAGCGATACGCAGCTCAGGCACAAGGTGCACGACCCTGCGTCGACCGCCACGGCGCCATAGGGCGCACCTTCGGGCAATGACAAAGGTGCCTCGGCGGCGGGGTTCAAAGCTTGCGCTGCCAGCCGCGCGATCTGACGCCGGTTGCCCAGTGGCAACACCGGGTCGGTCAGCGGCTGCGGAACCTGTTGTGCATAAAGCAGGTTCGACAGCGCATCCGGGTCGGCCTCATCAATCAGGCTCAATGCATCCGCACCAGCGATGGCCTGTGCCAGAACCAGTTCCCGGTGCAGCGCATCGCGCTCGGTCCTGGGGGCCAGAAGGATATCAACCCGGGCGAATCCATGGGCAAGCCCGGCCAGCATCTCGGCATGGCCAAAACCGGAAACCACAGTCAGTTCCAATGGAATCACATCTGCGGGCAGCCCCCGCCCAAACCGGGCTGCCAGACGAATCATCTCGGCCCCGTGGGCGTCATGGATCAGCAAACGCGGCGCGGTACCGCCCGCGCGACGATAGGTTCGGGCCAGAATATGCATCCTTGCCAGCAGCGCCGAAACCGGCGGATCCTCGTAAGTGATCGCGGTTGAGGGGCACAGGGCGGAGCATTCTCCACACCCGGCGCAGATCATCGGATCAATCGCCACATGATCGCCCGCCGGAGTGATCGCGCCGGTCGGACAGATATCCAGACAGTTGGAACATCCCGTCTGACCCGCCCGCGCATGGGCGCAAAGCGATTCGTCCAGACGCACATAGAGCGGCTTTTCGAAAGTCCCCACCAATTGCGCCGCATCGAAAGCAAGGCGTGCGACCGCCAGAGGATCGCGCGGATCAGCCCGCAGATACCCCTCGCGCTTTTCATGGGCCGTGACCAGCGGTGTGGTCCCGGTCAGATCAACCACGATATCGCAACGCGAGGTCGCGCCATCACGGGGGGTGCTCCATACAAAGCTCCCGCGCCCGCCGGGTTGCAGTTGCTGCACCTGATCCAGATGCCATGTAAAGCCCCCCAACGCCCCGGTCAGGTTGCGTACTTTGGCACGGATAACGTCAAACGCGCGGCTCAGGGGTTCGGCCTCGTCGGTGACAAGCACCGTGACGGCCAGCGCGCCCGACAGTTGCGTGGCCAGTTCAAAAGCCACCTCGCCGGGGCCGATGATACAGCAGGTCCCTTCGCTGATGACATCCACGCCGGGCGTAATGGGTTGGGGCAACAGGGCCTCGGCCGCCAGCGCAGCCATCTTGGCGCTCGCATCCGTCCCCTGCTCGGACCAACCGGCGCGATCGCGCAGGTCAACAAAGCCGGGTTGCTCCACGCCAAGATCTTCTGCCAGGTCCGAGAAAACCTGAGTCTCTTGCGCACAGGCGACAACCACCTGATCCTCACCCTTGAGCAGCTCGGCAACCGAAGCCAGCTCACGCGTACATAAAGCTGTATGTATTTTCGAGCATGCTGCATCGCAGGCCGAAGACATCCGATCAGCGTCCAACGATTGCGTCCCTTCGCAATCACACAATATAAGCTTGCTGGCCATATCCTCCCCCGGACTGCTTGCTGCCAACGTGCACCTTAGTCCTAATCCGGAAGGAGGCAATGCAATGTCGCGCTTGAAACGCGAATTTATGCATTATTTTTCACTATTCGATAGTGACTGCCCTGATCAAAACAGGTTATAGGCGAATAAACTACACGTGAACGCCTAAAAATCATCCATTGTGGACTTGGCACAGGTGCAATTTATGTACCATAGTACATCAGGTGAAGGTAGGGGATAGCCTTCCGGGGAGGAACCAGTGGCCAAGGCCGCAAGTCAGATTGAAATGCCGATTGGCGTCGTCGTGCGCAAGACACCCGGGGTAACACGCTGGGCACGCTGGAACTGGCGTGCTGTTGCCGTGCTGCCGGGCGCGGGCCCTGCTGACTGGCAGGAGCTGCGGCGCGAAGGCGATGCGGTGGAATACCACGCAGCCACCCTGCCCCTGACGCTGTGGCCGGACGAGACCGAGGCCTACATGGTCAATCTGGCCGATGGCGAACCATCGATTTATCTGGTCCTGCGTGATGAGCTCAAAGGCGATCAGCCGCTGAACGCTGTGCTGGTGACGGCCTCTCCGTTCGAGGGTCAGGATTACGCCGACACCGGCGAAGAGATTGTTGAGAAGATTCCGATGACCGAAGGGCTTGTGGCCTGGGTCCGTGATTTCACGCTTCAGCACCACAAGGATGAGGTTTTCGTCAAGCGCCGCCGCGACAAGAAACGTATCGATCTGGTCGAGGATGGGCGCGGTGACGCACGCATCCGGCAGGAATCAGATGTTTACCGCGCGCCGCGGAGGATTCTGAATTGAGTCAGACCCGCGATTTCTGGTCTCGCCGAAAGGCCGCCGTTCAGGCCGAAGCCGAAGCCGAGATTGTTGCCGCGCAAGAGCAGGCCATTGCCGCTCAGCATGCTGAGCTGGAAGAAAAGACCGATGCCGAGATTCTGGCCGAATTCAATCTGCCGGACCCGGATCAGTTGCAGGCGGGTGATGATGTCTCGGGCTTTATGGCCAAAGCTGTTCCCGACCGCCTGCGCCGCCGGGCATTGCGGCGTCTGTGGCGGTTGAACCCTGTACTGGCGAATGTGGATGGGCTGGTCGATTATGGCGAAGACTATACCGATGCGGCGTGCGTGATCGAAAACCTGCAAACGGCCTATCAGGTCGGCAAAGGCATGCTGGCCCATGTCGAGGCGCTGGCCGCTGAGGCCGAGCGCAAAGACGCCGAAGATACCGAAGACACAATCAAGATCGAAGCCGATGAACCATCAGTGGAACCGGAGGTGATTGATGCTCCGGCCCCGGAACCGGTTCTGATGGCCGAGATCGAAGACCCGGAAGAGGCAGAGCGCACCCCTGCCCCACGCCGCATGACATTTGAATTCGAAGGATGATTTTATGACCGCAAGCAATGCGCAAAACATGGATGTCTCGGCCGAGGATCGCCTGCGCGCGGATTTCTACAACTTCCTCGGGTTGCTTCTGGCAGCACCGCCCGATCAGATGTTGCTGGATCAGGTGGCCGGGCTGGCCGGTGACGAAACGGATCTGGGTCAGGCCATTCAGGCCATGGCGCGGGTGGCCAAGGTCACCAAACCCGCCGCTGCTGAACGTGAGTTCAACGCCCTGTTCATCGGTCTGGGCCGTGGTGAATTGCTGCCCTATGCCAGCTTCTACCTCACGGGTTTCCTGAACGAGAAACCACTGGCGCAGCTGCGCAACGACATGACAGCGCGCGGGATCACGCGCGCTGAGAACGTGTTTGAACCCGAAGACAATATCGCCTCATTGATGGAAATGATGGCGGGGATGATCGTGGGCCGGTTTGGCGCGCCTGCACCGCAGGAAGATCAGAAAGCGTTCTGGAACAAACATATCGGCCCCTGGGCCGCGCATTTTTATTCGGATTTGGAAGCAGCCGAGAACTCGGTTCTTTATGCCTCGGTCGGTACCGCCGGTCGGGTGTTCATGGAGATCGAGCGCGAAGCCTTCCGGATGACGGCGGTATAACCCGCCACTCGCCGGCGCCCGCAAAGGCGCCAGATCGCAAATGGGAGAGGAGAGCCCCATGAGCAAGACCAAGGAAGAAGGCGCAAGCCGCCGCGACTTCCTGAAACTGGCCGGAACCGCAGCGCCTGCTGCTGTCGCCGCCGCCAGCCTGACCGGACAGGCCGAGGCAGCCGAGCTGCTGCCCACGGACGAGACCCGCATGCAGGACACCGCGCATACCCGCGCCTACCTCGAAAGCACCCGGTTCTAACGACCGGACGTTTTCACACCCGACTGACGGTTGCGATTGGCCCTGACGTCGGTTTCGCAATTACCAAGCCAGCCATGGATGCCATGGCGTGCAAGGGAGGAAAGTAATGCTTAGGAAAAAGACCAACGGGGTAGCGAGACGCCCCCAGCGGACTAGTATCCTGTCCCAGGTCGGCGAGAAAACCGTCGATCGCCGCGCGTTTCTGCGTGGCTCGGGCCTGACGATCGGCGGCCTTGCCGCGATCAGCGCCACGGGTGGAACCGTGACGCCAGCCAGCGCCCAGACAGCGGCAAACGCCGCCGTTGAAAACATCAAATCCATATGCACTCACTGTTCGGTCGGCTGTACGGTCGTCGCCGAAGTGCAAAACGGTGTCTGGGTCGGGCAGGAACCCGGCTGGGACAGCCCGTTCAACCTGGGTGCGCACTGCGCCAAGGGGGCCTCGGTCCGTGAACATGCTCATGGTGAGCGCCGCCTGAAATATCCGATGAAAAAGGAAGGCGGCGAGTGGAAGCGCATCAGCTGGGAACAGGCGATCGACGAGATCGGCGACGGCATGATGAACATCCGCCAGGAGTCTGGCCCGGACAGCGTGTATTGGCTGGGTTCGGCCAAGCATAACAACGAACAGGCCTATCTGTTCCGCAAATTCGCCGCCTACTGGGGCACGAATAACGTGGACCATCAGGCCCGTATCTGCCACTCGACCACTGTTGCAGGCGTTGCGAATACATGGGGCTACGGTGCCATGACCAATTCGTATAACGACATGCACAACAGTAAGGCGATCTTCATCATCGGCGGCAACCCGGCCGAGGCGCACCCCGTCTCGCTGCTGCATATTCTGCGCGCGAAAGAGCAGAACAATGCGCCGCTGATCGTATGTGACCCGCGCTTTACGCGTACTGCGGCGCATGCGGATGAATATGTCCGTTTCCGTCCCGGTACGGACGTGGCGCTGGTCTGGGGTATCCTGTGGCATATCTTCGAGAACGGCTGGGAAGACAAAGAGTTCATCCGCACCCGTGTCTGGGGTATGGACCAGATCCGCGAAGAGGTTGCCAAGTGGAACCCTGAAGAGGTTGAGCGCGTCACCGGCACGCCCGGCTCGCAGCTGCGCCGCGTCGCCCGGACCATGGTGAACAACCGCCCCGGCACCGTCGTATGGTGTATGGGTGGTACGCAACACACCAACGGCAACAACAACACCCGCGCTTACTGCGTGCTCCAGCTTGCGCTGGGCAACATGGGCACCTCGGGTGGTGGCACCAACATCTTCCGCGGCCACGATAACGTGCAGGGCGCGACAGACCTTGGTGTTCTGTCCCACACCTTGCCCGGCTATTACGGCCTGTCGAAAGGTGCCTGGGGTCACTGGAGCCGCGTCTGGGGTGAAGATCCCGAATGGCTGGCAAGCCAGTTCGCCACGATCAAGGACAAGGAAGGCAAGGACAAGCCGCTTCAGAACGAACGCGGCATCCCGGTTTCCCGCTGGATCGACGGTGTTCTGGAAGACCCGGCCAACATGGATCAGGACAACAATGTCCGTGCCATGGTTCTGTGGGGCCACGCGCCCAACTCGCAGACCCGGATGACGGAAATGAAGACGGCGATGGAGAAGCTGGACATGCTGGTCGTGATCGACCCGTATCCCACCGTCTCGGCCGTGCTGCATGACCGCACCGATGGCACCTACCTGTTGCCAGCCTGTACGCAGTTCGAAACCCGTGGCTCGGTTACGGCCTCGAACCGCTCGTTGCAGTGGCGGGACCGCATTGTCGAACCGCTGTTCGAAAGCCTGCCGGACGAGGTCATCATGGCCAAGTTCGCCAACAAGTTTGGCTGGGCAGATCGTCTCTTCCGCAATATCGAGATGGAAGATGCCGAGACCCCGAATGTTGAAAGCATCACGCGTGAATTCAACTCGGGCCTCTGGACCATCGGCTATACCGGTCAGTCGCCGGAACGTCTGAAAAGCCATATGGCCAACCAGCATACGTTCGACAGAACCACGCTGCAGGCTGTGGGTGGCCCGAATGACGGCGAGTATTACGGTCTGCCATGGCCCTGCTGGGGCACGGCTGAGATGGGTCATACGGGGACACCAAACCTCTATGACATGTCCAAACCGGTGGCCGAAGGCGGCCTGACCTTCCGCGCCCGTTTCGGCGTGGAACGCGATGGCGACAACCTGCTGGCCGAAGGGGTCTATAGCGTTGGGTCGGAAATTCAGGATGGATACCCTGAATTCACGATGCAGATGCTGATGGATCTTGGCTGGGATGGTGATCTGACGGCTGAGGAACGCGCGGCGATTGATGCTGTTGCGGGTCCTGAAACCAACTGGAAAACCGACCTTTCCGGCGGCATCCAGCGGGTTGCGATCAAGCATGGCTGTGCGCCCTTCGGGAACGCAAAGGCACGCGCGGTCGTCTGGACCTTCCCGGATCCGATCCCGCTGCACCGCGAGCCGCTCTATACGAACCGGCGCGATCTGGTGGAGGACTATCCAACCTACGAAGACCGTCAGGCCTATCGTCTGCCCACCCTTTACGCTTCGATCCAGAAGAACGACTTTTCAAAGGATTACCCGATAATCCTCACGTCAGGTCGTCTGGTCGAATATGAAGGCGGCGGCGAGGAAACCCGGTCGAACCCGTGGCTGGCTGAACTGCAGCAAGACATGTTCGTCGAGATCAACCCCCGCGATGCCAACAACCTTGGTATTCGTGACGGGCAACAGGTCTGGGTTGAAGGTCCCGAAGGCGGCAAGGTCAAGGTCATGGCAATGCTGACCAACAGGGTCGGTGCCGGTGTGGCCTTCATGCCATTCCACTTTGGCGGCCATTATCAGGGCGAAGACCTCAGGGCGAAATACCCGACAGGTGCCGATCCCTATGTGCTGGGCGAAAGCTCCAACACGGCTCAGACCTATGGCTACGATTCAGTGACCCAGATGCAAGAGAGTAAATGTACTCTCTGCAAGATCTGGGCAGCGTAAGGAGGACGATTAATGGCTAGAGCAAAGTTTCTCTGCGACGCTGAACGCTGCATCGAGTGCAACGCCTGTGTCACCGCGTGTAAGAACGAACACGAGGTGCCCTGGGGCATCAACCGCCGCAGGGTGGTGACGATCAATGACGGCAACCCGGGCGAACGCTCGATCTCGGTGGCCTGTATGCATTGCTCGGATGCGCCTTGCATGGCGGTGTGCCCGGTCGACTGCTTCTATCAGAACGAAGAAGGGGTCGTCCTGCACTCCAAGGACCTGTGCATTGGCTGCGGCTATTGCTTCTACGCGTGCCCCTTCGGTGCGCCGCAATATCCGCAGGCGGGCAACTTCGGATCGCGTGGCAAGATGGACAAATGTACCTTCTGCGCCGGTGGCCCCGAAGAAACGCACTCGACCGCAGAGTTCGCCAAATACGGTCGCAACCGGATCGCCGAGGGCAAGCTGCCCATCTGCGCCGAGATGTGTTCCACCAAAGCCCTGCTTGCCGGTGACGGCGATGTGGTGTCGGCTGTTTACCGCGAACGCGTCGTGGCGCGCGGTTTCGGATCGGGCGCCTGGGGTTGGGGCACAGCCTACGACCAGAAAGACGGCTGACCCGTCAACACTCTGCACCGGCGCAATAAATTTGCGCCGGTGCTACCTAAGATTTTTCGACGAAAAATCTCTGCCACACCCGGGAACCGGGGTGGTCCTTCAATAACTGTCTTAGAGGCTGACATGCCATTTCTGCGACTTCTCATCTGCCTGTTCGTGCTGACCGTTCCCGCACTCGCACAAGAAGCACCCGACCGCTCGACCACTGGCGGTGCAACCACACTTGAGGACATCCTCGCCCGTCAAAATGGCGACAAGATCGACAACAGCTATCGGTCGGACAATACCGGCCAAGGCAATGCGGAAGGCTTGCTGGGGCAGCTGGGCACACGCGGCGTTGCCTCTGACAGTGATGTGTATCGCGCGCTGCGCTACGGATCGGCGGATGTGACCGTGTCATCCGATGGCCCGGCCGCAGGTGTCCTGATACAGGATGGCGGCATGTGGTGGCTGAATTTTCGCACCGGCCCGCTGCGTGAATACGGCACTTACATCATTGCCGGAATGCTGGCTGCCATCGGGTTGTTTTTCCTGATCCGCGGACGCATCCGCATTGATGGCGAAAAAACCGGACGTACTGTCACCCGTTTCAACGGTTTTGAACGGTTTGGTCATTGGCTTTTTGCCGGATCCTTTCTCGTACTCGGGTTCACCGGCCTGCTGACCCTCTATGGGCGCGACTTCCTGATCCCGATCTTTGGCAAGGAAGGTTTTGCGACCATCGCGCAGGGCTGCAAATGGCTGCACAACAATCTGGCCTGGGCCTTCATGCTGGGCCTGATCATCATCACCGTGAACTGGATTGCCCATAACATCCCCAACCGCACCGATCTGAAATGGCTTGCTGCCGGGGGCGGATTGTTTACCAAGGACAGCCATCCACCTGCCAAGAAATTCAATGCCGGGCAAAAGATCATCTTCTGGTCCTGCATCCTGCTGGGGGCGTCCATCAGCCTGTCGGGCCTGTCGCTGCTGTTCCCGTTTGAGATGCCGCTTTTCGCCAAAACCTTCCAGATCGCCAATTCCACCGGCCTGCCGCAGATGATGGGCCTGAACTTGCCGGTGCAGATGTCGCCGCAGGAAGAGATGCAATATGCACAGGTCTGGCACGTGATGATCGCCTATATCTTCATCGCGATTATCGTCGCCCATATCTACCTCGGCTCTGTCGGGATGGAGGGCGCGTTTGACGCCATGAGCAGCGGTGAAGTCGAAGAGCAATGGGCGCGTGAACACCATTCCCTGTGGCTGGAAGAAGTGCAGGAAAAAGAGGCCGGGAAAGCTGTGGCCTCACCTGCGGAATAGATGCTCAGACTGGTTCTGGCGCTTGCCCTGATCCCCCTGCCTGCATGGTCTGAGTTTTTTACGCTCAAGGGCCATGGCGGGCCGATCATGGGCATCGCCACCGCACCGGATGGCCGCATCGCCACCGCCAGCTTTGACAATTCGATTGGCATCTGGACGGGTCAGACCCCCGAATGGTTTGAAGGGCATGAGGCCGCTGTCAACAGCGTGGCCTTCAATGGCACCGCGATCTATTCGGCCGGCGATGACTTTACCCTGCGCCGCTGGCCCGGTGGGGATGTCGTCGGCCAGCACAAAGGCAAGATTGTCGGATTGGCCGCCTCGAAAACCCATGTCGCCACAGCAAGCTGGGATGGCACAATCGGCTTGTGGCCGGTTGACGGGTCAGAGCCGGAATTTCTGGGGCCAACCGGCAGCGGGGTGAATGCGGTCGAGTTCTCGCCCGACGGATCACAGCTTTATTCCGCAGGCGTTGATGGCTCGATTCGCATCTGGGATGTCACCAGTGGTCAGGAAACCAACCGCCTTGTCGAACATGGTTTCGGCATCAACGAGATGGTGCTGAACACACAGGACAACTGGCTTGCATATGGGGCCGTTGATGGCGTCACCCGTATCCGGGACCTCACGACCGGGCAGGAGCGCGATTTCACACTGGAGCGCCGCCCGATCCTTGCCCTTGCACTCAACCCCGATCGCAGCCTGCTGGCTGTCGGGGATGGCGAAGGCTACATCATGGTCATCGACACGGTGAACTGGCGCATTGCGCAGGATTTCAGAGCCACGTTGCGGGGGCCGGTCTGGGCTCTGGCCTTTTCAGCGGACGGGCAGAACATCCATGCCGGGGGCATTGATGAAGCAATGTATAGCTGGCCCATTGCAAACCTGCGCGATCAGGAACAAATGGCCGCGGCCGAGCCCAGCTTTCTGAAAAAACCCGATCAGATGGGCAATGGCGAACGCCAGTTTGCCCGCAAATGCTCGATCTGTCACAGCCTCACACCCGATAGCCAACGGCGCGCGGGTCCGACCCTTCATGGCATCTTCGGACGCAATGCCGGGGCGTTGCCCGATTACCTGTATTCCGACACGCTGCAGGATTCGGATATCATTTGGAATGAAGAGACAATAAATGCTCTTTTCGACGAGGGCCCGGACCATTACATTCCGGGCTCAAAGATGCCGATGCAACGGATTACAGGGGCGCAGGATCGCAGCGATCTGATCGCCTTCCTGCGCCGTGCCACGGCACCGGAAAACTAAACCGGAGGAGCTTATGAAAGCCTTTTTCGCCGCAATCGCCCTAATGGTTGCCATAACTGCAGCCGCACCTTCAGTGCTGGGCCAAATGGGTTTCAGCGCTGCGGATGCAAGCGCGGGGTCTTCGGTCCGCCTTGACTGAATGTCCCGGTACCTGACCACCCGTGAGTTGGCGGACCTTCTGCGCATTGGCGAGCGGAAAGCCTATGATCTGGCATCCTCGGGCGAAATCCCCTGCGTCCGTGCCATGGGCAAACTGTTATTCCCAAAGGCCGAGATCATCGCATGGCTCAACGCGTCGCGTTCGGGTCCGCAAGTGGCCGAACCGCCCCTGCCCCCGATTGTTGCCGGCAGCCATGATCCCCTGCTGGATTGGGCCCTGCGAGAAAGTGGATCGGGGCTGGCGACCTACTATGATGGCTCTTTCGACGGGTTGAATCGTCTGGCAGACCGCTCGGCACAGGCAGCGGCGTTGCATATCCACGAACCGGACGGATTCAACAGCCAGACCCTGCGCGATCTGATGGGGAATGCACCGGTGATCCTGTATCAGATCGCACAGCGCCAGCGCGGGCTGTTACTTGCACCCAACATCTCCGACATTTCCGGCTTTGCTGATCTGAAAGACCGGCGTGTTATTCTCCGGCAGGACAGCGCCGCCAGCCAACGCCTTTTCGAAACCGAACTTAACCAACATGGCCTGAGCCGGGATGATCTGAACACCCTACCCGTCTGTGCCCGCACCGAAGAAGAACTGGCGACTGCCTTGCGGGATGGCAAGGCCGAGGCCGGGTTCGGGCTCGGAGCGCTCGCCCGCCCAAACGGTCTGCGTTTCGTACCCACCCATTCCGAGCGGCTGGACCTTGCCGTTTGGCGCCGTGCCTTCTTTGACCCGCCGATGCAAACCCTGACACAGTTCCTGCACTCCAGTCGTTTCTCTGAACGGGCCACCGAGTTGGGAGGCTACGACCTCGCACATTTGGGTCAAATTCACTACAACGGTGCCAGCGGCTGATCCTTCATCTTTTCCCAAATACTCTCGCCGAAGGCGAAATCACTTTGCATTCGGAAAGAACAGCTGCTGCCCGTCCAGCATGTAGGATTCGATCGCTGCCTGCCCATCAGGCCCGGTCAGCCAGTCTATGAACCTCTGCCCCGCGGCGGCACGCACACCGGTGTGCTTTTCCGGGTTCACAAGGATCACGCCGTATTGGTTGAAGAGGCGCGGATCACCTTCAACCAGCACCTCAAGATCGCCCCGGTTGCCAAACGAAAGCCAGGTGGCCCGGTCGGTCAGAACATAAGCCCCCATGCCGCTGGCCACGTTCAGCGTGGCCCCCATGCCAGAGCCCGTCTCGCGATACCATGTGCCTGACGCGCCGGTCGGATCGATACCCGCCGCGTTCCAATGACGCATCTCGGCCTTATGAGTGCCGCTGTCATCCCCGCGCGAGGCAAAAGGGACCTCGGAACCTGCCACGGCAGTCAACGCGGCAACAATGTCCGAGCCGCCCTTGACACCGGCCGGATCAGATTGCGGGCCAACCAGCACAAAATCATTATACATGACATCAAACCGTTCAACGCCCCAGCCATCGGCCACGAACTGTTCTTCGGCTGCTTTGGAATGAACCAAAAGAACATCCCCGTCGCCGTTCACCGCATTCCGGATCGCCTGACCGGTACCAACGGCGACAACGCGCACATCAATGCCCGTCTCGGCCTCGAAACCCGGCAGGATATAGTCCAGCAGGCCCGAGTTCTGCGTCGATGTCGTGGATTGCACCACGATGAACGCCTCTTCTGCCGAAGCGGTCCCCGCCATCAGCCCAAGCGTGACGCTCAAGGCCCCAATGAAACCCCGGATCATTCAATATCTCCGTTTTGCAATTTAAGTTACCAGCCCACCCGCCAGATAGCGGCGCGATTCGGCACTTTCCGGCGCGTCCAATACCTGCCCTGCGGCCCCATGTTCAACCACGCGTCCCGCCTGCATCATCACAATATCGGAAGCCAGACGCCGGGCCTGCCCGATATCATGCGTGACCATCACGATCCGCACGCCCTTGGCCGAAGCACGCAACACCATACGTTCAATCACCTGCGTCGCGCCCGGATCCAACGCGCTTGTCGGCTCATCCAGAAACAGGGTTTCGGGCTCCAGCGCCAGCGCGCGCAGGATCGCCAGCCGTTGCGCCTCACCCCCTGACAGCGAGCGTGCGGATTGGCGGGCTTTGCCCTCCAGCCCGCCTTCGGACAGCAGCGCAGCGATCCGCTGTTTGCGCATCGCGCGTGGTATGGATTGCCGTTTGAGCACAAAATCCAGATTGGCCGCAACCGAGCGACGCAGCAAAACGGGGCTTTGAAACACCATCCCCTGCCGTGCCTTGTGATCTGCGTTCAAAACAATTCCGTCCTGACAGACCCGTCCGTGATCGGGCGAAATCAGGCCGTGCAGACAGCGTAGCAACAGGCTTTTCCCAGCGCCGTTCGGCCCCAGGATCAGCGTTGGCCCCGGCCCGTCGAGGCAAAGATACGGCACATCCAGCAAAGCCTTGCCCTTGCGGGCAATCGCCAGGTCGCGAACCTCAAGCGTGCCGGGTATGCCGGTCAGGACATCACGCATGGCGCAGCCCTTCGCGTTCAGCCCGCAGCGTCAGCGAGCTGACCATGGCGTTCACCGCAATAGCAATTCCGATCAGGATCGCCCCCAAAGCCAGCGCCAGCGCCAGATTGCCCTTCGATGTTTCAAGCGCAATGGTCGTGGTCATCACCCGGGTCACATGGTTGATGTTGCCGCCCACGATGATCACCGCCCCGACCTCGGCAATTGCGCGACCAAATCCGGCCAGCAGCGCCGTCATCAGCGCCAGCCGCGCGTCCCACAACAGCACCGGAACCGACGCCATCTGCGACACGCCAAGCGAGCGGAGCTGTTCGGCATATTCCTCGGCCAGCATCTCGACCACCTGCCGGGTCAACGCGGCCACGATCGGTGTGACCAGCACCACCTGAGCGATGATCATGGCGGTTGGTGTATAGAGCAGCTCCAACACCCCCAGCGGCCCTGAGCGGGACAGCATCAGATAGACCAGCAACCCCACCACGACGGGCGGCAGGCCCATCAAAGCGTTTAGCAGGATGATCAGCATACGCCGCCCCGGAAACCGGGCAACGGCCAGAGCCGCCCCAACCGGCATGCCGATGGCAGCCGAAATCAGCACTGCAAACAGTGAAACGCGCAAAGACAACAGCACAATCGCCCACAGCTCTGCATCCCCCTGAAGGATCAGCGAAAGCGCTTGATTGAATTCTGATGCAAATCCCTGCATTATTTTCCGTCGCCTTGGCATCTCGTAAGGAAATGCGGTGAATTACAGGGAAATACTAATGCTTATGTTCAACAAGTACAGACACAAATCCGGGATTCACAACAAGAAACGCGGCCCCGGCAAGGGCCGCGTCTGTCTGGCATGTCACCAACAGCAGCGCTTATTTCAGCGCAGCGTCTGTAATCTGGTGAGTCCACGCCCCTTCAGGCTCTTTTGTAATCGCCGGGTTTTCGGTCGACACAGCGGAAAGGAGCGTCTGAACGGTTTGCTCATAATCAGCGGGATCAAGGCTGCCATCTGAACCCGCAAGCAGCTTGGCAACCTCGCCCATCATGTAAACCTGATGGTCCAGTTCCTGGGCCCCCGATGCATCAAACTCCAGAACGATCTCGGCCGCTTCCTCGTGGTGCTGAGACGCATATTCCCACCCCTTCATAGAGGCCCGGACAAACCGTTCCATCTTGTCGACGAATTCCGGGTCGTTCAGGTTGTCTTCAAGCACGTAAAGACCATCTTCAAGCATGCCAAAGCCCATCTGAAGATAGTTGAAAGTTACAAGCTCTTCCGGCGTAATGCCCGCCTGCAGAATCTGGCGGTATTCATTATAGGTCATGGTCGAGATACAGTCCGCCTGCCCCTGAATCAAAGGATCAGCGGAAAAGGCCTGTTTCAGAACCGTCACCCCGTTGTCATCAGCGCCATCTGTCTCGATACCCAGCGATGCCATCCACGCGTAGAACGGATATTCATTGCCAAAGAACCAGACGCCCATCGTTCGCCCCGGAAAATCCTCGGGGCTTTCGACGCCGGTCGACTTCAGGCAGTTCACCTGCAGCCCCCCGGTTTTGAAGGGTTGGGCGATATTGACCAGCGGAACGCCCCTCTCGCGCGCGGCCAGACCTGCGGCCATCCACGTGGTGATGACATCTGCACCACCGCCCGCGATAACCTGTTCCGGCGCAATATCCGGCCCGCCCGGTTTGATCGTTACATCAAGCCCTTCTTCATCGTAAAAGCCTTTTGCCTCGGCAACGAAATACCCCGCAAACTGCGCCTGCCCGACCCATTTCAACTGCAAGGTCACCTCATCCGCCGACCAGGCGGTACTGGCTGCAAGGCCAAAGGCGGCGACCGCCCCGCTGAGTAATTTATTCATCTCCAAGTCTCCTTGTTGCTGTTATTGCCCCGTTTTCGGGGTCTGTTGAATTCCTGTTTATCTGCGTTGTGACGGGTGCCAGAAGGTCACCGCCTTTTCGATCATCGCCACAAGGCCATAAAACGCTGTTCCCGCCAGCGCGGCGACCACGATTTCTGCCCAGACCATATCCAGCGAAAGCTGGCCAACGCTGGTGGATATGCGAAAGCCCATTCCAACAATGGGTGAACCAAAGAATTCAGCCACAATAGCGCCGATGAGCGCCAGAGTGGTAGAAATCTTCAACCCGTTGAAGATGAACGGCATGGCCGCGGGCAGGCGCAGCTTCAGGAAGCTCTGCCAATAGGTTGCGGCATAGGTCTCCATCAGATCGCGCTGCATGGCAGTAGCCTCGCGCAGCCCGGCCACCGCATTCACCAGCATCGGGAAGAACACCATCACCACGACCACTGCCGCTTTGGAGTGCCAGTCAAAGCCGAACCACATCACCAGAATGGGGGCCGTGCCCACGATGGGCAGTGCGGCAACAAAATTGCCCACTGGCAGCAGCCCGAGGCGCAGGAAATCCCACCGATCCACGGCGATCGCCATGAGGAACGCGGCCCCGCAGCCGATGACATAACCACTGAGCGCGCCCTTGATGATTGTCTGCACGAAATCGGCCCACAGGATCGGCAGGCTGTCGGCAAAGCGCACGGCGATCACCGAGGGTGCGGGCAGGATCACCAAAGGCACCTCCAGGCCCCGCACCACAAGCTCCCAAATGCCAATCACCGTCAGGCCAAAGATCAACGGCGCAAGGAAACGGACCATCCGCGTATCGGCTTGCGGACCGCTGGCCAAGCGGCTGTTCAGCCACCAGCCCGAAAGCCATAGCAAGAACGCGAATACCACCAGCATCATTGCGCCATCCCCATTCGTCTAAGGACCATCCGTTCGATCACCCCCAGAAGGCCCACCAGACAGGCCGCCAGAATCGCGGCTGCAAACAGGGCTGACCAGATCTGGACTGTCTGACCATAATAGCTGCCAGCCAGCAGGCGCGCGCCCAATCCGGCGACCGCGCCGGTCGGCAGCTCTCCCACGATCGCGCCGACCAGAGACGCCGCAACACCGATCTTCAGCGACGTGAACAGATAAGGCATCGACGCAGGCAGCCGCAGCTTCCAGAACCCCTGAGAGCGGCTGGCGCTGTATGTTCGCAACAGATCAAGCTGCATCACATCAGGGCTGCGCAACCCTTTCACCATGCCAACAACCACAGGGAAAAAGCTGAGATAGGCCGATATGATTGCCTTTGGAATAATCCCCTGCACGCCCACCGAATACAGAACAACGATGATCATCGGGGCCAGAGCGATAATGGGAATGGTCTGGCTGACAATGGCCCAGGGCATCACCGACAAATCCATCACCCGGCTGTGCACGATCCCCACCGCCAGCAGGATACCCAGGCCTGTTCCGATGACAAAGCCCAGCATCGTTGCGCTCAGCGTCACCCAACCGTGGTAGATCAGTGACCGTTTCGAGGTGATCTTCTTCTCGACCGTGGTCTCCCACAATTCGATGGCAACCTGATGTGGGGCCGGCAGGCGCGGGCGATCCTGTTCCCATGTGGCAGGAATGGCGAAACGGTTGTTCAGGGCCAGCCCGACCTCGCCCATATCCCGCCGATCCTTGACCGACGGAGGCTGGACCTCGGCCCCCGCACGCTCCTGCGCCGTCAGCACAGCCTTGATATTCATCGGAATGCAAGCCGCATACCAGACCACAACAATTGTGGCGATGACGGTCAGAACAGCGATGAACTGCTTCATGCACGCCACTCCATCCGTATCACCGGAACGGTATCAGGCGGCGCTGGGGGTTCGGTTCCCACCTCAACAAACCCCTCGCGCCGATAAAAACGCTGCGCCGCGCGATTGGGCACATGCGTGGTCAGCCAAAGGTAGTCGCGCCCTTCCTTCGCTTTATCAAGCAAGGTCTTCCCCACCCCCTCACCCGTGCGCAGGCAATAGAGCGCGCCAACCTTATTCGCGACCGGATCAACCGACATATAACAATCCACCGGATCACCCGAGACCCAGATTTCCCGATCCGGAAAGGCCTCGCGGATCAAATTTTCCAACTCTTCCTTTGGCAAATCCCCGGGCATCCAATCCGTCTGATCGATCCAGTTCCAAACGGCCTGCGCGCAGGCCGTTATGTCGTCAGCTGACGCCGGTCTGATATCGCTGCCCGCCATCACACGGCATCCCCGTGCCCGGCCCGCAACCCTTCGCGCACGCGATGGGCAACCTCGATGAATTCCGGTGTGTCGCGGATATCCAATGGCCGCTCTCTGGGCAGAGGGCTGTCGATCACATCCGTGATCCGCCCGGGCCGAGGGCTCATCACCACGATCCTGGTGCTCAGATAAACCGCTTCAGGGATCGAATGCGTTACAAAGCCGATGGTCTTTTCGGTCCGCGCCCACAGTGCCAGCAACTGCTCATTCAAGTGGTCGCGTACGATCTCATCCAAAGCGCCAAAGGGTTCATCCATCAACAGAATCTCGGCATCAAACGCCAGAGCCCGTGCTATGCTGGCACGCTGCTGCATCCCGCCCGAGAGCTGCCAGGGAAATTTCGCCCCGAACCCTTGCAAATCAACAAGTTCCAGAACCTTGTTAACGCGTTCGTCCTGCTCGGCAGTCGAATATCCCATGATCTCAAGCGGCAGTTTGATGTTCTTCGCGATCGTCCGCCACGGATACAGGCCCGCAGCCTGAAACACATACCCATAAGCCCGCCTGCGCCGGGCCTCGTCCGGGGTCATGCCGTTGACAGTCAGCGTCCCGCCGGTCGGCGTTTCCAGCGCAGCGATACAGCGCAGGAAAGTGGTCTTGCCACAGCCCGACGGGCCGATAAAGCTGACAAAGTCACCCTTGTCGATGGTCAGGTTAACGTCCTTCAGCGCATGGATCGGGCCATCATTTGTCTGGAAAGTGAGGTCCAGTTGCCTCGCCTCGATCACAGGCCGGGTCGTGTGTTCAGTCGTCATTCCATTGCCTTGCAGAGAATTGGCCCCGAGCGATCGCACAGGCCGCCCGGGCGGCTCATACCCCGGTTGCGGGGATACCGCTGCGCTCAACCGGTTGCGGCGCGGTCAGCTCTTTCCAGGTGCTCAGCGCCTTGTTCACGTGGCCGTTGGACTCGCGTGCAACAAACGCACCGTGGCCTTCCTGCGTGCGGATTTCACCGTCATGCACCGCTACCTGCCCACGTGTCAGTGTAAAACGCGGCAGCCCCTTGACCTCTTTACCTTCAAAGACGTTATAGTCGATCGAGGACTGCTGCGTATCGGCCGTGATCGTCTTTGTCTTTTCAGGATCCCAAACCACGATATCCGCATCCGCACCAATCAGGATTGCACCTTTTTTAGGATAACAATTCAATATCTTGGCGATATTTGTTGAAGTAACCGCCACGAACTCCTGAGGCGTCAAGCGGCCCGTATTCACCCCATGTGTCCATAGCATGGGCAACCGGTCTTCCAACCCGCCTGTGCCATTGGGAATCTTGGTGAAATCGCCCACACCATATCGCTTTTGCTCGGTTGTAAACGCGCAATGATCCGTGGCCACAACACTAAGCGTACCCGAATGCAGCCCCGCCCACAGACTGTCCTGATGCTGTTTGTTCCGGAACGGTGGGCTCATGACCCGCCGTGCCGCATGATCCCAATCGTGGTGGAAATACTCGCTTTCGTCCAGCGTCAGATGCTGGATCAAAGGCTCTCCCCAAACCCGCTTGCCCTGCATCTTGGCCCGCCGGATCGCCTCATGCGCCTCCTCACAGGAGGTGTGCACCACATAAAGCGGCACGCCTGCCATATCGGCAATCATGATCGCGCGGTTGGTCGCCTCTCCCTCCACCTGCGGTGGCCGCGAATAGGCATGCGCTTCGGGGCCTGTATTGCCCTCGGCCAGCAGTTTGGCGCTGAGTTCGGCTACAACATCTCCGTTCTCGGCATGCACCATGGCAATCCCGCCCAGCTCAGCCAGTCGGGTGAAGGAAGCAAACAGCTCATCATCATTCACCATCAGCGCGCCTTTGTAAGCAAGGAAATGCTTGAAGGTGTTTATGCCGCGCTCTTCAACAACGGTTTTCATGTCATTGAACACCTGCTCGCCCCACCATGTTACCGCCATATGGAACGAGTAGTCACAATTCGCCCGCGTCGATTTGTTGTCCCAGCGTTTCAAAGCGTCCAACAGGCTCTCGCCCGGGTTGGGCAGCGCAAAATCCACCACCATCGTGGTCCCGCCAGCCAGCGCCGCCCGTGTCCCGCTTTCAAAATCATCGCTGGAATACGTCCCCATGAACGGCATCTCCAGATGCGTATGCGGATCAATTCCACCCGGCATGACATAACACCCGGTCGCATCCAGCTCTGTGTTTCCTTTCAGATCGGGGCCGATCTCGGTGATCACACCACCTTCAACCTTCACATCCGCTTTATATGTCAAATCCGCGGTCAGGACGGTTCCGTTTTTGATAACAGTGCTCATGTTAAACTCCCTGATGCGGTCTGCGCCGCTTGCTTCATCTGGCTAAAAATATCCCGGGGGAGTCGCCCAGCGGGCGACGGGGGCAGCGCCCCCTATTCCACGATTTCCGCAGTCTCAACCACCGCGTGCAACAGAACATCCGCCCCGGCGGCAGCCCAGTCCTTGCTGATCTCTTCGGCCTCATTGTGGCTTAGCCCGTCCACACAGGGGCACATCACCATCGCCGTTGGCGCCACGCGGTTGATCCAGCAGGCATCGTGACCGGCCCCCGAGATGATGTCCGTGTGCGAATACCCAAGTCGTTCGGCGGCATCACGCACGGCGGCAACGCACCCGACGTCAAATTCCACGGGATCGAAACCACCGACCTTCTCGAATTCTATCTGCAGGCCCATCTCTTCAACGATATCTTCGGCTGCGACCCGCAGGCGATTTTCCATATCCGTGATCACCGCCAGATCAGGTGAACGAAAATCCACCGTGAACACAGCCTTACCCGGTATCACATTGCGCGAGTTCGGATACACATCAATATGCCCCGCAGCCCCGACGGCATGCGGAGCATGTGACCACGCAATCTCATCGACTTTTTCAAGAATACGCGCCATCGCCAGACCCGCATTCTTGCGCATCGGCATCGGGGTAGACCCGGTATGCGCATCCTTGCCTGTCACGGTCACTTGCGTCCAGCTCAGGCCCTGACCATGCGTAACAACCCCGATCTCCTTTCCTTCGGCTTCCAGAATGGGCCCCTGTTCGATGTGCAACTCAAAGAAGGCATGCATTTTACGCGCACCAACCTCTTCATCACCGCGCCATCCGATGCGCTGCAATTCGTCACCGAATTTCTTGCCTTCTGCGTCTTCACGATCATAAGCCCAATCCTGCGTGTGCATCCCGGCAAAGACACCAGATGATAACATTGCAGGGGCATAGCGCGTCCCTTCCTCATTGGTCCAGTTGGTGGCGACAATAGGATGCCGCGTCTTGATACCCAGATCATTCAGCGTCCGGATAATCTCCAACCCACCCAAGACGCCAAGCACACCATCATATTTCCCACCCGTGGGCTGTGTATCCAGATGTGATCCAACATAGACCGGCAGCGCCTCGGGATCTGAGCCTTCGCGTCGCGCAAACATATTGCCCATCTGGTCCAGCCCCATGGTGCACCCTGCCTCCTCACACCAGCGCTGAAACAGGGCACGCCCTTCGGCATCCTCGTCGGTCAAAGTCTGGCGATTGTTGCCACCCGCAATGCCGGGTCCGATCCTGGCCATCTCCATCAGACTATCCCACAGCCTATCGCCATTGATCCTGAGATTCTGCGCCGGAGCTGCCATCTTGATTTTCCCTGTTGCTTGCGATTTGGCTCGCTTTTGGTGTCTTGATTTGACCATTCGGTCAAACTCACGCTATCACGGGTTCGACATCAGTCAAGAAATTGCATAGCCCTGCCGGAACTTTCGACATATTCGGCACCCGATCGGCTGGAAAAGAGACATCAGTAAACATGCCCAAAGACCGCGCGCCCACACGGATTCAACAAAAAAACCGCGCTGCGATTCTGGAAGCGGCCCTGAATGTGTTTTCCGCCCATGGCTTTCGCGGCGCCACCGTCGATCAGATCGCCGCCGAGGCCGGGCTTAGCAAACCCAACCTGCTTTATTACTTTCCATCAAAAGAAGCGATCCACACCGCACTTCTGTCGGGCCTGCTTGAAGTATGGCTGGCTCCTCTGCACACACTTGATGAAAACGGCGAGCCGCTAGAAGAGATATTGTCGTATATTCGGCGCAAACTTGAAATGAGCCGCGACCTGCCCCGCGAAAGCCGCCTGTTCGCCAACGAGCTTGTACAAGGTGCACCACGCATTCACGAGGCCTTGTCCAGCGACCTCAAAAAACTGGTCGACGAGAAAACCACAACCCTGACACGGTGGATGGATCAGGGGCAAATCGCGCGTGTTCACCCCTATCACCTGATTTTCTCAATCTGGGCGCTGACACAGCATTATGCGGATTTCGACGTTCAGGTCCGTGCGATCCTCGGAGATGAAAATCCCTTTGATGGAGCGGTACCGTTTGTTGAAACGCTCTACCGAAAATTGCTGACCCCTTAAGAAATACTTAACCCTGTCACGGAAAACTCAAACCATGACAGCGCATCGACTCAACCCGGAACCCTGGATCATACAGCTTTTCTCATCCCGGTCTGCCAGAACCGGCGCAGTCGTGCGCCGCTCGGTTGCCTGGGTCGAACGCGAAGTTGGCCACAAGGCATTTCAGGCCGAGGTGAAGCGACGCGGATATCACCTGATCCGCACAGCCAACCAGTATGTCGTCATCTGCCACAACGGCCCGATTGATATCCTGTTCTGAGAAAATTCTTCGAATTTTCTCATCCAAGATTTTTCGACGAAAAATCTCCTCCTACTCAGCCGCCTTCGCCATTGGGTTATTTGGGTGTGTTATCCAGTTCGCATAATCCGGTTCAACGTTTTTACCTGTGCGCGGATCAACCTCGCCAGCGGTCAAAGGTATCATCGAAATACACCCTTCAACCGGACAAACATCAACACAAAGATTACAGGCCACGCATTCTTCATCAATGACTTCGAAGACACGCTCGGCCGACATCGAGATCGCCTGATGGCTGGTATCCTCACAGGCCGCATAGCACCGGCCGCATTTGATGCACTGATCCTGATCAATCTTCGCTTTGGCGACATAGTTAAGGTTCAGATACTGCCAATCCGTGACGTTCGGTACAGCGCGCCCGACAACCTCATCGACGCTGGAATAGCCTTTTTCATCCATCCATTCCGACAGACCGGCCGTCAGCTCGTCAATGATCTTGAAGCCATAGGTCATCGCAGCGGTACAGACCTGCACGGTTCCGCAGCCAAGCGAGATGAATTCTGCCGCATCCCGCCACGTGGTCACGCCGCCAATCCCCGAAATGGGCAAACCATGCGTGGCCTCTGCGCGCGCGATCTCGGACACCATCGACAGGGCAATCGGCTTCACCGCCGGACCACAGTAACCGCCATGGCTGCCTTTGCCGTCAATCGATGGCTCGGGGCTGAATGTGTCCAGATTGACACTGGTGATGGAATTGATCGTGTTGATCAGTGAGACAGCATCCGCACCACCATTTCTGGCAGCCGCTGCGGGTTTGCGGATATCGGTAATGTTTGGGGTTAACTTCACGATGACCGGACGATCATAATACTGTTTGCACCACCGGGTCACCATTTCGATGTATTCCGGCACCTGCCCGACTGCAGACCCCATGCCCCGTTCGCTCATCCCGTGCGGGCAGCCGAAATTCAGTTCGATCCCATCCGCGCCGGTCTCGGCCACACGCGGCAGGATTGCCTTCCATGCGTCCTCTTCACAGGGAACCATGAGCGAGGCGATCAGGGCCCGATCCGGGTAGTCCGCCTTGACGCGCGCCATTTCCTCAAGGTTGATCTCAAGCGGACGGTCGGTGATCAGCTCGATATTGTTCAGGCCCAACAACCGGCGATCCGCGCCATAGATCGCCCCGTAGCGTGGCCCGTTCACATTCACCACCGGAGGGCCCTCGGCACCCAGCGTCTTCCAGACCACGCCTCCCCAGCCGGCCTCGAAAGCGCGGCGCACGTTGTACTCTTTGTCAGTGGGCGGGGCCGAGGCCAGCCAATATGGGTTGGGGCTTGAAATTCCAAGGAAGTTAGTTGTTAAATCAGCCATTTATCCGACCTCCCTGATGCTATCGCGCATCTTGATCTGTTCGCAAATCTGATCCCTCAGCCCGCGTTTACGCGGACAGGGCAGAGTGAATATCCATCGCCGCGTCACGCCCTTCGGCAACGGCTGTGACCGTCAGATCATCACCACCTGTGGCACAATCCCCGCCAGCCCAAACACCGCTCATGGATGTACGGCCCTGATCGTTGACGGCGATTTTGTTGCCGTCCAGGGTCAGCCCTTCAGGCGCGCCCTCCAACGTCTGCCCGATGGCTTTGAGAACCTGATCAGCCGGAACCCGGATCGTATCGCCGGTACCGGTTAACTGGCCATTGTGGCTGGCCGTATACTCAAGTTCAATTTCTGCGGCTGCTCCGTTTCCATGAACGGCCACCGGTTGAACATTGCACAGGATACGGACCCCGTGCGAGGCTGCCAGATCCTGCTCATACCGGCTGGCCCCCATCGCATCACGCCCGCGGCGATAAGCGATGGTAACGTGTTCGGCCCCCAGCAACCGGGACTTCACCGCCGCATCCACGGCGGTCATGCCGCCGCCGATCACCACCACATTGCGACCGACCGGCAGCTGCGCCAGATCACTGGCCTGCCGCACGTCCGAGATGAATTCCACCGCATTATGCACACCCCCCTTATCCGCACCCGGTGCGCGCAGCGCGTTCACACCTGCGAGGCCGATGGACAGGAAGATAGCGTCGTAATTGTCCCGCAAACCGTCCAGCGCGATCGTCTCGCCCAGTACCGACCCGGTTTCAATTGCGATGCCACCGATTTTCAGCAGCCAGTCAACCTCGGCCTGAGCGAAATCGTTGGTCGATTTGTAGGCCGCAATCCCGTATTCGTTCAAACCACCGGGCTTGGGGCGCGACTCGTGGATGACCACGTCATGACCCAGCATCGCCAGCCGATGCGCACAGGCCAGACCTGCTGGCCCTGCCCCCACCACAGCGACGGTTTTGCCTGTTGAGGATGCGCGCTCAAACGGGTGCTCTCCGGATGCCATCACATCATCAGTGGCAAACCGCTGCAAACGCCCGATTTCGACAGGTTTGCCTTCGGCGGTTTCGCGCACGCAGGCCTCTTCGCATAATGTTTCGGTCGGGCAAACGCGGGCACACATACCGCCCAGAATGTTTTGTTCCAGAATGGTCTGCCCTGCAGCCTTGGGCTGGCCCGCCTGAATCTGACGCATGAACAGCGGAATATCGATGTCAGTCGGACAGGCTGTCACGCATGGGGCATCGTAGCAAAAATAGCAGCGATCCGCCGCCACGGCGGCCTCATGCGGGGCCAGCGGCGGATGCAGATCGGTGAAATTCGAGGTCAGCTCATCGCTGGAAAGCCGCCCGGATACAATACCGGGTGCCATCTGGCCCTGTGCCATCACTCTACTCCCTGTAGATATGTTTATTCGTCCGCACAGCTTGCCACATTCTGATTTTTTATCAATTGGTAAAATTTATTAAACGATCAAATATCGCGAACCACCTGAAGATAAGCGATGATTTCCAGGCAATTTACCTGATCCCGTCACGTTTTGCGGATCATTTCACCCCCAAAGCCAGTCAAACCGGATCGCAACCACCACCAGACACCCCTTTCTGGTTTTGACGCACCTTCCGGGTTGCTGTAGGTCGAAACAAACAGCGTCCCCGATCAGAAAGCGCAGCAAGATGCAGGCAAGCCCGACATTCAACATCCTCATCATCGGGCAAAACAATCGGCTGCAATATGAGGCTTTGCTGTTCGCCGCCTCATTGCGCCACAGCGCACCGGGGTTCAACGGGCGGCTGTTTGTTGCCGTGCCACAGCCCGGCCCGCTTTGGCCGCAAGACCCAAGCATCCAGAATGCGGATGTGCTGCAGGCGCTGCAACAACTGGGCGCTGAAATCCTGCCCTTCGAGTCGCATGTTTTTGGCGCCGCCTACCCCTATGGCAACAAGATCGAGGCCCTACTGGCCTTGCCCGAAGGCGAACCCTTTGTCTTTTTCGACACCGATACGCTGATCACCGGAGAGCTGACCGAAGTTCCCTTCGATTTTGATCGCCCCGGTGCATCGCTGCAGGTTGAAGGCACATGGCCGAAACCCACGCTCTACGGCCCCGGTTATGACGGGATATGGCGCGCCCTGTATGATCGGTTCGAGCTGGATTTTGAAAGCTCGCTCGACCCGGGCCAGCCTTCGGGCTACTGGCGGCGCTATCTGTATTTCAACGCCGGATATTTCTTCTACAAATGCCCACGACTGTTTGGCGAGCGGTTCCTTGACTATGCCCGCACCATCCGGGATGCGGACATCCCGGAGCTGACCGGGCAGGTTCTGGACCCGTGGCTGGATCAGATCGCCCTGCCGCTGGTCATCCACTCTTTCGGCGGCGGGCGCGATGTGGTGCCCGGCGGGCTTCTGGACGGCCGGGTCAGCTGCCACTATCGCCTGTTTCCGCTGCTTTACGCCCGCGAAAGCGATCACGTGGTCGAGGTGCTGGAGACCATCGCTGCGCCCAACAAGGTCAAAAAGGTCCTCAAGGGCTATGAGCCGGTGAAAAAACTGGTCATCCAGCGCAAAGGTGCGAAGATCCGTGCCCTGTTTGATCGCAAGAACCTGCCCGCACGCGAACAGGTCATTCGCAAGACCATCAAGTCGAAAGGGCTGTGGCTGCGGTGACGCGGGCGTTGTGTGAGGCCGGGCAATACCCTAGAGATTCAGCAACAAGAGTACCAACAGGAGATTTCAATCATGTCTGACGGCCCCACCTACGGTTTCGACACGCTGCAGATTCACGCCGGGGCCCGCCCCGACCCCGCCACGGGCGCACGGCAGACGCCGATCTACCAGACCACAGCTTACGTATTCCGTGACGCCGACCATGCCGCTGCGCTGTTCAACCTTCAGGAAGTGGGCTTCATCTATTCGCGTCTGACCAATCCCACCGTTGCCGTGCTGCAGGAACGCGTTGCGACACTGGAAGGTGGCGTGGGCGCGGTGTGCTGCTCATCGGGCCACGCAGCGCAGATCATGGCGCTGTTCCCGCTGATGGGGCCGGGCTGCAACGTGGTGGCCTCGACCCGTCTCTATGGCGGCACGGTCACGCAGTTCAGCCAGACCATCAAGCGTTTCGGCTGGTCGGCCAAATTTGTTGATACCGACGATCTGGAGGCCGTAAAGGATGCGATCGACGAAAACACCCGCGCGGTGTTCTGCGAATCCATCGCCAACCCCGGTGGCTATGTCACCGATATCCGC
This sequence comes from Rhodobacteraceae bacterium KLH11, assembly GCA_000158135.1. Taxonomy (GTDB): domain Bacteria; phylum Pseudomonadota; class Alphaproteobacteria; order Rhodobacterales; family Rhodobacteraceae; genus Ruegeria. The sequence goes on from DS999531.1 coordinate 3,096,382, forward strand.
GCGCTGGCGGATGTGGCGGATGCGGCGGGCCTTCCGCTGATCGTCGACAACACCTCGGCCACGCCTTACCTGTGCCGCCCGATTGAACATGGGGCCACTCTGGTCGTGCATTCGACCACCAAGTATCTGACCGGAAACGGCACCGTCACCGGTGGCTGCATCGTGGATTCGGGCAAGTTTGACTGGTCGGCGAATGACAAATTCCCCTCGCTCAGCGAACCCGAGCCCGCCTATCACGGGTTGAAATTCCACGAAACATTCGGCCCGCTGGCCTTTACCTTCCACGGCATCGCCATCGGCCTGCGCGATCTGGGCATGACCATGAACCCGCAGGCGGCACATTACACGCTGATGGGGATCGAGACCCTCAGCCTGCGGATGGAACGACACGTTGAAAACGCCCGGAAGATCGCCGCATGGCTGGAAGCCGACGACCGCGTGGATTACGTGACCTATGCGGGCCTGCCGTCATCGCCCTATCACGACCGGGTCACAGCGCATTACCCGCGCGGGGCGGGTGCACTGTTCACCTTTGCAGTCAAGGGTGGCTATGACGCCTGTGTCAAACTGGTCAATGCGCTGGAGATTTTCAGCCATGTGGCCAACCTTGGCGATGCGCGGTCGCTGATCATCCATTCCGCCTCAACCACCCACCGGCAACTGACGCCCGAACAACAGGAAGCTGCAGGTGCAGGCCCCGGCGTGGTGCGGGTCTCGATCGGGATCGAGGATGCAGACGATCTGATCGCCGATCTGGATCAGGCCCTGTCCAAAGCCAGCGCCTGACGCCATGACCGGGCACAACACAAACGCGCTGGGCCAGCCCATAGGTCTGCCGGTAGAGGGCACGTTCCCGCGCCCGGCACCGCCCTATACCCCGATGCAGGGGCGGTTTTGTTCCGTTGTGCCACTGGATGTGAATCGACATGCGCCCGGATTGTTCCGGGCGTTTGCAAGCGACACGGATGGCCATAACTGGACATATCTGCCCTACGGCCCGTTCGACGCTGAGGCAGAGTTCATCGCATGGGCGCAAGCCCATTGCATGGATGCCGATCCGATGTTTCATACCGTGCTTGATGCCGATGAAACGCCGGTCGGGATGGCCTCGTATCTGCGGGTTGAGCCTGCAGCGGGTGCAATTGAAGTCGGGCACATCCATTTCTCGCCTTTGCTCCAGCGGAAACCTCAATCAACCGAGGTTATGTATCTGATGATGCGCCGCGTGTTCGATGAGCTGGGCTATCGCCGCTATGAGTGGAAATGTGACGCCCTGAACGCGCCATCGCGGCAGGCGGCAGAGCGGTTGGGCTTTACCTTCGAAGGCGTATTCCGGCAAGCAACGCATTACAAAGGGCGCAACCGCGACACGGCGTGGTTTTCCATCATCGACAGCGAGTGGCCCCGCATTCGTGCCGCGTTCGAAAACTGGCTTGCACCGGGGAATTTTGATGCCACGGGCCAACAGCGCCAATCGCTGCAGGCCCGCGCCGGATCATAGTTCAATCTGCGATTTCGAACTCCATCGCGATATTGACCGAAACCGAGATCTCTCCGCCCGCGACTGGAACCCCACCGGCATCCGACATGGCCATTTCGCGCATCTGGGTCTTGGGACGAATACCGCCGCCGTGATCATTGATCGATATCACCGGCCCCAGTGTGATCCCGGCTGCCTGCGCCAGTTGCTGCGCCTTTTCGGTCGCATCTGCTACGGCCTTCGCACGCGCCTCGGACTCAAGGGGCTTGGGGTCCTGCACTCCAAAGCTCAGACCACCGAAATCATTGGCACCGTCTTGGATAACCGCGTCCATGATCTGGCCCAGATTATCCAAATCCCGCACCCGCACCGAAACACGATTGGATGCGGTGAAACCCGTGATCTTCGGAGGCGCGTTACTGGAACTGTTCCGCCCCGACCAGACCGGTGAAAGAGACAAATCACGCGTCTGTACATCACGCGATTCCAGGCCCATCTCATCCAGCCGTGCAAGAATCTGCGTCACTGCATCAGAGGTCGCCTGCATCGCAACGGATGCCTGCGCATCCTGATTGGTGACACCCAGCGTAATCGTCGCCATATCGGGGGCGGTCAACGCTGTTCCAGTGCCGCCAACAGTGATGCGACGTTCTTCCGCATAGGCTGGCAAAGCCGCGACTGCTGCCGTCATGGCAGCCAGAAAAGCAAGTGTCTTCAAGGTGATCCCTCCTGTTTGCTTGCTTTCAAGATGGGTTGTCGCATCAGTACACGGCAAGGGGGAAAACGCGCCTTTTTCTTTCCCTCGGCGGGTTCCTGCTCTAATCTCACCGGGCAGACACCCAAGCGTTTGCATCAAAGCTGACAATTATGGTTCATCCGGATTATGAAACCCGCATTTGCGCTGTCATTTTCTGAAAACGGCATTTCCTTGCATCATCAGTCGGATGGAGACTGGTATCGCGTAGGCTCGGTTCCGCTGGATGCGCCGGATTTCCCCGAGCAGATGCAAACCCTTCGCGATCAGGGCTTTGCGCTGGAAAATGATCTGAGCTGCAAGTTGATCATTCCCTCGGATCAGGCCCGCATTTTGACCGTCAACACCGCCGGGCTGGATGCGGCTGCGGTAGAACAGGCCGTGCTTGAGGCGCTGGCCACGGCGACGCCTTATGACCTGTCAGAACTGGCCCATATCGCTGTTCCCGAAGGGGACGAAACCCGAGTCGCCGCCGTGGCGCAACAGACGTTGAACGAGGCCAGCACCTTCGCCACCGATCATGGCTTCATCCCCGAAGCGTTCTGGATCAGCGCATCGGATGAGGACGCGCTGACCGGCGCTGTTTATGAACTGCCCGCCGCGCAGGATGAGGCCACGCCCGTCGCGGCGGCCCCCGCATCTGAGGCGTCGGAACCGGATGACACCCCGGATGTCCCAGTGCACGCGATTGCCGATACCGCTGATCCGACCGCCTTCCGCCCTGCCCCAAGTGCCCCCGCCCCGGTCGTGTCGTCGCCTGATATGAAGCGATACCTGATCCCGGCGGTCGCCGCATCGGTTGTTCTGGGGATGGTGCTGGGCCTTTGGTCACTGAACCGCGATGCGCCCGACAGTGACCCGCCCGAACCGCAGGTTGCCGAGGTCCCTGTGACCGAACCAACACCCGCAACCGAGCCTGAATCCGATATCGCCAATGTCGCGCCCGAGCCCGAAATCATCAAACCCGAGGTGGTCGAGACCGCACCGGATCAGGAAACCGAATTGTCGGCAACGGATGCAGCCATCCTCGAAGCGCTGAAAATCGAACCGGAACCTGTTGCGGAAATTCCCGCCCCGCCTGAACGCCAGACCGAGTTCCGGGATTTCACCGGAACCGCCCCGGCAGAGCCGGTTGAATTGAGCGAGCCCCCTCGGGCGCAACAAACAGAACTCTACCTAAGCTCGGTTGATCGTTCCGATCTGTCGACCGACACCATTGCGTTGCCCCCGGTTCAGAGCCTCGACACCGATACCCCCTTCCAGCCGGTCGCGCTGCCGGGCGTTGTCGGGCAACGATTTAAACTGGATGAACGCGGGCTGGTCACGCCCAGTGCCGAAGGTACGCTCAACCCGGCGGGCGTGGTGGTCTATCTGGGCCGCCCATCCAAAACCCCACCCGAACCACCAACCCGCTTCGAAGCCGAACCTGTCGTGGAAGAGGTCGACACGCGCCTTGCAGGCCTACGCCCCCGCCCGCGCCCTGACAATCTGGAGGATCAGTTTGAACGTCAGCAACTGGGTGGCCGGTCGCGTGATGAACTGGCCTCGGTGCGGCCCAGATTACGGCCCGAAGGTCTGCAGGCCAAACCCAAGGTGGATGAAACGCCAACGGCTTTGGCGGTTGTGCGGGTACCCCGGCCCAAAACCCGCCCGGCGACAATCGCCGCGCGGGCCACGAAAGCACCCAACGCCACAAGCGCCCCGCTGGGGTCGACGGCAAATGTAGCCGCCAGCGAAGACGAGTCAGGCTCATTCAACCCCAAATCGGTACGCCCCAAAATCCCGACCACAGCGTCGGTCGCGCGTCAGGCGACCATCGACAACGCGATCAACCTGCGAAAGCTGAACCTGATCGGGGTCTATGGCACCCCCGCCAACCGTCGCGCTTTGGTCCGCCTGCCAAGCGGGCGCTACAAGAAGCTGAAAGTGGGTGACCGGATCGATGGCGGCAATGTGATCGCCATCGGTGACAGCGAATTGCGCTATCAGAAGCGCGGGCGCAACGTCACGCTGAAAATGCCCAGCGGTTGAAATTTCGGCTGTTCACATCCCGATGCCCCGCAGGTCCTGGACCGGCAGACACTCAGGAATTCGCCGATTGGCGGACCTTTCGCAATCATCGCTGTTTCCGCGTGTATTTTTCGGCTAACCTGAATTCAAACGCACAGATACCGCATGATATTCCAGAAATCAGGAGAAAATCCGCACATGCTGGATGCGATGGACACGCGCTTGCTGTCGGCTTTGCAGAAAGATGCGCATCTGACAGCGCACCAACTGGGTGAGATGTTGAGCCTTTCCGCCAGTCAGGCCGGGCGCCGTCGGCAGCGGCTGGAGGCCGAAGGCTACATCACTGGCTACAGCGCCCGGCTGGATCCGTTGAAACTCGGGCTGCAGATCCAGGGCTTCATTCAGGTGCATCTGGGTACACATGATCCCCGGCATTCCTCCAGCTTTGCGCGCATGATCAACACCCGCCCCGAGATCAGCAGCGCCTGGACGATGACGGGCGAGGCTGATTACCTGCTGCATTTCCATTGCAGCGATCTATCTGCGCTCAATCGCTTGCTTCACGAGGTGATCCTGCCGCATCCTGCAGTGGCGCGGGTGCAAAGCCAGATCGTGATGGAGCAGTTGAAACGCGACGCGCCCCTGCCGACCTGAGCGCATAAGAGAGAATAAGAATGAACGAGTTCCTTTATCAGGCGTCTATCTATCTTGCAGCAGCCGTGATTGCCGTGCCCTTGTCAGCGCGTCTGGGCCTTGGGTCAGTGCTGGGCTATCTGGCCGCCGGGATTGCGATCGGGCCCATTCTGGGTCTCGTCGGGGCCGAAACCGAAAGCCTGCAGCATGTCGCTGAATTCGGCGTTGTCATGATGCTGTTTCTGATCGGGCTTGAACTGGAACCCCGCGCCCTTTGGGACATGCGCGACAAGCTGCTGGGCCTCGGCGGACTCCAGATCGGCCTGTCCACCGCCCTTATCGCTGCGGTGGCTTTTTATACCGGCCAGCCGTGGTCGGTTTCGCTGGCCGTGGGGCTGACATTAACATTATCTTCCACAGCTATCGTATTGCAAACGCTGTCTGAAAAGGGATTGATGCAAACCAATGGCGGGCGAGCGACCTTTTCGGTGTTGCTGACGCAGGATATTGCCGTGATCCCGATACTGGCCTTTCTGCCACTGCTGGCCCTTCCCGCAAGTGTCCGTATCGAAGATGATGGCTCGATCCAGCGGGCCTCTGATGCGGCCCATGGTGCGGATCATCATGCCACGCTGTCGCTGGTCGAAGGCTTGCCGGGTTGGGCTGTCACGCTGGTCACCATCGGGGTTGTTGCCTTCGTTGTGCTGGCAGGCATCTACCTGACCCGCCCGCTGTTCCGCTTCATCCACGCCACCCGCCTGCGCGAGATGTATACCGCGCTGGCGCTGATGATCGTGGTGGGGATCTCCTTCCTGATGACTTTGGTCGGCCTCTCCCCCGCGCTTGGCGCATTTCTGGCCGGTGTGGTTCTGGCCAGTTCCGAGTTCCGGCACGAGATGGAGAGCGATCTGGAACCTTTCAAAGGTCTGCTGTTGGGGCTGTTCTTCATCACCGTCGGGGCCGGGATTGATGTGGGTTACTTCTTTGACGATCCGCTGGATTTGGTCGGCCTCGCGTTGCTGCTCATCCTGGCCAAGGGGATCATCCTGTTCATCGTCGGGCGCGCGTTCAAGCTGCGTGGGCGCGATCACTGGCTGTTCACGCTGGGGCTTGCGCAGGCGGGTGAGTTTGGTTTTGTCCTGCTGGCGTTTTCGACCCAGCAGAACGTGATCCCCCCCGCGCTCTCGCAGAAACTGCTGATGATCATCGCCCTGACCATGCTGATCACGCCATTGCTGTTCATCCTCTACGATCTTCTGTCGCGCTATATCGGCGATCACAAACCGCATGTGGAACCGGATGAAATTGACGAGATCGGCCCCGTCATTATCGCCGGAATTGGCCGCTTTGGTCAGATCGTCAACCGTCTGGTGCAAGCCAGCGGTTTCAAAACCGTGGTGCTCGATCATGACATCGAGACCATTCAACTGATGCGGCGGTTCGGGGTCAAAGGGTTCCTTGGCGACCCGACACGCCCGGAACTGCTGCGTGCTGCCGGGATCGAGAAAGCCTCGGTTCTTGTTGCTGTGATGGATGATTACAAACAGGTCACGCGTCTGGTCGCCTATGCGCGCCGCCAGCGGCCTGACCTGCACATCATCGCCCGCGCGCGCGACCGCAACCATGTTTACGAGCTCTATCAGGCTGGGGCCAACGACATCGTGCGCGAGATGTTTGACGGATCGCTACGCGCAGGCCGTTATGTGCTGGAGAATATCGGCCTCAGCGAATATGAAGCCGCGCAAGCCGAGCAGACCTTTTATCACCACGATCGCCAGTCGGTGCGCGAACTGGCCGAGCTTTGGGTGCCCGGCATGCCCACAGCCGAGAACAAGAAATATATCGAGCGCGCCCGACAGTTGGAGAAAGATCTGGAAACCGCGCTGCTGGAGCTGGCCGAAGAACACGCCAAGAAATCGGCCTGATCCGGACGCCTGCGTATGTCAGCCCTCAGCGACCCCGGCCTCGGCAAAGGTTGCCATGCCAGAATGGCACGCCACCGCGCTTTTCAGAATGTTGATCGCCAGCGCCCCGCCAGAGCCCTCGCCCAGCCGCAGGCCTAGGCTCAGCAGCGGGTCCTTACCCAGCTTACCCAGCAGGGCCGCATGCGCCCCTTCGGCGCTTTGATGGCCAGCAACCGTATGGTCAAGCGCACCCTTTGACAGCTGCGACAGACAGGCCGCCGCTGCGGTGCAGATGAACCCGTCCAGAATGACCGGAATACGCAATATGCGCGCCGCAGCGATGGCCCCCGCCATGGCCGCAATCTCGCGCCCGCCCAGACAACGCAGGATATGCAGGCCATCGCCCTCCTGCCCGTGCAGAGCCACCCCTGCCGCCACAACCCGCGTCTTGTTGGCCAGCCCGGCATCATCCACCCCCGTGCCGCGCCCGGTCCAGTCAGCGGCGTCTCCACCAAACAGGGCACAGGCGATGGCGGCGGCAGGGGTGGTGTTACCGATCCCCATCTCACCCACGACCAGCAGATCAGACTGCGGGTCAACCGCCTGCCAACCGGTGCGCAGCGCCTCCAGCAACTCCTCTTCGCTCAGCGCCGGGCCTTGAGTGAAATCTGCCGTGGGTCGATCCAGTTCCAATGCATGCACATCCATCTTCGCGCCCGCAGCTTTGGCCAATTGGTTGATCGCAGCACCGCCATGTTCGAAATTCAGAACCATCTGCATCGTCACCTCGGACGGAAAGGCCGACACGCCTTGCGCGGTCACCCCGTGGTTGCCCGCAAACACAATGACCTGAGGCGCACTGATCCGAGGCCGAGCATCCCCGCGCCAGCTTGCATACCAGATCGCCAGATCCTCAAGCCGCCCCAGCGCGCCGGGCGGTTTGGTCAGTTGGCCATTCCGATCCTGCGCCCCGTGCGCGGCAGAGAGGTCGGGCCCGGGCGCATGGATCAGCGCGGTGCGGAAACTGTTCAGATCGGTAAGTTCGGGCAGCATGGAAAGCCTCGTTGCATCAGAGTGGTCCTGCGTGTTTAACCAATGCTGGCACATCAACAAGACCCGGAAAGGCCTGGGAGTGAGCAAAAACGACACCGCCCTATTTTCATTGCTGGATATCAATGTGGCGTCAGTCTTGCTGACGCGCCTGCCATGGCCCCGCCCACCTGAGGAGGCGTTCGCCCGACAGTCGCGCGCCGTATGGGCATTTCCTCTTGTGGGTATAATCGTTGGCGGCCTCGGTTGCGGCATCGCATGGATAGCAATCTTTGCGCAGTTGCCCGTCTTTGCAGTCGCGGGCCTAACCGTTGCTGGACTGGTCGCAACAACGGGTGCCATGCACGAAGATGGGCTGGCCGATACGGTTGATGGGCTGTGGGGCGGATTCACGCCCGAACGACGGCTGGAGATCATGAAAGACAGCCATATCGGCACCTACGGCGTGCTCGCATTGTTGCTGTCACAGGTGCTGCGGGTCACCGCCATTGCGGCCCTCGTTAACGCGGAATTCCTGACCGGCGTGATGGTAGCGTGTGTATTTTCTCGTGCTCTTATGGCTGCTGTGATGAAGTTCCTCCCAAACGCCCGGCAAACGGGGTTGAGCCATTCGGTTGGAGCTCCGCCGATATCTGCAGTTCTGGCCGGGCTGGTGTTGGCGGCATTGTACGCTTTGGGATTAATGGGCAGCATGGCTTGGGCGCCGATGCTTTTGGCGGTGATCGCCTGCGTGATTGTGGCCCGGATCGCCAAAGCCAAGATCGGAGGTCAAACCGGCGACATTCTGGGCGCCACACAACAAATAACCGAGATCACATTTCTGCTGACACTGAGCGCGCTGATCTAGGCGGCGCCTCCGGTTTCTATGCGCAAGGTTGCACCGCAATGCTTGCAATGCACCGCATCAGGATCATGGCGGAACAGGCCGCAGCTTGGGCATTTGTACCGCACCTTCTGCGGCATGAAAATCGCCTGAGCCAAACGCACAAACAGCGCGACACCCACCACCATGATAAAGACAGAAAACAGCTTTCCGGCGGGTGTGGACAGCGTGATATCTCCGAACCCTGTTGTCGTCAGCGTCGCCATGGTGAAATACAATGCGTCGATATATGGGGTTTGCGCGTCTTGAGGTACGAAAAAGACCAGCACGGCGGTTGAGGTGGCAAACACGAAGACCAGCAGATTAATCGCGGCGATCACCGCATCTTCATGCGTGCGAAAGAACGGGCTGTCCCGGCGCAGGTCGCGCAGCAGGTGATAGGAATGGATCAGCCGCAATGCGCGCAAGATCCGTATGAAGGCCAGATTACCGGTCAGAAACGGATCCAGCATCAATGACAGGATCACGACGATATCGGCCAATGTGTATATCTGGCGCAGCAATTTCCACCGGTCTTTCGCGATCCACAAACGGGCCGAGAAATCCAGCAGGATAATCAGCCCCACCGCCAGACTTGTCGCCGTCAGCCCCGGCCCGTGCGGGATATTCGCGGTGGCGACGAAAAAGAGAATCGAAATGATATCAAACAGGATCAGGCCATACCGGAACCAAACCGAAATTGGCTGATGGCTGATATAAAGAAACTTTACAGTCTGCTTCATCATGACCCCGTATCATCCTGCGGTAACAGGAAAATACCCGACATGCATCGATTGACCAAGCGTCGGGCCACGAAAAAGGGCCGCCCCGCATAGCGGGACGGCCCTTGAAGCTTTGCCAATGGTGTCAGGCGGCGGCGCGCGAGGTCAGAACCTCATCAACCTGCTTGGCCGCCGAGATTTCATCCGCACCCGAAACCGCGGCAACTTCGCGGGTCAGACGCTCAAGCGCGGCCTCATAAAGCTGACGCTCGGAATAGCTTTGCTCGCGCTGATCGTCGGTGCGGTGCAGGTCGCGGACCACTTCGGCAATCGAGATCAGGTCACCCGAGTTGATCTTTTGCTCATATTCCTGCGCCCGGCGCGACCACATGGCGCGTTTCACCTTGGCCTTGCCCTTCAGCGTCTTCATCGCCTGGCTGATCACATCCGGTGAGCTGAGCGAGCGCAGGCCGGATTCTGTGACCTTGTTGGTCGGCACCCGCAGGGTCATCTTGTCTTTTTCAAAGGAGATCACGAACAGCTCAAGCGAGAACCCCGCAACATCCTGTTCCTCGATCGAGATGATCTGACCCACGCCATGGGCGGGGTAGACAACGTAATCGTTCGGGCGGAACTCAAGCTTTTTCGACTTCGACATTCAGATTCATCCTTGGTTACGGACCGGGGCAGAGACGACAAAACACTCCGGTCGAGGCCAAACGGCCCCGCCAGGTGGCGGTATTGTCACTAAATCAAAACTCCAAAGCGAGCATACTTACGGAGCACATCCCAATCACAGTCATCATTCAGGCCCAAGTATATCACAAATTTGCGACATTCGAAAGACCAGCCTCATGCTGAGGTTTGAAAGGTATTATATTTCAGCGCATTAAAAGAAAAACTGACGCGTTTCTTTGTGCTGTCGCGGGGCCGAATCGCTCAGCCACCCTCACCGGGGGCTTCGGAGAAGTATTTCTCCATCTTGCCCTCTTCGCCATCCCGCTCTTCCGCGTCAGGCATCGGGTCTTTCTTGGTCACGATAACCGGCCATTGTTCCGAGTATTTGCGGTTGAACTCAACCCATTCCTCCATCCCCGGCTCGGTGTCGGGGCGGATGGCATCGGCGGGGCATTCGGGTTCGCAGACGCCGCAGTCGATGCATTCGTCGGGGTGAATGACCAGCGTATTCTCACCTTCATAAAAACAGTCCACCGGGCATACCTCGACACAGTCGGTGTATTTGCAGGCGATGCAGTTTTCGGTGACGACATAGGTCATGGCTGGAATCCCGTTTGCGATTTGGCGTCTAGCTAATTCAGACTGCCCGCCGCTTCAAGAGAAGATCACCCCTTTGGGGTGCGAGAAAGATCAAGCGCGCGGCGATCTTTCTTGGTTGGACGACCTTTTCCCTGATATCCCGGGTTTTCAGGAGGTCTGTCCTGCTTTTCCGTCATATCGAAGTACAGCGCTTGTGCCTCGGGGGCCGGGCCACGGCGTTCACCGAGTTTTTCGATGCGAACCACCCGGACAATTCGGCCCTGCGGGAAGGTCAGAACATCGCCGGGGGCAACCGCCTGCGCCGGTTTCAGCACCCGGTTTCCGTTCAATCTGACATGGCCGCCGCTGACCAGTTTGGCGGACAGGCTGCGGGTCTTGAAGAACCGCGCCTGCCACAGCCATTTGTCGATCCGCAGCTTGGCCTCGGCCATATCAGGTCAATTGCCGTCCTTCAGACCCATCAGCGCGGCAGCAAACGGGTTGTCAGGATCGATGGCTTTTTCCTTTTTCGGCGGCCGGGACGAGAAGCTTTTGGCACCCTGGGGTTTGCCCCCCTTCTTGCCATGCGGCTTGCGCCCGTCCTGAGGTTTGCCACGCGGCTTACCCTTGCCCTGCCCCTGCTCGCGGCGCGGACCGCGGTTTTGTTGGCGCGGGCGACCCCATGTGAAGGTAAAGAACACCTCAACCTCGGGCTCATCGGGTGTCGCTTCCGGAACCGGAGCCTCGGCTGCCGCCTCGGTGCTTTCGGTGGCCTCGGCTAGCGCCTCGGCGGGTGCGGCAACCTCTTCCGGGGCGGTGTCCGCTGCCGGGGTTTCTTCGGCGACAGGTTGCTCGGTCGCTTCGGCGACAGGCAGTTCGACCGATGCCGGCTTCACCTTCTCACGCTCGCCACGCTCGGCCTTGTAGCCCAGCCCCTGCATCAGATCGGCAAATTGCTCCAGCGTCATGCCGGTGATCGAGAGCATGTCGGGCTTGGCTTCAAACCCGCCCCGGCTGTCTTCGGCCCGCAGCATATCGGCCAGACGTTCCAACATGTCGATGCGGATCGAGCGCTCACCTGCATCGCGGTAACCGCACATGGTATCGTAGCCTTGCGGGGCATCCTTGGCCACGGGCACTGTAACGAGGCCCGGCGGTGGCGCTTCGGGGAATTCCTGCAGACCGCTGGACAGCGCCCACAGAACCAGACGCAGGCGCGTGGGCGCAGGTTTCAGCAGCAGTGGCATGAAGATGGTAAACTGGCCGAAACGGATGCCGTGTTTGCGCAGCGCGCCACGGGCGTCCTGATCCAGATCCTTGACCTCTTGCGCGACCTGCGCGCGAGGCAGCACGCCCAGCGCCTCGACCATACGGAAGGCAAAGCCTTTGGCCAGGCCAGACAGTTCCTCATCGCGCGACAGGTTCAGCAGCGGTTCAAACAGCGCGGCGACTTTGCGGTCGATGAAATGCTGCAACCGGCGCTGCACTTTCTGTTCGACATCCGGACCTGCGGCTTCGTCCACAAAAACCTCGACCACCGGCTTGAGAGCATCCGCCCCCGCAACCAGCTTGCCGACGGCATATTCGCCCCACATCAGGCCACCCTGATCGGTGAAATCGATCTCGGTATCGGGCGCATTGTAGAAACGATCGGCGCGCAGATGGAATTGCGGCGCAAGCGCCTGCAAGGACGCCGATTTCAACGCCTTCGCCTCGGCCCCGTGTGCAGCTTTGTCCGGGCTGAACCGGAACCCTTCCAGACGACCGACGAATTCGCCTTCGACGGTCACTTCACCCTTGTCATTTACTTCGGCCAAAAGGGCCTCCTTCTGTTTGAGCCGGCGCAGCAAAACGGATGTGCGCCGGTCCACAAATCTCTGAGTCAAACGCTCGTGCAGAGCGTCCGACAGCCTGTCTTCTACAGTGCGCGTTTCCTCACGCCAATGGGATTCGTCACGCACCCAGCCATTTCGCTGCGCAACATATGTCCAGGTGCGAATATATGCCAACCTTTTGGAGAGCGCATCAATATCCCCGTCCGTCCGATCGATCCGGCGGATTTGCCGCGCCATGAAATCATCAGGGATGACCCCTTGTTGATGCAGATGGCCGTAGATGACCTCAAGCAGACTGGCGTGTTCAGCATGGCTGATGCCGCGAAAATCGGGAATTCGGCACACATCCCACAGCAACCGAACAGACGGGCCATCGCTTGCACGGGCCATAACCTCGGTCACCTGAGATAGCGATTTCAGCGCGTTCAGATCGTCGGCGGGGCGCGCTTTGGTCAGATGTTCGTCATTCGGAGCAATCTCCAGCGAGTCTATCAGCGCCTCGATTGAGCCGAACCTGAGGGCGGCATTCCGCCAGTTCAGCTTTTTCATCGGCGTAAACCGGCTGTCCATGATGGCCTGAGCAACGCCTTCATCCAGCGGCGGTGCCTCGCCCGTCACGCCGAAAGTACCATCTGACATGCCACGCCCGGCCCGGCCGGCAATCTGTGCCAGTTCATTCGGAGCCAGCGGACGCATGCGCCGCCCATCGAATTTGGTCAGCGACGAAAACGCCACATGGTTCACATCAAGGTTCAAACCCATCCCGATGGCATCAGTGGCCACCAGATAGTCAACCTCGCCATTCTGATACAGATCGACCTGCGCATTCCGCGTGCGCGGGCTGAGCGCGCCCATAACCACAGCCGCCCCGCCCTTCTGGCGGCGCAATAGTTCGGCAATGGCATAGACATTCTCGACCGAGAACCCGACGATGGCGCTGCGCGCGGGCATGCGGCTGATCTTTCTGGAACCCGAATAAACCAGCTGAGACATCCGTTCTCGCCGGACGAACTGCGCCTCGGGCACCAGCGCCGCAATCGTGCCGCGCATGGTGTCAGAGCCCAGAAACAACGTCTCGTTCGTGCCCCGCGCGCACAACAGGCGATCCGTAAACACATGACCGCGTTCGGGATCGGCGCAAAGCTGGATTTCATCGATAGCGACAAAATCAGCGCCCATCCCCTCGGGCATCGCCTCAACCGTGCAGACCCAATACTGGGTGCGTGGTGGCACGATGCGTTCCTCACCCGTCACCAATGCCACAACCGAGGGGCCGCGAATGGCAACGATCTTGTCATAGACCTCGCGCGCCAGCAGACGCAGTGGCAGACCGATCACACCGGTCCGGTATCCCAGCATACGTTCAATCGCGTAATGGGTTTTGCCTGTGTTTGTCGGGCCCAGTACGGCCACTACCCGGGATGACCCGCTCACCATTGCCCCCGAAACCTAGAGCGCCTTGCCTTCAACCTGAGGCTTCAGCCGATTCACGGCATTGGTTACTTCTTCATGATGGGGATGTATAGCCAATGCGCGGGAATAGGCTTCAAACGCCTGTTCCGGCTTGCCTACAATCTCAAAAATCAGACCAAGGCCGTAGATGGCCTCATAATTATTCGGGTTCAGGGTCAAAGCGTGTTCGAGATCCGCCGCAGCCATGCCAAACCGTTCAACCCCGAAAAAGGCCGAGGCGCGAACATGCCAGCCTTCGGCGAATTCGGGTGCGTGATCGGTCAGCGCCGTCAGGTGATCCAGCGCGGCTTCGACATCTCCGTCATCCAGCGCCTCGCGTCCACGCTCCAGCAACAGATCTGCCGAGGCCGATCCCGATTGCGACCATAGCGCCTGCAGCTGTCGATCCAGGCTGACGGCCTGCTCGGGCGTGGATTGCGCCAGTTGCTGCAACAACGTGTCTTCATCCCGCGAATCCGCCTGCTGCGCGACGCAACTGGTGGAAAACGTGACTATGACAGCAAGTGCCGTGACGGTACCTTTGAGTTTGGTGATTGCAATACCCATAACAATGGTCAGTGTAGCGTAGCGACCGGGGATGTCCATTCACGGTGCATGAACAATATGAGGAAGACCATGAGCGAGATTCTGGAAAAAGCCGCAGCGGCATTGAATGAGAAACTGTCGGGCGGCGATTTCGACGCGTCGGCCAAATTTGCAATCGCCGATCTGGGTTCGATCATTCTGGACGCAAGCGGTGCACGGGTCAGCGATGATGAGGCCGATGTGACCCTCAGCGCGGATGCCGATACGTTCGAACAGATCCTCAGCGGCGACCTGAACCCGACCGGGGCCTTCATGTCCGGCAAGCTGAGCGTGGATGGAGACATGGGCATTGCCATGAAACTTGCCTCGGTGCTGGCCTGATGGAGCTTTCGCCGGCCCCCTTGTTCGAAGACGTGGCCGGCGGCCCTGCCGGTGGTCAGGCCCATTGGCTGACCACTCAGGACGGCAAACGCATTCGGGTGGCGCATTGGCTGCCCGAACGCGAAGCGCGCGGCACGGTGATGCTGTTCCCCGGCCGCACGGAATATGTTGAGAAATATGGCAACGCGGCCCAGGAATTCGCAGATCGCGATTTCGCCTGCCTTTCGATCGACTGGCGTGGACAGGGGCTTGCGGATCGTCTGCTGGATGATCCGCGCATCGGTCATATTGAGCAGTTTGCCGACTATCAGCACGATGTGCGCGCCACATTGCAGCTGGCCCGGCAACTGGATCTGCCCAAACCTTGGTATGTGATCGGCCATTCGATGGGCGGGGCCATTGGGTTGCGTGCTGTTCTGGAGGGGTCGGATTTTGCGGCCTGCGCCTTCACCGGACCAATGTGGGGTATCTTCTTTACGCCGATCATGAAGCCGCTCAGCCAGTTGACCGCCTATTGGGGGCCGCGTCTGGGGCTGGGAGAGAAAACGCCACCCACGACATCGCTCGAAAGCTACGTGGTCTCGCAACCATTCGAGGGGAACGTGCTGACCCGCGACCCGGAAATGTACCGGATGATGCAGGACCAGTTGGCCGCGCATCCCGAACTGGCCCTGGGTGCGCCCTCCACCATCTGGCTGCGCGAAGCTCTGGATGAATGCGCGTGGCTGATGGGGCAAACCGCGCCTGACACCCCTGCCCTGACCTTCCTTGGCAGTCATGAACAAATCGTGGACCGCAAAGCAATACGCGCCTGCATGGCGAACTGGCCCAGCGGCACTCTGGTCGAAATCCCCGATGGCGAACACGAAGTTCTGATGGAGCCCCCGGAGGTGCGCCTCCCGGTCTTTGACCAATTGGCCGCTCATTTTGTGGCAGCCGACACAAAACCCAAGCCCGAGCCCTGTCACTAGGTATCAGGAGCCGACAGGCTGCTTGTGATCCGGCCGCGCCGCGCCTAAATGTTTGCCAAAGCAGTTTATTCGAGGTGATCCATGCGCGACCTTCCCTTTCCCGTCCGTGATGCAAATGCAGGCGGCGGTGCCGATGATCTGGGCAACTTGCCAGAATGGGATCTGACCGACCTTTACGCCTCGGAGGATGCGCCGGAATTGTCCCGCGATCTGGACTGGCTGGAACAGGAATGCGCCAGCTTTGCCGCGGATTACGAAGGTAAACTGGCCGAACTGGATGCCGCCACGCTGCTGACCTGCGTGCTGCGCAACGAAAAGATCAACGCCATCGCCGGGCGCATCATGTCTTTCGCCGGTCTGCGGTATTATCAGATCACGACGGATGCGGATCGCGCCAAATTCCTGTCGGATATGCAGGAAAAGATCACGGTTTTCACCACGCCACTGGTGTTCTTTACACTCGAAATCAACCGTATCGATGATGACGTGCTTGCAGCGCATTTTGCCGCCAGCGCCGATCTGGCGCGGTATGAACCCGTGTTCCGCCGCATCCGCGCGATGAAACCCTATCAGCTGTCAGACGAGCTGGAGAAATTCCTGCACGATCTCGGTGTCGTTGGCGACGCGTGGGAGCGTCTGTTCGACGAAACCATCGCGGGCCTGACCTTCACCGTTGATGGTGAAGAATTGAATATTGAGGGCACGCTGAACCTGCTGACCGAACAGGACCGCACCAAGCGTGAGGCCGCCGCGCGTGAACTGGCGACTGTTTTCCAAAGCAACATCAAAACCTTCGCCCGCGTTCATAACACGCAAGCAAAGGAAAAAGAGATCGTTGATCGCTGGCGCAACATGCCCACCGCGCAGACCGGTCGCCATCTGTCGAACGATGTCGAACCCGAAGTGGTCGAGGCGCTGCGCGAAGCGGTCGTGGCGGCCTATCCCAAGCTCAGCCATCGATATTATGAGCTCAAACGCAAATGGCTGGGTCTGGACGTCATGCAGGTCTGGGACCGCAACGCGCCCCTGCCGATGGAAGACACCCGCATCGTTGACTGGGCCGAGGCCGAGGCAACAGTCATGGGCGCCTACAACGCATTTGATCCCCGCATGGGCGAGATCGCGTCGCCGTTCTTCTCAAAAGGCTGGATCGACGCAGCGGTCAAGCCCGGCAAAGCGCCCGGCGCCTTCGCCCATCCCACCGTCACCGAGGTGCATCCTTACGTGATGCTCAACTATCTGGGCAAACCGCGTGATGTGATGACGCTGGCGCACGAACTGGGCCATGGCGTGCATCAGGTGCTGGCCGCCGATCAGGGTGAGATGCTGTCATCCACCCCTCTGACGCTTGCTGAAACCGCCAGCGTATTCGGCGAGATGCTGACTTTCCGCAAAATGCTGGATCAGGCCGAAACGCCAGAACAACGCAAGGTGCTGCTGGCCGGCAAGGTCGAGGACATGATCAACACGGTCGTCCGCCAGATCGCCTTCTACGACTTCGAATGCAAACTGCATGCCGCACGCCGCGAGGGCGAGTTGACACCGGATGACATCAACGCCTTGTGGATGAGCGTTCAGGCCGAAAGCCTTGGCCCGGCGTTTGAATTCATGGAAGGGTATGAGACCTTCTGGGCCTATATCCCGCATTTCGTCCACTCGCCCTTCTACGTCTACGCCTATGCCTTTGGCGATGGTTTGGTAAATGCGCTCTACTCTGTCTACGAAAGCGGGGCGGACGGGTTCGAGGACAAGTATTTCGACATGCTGCGCGCGGGCGGTTCCAAGCACCACAAAGAACTGCTGGCCCCGTTCGGGCTGGATGCAAGCGACCCGGCATTCTGGGGCAAGGGGCTTTCCATGATCTCAGCTTCATCGACGAATTGGAAGCGATGGAAAGCTGATCACGCGAGGCAGCCCAGATCGGGCTGCCTTACTCCCTTTTGGCGGATTTCAGTGTCGTCAGGAAAATGGCCGCAACGATCAGGGTTGCCCCGACAATGGCGAGCGGCGTGATGGTTGCGCCAAGAAACAGGGCCGAATTCACAAAGGTGAACACAACCGAGGCGGCAAACATCAATGTTGCCGTCAAAGTCGAAACCCGCGCGGCGGCTTCATACCACAGGTAATAGGCCAAAGCGGTCGGCAAAACACCCAGCAGGACAAGAAACACAACATCATTTGCCGTAGGCATTTGCAGTGAAAATGCGGCCAGAGGCACCAGCAGAACGCCAGCGCTCAGAAATATCCCGAACAGGAAGTTCAACCGTTCGACCGTTGTTTGCGAAGATTGCATGGCCCGGCTGCTTGAAATCAGGAACACCGCCCAGCTCAGCCCGGCTCCGATTTCCATCAGATCACCGAACAGGGGCCCTCCGCCGCCTTCGAAATCCCGGTAGACCGTCAGGAATACCCCAAAAATGGCCAGCACCGTCGCAAGGATATCAGTGCGTCCAACCGCGCTATCTGCGAAGAAATACAAGAAGATCAGCACAAAGAATGGTGCTGTATTCTCAAGCACCATCGCATTGGCAGCGCCGGTATGTTCCAGACCAACATGGAACAGGATGTAGTTCACGACCGTGGACAGAACGGCCAAACGAAAATTCCAGTCCCCGAACCGGATCGATACCCGTGCGCGCATCAGGCGCAGCATGCAGTAGATGGCAAGTGCCGCGATGAACAGCCGCGATACGGCAATCTGCAACCCGCCCAGATCACTGGTCAGATAGCGGACGATAACGCTGTGTGTTCCCCATAGAAAGGCAGCCAGAAAGCCCAGCACCAGACCATTATGCAGCAATGATGATTTCTGTGGCTGGTCGGGCACGGGTCACCTCGGCTGGGTTATTTCAACTGACTGTCTTTTGAGCCGCGCCGGTTGATACCTGAACGCGCTTTGTAAGTGCCGTCACGTTCCTGCTGACAGTCCAGACAAAGCTTGACCCCCGGCACCGCATGGCGACGTTTCTCGGGGATCGGTTCTTCACATTCGGCACAATGGGTCAGGCTTTCGCCGATCGGGCCCTTTTGCGCCTGCATCCGTGCCAGCTCATCCGAGATCGATGCCTCGATCTGTTCGCTCACCGCACCGTCGCGTGCCCAGCCGCCTGCCATTGGTTGCCCCTCCTGATCCGGTAGGGATCAGAATAGGTCAGCCGGGCGCGATGTGGCAAGTCAGAGCGGTACGGCCCCGTCAAACACCTTGTCGATCATCTGCTGAGTGCCGCGCGAGAATTCCAGCGGGCACGGGTATTCCTCCCCATCGCGGACCGACCGGCAGAACGCTTCGACCTGTAGTTTGTAGTGATCGTCGCCCGGGAAGCGCGTCACCTGAACCTCAAGCCCCGGGCGATGCAGCTCAACCCGCGCCTCACCAAAGACCCGGGCATTGAACGGCGCGGTCAGGCGGATAACCCCGCCTTCGCCATGAAACACCATCTCCTGATGCGGATGCATGCGGATCGAGACATAGCTGGAATAGGTAAAGCCCGGGAATTGCGCCCGGATTTCCGTAAACGTGTCGATACCATTTTCCCACCGGATCGCGGATTGCACCGCCTCGGGCTCTTGCCCTGTCGCGAACCGAGCCCCGCCGATCACATAAACGCCGATATCACGCAACCCACCGCCACCGGTTTCAGCACGATTGCGAATGTTGCCCGTATCCTCGCGATTGTCGAAACTGAAAGCGCCCGTCACGTGAGCCAGCTTTCCAATCGCCCCATCCGCGATCAGCTTGCGGACAAACTGCCATTGCGGGTGATGCACGATCATATAAGCCTCGGCGGCCAGCAAACCGGTCTGATCGCGTTTGGCGATCAGAGCCTCGAATTCCCCGGCCCGCATCGCCATCGGTTTTTCGCAAAGAACGTGCTTTCCTGCCTCCAGCGCTTTCAGGCTCCATTCCACATGCATGTGATTGGGCAGCGGAATGTAAATCGCATCGATATCAGGATCAGAAAGCAACGCATCGTAGCTGTCATAAACCTTCAGATCAGGACAGAAGGCTTTGAAAGGGCCAGCCTTTTGCGCATCAGACGTGGCCAGCCCCGCCAAACGTGCGCCTTCGGCTGCATGGATCGCGGGGGCCATGTAGTTTTGCGCAAACCGTGCAGCCCCCAGAACGCCCCATTTTACTGGTTTGGTCATTGCCGCTCCTCCCTGAAATTGTTAGCGCAAACGAAAATTCAGGGCCTTTTATCAAGCCCTGCGGAAACTGTCATGGCCGATTTTCTGACTTTGTCGTGAAAAAACCGGCCCATGACCCATGGACCGGTTTTGGAAGCTGACAAAAACTGGATCAGCTTGCGCCCAGCATGCCCTTTTCACGGGCCAGCTCGCGCATCTTTTTCTGCAGTTTCTCAAACGCGCGCACTTCGATCTGGCGGATACGTTCGCGGCTGACATTGTACTGCGTGCTCAATTCCTCAAGCGTGACAACCTGATCCATCAGGCGGCGCTGGGTCAGAATGTCTTTCTCGCGATCATTCAACACATCCAGAGCAGCAGCCAGCAATTCGCGCCGGGCTTCCAGCTCATCGCGTGCCTCATAATCGCCCGCCTGATCAGCGTCTTCGTCTTCCAGCCAATCCTGCCACTGCATGGTGCCTTCGCCCTCGGACCCAACGGTCGCGTTCAGCGAAGCATCGCCACCGGACATCCGGCGGTTCATGCTGATCACTTCCTCCTCGGTCACGCCAAGGTCTTCGGCAATCCTGGCCACGTTCTCAGGACGCAGATCGCCCTCTTCCAGCGCTCCGATGCGGGCCTTGGCCTTGCGCAGGTTGAAGAACAGCTTTTTCTGCGCCGAGGTTGTGCCCAGCTTGACCATCGACCATGACCGCAGAACATATTCCTGGATCGAGGCGCGAATCCACCACATCGCATAGGTCGCCAGCCGGAAGCCTTTCTCGGGGTCGAATTTCTTGACCGCCTGCATCAGGCCTACATTGGCCTCGGAAATCACCTCGGCCTGCGGCAGACCATAGCCGCGATATCCCATCGCGATCTTGGCCGCCAGACGCAGGTGCGAGGTGACCATCTTATGGGCAGCCTCAGTATCCTGTTCTTCGACCCAGCGCTTGGCCAGCATGTATTCCTCTTCCGGCTCAAGCAGGGGAAATTTGCGAATCTCCTGCATATAGCGGTTCAATCCACCCTCAGGTGTCGGTGCCGGAAGATTTGAGTAATTTGCCATTCTTTCTGCCCCTTGGACAAATGTTTAAGCCCTTAACATGCCATATGGGTAACGGCCCCTATGGTTTCAAGAGGATCTGTTAACAGTCTGAAATTAACCCGGTGTAAAGAAAAGCTGAAATTGCCGAGCTCACATGGCTTTGCAAATTATGTCACCGGCTGTCGTAGCTCTGACAACAGCCTTTCCATATCCTCGGGCAAAGGCGCTTCAAAGCGCAGGTCCGCGCCGGAAACCGGATGCTCAAAGCCCAGAACAGCTGCGTGCAGGGCCTGACGGGGAAAGGCTTGCACGGCTTCCACCGCTGTCGGCGCAAATGCCCGCGCGGCCAGTTTACGCTTACCCCCATAAACCGGATCGCCCACAAGGCCATGACCGGCATGGGCCATATGAACGCGAATCTGATGGGTCCGCCCGGTTTCAAGCCAGCACTCCACAAGCGATATGGCCCCCGGATTGCCGAACACCTCGACAATCCGCGATCGCGTCACCGCGTGGCGACCACCATGGAACAGAACAGCCTGTTTCTGCCGATCCGTCTTGTGCCGCGCCAGCTGAGTTGTCAGGCGCATGATATTGCCGGGCTCAAAGCTGACCCCCTTAATCCCGCGCAGCCGGGGGTCATTGGCATCCGGGACGCCATAGCAGACGGCGCGGTAGTACCGCTCGACGCTATGCGCCTCGAACTGGGCGGCCAGCCCGTGATGCGCGGCATCCGATTTCGCGACCACCAGCAAACCACTGGTTTCCTTGTCGATCCGATGCACGATGCCCGGGCGTTTGACACCGCCCACGCCCGACAGGTCATCGCCACAGTGATGCAGCAGCGCATTGACAAGCGTCCCGTTCGGAGAGCCCGGCGCCGGATGTACAACCATACCAGCCGGTTTATTGATCACGATCAGGTCGTCATCCTCGTAAACTACATCCAGCGGGATATCTTCGGGGCCGATATGGCTGTCTTCGGCTTCGGCCACGGTGATCGCGATCTGCGCATCTTCCGCCACTTTGGCCTTGGGGTCATCCACGACAGCCCCATCAACCGTCACCGCCCCCTCTCCGATCAGACGGGCCAGACGGGTGCGCGACAGGCTTTCTTCCGCTGGCACATCCCGCGCAAGCGCCTTATCAAGACGGGGCGGCGGAGCTGCCGCGATCTGAAATTCTATCAGGCGGGTGCCCATGACTGTCCCTTCCGAACCTCAGGAACCGCAGGAAACGCCTCAGCTTCGGCTGCTGCGACGCATGGTCATGCTGTTGACCGCGGTGATGATTGGCGGGGTTCTAGTGACATTTGCCCTGATTGTCATCCGCCTATCAGACCGCACCCCCAGGCTCCCTGATCAGATCGAGCTGCCGGACGGCGCGCGCGCGCAGGCCCTGACCATCGGGAACAACTGGTACGCCGTTGTGACCGACGACAGCCGCATTCTGATCTTCGACAAAACCACCGGCAAACAACGTCAGGAGATCGCGCTGGACTAGCCCCTCACTGCTGGCCCGCGATCCGTTTCAACTGGTTGGAAAACCGTTTGTAGGGCGGGTACAGTTCGCGCGCTTTCTCCAGCAGCGGGCGGGCCTTGTTCTTGTTGCCGCGCCGCATGTGGATTTGACCGGCCATACCCTGAATGGCGACCGTAACATCATCCGCATCCGCCGCCTGCAGGATTAAGGCCTCACCCCGCCCTGTTTTGCCCATCCGTTCCAGCAACCGGCCCATAGCGAACAACAGAAACGGGTTTTCCGGATCGCAGGCCAGTGCCTCGGCCATTGTCTGGCTGGCGGCCCCAGCATCCCCTTCCGCTTCATAAAGCGTGGCCAGCCGCTTTAAATACAACGTGTTTTCGGGCAGGTCGGCAACAAGCTTTCGGCCCAGATCGATCGCCCGCGCGCCCGATACCTGACCCAGATGCCTTTGCAGTACCAGCCGGGCGCTCAGCAACCGGGGGTCATCGGGCGGCAGATCGGTCAGGCTGCCCAAAGCCGTCTCCAGCGCCTCCAGCCTTTTGCGATGATCAAACAACCGCCTTGCCCGTTGATCCAGCGCCAGCTCTGACCAATCCAGCAGGATGAAATCGAAATTACAGGGCCGCCACGAAACCACCTTGTGCTGCACCAGATACAGGTTGTTGAACGGCGGAAAGCGACGCTGCCGGACAACCCGTTGCAATGACCAGTCCACCGGCGGCAGCAGCCGTGTGGTCAGTTGATCCCGATAGAGCATCCTTGACCCAAGCACCACAACATCCGGCCGCAAGGGTTTGGCCCAAAACGCTTTTGCGAAATGTCGCGTGGCTGCCCAACGTTTATTCTGCGCGCCCAGAATGGCCCCGCGCAATGCGCATAACACGGCGTAATCCTCAGGCCACAGATGCGGGTTCTGCAACCCGTCTTTGGCAAGCGTTTCACTTTCCTGCCACTTCGCCAGATAGAAACAGTTCAATGACTGCAGCAGAGGCATAAAGGCGTTGTCCGCACCAGCCTTTAGAATGGGCTTGGCGCTTGCATAAGCCTCTTCGCACCTG
Organism: Rhodobacteraceae bacterium KLH11; assembly: GCA_000158135.1. Lineage (GTDB taxonomy): Bacteria > Pseudomonadota > Alphaproteobacteria > Rhodobacterales > Rhodobacteraceae > Ruegeria. The sequence continues at coordinate 3,119,958 of DS999531.1, forward strand.
TCCTGGGCCGACAGGTATTGTACCGCCTTGGAATAGATATGCGCCGCCTCAGACGGGTTCAGAAACGCCTCTGGCCCCTGTGCGACACGTTCGATGACCCGCGTATTGGCCTTTTGCATCTCTGCCTCCGAAAGCACATCGCGAAACACCTTGCGCTGATGCCCGGATATCCGGGCCGCCGCCATGGAAAAGGCGGAAATGAACGGGGCGATGACCTGCTCGGCGCGCGACATGGTATAGAGTTCCAGAAAATCCCGCTGCGCGCGCGTCAGTTCCGACAGATCAGCAATATCCGACATCTGCAGAAGCTGTGGAAACCGTTTCTTGAAACGCGCAATCAGTTCCGGCTGGTCCGAAAACATAATCGCCGCCTTGCCTTCGGATTTCTGCAGATGGGCCTCGTACAATTCCTCGGGTTCGATCTTGGCGGGCCAGGTCGAATGTTTCCACGGCAGACCGTTCAGAATGTCGCCCCGGCGAATGTGATAGGCCGAAACCCCCTGCCCCGAGATCGCCTCGTCCGCGCGATCCATGATCTGGCGAATGTCATCGACAAACCCGATCCTGCGGATGAAATCACGATAGCGCGGGCGGATGGTTTCAATATCTTCCCAGGGAAAGGCCAGAACCTCGAACCCTTCTTCAACCAGTACCGAGCGGCCCGACGCCAGATGGGCCTCAAGCCGTTCGGGGGAAGGGTCGTTCTGAAAGGCCCAGATCGGCAAGGCGGTCTGGCTGCAGGCATCAAACTCTGCCTGATCCAGAAAATGCGCGCCCATCCAGTCAGAGGTGAACAACTCCTGCGGCTGATCCAGTTCCGGCGCATCCGCCCCTTGCGGGAACCAGTTCACCCGGTAGTCGGCCCTGAAATCCTCGGCCAGACGGATGCAGGTCAGGATCATCAGCAGCCGCGCGCCCATCCGATCCTTGCGCTGACCGATAAAAACACCCCGGGTTCGTGTCATGGCCCAAACCACGGAACCGAAGCCAAAAGACGCTGCCACCGTTGCTGAGCGACCCTTTGAAGGATTATGCGTGCCCCGCCTGAGGCGCCGATGTTGGTCAAGCTCATCGTCTGCAACATTGCGGCGATCCCAAAAGCACAGTCTCTATTCTACTTATACAAACACAACGGTGGCGGCGAGACGGTAAAATGCAAAGGAATACACCCTTTTCCCGGGCGAAATTACCTTTCAGCCCCTGAAACAGGTACGTCCTGAGGTCGCATGGGCACAGGCGGTCACGTGGTGCTGCAAACTGCATATATTCGTAAGAAGGTTGCACCCCTGACATCCAGAGGTGTCATTTCGGGAAAAATCGAAGGCGCTAAAACGAGAATTGCCGTTCCGATATGGGGTCGGAACGGCAGACTCGTACCCAAAAACATCTCGGGTTTCGCTGGGCAGCCCTGCGATCACCGGTTAACACACCACTCACTCATGAACGGTACATACATACTATGTGGTTAGATGGCTTTTGTAAGGAGTGGATATGAAGAATCCCTGAATTTGACGCGAATTGGGGCAATTCTTTGGAAACGCATGAGTTGTATGAGAAACAGAGCGTACCAGTTTTTTGGATTGTCGTCTCGCCTTGAACGTTAACCGATTCGCAAAGCGGAACTAGCCGATTCGTTCTGCAGCTTGGTCCGAAAACACCTCTTCAAAGGTCTTCTTCAGCGCGACATCCACATCAGCCATCGTAACCGGCAGGCCCAGATCGACCAGAGATGTCACGCCATGTTCCTGAATCCCGCACGGCACAATCCCGCCGAAATGCGACAGATCCGGCTCCACATTGATCGAGATGCCGTGAAAGCTGATCCATTTCCGCAACCGTATGCCAATTGCCGCGATCTTGTCTTCGGCTGGCTGCCCGGTGACGGTCAGAGGTTTATCGTTGCGCTGAACCCAAACGCCAACCCGCCCCTCGCGAATTTCGCCGGTGACATTGAATTCGGCCAATGCAGCAATCACCCAGGCCTCTAGCTGTTGCACAAAACGGCGCACATCATGGCCGCGTTTGCCCACATCCAGCATGACATAGACAACCCGCTGCCCCGGCCCGTGATAGGTATATTGCCCGCCACGTTTGCTTTCATAGACGGGAAAACGCTCGGGATCGGTCAAATCCTCGCGCTTGGCCGATGTGCCTGCTGTGTAGAGGGGTGGATGTTCAAGCAGCCATATACACTCATCCGCCTCACCCGCGGCAATCGCGGCCACGCGCGCCTCCATAAAGGCGGTGGCCTCTTGATAGTCCACCAATGCATCTGACGTCTTCCATTCCATGTTGTTCCCTTAGACCGTCCTGTTGGCAGGGGAAAGGGGTTACGCCGCTTCAGACAAGCACCGCCGCAGAACCTGTGCATAAGTGTCTGTCCCTTGCGCCCCGGTCAGCAGGTATTTGCCCGCGAAAACCATCGAAGGAACGCCTGAAATGCCGTGACCGGCCCAGAACTGCTGTTTCTCGCGCACAGGGGTCACATGCGCGCCGGATTCAAGCGCAGTCCGCGCCGCATTCGGATCCAGCCCTGCGGCCTCAACCGCACCAAGCAGCACCCCGAGGTCAGAGACATCCATCTGTTGCGTAAAATAGGCATCGAACAAGGCCAGCTTGAGCGGATGCTGACGCCCTTGAGTTTCCGCCCAGTCCAGCAGCTGATGCGCTGCAAAAGTGTTCACGATTCGACTGTTCTCATCAAAGTTGAAGGTGAACCCAAGTTCGCCCCCCAACGCGGTCAGCCGCTCCCGCGCCTGCTGGCTCTGTTCCGGGGTCGAGCCGTATTTCTCGGCGATATGCTCGCGCAGGTTTTGCCCCTCAGGCCCCATGTCCGGGTTGAGTTCAAACGGATGCCACCGCAGCTGCGCCAACACGTTCTCCTGTTTCAGGGCCGCGTCCAACTGACGAAAGCCAACAATACACCACGGGCAAACAACGTCCGAGACGATGTCGATCTGCAAAACCGGGCGGGAATCCGAGGGGGCCATATGCTGCTCCTGATTGACTATACAGGCGTTTAGATATGGGTTGGCCGTGTGAAATCAATCCAACGCGTTTTTGCCTCTTCACATCGCGCGGATCAGCGTCTATACGCGCCTCTACCAAGTCACTGGCAGTGCGGTCGTGGCGGAATTGGTAGACGCGCAGCGTTGAGGTCGCTGTGGGGTAACACCCGTGGAAGTTCGAGTCTTCTCGACCGCACCATTTCACATTTTGATGTGAAATCCGCTAAAAAATCAAAAATTACAGATGTTTGTGGAGTTCGATAACCGTTTTCGCGGTCGTATGCCAATGGGGCTTTGAAGGCTGCATTGAGGATGGTTTTCTTCACGACGAGCGATCCGTTTTCATAGATATTCCAAGGGCTTGATAGGAAGTCACGCAAGAGTTCGATAATTTCACTGAGGCTGTGTGTGGGTTTGGTGTTCTGAGACAGCTTATCGGTCAGCAGCAGCTTCTCCTCTTCCAGCATGGCGATTTTGCTTTCAAGCGCAGCCATCACTTTTGGATTCGACGTCTCAATCATGCGCTCAACGAGTGCGTCTTGCTGTTTATCGAGTTCTTTGTGCCGGCGTTTGATTTCGGCCTTTGCCTGCTTGGCTTGATCGCCGCGCTGATCCCATGCGTCTTTCAGCATCGACATCGCGATATCGAGCATGTTTTTGCTAGGTGTCAACGAGCGCAGAATGGCCTCAAAGCCTGTGTCTATTTTCTCTGCACGAATACCTTTGCGGTACTCAGAACAACCTTTCGTCTGGCAATTGTAGTAGGGATAGCGTCTGCCTGTGGCGCTCCGCGCGTGGTACGCGGTCATGGGTTTGTCGCAGCACGCGCAATTCACCGCGCCACGCAGTGGGAAATCCTCGCTGATGTCAGGGCGCTTGGCGGCAACGCCTCTACCATTTCGGCGCTCTTGAACGGCCTTGTAGGTTTTGAGCGAGATCAGAGCTTCATGATGGCCTTTGCGACGGGTGATGCCCCAAGGTTCATGCTCAACATAGCCCGCATAGATCACGCGATTCAGCATGTCCGTTACTTTCTGCTGGCGGATTTTCCCACCCGGCAGGTCTTTGGGGAAGTCAGGCTGGCTTTCTAAGAACCGTCGCACATCCGCCTGTGCCGAGAACCGACCAGAGGCATAGCCTTCCAATGCTTCCTTGATGATAGTGGCAATGGGTTCAACACGGGTGAGCAGTTTGCCGTGCGATCCGGTTTTCTTGTACTCGTAGCCGATCGGGGCGGCGAATACGGAATAGCAGTTCATCATCCGACCCTTCATACGGTTGGAGGTTTGTTCCGCGTTCTTTTCGCGCTGGTGCTGCGCGACCGAAGCCAGCATGTGTTCTACGAGCCGCGAGTCGCTGTCCTCACCAAATTCAATGGATGGGCTTTCCAGAATGCCGCCTGCATCGCTGAGCGTTTCGCGCAAGGCAATATGGGCCTGCACATTGCGGGCAAAACGGCTGATGTCGTCAATGATGACAACAACGCTGTTCTTCGGATGCAGACGCAGGAAGGCCAGCATCCGATCCATCGCAGGGCGGCGTTCGAACTTGCCGGACATATCGTCCATGAACACCTCGACCACATCATAGTCTTTGTAGGTGGCGTATTCCCGACAACGGTTTTCCTGAGAGGCGAGGCCATCGCCTTCACGCACTTGCTTGGCCCCAGATACCCGAGCATAGATCACGGCCTTTGTTGGTTTTGCTGTTACTCCTGCCATTGGTCCTCCTCTGCGCGGGTCTGCGCCCATTTGTTGTTCAACAAGGATACCAAGTCCGTGGAATCCTGATCCAATGCTTCTTCATCTTCTCCACAGTTTTGCGGGATGGTGTGCAGGTCATAGCCCAGATCGACAAACATCACGACGATGGACCACAGAGTTTCGATCAGTTCTTGCTGTTGATCCAGCGGCATGTCGCTGTCTTCCAGCTTGGCTGCATAGACTTCCCAGTCTA